>NZ_CP077210.1:0-2810000 GCF_019047065.1 Aeromonas sp. FDAARGOS 1414 | reverse complement strand
AGACGGAAAGACCCCGTGAACCTTTACTACAGCTTGGCACTGAACATTGAACCTACATGTGTAGGATAGGTGGGAGGCTTTGAAGGCGTGACGCCAGTTGCGCTGGAGCCGTCCTTGAAATACCACCCTTGTATGTTTGATGTTCTAACGCAGGGCCCTGAATCGGGCTCGCGGACAGTGCCTGGTGGGTAGTTTGACTGGGGCGGTCTCCTCCCAAAGAGTAACGGAGGAGCACGAAGGTTGGCTAATCCTGGTCGGACATCAGGAGGTTAGTGCAATGGCATAAGCCAGCTTAACTGCGAGACGGACAGGTCGAGCAGGTACGAAAGTAGGTCATAGTGATCCGGTGGTTCTGAATGGAAGGGCCATCGCTCAACGGATAAAAGGTACTCCGGGGATAACAGGCTGATACCGCCCAAGAGTTCATATCGACGGCGGTGTTTGGCACCTCGATGTCGGCTCATCACATCCTGGGGCTGAAGTCGGTCCCAAGGGTATGGCTGTTCGCCATTTAAAGTGGTACGCGAGCTGGGTTCAGAACGTCGTGAGACAGTTCGGTCCCTATCTGCCGTGGGCGTTGGATGATTGAAGGGAGTTGCTCCTAGTACGAGAGGACCGGAGTGAACGAACCTCTGGTGTTCGGGTTGTCACGCCAGTGGCACTGCCCGGTAGCTAAGTTCGGAATCGATAACCGCTGAAAGCATCTAAGCGGGAAGCGAGCCCTGAGATGAGTCATCCCTGACCCCTTGAGGGTCCTAAAGGGCCGTTGGAGACCACAACGTTGATAGGCGGGGTGTGTAAGTGCAGCGATGCATTGAGCTAACCCGTACTAATTACCCGTGAGGCTTAACCATACAACACCCAAGAAGTGTTCTAAGGCTTGTAGCAAATAGAACGAACTACTCAAATTCAGTGATAGTGACAAGGCAAACTAGCCAAGTTGTTATTCACGTCAGCTTTCTAGATTAAGATTTTGCCTGGCGGCCATAGCGCCGTGGAACCACCTGATCCCATGCCGAACTCAGAAGTGAAACGCGGTAGCGCCGATGGTAGTGTGGCATTCGCCATGCGAGAGTAGGACACTGCCAGGCACCAAATTTAAGAACCCCGCTCATCGAGCGGGGTTTTTTGTTGCATGCAATTTATTAAATCGTCTGATAATTGTCCCGTTTTATTCCTCTCCCTTTGAATGCCTAGTCTTCCCCGTCGGTTTTACTCATAAAAAACGGTCACAACAGCGTAAAATGGTGCTTTATTTCGTCGGAGATAGCCCATGTTTTGTCCAAAATGCGGCGGTCAAACCCTGCAGAGCGTCAGCCCTAAAGAGTTTCGCTGTGGCTGCGGTTTTCATTTTTTCCAAAATGTGGCGACGGCTGTGATGGTGGCGCTTTGCTGGCAGGACGAGGTGCTGGTTGCGGTGCGTGCCCGTAATCCTGGCAAGGGGTTGCTGGATCTGCCGGGCGGATTTGTCGATCCCGGCGAGTCGCTGGAGGGGGCGCTGGTGCGGGAATTGCAGGAGGAGCTGGGGCTCAATGTCAGCGCCCAACCTTTTACCTATCTTGGTTCATACCCCAATATCTATCCCTACGACAGTATCACCTACCACACCTGTGACACCTTCTTCGCCATCAGGCTGAGTGAAAAACCGGTCATCCAGCCAGCTGATGATGTGGCCGCCTGTCAGTGGCTGAAGATCAGCGATATTCCCTTGTCCCGCTTTGCTTTCCAATCGACGCGCACCGCGGTGGCGCGGCTGCAGCAATCCTCTTTGCAAGCCTGATCCCTGCTGATGACGATGGGGATTGGCAGCGACCATCCCTGTCTCATCCTTGTCCGCTTTTGTCCCGCAGACGCCATTCGTCAGACGGTGAGTGGTATAGTCAGCAGTGGATCCGGATTCAAGGAGCATATCGTGAAGAAGATAGTTCTCATCTTGCTCGGCATCGCCGTGGCGGCCTTGCTGGCCATAGTGACGCTGATAAGCCTTATCGACCCCAATCAATTCAAGCCCCAACTGGCTGAACAGGTGCGCAAGAGCACAGGCCGGGAGCTGGTGATGGCGGGGGAGATTGACTGGCGTTTCTGGCCGAGTCTCGGCCTCTCGCTGGAGAAGGTCGCTCTGCGCAATCCGGCCGGTTTTGCCGAACCGGATCTGGTTCGTTTCGAGCAGGGCGAGGCCTCGGTGGCCCTGTTGCCGCTGCTCTCCCATCGTATGGAGATCGGCAAGGTGACCCTGAGTGGCGCCCATCTCTTTATCCAGACCAAGGCGGATGGCAGCTCCAATCTGAGCGGACTGATCAAAGATGCCGCTGCTGATGCAAGCGAACCGGTCGTCCCCGCAACCCCTGCGCCAACCGCTGATAGCAAGCCCTGGCAGATCAGCTTGCAGGGGGTCGCGCTCTCCCAGGCCAGTGCGCTGGTACAGGATGATCGCAGCGGCACGTCGCTGCGACTGGATCGCCTCGATCTCGATATGGGGCAGCTGGCCACCGGTCAGTGGGTACCCGTGACGCTGGACGCTAAGGGGAGTGCCGACAAGCTCGCTTTCGATGTTAAAGGGCAGACCCAAATCAAGCTGGCGCAGGAGGTGATGGCCAGTGAACTGAAAGACTTGAGCCTTAGTGGCAGTCTGAGTGACCCATCCCTGCGACTCGACAGTTTCTCCATCAAGGGAGACCGATTGGCCCTTGGTGAGTGGAGCAACCTCACGTTGGCGCTGAAGGGTGCCAAGGTAGAGGGGCAGCAAGCTTCACTGGCTGGCTCGCTGGAAGGAACACTCAAGGGAAGGCTCGATAAAGAGATGAAGCTGGCCGAGCTCTCCGATATGGTGCTGACGGCTGCGCTGGAAGGTGATGCGCTGCCACGCCCGCAGATGAAGCTGAAACTGGCCGGCTTTGCCCGCGCCGAGATCGACAAGCAGTTGATTACCCTGAGCAAGCTGGTGATGAGTGCCGATGAGACGCTGCTGAGTGGTGATGGAACCGTGCAGCTTGGCGCTGTTCCCTCGATCAGCTTCGATCTCAAGGGGGAGAAGCTGGATCTCGACAAATGGCTCGCCAAATCGGCACCGACCACAACCGCACAGGCGAAAGAGGACAAACCGGCGGCCGGTGCTTCCAGTGCCGCTGCAAGTGACAATAAAGCGGTAACCGGCAAGAGCGAAGCCCTCTCCGCGGTTGAACCGGATCTGGGTGCGCTCAAAGGTGTGGATCTGGATGGTCGGTTGCAACTTGGCAGCCTGCGCCTGAAAGGGCTGGATCTTGGCGCAGTCGATCTGCAGGTGGCTCTGGCCAAGGGACTGCTGACGCTCAAACAGTTCAGCGCGACCGTGGCAGGCGGTCAGGTAAACGCGAACGGGGTACTCGACGCACGCCAGCAGCCCGCCACCTACAAGGTGCACAAGCAGGTGACTGGGGTGAACATTCGTCCCTTGCTGCAGACTCTGGCCCAGAGCGATCTGCTGGAGGGAAAGGGCGATCTCGATGTGCAGGTGCAGGGGCGTGGTCTCTCCGTGCTGGCACTGCGCAACGGGATGCAGGGCAAGGTGACCTTGAAGCTGAGCGACGGCGCCCTGCATGGCATCAACCTGCCGGAGATGATCCGCGAGGCGCGGGCCACCCTCACCGGCAAGGGGGCCGAGCAGGTGAAGGAGGTGCGCAAGACCGACTTCAGCGCCCTGACCGCCAGCTTCCAGATTGCCGATGGCGTCGCCCGCAGCAACGACATCCAGCTCTTTGCCCCGGCCTTGCGGGTCAAGGGGGAGGGGCAGACTGCGCTGGTGACGGAAAGCCTCGACTTCCTGTTCCTTACCTCCATCGTCGAGAGCAGCAAGGGGCAGGGAGGGAAGGATGTGGATGAGCTCAAGGAGATCACCATTCCGGTGCGGATCGGCGGTCACTGGCAAGCCCCCAGCTACCAGCTCGACGTGAAGGCGCTGCTCAGCAACAACAAGTTGTTGGAGGATAAAGCCCGCAAGGAGGCCGAACGCGGCCTCAAGAAGCTGCTGGGGGACAAGGCCGACAATGAAGCCGTCAAAGGGGTGGCTGACCAGCTGCTCAAGGGCTTGTTCAAATAGCCCCAGCCTTTCGTTTTATCCCCATGCAGAGCCCGCCCCGTGCGGGCTCTTTCTTATTGTGGAGACCGTTCTGTGAGTGTCGTATCGGACTAGGCATTGGCCTGGCAACTCTATAGGGAAGGGCCCGCCCGAATTGCTTCAGGCGGGCCCTTTTTCATTGCCGCTGGCGGGAATTACTCCCCCAGCAGGGTTTGCCAGACGCCGAGGACATGGCTGCGCTCACTCTGCAGCTGATCGTCGCTCACCTTGCGGGAGATCTCCGAGAGATTGAGGCGATGGCCGAGGTTACGGATCTCCAGATAGGCCTGTTTCAGCCCCTCTGCCTGCTCCAGGGTCAGCACCCCCGCCATGACGCACTCATCGAAGATGCGCACGTTATCGGACCAGCAGGTGAGGGCATCGGGCTCGCCGCAGGCGTGGGCCAGCACCAGATACTGGGCGATAAACTCGATATCCACCATGCCGCCGGGGGATTGCTTGAGGTCGAACTCGCCAGCCCCCGCCTTGAGCAGGTGATCCCGCATCTTGTGGCGCATCTCGCGCACCTCGCGGGCCAGGGTCGGCAGCTCCCGCTCCTTGGCCAGCACATCGCGGCGGATGCGGGCAAACTCGGCAACGATGGCGTCATCGCCATAGATGGGGCGGGCCCGCACCAGCGCCTGATGCTCCCAGGTCCACGCCTCGTTTTGCTGATACTGCTCATAAGCCAAGAGGGACGAGACCAGCAGGCCGGAGTCGCCGGAGGGACGCAGCCGCATGTCTATTTCGTAGAGGATGCCGGACGGGGTGCGGGTGCTGAACAGGTGCAGGATCCGCTGGGCGAGGCGCAGGTAGAACTGGCGGCTGTCGATGGGCTTGCGACCATCTGTGTAGCTGTTGGGATCGCCACCGTGCAGGAACACCAGATCCAGATCCGAGCCGTAGCCGAGCTCGATGCCGCCCAGCTTGCCGTAGGCCACTACCGCAAAGCCGCGCTGGCCGCTGGTTGCCACCTCGGGCGGCACCCCGTAGCGCTCGCTCATTTGGGCCCAGGCCTGATTGACCACCTCTTCGGTGATCGCCTCCGCCAGCCAGGTTAGGTGGTCGCTCACCTTCATCAGCGGCAGGGCGCCGGCGATGTCGGCCGCCACGATGCGCAGCAGCTGCACCTGCTTGAACTGGCGCAGCGCCTCCATCTGCTGCTCCACGTCTTCCTCGGGGATGCGCAGCAGGAACTGGCGCAACTGGGGCTTGTACTGATCGAGCGGGGTGGGGTGGTAGAGGTGCTGGGGATCGAGCAGCTCATCCAGCAGGATGGGGTAGCGGGCCAGCTGTTCACTCACCAGATGGCTGGCGTCGCACAGCCGTACCAGCTGGCGCAGGGCGCCCGGGTTTTCCGCCAGCAGTTGCAGATAGGCGCTGCGGGTGAAGATGCGGGTCAGCAGCTCGCATACCCGCTCGAACAGGCAGGCGGGTTGCTCACTGGCGACCACCAGCCGCAGCAGCTCCGGCATCAGCCAGTCCAGTGCGATGCGCCCCTGCGGCCCCACCTGACGGCGCTTGTACTCCTCCTTGAAGCGCAGCAGGGCAGCGCAGAGCGGAGCGGGCTCGACGACCCCTTGAGCAGTCAGCAATTTTTCCAGCTCGGCTGCGTCGAGCTCGGTGCGCCAGAGATCGAGCCAGAGCTGCTCCAGATGGGCGGGTGCCTCTTTCTCTTCCCCCACCACGGCGGCGAACTCCTGATGGACGGCGGCCATCTCCTCATCGAGATGAGCCATAAAGGCGCCCCAGTCAGCAAAACCCAGAGCCGCGATCAGCCGCTGGCGATCCCGCTCCTCGGTGGGCAGGGTCTGGGTCTGCTGATCGCCGATCTCCTGCAAGATGTTCTCGACCCGACGCAGGAAGCGATAGGCCTGCAGCAGGCGATCGCAATGGGCAGATTCGAGGGCGCCACATTGGGCGATGGCGGCCAGCGCCTCCGGCAGGTGGCGCACCCGCAGCGCCGGTTCACGACCGCCGCGAATAAGTTGCAGCGCCTGGGCGATAAACTCCACCTCGCGAATGCCGCCAGCCCCCAGCTTGATGTTGCCCTCCAGCCCCTTGCGGCGCACCTCGGCGGCGATCATCGCCTTCATCTGGCGCAGGCCGTCGATAACGCCGAAGTCGATATAGCGGCGAAACACGAAGGGGCGCAGCATTTCGGCGAGCTCCACTGCGTGCTCGCATTGGGGGCCCAGCACCCGCGCCTTGACCATGGCGTAGCGCTCCCAGTTGCGGCCGTGGTGCTGGTAATAATCCTCCATGGCGGCGAAGGAGATGGCGAGCGGGCCCGCATCGCCAAAGGGGCGTAAGCGCATATCGACCCGGAACACCTGACCATCCTGGGTGGGCTGGTGGAGGGCGTTGATGATGCGCTGGCCCAGCTTGATAAAAAACTGCTGGTTGGCGAGCTCGCGTCGCCCGCCAACCGTGTAGCCGTTCTCGGGGAAGGTGAAGATAAGGTCGATATCCGAGGAGAAGTTGAGCTCGCCACCACCCAGCTTGCCCATACCGAGAATGAGCAGCGGCTGCGGGTTGCCATTGCCGTCCATCGGGGTGCCCAGCTCGCCACACTGTTTGGCGTAGAGCCAGTCGCGGGCAGAGCAGATCAGGGCATCCGCCAGTTTGGTGAGGTGGATAAAGCTCTCTTCCACTTCAGAGTGGCCCAGCAGTTCGCGCCAGGCGATCACCAGCATGCGGCTGCGGCGGAACTGGCGCAGGATACGCTTGAGCGCTTCTTCATCGCTTACCTCGGCGAGCAGGGCGGTCAGATCGCGTTGGTAGGCGGGCCAGCGTTCGGCCTGATCCAGTTCTCCGGAGGCGAGCAGCTCGGTCAGCAACTCCGGCTGTTTGAAGAGGGAGTCGGCGACAAAATCGGAGAGGCCAAGCAGGGTCAGCAGGGGCTGGCGAACGGGCTCGGGCTGGTTGCCATAGTCGGGGGCCAGTTCGATCAGCCGTTGCCATTGGCGCTCGGCCTGTTCTTGCAGCAGGGGGGAGAGGGCAGAGAAAGAGGGAGAGTGCTGGGCCACGGTTGCCGTCCTTGTGGTTCACGACAGCTGGTTAACGACACGGGGTTAACAACGCTGCCGGTTCAAAATGGTGGTTGCCAATCTAGCACTGTCAGGCCCCCGCGTCACAGCGCAGGGGCGAGAAGCATGATCCGGCAAATAAAAATGGGCTCCTTGTCGGGAGCCCATCGGATTGCGCTGGTCATTATCAGTGGCTATCGACCCAGACGAACTTGAGCACGAACAGCAGGGCCACCACCAGCACGCAGGGGTTGATCTCGCGCCAGCGGCCGGTGCCCGCCTTCATCACGCAGTAGGAGATAAAGCCCACGGCGATCCCCTCGGTGATGGAGAAGCTGAACGGCATCATGACGGCGGTCATAAAGGCCGGTACTGCTTCGGTCAGATCTTCCCATTTCACCCGGGTCAGCTCGGAGCACATCAGCACGCCCACATAGATAAGGGCGCCAGCGGCGGCATAGGCCGGCACCATGGCGGCGACCGGAGAGAAGAAGATAGCCAGCAGGAACAGCAGGCCGACCACGATGGCGGTCAGACCGGTACGGCCGCCGACGGCGACGCCGGAGCTGCTCTCGATAAAGGCGGTAACCGAGGAGGTGCCCATGAAAGCTCCGCCTACGGAGCTGACGCTATCGACCATCAGCGCCTGTTTCATGCGCGGGAAGTGGCCCTTGTCATCGGCCAGCTTGGCGCGGTTGGTGACGCCGATCAGGGTGCCGGAAGAGTCAAACAGGTTGACCAGCATAAAGGAGAAGATGATGCCGGCCAGGCTGATGTCGAGCGAACCCATCAGATCCAGCTGGCCGAACACTGGCTCGATGCTGGGGGGCATGGAGACGAAGCCCTTGAAGGTGACATCGCCAAACAGCCAGCCCAGACCCGTGGTGACCACGATGGCGATCAGCACGGCGGAATGAACGCCGCGGGCGGAGAAGATGCAGATCAGGAAGAAACCGAGCAGACCCAGCAGGCAGGGCAGGGAGGTGAGATTGCCCACGGTCACCATGGTCGCGGGGCTGGCCACAACGATCCCGGCGTTGTGCAGGCCGAGCAGGGCGATCAGCAGACCGATACCGGCGGTGATGCCAACCCGCAGGGTGAGCGGAATGTTGCCGATCAGCCAGTAGCGCACCCGCAGCAGGGTGAGGATCAACAGACCCATGGCACCCCAGAAGATGGTGCCCATGCCCACTTGCCAGGAGTAACCCATGCCGGCGACCACCACGAAGGCGAAGAAGGCGTTGAGGCCCATGGCGGGGGCCAGCGCGATCGGCAGGTTGGCCAACAGGCCCATCAGGATGCTGCCGATACCGGCGATGAGGCAGGTGGTGACGAACACGGCCTGGGTGTCCATGCCCGCAGCAGAGAGGATCTGCGGGTTGACGAACACGATGTAGACCATGGTCAGGAAGGTGGTGATACCTGCGATCACTTCGGTGCGGGCGGTAGTGCCATGGCCTTGCAGGGCAAACAGGCGCTCAAGCAATCCTTGCCCGGCGGCCTGATTGGCAGCTTGGTGTTGTTGATTCATGTTGGATTCCAATAGGTGACGTGAAATAAGCAGCAGGGGAACGGGCTATCCCATCCATGCGGGGTAAATTGCCCTGTTTCTGGCGGTTAAGTAACCAGACTCGTCCTGATACCGTGACGGCGCGCACATTTTTACACAGGCGGCGCCGTTTACAAACCCCGGATCTGCGAAGCAGATCAATGAATAGAGTAAAAATTCAAACGTTTGCTTTTTGAGCATGAAAAAAGGTTCTCAGCAGAGAACCTTTTATCGAAAATTGGAGGCTTAAAGGGTTTTGAAGTAGCGCTCGACCAGCTGGGCCAGCACCGAGTCGAGCCGGTCTTGCACTTCACCCAGTTCACGGCCGAAGCGGCGCAGAAACAGGCTTGCCTGCTCTTCGGTCAGCTTGCGCCCCTCGATAAAGAACTCTTGCTCCGGCAGCTGCTTGTCATAGCGGGGGATCAGCACCCAGCTCACCAGCTCGGGCTCCACGGCGGCAAAAATCTTGGCAGCAGCGGCACAGAAGGTCTCTATATGTGTCTTGCCATCCGGCCCGAGACAACCCGGTTCAACCCGGATCTGGATGGTGAGTTTTTTCTCTATGGGGGTCGTCATCGTGCTACATCCATGCAAAGGCATCCGTCTAGGATTGTAAGCCAAAAGACAACAGAAAGGGGAGCCGGAGCTCCCCTCAACACGCAGTCAGCCTTATTTGGCGATGCGCTTGTACTTGGCGCGATGGGGCTGGATCGCCTCGGCGCCGTAGGTCTTCTTCTTCCACTCTTCGTATTCGGTAAAGTTACCTTCGAAGAACTCGATCTTGCCCTCATCCTGATAGTCCAGGATGTGAGTGGCGATACGGTCGAGGAACCAGCGGTCGTGGGAGATGACCATGGCACAACCCGGGAACTCCAGCAGGGCGTTCTCGAGGGCGCGCAGGGTTTCGATATCCAGATCGTTGGTCGGTTCATCCAGCAGCAGCACGTTGCCGCCGGTCTGCAGCAGCTTGGCCAGGTGCAGACGACCGCGCTCACCACCGGAGAGTTCGCCAACCCGCTTCTGCTGGTCGGAACCCTTGAAGTTGAAGCGGCCGATATAGGCGCGGCTCGGGAACTCGTAGTTGCCGATGCGCAGGATATCCTGACCGTCAGCGACCTCTTCGAAGACCGTCTTCTTGTCATCCATGCTGTCGCGGAACTGATCGACAGAGGCCAGCACCACGGTTTCACCCAGGGTGATGGCGCCGGAATCCGGCTGCTCCTGACCCGACATCATGCGGAACAGGGTCGACTTACCGGCACCGTTCGGGCCGATGATGCCGACGATGGCACCCTTCGGAATGGCAAACGACAGATCGTCGATCAGCACCCGATCACCGTAGGATTTGCGCAGGTTGGCCACTTCCACCACCTTGTCGCCGAGGCGCGGTCCGGGCGGAATGAACAGCTCGTTGGTCTCGTTGCGCTTCTGGTAGTCGTTGGTGTTGAGCTCTTCGAAGCGAGCCATACGGGCCTTGGACTTGGCCTGACGCCCTTTCGGGTTTTGACGAACCCACTCCAGCTCTTTCTCGATGGACTTGCGACGGGCCGCCTCGGAACTGGCTTCCTGCGCCAGACGGGCGTCCTTCTGCTCCAGCCAGGAGGAGTAGTTGCCTTCCCACGGGATACCCTCGCCGCGGTCCAGCTCCAGGATCCAGCCTGCCACATTGTCGAGGAAGTAACGGTCGTGGGTGATGGCCACAACAGTGCCTTCATAGTCGTGCAGGAAGCGCTCCAGCCAGGCCACGGATTCCGCATCCAGGTGGTTGGTCGGTTCGTCCAGCAGCAGCATGTCCGGCTTTTCCAGCAGCAGACGGCAGAGCGCCACACGGCGGCGCTCACCACCGGAGAGGTGTTTGATCTTGGCATCCCAGGCCGGCAGGCGCAGGGCATCGGCCGCGCGCTCCAGCTGGTTTTCCATGTTGTGGCCGCCCTGGGCCTGGATGATGGCTTCCAGCTCGCCCTGTTCGCGGGCCAGCTTGTCAAAGTCGGCATCCGGGTCGGCGTAGGCCGCATAGACCTCGTCTAGGCGGGCCATGGCGCGTTTCACCTCGCCAACGGCCTCTTCGACCGCTTCGCGTACGGTCTGCTCCGGCTCCAGCTTCGGCTCCTGCGGCAGGTAGCCGATCTTGATGCCGGGCTGTGGACGGGCTTCCCCTTCGATCTCGGTGTCGATGCCCGCCATGATGCGCAGCAGAGTCGATTTACCGGCGCCGTTCAGACCCAGCACGCCGATCTTGGCGCCCGGGAAGAAGCTCAAGGAGATGTTCTTGAGAATATGACGCTTGGGCGGCACTACCTTGCCGACCCGGTTCATGGTGTAAATAAATTGAGCCATTGGCTAATTCTCTTCCTTTTCAGCAGGTTAATGTCTTGGCATTAACAGACTGATGTCGTGGTGGGGCCAGGTCGACACAGGTCAACCCGGTTCCAAAAAACGTTCCGATTGTAAACCAATGGGCAAGGGGGGGCAAAGATGGGGGGGGGGAAGATAGGCCGCCTGTCATGACGGCCTCTTATAGGGCCTTATGCCTTGTGGAAACTGTTGATCAGCGCGTTTGCGTAATCAATGACAAATTGCTGGCAGTGGATGGCAGTCTGCGGGTCAAACTCTTCACCGTGGAGATCGGTATTGGAGAGTACCCGGATGCCGACAAAGGGTACCTTGTAGGCCTCAGCCACTAGGGCGGCGGAGGAGGTTTCCATCTCTTCCGCGGCGGTCTGGTAGGTCTGATGCAGCCAGTTGATGCGCGCTACCTGTCGGTTCCACTCATCGGCGGTGCCAATGATGCCGCCTACTACTCGGCCGTGGCGATAGCGATCGGCCATACCGAGGGCGCGGCCAATCAGCTCGGGATCGCCAGCGAACGAGCTGTGCTCCACCAGCTTGCCGTTATCGCGCAGACGCATGGTGACCTCGAAGTTGTGCCATTTGCTCGGATCGACGCCTTGCTCGGCGGGCATCAGGTCACTGCGATAGGCTCCCATGTTGAAGCTCTTGGTGCCGATAACGATATCGCCCCGGTGCAGTGCCGGATCATGGCCTCCTGCCGTACCCTGATTGATGATGAGACGCGGCTTGAAACGCTCAATCGCCAACGTGGTGGCGGCAGCGGCATTGGCCAGACCCACCTCGGTGCGGGAGATGACCACCGGATAGTCCGAGATAGTACCCTGCCAGTATGTCCAGGCCCCCACAGTCAGCTCCGTCTTGTCTTTCAGTGCGGCAACGAGAGTTTCGACTTCGACGTCCATCGCCCCCTGGATCAGGATGGGGGCCGGGGTGGCCGCCATCACGCTGGAGGAGAGGAGGGCAAAGAGGGTGAGCAGGCGCGAACAGCGTTTGATGATATTCATGGGATACCTGTAGGGCTGGCGAGAAAGCGCCGGATCCTACCGAAAGGAAAACGGTTGCGCAACGTTGGTGCGTGTTTTGTCAGTAACGGACATGCTGATGAATGGCCTCAGGGCTGCTTGTGGCCAGCGAAGTAGAGCACCCGTTTTACATACTCCTGTGTTTCGTCATAGGGTGGGATCCCGCCATAGCGTTCCACCGCTTTTTCCCCGGCATTGTAGGCCGCCGAGATCAGTACCCAGTCGCCATCGAAGCGGCGATCCAGCCACTTGAGATAACTGACGCCTCCCTTGATGTTCTGTGCCGGATCAAAGGGGTGAGTGACACCAAACCGCTGCTGGGTTTCGGGGATCAGCTGCATCAGCCCCTGAGCATTCTTGGGTGAAACGGCACGGCTGTTGAGATTGGATTCGGCGATGGCAATCGCCAGCACCAGCCGGGCATCCACCTTATGGTGTTTGGCGGCGTGGCGCAGCATGGTGACCAGTTCTTGCTTGGCAGGAGGCTGGCGGGCCACCCAGGTGTCGACATTGAAGGGGGTGGAAGGGAGCCCGGCCAGATAGCCACCCTGACCGCCACGGATCCCGATGCCGCACTGATCACCCATGGGGGCATTGCCGATGCGAGCGTTGTAGTAGCGGGCAGCCTGCCGGTTACCAAGGCGCATTGCCATGGCGAGGTAGCTGTTGGCCAGCTTGGCGCTGCGCACTGAGGCTGGGCCGGTGGCGAGCAGGCGGCCGATTCGGAAATATCCCTCTGGGTTGCCAGTGCTGGCGGCGACACAGTAGAGGGTGATGGCCTTTTGCAGATTGCCGTGTTGCTGGGCCACTTGACCCTGCTTGATCGCCGTCAGCGCCTTGGGGGCCTGTCTGAAATCCCTGCCTTGTGCCATCGCCCGCGGCGTACCTGCCAGTAACAACGACAAAAAAAGCAGCAAAAACAGTCCGTTTTCGCTGATGTGCCTCATGGGTTATCTCCTGTTTGAGTACAGAAGATATAGAGGAACATGGCTGCTATCGCCACGAACCCAGTGGATCCTGTTGTTATAGCCGGTTGATTTCAGAGAGCAAAACGGTATGGAACTAACGGCATCTCGACAGTTTCACACCATTTTTCATCCGGTTAGAAGTCGTGGTGATACTCCTGCTCATCCAGCACCGTGGGAGGAAGCGTGCGATAGAAGCTGCCAATTTCGCTGACAACCCAGAGCGAAAGCAGGGCCAGCAGGCTGAGCAGGGGAAGCAGAGAGTGGCTCTGGGTCAGGGCATAGGCCGCAATGGCGGTACCGGTCAAAAGCAGGGTTCGGATCATGAGGTGGCTCCTTGTCGTCATGGGGGTGTTGCGTGGCCACGGACAGAGCGCCTGGGGTCGGGAGTTGTTCCCGGGTGGCACGAAGCGCGCTGAGTATATCGCGTCATGCCGTTGCCGATCCGTGGTGTCATCACACTTTCCATAGTCATGGGGTTCGTATCGAGTTGGGCCCCGCCAGATACGGGGCCAGTAATGGTTTGACGGTCAGAAGAAACCGCCGTTGTTATCGTCACTGTCGGCCCAGCCGCTACTCTGGCTATCGTCGTCGAGAAAACTGCTGCCAACATCGGGAGGTGAATCCCAGCCGTCCCAGCGTACCGGTTCCGCATCGACCGGATTGGCGATGGGCGCTGGCTCTATGATGTCGATGATCTCCTCGGGCCGGTTGCTGTGAAACAGTCCGCCGATCATGTCGGCCAGCATCACGCCACCGGCAACCCCGGCTGCGGTTTGCAGGGCGCCCCCTAAAAAGGAGCTGGCACGGGACGCGGGCTGGGCAGGCGCGGTTGCCGGTGGCGGCGTAAAGCGCGGGGGCGTGCTGCTCTCGCTACCAAACAGGCCGGAGAGAAAACTGCCGCCGCTCGAACTGTTCTGGCTGGCCTCCAGCTCCTTGACTCGATCGTTGAGGCGGGTAAGGGCTGCCTGCTGGATCAGCAGCGCCTGGGCCATGTAGTAGGGGGCATCGGGCTGCTGGGCCAGATGCTGGCGGATCAGCTGATCCGCTTGTGGGTCTCGTTTGCTATCCCTGACTTGCGCTTGCTTGAGGCGGTCGAACAGTCCATCGATCAGACCCTGTTCCTGTGATTGCATCTCAAATCCTCGCTATGGTGCGCAGACAGTGCGTTCAGCCATCCTAAAACCCGCGGGGCATCAGTGGTATCTGATTAACTCATCAATGACCGAGAGGCTGCCCGTGCTCGTCAGCGGACGGGCCGGTAGTAGTCGAGATACCAGCGGACAAACTCGGCAACACCTTGCTTGAGGGGCGTGGCGGGGCGCAGGCCGGTGAGGGTGTGCAGCGGCTCGCTGTCGGCCCAGGTGGCGTGCATGTCGCCTGCCTGCATCGGCTGCATCCGCTTGATGGCGGGCTTGCCGATGGCCTCTTCCAGCGCCTCGATAAAATCGAGCAGCCGCACCGGCTGGCCGTTGCCGATATTGAGGATGCGGTAGGGGGCGGCGCTCTCGGCCGCGCTCTGCTCGCTGGCATGCCAATCGGGATTGGGGCGGGGCGGCTGGTCGGCCACGGTGAGGATCCCCGCGACGATGTCGTCTATGTAGGTGAAGTCGCGGCTGAGATCGCCGTGGTTGTATACGTCGATAGGCTCGCCCGCGAGGATGGCGCGGGTGAACTTGATGATGGCCATGTCAGGCCGGCCCCAGGGGCCGTAGACGGTAAAGAAGCGCAGCCCTGTGGTGGGCAGGCCATAGAGCGCCGAATAGGCGTGGGCCATCAGCTCGCCGCTCTTTTTGGTCGCAGCGTAGAGGGAGACCGGGTGATCCACCTGCTGCGCGGTGGAGTAGGGCATCTGATCCCCCATGCCATAGACCGAGCTGGAGGAGGCGTAGATGAGGTGCTGAATCCCGTGGTGACGACACCCCTCCAGCACCGTCAGCATGCCGGTAAGGTTGCTGTCGGCATAGGCGAACGGATTGTCGATGGAGTAGCGCACCCCCGCCTGTGCCCCCAGATGGATCACCCGCTCGAAACCGTGGCTGGCAAAGAGGGCCGCCATGGCTTCACGATCCGCCAGATCCAGCCGCTCGAAGCGAAAATTGGGGAAACTGGCCAGTTGGGCCAGCCGTGCCTCTTTCAGAATCACCTCGTAGTAGTCGTTAAGGTTATCGATCCCCACCACCCGATGGCCTGCGGCGCACAGCTTGCTGGCCACATGAAAACCGATAAAACCGGCGACGCCGGTGACCAGATACGTCATGGTTGGGGTCCTGTGCAGATCATGGGGCTCCTTACGGTGATGGGAAAAGGGGGCTGCGCGCTTTGTAGCAGAGCCGGCGCGTTTGTGCCATGGCAAACCGCCTCTGACGGCGCGGCATGCTGCATCTTGGTGCAGCGAGTGTCAATGCCAGATGACAGGCACCAGAATGGGGCGTTCAGCCTGACTGTTGTGATCCTTTTCACAAAAAATAGACTGGACCCCATAACGAAGCCCTGTGGACAGGGCTCGCAGCCCGCCCGCAACGGCAGGCGACAGACACTCTCTCTTTACTTCGCTTGGATACAGGTTATGGACAACACCTCGATTCGCACTGCCCATCCTATTTATGAGGATGTGCTGGCCCTGCTGACGGCGGCCGGCTTTGTTTCCCTCGGCATCTTTCTGTTTCATCAGGTTGGCCTGCTTACCGGCGGCACCGCCGGGCTGGCGCTGCTGCTGCAAAAGGTGACCGGCATCAGCTTCGGCCTGCTGTTTTTCGGCATCAACCTGCCCTTCTATGCGCTGGCATGGCTGCGGATGGGGCCACGTTTTACCTTCAACACCTTTGTCTCGGTGGCGGCGGTCTCCTACATGACCGATCACCTCAACGGGGTGTTGCAGATCGGCAAGATAGAGCCCCTCTATGCGGCGCTGATCGGCGGCACCCTGATCGGCATGGGGCTGCTCATCATGTTTCGCCACAAGTCGAGTCTTGGGGGCTTCAACATTCTGGCGCTCTTTATTCAGGATCGCTTTGGCATCCGGGCGGGCAAGCTGCAGATGGGGCTCGATTGCGCCATTGTTGTCGCCTCGTTTTTCGTGGTGCAGCCCTGGATCCTGGCGCTCTCCATCGTGGCGGCGGTTATCTGTAATCTGGTGTTGACACTCAACCACAAGCCGGGCCGCTACCAGATTGCCTGACGAGCAGCGGCCGTGACGCGATAAGACAAGCGTGACCCGATAGCACGAGGCGGCCTGATGGCCGCCTCGTCTGTTTCTACCCTGGCGTTTGTTCGCTGCACCTAGCTTGCCTGCTCCAGCCTGCTGTCGCCGCTGATAGCGTGACTACCGACGGCGAGCGGGGTGTGACAGGCCACCTGATGATGGGCCTCATCGCACACCTCAAGCCTCGGCGCCTTGCTCTTGCACAGCTCGGTCGCATGGGGGCAGCGCTGGTGGAAGTGGCAGCCGCTTGGTGGCGAGATGGGGGAGGGCACATCGCCGGTCAGCAGAATGCGCTGGCTGCGCCTGCGCGGGTCCGGCACCGGAATGGCGGAGATCAGTGCCTGGGTATAGGGGTGACGTGGCGCCAGATAGAGCGACTGGGCATCCGCCAGCTCGACGATCCGTCCCAGATACATCACTGCAATCCGATCCGAGATGTGTTTGACCACCGACAGATCGTGGGCGATGAAGATGATGGAGAGATTCATCTCCCGCTGCAGGCTGAGCAGCAGGTTGACGATCTGCGACTGCACCGAGACATCGAGGGCCGAGACCGCCTCGTCGCACACCAGCAGCTTGGGCTTGAGGGCGATGGCGCGGGCGATGCCGATCCGCTGGCGCTGACCGCCGGAAAACTCGTGGGGGTAGCGATCCACCGCGCTGCCCGGCAGGCCCACTTTTGCCAGCAACTCCTGCACCCAGCCGCGGCGCTGCTCAGTGTTGCCTTTACCGTGGATGATAAAGGGCTCCTCCAAAATCTGGCCCACGGTGTGGCGGCTGTTGAGGGATTCTGCAGGATCCTGAAATACCATCTGCATCTCCTGACGCAGGGAGCGCATCTCCTTCGGGCTGA
Organism: Aeromonas sp. FDAARGOS 1414; assembly: GCF_019047065.1. Lineage (NCBI taxonomy): Bacteria > Pseudomonadati > Pseudomonadota > Gammaproteobacteria > Aeromonadales > Aeromonadaceae > Aeromonas > Aeromonas sp. FDAARGOS 1414. The sequence goes on along the minus strand of NZ_CP077210.1, from coordinate 2,792,932 downwards.
GGGCTGTGATATCGCGCCCCTCGAAGGTGATGGTGCCCGCGGTCGGCTCGAACAGCTTGAGCAGGCTGCGCCCGAGGGTGGACTTGCCGCAGCCTGACTCACCCACCAGCCCCAGCGTCTCCCCCTGTTTCAGGTCGAAGCTGATGCCATCCACCGCGTGAACCGTATATTGCTTGCGCAGGAACCCGCCTCCCAGCCGGAAGTGCTGCTTCAGATCCCTGACCGATAACAGAGTGCTCATACGGTCAACTCCTTCCAGTAGTGACAGGCGACATGGTGGCGCGGATTGAGTTGCTCCACCGCCGGAATGGCGCTGATGCAGAGATCGGTCGCATGGGGGCAGCGGTTGGAGAAGCGGCAGCCAGCGGGCATCTCGTGCAGAGCTGGCACCTGTCCCTTGATGGTCTTGAGCAGGCTCTTGGGCTCATCCTCAAGGCGCGGGATCGAGCTCATCAAGCCGTGGGTATAGGGGTGACGGGGGTGGTCAAACAGCTCGAACACGTCGGCCTGTTCTACCGCCCGCCCGGCATACATCACCACCACCTCGTCGCACAGCTCCGCCACTACCCCCAGATCGTGGGTAATAAAGATGATGGCCATCCCGGTCTGGGCCTGCAGCTCTTTCATCAGTTCGAGGATCTGGGCCTGAATGGTGACATCCAGCGCCGTGGTCGGCTCGTCGCAGATGAGCAGGTCTGGCTCGCAGGAGAGCGCCATGGCGATCATCACCCGTTGGCGCATACCGCCGGAGAGGTTGTGGGGATAGACCGCAAAGCGCTGGGCCGGTTCAGGGATCCCCACCTTCTGCAGCATGGCGATGGCCGCGGCTTTGCGCTGGGCCTTGTCATACTCCGGGCGGTGGAGGCGAAACACCTCCATCAGTTGCTCCCCCACCGTCTGCACCGGGTTGAGGGCAGTCATCGGCTCCTGAAAGATCATCGAGATGCGGTTGCCGCGCACCTTGTACATCTGATCCGGTGCAAGCGACAGCAGCTCCTCCCCCTGAAAGCGGATGGAACCGGCCACCACCTGACCGTGGGGTTTGGGCAAGAGCCCCATGATGGCGAGCGAGGTGACGCTCTTGCCACAGCCGGACTCGCCGACGATCCCCAGCGTCTGGCCCGGGGCCACCTTGAAGCTGACCCCGTCGAGCACCTTGATCTTGCCGTCGTCGACGGCAAACTCCACCTCGAGATCGCGTACTTCGAGGATTGGAGCTGGGTGCTGGCCGTTATCTGCGGCGAACTCCCCCCCGTTATCCGGTACGTCAAGGATGGGGACCTGAGTGTTGGGCATAACGGCTGCTCCCTTCGCAATGGCCTGAATATCAATGACGTGCATAGGTCTTGTCGAGCAGGTTGATGGGCGCCAGCGCCTCCCCTGCCTCCTTGGCGTTGCGGGTCTCTTCCTTCACCTTGGGATCGAGCCAGAGCAGACCGCCACTACTGTGAGGATAACCATCCATCGGCCAGTAGAGCAGATCCGGTGTGTTCTTGGTGGCAGGCACCTCCGGCAGCATCACATAACGCCAGCTGCTGGCCCGTACATAGTTGAGCTGCACCCCGGGCACGAAGATGGCGAGATCATAGATGCGCTGCTGGATCTGCTGGGAGAGCTTGGCCCGCTTGGCCATGTCGAATTCGACGTTGTAGGCGTCGATCAGTGCGTCCAGCTCCTTGTCAGCCACGTTGAACAGGTTGTTGGTCTGCGGTTTGTTGGCATTGGCGGAGTGGAACGACTCCCAATATTGTGGATAGAGACCGCCGCCGCCCCAGCCAAGCCAGGCCGCCTCGTGTTTCTTCTCCAGCATCACCTTGAAGCCGGTGGCGCCATCCACTAGGTTAAGCTCCAGATCGAGACCCGCTTTCTTGGCCTCCTCTTTCAACACGGTCAGGCGCTTGGAGTGCTCCTGACTGGTGTAGGTGAGTGCCAGCGTCAGCCGCTCCCCCTTCTCATTTTGCAGGATGCCGTCCGGCCCCGGCTTGTTGTAGCCGCCCTTGGCAAAGTACTCCCGCGCCTTGCCGATGTCATAAGCCCGCTCCGGCAGCGTCATGTCGGTGAACTCGCCAAAACCCGAGCCGAAGGTGGTGGCTCTGTCATAGTCGCCGCGCAGCACGGTCTCTATCATCTTGTCGATGTTGAAGGCGTGCTGGATGCCGAGGCGCACGTTTACGTCTGCCAGTTTGGGGTTGGCCACATTGAGGTGAACTCCCTGACCGCCCTGTTTGGTGTCGGTCATGGCCATCACCTTCTGCACGTACCCCTTCTTGTACTCCGGGGTGACCGCTTTTTCATGCCACCAGTTGGGCAGGATCATCTCGAAGGTATCGATCTCCCCTTTCAGGAAGTGGCGGAAGGCGATGTTGTGGTCGCGGATCACCTGCACCTTGATGGTGTCGATGTTGAATCTGTGCTGGTTGTAGCGATCATCCTTTGCCCACCAATCCTTCTGCTTGCTGAAGGTGACCGACTTGCCCTTCTTGACGTCGCTGATCACGTAGGGACCTGTGGTGGGCACCACGGCCCAGTTGTACTGCTTCACCCAGTTGGGGGTCAGCTTGTAGTAGTGCTTGGGCTGGGGCCACAGCTCGGTGGTGTTGAGCAGGTCCATCTTGGCCTTGCGGCTGCCCGCTTTGACCATAATGGTGTGATCATCGATCTTCTCTACCGCTACCACTTCAGTGGTGTAGTAGTTGTTGAACCAGGGCCCCTTGATGTGTTTGGAGCGCATCATCTCGTAGCCGAAGGTGTAGTCGTCAGCATTGACCGGCTTGCCATCCGACCATTTGGCACGGGGATCCAGCTTGAAGTAGACGGTCTGGCTGTCTGGCGCTATGGCCCAGTGGGTTGCCAGTGAGGGGATGGGGTTGCCGGTATTGGGGTGGAAGCTGATGAGTCGCAACTGGTTATCGAGAATAAAGGAGCGGAACGATCCGTTGGAATCTGGCCCCACGGTACGAAACGTCAGCGGAAAGCTCTCCACAAACATATTGAGGCTGCCACCCGGCAGCGCCTTGGGGGAGGCGAACACAGGATCCGTGTCGTTGGTCTCCCATTTGAGATCCGCGGGCAGGCTGGCCGCCCAGACCCAGGATCCGTTTACCAGCACAAAGAGAGCACCTATCCATTTGATTTTATTTTTCATGTTTGACTTCCAGGTCTGGCCCCTGCACTGGGGGTCTTGATTGATAACGGGATTATCCCTTGCTCCCGGGACCGCCGATGGCGGCGGCCCGTCCTTCATTAATCACTGTTCGTTACCCGACGCCTGCCGATGCGCTGGTACCGTCTGGCTTATTGGTAACGGGTAAATTTGCGCGGATCGAACGCCTCGCGGATCGCCTCACCGATAAAGGAGACCATGATCAGCACCAGACTCACCGCTGCCACCACCGAGCTGACGATCCAGATGGCATCCAGATTGTTGATGCCTTGGGAGAGCAGCTCCCCCCAGCTCGGGGTCGGCGGTGCCAGCCCGAAGCCCAGATAGTCGAGGGCCGTCAGGGTGGAGATATTGCCCACCACGGCGAACGGCGCCAGGGTGACGATCATCATCAGGGTGTTGGGCAGGATGTGGTTGAAGATGATCCGCCCGGTGGTCGCCCCTTGTGCCCGCGCCGCCATCACATAGTCCCGTGCCCGCTCCTTGTAGGTGAGGGTGCGCATATACCAGGTGATCCCCATCCAGCCGAACAGCACGTTGATGGCGACAAACAGGCCGAAGTTGGGCTTGGCCAGCGACACCAGGATCATGATGACGTAGAGAAACGGCACCTGGGACCAGATCTCTATAAAGCGTTGCAGAATGAGGTCAAAGCGGCCGCCGAGAAAGCCCATCAGACAGCCGATGGTGACCCCGATGGCGTAACTGGCCGCCAGCGCGATAAAGGCAAAGCCGATGGCGATGCGAAAGCCGTAAACCAGTCGCGCCAGCACGTCGCGGCCGCTGGTGTCGGTGCCGAGGAAGTGGCGCTCGGCCGCGCTGGGGGCGTAAGGCGGGTAGGCATCCTCCTTGAAATCCTGCTCGTAGGGGTTCCAGGGTACCGGCGGCAGCAGCACCCAGTCGCCCTGGCCCTCTGCGGCAAATTTGGCCTTGAGCTGGCGGTAGTTGGTTTCGTACTCGTAATTGAGCCCGAACTGCTGACCGGGGATCACATCGCCATAGGTGGGGAAATGCAGCTGGCCCTGATAGCTCACCATCAGTGCCCGGCTGTTGACCAGCAGCTCCGCCAGCAGGGAGAGCAGCACCAGGGTGGTGAAGATGATGAAGGAGTAGTAACCGCGCTTGATCGATTTGAAGCGCTTGAGTTTTTTCAAGGTAACCGGATTGAGCTTCATGGTCAGTCTCCAAACCGCACGCGGGGATCAACAAGGGCAACACAGATATCGGAGACGATATGGCGTGATATCAGCATCGGCATGGCAATAGAGGTCTGGTTCATGGTCAATCTCCAAACCGCACACGCGGATCAACCAGGGCAACGCAGATATCGGAGACGATATTGCCAATCAGCATCAGCATGGAGGTGATGGCCAGAATGCCCATGACGGTGGGGTAATCCCGTTCGACGATCGCCTCGTAACCGAGCAGGCCGATGCCGTCGATGTTGAAGATGGTCTCGATGAGGAAGGAGCCGCCAAAGAAAACGGTAAGCACAGACCCCAGGTGGCTGGCGATGGGGATCAGGCTGTTGCGCATGGCGTGGTCGGTGACCGCCTTGCGAAACGGCAGTCCCTTGGCCACGGCGGTACGCACATAATCGGCCGACAGGTTCTCCATCAGGCTGTTTTTCATGGTCATGGTGAGGATGGCGAAATCGCCGATGGCGTAGGCGATAAGCGGCAGCAGGGCGTGGGCAAAGACAGTGCGGATCTGATCCCAGCTGCTCTCCATGTACTCAAAGTCGTCTCCCGGAAAACCGCCCATTGGCAGCCATTCCAGATGGAAGGCGAAGACGGTGATGAGGAAGATCCCCACCACGTAGGCGGGCAAGGCATAGGCCATGTAGATAAGCATGGAGCTCAACGAGTCGAAGCGGCTGTTGTGCCTGAGCGCCTTCGCCACCCCCAGTGGAATGGAGACCGCATAGCTCAGCAGAAAGGTCGCCAGCCCGAAGAAGGCGGTGACCGGGAGCCGATCCTTGATGAGATCCCACACCGGCTCGTAGTAGCGGGTCGATTCGCCCAGATCGAGTACCGCCAGCTTCTGCAGCCACTCCCAGTAGGCGACCAGCATGGGCTTGTCGAGGCCATAGAAGGCCTTGAGCTCCTCGATCTGTTCATCGGAGAGGGCCTGCGCCCCCTTGCTGCCACTGGAGCGGCCAGATTCATTCTGGGAAACCTGGGCTTGCAGCAGCATGCGTTCGACCGGTCCGCCCGGCACGAAACGGGTGATGGTGAAGACGAGCAGGGTGATACCGAGAAACGTCGGGATGATCAAAAGCATCCGGCGTAGGAAATACGACAGCATGGTGGAACCTCGTCCTTGTTGTTCTTTTTTGCGGCCAGTCAAATCCGGTGACGGGCCTGTCCTTCCTGGCATTACGCGCTGGATTGGTTGCCAAACAGCAGACAATCCGCTTGGCCACTGTAAAAGCTCTGCAACAAAAATCAAGTACAAGGAAATGGAAAACTGGGACAAATGACCCGCTGAGACCAAAAGCACCGAAAAATGACGTTTTTTATCTGAAAAGTGAAAATCAAAACAAAACGCTACTGCTCAACATTATTTTAAAAAATATAAACAGCTGTTTGTTTGAATCTTGTTTTTGTTTATGTGATTGAATTTTAAGTGATTTTCTTTCTGCTGCCAAAGAAGGGAAAACGATATCATCTCGACAAATTTATCTATCTCCCCCATCGGAGTGGTCAGTCACAATAATAATTAAAATAGAGTTTTATTCTTATTTTTGCCAATAAATCGAAATAAGATATAAAGAGACAGCACGTAAACAAATAAGTTCATCAACTTTTAATTCAGCGTCTTTTACATGTTTTAACAACGATTTCACATTGCGCGGGATGTTTTTGGCAGAATTATTCACTAATTATGCCGGTCAAAATTAATACACTCCGCTTATTCCACATCTCACCCTCCCGATCCCCCCACTCCATTGACGTCGCTAGTCAAAGATTGATAAGCCTTACGCATCGCTCCAAAGAGGGCGGTATCAGGAAGCAAACAATAAACAACCAGGAAGGATATAAGCGATGCTTAGGAAGAGCAGAATCTCTGCTGCGATTGCGTTCGCCTTGGCGAGCCTTGCGGCGGCCCCATCCGTATCTGCCGAAGAAGGGCAGAACGTCGAAAAACTGCAGAAAATCAAAGTCACTGGCTCCCGTATCTCTCGTGTTGATGTTGAGGGGGCGACTCCGGTTGTCTCTGTCAGCAAGGCCCAAATTGAACAGTCTGGCCAGCAGACTGTGGCTGATTATCTGAAACAGGCCTCCTACAACTCCTTTGGTGGTTTCTCTCCATCCTCCGGTAGCTCAGCCCAGTCACAAGCCACCGTAGGGCTGCGTGGCCTTGGTGAAGATCGCACACTGGTGCTGCTCAATGGCAAGCGTATCGCCGGTTCTCCCTCCATGGGGGGCACCGCCATCAACCTCAACACCATCCCCATGGCGGCCGTTGAGCGGGTGGAAGTGAACCTGGACGGTGGCTCTGCCCTGTATGGTTCTGATGCCATCGGTGGCGTTATCAACGTGATCCTCAAAGAGGGTTTTGAAGGTTTGTCATTCCAGGGGCGCGTCGGTTCACCGACCGAGGAAGGTGGTGACGAACAGAGTGGTTCCATCGTCAGCGGTATTTCGGGTGAGAAAGGTTCCCTGATGATGGTCTACGAGCATGATGTGAAAGACGAGATCTATTACAAGGATCGTGACTATCTGGCCAAGCAGGGGGCTGAGTCTCCTAGCCTCTATGGTCGCAATATCAAGGGAGTAGACGCGGCAACTGGCAAGACCGTAACACGTACTCTGAATGGGGTCGACTGTGAAAGCACCGGCGCCGGTTTTGTCACCAAGGGTACGGCTTGCCGCTTCGACTTTGCTCAGGTCGCAGCCAAGACCGCCTCGCGTACTCGCGACACCGTCTATGTCAACGGCCGCTACCATATCAACGACAATGTGGATTTCGTGCCACAGATGATTGGTTCCCGGGTCACCAGTTTTGGTCGTTTCGCCCCTGCTGCAGGTGCCTTCACCGTGGATGGCTCCACCCCTGAAAGCGCTGCAGTCCTGTCTGCCAACAACTTCAGCACCGCCAAGGCTGCGACGGTTTACTACCGCTTCAACAACGTCGGTCCCCGTGACAACGAAGTGACCGACTTGACCGGTACTCTGAACCTGGGTTTTGAAGGGGTGGTTCCGACCGAGGCGGTTGGCGATCTGGAGTGGAACGCCGGTTACATGTACTCCAAGACAGATAACCAGAGTATTGGTAATGGCTATGTATTGGAGCCGGCGGTTCAGACTCAGGTAAACAGTGGAAACTTCGTCAACGGCAGCTTCTCCGCTGATGCCACCAAGGATCTCTCTTATACCACCAGCCGCAACTCCAAGATGGATTTCTTCCAGTGGTATGGCGGTCTGGGTTGGGAGATGGGCGAACTGCCTGCTGGCCCGGTCAGCTGGTATCTGGGTGCCGAGTATAACGATTGGGTTTACTCCGACACCTACGACAGCCAGTCCGAAGCGGGTAACGTACTGGGTTCATCCGGCAACTCCGGTAGCGGTGTGCGCGATGTGTTTGCCACCTACATCGAGAGCCTGATCCCCATCACCGAGCAGATCGAGCTGAACCTGGCGGGTCGTTACGACAAGTACAGCGACTTTGGCAGCGCCTTCTCGCCCAAAGCGAGTCTGCGTTATCAGCCACTCGACCAGCTGATGTTCCGTACCTCCTGGTCCCAGTCTTTCCGCGCGCCGGGTCTGAATGATCTCTATGCGGCGGATGCCCAGTCAGCTGACTTTGCCAAGGACTATGTCTACTGCCAGGCCAATGGTATTGCCAACTGTTCCGAAGAGCAGTACGAGACAACGCGCCAATCCAACAAGAACCTGAAGGAAGAGACCGCCAATACCTTCACTATCGGGGCGGCCTACAATCCGCTGGACAATCTGAACCTGTCGCTCGATTACTACTACATCAAGATCGATGACGTGATCCAGTTGGCTACCACCCAGACCCAGTTCTATCAGGAGCTCAATACCGGCAGCAACCCGAACGTCATTCGTGACGCCAACGGCGATGTCGAGAAGGTCTATGCCGGCATGGTCAACTTGGGGCAACTCAAGACCAGTGGTATCGACTTCAAGGCGGACTACAAGTACGACTTCAACTCCTTCACCCTGCGTTACGACTTTGGCAGCAGCTACATCCTGAAATATGAGGAAGGTCTGTTTGCTGGTGGCCCAATGGTTGACAAGAAGGGCTGGAATGGCAAACCCGATTTCCGTTTCAACTCCGGGATCGGTGCCAACTTCCCGCAGCTGTGGAATCTGGATACCTACCTGAGCACCAACTATATCGACTCCCAGAGCCAGGACTATGTGGATGACAAGGAAGAGGGCCATATTGCTTCCAACACCATCTGGAACCTGAACGTTGCGGTCGATACCAGCTGGAATGCCAAGATCCAGACCGGCGTGAAGAACATGTTCAACCGTGGACCTTCCCTGTCAAATGATGGTTACACCTACGATGAATACCTCTACAGCATTGACGGACGGGTCTATTACATCGACTACACCCAGAAGTTCTAATCAACCCCGTTGATATACAACCTCAGCCGGCCCGGTCGGGCCGGCTGTGCCCAACGTCCAAGGAAGTTACGGAGATAGGGTAATCCTATGAAGACAAGGACCATTACAATGAAGAAAGCGCTCCTTGGCAGCCTGGTTTCGGCCGCCTTGTTGACCAGCTTCAATCTGAGTGCCGCTACTGCCGGTCAGGCCGTGGACGCTCAAGCCGCCACCGACAACGCATCCAAAGTTTCCCAGCAGAAGATCGACAGCTATGCCGAATCTGCCGAATCCGCACTGGCCCAGTACAAGGCAGCCCTGCGTCAGGTCGACAGTCTGCGCACCTACAACGAGCAGGTGAGCAAGATGGTCGAGTCCCAGAGTGCCGAGCTGGCGTCGATGCAAAAGCAGATCGCCCAGATTGATCAGACCAGCACCGAAGTTGTCCCCCTGATGCTCAAGATGATCGACTCCCTCGAGCAGTTTGTGGCGCTGGATCTGCCGTTCCAGAAGGTCGAGCGCGAGGACCGCGTGGCGGCTCTGACCGACCTGATGAACCGTGCCGATGTCACCATCTCCGAGAAGTACCGCAAGATCCTGGAGGCCTACCAGATCGAGGAGGGCTTCAGCCGCACCATCGAATCCTACAAGGCGAGCCTGGACAAGGATGGTAGCGAGAAGACCTACGAGTTCCTGCGGGTTGGCCGCATCGCGCTGCTTTATCAATCCCCGGATGGCAATGAGACCGGGATGTGGAACAAGAAGACTCGCCAGTGGGAAGAGTTGCCCCAGGAGTATCGCAGTGCGGTTGAACAGGGCCTTCGCATCGCCAAGAAGCAGGCGCCTCCCGCTCTGATCAAGCTGCCGGTTCAAACTGCGGAGAAAGCATCATGAAAGGAATCAAACTTGCGATTGCCTCCCTGATTGCGGGAGCAACCCTAGTCACCCTGCCGGTGACCGCTGCCGAAAAACCGGTGGATCTCAATGCGCTGCTGAATCAGGTCAAGGCCTCCAGCCTGAGCGAATCCCAACTCAACAAGGAGCGGGAAGCCCGCTTCCTGGCTGACAAGAACGAGCAGGGGGCGCTGCTGGCCAAGGCCAAGGCCGAGCTGGCTGCCGAAACCGCCAAGGGCGAGCAGCTCAAGGCGACCTTCGATGCCAATGACAAGCAGCTGACCGAGCTGACTGAAACCCTGCGCCAGCGTTCCGGCAACATGGGCGAGATGTTCGGCGTACTGCGTCAGTTCGCCGGTGAGTTCAAGGGAATCTTCAACGCCTCCGCCCGTCGGGTCGAGCATCCGGAACAGACCGCGCTGCTGACCCGTCTGGCCGAGAGTAAAGAGCTCCCCTCCAGCGACGATCTGGAAGCGTTCTGGACCACCACCCTTAGCCGCATGGTGGACGGTGGCAAGGTGAGCCAGATCCCGGCGACTGTGGTCTACGGCGAAGGCAACCAGGCCGAGAAGACGGTCACCCAGATCGGTGAGTTCAACACTGTCTCCGAAGGCAAGTACCTCACCTTCGTGCCGGAGACCGGCAAGTTCGAGCAGCTTTCCCGTCAACCTGACAAGGGGGTGCTGGAACCGATCGCCGAGTTTGAACAGGGCGGTGACGGGGTCAAGCCCATCTTTATCGACCCGTCTCGCGGCGTGATCCTCTCTCTGCTGGTGCAGTCACCGACTCTCAAGGAGCGGATCGATCAGGGTGGTGAAGTGGGTTACGTCATCATGGTGCTCGGTGTGCTCGGTACCCTGCTGGCCATCTTCTGCGGTATCCGCCTGTCGCTGATCGGCTCGTCCATGCGCAAGCAGCTGAAATCTGATCAGATCATCAAGGGCAACCCCATTGGTGACATGCTGGGGGCCTACCAGAGCCATCGCGGTGACAACATCGAGGATCTGGAGTCCAAGCTCGACGAGATCATCCTGCGCAACGTGCCCAAGTTCGAGAAGGGCATCAGCATCATCAAGCTGATCGCCTCGGTCGCGCCGCTGCTGGGTCTGCTCGGTACCGTAGTGGGGATGATTGCCACCTTCCAGGCCATCACATTGTTCGGTACCGGCGATCCCAAGCTGATGGCGGGCGGTATCTCGGAGGCGCTGGTGACCACCATGCAGGGTCTGGTCGTCGCGGTGCCCATGCTGTTCCTCTACACCATTGTGCAGACCCAGAGCCGTCGTCTGATCCAGGTGCTGGAAGAGCAGAGCGCCGGTTTCGTCGCCCGTTATCAGGAACGTCTGCACGCCTCCAAAGCCGCAGCGTAAGGAGTCACCCATGTGGTTCTGGTTGATTGAAGAAGTCGAGTCGGTCCGCCGGTTTTTGGGATTGGGGGGCGATGTACTGGTCGCCCTGTTCTTCCTGACCCTGATGATGTGGGCCCTGCTGCTGGAGCGCTGGTTCTACTTCATGGCGGTCTACCCCAAGCAGGTGAAGCAGACCAAGGCCACCTGGCTGGCCCGCACCGATCATCTCTCCTGGTCTGCCAAGCAGATCCGCCGCGAGCTGGTCTCACGGGTTGCCATGGCGGTGGACAAGGGGATGCCGGTCATCAAGGTGCTGATCGCTCTCTGCCCGTTGATGGGGCTGCTGGGGACCGTGGTGGGGATGGTGCAGGTGTTTGACACTTTGGCCATCACAGGCACCGGTTCGCCGCGGGCGATGGCATCGGGGATCTCCAAGGCAACGGTACCGACCATGGCGGGCATGATCGCCGCCCTTTCCGGCCTGTTTTTTGTCAACCAGCTCGATCACAAGGCCAAACTGGCGGTGCAAAAGCTGGAAGACAACCTGAAACACGGTTGATGCAGGATGCATACCCCCGGCGAGGCATGGCCTGCCGGGGGCACAGAACAAGCAAGGAGTTTCTGCTATGAGAAAACGTTACAGCGACAGCGGTGCTGACGAGGCGGCTATCGATTTGACCCCCATGCTGGACATAGTGTTCATCATGCTGATCTTCTTCATCGTCACCACCTCCTTCGTCAAGGAGTCCGGTGTCGAGATCAACCGTCCCAGTGCCAGCACGGCCGAGACGGTGAAGAAGGGCAATATCATGGTCGCGGTGCGCGAAAACGGTCAGGTCTGGGTCGACAAGCGGGTGGTCGAGGTGGGGGCGGTGCGCGCCAACATCGAGCGGCTGCGGGCCGAAAACCCGGAGAGCGCCGTGGTGATCCAGGCCGATAATGAATCCCGTTCCGGTCTGGTGGTGCAGGTCATGGATCAGATCCGCATGGCCGGTGTCCAGAACATCTCCATCGCGGCAGACAAGAGCAGCTGATGCCGGAGAGAGACCTATGAGATACCTGATATCGTTGGCGGTCTCCTGTGTGGTGGTGTTCTTTCTGTTTCTGGGAATGAACAAGCTGATCACACCGGATCACCGGGAGCTGGTGGAGAAGGATGACGTCACCATGACCGATTTCATCCGCCTCAAGCCCCAGGAGACCCTGCAAGAGAAACAGCGGGAGCTGCCCAAACCGCCGCCGCCCAAGCGTCCGCCGCCGCCTCCCGAGATGGAAGTGGCCAGCACAGATCGGCCGAAGATGGAGAGCGCGCCGATGGACATGCCCAAGCTCGACATCCCGGTCAACATCGGTGGTGGCAACGCGCTGGGTGCTTACAGCACCGGCGGCGGTGGTGGCGGCGTCGGTGGCAACAACGGCGCCATTCCGCTGGCAACCTTCGAGCCCATGATGCCCCGCAAGGCGGCACTGGCGGGGCTGGCCTCCGGCAAGGTGCTGGTGGAGTTCACCGTCACCGAGCGCGGTACCGTCAGCAACGTGCGGATCGTCAAGGAAGAGCCGCGCAGCTATGACCTCGGCAAAGAGGCGCGCAAAACCATCGCCAAGTGGACGTTCAAACCGGCCATGGTGGATGGCAAGCCGCAGGCGAGCCGTATGCAGCAAGAGATCGAGTTTGCGGTCAACTAAGGAAGGTGGCGATGAACAAGTTACACAAGATGATCCTCGCCCCGGTCGCCATGGCGGTGCTGCTCAGCACCGCCAGTTGGGCCGCCGAGCAGCCGGCCCTGTCGGATCGGGCCTATCGGGCGGTCAACAAGGCGCAGGAGCTGATCACTGACAAGCAATACGGTCTGGCGAATGCCAGATTGCAGGAGGCACTCTCCAGCGTGGGTGATCGGGTCTACGACAAGGGGGTCATATTGCAGACTCTCGGTTTCGTGGCCGCCCAGCAGGAGAAATACGGTCAGGCGACCAAGTACTTTGCCGATGCCATCGCGACAGGCGGCCTGCCGCCACCGGTGGCCCAGCAGGTGCGCTACAACCTGGCCCAGCTCTATATGGCTGAGGGTAATTATCAGGGCTCGATCAAGACCATGAAGGAGTGGTTTGCCAACCAGGGCAAAGATGACAAGCCCAACTCCCATGCCTATATCACGCTGGCCAACGCCCACGTGCAGCTCAAGCAGTACCGTGACGCGATCCCGGCGGTGGATCAGGCGATCAAGCTGTCGGCAGGTAAAGCGCCGGAGTCCTGGTATCTGCTGAAGATGGGCGCTCACTACGAGCTGAAACAGTACAAACCGGCGACCGAGGTGCTGACCTCTCTGGTCAACATGTTCCCGGAGAAGAAGAAGTACTGGACCCAGCTGTCGGCCATGCATATGCAGGCAGGCAACGATGGCAAGGCGCTGGCGGCGCTGGAGTCGGCCTACAACCTCGGCATGTTGACCGAGGCTGCCGAGCTGCAGCGTCTCGCCAACTACCTCGCCTTCACCGGCATTCCCCATCGCGCCGCACGGGTGATGGAGAAGGGGATGAAGGACGGGGTGATTGAGCAGAGCGCTGGCAACTACAAGACCCTGGCCAACTACTGGCATCAGGCCAAGGAGCTGGATCCGGCCATCGACACCCTGGCCAAGTCCTACCAGCTGGCCCCGAGCGCCGAATTGCAGCTGAAAATGGCGCGCATGATGATCCAGAGCAAACGCTATCAGGATCTGGTGGCGCTGGCCGCCAAACCGGCAGCCAATGCAAATGGTGAACAGCGGGCGGATCTCAAGTTCCTGACCGGGGTCGCCTATTTTGAGCAACAAAAGCCGAAGGAGGCCCTCAACGCCTTCACCCAGGCGGCTCAGAATGGCAACGTCAGCGGTCGGGCATCCCCCTGGATCAGCTTCCTCAAAGAGCAGAGTGGTGCGGCGGGGGAGGCGGCCGTCCAGTAATTCCAATGACAACGCTTGAAGTCCCTTTTATGGTTGCCTGGTGGCTCCATTAACCGCTCTTCGGAGCGGTTTTTTTATGGCGGCAGCCAGTCCCTGCTGTAGTCGAAGCGCTATTTTCCACCTTTTCGCTCCAATGAAAGTGCCACAGTCAACATTGGCCTATCTCCTCCGAGGTGACAAACGTTTCAGCCAGGGCTGCAACCGTGACACCAGGTGGCACAGCGCTGTGGTCTAAGGGGGCGGGGTTGGTCCGCAGAGAGGGGGCTATGCTGTACATCTCTCTTTCAATGGCGACTTGCCAAGGGGGCTTTTGCTCTGTTGATAAGCATCACACCGAAAACGGCCACTTTTAACAAGAAAAGCAACATATGGAAGTTGAAATTTTGGCCGACTCGAGAAAGAATGCGCGCTCGGTTATTTGGCGCCGTGGTGCAGGTTGACCCACCACCGGCAGACCGAAGATAAGATGGCCTCCGGCCCATTTGGTACAGGAAACCACACAGGAATTTTATGAACCCCCTTCGCACTGCCGCTTCGGCCCTTTTATGCACACTTGCGCTGATCAGCCAGCAGGCTGCCGCCGTCGAGTATCGTCTGCCTGCGGCCAACAGCCGTCTGATCGGTGAGAATCTGGAATATGTGGTGCCTGCGGACAATCGTCCGCTGGAGCAGATTGCCTCCGAGTTTCAGTTGGGTTTGACCAATATCATGGAAGCCAACCCGGGCGTTGATCCCTATCTGCCCAAAGCGGGCAGCACCCTGATCATCCCTCACCAGTTGATCCTGCCCAACGCGCCCCGCGAAGGGATCGTCATCAACGTTGCCGAGATGCGCCTCTACTACTATCCGAAAGGGAAGAACGTGGTACAGGTATTGCCCATCGGCATCGGTCAGCTGGGGGTGAACACCCCGGAGAACTGGATCACCAAGGTAGAGCGCAAGCGCGCCAACCCGACCTGGACCCCGACCGAAAACATTCGTCGTCGCTACGCCGCGAAGGGAATCACACTGCCTGCGGTCTGGCCAGCCGGCCCGGACAACCCCATGGGCCTGCACGCCCTCTACATCGGCAACCTCTATGCCATCCACGGAACCAACGCCACCTTCGGCATCGGTCTGCGGGTGAGCAGCGGCTGCGTACGTCTGCGTGCCGACGACATCAAGTATCTGTTCGACAACGTGCCGGTCGGTACCCGCGTCCAGTTCGTCAACCAGCCGGTCAAGACCACGGTCGAGCCGGATGGCGGTCGCTACATGGAAGTGCACGAGCCGCTGTCACGGACCGAGGAGGAGTTCAACTCCACCGCCTCCGTGCCGCTCCCGATGACACCGGCCATCACCCGCTTCATCGCTCACGCCGAGTCTGACTCCAACGTGGTCAAGCAGGTGCTGGAACAGCGTACCGGCATGCCGACCCGTCTCAATCCTCAAGCCTGATGACTTGAACTCGAGACCCGGTAATGACAACGGCGACCCTATGGTCGCCGTTGTTGTTTCTGCCAGCGGCAGTGGGCGTTATTTGTGACTGACGGTGACGATTGCCATAGTGTGGCGATCATCGACCCACTGGTAGGAGACCTGGCTGTGGGAGAGATTCAAGGATGCCTCTCTTGCCAGTTTTTGCAAATTAACTGTTTCGGTTGTTTGTGCGGAGCCTGAGAGGCAGGTGACCTGCATCTGCTTCTCTAGTTGGTTGACACGGCAGGCATCCTCCACGATGGCGCCGCTGAATTCGATGCGTCCTGTATTACTTGCCTGGGTCGTCTCTGCCATCGATATGCCCAGCGTGGCGAGAGTGAACACTACTGCGCTTGTTTTCATGCAGACCTCCTGATTGTCTTGCTCGCGGGCAGGAACCCGCTTGTTCATTGCCTCGCATTATCAGTATCGACAGTGTCAGGTGGGGGATGAGCGTTATTTGATCCCTGCTCGGGAGTGGCAAATTCAGAAAGCAGGAGAAAAAAGAGGGCCGCCCATGGGGTTAATGCCGATGAGTCAATGGCTGTTCGACCATTCTCGGGCTAACAGCAGGAGTGAACCTTGTCGCGGCTGAAGTAAAAAGAGAAGTAGTTATCGATGTTGAGCAGGCGGTGCTCTTGGGGGCTGAAAGAGTCAAGGGGGTCATCTCGACGTCAAGCGGCTGGAGGCTTTGCGCAAGGCGCAGTCCGTGCATTGACCATGTCGATATGAGGTCAACCCCTTGGCTTGGGCCCAGGGGCTCTCATCACGCTGAACGGCGACCATTATGGTCGCCGTTTTTCTGGGCTCGAGTCAGCGTTTTACCTAGGCAGAATCACTGCACGCAGACCGGGCAGAAGGCGTAGGTGCCTTGCGGATCGTTGAAGCGGGTGAGCGGGTCGAGACTGCGGTTCACTTCCACCAATGCCTTGCCAAATCCAGCCGGTAGCCAGCTTTGCAACTGGGGGGCCAGCACGCGGGCACTGCTGTCAAACAGCTGGCGCAGGAACTTGTCCTTGGTGGACTCCTCCTGCTCGATGGGGGTGACCTGCCACTCCTTGAGGTTGGCCAGTTCGGCGGCGGCCTTGATGGCGTTATCCAGATTGCCGAACTCGTCCACCAGACCCAGGGCCTTGGCATCCTCACCAGTCCAGACACGACCTTCGGCCGCTTTTTCGGCCTCTTCCGGGCTCAGACCACGGCCCTTGCTGACCAGACCGATGAAGCGCTGGTAGGTATCTTCCACGCTCAGCTGGATTGCCTGACCGACGTGATCCGGCAGGGCGCGGGTCGGGCCTACGCCGACGTAATCTGTGGTGCCGACCCCGTCGGTATGCACCCCGAACTGGGCCAACGCCTTGTCGATGGTGGCAAACATGCCGAACACCCCGATGGAACCGGTGAGGGTGGTCGGGGAGGCGAAGATCTTGTCCGCATCGGCGGAGATCCAGTAGCCACCGGAGGCGGCATAGCTGCCCATGGAGACCACTACCGGTTTGCCTGCCTGTTTCAGGGCCAGCAGCTCGGCGCGGATCTGCTCGGCGGCGAAGGCGCTGCCGCCTGGGCTGTCGACCCGCAGGACCACGGCTTTGACCTTGTCATCGCGGCGGGCATCGGCCAGCAGGTCGGAGAGGCTGTCGCCGCCGATGGTTCCGGCAGGCTGGACGCCATCCATGATGGCGCCGCTGGCGACCACCAGACCCACCTCATCCTTGCCGCTCTGGGGATATTGTTCCGGAATGGCAGCCAGATACTCTTTCAGGCCGACCCCTTTCCAGCCGTGGTCGTCCGCTTCACCCACCTCTTTAATGACCGCCTGGGTCATCTCGTCGCGGGTGGCCAGCTGATCCACCAGACCGTTGTCGAGGGCGTAGTTGGCGGCATTGCCACCGGCCTTGCGCAGCAGCTCGAGGAAGCGATCCTTGCTCGGTGCGACCGCATCGGGTTCGATCTCCCGCTGCTCGGCTACGTCAGCCACATAGGATTGCCACAGCTGATCCAGCCAGCGCTGGTTCGCTTCTTTGCTCTCGGGAGACATCTCGTCGCGGGTATAGGGCTCGACGAAGGATTTGTAGGTACCGACCTTGAATACATGCGGGGTGATGTTGAGCTTCTCCAGCGCCGACTTGAAGTAGGTCTGGTAGACCCCAAGCCCCTCGATCACCACGGCGCCGCTCTGGTTGAGCAGCACGTGATCGGCGTGGGCCGCCAGCAGGTATTGCCCCTGAGTGTAGAAGTCAGCCATGGCGATCACCGGTTTGCCGCTCTCCCGGAAGGAGTCGATGGCGCTCGCCACCTCCTGCAGTTTGGTGAAGTTGGCACCCTGCAGCCCTTGCGGCTTGATCACCAGCGCCTTGATGCGTTCGTCATCCTTGGCACTCTTGATGGCCCACAGCAGGTCGGAGAGAACGATCTCGCTCGGCTGCTCGTCGCTGCTGTCCATCTGGCGCAGCAGTTGTACGGTGGGATCTGTCTGGGAGCGTTGCTCCACCAGCACGCCGTTGAGATTGAGGGTCAGCGCCCCTTCGATGGGCGCCTTGGGCGCCTCTTTCTGGCTGACGCTGAAGACGATGACCAGCACTACGATGAGAAACAGCAGATTGACCAGCATCAGCCGGGTGAAATTGAGCAGGCGCCACAGGCTGCGGAACAACCAACCCAGACCTTTGAAAATAGACATAGTCGCGTTATCGCCCTGTTAATGGGTAGAGAAGAGCCATTATTAACCAGTTGCGGGCGAAATTGCCATTTCCGACTGGCGGATCCCGCCTATCTTCGTTCAGGGCACGGCTGTTCGCTGAAAAATTGTCCAAACATTTGTTTGAAAAAGAATTTTCGATTCTTTACTCTAGCCTCAGTTTGATAACAAAAAATTAACTGGAGGCATCGTGAGCCGCTATCCGACCCTGCTGACCCCGCTCGACCTTGGTTTTACCCAGCTGCGCAACCGCGTGTTGATGGGCTCCATGCATACCGGCCTCGAAGAGGAGAAGGGCGGTTTTGACAAGCTGGCCGCCTTTTACGCCGAGCGCGCCCGTGGTGGCGTTGGCCTTATCGTCACCGGCGGTATCGCCCCCAATCTGCGCGGGCGGCTGGTGCCTCACGGTTCCCAGCTGAGCTTTCCCTGGCAGGTGAGCAAGCACAAGAAGGTGACCAACGCCGTGCATCAGGAGGGGGGCAAGATTGCGCTGCAGATCCTCCATGCCGGTCGTTACGCCTATCATCCGTTTAGTCTGGCGCCGAGTGCCCTCAAAGCCCCCATCTCCCCATTCAAACCGCGCGCCATGAGCGAGCGGCAGATCTGCGGCACTATTCGCGACTTCGCGGCTACAGCAGCGTTGGCCAAGGCGGCCGGTTATGACGGCGTCGAGGTGATGGGCTCGGAAGGCTATCTCATCAACCAGTTCATCTGCGAGCGCACCAACAAACGGACCGATGGCTGGGGCGGCAGCAGCGAAAACCGGATGCGCTTTCCGGTGGAGATTGTCCGCGCCATCCGCGAGCGGGTCGGCACCGACTTCATCATTATCTTCCGCCTCTCCATGCTGGATCTGGTGGAGCAGGGCTCGACCCTGGAAGAGGTGATTGCGCTCGGCAAGGCGCTGGAAGCGGTGGGGGTGACCCTCATCAACACCGGCATCGGTTGGCATGAGGCGCGCATTCCCACCATTGCCACCAGTGTGCCGCGCGGCGCCTTCAGCTGGGTGACTGCCGAGCTGAAAAAACACCTCAAGGTGCCCCTCATTACCACCAACCGTATCAACACCCCGGAGGTGGCCGAACGCATTCTGGCGGGGGGCGAGGCGGACATGGTCTCCATGGCGCGCCCCTTCCTGGCGGATCCCGAATTTGTCATCAAGGCGGCCGAGAACCGGGCGGATGAGATCAACACCTGCATCGCCTGCAACCAGGCCTGCCTTGACCATGTGTTCAAGCAGAAGCGCGCCTCCTGTCTGGTCAATCCTCGAGCCTGTTTCGAGACCGAACTGACCTTTGGCCGCGTGCCCCAGCCCAAGAAGCTGGCGGTGGTGGGGGCTGGCCCCGCCGGGCTGGCCTTTGCTTGCTACGCTGCCGAGCGCGGTCATCAGGTGAGCCTGTTCGATCAGGCCAGCGAAATCGGCGGCCAGTTCAACTTCGCCAAGCAGATCCCGGGCAAGGAGGAGTTTCACGAAACCCTGCGCTATTTTGCCAAACGGCTGGAGAAGTGCGGCGTCGAGCTCTATCTCGGCCAGCGCCAGAGTGCCGAGAGCCTGCTCGGCGGCGGTTTTGACGAGGTGATCCTCGCTACCGGTATTCGTCCGCGCACCCCCAATATTCCGGGCATCGAACATCCCAAGGTGATGAGTTATCTCGATGTATTGCGGGATCACAAACCGGTCGGCCAGAAGGTGGCGGTGATCGGTGCCGGCGGCATCGGCTTCGATGTAGCCGAGTATCTGGTCGAGAAGAAGGTGGAGATGGATGCCGATGGGCACCGTGATCACTGGCTCAAGGAGTGGGGCATCGACAAACAGCTTGGCGAGCGCGGTGGCCTCACGGCTCCTGAAATCGACGCCCCCGAGCGCCAGATCTGGCTGCTCCAGCGCAAGGAGAGCAAGGTGGGTGACGGACTTGGCAAGACCACCGGCTGGATCCACCGTACCGTGCTCAAGAACCGCAAGGTGCAGATGCTCTCCGGGGTGCAATATCTGGGGATCGATGACGAGGGCTTGCACATTCAGGTGGGCGAGACCAAGCAGTGTCTGCCGGTGGATCAGGTTATCGTCTGCGCCGGGCAGGAGCCCCTTAAAGAACTGCAGGCGGGTTTGCAGGCAGCAGGCAAGCCGGTGCACATCATCGGTGGTGCCGACGTGGCAGCCGAGCTGGATGCCAAGCGAGCGATCAGACAGGGCGCCGAACTGGCTGCGGTCATCTAGCCAACCGTGCCCTCTTGTCCTTTATAGTGCGATAAACCCCTGAGCCTCAGGGGTTTTCTTCATTCGGTGCTGTGCTAAGGTAGCGCCATCATTGCCCCAGAGAAGGAATTGCCCATGGATGCCCTCACCCTGTTGCTCAATCGCCACTCCTGTGGCCGTCTCGCCGATCCCGCCCCGAGCGGTGAGGTGCTCGACAATATCCTCAAGGCGGGCCTGCGCGCGCCGGATCACGGCACCCTGACCCCCTGGCAGTTCATTCTGTTTGAAGGGGAGGGGCGTGAGCGGCTGGGCAAGCTGCTAGCCGAGGCGGCCCGTGCCCGTGGCGAAGATGAAGAGAGCATCAAGAAGTGCAGCGAAGCGCCACTGCGGGCGCCCTTGGTCGTCGCCGTGGCAACCCGTTATCAGGATCACCCCAAGGTGCCGAAACTGGAGCAGGAGCTCTCTGCCGGTTGTGCCTTGATGGCGATGCAGATGGCGGCACAGGCGCAGGGTTTCAACGGCATCTGGCGCTCCGGCTGGTTTATCTTTGATGAGCAGATCAACAAGGGACTGGGACTGGCGGCAGAGGATCAGCTGGTGGGTTTCCTCTATCTCGGCACCCCCATGCTGGAAGCACGCAAACTGCGCGAGCTGCCGCTCGATGAGTTTGTCCGCCGTTTCTGACTTTTCGGCCACGTTGCGGTTGAGAGAAGCAAAGCCTCGAGAAATCGGGGCTTTTCTGTTTAACCGTGAATAGTAACCAGAGAAATTGGGGAAAATAAATGGGTCAAAGAGGCTTCGCGCGCCATAGCAGGTAATTATTTAAATAGTGCGATGTACCTCGCAATCCTGTTGTATTTCACTATGTAAAACGTTTGCGCATTCGCTAATATCTCCCTGCCAGTTTAGAAGGGCACTCCTTCTAATTTTTCTGCGATGAGAGTCGCAATTCCGTAGCACCTTTTAACAGCCCAACGTCTTCGTGACATTGGGCTTTATTTTTATGGGGTGTAGGGGCTGTTGTGAACTGATGGCGGCATCAAGATGCAGCCCGGTTGGCAGCCTTATGACCTGTTTTTGGCTGGCAGGATCCGGGCCGGGTTGCCGACTACCCGAGCACCGGCCGGTACATCTCTGGTGACTACGGCGCCCGCGCCGACGATCGCCTCCCGCCCTATGGTTACGCCGGGCAGCAAGATGGCACCGCCCCCAATCCAGACCTTGTCTTCAATGGTGACCGGCAGCGCCGTCTCTGTTCCCTGAATTCGTTCGTCGGCCTCCAGTGCATGGGCCGCTGTATAGATCTGCACGTTTGGCCCAATCATCACATGGGCGCCGATGCGAATGGGGGCATTGTCCAGCAGGGTCGCTCCCATATTGATGTAGGAGTCCTTGCCCAGGTGGATGTGGCGGCCATAGGTGCAGTAGAGGGGCGGGCAGATGAAGGCGTTCTCTGCCAGTTCGCCAATCAGCTCCGCCAGTAGTGCCCGCTGCTCTGCCTCCTCTTCCGCCTGATTGAAACGGCGATAGCGCCGTGCCGCCTCCCGGCGCAACTGGACCAACTCGGGTGCCATGCAGTTGTAAGGTTGGCTGCTGATCATCTTCTGGTATTCGCTCATGGCAGGGCCTCAATGATGTGGAAGAACGATGTTAATCCCTCATTGGCCAGAGAAGCGTGAACCGTCCCCCAGAGTGGGAAAGGGGGAGAAACAACAAGAGCACCCGTGGGGGCTCTTGTTTGATAAAGATGCTGATTTTCCGCCTTGAGAGCGGGAGCTATGTTTAGCCGTGTTTGCGGCCAGAGAGGCGGCACCACTCCTCCTTGACGGCGGTCGGGTCCATCTCGAACCACTGGCCGTAGATAGTTTCCAGTTCCGGGGCCTGGCTCTCCAGCACGCCGGAGAGGGCCATCAGGCTGCCCGCTTTGCCGTGACCGGCGATAAGTGGAGCCAGTTCGCGCAGCGGGCCGGCCAGGATGTTGGCGACCACCACGTCCGCTTCGACATCTTGCGGCTGGTCGGCTGGTAGATAGAGCTCAATCTGGTCGGCGACGCCGTTGCGCGCGGCGTTGTCGCGGCTTGCCTGAATCGCCTGCGGGTCGATGTCGATGCCGATGACGCGGGCGGCACCCAGTTTCAGGGCGGCGATGCCGAGAATGCCGGAGCCACAGCCAAAATCGACCACAGTTTTACCGGTCAGATCCAGCCCGTCCAGCCACTGCAGGCAAAGTGCCGTGGTGGGGTGGGTACCGGTACCGAAGGCCAGGCCCGGATCCAGCATCACGTTAACTGCATCGGGGTTCGGCACATCGCGCCAGCTCGGGCAGATCCAGAGGCGCTCGCCAAACTGCATGGGGTGGAAGTGATCCATCCACTCGCGCACCCAGTCCTTGTCTTCCAGCTGCTCGACCTTGTAGCCGACATTTTCGCCGAAGATCTGCTGGAAAAAGGCGATGGTGGGAGCCGGGTCGGTTTCGGCATCGAACAGCCCCATCACTTCGGTCTCGCCCCAGAGCGGGGTTTCACCGGGCATAGGTTCGTAGACGGGCACATCCTTGGCATCCATAAAGGTCACCGCCTGGGCTCCACGCCCCAGCAGCATGTTGCTCACCTTGTCTGCGGTCTTGGCAGTGGCGTTGATTCGAATTTGTATCCAGGGCATGGCGTCGACTCTTCATAAATGTGAAACCGCGAGATTCTACCATCATGGGGCAGTGCTGTCGTGGTTTGCCCATGACGTGGAGGGATTCGGGGGCTTTTGCCGGATTGGCACGGTTCCTGTATTGCTCTATGCAGGCGAAGACGACCGGTTTTCGCTGAACGCTTTGCTCAAGTTCCGTCATCTTTCACTGCCACCCTCGGGTGGCATTTTTTTATCTGCACTTGTTTGCCTGGTAAACAGTCTGCCAGACAAAAAAAGAGCAAGGTCGGCACCTTGCTCAAGGACGGGCTGACGCCGTTTTGGCGCATTCATGCTGCTGTTGGCACGCCAGATGCAAAGACTTATATGTCCTGCATAAGGATATGTGTGTGATTGTTACCCCAATGTTCAGGTATTCAGGCCATTTCTCGCGAAATGGCCTCTTTTTTGGCTGATTGTCGGACGTTGGCCTACCACAGGCAGTCATGAGTGCCGCTGGTTGTGCCCGTTTGGGGCATCTCCTTGGTGAACTTATCCCATCATGGTGCGTTGGAGGGCTTAGTTGGCAAAGTCGCTCATGTCGATCACCAGCTTGCCAACCATGCGGCCCGCTTCCACCTCGGCATGGGCCTGAGCCAGCGTGATCGGGGTCAGCGACGGGATGGTTCTGGTCAGGGTGGTCTGCAATACCCCTTCATCGACCAGTGCCGCCACCCGGCCGAGCAGGCGGTGCTGTTCGATCATGTCCGGCGTCTGGAACAGGGAGCGGGTGAACATGAACTCCTGGCTGAAGGTGACGCTCTTGCTCTTGAGCAGGGAGAGATCCCACGGCTCGCTCGATTCGGCGATGGTGCAGATATGGCCGAACGGACGGATCAGCCCGGCCATGGTGGCCCAGTGCTCGGCGGTGGCGTTGGTGCAGAAGATGGCATCGACCTGAGTGATGCCAAGGGCGGTCAGCTCCTCCTGCAACTTGTGGTGGTTCACGACCTGATGGGCGCCCATTTCGAGGCACCATTCGCGGCTCTCGGGGCGGGAGGCGGTAGCAATCACCTCCATAACGGTGAGCTGGCGAGCCAGCTGGATGGCGATGGAGCCCACGCCACCGGCGCCGCCGATGATCAGCAGTTTGCCACGGCTTTCGCGGGTAAGAGCGAAGCGCTCGAACAGGGTCTCCCAGGCGGTGATGGCGGTGAGTGGCAGGGCGGCGGCCTCCACATTGCTCAAGCTGGTGGGGGCGATCGCGGCGATGCGCTCATCCACCAGTTGCAGGGCGCTGTTGCTGCCCGGGCGGCTGATATCGCCGGCATACCAGACCCGGTCGCCCGCCTTGAACAGGGTGACTTCGCTGCCAGTGGCGACCACTTCCCCCACCGCATCCCAACCCAGTACCCGGGGTGAGCTTTCAATTTTTGCCTTGGGCGAGCGCACCTTGGTATCCACCGGATTGACGGAGGTGGCGGTGACCCGCACCAGCAGATCCCGCGGGCCCGGAACCGGATCGGGCAGGTTGGCTGCGATAAAGCAGTCGGGGTGGTCGCTTGGCAGATAGTGAGTCAGGGCAATGGCTTTCATGGTATTTCCTTTCAAATCGCTGTGTTCGGGATTGCCACTCACTCTAGTCTGGTTGATTATCAAGATTAAGATGGGTAATCGGTAAAGACTGTTTGAATATATGAACAATGTCGATCTGGAGTTGATGGGGCTGTTTGCCACCGTGGTGGAGCAGGGAAGCTTTACCCGAGCCGCCGAGCTGCTCGGTATGCCCAAGTCGTCGGTGAGCCAGAAGATCTCGCGGCTCGAATCCCAGCTCGGGGTGCGG
Source organism: Aeromonas sp. FDAARGOS 1414 (assembly GCF_019047065.1). NCBI lineage: Bacteria > Pseudomonadati > Pseudomonadota > Gammaproteobacteria > Aeromonadales > Aeromonadaceae > Aeromonas > Aeromonas sp. FDAARGOS 1414. The sequence continues at coordinate 2,768,187 of NZ_CP077210.1, read as the reverse complement.
CTGTTGCAGCGTACCACTCGCAGGTTGAGCCTGACCCCGCAGGGGGAGCTCTATGTGGAGCACTGTCAGGGGCTGCTGGCACTGGCCCGCAGTGCCAATCTGGCGATGGCACGGCTGCGCTCGGCCCCGGCGGGGCGGGTGCGGATCACTGCCCCCGAGGCGACCGGCACCCTGCTGCTTGGCCGGATCCTGGCCGAGTTTCGTGCGCTTTACCCCGAGGTGGTACTGGAGCTGACCCTGAGCGATGAGCAGCTTGATCTGGTGGGCGAGGGTTACGATCTGGCGCTGCGGGCGGCGCCGCTGAAAGACTCCAGCCTGATCTGCCGGCGTATCGGTCAGGTGCCGCGCCATCTGGTTGCGGCCCCAGCCTATCTGGCGGCCCACGGCATGCCGCAACAGTTGAGCGAGCTGGGCCGCTATGCCTGTCTGGTGCACTCGGCCATGCCGGTGTGGCCATTGCTGGAGGGGGGCTGGCGGCCGCAGGGGGCCTGTGTCAGCAACAGCTTGCTGGCGCTGCGGGAGATGGCGCTTCATGACGGGGGGATTGCCCTGTTGCCCCACCATGTCTGTGAAGGGGATTTGGCGGCGGGGCGGCTGCAGAAGGTGTTGCCGGATCAGCCCATTCCGGCCAACCCGTTTTACCTTATCTATCCGAGTCGGGAGCATCTGGCTCCCGCCCTGCGCACCCTGATGGATTTCGTGGCCGAGCGGTTGCCGTTCGCCTGAGTTACCAGCTGCTCTGGCTGGCCGACTCCTGATTGGGTTTGAGGCCGAGGGGGACCGACTGGCGCTCCGCCAGCATGCGGATCTGCCCTTCAATCAGGCTGGCGCTGGGGCCCAGCACCAGCACCAGCTGGTGGTCGTTGAGCTGGATCCAGGAGAGGCAGCCCAGACCCAGCAGGCGAGATTCATCCACCAGTGAAATATCGCGCACCCGCAGGCTGAGGCGGGTGATACAGACACTCATCGCCACCAGATTGTCCATCCCGCCCAGCACCTTGAGGTACTGGATCGCCAGCATCTGCGGGTCTGAGGGGGCAACGCTGGCAAGGCGCGGATGCTCCACCGCGATGGGCTTGCTCGGCATGCTGAGGGGGGCGCGCTCCAGCAGTTGGTAAAAGAGCAGGGTGTAGGCGACGAAAAACAGGATACCGACCGGAATGAGCCAGAAGCTGTGCTCCCCAGCCTGATAGCTCAGCACCAGATCCAGCAGACCGGCGGAGAAGTAACTGCCCACCTTGATCCCCAGCCCGCTACAGACAGCGAGCGATAGCCCGGTCAGCAGGGCGTGGGCGAGAAACAGCCAGGGGGCGGTAAAGGCGAACAGAAATTCGATAGGCTCTGTGATACCCACCAGTGCCGAGGTGAGCGCCAGGGTGAGTAGCAGCCCGCCCTGTGGCAGCCGCTGCATCCGCTGGCGGTGCAGCCAGATGGCAAAACAGGCGCCCGGTAGTCCGAACATGATGATGGGGTAGAGACCGGCCACATACCCTTCATGAAGGGGTTGGGCGGTGGCCAGCGCCTGCAGGTTGCTCTCGCCAAGGCCGATGACGCTGCCCAATACCTGATGCAGCCCGAGCGGGATCAGCAGCCGGTTGAGGGTGCCGTAGCAGAAGGCGCCAAACGGCGTGGTGAGCAGCTCGGAGGTGAGCAGGGTCAGCCCGCGCTCCAGTGGCGGCCACAGCAGCGAGAGGGGGATGGCGATCAGCAGGCAGGCCAAGGCCGACACCAGCAGGCTGGGAAACTCCCCCCTGGCGATCTGCAGCCAGCGGGGCAGGGTTTGCTGGTGAACCCAGGGATAGATAATGGCGGTGGTGAGTCCCGCCAGCAGGCCGCAGATCATGTCTGCGTGCAGGTTGGGGGCCAGAGTATTGAAAGCTGTGCTGAGCAGCAGGAAGTTGACCGCACCCGCCAGCGTCTGTCCGCCCAGCTCCTGCCGACTCAGGCCAAAGGCGATCGCCACCGCATAGATAAGCGGCATCTGGCTGAAGATCGCCTGACCGGTGAGGGAGAGCACCGCCAAATCGAGCACGTCGGGTTGGCCAAGCCGGTAGATCAGCGCCGCCATCGGCAGGATGGAGACGGGCAGCAGCAGGGCATAACCGAGCCGCTGCAGGGCTTGAGTAACGACTTGTCGAGTGGCTTTAACGGGCATACAGCGGCTACGTTCTGTGACTTGGCGCACAGTTTAACCGGAAAACACCTATTTGGGGATAGTTTTGGAACCCCTAATTTATATTTTTATTATTTCTGCCCGAAAAGCTCGCGCACTTCCCGCGAGGGCGGTGCCGTCAGCAGGCTCACCGTGATAAAGACCACCAGCGCCAGCGTGAGGCTTGGCACGATGGCGTGCAGACCAGCCAGCTTGATCCCCCACTGACTCAGTACCCCATAGCTGACGATGCCGCTGACCATACTGGCCAGCGCGCCCGGGCCGTTGGCCCGCGACCAGTAGAGGCCGAGCACCAGTGGCCAGAGGAACACCGCCTGCAGACCGCCAAAGGCGAGCAGGTTGAGCCAGATGATCATCTCGGGCGGTTGCAGCGCCGCCAGCAGCACCAGGGTGCCCAAGATCAGGGTGCAGAGCAGGGAGAGGCGGGGGATGCGCACCTCCAGCTTCTCCTGCTTTGGATTGAGATAGTTGAGGTAGAGATCTTTCACCAGAGTGGCGGAAGCCTGGATCAGCTGGGAGTCGATGGTGGACATGATGGCCGCCATCGGTGCCGCCAGAAAGACCCCGGCCAGCCAGGGGGGCAGCACTTCCATCATCAGGGAGGGCATGATCTTGTCCGGGCTGTCCATGCCGGGCAGGATGGCGCGGCCAAGGGCGCCCGCCAGATGCATGCCAAACATCAGCAGGGCGCTGACCACTGTGCCGATCAGGATGCCGCGGTGAAGCGCCTTGCTGTCGCGATAGCCAAAGCAGCGCAGCGCCGAGTGGGGCAGCCCCACCACCCCGACACAGACCAGGATCCAGAAGCTCAACATAAAGGGCTGGGTCAGCATGTCGCCGGCCCCTTGCGGGCTCACCAGCTTGGGATCGATCTCCTTGAGCTGGTGGATAAGGTTTGGCAAGCCGTCACCGGCGACCAGAATCCCCGCCAGCAGGGCGCCGGTGCCGATCAGCATGATGATCCCTTGAAGGGCATCGGTCATCACCACGGCGCGAAAACCGCCGATGATGGTGTAGAGCAGCACGCAGCTGGCAAACAGCATCAGCCCCTGCTGGTAGGAGAGGCCGGTGGCGGTCTCCAGCAGGCGGGCGCCGCCGATGAATTGCACCACCATGGTCGCGATAAAGGCGAGGATGATAGTAACGGAGCCGAGGATCACCACCGCCTTGCTCTGGTACCGGGCCCACAGCATGTCGTTGATGGTCACCGCATTGACCCGGCGGGCGATGATGGCGAACTTCTTGCCAAGCACCCCCAGAGTGAGCCAGACGGTGGGCAGCTGGATCATCGCCAGCAACACCCAGCCCAGACCGATCTTGTAGGCCGCGCCCGGCCCGCCGATGAAAGAGGAGGCCGAGGTGTAGGTGGCCACTAGCGTCATCGCCAGCACCAGCCCGCCCATGCTGCGGTTGCCGATGAAGTACTCCTGGACGAAGTTGCCTTCAGCTCTATGACGGCTGGCCCAGAAACCCACCCCCAGCACCAGCACCAGATAGATGAAGAGCGGCAGCATCAGCTCAAGATTCATGGGATGACTCCTTGCCGGAAGGGGCTGGGGTATCGAGGGGGATATCCACAAACAGTCGATCCACCATCAGGGCACATAGTGCGATGAACAGCAGTGGCATCGCCACGCAACTGAGCAGGAACCAAAGGGGAATGTCCCAGCATTCGATCTCTTCCGGGATCAGATAAGCCGTGCCATACCAGGCAAGAAAATAGAGTAGGGTCAGCAGCAGGCAGAAAGCTGCTTCCCGGCGGGCGAGAGCAAAACGGTTCACCTTGGCCTCCGACAATTTTGAGGGGCGCAAGGATAACAAAAAAGGGCCATGTCGCCATGGCCCTTTTTCAGCAGAGGCTCCTTGCGGAGCAGACTTCCACCGGAAGTCCGGTCTCTATCAGAGATCCTTACAGACCCAACTTCTTGTGCAGATAGTGGGCGTTGGTACTGCCACCGTGCAATATCATCGGGTCTCTATCAGCGATCCTTACAGACCCAACTTCTTGTGCAGGTAGTGGATATTGGTGCCACCGTGCTGGAAGTTTTCGTCTTTCATGATCTCTTTTTGCAGCGGTACGTTGGTCTTGATCCCTTCCACTACCAGCTCGTCCAGCGCATGGCGCATGCGGGCGATGGCAATGTCACGATTCTCGCCGTAGCAGATCAGCTTGCCGATCATCGAATCATAGTGGGGCGGTACCTTGTAACCGGCATAGATGTGGGAGTCCCAACGCACGCCCAGACCACCCGGCGCGTGGAAGCGCTGCACCAGACCCGGAGAGGGCATGAAGGTGGCCGGATCTTCCGCGTTGATCCGGCACTCGATGGCATGACCACGGATGCGGATATCCTGCTGGGTGATCGACAGGGGCTGACCGGCGGCGATGCGCAGCTGCTCCTTGATCAGATCGATACCGGTGACCATCTCGGTGACCGGATGCTCAACCTGGATACGGGTGTTCATTTCGATGAAATAGAACTCGCCGTTCTCGTACAGGAACTCGAAAGTACCCGCACCGCGGTAGCCGATCTCGATACAGGCGCGCACACAGCGCTCGCCGATGAACTTGCGCATTTCGGCGGTGATGCCGGGTGCCGGCGCCTCTTCCACCACTTTCTGGTGGCGACGCTGCATGGAGCAGTCACGCTCGCCCAGATAGAGGGCGTTGCCCTGGCCGTCTGCCAACACCTGAATTTCGATGTGGCGCGGGTTTTCCAGGTACTTCTCCATGTAGACCATGTCGTTCTTGAAGAACTGGCCTGCTTCGGATTTGGTTAGGGCAATGGCGGAGGCTAGCTCGGCCTCGCTGCGTACCACGCGCATGCCACGACCACCGCCGCCACCGGCAGCCTTGATGATCACCGGATAGCCGATGCGCTTGGCAATAGCGGCATTGCGCTTGGTGTCGTTGTCCACCGGACCGTCAGAGCCCGGTACACACGGTACGCCTGCCTTCTTCATCGCTTCGATGGCGGAGACTTTGTCACCCATCAGGCGGATGGTCTCGGCGCGCGGGCCGATGAAGATGAAGCCGGATTTTTCGACCACTTCGGCAAAATCGGCGTTCTCGGAAAGGAAGCCGTAACCCGGGTGGATGGCCACGGCACCGGTCACCTCGGCGGCGGCGATGATGGCCGGAACGTTGAGGTAGGAGTCGGTACTGGCTGGTTTGCCGATACAGATGGATTCGTCGGCCAGCAGCACATGTTTGAGCTCCCGGTCGGCGGTGGAGTGAACGGCCACTGTCTTGATCCCGAGCTCTTTGCAGGCGCGCAGGATCCGCAGGGCAATTTCACCGCGGTTGGCGATGACTACTTTGTCCAACATGGGTGGCGATTTCCCTTATTCGATGATGAACAGCGGCTCGTCAAATTCGACGGCCTGACCATTTTCAACCAGGATCGCTTTGATCACACCGGCCTTGTCAGACTCGATTTGGTTCATCATTTTCATGGCTTCGACGATGCACAGGGTATCGCCGACATTGACTTGCTGACCCACTTCCACGAACGGCTTGGCTTCCGGGCTGGAGGAGCGGTAGAAGGAGCCAACCATGGGAGAGCGCATCAGGTGACCGCTCGGTGCGGCATCTGCGGCCGGCGCAGCGGCAACCGGGGCGGCGGCTGGAGCGGCAACCGGAGCGGCTGCTTGCTGCATGATCATCTGCGGTGCGGCAGTGACCTGGCCTGCGAAGTTGCGGCTGATGCGAACGGACTCTTCACCTTCGGAGATCTCCAGTTCGGCGATGCCGGACTCTTCAACCAGTTCAATCAGCTTCTTGATTTTGCGGATATCCATTAGCATTCTCTTTCTTCTTTATCTGATCAGTGATTATCAAGCCGCGTGCAGATGGCGCACGGCCGCGGTTAAAGCGAATTGATAGCCATCGGCCCCCAGACCACAAATGACCCCTTTGGCGACATCAGACAGATAGGAGTGATGACGAAACGGCTCCCTGGCATGAACGTTTGACAGGTGAACCTCGATAAAGGGGATGGCGACACCCAGCAGCGCATCGCGGATGGCGACGCTGGTGTGGGTGAAGGCGGCCGGATTGATGATGATGAAATCCACCTGACCCATGGCCTGATGGATGCGGCTGACCAACTCATGTTCGGCGTTGGATTGCAGATGTTCCAGAGTGACACCGAGTTCGCTGGCGTTGAGCTTCAGATCGGCGACGATCTCATCGAGCGTCTTGCTGCCGTAGATACCCGGTTCCCGCTTGCCCAGCAGATTCAGGTTTGGACCGTTGAGCAGGAGAATTCGGCGATGTTGCGACATATTGAGTGCATCCTCGATGATCATGCTGCTATCTGTCAGCTATCTTGTGGACTACCTGAAATCTAGCCATTTTCTGCGCAAATCGGTGTGCCCTGGCACACAGATTTCGCAATTATATTGATTTCGTGAAAATTAGCAGCATTTTACTGGTCTAATCTCTACATCTGCCTATTTATTGATCTCTCTCGCTCCTGGATCGAGGTTCCGGTAACACAGGCTGTTTGCACCGTCCCGAAAACAACAAAGCCGGCACAAGGCCGGCTTTGTAAGTGAGTTGGCAGAGGGATCAGGCTGCTTCCGACTTCTCGCGGATCAGCTTGTCCACTACCCCCGGATCCGCCAGGGTGGAGATATCCCCCAGACTGTCGGTCTCGCCGGTGGCGATTTTGCGCAGAATTCGCCGCATGATCTTGCCGGAACGGGTTTTCGGCAGTCCCTCGGCCCAGTGAATCACATCTGGCGTGGCAATGGCGCCGATCTCCTTGCGAACCCACTCCTTCACCTCTTTATGCAGCTCGCGGCTCGGCTCTTCGCCGGCAATCAGGGTGACGTAGGCATAGATACCCTGACCCTTGATCTCGTGCGGCACTCCTACCACCGCCGCTTCGGCGATCTTGGGATGGGCAACCAGCGCCGATTCGATTTCGGCGGTACCCATGCGATGGCCGGAGACGTTCAGTACATCATCCACCCGTCCGGTGATCCAGTAGTAGCCATCCTCGTCGCGACGGGCACCGTCGCCGGTGAAGTAGCGGCCCGGGAAGGTGGAGAAGTAGGTCTGCTCAAAGCGCTCGTGATCGCCGAATACGGTGCGCATCTGACCCGGCCAGGAGTCGGTGATCACCAGATTGCCCTCGGTGGCCCCCTCCAGCGGCTCGCCCATGTTGTCGACCAGCGCCGGTTGCACCCCGAAGAAGGGACGAGTCGCCGAGCCCGGTTTCAGGTCGGTGACGCCGGGCAGCGGCGTAATCAGGATGCCGCCGGTCTCGGTCTGCCACCAGGTATCGACAATGGGGCAGCGTTCGTCGCCGATGGTGCGGTAGTACCACTCCCAGGCTTCCGGGTTGATGGGTTCACCCACCGAGCCCATGATGCGCAGGCTCTGGCGCGAGGTGCCGGTGACCGCTTCGTTGCCCTTGGCCATCAGGGCGCGGATGGCAGTAGGGGCGGTATAGAGAATGGTGACCTGGTGCTTGTCCACCACCTGACTCATGCGGTTGGTGGCCGGGTAGTTGGGCACCCCTTCGAACATGATGGTAGTGGCGCCGTTGGCAAGCGGCCCGTAGACCAGATAGGAGTGACCAGTGACCCAGCCCACATCGGCGGTACACCAGTAGATGTCCTCTTCGTGGTAGTCGAACACATATTTGAAGGTGAGGGTGGCATAGACCAGATAGCCGCCGGTGGTGTGCAGCACCCCCTTGGGTTTGCCGGTGGAGCCGGAGGTATAGAGGATAAAGAGCGGATCTTCGGCGTTCATCGCCTCGGGCGGGCAGTCGCTGCTGACGGCGGCGGTTGCTTCATGCCACCAGATGTCGCGGTGGTTGTGCCAGGCGACATTGCCGCCGGTGCGCTTGAGCACGATCACCTTGTTGACCTGGGTATCCGGGTTGGTGAGCGCTTCATCCACATTCTTCTTGAGTGGCACCGGACGGCCGCCACGCAGTCCCTCGTCGGCGGTGATGACGATGCGCGAGCCCGAGTCGATGATGCGGCCGGCCAGCGCTTCCGGCGAGAAGCCGCCGAAGACGATGCTGTGTACCGCGCCGATGCGGGTACAGGCCAGCATGGCGATGGCGGCTTCGGGCACCATGGGCATATAAAGGCAGACCACGTCGCCGCGGTGAACCCCTTGTGCTTTCAAGACGTTGGCAAACTTGCACACTTCGGCGTGCAATTCGCGATAAGTGAGTTTGCGATCTTCGGCAGGGTTGTCCCCTTCCCAGATGATGGCGACCTTGTCGCCACGCTCTGCCAAGTGGCGATCGAGGCAGTTGGCGGAGACGTTGAGCTGGCCATCCTCAAACCATTTGATGGAGACATGGCCCGGATCGTAGGAGGTGTTTTTTACCTTGGTGTAGGGCTTTATCCAGTCGAGGATTTTGCCCTGTTCACCCCAGAAGGTATCGGGATCCTCGACGGAGGCCTGGTACATGGCGGCGTAGTCGCCCTTGTCGAGCAGGGCGCTGTTGCTGATATGGGGTTTGACCGGATAGACCTTGCTCTCGCTCATCACTCACTCCTTTGAATACATACTTTTAATAATTAAGTAACAACTTATACCTTTGGCTGATGGGGGCAATTAGACTTTTGGATAGACAGCAACATTTGGTTACAGGGTAATGGGTGACACTCAGGTGGTGAGTGAGTAAAAAGGAGGACTTTGATGGATGGAGGTAGTTATGTTCTCTCTATTGCTCTGTGCATCCCTCTGGCAGTTTGATGTGCCTGTACTGGCAGACAAGCCCCCCAAAGAGTTTGCGATTACGCATCAGGAGCCGTCACAGACCGTGCGGGATCGGGTTGCCGATCAGCTTGGCAACGCATGGCAGGCAAAAAAACCGGGGGCCAAATTTTCCCTCAGTGAGCCTGGATCCCGTTACTCTGGCGACTCACCGCTCACACGCATGCTCAATGAGCGGGATGATGGTGGTGTTCCCACCCTGACGTTTGGCAGATAGTCATATCTATCGCCAGGGGATTTTCCCCTGCGGCACCAATGACATCATCATCCTTTGATGAACGCAGTCGACCTGACGTTGCGTACCAATAGATAATCCCTTTTTCCCCTGTTAAGGGCTTCTGGGCACAGATGTTCAGCCTGAGTTGCAAGCCCTTGCTACCGTGGTCCTTTTGACATCCCGAGAGAGCGTTATGTCGCTAACAGGGGATGTTTATCATGCGCGATCAGAGCGTTAGTGCTTGAGCTGTGCGGCTTGCTGGCAAAGAGGGCTGACGATGATTGACTCTGTTGTAATGGAATTTGGCAACATGGTTGGCATGTTGCCATTTGGTCAGGAAACCTGGAGTGCGCAGCAACAGGATATCCCCCTGATTGCAGGAAGCAGTTGCATTGTAGAGCCTAATGATGCGATGGGTTTGACTGTCTGTGCGTTTTCATTTGGCTGGACCCAAGATAGGTGGGCGCTGGTAAACGTGGAAGTTGCCTGTGGTGTGAGTGTTACCAGCTGAAGCGATAGCTCAGGGTCAGGTTCACGACGGGTTGCCAATCGCGATCCTTGATGAGCCACTGCTTGGCACCCGCTTCTGCGTCGAGTTGCCACTTTTGCCAAGCCCAACTGTGCTCCAGGGTTAGCCCCCAGTCTCGCCAACCTTCATGAGCATCATAAGCGGCCATGTGTGCCTGACTGCCCCGGGTCAGCCAGAGGTTGAGGGAGAGCCCGGCCGGCAGCGGCAGGCTGTGCTCCATGTACCAGAGCTGGCCATAACGGCCAGTGAGGTCGACGAGCTGGGACAACGTCAATTGATGGTCATCATCCAGCTGCCATCCCAGGCGCCACATAGCACTGAAACGGGTACTATCAACCACTGGCATGGATCCGACTCCCAAGGCGATAAAACTCTTTTCATAGAGAGGTAGTGCCAGCCCGGCACTGCTTCCGTTAGTGAAAAGGAGCCCAACCTGGGTCTCCCGTTCATAACCCCACCAGAGTTGGCTGTGCTGGGTTGCGTTACTACTGGCCTGGTTACTGTCCAGTTGCCAGCTGCTGCCGAGTAACAACTCCTTTGCTTGCAATGGTAGCGTTACCAGTATTAGCAGCGACAGCCAATACTTATTTGCCATATAGCCGCGCCCAGTCCCGATCCTGATGCATTCCCATCAGATGACAGATGATGCCGGAGCGCTGGAAAGCATAAATCAGCAGTACGCTGGCGGTGCAGAGCAACATGATAAGGCCAAAACTGTTGGGCAGTATGGTGCCCTGACGGGCGGTCCACCACAGTAGCAAGGGGCCCCACAGGTGCACGAAGATGCTCTTGTGGAAGATGAAGACGGTCAGCGAGTACATGCCGATCCAGTTGAGTGGTCGCCAGCAGAGACGGATATTGTGTTGGTGTAGCCAGAGCACGGTACCGATCACCAGAAACTCCATACCCCAGATCCCGGCTCGGCCGATCATGTCCAGCGCCAGTTCGTGTTCGTTGGCGTAGATGTCGTTGAGCTCGACCGTGCTTGTCTCGCCGAACATGAGATAGATGGCCAGCGCCACCAGCGACAGCGTCAGTACCAGACGGTTGAGGCGATCTCGCCATTGTGGGCGCTGATGCCAGCACCAGCCATAGAGAAAGCCGAAACAGCCACTGGCCATGAAGAGGTCGAGACGGGCATCCAGCTCATAGTCGGGGTGAACGTGCAGCTTCATCCAGCTGTCGATATGGCCGAGCAGATCCTGTACGCCGAGTTGATCCAGTAGCAGGCTTAGAAGGGTCAGCAGGAGCATGCCGCGGATGCCGAACCAGGCATACACCATGGAGAAGAGCGCCAGCAGGCACATCCAGAGCATGACCGGGTAGAACGAGATGGCCTCGCCGAAGTTGGGGGCGATGACCAACCCTTCGACATAGAGCATCAGTATGATGCTGGCAAACAGGGCCAGCTTGCTGCCCAGCTGCGGCTTGAAGCTGGCCTGATCGCGGCGGCTCAGGTTGAATGCGGCCAAGGCCAGGTAGATCTGGCTGACCCAGGGGATTAACCAGGCTGATGCGTGTGCTGTCAGCTGATCCATGGGGAGCAGGTGTCCCGCCATTGCCTTGTGTGATACATAGAAGCTGTCCCACAAGGCATGTTCCCGATTGAAGAAATCGATGTACCAGTAGTTGAGGTAACCGGTGTAGTGCTCGAAGACGGCCATGAAGATGACAAGCCCGCGCAACAGATCGAGGCCTGTGATGCGCGCATCCTGTGGAGGCATACGATTGCTCCTGTGTAGTGTGGCGAAAGGAGCGGCACTATATAGGCTTTTTTAAAACTGAACGGGAGCTGAATGTAAGCAAATATTACGGGGAGCTGTACCGATGTGCTTGTAATGACTGGGAAGTGCCTGACCTGGCTGTCATGATTTGCAATATTGTTGGCTATTTTTTAGCCTTTCTCTCGGCCAAATGCCTGAATACCGCGCACCAGTACCAGCCAGCCGAGCAGATGGAAGGGGAGGGCGAGCAGATAGAGCAGCAGGAAGTGCGACTCGCTGCCACTGCTGTTGATGAAGTCGATCCAGGCGGCCAGCAGCGCCAGCATGCCGGCAATCTGGAAGCGGCGGCGCAACACCACCTCGACGCCGAGATTGGCAAGGTAGAGGGTGAGCAGGATGCCAGCAAATCCGGTGAGCTGGGCGGTGCCGTAGAGCTCGCGATCCGGGTTGAACAGCAGCGCAATCAGGGGAGTAATGCCCTGATCCAGCGGGATCAGGGCCAGCAGCCAGCATGCAATCAGAAGCAGGGCTGTCTTCATCGCGGACTCAGTCGGCGGACGGTGCCGGTTTGACCAGAGAGAGGTAGTTGGCATCCATCTTGAGGAAGACCCCCAGCAGACGGGCACTGGCGCCGTAGAAGCCAAACCGGTCGGCGGCGCGACAGGCGCTTTCGAACTTGTCGAACCAGCCCAGCAGATGGCTGTGCAGCAGCGCTTCCTGCTCGTCGAGCCAGCGTTCCCGCTCGGCCGCGCTCTTGGCTTCCGCCGCACGGATGATGAGATTGCCCATCAGATCCAGCTCGATGGCCAGATGATCCGCGGGCTCTTTGTATTTGTCGCTGACATTGATACCAAGGCGATCGAGGCGGGCCTGCATCTCGGCCATCGGTGCCTGCATCAGCAACTTGGCTTCGCCGCGGTAGAGCGATTCGTAGGCCAGGGCGCCCTGTTTGGGGTCCACCAGAAACAGCCCGGCGAAGTCGGCGGCGAGTTCCAGTTGGCGATCCGGGCGCACCAGCAGGCGGGCGATGGCATCGTTGAGCTCGGCCACGGCTTCGCGCATCGGATCCAGGGTGGAGAGGCTTTTCAGGAAGCTTCGCACATCATAGGTGTCATATTCGGCGATCTGCTCATCACTGAGTTCGGCGGCGAACAGGGTGGAGAACCACCAGTAGAGTTCGGCCCGGCGTTCGCTGGTAGCCATAAATTCCTGCATTTTTCCTCCGTGGATGGCAATCGGGAGCCTTGATGGCTCCCGATTCTAACGACTTTAAAAATAAAGGAAACTCAAGGGGGCGCTTTCGTCCCCCCGGGGTCAGAGTGCCGGGAACATGGGGTCGATGCCTTTGGCCGATTCCGGCGCGCCGAAGGCAGTGATGGCGGGTGCCTGCCCGCGGAACTTCTCGATCTCCACCAGCGCGGTATGGGCCGTGGTGGCCTGCGCCAGGCTGGAGGAGCCGATGTCGGCGGTCAGCACGTTGGGATCGCCGTAGGTACAGAGAGTGCCCACCTTGCCACCCTCTTGCGGACCATACCAGGCTCCTTCCTGAATGCGCACCACGCCGGGAGCGTAATCATCGCTCACCACCAGTCCAGCCAATACCTGACCGCGACCGTTGAACACCCGCACCAGATCGCCGTCCTTGAGGCCGCGGGATTTGGCATCTTGCGGATTCATATAGACAGGCTCGCGACCCTGCACCGTGTAGGTGGCGCGGTAGTTGTCGGAGGAGCAGAGCTGGCTGTGCAGTCGCTTGTCCGGGTGGCAGGATTGCAGGTGCAGCGGGTACTGTTTGCTGCCCGGCCCGCCATGTGAGCGCTCGTAGGGCTCGATCCAGACCGGGTGGCCCGGGCAATCCCCATAGCCGTAGTCGGCAATGGTCTTGGAGTAGATCTCGATAAGGCCAGACGGGGTACCGAGGGGTTCCAGATCCGGTTCCTGACGGAACGACTCGTGGCGCACCCAGGGCTGGCCCGCCGGGAAGGTGATGAAACCTTCGCCGTGCCAGAACTGGCTGAAACGGGGCAGACGGATGCCGATGCCGCGACCCTGCAGGCGGGCGTCGTCATAGATGCTCTGGATCCACTCCAGCTTGCTCTTGCCACCGGTAAACTCGGCCTCGCGACCGAAGCGACGGCAGAGGTCGGCGAAGATATCGTAGTCATCGCGCGCCTCGAACAGCGGCTCCACCACCTTGTACATGGCCAGAATACCCGCGTTGGAGTGGGAGCCCCACTGCTCGATGTCATCCCGCTCATAGGTGGTGGTGGCGGGCAGCACGATATCGGCGAAGCGGCAGCTGGCGGTCCACTGGTGATCGATGCTGACCACGGTTTCCAGCTTGCGCCAGGCCGCGACCATCTTGTTGCGATCCTGCTGGTGGTGGAAGGGGTTGTTGCCGCAGAACACCGCCATCTTCATGTGGGGGTAGGTGATGGTCTGGCCGTTGAAGGCGATCTGCTTGCCCGGATTGAGGATGCAGTCGACGAAGCGGGCCACCGGAATGTACTTGGAGTAGCCCTTCCAGTCGCCGTCATGGAGTGGCTTGACCCCGGGGATGACCGAGCTGAAACCGGACATGATGGGGCCGCTGGAGGTGATGGTGCCCGCCCCGTTGTAGTGCCAGCCAAAGCCGTAACCGCCCCCCGGCAGGCCGATCTGGCCAATCATCGAGGCCAGAACCACCAGCATCCAGGCGTACTGCTCGCCGTGGTGCATGCGTTGCACGCACCAGCCGCCGATAAGCTGGGTGCGGCCGCTGCTCATGGTGCGGGCCAGCTCGCGGATGGTCTCGGCTGGTACGCCACAGATGGCGGCGGCCCACTCGGCGTCCTTCACCTGACCATCGCTGGTGCCCAGCAGGTAGGGCAGGAACTTGTCAAAGCCGGTGGTGTAGTTCTTCAGGAACGCCTCGTCATGGCGCTTCTCGCTGTAGAGGGTGTGGGCGATGCCCAGCATCAGCGGTACGTCGGTCTGCGGATTCAGGGTCACCTGATCGCAATTGAGGTACTTCTGGGTCTTGGATTTGACCGGGTCGACACTGATCACCCGGATCTCGCCTTTGGCCACCTTCTCTTTCAGCTGTGCCCAGTAGTCGTAGACGCTGTGATCCGGCACCAGCCAGCCCACCTGCAGGTTCTTGATGGGATCGGAGCCCCAGATAACGATGGTTTTGCTGTGCTCCAGCACCAGCGGCCAGGAGGTCTGCTGTTCATACACCTCCATGGCGCCCGCCACGTGGGGCAGGATCACTTGGGCGGCACCGGTGGAGTAGTCACCGGCCTTGGCCAGATAGGTGCCGTGCAGGTTCATGGCGCGCCCCAGCATGGCACCTGCGGAGTGCAGCTTGCCCACCGACTGCCAGCCGGAGTGGCCGGCATAGAGGGCGCTCGGGCCATAGGTCTTCTGCACCCGCTCCAGCTCGTGATAGAAGAAGTCCAGCGCCTGGGACCAGGTGACCCGCACGAAGCGGTTTTGGCCGCGTTCGCTTGTGTTGGACTGGTGGCCCTTGCGCAGCCAGTCCAGCCGCACCATGGGGTAGCGGATGCGGGAGGGGTTGTAGACCACTTCACTCAAGGCTTTGAGCATGTCGGTGGGGTGCTTGTCGTGCTCGAACGGCAGGGTCTCGACCCAGCGCCCATCGACCACCCGGGCACGGAAGGCGCCCCAGTGGGAGCCGGACTGCACCAGCTTGTCGCCAGACTCAGCGGCCATCACGGCACGACCGAGCAGGGAGGGGCCGATCAGGGCAGAGGCACCGCTGGCCAGCAAGCCACCCAGAAAACCACGACGGGAAATATTGATCATCTTGTTATTCCTCTTTCGAATCCGGATTTAGTGGCTGCCCTGACCACCGGTATCGGCGGCATGGTTTTGCAGGTATTTGAGCAGGGTGCGTTCCTCTTCCTTGCTCAGGCGATAGTAGGCAGACATCGCCTTGAGCCCCGAGATCCAGCCGTTGGCAGTGAAGTGAGCGGGATCCGGCGCGCCGTGGCAGGAGTTGCAGGTGGATTTGTACATCTCGCCGGCGTAATCCCAGATCGGCTTGAGCGAGGACTCAAAGCCCTTGCCATCGACCCAGGCCTGCACCTGAACCTGCTCCCACTTGATATGGGTGGCGCTGTCGGTCTCCTGCTTGAGCACTTTCTCGCTCGCTTTCAGTTCATCACGGATGGTGGCGACGAAGACCCGCTTGCCCATGTATTCGCTCAGCACCCGGCCCTTGCCATCGCTCTCGCGCCACCCTTCGATGGTCACCTTGAGGCGATCGCCGCTGCGGTCTACGACGTCGATGCGGGAGGCGGGCAGCAGTTTGCCGACCGGGTCGCTGCTCTGTTCGCTGGCGTAGAGATCTTTTTCACCCAGGTTGTAGAGGGTCTCGGCGGCTGGCGCCTCTTGCGCGTCGTTGACCAGGGTGGCGTAAGTGGCCCGGAAGCCCCCCGCCATGTTGGGCAGTTCGTGGGCGATGCCCTTGTGGCACTCGATGCAGTTCATGTTCTTCGCCGCCGCATCTTTCATCGCCAGCGCTGCCGCCGGGGACTGCTTGGCGTGATCCATGTTGTCGTAGCTGTGGCAGGACTTGCAGGTCTTGGAGTTCTGGCTGCTCATCCGCGCCCACACCTTCTCGGCCAGATGCAGGCGGCGGTCCTCGAACTTCTCCTGGGTGTCGATGCTGTGGCCTATGTACTCCTGATAGAGGTCGTTGGCCGCCTCCATTTTGCGGGCCACCTTGCCGACGAAATCCTTCGGTTGGTGACAGTCGGTACAGACCGCCTGTACCCCTGAGGCATTCTTGAAGTGGATGGACTCCTTGTACTCCGGATAGACGGTGTCTTTCATGGAGTGGCAGGAGATACAGAATTCGAGGCTGCTGGTTTTCTCAAAGCCGTAGTGCAGGCCGACGGTGCCCGCGAGGGTGACGCCGACGCCCACCAGAAGCAGCGCCAGTACCGACCAGCGACGGCTGGGGGTGCGCAGGAAGTGCCACAGTTTTTTCATCATGCTCTCTCACATCACTTTTTTGATGGGAGCCATGATAGGGAGGCGTTGTGAACAGGGCTGCCGCCACAAATTAATGAAATAGGGGTATTTATGACAAAATGTGAATAGAATAATCCTCCCTTGTCGACCATCGTGAATCCTGCCCATGAGCTACCACATTCTGGTTGTTGAAGATGATGCGGTTACCCGCGAGAAGCTGACCGGCTATTTCGAGCGGGAGGGCTATCGGGTGACGGCGGTCGAAAACGGCCAGGAGATGCGCGCCGTGCTGGCGGAGCAGACGGTCGATCTGGTGATGCTGGATATCAACCTGCCGGGGGAAGATGGTCTGCTGCTGACCCGTGAACTGCGGGCGCGCAGCACTGTGGGGATCATTCTTGTCACCGGCCGCAGCGATGCGGTGGACCGGATTGTCGGCCTCGAGATGGGGGCCGATGACTATGTCACCAAGCCGTTCGAGCTCAGGGAACTGCTGGTGCGGGTCAAGAATCTGCTGTGGCGGATCTCGCTGGCGGCCGCCGCGCCGAGCGAGCCTGCGGTCGCTGACGATGCGGTGCGCTTTGGCCCCTGGCGTTTTGACATTCCCCGTCGCCAGCTCAGCAAGGACGGAGTGCCGGTGCGTTTGACCAAGGCGGAATACGAAGTGCTGGTGGCCTTTGTCGCCCATGCCGGGCGGGTGCTCAGTCGGGAGCGGATCCTGACCCTCATCAGCCATCGCAGCGATGGCCCGAGCGATCGCACCATAGACGTGTTGATCCGGCGGCTGCGCGGCAAGATGGAAGCGGATCCGCGGGATCCCCAGCTGTTTGTCACCGTCCATGGGGAAGGCTATCTGTTTGCCGGCGAGATAGCCTCCTGACCCCGTTACGGTGGCCTTGACCTGTTTGACCGGGTGTCAGACCGGCGGGCGGGTATCAAATTGCGGGCAGTCGTCGCCAATCTGGTGCCAGGGCGCCTTGGAGCCGACAAAGATGTGAAACGCGGGTCGCTGGCTCGGCACATCGTCCAGTACCCCGAGGCGCAGGTTGATCTTGCCGCTG
Organism: Aeromonas sp. FDAARGOS 1414; assembly: GCF_019047065.1. NCBI lineage: Bacteria > Pseudomonadati > Pseudomonadota > Gammaproteobacteria > Aeromonadales > Aeromonadaceae > Aeromonas > Aeromonas sp. FDAARGOS 1414. The sequence continues at coordinate 2,750,752 of NZ_CP077210.1, read as the reverse complement.
CTGCTCTTCTGGCTGAACAGGCTGGAGCCGCAGTGACGACAGAAGGCCAGGGTGGTCTCTGCCGATTTCCGGTAGCGGCCGATGGCCTCTTCTCCCTTCACTATGGTGACCTTGTTGCCATCCAGTCCGCCGACCGAGGCATAATCTCCCCCTGAAAACTTGCGGCATTCGCTGCAGTGGCAGTTCCCCATATAGTCGAACTGATCCGGCAGGGTCAGGGCGACGGCGCCGCACAGGCAGCTGGCATGTAACTCTTTCATCTCTTCTCCTTGAGTGTGCTGATCGGATTTGGAACGGCTATTCGACCCGATAGACGGGGCGAAAAGCGCCCTCCGAGAGGGAATCTGCGGGATCGGCCAGCGGCGCAGACAGCGTCAGAATGGGTGGCCCCATCACCCGCGGGCACTGCTCGGCATTGGCATCAGGGTGTTGCAGCAGGCAGACCGCCTGAGCGACCGCAAGGCGTCCCTGCAGCCGCATCTGATCGCTGTTGGCGGCGAGGATCTTGCCCCGGCGCAGTCCCCGCTGTACCCCGTGGCTGAAGTAGGTGCTCAGCACCTGGGGCCTGTCGAGATGGCGCTGCGCCAGCTCGTTGACCGCCACTTCGGCGGCGATGGCGCCTCCCACCAGATAGTCGAGGTTGGGATAGCGGGCCAGCGTCTGCTGCACCAGCGTGCGCTGGATTTCCCGGCTGTTGTCGCCGCGCTCGGTGGTGACCAGCTTGATGGCGCTCCCCTTGATGGCGTCGGCAAAGCCCGGCTCGACGAAGTTGTTGCCGCCGCTTGCCTGCGGGCCGGGGAAGAGGGCGACCGAGACCGGCTTGCTGCCGGCGGGGTGACGCTGCGCCAGCCAGTGGCCGATTTGCCAGCCCATCTGGTACCAGGAGACCCCCACCTTCGCCTGCACCAGACCGCTGGGCAGATCGTTGACCAGCCCAAAGAGCGGCAGCGGCGTGACCTTGATGGCCTCGCGCAAGCCCTGATAGCTCACCGCGCCGAGCAAGATGGCGTCGCTCCCTTCCTGCACGCAGCGCTGCAACTGCTGGCGCTGCTCGACGAGGGCGCCATAGCCCCCCGCTTCGTGGATCTGCAACTTGACTCCCAGCCGCTTCGCTTCGTCCACCATGCCCTGATTGACCGAAAGCCAGTAGGCGTCGCGCAGATGGGGGTAGAGGGCACAGAGGGTCAGCGGTTTGGTTGCGGCGGCGGGTTCCTGCCACTGCTGGCGCAGCGGCTGGCCGCTGAATTCGCCGCCGGGCCAGATATCGACCGCAAAGGCGAGGGCGGCGCGGGGAAGCATTAGCAACCACATCAGCAACAACGGGGAGAGATAGACGCTTCGCATGGTCAGGGGTTTTGTTAAAGTGTTGGGCCATATTATCCGGTCAAAGCCGACCACAACCAAGGGACTTCCCGTGAGAATCTTTTCCGGCCTGGGTGGCAAGTTGCTGCTGGCTTTCTCCTTGATGGCATTACTCACACTGAGTGCCTCCCTGCTGGGTTGGGTGGGGCTTAGCCATCTGCGCCAGCTGGAGCAAGGGGTGCAGCAGACTCTGGCCGATCAGGAGCTGGCCCGCACGCTCTCTCGCCTCAGCGGCGAGATCCAGAGCGCGTCGCGGCTGCTGGCCACCGCGACCAGCGAGCAGGAGCGGGAGCATCAGGGACGCTTGCTCACTCTGCAGGGGCAACAGTTGCAGCAGGTACTGGCACAACTTGGCCGTGGGCAGGGTTCAACAAGCCTCGATCAGCTCAGCCAGAGCATTATCGGTAATCTGGGTCAGCAGGGCTGGCTGGTGGGAGAGCGACTGACCCTGATGGCGCAGGGGGAGGCGCAGCGGGCCCGTCTGGTGGCGGCGGCTGGGCAGATCGCCGAGCTGGCGAGAAGCCAGATGGAGAACGCCGAAACCGTGATGGTGGCGGGGTTGGGTTCCCTCTACCAACAGCAAGGTGCGCAGGCGACCCGGACGCTGGACCGCCTGCTGGAGCAGGATCTTGACTGGCTGGAGCAGATGACCGAGCTGCGTCATCGTACCCTGATGCAGCAGCAGCGCATCGAGGAGATGTGGCGCAGCGAACGACAGGAACAGTTGCAAACGCTATTGCAAGAGGGGCTGCGGGAGCTGGCCATCTTGCAACTGCGGGCCGGGGCTGTGACCGACCCGGCCCGCCGGCAGGCGGTGGAACAGGCGCTGACCGTGCTGGCACAGAGCGACAAGCTGGTGCAACTGCGCAGCGACTGGCTCGGCAAGGGGGAGGCGCTGCGGGTGCTGGCCAATGCCAATGAAGCTCTGATGAGCAGTCTCAACCAGCAGGTCGGAGAGCTGGTCAGCCGTGCCCGCGATTCGCTGGGGCAGAGCCAGCAGGCGCTAAGCCAGCGCCTCAGGCTGCTGGAGCAGGCGTTGATGGGCATTGGCCTGCTCACCCTGCTACTACTGATGCTGCTGATGTGGCGCATGGTCTACGGCCGGATCGTCTGGCCGCTGCAACGGGCGGTGGCGGGGATGAGCCGGTTGGCACGCGGAGATCTGGCACCTCTTGAGCCGATCGCCAGCACCGGGCGCGATGAGCTGGCGGAGCTGGGCCGAGCTTTACAGGTGTTTCGTGACAATGCGGTCGAGTTGGGCCGCTATCAGCGAGAGCTGGAGTCGCGGGTCGAGGAGCGCACCGGCCAGCTCAGCCACGCCAACGAGCGGCTCAATGAGGAGGTGGAGAAGCAGCGGCAGGCTCGCGCCGAGGCCGAGCAGGCCAACCGGGCCAAGTCGGTGTTTCTCGCCACCATGAGCCACGAGATCCGCACCCCCATGAACGGCATTCTCGGGGGCCTGACGCTGCTGGAAGATACCCACCTGAGCGATACCCAGCAGCGCTATCTGGCCGCCATCGAGCACAGTGGCGAATCCCTGCTGGAGATCCTCAACGACATTCTCGACTACTCCAAGATCGAGGCGGGCCATGTGGAGGCGCGCCGCGAGCCCTTCCCCCTGTTCCAGCTGGTGGATGAACTCAGCGCGTTGTTCCGGCCAAAGGCTGCGGCCAAGGGGGTCACCCTGGCGCTGGAATATGCACCCGAGCTGGCGCCTGTGGTCGAGGGGGATCTGGGCAAGCTGCGGCAGGTGCTCGGCAACTTGCTCGGCAATGCGGTCAAGTTTACCGCCCGTGGCCAGATTACCCTGACGGTGGCGCCTCTTGCCTGCCAAGGCCCTTGCGCCGAGCCCTGCATCCGGTTTGTGGTGCGCGATACCGGCCCCGGCATTCCGGCCGATGAGCAGGAGGCGGTGTTCGAGGCGTTTCGCCAGCGCAAGCGCGATATAGGCCATCAGGGCGGCACCGGGTTGGGACTGGCGATCAGCCGCAAGCTGGTGGCCGCCATGGGGGGCGAGCTGATCCTTGCCAGCGAACCGGGCAAGGGGTGTGAATTCAGCTTCAGCCTGCCCTTGCAACGCTCGAGTGCTCAGCTGCCTGCCGAGGCGCAACCGCTGCACCTTGGCCAGTCCCGCGACATCCTGCTGGTGGAGGATAACGAGATCAACCGGCTGGTGGCGCACGGCATGCTGACCCGCCTCGGCCATCGCGTCACCCTGGCGGAGGATGGTCGCAGCGCGCTGGCGCTGGTGACCGAGCGCCCCTTCGAGCTGGCGCTGCTCGATATCAATCTGCCCGATATGGACGGCATGACCCTGCGCGAGGATCTGGCCGCCATCAGCGAGGAGATGCATGAGCGGCCGCTGCCCGCCATCGCCATCTCGGCCCAGATGTATCCGGAGGATATCCGCCACTGCCTTGCCGCCGGGTTTGTCGATTTTGTCGGCAAGCCGGTGCGGCTGGCGGTGCTGGCGAACGCCATAGATCAACTATTTCGGCAAGAAGGGGCCTCTATCGAGCCGCAGGTGCAGTTATCAGTAGCCGTGCCCCCAACTAACCACCCCGAGTGGGCCAATCCGGTGCTGGATGCCGATCTTCCCCTGCTCGGCATGGCGCGGATCCGTCAGCTGGTCGCGCTGTTTGAGTCGCAAGGGCGGGTGTTGGTGGATAAGTTGGCTCAGGGTGAGGGAAGTGAGCAACGTCAGCTGGCGCACAAGCTCAAGGGGAGTGCGCTGGCGCTTGGGTTGACCGAATTTGCCAGCCACTGTGCGGCTCTTGAGGCGGGAGGCGGGGAGCCTGCGACAATCGGGGCGCAATTTGACGCGGCGGTGAGCGGGTTGCAGCAGTGGTTGGCGGCCGACAGGGATGCGCCGTTTTGATCCCTGCTGGCGATGCACAACGTTCAGAGGGGGCCAGCCCCTGCGCCGTTATTCGCTCTCGCGAAACAGCACCTGCTTGCACTTGGCACAGACCCATTCCCGACGAAAATCGGTCAGGTGCACCATGCCCACCTCCAGCAACTCGTGGTGGCCGCAGTGATAACAGAAGATGATATCGCCATCGACTGATTCAGGGTGGGCCGCCAGATAGTCGGCTTTGGTGGGGAGCTGCTCCCACGAGGTGGTGGGGACATGTTTGCGTTGGCTGGTGTAGTAGACCCAGTAGAACAGAAAAAAGACAGCCAGGATCACGAATGTCAGCAGATGGTCCATCTTGAACTCCTCCGGTTAGGTGCAGCCCCTCGGATGCATGGCTGCAATCAGCTCCATCATCATTAAATTTGTTTCGAATGAATATGTTACAGGATGGATAAAGAGGGCGTTGTGATCCCCTTCGGGTTTTGCCCGCCTGCAGCGGGATGAAAAATGTGCCGTTTGGCGGAGCGGCCAGGGTATTGAACGGGGAGGGAATCTTGCTTTTTACAACATAAATTCAACATTTTTTTAGGTGGTTGGACTGTCTCTTTGATCCAGCTCACGTTACAATGCCCTCGCCCACTTCACCTAACGCGCAAACGATTTTCAGGAGAGAAACGGATGTTGAAACGTGACATGACCATCGCCAATTATGATCCGCAATTGTGGCAGGCCATCACAGACGAAACCCGTCGTCAGGAAGAGCATATCGAGCTGATTGCGTCTGAGAACTACACCAGCCCCCGTGTCATGGAAGCCCAGGGCTCCCAGCTGACCAACAAGTACGCCGAAGGTTACCCCTCCAAGCGTTACTACGGTGGTTGCGAGTATGTGGATGTGGTCGAAACCCTGGCTATCGAGCGCGCCAAAGAGCTGTTCGGTGCCACTTACGCCAACGTGCAGCCGCACTCCGGCTCCCAGGCCAACAGCGCCGTTTACATGGCTCTGCTGCAGCCGGGCGACACCGTACTGGGCATGAACCTGGCCCACGGCGGTCACCTGACCCACGGCTCTCCGGTCAACTTCTCCGGCAAGCTTTACAACATCGTGCCTTACGGTATCGATGAGTCCGGCAAGATCGACTACGACGACATGGAACGTCAGGCTGTCGAGCACAAGCCGAAGATGATGATCGGTGGCTTCTCCGCCTACTCCGGCATCGTTGACTGGGCCCGCATGCGCGAAATCGCCGACAAGGTCGGTGCCTACCTGTTCGTCGACATGGCCCATGTGGCTGGCCTGATCGCCGCTGGCGTCTACCCGAACCCTGTTCCCCACGCTCACGTGGTCACCTCTACCACTCACAAGACCCTGGCCGGTCCGCGCGGTGGTCTGATCCTCTCCGCTGCTGACGACGAGGAGCTCTACAAGAAGCTCAACTCTGCCGTCTTCCCGGGTGGTCAGGGTGGCCCGCTGATGCACGTCATTGCCGGTAAAGCCGTTGCCTTCAAAGAGGCGCTGGAGCCCGAGTTCAAGACCTATCAGGCTCAGGTAGTGAAGAACGCCAAGGCGATGGCTGCGACCTTTATCGAGCGCGGTTACAAGATCGTCTCCGGCGGAACCGACAACCACCTGATGCTGGTTGATCTGATCGGTCGTGAGCTGACTGGTAAGGATGCTGACGCTGCGCTGGGCAAAGCCAACATCACCGTCAACAAGAACTCCGTGCCCAACGACCCGCGCTCCCCGTTCGTCACCTCCGGTGTGCGGATCGGTACCCCGGCTATCACCCGCCGCGGTTTCAAGGAAGCCGAGTCCATCGAGCTGACCCACTGGATCTGCGACGTACTGGACAACCACGACAACGATGCTGTGCTGGCCACCGTACGCGAGAAGGTGCTGGATATCTGCCGCCGCTTCCCGGTTTATGGCTGATAAGTCAGACCATCCGGTTTGAGACCAATGCCACCTGCGGGTGGCATTGTTTTTTCTGGCTTTTACCGGTTTTGGATGGCCGTGCTACACTGGCCGACCTAGATCCTGGCCCGCCGGGCCGGTCCCTGTTCCATTAACGCCGGAGGTCCGATGCATTGCCCATTCTGTAGTGCGGTTGATACCAAGGTGATCGATTCCCGTCTGGTGGCAGAAGGCCATCAGGTGCGCCGCCGTCGTGAGTGTCTGCTCTGTCACGAGCGTTTTACCACCTTCGAAATGGCCGAGCTGGTGATGCCCCGCGTCATCAAGTCCAACGGTTCCCGCGAGCCGTTCAACGAAGACAAGCTGCGTGCCGGCATCCTGCGGGCACTGGAGAAGCGGCCGGTGAGCATGGAGGCCATCGAAAAAGCGGTCAACCATATCAAATCCCGCCTGCGTGCCACCGGCGAGCGCGAAGTCGCCTCCGAGCTGGTGGGCAATCTGGTGATGGATGAACTCAAGAGTCTGGACAAGGTGGCCTATATCCGCTTTGCCTCCGTCTATCGCAGCTTCGAAGATATTCGCGAGTTCGGCGAAGAGATCGCCAAATTGGAGAAATGATGGTATCGGATGGGCAAGTGGATATCCGCTTCGCCCCTCTCTACCTCAGGACACGAAGATATTCGCGAGTTCGGCGAAAAGATTGCCAAGCTGGAGAAGTAAACCGCCATGCTCACCCATGTTGCCGCGTCCGATTACGCTGCGCTAATCGAACCTACGATACTGCGTAAAGTCGAGATGTGTTGTCAAAGGAGCCCGAATGTTTAGTCAAGATGATTACCAATGGATGAGTCGGGCCCTCGAACTGGCCCGCCGCGGCCGCTACACCACAGCCCCCAACCCCTGCGTCGGCGCTGTGCTGGTCAAAAATGGCGTGGTGGTTGGCGAAGGGTGGCATCAGAAGGCGGGCGAGCCCCATGCCGAGGTTTACGCCCTGCGCGCCGCCGGTGACAACGCCCGTGGCGCTACCGCCTATGTGACTCTCGAACCCTGCTCCCATCACGGTCGTACTCCCCCCTGCGCCGAGGCGCTGATCAACGCCGGCGTGGCCCGGGTGGTGGCGGCCATGGTCGATCCCAATCCCCAGGTGGGTGGACGTGGCCTGCGGATGCTCTCCGAAGCGGGGATCAAGACCGATTTCGGCCTGCTGGCGAGCGAAGCCGAAGCGCTCAACCCGGGCTTTTTCAAGCGGATGCGTACCGCCTTCCCGCGGGTGACCGTCAAGTTGGGAGCCAGCCTCGATGGCCGCACCGCCATGGCGAGCGGCGAGAGCCAGTGGATCACCTCCCCGGATGCGCGCCGCGATGTGCAACGACTGCGGGCCCGCCACGATGCGGTGCTCTCCAGCGCCGAGACGGTGCTGGCCGATGGCGCTTCCCTGACCGTGCGCTGGGACGAGCTGCCCCCCTCGGTCAAGGCGAGCTATCCCAAGGAGACCCTGCGCCAGCCGCTGCGGGTCATCGTCGATTCGCAAAACCGGCTCACCCCCGACTTGCCGCTGTTCCAGAGCGAGAGCCCGGTGCTGCTGGCCCGTCACAAGGCGTCTGGCGAGTGGCCCGAGTGGGTGCAGCAGCTGGAGCTGCCGCTGCTGGATGGCAAGCTGGATCTGGTCAGCCTCTTCATGCTGCTGGCCAAACAGAACGTCAACTCGGTACTGGTCGAGGCGGGCCCGCGGCTCTGCGGCGCTCTGCTGGAAAAAGGGCTGGTGGATGAGCTGGTGCTCTATCAGGCGCCCAAACTGATGGGCGAAGAGGGGCGCGGCCTGTTCCATCTGCCGGGTCTGACCCGGCTGTTCCAGGCCCCCAAGCTCGCCATCAAGGATGTGCGCATGGTGGGGCCGGATATTCGCATTACCGCCAAAATAGCCTGATCTTTCAATGTTCAAGGGGGCATAATCAGCCCCCGTCATCAGCAAGGTGATCTGCATGTTTACCGGAATTATCGAAGCGGTGGGAACCCTGGCCGAGCTGCGCCGTCAGGGGGAGGACATGGCCCTCACCGTCCATGCACCGCATCTCGACTTCAGTGACGTCAAACTGGGCGACTCCATCGCCACCAACGGCGTCTGCCTCACCGTGGTGGCGCTGGGCGACAAGAGTTATACCGCCGACGTGTCGCTGGAAACCCTCTCCCGTACTGGCTTTGCCGCCGCCAGAGTGGGCGATCGGGTCAACCTCGAGAAGGCGCTGATGCCCACCTCCCGCCTCGGCGGCCATCTGGTCTCCGGCCATGTGGATGGGGTAGGGGAGGTGAAAAGCGTCTCCAGCAGCGGCCGTGCCATCGAGTACTGGATCAAGGCGCCGGGGGAACTCTCCCGCTATATCGCCGAGAAGGGCTCCATTGCGGTGGATGGCATCAGCCTCACCGTCAACGCGGTGCAGGGGGACCTTTTCCGCCTGACGATCGTGCCCCACACCGCGCAGGAGACCACTATTGCCAGCTGGAAGCCGGGTCACAAGGTCAACCTCGAGGTCGATCAGATCGCCCGTTATCTGGAGCGGCTGATGATGGGAAAAAGTCAGGAGAGCAGCGCCTCGACCCTGACCATGGAGACGCTGGCCAAGGCCGGTTTTCTCTGACGGTGTGCGCTGATTCTGGCCACCAAAACGATTTTCTGTGATCCCGCTCTGATTGAAATGGAGCCGCTAGCCCCAATCTAGAGCAACATACACACGCATTTGCGTTGAGCCTGCGGGCTCAACCCCCAAGCACACTGATGGAGTAGCCCATGGCGCTGAGCACAACCCAGGAAATCATTGCCGATATCAAGGCTGGCAAGATGGTGATCCTGATGGATGACGAAGACAGGGAGAACGAAGGGGACCTCATCATGGCCGCCTCCTGCGTCCGTCCGGAGGATATCAACTTCATGGCCCGCTACGGCCGTGGCCTCATCTGCCTGACTCTGACCCGGGATCGCTGCAAGCAATTGGCGCTGCCGCTGATGGTGGATCGCAACAATGCCCAGTTCTCCACCGCCTTTACCGTCTCCATCGAGGCGGCAGAAGGGGTGACCACAGGTATCTCAGCCGCCGATCGCGCGGTGACCGTGCAGGCGGCTGTGGCGCCCAATGCCAAGGCGGCCGATCTGGTGCAGCCGGGCCACATCTTCCCGCTGATGGCGCAGGATGGCGGCGTGCTGACCCGTGCCGGTCACACCGAAGCGGGCTGCGATCTGGCCCGTCTGGCCGGTTTCGAGGCGGCCGCCGTCATCGTCGAGATCCTCAACGAAGATGGCACCATGGCGCGCCGTCCGGATCTGGAGGTGTTCGCCGAGCAGCATGGCATCAAGCTTGGCACCATCGCCGACCTTATCGAGTACCGCAACCAGCACGAGACCACTGTCGAGAAGGTGGCCGAATGCAAGCTGCCCACCGAGTTTGGCGAGTTCGACCTCATCACCTTCCGCGACACCATCGACAATCAGGTTCACTTCGCCCTGAAAAAGGGTGAGGTGCAGGCTGACCAGCCGACCCTGGTGCGGGTCCATCTGCACGATGTGCTGAGCGATCTGCTGCTGACCGACCGCCACGCCGCCCGCAGCTGGCCGCTGCCCAAATCCATGGCCCGCATCGCTGACGAAGGCGGGGTGCTGGTGATTTTGGGGGCGGAATCCCATGGCGCCGAGCTGCTGGCTAGGGTCAAGGGTTTTGAAGCCGCCGACAAGGGGTTGGCGCCGGAAGGAGCCAAGTGGCAAGGCACTTCTCGCCGCGTTGGTGTGGGTTCCCAGATCCTCAAGGCGCTCGGCGTGAGCAAGATGCGCCTGTTGAGCTCGCCGAAGAAGTACCATGCCCTCGGTGGTTTCGGTCTGGAAGTGGTTGAGTACGTTGGCGAGTAACGTACTACCAGAGAAGTACCATCCCCTTCCGGGCGGTTTCGGTCTGGCAGTGGTTGAGTACGTTGGCGAGTAAAGTTCTACCAGAGAAGTACCATCCCCTTCAGGGCGGTTTCGGTCTGGAAGTCGTGGAATTTACCGGCGAGTAAGCGCGCCGGACTGGTTAAATCGCGATCATGGCCGTCTATTGCGGCCATGGTTTTTGTCGTGGGTCTGTTGTGCTAGAATGTGCGCACTTTTGACTCCGGCCCTTTTGATTGCACAGATACAGGATTTCCAATGAAGGTTATCGAAGGAAATATCGCCGCTCCTGAGGCGCGCGTTGCTATTGTTGTTGCCCGTTTCAACAGCTTCATCAACGACAGTCTGGTGAACGGTGCGGTGGACGTACTGAAGCGTCAAGGTCAAGTGCAGGACAGCAACCTGACACTGGTAAAAGTGCCGGGCGCGGTTGAAATGCCATTGGTCATCAAGAAGCTGGCCAAGAGTGGTCAATACGACGCCATCGTGGCGGTCGGTACTGTCATCCGTGGCGGCACCTATCACTTCGACTTGGTGGCAAACGAGAACAGCAAGGGCATGGCCCAGGTAATGATGGAATATGAAATTCCCGTTGCCTTCGGTGTGTTGACCACTGAAAACATTGAACAAGCCATCGAGCGTGCAGGTACCAAGGCGGGTAACAAGGGTGCAGAGGCTGCACTGGCAGCGCTCGAAATGATCAACGTCCTGAAAGAACTGGACGTGTAACGAGGAGAAGTACATTGAAACCGTCTGAGCGCCGTAAAGCCCGCCATTGCGCCACCCAGGCCATCTACCAGTGGCAGATGACCAAGGCTAACGTGGGTGACATCGAAGAGCAGTTCAAGATCGATCAGGACACCAAGGGTGTAGACCTGAACTATTTCCGCGATCTGCTGTTCGGGGTAGCCCTCCACTGCAGCGAGCTGGACAAGGTGTTTGCACCTTTCCTCTCCCGTCCGCTGGAAGAAGTGGACATGGTGGACAAGGCGATCCTGCGTCTGGCGACCTACGAGCTGACCCGTCGTGATGATGTACCGCCGCGCGTGGTCATCAACGAAGCGATCGAGCTGGCCAAAGCTTTTGCTGCCGATGACAGCCACAAGTTTGTCAACGGTGTACTGGACAAGGTGATCAAATCGCTGAACAAGCGTTGATCCTGCTGTCCGTCAGCATCTAAGAGAGGAGCCAGCTTATTGCTGGCTTTTTACTGTATGGGTGAATTTGAGCTGATTGATAAGTACTTCAAGGTTCCCCACGCCCGCAAGGACGTGGTGATGGGCCCTGGAGATGACTGTGCCCTGCTGACCCTGCCCCCCGATACCCAGCTGGCGGTGAGCACCGACACTCTGGTGAGCGGCGTACACTTCTTTCCCGACATGGATCCGGTGGATCTCGGCTACAAGGCGCTGGCGGTCAATCTCTCCGATCTCGCCGCCATGGGGGCCGAGCCGCGCTGGGTGTCGCTGGCGCTGACCTTGCCTGCCATTAACGAAGGTTGGGTCGCCGGTTTTGCCGAAGGGTTCCTGGAGCTGGCCGAGTACTACAATGTGGCGCTGGTGGGCGGAGACATGACCCGCGGGCCGCTCTCCATCACCATCTCGGTGAAGGGATCGGTGCCTGCCGGTCGCGCCCTGATGCGCAGCGGTGCCAAAGCCGGTGACGGCATCTATGTGACCGGCACTCTGGGTGATGCCGCGCTGGCGCTTTCCCACCTGCTGGGCAAACGCACCCTCAACGAGAACCAGCTGGCCGCCGTGCTGCCACGGCTCGACCACCCCCACCCCCGCATTCTGGCCGGTCAGGCGCTGCGCGGGCTGGCGGGTAGTGCGCTGGATCTCTCCGACGGTCTGGCATCGGACCTCGGCCATATCCTCAAGGCCTCCGGCGTGCGGGCCCAGATCGATCTCGATCTGCTGCCGCTCTCGCCGGTGCTGCAGGATGCGGTGAGCGAGCAGGAGGCGTGGCAACTGGCGCTGGCCGGTGGCGATGACTACGAGCTCTGCTTCACCGTACCGGAGGAGCACCGCGGCGCGCTCGATACGGCGCTGGCCCACAGCGGGGTCAAGTTCAGCCGCATCGGCCGCATCGTGGCGGGCGAGCCGGGCATCGACTACCTGCGTGGCGACCAAGCGGTCGAGCTGCAACTGAAAGGGTGGGATCACTTCGCATGAGTTTGTTCAGGATAAAGCCCGAGCTGACACGACTGGATCTGAAAAATCCGCTTCATTTTTTGGCGGTGGGGTTTGGTTCCGGCCTCAGCCCCAAGGCGCCGGGCACCATGGGCACCCTGGCGGCCATTCCGCTCTACCTGCTGGTGAGCGGGCTGCCGACCTATTGGTTTATCGCCTTGCTGGCGGTGGGTTTTGTTGTGGGGATCCGTATCTGCCAGAGCGCCACCGATGCCATCGGCGTGCCGGATCACGGCGCCATCGTCTGGGACGAGGTGATCGGCTTTGGCTTTACCATGATCGCAGCGCCAGCCGGTTGGGAGTGGGTGGTGGCGGGCTTCGCGCTGTTCCGGTTGTTTGATGTGCTCAAGCCCTGGCCCATCTCCTGGTTTGATCGCCGGATCCACGGTGGTCTAGGCATCATGCTGGACGATCTGATCGCCGGCCTGTTCGCTCTGTTTTGTATGCAATTACTGGCATTCTGGCTCGGTTGAGAGCCATCTTCCGGGGGATGACCGTTCTGGCATCCCCCGATTTATATCTGCTTAATTTTCATTCATCGGCATATGCTGCCGTTTATCATCCATTTCACATAAATATTCACTACTCATTCGGGGCTGGTGATTGTTTTGGAAATAGTGATAAATGCTGCTTGTTGCGTTGTTGTTGAAATTAAAGTAATGATACCAATAGATGTACGGACGCACCGGCCATTTGTGTGATGAAAATCATCATTTATCTCTGCCGAATTGGTGGTTATCTGCACAAAACATTGCGGAATTGTATAACTCAATCATTTACACCCGTGGTCAAACCGTCTAAGTTACTCGCGGGTTATTCCAAAAAAATGCAAAAAACCCGCCCGGATCGCTGGTTTCGCTGCCTCATGGATTGAGCAAATATTGCCCAAGGTAACAACCGGCATCTGCGGCTGATTTACGGACGAATTATTTGGGACGGATGTCCCCCGCAGAGGTAAACATGTCCTTGCTCGAAGTAAAGAACTTGCGGATCGAGTACCCCTCCCGCTACGGGGTGCTGGCCGCGGTGAAGGATCTCTCTTTCTCTATCGAAAAGGGTGAGATTGTCGGGGTGGTCGGTGAATCCGGCGCCGGCAAGTCCACCATCGGCAACGCCGTTATCGACCTCCTGAGCCCGCCGGGTCGCATCGCCCGTGGCGATATCTATCTCAATGGCGAGCTTATCTCCGGCAAGAGCCAGAACGAGATGCGGGCCATCCGTGGCTCCCGTATCGGGTTCATCTTCCAGGACCCCATGACCTCCCTCAACCCGCTGTTCACCGTTGAGCATCAGTTGGTGGAGACCATTCTGGCCAATACCGATCTCTCTCGCGAGGCCGCTTTTGCCAAGGCGCTGGAGCTGATGGGGGCGGTGGGTATTCCGCAGCCGGAGCTGCGCATCAAACAGTATCCGCACCAGTTCTCCGGTGGCATGCGTCAGCGGGTGGTTATCGCCATCGCGCTCTCCTGCGATCCGGAGCTGATCATCGCTGATGAGCCGACCACGGCGCTCGACGTATCCATTCAGGATCAGATCCTCCAGCTTATCCGCGCCCTCTGCAAAGAGCGTCAGGTGGGCTGCATGCTGGTGACCCACGACATGGGCGTGGTCTCCAACGTTACCGACAAGGTGGCGGTGATGTATCGCGGCGATCTGGTGGAGTTCGGCCTGACCGAACAGGTACTGGGCAGCCCCAATCACCCCTATACCCGCAGCCTCATCTCGGCGGTGCCCCGCTCCGATGTGAAGCTGGTGCGTTTCCCGCTGGTCTCCTATATCGAGGATGCCAGTGCGCCGGATACCAATATCGACCTCAAGACCCACTGGCTCGGCCAGAGTCAGGACGAGCGTGCCTATGAAGGGGCGCTGCTGCGGGTGGAGAACGTCGATCTGAAGTTCGTCACCAAGGACTCCATCTTCCCGAGCCGCCGCCAGTATGTGCGTGCCTGCAACAACATCAGCTTCGAGATCTTCGAGGGTGAAACCTTCGGTCTGGTGGGGGAGTCGGGCTCCGGCAAATCGACCATTGCCCGCGCCATCACCGGTCTCTATCCGCCTGATACCGGCAAGATTTTCTTCGAGGGGATCGATCTGACCGCTCTCAAGAGCGAGCGCGAGCGTCGCCCGCTGCGTCGCCAGATGCAGATGGTGTTCCAGAACCCCTATTCCTCGATGAACCCGCGGATGAAGGTGCGCGACATCATTGCCGAGCCGATCCGCTTCCATCAGCTGGCGAGCAGCGAGAGCCAGATCGAGGGGATCGTCGGCGATCTGCTGGATCACGTGGGTCTCGGTCGTGGTGCTGGCCTCAAGTATCCCCACGAGTTCTCCGGCGGTCAGCGCCAGCGCATCTCCATTGCCCGCGCCCTGGCCACTCGCCCGCGCTTCCTTATCTGCGACGAGCCGACCTCGGCGCTGGATGTGTCGGTGCAGGCCCAGATCCTCAACCTGCTCAAGGATCTGCAGCAGGAGCTCAAGCTCACCATGCTGTTTATCAGCCACGATCTGCCGGTGATCCGCCAGATGTGCGACCGCATCGGGGTGATGCAGCACGGTCATCTGGTGGAAGTGGCCGAGACCGAGAAACTCTTTACCAATGCCGAGCATGAGTACAGCCGCAAGCTGATCTCCCTCATGCCGGAGTTCAAGGGAATGTCCCGCGAGGGGCTGGAAATCGCAAGCTAGGAGAGCGCCGGTGCGCCGGTCTGCTTGTCAAAAAAAGTGTCATAAGAAAGCCAAAAGCATGGAGAACAAGATGAAGAAAGGATTGTCCAAGATTGCCCTGGCGCTGTTTGCCGCCGGTTTCGCCTTCAGTGTCTCAGCCGCCGATATCAAGGTGGGTGTCGCTTCTGACGCCACTTCGCTGGATCCGCAGGAGCAGCTCTCCGGTCAGACCCTGGAGATGTCGCACCTGGTATTCGATCCCCTGATGCGTTACACCCAGGACCTGCAGTTCGAGCCCCGTCTGGCCGAGAAGTATGAGCGTATTGACGACAAGACCGTCCGCTTCCACCTGCGCAAAGGGGTCAAGTTCCACTCCGGTAACGACTTCACCGCAGACGACGTGGTGTGGACCGTCAACCGCCTGAAATCCTCCGTCGACTTCAAGGCGATCTTCGATCCCATCAGCGAAGTGAAGAAAGTCGATGACTACACCGTCGATCTGATTACCGCCAAGCCGTTCCCGCTGGTGCTGCAGACCGTCACCTACATCTTCCCGATGGACTCCAAGTTCTACACCGGCAAAACCGAAGCGGGCAAAGACAAGGCCGAG
Source organism: Aeromonas sp. FDAARGOS 1414 (assembly GCF_019047065.1). Classification (NCBI taxonomy): domain Bacteria; kingdom Pseudomonadati; phylum Pseudomonadota; class Gammaproteobacteria; order Aeromonadales; family Aeromonadaceae; genus Aeromonas; species Aeromonas sp. FDAARGOS 1414. The sequence goes on along the minus strand of NZ_CP077210.1, from coordinate 2,735,240 downwards.
ATCGTCAAAAACGGCGACTCCTATGCCTCTACCCACGTCTCCGGTACTGGCCCGTTCACCGTCAAGTTCCGCGAGCAGGGCGTGAAGCTGGATTATGCCCGCAACGCCAACTACTGGGATAAAGCTTCCAAGGGTAACGTCGAGAACCTGACCGTGGTGCCGATCAAGGAAGATGCGACCCGTGTTGCAGCCCTGTTGGGTGGCGACGTGGACATGATCTATCCGGTTGCGCCGAACGATCTGGAGCGTGTGAAGAATGGCAAGGACTCCCAGCTGGTCACCCTGTCCGGTACCCGTGCCATCATCATCGAGCTGAACCAGAACACCAACCCGGCGCTGAAAGACAAGCGCGTGCGTCAGGCGATCAACTACGCCATCAACCAGGTGGGCATCGTCGAGAAGATTAACAAGGGCTTCGGTACCCCTGCTGGTCAGCTGAGCCCGAAAGGCTATGCCGGTCATAACGAGGCGCTGGTGCCCCAGTATGATCTGGCCAAGGCCAAGGAGCTGATGAAAGAGGCCGGTTACGAGAAAGGCTTCAAGATGACCTTCATCTCCCCGGCTGCCCGCTACGTCAACGACGTCAAGATTGCCCAGGCTGTTTCCGCCATGCTGGCCAAGATCAACATCAAGGTGGATCTGAAGACCATGCCGGTGGCCCAGTACTGGCCGGAGTTTGACAAGTGCGCCGCTGACATGCAGCTGATTGGCTGGCACTCCGATACTGAAGATACCGCGAACTTCTTCGAGTTCCTGACTTTCACCAAGGATGCCAAGACCGGTATGGGCCAGTACAACTGCGCCGGTTATGCCAACGCCGAAGCTGACAAGATGGTGATGGATGCCAATGCCGAGACCGATCCGGCCAAGCGTGCCGAGATGCTGAAGAAGGTCGAAGCCATGCTGATCGAAGATGCTGCCTATGTGCCGTTGCACTGGGAAGATCTGGCCTATGGCGCCAAGAAGAACGTCGACATCAAGCCGGTGGTCAACGTGATGAACTTCCCTTACCTGGGTGACCTGGTGGTCAGCAAGTAAGAGAACGTCGCAAGGAAGGACGGGGCGGGGTGGTCAGCTGGCCACTCCGCCCACTAACAGAAGCCTGTGCCACGACACAGGCCACGTAGAAGGACAAGCATGTTTACATTCCTGCTGAAACGGTTCTATCAGGCCGTGATAGTGATGTTCGTCATCAGCCTGGTCGCCTTCTCCATCCAGGATAACCTGGGTGACCCGTTGCGCGAGCTGGTGGGACAATCCGTCTCCGAAGCCCAGCGTCACGAGTTGCGCGATAAGATGGGCCTTAACGATCCCTTCCTCATCAAATACAGCCGCTTTTTGAAAAATGCGGTGCATGGGGATTTGGGCACCTCCTATTTCTTCAAGCGACCCGCTCTCGAGGTGATCCTCGACAAGCTGGTGGCTACCCTTGAGCTGGTGTTTGCCGCCGCGCTCATCATCGTGGTGGTCTCCATTCCACTCGGTGTCTATTCGGCGATCCGCCCGCGCAGCATTCCCACCAAGATCATCATGGCGGGGAGCAGTATCGGCATTTCGATCCCGGTGTTCCTGACCGCCATCATGCTGATGTATCTCTTCTCCATCCAGCTGGGCTGGCTGCCGGCCTATGGCCGCGGCGAGACCCGTAACCTGCTGGGCTGGGAGTCGGGCTTCTTCACCTGGGACGGCATCCTGCACCTGATCCTGCCGGCGGTGTCGCTCTCTTCCATCATGCTGCCGCTGTTTATCCGGCTGGTGCGCTCCGAGATGCTGGAGCAGCTCTCCTCCGAGTACGTCAAATTCGCCCGCGCCAAAGGGCTGGATAACAACAAGGTCTACTATCAGCACGCCCTCAAAAACACCATGCTGCCGGTCATTACCGTCGGCGGGGTGCAGATCGGCACTATGGTGGCCTACACCATTCTGACCGAGAGTGTGTTCCAGTGGCCGGGTACCGGCTTCCTGTTTCTTGAAGCGATCCACAGGGTCGATACCCCGCTGATCACCGCCTACGTCATCTTCGTGGGATTGATCTTCGTGGTGACCAATACCCTGGTCGACCTGCTCTACGGGTTGATCAACCCGACCGTTAACCTGACTGCCAAGGGGTAAGCGCATGACTAATGCTGTAACTGCAAGCCCAAGCCGTTGGGCACGATTCAAGAACTCTGACATCGTCTACTACTTCCTGCGGGACAAGGTAGCCATGTTCAGCTTTGCGGTGTTTGTGGTGTTCGTGCTGGCGGCGCTGCTGGCGCCCTGGCTCGCTCCGCACAACGTCTATGACCAGACCAGTTTTGATCTGATGGATGCCGAGTTGCCCCCCTCCTGGCTCGAAGGCGGCGAGGAGCGCTTCTGGCTCGGTACCGACAACCAGGGGCGGGATATCTGGAGCACCATCCTCTATGGCGCCCGTATCTCCCTCACTATCGGTCTGTTTGCGGTGGCGCTGCAGCTGGTGCTCGGTATCGTCATCGGTCTGATTGCCGGTTACTTCGGTGGCCGCATCGACAACCTGCTGATGCGCTTTGCCGATGTGCAGTTGTCGTTCTCCACCATGATGGTGGCGATCATCATCTCCGCCATATTTCAGGCAACCTTTGGCTCCGAGTTCTACTCGAAGTTCGCCATCATGATGCTGGTGGTGATCATCGGTATCGCCGAGTGGCCGCAGTATGCCCGTACCGTGCGCGCCTCTGTGCTGGCGGAGAAGAAGAAGGAGTATGTGGAAGCAGCCAAGGTGATGGGATTCCGTGCCCCGCGCATCATGTTCCGCCACATTCTGCCCAACTGTTTGTCGCCCATTCTGGTGATCTCCACCGTGCAGGTGGCCAACGCCATCATGAGCGAGGCGGCACTCTCCTTCCTCGGTCTGGGAATGCCGGTTGATCAGCCCTCGCTCGGTTCGCTTATCAGCGTCGGCTTCAACTACATCTTCTCCGGCTCCTGGTGGATCACCGCCTTCCCGGGAATCTGTCTGGTGGTGCTGGTGCTGGTCATCAACCTGCTGGGCGACTGGCTGCGGGATGTGTTTAACCCCAAGATCTATAAAGGGTAATCTGGGTCAGAAACGCAAAAATAAGAAGGGCGCCAATGAGGCGCCCTTCTTTTGTTTGATAGCTTCAAGCGTTATCAGGCTTGCAGCCAGCTTTCGATGCTGCGCTGGATGCCTGCATCGTCCAGACCGAGTAGGGCATAGATCTCCTGCTGGGTGCCCTGTTCGACGAAGCGATCCGGCAGGCCGAGGTTGAGCACCGGCTTGCACTGTTTATTGCGCATCAGCAACTCGTTCACCGCCGAACCGGCGCCACCCATGATGGCATTATCTTCGATGGTGACGAAGTGATCGTGGCTGGCCGCCAGCGACAGCACCAGCGCCTCATCCATCGGTTTGACGAAGCGCATGTCCACCAAGGTGGCATCGAGCGCTTCGGCCGCCGCTTTCGCGTGGTGCAGCAAGGTGCCAAACGCCAGAATGGCAGTGCCCTTGCCCTCTCGCAGGATACGACCCTTGCCGAGCTCCAGTGCCTGCATCTCTGACGAGATGGGGGCATCGCTCAGGCTGCTGCCGCGTGGGTAACGCACTGCGGCAGGGCCCTGATGGAGATAGCCGGTATAGAGCATCTGGCGGCACTCGTTCTCGTCAGATGGCGTCATCACCACCATGTTGGGCACGGTGCGCAGGAAGCTGATGTCGAACGCCCCCTGATGGGTCGGACCATCGGCCCCCACCAGACCGGCCCGGTCGATGGCGAACAGCACCGGCAGATCTTGCAGCGCCACATCGTGGATCACCTGATCGTAGGCACGCTGCAGGAAGCTCGAATAGATGGCGACCACCGGCTTCTTGTCGGCGATGGCGAGACCTGCGGCGAACGTGACCGCATGTTGCTCGGCAATCGCCACGTCGAAGTAACGATCAGGATATTGCTGGCTGAATTTCACCAGCCCCGAGCCTTCACGCATGGCGGGGGTGATACCGACCAGCTTCTCGTCTTTGGCGGCCATGTCGCACAGCCATTGGCCAAAGATGGCGGAGAAGGTGGGTTTGGCGGCGCTCGCTTTCGGCAGGGAACACTCGTCAGGATTGAACTTGGGCACAGCGTGATAACCGATGGGGTCTTTCTCCGCCGGCTCGTAACCCTTGCCCTTCTTGGTCTTGACATGCAGCAGCTGTGGGCCCTTGAGATTGCGCATGTTGCGCAGGGTCTCGACCAGCGCCTCGATATCGTGACCGTCGATGGGGCCGATATAGTTGAAGCCGAACTCCTCGAACAGGGTGCCGGGCACCACCATCCCCTTGAGGTGCTCTTCGGCCCGCTTGGCCAGCTCCTTGACCGGTGGCAGACCGGCCAGCACCTTCTTGCCACCTTCGCGGATGGTGGTGTAGAGCTTGCCGGACATGACCCGGGCCAGATGGTTGTTGAGCGCCCCGACATTCTCGGAGATGGACATCTCGTTGTCGTTGAGGATCACCAGCATGTCTTTATGGACATCGCCGGCGTGGTTGAGCGCTTCAAAGGCCATCCCTGCGGTAATGGCACCATCACCAATTACCGCTACCACCTTGCGACCCAGCCCTTCACTCTCGGCGGCGACCGCCATACCGAGCGCCGCACCAATGGAGGTGCTGGAGTGGCCGACGGAGAGCACGTCGTACTCGCTCTCGCCGCGCCAGGGGAAGGGGTGCAGGCCATCTTTCTGCCGGATGGTGTGGATCTGGTCACGGCGCCCGGTCAGGATCTTGTGGGGATAGGCCTGATGGCCCACATCCCAGATCAGCCGATCGAACGGGGTGTTGTAGACGTAGTGCAGGGCCACGGTCAGTTCGACCGTGCCGAGACCGGAGGCAAAGTGTCCGCTGGAGCGGCTGACAGAGCGCAGCAGATATTCGCGCAGCTCGTTGCACAGCACCGGCAGCCGATCTTTGGGCAAGGAACGCAGCTCGACCGGAGTGTCCGCGAGGGCCAGGTTGGGGAAATTGCTAATATCAACGCTCATATTGTTACTGTTATCCAGCGTTTAGTGGGTTCGCTCGATGATGTAATCGGCAAACGCTTCCAGAATGTCGGTATTGTAGGGCAAGGATTGCAGGGCTGTTAAGGCTTTCCCATGCAGTTCGCGAGCCAGCTCACGGGCATTTTCGAGTCCGAGCAGGGCCGGATAGGTACTTTTCTCCAGCGCCAGGTCAGAACCTTGCGGCTTGCCCAGGGTGGCGGTATCACCTGTGATGTCGAGGATGTCATCCTGCACCTGAAAGGCGAGGCCAATCGCGGCGGCATAGGTTTGCAGGGCAATCAGGGTTGCATCATCGACATCGGCTTTGCACAGGGCGCCGAGCGCCACGGCGCACTCAATCAGCGCACCGGTCTTGTGGCGGTGTACCTGCTCCAGTTCGGCAAGCGTGATCTGGCGTCCTTCAGCCTGCAGGTCCAGCGCTTGACCGCCACACATACCCAGATAGCCGGAGGCGCGGGCGAGGGTACTCAGCATCCGCACCCGGTTGGCCATCAAGGAGTCGGGCATGGGGTGATCGGCCAGAATGGAGAACGCCAGCGTCTGCAGCGCATCACCGGCCAGAATGGCGGTGCCTTCATCGAATGCCTTGTGAACGGTCGGCTGGCCGCGACGCAAGTCGTCGTCATCCATGGCGGGCAGATCGTCGTGCAGCAGTGAGTAGGCATGGATGCACTCCACGGCAGCCGCAGGGCCGTCCAGCAGGTCGCTCTTTACGCCCAGCATTTCGCCGACCGCGTAGACCAGAAACGGGCGAACCCGCTTGCCGCCTAGCAGCAGGCCATATTTCATGGCATCACGCAGACGAGGCGCCATGGGTGGCAAAGCTTCAAGTTTTGCCAACAGGCAGTCATCAATACGCTGGCGATGCTGACGGGAAAAATGGACCAGTGCCACTCACTCGTCTCCTTGTTCTGGCTGGAAGGGGGTCAGCTGATCACTGCCATCGGCCTTGCTCAGCAGGATCTGGATCTTCTGCTCGGCTTGCTCCAGCTTTTGTTGGCCAGCCCGCACCAGATGGATTCCCTGCTCGAACTGTTTGAGGGCCTCCTCCAGCGGTAGGGAACCTTGCTCCAGCTGATGAACGATGGTTTCCAGCTCTTCGAGAGTGGCGTCAAAACTCAGACGGTCGATTTTTTTACTGGCCATGTCCATCCTCGGGAATTGAAAAAACGGCTTATATTAACATCGACCGCCCACCGGGGGGAGGCTGAAAAACGCTGCCTCCTCAAACTCTCGATAAACTGGCCGATAATGAACCATGATTCTCAGTGGATGCATGCTTGCCGCTTGGGTCGCAATAGCAGAAAATTCAACAAACTATAATTGGGCATAAGAACCGGTGACAGGAGTAGGGACGTGGATCTAGGCAGTCTGATAGGGATAGTGCTGGGTTTCGGGGTGGTGGTGTACGGCATGCTGCTGGGGGGCCCCATGAGCATGTACGTCGACATGCCATCGGTCTACATCACCGTATTGGGCTCCATCTTCATCGCCATGATGAAGTTCAACCTAGGCCAGTTTCTGATGGCGTTTAAGGTCGCTGGTAAAGCTTTTATGTACAAGGGCGACAAGCTGGAAGACCTCATAGTTAAAGCCGTTGAGCTTGCCGATGCCGCCCGTAAAGGCGGATTTCTGGCGCTTGAAGCGGCCGAGATTCCCAATCCCTTCATGAAAAAAGGGATCGATATGCTGGTGGATGGCCATGATGCCGATGTAGTGCGCGCAGTGATGGAAAAGGATATCGAGTTGACTGCCGAACGTCACGTCATTGCGATCAAGGTGTTCCGTACCCTTGGGGATCTTGGCCCGGCGATGGGGATGATCGGTACGCTGGTGGGTCTGGTGGCCATGTTGGCCAATATGAGTGATCCCAAATCTATCGGTCCTGCCATGGCTGTAGCCCTCTTGACCACTCTGTATGGTGCGATCGAAGCCAACATGCTGGCCATCCCGATAGCCGACAAGCTGGAACTGCGAAGCGGCGAAGAGCGCCTTAGCCGTTCGCTGATCCTCGATGCCATCATGGGGATCCAGGATGGCCAAAACCCGCGGGTGATCCAGTCCATGCTGCAGAACTATCTGAACCAGTCCAAACGCAACAACGGCAGTGAGTAGGGAGCCCTATGTCTGATTGCAAATGCCCGCCTCCCGGCCTGCCCGGTTATATGGGGACCTTCGCCGACCTCATGTCTCTGCTGATGTGCTTTTTCGTGTTGTTGCTCTCCTTTGCCGAGATGGATGTGCAGAAGTTCAAGCAGATTGCGGGGTCCATGGAGAAGGCATTCGGGGTCCAGAATATCCTTGAGGTGAAAGATATTCCGAAGGGAACTTCTGTCATTGCCCAGGAGTTCCGTCCTGGCCGCCCAGAGCCAACCCCGATTGATACCGTGATGCAGCAGACCATGGACATGACCCAGACCGAGCTGGATTTTTTGCCCGGTGAGGCCGAGCAGGCAGGTGGTCAGGACAAGAGTGATGGCAAGCAGACGGGGGGGGACACAGCTCAGGATGCTCAGAAGGCGCAGCAGCAGTCCAATACCCTGGCAAAGGCGCTGGCCGAGCAGATGAAAGATCAGATCCAGGATGGTGCCATCGAAATCGAGGCGTTGGGACAGCAGATTATTATCCGGATCAGGGAAAAAGCCTCCTTCCCGGCTGGCTCGGCGTTTCTGCAACCCCAGTTCTGGCCGGTTATTCGCAAGGTCGCGACCCTGCTCAAGGATGTACCGGGTGAAATCACCATATCCGGCCACACCGACAACGTGGCGACCGAGGACGAGCTGTTTCAGTCCAACTGGGAGCTTTCGTCCCAGCGAGCAGTGGCTGTGGCACACCAGATGATCAAGGTCCCAGGATTTGATCAGGGACGCTTGATCGTGCAGGGGATGGCCGATTCCCAACCATTGGTGCCCAACAATACTCCCGAGAATCGCCGGATGAACCGACGGGTAGAGATCGCTATCATGCAGGGCAAACCGACCATTTCCTCTCCTATTTCGGTACCGGAAGGAAAGTAATATTTCTTGGAGCAACAGATAAAGCGGGATCTGCATCAGGGGGCCGACATGGATTTTGTGTTGGCTTCATATTAAGATGCGCCATCCGAACCGAGTGCTGCGGCGTCCTGACAGATAGCCGCAGCTTCTATTTTCAAGCAACCCAGGTTTCGACTATGAATCATACTCCGATGACTGTTCGCGGCGCTGAGAAGCTGCGCGAAGAGCTCGAATATCTCAAGACCGAGCTTCGTCCCCAGATTATCGAAGCGATTGCTGAAGCCCGTGAGCACGGTGATCTGAAAGAGAATGCCGAATACCATGCCGCCCGTGAGCAGCAGGGGTTCTGTGAAGGCCGCATTCAGGAAATTGAAGCCAAGCTCTCCAATGCCCAGGTGATCGATGTCACCAAGATGACCAACAATGGTCGCATCATCTTTGGTGCCACCGTGACCCTGCTCAAGAGCGAAACAGAGGAAGAGGTTATCTACCGCATCGTGGGTGACGATGAGGCTGACATCAAGCAGAACCTCATCTCTGTCAACTCTCCGATTGCCCGCGCTCTGATTGGCAAGGAAGTGGACGATGTGGCGCTCGTCAAGACGCCCGCAGGTGATGTGGAGTACGAAATCTTGGACGTTGCCTACATCTGATGTAGTTAATGCGGGATGAGACGGGGGAGCACTTGCTCCCCTGTTTGTTGCGCTTCAGGCTGGTTGGTAAGCGTCGTTGAAGGTGTCCTGATGGCGCTGAAACAGCCAGTGACGAAGTCGCTCTATGTTTGCCTCGCTCATCTGGAAACTGAGTGCCCAGGTTGCACGGTCTGCATTAGATTTGACCCGCCTCACCAGCCTGGCCTGCAAGGGAAATGGCGCCTCTGTGGCGATCTGCAGAGTTCCCTGCAAGGTAGTATCCGCCATCATATCTGTGGGCAGATCTTCCACGATGATGCCATTGAGCGAAAGGCTCAGCACTTGGAGTACTCCATGAGCTGTTTGCAGTGTCGCTTTCTGGGCAAGTCTCCAAGCTCTTGGCTGGGCAAACCCCAGCTCCCGGATCACTGGCGCAGCGAGCCGAGGCTCGACAAAGCCATCTTCTCTCTGGATAAAGGTGAGGGGGAATCGCAACTGATGGCCTGCATAGCGGGCTTCCAATACCAGCTGTTCGGCTTTTTGCAGCAAGCCAAGCATGGGGTTGTCGAGATGTCCGCTCAGAAGGTGGGTCGCCTCCGAGCATCCCAGCTCCCGCAACATGGTCAGTTCATCGTCGGTCAGAATAGGATGGTGAACCATGGCGCGTGTCCGAAACTATTCATCGCAGGTTAAGGGCTTGGCGACTACTGTGGCAAGCGACTCGGGAAGAAGTGAAATAAGGAAAGAGCAATGCTCTTTCCTTTTACTTGCGAGGCAGCTGGATTTTGGGTTCGTTGGCCTGACGATAGATGGTCAGCACGTGACCCATGCTTTGTACTTTTACAGAGCCTGTTTCACGGACGATTGCATCCATAACCAGTTGTTTCATTTCGCGATCTTCAGAGGCAACCTTAACCTTGATCAGCTCGTGATGGTTCAGCGCCAGATCGATCTCCGCCAGTACACCTTCGGTCAGACCGTGCTGACCCAGCAGGACGACAGGCTTGAGGCTGTGGGCAAGGCCCTTGAGGTACTGTTTCTGTTTATTGTTGAGAATCATCGCAATTTCTTCATAAGTCAGGGTTGAAAGGGGCGTATTCTACCCCCACTTAGCCCTTAATACTAATAACCCTTGTGGTTTTTTAAAGCCGATTATCATGACCCAGAAAAAACGTTCCGCCAGCTCCACCCGCTGGTTAAAAGAACATTTCGACGATCAATACGTCAAAAAAGCCCAGAAATTGGGGCTGCGTTCCCGTGCTGTTTTCAAGATCGACGAGATCCAGGGCAAAGACCGCCTGTTGAAAAATGGCATGACGGTAGTGGATTTGGGGGCTGCCCCCGGCGGCTGGTCCCAATTCGCGGTCGAGCAGGTTGGCGAATCGGGTCGGGTCATCGCCTGCGATATTCTGCCTATGGATCCCATCGCCGGAGTCGATTTCCTGCAGGGGGACTTTCGGGAGGAAACTGTACTCGGTGCCTTGCTGGAGCGAGTCGGACCCGACAAGGTCGATGTCGTGATGTCCGACATGGCCCCCAACATGAGCGGCACCCAGCAGGTGGATCAGGCTCGTGCCATGTATCTGGTCGAGTTGGCTCTGGACATGTGTCATCAGGTATTGCGCAGTGACGGCAGTTTTGTGGTGAAGGTGTTTCAGGGGGAGGGCTTTGATGCCTATCTGAATGAAATTCGGAAACTTTTCTCCGCCGTTAAAATTCGTAAACCAGACTCATCCCGCGCCAGATCACGGGAAGTCTACATTGTGGCTACCGGTTTTAAACTGTAGTACCCTAACCTTCATCGTTAACTGTCAGTCTGCGAGGTTACTGATTTGAGTGACATGGCGAAAAACTTAATCCTGTGGCTGGTCATCGCCGTCGTATTGATGTCGGTGTTCAATAGCTTCAGCCCCAGCGATACCACCAGTCGCCAGCTGGACTATTCCAGCTTCGTTAAAGAGGTGACCCAAGATCAGATCCGTGAAGTGCGGATGGACGGTAAGGTCATTAATGGCGTCAAGCGTACTGGTGAACGATTCACCACCATCATCCCGGCGCCGGATCCCCAGCTGCTCAACGATATGCTCAATCACAACGTCAAGGTGATGGGCGAGAAGCCGGAAGAGCCGTCTTTGCTGACCTCTATCTTCATCTCCTGGTTCCCGATGTTGCTGCTGATCGGTGTCTGGGTCTTCTTCATGCGTCAGATGCAGGGCGGCGGTGGCAAAGGCGCCATGTCGTTTGGCAAGAGCAAGGCTCGCCTGATGAGTGAAGATCAGATCAAGACTACCTTTGCCGATGTAGCTGGTTGCGATGAAGCCAAGGAAGAGGTGAAGGAGCTGGTCGACTATCTGCGCGACCCGAGCAAATTCCAGAAACTGGGTGGCAAGATCCCGACTGGCGTACTGCTGGTAGGTCCTCCCGGTACCGGTAAAACCCTGCTGGCCAAGGCCATTGCGGGTGAGGCCAAGGTGCCCTTCTTCACCATCTCAGGTTCTGATTTCGTGGAGATGTTCGTGGGTGTCGGTGCCTCCCGGGTACGTGACATGTTCGAGCAGGCCAAGAAATCCTCCCCCTGCATCATCTTCATCGATGAAATTGATGCGGTCGGTCGCCAGCGTGGCGCCGGTCTGGGCGGTGGTCACGATGAGCGTGAGCAGACCCTTAACCAGATGCTGGTCGAGATGGATGGCTTTGAAGGCAATGAAGGGATCATCGTCATCGCTGCCACCAACCGTCCTGATGTACTGGATCCGGCACTACTGCGTCCGGGCCGTTTCGACCGTCAGGTTGTGGTCGGTCTGCCGGATGTCCGTGGTCGCGAGCAGATCCTGAAAGTGCACATGCGCAAAGTTCCGTTGGCGGATGACGTCAATCCGGCGCTGATTGCCCGTGGTACACCCGGTTTCTCCGGTGCGGATTTGGCCAACCTGGTCAACGAAGCTGCCCTCTTCTCTGCTCGCGAAAGCCGCCGAGTGGTCTCCATGGCTGAGTTCGAAAAGGCCAAGGACAAGATCATGATGGGGGCGGAACGTCGCTCCATGGTGATGAAAGAGTCTGAAAAAGAGATGACTGCGTATCATGAAGCCGGTCACGCCATTATTGGTCGCGTGGTTCCGGATCATGATCCCGTTTACAAGGTCTCCATTATTCCGCGTGGCCGTGCGCTGGGTGTGACCATGTACCTGCCTGAGCAGGATCGCTGGAGCCACTCCAAGCAGCATCTGGAGTCGATGATCTCCAGCCTGTATGGCGGTCGTCTGGCGGAAGAGTTGATCTACGGTGCCGAGAAGGTCTCGACCGGCGCGTCCAACGACATCGAGCGGGCGACCGACATTGCACGCAAGATGGTGACCCAGTGGGGTATGTCCGAGCGTCTCGGCCCGATGCTTTATGCGGAAGAAGATGGTGAAGTGTTCCTCGGCCGCAGCATGGCCAAGGCCAAGCACATGTCCGACGACACTGCGCGCATCATCGATGCCGAGGTGAAGCAGGTCATTGATCGCAACTACGACCGCGCCAAGCAGATCCTGCTGGATAACATGGATGTACTGCACAGCATGAAAGATGCGTTGATGAAGTATGAAACCATCGACGCCAAACAGATCGATGATCTGATGGCGCGTCGCGAGGTTCGTGCTCCGAGCAACTGGCATGACGAGCACGGTGATACCCCGCAAGGCGGTTCCACCGTGGCTGCCGAGGCCAAGCCTGCCGATGAGGCTGCACCGGTGGCGGATGTCACTATCGACAAAGCCAACGACGCTCCGGCCAAATAATCGTGACTCTCCAAACCCCGGGCTTGCCCGGGGTTTTTCTTTATCAGATGGATGTGAAAATGCAGTTAACCAGCAAGGGGCTCAGCCTCTCCCTCGATCGTCCCCATGTGATGGGGATCCTCAATGTGACGCCCGACTCCTTCTCCGATGGCGGTAATTTCAACCAGTTTGAACGGGCAATGGCCCATGCGCGCCAGATGGTCTCTGACGGTGCGACCCTCATCGACATCGGTGGCGAGTCAACCCGCCCTGGTGCGCCCGATGTGAACGAGCAGGAGGAGCTGGACAGGGTCATTCCTGTTGTGGAGCAGATGGTTCGTGAGCTGGATGTGATGATCTCCCTCGATACCTCCAAAGCGGCTGTGATGCGGGAGGGTTGCAAGGTGGGTGCCCATCTGATCAACGATGTGCGGGCACTGCAAGAACCTGGATCACTGCAAGCCGCGGCCGAAGCGCGGGTTCCGGTCTGTCTGATGCATATGCAGGGGCAGCCGAGAACCATGCAAGTCCAGCCACACTATGACGACCTGGTCGGAGAGGTACGCGCCTTTTTTGATGAACGCATTGCGGCTTGTCTGGCGGTCGGGATCCGTCGTGAAGAGCTGTTGCTGGATCCGGGATATGGCTTTGGCAAGACCCTTGCACACAACTATCAGCTGTTAGCGGCTCAAAAGGAACTGCTTGATTATGGCTTGCCGCTATTGGTGGGGATGTCGCGAAAGTCTATGATAGGCAACCTGCTGGGCCGTCCGGTGGATGAGCGTCTGGCGGGCAGTCTGGCATGCGCCCTTATCGGCATGCAGCATGGGGCCCGCATCATCAGGGTACACGATGTAAGGGAGACCATGGACGCATTGCGCGTCGGTTGGCTGGCAATGACGGGACAAGATTTTATTTCCAGATAATAAAGAGAACAGACAATGGCAAGAAAGTATTTCGGTACCGATGGTGTGCGCGGCAAGGTTGGCGAATACCCGATCACTCCTGATTTTGTAATGAAATTGGGTTGGGCTGCCGGCAAGGTGCTCTCCAAGAAGGGCACCAAAAAGGTGCTGATTGGCAAAGATACCCGCATTTCCGGTTACATGCTGGAATCCGCGCTGGAAGCGGGGCTCTCTGCGGCAGGCCTTAAAGCCATTCTGATGGGGCCCATGCCCACGCCGGCGGTTGCCTACCTGACTCGCACTTTCCGTGCCGAAGCTGGTATCGTCATCAGCGCTTCCCACAATCCCTTCTACGACAACGGCATCAAGTTCTTCTCCGCCGACGGCACCAAGCTGCCCGATGATGTCGAGCTGGCTATCGAAGCCGAGCTGGATCACGAGCTCAAGTGTGTCGAGTCGGCCGAACTTGGCAAAGCGGTGCGCATTGATGATGCTGCCGGTCGCTATATCGAATTTTGCAAGAGCACCTTCCCCTCCCACATGAATCTGGATGGGGTGAAAATGGTGGTCGACTGTGGCCACGGCGCCACTTACCACATTGCGCCGTCGGTTTTCCGCGAGCTGGGCGCTGAAGTGATCACCATGGGCTGTGCCCCGGATGGTCTCAATATCAACGATGGTGTCGGTTCGACTGCGCCTGACGCTCTGGTTGCCAAGGTACTGGAGTGCAAGGCCGATCTGGGGGTTGCCTTTGATGGTGATGGTGACCGTCTGATCATGGTCGACCATACCGGCTATCTCATCGACGGTGATGAAGTGCTCTATATCATCGCGCGCGATGCCCTGCGCAATGGTCGCCTCAAAGGCGGTGTCGTCGGCACCCTGATGGCCAACATGGGTCTGGAGCTGGCGCTGCAAACCCTGGGTATTCCGTTTGCCCGTGCCAAGGTGGGTGACCGCTATGTGCTGGAGATGATGGAAGAGAAGGGCTGGCGCATCGGTGGCGAGAACTCCGGCCACATCATCTGTCTGGATCAAACCACTACGGGTGATGGCATCGTAGCCGCCTTGCAGGTGCTTACCGCTATGCGCAGTGCCGAGATGCCGCTGGCCAAGCTGCGCTCCGGCATGAGCAAGTTCCCGCAGGTTCTGGTGAATGTTCGCTTTGCCGAAGGCAAGGATCCGCTGGCCGCGGATGCTGTCATGGCTGAGGTTGCCAAGGTGGAACAGGAGCTGGCTGGCCGTGGTCGCGTACTGTTGCGTAAATCCGGTACCGAACCACTGATCCGGGTCATGGTCGAAGGGGAGCATGAACAGCAGGTGCGTGACATGGCTCAGCGCATCGCCAAGCAGGTTGAATCGGCGTTTTAATGAACAACTAGGGCGGCTTTTTAGCCGCCCTGGTTGTATCTTGTTCAAACGATTCAAAAATTTAAAAATAGCACTTGTCAGCTGAGCATCCTCTGGATATTATCAGCCCCGCTTTCGCAAGGGATTTGCCGATGGGACATCGCAAGCCGTTTGTAGCAGCCAACTGGAAGTTGCACGGTAGTAGGTCGCAGTTAGAGCAGTTTACGAGTCAGTGCCTAAACGGCGTTGACGGAAAAGTAGATGTGGTTCTCTGTCCTTCCCATGTGCATCTCGATTTTAGCGCTTCACTGCTCAATGAGCAGAAAGTAATAAAGTTGGGGGCTCAGAATGTGAGTCAGCACACGACTGGCGCTTACACTGGAGAAATCTCGTGTCAGATGCTGGTTGAGGCAGGGTGTCGTTACGTATTGGTAGGGCACTCCGAGCGCAGGCGTCTCTTTGGTGAGACCAGTTTTATCGTCGCAGAGAAGTTTGCGGCAGCCAGAGCGGCAGGCTTGATTCCCATCCTCTGTTTAGGTGAATCAGGTGCGGCGAGGCAGGCGAGAAGAGCCTTCGAGGTGATCGCTGAAGAGCTGGATATCGTCATAGAGAAAAATGGCGCGATGGCTTTCGATAATGCTATCATCGCCTACGAGCCGATTTGGGCTGTAGGTACAGGTAAATGCGCCACACCCGAGCAGGCACAAGAGGTTCATTCCTTTATACGTGGTCGCTTGGCGGAGGATACTCCGGTAATAGGTGAGAAAGTCAGAATCATCTATGGTGGGAGCGTAACGCCGAGCAACGCGAGAGATTTGTTTGCACAGCCCGACATTGATGGCGGACTGATTGGCGGAGCAAGCCTCGATAGCGATGCGTTTTTAGGAATTGTTGAAGCGGCAAAGGGTGCAAGTTAAATGTACGAGATTCTTTTAGTCGTTTATCTGCTGGTTTCACTGGCTCTGATTGGTCTGGTGATGATTCAGCAAGGTAAAGGGGCTGATATGGGCGCCTCCTTCGGCGCAGGGGCATCGAACACAGTATTCGGCTCCGGTGGTTCAGGCAGTTTCCTGACCCGAACAACAGCAATTTTGGCTACTCTGTTTTTCGTTATCAGCCTGGTGCTCGGATCTATGTCCAGCAACAAGGTAAAGCAGGGTAGTGAATGGGAAAATCTGCAACAAACCCAACAGGTTGAGCAGACCAAAGCGCCAGTGAAGAAAGATACTGACGTTCCCGAGTAAGAGTTTTGCCGTGGTGGTGGAATTGGTAGACACGCTATCTTGAGGGGGTAGTGCTCTAGGGTGTGCGGGTTCGAGTCCCGCCCACGGCACCAATTAAGCAGTGAGCTCGGGAAACCGAGTGTATTATAGCCAGTCAGTCTTGTGTCGAGAGAGTGAAGTGGCTATAATCTCGCACGATTTCGGACGCGGGGTGGAGCAGCATGGTAGCTCGTCGGGCTCATAACCCGAAGGTCGTCGGTTCAAATCCGGCCCCCGCAACCAAATTTCACGCATTTCCTACGCTCAGGAAGGCGGTCGCTGCGAGGCGACAATCAGGGTAAAGCGCCAAGCCCCGATTTGACATCGGGGCTTTTTGTTATGTGCAATTTACTCTGAATCGATATCTATCTGGGCTTTATGCCCTTTTTTTGTTTTTCGGAGGGTGACTTTGGCTACGTTGGAACAACGTTTGACCGATCTGCTCGAGGCTCCGGTCGTTGCCTTGGGTTTTGAACTTTGGGGTATTGAGTTTATCCGCGCGGGTAAACACTCCACCTTGCGTGTCTATATTGACGGCGAGCAGGGTGTGACTGTCGAGAACTGTGCTGAGGTCAGCCATCAGGTTGGCGCCATCATGGACGTCGAAGATCCCATCACCGAGGAGTACTACCTCGAGGTATCCTCCCCAGGCCTGGATCGTCCCCTGTTCAAGGTTGCCCATTTCGAAAAATACGTTGGCCAAGAGGCGGCGGTAACGCTTCGGATGGCAACAAACAACCGCCGCAAGTTCAAAGGCGTAATCAAAGCTGTGCAAGGCGACATGATCACCCTGACAGTAGATGGTAAGGACGACGTGTTGGCTTTCACCAATATCCAAAAAGCGAACATAGTGCCGAACTTTGGTTAACGAGGCTATCGGATATGAATAAAGAGATTTTGCTGGTCGTTGACGCAGTATCCAACGAGAAAGCGGTACCCCGCGAGAAGATCTTCCAGGCTCTGGAAACCGCGCTGGCGACTGCGACCAAGAAGAAATATGAAGGCGAGATTGAAGTTCGGGTCGAAATCGATCGCAAGACTGGTGACTACGACACCTATCGTCGCTGGCTGGTAATCGCAGATCAAGCCGCGATGGAGAACCCTTACGCCGAGATTACCCTGGAAGCTGCTCAGATTGATCAGCCGGAAATCCAGATCGGTGAGTATGTTGAAGACCAGATCGACTCTGTAACCTTCGACCGTATCACTACCCAGACCGCCAAGCAGGTTATCGTGCAAAAAGTGCGCGAAGCCGAGCGTTCACAAGTAGTTGATCAGTTTAAAGATAAAGAAGGCACCATCATCAGTGGTGTGGTCAAGAAGAGCAACCGCGACAACGTCATCCTGGATCTGGGCAGCAATGCTGAAGCCGTGATCTTCCGTGATGACATGCTGCCGCGTGAAACCTTCCGCCCGGGCGACCGTGTCCGTGGCCTGCTCTATGCAGTGCGTCCGGAAGCCCGTGGTTCCCAGCTGTTTGTCAGCCGTTCCAGCCCGGACTTCCTGAAAGAGCTGTTCCGTATCGAAGTACCGGAGATCGGTGAAGAGATGATCGAAATCATGGGCGCTGCCCGTGATCCGGGTTCCCGCGCCAAGATCGCGGTGAAGACCAACGATCGTCGTATCGACCCGATCGGTGCCTGTATCGGTATGCGTGGTGCCCGTGTGCAAGCTGTCTCCGCAGAGCTGAGCGGTGAGCGCGCCGATATCGTGCTGTACGATGACAACCCGGCCCAGTACGTGATCAATGCCATGGCTCCTGCCGATGTGGCCTCCATCATCGTTGATGAAGACAACCACACCATGGATATCGCCGTGGAAGCTGCCAACCTGGCTCAGGCCATCGGTCGCAATGGTCAGAACGTGCGTCTGGCCTCCCAGCTGACCGGTTGGGAGCTGAACGTGATGACCGTTGAGGACATGCGTGCCAAGCACCAGGCCGAGAACGACCGCATCATGAACCTGTTCACCAGCACCCTGGATATCGATGACGATTTCGCCGGTCTGCTGATGGAAGAGGGCTTCTCGACCCTGGAAGAGATCGCCTTCGTACCGGTCAACGAGTTGCTGGCTATCGACGGTCTGGATGAAGACATGGTCGAAGAGCTGCGCAAGCGTGCCAAAGATGCCCTGACTACCCAGGCGCTGGCCAAAGAGGAGTCCTTTGATGGCGTCGAGCCGTCCGAAGAGCTGCTCAATCTGAACGGTCTGAGTCGTGAACTGGCATACGCTCTGGCGGGCCGCGGCGTGGGCACCCTAGAAGATTTGGCTGAGCAAGGTATTGATGACCTTGCTGGTATTGAAGGGCTGACTGCCGAGAAGGCGGGTGAGCTCATTATGGCTGCTCGCAATATCTGTTGGTTCGGAGAAGAGCAGTCTTAAGTAAGATCAAACGGAGGAAAATGAATGGCAGAAGTATCAGTCAAACAACTTGCCACTGACATCGACACACCGGTTGATCGTCTTCTCCAGCAGTTTGTCGATGCCGGTATCAGCAAGAGCAAGGCCGACGACATGGTCAGCGAGTCTGAAAAGCAGACTCTGCTGGCACACCTGAAGAAACAGCATGGAGGTGACGAGGTCGCCGCTCCTGCCCGCATGACTTTGCAGCGCAAGACCAAGAGCACCATCAGTGTTCAGGGAACCGGCGGCAAGAACAAAGAAGTGCAGGTGGAAGTTCGCAAATCTCGCACCTATGTAAGACGCTCGGCGCTGGAAGAAGAACAGCGTCAGGCGGAAGCCGAGGAAAAAGCGCGTTTGGAAGCAGAAGAAAAAGCTCGTCGTGAAGCCGAAGAGAAGGCTCGCCTCGACGCTGAAGAGAAGGCTCGCCGTGAGGCTGAGCAGGCTCGTCGTGAAGCTGAGGAAAAGGCGCGGATCGAGGCACAACAAAAGGCTCGACAGGCTCAACAGCCCGCCAAAGCAGCCAGTAGCACAGCTCAGCAAGAGGCAGAAAAGATGGCCAAGCGCGAAGCAGAAGAACTGAAGCGCCAACAGGAACAGACAGCTTTGAAAAAAGCTGAAGAACTCGCCGCGAAGAAAGCCGAAGAGGCTCGCATCATGGCGGAACAGAACGCAGCCCGCTGGGCTGAAGAAGAAGCCGCTCGTGCAAAAGAGAGCAGCGATTATCACCTGACTACCAACAAGCATGCGCAAGCTGCAGAAGACGAGCTGGATCGCAAAGAAGAGACCAGCCGCCGTACTGCCGCCGCCGCTGTCAAGGCCCCGAAAAAGGCGGGTCGTCGCGATGATGATCGCAATGATCGCAACTCCCGTGATCCGCGTGCCCGTAAAGGCAAACGTGGCAAGGTCGCTACCCCGAACGCCATGAAGCATGGCTTCAACAAGCCGGCTGCCGTGGTGAACCGCGACGTTGTCATCGGCGAGACCATCACCGTGGCCGAGCTGGCCAACAAGATGGCCGTCAAGGGCGTTGAAGTCATCAAGGCGATGATGAAGATGGGTGCCATGGCCACCATCAACCAGGTGATTGACCAGGAGACCGCTCAGCTGGTCGCTGAGGAGATGGGTCACAAGGTTGTGCTGCGTCGCGAGAACGAGCTGGAAGAGGCGGTACTGTCCGATCGTGACGAGACCTCCGAAGCCAAGCCCCGTGCACCGGTCGTGACCATCATGGGTCACGTTGACCACGGCAAGACCTCGCTGCTGGACTACATTCGTAAAGCCAAGGTTGCTGCTGGCGAGGCCGGTGGTATTACCCAGCATATCGGTGCTTACCACGTTCAGACCGATAGCGGCATGATCACCTTCCTGGATACTCCGGGTCACGCGGCGTTTACCTCCATGCGTGCTCGCGGTGCCAAGGCGACCGACATCGTTGTTCTGGTCGTTGCTGCTGACGACGGCGTGATGCCGCAAACCATCGAAGCGATCCAGCACGCCAAGGCTGCCGGTGTGCCGCTGGTTGTGGCAGTCAACAAGATCGACAAGCCGGAAGCGGATCCGGATCGCGTCAAGACCGAGTTGGCTCGTTACAACGTCATGTCCGAGGATTGGGGTGGAGACTGCCAGTTCGTGCACGTATCTGCCAAGTCCGGTCAGGGTATCGACGATCTGCTGGAAGCCATCCTGATCCAGGCTGAAGTACTGGAGCTGAAAGCGGTGGTTGACGGTATGGCCAACGGCGTCGTGATCGAATCCTTCCTGGATAAAGGTCGTGGTCCGGTTGCTACCGTACTGGTACAAGAAGGTACTCTGCGTCAGGGCGACATCGTTCTGTGTGGTCTCGAGTACGGCCGTGTTCGCGCCATGCGTGACGAACTGGGTCGCGAGATCAAGGAAGCGGGTCCGTCCCTGCCGGTGGAAATTCTGGGTCTGTCCGGCGTTCCCTCTGCCGGTGACGAAGCCACCGTTGTCCGTGACGAGAAGAAAGCCCGTGAAGTGGCGCTCTATCGTCAGGGCAAGTTCCGCGAAGTCAAGCTGGCTCGCCAGCAGAAGGCCAAGCTGGAAAACATGTTCGCCAACATGACCGAGGGCGAAGTGTCCGAAGTGAACGTGGTGATCAAGGCCGACGTACAAGGTTCTGTGGAAGCGATCTGCGATGCGCTGGTCAAACTCTCCACCGACGAAGTGAAGGTGAAGATCGTGGGTTCCGGCGTAGGTGGTATCACCGAAACCGACGCGACCCTGGCTGCTGCTTCCAGCGCCATCCTGGTTGGTTTCAACGTCCGTGCCGACGCATCTGCGCGCAAGGTCATCGAATCCGAGAGCCTGGATCTGCGTTACTACTCCGTCATCTATGACCTGATCGACGAAGTGAAGCAGGCCATGAGCGGCAAGCTGGCCCCTGAGTATCGTCAGGAAATCATCGGTCTGGCTGAAGTGCGTAGCGTCTTCAAGTCTCCGAAGTTCGGCGCCGTTGCCGGCTGTATGGTTACCGAAGGTGTGGTCAAGCGTTCCAACCGTATCCGCGTTCTGCGTGACAACGTGGTTATCTATGAAGGCGAGCTGGAATCCCTGCGCCGCTTCAAGGATGACGTCAACGAAGTTCGCAACGGCTACGAGTGTGGTATCGCGGTCAAGAACTACAACGACGTGCGCGAAGGCGACCAGATCGAAGTTTACGAGACTGTTGAAATCCAACGGACTCTGTAAGCCGAGAGTTAGACAAAATAGGGGGCCGCGGCCCCCTTTTATCGCAGGATAGAATATGGCCAGAGAATTCAGCCGGACCCGTCGGGTCGGACAGCAGATCCAGCGTGAAATCGCGCTGATCCTGCAGCGCGAGGTGAAAGACCCGCGCATCGGCATGGTGACCGTTTCCGATGTGGAAGTGTCCCGTGACCTCAACTATGCCAAAATTTACGTTACCTTCTTGCAGCTGGAAAATGATGCCGAGCGCATCAAGGAAGGCTTGCAGGGTCTGACCGAAGCAGCCGGATATATCCGTAGTCTGCTGGGCAGTGCCATGCGTCTGCGCGTGGTGCCCGAGCTGCGCTTTTTCTATGATCAGACGCTGGTTGAGGGGATGCGTCTCTCCAACCTGGTGACCAACACTGTGCGTGAAGACAAGCGTCGCATGGCCGAATCCGGCCGTGACGAAGAAGCTGAATCCGCACCGGATGACACGACTGAGGATAAAGCCTGAGATGACCCGAAGACGTCGTTTCAAGGGCCGTGATGTGCACGGCATTCTGCTGCTGGACAAGCCGACCGGCCTGACCTCCAACGATGTGTTGCAGAAGGTCAAGCGGATTTACAACGCTGCCAAGGCCGGTCATACCGGGGCGCTGGATCCGCTGGCGACCGGCATGCTGCCGATTTGCCTCGGTGAGGCCACCAAGTTCTCCCAGTATCTGCTGGAAGCGGACAAGCGCTATGAGGTGACCGCCAAACTGGGCGAGCGCACCAACACCAGCGACTCTGATGGTGAGGTGGTCTCCACCCGTCCGGTGAACGTGGCTGTGGGTACCCTGATCGAGGCGCTGGACCAGTTCCGCGGCCCCATCATGCAGGTGCCCTCCATGTACTCCGCGCTCAAGCACAACGGCCGTCCGCTCTATGAATATGCCCGCGAAGGTATCGAGATTGAGCGTGAAGCCCGTCCCATCACCGTATTCGAGCTCAAACTGCTGAGCTTCGAAGGTGATGAAGTGCGCCTTGAAGTGCACTGCAGCAAAGGCACCTATATCCGCTCTCTGGTAGATGATCTGGGTGAAGTGCTGGGCTGTGGCGCCCACGTGACCCAGTTGCGTCGTACCCAGGTGGCCAGTTATCCGTACGAGCGGATGCTGACCCTGGAGCAACTCGAGTGCATCTTCGAGCAGGCCAAGGCCGAGAGCATCCCGCCGCGCGAGCAGCTGGATCCTTTGTTGCTGCCGATGGATACCGCTGTGGCATCCCTGCCCGAGGTGAACATGCTGGCGGTAGTCGCAGCCTATGTGAATCAGGGTCAGGCAGTGCAGGTACCGGGGGCTCCGGCCAGCGGTCAGGTTCGCATGACTGTCGGCCCGGAGCGCGAGTTCATCGGTGTCGGCGAGATTGATGATGATGGCCGTGTCGCGCCCAAGCGACTGGTGCGTTATCACGACGAGGAGTGATCCTCTGGCGGTATAGGGTATCTCTTTCCCGTTTCGCCTCTTTATCATTGCGAAAAGGGACGGGGACGATTATTATACCGCCCTCATTTCACGGCTGAATTAGAGATTGGCTGTGAACCTTTAAACACTCTACTGGAGTATTACCATGTCTCTAAATGCTGAGATCAAAGCTCAAATCGTTGCTGACAACGCTCGTTGCGCCAACGACACTGGCTCCCCCGAAGTGCAAGTTGCCCTGCTGACTGCCCAGATCAACCATCTGCAAGGTCACTTCAAGGAGCACTCCAAGGATCACCACGGTCGTCGCGGTCTGCTGCGCATGGTTTCCCAGCGTCGTAAGCTGCTGGACTACCTGAAGCGTAAAGATTCCGAGCGTTATGCTGCTCTGATCGCCAAGCTGGGTCTGCGTCGTTAATCTACCATCAGATTTCGCGAAAAAGGGGAACCTCCGGGTTCCCCTTTTTTATTGGCTCTGTCCCAATTACGTGTTGAAAGGCTAATCTTGAAGTAGGCCATCACCTTGAGGTCTACCATCATGGATACCCCAGCCTTTCAACACCTGTTGTCCCTTTTTCCCCAGTTAACCCTGCGCCAGCGCCGTGTTGCTCAGCAGGAGCTCACTGCACCCCACACCATTACCTCGCTCAATACTCAGTTACCGGCATGCAGTGGCTGCCCCCATTGTCAGGCCGATGTTACCCAGCTGGCGCCTTGGGGATGGAGTCGGGGACTGCGCCGCTACCGTTGCAAACTGTGTCTGCGCACCAGCACCGTTCTGACCAAGACGCCCTTGGCCAGATTGCGTAAAGCACAGTGCTGGGAAGACTACGCGCAAGCCCTCATCGAAGGACTGACTGTCCGCCAGGCTGCGCGGCGCTGTGGGGTCAGCAAGAACACCGCGTTCCTCTGGCGTCACCGCTTCTTGCGCGCGATGGCAACCCATCAGGCCACCCGGGAAGAGGGCATCGTTGAGGTTGATGAGACCTTCTTCCTTGAATCGTTCAAGGGGCAGCGGGGACTGCCGCGTCCACCACGTCATCGCGGTGGTAAAGGTCGAACTCGTGGAACCGGGCCAGATTACATCCCGGTGATGGTGGTACAAGAGCGTGCAGGCCACCATGCGGATTTCCAGTTGGAGAAAATAGATGCCGAGACGGTCATCGCGGTGTTGAAGCCGTTGGTGTCACCGGATGCGGTGCTGTGTAGCGATGGGGCGGGTGTGTATGCCTGTTTCAGCAAGGAACAGGGTATAACCCATCAGGTGGTGCGCAATCGTCAAGGCGAACGGGTAGTCGGTGCGTATCACATCCAGCATGTGAACGGATATCACCATCGGTTGAAAGAGTGGATGGAGCGATTTAATGGAGTGGCGACGCACTACCTGAAGAACTACCTGGGTTGGCGCAGGATGTTGGAGCGTTACGGAAAAGGCGTAAATATCAAAGTGTGTTTGTATGAGGCCCTGGGGCGCCCCATGCAACACGTAATTGGGACATAGCCTTTTTATTGCTCTTTAGCGGCATGTTGCCATCCTCACAGAATTTGTGTCGCCGCTTACCTTTTGCATCGAATCAAGTATACTTGTGCGCGAATTTAAAGAGCCAAATTGTAAAAAGGAAATTCACGTGAATCCTATTGTTAAGTCATTCCAGTACGGTCAACACACCGTCACACTGGAAACCGGTGTGATGGCCCGTCAAGCCACTGCGGCCGTTATGGTCAGCATGGACGATACCTGTGTATTTGTGACCGTCGTAGGCAAGAAAGAGGCCGATCACGGCCGTGATTTCTTCCCGCTGACCGTCAACTACCAGGAGCGTACCTATGCTGCTGGTCGTATCCCGGGTGGTTTCTTCCGTCGTGAAGGCCGTCCGAGCGAAGGCGAGACCCTCATCTCCCGTCTGATCGACCGTCCAATTCGTCCGTTGTTCCCGGAAGGCTTCTTCAATGAGGTTCAGGTGGTTGCCACCGTCATGTCCGTGAATCCGGCAGTCTCCCCCGATATCGTTGCCATGATCGGCGCCTCTGCTGCGCTGGCCATCTCCGGCATTCCGTTTGGCGGCCCGATCGGTGCTGCTCGCGTGGGTTACATGAACGGTCAGTATGTGCTGAACCCGACCACCACCGAACTGCCACAGAGCGATCTGGATCTGGTTGTTGCCGGTACTGCCAACGCCGTACTGATGGTTGAGTCCGAAGCGGCCATCCTCTCCGAAGAGGTGATGCTGGGCGCCGTGGTATACGGTCACGAGCAGATGCAGACCGTTATCAACGCCATCAACGAATTTGCCGCTGCCGTCGGCACCAAGCCGTGGGACTGGACTCCGCCTGCCGTCAACGAAGCGCTGAAAGCCAAGGTTGCCGAGCTGGCGAGCGCCGAGCTGGGTGAAGCCTACCGCATCACCGAGAAGGCTGTTCGTTACGAAACCATCGCGGCCATCAAGGGTCGTGTGGTTGAGCAAGTTATCGCTTCCGGCGTGGAAGAAGATGCCAAGAAGATCGGCGAAGAGTTCCACAGCCTGGAAAGCCGCATCGTTCGTGGCCGCGTAGTGCGTGGTGAGCCGCGTATCGATGGTCGCGATCCGGAAATGATCCGTGCCCTGTCTGTCGCTACCGGCGTATTGCCCCGTGCTCACGGTTCTGCCCTGTTCACTCGTGGTGAAACCCAGGCTATGGTCGTTGCGACCCTGGGTACCGAGCGTGACGCCCAGAACATCGACGAGCTGACCGGCAACCGTGCCGATCGCTTCATGCTGCACTACAACTTCCCGCCATACTGCGTCGGTGAGACCGGCATGATGGGTAGCCCGAAGCGTCGTGAAATCGGTCACGGCCGTCTGGCCAAGCGCGGCGTTGCTGCCGTGATGCCGAGTGCTGCTGAGTTCCCGTACGTGGTGCGCGTGGTGTCTGAAATCACTGAATCCAACGGCTCCTCCTCCATGGCGTCTGTCTGTGGTTCCTCTCTGGCGCTGATGGATGCCGGTGTGCCGATCAAGGCTTCCGTCGCCGGTATCGCCATGGGTCTGGTGAAGGAAGAAGAAGGTTTCGTCGTGCTGTCCGACATTCTGGGTGACGAAGATCACCTGGGCGACATGGACTTCAAAGTAGCCGGTACCACCGAAGGTGTGACCGCGCTGCAAATGGACATCAAGATCGAAGGCATCACCAAAGAGATCATGGAGATTGCGCTGAAGCAAGCTCGTGGTGCTCGTCTGCACATCCTGAAAGTGATGGATGAAGCAATCCAGGCTCCCCGTGCCCAGATCTCCGATTTCGCACCGCGTATCCACACCATCAAGATCAATCCTGAGAAGATCAAGGACGTGATCGGTAAGGGTGGTTCCGTGATCCGTGCGCTGACCGAAGAGACCGGCACCAACATCGAGTTGGATGATGACGGTACTGTACGTATCTCCGCTGTGGCCAACGAAGCTGCCATGGAAGCGATCCGTCGCATTGAGGCCATCACCGCCGAGATCGAAGTGAACCGCATCTATGAAGGTAAAGTTGTCCGTCTGGCCGATTTCGGTGCATTCGTCAACATCCTGCCGGGCAAAGATGGTCTGGTACACATCTCCCAGATCACCGATGCTCGCGTTCAGAACGTGGCTGACCACCTGACTATCGGTGACGTGGTCAAGGTGAAGGTACTGGAAGTGGACCGTCAGGGCCGCGTACGTCTCTCCATCAAGGAAGCGAACGCTCCGACTGATGCAGCCCCGGCTGCTGATGCTCCGGTTGCTGCCGAAGCGCCTGCCGCAGAGTAATCTGTCCTCCTGAACCGGATTCTCCGGTTGCAGTAAAAAGTCCGGCGCCCTTTGGGGCGCCGGACTTTTTTATGCGCTCAGGCTCATCACGTTTATGCGCTCAGGCTCATCACGCCGAAGTTGGCTCTCTGCTCAGGATGTGGTGGGCATTGCCGGAGCCTCAAGAGATCAGGTTAGAAAAGTATCGCGAAGGGGGTGGGAGAAAGGAGCCTGAGGATTCAGGCTCCTGATGAGGATCAAGCCTCGTTGGCGTGAGCCTTCTGGCAACCTTCCACGGCGTGAGCAATCAGTTCCAGTGCGCTCTGGTCGCAGGGGGGCAGTTCCGCCTCGCACTTGTTGATAGGGGTGACGCGATCGCCCCACTTGATGATGGCTGCGCCCCAGGTCAGGCCGGCACCGAAAGCGGCGGTCAGCAGATAGGAGTTCGGCTTGACGCGGCCCTGTTCCAGCGCTTCGCACAGGGCGATGGGCACGGTAGCGGCGGAGGTGTTGCCGTAGTTTTTGATGTTGACCATCACCTTCTCCATCGGCGCATTCATCCGTTTGGCGAGGGTCTCGATGATGCGGATATTGGCCTGATGGGGAACGATCAGGTCGACCTGCTCCGGCGCAATACCGGCCTGCGCCAGCACAGTGCTGGTGGCCTCACCCATGCCGCGCACGGCGCGTTTGAAGATCTCCGGCCCTTCGAAGTTGAAGGTGAATAGCCCATCGATATCGGCAAAACGCACCCGATCGGTACCGAAGTTCGGTACGTGCAGGATCTCCCGCGCTTCGCTGTCACAGCCCAGTTTGTTGGCGATCAGGCCACACTCCTGCTCGCTCGCCTCGATTACCACGGCACCGGCACCATCACCAAACAGCACTGCGGTATCGCGGCGCGCCCAGTCCAGCAGGTAGGTGAGGCGTTCGGCACCGATCACCAGCACCTTCTTCATCATGCCGGTCTGCACCAGCGAGGTGGCGACGGAGAGGGAATAGACGAAACCGGTGCAGGCCGCGTTGAGGTCAAACACGGCAGCGTTGATGGCGCCCAGTTTCTTTTGCACGGCAGATGCGGCGCTTGGCAGCAGGTTGTCCGGAGTGGCGGTGGCCAGGATGATGCCATCGAGATCGCTCGCTTCCAGACCGGCGCAGGCCAGTGCGCGGCGACCGGCCAGGGTGGCGAGATCCGAAGTACTGACATGGGAGATCCGGCGGGCCTTGATGCCGGTGCGCGGATAGATCCACTCGTCTGACGTATCCATGATGGTGCTGAGGTCGTCGTTGGTCAGCACGGAGGGAGGCAGGCATTTGCCCCAGCCGGTGATATTGGCGTATTTCATCTTGTTACCGCTTCTCAAAGTGGATCGCCCGCGGGCGGAAAATCGTGCAATTATGCCGTACGAGACAACCACTGTCATCTTGTGGTCATGGTTATGTGCGGGGGGGGCCGCTGTGCCATCTGGTCGCAAAGGGCTGCAACGTGCTGAACATGGCAGGAAATTTTGCTTAAAACGCGGGACTCCTCTGCCCTAAGATAGGCGTTTCCCCACCGATGAGGGTATCTCCTTGCTCAGAGCCAATCTCAACTTGTTGCCGACCCTCAAGGTGCTGCTGGAGACCCGTAATATCAGTCGCGCCGCCGAGCTGCTGCACCTGAGCCAGCCCTCCATCAGCAAGCAGCTTGCCCAGTTGCGCAGCGAGTTTGATGACGAGTTGTTGGTGCGGGAGGGGCAACGCTGGCTGCTGACGCCACGGGCCGAACTGTTGGCCGCTCAGCTTGCGGATTCTCTCGGTGCGTTGGAGCGGCTCTACGAGGCGCCCGGATTTGACCCGAGCCGCTGCGAGCGGGTATTTCGGCTCGCCTCTTCTGATTATGTTGCCCAACATATTCTGCCCGATATCTGCGCCGCGCTTGCCAAAGAGGCGCCGTTGGTGGCGCTGGAGTACAGCCTGTGGGACAAGCGTCAGCTGCCGCAGTTGTGGCAGTCGGAGCTGGATCTGGTCTCCACCATCACCGAGCTGGTACCGGAGCAGATCCGTGGTCTGCATCAGGGGGAAGATCGACTGGCGGTGCTGATGGGAAGCCACCATCCGCTGGCAGGCAAGGCGCTGAGTCTCGATGACTATCTCGCCTGGCCTCACCTGCAGGTGAGTGGCGGTGGCGACAAGGACAGCCCGGTGGAGCAGGTGTTGGCGCCGCAGGGACTGAGGCGGCGCTGGTTTGCCAGAGTTCCCTTCTTTCAGGCGGCGGTGGAGGTGTTGTTGCGCACCGATTGCCTGATGACTACCCCGGCCCATATCGCCTGGCAGCTCTCCTGCGGCCATGAACTCACCTTTGTCGATCTGCCATTTGCTACCCGCGACCAGCAGTATCATCTGCTGTGGCACCAGCGCCACCATCAGGATCCGGCCCACCGCTGGTTTCGCGAGCTGGCCTACCCATTCCTGCGGGATCACCTGCAACGTACTGTCGGCGAGAGTCGCAAGCTGCTCGAGCTCGGCGGTTAGCCGCAGTCAGTTGTGTGGTGCCATAGCCATTGGTTATGGAATCTATTCATAACTTTCACTACTGGCATAATGGCTCAGCCCGTACTCTGAAGGCAGGTCATCATATCGAGCATATAAAGAGGAAATGCATGGAACTGACGAGTTGGCTGGCACTGGCCGCAATCTGCGTAATGGGCGCTATCAGCCCGGGGCCGAGTCTGGCGCTGATCATCCGCAACACGGTGCAGGGAGGGCAGGGGCATGGCGTCGCCACTGCGCTTGGCCACGGCCTCGGGGTTGGTATCTATGCGCTGGTTACCGCGCTTGGCCTCTCCATCCTGATCACCCAGACCCCGATCCTGTTTGATCTGATCCGCTACGGCGGTGCAGCGTTTCTTGCTTGGCTTGGGATGAAAGCCCTGCTGGCAAAACCAGCCAGTGGTGAAGCGAGTGAAGAGGTTCACCAGCGGCGTGGTCGGCAGGGAGCCTTTGAAGGTTTTATGGTGGCCTTTCTCAATCCCCAGCTGGCGGTCTTCTTCATCGCCCTGTTCAGCCAGTTTGTGCGGGCCGATACCGGTTGGAGCGAAGGGGGCATCATGATGCTCACCGCGGGCGGGATCGATGCCGTCTGGTACGTGCTGGTGGCGCTGGTGCTCTCCCGCGGGCCTGTGCTGGCGTGGCTTAAAGCCAAATCCTTTGTCATCGACAAGGTGAGCGGGCTGGTGCTGCTGGGACTGGCACTCAAGGTGGTTATCTAATCCTGCATTTTGCGGATACCTTAAGCGGGATCAAGGCATGCGGGTGGTGAATGGGCTAGAGTAGCGCCCATTTTCTGTCTGCCCTGATCCCGAGACCATGCACCAGAACAAGCACCCGTTAAGCCACAACAACCGGTTGGAGCTGCTGGCTCCGGCCAAGAACCTCGCCTACGGCATCGAAGCCATCAACCATGGCGCCGATGCCGTCTACATGGGGGGGCCGGCCTTTGGCGCCCGTAGTGCGGCGGGCAACTCCATCGAGGATATCGAGGCGCTGGCGCGCCACGCCCACCGTTTCGGCTCCCAGGTCTTTGTCGCCTTCAACACCCTGCTGCACGATCACGAGCTGGAGCAGGCCCGGCGGCTGACTCACCAAATATATGAAGCGGGAGCAGATGCGCTCATAGTGCAGGATATGGGGCTGTTGGCCCTCGATCTGCCACCCATCGCGCTCCATGCCAGTACCCAGACCGACAACCGCACGCCAGAGAAGGTGAAATTTCTGCAGGATGTGGGCTTCTCTCAGGTGGTACTGGCGCGCGAACTGTCTCTTGCGCAGATCCGCGAGATCAGTGCGGCGACCAATGTGCAGCTGGAGTTTTTTATCCACGGCGCGCTCTGCGTTTCCTACAGCGGCCAGTGCAATATCAGCCATGCCCGCACCGGCCGCAGCGCCAACCGAGGTGAGTGTGCCCAGCTCTGCCGTCTGCCCTGCTCACTGCAAAAGCCGGACGGTGAAGTGCTGGTGGCCGACAGCCACCTGCTGTCGCTCAAGGATATGGATCAGACCGACAACCTGGAGGCCTTGATCGAGGCGGGGATCCGCTCCTTCAAGATTGAAGGGCGTCT
Organism: Aeromonas sp. FDAARGOS 1414; assembly: GCF_019047065.1. Taxonomy (NCBI): domain Bacteria; kingdom Pseudomonadati; phylum Pseudomonadota; class Gammaproteobacteria; order Aeromonadales; family Aeromonadaceae; genus Aeromonas; species Aeromonas sp. FDAARGOS 1414. The sequence continues at coordinate 2,704,915 of NZ_CP077210.1, read as the reverse complement.
CAAGGGGCTCGACTACGTCAAGAACGTCACCGCCTGGTATCGCCAGAAGCTGGACGCTATTCTGGATAGCCGCTCCGATCTGGTCGCCGCCTCTGCGGGTCGTTGCAGCTACAGCTTCACGCCTGACCCCAAAAAGAGCTTCAACCGCGGCAGCACCGATTACTTCCTCCATGGTCGCCAGCAGGGGATCGACTCCACAAAAAGCCCGAAATATGTGGGAGAGGCGCTGGGGCGGGTCACCAAGGTGACCCGTGACGGTATCGAGATCGATGGCAAACAGGTCACCCTCAACAACGGCGATGGTCTCGGCTTCTTCAAGCCGAATAACGAGCTGGTGGGTATGCGTCTCAACAAGGTCGAAGGTAAGCAGTTACTTCTGTCAGAACGTATGCCGGGGCTGAAGGTGGGGACCGAAATCTACCGTAACCACGATCAGGCGTTCAGCAAGATGCTGGAGAAGGCGAGCGCGGATCGTCGCATCCGGGTCGATATGGTGCTGGCAGAGTGCGATGAGGGCGTGAGCCTCACGCTCACCGACGAGCAGGGCATCAGTGCCGCAGTGACCGTGCCTTGTGACAAACAGCCTGCCGACAACCCGGAGCGGGCGCTGCAACAGGCGCGTGACCAGCTCGGCAAACTCGGCAATACCCTGTTTGTGGCGCGCAAGATTGAGTTGGCATTTACTCACCCGCTATTTATCGCCGCATCACAGCTCAACGGTTTGCGCCGGGAGGGCATCGCCGCGCTGGAGGTGGCGCGAGTGGCCAGCTACCAGCGCCCCGAGCGACGTATCGCCCTGCGGGATATCAGCTATCCCCAGCACCGCCTCTCCTACCTTGGCAACGTGCTGAACAGCGCCGCCGAGCAGTTCTTCCGCGAACACGGGGTGGAGCGCATCGCTCCCGCCTATGAGGCGAACAAGGAGGAGCGGGAAGTGGTGCTGATGATCACCAAGCATTGCATCCGCTATAGCCAGAACCTCTGCCCGAACGAGGTGCCTGGTCTCAAGGCCGAGCCGTTGGAACTCAAAATGGGCAAAGACACCTTCCGCCTGCGTTTTGACTGCAACCGCTGCGAAATGCATGTGATGGGCAGCCTGAAACGGTGACTGACAAGTATATTGTCAAATGGCAATATAACTCATTGAATGGCTTGAGAGATGTTACCCATCCTTACGCTGGCTCTTACCATGACAGGAAAATACAAGGACGTATTGATGCTCGCACTTTCGATCGTGAGTCCGCATGGGGCAAATATTGCTTCAGGAAAGAAAACGTTGGAGGTGCGCTCATGGTGCCCTCAATACCTCCCTATTCGCGATCTTTTGATTGTTGAAAACTCAGTATTTTTATCTCGCGACATGCCGATTGACCCCTATGGTAAGGCCGTTGCGATCGTTGATATTGAGGAGATTCATGAGTGGCAGCCTAGTGAGGTCGTTGCCGCCTGTTCAAGTGGTTGGGAATCAGGTTATTGGGCATGGAGTCTGTCAAATGTTCGTGCCATTGAGAATGGTCAGTTCATCTGTGCAAAAAGAAAGCTTTACGAAGTTGATTTCGATCTTTCTGGGCTTTAGCCAATTCAACTAACAGCTTTCATTTAAAAAAGGTTTCACTGCGATCGAGTCCTTTACCTGTCCATGTGTTTATTTCTCTCAAGGGATTGTCACAATGGAAGCCGATCTGATTCCAGCGCCAGCAGCGCTTTTTTGATCTCCAATCCTCCCGCATAGCCGGTCAGGCTGCCGTTTTGGCCGATCACCCGATGGCAGGGAATGATGATCGAGAGTGGATTGCGGCCGTTTGCCGCGCCCACTGCTCGCACCGCATCCGGTTTGCCGATGGCTCGGGCAATATCGCTGTAGCTGCGAGTTTCGCCGTAGGGGATGTCGCACAGCGCTTGCCACACAGCTTGTTGAAAAGCAGTGCCACTGGCGGCAAGGGGCAGGGAGAAGCGCTGCAAGCGACCGGCAAAATAGGCGTCAAATTCGGCGAGGAAGGGGGCCAGTGCCCCGTGATCTTGCTGCCAGCCACTCATATCGGGCAGTGCCCGCAGGCCCGCCACAAAGTCCACGTGCACCAGACCGGATTCATTGATGGCGACCAGCAGATCGCCGCAGCGGGTCGGCAGGATATCGTAGCGGATCATGGGGTTATCTCCTGTTGTTGGGTATCTGGCTGTTGTTCATTGCTGGTGGCATGGAGCAGCAAATCGGGCGCTTCACTCATGGCATGCCACAGCCAGCTGGCCGCATAGCTGCGCCACGGCTGCCATGCTGCGCTTTGCGCCAACCCCTCTTTTACCGGCAGCTTGGTGCCGCCTCCGAGTGCCTTTTGCAGCACCAGATCGGAGGCGGGGAAGGCATCGGTATCCAGCCCGCAACGCAGCCGCCAGTAAGAGACCGTCCAGGGGCCTATACCCGGCAGCGCCAGCAACTGCTCGTCACTGGCTGTCGTGAGGGTCAGCTCGCCACTGGCCAGCGCCTGTGCCACGCCCCGCAGGGTACGAATACGGCTGCCGGGCATGCCGATACCGTCGAGATCGAGTTCGCACAACTGGGCGGGGGTCGGTAGTTGCGCCACCCCGAATTGCGCCTCGGTACGGGCTACCAGTCGCCCGAGTATGGTGATGGCCCCCTTGACCGAGACCTGTTGGCCGACGATGGCGCGCAGCATTACTTCGTACTCATCCCAACCACCTGGCAGCCGTACGCCGGGCCAGCGCGCTTGCAAGCGGGCGAGCAGCGGATCCTGACCGAGCAGATCACCGATCCGCTGCATATCGGCATCGAGATCCCACATCCGGCGCACTCGATAGAGCAGATCGGGTAGCGCCGCGAGCGGCAGATCATGAACGGTGAGTTGCAGGCTGTGCCCCTTGCCCTGCGCGATGCGCACCAGCGCGACCTGATCACCGACCTGGTAGCGCCGCTCATACACCTCGCCATCTACCCGCTCCAGCCCGGGGATCGCACGCAGCCGGTAGAACGCCAGCATGGCCGCCACATCATACGGGGGACGGTAGGGCAACTGCAGCGTCAGCGTTGCGCCGCGCGGCTCCGAGCCTATGTGCTCTGGCGCATGCTCCTCTTGTTGGCGCAGGGTGCGTGGGGCCAGCCCGTAGGCGTTCAGCCAGGCGTCATTGAAGCGGCGGATGCTGGCAAAACCGGCGGTAAACGCGATGTCGGTAATGGGCAGCCCTGTTTCGGTCAGCAGTCGTTTCGCGAGCAGCAGGCGGCGCGTCTGCTCCACCTGTTTTGGCGAGGCGCCGAGGTGCTGCTCGAACTGGCGGCGCAGGGTACGTTCGCTTATCCCTGCCTCAGTGGCCAGTTTGGCGAGCGTTCCCTCCGCCAGCTCGCCGCGATCGATGCGCGCCAGCAGACGTGCCAGTTCAACCGGCAGATCGCCACGGGCGGCGGGGGCCAGCTCGGGGCGGCAGCGCAGGCAGGGGCGCAGCCCATACTGCTCGGCGGCCGCGGCGCTTTGGAAGTAGCGCACGTTGTGCTCGTGCGGTGGCCGTGCCGGGCAGACTGGCCGGCAGTAGATGCCGGTCGAGATGACGCCGGTAAAAAAACGGCCATCAAAGCGAGCGTCGCGGGCGAGCCGTGCGGCGTGACACTGTTCACGGCTGAGGGTGTTGATCACCTCATCCGGTGACGACTCTGGGCTGGGCTTTGCATTCATGGTGTTGGCGGCTTTGCTGGAATAGATGGCAAGAGAGTAAGGGGGCTCGGGGGCCATGACTAGCCAGAAACGGACAGGGATAGCAAAAATTGGCGAAAGGTTTTTTTACTCTTTCGTTGCACGGTTGGGTTTCACTCTTCGCTCCGTTGTTGTCCATTTGGCAATGCTCGGCAGAAGAGCTCATAACGGATGGGGTCGGAGGCTCGATTGGTCTAGCTTTATTTGCTTAGCGAGATTAGTGGCGGCGAAAACTGCTTATAAATTAATAAAAGATCACATAATTATCTTTTTTACATTGAATGTGGTGATTTTGTGTTGTTCAATTGAGTCGGTTAATTTCTGGTGATTATTAAGTCATCACATCTGCGGCTCAAGGCCGACCAATAACAACACTTGCCAAGGATGATAAGTGAACGACTGTAAGGCATGGTCCCATTGCCGGGGGTTTAGTCTGATCGAGTTGTTGATCGCCATGACGGTTGTCAGCATTCTCGCAGCCATCGCGTTGCCAGCGTATCAGGGTTATCTGCAACAGGGACGTCGTTACGAAGCACAGCAGCAATTGCTGGAGCAGGCGCTCGCCCTCGAACGTATCTATACCCAACAGGGGCGTTATCCCGCCACGTTTGCCACCCCTTCCAACACGGATTTCTACCAGTTCAGCTACAGCCAGCAAGATGCTGGCGACTATCTGCTCAAAGCCATTCCAACGACGCGACAACAGGATGAATGCGGCACTCTGACCCTCGATCAGACCGGTTATCGCGCGGCCAATCGCCATGACTGCTGGGGATCATAAGATGAACGTGCGCGGATTTACTCTGATTGAGTTGATGATCACGGTCGGCATCGCCGCTATTTTGCTGCTAGTCGGGTTGCCCTCCATGAGTCAGCGCCTCGCGGCCGAACGACTCGATCGCAGTGCGACCGAGCTCGCGTCAGCCTACCGCTTTGCCCGCAGCGAAGCGGTCAAGCTGACCCTGCCGGTGGTACTGCAGGGCACCGAGAACGGTGGCTGGGAGGTGATGGCTGACAGCAAGTTGCTGCGTCAGACGGCAGCACCTGCTGGCGGCGTGGTGATCAAGCCGTTTGACCCCATCAAGATCGCGCCAACCGGCAGTAGCAGCCACGCCGAGATCATTCTGGCCAATCGCCTCGGTGAGCAGCGCGTGCTCTGTGTGGCGCCGAGCGGCCAGCTGCTGCACGGGAGCTGCTCATGAGACACACCGCGCCTGCTCGCCAGCAGGGTTTCAATCTGGTGGAGATCATGGTCTCCATGGTGTTGGCGGTGATGGTATTTCTCGGTCTCGCCAAGGGGCAGGTGGTCTCGTTGCAGCAGGCGCACTATAGCCTGCAGAGTACGTTGGCCACGATTGAGGCGAGCAACAGTGTGGAGCAGATCTGGGGTTCGCTGTGTGAAGTACAGCGCAAGCCGGAGCGGTTCACCCAGGGCGATTTTCTTGCCCGCTTCACCCTGCACGAGGGCCACCAGCTGGTGCTGCCTAGTCGCTACAGCGACCACTTTGTGGTCGCCATCGAGTGGCGTGATGCGCGGATCTCCGGTGCCAGGCGGGTTGAGCTGAACGCAGGATTTCCGCCACTATGCTGAACGTTCCCTTCCGACAGCGAGGTGTCAGTCTCGTCGAGCTGATGATCTCCATGGTGCTCGGTCTGATGCTGATGCTGGCTATTTTTGCCGGTTACGTGCCTATCAAGAGCACGGTTGAGCAGAGCAAGGCGCTGGAGCAGGCGAACGAAGTGCTGCGCTTTGCCACTCTCACCTTTACCAACAGCGTCAAGCAGGCGGATCAGCTGATAGCGGTCACCCCTGATCGCCTGACGCTGGCTTTCAAGGTAGAGGGGGGCAGTCCGGTGCTCTCCTGCCTTGGCAACCAGAAAACCGCCGATTTTACCGAGCAGTACCGCTTCACGCCGCCGGTACTCAGTTGCGATGACGGGGATGGCCCGCGCCTGTTGCTGGCCCATCTTCAGGATCTTGAATTCAGCCAGCAGGGGGCGCTGGTCAATATCCGCATCTTGCCCGAAGGGCTGCCGAGCTATCTGGCGCCTGGGGTAGAGGTGCAGGTGGCACGCCGCAAGGCGGTCTGGGCGGCAGCACTGGCCACATCCGGTGCAGGGGGAGCAGGATGAACAAGGGATTGCAGGGGCAGCGAGGAGCCGTATTGCTGGTGGTGCTGGTGGTGAGCCTGCTGTCGAGCCTGCTGGTGTTTACCAGCATTCAGGAGAACCAGCTGCAAACCCGCCTGAGCGGCAATTTTCACAAGAAGATCAATGCACAGCTCAGTGCCGAGCAGGGGATGAACGACAGTTATCGCGCCCTGCATCAGGCGCTCGGCTCCGAACCACGGATAGAGTGGGATCAACTGGTGCAGAAGGTGCCAGGCAAGGGGGAAGGGGCCATGGCGGGCAGCCGCTTTCGCATCGATCAGCTGGATGCTTCTACAGGCAGCAAACTGGCGTTGCAGAGCCATGGCCGTTATCTGGAGGGCAATGCCAGTCTCAACGCGCTGTTTGCCCTCAAGCGCGAGCCCGGCAATCTCATCTTTCAGGATTCGGTAGTGGCATGCGAAGGGCTAAGCCTCTCCGGTAGCGGTTTTATCGATAGTTATGACTCGCGCAAGGGAGCGTACAAGGAGTCTGTTTCCGGGACCCTTAATCAGGGGCAGAACGCCAAGGTGGCGACCGTCAGCGACAAGGCCAATGTGGTGCTCGCCGGGCACTCCCCCATCTGGGGTGATGTGCGGGCGACCGGCTCGGTGACCTTGAAAGGTTCTTCACCTGTTGCGGGTAATGTACTTGCTGGCGGCGATATCACCATTTCTCCCTCTGATGGGGTCGTCAGGGTTGAGGGCAGCGTGAACGGGAGTGGAAATTTTGCCTTGCAAGGGGGGCATATTGCCGGAGCTGTTGCGATCAATGGGGATGTTTCTATGGGTCATGGCACAAGCATTGCTGGCGACAAGTTGAACTATGGTGGGAACGGGGCATTCCTTGATGCCAAGCATCAGAAGTATCTGGAGCCCCAATACCGAACTCATCCCAAGCTACCGCCTGTTGCCGGGCAGGTGTGTGACCCGCTCAATGTGGCAGCGTTGCCCAAATCGTTCCCCCCTGCAACATTGCCCATCAATGGCCCGCTGACGCTCGGGGCCACCCAGCAGATGGTGCTGACCACGGATCCCTCCACCGGCTCGGTAACCAGCAGCAACCAGCACAAGCCCGGGCTACCGTTCCCCGGCAAAGGGGAGCTGTTTGGCAAGGAACAGACTATTTACAAGCTCGACAGCCTCAATATGGGGGCCGATGCCAAGCTCACCATCAAGGGGGATGTGGTGCTGCTGATCGACAAGGATTTCACCATGACAGGCAGCAACAAGTTGACGGTGAGCGAGGGGAGCAGCCTGACCCTGATCGTCAGCGGCAAGGTCGATCTTGGGGCCGGTGCCGAGGTGACGGCAGCCAAACAGGGGCTGACCGCTGGCGGTACGCCCGCTATTTCCATCTATTCCGCGTATAGCGGCAAGGATGGGGTCAAGCTGTCGGGCAATACGCCGCTCTATGCCGCTCTCTATGCCCCGCTCACCGAGATGAAGATCAGCGGAAGTGGCGGTCTGTACGGGGCGGTGCGTGCCAAGCACCTGACCGAGAGCGGTGCGGGCGGTGTGCACTATGACGAGGCGCTGGGCATGGCAGATCTGGGGGACGATCAGGGGCCGCCTCCGACGTTGGCACTGCGGCAGTGGCACTTTGTGCAGTGAGGCTGGCGAGCCGCTAAAAAGGATCGAATGGGGCGCGCAACTGTGAGAAGGTGGAGATCTGTCCACCCAGTCGTTCACTGTTGAGGAGTGCTCCATGCCAGGCCCAGCTCGTGCCGGTGCCCTGATCTATGCCAAGGATCCGGGCCTGCTGACCCACTTTTACCGTACATTGCTGCAGATGGTGGTCTGCAGTCAGGATGAGCAGTTGGTGGTGCTGGAAAACAGCGATATCCAGCTGCTGATCCACGCCATTCCCGAGCCTTATACCGGGCAAGTTGTTATCAAGCGGCCGCCGGAATTGCGGGAAGAGGGGGCCATCAAGCTGTTCTTCACCGTCTCCAGCCTCGCTTGGGCAGAAGCGAAGGCGGCGGATCTCGGCGGCGGCCTGCTGCCACAGCAGTGGACGGGGCCCGGCTTTGTGGTGCGCAACGCCTTCGACCCTGAGGGCAATATCCTGCAACTGCGCGAGTTGCTGGGTTCCCCTGATCCTCTCTGAATTTTCTCTTTTTACAGCATGGTTGTGGCGGCGTGCTGTGCCATGCACCGCCATAAAAACGGGGCCCTGTAGTGGTCAACTAAAAGGGCCCCGTCTTTTGTTACCCGTGTAGCAAGCATCACTTCAGATAACGCTGTTCCAGATGCTGGCGCAGCCAGTGCGGGTTAAGCGCTTCACCGGTGGCGCGGCGCACCAGCTCGTCGGTGCTGTGCAGGCTCCCCTGTGACCAGATCTGGCGCCCGAGCCAGCCGAAGATCTCCGGCAAGCGACCCGCCGCGATCACCTCCCCCATGCTGCCCAGCTCTTTTTCGAGGGCAAAACGCAGCTGGGCGGCATACATGGCGCCCAGGGTGTAGCTCGGGAAGTAGCCGAACGAGCCGTCGGTCCAGTGAATATCCTGCATGCAGCCATTGCGGTAGTTGCCCTTGGTGGAGAGCCCCAGCCACTGCTGCATCTTGGCGTCCCACAGCTCGGGGATGTCAGCCACCTCGATCTTCCCTTCCACCAGATCGCGCTCCAGCTCGTAGCGCAGGATAACGTGGGCCGGATAGGTCACCTCGTCCGCATCGACCCGGATAAAGCCCGGCTCGACCCGGCTGTAGAGCTTTGCCAGATTGTCCGGCGCAAACGCCGCCTGCTCGCCGAAGTGGTGACGAATGCGTGGTGCCAGCAGCGCGAGGAAGGCCGGATGATGCCCCAGCTGCATCTCGCAAAACAGGCTCTGGCTCTCGTGGATCGCCATGGAGCGCGCTTCGGCCACCGGCTGACCCAGCAGATGGCGCGGCAGCCCCTGCTCGTAACGGGCGTGACCGGTCTCGTGCACTATGCCCATCAGGCTGGAGACAAACTCCTGCTCGTTATAGCGGGTGGTGATCCGCACGTCGGTCGGCACGCCGCCACAGAAGGGGTGGCTGCTCACATCGAGCCGGCCGTGGGCGAAATCAAAACCGAGCAGTCCCATCACCTCCTGACCGAGCGCCTGCTGGGTGGGGATGGGGAAGGGGCCTTGCGGCAGCAGCAGGGCATCGCCCTTCTGCTGTTCACTCACGGTCTGGATAAGAGCCGGCAGCCAGCTGGCGAGATCGCCGAAGATCTGATCGAGCCGTGCGCTGGTCATGCCCGGCTCATAGAGCGCCAGCATGGCGTCGTAGGGGCGCACGCCAAGGGCATCGGCCCGCAGCTGCGCCACTTCACGGGAGAGTTTCACCACCTCCTCAAGATTGGGGGCAAAACCGGCCCAGTCGTTGTTCTTGCGCTGGCTGCGCCAGGCGTGCTCGCACTTGCTGCCAGCGAGCGACAGCGCTTCGACCTGCTCACCGGGCAGCAGGCTGGCATCTTGCCACTGGCGCTTGATCTCGCCGAGGTTGGCACGTTGCACTTCATCGAGCGGCTCACTCTCGGCCTTGGCAATCCAGTCGCCCAGCTCGGGAGCGGTGCGCTTCTGGTGGATCAGCAGACCGAGTTCGGCCATTGCTTCGGCGCGGGCATCGTTGCCCCCTTCCGGCATCATGGCCGCCTGATCCCAGCCGCAGATGGCGGCGAGGTGGCTAAAGCGGTGGATCTGCTGCTGATGTTGTTCAAGCTTTTGATATGACATGGGATTGTCCTTGTTATCGTCCCTGATGGTATGCAGCCCCGTACCTGGCATGATCGGGGCCGTTCGATGCTAACACCGCCGCTGTATAGTTGACCACCTTCATGCGGGCGGGCAAAAGACGTGGGAGCGAAACGCGGATTAGCCGAGCCGCTTCTGGTGCCGTTCGCGGTTTTCCACTTTTTTGCGTTCGCTTTTACGCAGCAGCACGTATAGAGCACCGCTGCCGCCGTGGCGACGCTCGGCGCTGTGGATCGCCATGACGGCGGGCAGTTGCGGCAACCAGGCGCTCACATAGCTTTTCAGCAGGGCGCGCGGGGTGCTGCGCTCCCCCTTGCCGTGCAGGATCAGCAGGCAGCGGATATCCCGGACTTCACAATCCGCAATGAACTGCACCAGCGTCTGGCGTGCCTCATTGAGGGTTTTCTGGTGCAAGTCCAGGCTGGCCTGCAGCTCGTATTTGCCGAGCCGCAGCTTCTTGTAGACCCCCTCCTGCACCCCATCGCGTTTGAAGCCGACGATTTCGTGCGGATCGCGCATCTCGATGGCCTCCATGGTGAGGTGGTCGAGGGCGAGTTGTTCGGCGGTGGCAGCCTGGCGGCGAGCGAGCTGTGCCTCGGTCGGGGCGGATTTGGCCGCATGGGGATGGATGTTGTCGCTGCGAATGGGCCGCACGTCGGCCACTGCATTCATGAATAGCGAGAGTTCGTCGTTATGAGACACGGCAGGCTCCCCATAAGAAAAAGTGGGGGCCATTATAACGGCCGCAACCGGCACAGAAAACGGGGAAAGGGGGAGGGGATAAGGGGCGCCCAGCATGGACACTGGTGCAGTCTGGCCCGGGAATCACAGTCGCGAACCATAAAACAGCACAGGCGGTCAGTGTGAGCTACCGCCTGTGGTCAGAGGATTATTTTCCCTCTTTGGGCTGTTGAGAATGGGGTTGCTGTGAATGAGGCGGTTGCGAGTGCATCACCTTGTAGATGAAGTAGGCCGCGTAAGAGCTGATGAGCAAGAAGGTGCCGATAATCACCAGCATCGACATCAATCCCACGCTGTTGCCAAACATCAGGTCCAGCCAAAAGTCCATTTTATTGCTCCTGTCACCCGGTTGATGACAGGCATGATAAATACCTCTTTGCCCCGTCCGGGATGATCCCGATCAACTCCCTTGCAGGTTGTTTAATAACCAGCGCGTTCTGTGATCGTTCTCACTGGACTCCTTGCGACCGAGTCTGCACCGGACCTGGAGTGGTGAGCGGGGTAATGCGCCACCCTTGCTGCTCCAACAACGCCAGCAACCCCTGTTCGCCGTAAAGGTGCAGGGCGCCTACCACGATAAAGCTCTCGTTGGGCAGGGTGGACCATTTTTTCAGCCAGTTATGGTTGCGCTCGGCCAGCAGGGTCTGCTCCATCCAGCTCTGTAGCGCGGGCGGGGCCATCTCCTCCTTGAGCAGATTGATCAGCGTTGGCTCATCTCCCTGCTGCCACGCCTTCATCACGGCGGCGAAACCACTCTCCAGCATTGGTAGCTCATCCAGGGTGCTGGCGAGCATCAGGGTCTGGTTGTCACCCACGCTGGCCAGATAACCGAGCTGCTCCAGCAGGGTTTCAAAACCCACTACCGGTTTGCCCTCTTTGGCGGCCCGGACGGCAAAGTGCTGGTCTATCCCGAGTTCACTCTTGAAGTCGGAGCGGGCCATGGCGGCCTGGGTCAGGGTAATGGCGGCAAACCAGGGGCGCAGGGTGGCGAGGGTAGCCTCGTCGATGCCATAGCGGGCCCCCGCCATCAGGGTGCGTTGATAGAGCTCGGCAGGCAGATGATCCTTGAGCGGTTTGCCATCCACCAGTCGGGTGAGGGAGCCGGTCTGTTGCCACTGATCCGGCGTGATGCTGTTCATGTCCACCTCCATCACCAGTGTGCGACTCTGCAGCCAGGCACGCTCCACCGGCTCGGGCAGAGGATAGAGGGCAGACTTGCCCGCATGGATGGAGCCCAGCAGCCAGTGTTGCAGGTTGCCCTTGCTCACCCGATAGAAGGCGGGATCGGCAAAGGCGTGCAGCGGTAGCAGCAGGCAGAGCAGGAAGGCAAAGAGGGTGCGATGAAATCTCATGGGGATCCTTAATGTGCGCCGGGTGACTTCTCTTGCTGACAATAACCCCTATGATAAGTCCTCATTTCAGATAACCAAGAGGTTTGCCATGCCCCATCTTCGTTTTCGCGCCGTGACGCTCGATACCCTGCAACAGGTGAGCGGCCCGCTGCTGGCCGAGCTCTGCGAGCTGACCGGCGGTAAGCCGGAGTTTGTCACCATGGAGCGGATTGATAGCTGCTGGATACGCAACGGTGAGTCAGAGGTGGGTTTTCCGTTTGTCGAGCTGCACTGGTTCGAGCGGCCGCAGGAGATGCAGGACGCCGCCGCGCGCCTTATCACGCGCCATTTGAAACGGGTGCTGGGGGAGCAGACCTATGTGGTGGTGCAGGTGATCCCTCTGGTCAAGAGCGCTTACTACAGCAACGGTGAGCACTACTGAAGAGGGGGACAAACCAGGTTGGCGGATTGGATTACGCCGCTATACAGCTAACTCAATCCGGGCGGCAGGATGCTTGTCGCCCATCACGGGATCAGGCCGATTTGGCCAGCAGTTTGTCGAGCCAGCGAGTGGGCAATACCCGTCGCAAGAAGGCAAACAGCCGGGTCGGAGTGGTCACCGGATAGCGTGCCTTGGGATGGGCGTGGGTCAGCGCATGGAGCAGCGGCGGGATGCAGGCTTCGCTCGAGAGGGTAAAGCCGCTGGTGGCCCCCTCTTTTTCCAGCCGCGTCAGGGTCTGGCGGTAGGCCGACTGATGACGGCTCTGAGCCGGATCGATGTGGCGCAGGAAGGCGTTGCGAGCATTGGCACGAAAACGGGTATCGATGGGGCCCGGTTCAATCAGGCTGATATGTACCCCGCTACCCGCCAGTTCGAGGCGCAGAGTGTCGCTATAACCTTCCAGCGCAAACTTGCTGGCGTTATAGGCGCCGCGATACTTCATGGCAACCAGTCCCAGTACCGAGCTGTTCTGCACTATCCGCCCCTCTTTGGCCTCCAGCATAGGCGGCAGCACCTGACGGATCAGATGGTGCCAGCCAAACAGGTTGGTATTGAACTGTTCCCTGAGCGCTTCGGTGGGCAGATCTTCCAGCGCCCCGGGTTGGCCATAAGCGCCATTGTTGAACAGGCCATAGAGGCGCCCGCCTGCCAGATGGAGCGCCGCACTGGCACCCAGCTCGATGGAGGCAGAATCCGCCAGATCCAGCTGTACTGCCAGCAATCCCTGTTGCTGCAGACGGGCCACATCTTCCGCCTTGCGCGCCGAGGCGATCACGGTAAAACCGTGCTGCCCGAGCGCCTGTGCGGCGGCGAGGCCAATACCGCTGGAACAACCGGTGATCAAAACAAAACGGGGCATGATGGCGTCCTTGTGACTGCTGACAAAAGCGTGCTGGTGAGTGGATAAAACCCTTATCCGGCTCGCATGTTAGCCTGCCAACCGGAAAAAAGAAAACCGGGCCAAGTGGCCCGGTTTGCTGACATCGTATTGCCTGATTACATGAAGGTAAGCGGCATGATGATGTGGAACTTGACGTCGTGCTCGGAGGCGAAGATGTTGGGGTAATCGGTCCAACCGCCGCCCTGGCTGATGTCGTTGTTGTAGTCGGTGTAGTGCAGTTTGAACAGGGTGCCTTTCAGCTTGCCATCCTGCACGGTATAGCTGACATCGAAGTTGACGGCCCACTCGGTATCCTCGCCGTTGGCTGCTTTCTTGCCTTGGCCATTTTCGATATCCCAACCGTAGGCGCCGGATACACCGACAGCCCAGCCCGGCGCACCAACCAGATCATCCAGAGAACGGGTCACGCCGAAGAACAGTGCTTTTTCGTTGTTGGCGTTCCAGTCAGAGCGGGAATCCCACCAAATTTCGTTGGCGCCCTGGGAGTTGGCGTAGCCACGGGTCAGACGGGGCAGGTAGTTGCCTTCCGCACCTTCAGCCTTGGTCCACAGACCTTCCAGACGGAAGCCGTATTGGGCGTAGTTCCAAGCAGCAGTCAGTGCTTGTTGCCATGCCAGGCCGTCGTAAGTTTCAATCTGGGAGCCGCCCTTGGTGTAGGTCTCGGTCTCGGAACCGTAGAACTGGTAGCTGGTGGCGAGGCCGCCCAGTACGTCAAACTTGTGAGCCAGTTTGAAGTGGTAGCTGTCCATGTAGCCTTCGGACTGACCGAAAGAACCGGTCACGGCAGTGCCATTTTCAAAGGTGTAACGAGCCGCGATACCGTGGATATAGTCGATGATGTTTTCATCAGCGAACGGATCCATCCACGCTTTGGCGCGAGAGAAGACCTGAGTCTCTTTGTACCAAGGGGCCTTGTACTCGTCAGCGATGGCGTAGGTCAGGTAGAGACCGCCAAAGTTGCCTTCGACTTGACCACCACGATAGGTACCCGGCTGATAGGACCAGTTAACACCGATTTGGCCAGGGACATACAGCTGGGTGTAACCACCCTTGGCAGTCACACCGCCGTCCAGGAATTTCAGCTTCAGAGCTGCGTTGGAGAGGCTGAAGCCACCCTCGGGAGAGCCATCTTTGTAGTTGTTGCCCCAGGAGTTGCCTGCAAAGGAGAACTCGTTCTCCTGGTTGACCGGATGGTTTTCGGTAACGGCCAGGTCATAGGCACCGAAGCCGCCCAGATCCAGACCAACAGTGTCCCAGGCATAACCGGAGTTGAAGTTGAGAGCTGCCTGGACGGTGGAATGGCTCAGGTTGGACTGGTACTTGCCTTCTTTCTTGGCGGCAGTCGGGTCACCATCGATGCGCTGACGATCACGCTGGAAGTAGAACAGGCCACCGGTCAGTTTGGAGTCTTTTACGAAGGTTTCATAGGACTGGCCATATTCCGGGCTCATCATATCCTGGGCTGCCAACGCCATGCCGGGGGCGACCAGAGCGGCTACCACAGCGGCACTCAAAGCGGCGCGCTTGAAGATCACTTTTTCCATTTTTATTGCTCCTGATTTTATGGACTTAGCTTTTTTCCGGCAGCTGGCATCGGGCCTACCGCTCGGTATTGGCATTGCAATCAAAACCCCGAAGGGCAAAAAATCTTCTCTTGGCTACCTGCAAACCCGGATGTCTTGGCACATCTGTAGTTGGCAGTCCTGATCATCACATGTTGTTTTTTTTGTTCCGATTCTTGGCTATCGGACAACTCCAAGAGTACGTTCGCGGTGCGAAATATCAATGAAAAGTTCCCTCAACGTTTCAAAAGTATGACCGAGTGCAAATAATCATGGGCAAGGTCGTAAACAGCCTCATGGCAGGTATCACGGTAATGAGAGCGTTTTCTTGGAGGTGTGGCCAGCGCCGGTGCGGGTTTTCATCAGATACGGGGGAAGGGAAGCTGTTAACCTGCAGGCAACATATAATTTTGTGCTACAAAAAAACTTTCCCTCTGGTCGAGGGAAAGTGAATTGGTGGGGATGTGGGGCGAATAGGGTCAGCCTTGCTGGCCGAGGATGCGGGGGATCTGTTGCGCCTGATGGTGGATATGGGACGAGACCTGCACCGAGAGCTGACTCACCTGACGGGCATGCTGATGGATACGGGCGATAAGATCGGCAAAACTGGCCAGTTTGTGTTCCTGACTTTTGGCGTTGTCGGCCCCCTGCAGGGCGATCACTGCGGTGTTGCGGGCGATCTCCCTCACCGCCTGGGTAGTCTGGCGCAGTTGTTCCGCCTGTGCCCGCTGGCGGCTTGATTCGCTGGTGATCCGGTTCAGTACAGTGCCAAGCTGTTCACCGGATTGGGTCAGACGCCCCAGAATATCGGTGATCTGGTTGAGGGATTGCTGGGTATTGGCAGAGAGGTGGCGCACTTCATCGGCAACCACGGCAAAGCCGCGTCCCTGTTCCCCTGCGCGGGCCGCTTCGATGGCGGCGTTGAGGGCCAGCAAGTTGGTCTGCTGAGCGATATGACCGATCACATCGACAATGGCCGTCACATCGGCAACCGAGCGGGTGAGGGCTTGCAGCGCCTCATCGCTCTCGTCAATCGCCAGTCCTGTCTGATGAGTGGCGTGCAGCATGCTCCCCACCAGATCTTCGCTCTGGCTCATCGCCTGTTCGTTATGGTGGGCATGCTGGGCGATGTCGGCGGCGACCTGATGGACCTCTCCGGCCAGCAGGTTCAGCTCATCCATCATCTGGCCGCTCTCGTCGACCACCTGTTCGGTGGTGCGGGTGCTGTGGTGGATCTCGTCAACCTGACTGACCATTCCTTGCAGACTGAGGGATACCGCTGACAGCTGCCCCTCTTTCTGTTGCTGGTCCAGTTGCAGGCGACCGATCAGCCGATTGTAGCTGGCAACAATATCGGCCAGCTCGTTGCGATCGCGCCCGGCAGGCAACGGCTCGGCCTGCCCCGTCTGATCGAGCTGCAGAAAGGCTCCACGCAGTCGCAACAAGGGGGTGAGCAGCCAGCGTCGTTGCACCAGCGCAAACAGCAGGGCGACTATCACCAGACAGAGCGCCAGCGTGCCGAGGATGGTGGCCAGCTCCTGATTGACGGCTTGCCGTTCGTGGGCAAGTAGTTCCCCCATCTGTCTGGTCGCTTGCAACATGGCCATGATGTCTTGCTGCACGGTCTGGCGGCCAGCCTGTTGTTGCTGAAGCGCCGTGCGGCTGTTGGCCAGCTCCTGCGGATAGCGGCCCAGCAGCGAGCGTAATTCGCTGCGTGGTTGATCTCCCAGCTCCTTGCGCACCGGCTCCCCCAGCGTGAACTCATCGGCGGGCGCCTCTTCATACAGGCCGATCAGCGGCAAGGCTTGCAGTGCTTGCGCCTGTTTTTGCAGTGCCTCCAGCTCGAAGCGGATCCCTTCGAGCAGCTTTTCATTGCCCTGCTCCATATAGCTTTGGCGCAAATGGGCGAGGCGCGGCAGGCCCGCCAGGATCTCGGCCGCACCGCTGCGATATTGTTGTGCCGCGGCAGATTGTTCTGTGCTGGCACCTTGCTCCCCATAGCGGATCAGCGCCATGGCCTGGCTGCCCAGCTCACTCTCCGCATTTTGCAGCAGCAGCTGGCTGTTGCCCGAGAGCTTGCCTGCGGCCTGATAGTCGTGTGCGATGCGCTGCCCCATCTGTTCGAGTTGCTGCCTGAGCGGGGCCGCCACGGCATCATCCTGAGTGGTCAGCGAGGAAAGCGCTTGCTGGCGGATCTTCTCCGCAGCGGTCAGTTGCTGTGGATCGCCGCTGTTGAGGTAGTCACGCAGGCTGTTTTGCAGGGTCACTGTCACCAGTTGTTGCAGCGTCTCGTGCTGATGCTGGGCCTGATTGGTACGGGCAAGCTGTTGCCAGCCGTGGTAGAGGGCCAGCGCCTGTCCTCCCGCGACCAGTAACAAAACAAGGGAGGAGAGGGTGGCGTAATGGGCGATTTTCACGGGGTAATTCCTGTCAGCACAGACCATGGGGGAGCGTGGCCAGAGCCTAAACAGGGATGATGGCGTTTTTATGACAGCATGGTCAGGTGGTCCTATCTTGCCGGCTTAACTGGCTGGGGATACCTGAGCGCTGTTGCGTTGGCCAAGCATACCGAGCAGGGCGCCTCCCATGATAAGTGCACCGGCCAGCAGATGGCGCGAAGTCAGCGTTTCTCCATTGAGCAACACCAGCAGCAAGGTACTCAGCAGCGGTGTCAGGTAGGCAAGGGCACCGATCCGGCGTGGATCGCCGTCTCGCAGTGCCAGATACCAGGTCACAAAGGCCGCCCCCATAGGGCCCAGCGCCAGCCCGATGATCAGCCACCAGTCACTGGTGGGGATCTGCGCGAGCGGCAGGGGCCCCTCCAGCAGACGGGCAAGCAGCAGCGCCAGCAAACCCGCGGGCAGACAGGCTGCCGCAGTGACCACGGCGGGGGCTGGCGGCAGACGGCGTGATAATACCGAGTAGGCTCCCCAGACGACAGCTGCACCGAGCGCCAACAGGTATCCCGGCAGATAGGTCTGTTGCAGTTGCAGCTCGCCATTGACCATCACCAGCATGGAGCCCGCCAGACCAAAGGCGCCAGCCAGCAGATGACGGGCATGGAGTGGATGGCCGGGCAACAACAGCGGGGTGAACAGAATGATGCAGAGCGGCCAGAGGTAGTTGATGAGGTTGGCCTCCAGCACCGGGGCATGGCGAAAACTCATAAAGAGCAGCAGATGGTAGAGCAGCAATGCCGTAACCGTCACCAGCCAGGTAATAGGACGAGCGCGCCATTGGCGCCAAAACGGCAAGGCCCCGACCCCGCAGAAAAACAGCACCAGCCCGACCAGCACCAGTGGTGACACGCTGGTGACCCGTGACGTCAGCGCCGCCAGTGAGGCCCACAGCACAATGGTCAGCAGTGCAAAACCGGTGGATCTATCCCACCAGGAACATCCGGACATCCAACACTCCTTTGCAAGATGAAGCTGCTGGCTTTGCCGTAGGGCTCAGCCAAAAAAAGCAGTCTATCAGAGAGAGGAGAGATGCCGAATGCCGCGTGAATACAATTACTTGTGACTTGGTGAGAATTTTGATGGTGCAAGCAGAGTGCTGCTGGACGTCGAACGAATCGCCAAAGAGATGAGTGAATGCGAAAAGGGGATGATGGGTGGCGTCCCAGGCAGGATTCGAACCTGCGACCTCGCCCTTAGGAGGGGCGCGCGCTATCCAGCTGTGCCACTGGGACGTGCGGGCATTATATAAAAATGCCAATAAAAATAAACAACTGCGTATGTCTGTTTATCCAGTTGCTTACATTCTGGCCGGATTGTACGTTTGTGCTCTGGGGGTCAGATAAACAAGTTTGTGGTGTCTGAATAAGAAGGGGTGGGGGGAGGAAGATACTGGTATGCAATAAATTGACTTTTAATTCACTTGTTGCCGTGAGGTATGGCTACCTCTTGTTGTGTTGTGCCACAGGTATTGAGCTTTTGTCGTTTTATTTTGTTTTAGTGAAATATTTAGCTTAATCAGTTGGGTAGCTATTAATCATGGCCAATGCTCCCTTGTATTTTAAAGATGAATCATGAAGCTATGGCTCAGCGTCAGGTACGGCCAGTAGCGGGTTTGGAATGGTCTTGTTTGCTTAGTTATATAAATTGCCATAGAGTTAATTCGCGATTAGTTATCGCCGAAAATAAAGTTGTGACAAGGGCAAACCGATTGAAAAGTCGGGACGCAAAGCCTCCGGTCTAAAGGCGTTGTTGAGCTGGGATAGCGGGGCCACCACAGTGTTATGCTGGCTGCCTTTGCCAAGGGGTAGTCGTGTTTGTGTTGCCTGTCGTGTTGTGTTGCCCTTTCGTTTGTCCATAACGTAAAGGAAAACAATATGCTAAGTCCAAAACCCGCATTGCTGGCCATGATGGTCGGCTCCCTGCTTGCCTCATCTGCCGTTTATGCGGCTGCGCCGGGCAAGCCCACCATCGGCTGGGGTCCCATCAAGTTCGCCATTGTTGAAGTGGATCAGGCGGCAACCTCCTACAACAATCTGGTCAAGGTCAAGGATGCCGCCGATGTGGAGGTGAACTGGAACCTCTGGAGCGGTGACGTCGGCCAGACTGCCAAGGTACTGCTTGATGGCAAGGAGGTGTGGTCTGGCCCCTCTGCTGCTGCAGGCACGGCCAAATTCAAGGTGAACAAAGGTGGGCGCTACCAGATGCAGGTGGCCCTCTGCAATGCCGATGGCTGTACTCTCTCTGATGCCAAGGAGATCGTGGTCGCCGATACCGATGGCAGCCACCTGGCGCCGCTAAAGGCCGCGTTGCAGGAGAACAACAAGCCCTACGCCAACAAGTCCGGCAAGGTGGTCGGTACCTACTACGTGGAGTGGGGCGTCTATGGTCGCAAGTTCACAGTGGACAAGATCCCGGCCCAGAACCTGACCCATATCCTCTATGGTTTCACCCCCATCTGTGGCGGGGATGGCCTCAACGATAGCCTCAAGGAGATCGAAGGGAGCTTCCAGGCGTTGCAACGTGCGTGTGCCGGTCGTGCCGACTTCAAGGTTGCGATCCACGATCCTTGGGCCGCCGTTCAGATGCCGCAAAGTGGCCTGACTGCCTATGACGAGCCTTACAAGGGTAACTTCGGTGCCCTGATGGCGCTCAAACAGGCTTACCCTGACCTCAAGATCCTCCCCTCCGTCGGCGGCTGGACCCTTTCCGACCCCTTCTACTTCCTCGGTGACAAAACCAAGCGCGATACCTTCGTCGCCTCGGTCAAAGAGTTCCTGCAGACCTGGAAATTCTTCGATGGCGTGGACATTGACTGGGAGTATCCGGGCGGACAGGGTGCCAACCCGAAGCTGGGTAGCCCGAGTGATGGTGCCACCTACGTGGCCCTGATGAAGGAGCTGCGCGCCATGCTCGACGAGCTGGAGTCGCAGACTGGTCGCCAGTATGAGCTGACGTCGGCTATCGGGGCCGGGGGGGACAAGATCCAGGATGTGGACTACAGGGCGGCCCAACCCTATATGGACCACATCTTTATGATGACCTACGACTACAACGGCGCCTGGAGCAACACCGAGTTGGGCCACCAGACTAACCTCTACGCGGCGAGCTGGGATCCCGATACCAAGTACACCACCGACAAGGCAGTCAACCTGATGCTGGCGCAAGGGGTTGACCCCGGCAAGCTGGTGGTCGGTGCCGCCATGTATGGCCGTGGCTGGACTGGCGTGAGCGGCTATCAGGGCAACAACCCCTTCACCGGCAAGGCGACCGGCAAGGTGAAAGGCACCTGGGAAGATGGCGTGGTCGATTACCGCGACATCGTCAACAACCGGATGGGAGCTGGCTGGGAGAAGAGCTACGACGAGGTGGCCGAGGCTCCCTATCTGTTCAAGGCTTCGACCGGCGATCTCATCACCTATGACAACGACCGCTCGGTCAAGGCCAAGGGGCAGTATGTGCTAGCCAACAAGCTGGGCGGCCTCTTCTCCTGGGAGATTGATGCCGACAACGGCGACATCCTCAATGCCATGCACGAGGGGTTGGGTCACGGCGAGGGAACCACTCCGCCAGCTAACAAGCCGCCGGTGGCCAACGCGGGCAGCGATCTGAGTGTCACTGGCCCGACCGAGGTGACGCTGAATGGTTCCGCGTCCCACGACGCGGAAAATGGCGCCCTCACCTATAGCTGGAAGCAGGTATCCGGCCCGCAGGCCACCCTGTTTGATGCCACTCAGGCCAAGGCCCGCGTTGTACTCGATGCCGTGTCCACCGACATCAATCTGGTGTTCGAGCTGACAGTGACCGATGACCAGCAGTTGAGTGCCAAGGATCAGGTGGTGGTCACCAACAAGGCGCCGCAGCCCAACCTGCCGCCACTGGTGAGCCTGCCGGCTACCGCTTCCGTGGAGTCTGGCAAGCAGGTGACCCTCAAGGCGACCGCGTCTGACCCGAACGGTGATCCGCTCACCTATCAGTGGACGGTACCGGCCGGCCTCACCGCCAGCGGTCAGAACAGCGCCACCCTGGTGGTCACCGGCCCGAGCGTCACCAGCGACACCGCCTATGACCTTAGCCTCACCGTCTCCGACGGCGCGCTGGATGCCAGCGCGGCAACCCGTCTGACGGTCAAGCCGGTCAGCGGTGGTGGCGGTTGCTCGGCCACCGATCCGGATGCGGCCAACTGGCCTGCCTGGCAGGCGAGCAAGGTCTACAACGGCGGTGACAAGGTGAGTCACAACCAGCTGGTGTGGCAGGCCAAGTATTGGACTCAGGGCAACGAGCCGAGCCGTACCGCAGATCAGTGGTTGCTGGTGAGCAAGGTGCAACTGGGTTGGGATGCCAATGTAGCTTACAACGGTGGCGAGATCACCACCCATAATGGCCGTCAATGGAAAGCGCAATACTGGACCAAGGGCAACGAGCCCGGCAAACACGACGTCTGGCAGGATGTGGGGGCCGCCAGCTGTAAATAAGGCTTGAGTTGTGGCGGGGCATGCTGGTCATGCCCCGCTTTTGCAACCCGCGGCGCTGAACATTGGTTGCTCTGCCAATCCCTCTTTTTCTGCTCTGTCTTGTATCCGGTCAGGCCGACTTGTGGTGCCGGCATGAAGGCTCTCCCCAAGTGATGGCTGCACTGCTCTCTGATAAGGTGTGAACCTGATTCGTGGTAACCTTTCCGCTGTTGTAATTACACTGCTGGAAAGTCTGCGGCCGAATATTTTCAGGTTGCCCGAGAGGCGAGCATCCCGCTGTTGGCGAGACAGGCCAGCGGGTCGGTATCGCCAGGATGAGGGCTTGCTCAACTTCGCTTGCTCTTTTTAAATCTCTGTCCGTCGTCATGCTGTCCCTTCATGCAGTACCTAATCGACGGCATTTGGCTGTTGAACAAGGATGGCAAGCATTATAGCCAGCTTCCCGGATGCTGGTGTTATCCAAGCCAGCGCTCCCGGCAAGGGGATTTCATGGTGTCATACCTGGATCAGGCCGAGATCCCGCAATGAGCCGATGCAATAAAAGATGGGGCCTGCGGGCCCCATTCTTGTTTGGTGGAGTTCAGGTTTGGCCGTGGAACATCTGGCCCGGACAGGACAGCGCCTCGAGAGGGCTGTGTGATGATGTGTGTTGTAGTTTTATTACGTTTTCCGTGAAAGACTTTCAGCAATTATTTGCCGTAGCGGAAGTAGTATTCACGGGTGGAGGGGGCATAGGCATCTTTCTCTACAACGCCGTTCTTGGTGGTTGCACCGCGCAGGTGGAACAGGACTGCCAGATTCTCAAACATGGTTTACCTCATCGCTCTGTCATTTATGGTTATGGTGTGTGACCTGGGTCACGGTTTGATCCTATGGTCATTTGTGAGCCAGATCAACTTTCTGTGTTGTAAATTTACAAAAATCATGGAAAGGGTTTTCAAATGCAATGCCCTTTATGGAAAGGCTTTCCCGAGGTGACGGGGGAGAAGCTGATTACCAGCCAGCATAGAGAGGTCTGAGAGCGGGAGCGTTGCACGGGGAAAGAGGCTCGCTGCACGGCCTCTCCTTTATAGGTGCTTGAGCCAATTTGTGACATAAAACAGAGAGATAGCACGCGCCTTGCTGGTAAAAACAGCGAACTGCTGCAATTTTGACTAAACGAATCAGTCGCGGTTATTTTAGGGTTGACAGCAAAGCGGGTGATGCATATCATGCGCCTCCGTTGCCGGAGATAACTTCGTCAGCACCGAGGTGAGTTGGGGTTATAGCTCAGCTGGGAGAGCGCTTGCATGGCATGCAAGAGGTCCGCGGTTCGATCCCGCGTAGCTCCACCAAATTCTCCTCGAACAATCTGGAATCAAAGGGGTTATAGCTCAGCTGGGAGAGCGCTTGCATGGCATGCAAGAGGTCCGCGGTTCGATCCCGCGTAGCTCCACCAGATTCTTGATTGTTGTATTGAATACCCAGGGCAGTGTGGTGTGTATCACCCAAGCCGACCTTTGTGGGGTTATAGCTCAGCTGGGAGAGCGCTTGCATGGCATGCAAGAGGTCCGCGGTTCGATCCCGCGTAGCTCCACCATTATTTAGGATGAATGGCCGCCAGAACCATTCATTGAGTACCGAATTTGGGGTTATAGCTCAGCTGGGAGAGCGCTTGCATGGCATGCAAGAGGTCCGCGGTTCGATCCCGCGTAGCTCCACCAAATTCAGAGTGACTACCGTCATTCACACAAATCGGGGTTATAGCTCAGCTGGGAGAGCGCTTGCATGGCATGCAAGAGGTCCGCGGTTCGATCCCGCGTAGCTCCACCAAATTCTTGTTACAAGAAGCAATAAGGCCACCGCATCGCGGTGGCCTTTTTGTTTTCTCCATCATTTATTTTCTCCATACGTCCGTGCCTTTCATTTGTAAATCCAATGACCTGAATGAAAAAGCCCGCGAGAGTCGCGGGCTTTGCTTGCACTATTCA
Organism: Aeromonas sp. FDAARGOS 1414; assembly: GCF_019047065.1. NCBI lineage: Bacteria > Pseudomonadati > Pseudomonadota > Gammaproteobacteria > Aeromonadales > Aeromonadaceae > Aeromonas > Aeromonas sp. FDAARGOS 1414. The sequence continues at coordinate 2,681,404 of NZ_CP077210.1, read as the reverse complement.
AATGCGCCTGTGGTTAACGGCGACGTCGCCAGGCCAGTGGCAACAGGGCTAGCAGGCCGAGTCCCAGCGCACCACCGCCTGAGGAGGTGTCCGGTTTGGTGGCATCGCTCTCCAGTCTCAGGTCGACGATGATGGGATCATGGTCGGAGGCACTGAAGGGGTTGTCAGACTTGAGCAATGTGCCGGTGTACTTGCTGCCGTATTCGAACAGGGAGCTTTCGAAGGAGTTGATGTGCCAGTCGGCGACACCTGCCACCTTGCTGGCCAGCGCCGGGTTGGCGAGGGCATAGTCAAGGGTGCCCAGCTCCCCGTCGTAGCTGTAGGAGATGGCTTTCTCCTTGTTGAATTTGACGTTGAGATCGATCAGGCCGTAGCTGCGAGTCACTTCGCGACCGAGCTGTTCATAGGAGTGATCACCGATAAAGGTGTGAGAGGCCGATACGATCTTACGCTCGCTGGTGGCCGGGTTGTAGTCGGTCAGCACCCGGATCGGATCTTCCTTGGCGTAGGAGTTGAAGTCGCCAACCAGCAGCACCTGGCCCGGCAGTTTGCTGACTGCCTCACCCAGCACCTTGGCGGCAGAGACCCGGAACTCGGTGCACTTGCCCTGCAGGTCGGCCGGTTCTGTCTTGCCATCGCCATTTTCGTAGCAGCCTGACCCCTTGGATTTGAGGTGGTTGACCACCAGTGTCAGCGGCTCCTTGCTCTTGGCGAGGGTGAAGGTCTGAACCAGCGAGTCGCGCTGACCGGCTGTCTTGGCCACACCACCTGTGGTGTAGCGCTGCTCCGGCAGCTTGATGACGCTGGCATCTCCGCTGGGGGTGAGCAGGGCAGGACGGTAGATCATTGCCACCATGATGGCGTCACCGCCGAAGAACTTGCCATCGGTAAGAGCAGTGACCGGCAGACGCACATAGGCGTAGTGTTTGCTCGCATCCTTTTGCTGTTCGTTGAGGCGGGTCACCAGATTGTGGAGGGCAGAGTTATCCTCGAAGCCGTTGTTCTCCATCTCCATCAGGCCGAGCAGATCGGCATCCATTGCGGTGATGGCATTGACGATCTTGGTGCGCTGCTTCTCGAACTCGGGCTGGCTCTTGGCACCCCGGTTGCAACCTTTGGCGTTGTCGGCATCCGCCTGATCCTTGCACAGGATATTGAGTGCACCGCCGATGCTGGAGTGACTGGTGAAGTAGTTGAGCACGTTGAAGCTGCCGATCCGCAGATCGCTGCCAGAGAGGCGAGCCGGCGCGTCTTGACGATCCTCTTCAGGGCTGCGCAGCAGAGCACCGGCAGCCAGGGTGACGTCGCTCGGTACCACCAGACGGAAGGCATCCTTGTTATAGACGATCACCCCCTCCAGCCCGGTCAGTTGATCACCGATACGCAGATAGCCCTGATCGGCATCCCAGCCTGGGAACCAGGGCAGTACGCCATCCGGTGCTTTGTAATCAGACTCTACTACCAGACGGTTGCTGCCATTTTTGGTAGCCAGCGCGACAGCGTCCGCACTGTTGGCGACATGGAGCTGGGTCGGTTTGATCAGCGGGGTTTTGTGGGCCAGCTCTAGGTTGTTGCGATAGACCTTGTAGTCGAAGCCGTAATTGCGGGTCAGGTGCAGGTCACTGCTGCTGTCGAGACGTACCCGCATCCCTTCGTGGCGATTGAGCGCTTGCGCCAGCGTCTCCCCTTCATTGACCTGCAGTACGCTGGTCGGCACCGCCAGTCCTTGCGCTGTGACCTGCAGGCGGGCTTTGCTGGATTCGAAGGTGGGTTTGAGCTGGGTGCCGCCGTAATACTCCTCGACTTTGGCTTCGAGGCAGAGTTCTGCCCCCGGTTTGATGTCGGCATAGTTGGTCGCAAACTCCTTGTCGTTCAGATAGACAAAGATGCCGTCAGAGGTGGCCGGATTGCCATCACCCACCGGGTCGGTCAGATAGAAACCCTTGGTCAGACTTTGGCCCAGCGTTGTCACGATACCGCGAACGTTGAAGGTGCCCGTGCTGATTTTACCGGTCACATTGCCGTTCTTGTCGGTCACGGTCTGGGTGGCCAGCGCGCTGGCGGAGCCTGTGCCCTGAATGGTCGGGATGGGGGTGAGTTGAGCCGGATCGGACGGGCAGACAAATGCCGCATGGGCGCCTGAGGATGCAAGTGCCAGCCCCACGGCCAGCGACAGCAGGGTACGAGTACCTTTCATAGGTGTTCCTTTTTTATTTTTGCCAGTGATTCCATAGCCTTGGCTCGTTGACCAAGGGCGCGCATTGTCACATTTCTGGCATGTCGTACCAGTGAGCCAACGCACATTCCAGGGATACAAACGAGCGCAAAGCAGCTTTTTTTGACTTGGCTAACATCTTGAAGTTACTGATAAAAGACCTATCAAGTGCGTCGGTGAGAAAGTGTGATCCTGCCGGCAACCACATATTTTTCTTCGAGAATGAAGATTGAGACTCAGCTGGTTGATTCCTATACTCGGCTTGTTCCTCACGGAACCCAGGTAAAGGGCAAACCGGTCGAGATGCCGGGACGCAATGCCTCCGGTCTTCAGAGCGTGCGATCCAGATAGCGGGGCTTCCCAGGGTGAGGGTGACGTTTGTGGCAGGTCCATTGCCAGTTGTCTGCGCCCATCACGCAGGTTGCGCTTGTTCTTTGCCTTGGTGACCAATGCCAAGACAAAACAAGGAAGATAACAATATGCAACAGACCCTAAGGCCCAGCAGGCTTGCCATGCTGGTGGCTTTGGCTGCCATGCCCGCCTGGGCACAGGCCGCCTATCCCGCCTATCAGGCCGGTACTGCCTACAAGGCCGGCGACATCGTCAGCAACGTCGGCAATCTCTATGAGTGCAAAGAATTTCCCTACTCCGGCTGGTGCGGGGCCTCGCCCTATCACTACGCTCCCGGAGTGGGTGTGGTCTGGGCCGATGCCTGGAAGCTGTATGGCGGGGACGTGCCGCCACCGGCACTCGGCGTAGCCGTCAGCTCGCCAGCTGCCGGCGCCAGTTTCAACGAGGGGGCCAGCGTCGCGCTGGCGGTGACCCTGAGCGGCCCGGTGACGGCGCTGGTTCGGGTGGAATACCTCATCAACGGCAAGCTGGTCGCCACGGCGAGCGCCTCGCCCTGGAACGGCAGCTGGAGTGCCGCCGGTGTCGGCGCCCATGCCCTCAAGGCACGGGCACTGGATAAAGATGGCAAGGTGCTGAGCGAGGCGGATTCGAACTTCAACGTCGCCGCCGTGGTGGCGCCGGAGGCGCCCAAGGTGAGCATCAGCAGTCCGGCCAGCGGCGCCAAGGTGACCCTGGGTCGCAGCGTGGCGGTGAGCGGCAACGTCACCGATGCCAACAACGACGTCGCCAAGGTCGAGCTGTTCGTCGATGGCAAGAAGGTGGGCGAAGACACCAGTGCCCCCTGGCAGGTGAACTGGACGCCCCAGAGCAAGGGGCTGGCCGGCCTCAAGCTGGTGGCGACCGACAAGGAGAACCTGAGCGGCGAATCGAGCCAGGTCGACGTACAGGTGGAAGAGGCAGCCCTGCCGCCCACCGGCGGCAACCTCTCCTGCGACATTCGCCAGATCTACCGCCCGGACGGCTACGAGTGCATGGGGGATGACCACGCCCGTCGGGTCATCGGTTATTTCACCTCCTGGCGTACCGGCAAGAACGGCTTGCCCTCCTATCTGGTGAGCGACATTCCCTGGGACAAGATCACCCATATCAACTATGCCTTCGCGGCGGTGGACGAGCAGAGCCACACCATCAAGGTGGACGACTCGGCGACCAAGATGACCTGGGACGGCGTGCCGGGTGCCGAGATGGATCCGGAGTTTGCCTACAAGGGCCACTTCAACCTGCTGTCGAAGTACAAGAAGCAGTATCCGGACGTGAAGACCCTCATCTCGGTGGGGGGCTGGGCCGATACCCGCGGCTTCTATACCGCCACCACCAAGGGTGACTGCTCGGTCAATACTGCCGGTATCAACACCCTGGCTGATTCGGCGGTGAGTTTTATCCGCCAGTACGGCTTTGATGGGGTCGATATCGACTACGAATACCCCACCTCGATGAAGGATGCGGGCAACCCCAACGACTTCCCGCTCTCCAACCAGTGCCGTGGCAAGCTGTTTGCCAACTACAAGGTGCTGATGCAGACTCTGCGCAGCAAGCTCGACAGCGCCGGCAGCGAGGATGGTCGCAAGTACATGCTGACCATCGCCTCGCCGGCCTCGGCCTACCTGCTGCGCGGCATGGAGAACTTCCAGGTCACCCAGTACCTCGACTACGTCAACCTGATGACTTACGACTTCCACGGCGCTTGGAACAACTTCGTCGGTCACAACGCCGCCCTGTTTGACAACAAGGCGGATGCCGAACTTGCCCACTGGGGCGTCTATACCCAGAGCCAGTTTGGCGGTATCGGCTACCTCAACGCGGCCTGGTCTGCCCACTACTTCCGTGGCGCCCTGGCGGCCGGCAAGATCAACGTGGGCGTGCCTTACTACACCCGCGGCTGGCAAGGGGTCAGCGGTGGCACCCACGGCCTGGCTGGCAAGGCAGCCCTGCCGAGCCAGAGCGATTGTCAGCCGGGCACCGGTGGCAGCACCATTCCGTGCGGCAACGGGGCGGTCGGCATCGACAACATCTGGCACGATCTCGACAAGAACGGCAAGGAGATCGGCGGTGGCGCCGTGCCCATGTGGCATGCCAAGAACCTGGAGAACGCCGCCAGCCTGGGTATCACCACCATGCCGAGCTACGGCCAGGCCTGGGGGCTGGATCCCAACAACCCGGCCCACGTGATGCAGGGCAAGTACGTGCGTTACTACGATGACAAGGCGCAGGCGCCTTGGCTGTGGAACGAAGAGAAGAAGGTGTTCCTCTCCACCGAAGATGAAGAGTCCATGGGCCACAAGCTTGACTACATCATCAAGCGGGGCCTGGGCGGGGTCATGTTCTGGGAGATGGCGGGTGACTACGCCTTCGATCCGGCCAAGAACGAGTACGGCATGGGCAGCACGCTGACCACGCTCGCCTACGAGAAGTTTGCCAAGGCGACCAAGTACAACACCAAGCAGAACGATCTGGCGGCGCCAACCGCCCAGCTCGACATCGCGGTGAGCCTCTCCGGCTTCAAGGAGGGGGATTCCAACTACCCGATCAATCCGACCCTGAAGCTTACCAACAACTCGACCCAGACCATTCCGGGCGGTACTCGCATCGAGTTCCTGGTGCCTACCTCCACCTCCGACACCATCACCGACCAAAGCGGGATGGGGCTGAAAGTGGTGGAGAGCGGTGGCAACCAGAACTCCGACGGCATCGCGGGCGAGAAGGACTTCCACAAGGCGGCCTTTACGCTGCCGACCTGGAAGGCGTGGGCGCCGGGCAGCGACGTGGAAGTGGCGATGACCTACTATCTGCCGGCCGCCGGTGTGCCGAGCGGTATCCGCATCATCAGCGGCACCCAGACTGCGGGCCTCAAGGCTGAGTTCCCGACCCTGCCGGAGGCCGTGCTGGGCAGCAATGGTGGCGGTGAGAACCCGGGCGGCGCCACCTGCAGCAGCCAGAACGTCAACCCTGCCTCCTACAAGGCTTACCCGAACTGGCCGCAGGGGGATCATGCCAATGGTGGTGATCGCATCACCCATAACAAGATGGTGTGGCAGGCCAACTGGTGGACCAGCAGCGAGCCCAAGGCAAGCGACGGCAGCTGGAAGTCTGTCTGTAGTTATTGATTTTAAAATCAATGATATAAGTGAGGCTTCGGCCTCACTTTTTTTATCTGGTTGGTCACTCTGGTTGAAAATGCGCCTGCCCTTCCTGGCAGGCAGCCTCTATACTAGAGTCGATTAATAATCAGATGGATATCAGCGTATGGCGAGTATATTGGATTCCGTTGATCAACGAACTCAACTGGTGGGGGAAAACCGCCTTGAGTTGTTGATGTTTCGTCTCGGCACCCGCCAGATGTTCGCCATCAACGTCTTCAAGGTGAGGGAAGTGGTGAAGTTGCCCCATCTCAGCAAGATGCCGGGCTCCCATCACAATATCAGCGGGGTGGCCAATATCCGCGGCACCTCGATCCCGGTGATCAACCTGCGCAGTGCCATTGGTATGCGCCCCATGCCCATCGACAGTGAATCAAACCTCATCATCACCGAATACAACCGCACCATTCAGGGCTTTCTGGTGGGGCAGGTGGCCAATATCGTCAACATGACCTGGAAGGATATCTTGCCACCGCCGCGCTCCGCCGGGCGCGCCAATTACCTCACCGCCATCACCCGCATTCCGGAAGATGGCGTCGATCAGATTGTCGAGATCATTGATGTGGAGAAGGTGTTGGCGGAGATCATCACCTATGACATCCGCATCTCCGAAGAGGTGCTGGATCGGGAGATCCTGCCCGAGATGCACGGTCGCAAGGTGCTGATCGTCGATGATTCCAGCACCGCCCGCACCCAGGTGCGTGAGACTCTTGGCCAGCTGGGACTCGAGGTTATCGAGTGTCAGGATGGCTTGCAGGCGCTGACCCTGCTCAAGGGGTGGTGCGATGCTGGCAAGAAGGTGACCAACGAGATCCTGCTGATGATCACCGATGCCGAGATGCCTGAGATGGACGGCTATCGGCTGACCCACGAGGTGCGCAGTGATCCGCGCATGTCCGATCTCTTTATTACCCTCAATACCTCCCTGAGCGGCAACTTCAACGAAGCCATGGTCAAGAAGGTGGGTTGTGATCGCTTTATCTCCAAGTTCCAGCCCGACCTGCTGGTGGGCGTTGCGCAGGAGAGGTTGCGTCAGGTGTTGGGAAACTGACCGATACCAATCCACTGGTGAACCATAACAACGGGAAACTCGGGAGATGCCGTAAGCGCCGGTAACTCTCTGGCACCTATTCCAATACAGCCAAATCCCCATTCTGGATGTTAAACGGCGTATATTTGTTCTGGCTGCTGATGATGGCGCCATCGTCGAATACCTGCACCACCTCGAACAGACCGTCGGCCGGATTGCGCATCATGCGCGACTTGCCGTAGGGGTCGATGAAGTCGGCGTTGTGCTGGATGCGGAACTGGTCGCCAAGTTTGACGCCGTTGCGCCGCCCCAGATTGATGTAGGGGCCACGTTCGTTCTGGCCTACCACCCGGGCGGTGACCGGGGCGCAGGTGAGCTGGGCTACCAGATCTTGAGCCGCCTGCTGCAACTGGTAGTTGACCTCCTGGCCATAGCTCGATTGCCAGAACTGGCCGCTGCTGCTGCCCACCTGTTCCCGCTTGCCAAAGGTCCAGGTGGCACGTCCTTCGTAGACCTTGCGGTTGATCAGACTGCCGTTAATACCGTCGAACAGGTAGAGCTGCATGCGAAAGTTGCGCACCGGATCCTCATACCAGCTGGTCAGCTGGTTGCCCTGCGGCTCTATGGAGAGATCGTCGATGCTGCCGAGCACCAGATACTGGCTGTCGGTACGCAGGCTGAGCGCCTTGATCTCCTCGAGGGCGCTGCGATCTCCCTGTTGCAGATGGAGCGGATCGATGCGCAGGTTTTCATCCAGCCACTGGCGCACCGCGACCCCTTGCGGCGCATTGGCGAGGGTCTCGAACAGTCGTCGCGAGAGGTTTTCCGGCATGTCGTCCATGGCGCCGTAGCTGGCTTGGTCCGGATAGCGCATTCGCAGCCTGACCAGTGTCAAATCCTTGGCGAAGTGCTGGGTCTGGCAGATCTGGCGTTCGGCCTGAATGTCGGCCACTAGCGTGATGTACATGCGGCCGTTGCGCACCTCTTCCCGCTTGAGCCGGTATTGGCGAATGTCGCCGCCGGAGCGGATCTGGATCTGCTCGGATCGCAGGCTGCCATTTTCCAGACGCTGGACGCTGGAAACGGCCGCGCCGCTTGCCAGCAGCGCCTGACGCAGGGCGTCGCGGGTCGCCTGCTCGCGGGCATAGACCTCATCGCCCCCCAGAATGGCGGCGCTGCCCTGCGCTTCGATAAGCTCGGCTCGGGCGCTCAGGCTGGCCAGCAGCAGGGTCAACAGCAGCGGTAATTTCATAGCAGATACCTTGAGTTGGCGGGCAGCCGCGCCATTTTGAGGAAATGGCGCCTGCTGGCCGACATGGATCACAACACGTTCCAAGTGGCAGCGCACGTTGGCGCTGACGATGTCCATTAAAAAAGCAAGAATCATGCCTCATTCCCGGCTCAAGCTTTGTCCGGCGCGTCCGATAACAAATCAGGTGCAGATACAGGAAAGGTATCCATGAACAAACTCATCACGGCGTTGGCGCTCGCCCTGGCATTGACCGGATGCGGCTCCGACCCTATCAATCGAGATCAGGGTGACCCCCGCCAGGCGGCGCAGGGGATGGAGCTCAACTGGCTGGTGGCGCGCATGACCGATCAGTTGATGGAGCGCAAATCACTGACCACCCTGACCGAGCCCATCGCGGTGGCCTCTTTCGTCGATCTCGATACCCTGCAGGATACCAACTGGATGGGGCAGCAGATTGAGGAGAGCTTTATCTACGAGCTCAACCGCCGCGGCGAGGTGGTGGTGGACTTCAAGCTGACCGGTAGCATCAAGGTGACGCCGCAGGGGGACTTCGTGCTGAGCCGCAACTATAAGGAGCTCTCTTCCCGTTTGCCGATCTCCCGCATTCTGGTCGGCACCTTCAGCCGCAATAGCAAGGGGATCCTGGTCAACGCCCGCGTTATCGACATGCGCACCAAGATGGTGGAGACCACAGCCCAGAGCCTGATCCCGCAAAAATATCTGTTCGGTGCCAACAACTCGTTTGGTCGGGCATCGATCAATCGCGGTTATCTGATGCGTGACAGTCAGGCTAGGCCGGGCGGTCATCTAGTCAACCTGACCCCGTGAGGAGCGAGTCATGAAGATCCTGTTTGGTTGCCTGTTGGCTCTCTTGCTCACCGGTTGCAGCGGTAACCGGGTGGTGGATTACACCCAGGGTGGCAAGCCCGATGATTTTCCGGTGCTCAAGGCGGTGGGTTATGCGGTGATCGACATCCAGCCCGGCCCCTCCCAGCCGGAGAAGATGCTGCAAGCCATTCGCGCCTCCAAGATGGATGCCTATCGCGAGCTGGCCGAGCAGCTCAATGGTCAGCAGGTGCGCGGTCAGAGCAGCTACCGCGACTTGACCCAGACCTCCAACTCGCTGGATGTGTCGGTCGCTGGTGTGGTGCGTGGTGCCCGGGTGGTTGCCTCCTATCCGCGCGGCAACACCTATGCCACCGAGATGGAGCTCGATACCCGTGCCCTCTACAACATCAATCAGTTGATGGCTGGTCAGTTCTGAGTTGATTGTCTGACCTGAAAACAGGCATCAACACAGGCATCAAAACAAAAGGCGAGCAGGGTGCTCGCCTTTTGTCGTTGTGGGCTGGTTAGCTTCCCATCAGCACCGGCGGCACTGCGGTGGGTTTCACATCCTCGCTCGGGTAGCAGCCAAGCACCTTGATATAGCGGGTGATCTTGGTCAGCTCCACCAGTGCAGCCTGCATCGCCGGGGTCTGCAGGTTGGCGGAGACATCGAGATAGAACATCTCTTCCCACGGGTTGCCCTGCACCGGACGGGATTCGAGCTTGGTCATGTTGATCTCGTGGCTGCGCAGTACCAGCAGCGCCTCCACCAGCGAGCCCGGCTTCTGGGAGGTGGACATGATGAGGGTGGTCTTGGCCGGGATCTGCGGCGCCACGTCGATGGGTTTGCGCGCCACCACGATAAAGCGGCTGTAGTTCTCTTTCTGGTTGGCGAGCTGCTCGGCCAGCACGTCCAGACCATACAGTTCGCCACCGGCGGCGCTGCCGATGGCGGCGGCCTCCGGGCTGGCCAGTTCTTTCACCTTCATCATGGCGCTGGAGGAGGAGTCGCAGATCTCGTGGCGCGCCCCTTCCAATTTGCTCAGATAGTGGGAGCACTGCTGGAACACCTGCGGGTGGGCATAGAAGGTTTTGATGCGACTCAGCTCGGTCGGTACGGCGGTGAGGATGCAGTGCTCGATGGGGTAGGTGAGCTCGCCGACGATGGATAGGCTGGTATGCTGCATCACGTCATAGACTTCGTTGATGGAGCCCGAGCTGGTGTTTTCGATGGGCAGCACGCCGAAGGCGGCGCGACCCGACTCCACCGCATCCAGTACTTCACGGAAGTTCTGGCAGTTTACTTCGATCACCTGATCCTTGTAGCGCGCCAGATATTTGCGTGCGGCCAGGCTGGAATAGGAACCGCGCGGCCCAAGATAGGCGACGCTGGTCATCGGCTCCTGCTGCTCCGGGTTGAGCAGGCTCTGCAGATAGGCCTGCTGGGAGAGCACAGAGTCTTCGATGATGGTGTGATAGATGCGAGTGATGTACTGGGCATCCAACCCCAGCACGCGCCCTTTCTGGATCAGGGCAACCAGCAGCTCCTGCTCCCGCTGGTGGTCACGAATGGGGCGCGGGTTGGCTTGCTTGGCACGGGCGACCTCGATGCTGAGGGCCTTGCGTTTCGCCAGCAGGGCAAGCAGCTCCTGATCCAACCGGGTGATGTCTTGTCTGATCTCGTCGAGCGTTGCCATGATTGTTCCCTATCCAAGTAATCGATTGATATTAATGCAAAAAAAAGCCTCCGCTAGGGGAGGCTCGATTCGTCTTTGCTTTCTGTTCACACGACGACAGGCCTTCCCTCAAGCGGGCCGGATAAACGAGAAAGCAAAGAAGAATGGTGCGTGCATAGGTGTGTCCTTGAAGTAACGTCATAACCATTAAGGGATTTGCCGGTCTGATGCAAGTAAAACTTGCCCGCGGGCGGGGATGGGGGCAGGGTATCCGGTTAAGAAAATGGCGTATGAGCGATCTTCTATTGACTCTGTTTTGATGACTGACACCCAGTGGGGGAGGTAAAGACGATGGCGATTATTTTCGATCTGGGACGGGTGGTGGTGAGCTGGGATCCGGTAGGTATAGTGCGTTCGGTGCGTGGTCCGCAAGGGGCCGAACAGTTGGCCGAGCAGCTCTTTAACCACCCGGATTGGCTGGAGGTAGACAGAGGCACCATGTCGCTCCACAACATGGCCCGGGAAGCGCAAGCGCGCACTGGCCTCTCGACGGCGGAGAATCTGGCCATTTTACAGGCAGTTCCCGCTTCCCTGCTGCCAGATCCCGCTATGCTAACCCTGATAGCCGAGCTGCACGGAGCGGGCCATTCGCTCTATGCCCTCTCCAACATGGGGCACGCCAGCATCGACTGGCTGGAGCAGCATCAGGATTTCTGGCGCTTTTTCAGCGGCAAGGTGGTCTCGGCGCGGGTGCGGATGATGAAGCCGGAGCCGGATATCTACCGTTATCTGCTGGTGTCGTTTGATCTGAAACCGGCAGAGTGCATCTTTATTGATGACAGTCCCGCCAATATTGCGGCCGCCGAGGCCCTCGGCATCAGGGGGATCGTCTTTACCGACGTGGCGAGTTGCCGTCAGCAACTGGGTGAGCTGGGTAGTTTGCCTGTCACCGACAAGGGGTGATGCCCCTCCAGGAGTACTATGGAGCATGGCCGGTTTCGCAATTGGCTCAGTCACTATCCCGAGGCAACCCTGATCATCGCCTGCAAGGATGGCAGTGGTTATCAGCTCTGTATCGAGGCGGAAGGGGAGTACCTCTGTCTGACCGACAGCGAGGGGGAGCACCTGACCTTCACCTCGCTGGATCAGGCGCAGGGCTTTTTGCGAGCCCATCGGGTACATCAGGCCAGATTGCGAGTGTATGACGCTCAAGATGTTGATTTTAAGGATGAATCACGGGAAATAATCATCAAGTTTTAATTTTAACCTGACTCTGTAAGGGCCTATTCAGCTTGTTTCCCGCACAATAAGCCACCTGTTTATCATCCGGAGCTGTTTAATGGATGCCAATGTTGTTGTCTTGAATCAGGGATATGATCACTCTTTTCAAGCCAGGGAGCTGCAGCTGATTGAGCGACTGGCAAATTTTGACGAGCTGATAGTCTCTTTTTCGGGGCGGTTGGAATCCTGTTACAGCATCGATTTGTGCCGTGCCAGCGGGATCAAGATCCGCGCCATCACCCTCGATAATCCGACCCGCAGCCGCAGTGAGGTGGCTCGGGCCCGGCGTTATTGCCAGCGTTACGGCATCGACCACTGGATCATCAAGAGCGACGAGATCATCTTTTGCGATCGCCTGCCGAATATGGAAGGGTTGATCGATCCGGTCCGTCGCATTGGTGAGTATGTGCAGGCTCGTCCGGAATGGGCTCATCTGCCGTTGTTGGTCCCGGCCGCGGTGGAGGAGCGTGATGACTATCTTGCCCAGTTCGGCTCACTGCCTGCCAATACCATCTGGTTTTTTGCCGATAACGGGGTGATGAGCCGTGATTTTCGCTATGGCTTCAACAAGCGTCAGCTCGGTCGTTGGGGCAAAGGGAGCAACGGTTGCCTCAGCAATCGCTTCACCAATCCACGGCAGTTGAAGCAACGTTATCTACGAATGGTGGATCAGGCCGAACAGATGCTGGCCGACATGGGGCTGGATGAGGCGCAGGTCTTTTTCCATACCCTGTGCGACTGCTCTACCACCCTGGCCCGGGTGCGTCTGCCCGAGCATCAGCGTGCTCAGGCCTTTGATATGCAATCGGATATTCTCTCTGCCCTCAAGAGGACCGAGTTCGATCTGGTGACTCTGGATATGGCGCACAAAGAGCGGCACGATCTTGCCATCTAGCCCGTGGGCAAGCGACGCCGGAGCCAGAACGTGAGTGCCGTCATAGGCAAGGGGTGGCGGGACTGTTTATACTGTCGCCCTTTCACCTGTTGCCGAGCTTCGCCCTATGAAACCCTTCTCCCGTCTGCTGATTGCCCTGTGCCTCTCCCCCGTGTTGGCGCAGGCTGCCCCTCTTTCTCAGGTGACGCTGCCCGATGGTCGGCAGGTTCAGCTCAACGATGACTTTACCTGGGAGTATCTGGTGGTCAAACCGGCCGAACCCGTGCAGGGTATGGCTGCTGATGGGAAAGCGGGGGCCGTGGTGGCGGTTGCAGCACCGGTACTGACCGAGCAGGCCAAGGCCAACCCCGAATTGCTGTCACAAGCGGCACGCGACGGTGTGGTGGTCAAGCTGGACAAGCTCGAGGGGTCTGATCCGTTGGCGCTGACCTTTATGGTGAGCAATACCGGCAGCCGCAATGTGGTCGGGGTGCGCGGCATGGTGACTCTGTTCAGTGCTGACGGAGTGCAGCTGAGCCGTCAGGAAGCCCGTTTCTGGGTCGCCGAGAATCGCTTGCCGGAGACCTATCTGCGCAAGGGGCAAGTCCGTCCGTCGCTGGCACTCGAGATCCCCCGTCCTGCCGGATTGACCGGGCAGCCCTTGGTCAGGGTCGAAATTGATGAGGTGGTCTTCCGCTGATTTGGTGTTGTCCGGCCCATGCAAACCGCTTGGGCCGGCAATTTGTTACCCCTGACATCTCGGGAAATATCTGCTTACATCTGACATGGTTTTGCAATAGCTTGCCGCTCGGCAAGCCGGGATGCTGACTGCACAATGACTCCATACCAGCTCGCTAGCAACGGGCCCAATCACATGGAGTTATCATCATGAAAAAAGCAACTGTATCTCTTCTGGTTCTGGCCGGTTTCGCCTCTACTTCCGCTCTGGCACAGGATGCGTTCAGCTACGCAAAGGGCGGTTTGACCTGGGCGCACACCAAGTCTGATTACCTTAGCCAAGACAGCGCTGCATTTCCCCGTGATGCTGCCAGCAAAGGTACCCGTGATTTTGGTGGTCTGAGCCTGGACCTCTCAAAGAGCTTTGGCTCCAACTTCTACGGTCGTGCCGGAACCGAATTCACCTCCCGCAACGACGGCAATGACAGCATGTCCATTTCCAGCCTGGGTATCGGTGTCTTTACCCCGCTGAGCACAGGACTCAATCTCTATGGCGAAACCGGTTTGATGGGCTATCAACTTGAGCGTGAGCTGGCCAAGAACAACAAGGGATGGGACGAAGTGGCTCGCAAGGATAGCGGCAGCATGTACGGTGAAGTGGGCTTGCGCTACGACATCGGCGACATCGAGCTCTCTACCGCTTATCGCTACGCCAACATGACCGACGATATGCACGACTTCAAGGTGGGCGGTGCCTACAAGCTCAACCAGAACTGGGCGCTGACTGCCGATTACACCTATCGCAACTGGGATCTGCAAAAAGGTTCCATCTCCAGCCTGGGTGTGAAGTACAGCTTCTAATCCCCCTTCCCGTAGTCCGTAGTGTCTTGACTTTTACCCATGGCGTTCGCCATGGGTTTTTTCTTTTTCCGGTGATCCCTTTTTTCTCCTTGTGTCGTATCAGTCGCAAATAGTTATACAACTTTCATTTTTTTGTATAACTGCTATAACTGAATCAATGCTTATACAAGGGGCGTCATCATGTACAAGATTAAAGTCGGTATCAGTGCCTGCCTGCTGGGACAAGAGGTACGTTTCGATGGGGGCCACAAGCGCTCCAGCTTCTGCGAACGGGATCTTGGCGCTCACTTTGACTATCACCCCGTCTGTCCCGAGATGGCTATCGGTCTGGGGGCGCCCCGTGCCGCCATCCGGCTGGTCAAGCGCAACGGCGAGATCCGTGCCGAGGCGAGCAACGGTAGCTTCGATGTCACCGAAAAGCTGATCGCCTTCAGCGAGCAGAAGGCACGCCAGCTTGACTTCATCTCCGGTTATATCCTCTGTGCCAAATCACCCAGTTGCGGTATGGAGCGGGTCAAGGTCTATGGCGCCAACAACGAGGGGAGCGCCAAGGAGGGGATCGGCCTCTTTGCCAAGGCATTGATGGAGGCCAACCCCCTGCTGCCGGTGGAAGAGGATGGCCGCCTGTGCGACCCCATCCTGCGCGAGAACTTCGTGCTGCGGGTCTTTGCCTACCACGACTGGCAGCAGCTCTGCGCCCGCGGCATCACCGCCTCTGCGCTGATCCGCTTCCACTCCCGCTACAAGTATCTGGTGCTCTCCCACGCCACCACCCACTACCGGGCGCTTGGCAAGCTGCTCGGCAATCTGGGCAAGTCCACCAATTTGCAGGAGGTGGCCGACAACTACATCAAGGGATTGATGACGGCGCTGACCCTGCGGGCCAACCGTCGCAGCCACACCAATGTGCTGATGCACCTGCAGGGCTACTTCAAGCGGGTGCTGACCCCGGCCCAGAAGCAGGAGCTTGCCGATACCATCGACAAGTACCGCACCGGTATCTTCCCGTTGCTGGTGCCGCTCACCCTGATCCGTCACTACCTGCGCGAGTACCCCAATCCCTATCTCGCCGAGCAGGTTTATCTCAATCCGCACCCCGATACGCTCAAGCTGCGTTACGGGCTCTGAATCCGTTCTGTTGCCCCGGCGCATGGTTTGCGCCGGGGTGCTTTACCCCTCTGTTTGATGGACGTTGTCATGTCTGATTTATCGCAAGAAGTTGCTCCTCTCGCTGATGAGGGGATCTACCCCATTCGCGAGGTCTCCCGTCTCACCGGCGTCAACGCCGTGACCCTGCGTGCCTGGCAGCGCCGCTACGGTCTGGTGCAACCGGCCCGCACCGAAAAGGGCCACCGCCTCTACAGCGAGCAGGATATCCTCCAAATCGGCGAGATCCTGAGCTGGCTGGAGCGGGGAGTGAGTATCGGGCAGGTGAAGGGGCTCCTGAGCGAACCCCATTCCGATCCGGTGAGCGATCACTGGCAGCAGACCCTGGAGCAGTTCAGTCAGGCGTTGCTCGCCTTCAACCAGCGCAAGGCGGAGGCTGAGCTCAACGATCTGCTGGCGAGCTACCCGTTCGAGCTGGTGCGCAGCCGGGTACTGCAACCGCTGGTGGAGCGGCTGCTGGGGCTGTGGCGCGAGCGGCCCGATGGCGAGTTGCTGCAACAGGTGTGGCTGGGCTGGCTCCATACCCGCTTCGCCCGCCACCTGATCGAGCAGGAGAAGGGCGTGCCGATCACGCTGGCGAGTTGGGGGCAAGTCGGCCCCCTCGATCTGGTCTGGGCCGCCTACGAGTTGATCGGTCAGGGTTATGAGGTGCAACTGCTGGGGGCGGTCGAGCCGCGCCATGCCAGCTTGCTGGAGGGGCGTGCCGTTACCCCCTGGCTGGTATTGCTGGGGGCAGGGCTTGGCAAACAGGAGCTGGCCGCCGAGTGGCCCGCAGGCACGCGCCTGTTTGGCGAACTGGGTCGTCTCTACGACGATGAGTGGCTGAAAGCACACGGCTGGCAGGCGAGCCTTGCCGAGCTGATGGCGAACGCACCTGCTGCGGCTGGCGCCAGCGGACGCGGGAGGAAAAAATCATGAAACTGGTCTGGTTTCGCAACGATCTGCGCCTTGCCGACAACCCGGCGCTGCGGCATGCCTGCGCCGGTGATGGACCGGTCGCCGCGCTCTTTATCATCTCTCCTACCCAGTGGCGGCAGCACAAAATGGCCCCCATCCGTCAGCGCTTTATGTTGGCGCAGGTGGATGAGTTGGGCCGCGAGCTGGCGGCGCTCGGCATCCCGCTCCATCTGCTGCGAGTGGAGACCTTTGCCGAGGTGCCCGCTGCGTTGGCAAACCTCTGCCGCGAGCAGGGTGTGACCCAGCTCTATGCCAATCAGGCTATCGAGATCGATGAGCAGCGTCGCGACCATGCCGTCAGCGCCGCGCTGGCTGATCAGGCGGTGAGCTGTCACTGGTTCAACGGCTGTTGCGTATTGCCGCCGGGGCGGGTGCTGACCGGCTCGGGTGAGATGTTCAAGGTGTTCACCCCCTTCAGCCGTGCCTGGCTCAAGGCCCTCGATGAAGAGGGGTTTGTCATTCATCGCGCCCCAGCGCCCCGTGGCGAGTCGTTGCCGTGGCAGCCGCTGGCCGAACGTGCGTGGGTTGATGAGGCGCTCGGCGAGCTGACGGCGGATCCCCGCTGGCCAGTGGGGGAGGCGGAAGCTCAGCGTCGTTTGAACATTTTTCTGGAGCAGGCGGTGCTCGACTATGGCGAGACCCGCGATTTTCCTGCCATCGCGGGCACCTCTGTGCTCTCCCCCTATCTGGCGGCGGGCATCATCAGCCCGCGCCAGTGTGTGGCGGCGCTCCAGCAGCGGCTCGGCTATCGGCCCCAGTCCAAGGCTCAGCCCGGCTTTGTCTGGCTAAACGAACTTATCTGGCGCGAGTTCTATCGCCACCTGCTGGTGCTGATCCAGACTCTTTCGATGAATCGCCCCTTCAAGCCCGAGACGGTGGCCTTGCCGTGGAGCTGGGATCCGGATGCCTTCGCCGCCTGGTGCGAGGGGCGCACCGGCTACCCCATCGTCGATGCGGCGATGCGTTGTCTCAACGCCACCGGCTGGATGCACAACCGGCTGCGAATGATAGTGGCGAGCTTTCTCACCAAGGATCTCCATATCCACTGGCGGCTCGGGGAGGATTACTTCATGAGTCGACTCATCGACGGGGATCTGGCAGCCAACAATGGCGGCTGGCAGTGGGCTGCAGGCACCGGTGCCGATGCGGCCCCCTACTTTCGGGTCTTCAACCCCACCACTCAGGGGCAACGATTTGATCCACAAGGGGAGTTTATCCGTACTTGGGTAACTGAACTGGCCGATATTCCTGCCGCTTATGTGCATCAGCCCCACGACTGGCTGCGACTCAAGGGGCGACAGGATTATCCGGCACCCATGGTGGATCACGCCGTTGCCCGGGTGAGAGCCATCGAGATGTTTCGCTCTCTGGAGAAATAGGATGAACGAGCCGCTGGCCCGCTTTATTGGCCTCTATCAGCAACTGGACAAACAGCAGTTGCATCGCTTGCCCGAGGTCTATGCCGAACAGGTGGTCTTTATCGATCCGGCTCACCGTATCGAGGGGCTGGCGGCCCTTGGCGACTATTTTGCCGCCCTCTATCAGCGTCTCGCCTACTGCCGTTTCGTCATCACCAGTCAGCAGCAGCAAGGGCCACAGGCCTGGCTCGGCTGGACCATGACCTTCTCTCACCCCAGATTGCGTGGTGGTGAGCCGGTGACGGTGGAGGGGGCCACCCGCCTCGAATTCGACGAGGCGGGCAAGGTGTGCCAGCACAGGGACTATTTTGACCTGGGCGCCATGCTCTACGAGCAGTTGCCGTTGCTCGGGCCAGTGGTTCGCACCATCAAGATGAGGCTTGGCGCATGAGCGGCCGGGTGCTTATCACAGGCGCGACCTCCGGCATAGGTCGCCAGTTGGCGCTGGATTACCGGCGCGCCGGCTGGCAGGTGTGGGGTTGTGGCCGCGATGGCGAACGGCTGCAGGCGCTGGGGCTGGATGGCGTCACTCCGCTGCAGTTCGATGCCCGGGATCTGGCCGCAATGAGCGGGATAGCCGCTACGCTGCCATCCCTCGATCTGCTAATCCTCAACGCAGGCAACTGCGAGTACATGGATGTCGGCGAGGGGTTTGACAGCGAGCTGTTTGCCCATGTCATCGACACCAATCTGACCGCTACCGGCCATGCGCTGGCCGCCTTCTTGCCGTTGCTAGGGGCTGGGTCACGGCTGGCCATCGTCAGTTCGTCGGTGAGCTGGCTGCCGCTGCCACGAGCCGAGGCCTATGGCGCCTCCAAGGCGGCCCTCGACTATCTGGCGGATACCTTGCGCCTCGATTTGGCCAGCAAAGGGATCGGGGTGACCCTGATCCGCCCCGGCTTTGTCCAGACGCCGCTCACCGCCAAAAATGATTTTCCCATGCCCTGTCTGGTGACGGTGGAAGAGGCCTCCCGCGCCATCATGGACGGGCTGACCGCTGGTCGTCACCAGATCCACTTTCCCCGCCGTTTCATCTGGTTGCTGCGCCTGCTTGGTGCGCTGCCGGTGGGGCTCTGGCTGCGCCTTGGCCGCGCACTCGTATCGAAAGGAAGCCATTCATGAAGAAAAAGATCGCCATCGTCGGTTCAGGGATCTCGGGGCTCACCGCCGGTTTTCTGCTCCACAAACTCCATGACATCACCCTGTTCGAAGCGGCGCCGACCCTGGGCGGTCACACCGCCACCGTCGATGTGAATCAGGCTGGCCGCAGCTATGCCATCGACACCGGCTTTATCGTCTTCAACGATCGTACCTACCCCAACTTCTTGAAGTTGCTGGCGCGGATTGGCATGGCGCGCCAACCGGCCGAGATGAGCTTCTCGGTAAAGAGCCCGGAGGGGCTGGAGTACAACGGCCACAATCTCGACACCCTGTTTGCCCAGCGCAGCAATCTGCTGAGTCCGCGCTTCTATGGCTTTGTCGCCGAGATCTTGCGGTTCAACCGGGAGGCGCGGGCCTGGCTGGCGGATGGTCAGCATCAGGGGGCTGGCCCCGAGCTGACGCTGGGGGATTTTTTGCTGGCGGGGGAGTTTAGCGACTACTTCGCCCGCCACTACATCTTGCCGATGGGGGCGGCGATCTGGTCATCGACCCTGGCCGATATGCGCGCCTTCCCCCTTGGCTTCTTCCTGCGCTTTTTTGCCAACCACGGCCTGCTGGATGTGGCCAATCGCCCCCAGTGGTACGTGATCCCGGGTGGCTCGCGGGAATATATCGGCCCCCTTACCGCGGGTTGGCAGTCGCAGATCCGACTCGCCTGTCCGGTGCAGAGCGTACGGCGGGACGCGGATGGCGTTGTGATCCAGAGCAGTTACGGCGAGGAGCGGTTTGACGAGGTGATCTTCGCCTGCCACAGCGATCAGGCGCTGGCGCTGCTGGCGGATCCCGGCGAGCGGGAGCAGGCCATCCTCGGCGACATGCCCTATCAGGCCAACGATGTCTGGCTCCATACCGATGCTCGCTGCCTGCCCACCCGTCGCAAGGCATGGGCCAGCTGGAACTATCAGCTCGATGGCAACGATGAGACACGGCCGCTGGTGAGCTACAACATGAACATCCTGCAGGGGGTGAACTCGCCGGAGCCCTTCTGCGTCAGCCTCAACCCCAAGGGCAAGGTGGATGAGAGCAAGGTGCTGCGCCGCTTCGTCTACCACCATCCGGTGTTCAATCAGGCCTCTATCGCCGCCCAGCAGCGGCGTGCGGAGATCTGCGGCCAGCAGCACACCCACTTCTGCGGTGCCTACTGGTACAACGGCTTCCACGAGGATGGGGTGCGCAGCGCGCTGGATGTCGCCAGGCGCTTCGGGGCCGAGCTATGAATGGCGCCACCGTGGCCACCGAACATGAGGGAGCCGACGAACTGGCTGGTGTTACCAGCGCCATCTGGCAGGGTTCGGTGCGCCACCGCCGTTTCGCGCCGCGGCCCCACGCCTTCTCCTACAGCCTCTTTATGCTGGGACTGGATCTCGACGAGCTGCCGCAGCTCGATCAGGGGCGCTGGTTCGGGGTGGAGCGCTCGGGGCTGCTCTCGTTTCACCGCCATGACTATCTCAAGGGCAGCGAGGGGAGCCTCAAGCAGGCGGTGTGGCAGAAGGTGAGCGAGCTGGGTGGTGATGCCGAGCCCGAGGGGCGGGTACTGCTGCTCGGCAATGTGCGCTGTCTCGGGTTCTACTTCAGCCCGGTCAACTTCTACTTCTGCTACCGGCAGGGAGACGCCCGCTATCTGCTGGCAGAGGTCTCCAACACCCCCTGGAACGAGCGTCACTACTACCTGCTGGATCTGGCGGCGCTGGCACCCCATGACAAGGATTTTCACGTCTCCCCTTTCATGGGGCTGGCGATGCGTTATCACTGGCGGATCAGGCCGCCCGCGCAGGAGACGCTGATCCATATCGAGAGTCATCCCGTATCCGGTGAAGCCAAGTTGTTTGACGCCACCCTGGCGCTCACTCGCGAACCCTTGTCGCGCAAGGGGCTGGTGGCCCTGCTGGCCCGCTGGCCATGGATGACCATGAAGGTGCTGCTCGGGATCTACTGGCAGGCCCTGCGTCTTTTTATCAAACGAACCCCGATATTTACCCATCCGGAGAGCCGCTAATGGAACTTGCTCAATCAACCCTCTCTGCCTCTTTCATCGACAAGGGGGCAAGGCAACTGCTGCTCAATCTGCTGGGGCGCCTAGAACATGGCCAGCTGCTGCTGCGGGATGGCGGTAAGCGCCACAGCTTTGGCGTGGCGGGCACCGATCTGCATGCCGAACTGGTGGTGCAGGATCCCGCCTTCTATCGCCGCCTGTTGCTGGGGGGCAGCATTGCCGCCGGGGAGACCTGGGTGGAGGGGCTCTGGACCAGCCCGGATCCGGTGGCGTTGGTACGGCTGCTGGCTCGCAACCTGACTCTGCTCGACTCCCTCGAGCGGCGCTTAGGCTGGCTCAGTTTCCCCTTCAACAAGGTGCGCCACTGGCTTAATCGCAATACCCTGACCGGTTCGCGCTCCAACATCGCCGCCCACTACGATCTCGGCAATACCCTCTATCAGGGTTTTCTCGACAGCCATATGCAGTACTCGAGCGCCATCTATCCGAGCGCCGAGGCTACTTTGGAAGAGGGGCAGCAGGCCAAGTTGCGTACCATCTGCGAGCGGTTGGAGCTGGGCCCTGACGATCATCTGCTGGAGATCGGCACCGGCTGGGGCGGCCTCGCCGTCTATGCCGCCCGCCACTATGGCTGCCGGGTGACCACCACGACTATCTCCCGGGCCCAGCATGACTATGCCAAGGAGTGGATTGCGCGGGAGGGGCTGGGGGATCGCATCACCTTGCTGCTGGAGGATTACCGCAAGCTTGAGGGCACCTATGACAAGCTGGTCTCCATCGAGATGATCGAGGCGGTGGGCCACGCCTTCCTGCCCGACTATTTCCGCCAGCTGTCGCGGCTGCTCAAACCCGGTGGTCGCCTGCTCATCCAGGCCATCACCATCGCCGATCAGCGCCATGCCCAGTATCTGCGCGGCGTTGATTTCATCCAGCGCTACATCTTCCCCGGTGGCTGCCTGCCGAGTGTCTCCCAGATGGCGGGGTTGCTGGCGCGGGAGACCGACATGCAGCTGGTGCGGTTGCACGATCACGGCCATCACTATGCCCGCACCCTGGCTCACTGGTGCGATCGCTTTCTGGCGTTGGCGCCCGAGCTGCCCAAGCTCGGTTACAGCCAGGATTTCATCCGGCTGTGGCACTTCTACTTCGCCTATTGCGAGGGGGGATTCTGGGAGCGCACCATCAGTCTGGTGCAGCTGGAGGCCGCCAAGCCGGGGCCCGCTGGCTGGTCGGGTGATGTGCCAGTAAGCGGTCACTGACCATGTGGCAGTGGGCTCACCTGCTGGGGTTCAACCTCTACTGGTTGCTGGCGGTGAAGTGGCAGCAGCCGGGCCCGCTGCTGGCAATGTTGCTGCTGCACTTTATTTTCTCACCCAGCCGCCTGCGTGACTGGCGGCTGCTCCCCATCGCGGTTGCTGGCTGTCTGCTGGATGCCCTGCTCTGGCAGCTCGGCCTGTTCCGTTTCCCGTCCGGTTTTCCCCTCTGGCTGGTGCTGCTCTGGCTCGGTTTTGCCCTGACGCTGGCCCACGGTATGCGCTGGCTGCTGCGCTTGCCTCGCTGGCAGCAGGCACTGTTTGGCGTATTTGGTGGTGCCTCCTCCTATGTGGCGGGGGCCGCCATGGGGGCAGTACACTTACCCTGGGGCATCTGGATCAGTTCGGCGCAGCTGGCTGTGATCTGGATGTGGTGGTTACCCGTACTCCTGTGGGTAATGGTCAAGCTGGAGGGTGAGTCATGACAAACACCTTTTCGACCGACTCGTTGCTTTTTTCCAAATGGACCAAAGAGAGCCAGCATGAGCTGACTGATCGCTTCTATCTGGTGGTTGCCTGCCAGCGGGATGCGCAGGGGCAGCTGGTGCAGGTGGTGATGCAGGATATCAACACCCTGCAGGAACAGGAGATGGATTGGCATGAACTGGAAGACCCCAACCACTGGCATATGGGGTGGAATTAACCCGCTGCTGCTGGCGTTTACGCTCTTTGCTGCAACCGCGGTGCAGGCTTCTGCCGCACCCTGGCAGCAGCTGCGCCCGGTCGGGCAGGGGGAGATGAACTGGCTCTGGTTCAAGCTCTACGATGCCACCCTCTACAGTGCGAGCGGGCGCTATCAGCCCGGTCACTATCCACAGGCACTGACCCTCACCTATGCCAGATCCATCGAGCGGCAAGATCTGCTGAGCGCCACCGCCGCCGAGTGGCAGCGACTCGGTCTTGGCTCTGACGCCGACCGTCAGCGCTGGCTAGGCCAGCTCGCCGCACTCTGGCCCGATATCCAGGCGGGTGACCGGCTTACCTTCTATGTCGACAAGGGTGGGACAGGCCACTTCTGGTGGCAGGAGAAGCCCCTCGGCACTCTGGCCGATCCGCAATTCTCGGCCGCTTTTCTCGCCATCTGGCTGGCTGACAACAGCCGCGATCCTGCCCTGACCCGCCGCCTGCGTGGCCAACCCTGAACATGGAGTTTCCAATGTTTTTCTATCGTGCATACCGCTGGTTGCTGTTGCTCCCTTTTTTGCTGCTGAGCGGCTGTGGTGCCAGTCTCGATGACTATCGGGGGCAGGGGCCAAACTGGGATCTCGCCCGTTTCTTCAACGGTAAATTAGTGGCTCACGGCCTGGTAACCGACCGCAGCGGCGAAGTGACCAGTCGCTTTCGGGTCGAGATGGTGGGTCGTTGGAAGGATGGCAAGGGAGAGCTGTTCGAGCAGTTCTACTTTGATGATGGCCGCCAGCAGACCCGTACCTGGTATCTGAGCAAGGGGGTTGACGGTCACTGGCGAGGTACTGCTTCCGATGTGGTGGGGGAGGCGATGGGTAAAAGCCAAGGGTTTGCCCTCAACTGGCGTTATCAGCTTGATCTGGCGCTGCCGGATGGCGAGGTAGTGCGGGTGAGCTTCGATGACTGGATGTATCTGCTGGACGAAGATCGTCTGATTAATCGTGCCGAGATCAGCAAGTTCGGTATCCATCTTGGCGAGGTGATCCTCTATATCGAACGTCAGCCTGACCGTTAACGCAAGATAACGCCCAGTAAAAAGCGCGCCGATGGCGCGCTTTTGTTTATCGAACAATCAGAGTCATCAGATGATGCGGTTCTCTTCCAGCATCTTGCGACGGGCCTCTTCCTTGGCCATCTTCTTCTTGCGATTGTCGCAGGGCTCGGGGCAGTCGCACTCTTTCTCGATGCCAACGCTCCCCAGACCGCCACAGGAGCCGGAGATGGATTTTTTCTGGAAGATATAGCCGATAGCCATGGCGGCTATCACCAGCATGAATACCCCGAAGGTGATCAGAAAAACCTGCATCTATCCTCCCTATTTCCTGACCAGATACTGTTTGAACGCATCGGAGTAGGCCTCTTCAAAGCCGTTGTCCGTCTTGGTGATCACGAAGATCGCCAGGCCGCGCTCTTTGGCATAGGCCAGGCTCTTCTCCGGTCCCATTACCATGAATACGGTCGCCAGCCCGTCTGCGGTCATGCAGGAGGGGTGGATCACGGTGACCGACACCATGCGGTGCTGGATTGGCTTGCCGGTGCGTGGATCTATGGTGTGGGAGAAGCGCTGGCCATCCATCTCATAGTAGTTGCGATATTCGCCCGAAGTGGCCACTCCGTTGTCACCCGGAACGATCACCTCCTGCACCGAACCGGCATTGGCTGTCGGCTTTTCGATGGCAACGCGCCAGGGGTGTCCCTTGCCGTTGACGCCATTGATCCGCAGCTCGCCGCCGATCTCCACCAGATAGTTGCGCGCACCCAGAGACTCCAGATACTCGGCCACCTTGTCCACACCAAAGCCCTTGGCAATGGCGGAGAGATCAACGTAAAGATCCGGGATGTCCTTTTGCAGGGTGTCGGCATCGACCGAAGTGATGACGTGCAGGTTGCCCAGGCCGGTCTTCTGACGGGTCTGGGTGATCAGCTCCTCTGATGGCATCTTGGTCGGCCGTTTGTCCGGACCGAAGCCCCACAGATTGACCAAGGGGCCGACGGTGACGTCCAGCGCCCCCTGGCTCTCACGGCCAATATGAATGGCTTCTGTAATGACCCGAGCGGTGTCCCGCGATACCACTACCGGTGTCGAACTGTGGTGCTGATTGAAGCGCGACAGTTCGGAATCGGGGCGATAGGTGGACATCTGATCGTTGACTCGCTCCAGCAGTACATCGACCTCGGCCTGAAACTTGGCTGCATCGCTGATGACGTTGTCCGCCACCTTGATGGAGTAGTAAGTGCCCATGGTGCTGCCGGTGATATGGATCTCCGGTTTCGACTGGACCGTGCTTTCCTGACCGCACCCTGTCAAGAAAAAGGCTAGCCCGAAGGCTAGCCAGGTCTTTACAACGCTGTTCATGGATTAACCACCAAAGTCATCCAGCAGGATGTTTTCGTCCTCAACGCCCAGATCTTTGAGCATGTTGATGACGGCTGCGTTCATCACGGGAGGTCCACACATGTAGAACTCGCAATCTTCCGGCGCTTCGTGGTTCTTGAGATAGTTCTCGTAGAGCACGTTGTGGATGAAGCCGGTGTAGCCATCCCAGTTGTCTTCCGGTTGCGGATCGGACAGGGCTACGTTCCAGGTGAAGTTCTCGTTCTCGGCCGCCAGCATGTCGAAGTCTTCGACATAGAACATCTCGCGTTTGGAACGGGCACCGTACCAGAAGCTCATCTTGCGCTTGGACTTCAGGCGACGCAGCTGGTCGAAGATATGGGAACGCATCGGCGCCATACCTGCACCACCACCGATGAATACCATTTCGGCATCGGTATCCTTGGCGAAGAACTCACCGAACGGACCGGAGATAGTCACCTTGTCGCCAGCCTTCAGGCTGAAGATGTAGGAGGACATCTGTCCCGGAGGGGCAGTCCAGTTGCTCGGGGGTGGGGTCGCGATACGCACGTTCAGCATGATGATGCCGAACTCTTCCGGATAGTTTGCCATGGAGTAGGCACGGATGATCGGCTCATCGACCTTGGACTCCAGCTCAAAAATCTTGAAGCGATCCCAGTCACCGCGATACTCCTCGGGAATATCGAAGTTCTTGTAGTAGACGTGGTGAGCCGGCGCTTCGATCTGGATATAACCACCGGCGCGGAACGGTACGCTCTCGCCATCGGGGATCTGCAGCTTGAGCTCCTTGATGAAGGTGGCCTTGTTATCGTTGGAGATAACAGTACATTCCCACTTCTTCACCCCGAAGATCTCTTCCGGCAGTTCGATGTCCATGTCGCCACGCACGGTGACCTGGCAGGCCAGACGCTCGCCGTGACGGGCTTCACCCTTGCTGATGTGATCCAGTTCGGTCGGCAGGATGTCGCCGCCACCGGATTTCACCCGTACCTTGCACTGGCCGCAGGAGCCACCGCCGCCACAGGCGGAAGAGACGAAGATACCGTTGCCAGCGAGTACGCCGAGCAGCTTGCCACCGGCCGGGCTGGTCACAGCCTTGGCCGGGTCACCATTGATGCTGATTGTCACGTCGCCCGCGGTCACCAGCTTGGACTTGGCGAACAGAATGACTGCCACCAGTGCCAGCAGGATCACGGTAAACATGACCACACCCAAAATAATTTCCATCTATCGTTCCTTTCTGATTGCAGGAAAGCCGATTACAGGGAGATACCAGAGAAGGACATGAAGCCCAGCGCCATCAGACCGGCGGTGATGAAGGTGATGCCCAGACCACGCAGGCCTTCCGGAACATCGGAGTACTTCATCTTCTCGCGGATACCCGCCAGCGCAACGATCGCCAGCATCCAGCCTGCCCCTGAGCCCACGCCGTAGACCACAGACTCCACGAAGTTGTAGTCACGCTGCACCATGAAGGAAACGCCACCGAAGATGGCGCAGTTCACGGTGATGAGCGGCAGGAAGATGCCCAGCGCGTTGTAGAGAGCCGGGAAGTACTTGTCCAGCGCCATCTCCAGGATCTGTACCAGCGCTGCGATCACCCCGATAAAGGTGATGAAGCTCAGGAAGCTCAGATCCAGGTCAGGGGAGAGAGCTCCGGCCTTCAGCACATAGTTGTAGATCAGGTTGTTGACCGGTACGGCGATGGTTTGCACCACGATAACGGCAATACCCAGACCCATGGAGGTCTTGACCTTCTTGGATACCGCCAGGAAGGTACACATCCCCAGGAAGAAGGAGAGTGCCAGGTTTTCGATGAAGATCGATTTAATCAACAGACTCAGATAGTGTTCCATACCTTAATCCTTCGCCTCCACCTGCTTGGGATCCTTGGTGCGCACGCCCCAGATGATCAGACCAATGATGAAGAATGCACTCGGCGGCAGCAGCAGGAGGCCGTTGGGTACATACCAGCCACCGTTGTTCACCAGCGGCAGCAGCTCGATGCCAAACCAGGTGCCGGAGCCCAGCAGTTCACGCACGGTCGCGACACTCAGCAGAATGGCGCCATAGCCCAGACCATTACCGATACCATCCAGGAAGGAAGGGAGCGGCGCGCTCTTCATGGCGTACGCTTCGGCGCGGCCCATCACGATACAGTTGGTGATGATCAGACCGACGAAGACTGACAGCTGCTTGGAGATGTCATAGGCATACGCCTTGAGCACCTGGTCAACCACGATAACCAGCGAGGCGATGATCGCCATCTGGGCAATGATCCGCACGCTGTTCGGGATCTGGTTGCGGATCAGGGAGATGAACAGGTTTGAGAAGGCGGTGACCGCCATGACCGCAAGGGTCATTACAAACGCTGTCTTCATCTGGCTGGTAACCGCCAGTGCGGAACAGACCCCCAGCACCTGCAAGGCGATGGGGTTGTTGCCCAGCACTGGAGTCAACAGCAACTTTTTCATTTCGCTCTTGTCAGCCATTGTTGATTTCTCCTGCACGAACCTTGGCCAGGAAAGGACCGAAGCCCTTGGGACCCATCCAGAAGTCAAAGGTATGCTGTACACCGTTACCGGTCAGGGTGGCGCCGGAGAGACCGTCGATCTCGTGCTCGGAGCCCGCCGGAGCGTGACCCTTGATGACGCGCAGCGCCGGCATGCCATCCTGATCGAACAGCTTCTTGCCGACAAACAGCTCGCGCCAGGCTGGATTTTCGATTTCACCGCCCAGACCAGGGGTTTCACCGTGGTCATAGTAGGTGATGCCCTTGATAGTCTGGCCATCAGCGGCAACCGCGACGAAGGCATACATGGTAGACCACAGACCCTGACCGTAGATGGGCAGGATGATGTTGTCGATCTTGCCATCGGCATCCTTGGCGAAGAACACCGGAACCAGCTTGGAGATCTGGCGCAGGCCAGCCTTGTCCTCGGCAGCAGCCAGACGGATGTTTTGCGCCGGATCTTTGGCCGCCTGTTTGGTATCGAAGTTGTCGGCATCGCCGTCAACAAAGTTACCGGTGGCGAGATCCACCAGACGGGCTTCGATCTTGTCGCCATACAGCTTGGCCAGATCGCGCTTGGCTACATCGCTGATGTCCACGCCGGCTACGGAGAGAATATTGCTCTGTTTATCCAGCGCCTTGTTCTCCTCTTGGGTAGAACGCAGGCCAACGGCAGCAACGGATACCACGATGGAACAGGCCAGACAGAGGCCGGTGACCACGCTGATGGTGCCGAAGGTTGAGTCTTTATTAAACGCCACGAGCAATCCTCCGCTTGATGTTTGCCTGAGCGACGAAGTGGTCAAACAGGGGAGCAAACAGGTTTGCAAACAGAATGGCCAGCATCATGCCTTCCGGGAACGCAGGGTTGACCACGCGAACCAGCACGACCATCACGCCGATCAGGGCGCCGTACCACCACTTGCCCTTGTTGGTAAAGGCGGCGGAGACAGGGTCGGTCGCCATGAAGGCCATACCGAAGGCGAAGCCACCCAGTACCAGATGCCAGTGCCACGGCATGTTGAACATGGGGTTGGTATCGGAACCGATGACGTTGAACAGCAGGGAAGTGGCGATCATACCGACCATCACGCCGGCGATGATGCGCCAGGAGGCGATGCGCATATAGACGATCATGGCCGCACCCAGCAGGATCATCAGGGTGGAGACTTCACCGATGGAACCCGGCAGGTTGCCAAGGAAAGCGTCCATCCAGCTGATAGCCTGACCGGTGGCACCGTTGATCAGCGCCATCTGGCCGCCCTGAGCCCACTGGCTCAGCGCGGTTGCACCGGAGTAGCCATCAACGGCAACCCAGACTGCGTCACCGGAGATTTGGCCTGGGTAGGCGAAGAACAGGAAGGCACGACCTGCCAGCGCAGGGTTCAGGAAGTTTTTGCCGGTACCACCGAACACTTCCTTGGCCATTACCACACCGAAGGTGATGCCCAGCGCAGCTTGCCACAAGGGCAGCTCGGGCGGCACGATCAGGGCAAACAGGATGGAGGTCACGAAGAAGCCTTCGTTGATCTCGTGCTTGCGCACCATGGCAAACAGCACTTCCCAGAAACCACCGACAAAGAAGACGGTGATGTAGATCGGGAAGAAGTGGGTGGCGCCAATCAGCATCTTGCTGCCGATACCGGCAACAGACGGATCGAGGGAGGCGCCCAGCATGGTGGCCAGGGCATATTGCCAGCTGCTGGCACCGGCTGCCGAGCCCATGTGGGCAATGGCGGCGATGGCCTGGTTGCCAACGTTGTACATGCCCCAGAACATGGCCGGGAACACGGCCAGCCACACCATGATCATCATGCGCTTCAGATCGAGCGCATCACGGACGTGGGCGGCATTGCGGGTAACGCTACCCGGGGTATAGAACAGGGTATACGCCGCTTCGAACAGGGCGTAGTACTTGGCGTACTTTCCACCCGGTTCGAAGTGATGTTCCATATTTTCAAGAAGTTGCTTGAAACTCATCGCTTAACCTTCCAGTTCAATCTTGGTCAGGCACTCACGCAAGATAGGGCCGTACTCGGTCTTGCCGGGGCAAACGAAAGTACAGAGGGCCAAATCTTCCTCATCCAGCTCCAGGCAGCCCAGTGCTTGCGCACCGTCGGTATCGCCGGAGACCATGTCCCGCAGCAGCAGGGTAGGCAGGATGTCGAGTGGCATCACCCGTTCATAGTTGCCGATAGGCACCATGGAACGGTCACTACCGTTGGTAGTGGTGGTGAAGTTGATAAGGCGACCCTTCATCAGATGAGAGAGGGTGGTGCGGGTGATGGAGAACTTGTTGGCACTGGGGTTGATCCAGCCCAGGAACTCTTTCTCGCGACCCTCGCCCAGTGCACAGACCTGATTGTGGTAACGACCCAGATAGTCGTGAACACCCTCAGCCTTGGCGCCGCTCAGCAGGGAACCGGAGATGACGCGGTTTTCATCGGCACGCAGCTCATTGTTGGTGAGTTGGCTGATGCAGGCCCCCAGACGGGTACGCAGCAGACGCGGCTTGAGCACATTCGGGCCGGCCAGGGCGATCACCTTGTCGGTGCAGATCTGACCGGTGGTGAACAGCTTGCCGAATGCGATCACATCCTGATAGTTGATGTGCCACTGCACCTTGGTGCTGCTGACCGGATCCAGGAAGTGGATATGGGTACCCGGCAGACCGGCAGGGTGCGGACCGACGAAGATCTCTTCCTTGACCTGAGCCAAAGAGGAGTGAGGCAGACTGCCTTCGCCTTTACAGACATAGACGGTGCCGTCGGTCAGGCGGGTCAATACGGCAAGACCATCGAGGAAGGCCTGCGGCTGTTCCTTGATAATCAGCTCGGCATCGGCAGCCAGCGGGTTGGTGTCCATCGCGGTCACGAAGATGGCGCGCGGGGCTGAGCCAACCGCAGGGACTTTGCTGAACGGGCGAGTGCGCAGTGCTATCCACTGACCTGATGCAACCAGGATCTCTTGCACCTTGCTGCGCTCGAGCTTGGCCAGCTCGGAAGAGGCAAAATGCTCGAAGGTCACCTGCTCATCGGAGCCGTCGAGGTCGATGACCACTGACTGGAGCACACGTTTGGCTCCACGGTTGATCTCTGAAACTACGCCGGTGGCGGGGGCCGTGAATTTAACGCCGGGATTCTTCTTGTCTTCGAAGAGCTCCTGACCTTTGATGACGCGATCACCTACTTTGACGAACATAGTAGGTCGCATCCCCACGAACTCCTCGCCCAGTGTAGCAACACGGGTGATGGCGGGGCCATCGTAGATTACTTGCTCTGGCGCACCCAGCACGGGGATGTCCAGTCCTCTTTTGATTGTAATCATACTTAATTGCACTACCGTTACGGGAAGAGAGGTTGGTTAGCGCCGAGAAATACATCACGACGGGTGGTTGAATGAGTCGCTGTTGTGGCTGCGCCGGGTGGTCAGGCTCAGCAATTATTCAACATGCGAGGTCACTCAAAAGCGCTTGAGTCTACCACTTAAGGCCCATTTTCTGCCATGCCAAATAGGCAAAATCCCTGCGTCATCACAAAATTAACCTGCAATGAATAACCCCTGAATTCCTTGTAAGCTGTGGTTTTAAAGGTTTTTTTAGTTTAATACCCCCATGGGGGTATGCTTGTGTAAGGCTGTGACTAAGCCGCCAGGGAAAACTGAATTAAATACCTATTTATGGTTGTCAGGATCAGCAGGCTGGCGGCTTTTTGTTTAATTTTTGTTTGTTTGTCACCCATAGGGTGGTGGGTCAGAGCAATGGGTGACAGCTAGCCGTTCAGGAGTGCGAGGGGTTGCCAACACAAGCTGGTGTGCGTGGTGCCTTACCCTTCTCCTGCCACTCGCTTGCCGTGTAGGTATGCAGTGCAAGTGCATGGACAGCGCCGGCCAGTTCATCGGCCAGGATGGCGTTGACCTGACGATGCCGAGAGAGAAGGCGCTGACCCGCAAACTGTTCGCTGACGATCACCACCTTGAAGTGGCTCTCAGATCCCGGTTCCACACGGTGCATGTGGCTCTCGTTGATCACCTCCAGCACGGTAGGGGAGAGGGCGGCGGTCAGCTTGGCTTCAATCAGTTGTTGGATAGTCATCGGATCGGCTTCCAGAGTGAATGTCGGGCCATTCTATCGGCAGTCGCGGGATGGAATAAGCCCCCGTAAGAGGGAAATCACCCGTCAGTTGCCCCCTTGATGCGCATCGAACTGGTGAAATTCCTGCTCCTCGCTAGAATAGCGCCACTTTGCGTCGCCCCTGGCGCCTGTATACACGAATCAAGCCGAGGTTGGACTCTTCCTATGCAAACCCTTCTCGACACTCCCCATTGCCAGCTCACGCTCTACCGCTATCCGCGCCAGAGTCAGGAGACCCTGCAAGCCTGGGATGCGGCTGACGAATACCTGATCAACACCCTGGCGGAGTCTCCCCTCGAGCAGGCGGGCCCCGTCATCATCATGAATGACGGTTTTGGCGCGCTGGCCGCCTATCTGCATCCGCACTTCCCCTGCTGCGTCACCGACTCCTACATCAGTGAGCGGGCGACCCTGGCCAATCTGGCCGAAAACGGACTGGATGCGGGTGGTATCCGCTTGCAGGATGCGCTGGCGCCGCTGCCCGATGCCCCTGCGCTGGTGGTGATCAAGGTCTCCAAATATCAGGCACTGCTGGAGCAGCAACTGCTGGCATTGCGTGCGGTGGTGACACCGGCAACCCGCGTTATCGCTGCCGGCAAGGCGAAGGATATTCATACCTCCACGCTCAAGTTGTTTGAGAAGTATCTGGGGCCTACCCGTACCTCGCTGGCCTGGAAAAAAGCGCGTCTCATTCACTGCGAGCCGCAGGCGGGGCAACCCGCGCTGGCCAACCCCTTCCCGACTGTCTGGCCGCTGGAGGGGAGTAGCATGCTCATCCACAACCATGCCAACGTCTTCTCGCGCACCAGTCTCGATATCGGTGCCCGCTTTATGCTGGACAACCTGCCCATCCACAGTGCCCGCAAGGTGATCGATCTGGGCTGTGGCAACGGGGTTTTGGGTCTGTCGCTGCTCGCCAAAGATAGCGAGGTGGAGGTGACCTTTATCGATGAATCCTATATGGCGGTCGCCTCGGCACAGCTCAACGTCGAGCACAATCTGCCCGATGCACTGCCGCGTGCCCGCTTTATGGTCAATAACTGTCTCGACGGGGTGGCGGTAGGTTCGGCGGATCGGATCCTCTGCAACCCTCCTTTCCATCAGTTACAGGCGATCACCGATCATATCGCCTGGCAGATGTTCAGCGATGCGCACCGGGTGTTGCCTCAGGGGGGTGAACTCTGGATAGTAGGCAACCGTCATCTGGACTATCACAACAAACTCAAGCGCTTGTTTGCCAACGCACAAGTCGTTGCGTCGAACAGCAAATTCGTTATTTTGAAAGCCATCAAACGCTAAAGCCAAAGGAAACCATGATGAAAAAGTCACTCTTGCTGCTGGCCGCCCTGATGCTGGGCGGGTGTGCCACTCATTGGCCGGAGACAGCGCTGCTCAATCCGCAGGTGATCCCCGCCAACCAGCAATACTACTCTGGCAATCGCATCACCATGGAAGGGGTAGACAAGCGTGAGGCTGCCTACGTCTTCTCCATCAAACATAAAGAGAAAGCCCCCGTGCTGGTCAACAGCGAGCGTCCGCTCAATCTGCTGATGGCCGAACGGCTGGCTGAAGGACTGCGTAGTCAGGGTCTCGAAGTGGGCAACAGTGGCACCACCAACCTGACGCTGGTGATCTCCAACGCCGCAGTCAATGTGGAAGAGAAGACCTTTACCTATGTCACCAAGTCCCGCGTCAGTCTGCAGGTGATCGCCGATTTCCAGGGCAACCGTCTGACCAAGCAGTTCAACATGTCTTCCAGCAAGGAGAGCCCGAGCGAGCCAAGCATGGCCGATCTCGAGTCTACACTGAACCTGCAACTGGGTAGCGTGCTGCAGCAGATCATGGCCGATGAGGCGCTGCGCGGTTACCTTAAAGGTCAACCGAACGGCGCAGGTGTCTGATGATGAAAAAACTCTGGTTGCTGGCCATGTTGATCGCCCCGCTGGCGTTCGCGGGCCCGAAAGTGAGAATGGAGACCAACCACGGCAATATCGTGGTGGAGCTGGCGTCCAAGCAGGCGCCCCAGACGGTGAAAAACTTTTTGCGCTACGTGGCTGATGGCAGCTATGACGGCAGCATCTTCCACCGGGTGATCCAGGATTTTGTGGTGCAGGGGGGGGGGTATAACCAGCAGTTCCAGCAACTGCCAACTTATGAGCCGGTGGTCAACGAGTCGCGTGGCGGTCTGCCCAACAAGCGTGGCTCCATCGCCATGGCTCGCACCCAGGCGGTCGACAGCGCTACTCGCCAGTTCTACTTCAATCTGGTCGACAACAATAACCTCAACGCCGGTGGCTCTGCGGGTTATACCGTGTTCGGTCAGGTGGTTCAGGGGATGGAGGTGCTGGACAAACTGGCTCAGGTACAGACCGGTTACAGCCCCATTTTGCGTGCCAACGATGTGCCGACCAGCCCTGTCATCCTGAAGAAGGTAGTGTTGCTGGCGGAAACCCCGGCGGACAAGAAAGCCGGCAAGTAACCCATCGCCGGATGCGGTATGTCACCGTGATCCCGTCGCGCCACCATGCAAGGCTCATCCCGTTCGGGATGGGCCTTTTCTCTGGCCGGGCTTCTTGTGTCTATCTCCTTACCCGCCTTGGCTATCTGCCATCAACCTGCCAAAATGACGCACTTTTCCAAAGTCGTCAGGTAGTTGAATATGATCCGCACACCGAGTTGGCGGGAATCGCTCGCTGTTTATCTCGAAGCCCGAGTACTCATTCTCTTTGCCATGGGCTTTTCATCGGGTCTGCCGCTGTTGCTGGTATTTGGCACCCTCTCATTCTGGTTGCGCGAGGCCGATGTCAGCCTGACCGATATCGGTTACATGAGCTGGGTGGCGCTGGCCTACGGCTTTAAATGGTTGTGGTCGCCGCTGGTGGATCGTATGCCATTGCCACTGCTCTCTACCCTGTTGGGGCGTCGTCGTAGCTGGATGTTCTTCTCCCAGCTATTGATCGCGGCTGCGTTGGTAGGGATGGCGTTTTGTGATCCCAAGAGCGGGTTGACTCATTTGGCCTTGTTCGCCCTGCTGGTGGCCTTTGCCTCGGCGACTCAGGATATCGTGATCGACGCCTATCGCATCGAATCTGCTCCCGAGCGACTGCAGGCTGCGATGGCGGCCTCCTACATGACTGGCTACCGGTTGGCGATGATCATCGCCGGTGCCGGCGCATTGGCGCTGGCAGCCTGGTTTGGCAGCAACAGCGGCTATGACTATCGTGGCTGGCAGATCACCTATCTGGTGATGGCCGGTCTGATGTCACTCGGGGTGATTACCACGCTGTTCTGCCATGAACCTGATATCGATCTGGCCGGTCAGGGCAGACAACAGGCAGAGCGCAAGGCACTGCTGCAGGAAAAGGGGTGGCCCGCCCCCTTGGCAAGTGCCGGAGCCTGGGGTTATGAGGCGGTCTGGAGTCCGTTTGCCGACTTCTTTCGCCGTTATGGTCGCTCGGCGC
Source organism: Aeromonas sp. FDAARGOS 1414 (assembly GCF_019047065.1). Classification (NCBI taxonomy): domain Bacteria; kingdom Pseudomonadati; phylum Pseudomonadota; class Gammaproteobacteria; order Aeromonadales; family Aeromonadaceae; genus Aeromonas; species Aeromonas sp. FDAARGOS 1414. The sequence goes on along the minus strand of NZ_CP077210.1, from coordinate 2,646,004 downwards.
TGCTGATCCTTTTGCTTATCGCCTGTTACCGGATTGCGGATGTGGTGATGGGGGTGATGTCCAACAGCTTCTATGTGGATATGCAGTTCAGCAAGACCGAAGTCGCCACTATCACCAAGGTGTTTGGCGTTATCATGACGCTGGTGGGGGCGGCACTGGGGGGCGTGCTGGTGATGCGCTTTGGCACGCTGCGGATCCTGTTTCTCGGGGCGCTGCTCACCGCCAGCACCAATCTGCTGTTTGCCCTGCTCCATCAGGTTGGTCACAACCTGGAGCTGCTGACCCTGATCATTTCGCTCGATAACCTCAGCGCCGGCATCGCCACCGCAGCTTTTGTGACCTATCTCTCCAGCCTGACCAATGTGGCGTTTTCAGCGACGCAATACGCCCTGTTCAGCTCGGTGATGTTGCTGCTGCCCAAGTTGCTGGCCGGTTTTTCGGGGCAGGTGGTGGAGCAGATTGGCTACAGCGCCTTCTTTGTCGGCACCAGTTTGTTGGGCTTGCCCGTGTTGTTGTTGATTGTGCTGGTCGCCCGTAAAGGGGGTGAGTTGTTCTCAGTTGCTGACAAATAGCAAGCGTTTGCGTAGAATCGGGGGTGATTAGATTCACACTTCCGGATAAAGTTCCCGAGAAGTTGTTTCACCCCCAATTTTATTTGATTAGAATTCCTCTCGCTCCTTGTGGGCAGGCTACGGAAAACCTCAACTAACGCACAAGAGACCAATAAAATGGCCAAATTTACCAAGACTCTGATCGCTACCGGTCTGCTGGCTGCTGCCGCAACTCCAGCCTTTGCTGCTGACTACAGCGGTGATATCCACAAGAATGACTACAAGTGGATGCAGTTCAACGTCATGCACACCATCGACCAGCGCCCTTTCACTACCGGTGAAGAGGACTACAACGATACCTATTTTGAGATGGAGTTCGGTGGTCGCTCCGGCCTGTTTGACCTGTACGGTTACGTCGACGTATTCGATATTTTCGACTCCCGTCACAGCAATAAACACCATGGTCAGAACCTGTTCATGAAGTTTGCACCGCGTATGTCTCTGGATGCGCTGACAGGTAAAGATCTCTCCTTTGGTCCTGTGCAAGAGCTTTACATTGCCAACCTGAACAACGTTGGTGACAAGCAGATGGAAAACCAGCTGGGTCTGGGTGCCGATGTGATGGTTCCCTGGTTTGGCAAGGTTGGCATGAACCTGTATGCACGTCACGCCACCGAGAACCAGTTCTTCACCGAAGAAGAAGGTGAGTGGAACGGTTATCAGTTCTCCATGAACTGGTTCAAGCCTTTCTATACCTTCGGCAATGGCAGCTTTGTCTCCTACCAGGGTTATCTGGATTATCAATTCGGCCTGGATACCCATGACCGTGCTGACCGTACCAGCGACAACCTGGCCACCTTCCACGGTATCTACTGGCACTCCGATCGCTACGCGGTTGGTTATGGCCTGAAGTATTTCATGGATGCCTACGGTACCAAAGATGGCTCCAAAGCCTACGACGGTACCCCGTGGAAGAGCACCGGCTTCAGCCACTACTTCTCTGTTACCTACAAGTTCTAATAAAACTTGGGGAACAAAAAACCGGAGCATTTGCTCCGGTTTTTTTATGCTCGGACGATTAAAGAAGAGGAGAAGGGAGAGCCCTTCTCTCCCATCATCAGTCGCGGAAATTCTGAAACTGCATCGGTTGGCCCAGGTCGGCGCCACGGACCAGTGCCATGGTCTCTTGCAGATCGTCACGCTTCTTGCCGGTGACACGTACTTCATCACCCTGGATGGCGACCTGTACCTTGATCTTGGAGTCCTTGATCAGCTTGACCAGCTTCTTGGCGATCTCTTTCTCGATCCCCTGTTTGAACTTGACGGTCAGGTGGAAGCGTTTGCCGGAGTGAACGGAGTCACCCACTTCCATGGAGCTGTTTTCGATGTTGCGCTTGAGCAGGGCGCCGCGCAGAATTTCAACCATCTGCTTGAGCTGGAAATCGGCATCGGCTTCCAGTTTTACCTCTTCCTTGTTCAACTCGAAGCTGGCTTCTACCCCACGAAAATCGAAACGGGTGGCCAGTTCACGATTAGCGTTGTCGACAGCGTTCAACACCTCGTTCATTTTGACTTCAGAGACAATATCGAATGACGGCATAGCCGAAGCTCCTCATGTTGCGTTATCGGGGGCCAAATCTACCAGAAATACGGCAAATTTGCTGATTTTGATGGGAGTGCTCTGCTAGAATCCCCTGCGCACAGGAAGATTGGACCCGTTAGTGTCCGTTCGCGCTATTTTTCATTTATTCCCGGTAACAGGTTGAGAGGATTGCAACCCTTACCCTGACAGAGTCACATCATGCCAAGCGGATTAAAAAATTCCCGACAACCCGTTATGCCACCTGTAGCGCCCAAGTGGACACTGCTCGGGTGCGGAGCTCTCGGCGGCGTTTTTGCCTCCCTGTTGACCATCAGTGGTCAATCCACTCGAGTCTTGTTGCGTGAGCATCATCAATCTACCCTGCACCCCGGATTTGACTTTACTTCGCTGGAGGGGCAGGTACAGCTGCTCAATATCGAACGTGCATTTGCCAGCCAGCCGGGAAAAATCCAGCGTCTGTTGGTGATGACCAAGGCCAGTCAGGTGGTTGGCGCCCTAGCTCCACTGGCTGGCAATCTGGATGCTGGCGTGCCGATCGTACTGCTGCACAACGGGATGGGGATTGCCGAGAAGGTGGTCCAGATGTTCCCGCATAACCCGGTGATTGCCGGGGTGACCAGCCATGGTGCCATGAAAGCGGGCCATTTCGTGTTCCGTCATACCGGCAAGGGGGAAACCTGGTTGGGGCCATTTAACGAGGCGGCCAAGGCTCATGCATCACTGGCAGATGAGTTGGCGCAGGCATTGGGTCAGGCGGGTTGGGATGAGCAGATAGTGGCACGCCAGTGGCAAAAGCTGGCCATCAACTGTGCCATCAATCCCCTGACGGCCCTCTACAAGCTGAAAAATGGCGAGCTGGCTGGCCCCCGTTTTGCCGATGCCCTGCAGCAGATCTGCGTGGAGGTGGCGGATGTGATGTGCGCCGAAGGAGTTGCAACAACGGCAGAGGAGTTGCTGCGTCGGGTGATGACAGTGGTGGAACTGACCGCTGACAATTACTCCTCCATGCATAAGGATATGGAGCTGGGACGCGAGACCGAGATTGAGGCCATCACCGGCTTCCTGCTGGCCAAGGCTGCCCGGCATGGCATTGCCGTACCGGTCAATCAGGGTCTCTATCAGGCGATTAAAGAGAAGAGTCAGGCCGTCTGATCTTTTACATGGCAGAGCAAGCTGCAAGGAGGCGAACGTGAGTGTACTGGTGCTGGTGGCCCCCGGGTCGGAAGAGATAGAGACGGTCGCGATTGTCGATACCCTGGTGCGCGCCAGCATCGAGGTGGTGCTGGCCTCTTGTTGCCCGCATGGTGAGCGTCAGATCAAGGCATCTCGTGGGGTGCAGCTGGTGGCTGATTGTCATATCGACGAGCTGACCCGTCGGGACTTTGAAGCCATCGTGGTACCCGGTGGTTTGCCCGGCAGCGAAGTGATCCGCGATACCCCGCTGGCCATCGAACGGCTCAAAGAGCAGGCCGCTCTTGGTCGCTGGCGCGCAGCCATCTGCGCCGCCCCCGTGGTGGTGTTGCAACATCACGCTCTGCTGGATGGTGCCATCGTCACCTGTCATCCCGGCTTTCAGTCCCGACTACCGACATCGCAACTGTCACATGAGCGGGTCGTCAGGGATGAGGCTCATCGCCTTATCACCAGCCAGGGGCCGGGCAGTGCCATCGAGTTTGCGCTTGAACTGGTTCGGGTGCTGCGTGGGGATGATGTGGCTACCGCCGTGGCTGGCCCTATGGTGCTGCCTTGAGCGCACTCTGTTGCTGAATCAAACTAGCCATGCTTTGAAAACCGGGCCCCGGTCATCTTGATCGGGGCCCGCTTGTTGTCTGCCGTTGTTGGCCACATCATATTGCCAAGCTTAGTAGTCGTATTGTGAACACTGTTTCTTGCTGTATTCCTCACGCCAGCGTGCCAGCTCTTCCTGAGTGCCCAGCGTGTCTCCTTTCTTGATGGCCTGTTCCAGTATCTCAATCCGGTCGTACAACCAGCGGCACTCCGCCGTCGGGTTGTTCTTGCCGATGCCGGTCAGCGGCAGCAAACAGAGTCCCAGCCAAAGATATTTCATCCCGAACGCTCCTTGTCATTGTGGTGGTTAAGGTCTCTTTAGAGTCTACCATTTTAGCCGTAACGAGAGAGATAGAGCTGTGGTTATCCTTGGGGTAAGATGATGCCATGTCTGTTTATTTATACAGTGGTATGCGCAAGATCATCCATATCGACATGGACTGCTTTTTTGCCGCGGTGGAGATGCGGGACAACCCCGCATTGCGGGAAGTTCCGCTTGCCATCGGTGGGTCCTCCGAGCTGCGCGGTGTCATCTCGACCTGCAACTATGTGGCGCGCCGGTTCGGGGTGCGCTCCGCCATGCCGAGCGCGCTGGCGAAAAAACTCTGCCCACCGCTGGTACTCATCCCGGGGCGAATGGCGGTGTACAAGGATATCTCCCGTCAGCTCAGGGCCATTTTCCTGCGCTATACCGATCAGGTTGAACCGCTGTCGCTGGATGAGGCTTACCTCGATGTGACCCATAGTCGCTGTTGTGGTGGCAGCGCCACCCTGATGGCGCAAGATATCCGGCAAGCCATCGTCACCGAACTGGGATTGACCGCTTCGGCCGGGGTCGCCCCCAACAAGTTTCTCGCCAAGCTCGCCTCGGAGCAGCGCAAGCCTGATGGTCTGTTTGTCATTCGTCCCGACGAAGTGGCCGAATTTGTCTGTCAGCTGCCACTCGGCAAACTGCCCGGGGTGGGGCGCAAGACTGCCGAGCGGCTGGAGGCTCAGGGGCTCTACACCTGTGAGGATGCGCGGGCTTTGTCGGCACAAGAGCTGTGCAGCCGTTTTGGCAAGCTGGGGGAGGTGCTGACGACCCGGATCTGGGGGCTGGATGAACAGCCGGTGCAGGCGCACCGGATCCGCAAAACCATCGGGGTGGAGACCACCCTGGCAAGCGATCTCTGTGACGAAGAGGCCTGTCTGAAGGTATTGCAGCAACTGCTGCCTGAGCTGGAACGGCGATTTCAGCTGGCGTGTCCTGCCGAGCAGGTGATGGGGCAGGGGATTAAACTCAAGTTTGCCGACTTCCATCAGACTACCGTCTATCGCAGCCAAGGGGGCTATCAGGCCGCATTGTTCACACCACTGCTCAAGGAAGGGCTGCTGCGGGCACAAGGGCGTTCGATACGTCTGCTGGGACTGGTAGTCGGGCTACCGAAGGAGGGAGAAGTAAACCAACTCTCGCTGGATTTGCTATGAGATGGTTAAGTTTTTGTTTATAAAGTCGATAATCTACCTGTATCTGCATGAAGTAGGAATATTGGCATGAATGCTCTTTCTGTCCAGGGACGGATTACCCTGATCGCCGGTTGCTGTCTGCTGGTCACGGCCGCTGCGCTGGTCACCTCCTCTATTTATAACGCGAGCAAGATGCAGTCCCAGGTGCGGCAAGCCACCATGCATGAGGCACAGCTGTCAGCCGAAAACAGGATGAAAGCGATGGGGTCAGAGCAGGCCGCCAAGGTGACCAGCTATCTTGATGAAGCCTATTTTCGTGCCAGTCTGCTGGCCGAGAGCGTGCTGTTCCAGCGCAAGAATGCGGCCGACAACTTCGTTCATTCGGAGGCGCTGCGCGGGGCTATCAATCAGCAATTGCACGATGCGGCAGCCTCATCGACCAACCTGCTCGGCGTCTATGCGGTGTTCGAGCCTGACCAGCTGGATGGGGAAGACAGCAACTATCAGGGCTCAACGGCGCTGGGTTCCAACGACAAGGGGCGTTTTTCCAGTTACTGGGCCTATGACAACGGCAAGATAGAGCCGGAAGTGCAGAATGAGGATGTACTGGCCGATGAGAGCCCGACCGAGGCTGGTGGCATCGAAAACGAGTGGTATCGCTGCAGCATTCGCACCCGTGCCCTTTGCCTGCTGGAGCCCTATCTGGACGATGTGGGCGATAAACAGATATTGATGACCTCGGTGACGGTCCCGCTACTGGAGCAGGAGACCTTGCTGGGGATGGTCGGGGTCGATATCTCGCTGGCCACTTTGCAGAGTCTGGTCAGTACCATGGACAAGGAGCTCTATGACGGCAAGGGCAGAATCTTGCTGGTCAGTCACGAGGGGCGCGTGGCGGGAGCCGATGAGTTCGATGTGACCATGGGGCGTGGGCTGGATCAGAAGTATCAGGGGCTGGCCAGCGAGCTGAAAGGCTGGCTCAGTCAGGGTCAGGAGCTGACTCGCTGGAGCAGCGATGGCACCTTGTTGCAGACCTTTGTCCCGGTCTCCATGCGTGGCACTGAACGTAAATGGGGTATCTACATTGAATTGCCGCGCACCGTGGTGCTGGCCTCGGCCCAGCAACTGCAGGATGAACTGGCCAGCGAGGCCAGTCGCAGCGTGGTCTCGCAACTGTTGATCGGCATCTTGATCTCGCTGGTGGCCCTAAGTTTTATCTGGTTGATGGCGCGCCAGATTGTGGCGCCCATCCGCGCCGTGGTTGCCCGCCTCAAGGATATCGCCAGCGGTGAGGGGGATTTGACCCAGCGTATCGAGATCCAGCGGCAAGACGAAATCGGCGAGCTGGCCAAGTGGTTCAACAGCTTCCTCAACAAGTTGCAATCCACCATCAGTCAGGTGATTGATACCGTCTCCGGTACGCGCAACAGTGCCGAGCGAGCCGCGCAAGTGGCTGAGCGCACCAGCAGCGGCATGCAGGCCCAGTATCAGGAGATCGATCTGGTGGCGACGGCATTTGAAGAGCTGAGTGCCACGGCTATGCAGGTGTCGGGCAATGCCAGCGCAGCCGTCACTGCCGCCAACACGACGGATGCCGCGGCGCAAGAAGGCAAGTATGTGGTGGCTGACACCCAGGAGGCGATGCGCAAGCTGATGACCATCATCAATGATGCCCAGCCGGTAGCCGAGCATCTCTCGGCCAACAGCGGCAACATCAATGACATCCTCATCGTAATCCAGGGGATTGCCGAGCAGACCAACCTGTTGGCACTCAATGCGGCCATTGAAGCGGCGCGAGCCGGTGAACAGGGGAGAGGTTTTGCCGTGGTGGCCGATGAAGTGCGCAATCTGGCAGGTCGTACCCAGAATGCCATTGTCGAGATCCAGAACCTGATCAGCCAGCTGCAATCAGGTACTGGTGCTGTGGTCAATGCGATCCGCGATGGTCATGACCAAGCTGACGAGACGCTTGCCAAGGTAGATCTCTCGGTACAGGTGCTGGAGCAGATCATCCAGTCGGTCTCCACCATCCATCAGATGAACGAGCAGATTGCCCGGGCGGCGCAGGAGCAGAGTCGGGTAGCAGACGAGATCAACCGCAATGTCAGCAATATTCGCGATGTGAGCCACACCATTCGGGCCGAGGCGGCGACCTCCGCCGAAAATGGTCGCGAGCTCTCTGCGCTGGCGGACAAACAGCAGCAGCTGGTGGGTCAGTTCAAGGTATAGAAGGGATGAAAAAAGGCGCCATCCAGCTGGAGGCGCCAAACACATTCAGATGACAGACTGGGTCAAACCGGTGAGATTTGAGCCCCTCTTCCCGCAGAGGAAGAAACACAACACCACAATCACAGTCGAAAGACTCACTAAAAACACATGTAAACCAACACGTAGTAGAAAATGTGAGCCATATGACGACTGATTGCTGGGCGAATTATGTTTATTCACTGGTCGACCCGCAACCGACAAATTATAATGCGCCCCATTAGAAAAACTCATCGTCGGCTGGTGTCATGTCTCGTCGTTTACCCCCGCTCAATGCCCTCAAGGCGTTTGAAGCTGCGGCTCGTCACTTAAGCTTTACCCGCGCAGCAGAAGAGTTGTTTGTGACTCAGGCTGCCATCAGTCACCAGATCAAGGCGCTGGAGGAGTATCTTGGCATCAAGCTGTTCCGCCGCAAAAACCGCTCCTTGTTGCTGACCGAAGAGGGACAGGGCTATTTCCTGGATATCAAGGACATCTTTGCCTCCATCTCAGAGGCGACCGACAAGCTGCTGGCCCGCAGTGCCAAGGGGGCGTTGACTGTCAGTTTGCAGCCGAGTTTCGCCATCCAGTGGCTGGTGCCGCGGCTGGTCAAGTTCAGCGAGCGCCACCCCGATATCGACGTGCGGATCAAGGCGGTCGATCTCGATGAAGGGTCGCTCACCGATGATGTGGATGTGGCCATCTACTACGGGCGCGGCAACTGGCCTGGTCTGCGTAGTGACAAGCTGCATACCGAATACCTGATCCCCGTCTGTTCCCCCTTGCTGCTGACGGGATCCAAGCCACTGCGTACACCGCAAGATTTGACTCTTCATACCCTGCTGCACGATACCTCCCGCCGCGACTGGAAGGCCTGGTTCCGCCAGCTCGATATCGATGCCCCCAACGTCAATCAGGGGCCCATCTTCAGCCACTCCACCATGGTGATCCAGGCGGCGATCCACGGCCAGGGGGTGGCGCTTGGCCACAGCGTGCTGGCACAACCCGAGATTGAGGCCGGCCGCCTTATCTGCCCGTTCGAGCAGGTGCTGGTGAGCAAAAATGCTTTCTATCTGGTGTGCCAGGAGCAACAGTCGGATCAGGGCAAGATCGTTGCCTTCCGCGACTGGATGCTGGAGCTGGTGGAGCAGGAAGAGGCGCGTCGCAGGGCAAGGCTCGCCGATGCCTGATGTGATCCGCGAGGGGGCAATTGATGCCCCCGTTCGCATTTTGCTGGCCCACGGGGCAGGTGCAGGGATGGATCACCCCTTTCTTGCCGAGTTGTCACGCCTGCTGGCCGGGCCGGATATCGAAGTGGTGCGCTTCAACTTTGCCTACATGACCAGGAGAGCACAGGATGGCAAGCGCCGCCCGCCTGACAGGGCGCCTGTGCTGCTCGCCCATTGGCGCGACATGATCCGCGAGTTTGCCCATCCACGGCTGTTTCTGGCGGGCAAGTCGATGGGTGGGCGGATGGCGGCGGAACTGTATCGTGAAGGCGAGGGTGAGATGAATGCTGCAGGATTGCTCATTCTCGGGTATCCTTTCCACCCTCCGGCCAAGCCCGACAGTTGGCGAGGCGAGGTACTCAAGCACATTGCAGTGCCAACCCTGCTGTTGCAGGGGGAGCGCGACACCTTCGGTAGTCGCGCCGAACTGGCCGATTTCCCCTTCTCACCCGCCGTATCGGTCCATTGGTTGACCGATGGTGATCATGGTTTCAAACCGCGTAAAGCCAGTGGTGTGAGTGAGCAGGAGAATATGCAGCATGCGGCGGCGGCCATCAGCCATTTTGTGGCCCGGCACGGATAGCACGATAGGGTTGGTTTGATTGCCAGCCTCGATGAGAGAGGGAGAGTGAGGATGCAGATCCATCGACATTGGCTGATACTGGCTGGTTTCTTCGGGTTGACGGCCACCATGCTGGGGGCTTATGGCGCCCATGGATTGGCGGCGACCGGCATTACGCCCGAGCGTCTGGCGGCGTTCAATACCGCCGTGCAATATCAGTTTTTTCACGCATTGGCCCTGCTGGTTCTGGGCTGGTGTGGTGTGCGCAGCAGGGTGATCCAGCTGGCTGGCACCGCCTTTGTGCTGGGGATCATCGGATTCTCCGGCAGTATTTACGCCATGGTGCTGCTTGGCAGCAAGGGGCTGGGGTTGATTACCCCGGCCGGTGGCCTCTGTTTTATGTTGGGATGGACGGCCCTGATCTGGGCTGGCTGTCGTCTTGGAGGAAAAAATGAATAATCTGCTGCTTTATTGCCGCCCCGGTTTTGAGAAAGAGGCGGCTGCAGAGATCACCGAGCGTGCCGGTAACATGCAGTGCTACGGTTTCGCCCGGGTCAAGGACGACAGCGGTTATGTGATCTTCGAACTGTATGACGAGGAGCAGGCGGACCTGCTGGCTCGCAAGCTGCCGTTCCGGGAGCTCATCTTCATCCGCCAGATGCTAGTGGTCACCCATGAGTTGAAGGATCTGGATGTCGCGGACAGGATCTCCCCGATCCTTGAGGCGGTGAGTGACTACACCATTTGCGGTGATCTGCGGGTCGAAACCGCGGATACCAACGAAGCGAAAGAGCTGTCGGCCTTCTGCCGCAAGTTCACCGTGCCGCTGCGTCAGGCGCTGCGCAGCAACGAGATCCTGACCAAGAAGGAGACGCCGAACCGTCCGGTGTTCCACGCCTTCTTCATGGCCAATGATCATGTGTTGCTGGGCTACTCCTATTCGTTCAACAACTCCGGATTCCACATGGGGATCCCGCGCTTGCGCTTCCCGGCCGATGCACCGAGCCGCTCCAGCCTCAAGCTGGAGGAGGCGTTTTACGTTTTCGTGCCGCGGGAAGAGTGGGATGTGCGTCTCTGTTCAGGCATGAAGGCGGTGGATCTGGGGGCTTGCCCGGGTGGCTGGACCTATCAGCTGGTACGCCGTGGCATGATGGTGACGGCGGTCGACAATGGCATGATGGCCCAATCCTTGATGGATACCGGCCAGGTCAAGCATATCCGGGATGACGGTTTCGTCTGGCGTCCGAGCAAGAAGAACACCTACTGGCTGGTGTGCGACATGGTCGATAAACCGGCGCGGGTCGTTCACATGATTGCGGACTGGTTCCGTGAGGGCGACTGCCAGGAGGCGATGTTCAACCTCAAGCTGCCGATGAAGAAGCGTTATGCTGAATCGGTACACAATATCGAAGTGCTGCGCGAGATGCTCAAGGAGATCGACAACGCGTTCGTGATCCAGGCCAAGCAGCTCTATCACGATCGGGAAGAGATCACCGTGCATGTTTACAACAAGTACTGGGTCTCCAAACTCGAGCCCAAGGCGTGATGTAGCCGTTTTGCCCGTACGATAAATACCAAGGCCGACAGGGAAACCTGTCGGCCTTTTGCTATTCGGCTGCCGGAAAATATCAGAAACGGTAATCGAGGCGCAGGGAGGATTCGTCGTCGGTCACCTTGATCTCTATCTGCAGCGGGATGGTTTTGTCGACCGGATTGAATTGCATCTTTATCCCGTCTCCTCTCAGCCTGAGGGCGGTGTTCATTCCGCCAGCCTTGAACTTGACCTTGGGTCTAAAGCGTTCAACTGACAGACTGACGCTCTTTTCCGGGGTCAGATTGAGCTGCGGGTAGGAGGTGATCTTTTGATTACCAAAGTTGTCGGTGGAGACTTCAATACCAAACGACAGGGGTTTGGGTGCCTTGAGTAGGTCGTTGGTATTCAGGCTCGAGCGCCATACCTCGGTGGCAGTCCGTTTTTCCTGCTGTGGCAGTTTGGCGGTTTGGGTCTGTTGATCCTGCTCGAAAGCACTTGCAGCACCACACACCAGCATCAAACCCGAAACCAGATAGCACCCGTATCCCTTCATGAAAAACACTCCCTGTTCTTCTTCTCTATTGAACATAGTTGCTGTTTGGGGAGTGGCAAAGGATTCGGAAATATAAAAAAGGGAGCCTAGGCTCCCTTTTAAAATCAATTGGTTAGCTTACAGGCGATCGATGATGGCTTGGGTGAATTCGCTGGTGGAAGCCGTGCCACCCAGATCGCGGGTGACCCGATCACCGGATTCGATGGTGGCTCGTACCGCCTCGCGGATCCGCTCTGCCTTATCCTGCATGCCGAGGTACTCCAGCATCTGAATGGAGGCGAGGATCACCGAGGTCGGGTTGGCGATATTCTTGCCAGCTATGTCCGGCGCAGAACCGTGGACCGCTTCGAAGATGGCCGCGCCATCGCCGATGTTGGCGCCGGGCGCCATGCCGAGACCGCCAACCAGACCGGCGCAGAGATCCGAGAGGATGTCGCCGAACAGGTTGGTAGTGACCATGACATCGAAACGCTCCGGATACATCACCAAATTCATGCAGGCGGCATCGACGATCATCTCTTCGCTCTGGATATCCGGGTAGTGGCTGGCGATTTCACGTGCCACTTCGAGGAACAGGCCGGAGGTCGACTTGAGGATGTTCGCCTTGTGGATGATGGTGACCTTCTTGCGACCTTCCTGACGGGCCAGCTCGAAGGCGAACTTGACTATGCGCTCGGCCCCTTCGCGGGTGATGATGCTCATCGCCTCGGCGCTCTTGTTGTCATCACTGCGCTTTTGCCCAGCGCCCGAGTACATGCCTTCGGTGTTTTCACGCACAGTGATGATGTCGATGTTGTCGTAACGGCTTCTGGTGCCCTTGAAGGAGATGACCGGGCGCACGTTGGCGTAGAGGTTGAACTTCTTGCGCAGGGAGACGTTGATGGAGGTAAAACCGCCGCCGACCGGTGTGGTCAATGGTCCTTTCAGGCTCACCTTGTTCTTCTCAATCAGATCTAGGGTCGCCTGGGGCAGCAGCTCGCCATGCTTTTCGAGGGCAACCAGACCCGCATCAGCGTATTCGTACTCAAAGTCACAGCCCGCATGGGTCAGGATCTGGATGGCTGATTCAATGATGCTGGGGCCAATGCCGTCGCCGGGGATCACGGTAATTTTTCTTTTGGACATGAGAGGGTTCCACTTCCAGGGTATAGGGGAGGATGGGGCTGCTTTATAGCATTTACTCAGCAAACCAACCACATTCCTTTACATTCTACTCACTTTTATCAACAGCGAGGGTGAGTCTCGTCATGGTTCACGCCCTTGCCTGCATTTTTGTTCGGCACTTCAGTCTGGCTGGGGCGGGTAGCGGATGTCCCGCAGGTTGAATCCCAGCGGAATATCCCGCTGCAAGCGCACCAGCCGCTGGGCCAGCAGGGCCTCATCCTGATGTTGGCGCAGTTTGATCAGTGGCTTGGCGGCGTCCTCTTGCTGGCAGGCTTCGAGCATGGCTGCCAGATTGCCATATTGCTGCAACAGCTGGGTGGCGGTCTTGGGGCCGATCCCCGGAACCCCCTTGATATTGGAACCGCTGATACCGGTCAGGGCCCAGAAGTCGACCAGCTGATTAGGCGCTACCCCATATTGCTGCTGGACGAAGGCGGCATCCAGCCAGCGTTTGTTGAAGTAGTCGCGCACCCGGATCTGCGGGCAGATCAGTTGGCAGAACCCCTTGTCGGTGGAGATGATGGTCGCCTGATGGCCATGGCTGGCGATGCCGCTGGCGAGGGTGGCGATAAGGTCATCCGCTTCATCGGTCTCGGAGAGCAGAGCGTCGACCCCGCACTCCCAGAAGGCATCCTGCAGGGTCGCCAACCCCTCGCGCAGTTCAGGGGGCATGGGGGTTCGCCCCTCCTTGTAGGCCGGATAGACCTCTTTGCGCCAGCTATACACCTCGCCATCAAACACGGCAATGACATGGGTTGGCTCGCTATTGGCCAGCAGCTTGCGGCAGGTATTGATAAGGTTGGCTCGGGTTGCAACCAGCGCCTGGGCAGGGGTCAGTGCCTGCTGGGTCTGTACCGCGTGCAGACGGCGAATGAGGTTGAGGGCATCGATGATGAGCAGGTGTGGCCGGATAGTTGACATGGGGCACTCTTGGCGGTCGGGACGCCCCATTGTAACAAACCGCTCGCCTTATGGGGGATTGATGGCAGTCGGGAAGGCATAGCGCCAATAAAGAGGGGCGCCGATGCGCCCCTCTGTCAATGATGTATCTGTACCCTAGCGGACGATTTCGTAGCAAGGCACATACTGACTGCCCGGCAGCTTCATCCGCTGCTGCTTGACGAAGCTCTCCAGCAGCTTGTCCATCAGGTGCATCAGCTCCTTGTCGCCGTGCAGCTTGAAGGGGCCCTTCTTCTCGATGGCGCGAATGCCCCCTTCCTTGACGTTGCCGGCGACGATGCCGGAGAAGGCACGACGCAGGTTGGCGGCCAGCAACTGGGGCGGCTGGTTGCGGTGCAGATCCAGACTGGCCATGCTGGCGTGATCCGGTTCGAAGGGGAGCTGGAACTCCGGCTCAATCTTGAGGGACCAGTTGAAGGAGTAGGCATCACCGACCGATTTGCGGTATTCGCGGATTTTCGGCATCGCCTCCTTCATCACTCGGGCCACTTCCGGTGCATCGCCAACAATGATCCGGTAGAGCTTGGTCGCCGGTTCACCTAGGGTCGCCTTGATGAAGTCGTCGATGGCTCGGAAGTAGTCGGCACTCTCTTTCGGGCCGGTCAGGATGATGGGCATGGGTTGTCGTTCGTTGGCCGGATGCATCATGATGCCGAGCAGATAGAGCAGCTCTTCGGCGGTGCCGACTCCGCCCGGGAAGATGATGATGCCATGGCCGAGGCGCACGAAGGCTTCCAGCCGTTTCTCGATATCCGGCAGGATCACCAGCTCGTTGACGATGGGGTTGGGCGGTTCGGCCGCGATAATGGAGGGCTCGGTCAGGCCGATGTAGCGCCCGTTGCGTACCCGTTGTTTGGCATGGCCGACGGCGGCCCCCTTCATCGGACCCTCCATGGCGCCAGGGCCACAGCCGGTACAGATGTTCAGCTCACGCAAGCCCAGTTCGCTGCCCACGGCGCGGGTGTACTGGTACTCGATCTCGTTGATGGAGTGGCCACCCCAGCAGACGATCAGGTTGGGATCGGCGCCAGGCAGGATCACCTTGGCGTTGCGCAGGATGGCGAACACCACGTTGGAGATATGAGTCGAATTGGTGAGGTTGACCAGCCGGTTCGATTCAAGCTGGTTGGAGACATAGAGAATGTCGCGCAGCACCGAGAAGAGGTGCTCCTGAATACCACGAATGATCTCGCCATCGACGAACGCGTGCTCGGGGGCGTTGAACAGTTCCAGCTTGACCCCGCGCTCGCGCCGGATCACATGAATGTCGAATGATTTGAAGCGCTCCAGGATCTCCTTGGAGCTGTCGGTATGGCTGCCGGAATTGAGCACCGCCAGCGAGCAGTTGCGAAACAGTTGATAGATATCGCTGGAGGCAGTCTGCTTGAGGCGATCCACCTCGAGCTGTGACAGCAAATCCATGCTGCCAACGGGATTGATGTGCGTAATCATAGGTTCCCCTTTACTCACTTGTTATCGTTGTGTTTTTTCCCTGGGGAGAAAAGGGATGCCATGTTGCATCCCCTGAGTTTGATAGTAGTGGCAACGGAGGGGGGAGGGAAATAGGGCGACGACTGTTCGCTGTTTTTTTAGTCACAACTCAGGCCAGTGTCACTTGATCCCGACCTGCGTTCTTGGAGTGGTAGAGCGCTCTGTCCGCCCGTTCGAACACATCGGAGGGGTTGTCACCATCCTTGAACAGGGTTGCGCCGATGGAGATGGTGATCTCCACCTTGGCATCGCGAAAACGGAACGGGATGCTCTTGATGGTCTGGCGCAGGGTTTCCAGCGGCTTCTGGAACTTGTCCGGGTTGATATTGGGCAGCAGCACCACGAACTCTTCGCCGCCGAAACGGGCGATGAAGTCAGTGTCACGCAGGGCGCTCTGCAGCGCTTTGGCAACAACCTTCAACGCCTTGTCGCCGGCCATGTGGCCATAATTGTCATTGATGTTCTTGAAGTGATCGATGTCGATGATCGCCATGCAGAGCGGAGTGCGGTAGCGAAGCCAGCGCTTGAACTCCTGCTCCAGCCGCTCGTCGAGGGCGGCCCGGTTGTGTACCTGAGTCAGGCTGTCGAGGAACAGCTTGTGCTTCTGAATGGTCAGCCGCTTCTTGTATTCGGCGGTCTCATCCTTCATCAAGCGCAGCTTGGACTCCATGGTGGAGAGGCGGGTGAGCAGGTGACGTTCCCGTGCTGCGGTACTTTCCCGTTCTTGCAGCAGCAGATTGATGGCGCCCATATGGCCGGAGATGGCACGCTTGAGCGCATCGATGGAGTTATGGCTGGCCAGGGAGTGGTCGATCGCCTGCAGTTCGCAGACCAGAGCTTCGCGGGTTTCACGGGTTTCATTTTGTAGCGCACGCCCCTCATCGAGGGATTCGGTAAAGCCGACATGCACTGCTGACAGGCTCTCGTTGAGGGAGCTGAGAAAGGCGCGGGAGGCTTTGCGCTCCTCGCGGGTGCCTTCGATGATAAGTTCGATGACCTGCATACAGGTCTCTGCCAGCATGGCAGGATTGATGCCGATCAGCAGTTGACGGCGGATATCCCCGAGGCTCTCGCCAATTGAACCGGCGAAATCAAGTTCGGTGATCAGCCGCTGCAGTTCGTCTGCGATACGCGCATGATCTTTGAGGTCAAACGGCTCAACATCAGGTTGGGGTTCACAACCGGGCTCGCTCTCTTGCTGTTGGGGCGCTGAAGAGCCGGACAGTGGCTGGCTTGGCAGCAGCTGGATCTTGATCGCCTGCTGATAGAATTCAAGCAGGCGGATCACCTTCTTTTGATGATCGGCAATACCATAGCCGGCGGGGCTTTTCAGAAATTCCTTGAGGGATTTTCGGGTCTCTTCCGGGAAGCCCTTGATGGTTTTTAGCTGTTTTGAGCCAAGATCAATGGCTGCCTGGGTCAGGGTGAGCGACTCTTCCAGTGCATTGCTGTGCTGCTGCAGCAACTTCTCGATGGCAAGTAGCTCTGCATCCAGCGAGGTGAATGCGGGATTGCTATCCAGTCTCTGCTTGAGCTTGGCGAAGCGATTGTCCAGCTCACGATCGAAGCCGCGGCAAGAGAGCATCAGCTTGTTGATAAACTGGATGCCACGAGCTCGCTCTGCATCGGAAAAGGAGAGAACGCCGTCGAGCTCCAGCTGTTTTTGCTGGAGGGATTCCCTGAGCCTGGCCAATTGTCCTGCTACGGCAGCGATGTCATTCATTATCAGGTCGCCCTGTTGTCATTATTGTTTTTGGTGTTGGATAGCAACAGTGGCCGAACCCGAGGTTGAGTGTCGTCTGTTATCTATTATTTGCCGGCTGGCCTTCAGCCGCTTGCATCCTTGCGAGGCTGGGCCAGTTAACCCATTGCTTTTCATGAGAAGAATTGACTTTTACCAGCCCCTTGTCAATTGCCATCAAGCCGCATTGCCACACATCCCCATTAAAAAATGCAGCCTGCTGGCAATCGATGGCGGCGAGCTCCAACCAGGCGTTTTGCCGGTATTTTTCACTGAGCTGAATGGCTCCCGAAAGGGCGAGATAGCAGAGGTCGAACAGGCCATTGTGATCGAGCGCGGTCGCCGCCTTGGGCAGGAAGGGGTGGCTGACAATCCCCAGGCTTATCTGGCGATCAAGCTCGTATTGGCAAGGGAAGGCGGCGATTGCGGTTAGCAGGTCTCCCGCAAGTTGATGCAGGTTGGTCACGTGGCGCTGTGGCACCACATAGAGCATGTGTCCTTCACGCAAGTCATAGATACGGCCATCTTGCGGGGTCAGGGTATCCATATAGATGCCGAACGCCTGCTCGATTTCACGGCTGACCTGATAGCCGTGGCGCTCGAGGGTGTTGACCATAAAGGGCACCCTGAACAACAGGTAGTGCAGCTTGTCATCGAATTCGCTGTGCTCTTCGCTCAGATACCAGCGCTCCGATTTCAGCTGGCGTTTTGCCATCTCTCGTGGCCAGCGATTCATCAGCCGCTGCCAGTTGGCAAGTCCGGAACGGGGTTCGATCAGCAGGGCCTCGCCAGTGCGTTTCAGTTGCAGACGGGCGGTACGCAATTTGAGCCAGAGGGTGAAGAAGAGGTAGATGAAGAGCGCCAGCAGCAGGCTGGTGGTAATGCTCGACCAGAGATAGCGCTCCTGCTGGTGCTGGCTGTTGTTAAGCTGCTGCTCCAGCTCCTTGATGTGTTGTACCCGTTCAACCTGGACATAGTTGTCGCGGATCGCAGCCTGCTCCTGATCAATTTCCTGCTGGCGAACCTCTTCTCCCAAACGATGGAAGCGCTTGTAGCTGTCGAGGGCCTGGTGCAGGTATCCCTTCTGCTCATACGCAAGTGACAACAGACGGAATACTTCGTACTGGCGGCGAGTGTCGCCTACCTGATTGGCCAGTGCCCGGGCATTTTCCAGCTGCAGGATGGCGATGGCCGCCTCCTGCTTCTTCAGATAGAGCTCGCCGAGCAACAGCAGGGTATCGATCAGCGGCTCTTTGGCATCGCCCAACTCGTGGGACTGCCGGGCTGCATTGAGGTAGTTGCCGGCCAGCGAGAGGTTACCGCTTTGCAGATAGGTTTTGCCAATCTCGTACTTGAGCAGAGAGGCCTGCGGCCGACTGCTTCCCTCATCGAGCAAATCCAGCGCATTGAAGAAGTAGACCAGCGCCATATTGAGGTCGCCCTGATCACGGTTGAGTCGGGCCAGCACGATAAGTGAGTCGCATAGCAGTGACGGATTGCCGATGGAGTGAAAATAGTTGGCCGCTTCATTGGCATATTGCAGCGCTTTCTGGGGCTCCTGCTCTTGCTGATAGAGTTTGACTATCTGGTTGGAGAGCAAGCCGAGAAAGAGCGGGTCGTTGAGATTCTTGGCCTGCTGCTGGGCATCGATATATTCACCCAATGCCAGCTGGGGTTGTTGCAGCACACGATAAAGGTCGCCGCTGATGGCGCTGACCCAGGCGCTGGCAAGAGGATTGGCGGCTTTGGCAGCCCAGATCCTTGCATCCGCCAGATGGGTCTTGGCGTCTTCAAGATGCTGATTTTCAATCTCGTAGCTGGTGCGTTGCAGGCGGCTATAGATCTGTAACTGGCTCTGTTTGAGGTCGGGACGGGCCAGCTGTTCGTCCAATTGTTCCAGCAGGATACGGCTGTTGTTCTGGCCATCTTGCCTTAGCCCCTGGCTACGGATTTTGAGATAGAGGGCGTGGGCCTTGAGTTCGGGTTGGCGCTCTCTCTCCGCCAGCTCCATCGCCTTGTCGAGGGTTTGCTGGGTAGCTTGATATTGGCCAAGCTGGATTCGGCACTCCCCTTCAAGCAGGTGTGCTCCGATGGTTTGCGAAACGGTGCTGTAGCTGAGCAGAGGCTCGCGATAGCCGAACTCCTGACGATTACTGATGATTTGCTGGGGATTATTGGCCGCACGCGTCAGAAAGGCGGAGGTGATCTGAACACATCTGGCAGGGTCGGTCAGCACCAGTGATTGGGCCTGTTGCAGATCCAGGGATAGTTGCTCCTTGTCCAGATCCAGATTTGGAGCGGACAGAGAAGACATCATCATAGCCAGAAAAAACAGTTGATTCATTGGATTAAGGACGGCGCAGAGGTGTTGGCATGTTATCCAAGCCCACCCCTGCGAGTCCAGCGTTTACTGATGGTGTGCTCAGGCTCCTTTGTAGCCGGATGCATCAAGGCGCCAGCAGGGTTGAGATAGCAGGGCGCTGTGGTGTGATACCGGGAAGCCCTTTATCAACGTCTGCTCTTATTGACGGATCAGACGCAGGTTGGTTGGCACGGCTTCGAAATCGGAGCGGAACGGGTTGATGTCGAGGCCGCCGCGGCGGGTATAGCGTGCATAGACGGTCAACTGCTCAGGCTGGCAATAGTGCTTGAGGTCGATAAAGATCCGCTCGATGCACTGCTCGTGGAACTCGTTGTGTTGGCGGAACGAGATGAGGTAGCGCAGCAGCTTCTCCCGATCGAGTTTCGGCCCCTTGTAGCGGATTACCACGGAGCCCCAGTCGGGCTGGCTGGTGACCAGGCAGTTGGATTTGAGCAGGTGGCTGTGCAGAGTCTCTTCAACCTGCTCGCTGCCGACCGCCCCTTGCAGCAGGGACGCATCAAACTCGTAATTGTCTACCTCGATATCCTGCTCATCAATGCACTCGCCGGGCAGCAGGGCAATCTGGTGCGGCGCCTTGTCGAGGGGGAACAGGGTCACCTTGACGGTCTCACCGGCACAGGCACTCAGATCCTTGGTCAGCATGGCGGCGACTGCCTCGATAGAGTCGCAACGGGTCTGGTTGAAGGAGTTGAGGTAGAGCTTGAAGGATTTGGATTCGATCAGGTTCGCACTGGTGGCCGGAATGGCCACTTCACCCACCGCCACCATCGGCTTGCCCTTGGCATTGAGCCAGGAGAGCTCATAGAGGGTCCAGACATCGCAACCGCTAAAGGGCAGGTCATCGCCCAGCTTGAGATCATCCCGGTTCAGGCTACGTGGAACCGGCTGCAGCAGGGAGGGGGTGTACTGGCTGATGTAATCGGATTGCTGGCCCAGGCTCAGGCCGGTCAGGGCGCTGGCCCCGGCGTATCTATCTTGTTTGCTCACAGGGTTGCTCACGTAATCTGCTCATGATGAGTGGAATGAAACGGGCCATTGCAGGGCCGGATGGTTGCAGCCGCTTGGCTTGGGCGTCGGCCTCTCTGTATCCCGGGTTCTGTTTCCCGGGTCACTAGGTCGGCTGGCAACCTTGTCTGTTACCGGGTTTGGTGGTGCAATAGCGGACTTTGCCAGCAATTGTGGGGATTTTCGATGTCGGATCAAGTTTTGTCTGCCCTGGAGCACTTTTTTGCCCGCTGGCAACGGGATGGCGAGGCCAGACGAGGCCTGCCCCTGTGCGAGTGGGAGGCGGACTGGCGTTCCCCCTGCCAGCTTGGTGAGCCCGCCGATGGTCGGGTGGCCTGGCGCCCTCACCAGCGCTCCGAGCCCGGCGATTTCACCGCCATGAACGAGGCGCTGGAGCTGCAGCTTCATCCCGCAGCGACCACCCTGTTTGGCCACTGGTTCAGCCGCCCTGTGCCCTGCCTCTTCAAGGGGCTGCGCCTTGAACTGATCCTGCCGTGGAACGAGGCGGATCTCGACCTGCTCAAGGAGAACCTGATCGGCCACCTGCTGATGCTGCGCAAGCTAAAACGAACCCTCTCCATCTTTATTGCCACCACCCGCAACGAGATGACGCTCATCTCCCTTGATAACGAGAGTGGTCAGGTGTGGCTGGAGTGGCTCGATTCAGGCCGCCGTCTGACGCTGGCTCCCTCCTTACCGGCGTTTCTGGAGCGGCTGGAGACGTTGCCGCAATAGCACCTGCTCGAGCCAAGGTTACCCATCGGAACGAAAAGAGCCTTGCTATGCGGCAAGGCTCTTTTTTATGGGGTTGCGTATAGGGAACGCGCTTAATCCTTGAAATCCCAGGAGAGGTTGGAGACCAGACGGCAGCTGTCGCACTTGAAGTCGAAGATCTCGTGCAGTGGCTCTGCCAGCGCCCACTCACCGCCACAGCTGGGGCAGGGGCGCGCCTTCTCCTCGGCCGCGCTCAACCCGCCCACTCGGTAGAGGTAGTAGTAGGTGGGGATGCCGCTCAGCACTTCCAGCCGCTTGGCCAGATCGGTGCCGCGCCGGTAGAGGCGGCTGCCCACTTCGCCGATTTCGTGCAGCGCCGCATGTTCGGCGATGGAGCCGTTCATCTGTAACTGATCACACGCCTCCCAATCCTCCTGCCACTTGATGATCTGTTTCTGATCGCCGTTGGCGACTGCGGGCAGTTGGTAGAGCGGAATGGGGGCGAAGTGGTCGCCACAGCGCAGCGGCGAGCAGGTGTGCAGGAAGCTGGTGTAGAGCATCATCCAGCTCGGCCGCTCGCCCTGCTGGCCGCAAGGATCTGTGCTGTCGGAGAGCAGATCCGCCCCCTGCAGCTGGAGTTTCGGCGCCAGCAGCCCGGCCTGATTGAGCTGCTGTTCGGCCAGTTTGACCTGCTCGCTCTGGTTGTCGGGGTGCAGGCTATCCTGTTCCGGGCAGACCACCCGACTGACGAAATAGCCCTCATGCATGCTGGTGGGGAACTCCCGCCCGAGGATCTGGCCCTGATAACGCAGCATGTCGAGGTAGTTGACGATGGCCCGCTCGGCGTCGCCAAGGGAGGTATCGCGGTAACACTCAAAGCAGAGTTCGACGATATACATGGTTCAGCCTTGCCCCTGCTGAAGGAGCAGGTCGGTCAGGCGATCCACCTTCTGTTCGATGCGTGCGAGCTGTTCGGCGAGTTGCTGCAGGGTGAGCGCCGGCGCTGGCTGGGGGGCTGCCTCTTGCAGGATCTCGCTCTCGGCGGTCGCGACGGGCTGCTGCTTCCACTGGCTCAGCACTTTCAGCAGCTCGGCTATCGGCACAGGCTGGGTGAGGCGGGCCTTGATCATGGCGGTGGTGGGTGTCAGGCCCTTGGTGGCCAGCTCGTTGGCAATTCGGATGATCTCGTGGGCGGACATAAGCATGCTCTGGGTGAGAAGGGGGGATCGATATCGGGGCGGGATCTTAACCAAAGCCAGCAGGGGAGGAAAGGGGCGGGCGGCTTAGCGGGGCTGGCGCAGCATCACATCGAGCTGGTCGATCGCCTCGCACCAGTCGGAGTCGTTCCACAGGGCATCGCGCAGAAAGCTGGCCTGGGCGGCGTTCCAGAAACCGGCCTCCGGCAACAGGGTTTCATTGTCGAGGTGATGGTCGTGCACAAAGCGGTGCAGGCTCAGCTCGTCGTTGGCCATCCCGAGCTGGGCAAACAGGGCTGGCAGATCGTGGACAAGGGGTTCCATCTCGTCTCTCCCTTTGTTTAATCCCTGAGATTATAGACAGGCACAGCCATCGGGCGCAGAGACGAGATTGGGGATCAGGCAGAGGGGATGCGATGGGGTGGCAGATCAACGCCTACGATGTGCAGCCCCTGCATCTTGAGGGTGCCCTGATAGTGGCTCTCGCCATCGCTGGAAAAT
The DNA here is from genome assembly GCF_019047065.1 of Aeromonas sp. FDAARGOS 1414. Taxonomy (NCBI): domain Bacteria; kingdom Pseudomonadati; phylum Pseudomonadota; class Gammaproteobacteria; order Aeromonadales; family Aeromonadaceae; genus Aeromonas; species Aeromonas sp. FDAARGOS 1414. Next base: position 2,623,339 of record NZ_CP077210.1, on the reverse strand, counting down.
TCAAACTGATAGTGGGTCAGCAGCCGCAGGGGATTATGTGCCAGCTCCCGCCGATGGCGAGCCAGTGACAGCAGTTGCAGATCATGGTGCTGGCAGTAGCGGCGCATGTATTGCCAGGCCACTTCTGCCTGTTGGCGTTGCAGCCAGAACAGGCCGGCAATCGCAATCAGCAACAAAATTCCGAGCATCTCTCCCATAGGCGGGCTTCCTTATCGTGATGTCGATAACCGGGAGTCCTGCTCGGCACTCCCGATCTCCTTTTCTATTTCCCGCCGTGTTGCCTCGTGGCGTGAGGGGGAGGCGAGGGATCAGGCCGAGGCAAACAGACGGCCGATGGCCTTGCCCAGCGCATCGCTGCGGTCGGGGTCGCGCAGTCTGGCCAGCATATCATTGCGCAGGGCCGGTAAAGTGACCAACTCGGCAAAAACCTGATTGAAGAACTGGGTCGGTTGCAGTGCCAGTTGTTCCAGATAGTGGCTGAGCAGATTGGCATCTTTCAGATCGGGCCAGAGCCGGCCGGCGATGGCGAGCAGTAGCGCAGGGCTTGGCTGGGTTTGCAGCAGGGTCAGCAGCTTGTTGGTGCGCAAAGTGCTGCCGGGGCAGGAGGCCATGGCGCGGCAGAGGTAGGCCAGGGTCTCAGGGTTGGGGGCTGCGCACTCCTGCTCCATGCCGATCCGCTCGAGCAGGGCGCCTTGTACTGCCGGTGGCAGCGGGGCGTTTTCAAGGCTCTGGCAGAGGGCATAGAGCGGCTCTTGCGGCAGTTTGGGCAGCGCCTTGCAGATCAGCGCCAGATTGCGCTCATCATGCAGCCGCTCCGCCAGATCGGCAAAGCCCTGCAGCCCCAGCGTCTGCCAACCTGTATCGTTGGGGGCGGCCAGATAGTGGCAGAGGGCATCGTAATAGGCGGAAGGGGCCTGCTCCAGCTGGCGCGCCAATTTGGCGTGCAGACTGGCCATCTTGGCCTCCGCCGGGCGGAAGGTGTAGGGATTGTCGGCCAAGCGCTGGGCTTTTTCCTCGTCCAGATCGCCGGTGAGCTTGTAGCCCAGGGTCTCCACCACCTGATCCATGAACAGCTTGGGGCCATTTGACATCAGCAGGCCGCGCTCATCGAGGGCAAACTTGAGGAACCAGAGGTAGTGGCGAGACTCGCTCGGCTGGAAGAAGTGCACACCCAGCCAAGCGTGCTGTTGCAGCGGCCAGGGATAGGGCTCCTGCTGCTGTTCGATGCGCACAAAGGTATCGCTTGCCAGTGGCCGCACCTGGCGGCCCATGTCAAACAGCTGGAACTGGGTGCCAGCCTGAGTCAGAAATTCGGTCAAGGTATTGATGGCAGTAGGCGTCGCAGACATGGTGAGATCCGGCTAATGGTGATGCGGGCCGATTATAAGGCCCTTGCCGAGGATAGCCAGTGGCAGCAGACGTGCGCTGCGGCAGATATCAACATGGCAGCCATGCGGGGGGAGGTGTATAGTATTGCCCTTTTTTAACGGCGGCAGGCCGCGCTGGTTGCCGTGTATGTCGTTGACCCGGCTGAACCGCCGGTGCTGTGCGACTGAATGTATCGGCATCCTGGCTGACCCTGTCGGGTCGGCGGATCAATTTGTGGTTATGAGGAAGAGAGCGAGATGAATCAATATTTGCTGGTAGCTGGCCTGTTGGGGGAACTCACCGCCGAGTTGCAGCGCCTTGAGCGCTGGCAAGCTGACCATCCCGGTGACGAAGCCCTGGCAAGCACCCTGCCTTTTTGTGTCGATACCCTGAGCTTTGATCAGTGGCTGCAGTTCGTGCTGATCCCGCGCATGGAGCAGCTGGTGATGTTGCAGGCGCCACTGCCCACCAGCGTCTCCCTCTATCCCATGGCCAGCGAAGTCTACAAAGAGGATCTGGCCGAGGCAGAAGCGTTGCTGCGCCTGATCGCCCGCTTCGATCTGCTGCTTTCCGGCAAAGTGATTGAACAATGATGCCAGATCAAACCCGAGAAGAGAGTGACCTGAAGCTGACCCTGCTCTATCAGGATGAGTGGCTGGTGGCGGTCAACAAGCCGTCCGGTCTGCTGGTGCACCGCAGTTGGCTCGACAAGGGCGAGACCCGTTTTGCCATGCAGATGACCCGGGATCTCATCGGCGGTCGCCATGTCTATCCGGTGCATCGCCTTGACCGACCCACCTCCGGTGTGCTGCTGTTTGCGCTCGATCCGGTGATTGCCCGCGCACTCACCGAAGCCTTTACCCAACGTCAGGTGCACAAGGAGTATCTGGCATTGGTGCGTGGCTGGGCGCCCGAGCAGGGGGTGATCGACTATCCCCTCAAGGAGCAGCTGGACAAGATTGCCGATGCCATGAGCAACCCGGATCGCCCGGCGCAGGATGCCGTCACCACCTTCCGTCGCCTGCATCAGGTCGAGCTGCCTCATGCGGTCTCCAAGAAGCACCCCACCAGTCGCTACAGCCTGGTCAGATTGTTCCCGAAGACTGGCCGCAAGCATCAGCTTCGCCGCCATATGGATCACCTGTTCCATCCCATCGTCGGGGACACCACCCACGGGGATGGCCGTCACAACCGCTTCTTTCGCGAGCACTTTGGCTGTGAACGGCTGCTGCTGGTGGCCCGCACCCTGAGCTTTACCCATCCGGTGCTCAAGGTACCGATGCGGATCCAGGCGCCACTCGGTCAGGATGTGCTGCGCCTGTTTGCCGAGCTGGGCTGGCCCGCCAGCGAGAGCGACTACTAAGCGCCTGATCCTCAGCCTTGAATCGGTGGCATCTGACGCCAGCTTGCTGATAGAGTTGCTCAAAAGAGTGACTCAAGCAGGGAGAGGAGAATGGCGCAGATCGATATCGTGGTAGGAACTGTCTACGGCGCAGCCATGCTGGTGGCCGAGACCTTGGCAGATGAGCTGGAACGCAAGGGGCATCACTGTACCCTGCATGAAGAAGCACGGCTGGCGGACATAGACCCCGGCCGTTTTTTATTGCTGGTCAGTGCCACCACCGGGCAGGGGGACATTCCACCCAATCTGCAGCCTTTTGCCAGCGAGCTGGCCGACAAGGCACCTTGGCTCAAGGGATTGCGTTATGCCCTGATTGCCATGGGGGACAGCAGCTATGACCATTTTTGTGGCGCGGGCCGTCGGCTGGACGGATTGCTGCAAGAGTTGGGGGCCACGCGAGTGATTTCCCCGCTGGAGCTGGATGCCACCGTGCACGATGAACCCGAACAGGTGGCACTCAGCTGGCTGAAAAAGTGGGATATTCAGCCCTGAATATTCTCTTGAATAGAGCCATATCAATCCCCTGAGCCTTAAGTAGCAGGGGATTGTTATTTGCACAAAAACCATCTCACTCTGCAACGCATATTTCCCCTGATGGCGGAGGGGTATTTTCCCCTTTTAGCATTCCATTGCCGTAATGGTTTCACGCGCACCGCAGACCCGTCATCCAAATAAAAGTTCCATCTTGAAAGCGATCTCAGTCATGTTTTTGTCATTCGAACGTAAAATAATGACTTTGGTTCAGTCGCGAATTAATTGCTGGTAACGCTTTCAGGTTTGTTTTTATTGCTAGTTTTGTGGTCTTGCTGGTCATTTATTGCTTCTTTGGTCGTTTTTTTACCTGCTTGTGTTGTGGTGATCGCTTGCCGAGCGATTTGTCGCCATTTTGTGAGTCGCTTCATATTTGTCGTGAAATACGCTCCCTATAATCAACCTCGGTTATCACCAACAGGATTACATGGTGATAAGAAGTTGAATATTCAGGATCACACTCCTCACTGCGGGAAATAAGGAATATGACAATGAAAATGAAGTGGCTCCCGATTGCAGCAGCTGTTACTGCCGCCCTGGCTTCCCAAGCCGCCTTTGCCGTAGATTTCCACGGTTACTTCCGTTCCGGTGTCGGTGTTTCCGGCGACGGCGACATGGTTAAATACAACGTCAATAAAGTTGGCCGTCTGGGTAACGAAAATGATACCTACGGTGAAGTGCAACTGGGTCAGGAAGTATTCAACAAAGATGGCAAGACTTTCTATGTTGATTCCATGTTTGCCATGGCTTCCAACGGTTCAAACGACTGGGAAGGTACCGGTACTGTTTGTAACTTCGATGCCAAGCAGTGCAATGGTGATTCTGACTTCGCTCTGCGTCAGTTCAACGTACAAGCCAAAGGCTTGCTGAACTTTGCTCCTGAAGCAACCCTGTGGGCTGGTAAGCGTTACTATCAACGCCATGACATCCACATCTCCGACTTCTACTACTGGAATATCTCCGGTGCTGGTGCTGGTATCGAAGGCATCCAGGCTGGTCCGGGTAAAGTCTCTTTCGCATGGGTACGCAACGATCGCAGCGCTGCCGATGTGTTTGGCCAGTACACCCAAACCGGAGTGGATGGCAACGGTAACCCGACCTATCAGAAGAATGAAGATCTGAACGTTAACACCTTGGATCTGCGTTATGCCGGCATCCCGCTGTGGACCGATGCGTCCTTGGAACTGGGCGTTGACTATGCTCTGGTCAATGAGACCAACGATCAGAAAGCACTGAAAAAGAATCCGCAAGATGGCGTGATGCTGACTGCTGAACTGACCGCAGGCATCCTCGGTGGTTTCAACAAAACCGTGCTGCAATACGGTACCGAAGGTTACTCCAAGACCATGGCTTTCTATGGCGATGGTTCCTGGTACGGCGCTGAAGCCAAAGACGGTGCTGACGGTTTCCGTATCATCAACTGGGGCGTTGTTCCGATGGGCAACTCCTGGGAGATGGGTCACCAGCTGGTTTACGGTGTAGGCAACGAAATGTGGGACGGCAACGACAAGTGGGAAACCATGTCTGTTGTTGTTCGCCCGATGTACAAGTGGGATGACTTCAACAAGACCATCTTTGAAGGCGGCTACTTCAAGGACAACAACAAGTCCACCAATGGCAGCGAAGACAAAGATGCCGGCTACAAGCTGACCCTGGCTCAAGCCTGGTCTGCTGGTTCCAGCTTCTGGGCCCGTCCGGAAATCCGTGTGTTCGCCTCCTACCTGGCTAACGACGAAGACAAGAAAGTCTTCGAAGGCAATACCTCCAAAGACACCTACCAGTTTGGTGTGCAAGCAGAAGCTTGGTGGTAAGCAAAAGTTTAAGTTAGTGACTGCCCCCTCATGGGGGCAGTTTTGTTTCGCCGGATCACGGCCACCGGATTATGGAGATAAGAAAAATGAAACGGGTAAAGATGTCTATTGCAGCCGTAATCACTGCGCTATTAACCGGTTGTGCCGGCAACATGGTTGTTCCTCTGCAAGAACATGGCTCTATCTTGAGCGATGCAGATCAAGCCAAGCAAGCGTTGGCCAAAGCCTCCAGCTGCTGTGTGGCGTTTAAAGATTTCAGTTATGCCCCCTTGCCTGAAGGTGAGACCTTGCTGGCCATCGATGGCAAGCAACCCACTTTTCAGTTTGATGAGGGGATGAGTTACTTTGCGGCTTATCGCCTGCCGGCCAACACCGGTAATCTGGCGATCAGCCTGGCATCACAGGTGAGCAAAACCGTGATGGTGCCCAAAGTCATTATGCTGGATGCCGAGTTCAAGGTGACTCGCGTACTGGGTGAGTCTGTATTCAGTTATCAGCCTGCTCACCTGCTCGATAACGACCGTATCGAAGGGCGTCTCTTTGTTGACCGCAGCATGCCTGGCAACCCGGCCAGCGAAACATACATGATCGTCTATGCGCCTGCGGACCAACTCTCTGGCAGCACAACAATCCTTCATCCATCAAAAGCGTTTGCTCGTGCTAATGGTACCGTTGAGCCTGATATCAAGGATCCGGTGATCCCGCACTCCCCTTGGGGTTTGGTGCAGATCAAAGTCAAAGATATGGCCCGTGGGAGTGGTCTTGAAGCGGTATTCAAACCCGAATATGCCGATAAGGTGGCCATGAGCCAGGGTCAGCAGGTTGCCGCGATAGCGACGACTGCAGCCGTTACCACAACTACAACAGCTGCGGTCGCAGCCAAACCTGCTCCTGCCATGCTGAGTGAAACAGAAGCCTTCTACCAGAGCCAGATCGAAAAAGCGGTCAAGGCGGGGGATATCGACAAGGCGATGAAGCTGGTGAACGAGGCTGAACGGGCTGGTTCAACCAAGGCAAAAAGCGTGTTTATTGATGCGGTCAAGCGCTCGCAAAAATAGAGTAATACGACCGTTTGCTGGTCAGATATATTTGTTGAGGCCTCCCTTGTTGGAGGCCTTTTTAATCGGTAGACTGTAATAAATAAAAGTCACGCCGTTACACTTGGTTACAATAGGTTGCCGTTTGATGTAAATGGTATTATTAAAATACAAAGTGAAACTGCTATTTATATGTCTTTGTAATAGAGTGACAATGCGGATTATTAACTTATATTAGATGCGTTTTTTAGCCGCTAAACAAGTTGTGATCTTCCCTCCAAATTCAATATTCCCCCGCCTTCGAAAGCAGCAATTTATGACCCGCTGGGTTATATTCTGATGGTCAAAATAAACAAGCCCGACTCGAAGATATCTGAATGAATCAGTGCTTATTTCATCCAGATAGATCGTTCAGGGACGACAATCCATTCAGGAGCGCACACAATGTTCAAAAATGCTTTCTCTAATCTGCAAAAGGTTGGTAAGGCGCTGATGCTGCCAGTATCAGTCTTGCCAGTCGCAGGTATTCTGCTGGGGGTGGGTGCTGCCCATTTCAGCTGGATGCCGGAAATTGTCTCCCAATTGATGGAGCAAGCCGGTGGTTCTGTATTTGGCCAGATGGCCCTGCTGTTTGCAGTGGGTGTTGCTCTGGGCTTTACCAATAACGACGGTGTATCCGGTCTGTCAGCCATCGTTGGCTACGGCATCATGGTCGCAACCCTGAAGGTCATGGCACCTGTGATGGGTGTTGAAACCATCGAAACCGGCGTGCTGGGTGGTATCCTGGCCGGTGGTATCGCTGCCTGGGCGTTCAACCGTTTCTACAAGATCCAGCTGCCAGAGTACCTGGGCTTCTTCGCGGGCAAACGTGCCGTACCCATCATCACCGGTTTCCTCTCCATCGGTCTGGGTGTGATCCTGTCCGTGATTTGGCCGCCAGTGGGTGGCGCCATCGGTGCCTTCTCTGACTGGGCTGCCAACCAGAACCCGGTACTGGCCTTCGGTATCTACGGCGTGGTTGAGCGCTCCCTGATCCCGTTCGGTCTGCACCACATCTGGAACGTACCGTTCTTCTATCAGGCTGGTACCTGCGTCAACGGTGCCGGTGAAACTGTTCACGGTATCATGACCTGCTTCCTGACTGCTGATGACGCGTCCCGCGCTGCCGGTAACGGCTTTGGTCAGCTGGCTGGTGGCTACCTGTTCAAAATGTTCGGTCTGCCTGCTGCTGCGTTCGCCATTGCTCACGCTGCCAAGCCGGAAAACCGCGCCAAGATCGTTGGTATCATGGCCTCTGCAGCCCTGACCTCTTTCCTGACCGGTATCACCGAGCCGATCGAGTTCTCCTTCCTGTTCATCGCTCCGGTTCTGTACGCAATCCACGCTGTACTGGCTGGTCTGGCTTATGTGCTGACCAACTCTCTGGGTATCGTACACGGTCACACCTTCTCCAACGGCTTCATCGACTTCGTGGTGCAATCACCGCGTGCCGACAACATGCTGCTGCTGGTTGGTCTGGGTCTGGTTTACGCGGCTATCTACTACGTCGTATTCAGCTTCGTTATCCGTGCCATGAACCTGAAAACCCCGGGTCGTGAAGACGAGACTGCTGAAGAGGCCGTTGGCCAAGGCAAAGACGAGATGTCTGCTGCTCTGGTTGCCGCCTTCGGTGGTAAAGAGAACATCGCTTCTCTGGATGCCTGCATCACCCGTCTGCGTGTTGGTGTGAAAGATGTTGCCAAGGTTGACCAGGCTGGTCTGAAGAAACTGGGTGCTGCCGGTGTGGTAGTGGCTGGTTCCGGCGTTCAAGCCATCTTCGGTACCAAGTCCGACAACCTGAAAACCGACATGGACATCTGGATGAAGAGCAACTAATCCTGTTGCCTGAATATCAGCGTGTTTGAAGAGGGAGGCGAAAGCCTCCCTCTTGCTATTTCTGGTTATGGATCGTGCGAGTCACAGCAGGTCGAACTCGGCAGGAGTCTCGTTACCCAAGATGCGATGTGTAACGGGATGCCCTATGTCGGCACAACCGCTGGTGTGCCTCGCTCGACTTATCGCATGTCATCACCTGATAAACCTATATAAAGTCAGCCAATAAAAAGAGCGCCACATTGGGCGCTCTTTAAGCAAGAGGGGGAGGGTTAGAGTTTCTCCAGATCCCGTTCGATTTCGCTGATCTTGTTTTGTACCACTTTTTCCAGATGGCGCAGGTCGCGCAGGATCTTTTGCTTGATGTCCGGGTCGGCCTGCTGATGGACGCCCTGGGTCAGGTTGTCCAGCTCATCCACCACATATTTGAGGTTGGCGTTGATCTCGGTGACATCCTTGTACTCATGGGTACCGGAATCGACCAGCATGGTCTTGCGCTGGCGTGGATACTTGAATTTGACACTCTTGGCGAAGAACTCGCCTTTCTGCTTCTTGAAGTAGATCTTGAGGATGTCGTGGTTGGCCTCCTGGCGCAGGGTATAGCTGTCGACGGAGGCGGGATCCTGGATCCCCAGGCTCTTCAGATTCTCGTACATCAGGCTTCCTCGGTTTGAAACGATCCTGTCCCATCCATCTTAACCGATGCCTCATGGCTTGCCTGTGACAGGGGCGCCAAAATGAAAAGGGCGCCATCAGGCGCCCTTTCATCACAGCAATGCTGATTACTCGTCGATGGAGCGCAGCAGGGCGTTGATGCCGACTTTGGCACGGGTTTTTGCATCGACCTTTTTGACGATCACCGCCGCGTAGAGGCTGTATTTACCGCACTTGGAGGGCAGGGAGCCGGAGACGACCACGGAGCCAGCCGGTACGCGGCCGTAGTGGATCTCGCCGGTTTCACGGTCATAGATGCGGGTGGACTGGCCGATGAAGACGCCCATGGAGATGACGGAACCTTCCTCGACGATCACCCCTTCAACCACTTCGGAGCGGGCACCGATAAAGCAGTTGTCTTCGATGATGGTCGGGTTGGCCTGCAGCGGCTCCAGTACGCCGCCGATGCCGACGCCGCCGGAGAGGTGGACGTTCTTACCGATCTGGGCGCAAGAGCCGACAGTGGCCCAGGTATCGACCATGGTACCTTCGTCAACGAAGGCGCCGATGTTGACGTAGGAGGGCATCAGCACGGTATTGGGGGCGATAAAGGAGCCTTTGCGAGCTGTTGCCGGCGGCACCACGCGCACACCCGCTTCCTTGAACTGCTCGGCGGTATAGTTGGAGAACTTGAGGGGAACCTTGTCGTAGTACTGGGCATCGTCGCCCTTGATGATGCCGTTGTCGTTGATGCGGAAGTAGAGCAGTACCGCTTTCTTCAACCACTGATGGACAACCCACTCACCGGCGATCTTCTCGGCAACCCGTGCTTTGCCGGAGTCCAGCAGGTCGATGGCTTGCAGGATGGCGGACTTGGTGGCGCTATCCACGGAGCCCGGAGTAATGATGTCGCGGCGCTCGAAGGCCGCTTCAATGATCTGTTGCAACTCGGTCATGACAGGTTTCCTTTAAAAAATTCTGTTTGTTGTATCACACTTTTCCGACTGTTTTTAAGGGGTTGACCGGAATTCTTCCGGCCAGCGGCCATTTCTTCATCCTGTGTGCGCCAACCAGTTGTTTGGTATGGCAAAAAACGCCCGACAATCAGCCTCTTTCGAATCACTCTTCGCTTAATCCAGTACCGACTGCTGGGGATTGAGCTGGTGTACCAGTCGCTCTTCCAGCTGTTTTTGCTGCTCGGCGGTCAATGGCTCGCCATCGAGGCTGGTCAGGCTGAAAAAGTCCTCGACCCTCTCACCAAAAGTGGCGATTTTGGCGGCGTGTAGCGACAGTCCGCACTGCTGGAAAACCGCACCGATCCGCGCCAGCAAGCCGGGGGTATCGAGGGCAGTCAGCTCCATCAGGGTGTGACGGCTCTCCCCTTTAGTGGGCGAAGAGCGGGGCAGGAAGACTACCCGGGTCGGTACGCTGAACTGGCGGTGGCGCCGCGACAACGGCTTATTGCGCAGCACCAGCTTGCCCGGCTCCTGCAACGCCTTCTCCAGCGCTTTCTTGATGGTGGCGGTGCGATTGGGGCTGATGGGCTCGCCGCTCGGCTCCAGCACCACGAAGGTATCGAGCACATAGTTACTGCGCGAGTTCATGATCTGGGCGTCGTGGATGTTGAGGTTCTTCTGATCCAACGCCGAGGCCACGGTGGCAAACAGATTCGGGGTATCGCGGCAGTAGATAAATACCTCGCTGCCGCCGCGGGTCGGGTGTTTGCCGATGATCACCAGCGGAGCCGGATTGTCGCCATGCTCGATGATGTGGCGGCAGTGCCAGGCGATCTGTTCCGGGCTGTGACGCAGGAAGTAATCGGCCTTGAAGTCGCCCCAGAGCTGGTTGATTGCCTCTTCCGATACATCCCGTTGCGCAAGCAGTTGCTTGGCCTGACGCTGGTTTTCGCGAATGCGCAGCCGCATGTCGGGCGGGTTCTCCAGCCCCTGGCGCAGCGCCTTCTGGGTGGCGAAGTAGAGCTCCCGCAGCAGGGTGCCCTTCCAGTCGTTCCACAGGGTATCGTTGGTGGCGCAGATATCGGCCACGGTGAGGCAGTAGAGCAGGTCTAGATGCTGCTCGTCACGCACCTTCTGGGCAAAGTCGGTGACCACGTCGGGATCGTAGATATCGCGGCGCTGGGCGGTAACCGACATCAGCAGGTGATGGCGCACCAGCCAGGCGACCAGTCGGCTCTCGTAGCGATCCAGACCGTGCAGCTGGCAGAACTCCAACGCATCGACGGCGCCGAGCTCCGAGTGATCGCCACGCCGCCCCTTGGCGATATCGTGGAACAGGGCGGCGATGCTGAGCAGCTCCGGTTTGCGCAGTCGGGTGAACACTTCATGGCAGAGCGGATGGGTTTGGCGACTGGCCGGATTGGGAAACTGATGAATGTTCTTGAGCAGCCGGTGGGTGTGCTCATCCACCGTGTAGGCGTGGAACATGTCGAACTGCATCTGGCCGACGATGAGGTTCCATTGCGGCAGATAGGCGGCGAGGATGCCGTACTTGTGCATCAGGGTGAGCGGTAGGCCGATGCCGTTGGGGTGGCGCAGCAGCGCCATAAAGAGGCGACGGCAGTCGGGCAAGTCTTGCAACCAGCAGTTGAGTTTGCGGCGCGCCTCGCGCAGCTGGCGCAAGGTGGCGGAGTGGATGCCCGCAATCTCGGGATGATGGGCCATCTGATAGAAGAGGCGCAGGATAGCGGCCGGTTCACGGCTAAACAGCTCCGCATCCACCGCATCGATGAGGCGGCCACGGATCTGGAATTCGTCGGAGAGGCGGCGCACATCCATGGCGGTGTTGCCGAGGATCGCCTCGTCAAACAGCTGCAGCAGCATCTCGTTGAGCTCGGAGACCCGCCGTACCGTCTGATAGAAGCGTTTCATCATCTGCTCGACCGGAGTGTTGCCTTCCCCCTCGAACCCCAACATCTGGGCTACGGTGCGCTGGCGATCGAACAGCAGGCGGTTATCTCCCTTGTTGATGGCCATGTGCAGGGCAAAGCGCACCTTCCAGAGAAAATTCTGGCAGTCGAGCAGTTCGCGGTACTCGGCGCGATTGAGAAAGCCGTGGCTGGTCATCTCGAACAAGGTAGTGGCGCCAAAGTGGCGGCGGGCGACCCAGGCGAGGGTTTGAATGTCGCGCAGGCCGCCCGGATTGCTCTTGAGATCGGGCTCCAGCTTGTAGGCGGTGCCGAGAAACTGTTGATGACGCTCCGCCTGCTCCTGGCGCTTGGCACGAAAGAAGGCTTCACTTGGCCAGAAGTGCTGGGGGCCGGTGGCCTCTTTCAGTTGCCGAAAGCCCTCCTGGCGACCTGTGATGTAGCGGGCCTCGATGAGGTTGGTGGCGACCGTAATATCGGCGCGCCCCTGCTCGAGACACTCCGCCACGTTGCGCACCGCCTGACCCACCTCCAGCTTGAGATCCCACAACAGGGTGATGAACTCGCCAATGCGTAGTCCCAACACTTCGTCCAGTTCGTCGCCGTCATAGAGGATCAGCAGGTCGATATCGGAGTGGGGGTGCAGCTCGCCGCGGCCATAGCCCCCCACCGCGATCAGGGTCAGGTCGCTCTTGTCGAAGCCAAACTTCTGCCACAGGCGGCAGAGCAACTGATCCATGTATTCGGAGCGGGTGGCAACCAGCTCGATGATGTTGTCGCCGGCATCAAAACGGGCGTGCAGCCAGCCGAGAAAGCGGCTCAGGTACTCTTTGCAGTTGTCGCGAGTGAGCTGATCATCGGGTAACAAATGGGGGGAAAGCAGGCTGGCGTCCATGGCATCTCACACGCAAGTGGCAGGCAAACGGCTGAAACAGAAGTAAAAACCCCGGCGCTTTGGAAGTTCAGGGCCGGGGTTCGATGTTAGCTGTGTTTGATGAAGCGGTCGATAGTGTCATCGGGGCGCAGGGTGAGCACCTCGCAGCCATCCTCGGTCACCAGCAGGGTGTGCTCCCACTGGGCGGAGTCGCCGCCATCCTTGGTGGTCACGGTCCAGCCATCCTTCGGATTGACCTTGCAGTGATACTTCTTGCTGTTGACCATCGGCTCGATGGTGAAGCACATGCCTGCTTTCAGCTCCAGCTTGCCACTGTTGCGGTAGTGCAGGATCTGCGGCTCTTCGTGGAACTCGGCACCGATGCCGTGGCCGCAGTAGTCACGCACCACGGAGAAGCCGGCCTTCTCGACGATGGGCTGGATCACGGCGCCAATTTCGGTGATGCAGGCACCCGGACGCACCTTCTTGATGGCAGCGTAGAGGCTCTCTTGCGCAACCTTGCAGAGCTGGCGGCGCAGCGGGGTGGTCTCGCCCACGATGAACATGGCCGAGGTATCGCCGTGGTAGCCATCCTTGATAACGGTGATGTCGAGGTTGATGATGTCGCCATCACGCAGCTTCTTGTGGTTCGGGATGCCGTGGCAGATCACATCGTTCACCGAGGTACAGATGGATTTGGGGAAACCGTGATAGTTGAGCGGGGCCGGGATGGCCTGCTGCACGTCGACAATATAGTTGTGGCAGAGGGTGTTCAGTTCGTCAGTGGTGACGCCAGCTTTGACATGGGGCGCAATCATGACCAGCACATCGGCGGCCAATTGGCCGGCAACGCGCATCTTTTCAATCTCTTCCGGTGTCTTGATTTTAATGGACATGGGATCTCTCTTGGGACCTGATCGCGCATCTATCGATGTCCGGCAATCAGGTAATGAAAAATAGATGCGTTTGCAATCAGGCCAAAATTTTATCCGCAACCCCCGCGTACTTCCAGTGTGATTGTCATCACAGCGTCAAATGGCAGTCGCAACCTCCTCTGGCGGGATCCAGATTTACACCTGTTTAGAGTGTCGGCCGGTGGTGTCCTGAACAAAGTTATGGTATAAAGCGCGCCGGAATGGGGAACTTGCGTCCCGATTTCATCACCCTTACTTAAACAACACACACACATCGACACATATGCCGGGGTGCCTTAACGGGTCGGTTATATGGGATGTGTGGAGGCCTAACCCCAATATAGAGGTATAAAATGGCTAAAGTTTCTATGCGCGACATGCTGCAAGCCGGCGTTCACTTCGGTCACCAGACTCGTTACTGGAACCCGAAAATGAAATCCTACATCTTCGGTGCCCGCAGCAAAGTTCACATCATCAACCTGGAAAAAACCGTTCCGATGTTTGACGATGCCATGAACTTCATCAGCTCCGTAGCTGCCAAGAAAGGCAAGGTACTGTTCGTAGGTACCAAGCGTGCCGCGTCTGAAGCCGTAAAAGAAGCCGCTGAGCGTTGCGACCAGTTCTATGTTAACCACCGCTGGCTGGGCGGCATGCTGACCAACTGGAAAACCGTTCGTCAGTCCATCAAGCGCCTGAAAGATCTGGAAACCCAGAGCCAGGACGGTACCTTCGAGAAGCTGACCAAGAAAGAGGCGCTGATGCGTACTCGCGAAATGGAAAAGCTGGAGAAGAGCCTGGGTGGTATCAAGAACATGGGCGGCCTGCCTGACGTTCTGTTCGTTGTCGATGCCGACCACGAGCACATCGCTATCAAAGAAGCCAACAACCTGGGTATCCCGGTAGTTTCCATCGTTGATACCAACTCCAACCCGGACGGCGTTGATTACGTCATCCCGGGTAACGACGACGCTATCCGTGCCGTACAGCTGTACCTGAATGCTGCTGCTGACACCGTACTGGAAGCTCGCGAGCAGGACATCGTTGTTCAAGCCGAACAAGATGGCTTCGTTGAAGCTGAGTAATTGATAAGGTCTGCAAAGCCCTTATTAACCAAGCTGATGTAATTGGTTAGCAGGGGCCCTTGTGGCCCCTGTTTCTTGTCAATTCAAGACCGAGGATACTGGACATGGCAAACATTTCTGCCGCCCTGGTAAAAGAACTGCGCGAGCGCACCGCCGCTGGCATGATGGATTGCAAAAAAGCACTGGAAGAGGCCAACGGCGATATCGAGCTGGCCATCGAGAACATGCGTAAATCCGGTCAGGCCAAAGCCGCCAAGAAAGCTGGCCGTATCGCCGCTGAAGGTGTGATTTTCGCCCGTACCGAAGGCAACGTTGCCGTCATGATCGAGCTGAACTGCGAGACTGACTTCGTTTCCAAGGATGCCGGTTTCCTGGCCATGGGTCAGAAGATCGTCGAGATCGCAGCTACCCAGAAGATCGCAGACGTTGATGCGCTGAAAGCCGCTGATTTTGGCAACGGCGAATCCGTAGAGCTGACCATCACCAACCTGATCGCCAAGATCGGTGAGAACATGAACCTGCGTCGCGTGATGCTGGTTGAAGGTGACAACCTGGGCACCTACGTTCACGGTTCCCGCATCGGTGTTATCACCAAGCTGACCGGTGGTTCCGACGAACTGGCCAAAGATCTGGCCATGCACGTTGCAGCCAACAGCCCGCAATTCGTCAAGCCTGAAGATGTATCTGCTGAAGTCGTTGCCAAAGAGCGCGAAATCCAGATCGACATCGCCATCAACTCCGGCAAGCCGAAAGAGATCGCCGAGAAGATGGTTGAAGGTCGCATGAAGAAGTTCACCGGTGAGGTTTCCCTGACTGGTCAGCCGTTCGTGAAAGATCCTTCCATGACTGTTGCCGAGCTGCTGAAGAAAGAAGGCGCTGACGTTGTCTCCTTCACCCGTTTCGAAGTGGGCGAAGGCATCGAGAAGCAAGAGACCGATTTCGCTGCTGAAGTTGCAGCCCAAATCGCGGCCGCTCAAAAGGCCTAATCGAACCGGTTTTTCCGTTTCCCCAGACCGCGACTTATGTCGCGGTCTTTATATGACCAGGAATCAGTGACATGAGTACCAATCCCAAACCTGCATACAGACGTGTTCTTCTGAAGTTGAGTGGTGAAGCCCTGCAAGGATCCGAGGGTTTCGGCATTGATCCGGCAGTGCTGGAGCGGATGGCCCAAGAGATCAAAGAGCTGGTTGAGCTGGGTGTTCAGGTCGGTCTGGTCATCGGTGGCGGCAACCTGTTCCGTGGTGCCGGTCTTGCCAAGGCGGGCATGAACCGCGTGGTGGGCGACCACATGGGTATGCTGGCAACCGTGATGAACGGTCTGGCCATGCGTGATGCTCTGCATCGTGCTTATGTGAATGCCCGTCTGATGTCTGCCATTTCCCTGCAAGGGGTTTGTGATTCCTACAGCTGGGCCGAGGCAATCAGCCAGCTGCGTGCAGGCAAAGTGGTGATCTTCTCTGCCGGTACTGGCAACCCCTTCTTCACTACCGATTCTGCGGCTTGCCTGCGCGGGATCGAGATCGAAGCCGATGTAGTGCTCAAGGCCACCAAGGTTGATGGTGTATACAACGAAGATCCAGTCAAGAATCCGGATGCCGTGCTGTACCATGAATTGAGTTATGATGAAGTTCTTGAAAAAGAGCTCAAGGTGATGGATCTTGCTGCTTTTACTCTGGCACGTGACCATGATCTGCCGATCCGGGTGTTCAACATGAACAAGCCGGGCGCTTTGCGCCGGGTTATCATGGGTGAGCCGGAAGGTACCCTGATCCATTACGTCAGCAAATAATATAGATGCGAGCCGCATGGCGGCTCGTTCGCCAAAAGGAAAACCGCTGTGATCAACGAGATTAAAAACGACGCCAAGGAGCGTATGGGCAAGAGTGTCGAATCACTCAAGACCCAGATGTCCAAGATCCGTACTGGCCGTGCTCACCCGAGCCTGCTAGACGGCATCCAGGTTGAGTATTACGGTGCTGCCACTCCGCTGAAACAGTTGGCCAACGTCGTGGCAGAAGATGCTCGCACCCTCTCCATCTCCATTTTTGACCGCTCCATGATCCAGGCGGTAGAGAAGGCGATCCTGACCTCCGATCTGGGCCTGAACCCCTCCAGCAATGGCCAGACCCTGCGCGTGCCGCTGCCGCCGCTGACCGAAGAGCGCCGTCGCGACCTGACCAAGATCGTCCGTGCCGAAGCGGAAAACGCCCGTGTTGCCGTGCGCAACATTCGCCGCGATGCCAACGCCGACCTGAAAGCGCTGCTGAAGGACAAAGAGATCTCCGAAGACGACGACCGTCGCGCCCAGGAAGAGATCCAGAAACTGACTGACTCCTACATCAAGCTGGTCGATGAGGCTCTTGCTGCAAAGGAGAAGGAGCTAATGGAAATCTAAGCGCCTGAAAGGTATATTACGAGCGCCGTGTAGTGCCCCTGCACGGCGCTTTTGTCTTTGTGGGAGAAAACCATGTCGCTTTTGGCTGCGTTGGGTGATTGTGCCAACTCGTCTTTACCCCGTCACGTCGCCATCATCATGGATGGTAACGGTCGCTGGGCCCAGAACCGAGGCAAGATGCGGGTTTATGGCCACAAGGCGGGCGTCAAGTCAGTGCGCGAGGCCGTTACCTTTGCTGCGCGAGCCAAGATCGAGGCATTGACCCTGTTTGCATTCTCCAGCGAAAACTGGCGTCGTCCGGAAGGGGAAGTCAGCGCCTTGATGGAGCTGTTCATTACCGTGCTGGGCCGCGAGGTGAACAAACTTCACAGTCACGGGATCCGGCTCAGGGTGATTGGCGATACCGCTCGCTTCAGTGATCGGTTGCAGGCCAAAATCGCCAAGGCGGAAGCCTTGACCGCCAATAACAAGGGATTGACCCTGAATATTGCGGCCAACTATGGCGGCCAGTGGGATATCGCTCAGGCGGCTCGCAAGCTGGCCCGCGCGGTTGTTGCCGGTGAACTGGCCGCCGATGACATCGATGAATCCATGCTTGGTCGCGAAGTGTGTATGGCCGACCTGCCGCCGGTGGATCTCCTGATCCGTACCGGTGGCGATCATCGCATCAGCAACTTTGTGTTATGGCAGCTCGCCTATGCAGAGCTCTATTTTACCCCGGTATTGTGGCCCGATTTCAACGAGGCCGAGTTCAGTGAGGCGGTTGCCTCTTTCGTTGCCCGCGAGCGTCGCTTCGGTTGCACGGGTGAACAGATACGGGAATTGATCGCCGAGCAGCAGACCGGCTAAACCCCGCTCCCAAGAGAGAGGTTTCTTTTGCTAAAACAACGAATTATTACTGCTTTGATGTTGATCCCCCTGGTGTTGGGGGCGCTCTTCTTTCTGCCATTGAAATTTTTTGCCCTGTTGGCAGCGCTGGTGTTTTTGTTGGCCAGTCGCGAATGGAGTGGGTTTGTCTCTGCTGCTCCGCAGCAATGGTTACCCATCGTATTTTGTCTGTTGCTCGGTGCCAGCCTCTTTTGGCTGCCGGTGGAGCAACTCTGGACGCCTCACCTGCACCCCCTCGTGATGGGCGTGCTCTGGACCGCGGTAAGCTGGTGGCTGCTGGGTCTGCTGATGGTGCTGCGCTATCCCCAAAGCGCCAAGCTGTGGAAAGAGTCTATCTGGCTCAAGTCGCTGTTTGGTCTGGTGACTCTGGTTCCCTTCTTCTGGTCGCTGGTCGCCATCCGTGGTTACAACTTTTACCATGACCCCATGATGGGGGCCTGGATCCTGTTGTTCGTGATGGGACTGGTCTGGGCGGCAGATTCTGGCGCGTATTTTTTCGGCAAGGCGTTCGGTAAGCACAAGCTGGCACCGGCTGTGAGTCCGGGCAAAACCATCGAAGGGATGTGCGGCGGCCTCTTTACCGCCAGCCTGCTGGCCATCGGTGTCACCTGGTCGATGGGATTTGTTCCTGCCAAGATGATCACCGTGCTGTTTTGCTCTCTGCTGGCGGTGCTAGCCTCCGTACTCGGCGATCTGACCGAAAGCATGTTCAAGCGCGAGGCGGGCATCAAGGACTCCGGCACCCTGTTGCCGGGTCATGGCGGCATTCTCGACCGGATCGACAGCCTGACCGCCGCCCTGCCGGTGTTTCTGCTCAGTTATCTGCTACTCAGTCAGGAGTTTTGATGCACAAGTCACTGGTTATTCTGGGGGCCTCTGGCTCCATTGGTCAGAGTACCTTGAAAGTGCTGCGCCATAACCCGGGCAGTTGGCAAGTATTGGCGTTGACCGCCGCCCGCAACGTGGATGCCATGTTGCGGGACTGCCTTGAATTCTCCCCCCGTTTTGCCGTGATGGTCGATGAGGATGCCGCCCGTGAACTGGCTGCCCGTCTGAAAGCGCACGGCAGTGCGACCCGGGTCATGTCTGGTGCAGCAGCCCTCTGCGAGGTTGCCGCTCACCCCGACACCCATAGCGTGATGGCCGCCATCGTCGGTGCGGCCGGACTGGCCCCGACCATGGCCGCGGTACGTGCCGGCAAGCGAATTTTGCTGGCCAACAAGGAGGCGCTGGTGATGTCCGGTGCTTTCTTCATGGAGGCCGTGCGCGAACATGGCGCCGAGCTGCTGCCCATCGACAGCGAACACAATGCTATCTTCCAGTGTCTGCCGACCGCCGTGCAGCGCCAGCCCGGTTTTTGCGATCTGGCGGCGGCGGGGATCAGCAAGATTTTGCTGACCGGTTCTGGCGGCCCGTTCCGTTACACCGAGATCAGCGAGCTGGCGAAGGTGACGCCGGCGCAGGCCATCGCTCATCCCAACTGGTCGATGGGGGCCAAGATTTCGGTCGACTCCGCCACCATGATCAACAAGGGGCTGGAGTACATTGAGGCGCGCTGGCTGTTCAATGCGGCGCCCGAGCAGATCCAGGTGGTGATCCACCCGCAGTCGGTGATCCACTCCATGGTGCAGTATAAGGATGGCTCCGTGCTGGCCCAGCTTGGCAATCCGGATATGTGTACCCCCATCGCCCATGCGCTTGCTTATCCCAATCGCATCCCCTCCAGTGTGGAACCTTTGGATTTCTTCAGTGTCGGAGAGTTCAGCTTTATCCGGCCTGATTATGATCGCTACCCCTGTCTGGCGCTGGCCATCAATGCCTGCCAGAAGGGACAAGCGGCGACTACTGCGCTCAATGCGGCCAACGAGGAGGCGGTTGCCGCCTTCCTGGCCGGGCGCATCGGTTTTATGGATATTGCCCGGATCAACGAGGCAGTGATGCTGGCGCTGGAGAGCAGCGCCGTCGGCTCGCTCGATGATCTGTTTGCCCTGGACGGTGCGGCAAGAGCCCGTGCTCACATTTTGATTGAGGAGCTTGGCTGATGGGCGGTGTGTTGTGGAATATCGGTGCTTTTGTTGTTGCGCTGGGCCTGCTGGTCGCGGTGCACGAGTTTGGTCACTTCTGGGTGGCCCGTCGTTGTGGCGTCAAGGTTGAGCGCTTCTCCATCGGTTTTGGCAAGGCGATCTGGCGCCGGATGGGTAAAGATGGCACCGAATATGTGCTGGCGCTGATCCCCCTCGGTGGTTACGTCAAGATGCTCGATGGCCGGGTCGATGAACTCAAGCCCGGTGACGAGCAGTATGCCTTCAACCACAAGAGTGTCTGGGCGCGGATGGCGATTGTCGCCGCAGGTCCCATGGCCAACTTCGTCTTTGCCCTGTTTGCCCTCTGGCTGATGTTTATCATCGGGGTGCCGAGCGTCAAGCCGGTGATCGGTGAAGTGCGTCCGGCATCCATCGTAGCCGAGGCGGGTGTGCTGCCGGGGATGGAGATTGTCGGGGTCGGCGATGAGCAGACCGGTGACTGGGAGAGCGTCACTTACGCCCTTATCAGCCATCTGGGTGATGATGCTGTGACTCTCAAGGTGCAGGCACCCAATACCAGCTATGCCACCGACAAAACCTTGTCGCTGACCGGCTGGACCTTCGATCCGGATAAAGAGTCGCCCATCGGTAGTCTGGGGATCGTCCCCCTGAGTGGCAAAGTGCTGCCAGTCGTGGCTGCCGTGGTGGCCAAGAGTGCCAGTGAAAAGGCGGGGCTGCAGGTCGGTGACCGTATCAAACAGGTCGGCGATCAGCCTATTACCGCGTGGGCCCAGTTTGTCGAACTGGTGCAGCAGGCACCGGGCGAACCCCTGCAAGTGGTGGTTGAGCGCAACAACAGTGATCTCAACGTGACCCTGACCCCGGATAGCCGCAAGGTGCAGGGCAAGCTGGTAGGATTCGTCGGTCTCTCACCGCAACTGGTTCCATTACCGGATGAATATCGAATTCTGTTACAGTATGGGCCTTTGCAGGCGCTGTGGCATGGCGCGGACAAGACTTGGAGCCTGATCACGCTCACCTTTGACATGATTGGCAAGTTGATCGGTGGCATCGTGTCGCTGGACAACCTGAGCGGCCCCATCTCCATTGCCAAGGGCGCCGGCAGCAGTGCCGACTATGGTCTGGTCTATTTCTTGAGTTTTCTGGCGCTGATCAGCGTCAACCTAGGGATTATCAATCTGTTCCCCCTGCCGGTGCTCGATGGTGGCCATCTGGTCTATTTCCTTATCGAAGCGGTCACCGGCAAGCCGGTATCAGAGAAAATACAGGAAGTGGGTTTCAGGATCGGTGCCGCCATTCTGATGTTATTGATGGGCATTGCGCTGTTTAACGATTTCGCTCGCCTCTGAGGCCAGAGCATCAACAAGGACACATAAGAACAAAATGGCTGTTAAAAAAGCATTGGTGTTGAGTTGCCTGCTGGGTGCCAGTTTCCTGGCCCAGGCGGCCCCTGCCTCTTTTGTGGTGCAAGATATCCAGGTCGAAGGTCTGCAACGGGTGACCCTGGGTGCCGCACTGTTGAACCTGCCGATCCGGGTCGGTGATACCGTCGACTCCGTGGCTCTGGCCAGCGCCATCAAAAAGCTCTATGCCTCGGGTAACTTCGAGGATGTGAAGGTTTACCGTGACGGCCAGGTGCTGCAGGTGATGGTCAAGGAGCGTCCGACCATCTCCAGCATCGAGTTTGCCGGCAACAAGGATATCAAAGAGGAGCAACTGACCCAGAGTCTGGAGTCCTCCGGCATCCGTGTGGGCGATCCGCTGGATCGCACTGTGCTCACCTCCCTCGAGAAGGGACTGGAAGATTTCTACTATGGCGTGGGTAAATACTCCGCCAAGGTCAAGGCCATCGTCACCCCGTTGCCGCGCAACCGGGTCGACCTCAAGTTCACCTTCGTGGAAGGGGAAGCGGCCAAGATCCAGCAGATCAACATCGTCGGCAACAGCGTCTTCCCGGAAGAGAAACTGATTGCCCAGCTCTCCCTGCGCGACGAAGTGCCCTGGTGGAACTTCACCGCCGATCAGCGCTATCAGAAACAGAAGCTGGCGGGTGATATCGAGACCCTGCGCTCCTACTACATGGATCGTGGCTATATCCGCTTCCAGCAGGAGTCTACCCAGGTCTCCATGACCCCCGACAAGAAGGGCGTTTACGTCACCCTCAACATCAAGGAAGGGGATCAGTACAAGGTCTCCGGTGTCCAGCTCAAGGGTGACCTGATCGACCGCGGTGGCGAGATGAAGGGATTGATCCCGATTGCTGCCGGCAGCACCTACTCTGCCAGTCAGGTGACTCATACCGAAGAGGTGCTCTCCAAGTTCCTCGGCCGTTACGGTTATGCCTATCCGAAAGTGGTCACCTTCCCGCAGGTCAATGACAAGACCAAGGAAGTTGAGCTGATCGTCAACGTTGAGCCGGGCCCTCGTGTCTATGTGCGCAACATCAACTTCAGCGGTAACGCAACCACCGAAGATCAGGTGTTGCGTCGCGAGATGCGCCAGATGGAAGGCACCTGGCTCTCCTCCGACAACATCGAGCAGTCCAAGAGCCGTCTCAACCGTCTCGGTTATTTCGAGAGTGTAGAAGTGGACACCAAGCGGGTGCCGGGCAACGATGACCTGGTTGACCTCGACTTCAAGGTCAAGGAGCAGCCAGCAGGCTCCATCAACGCCGGTATCGGTTACGGTACCGAATCGGGTCTGAGCCTGCAGGCGGGGATCTCCCAGGACAACTTTATGGGTACCGGTAAAAAGGTCTCCATCAACGCCAGCACCAACGACTACTCCAAGAACGTTGACCTGAGCTACAACGACCCCTACTTCACCGTGGATGGTGTCAGCCTGGGTGGTCGGGTCTACTACAACCAGTTCCGCGCCGATGATGCCGATATCGTTGATTACGAGAACGAAACCATCGGTTTCCGTCTCTCCAGCGGCTTCCCGGTCAACGAGTTCAACCGTCTCGACTTCAGTACCGGTATCGAGAGCACCAAGCTGAGCCGTCCGTCCTTCAATGCCCAGAACTATCAGGAGTGTCTGAAGGACAATCCGGATACTGATGGCAATACCTACTGCTGGGATCAGTGGAATGATAACCGCCAGTCGGTACAGATGGATCAGTTCTGGAATGCTTACTCACAGGATGGTTCCAACCTCGACTTTGTGACCGTCGATGTCACCGCTGGCTGGACCCGCTCTACCCTGAACAAGGGGATGTTCCCGACTTCTGGCGATCGTCAGCGTATCAACGCCAAGGTGACCGTACCGGGCATGGAGCTGCAGTACTACAAGCTCTCTGCCGAAGATGCCCACTACTTCCCGCTCGATGCGGATCACAGCTGGGTAATGATCGGCAAGGGTCGTGTCTCTTACGGTAACGGCTATGGCGATGACTCCATGCTGCCGTTCTTCGAGAACTACTATGCCGGTGGTTTCGATACGGTACGTGGCTTCAAGAGCAATACCATTGGTCCCAAGGCGATCTACAAGACCTACAACAAGCCGGGTGCTGGCAGTTGCACGGGTTCTCAGCCGTGTGAAACTGGCTACTACGAAGGTTCCGACACCTCGGTGGGGGGCAACGCTCTGGCCGTCGCCTCACTGGAGCTGGTCTTCCCGACCCCGTTCGTCTCCGAGACCTATCGTCCGCAGATCCGTTCCACCGTCTTTATGGACGCTGGTACCGTCTGGAGCACCGATTTTGCCAACGGAGCATATCCTTGCGCCGCCGGTTCTGATTGCAACTATCTGAGCCAGGACTACTCCAACCCGGGCAATATCCGGGTCTCTGCCGGTGTCTCCCTGCAGTGGCTCTCGCCGATGGGGCCGCTGGTGTTCGCCTTGGCCAAGCCGATCAAGAAATATGAAGGGGATCGCACCGAAGTCTTCTCCTTCAACATCGGTCGTACTTTCTAAGCAGAGTTTTGCCCCCACCCATGCGGTGGGGGTCTTCAATGATGGGACGCGCGGTATGCGTGCCTCACCAGGTAACAAGACGGTCCTAACGCCGCTTGCATAATCGGGTAAATCAGGTAGCCCTCGCCATGAGGGAACAAGGAGTAAGTGTGAATAAAGCGTTGAAAGTAGCTGGTTTGAGCTTTGCACTGATGGCTGCCGGCATGGGTTCTGCCTTCGCTGAGACCAAGATCGCCGTGGTGGATATGGGCGAAGTCTTCCAAAAGCTGCCCCAGCGTGAAGCCGTTGCAGCCAAGCTGAAAGGTGAATTCGAGCCGCGCATGCGTGAGCTGCAGAAGCTGGAACAGGAAGGCCAGAAGCTGGTCGAGAAGTTCCGCAAGGATGAAGCCTTCATGAGCGCCGAGCAGAAGAAGCAGAACCAGGAGAAGCTGGCCAAGCTGCAGATGGAGTTCAACCAGAAGCGTCAAGCCTTTGAGCAGGACAACGGTCGCCGTCAGTCCGAAGAGCGCAACAAGATCCTGACCAAGGTGCAGGCTGCCATCGATTCCATCGCCAAGAGCAATGGTTACGATCTGGTGCTGGAGCGCAATGCCGCCCCGTATGCCGCCAGCAAGCTGGACATCTCCGGCCAGGTTATTTCTCAGGTAAGCAAGAGCAACTAATTGATGGCATTCACTCTCGCACAGCTGGCCCAGCAACTGGGGGCCCAGGTCCATGGCGACGGAACCCTGGAAATCCGCAAGGTAGCGACACTGGAAAAGGCCGGGGAGGGGGATATCACCTTCCTGTCCAACAAGAAGTACCGGCACTATCTGGAGCAGAGCAAGGCGACCGCCGTGCTCATTACAGAAGCGGATCTGCCATTTTGTCCCACCAATGCCCTGGTGCTCAAAGACCCCTATGTGGGCTTTGCCCGGGTAGCCCAACTGCTGGACACCACCCCGCAGCCGGCCACGGATATCCATCCGAGCGCCGTTATCGCGGCTGACGTACAACTGGGCGAGAGAGTGGCCATCGGCGCCAATGCAGTGATCGAATCCGGCGTCGTGCTGGGTGATGATGTACGCATTGGCCCGGGTTGTTTCGTTGGCAAGAACACCCGGCTGGGAGCCCGCTCCCGGCTGTGGGCCAACGTCACCCTCTATCACAATGTGACCATGGGCACCGACTGTCTGGTTCAATCCGGCACAGTGATCGGCGCCGATGGTTTCGGTTATGCCAACGAGCGTGGCGAGTGGATCAAGATCCCCCAGCTCGGCGGCGTGACTATCGGCAACCGGGTCGAGATCGGTGCCTGTACCACCATCGACCGCGGTGCGCTGGAAGATACCCGCATCGCTGACAACGTCATCATCGACAACCAGTGCCAGATCGCCCACAACGTGGAGATTGGTTACGGCACTGCCGTGGCGGGCTCCACCGTGATGGCTGGTAGTCTCAAGGTCGGCAAATACTGTATCATTGGTGGCGCTTCCGTCTTTAACGGGCATATGGAGATCTGCGATCAGGCCACCGTTACCGGTATGGCCATGGTGATGCGACCCATTACCGAGCCCGGTGTCTACTCTTCCGGCATCCCTCTGCAAACCAATAAAGAGTGGCGCAAGACCGCCGCCCGGGTGATGCGTATCGAAGAGATGCACAAGCGGTTAAGCAAGCTTGAGAAGAAGCTGGATCAAGAATAATCACGATTGGTATAGGGTACTGTTTTGACTACTGAAAAGAAGAGCCTGGGTATCCAGGAAATCATGGATCTGCTGCCCCACCGTTATCCGTTCCTGATGGTGGATCGGGTGGAAAACTACGAGATCAGCGATGAGCGCAAAACTCTGCGCGCCATCAAGAACGTCTCGTTCAACGAGCCGATCTTCCAGGGGCACTTCCCGGCCAAGCCGGTGTTCCCAGGGGTACTGATCCTGGAAGCGATGGCACAGGCCACCGGTATCCTGGCATTTACCATGGTGGGCAAACCGTCTCCCAATGAACTCTACTATTTTGCCTCAATCGACAACGCTCGCTTCAAGCGTCCGGTCGGCCCCGGTGATCAACTGGTGCTCGACGTGGAGTTCCTGAAAGAGCGTCGCGGTATTGCCAAGTTCACCGGTGTCGCTACCGTCGACGGTGAAGTGGTCTGTACCGCCGAGCTGATGTGCGCCAAACGCGAGGTTTAACACACGTGATCGACCAGACTGCCATCATTCACGATACAGCCATCGTCCATGAGTCTGCCGTGATCGGTAAAGGGGTTGAAATCGGCCCCTTTTCTGTCATCGGCGCCGAGGTGGAAATCGGTGACAACACCTGGGTAGGTTCCCATGTGGTGATCAAGGGCCCGACCAAGATTGGTCGCGGCAACAAGATCTTCCAGCACACCTCCATCGGTGAGGATTGCCAGGACAAGAAGTACGCCGGTGAGCGCACTTTCCTCGAGATTGGCGACAACAACGTCATTCGCGAGAACTGCACCTTCCACCGCGGTACCATTCAGGATCAATCCCTGACCAAGGTGGGCAGCGGCAACCTGTTCATGGTCAACGTCCACGTTGCCCACGACTGCATCATTGGTGACAACTGCATCTTCGCCAACAACGCGACCCTGGCTGGCCACGTGGTGATCGGTGACTTCGTGATCTTTGGTGGTCTCTCCGCCATTCACCAGTTCGGCCGCGTCGGTTCCCACGCCTTCGTCGGTGGCTGCGCCGCCCTGAACAAGGACGTACCGCCTTACGTGATGGCTGCCGGCAACTACGCCAAGCCGTTCGGGGTGAACTCCGAAGGTCTGCGTCGCCGCGGTTTCAGCGCCGAGGCCATCTCTGCCGTCAAGCGTGCCTACAAAGAGATCTTCCGCTCCGGCAAGACCATCGAAGAGGTGCTGCCGGTGCTGATCGAGATGGCGCAAGCCGAGCCGGCCGTCCAGCTCTATGTGGACTTCCTCAAAGACAACGAGCGCGGGATCATCCGTGCCTGATCCGGTTCGTATCGGTATCGTCGCCGGAGAGGTCTCCGGCGACATTCTGGCTGCCGGTCTGGTGCGCGAGCTGCAAGTCCGTTACCCGGACGCGCAGTTCGAAGGGATCGCCGGGCCGCGCATGCAGGCTCTGGGCGTCAAGGCCCTGTTCGAGATGGAAGAGCTCTCCGTCATGGGGATCACCGAGGTGCTGGGGCGTCTGCCGCGCATCCTCAAGGTTCGTCGCGAACTGCTGCGCCACTTTATTGCCAATCCGCCCGATATCTTCATCGGCGTGGATGCACCAGATTTCAATATCGGAGTGGAGCTGAAACTGCGCCGCGCCGGTATCAAGACGGTTCACTATGTCAGCCCCTCTGTGTGGGCCTGGCGCCAGAACCGCATTCACAAGATCAAGGCCGCCACCGACATGGTGCTCGCCTTCCTGCCCTTCGAGAAAGCCTTCTACGACCGCTTCGACGCCCCTTGCCGTTTTGTCGGTCACACCATGGCGGATGATATTCCGTTGGTGCCGGATCAGGCAGCCGTACGTCGCAATCTCGGTATCAATGCCAATCGCCGCTGGCTGGCAGTGCTGCCGGGCAGCCGCACCGCAGAAGTGGGCTTTATGTCTCCCCTGTTTCTCGAGGCATGCAAACACCTGACGGTGCGCTATCCGGATCTCGGCTTCATCGTGCCGCTGGTCAACCAGAAACGGCGTGAGCAGTTTATGGCCATCAAGGCCGAGGTAGCGCCGGGTCTCGACATGGTGCTGCTGGAAGGGCAGGGCCGCGAGGCGATGATCGCCGCCGACGTGGTGATGCTGGCCTCTGGCACCGCAGCGCTCGAAGCCATGCTGGTGAAAAAGCCGATGGTGGTGGGCTACAAGCTCAAGCCCTTCAGCTACTGGCTGGCCCAGCGACTGGTGAAGACCGAATTTGTCTCTCTGCCCAACCTGCTCGCCGGTCGCATGCTGGTGCCGGAACTCATCCAGCACGAGTGCACCCCGGAGAATCTGGTGGAAGAGGTGAGCAAGTACTTCGAGCACGACAACAGTGCGCTGGTCAATACCTTCACCGAGCTGCACCAGCTGATCCGCTGCAATGCCGACTCGCAGGCCGCCGATGCGGTGGCGGATCTGCTCGGCAGATAACGCTATTTCGGACCGTCGATTGCGCCGCGCTACCCGTTCATCCTTTTCGAGCGGTAATGCTGCGCCAGTCAACCCCTGTCAGGCCCCACGGGGCCTGTTTTGATTCAAGGCTACAAGATGATGATCGATATTCCTGACGACAAGCTGGTTGCCGGTGTGGACGAAGTGGGTCGTGGCCCCCTGGTGGGTGACGTGGTCACCGCTGCGGTCATTCTCGATCCCGCCAATCCGATCGCAGGGCTCAACGACTCCAAGAAGCTCTCCGAGAAGAAGCGCCTCGCCCTGTTTGACGAGATCAAAGAGAAAGCGCTCGCCTGGGCCATCGGTCGTGCAACTCCGGAGGAGATCGACGAGCTCAACATCCTGCATGCCACCATGCTGGCGATGCAGCGAGCCGTGGCGGGACTGAAGGTCACCCCCGAGCTGGTCTTTATCGATGGCAACCGCTGCCCTGCATTGCCGATGGAAGCGCGTGCCGTGGTCAAGGGCGATAGCCTGGTGGCCGCCATCAGCGCCGCCTCGATCCTCGCCAAGGTGACCCGCGATGCGGAGATGACCGAGCTGGACAGCCGTCATCCCGAATATGGTTTTGCCCGTCACAAGGGTTATCCGACTGCGGATCACCTCGCCATTCTGGCCGAGCGTGGCCCGTTGCCCGAATATCGCAAGAGCTTCAAACCGGTGCGCCGCGCACTGGGGATCGAGTAGACCATGCCATTTAGTTTGAGCAGCGAGAGGAGATGACGATGGCTGACCCCCGTTTTATCCACCTGCGAGTCCACTCCGACTTCTCCATGGTCGATGGCCTGCAGAAGATCAACCCCATCGTCGGGGCGGCTGCGGCCAACAACATGCCGGCGCTGGCGCTGACCGATCAGATGAACATGTGCGGTCTGGTGCGCTTCTATGGCGCGGCCCACGGCAAGGGGATCAAGCCCATCGTCGGGGCCGACTTCTGGGTGCAGAGCGATGAGCTCGGCGACGAGCAGTTCCGTCTCACCCTGCTCGCCATGGATAACGACGGCTACCAGAACATCACCCTGCTTATTTCCCGTGGTTACCAGCGCGGCCACGTGCAGGGGCGGCCGGTCATCGACAAGAGCTGGCTCGCCGAGCATGCCAAGGGGGTGATCGTCCTCTCCGGCGGCCGCGAGGGGGATGTGGGCAAGTTCCTGCTCAAGGGCAACCGGCAGATGACCGAGCAGTGTGTCGCCTTCTATCAGACCCACTTCCCCGATGCCTACTACCTCGAACTGCTGCGTACCGGTCGACCCGACGAAGAGGTCTACCTGCACATGGCGGTGGCGATTGCCACCGAGTTTGCGCTGCCGGTGGTGGCCACCAACGAGGTGGTGTTCCTCACCGCCGATGACTTCGATGCCCACGAGATCCGGGTCGCCATCCACGACGGCTACACCCTGATGGACAAGCGCCGGCCGCGCCGCTACAGCCCGCAGCAGTACCTGCGCAGCCAGGAGGAGATGGCGGAGCTGTTTGCCGACATCCCCGAGGCGCTGGAGAACACGGTGGAGATCGCCAAGCGCTGCAACGTGACGGTGCGCCTCGGCGAATACTTCCTGCCCAACTTCCCGACCGGTGACATGACCACCGAAGACTTCCTGGTCATGAAGTCGAAAGAGGGGTTGGAGGAGCGGCTGGAATTCCTGTTCCCGGATCCGGCGGTGCGGGCCGAGCGCCGTCCCGAGTATGACGAGCGTCTCGACATCGAGCTCAAAGTGATCAACCAGATGGGCTTCCCGGGTTACTTCCTCATCGTGATGGAGTTTATCCAGTGGTCCAAGGACAACGGCATCCCCGTTGGCCCGGGCCGGGGCTCGGGGGCTGGCTCTCTGGTGGCCTACGCCCTCAAGATCACCGACCTCGACCCGCTGGAATTTGACCTGCTGTTCGAACGTTTCCTGAACCCCGAGCGGGTATCCATGCCCGACTTCGACGTCGACTTCTGCATGGACAGGCGCGACGAGGTGATCGAGCACGTTTCCGACATGTATGGTCGGGAGGCGGTGTCGCAGATCATCACCTTCGGCAGCATGGCTGCCAAGGCGGTGGTGCGGGACGTAGGCCGGGTGCTGGGCCACGCTTACGGCTTTGTAGATCGCATCTCCAAGCTGATCCCGCCGGATCCGGGCATGACGCTCGCCAAGGCATTCGAGGCTGAGCCCAAGCTGCCCGAGCTCTACGAGCAGGATGAGGAGGTCAAAGACCTCATCGACATGGCCCGCCGCTTGGAAGGGGTGGTGCGCAACGCCGGTAAACACGCAGGTGGCGTGGTGATCGCGCCCACCAAGATCACCGACTTTGCGCCGCTCTATTGCGATGACGAAGGCCATCACCCGGTCACCCAGTTCGACAAGAACGATGTGGAATACGCAGGTCTGGTGAAGTTCGACTTCCTGGGTCTGCGCACCCTCACCATCATCGACTGGGCGCTCGGCATGATAAACCCGCGTCTTGCCAAAGAGGGCAAGCCGCCGGTGGATATCGCCGCCATCCCTATCGATGACAAGAAGTCGTTCGACCTACTGCAACGCTATGAGACCACAGCGGTATTCCAGCTGGAATCCCGCGGCATGAAGGATCTCATCAAGCGGCTGCGCCCCGACTGCTTCGAAGACATGATCGCACTGGTGGCCCTGTTCCGACCGGGCCCGCTCCAGTCTGGCATGGTGGATAACTTCATCGACCGCAAGCACGGTAATGAAGCGATCTCCTATCCGGACGAGAAGTGGCAGCACGAGAGCCTGAAACCGATTCTGGAGCCCACCTACGGCATCATCCTCTATCAGGAGCAGGTGATGCAGATCGCCCAGACCCTGGCGGGTTATACGCTGGGTGGCGCGGATATGCTGCGCCGGGCGATGGGTAAGAAAAAGCCCGAGGAGATGGCCAAGCAGCGGGCCGGTTTCGAGGAGGGCGCCGTCAAGAATGGCGTCGACGGCGAACTGGCGATGAAGATCTTCGATCTGGTGGAGAAGTTTGCGGGCTACGGCTTCAACAAATCCCACTCCGCCGCCTATGCGCTGGTCTCCTACCAGACCCTCTGGCTCAAGACCCACTTCCCGGCCGAGTTCATGGCGGCGGTGATGACCGCCGATATGGACAACACCGACAAGATCGTGACTCTGGTGGACGAGTGCCAGCGGATGGGGCTCACCGTGATCCCGCCGGATGTGAACACTGGCCGCTATCGCTTCTCGGTCAACGAAGATGGTCATATTGTCTACGGGATTGGGGCGGTGAAAGGGGTGGGTGAAGGCCCTATCGATGCTATCCTCAGCGCCCGGGATCAGGACGGCCCGTTCCGCGATCTGTTCGACTTCTGCAACCGGGTCGACATCAAGAAGCTCAACAAGCGGGTGATGGAGAAGCTGATCCTCTCCGGCGCCATGGATCGGCTCGGCCCCCACCGCGCCGCCCTGATGGCGACGCTGGAGGAGGCGATGCGGGCCGCCGAGCAGCACGCCAAGGCGCAGGCGGTGGGGCAGGTCGACATGTTCGGCGTGCTCACCGAAGAGATTGACGACGTCAAGAAGGCGTTTGCCAACGTGCCGCACTGGCCTGACAAGGTGTGGCTGGAAGGGGAGCGCGAGACCCTTGGGCTCTATCTCACTGGCCACCCCATCAACCAGTACAGCAGCGAATTGCGTCGTTATACCTCGGGTCGCCTGTGCGATCTGCATCCCACCTCCCGCGATACCGTGACCACGGCGGCGGGGCTGGTGATTGCGGCCCGCAGCATGGTGACCAAGCGCGGCAACAAGATGGGGATCTTCACTCTGGACGACCGCTCCGGCCGTCTCGATGTGACACTTTTCAGCGAAGCGCTGGAAAAGTACGAAGAGTTGATGCAAAAAGACCGTATTTTGGTGGTTTCTGGACAGGTCAGCTTTGATGACTTCTCCGGTGGCCTTAAAATGTCGGCCCGTGAAATACTGGATATCAACGATGCGAGGGAGCGTTTTGCCAGAGCAATTCGCATCTCCCTCGATGAACAGCGGATTGATGATCGCTTTTTCCCGCGTTTGTGCGAGATTTTGGAGCCCGCCCGTGCCGGAGTTTGTCCGGTTCAGGTAAACTATCGTCGCCCCGGCTCCCGGGTGCGATTGACGCTCGGTACCGAGTGGCGGGTGACGCCCACCGATCAACTGATAGATGACTTGCGAGTCCTGCTTGGACGAGAGCGGGTTGAATTGGTTTTTGATTAGAGGTTCTAAGGCCCTATGAGTCTTTTTCTGGATTTTGAACAGCCGATTGCCGAGTTGCAGGCGCAGATTGATGAACTCAAACATGTGAGTGAAGGCAATCACGCCGTGGATCTGAAAGACGAGATCCGCCGGCTGGAGAAGAAAAACGAAGAGCTGACCAAGAAGATCTTCGGTGATCTGGGTGCCTGGCAGGTATCCCAGATGGCGCGTCATCCCCAGCGCCCCTACACCTTTGACTATATCGAGCATATCTTCACCGATTTTGACGAGTTGGCTGGCGATCGCGCCTATGCCGATGACAAGGCTATCGTCGGCGGCATCGCCCGTCTCGACGGTGAGCCTGTGATGGTGATTGGTCACCAGAAGGGTCGCGAGACCAAAGAGAAAATCAAGCGCAACTTCGGTATGCCGCGTCCGGAAGGGTACCGCAAGGCCCTGCGTCTGATGGAGATGGCCGAGCGCTTCAAGATGCCGATCATCACCTTTATCGACACCCCGGGTGCTTACCCCGGCGTCGGTGCCGAAGAGCGTGGCCAGTCCGAAGCGATTGCCCGCAACCTGAAAGTGATGGCCGGTCTGACCGTGCCGGTGGTCTGCACCGTGATCGGTGAGGGTGGTTCAGGTGGTGCGCTGGCAATCGGCGTGGGTGACCGCGTCAACATGCTGCAGTACTCCACCTACTCCGTCATCTCGCCGGAAGGGTGTGCCTCCATCCTGTGGAAGAGTGCCGATAAGGCTTCTGTGGCTGCCGAAGCGATGGGGATCACTGCCCAGCGTCTGAAAGAGCTGAAACTCATCGACAATATTGTCGAGGAGCCGCTCGGCGGTGCCCACCGCGATGTGGAGAAGATGGCCAAAAACCTCAAGGCTCGCATCAAGCAGGATCTGGACGCCCTGCGTCCGCTCGATACCGAGCAACTGCTGGAGCAG
This sequence comes from Aeromonas sp. FDAARGOS 1414, assembly GCF_019047065.1. Lineage (NCBI taxonomy): Bacteria > Pseudomonadati > Pseudomonadota > Gammaproteobacteria > Aeromonadales > Aeromonadaceae > Aeromonas > Aeromonas sp. FDAARGOS 1414. The sequence continues at coordinate 2,590,408 of NZ_CP077210.1, read as the reverse complement.
CGCTACCAGCGTCTGCTGGGCTACGGCTACTGCTAAGAGCAGCCGTCTGCCCCGAGTATTCAGGCCCCCGTCAGCGACGGGGGCTTTTTATTGCTGATGACTTGTCTTGCGGTGATTGCCCCAATGCGCCCTGAAACGGCACTGCTCAGTCTTCGCGGGTGAGGGGCAGGGGTTGGTATGCCACGCTGTTGGTGAGGGCTGTCAGGGACTGTGGCAACGCGTTGTCTGTCGCCTGCCCGCTGCATCCTGTGGCATCGCTAGCGATGGCATGACAAGCCACGTGATCATCCGATTGCGGCATAAAAAAGCGCCCCGACTGTGCGGAGCGCTTTTACAGGTGTCTGGCGGTATTACAGTTCAATCTCGTCTGTAAGACCTTCATAGGCGATATCGATGGATTGCAGCTCCTTCTGCAGGCGATGTTTGTCTTTCAACGCCTCGATTTCACGCCATTTACGTTTTTTTCCCGTTGTCCCGCGGCTACGCGAACCGAGTTCAACCACCTCGTCATAATCGAAGTTGAACATTTCCATGGCTCCCTCCTTGGTTTTTATCGTTTTCACCACCCGTATAACATAACGAATCTGAAATTAAAACGTTTTCGTGACGACTCTATGACAGCGCTAAAAAAGCCCATGAAAAAAAACCGGGCCCCTTGTTAGGGGCCCGGTTTTTATCAGAAAAAAGAACCGATTACAGGCGGCTTGCCAGCATGGTTTCCAGCTTGCCCTGGTCGATGGCGAACATGCGGATGCCTTCGCCCAGCTTCTCGTGAGCCATGGCGTCCTGGTTCAGTTCCCAGCGGAATTCGGCTTCGGTCATCGGAGTCGGTTTGGCCTTGCGCTCACCGGTGTAGTCCAGTTTGCGTACCACGGCGCCTTCGGTCTTGCTCAGCTCTTCCAGCAGGGCCGGGCCAATGGTCAGGCGGTCGCAACCGGCCAGTTCCAGGATCTCGCCGGTGTTGCGGAAGCTGGCCCCCATCACGACGGTTGGGTAGTCGTGCTGCTTGTAGTAGTTGTAGATGGAGGTGACGGAGACCACGCCCGGATCTTCGCTGGCGGTGTAATCACGGTTGTGCTTGGCCTTGTACCAGTCGAGGATACGACCCACGAACGGGGAGATCAGGAAGGCACCGGCTTCGGCACAGGCACGGGCCTGGGCGAAGGAGAACAGCAGGGTCAGGTTGCACTGGATACCCTCTTTCTCCAGAACCTCGGCGGCACGGATCCCTTCCCAGGTGGAGGCCAGCTTGATCAGAATGCGGTCGTTGCTGATGCCGGCTTCGTTGTAAAGACGGATCAGCTTGCGGGCTTTGGCAATGCTGGCTTCGGTATCGAAGGAGAGACGGGCATCCACTTCGGTAGAGATGCGGCCCGGAACGATCTTCAGCACTTCCAGACCGATGTTGACGGCCAGCTTGTCGCCCGCGTCGATGATTTGCTGTGCCTTGTCCTGGCTCTGGGCTTTGGCCCACTTGATGGCGTCTTCGATCAGCGGAGCGTACTCGGGGATCTCGGAGGCCTTCAGAACCAGAGAGGGGTTGGTGGTGGCATCGATGGGCTGATAGCGTTTGATGGCTTCGATATCACCGGTGTCGGCAACAACAGTGGTCAGGGCTTTCAGCTGGGTTAATTTATCGGCCATAGCGAATATCATCTCTTAATGAGGGAGTAATCCCTGGGTTGCGGGCTTGAGACGGTGGTTCTGAAATAAAATTACAGGATCTTGGTGCCTCAGGCTCAGAAAAGCGCGATGGGGGCGGCCCATCGTCATTGCCTGCCTAATTAATACTGATGTGCTGCATCCTGCAATAGGGGCGCTTGGTTGTTAAACATTCAGGCTGTTGAGTTATCCCGTTTTATGGCTTGAAACTATATGATTAGTAAGGTTTTTTACATTTCGTTCCGACCTCGCTCCGGTTTGCTTTCAGCTGAACTTTTTTAGCCAATATCCATATTTGTGTCGTCGATCACATAAATTATCTCACTACGTACTTGAAATTTAATTACAGCGAAAACGTTTGGCGAAATGTCTCCGTTTGAAAGCCATTTCATGCAAGCGTTTGCGTTTTCGGATAGCTCATCAGGGATATATCAAAATGGTTCTCTTATGGGGCTTAATAGTGGCCTGTCTGATTGAATTATTGAGTTTGTTGAAAGTTTGCGATTTAAATGGAGCTTTATGGGCTTTTACCGTTCGTTTTTTGTGTCTCGCGTGACCGGGATCACTATTCCGGGCTCTCCCGCTGTGCTAGATTCCGCCCCTTTAGCGAAACGCTAATTAAACGACAGACAGAAAACGGTCAGCGCAGACTGACCATGGATGTGAATAACAACGAGAGAATTATGGACACCTTGATTGCGATGCTAAACGACCTGATGTGGGGAGCCGTGCTCATCTACCTGCTCATCGGGGTCGGTATCTTTTTCACCTTCCGCCTGGGTTTTATCCAGATCCGTCACTTTGGCCACATGTTTTCCGTGCTGAAAAACAGCCGTAAATCGGACAACGCGGGCATCTCCTCCTTCCAGGCCCTCTGTACCAGCCTTGCCGCCCGTGTCGGCACCGGCAACCTGGCCGGTGTGGCTGTCGCCATCTATCTGGGTGGCCCCGGCGCCATCTTCTGGATGTGGCTGATTGCCTTTATCGGCATGGCGACCGCCTTCGTCGAAAGCACCCTGGCCCAGCTCTACAAGGTCAAGGATGAGGATGGCAACTACCGTGGTGGCCCGGCCTACTACATGGAGAAAGGCCTTGGCATGCGCTGGATGGGGGTGGTCTTCTCGCTCTGCCTGATCCTGGCATTTGGTCTGGTGTTCAACGCGGTGCAGGCCAACTCCATCAGTCTGGCGATGAAGGTGGCGTTTGGCATTCCTGACTGGGTCAGCGGTCTGGCGCTGGTGGCGCTCTCTGGCCTGATTATCTTCGGCGGCATTCGTGGCATCGCCCGTTTTGCCGAGCTGGTGGTGCCCTTTATGGCGCTGGCCTACATCCTGCTGGCGCTGGTGATCGTGGCGATGAACATCACCGAGTTGCCTCATGTCTTCATGCTGATCATCAAGTCCGCCTTCGGGATTGAGCAGGCAGGCTCGGGTGCGCTGGGTTATGCCATCTCCCAGGCGATGATCAACGGTATCAAGCGCGGTCTCTTCTCCAACGAAGCGGGCATGGGCTCTGCGCCCAACGCTGCGGCGACTGCCACTCCCTATCCGCCGCACCCGGCCTCCCAGGGTTATGTGCAGATGCTGGGCGTCTTTATGGACACTATCGTCATCTGCAGCTGTACCGCCGCCATCATCCTGATGTCAGGTCAGTTTGAGCCGGGCTCCGGCGTGACCGGTGTCGAGCTGACCCAGCGGGCGCTCTCTTCCCAGATTGGCAGCGGTGGCAACATCTTTATCGCGGCGGCCATCTTCTTCTTCGCCTTCACCTCTATCGTGGCGAACTACTCCTATGCCGAAACGAATCTGGTGTTCCTCGAGCACAACCACAAGGGCGGCCTGATGCTGTTCCGGATGTTTGTGCTGGGCATGGTGATGTTCGGCTCTGTGGGCGAGTTGCCGACCGTCTGGGCAATGGCTGATGTCTCCATGGGGTTGATGGCCATCGTCAACCTGGTGGCTATCCTGCTGCTCTCCGGCGTCGCCATCAAGCTGGCCAAGGATTACAACGACCAGCTCAGGCTGGGCAAGGTGCCCACCTTTGATGCCAACAAGTACCCCGAGATCCGCTCCCAGCTGGAAGAGGGGATCTGGGACAATCCGACCAAAAAATAACAAGCGGTGAGTCAAACCTCTTGATTAAAACCTGAAGGGGGAGCCGGTGGCTCCCCCTTCTTTTATGAGCCGCTCTTCGGCGGCTGATCCCAGCGCTGGGCGAGCTGTCTGATACGCCGTTGCAACTGGCGCCAGCAGCGCCCTTGTTGCCGGTCGTTGAGGAGGGCATAACGCCAGCGGCGATAGAGCCACGCACTCTTTAGCAGGGGATGGGCAAGGTCGGGGCGCAGCCGCGCCAGCCGCTCGCACCATGCTCCCATGCTCTCGGCAGGCTCTGGGGAATAGCCGCTGCGTTTGCCCCGTTTGAGCAGGGGTTGCCAGATGCGCCGCTCTGGCGGCAGACGGGCGGGCAACAGCAGGGGCAAGCTCACCAGCAGGGCGACCAGCATCAGGCTGGCGAGGATCAACCAGGGAGTGTATCCCGCCAGTGCAGGCCAGCGCAGACCGATTTGCTGCCAGAGCTGGCCCGCATCGTAACCAATCACCCAGCGACTCCACTGGTAGTCGATATTGTTCCCCCACCAGCGCAGCTGATTGAGCAGGGCCCAGTTGCGATAACGCTGCAGAGCGAGAGGGTCGGCGGCGGTAAACTCGTCGCTCAGGGCCTCCCTCACGCCGCCTTCAATGCGCTCCGGTGCCACTGCCGCAGTGGGGTCGATTCGCCGCCATGTTCCTCCTTCATCGAGATACTCCACCCAGGCGTGAGCATCGAACTGGTGTACCGCCAGATAGTTGCCCGTGGGATTCCACTCACCGCCGAGATAACCGGTGACCAGCCGTGCCGGAATACCGGCGGCGCGCAGCACGAAAGCGGTCGCCATGGCGTAGTGGCCGCAAAAGCCCTGCCTGGTATCGAACAGGAACTCATCCACCCCGTCACCGCCAAGTCGTGGCGGTGTCAGGGTGTAGTAATAGGATTGGCTGCGAAACTGCGCGAGCAGGGCGGCGACCAGCTCTGCGCGATCCGGATAGCGCACAGCCAGCACTTGGCCATGGACGCGCGCTCTCGGGTTGCCTCCGGCTGGCAGTTGCAGGTTGCGCTGAGCGGCTTGGTGGTCGTCCTCGATCTGTGCTTCGCCGCGGCCAATGCGATAGCGGATTGCCACCTCGCCGCTCCCCTGCCGATAGAGGGTGTGAATGGGGGTGAGCAGCACTGGTCCAGTCAGAATAGTCGGTTCACTTTGGGCAAAGGCCCAGCGGTGGCGCTGGGGCTCGGCGATCACCTCGTAGCTCCCGGCGGGTAATGGACTATCTGCCAGCTGATTGCTTGCCCGTGAAGATGATGCCAGAAGGGTCAGCCCGGTCTGCACCGGCACTGTCTGCTGCCATGCTTTGACCTCGGGGCTCAGCAACCAGCGCTGACCATCGAAAACTTCTTGGCGCATCACCGGAAAATAGCGCTCGCGGACAGGGAGCTGGCCATCGGCAAAGCTGACCCGAAACGCCAGTTCCGAGGAGTTGACCAGTTCGCTGATATCGCCGGGGGCCAGCTCTTCCGAGAGGCCGGACAGGGCACGGCTGGTGGTGGGCATCTGCCAGAGGGGCGGCAGCCTTGGCAGTAGTATAAACAGGGTGATAAGCAAGGGCAGCGCCAGCAGCAGGGCGCTCCCCGCACTGCGCCAAGGCCGTTTCTGCTCGGGGACGACGGCGGTCACCAGCGCGGTCACTGCCAGCCAGAGTGCCACTGCCATCCCGGCTGTCCAGCCGATGCTTTGGCGTTGTACCAGCGCCAGCGCGATGAGGAAGAAGGCGAGCAGCAGCACCTGCTCGATATCCCGCTCGCGCCGTACCTCGATCATCTTGAGGCTATAGCCGAGCCAGAGCAGATTGATCAGGGCGGGCAGGGTGCCCAATGTGCGCCACTGCAACCCCAGCAACACCACGGTTGTGATGGCCAGCAGCGCCAACCAGCGGGCAGGCAGGGGCGGCAAGCCGCGCCACAGCATCATGGCCCGGACGCCGAGAGTGATGGCGCCCACTGCCACTACCCAGAGTTGCAACTGGGGCCAGAGCGCCGCGACCAGCAGCAGCTGTTGCAGGGCGATGAGTGGCAGCAGGCGGCGGTTATCGAGCAGCATCTGGCGTGATCTTCGGTGGTGTTGCATCGAATTGGGCCAGTGCCAGCAGGCAGCGCTGCACAAAGGCGGCACCGCTATCGGGCCCCAGCGTCTGGTTTGCCAGTGTCAGGGTAAAGGGGATGCCCCGCTTGCCGTAATCGGCGCACCACCAGGCCAGCACAGCTAACCGCTGTTCCAGATCCCCGCCCGCGACCCGCTGCAAGGTGAGGTGAGTGTCATCCTGCTGCGGTTCATGGAACTGCTTGGTCAGCAGGCCGCGCCCTTGGGCAAGTTGCTTCCAGGCGACCCGGCTCAGTGGTTCACCGGCCTGATGTGTCCGCAGGGTATCAAAGTCACCGAGAGTGGCCGGAGCGGGCTGGCCCTGATGCCCCTCGCTTTCGGTCGCATGTTCCCCTCTTAGCGCCCCGAACGCCGGTTTGGGGGCGAGCCAGCCCTCCAACTGCAAGTCCAGCAGGGACCAGCAGCGAAACAGACCGAGGGGGTAGCGGCTCTCGACCCGCAATCGGCCAAGGGGCAGTGGCCCACGGCGCGAGCCCGATACTGGCAGGATAACTGTGCTGGGCACAGCGTCGGCCTGTGCCAGCCAGAGGGTGCCTTCGTTGAGGCTAAACCGGAGCGCCTGCACCGGGCGAGGGCTCTGCACCAAGATACGGATCGGCAGCTGGCTACCCGCTTCCCCCAGTACCAGCTGGCCACCCAGCAGTTCCAGCCCCAGCAGGTTGCGGTGGGTAAGCCACATGGCGGCCATAAACAGGCTGCCGAGGCAGTAGGCCAGCAGCAGTACCAGATTGTTCTGGTAGTTGGTGCCGAGCAGATAGATGACGAGCAGCACCAGCAGATAGAGCAGCCCCATGCGGGTAGGGAGAATAAAGAGGCTGCGGGTACCCAGCGTGATCTGGCGCGCCGGGGGTATACGGCGATCGAGCCAGCGCCGCTGCCACTTTTCTCTCTTTTGCCGCCAGCGGGTGAGCAAGGCGCTCATCAGGGATTGTCCGGATCGACCCGGGCCAGCAGCCGCTGGCTCAGGGGACAGGCTTCGCCGTGCTGTACGCCAAAGCTGCCCCGCAGCCGATGCTCGGCCACATAGGGGAAGACCGCCTGCACATCCTCTACCGTGACAAAGCGCCGCCCGGCTACCATCGCCCAGGCCCGGCTCACCGCCAGCAAGGTCTGGGCTGCCCGAGGGGAGAGGGGCTGTGGCAGATCCCCATCAAAGCGGCTCTGGTGCACTAGCGCCAGCAGGTAGTCGAGGGTGGCATCGGAAACATGGATGGCATCCCCTTCGCTTTGCAAGGTGGCGAGTCCGGCAGCATCCAGCATGGCGGGCAAAGGGCCCGTCGGCTGGTGGCCGCGCAGTAGCTGGCGTTCCGCCTCTCGCGGCGGAAAACCCAAAGAGAGTCGCACGGCGAAGCGGTCGAGTTGGGATTCCGGCAGTGGATAGGTGCCCGCCTGATCCGCCGGATTCTGGGTGGCGATGACGAAAAACGGATCGGGGAGTGGGTGCGTGTGGCCCTCGATGCTCACCTTGCCTTCGGCCATCGCCTCCAGCAGGGCGCTCTGTACTTTGGGGCTGGCGCGGTTGATCTCGTCCGCCAGCAACACCTGGGTGAAGATGGGGCCGGGGTGAAAGCGAAATGTTTGTTGCTGGGGGTCAAAAATCTGAAGCCCCAGCAGGTCGGCGGGGAGCAGATCGGCGGTGAACTGCATCCGCCTGCATGCCAGCCCCAGCACCTGCGCCAGGGCGTGGGCCAGGGTGGTTTTGCCCATGCCGGGCAGATCTTCGATCAGCAAATGACCGCGCGCCAGCAGGGTCACCAGCGCGATTTTCAGCTGTAGCGGCTTGCCCAGAATGACTTGCTCCAGTGCCGCCAGCAGCCCGGCAATCTGCTCTTCTCTCTTCATTCCCTTCATACACATTCCCTGTATTGCGTCGCACCTACAGCTTATACGCCCGCAAGGGCGAAGGCAGATAACAGACGGGCGGTAAAGTGCAGCGCAGGGATGGTAATGAGCGGGAGGTGACCCGGTTTATTGCTGAGTCTGCTTGATTCAATATGGCCGCTATGGCACGTAACTCAATACAATATTTCCTGATTGGAATGTACCGATCGCCATCTCTTCACTAGGTGAGAGCGGTGGGCGCCCATATAGTTGCCCCATTGCGACGCGCTGCGTTGCTAGCTTTGTCACCACCTTGGCCCCGCCATTGTTCGCCTGTCACTGTGATCTGGCAGGCATCGGCACGCCAATCTGTTATGGAGCGTTCATGCCTGTATTCCTGTTGTGCACTTTTCTGATGATCATTCTCTATCCGGTCGGGATCGATCTCTATCTGGTCGCTGTGCCCCAGATTGCCGATACCCTGCAGGCGAGCGAGGCGCAGATCCACACCGCCTTCTCTATCTATCTGTTTGGCATGGCAGCGACCGTGCTACTGGGGGGGATGATTGCCGATCGCTACGGGCGGCGCTGGGTGGTGCTCGGGGGCGCCCTGATTTTTGTCCTCGCCTCGCTGGTGGCAGGCAATGCGGAGGGGATTGGCCAGTTCTATTTCGGCCGTTTCTGGCAGGGAGTCGGGGCAGGGGCGCTCTATATCATGACCTTTACCGTGCTGCGGGATGTGCTGAGTCAGGAGCGGCTGGCGATGGCGCTCTCGATGATCAACGGGGTCATCTGCGTGATCCCGGTGCTGGCGCCGGTGCTCGGTTACCTCATCCTGTCCCATTTTGACTGGCGCGGGATCTTCGTGGCGATGGCGCTGGTGGCGGCCGCCAGCGGTCTGGTCAACCTGTTGCTGCTTAAGGAGACCCGTCCGGCCCGGCAACCGGGGAGTGACGCGGCGCTTCCCTTTGCCCTGCTGCGCTCCCCGCGCTTTATGCTGCTCTCCCTGCTGACCAGTGCCAGCGTGACCGCCATTCTGGTCTATGTCAGCGTCTCGCCGCTGATCCTGATGAAGGAGTTTGGCTTCACCACAGAGCAGTACTCCATCGTGATGATGGTGATGGCCGGCGTGAGTATGTCCACCTCCTTCCTGACGCCGCTGCTGCTGCGCTGGCTGGGCAAACAGAAGGTGCTGGCGGTGTCTCATCTCTCCTATCTGCTGGCGGCGTGCTCACTGATCGGCAGCTGGCAGACGGGGGGCGATATCCATCTGCTGCTGCCGGGGTTTGCGCTGGTCTGTGTCGGCTTCTCCTGTGGCTTCGGGGTGGCGATGGGGGAGGCGCTCGATGGTTGTCAGCATAACGTGGCCTTTGCCAGCGCGGTGCTCTGCATCATGCAGATCAGCCTCTCCGGCCTCTATATCTGGCTGCTGGGTCAACTTGGCTTTACTCCGTCCGAGATGCTGATCTGCGCCCTGCTGCTGGCATTGCTCAGTTACCTGGCTGTCAAAGGGCTGTTACCATGGCTCGCGCTTCGTGAAGCGCGGTCGCAGGGCTGATGGAAGATGAGAGGGAATTTGCGCAATCTGGGTGAACTCGATTTGAACCTGCTGGTGGTCTTCAAGTACCTGATGCAGGAGCGCAGTGTGGCAGGGGCAGCCAAAAAGCTCTGTGTCACTCCGTCGGCGGTGAGCAAGTCTCTGGCCAAATTGCGGGAGTGGTTTGACGATCCCCTGTTTGTGCGGGTACGGCAGGGGTTGCAGCCCACCAACCTTTCCCTGACTCTGGAGGATGAGCTGAAGGTCTGGTTCCAGCTCACCGACAGCATCACCTCGCTCAATAGCGAGGCGATCCCCGACGGTGCCCGTTTCACGCTGGTGATGGAGTCCCCCTTCTACATCAGCTTCCTGAGCGATCTGCCCATGACCATCTACCAGAAGTACCCCAACTCGGTGGTCAGGATGCTGGGGTGGGATCACCACTCCCTCAACGACATCGTCAATGGCGATGCAGATCTCGGCTTCTGCGCCCGCGAAACCCATGGCCGCTCCCAAGCCAAGGTCAACCGCTTGCCCTACTACATCGATCACGAGGTGCTGTTCACTGATCGCCCGGTGGTTTTTCTGCGCAAGGATCACCCCTTGCTCGAGCAGAAGTGGTCGCTGGAGAATTTTTTGGCCTGCCCCCAGATCAGCATGGTGTGGGAGGCGAACGATACCTGGGCCCTCGACAGTCTGCTGGAGGACGAGGGGCTGAAGCGGGAGGTGCCCATCATGGTCTCAAGCTTCGAGCAGGCGCTGCATATTGCCTCCCAGTCGAGCCACGAACTGATTGCGGTGGCTCCTTCCTACTGCGGTGGTTATGCCAGTCGGCATCACGGCAATCTGATCGCCATGCCGCTGCCGCTCCCCGAGAAGCTCTACGCCCAGCTGGAGATCGCCTTCATCTTGCTGTGGCACAAGCGGCATAATCAGGATGCCAAGGTGATGTGGCTGCGCAACGAGATCCGGCGACTCTACAACGATGAATCGCCACGCTAATGTGGCCGTGACTGTGCCCATCGATCAGCCGGAGCCATCTGCTCCGGCTTTTTGTTGTCGTATCGCCCGGATGAGTGGGCTTTTGCACGACTTAAGTGCCGAGTTCGGGTTCAAGCTGTGTGCCATTCAACTCTCTTTATGCACAGATTGGCCTTGGTTGCACGTCTCGAGTGAAGCTCTTTTCACGAAAAAAATTCATGTGGTTTCATTAGAAAACTTCACCGATGGTCACTTTTAAAGTGTGATCGACCATTAAGTTCCTGTATTTGCAGTGATATAGCATGACTCCCCTTGGAATGGCGGGGTTAGATAGCGCCTGCGTAGGTGACTGCCAGTAGAGCGCAGCGTGAGCCAGCCCCACAGGTCGTCTGTGGCCGTGCCATGCCCCGGCTATCTGGCCACCAGCCATGAGTGACGGAGCAGAGGGGAATAAGTATCAAGGTTGATAAACTGGCTTGAGTAAAGGGATGCAGCAAAGGTAGAACCCGGAGCCAGTAACTGTACCGGGAGACGCCACTCACCATCCCCCGATAACACCTAATTGAAACCGGCTAGATGAAAAAACACCTTTCATCGAACGGGGCCCGTGCACCCGAAAATAGCCAGATTGGCAGGCTGACTGTGCTCCCCGTTATGGCAATGACGGAAGAGAAAATAGTGCGGCAGCTACCACCAGATTAATAAAAATAAATCTCAGCAAAGGCAGGTTGATATGCGTCCAGCAACAGCACCCACAGGGTTGTTACAACAGCCCAAACCCTTCTTTATGATATTTTTCGTCGAACTCTGGGAGCGCTTCGGTTATTACGGCGTGCAGGGGATATTGGCGGTTTTCTTTGTGCAGCAACTGGGGTTTTCCCAAGAGCAATCCTTTATTACCTTCGGTGCCTTCTCGGCGCTGGTATATGGTCTGATCTCGGTCGGTGGCTATGTCGGCGACCATGTACTCGGCACCAAGCGCACCATGGTGCTGGGGGCCGTGGTGCTGGTGATAGGCTACTTTATGACCGGCCTCTCTATCTACAATCCCGACCTGATTTTCTATGCGCTGGGCACCATTGCAGTCGGTAACTGCCTGTTCAAGGCCAATCCGGCAAGCCTGCTGTCAAAATGCTACCAGCCAAAAGATCCGCGGCTGGATGGGGCGTTTACCCTGTTCTATATGTCGATCAATATTGGCTCCCTTATTTCCCTCTCGCTCGCGCCGGTGATTGCCGATCACTACGGCTATACCGTGACCTATAACCTGTGCGGGGTGGGGCTGATTATTGCGCTGCTCACCTTCTTTGCCTGCCGCAATATGGTCAAGGATATTGGCTCCGAGCCGGATCACCTGCCACTGAATTACAGCAAGCTGCTGCTGGTTATATTGGGCTCGGTAGCCATGGTCTTCTTTTGCGCCTGGCTGATGCACCACGTGGTGATCGCCAACATGGTGTTGATGACGGTGACCATCGCCGTGGTGATCTTCTTCTTTCGCGAGGCATTCAGGCTTGACACAGTGGGCCGCAACAAGATGTATGTGGCCTTTGTGCTGATGCTGGAGGCGGTGCTCTTCTATGTGCTGTACGCCCAGATGCCGACGTCTCTAAACTTCTTTGCCATCAACAACATGCACCACGAGATGCTGGGCATGAGCGTCAACCCCGTCAGCTTCCAGGCGCTCAACCCCTTCTGGGTGGTGGTGGGGAGTCCGGTACTCGCGATGATTTATACCCGGATGGGCAGCAAGGGGCGGGATCTCACCATGCCGCTCAAGTTCACCCTCGGGATGTTCTTCTGCTCGCTGGGATTTCTGACGGCGGCGGCATCCGGCTGGTGGTTTGCCGATGAGCAGGGGCTGACCTCCCCCTGGTTTATGGTGCTTATCTACCTGTTCCAGAGTCTGGGAGAGCTGATGATCAGTGCGCTGGGACTGGCGATGGTCGCCGCGCTGGTGCCACAACGCCTGATGGGCTTCATTCTGGGAATGTGGTTCCTGACTCAGGCGATGGCGTCCCTGCTGGGTGGCTATGTGGCGACCTTTACCGCCGTGCCGCAAGGGATGACGGATCCGCTGCAAACCTTGCCCATTTACACCGGCGTATTTGGCAAGATCGGGATGGCGACCCTGCTGATTGCGGTGGTGATGGGGCTGATGGTGCCCTGGCTCAACCGGATGATGAATGCGAACCCGACAGAGGCCGAAGGGCTGGTCGCGGGACAATCACAGGCGTAATGAGGGGATTGTGCGAGACTAGGCAAGGGCGGCGACCCTTGCCTTGCTGTTGATGGCTTAGTTGTACTGCTCTTCCATCCAGGCTTCGACGATCAGCTGCGCCGATACCCCGTCCACACTGCCTTTTTCCAGTGCGCGATAGCCGCCTCGCTCAAACAGCCGGGCGCGGGCATCGGTGGTGGTGAGTCGTTCATCCTTGAACTCTACGGGCTTGCCGAAACGGCCATGCAGCCGGTTGCCGAATTTGCGGGCCCGTACCGTGATCTCCTGATCGGTGCCATCCATGTTCAGCGGCAGACCGACCACCAGCAGGTCCGGTTGCCACTCCTTGAGCAGCTTCTCAATCTCGTCCCAGTTGGGGATGCCGTCGTTGGCCTTGAGGGCGCGCAGAGGCTGGGCTGTGCCAGTCAGCTCCTGACCGATGGCGACGCCAATGCTCTTGGTGCCATAGTCAAAGCCCATGATGCTGCGTGATGACATAACTGATAAATCCTCGAAATAGAGAGCGGAGCGGGCCAGCCGATCAGCTGTGGCCGATATCGCTGGAGAGGTGAACCGGGTTCACCCCTATGCTGGCGGCAGCTTGCTGCCAACGTTTGTGAATGGGCGTCTTGAACACCAGAGCCGGATTGGGGGGGATCACCAGCCAGGCGCCATCCACCAGCTCCTGTTCCAGCTGCCCGGCGCTCCAGCCGGCATAGCCAAGGGCCACCAGCCAATGGGCAGGAGCCTCGCTCGTACCCAGAGTTTCCAGAATATCCTTGGAGGTGGTCACCATCATCTCATCCCCCACCTGCAGGGTGGAGTTGAAGCCGGGGCGGAAGCTGTGCAGCACGAAGCCGCGATCGGCGTGAACCGGCCCCCCTTGCAGCACCGGCTGCTTGAGTTCCGGGTTGTTGGGCGGGTTGAGCTTGAGCTGGGTCAGCATGGTTTCCAGCGACATCTCGACCGGAATGTTGACGACCAAGCCCATGGCGCCCTCTTCGTTGTGCTCGCACAGATAGACCAGCGAGCGCTCGAAATAGGGATCCGTCAGGCTTGGCATGGCAAGCAGGAAGTGATTTTGCAGTGTTTGCATAGAGGCCAAATAGTGCAAAGGTATTTGAGGTCAATTATGGCAGTTGATCCCCATGGGAAAAACCGCTTTTTGGGGCTGGGTGAGATCCCGCCCCTTGCCGGATTGCCTTGAAACAGAGAGGGGGGGCGCCAGCCCTCCCTCTCTGTTTCCGGGCTTGTCAGGGGCGGGTTACCCCCTGAACAGGCCGGTTAGCCTGCCCAGCGATTATTTGCCCAGCCGACGCTCGATGGCATCCATCAACATGCCGGTGATGTGCACATCGAAGGCCGCTTCAATCTCGCGAATGCAGGTCGGGCTGGTGACGTTAATCTCGGTCAGCCGATCGCCGATGATGTCTAGGCCGACGAAGATGAGGCCTTTCTCTTTGAGGGTCGGGCCTACCGCGCGGGCGATGGCCCAGTCCGCTTCGCTCAGGGGACGGGCTTCACCACGGCCACCGGCCGCCAGATTGCCACGGGTCTCCCCTTGCGCCGGAATACGGGCGAGGCAGTAGGGAACAGGTTCACCGTCCACCACCAGCACCCGCTTGTCGCCCTCCTTGATGGCGGGCAGATAGGTCTGCGCCATGCAGTACTGGCTGCCGTGGGCGGTCAGGGTCTCGATAATCACGCCGACGTTGGCGTCATCTTCCTTCATGCGGAAGATGGAGGCGCCGCCCATGCCGTCCAGCGGCTTGAGGATGACGTCCTTGTGTTTCGCGTGGAAGGCGCGCAGCTTGTCGGCGCGGCGGGTTACCAGCGTGGTCGGGGTGTGCTCGGCAAACCAGGCGGTGTAGAGCTTCTCGTTGGCGTCACGCAGGCTCTGCGGCTTGTTGACGATAAGGCAACCCTCATCCTCTGCCCGCTCCAGCATGTAGGTGGCATAGATAAATTCGGTGTCGAACGGCGGATCCTTGCGCATCAGGATCACATCGAGGTTGGAGAGGGGCTGATCCACCACCTCGCCCAGCGTGTACCAGTCGGCATAGTCATATTTGACGGTGAGCGGGCGCATGGTGCCAAAGGCGCGACCAGCTTCCATGTAGAGATCCTTCATCTCCAGATAGAAGAGCTCATAGCCGCGCTTTTGCGCCTCTTCGAGCATGGCAAAGCTGGAATCTTTCTTGATGTTGATGGCCGAGATGGGGTCCATCACGATGCCGAGTTTAATGGTCATCCGCTGTTCCTTTTTAATGGCTCGATAGGGTTGTAGGGTCGATTAGCGCAGCGTAATCGTCCGCTTGAGGCTGCGTCGATGCAGCCATAGGGCTGATTGATGCGGCCGATAGTATCAAGCGAGATCGCCAAAGCGGCACTGCAGCGCAGTGATCGCAGTCAGGGCGGCGGTTTCGGTGCGCAGCACCCGCGGCCCCAGCAGCATCTCTTTGAAATCTTCCTGCACGGTACGGGCGATCTCGTCGCTCGACAAGCCCCCTTCCGGGCCAATCAGCAGGCGCACGCCGTGCTCGGGAACGGGCAGGGTGTTGATGCTGTACTCGGCGCGCGGGTGCAGGTTGAGCTTGAGCTCTTTGGTCTCTTCCGCCAGCCAGGCGTCCAGCTCCATCGGCATGCGCACCTCGGGCACCACGTTGCGGCCGCATTGCTCGCAGGCGCTGATCACCACCTTTTGCCACTGTTCGCGCTTCTTCTCCAGCCGGTCTGCCGGCAGCTTGACGCCGCAGCGCTCGGAGAAGAGCGGGGTGATGCTGGTGACGCCCAGCTCCACCGATTTCTGGATGGTGAAGTCCATCTTGTCGCCACGGCTGATCACCTGACCCAGATGAATGGCCAGCGGTGACTCCACTGATTGGACGTCGCAGCTGTCGATGGTCACTTCCACCGACTTTTTGCCGACGCTGGTGATGGTGGCGGGATATTGATTGCCATCGCCGTTGAACAGCTCGAGCTGCTGGCCCGGCTGCATGCGCAGTACCCGGCCGATATGGTTGGCGCCGTCTTCCGACAGGGCGATGGTCTGGCCAACTTGCAGGGTGGCCGGTTCATAGATACGTGGAATGCGCATGGCTGCTTGTCAGTCTCTTGCTTGGAAACCCTTCATATCCTGCTGCGAGGCGGCAAGCAAGGCTCACGCGGCAGAAGGGAAGGGTTTCATGATAGGAGGGGCGATCCCCCTCCCTGGTCAAATGGGGTTATTGGCACTGCTTTTCAATAAAGGGATTGGTATTGCCCTGCAGCTTGCCGATGCGGCGGTTGCGCTCGCACTCCCAGCCCTCTGCCGGGTACTGGCGATCCCAGGCTTCAAACAGTTTACGCTGTTGCGCTGCCAGACGCAGCCCATACTGCTGGCTCATGTAGAGGTAGGCGCGGGCAATCTGGCCCCGTACCGGCCCCTTGGGCGGCTGCACCCGACGATCCTTGAAATCCACCAGCATCTGGCACTGGCCGTACTGATCCGGCTTGCCGTTCCAGTCGGAGAAGCGGTAGTTGGCCCGATCGCCGTTCACCTCGCCAATGGCGGGGAAGAGGTTGTGCATGTCCCCCTCCATCTTGTTGAACTCGGGGCTCACCTTCTCGCAGTTCTTGCGACCGCCATCCTGCCAGCACTGCAGCTGGTGGCCGAACTCCCAGGCCGGGACCACGTGTTCCCACTCGATGCGGGCGGCGCGCTTGGCCTGCTTGCGCGGCTCATAGCCGCAACTGGCGAGATCTGGGCTCATTTTCTTGCCCTGATAGTCGATGTCACAGCCGCAGTAGAAGGTGGTCGCGTCTGGCTGGCTGCGATAGAGCTTCACCAGATCCTGCTTGGCTTCGCGAAAGGTCTGGGCGTGCAGGGGGGCGCTGAGCAGCGGCAAACCGGCCAGCAGGGTCAGGGCGAGGGAGGAGATGAAACGCATGGGATTCCTTGCAAAACGGGGTGATTGACGAACGATGGCGGGCACCCTACCACAGGGGCGCGACACACGCTGGCTTACTGCTCTGGCTCCGGCCGTTCCCGCTCCAGCGGTTGCTTGCAGCGGCGGCAGTGATAGCGGGCCTCGCCGCGCACCACCTTGTTGTGGCGGCGAATAGAGAGCTGATGCTGCTGGCAGTGACAGCGATAGGGCACGGTGCGCTGGGCCAATACCGCCAGATCGAAGCTGTGGGTGGTTCTGGGCTCAAGGCCGAACACCTCCCGCATCACCGACTGCCACTGCTTGCCGTGGGGTAAGACCCTGTTTTT
Source organism: Aeromonas sp. FDAARGOS 1414 (assembly GCF_019047065.1). Classification (NCBI taxonomy): domain Bacteria; kingdom Pseudomonadati; phylum Pseudomonadota; class Gammaproteobacteria; order Aeromonadales; family Aeromonadaceae; genus Aeromonas; species Aeromonas sp. FDAARGOS 1414. The sequence continues at coordinate 2,573,679 of NZ_CP077210.1, read as the reverse complement.
GCCGCGTCCTTCCCCCCACAGTGCATAGACCAGCAGATGGGCCACCTCGTGGGGCACCACCTCATCCAGAAACGCCTGCTGGTTGGCCTGATAGAGGGCGGGATTGAAGCGCAGCTCCCAGGTTTGCAGCCGCGCCGATCCTGCCGCCCGGCCCCGCATATTGCAGTAGATCCGCGGGCGTGGGAAGGTGCGGCCAAGGCGCGCCTCGGCCTGCACAAAGCAGGCCTCTACGCGTTGTTGCAGCAGGGCGACAAGCTGGGAAGGGGTGGCAGACATCAACATCTCGTCAGATAGCGGATAAGCAAAAGGGGAGCCAGGCTCCCCTTTTATCACAACAGCGAGCCTTACAGGCCAGCGGCAGAACGCAGCAGTTCGGCCTTGTCGGTCTGCTCCCACGGGAACTCGTCGCGACCGAAGTGACCGTAGGCAGCGGTAGCCTGGTAGATCGGGCGCTTCAGATCCAGCATTTCGATCAGGCCATACGGGCGCAGTTCGAAGTGCTCGCGCACCAGCTTGACCAGCAGCTCCTCGGCGACCTTGGCGGTACCGAAGGTCTCGACGCTGATGGAGGTCGGCTCGGCCACGCCGATGGCGTAGGAGATCTGGATTTCACAGCGATCGGCCAGACCGGCGGCAACGATGTTTTTGGCAACGTAGCGGGCGGCGTAGGCTGCAGAACGGTCAACCTTGGACGGATCCTTACCGGAGAAGGCGCCACCACCGTGACGGGCCATGCCGCCGTAGGTGTCGACGATGATCTTGCGACCGGTAAGACCGCAGTCACCCATCGGGCCGCCGATAACGAAACGGCCGGTCGGGTTGATGAAGTATTTGGTGTCCTTGTTGACCCACTCGGCCGGCAGCACCGGCTTGATGATCTCTTCGCGTACCGCTTCAACCAGATCCTTGTGGCTGATGGATTCAGCGTGCTGGGTAGACAGTACAACGGCATCGACACCGATGATCTTGCCTGCGTCGTCGTAGGCAAAGGTCAGCTGGCTCTTGGCATCCGGACGCAGCCACGGCAGGGTGCCGTTCTTGCGCACTTCAGCCTGACGCTTCACCAGCAGGTGAGAGTAGGTGATGGGGGCCGGCATCAGCACGTCGGTTTCGTTGGTGGCGTAGCCGAACATCAGGCCCTGGTCGCCAGCGCCCTGCTCCAGCGGATCGCTGCGGTCAACACCTTGGTTGATGTCCGGGGACTGCTTGCCGATGGCGTTCAGCACGGCGCAGGAGTCAGCGTCGAAGCCCATGTCGGAGTGGGTGTAGCCGATTTCACGCACGGTATCACGCACGATCTCTTCGATATCAACCCAGGCAGAGGTGGTTACTTCGCCGGCCACCATGACCATACCGGTCTTGACCAGGGTCTCGCAGGCGACACGGGCCTTGGTATCTTGCTTGAGGATGGCGTCCAGTACCGCATCGGAGATCTGGTCCGCAATCTTGTCTGGATGGCCTTCGGAGACCGACTCGGAAGTAAACAGCTTTGCCATGATATGAATCTCAGCTTGTCTGGGTTATCGCCACAGCAATAACCGGGTGAATGGGATGGTGTAGAGGTATCTACATCTGGACGTCTATATTAATTAGCGCCCCCCGCGATTGCCAGCACTATTTTGTCGCGCAGTGTCCAATGGGTCACAAGCGGTGCTCTCCTATCCCGAAAGGGATGGGAATCAAACGTTTTTCTCTGGTTGCTTTGGCCAATAGAGGGCAAGAAAAGCGATTGTCCTCCCAAAGCCACTTTATTCATCCAGATAATATTTGCACGCCGCGCGCCCTGCTGGGACAATAACGCGCCTTAATCTTGGCCATCAAATGAAGCAATCGCAGGAGATTCAGATGCCTTCTCGTAAAGAGCTTGCCAATGCCATTCGTGCATTGAGTATGGATGCCGTTCAAAAAGCCAACTCCGGTCACCCGGGCGCCCCCATGGGAATGGCGGATATCGCCGAAGTGCTGTGGCGTAGCCACCTCAGACATAACCCGAACAACCCCAAGTGGGCCGACCGCGACCGTTTCATTCTCTCCAACGGCCACGGCTCCATGCTGCTGTACTCCCTGCTGCACCTCTCCGGTTATGACCTCTCCATCGACGATCTGAAAAACTTCCGCCAACTGCACTCTCGCACCCCGGGTCACCCGGAGTACGGCTATGCACCGGGCGTGGAAACCACCACTGGCCCGCTGGGTCAGGGCATCACCAACGCCGTTGGTATGGCGATCGCCGAGAAAGCCATGGCTGAGCAGTTCAACCAGCCGGGCCACGACATCGTTGACCACTACACCTACGCCTTTATGGGCGACGGCTGCCTGATGGAAGGTATCTCCCACGAAGCGTGCTCCCTGGCAGGTACCCTGCAACTGGGCAAACTGATCGCGTTCTGGGATGACAACGGTATCTCCATCGACGGTCACGTAGAAGGCTGGTTCACCGACGACACCGTCAAGCGTTTCGAAGCTTACGGCTGGCACGTTATCCCGGCTGTTGACGGTCACAGCCCGGAAGCCATCAATGCCGCCATCGAAGCCGCCAAGGCCGAGACCGGCAAGCCGACCCTGATCTGCTGCCGCACCATCATCGGTTACGGCTCCCCGAACAAATCCGGTTCTCACGACTGCCACGGCTCACCGCTGGGCAACGACGAGATCGCCGCTGCTCGCGCCTTCCTGAAGTGGGACCACGCGCCGTTCGTTATCCCGGCCGATATCGCTGCCGAGTGGAACGCTCAGGAGAAGGGCGCTGCACTGGAAGCCGACTGGGCTGCCAAGTTCGCCGCCTATGAAGCCGCTCACCCGACGCTGGCTGCCGAATTCAAGCGCCGCACCGCTGGCGAACTGCCGGCCAACTGGGCTGCCGAATCCGCCAAGATCATCGAAACCCTGCAAGCCAACCCGGCCAAGATTGCGACCCGTAAAGCGTCCCAGAACTCTCTGGAAGCCTTCGGCAAGCTGCTGCCGGAGTTCATGGGCGGCTCTGCTGACCTGGCTCCGTCCAACCTGACCATGTGGTCCGGCTCCAAGTCCCTGACCAACGACGATGCCTCCGGCAACTACATCCACTACGGTGTACGCGAGTTCGGCATGTCCGCCATCATGAACGGTATCGCCCTGCACGGTGGTTTCATCCCCTACGGCGCTACCTTCCTGATGTTTATGGAGTATGCCCGCAACGCCCTGCGTATGGCCGCCCTGATGAAGCAGCGCGCTATCTTCGTTTACACCCACGACTCCATCGGTCTGGGTGAAGATGGCCCGACTCACCAGCCGGTTGAGCAGATCGCCTCCCTGCGTCTGACTCCGAACATGAGCACCTGGCGTCCGTGTGACCAGGTTGAATCCGCCATCGCCTGGAAACACGCCATCGAGCGTACCGACGGCCCGACCTCTCTGATCTTCTCTCGTCAGAACCTGGCCCAGATGGACCGTACTGCCCAGCAGCTGGCCGACACCGCCAAGGGTGGTTACGTGCTGAAGGATTGCGCCGGTACTCCGGAGCTGATCCTGATCGCCACCGGTTCCGAAGTGGAACTGGCCGTTGCCGCCTATGAGCAGCTGACTGCCAAGGGCCGTGCCGTGCGCGTGGTCTCTCTGCCGTCTACCGACGTGTTCGACGCCCAGTCTGCCGAGTACAAAGAGTCCGTCCTGCCGTCCTCCGTCACCAAGCGTGTGGCCATCGAAGCCGGCATCGCTGACTACTGGTACAAGTACGTCGGTTTCGGCGGCAAGATCATCGGTATGACCACCTTCGGTGAGTCCGCCCCGGCCGAACTGCTGTTCAAGGAATTCGGCTTTACCGTGGAAAACGTGGTTGCGACCGCAGAGTCCCTGTGATCGCTGACTATTGGGCCGCTCTGGCCCAATATCCGGAATAAGAAAACGCCCCCCATCGCAAGATGGGGGGCGTTTTTATTGGCAAAGAAAAATAATAAATTAAAAATATATTTCAATACCTGAGAGTTGATAGTACTTTCTCTGGATGATTGATTTTCATTGTTTGAACAAAGGCTAAATTATGGTTGCAAGAGGCTGGTTTATTATAATTGTTGTTTTGGTACTTTTATTTTCCCCTATTGCTTTTTATGTAAATACATTTGGCGGAGAGTTGTCACAAGACCACTCTCGATGGGCTGAATTTGGCTCGGCAATTGGAGGTGTCTATGCACCAATACTCGGATTTATTACGTTAATAGTTTTGATTCGTCAGCTTTCTTTACAGAAACAGATGAATGACCAGTATTATTTGTAGCAAGCACGAGAAGATATCGAGTTTTATGCATCGCAGTTATCTAATATTCTTGATGAATCACTGGTCAGTAATGTGCCATTGAGGGCTGTACTTCACGAGAAATTTATGTTTTGTAGCCCTGAAAATTTATGTTCAATGGATATGAAGAATATTTCCATTGATATTCATAAAGTAATGCCACAGGCACTTGATATATGGGCAGCTATATACCCTGTATTAATAGGACTATCTGCGGTTGATGACTCATCATTTAAAGTGACATTGGCCTCTTCAAAGCAAAAACTAGTTGCATTACTCAGCGTTGAAATATGTGTAGCTTTGGATAATTTGCATTTTTGTCGTACTGATGGGAAAAGCGGTTTTACATATGTTTTTAACCAAAAATTGCAGTAGAGCTATCTAAATAGCTCGTAGGTTCGATTAGCGAAGCGTAATCGGACGTTCGCGTTTTTAAGACGATGCCATAAAAATAATATCCCACCCTGTTACCAAAAAGAGACCGGCATATAGCCGGTCTCTTTTTATTTATCGCAATCCTTACACCTGCGGCGGGGTACTTTCCGCGTTGGATATCACCGCATCCACCTCGGCCTGCTCCACTATGGGCCTTATCAATCTGACGACAAGGGTGCCATGGTTAATACCAGCTTGCCGATATGGCGGCCTGAGTCCAGCAAATGGTGGGCTGCGGCGGCCTCATGCAGCGGGAAGGTCTGGTAAACCTGCGGTTTGACCTCGCCGCGTTCGATAAATGGCCAGACATGAGTTTGCAGCTGGGCAATCAGCTCGGCTTTTTCCTGCGGAGTACGCGAGCGCAGGGTGGAGCCGATATGGGTCAGCCGCTTTTGCAGCATGGGAAACAGATCCAGATTGGGGGCGGCGCCCGCAATAATGCCGATCTGGACTATGCGACCATTGATGGCGGCTGCAGCATAGTTGCGCGCGACATACTCTCCGCCAATGATATCGAGAATGATGTCGGCGCCATGGCCATCGGTGGCTGCATGTACTGCCTCGACAAAATCCTCCTCCTTGTAGAGCACGGCCACATCCGCGCCCAGCTTGGTGCTGGCGGCCTGCTGCTCGGGGGAGCCGACCGTGGTGATGATTTTGGCGGCGCCAAATGCCTTGGCCAGCATGGTGGCGGTCGTGCCGATGCCAGAGGCACCGCCATGGATCAAGATAATGTCCCCTTTTTTGAACTGACCCCGTTCAAACATATTTGACCAGACCGTCATAAAGGTTTCCGGCAGCGCCGCCGCTTCAACAAAGCTCAATCCGGGCGGCAGGGGCAGGACATTGCTCTGGTGGGCGACGCTGTACTCGGCATAGCCGCCACCCGAAATCAGCGCGGCGACCTTGTCGCCAATCTTGAGATGGGTCACCTGCTCCCCCTTGGCGACTACGACCCCGGCGACCTCCAGCCCGGGAATATCCGATGCCCCTGCCGGAGGCGGGTAGAGTCCTTTGCGCTGCATCACATCCGGCCCATTGATGCCGGTCGCATAGTGCCGGATCAAAACCTCATCGGGCTTGGGCGCTGGTGTGGCGCGGGTGGTCAGTTGCAAGACATCGGGGCCACCGGGCTGGGTAATTTCTACCGCGCTCATGGTGGCGGGAATGGAATAGGCGTTATGCATCAGCGGCTCCTTGTAACGAGGTGATATGAGGTTCCCCGGATGGGATGAGCACCAAGATAGTGGAGATTACTGATGAATAAACGCAGTATTATCCCTCACCTGTAATGCAAAAATGCATTTCAACCGGGAGTCGTGATGAACTGGGATGATGCGAAAATTTTTCTGGCGTTGCATCGCGAGGGGAGCCTGAGGGGCGCAGCCCGTGTGGTCGGGGTCGATCAGGCCACCATTGGCAGGCGGATTGCCGCACTGGAGCATCGTCTGGCGGCCACGCTGTTTCTCCGCACATCCAAAGGGTATGTGCTGACTCATGTCGGAGAGATAGTGCTGGCCAGCGCCCAGCAGATGGAGCTGGCAGCCATTGATTTTGTGCGGGCGGCGCAAGGGGTCGACAACCGCCTGGTTGGGGAGGTCAGTGTGGCGACCACAGACACCCTGGGGATGGATTTTCTGATACCGGCCCTGACCGAGCTGCATCAGCGTTATCCCGATATCAGGGTCATCCTCAATACCTCGACCCAGGTGGTCAATCTGTCCCTGCGGGAAGCGGATATCGCGATCCGGACGGTGAAGCCGGACAATCCCGACCTGATTATTCGCAAGCTGGCCTCCTGGCCGGTCGGGTTGTATGCCTCCGCCGACTATCTGGCTCGCCATGGCATTCCCGAAGCGGGCACCGGTTTTGCGGGCCATTCGCTGGTGGTGTATGAGCCCCACTGGCAGAGCGCTCGCTCGCCAATGATGCTCGAAGAGGCGGCCGAGGGGGCCACGGTCGCCGCGGGAGTCAATACCAGCCTGATGCTGCGTCAGGCCCTGTTGATGGGGCTGGGACTTGGCGAGGTAGCGGTTCCGCTTGCCGAGCAAGCCGGGTTGGTGCGGGTCTGGCCCGAGCGGCAGTTACAGCAATCCTACGATGTGTGGCTGGTGACCCATCAGGATGTGCAGCATGCCGCGCGGGTCAGGGCGGTCATGGATGCCATCGTCAGGGCATTTGCCGCGATGGCCTAAGTCTGGCGGGGATTCTGTTCAGGTTTTGTCGCAGCGTGGTCACATCCCTTGCCATAGTCATGGCGGTTGAGGGAAAACCCTCATTTACTTGGTCTCTGACAGTCAATACTGTGAGACCGAGTCCACCACTACTGGAGCCTGAGCCATGACCGATATGCTTGTTGACGATACACAACCGACCCCGGATCCGGCAGAGCAGAATGCCTTCTTTCCGTCGCCCTACTCCCTGAGCCAGTTCACCTCTCGCAAATCTGACCTTGCCGGGGCTGACTATCCCGCTCCCTATCGGGAGGGGCGCTGGAAGATCCTGCTGATCGGTGCCGATGAGCGTTATCTGCCCACCGACAACGGCACCCTGTTTTCCACCGGTAACCATCCGGTCGAAACCCTGCTGCCCATGTATCACCTCGACAAGGCGGGCTTTGCCTTTGACGTGGCCACCCTTTCCGGCAATCCGGTCAAGTTCGAGTGGTGGGCAATGCCCGGCGAAGACGAAGAGGTGTTGGGGCTCTATGCCAAATATCAGGCGCAGTTCCGCCAACCGGCCAAGCTGGCCGATCTGCTGAAAGAGGCGCTGGCCACTGACTCGGACTATATCGGCGTCTTTATTCCCGGCGGCCACGGCGCCCTGATGGGGCTGCCGGAGAGTGCCGAGGTGAAAGCGCTGCTGGAGTGGGCGATGGCTAACGATCGCTTCATCATCTCCCTCTGTCACGGGCCTGCTGCGCTGCTGGCGGTGGCCAATCCAGAGACCTTCGCGGGCTACAAGATCTGCGCTTTTCCCGATGAGCTGGATGCCCAGACCCCGGCAATTGGCTATATGCCTGGCCACCTCACCTGGAAGTTTGGCGAGAAGCTCAAAGAGATTGGCTTCGAGATCGTCAACAACGGCATCTCGGGAGAGGTGTGCCGGGATCGCAATCTGCTGACCGGTGACAGCCCGCTGGCTGGTAATAACCTCGGCAAGCTGGCCGCCACCACCTTGCTGGAGGCGGTTGCCAAGCGATGAGGTTGTCGTCATCGCCAGCGAATGCGTTGCAGGTCGCGGTGGCGCTGGAAGGGTGCCAGCGGCTGGAGGAGATCCAGCAACTGGTGCGCGCCTTTGCCACCCCGCTGGGGTATCACCGCTTTGCGCTCTTCTCCATCAGTGCCAGCGAGGAGGGGGTGGTCGAGCATCTCTACTGGCTGGAGGGGGAGTGGCTGGAAAGCGGCGAGGCGGTCGACCTGCATGCCTATATGCGCGAGTGCCCGATGGCGATGCATATCAGGGAGCGAGACCAGCCCTTCTTCTGGAGCAAAACGGTTGGCGCTGCTGGCGAGCAGTACCGTATCGTGCGCCAGCCTGAGGGGCCGGGCCGACATGGCTTGCAGGTACCCGTCTATAGGCCGTTGGGACTGGAGGGGGCGATGAGCTTTGGCGGCGATCAGATCGATGACAGTGCCCACACTCGGGTTGGCCTTGCGCTGATCGCGGCGGCGGCTTTTCATGCAGCTCGTCGCCTGATGGAGATGCCGGTAGCGGGTCACGAGCGTGGCCTCACTGGGCGCGAGCGCGAAGTGCTGGAGTGGGTCTCCCGGGGTTGGCGCCATGCCGATATCGCCACCACCCTGAAGCTTTCGGTGCGCACGGTCGAGAACCATCTGCGCAGTGCCCGCCGTCGACTGGGGGTGGCCACTACCGCAGAGGCGGTCAGAGTGGCGCTCAGGAACCGCGATATCGAGGGCTGAGGGGCCATCCCTTTGTCTAGCATGTAAAAAGAGACCGGCCATCAGCCGGTCTCTTTTTTATTTCCCGCAACATTACACCTGCGGCGGGGTGCTTTCGGCGTTGGACATCACCGCATCAATTTGCACCAGGGCGCCAGCGGGCAACTCGCTCACCCCGAATACGGTGCGGGCAGGCAGATAACCCGGGAAATATTTGGTGTAGATAGCGTTGACCGCATCCAGATCCGCGATATTGCCGAGCTGGATATTGACCTTGACGATATCGTCCATCACATGGCCGATGCTCTCCACAATCGCCTTGATATTGCTCAGGCACTGGGCGGTCTGCTCCTTGATGCAGCCAGCCAGGATCTTGCCAGTGGCGGGGTCAATCGGTAACTGCGCAGAGAGATGGTTGTAGTGGGAGAATGCGACGGTCTGGCAATGGAGCGGGCTGCGCGGTGCCTTGTCGGTATTGCGGGCGCGGATCACCAGATTGTGTCTGTCTTCCACCAGTTGTGGCGGGGTGCCGTCACCGTGGGAGATGACCGCATCCATCTGCACCCGTGCCCCCATGGGCAGAGCTGCGGCACTGACTACCGAGCGGGCGGGCAGATAAGCGACGGCGCGGGCAATGGCAGAGTCGGGGAAGAAGGTGGTGTAGACCTCGTTGACGGCCTCCAGATCTGCCAGATCGGTCAGATAGACGGTGACCTTGACGATATCGTCAAACGGCACGTCGATGCTCTCCAGCACTGCCTTGATGTTGTGCAGACACTGGCCCGCCTGCTCCTTGATGCCACCGGCAACCAGCTGGCCAGAGGCTGCATCGACCGGCAGCTGGGCGCCGATATTGTTGTAGTGGGAGAAGGCCACGGTATGGGTGGAGAGCGGATTGTGCGGCGCCTTGTCACTGTTGCGGGCCAGTTTAACCAGCGGGCAAGGATCTTGTGGGAAGGTACCTTCGCCGTTGGAGATGATGGCATCGATCTGCACCAGTGCGCCCAGCGGCAGGGCGGCGACGGCGAGGGTGGTGCGGGTCGGCAGATAGCCCGGGAAGAATTCGCGATAGACGGCGTTGACCGCCTCCAGATCCGCCATCTCTTTCAGGAAGATGGTCGCTTTGACCATATCGTCCATCACATGGCCGATGCTCTCGATGATCGCCTTGAGGTTGCTCAGGCACTGTCTGGCCTGCGCGGTGACATCGCCACTCACCATCTTGCCGGTGGCGGGATCGACCGGCAGTTGGGCGGAGATATTGTTGTAATGAGAAAACGCCACCGTTTGGGTGCTGGGGCCCAGATCCTGGGGGGCATGGGGGGTATTTCTTGCCGACTTGATGATGGTGCCACTCATAGATATGCCTCTTTTTAATATTTGTTGTTCATTCAGGTACAGGTTTACCCCATCTTGTTGTACGCCACGGCCACTGCGCCAGCGGCGGCATCCCCGGTTATTATTTGTGATCCACTCAATTACTGAGAGGAATAAGGGAGAAGAGGACAGGGTAGATATTTCAGACGCTGCGATTCTATGAGTGGCTATCAGGGGTTGCAAACCGCTGATTGCATTTCTATGAGATGGCTCAATGGGTGCAAATTTAATGTGATTGCTATTCAATTCATGCTGAATAGTCACCTGTTTGTCCGCCAATGGCCATGCATCGAGCAATAGTCCAGTCCAGGCGGGGGTTGGGGCAGATACCTTGGCAGTGAAGGAGTGTAAAGAAAGGGTTAATGCGATGCATCAAGCTGCCATCAAACGATTTTATTGTGCATAGATATGTACTTTATGTTTTTTTAGTCATCTATCTTGCCGCGAAAAAATATGCTAGCAGAGATTACTGTAACAGTAGTTAAAGATGTGGCTGGAATATAATTCAAATATTTGCATGGGGGATGCTTGTTAATTATCGGTAGGCTGACGGTTGGCCCAGATTTGGAGCGTTTTTATCTTTTTATATATCTGGTGAAATATGCGTGACCAGCGCAGTAGTCCCATATCGAGGTGACCAGGGTTGGCAATATATCGGCTGACCAGGTGCGGCATGGTCAAGGCATCAAACAAGAGGATGACCTTGGCTCGACGCAGCGCTGTAGATCGGGCTCTCTGCGCCGGTTGTAGTCTACAGCCTGCCAGGGATGAAAGGGTCGCGGGCGAGGCCAGCTGCCGTGGCATGGTTGTCTGGGGGATTGTTAACAAAAATGTGAACGAGATCACCGGATGGACAAGGGTTTAAGGCTGGAAATGGAGCAGAAAGGAGTAGAATGGCACTTTATTTTTGAGGGTCATTCGATGCCCAACTATCACTTTTTCACGCTGGGCCAGGCGCTTACCTATCTCGATGCCAATGCCCCGCGCTATAGCGATGAGCGTCGTCAACTGGTTGAGCAGGGATTTGCCGCCATGGCGGCCCCCATCTTTGCAGATACGCCGGTTGAAGCTCTGGCGTTGCTGCGCCAGCATCAGGCATGGAAGGAGGAAGCCATGGTCGATGCACTCTCCTTGACAGTTGCCACCGGGCCGACGCTCGTCTCCTGTTTGCAGGAGAACCCTTTATCCGCGAGTTGAACAGCATCATGGCACCATTGAGGTGGCGCCATGTTGCCGCTGTCCGCTTGCGATCTACCTCTGGTGCAGTTCGCCTTCCATTACCAGTAGAGTATCCATCCCCGCCGCCTTGCCAGCCTCAAGCCCGATCCGGGTATCTTCAAATACCAGACAGTTGGCGGGATTGGCGCCGAGCAGCTCGGCCACCCGCAAAAAGGTGTCGGGATGCGGTTTGTGGTTGGTGACATCATCGGCGCTCACCACCACAGAGATATAGGCATCGAGTCCGGTGCTTTTGAGGATGGCCTCCGCCTGATTGCGCGGTGAGCCGGTGCCAATCCCCATCTTGACCTTGCCGTGATAGTGCCTGACCAGCTCCCACATCTTGGGAAAGACGCTGACCTTGTCGATATGGGCCATGTAGAGGGCAATCTTGCGACGGGTAAAAGCCTCGACATCCACCGTCAGCCCCTGCTGCTCGGCCAGCATGGCGATGATCTTGCGGGTGGGAATGCCGCCGTACTGATAGAGCTGATCCCGCTCGAAGGGGATGCCGAATTCGGCGCAGGTGAGCTCCCAGGCATCCAGATGAAGGGGCATGGAATCTACCAAAGTGCCATCCATATCGAAAATCAGGGCATCGTAGTGATCAAACCCGTACTGCTCACGCTCGCTCATGGGGGCTCCTCGAATCAAATAGAGCAGGCTAGCAGAAACGGTCGGCACTTTGTGGGATCGGCTTCATGGTTGGGTAGATTGTGGCCGCCGTTTTTTCTATCTCTTGCTGATTTGTGAGACAATAATCCGTTCATTGCCGGATACTTTGGCATATCAGATCAGCGAGTCCGCTTATGACCTCGAAAATATCCCCTAAAACCATCTTCTCCAGTGTGGCGCTGGTGATTGCGCTCGGTTCACTGGAAAAGAGCATAGTCACCACCCCGCTGCCCATGATTGGCGCCGAGCTGCATGCCGGTGCCGCCCTCACCTGGGTGGTCACCGCCTACCTGCTGGCGGCCACCGCCGTGCTGCCCCTCTACGGCAAGTTGAGCGATCTCTTTGGCCGGGTGCGGATGCTCAATATCGGCATCGGCCTGTTTCTGGCGGGCTCGGTGGCCTGCGCCCTCTCCCAGGATCTGCAGACCCTGCTGGCAGCGCGGGTGCTGCAAGGGCTGGGGGGCGGCGGTCTGATTGCCCTCGCGTTTACCGTGATTGCCGACACCATTCCGCCGCGGGAGGTGGGCAAATATCAGGGCTACATTTCGGCGGTCTATGCGGTCTCCAGCATCGCTGGCCCCTTGCTCGGCGGCTACTTCACCGAGCAGCTCAGCTGGCGCTGGATCTTCTGGATCAATCTGCCGCTCGGGGCGCTGGCAGTCTTTCTCATCAACCGCAACCTCAAGCAACTCAACGTGCGTCGCCACAGTCGCTTCGACTGGAAGGGGGCGGCTCTGCTGATTACCGTCACCACGCTCACCCTGTTGCTGCTCTCGCCGGAGGCGGCGCTGCCCGCCGTCTGGCTCTCGGCGGCGCTGGGCGTTGCATTGCTGCTGCTGATTCTGATTGAGCGGCGCGCCCACGACCCCATATTGCCTGCCCATCTGGCACGGTTGCCCGGCTATCTGGTGAGCGTGCTGCTGGTGATGCTCTCCCAGCTGCTGATGTTTGCCGTGCTGGTCTATCTGCCGTTGCAGATGCAGTGGCAGAAGGGGTTGAGCGCCAGCGAGAGCGGCGCCATCATGGTCATCTTCATGATCTGCATCACTGCCGGCGCCTTTGTCGGCGGCAAGCTGATTGGCCGTACCGGTCACTACAAGAGCTTTGTCGCGGTGGGCTTTGGCCTCGCGGCAGTGGCTCTGTGGCAGATCCACTTCGATGCCTGGGTCAGACTGGCCCTCGGGTTTGCCGGTATTGGTCTCGGTCTGGTGCTGCCCGCCCTCTCGGTGGTGGTACAGAATGCCCTGCCACGGGAAGATCGCGGCATCGGCATGTCGCTGTTCAACTTCGGGCGGGAGCTTGGCGGTGCCGTCGGCGTGGCTATCTGCTCCATGCTGTTTCATTTCCGCCTGCCAGCCGGCAGCGGTGGCGATCTGAGTCGGCTTGCCCCCGATCTGCTGGCCCCGGGCTTCAGCGCGACCTATATCGGCATGGCGCTGATCGCCACACTGGCGCTGCTCATCACCTTGCTGGCGTTGAAGCGCCACGAGCTGGCCTCCATCAGCGCCTGATTTGGCCTGCGCCGATATTGGCTCACCATAGCTAGCATCAGGGCTCCCCGCGGGGAGCCCTGATTGTTATTTGGCGAATAGCCTGGCTGTTGCCATCAAGCCATACGTGGCTTACTCCTGCGCTGGACTCTCCTTGCCTGCAAGTTGACTCAACCAGGCGAAGCGGCGGTTGGCCTCCTGCTCCGCTTCTTCATAGAGCTGGCTGGCCACCTCCGGCAGCTGGCGCTCCAACCGCTGGAAGCGGGGCTCGTGGCGCAAGGTCTCGGCTAGCGAGGCATTGGGGGCCCGCGAGTCGAGCGCCAGCGGCAATTTACCCTCATCAGCGCGGCGCGGATCGAAGCGGTAGAGGGGCCAGAAGCCGGTGGCTGTCAGCTGCTTCATCTGCTCGTGGCTCTCGGCCATGTCGTAGCCATGCTCCTCGCAGGGGCTGTAGGCGATGATGAGCGAGGGCCCCGGATAGGCCTCCGCCTCCTGAATCGCCTTCACCGTCTGGTTCATCTGGGCGCCGAGGGAGATCTGCGCCACATAGACGTGGCCATACATCATCACGCTGGCCCCGAGATCCTTGCGCGCCTTGCGTTTGCCCTGCTCGCCAAACTTGGTGATGGCCCCGAGTGGCGTCGCCTTCGATTGCTGGCCGCCGGTGTTGGAGTAGCACTGGGTATCGAGCACCAGCACATTGATGTTCTCCCCCAGACTCAGCACATGGTCGAGTCCGCCAAAGCCGATGTCGTAGGCCCAGCCATCGCCACCGATGAGCCAGACCGATTTTTCCACCAGATAGTCTGCATCGCGAGCCAGCTCTTGGGCTGCCGGGGTCTGGCTCTCCTGCAGAAGCGCTCGCAACTGCTGGATATGGGCCCGCTGCTCGGAAACCGGCAGGGTGGCATCGCCGAGCTCCTCGCGCAGTGCTGCCGGAATGGTGTCGCCCAGGCTCGCCAGCAGACGGCGCACCCGCTCCCTGTGCTGATCGACGGTGAGGCGGAACCCCAGTCCGAACTCGGCGTTGTCTTCAAACAACGAGTTGGCCCAGGCTGGCCCGCGCCCATCGGCGTTGGTGGTGTAGGGGGTGGTAGGCAGGTTGCCGCCATAAATGGACGAGCAGCCGGTGGCGTTGGCAATCAGTAGCCGATCGCCATAGAGCTGGGTCAGCAGCTTGATGTAGGGGGTCTCGCCACAGCCGGAGCAGGCGCCCGAGTATTCAAACAGCGGCGAGATGAGCTGGGAGGTGCGGATGTCGATGCGCTCCAGCTGTTCGGCGCTGCGTTCAGGCAGGTCGAGGAAGAAATCATAGTTGGCCTTCTGCTCGTCGAGGTGATCGAGCCGTGAAGCCATATTGATCGCCTTGCGATCCGGGTTGTTGCGATCCTTGGCCGGGCACACCTCGACGCAGAGGTTGCAGCCGGTGCAATCCTCCGGCGCCACCTGCAGCACGTACTGCTGGCCGCGCATGTCACGGGATTTCACATCCAGCGCGTCGAGAGTGGCGGGAGCTGCGGCCAGCGCATCCGGTTCCACCACCTTGGCGCGAATGGCCGAGTGGGGACAGGCGGCGACGCAGTAGTTGCACTGGGTACAGAGCTCCGCCTCCCAGATGGGGATCTCCTTGGCGATATTGCGCTTCTCCCAGCGGGTGGTACCGACTGGCCAGGTGCCATCCGGCGGGAAGGCGGAGACCGGCAGGCTGTCACCCAGTCCCGCCAGCATGGCGGCGGTGACGGTCTGGACAAAGTCGGGTGCCTTGGACGAAACCACCGGCGGGCGGGGGCGGCTGGCGGGATCCAGCTCGCCCAGCGACACCCGGGTCAGGGCGTCGCAGGTTGCCTCCAGAGCCTGCCAGTTGCGTTCGACCAGCGCTTGTCCCTTGCTGCCATAGCTGGTGGCGATGGCTTGTTTCAGCAGGCTGGTAGCCTCCTCGGGGGGAATGATGGCGCTGAGCTGGAAGAAGGCCATCTGCATCACGGTATTGATGCGGTTGCCGAGCTGGCAGTCGCGGGCAATCTTGGCGGCGTTGATGATGTAGAAGCGCGCCTCTTTTTCGCGTAGGGCGTGCTGCACCTCGCTGGGGAGGCGCTGCCAGATCTCCGCTTCGCTGTAGGGGGTGTTGAGCAGGAAGATACCGCCCGCCTTCAAGCGCTCCGCCATCCGGTACTTGTCGACAAACTGCCACTGATGGCAGCCGATAAAGTCCGCCTCTTCCACCAGATAGGCCGATTGCAGCGGCCGCTCGCCCACTCGCAGGTGAGAGACGGTGAGGCCGCCCGCCTTCTTGGAGTCGTAGACGAAATAGCCCTGCGGATAGAGGTCGGTGTGGTTGCCGAGGATCTTGATGCTGTTCTTGGCCGCCGAGACGGTGCCATCGCTGCCAAGGCCGTAGAAGAGCGCCTCCAGCTTGTGTTGATGGCTGTGAATGAGGCTGTGCGAATCCAGCGCTGCCAGCGGCAGCGAGAGACCTGTGATGTCATCGAAGATGCCGACGGTAAAGCGCGGGCGCGGGTTCTCCTGTGCCAGTTCGGCAAACACCGCCAGCGCGCAGGTGGGGCCGAACTCTTTGGAGGAGAGGCCGTAGCGGCCGCCGATCACCCGCGGCAGGCTTGCCCGCTCGCCCCGGCTGACCGCCTCGGCCAGCGCCGTCATCACGTCGAGATAGAGGGGCTCGGCCTGTGCGCCCGGCTCCTTGGTGCGATCCAGCACGGCGATGGTGCGGGCACTCTCCGGAATCGCGGCCAACAGGTGTCCGGCCGAGAAGGGACGGAACAGCCGCACCTTCACCAGACCTACCTTCTCTCCTTGGGCCAGCAGGCGCTCGATCACCTCTTCACAGGTGCCGATGGCCGAGCCCATCAGCACCACTATCCGCTCCGCCTGCGGGTGGCCGACATATTCAAACGGCCGGTAGTGGCGGCCGGTCTGTTCGCCAAATGCCTGCATCGCCTCGCTCACATGACTATAGGCGGCGTCATACCAGGGGTTGCTCGCCTCCCGGCACTGGAAGTAGGTGTCCGGGTTGGCGGCGGTGCCGCGAATGACCGGTTTGTCGGGGGTGAGCGCCCGGTCACGATGGGCACGGATGGCATCTGCGGGCAGCAGGGCACGCAGGGTGTCGTCAGCGAGCGGCGCTATCTTGGCGATCTCGTGAGAGGTACGAAAGCCGTCGAAGAAGTGGATAAAGGGGAGGCGGCTGTTGAGGCTCGCTATCTGGGAGATCAGGGCAAAGTCCTGCGCCTCCTGCACATTGCTGGCACAGAGCATGGCGCAGCCGGTCTGGCGCACCGCCATCACGTCCGAATGATCACCAAAAATCGATAGCGCGTGGGTCGCCACGGTGCGCGCCGCCACATGCAGCACGAAGGGGATAAGCTGACCCGCCAGCTTGTAGAGGTTGGGGATCATCAGCAGCAAACCCTGCGACGAGGTAAACGAGGTCGCCAGCGCGCCGGTCTGCAGGGCGCCGTGGACGGCAGCGATGGCGCCCCCTTCCGACTGCATTTCGACAACCCGAGGCACATCCCCCCACAGGTTCTTGCCCCGCTCGCTCGACCAGGCCGACGACTGCTCAGCCATGGCCGAGCTGGGGGTGATGGGGTAGATGGCGATGACTTCGCTGGTGCGGTACGCCACCGAGGCGACTGCGTTATTCCCGTCTGTGGTGATCATCTGTTTTCCACTTTGCTATGCCAGTTTGAAGGCCGATAGTTGCATCGGCAATGGATAGGTCGCAGGCATAGTAAGAGGGGCAATGAGAGCGTATCAAACGGGATAAATAATCAATTAATAAGTCAGTAATAGTGGTTAATTTAATCCCACAGCGTGGGGGCATGATTTTATGCTAACAGCCAACGGGAGGTGGCTGACGGGCCATTGACATGGCCCGTCAGCACGGGGTTAACCCTGATCCACTTGCAGCCAGATGGCGCACTGATAAGGGGCGAAGAGTGGCAATGGTTCGCTTGGGTAATTGGCCAGCAGCAACCGCATCTTGTCTGTCACCTTGTCGAAGTGGGGCATCGGCAAGGGGTTCGCCGTGAGATTGGCGAGCAGCAGCAGGGTGTGTTGCTCGCCGCTGGCCGGATCCTGCCAGTGGCGGCGATAGCTGATGCGCTCGGGGTCATCCCCATCCAGCAGATCGAAATTGCCGTGGCGAACGACAGGGTGGGCCTTGCGCAGGGCGATAAGCTGGCGATAGCAGTGAAACGGCGAGTCGGGGCGGGCCAGCTGCTCGGCGGCATTAATCTCGATGTGATTGGCGTTGAGGGCAATCCAGGGTGTGGTGGCGCTGAAACCGGCGTGGGAGCCGGCGTCCCACTGCATCGGGGTACGGGCGTTGTCGCGGCCGATGGCATCGATCCGCCGACTCAGCTCGGCAGGATCCAGCCCTGAGTGGCTGGCGCGGTAGTTGAGCGCCTCCACATCGCGCAGCTCGCCCGGCTGCCAATGGCGGTTGGTCATGGCGAGCTCCTCCCCCTGATAGATGAAGGGAGTGCCCTGCATCATATGCAGCACCATGGCCCACAGCCTGGCGCTGGTTTCACGCCACTCTGGCCTGTCATCGCCAAAGTGTGATACGGCGCGGGGCAGGTCGTGGTTGCCGAGAAACAGGCTGTTCCAGCCCTGACCGTGCAGCCCTTGCTGGTGGCGGGCCATGGCCCGTTTGAAGGCGAGGGGATCGAAGCGGGATGACCACTTGTCACTGCCCAGCCCCAGATGCTCGAAGTTGAACACCATGCTGAACTCACTGCCATCGTGGTTCGAATAGTTCTGCATATGGGCAAGATCGGCTCCCCAGGTCTCACCGACAGTGATGATCCCCTTGCTACCAAAGCTGGCCTCATTGAGTTCACGGATATAGTCGTGCAGGCGCGGGCCGTTGCTCATGGCCAGTCGGTCCCACTCCTTGCTCACCATATCGATCACATCGAAGCGAAATCCCTTGATCCCTTTGCCCAGCCAGAAGTTGATCACCTCTGCCATCTCGGCACGCACCGCCGGGTTATCCCAGTCCAGATCGGCCTGACTGGGATCGAAGTTGTGCAGATAGTAGCGATCAAGCTCCGGCACATACTGCCAGCCGCTGCCGCCAAAAATCGAGGTGATGGGGTGAGCGTCAACGAAGGCTTGGTCGCGAAATACGTAGTAGTCCTGATAGCGGGGATCCCCCGCCAGCGCTTTCACAAACCACTCGTGCTCGGTGGAGGTATGGTTGGCGACGATATCCATCATGATGCCGATGCCGTGAGCGGCCGCTTCGGCTATCAGCTGCTCCATCTCGGTCAGGGTACCGAAGGCGGGGTCGATGGCACGGTAGTCCGCCACGTCATAGCCGTTGTCCCGCTTGGGGGAGCGATAGATGGGGGTGAGCCAGAGCATATCGACCCCGAGGGTGGCCAGATAGTCGAGGCGCTGACGAATGCCGTTGATGTCGCCCATGCCGTCGCCATCGCTGTCCTGAAAGCTCATGGGGTAGATCTGGTAGATGACGCAGCTATTGAGGTCGATATCGGGCGTGTGGAGGGGATGCGGGTTCATCAGCGTGGCCGGTTGGGGAGGAGGCTTTCCATCTTACGCAGATGCGCGGGCCCTCGACAGGGCGAGGGAAGGTTTGAAAAGGGTTCCATAGTTAGCTGATTGCCAAAAGTGCGGGAAGGGTCACAACTGGGCCATCCAGAGCCACGGCTGTGGTCGGGATGGCGCGGCACTTAGCGTTGATGCTATACGGGAATACCGGTTATTGAGCAGCCTTGGCCTGCTCGCTGCGCTGCTCCTGCTGGCGCTCGGTTTGGGCTTCCAGCTCCTTGCCGAGGAAGTAGTTCAGGAAGGTGCGGATCACCGCGATGATGGCGAGGCGGATCAGCTCTTCCTTGCTCGGCGCGACCGTGGTGGCCAGGATGTCTGCAGCTAGCTGGAACTCCAGCGCCAGAATGAGCCAGCTGCCAAAACAGAGGCGAATGCGCGGAAAGCCGGGTTGGTGATCCCGCACTCTTGCCGCCAGCCAGAGGGTCTTGCCAAGGCCAATGACCACACAGGCGATGGAGATGATCTCCAGTAGCAGCTGGAACAGCTCGACCCCGTGCATCATCCCCTCTTTCAGGCTCGCTATCTCAAACACTCGGGTCACCTCCCTGATTCAAAAGAGGACACTATTAACACATCGCTCGGCAAAGGCCAAATCCGGTTCAGGCAATCATTTTGAATTCAATCACATAGAGCGGCGGTAGATCGGGGTAGATATCGCGGATCACCTGTTTGAGCTCGGGGAGGGTCATGTTCTCCTGACGGGCATGCTCGTTATTGAGCTCATCGAAGGCGACCGCCTTGACCGAGAGCACCTCTATGGTGCCAAAGGGCTGGTGCTCCGGGTTGGTAAAGAGGGCCAGCCGCTGGCCGGGTTGCCAGTTGGCCTCGTTTTCGTCGCGGATGGTGATGGTCTTGCGGCCCGCCTGAATATCGGCAACGAAGCGGCTGAAGAAGGTGAATTCGGGATAGGGATGGGCAGACATGGTGACTCCTGACAGGGTGAATCGAAATGAGGTGAATGGAAATCAAAGATCGAGATAGGCGCGCAGCTTGGCCAGATCGGCGATAACGGGGCCATTGCTGCCGTCAGCCACTATGCCCTGTTCGACCAGCTCCTTGAGGGCGCGGCGGTAAACCCGCTCGGTGGTGCCGAAGTGGGCCGCCTCGTGAGCCCGCTTGCGCGATCCCAGCATGGGGGTGCGCTGGCGTTCTCGCCACAACTCGTAGGCGATGTTGTAGGCGATGGGGTGGAGCAGGCGGCTGGTGGTGATCTCCAGGGTGTCGAGATAGTCGCTGGCGAGTGCGGCGGCGAAAAAGAGGGTCAGCTCAGGCTCGGCCAGCAGGCGCTGGGCCAGTTTGTGGGCGCAGATGACCCGGGCATCCAGCTCGGTCTCAGCCACCACGTTCCACTGCACCGGGGTGGCGCTGAAGAACTCCATCTCGCCGAAGATCTGGCTGTGACACTCAATTTCGCCAAGCTGGAAGCGGCGGCCAGAGTGTACCGTGCTGTTGAGGGAGACCCGGCCATGTTCGACCAGATAGAGCTGCTCGCTCTGTTCCCCCTGCCGCATGATCAATTCGCCCGGCAGGTAACGGCGCAGAAACAGGGTGCAGGCGTCGAGCGCCGCGGCAAAGCGGGGTTCAAGCTGCTGGAGTTCGGCGTGAAAACGGCCGAGAGGGTAGGGCTGTTGCTGCATGACTTGCCTGTCGCACCGGATGACGAGGGCCATGAGGCTAGCAAGAGTGCGGGCCGGATACCAGCCCGCACGGTAGCGGATGTGCGGGAGTTAACGGTTTGCGGTTTATTGCACCAGGGCGTGGAGGGCGGCGGCGATGGCTTGCTGCTCACCGGCCATCATCGCCTGTTCGGCGCTGGCGTAATCCGCCACCCCTTGTTGCACATCCTGCTCGAACAGCACCACGTTGCAGAGCACGGCGGCGACCCGCACCTTGCGCAGGCGCCCCACGGCGAGCAGTGAGGCAGTCTCCATATCGGCGCCGAGCACGCCACGGGCATGCCAGTAGCGGCACACCTCCTGCTCGTCATCTCGATAGAAGCTGTCGTGGGAGCGTATCAGCCCGTGCCAATGAGGTTGGCCACTGGCCGCCACCTGATTGAGCAGGGCGGCTTGCAGCCAGATATCGGCGCAGGCGGGGTACTCGGCGGGCAGATAGGCCTGCGAGGCCCCCTCATTGCGTACCGCCGCTTCCACCACGATGAGATCGCCGAGCCCGATGTCGTGTTGCAGGGCACCGGCGGAGCCGACCCGTATAAGCGATGTGGCGCCGGCTTGCACCAGCTCCTCCAGCGCGATGATGGCCGAGGCGCCGCCGATGCCGGTGCTGCAGACCGTGATGGGCAGCCCATGATAGCGGCCGTTGATGAGGCGAAACTCCCGGTTTTGCCCCAGCACTTCACACTGTTCGAGCTGGCTGGCGATGCGATCGACCCGGGCCGGGTCGCCGCACAGTACCACCCGCTCGGCAATCTGGTCGGGGCGGCACTGCAGATGGGGTAACAGACTCATGGCTTACAGACCTTGTGGCTGGCGCTTGGCGGCAATCACCCAGAGGCGAGTGCCGTTGGCGGCGATAAACAGCAGGATCAGGTACTCCAGCGACATGGCGTAGACGCCCTGCGCGGCATAGACACCGATGCTGATGATGTTGATGACGACCCAGAGGATCCAGTTCTCCACGTATTTGCGGGTCATCAGGATCTGCGCGACCACCGAGAGCACCGTCATGGTGGCATCCCAGAAGGGGAAGGCATCAGGGGAGGGCTCGGGAGTGGCAAGTCCGGCACCAAACAGGTTGAGCAAAGCGACCGAGGTACGCGCCAGCGCAGCGAATACCGGGTCGATATAGCGGGTCAGCAGGGCGATGGCCAGCACGCTCACTACGGCAGTGACGATAAGCTTGGATTTGCTGAGCCAGCGGATCTGCAGGGTATCCCCCTGATCGTTGGCGGGGCGGGTCCAGGCGTACCAGCCGTAGACGTTGGCGCAGAAGAAGAACAGCTGCAGCATCAACAGCCCGTAGAGCTGGATCTGGAAGAAGATGATGGCAAACAGGCTGACGTTGATAAGGCCAAAAAGGTAGTTGATGGTTTTCTCCTGACTGGCGAACCAGATACAGGCTAGCCCGAACAGGGTACCGATGGCTTCAATCCATGACATGGCATAGCCGCCACCCAGCGGTATGGTCACTAGCGTGTTATTGATGCTGAACAGCTCGAATATGCTCATTTTCTGATCCTTGGGCATGAGGGTTAGTATGCGAGGGTGCCATTCTAAGGGGTGAGGGGGAGGAGGGGCAGGACTTTTGTCCGCCCCGTACTTGGCCCATATCAAAGAAATCGCCGCTGCTGCCCGGTTATTCCAGCAGTGATGGGTTATGGGGCCCCGGCGGGCCGGACTTTATTGATATGTAGCAAGATGATAGCGCCGTGGCTGTGGTCTGATAGAGTCCACTCTCCGGGAGGAGAATCACATGATAAAAGGAGGTTGTATTGAATTCCGAGCTTGTCTGGGTGCTCTGTCTGCTGGCTGGCGCCATCTATCTCTTCATGACCAACAAGGTGCGCATGGATGTGGTCGCCCTGTTGATCATTATCCTCTTTGTGCTGAGCGGCACCCTCACCCTGCCGGAGGCGCTGGCGGGCTTTAGCGATCCCAACGTCATTCTGATTGCCGCCCTGTTTGTGGTGGGTGAGGGGCTGGTGCGCACCGGCATCGCCTATCAGGTGGGGGATGCGCTGGTGAAGGTGGCGGGTAGCAGCGAGACCAAGCTGCTGGTACTGCTGATGGTGGCGGTGGCAAGTCTTGGGGCTGTGATGAGCAGCACCGGGGTGGTGGCCATCTTTATCCCGGTGGTGCTGAGCGTGGCGAACCGGATGGGGATCCCGGCCGGTCGCCTGATGATGCCCCTCGGTTTTGCCGGGCTGATCAGCGGCATGATGACGCTGGTGGCCACGCCCCCCAACATGGTGGTCAACAGCGAGCTGATGCGTCACGGCATTCACGGTTTCGGGTTCTTCGATTTCACCCCCATGGGCCTGCTGATCCTGGGGCTGGGCATCCTCTACATGCTGCTGGTGCGCGGCTCCTTGGTGGGCGAGGGAGAAGAGGGCAAAGGCAAGCCGACCGGGCGCCGCACCCTGCGCGATCTGATCCGAGACTACCGATTGGCCGGTCGGGCTCGTCGTCTGGCGCTGCGGCCGGACTCCCCGCTGATTGGTCACACCCTGGACGAGCTGCAACTGCGTGCCCGTTATGGTGCCCACGTCATCGGGGTGGAGCGCTGGCGCAAGTTTCGCCGGGTGATGGTGCCGGTGTCGGGGATCAGTGAATTTCAGGCCAAGGATGTGCTGCTGATCGACATGTCAGACCCCGAGGTGGATGTGCGGGCGTTTTGCAGCGAGGCGCGGCTCGAACCCATGATCCTGCGCGGGGAGTACTTCTCCGATCAGGCGCGGGAGGTGGGGATGGCCGAGGTGTCGCTGATCCCCGAGTCCAAGCTGCTGGGTAAAAGCGTGCGTGAGGTGACCTTCCGCTCCAGCTATGGCCTGAGCGTGGTGGGGCTGCGCCGCGACGGTGAGGCACTGGCAGGCAAGCTGGTAGACGAGCCGTTGCAGATGGGCGACACCCTGCTGGTGGTAGGGAATTGGAGCCACATCAGACAGTTGCAGACCCATAGCCGCGACTTTCTGCTGATGGGGCTGCCCGCCGAAGTGGACGAGATGGCCCCCGCCCGCAGTCAGGCCATTCATGCCCTCTTCTGTCTTGGAGTGATGATCCTGCTGATGGTGACCGATCCGGTGCCCAACGTGATTGCCGCGCTGATCGCCTGTCTGCTGATGGGCAAGTTTCGCTGCATCGACATGGAGAGTGCCTACAAGTCGATCCACTGGCCGACCCTGATCCTCATCGTCGGCATGCTCCCCTTCGCGCTGGCGTTGCAAAAAACCGGCGGGGTGGATCTGATCGTCGGTGGTCTGATCAATGCGGTAGGGGAGATGGGGCCGCGGGTCATGCTGGCCAGCCTGTTTGCCCTCTGCGCGGTGATCGGGCTCTTTATCTCCAACACGGCGACGGCGGTATTGATGGCGCCTATTGCGCTGGGCACGGCCCAGCAGATGGGGGTATCGCCCTATCCGTTTGCCATGACCATTGCCATCGCCGCCTCGGCCGCTTTTATGACGCCGGTCTCGTCACCGGTGAATACCCTGGTGCTGGGGCCGGGCAACTACAAGTTTGCCGATTTTATCCGTATCGGGGTGCCATTCACCCTGTTGGTGATGGCGGTGAGCGTGGTAGCGATCCCCTGGTTCTTCCCGTTCTGATAACCGGGATGATGAATGTGTGCACCAGCGGCCTGCGGGCCGCTTTTTTATGGCAGGGAGACAAGAGTGGCAAGGCGTGCTCGGAATCAGTGAAGAGTGATGTGGACTGGAATTAACGTGGAGATGGGTTAATAGAGGAGCGAGAGAAAAACTGGGGAGAGGCAAATTTCAGATACAAAAAAACCAGCGTGAGCTGGTCTGTTTGGTACTGCTATTAATGGTGCGGAAGGAGAGACTCGAACTCTCACGCCTAGGGCGCCAGAACCTAAATCTGGTGCGTCTACCAATTTCGCCACTTCCGCAATATTAATGGTGGCTATGACGGGATTCGAACCTGTGACCCCCGCATTATGAGTGCGATGCTCTAACCAACTGAGCTACATAGCCGTTTGTTATCGACCACAGATGTGGAAGAGAACAGAAAAATGGCTGGGGTACTAGGATTCGAACCTAGGGATGGCGAGATCAAAACCCGCTGCCTTACCGCTTGGCGATACCCCAACAGAAATAATGGTGGCTATGACGGGATTCGAACCTGTGACCCCCGCATTATGAGTGCGATGCTCTAACCAACTGAGCTACATAGCCGTTTGTTATCAACCACAGATGTGGAAGAGAACAGAAAATGGCTGGGGTACTAGGATTCGAACCTAGGGATGGCGAGATCAAAACCCGCTGCCTTACCGCTTGGCGATACCCCAACAGTGATGCCTGACAGAAACTATCAAACACCTTTCAAAAATGGCTGGGGTACTAGGATTCGAACCTAGGGATGGCGAGATCAAAACCCGCTGCCTTACCGCTTGGCGATACCCCAACAGTGATGCCTGACAGAAACTATCAAACACCTTTCAAAAATGGCTGGGGTACTAGGATTCGAACCTAGGGATGGCGAGATCAAAACCCGCTGCCTTACCGCTTGGCGATACCCCAACTAGAGATGGTGGCTATGACGGGATTCGAACCTGTGACCCCCGCATTATGAGTGCGATGCTCTAACCAACTGAGCTACATAGCCAACCTTGCTTCCGGTGAGTCGTTACCTCGTCACCGTGCGGGCCGAATTATGCGTATCTGGCTCTGGGGCGTCAACCCTTTTTTTGCCAGAAAAACGCAATTTGAGTGCGTTTGACCAGTTATTGGTCTCTGTTGCGCAAAAGCCCAACAATCTGCTTTTTTTTACGACATTGCCATGATTGCCCGGGCAATGGCAGATAAAAAACAGGCCAGCAAATGCTGGCCTGTCATGGGATTAGACGTTGAACAGGAAATTCATGATATCGCCATCTTTGACGATGTAATCTTTCCCTTCAGCGCGCATCTTGCCCGCTTCCTTGGCGCCTTGCTCACCCTTGTAGTTGATAAAGTCTTCAAAGGCGATGGTTTGGGCGCGAATAAAGCCTTTTTCAAAGTCAGTGTGGATCTTGCCAGCCGCTTGCGGGGCAGTGGCACCGACCGGAATAGTCCAGGCGCGTACCTCTTTCACACCGGCGGTGAAGTAGGTCTGCAGGTTGAGCAGCTGGTAGCCGGAGCGGATAACGCGGTTCAGGCCCGGCTCTTCGATGCCAAGGTCAGCCATGAACTCGGCGCGATCTTCATCGTCCAGTTCGGCGATGTCGGCTTCGATGGCGCAGCAGACCACGACCACGACCGCGTTCTCGGCGGCGGCGATTTCACGCACCTTGTCCAGATAGGGGTTGTTCTCGAAGCCATCTTCCGCCACGTTGGCGATATACATGGTGGGTTTCAGGGTCAGGAAGTTGAGGTGGCTCACGGCGGCCAGCTCTTCCTTATCCAGCTTCATGCCGCGGATCATCTGGCCGTTTTCCAGCGCAACCTTGATCTTCTCAAGCACTTCCACTTCCAGCTTGGCATCCTTGTCGCCGCCTTTGGCGCGCTTGGACTGACGGTGAATGGCGCGCTCGCAGGCGTCCAGATCCGACAGGGCCAGCTCGGTGTTGATCACTTCGATATCGTCAGCGGGAGAGACCTTGCCGGCAACGTGAATGATGTTCTCGTCATCGAAGCAGCGCACAACGTGGCCGATCGCTTCGGTTTCACGGATGTTGGCCAGGAACTGGTTACCCAGACCTTCACCCTTGGAGGCTCCGGCAACCAGACCGGCTATGTCGACGAATTCCATGGTGGTCGGCACAACGCGCTGCGGATTGATGATGGCAGCCAGCTGATCGAGGCGGGGATCCGGCATCGGCACCACACCTGTGTTCGGCTCGATGGTGCAGAACGGGAAGTTGGCGGCTTCGATACCGGCCTTGGTCAGCGCGTTGAACAGGGTGGATTTGCCTACATTGGGCAGGCCCACGATACCGCATTTAAAACCCATGGATTGTTACCTTACTTGATGGATGCTGTTGGGGGTCGCCCGCAGGCGGCCCATGTCATGCTTGTTCTGGTCGTTGCTCATGTACCGGCACAATGCCCGTACAGGGTCAAACCGACCTAACCCTTTTCAGCCTTGAAGCTGTGCAAGCGATTCATGGCCTTGGTCATATCTTGTTTGAACAGGATGTCGGTGGCACGCAGGGACTCGTCCAGCGCGGCGTCGATCAGGTTCTGTTCACTGCTGGGGGCCTTGGTCAGGACGAAGCCAGCCACCTGCTCTTTGCTGCCGGGATGGCCGATCCCGAGACGCAGCCGGAAGAAGTTATTGTTGTTGCCCATCTTGGCGATGATGTCCTTGAGGCCGTTATGGCCACCGTGACCACCACCCTGCTTGAACTTGGCGATGCCCGGCGGCAGATCCAGTTCGTCATGGGCCACCAGAATCGCTTCCGGCTCAATCTGATAAAAACGCGCCAGTGCGGCCACCGCCTTGCCGGAGAGGTTCATATAAGTGTTCGGGATGAGCAGCCGCACATCCTGCCCCTCGACCAGGATGCGGGCAGTATGGCCGAAGAACTTGGGTTCTTCACGCAGGCTGACATTGTGCCAGCGGGCCAGTTGCTCCACATACCAGGCGCCCGCGTTGTGGCGGGTCTTGGCATATTCCGGGCCGGGGTTGCCCAGTCCGACGATCAGTTTGATTTCGCTTGTCACGCTTGATGTCTTCACTCGCAGCTGCCGTGGGCACACTACCCAGGGCAATAGGACGCAATATTCTAGCCGCCGAGTGGCGATCACTCAACCAATGCGCATGTTATGGCGGGATTTGCAGCATTATTGCGGCCAATGGGTGGCTAACGGTGGGCAAACGGGCCTCTTGCAAGAGGCCCGTTTCAGTTGAGCGATGGATTGTGCCCGGTTGACTACCGTCGTTATTTGGCACGCAGCAGGGTGACGGTCTCTTCATCCAGTGCGGTCAGGGTGGGACGGGCATCGCGCACATACTCCACGAAAGACGCTGCATCGGTGCCGCAATCCACGCCGCTGGCTTTGCAATCGAGGGGCTGGCCCGGGGCATAGACGGCGCCGAGCAGTTCACCGTTTTGTGCCACCTTCAGCACCGGGAAGGCGGTCAACTTGCCATTGACGCTGGCGATATCGACCCGCTCGCTCTGGTGGCGCTGGGCATTGGCCAGTGCCTGCCAGCCATCGTTACCGTTGGCGCTGTAGGCGTTCATCACCACCCGATAGCGCTGACTATCCACCAGATCCTGCCATTCGCCGCTTGCGGTCTTGCGCTGCAATTGGGTCAGGGTGCCCGCTTTGCCTGCGTCGGTCTCCTGGAAGGTGTAACGCAGGTGGCCGCCATAGGGGAACTTGCCGGCATGGGCGCTGGCGGGCAGGGTCGCGGTGATGGTCTCGGTCAGCAGGGCGCGTACCTCGGCGCCAGTCAGGGTCAGCACCGCGAGCTGGTTCTTGAATGGCAACAGGGTGAGGGCACTATCCCCCTCACGCCATTCGCCAGCAGGCAGGTCGGCGCGCACGCCCCCAACCGCCACCAGAGAAAAATCGACCGGGCCACCGGTCAGGGCCTGGACGGCCGGAGTATTGGCCCAGTAGAACTCCCCTTCGGCAACCAGCGGCGCTACATCTGAGCCGTGGCTGTCGCTGCCGTTGTCACCGGGACGACGGGCATTTTGCAGCTGCTCGGGGATGGTGCCGATCACCGGGCCGTAGGCTTTCTCCAGCGCCGGTTTGTAGTGGCTGTCGATGATGCCGCGCAGGCGCGGATCTTCATCCACGGTCACCAGATTGGGCTGGTTGTCGACAAACTGGCTTGCCTCTTTGCTACGGGCGTCGTCGAGCGCCTGCTTGCGCGCCGCATCGGCGAAGAAGTCGCGGCTGGCCAGCAGGCTGTTGTGGCCCTGGCAGTCGGTCACCTGACCCTGGCTGTCAAAGGTCACCTGTGCCAGACCGATGGCCTGGGCATAGGAGCCCGCCTGCACCACGCAGGTTTTGCCGATGCCATCCGGATTGGTCACCAGCTTGGCGTAATCGCCGGTCTTGCCCCAGCCAATATTGCGAAAATCGCCGAGCAGGCTGTGGGAGTGGCCGCCGACGATGGCATCGAGGCCGTTTACCTTGGCGGCCAGTGCCAGATCCCGCTCGTTGCCGATGTGGGTGAGCGCCACGATCTGATGGATCCCCTTGGCTTGCAGCATGTCGACCGTGGCCTGAGCCGAGGCGACCTCCTTGCCAAAGCGCAGCTTGCCGACGTTGGGGGCGATATTGCCCATGTCTTCCAGCACCAGACCGATGACGGCGACCAGTTGCTTGCCTTGCGGCAGGTTGTCGAGAGCGGTGACCGGACTCTTCTGGTTGCCGTCAAAGGCGTAGACCACGAAGGGCTTGAGGTTGTCAGCCTTGCTGAGGGCCGGATCGGCCTTGGTGTCGAGGTTGGCGGCCAGCACCGGGAAGTTGACCCCCTCGATGAAGCGGGCCAGCTTCTGGTTATCCAGATCGAACTCGTGGTTGCCCAGCGCCATGGCATCGAGGCCGAACTGGCTCAGCAACTCGGCGTTGGCCATCCCCTCGTTGAGTTTGAAGTAGCCACTGCCCTGCCAGGCATCGCCGCCGTGCAGCAGCAGCAAGGGCTGGTTCTTGGCCAGCGCATCGGCCTGATAGGCTTTCGCCATGGTCAGCAGGCGCGGATAACCGCCAAAGCGGGTATAGAGGGTGTCCGTCTCCCCCTGCTGGGCAAAGATCTGCCCTTTGATCTCCGCATTGACCGGATCAAACTGGGAGTGGGTGTCGTTCATGTGAGCCAGGGTCAGCACAAAGGGCGGGTTCTCTTTGGCGGGCTGACAGGCGAACAGGGCGGAGGTGAGGGTAGCGAGCAGGAGGGGACGCAAGCAATTCATGGGTAAATCCTTAAGCCTGCCAGGGGCAGGGTCGTACCAGATAGCAGAAAGTTGGAAAGAGAAGGTCCAGAAAGACGAAAACCGCCTGATGGCGGTTTTCGTTATTGCTGAATCTATCAATGCTCAAACATGGCAGAGATGGACTCTTCGTTGCTGATGCGACGAATGGCTTCGGCCAGTACAGTTGACAGCGTCAGCTGCTTGACCTTGCCGACCGCTTTCATCTCCGCAGTGAGCGGGATGGAGTCGGTGATGATCAGTTCATCGATCACGGAGTTCTTGATGTTCTCGACGGCGGAACCGGAGAAGACCGGGTGGGTAGCGTAGGCGAATACACGCTTGGCACCGCGCTCTTTCAGGGCCTCTGCGGCTTTGCACAGGGTGCCGCCGGTGTCGATCATGTCATCAACGATGATGCAGTCGCGGCCGGCAACGTCACCGATCAGGTGCATGACCTGGGAGACGTTCGGGCGGGGACGGCGCTTGTCGATGATGGCGATGTCGGTGTCATCCAGCAGCTTGGCGATGGCGCGGGCACGCACGACGCCACCGATGTCCGGGGAGACGACGACAGGAGACTCGAGGTTCTTGGACTTCATGTCTTCCAGCAGCACCGGGCTACCGAACACGTTGTCTACCGGAACGTCGAAGAAACCTTGAATTTGCTCGGCATGCAGGTCAACGGTCAGCACGCGATCCACACCGACGCTGGAGAGGAAGTCAGCGACAACCTTGGCGGTGATGGGTACACGGGCGGAGCGGACGCGACGGTCCTGACGGGCATAACCAAAGTAGGGGATAACGGCAGTGATACGGCCAGCTGAAGCACGACGCAGAGCATCCACCATGACGATCAATTCCATCAAATTGTCGTTGGTCGGGGCACAGGTGGATTGAATGATGAAGATATCGCCACCACGTACATTCTCATTGATCTGTACGCTGATCTCGCCGTCGCTAAAGCGACCTACGGCAGCATTGCCGAGTTTGATAAACAGGCGATCTGCGATCTTCTGGGCTAGTTCCGGCGTTGCGTTACCAGCAAACAGCTTCATGTCAGGCACGGTTTGAAACCTCGGGGTTGCATCCAGTATGTGGGGGAGTCTGAAATCAGACCCTATCGTTTTGGGGCAAACGATTTATCAAGATAACGTACAAGGTGTCTGCTGCCCAATGATCGTGATGATACCGGTAACCCGAATCCGTGGCCGAGTGCAAAACCGGCCACGTTAATCATCATCAATACCGTTCGGTAAAATTGGCTGGGGTACTAGGATTCGAACCTAGGAATGGCGAGATCAAAACCCGCTGCCTTACCGCTTGGCGATACCCCAATCATTTGAACTGTTGCAATGTGGAGAAGAGAGGTGATATGTTCTCGCCCTTGGCGACAAACCCATCAAGTCCCTTCGGCACGCAGGCCAACACTTCCCGAGCAGTCACTTCGTCTTCAAATTGAGCAAAGACGCAGGCTCCTGTGCCCGTCATTCTTGACGGCGCGTATTCTAGCAACCAGCCGAGCGCATTGGCAACCTCGGGGTGGCGCTTTTTCACCAGTGATTCGCAATCGTTTTTCCACTCGCCTTCCAGCAGGTTGTCCAGCGCCATTTTCGGCGTAGCTCTCGGCAGCTCCGGATCCTGGAATACGGCTGCGGTCGCCACATGGCAATCGGGCTTGAGTACCAGATACCAGGCATCGGGCAGTTCGACTGGTTGCAGCCGCTCGCCCACTCCTTCGGCAAAGGCCGCCTTGCCACGGACAAACACCGGCACATCGGCCCCCAACTGGACGCCAAGCGCTGCCAGTTCATCTTCACTCAAACCCGCTTGCCAGAGGTGGTTAAGCGCCACCAGCGTGGTTGCTGCATCGGATGAGCCGCCGCCGATGCCGCCGCCCATGGGTAGCACCTTTTCCAGCCGGATATGGGCTCCCTGCGGGCTCGGCAGGGTTGCCTGCAGCAGGCGCGCCGCGCGGATAATCAGATTCTGCTCATCCGGCACCCCGGGAATGGCCGGGCTCAAGGTGAGTGTGTCGCTATTCGGTATCACCTCGAACTCGAGCCAGTCGCTGTGGTTGAGGAAGATAAACAGGGTCTGCAGCTCGTGATAGCCATCGGGACGACGGCCATTGACGTGTAGAAACAGGTTGAGTTTGGCCGGTGCCGGCCAGCGTGTGGAAGCCATTAACGTGCAAGAGTCCATTGGTTGATCTGAAGCTTGAGGCGGCTGTTCTGGCCGGTCATGGTCAGCTGGTGTGGCAGGCGGTAGCCATCCTGATCCCGATAATCGCCATAGACGATCTGCCACTGGCCGTCGCGCACGCTGGCCAGACTGCTGTCGGGGTTGAGTTCAAACTCCGCCTGACCCGGCAGCCCCTTGATCCACTCCGGTAATCCCGCAACCGGAATATTCCAGCCGGTCAGTTGATAGATGAGCGCTTCGGCATCCTGGCTCTGGTGGCGATTGCCGTCGCTGTCGAGCAGGGTGATTTCGCCCTTGCTGCGGGAGAGCTCCAGAATGCTGGTGCCAATCAGGCTGGTGAGGTTGAGGCGATAATCCTCCCCATCCTGCTGCCAGTTGAGACGGGCGCTGCCCTTTTGCTGTGGCGTGATGATGGCCATCTTGCCGGATAGCTGCCAGTGGGCCAGTTGCTCGAGACGGGTCCGCTCCTGGTTCCAGTTCACTTGGTCACGCTGGGGCTGGGTGGTGGCACAACCGGCCAGCAACAGCAGGCAGGTGAGGGTAAAAATACGTAGCAGCAAGAGACGGCTCCAGAGAGAGGAATTTGCCACAGTATACGGGGCGGCCGTATTGCTTTTAAAGACTTACCCTTTCTCGTACAATTGGCAGCCTTTGCACCCAGCGTATGAAATGATCGTCGCCCACTCATGAGTTTGCTTGCCCTCGGAATCAACCACAACACCGCCAGTGTCGCCTTGCGGGAACGGGTCGCCTTTGGCCCGGACTGCATCGATCGCGCCTTGCGTGAGCTGGTGAGCCAACCCGGTGTCAGCGAGGCGGTGATCGTCTCCACCTGCAACCGGACCGAACTCTATTGCAATCTGGAGGAGCAGCGGCAGGAACAAGTGCTGCGCTGGCTGCAACAGTTCCACGGGCTGGACGCTGCCGAACTGGTCACTGCCATCTATCAGCATCACGATGAAGAGGCGGTGCGCCACCTGATGCGGGTGGCGTGCGGGCTCGACTCGCTGGTGCTGGGAGAGCCGCAGATCCTCGGCCAGATCAAGCAATCCTACGCCCATGCTCAGCAGGCGGAGTCGGTGAAGGGGGCGCTGGAGCGGCTGTTCCAGAAATCCTTCTCGGTGGCCAAACGGGTGCGTACCGATACCGAGATTGGCGCCAGTGCCGTATCGGTGGCGTTTGCCGCCGTCAGCTTGGGTCGGCGGATCTTCTCCGATCTCTCCCAGACCAAGGTGCTGCTGGTCGGGGCGGGGGAGACCATCGAACTGGTGGCCCGTCATCTGCGCGAGCAGAACGTCACCAAGATGATGGTGGCCAACCGGACTCTGCAGCGTGCCCAGACCCTGGCAGCCGAATTCGGTGCCCAGGTGATGACGCTCGAAGAGATCCCCGATTATTTGCATGAGGCGGATATCGTCATCAGCTCGACCGCCAGCCCCCTGCCCATCATCGGCAAGGGAATGGTGGAGCGCGCGCTGAAGGCCCGCCGCTTCAAGCCCATGTTTCTGGTGGATATTGCCGTGCCGCGCGACATCGAAGCCGAAGTCGATGAACTCTCCGATGCCTATCTCTACACGGTGGATGATTTGCAGGGGATCATCGAGCAGAACCTCGAAACCCGTAAACGGGCCGCCGCACAGGCCGAGGTGATCGTGCAGGAAGAGCGCGACGAGTTTATGGGCTGGTATCGCGGCCTGCGCTCGGTCGACCTCATTCGCGATTACCGCCATCAGTCACAGCAAGTGGCTGATGAAGAGTTGCAACGGGCCCTGCTGGCATTGGCGCAGGGCGAGAGTGCCGAACAGGCGCTCAAGGCGATGGCCCATCGCCTCACCAACAAATTGATCCACGCGCCGACCCAGGCGTTGCGCCAGGCTGCCTCCCAGGGGGATCAGAGCGAGCTCTCCCGCTTGCGGCAGGCGCTGGGGTTGTCACAAGAGCCATAATTTTCGGGCAACCTGCCGGTTGTCCCGTCCTCCATTGAGAATGCAAGAGTTATGAATCCGTCACTGATCAGAAAGCTGGAAGGCCTCATCGAGCGCCACGAAGAAGTACAGGCCATGCTCGGCGAGCCGGATGTGGTCTCGGATCAGGATCGCTACCGAGCCCTGACCCGCGAATATGCCCAGCTGGAAGATATCGTTCACGCCTTCCAGCGTTACCGTCAGGCGCAGGATGATCTTGAGACCACCCAGATGATGCTGGAGGAGGAGGATGCCGACCTGCGCGAGATGGCGCAGGAGGAGCTGCCGCTGGCCAAGGCCAATCTGGAGGCGCTGGAGCAGGAGCTGCAACTGATGTTGCTGCCCAAGGATCCCAAGGATGACAACAACTGCTATCTGGAGATCCGCGCCGGTGCCGGTGGCGACGAGGCGGCCATCTTTGCCGGTGACCTGTTCCGCATGTACTCCCGCTTTGCCGAGCGTCAGGGCTGGCGCGTCTCCATCGTCAGCTGCAATGACGGTGAGTACGGTGGCTACAAGGAGGTGATCGCCAAGATCGACGGTGAGCGCGTCTATGGCCGCCTCAAGTTTGAATCCGGTGGTCACCGGGTACAGCGGGTGCCGGAGACCGAATCTCAGGGCCGGGTGCACACCTCCGCCTGTACCGTCGCCGTGCTGCCGGAAGTGCCGGAAGCCGAGCAGATCGAGATCAATCCTTCCGACTTGAAGATCGACACCTTCCGCGCCTCCGGTGCCGGTGGTCAGCACGTCAACAAGACCGACTCGGCCATCCGCATCACCCACCTGCCGACCGGTCTGGTGGTGGAGTGCCAGGACGAGCGCTCCCAGCACAAGAACCGCGCCAAGGCGATGTCGGTGCTCTCCGCCCGCCTGCAAGCGGCCGAGGATGAGCGCCATCGCGCCGCCGAGCAGAGCACCCGCCGCAATCTGGTGGGCTCCGGCGATCGTTCCGAGCGCATTCGCACCTACAACTACCCGCAGGGCCGCCTCTCCGAACACCGCATCAACCTGACCCTCTATCGCCTCTCCGAAATTTTGGAAGGGGATCTGGACTGCGTCATCACCCCGCTGGTGCAGGAGTATCAGGCCGATCAGCTCGCCTCGCTGGCCGAGAACAACTGATGCAAATGGTGATCCGGCAAGCTCGCATTAAGTGTCGTGCCCATAAGGTGGAGTGGCACTGATGCAGATCCAGCAGGCCCGCGCCCATATCATGACTGTGTTGGCTGAGGGGGAGTCCCCCCGCGCCGACGCCGATGTACTGCTCTGCCATCTGCTCGGGTGTCGGCGCAGTTATCTGATGACCTGGCCCGAGCGTGCGCTGGATGCCGCCCAGCAGGCCACCCTGCAGGGGTGGCTGGTCCGTCGTCTCAACGGCGAACCCATCGCCCATCTGGTGGGCGAGCGGGAGTTCTGGTCGCTGCCCCTCAAGGTGAGTCCGGCGACCCTGATCCCGCGCCCCGATACCGAGGTGCTGGTCGAGCAGGCGCTGACCAGAATCCCGCAGGGGCCGTGCGCCGTGCTGGATCTGGGCACTGGCACCGGCGCCATCGCGCTGGCGCTCAAGTCCGAGCGGCCCGAAATCGATGTGTGGGCGGTGGATCGGATGGCCGATGCCGCGGCGCTGGCCCGCGAGAACAGCGCCGCGCTGGGGTTACCCATCGAGGTGCGCGACGGCAGCTGGTTCGAGCCCCTTGGCGAGCCGGATCGCGACAATACGCCACGTTTTGCGGTGATTGTTTCCAATCCCCCCTATATTGATGGCGCCGATCCCCATCTCGAGCAGGGTGACGTGCGCTTTGAACCCCGCTCGGCGCTGGTTGCCGATGACGCCGGGCTGGCCGATATCCGCCACATCGTGGCCCATGCTCCCGCTTATCTGCTGACCGATGGCTGGTTGCTGCTGGAGCATGGCTGGGATCAGGGGGAGGCGGTGCGTCAGTTGCTGCGCGATGGCGGTTACCGCGGGGTAGCCACGGTGCGCGATTACGGGGATAACGACAGGGTGACGCTGGGCCTCTGCCCGCTGCGCTGACAGCCCCTTACTGTTACACGGCGGGTTGCCTGTGCGCCCCCATGCAAGGATTGAATATGGTTTTTGTGCTCAAACACCTGCACCTCACCCTGATTGCCGGGGCCGTGCTGATGTTTATGCTCCGCTTCTACTGGGTACAGACCGCCACTGGCCGAGCCTATAGCGCGCCGGTGATGAAGGTCAGCGGCTGGCTCAACGGTCTGGTGGTACTCTCCGGCGTATTGCTCTGCATGGTGCTGGATCTCAACCCGCTCAATAACGGAACGCCCTGGCTCAGCGAGAAGCTGATGGCCATTCTGGTGCTGGTATTTCTGGCGGCGATGGCGCTGCGGCTGGCCAAAAGCAATCTGGTGCGCTGGTGCTCCTTTCTGGGGGCGCTCGGCTGGATCTACTTTATTGCCAAGTTGGCAGTGCTCAAACAGACGAGTGTGTTCGGCTAAGGCATGAAGAGAATGTTACACATAGACGAATGGACCGATTTCGAAGCCCACGACATCACCGAGCTGGCGTTGTCAGTCAGTGACGAGATTTATGGCTCGGTCGAGGAGGGGATGCGCGAGTTGAACCTGCTGGACGAGTGGCTGGATGAGCAGATCGAAGAGGGCACCTGCGACGAAGTGCGCCAGCAGTTGCTGCAGGGTTTCTACCACAGCCTCGGTTTTCATGGCGACTGGCAGGATTATTTCTCTGCCAACAACTGCGATCTCAATCAGGTGCTGGTTCAGCGCAAGGGGATCCCGGTCAGCCTCGGCATTCTCATTATCCAGCTGGGGCGCAAGCTCGGGCTCGATGTGGAGGGGATCTGCTTCCCCGGCCACTTCCTGGTGAGCTTTGCCGGTGGCGAGGGGGAGGTCTATGTCGACCCCTTTACCGGCGACGAGCTGAGTCTGGCCCGCATCGAGCTGCTGCTGCGCGGTGCGTTGGGGGACTTGGCGACCCTCACTCCCGACTACCTGCAGCCCTCCGGCCAGTGGGAGATCATCGAACGGCTGCTCAACGTCAGCAAGGGGGCCCTGCTGCGGGAAGATCGCATGCCCGAGGCGCTGCGTTGCAGCGAGCTGTTGCTGCGGATGAAGCCCGGCGATCCGCTGGAGACGCGGGATCGCGGCTTTATCTACGAGCAGCTCGATTGCCCGCGCCAGGCCGCCGACGATTTTGAATATTTTATTGAACAATGCCCGGACGATCCGGTCGCCGATGTGCTGAAAGTACAGCTGGCCGCGCTGGATCTGAGCCCCAAGCCCCTCCATTAAGGGCGGCTTGAAACTGAAACAGAAGAATATCAAGGCCGCTGCGTCCGGTCGCAACGGAGTAACTAGGCTTCAAGCCCTTTTATTAAGGATGTCTTAGATGGAACAGAAGAATATCAAGATCAACCAGATCGACGTTGCCAACGACAAACCGTTCGTGCTGTTTGGTGGCATGAACGTGTTGGAATCCCGCGACATGGCGATGGCGGTGTGCGAGAAGTACGTGGAAGTGACAAGCAAGCTGGGCATCCCGTTTGTCTTCAAGGCGAGCTGGGACAAGGCCAACCGCTCCTCCATCCACTCCTACCGCGGTCCGGGTCTGGAAGAGGGTATGAAGATTTTCCAGGAGCTGAAAGCGACCTTCGGCATGCCGGTCATCTCCGATCTGCACGAACCCCATCAGGCCAAGCCGGTCGCCGAGGTGGTGGACGTTATCCAGCTGCCCGCCTTCCTGGCGCGCCAGACTGATCTGGTGGAAGCCATGGCCCGCACCGGCAACGTCATCAACATCAAGAAGCCGCAGTTCCTCAGCCCAAGCCAGATGAAGAACATCACCGACAAGTTTGAGGAGTGCGGCAACGATCAGCTGATCCTGTGCGAGCGCGGTGCCAACTTCGGCTACGACAACCTGGTGGTGGACATGCTGGGTCTGGGCGTGATGAAGAAGAGCACCGGTGGCTATCCGGTGATCTTCGACGTGACCCACTCCCTGCAGTGCCGTGATCCGCTGGGTGCCGCCTCCGGTGGCCGTCGCGAGCAAGTGACCGAGCTGGCGCGCGCCGGCATGGCGGTCGGTCTGGCCGGTCTCTTTATCGAATCACACCCGGATCCGAAAATTGCCCGCTGTGATGGCCCGAGCGCCCTGCCGCTCGACAAGCTGGAAGGCTTCCTCAAACAGATGAAGGCCATCGATGACCTGATCAAGGGTTTTGAGCCCCTGGATACCTCTGCTTGATGGGACAAGCACTTATCACAAGGCCTCGCAATGCGAGGCCTTGTTTTTTGCGCTTGCCCAGTGAAAGCACGTATAAAAAAACGGCCGACAGGCCGTTTTTTGTGCTGATACAGCAAGTATCAGCGGTTCACTGCAGGACGCTGATTACAGGCTCTGGGTGAAAGTACGGGTAACCACGTCACGCTGCTGTTCCGGGGTCAGGGCGTTGAAACGCACTGCGTAGCCAGATACGCGGATGGTCAGCTGCGGGTACTTCTCCGGATTCGCGATAGCATCTTCCAGGGTTTCGCGACGCAGCACGTTGACGTTCAGGTGCTGACCACCTTCAACAGCCGGTTCGGCCTGAACAGGCAGTTCGCGGTATTCGAACTGACCCAGATCAGAGAGTGCGACTTCCTGATCGGCAGCAAAGGCATCGCCTT
Organism: Aeromonas sp. FDAARGOS 1414; assembly: GCF_019047065.1. Taxonomy (NCBI): domain Bacteria; kingdom Pseudomonadati; phylum Pseudomonadota; class Gammaproteobacteria; order Aeromonadales; family Aeromonadaceae; genus Aeromonas; species Aeromonas sp. FDAARGOS 1414. The sequence continues at coordinate 2,535,341 of NZ_CP077210.1, read as the reverse complement.
TGACACAGATGCAGCGAGCCTGTTGCTTCTCTTCGTCCAGCAGCCAGAAAGAGTTCAGCAGGGCGGTGTTGGCAGCCTGGGTGATTTGAATGCCTTTGATCATGGTATGACTCCTCAATGGGAACGCGAATCCAACTGTAAGGAAATTACCCTGATGTATTTAAGCTACCGTTAATTGCGGTTGCTTAAAGGGCCCTTGCCTTACACCTTTGCTTTGATGGGGTCATATATACCATGTTGGTAATATTACTAAAATTGATCTAGATCAATAAAAATCAATAAAGTGCCATTTAAATGGGATTAAATTCTTGAGTTTAATCAAAAATAGGTCATTTTTCTGATTTTGTAAGATATCAAAATTATGCATCTTTTACCTTTTTAATCTAGTAATTTAACTACATCTTTTTCGGCTTTTCTGTGGTGGATTGAGGAGTTGGCTACACTCAGCAGAAAGCAAGGAGAGTGTCGGGTGAATATCAGGTGGCGAATGTGGGGATGGTTGGCCCTGTTCTGTTGCTGGGCAATCACAGCTGTGGTCCGGGCCGAAACAGTACGCATAGCGGTGGGCGAATGGCCGCCTTATATCAGTGAGTCGCTGCCCAATCAGGGGTTTCTCTGTCAGGTGGTACGTGAGGCCTTTGCCGAGCAGGGGGTCGATGTCAGCTTTCATTTCTACCCCTGGTCTGAGGCATACAGCCTGACTCTTGAAGGGCGTTATATGATTACCATGCCCTGGTTTCGCTCTCGCGAGCGCGAGCAGCACTTCTATCTCTCTGCATCGCTAGGCAAATTTACGACCCGTCTGCTTGCACTTAATGGTTCGCCATTGGTCAGTTTGGGTGAGCTGAAAAACGAGCCTGTCGGGGTTACCCGTGGCTATTTTTATGGTGAAGGGTTTGCAGCAAGACAATCCGAGCTGTCTCTTGAGTGGTCCGACTCCGATGAGGAGAGCATGGAGAAACTGCTCACCGGACGCATTCGTTATCTGGTCATGGATGAACAGGTGGCACAGGTTCTGTTTCAGCAGGTTCTCTCTCGTCATCCCCAAGCGGCAGCATTGAGTGGTGCCCCCGATCCCATCTGGTCCCAGCCGGGCTATCTGCTGATGCGCAAGGCCGATCCCGATGCCCGCCGCTTGATGTTGCTGTTTAACGCCGGTCTGCACAAACTGGAGCGCTCCGGCCGGCTCGCCAGGCTCTGGAAAGTGTGAGTCACGGTTGCGTCTTGCGGGCTGCCCCCCTATCCTGACTCCTTCGCCGTATCAAGTGAGGAGGCCGGGGTGCTGACCTGGAGTGATGTGATTGGCTCTGAAAAAGAGCAGGACTATTTCAAGTGTACGCTGGCGACCGTCAGGGCAGAGCGGGAAGCGGGCAAGGTGATCTACCCCCCCCCGGCCGATGTGTTCAATGCTTTCAAACTGACCGAACTGGATCAGGTCAAGGTGGTGATCCTGGGGCAGGATCCCTACCATGGCCCGAATCAGGCACATGGTCTCTGCTTCTCCGTCCTGCCCGGGGTGCGTACTCCCCCCTCACTGGTCAACATCTATAAGGAGATGCAGCGGGATCTGCCTGGTTTCGTCACACCCAATCACGGTTTTCTGGAGTCCTGGGCCAGACAGGGGGTTCTGCTGCTCAACACAGTGCTGACAGTGCAGGCCGGTCAGGCACACTCTCATGCCCATCTGGGGTGGGAAACCTTCACCGATCGGGTCATTGAGCAGATCAATGCCAGTTGTCAGGGGGTGGTATTTCTGTTGTGGGGCTCCCATGCCCAGAAGAAAGGGCGTTTTATCGACCGGCAACGCCACCACGTGTTGACGGCGCCCCATCCCAGCCCCCTTTCTGCCCACCGTGGTTTTATCGGTTGCGGCCACTTTTCCGAGACCAACCGCCTGCTGGAATTGCAGGGTAAAAGCCCGATCGAATGGCAATCTGTCTGCCAACCACTTGATTGAGTGCAAAGTTCGGGCGACAAATGACCGTATACTCAGGAAAGTAACATTTTATTTCAGCGCCAAGGAGTGCCCATGTTATCGAGTCTGCACAAGGATCACCTCAATATCGCCCGACTGCTGGATCTGCTGAAGCAGAAGCTGGCCGCCATTCGTGCCGAGCAACCCATCAGCTATTTTCTGGTGCGCGATGTCATCGATTATCTGCGGGAGGTCTCTGACAAGTATCACCACCCCAAGGAAGATCTTGTCTATGACTACTACCTGAAATACCGGGTGGTGGAGGGGGATGTCGCGAACCGCTTGCATGAAGAGCATCTCAAGTTGCTGGAGGCAGGGACCGAGCTCAAGGAGATGGTGGAGATGATCCTGATGGATGCGGTGATCCCGCTCGATCAGTTCACCGCCAAGCTGGAGCGCTTCGTGGAGCTGCAAGAGGCACACATGAACTACGAAGAGGGGGTGATCTTCCCCCATCTGCGTGACTCCCTGACCGAGGATGACTGGCGTCATCTGGAGCAAAACTGGCAGAACCGAGCTATCGGTGATCCTCTGTTTGGTGCCGAGATCAGCCAGCACTTCCAGGCGCTTGCCAAGCGCCTCTCCCTGCCTTTTGCTGCCAGCTGACGCACGCGGCTTTCGGTCATCAGTCATCTGACTGTGCAGGTGTTACCCGGCCAATGTGCCGGGTTACTTATTGTTACTCACGCCACATGATCTTGTTGTGCCATTTGTCGGGCACAGTGAGCTGCCAGCGGGCCAGCTCGCTCTTGCTGAAGACATATTCGCCGCGCAGGGCCGCTCGCGGGGAGATAGTACGGGGCAGGGTGCCCGCCAGTATGGTGTTGATAAGGGACGCTGCCTGCAACCCCTGATCGTGGCCGTCCAGTACCAGCCCGCCGATGGCCATCCCCTTGCCGACGGCAAACTCCCAGAAACAGAAGAGAGGAACCGGTGTGTTGGCGCTGGTCCACTCCAGCACCGTCTGTTCGCTCACATGCTTGCCATTATCGTCGACCAGCGTGTGGTAGAGGCCGAGGAAGATTGCCTGATAGCCATTCTTCTTAGCGTTGAGCACCGCCTCCTGCCAGAGGCTGTAATCCCCCATCAGCTGGCTGTTGACCCGGGTCTGGCCGACTCGCAATTCGGTCTGGGTCTTGAATTCATCCTCGATAGCGGTGAGGGCCACATTGCTGGAATCAAACAGTACCAGCGCCTTGTCAAGCCCTCCCATCATCTGACTTATTTCGCTGATGTTGCGCTTGAGCAGGGGGCGTTCCAGCACCCCGGTGATCTTGGGGTGGCCGACAAAGCCCTTGAGGCGGGGGTTTTCGTTCATGCCGAGAAAAACAACGGGAGTACCCAGCGAGGCGATCTCGTTGGCCAGATAGTTGATGGCATTGTCATCCCCCAGCACCACCAGATCCGGTTTGCTCTTGAGATAAAAAGCGATAGCCCGTTGAGCGATGTCGTCGAACGCCTCCCGTGGATGGCGTTTGGTGTCCATATAGAAGTGAGAGATCTTGTGCTCCCCCTGCAACCCTTTGCGCAAACCTTCGTTGTAGCTCTGGTCCCAAAGGTATTCGGGATGGTAGCTGCTGATCACCAGAATGTTTGCGGCCCAGAGCGGCAGGGAGAGGGTGGAGAGCAGTAGCAACAGCAGGGAGGTGCGCATGGGAAGGCCCCTGTCGAGTGATAGTGTATGCATGCTCAGTATGGGCAGTGTTTGCCGTTACTGTCATCTCGAAACCGGTATGGCAGGGCGCGATTTTTTTTCGGTTGAGCGGATCGGACGCCAGCCCGCACTCTGCTTGGGATCGGGTTTTATTGAGTCTTTTTTTGGTTGGTCGTGAACTGTCCCGCTCGCTGAAAAACCTGTTCTGGATCAAGAAATGAGGCTGCGCTTTGGTGCCTAATAGACACCACATATAGGGACGCATTCGTTTTTAATCCCTATATGTTGTGTTATCAAGCTGTGTATAAGCTGTTCCCCTCCTATCTTCAGCCCAGGCTTGTCAAGCCTCGGCTGAATTTATTTGCGTCCAGGACGAGATGCCGGGAGGGGGGCCCAACAAGGGTGAGCCAGAGGCAAATGCCTGGCCTTTTAACGGGGAAAATCCATGAAACCGGTTGTGATCAAACGTGACGGATGTCGCGCACCATTCAATGCCCAGCTGATTCGCGATGCGGTCAGCCGAGCGGCGGAAGCGGTCAATCAGGCCAATCCGGCACTCGCCTCCCGCATTGCCAATGCAGTGAGTCAGGAGCTGGAAGGGCGTGGTGAAGTTGATATCCACGAGATCCAGAACCGGGTCGAAAACCACCTGATGGCTTCCGACGACAAGGCCATCGCCCGTGCCTATATCGAATATCGCCACGACAGGGATCAGGCTCGCGAGGCGCGCGGCCGTCTGGCGCAGGAGATCCGTGGTCTGGTCGAGCAGACCAACGCCGCCCTGCTCAACGAAAACGCCAACAAAGACTCCAAGGTGATCCCGACCCAGCGCGACCTGCTGGCCGGTATTGTCGCCAAGCACTATGCCACCAGCCACATGCTGCCCCGTGATGTGGTTCAGGCCCACGAGAGCGGTGATCTGCACTTCCACGATCTCGATTACTCACCTTTCTTCCCGATGTTCAACTGCATGTTGATCGATCTGAAAGGGATGCTGACCCACGGCTTCAAGATGGGCAATGCGGAGATCGATACCCCGAAATCCATCAGCACCGCCACGGCCGTGACCGCCCAGATCATCGCCCAGGTGGCGAGCCACATCTATGGTGGCACCACCATCAACCGCATCGACGAAGTGCTTGCCCCCTATGTGACCATCAGCTGGCAGAAACACCGTGAAGTGGCCGAAGAGTGGGGCATTGCCGACGTGGAAGCCTACGCCATGGCCCGCACCGAGAAAGAGTGCTACGACGCCTTCCAGTCGCTGGAGTACGAAGTCAACACTCTGCACACCGCCAACGGTCAGACGCCGTTTGTCACCTTCGGCTTTGGTCTGGGGGACAGCTGGGAGTCGCGGATGATCCAGCGCGCCATCCTCAGCAACCGTATCGCAGGCCTTGGCAAGAACAAGAAGACCGCCGTGTTCCCGAAACTGGTGTTCGCCATCAAGGATGGCCTCAACCACAAGCAGGGCGATCCCAACTACGACATCAAGCAGTTGGCGCTGGAGTGTGCCTCCAAGCGGATGTATCCGGACATCCTCAACTACGACCAGGTGGTGAAGGTGACCGGCTCCTTCAAGACCCCCATGGGTTGCCGCTCCTTCCTCGGTGCCTACGAGGAGAATGGCGAGCTGATCCACGAAGGTCGCAACAACCTGGGGGTGGTGAGCCTCAACCTGCCGCGCATTGCCCTGAAATCCCGTGACGAAGCGGACTTCTGGGATCGTCTGGATGCCTCTCTGAGGGTCGCCAAGAAGGCGCTGATGTACCGCATCTCCCGTCTGGACGGGGTGAAAGCGCGGGTTGCTCCGATCCTCTATATGGAAGGGGCTTGCGGTGTGCGGCTGAAGGCGGACGACAACGTCAGCGAGATCTTCAAGAACGGTCGCGCCTCCATTTCCCTCGGGTATATCGGGGTACACGAGACCATCAACGCCCTGTTTGGTGACAAGGTGCACCTGTTTGACAGCGCCGAGCTGCAACAGAAGGCCATCGCCATCATCGCCCGTCTCAGGGCAGCCATTGACGAGTGGAAAGAGGAGACTGGCTACGGCTTCAGCCTCTACTCCACCCCGAGCGAGAACCTTTGCACCCGTTTCTGCCGCATCGACGCCAAAGAGTTTGGCGTGGTATCCGGTGTGACCGACAAGGGTTACTACACCAACAGCTTCCACCTCGATGTGGAAAAGCAGGTCAACCCGTACGACAAGCTGGACTTCGAGGCGCCCTATCCGCCCATCGCCAGCGGCGGCTTCATCTGCTACGGCGAGTACCCCAATATCCAGCACAATCTGGAAGCGCTCGAAAACGTCTGGGATTACAGCTATGACAAGGTGCCCTACTACGGTACCAACACTCCCATCGACGAGTGCTACGACTGCGGCTTCACCGGCGAGTTCGAGTGCACCTCCAAGGGCTTCACCTGCCCGCGCTGCGGCAACCACGACCCGGCCAAGGTGTCGGTGACCCGCCGTGTCTGCGGCTACCTCGGCAGCCCGGATGCGCGCCCCTTCAATGCGGGCAAGCAGGAAGAGGTGAAGCGCCGCGTCAAACATATGTAAGCGCACAGGCGATGAAGAGCTGGCCCCTGACTCAAGGGGCCATTTTCATTGGAGGGCGGCAACCATGCCGCTGTCCCGTGAACGAGGCAGGAAACAAACGATGCACTACCACCAATACTACCCGGTTGATGTGATTAACGGCCCCGGCACCCGTGCCACTCTGTTTGTCTCGGGCTGCGAGCACCAGTGCCCGGGTTGCTACAACCAGAGCACCTGGCGGCTCGATGGCGGCAAGCCGTTCGATGAGGCGATGAGCGATCGCGTCATTGCGGATCTCAACGACAGCCGCATCAAACGGCGAGGTCTGTCGCTTTCCGGCGGCGATCCGCTCCACCCTGCCAACGTGCCCCACGTGCTGGCGCTGGTGAAACGGGTGCGCGCCGAGTGTCCGGGCAAGGATATCTGGTGCTGGACCGGCTACCGGCTCGGCGAGCTGTCAGAGGCCCAGCGCGAGCTGGTGGCCTTGCTGGATGTGCTGGTGGATGGCAAGTTTGAAAAGGCGTTGGCAGACCCCGGCCTGCTCTGGCGTGGCAGCAGCAATCAGCAGATCCACGACCTCAACGCCTGGCGTGATGCGGGTGAGCGAATTCCCTGTCTGGTTTGCAGTTGAAGTCCGGGATGTTTATGGTTAGCCCATTCCAATCCTGACGACATTTTTGAAAAGGAGAGCCGAGATGAACAATCTGCTCAAGATCCTGTTGGCCATTTTCCTGCCCCCGGTGTGCGCGTTTATCCAGGTGGGCTTTAGCCTGCACTTTTTAATCAACATTGTGCTGACCCTGATGGGCGGTCTGCCGGGCATGGTGCATGCGCTCTGGCTGGTGGTGAGCGACAAGCGCGGCTGATTGGCTGGTTAATGAGTTTATTGATGATAAAAGGGCCAACCTCTCGGGGTTGGCCCTTTTGTTCATGTTCATACGAATACTTTTTCGTTAGGATGGGTCACTGACCAAGGGGCGCATTGAGCGTCCCGCAGTCCGGCAACAAGCACCAGCAGTGAACAAGGAGCGTTACATGAAGTGGAAAGTCGCAGTATGGTCAGGTCTGGCAGTGACACTGCTGCTGGGGTGCTCATCCCGTCAGGAGGTGGCGCACGAGCGCGCTCCGATCGCTATCCCTCTCGAGCAGTTGTCCAGCTACTGGGTTCAGGAGAAGCAGTGGTCATGGCTTGGCAACGACGAGCCAGCCCTGCCAGCCAAACCGGTCAAGGGGTATGTGGAAGTACGCTATCAAATCGACGCCAGCGGCACGCCGGTCAAGCCGGAAGTGGTGGCGGCCGAGCCCCCCGGCGAGCTGGAGCAGAGCGCGCTGGCGACCCTTTCGCGGATCCGTTACAGCCCGGCAGAGGGCAACCCGGATGCCATTCCGGTCGAGGTGACCAACCGCTTCGAGATCGAGATCAACTGATCCCCCACCACTCTGATGCCAGAGAAAGAGAGACCCCGGCCAGGCCGGGGTCACGTTTATTGCTGTTTGCAGTCGTTGTAGGCGGTCTGCCACTCGCCATCCTGATCCCGAAGCTCGACAAAGCCCTCATCCCCTTTGTTCCACCAGACGGCCTCATGTTCGTCCGTATAGCGGGCGCCGGAGGCCGAAATGGCCTGGGGCAGGGTGTAATCCTTGCCGTTCGGCAGTGATAGCTTGATAAAGTTGAGGCTCTCGTCTGAGAGGGAGAAGTAGCGCACCTGCACCTTCTTGCCCTGCTCGCACTGGTAACTGACCGGTTCGCCACCAGTGACTGAGAGGGTATTGCCCTGATTGCAGCCAGCGAGCAGGCCGAGGGCCAGCGCACCAGCGGCCATCATATGTGCTTTATTCATGATTACAGCTCCATTGGTGTCATACGGGCGTGAGCCTAACAGGTTGCCGTTATTGTGCAATCAGCGGGGCCATTCGGTGCGTCGCTGGCTGTCCGGCATACCGCGCGAGTATGAGGGGGATGCCGCTATCAGCAAGGTAGTGTCAATCAGTGCAGGCCAAGTCTGGTTTCAAACTGGCGGATCAGCGTCTCATAGGTGCCGTTGTTCTTGATCTTCTGCAATCCCTGCTCGAACTGCTTGGCCAGCGCTTCCCCTTGCGGTGTGTTGCGGGAGAAAGCGAGCCAGAAGCCATCGGTGGAGATCTTGCCAACCTTGACCACCTTGCCGGTCAGCTGCTTCTGCTGGATCTTGAGGTAGCCCGGCATACCGTTCATCAGGATGTAGTCGACCCGGCCACGTACCAGCATCTCGAGGATCTGGGCATCGGATTTGGCCTGAAAGCGGGTGATCCTGGGGTTCTCCATAAAATCGGTGGGGTAGGTGTAGCCGAGGGTGATGCCCACCCGCTTGCCCTCCAGCGAGGTAAGCTTGAGATCCCGTTGCGGGTCGCTGGCAAGAGCGAAGATGGCGAGATCCTCCTCGAACATGGGGGTATCGTGCCAATGGAACTGGTAGCGGTTCTCTTCGGTGATGGTAGCGTTGAAGCACCCCGCAAGTTTGCCGCTTTTTGCATCGTGCATGCAGCGGGCGAAGGGGAGGGTGCGAAAGACAATCTCGATCCCTTCGGCGGCGAACACCGCCTTGACCAACTCAGGCGCCAGTCCGCGGGGCTGGCCATCCTCATTGTCCTTGCCGCGCTCGCAGTAGGGAGCCCAGTCATCTTCGGCGCCAATGACAAGCGGAGCCGCCCCGAGCGGGCTGGTGGCCAGCAGCACCAGACACACCAGCCATTTTTTAAACAACGAAACCATAGGTGCACCTCATCGACAGCAGCCTTACAAGCATAGCCATACTTCTGTGCTGACTTGTGGTGACGGGAGGATGACAAGGGTGCAAAAAAACGCCCCGGCAGGCGACGGGGCGAAAGAGAGCTCATCCATGGGCTGACAACAGTGTTTACAACAGGAGATCAATAACCGAAGCGGGTCGCCTCGAAGCGGTTGAGCAACCGGTGGACGAGGTAGCAGGCCAGCAGGGTGACCACGATGGCAAACAGGATGCTGCTCACCCGGTAGAGGGCGCTGAACACCAGATCGTTGCCCGGGGTGAGGTACTGGCCAAACAGGATGCCGAGGGTGGTGAGGGCGCCAAAGCCGACCCCGGAGCCGCCTGCCTCCTTGACGTGGGCATGGCTGAACAGCATGGCGCCGAGCCACAGCAGTGGAGCGACCAGCAGCAGTTGCCCTGACCAGTCATAGAGCAGCAGTTGGCCGAGCAGGCCGAAGGTGACCCCCAGCAAGGTACCCATCGCCCGTTTACGGGCATAACTCAGCGCACCGTTCCAGTGCATGGGGAACAGCACCAGCAGGGTTGTGGCCTGGGCAGACATGGAGTCGCGCAGGTCAAACACCTGAAATACCAGAAACGACAGGGTGGCCACAGTGGCACCCAGCAGGGCTTCATGGCGCATCCGGTGCGGTGCCTTGGGGGCCGAGGCGGGCTTGGGTCTGGCCTCCACATCCGGGATCAGCATGGTCATCAGGTAGGCGATCAGCACCGACAGCAGGCTCGCCCAGATATTGTTGAGGATCAGGTCGTTGAGGTCGGTCTGCGGATAGCTGGCAAAGTGCAGCATGATGCTGAGGCTCAGCACCCCGTTGGCCCCGAACAGAAACAGGCTGCCCCGCGACATGGCGGCGAAACGGTAGAGAAACAGCAGAAAGGCGATGGGAGTCATCAGTGCCGGATGGCTGCCAAACAGCCCCCCCAGCAGCCCGACCTCCACCCCACAGACCATCGCCGCCGCGATCAGCTGGCGTGCGGCATGGCCATTCATTACAGGCACCATCCCCAGCAGCAGCACCGGCGTGACCGTATAGAAGACCCCGTAATTCCAGCCAAACAGTTTGCAGAGCAGAAAGCCCGTGGTGCAGCCAAAGGCGATGCGCAGGCACTGGCGCAGCTCGTTGCCGGTGAGGGGCCGATACCAGAGGTGAGTGGCAGCACCACCGACGAGGTGGGCTGGGGCAGTATTGGCCGACGGGTGAGTGGCGTGGTTAGTAGACATAATGGAGCAGGCTGAGCAGGTGGATCTGGCCCCGTGCCAGCATGGCGGTCAGGGCATTGTCCGGCAGCAGTTGTACCGTGGCCCGCGCCCCGGCTGGCAGATGGTCGGGGAGTTGGTCCAGCTCGAGGTGCAGCCGCATCCGCTGGGCATCCCGTACCCAGCGATCAGACTCCACCGGCGCGGCCAGTCGACCATTGGCATCAAACTGACCGGCGCTCACTCCGGCATCCAGACTGCTTACCCGAGCAGGATAGAGCTGACCCGGCTCGCCATCGAAGGCGACCAGTGCGCGGGTTTGCTCGCCGACATGGCGCAGGCTTTTCTCCCGAAAATCGGCAATGACGTCCACCTGTTCCGACACCAGCGCCAGCAGCGGGCTGCCCGCGCTGGCGATACTGCCCGGCTTGAGCTGCAGGTTGGTGATGGTGCCATCCTGATCCGCGTGGACCTGGCTGTAAGAGAGGGCCAGCTGCGCTTGTGCCAGCTTGTTGCGGGCCTGGCGCAGCAACAGATTATCCTCACCGGTCACGCCACGACTGGCCTTGATCTGGGCCAGTTTGGCCTGACTGGCGCGCAGGTTGGCCTGGGCGCTGCGCAGGGCGCTGTCAGCTTCATCTTTTTGTTGCAGCGAAACCATGTGACGTTGGTAGAGCGCATCGATCCGCTCAGCCTCGCGCCACTTCTGGCTGGCCAGGGTCTCCTTGGCGTTGATCTCGGCAACGGCGGCGGTCAGGGCGGCATCCAGTTCACTGTTCTGCTGCTCTGCCTGCGCCAGCGCAAGGCGGGCCTGCTCCACAGCCAGTTCAAAAGGGGCCGGATCCAGCCTGAACAGCAGATCCCCCTTCTTGACCTGCTGGTTGTTGTGAACGGCGACCTCGATCACCTTGCCGCTCACCTGGGGGGCCAGCTTGGTGACCACCCGGGTCGCCATCGCCTGAGGGGTGAGGGGCATCAGCAGGTCGGCTATCAGAAAATAGGCAAACAAGGTGGCAAAGCCCGCCATGGACCATTTGATCCAGCGGGTAAATTGTTGATCCGGAGTCATCTTATTCTCTCTCTGTGTCGGTCTCGGGAGGGCTTGTATCGCCTCCGGCTTGTCGGTCGTGGTGTTGTTCAATTTTGCTGAGGGCGTTGGCCGAGATCCGCTGCACCGTGGCTTCAAACAGCTGCAGGGTCTGCTCGTCGATGCCCCCCAGCAGCTCCCGGCGGATATTCATGATGCGGTCGGCGATCTGATCGAGCAGGGTCTGGCCAGCCGGGGTCACACAGACGATGCGGGCCCGCTTGTCCTGACTGCAGCAGTGGCGCTCAATCAGTCCCTGCTCTTCCAACTGGCCCAGGGTGCGCATCAGGGATGGCAGTTCTATTTCGAGGGCTTCGGCCAGGGTCTTCTGGCTGACATGGTTCCCCATGCGGGAGAGTTTCCACAGCGCGGTCCAGCGGGGATGGGTGAGGCCAAGGGGGGCCAGCTCCAGATCGGCGGCAGTACGCCATAGCCGGTGCATCCGCGCTATCTGCTCGGCGAGCGACAGCTCGCGCAACCTTTCCAGATCCGTCATCTTCTCATCCTCAATGTACTTAGCCTGCTAAGCATCATACTTGTTTAGCAGGCTAAGTAAATAGTGTGATGCGGATCATGTTTCTGGTCGGATCTTTCGCTGGTGTGAGTTAGCAGCATTCGAGCCCCTGATATTATTTTCGGGGCTAATCCACTCGAGGCTCTCTTGGCGCTTCGGATATTGCACCGTGAATGGAGGATATTCGGTAGTTATTTTCATGAAATTTTCAGCTTCAGCGAGCAGCTCTTTTTTTATCCGCTAATATTGATGGGGTTATAAAATAAGGGGGAAACGGGTTGTGGATGGATATGACAGTGGATGTGTGTATCTGGCAATTGAAACGCTGTTGAGTGATGGGGAATATGGTGCAGAGTCACACCATGGCGTGAATCGGGAAGGCGCTATCAGAAGTACCGATATCAGTCATGATTTTGACCCCGCCAATATTCCATTGCTGTTGGCAGAATAGACCTGACCGTGTGTGATCCTTGTGAGTTCAAGCCAGTGCTCTGGTATTCGCTGGCTTGACTCATCACTATTTCAATCTCCCCTTTTTGCATCTTTCTTCTCACCCTTTTTCATCGTGCGTGCTTCCTGCACGCCGACTCAAACCCTGATGTGGCACGCCGTGGCACTCGCGTCATGGTGATGACATTGCCCGCTGATTATCACTCACAGGAGCTGTGGCGATAAATGGTCGCAGAGCTTGTCATCTGGCTCTGTTATTTCCCCGAAGGGGGAGAGATCATCGCATCGTTATTACTGCTGATCATTCCAATATCCGCCATTGGGCTCGCTCGTTTTATCGCCCAATTTCCTGGTCGAGCAGGGCATCGATGGTCTGGTGTTCTATTGTGCTGCGCACGTTAGCGGCACCATGATGTTTAAGTTTTTAATGTTTTTATATGGCTTTGCAGTCTGGCTAACCGACAGGAGTGAGGGGGATCAATAAAGTAGCGGTCACAATCACACGCAGAGTACATAACAATGAAAAACCTCTCTCCCCTACAAACCACACAAGAAAAGGCCGCCTTTATGGGCGGCCAACAAATTGCCGGTATGCCGCTCTTTATATTTCTGGGGTTGGCAACCTGTGTTCTCTTTTCCGGCTGGAATGGCTCGCTGCCGCTGGGCATGGTCGGTGCGCTGGCACTGATGTTTGTGCTGGGCACCCTGCTGACCGAGTTGGGTGAGCGGATCATGCCAATCCGTGAATATCTTGGGGGCGGCACCATCCTCGCCATCTTTGGCGGCGCCGCCCTGTTCGAATATCAGCTGCTGCCGGTGCAGGCGGGGCAGGTCATCACCAACTTCATGAAGGAGGGGGGCTTTCTCAACTTCTTTATCGCCAGTCTGGTGACCGGTTCTGTGTTCGGTATGAGCGGCGCTTTGCTGAAAAATGCCGCCATGCGCTATCTGCCGGTCATTCTTGGCGGCGTCGCGCTGGCACTGCTGAGCGTGGGGCTGGTCGGCTCCCTGATGGGGTATGGCTTCAAGAATGCGGTGCTTCTGATCGGCTTGCCGATCATGGGTGGTGGCATGGGGGCGGGGGCTGTGCCTCTGGTGGAGATCCTCTCCGGCCCGATGCAGATGTCCAGTGCGGATCTCTTGTCGCGCATGGTGCCGGCGGTGGTGATCGCCAATACCCTGGCCATTCTGGTGGGCTCCCTGCTGGCGCGGCTCGGTCGTCGTTACCCCTCCCTGACCGGTAACGGCAAGCTGATGATCAAGGAAAGTAGCCAGAGCATTGCTGACGAGCAGGCCGAAGCGCCGACCCTTCAGAGTCTGGGTATGGGCCTTTTCATCAGCTCCAGCATGTTTGTGCTGGGCTCCCTGCTTGGCAACTTTATCCCGATGCACCCCTTTGCCCTGATGATTTTGGCGGTCGCTTTTATCAAGGTGAGCGGCCTGCTGCCGCGCCGTTATGAGCAGGCGGCGGCCGACTGGTATCAGTTTGTGGTGAGCAACCTGACCCCCTCGCTGCTGGTGGGGATCGGCGTCGCCTATACCAGTATTCCGGAGCTCATCAGCGCCTTCTCAGTCAGCTACTTCGTGCTGGTCATGGTCACCGTAATCGGTGGCGCCCTCGGCGCGGCGCTGGTGGGCCGGATGATCGGCTTCTACCCCATCGAGGCGGCCATCACCGGCGGACTCTGCATGGCCAACATGGGCGGCACCGGTGACGTAGCCGTGCTCTCGGCGGCCCAGCGGATGAAGCTGATGCCCTTTGCCCAGATCTCCTCTCGCCTCGGCGGCGCCGTGATGCTGATCCTGGCCACCGCCCTTATCTCCCTGCTTGCCTGATACCGGATTGAGGAACACATAAGATGAACGACATCATGATGGGCACCAGCCTGCCCTATGCAGAACGCAAGCGTCAGGGCGTGCGGGGGCGTATGCCCCACAAGGAGGAGTCCCTCTCCCAGCAGCGGCGCCGGATCTACCGATTGGTCAGCGCCATGCAGAGTCCGTTTGACCAGCATCTGCTGCTGCGTCAGCTGCAGGAGGACAATCCTGTTCTCTTCTACGATCTGGTGCGCCACCACCTGCCGGAGCTGCTGCCGATCATCTACACCCCGGTGGTGGGGGAGGCGTGCCAGCGCCACAGCGATCTCTATCTGCGCAGCCACGGGCTCTATCTCTCCTGGCATGACAGGGACGATCTCGACGATATTCTCGAGTCGGTGGAGCAGGAGGTGGATGTGATCGTCATCTCCGACGGCGAGCGGGTGCTGGGGCTTGGCGATCTCGGTATCGGCGGCATGGGGATCTGTATCGGCAAGCTGGCGCTCTACTCCGCTGCTGGCGGCATCAATCCGGCGCGCACCCTACCGCTCTGCGTCGATGTGGGCACCAACAATCCCGAGCTGCTGGAGGATGACTCCTACCTCGGCTGGCAATCCCCGCGCATCGACGGCGAGAGCTACTACCACTTCATGGACAAGGTGGTGGCCGCCATTCGCAAGCGTTGGCCACAGGTGGTGCTGCAGTTTGAAGACTTTGCCGGCAAGCACGCCGCCAATCTGCTGGCCCGCTATCGGGACGAGCTCTGCATGTTCAACGACGACATTCAGGGCACGGCGGCGGTCGCCTCTGCCTGCGTGCTGGCCGGTTTGCAACAGTCGGGTATCGCCCTCAGTGATGCCCCTGTGCTGATCGTCGGTGCCGGTTCTGCCGGTTGTGGCATTGCCGCCATGCTGGCCCAGCTGGCGGGTGGCAATGAGGGGGTCTGGCTGTTTGATCAGGACGGGGTGGTCTGCAGCGATCGCTCCACGCTGACTCGTGCCCAGCAGCCGTTTGCTCGCGCCGTGAACGAGGGCAACAGTTCGCTGCTGGAGACCATCCGCCAGGTGCGACCAGCGGTCTTGATTGGCGTCAGTGGTCAGGGGGGCCTCTTTACCCGCGAGGTGTTGCAGGCGATGGGGGAGGTGTGCGATCAGCCGGTGATCCTGCCGCTCTCCAACCCGACCCGCAGCGCCGAGGCTACCCCTGAGCAGGTGTGGGCCGCCACAGATGGCCGCGCCTTGTTGGCCACCGGTAGCCCCTTTGCGCCGGTGACGGTGGCGGGGGAGCGGCGGGTAGTCTCCCAGTGCAACAACGTCTATGTCTTCCCGGGGATTGGTCTCGGGGCCTGCGCCGTCAAGGCGCGCCGCATCAGCGATGGCATGTTGCTGGCCGCGGTGCGGGCAGTTGGCGCCTATCCACTGGTGGCGGGTCGGCTGTTGCCCCCCATCGAGCAGGTGGGAGAGGTGGCCCGCGCCGTCGCCAGAGCGGTGGCACTCTGTGCCCGCGAGGAGGGGTTGGCCGATTTTGTCGGCGATCCGGCACCTTTGATTGACCAGACCTGGTGGCATCCGCACTATTGGGCAGCGTCCTGACGTTTTAAGGTATGTGCATGAAACTTCGCCACCAGTTGGTCACCCTCTCTCTTGGGCTCTCCCTGCTGCTGATCCTCATTCTGGGCAGCCTGCTGGCCCTCTTTATCCGTCATCTGCTGGAGAGCAATCTGCAGGATAAAGGGAGCGATCTGGCACGGGTGATGGCGGCGGACACCCGGGTGGTCGAGGCTCTGCGTCAGGGGAGTGATCCTACCCTGCGCGACTACGTGGAGGCGGTCTGCAACCGCACCGACGCCACCTATATGGTGGTGACCGATGAGCATGGTCGCCGCCTCAGCCACCCCAACCCCGAGCTGGTGGGGCAGAAGTTTCGCGGCGAGGATATCTGGCCCGCGCTGCAGGAGCGGCGCAGCTACTGCTCCAAGGATCGGGGCACCATGGGACCGGCGATCCGCTGCTTTTCCCCGGTGGTGGGCGGGGATGGGCGCGTCATGGGGGCCGTGGTGGTGGGCTACCTGATGCAGCAGGTGGAGGGAATCTATATGGAGCGGGTGGCCCTGCTCATCAGCGCCATCGTTGCAGTACTGGGGTGTGGTCTGCTGCTGGCACTCTGGGTGCAATATCTGCTGCGCAAGACCCTGCTCGATCTGGAGCCGGAGGCGATCGTGCGCCGTTTCACCCTGCAGGATCTGGTGCTGGAGCACATCACCGAAGGGGTGATTGCCCTCGATGGCCGCGGCAACATCAACATGATCAACAGCACCGCCAGCTATCAGCTGCGGCTGCCGGTTACCGGGCGCCATGCCCTGCAGGGGCAGTCGCTGGCGGAGCTGGTGCCGCCCCTTGCCCCCTGTCTGGAGCAGGAGGGTGGGGAAGTGAGCTTCACCATTCAGGGGGAGTCCTTTGTCGGTCGCTGGCAGGCGGTGCAGGGCAAGGCGCCGGGGCGGCTGCTGATCTTCAGCCGTCCGGAGGTAGCTGCCAGTCTGGGGGTGCAGGTGACCCACTTGCGCCAGTATGCCGAGATGCTGCGGATGCAGAGCCACGAGTTCGCCAACAAGCTCAGCAGCCTCTCCGGCCTGTTGCAGCTGGGCCATGTGGATCAGGCGGTGGAGCTGATCCAGCAGGAGAACGAAGCGTGCCAGACCATGCTGCAGGAGCTGCTGCGGCTGATCGACAACAAGCCGGTGGCGGGGCTTATTCTCGGCAAGTTCAGCCGGGCCCGCGAGCTCGGGGTGACCCTGGAGCTCGATCCCGATTCGGCGCTGGCGGAGTATCCGGCCTCGGTCTCGGCCGATCTCATTACCCTCATTGGCAACCTGCTGGACAACGGCCTGCAGGCGGCCTGGCGCAACCGCCAGCAGCGGCCGCCCCGGGTGCTGCTCTCTCTGTGCGATGTGGGGCGGCGACTGGTGATCGAGGTGGAGGATAGCGGTGAGGGGGTCGACGAGGAGCTGGCCGATCACCTGTTCGATTACGGGGTGAGTCGCCAGAGCGGCGATCACGGGGTGGGTCTGTTCCTGGTCAAGGAGACCGTGGGTCGGCACGAGGGTGTGATAGAATGGCGGCGAACCGCCGAGCAGACCACCCTGTTTGGTATCTACTTGAATAAAAACCAATTAATGTGAGCCATGGACCCAATAATCACGCTTGTTATTGAAGATGACGATCGGATCGGTGCCATCTTGTCAGAACTGGTGGCGGCGACACCCGGTTTCTCCCTGCTGGGGCGGGCCGGCACCCTGGCCCAGGCCGATGCCATGATGGCCGGTGTGGTGCCCCAACTGCTGCTGGTGGATGTCTCCCTGCCCGATGGCTCCGGCCTTGAGTGGGTGAGCCGCCTGCGCAGCCACAACCGCGAAGCCTACGTCATCATGGTGACTGCCTCGCGGGATGTGGAGACCATCCAGCAGGCCCTCAATCTGGGGGTTCATGACTACGTCATCAAACCATTACGGCTGTTTCGCATTCAGCAGAGCCTGGACGAGATCCTGCAACTGCACAGCCGCCTCTGCGAGCGGGGTCGGCTGGAGCAGGAAGATCTCGACAAGCTGCTGGGCAAGGGAGGGCGCTCCCAGATCAAGGAGATGCGCGTCACTCCCAAGGGGATCGACAGCATCACCCTGCGTCAGGTGCTGGATCTGCTGGCGGGTGAGCCGGAGAACGTCTTCTCCACCGACACGGTGGCGCTGCGACTCTCCCTCAGCCGCACCACGGCGCGCCGCTATCTGGAGTATCTGGAGTCGGAAGATCGGGTGGATGTAGATCTCAACTACGGTCAGCGGGGGCGGCCGGAGCGGCGCTACCGCTGGCGCCGGGCCGGTTGAGGTGCTCACTGACGTGCATTGCAGAAACAACAAGGGAGCCCATGGCTCCCTTGTTGTTTCCGGACGATGTTGGTTCTCAGGCGGCTTCCCGTTCTGCTACCGGTGCACGCCCCTTCAGCTGGGAGGCCATCACCCCGCCCAGGATCAGCCCGCCCCCCAGCAGGTGATAGCCGTGGATCGGTTCACCCAGGCTGACGACGGCGATCAGTGCCGTACAGAGCGGCATCAGGTTCATAAAGACCGAGGTGCGCTCTGCCCCCATACAGGCGAGGCCGCGCATCCAGCAGTAAGCCGCCAGCAGGGAGGAGGCGAGCCCGGCGAAGAGCACCAGACCCCACCCTTCGGCCGGCACCGCCATCGAGTCGGCACTGAGAGCGAGCGGCACCAGCAGTAGCACGGCCAGCAGGATCTGCATGTAGAGGTTGAGCCAGGGGCCAAACGGCAGTTGCCAGCGGCGGATCAAGAGGCCGTAAAGGGCGTAGCTGGCGGAGCCGAGCAACATCATGCCATCCCCCGGGTTGATGCCGTTATGGAGCAGGGCGAGCGGTTCGCCCTTGCCAAGCAGCCAGAGCACTCCGAACAGGGAGATACTCATGCCGAGCAGTGCCTGTTTGCCGGGACGCTGGCCGAAGAAGAGCGCCCCTTGCAGCAGGGTGAGCAGTGGAATGAGGGAGCCGATCACCCCCATATTGGTGGCCGAAGTGCTGTGAGCAGCGTAGTAAGCGAGGCACTGGTAGAGCACCATACCGAGCGCCGCCAGCACCAGCAGCTTGCCGAACCAGGGGCGAACCTCGCTACGGCGGCGCCACAGCTGCGGCAGGCAGAAGGGGGTCAGTGCCAGAGCGGCGATCACCCAGCGATAGAAGGAGATAGCCGCGGGGTCGAGCACGCTGGCGGCCGCCTTGGACACCACGGTATTGGTAGCCCAGATCAGCACCGCCATCAGCGGAAAGAGAAGAGGGGAAAAGATTCGCATCAGAGGCTCCTTATTAACAGGGGGCCAAGTCTACCCTTGTCTTTATATTATCAAGTAGCGTAAAACAGACAGATGACCCAGCAGAAAAGACAACTCTTTCTGATGCACCTTTTTCCGGCCCACACGGGCTGCGTTTGCCCGCAACTGATGGCTGCTTTTGACCTGTGCCGGAGACCGAGCCAACAGGGCGTTGCATCACGCCTGCTCCTCTCTCTCGCTGACAAGGGGCGCTGATGGCCACTCACCACTTTCAGCCGATAGATGTCGTTCTGCCCGCTCCCAATCCGCTCTATTTCAGTTACCAGCAGATGCTGGCCGACAGCGCGACCGTGCTGCACTCCCACCCCTGGGGCCAGCTCAACATGATCAGTCTGGGGATCATGGAGATAGAGCTGGGGGATCAGCGACTGGTGGCCCCTGCCGACTACCTGATCTGGGTGCCGGCGGATCTCGACCACACCTCCTACAACGAGCAGACCCTCGACTACACCTCCATCTACGTCAGCCACGAGCTGGCGGCCAAGCTGCCGCCAGAGCCCAGATTGCTGCTGCTCACCCCGCTGATCCGCGCCCTGCTGAGCGATTTTTGCGAACGGCGGGTGAGCCATATGGCGGATGAGTGGGATCAGCGTCAGGCCGAGTTACTGGTGGAGCGACTGGCGCGCACCCGCTGTCAGGAGAGCTACCTGCCGATGAGTCAGGACAAGCTGCTGGCTCCCATGCTGGCGGCGTTACACAGCGATCCTGCCGATCCCCGAACTCTGGCCCAGTGGGCCGGACAACAGCATACCACAGAGCGCACCCTGGCGCGGCGCTGCCTGCGGGAGCTGGGGATGAGTTTCGGTCAGTGGCGGGCGCGGTTGCGGCTGCTCAAGGCGCTGGCCTGGCTCAAGGGGGACATGCCGATTCAGGAGATCAGCTGGCGGCTCGGTTACGGCTCCACCTCGGCCTTTATCGCCATGTTCAACCGGGAGCTGGGCTGCTCCCCTCAGCGTTATCGCCAGCAATCGGCAGAACGGGGGCTCTAATGGGAAAAAATGGGAGCGATGCAGTGTGAATGCCATGATAAGTAGCCTGTTTCTTGTCGTTACAGGGATTATCATAGAGCCCTGTTATCATGGGCCATCTGGCAGCAACGATCGGTTGTCTGCCCGAGTGAATGGCTGTGCCTTCATATTCAGGGGTTAGGGTAAGCATGATCGCGTCCGGTTCCCGTTTGGCCGAGTCACTATTCTGGTATCTGCTGGCGCTCACCGGTTGTGCCATCCTGCTGTTCGAGTTCGGGCCAGAGCGAGTTCTCGATATCAAGGAGTGGCCGCTCTCCATCACAGTGCAGCAGCCACGGGATGCTGGGCCGGGGGCGGTGCGCTATCAACCCTCGGCGGATGATCATCCCGGAGTGGTCTGTACGTTAACCGCCAATCCGGCCAGCTACCCAAGTTGCGGCCTTATCCTCACCCTGACCCCCCGTGACAAGGGGATTAATCTGACCCGTTTTGGCACACTTCATATCCGTTTGAGCGTAACCGGGGCTGGCGAGCAGGATTGGCGCTTGTATCTGCGCAACTACAATCCGGTCTATGACCGGGTTGATGAGCCTGAGCAATCCAAGTTCAACGAGATCATTTTTCGGCCGGCGGATTACGGCCGGGATCACGAGGTGCCACTGGATGTGTTTACCCCGGCGACCTGGTGGATCACCCGTTACAATGTGCCGTTGCAGCAGCAGGGGGCCAATCTGGATCGGGTTTATGCCATCGAGGTTATGGCTGGTTCAGATATGCCGCCCGGTAAGCATGGCGTGGTGATCGAAGCGCTGCAGTTTCACGGTAGCTGGCTCGATGCCACCCTCTTCTATCGGCTGATCCTGTTTGTCTGGTTTCTTTACGGTTGTACCGTTTTTCTGATCAACCACCTTTTGATGAAGCAGCGCTTGCAGCATGCCCATCAAGCCAAACTGGAGGCCGAGGCGCTCAACCGGACCTTGAGTGAAGAGAATCGCCGCTCCCGCGAGGAGGCCTGTTATGATGCCCTGACCGGCGCCCTCAACCGGCTCGGCGGTGAGCGACTGCTGCTCGAGATAGGTGAGCAGCCCTGCACTCTTGTCTATATCGATGTGGATCACTTCAAACAGATCAACGATAGCCATGGCCATCCGGTGGGAGACGAGGTGCTCAAACTGCTGGTCAGCGAGATCCTGCGCCACTGCGATCCCCTCTGCCATCTGGTGCGCTGGGGGGGAGAGGAGTTTGTGTTGGTCTGCCTTGATTACGATGAGTTGCGGGCGTGTATCCTGGCCGAGCGGCTGCGTACCCTGCTGGAGGCATCTGCCCATTGGCCGCTGGCCTTGCGGGTGACCGCTTCGTTCGGGGTGGCCGAGCGGGGGGGAGAGCCATGGGAATGCGTACTCAAACGTGCCGACGAGGCGCTCTATCAGGCCAAGACGCAGGGACGCAACCGGGTAGTGGCGCATTGAGGGCGGTAGCATGACATGTTAAAGACGAGAGCAAGATGACCAGACAATCTATTGGTGCCCTGACCCTGCTGGTGGCCGACTATGACGAGGCTATCGCCTTTTTCACCGAGGGGCTGGGGTTTGCGCTGCTGGAAGATACCCGGCTCGACGAACTGGGCAAACCGGGCAAACGCTGGGTGCGGGTTGCTCCCGCTGGCAGCTCGGGTTCCTCGTTGCTGCTGGCGCGGGCTGCGACCCCGGAGCAGCTGGCCGCCATTGGCAAACAGGGTGGCGGACGGGTATTTCTGTTCCTCGAGACCGATGACTTCTGGCGGGATTACCGGCGGATGCAGCAGTATGGTGTCCATTTTTGTGAACAGCCTCGACAGGAGTCCTACGGCACCGTGGTAGTGTTCGAGGATATCAGTGGCAACCGCTGGGACCTGCTGCAACGCGCTGCTGCCAACTGAATCTGAAAACGTTTATCATCCCGCCTGTCATAAAGTCATAAAAGTGTCACAGAAAATTCTAATAATTGGCGCACCCATCTTCACAGAGGAGAGAGAAGGGAATGGCTAAGCGAATTCTGGTGGTCGAGGACGAAGCACCGATCCGCGAAATGCTCTGTTTCGTGCTGGAGCAGAAGGGGTATGAGACGATTGAAGCGGAAGATTTCGCCGACGGACTGGCGAAGGTGCGTGAACCCTACCCGGAACTTATCGTGCTGGACTGGATGATGCCAGGCGGCAGTGGCATCCAGTTTATCAAACAGCTCAAGCAGGATGAGGTGACCCGCCAGATCCCGGTGGTGATGCTCACCGCCCGCGGTGAGGAGGAGGACAAGGTGCGTGGTCTGGAGGCCGGTGCCGACGACTATATCACCAAGCCGTTCTCGCCCAAGGAGCTCACCGCTCGCCTCCATGCGGTGATGCGCCGAGTCTCCCCCACCTCGGTAGACGAGGTGATCGAGGTGCAGGGGCTCAAGCTGGACCCCGTCTCCCACCGGGTCAGTGCCGAGGAGAAGGCGCTCGACATGGGGCCGACCGAATTCAAGCTGCTGCATTTCTTCATGACTCACCCCGAGCGGGTCTATAGCCGTGAGCAGTTGCTCAACAATGTCTGGGGTACCAATGTGTACGTCGAGGACAGAACCGTGGATGTGCATATTCGGCGCCTGCGCAAGGCGATTGAAGAGACAGGGCACGACAGATTGATCCAGACGGTGCGTGGAGCCGGATACCGCTTCTCAACCCGTCTCTAGAGGCAGTTATGTTGCAACCTTACGCCTGGCGGCGACAGTTGTGGCGAATGGCGTTTTTCTACGCCCCCTTCGCATTGGTTGGCTGGTTGATTGATCATCTTGCCCTCTGCCTGTTGGTGGCGGCAGTGTTGCATCTGGGCTGGCATTACCGTTTTCAGAAGCGGCTGTCTGATTGGCTGTGGCACGACCGCAGCCTGGTACCACCTAACGGCAGTGGCAGCTGGGAGCACATTTTCAACGGGATCTACAAATTGCAACAGCGTCACCGGGCTCGGCGGCGCGAGCTGGCGGGGCTGATCCGCCGCTTTCGGGAGGGGGCCGAGGCGCTGCCCGATGCGGCCGTGGTGTTTCGCGAAGATGGCAGCATCCTATGGTGCAACCGGCTGGCAGAGCAACTGCTCGGTTTCCGCTGGCCGGAAGATGCAGGTCAGCACATTGGCAACTTGATCCGCCATCCTGCCTTTGCCGCCTATCTGGGGAAGGGGAGCTATGATGAACCACTGGAGATGACTTCTCCGATCAACGAAGAGAAGTTTCTCGAGTTTCGCATTATGCCCTACGCCTCCGATCAGGCGATGCTGGTGGTACGCGATGTCACCCGCCTGCGCAGTCTGGAGAAGACCCGCAAGCACTTTGTCTCAAATGTCTCCCACGAGCTGCGCACTCCGCTCACCGTGCTCAAGGGCTATCTGGAGATGACTGAAGATCCGCCCCCGCCTGCCATGTGGGCCAAGGCGCACCGGGTGATGATGGAGCAGACCATCCGGATGGACAATCTGGTCAACCAGCTGCTCACCCTGTCGCGCATCGAGGCGGCACCGACCGTTGATCTCTCCCATCTGGTGGACATGCCTGCCATGCTCGGACTGCTGGAGCAGGAGGCGCGGGCGCTCTCGGGCGAACGGGCCCACCAGATCGAATTCATGGTGCAGCCAGACCTGTTTGTGCGCGGGGATAAGGAGCAGCTGCGCAGCGCCGTCTCCAATCTGGTCTACAACGCCATCCACTACACACCGGCAGGGCGCAAGATCAGCGTGGAGTGGCGCAAGCAGGGGGCAATGGCGCTGTTTGCCGTGAGGGATGAGGGGGAGGGGATTGCCCCCGAGCATCTGGCGCGGCTGACCGAACGGTTCTATCGGGTCGACAAGGCCCGCTCCCGCCACACCGGTGGCTCCGGACTCGGCCTTGCCATCGTCAAGCATGCCCTCAGTCATCATGACTGTCAGCTCGAGATTGAAAGTCGTGTCGGCCTTGGCAGTCGCTTCAGCTTCCTGATACCGGCTCGTATGGTGGTGTTAAAATAGCTTTTATGACAATGGGTTAGTAAATTCGAGAGGGCCACAATGCGGGCCCTCTCTGCATTTGTGCAACTTTGTTGTCATGTCATTAAAGTGTCACATTTAATCCATAAATTTGTCACTGCCAGGTCAGATACTGGCGCCGTCTTAAGAACGGACCTTCTGTAACTTTGGAGAGATTGGATGAAACTCAACAAACTGGCTGGTGTAATCGGATTTACCGCAGCAACCCTGTTTTCTGCCAGCACCCTGGCCTATGGTGTCGACAAGGATCTGCCGGATTACACTCCGACCAGCGGTATCTCAGGCAACCTGTCCTCTGTCGGCTCTGATACTCTGGCCAACATGATGACCCTGTGGGCAGAAGAATTTAAGCGTGTCTACCCCAACGTCAATGTCCAGATCCAGGCTGCCGGCTCTTCTACCGCACCGACCGCCCTGACCGAAGGGGTTGCCCAGTTTGGTCCCATGAGCCGCGCCATGAAGGCCGGTGAAATCGAAGCGTTCGAGAAGCGTTATGGCTACAAGCCGACCGCTATCCGCGTTGCCGTCGATGCCCTGGCGGTATTCGTCAACAAGGACAACCCCATCAAGGGGCTGACCATGCAGCAGGTTGATGCCGTTTTCTCCAGCACACTCAAGTGCGGCGAAGCCAAGGCGGCTACCAAGTGGTCTGATCTGGGTCTGGATGGCAGCTGGTCCGGCAAGGATCTGCAACTGTTCGGTCGCAACTCGGTATCCGGCACCTACGGTTACTTCAAGGAGCACGCGCTCTGTAATGGTGACTTCAAGAGCGGTGTGAACGAGCAGCCGGGTTCCGCCTCCGTGGTGCAGTCTGTTTCCGCTTCCCTCAACAGTATCGGTTACTCCGGTATTGGTTACGTTACCTCCGGCGTTCGTGCCATTCCGCTCTCCAAGGATGGCAAGACCTTTGTCGATGCTACTGCCGATAATGCCATCACCGGCAAATATCCGCTGTCACGCTTCCTGTACGTTTACGTGAACAAGCATCCGAACAAGCCGCTCTCTCCGATGGAGCAGGAGTTCGTCAAGATGATGCTCTCCAAGGCGGGCCAGAACATCGTTGCCAAAGATGGCTACGTACCAGTACCGGCCAAGGTGGTGCAGGCGGATCTGAAAAAGCTGGGCATCATGTAACCGCTTGCTGCCAGCATCTACTGATAAAACGAGCCCCAATCGGGCTCGTTTTGTTTTTGGTGACTGTCAGTTCTGTTAATAGCGCTGGATGGATGTTTTTCCGCCAGCCGGGGGCAGGTTCCCTTGCGTAGCAGGGCTGCATTTCCGAGAATAGGGCAACGTTATGGCAAAGGATCCCTTCATGATTGCGTCCCTCTCCAAGTTTGGCCTGGTAGCCCTCTGTAGTTCCCTGCTGGTCGCCTGCGCCCAGTCGCCGACTGGCCGCAGCCAGATGCTGCTCTACTCCCCCCAGCAGATGAACCAGCTTGGTGCCGACTCCTTCGAGCATATGAAAAAGCAGGAGAAGGTGAGCAAGGATGCCAAACTCAACGCCTATGTCTCCTGTGTCGCCAAGGCGGTGACCGCCCAGGTGCCGGCCAGCTATGGCATCACCAATTGGGAAGTGGTGGTGTTTGACTCCAAGCAGGTCAACGCCTTCGCCCTGCCCGGCGGCAAGATCGGGGTCTACAGCGGCCTGCTCAAGGTGGCCAAGAATCAGGATCAGCTGGCGACCGTCATCGGTCACGAGTTGACTCACGTGCTGGCCCAGCACTCCAACGAGCGACTCTCACGCAGCCAGTTGGCGGGGATCGGTCTGGCGGCTGCGGACATTGCCATGGGCACCAGCGAGTATCGCGGCGCCACCATGGCCGCCCTTGGCCTCGGGGTTGAGGTCGGAGTGATGCTGCCCTATGGCCGTACTCAGGAGAGCGAAGCGGATCGGCTCGGGCTTGAGCTGATGGCGCGCGCCGGATTCAATCCGGCCGAGGCGATCCCCCTGTGGCAAAACATGAGTGCCGCTGCCGGTGGCAACACCCCGCCGCAACTGCTCTCCACCCACCCGAGCAACGAGAACCGGATCGCCGAGTTGCAGGCGCAACAGGCGCAAGTGCTGCCGCTCTATGAGCAGGCCCGCGCCAACGGTCTGGTGCCCCAATGCAAGGCATAAGCCTGCGCATGGCGCGCAGCGACGATGCCGCCGCCATGACGGTGATGCAGCGAGCCAGTTGGCTCGCTGCCTATGGCCAGGTGCTTGGTGCCGACCTGCTGGAGCAGCTGGACGTTACCGCCCATCTGCAGATCTGGCAGAGCCGTCTGGCCGAGCCGGGCCCAAGGCCCATGCTGCTTTGTCTCGATGAGGTAGTGATAGGCCTGCTCTACTGGCAACCACAGCAGGAAGCGGAGCAGAGCAGCGCCCTGATCCGCGCTTTTTACCTCCATCCCGACCACTGGCGACAAGGCTATGGCAAACGGCTGTGGCAGGCGGTGGCGATGCAGATGCGCCGCGCCGGTTGCCATAGCGTCAAATTGTGGCTGCTCGATGGCAACCACATTGGCGAGGGGTTCTACCTGCGCCGCGGCTTTGTCTTTGATGGCGAAGAGCGCACCCTGATAAGCCTCGGGCAGCCCTGCCTGCAGCGACAAATGAGCCGTTTGCTCTGATCACTCTCCCGTTTTTCGCCTTTGGTCACTTTATTTTTTTTGCGAATTAATACAATGTTCCCCTTGAAACAGAGTTGGATAAACACGGGCTGACAAGGGAGTGCTGGCATGTATTACGGCTTTGATATCGGTGGCACCAAGATCGCCTTTGCGGTCTATGACGGTGCATTGAACCTCTGCCACGAGGAGCGCATGAGCACCCCGGGCAACGATTACGAGGGGTTGCAGCAGCTGATCCGCTCCCGGGTCGAGCAGGCGGATGCCCGCTTCGGCGCACGGGGCTCGGTCGGTATCGGTTTTCCCGGTGTCATCAACAGCCAAGATCACAGCATAGTGGCGGCCAATCTGCCCTCCATCAATGGTCGCCATCTGGGCGCAGATCTGGCCGAACTGCTGGAGCGGCCGGTCAAGGTGGATAACGACGCCAACTGCTTCCTCTGGTCCGAAGTGCATCAAGGGGCAGCCGACGGCGCAGGCAGTGCGCTCGGCGTCACCATCGGCACCGGCATCGGCGGCGCTGTTTATCTGGCGGGCAAGCTTATTCAGGGGCGCAACTGGCTGGCTGGCGAGATTGGTCACTACCCCTTGCCCGCGACCATGCTGATGAAGTATCCCGAGTTGCCGCGTCCCCGTTGCGGCTGTGGCCGTCTGGTCTGTTTTGAAACCTATGCCTCCGGCACCGGTCTGGAGCGTCTCTATCACCATTTCCATGGCCAACGTGCCACGGGTCACCAGATTGTGGGACGCTTCGAGGCCCATGAACCCCATGCGGTCGAGACGGTCGAATGCTGGCTGGAGATCATGGCCGCCGGGCTTGCCACCGCCATTTCGGTGATTGATCCCGAAGTGGTGGTGTTGGGGGGCGGCCTGAGCGGCCTGCCCGCCCTCTATGAACAGCTGCCGCTGCGTCTGCCCGGTCACTTGCTGCCCGGGGTCGCCCTGCCCGAGATCCGCCAGGCCCGCTTCGGCGGCGCCGGTGGTGTGCGCGGCGCAGCCTTGCTCAATCTATGAGATCAGATGTGGGGTCTGATCTCCCCGAAAAAGGAGTCCTCATGACCCGTCTTGAAATCTGTATCGACAACCTGGAATCCCTGTTCACCGCCCAGCAATCCGGGGCGGATCGCATCGAGCTCTGCTCTGCGCTGGGTCTGGGCGGCCTGACCCCCTCCTACGGTTTTATGCAGCAGGCGGCCCGCCATGCCAGCGTGCCGGTTTATGCCATGATCCGCCCGCGCGCCGGGGATTTTTGCTTCAACGACGGCGAGTTCGAGATGATGCTGCAAGATATCGCGGCGGCACGTGCTGCGGGGCTGCAAGGGGTGGTGGTCGGTTTGCTGGATGAGGAGGGACGGGTGCCTGCCGCCAAGCTCAAACAGCTGGTGGATGCAGCAGGATCGTTGGGGGTCACCTTCCATCGCGCCATCGACCTCTCTTCCGACTGGCGCCTCGATCTGGAGACCATAGTTGCTGCCGGTTGCGAGCGCATTCTGAGCTCGGGCCATGCGCCGACAGCGCTGGCGGGGCTGGAGACCCTGCAGGAGATGCAGCAGGCGCTGGCGGGACGTGCCAGCCTGATGCCGGGCGCCGGGGTCAATGCCGACAACGTGCGTACCATCATCGAGTTCACCGGGGTGAGCGAAGTGCATATGTCCGGCATGGGCTGGCGCGGCGGCATGGTGCCGCACGGAGTGAATATGGGCACTTCGGATGATGGTCGGGTCAATATCACCGATGGCGCCAAGGTGGCTGCGGTCAGAGCCTTGCTGGATCGCGGTTAAGCAGATCGCCGCCGTTGGGCGGCGTTCATCCGCATCTTGTGTGAAGTTCCTCCCACTGACGGGGAAATCAGGGGCGCCCCCGGCAGCACCCAGGCCAAAAGTCTGATATTATCCCGCCTCTTTACTACATGGATCTGGAGCAACATCTCAATGTCCCAATACGACTCTATCGAACAGAAGGCCAGCTATGGCATCGGCCGCAACATGGGTGATCAGCTGGCGCAGCAAGCTTTCGCCGGTCTGGATATCCCGGCCCTGCAACAAGGTCTGGCAGATGCCCTGAATGGTCTGGAGTTCGCGGTCAGCCGTGACGATATCAATGATGCCTTCCAGGTCATCACTGCGCGTATGCAAGAAGAGCAGGAAGCCGCCGCCAAGGCCGCCGCTGCTGACGGCGAAGCCTTCCTGGCTGATAACGCCAAGCGCGCTGAAGTGAAGGTGACCGACTCCGGTCTGCAGTACGAAGTGCTGGTAGAAGGCAACGGTGCCGTTCCGGTAGCCGGTCAGTCCGTGCGTGTGCACTACCACGGTACCTTCACCCACGGTGGCGTATTCGACAGCTCCGTCGCTCGCGGCCAGCCGGCTGAATTCCCGGTGACCGGCGTGATCGCTGGCTGGGTTGAAGCGCTGCAGCTGATGCCGGTTGGTTCCAAATGGAAGCTCTACATCCCCCACGATCTGGCCTACGGTGCCCGTGGCGCGGGCTCCATCCCGCCTTACTCTGCACTGGTATTTGAAGTCGAGCTGCTGGACATCCTGTGATCCTGCTGGCTTGATGCAAACGGCGACCCTCGGGTCGCCGTTTGTTTTTGGGCTATGTGATAGACAGCATTTGTCGCGACCAGCGGGCTGGAGAGCAGAAAAGGGCGGCACTTTTGCGCTTTTTACTGGTTTTTTCAGAAACGGGAACAGGCATACTGCGACTCATTAGAGAGGATAAGGAGAACCCGATGAGCAAGAAGATGAAGAAAGTAGCGGGGCTTGCTCTGTTGCTGCTGAGCATTCCGGCCAGTGCTGATGCCATGCGCTGCAAGAACGCCCTGATCACCGAGGGAGACACCACCGCCGAGATGCTGCTCAAGTGCGGTGAGCCGATGTTGCGTGAAGAGCTCAACCGCAACGAGGAGAACCAGTTTGGCAACATGGTGCAGGTCAAATATGGTGAACGCTGGACCTACAACTTCGGCAAGAACGAGTTCATGCGCTTTGTGACGGTGCGCAACGGCATCATTACCGATATCGAAAACGGCCCGCGCGGCCAGTAGCCGGCGGGCAAAGCATGGATGCACAACAGACAGTAGGGCAAGACCCTTTGACTCACATGTCCGGCAAGGGGTCGCGGTGACCAAGTTGTCTGACCGCCAGATTGATCTGGCGAGCCAGTCTTAGCCGCTGGCGGCAGGTCAGGCCATGGAGGCTGATCCTGCCCGCGTTGAATTCAAATGTCCCCAGCGACTCGATGGCAAAATAGCCTCGATGAAAGCTCTTGATGTAGCGAGCGATCTGCCGTGGGGATAACTGCTTGAATACCTTCATCACACGGTTCCCTGATTGCCTGGACAGGGCACACTATGGTGTCGGTCGATGACACTGATATGACGGTTTATAAAGATTTGCATGAATCCTTATTTTGCCAGTGAGCTCGGCAAATTGACGGCATCATCGAAAAAGTTGTGCCATGACAAACCACCGCACCGATATACTGCGGGCTTGAATGGAACAAATAAAAGGGCCTGTGCGTGGAATGGGTTGATGTGGTGGACGAGGATAACCGGGTGATTGGCGTGGCCGAGCGAGCCAAGGTGCGACGGGAGAATCTCTGCCATCGCGCCAGCTATATTCTGGTGCTCGACGACGCGGATCGGATCCTGGTGCAGCGACGCACCCTCAGCAAAGATTTCTGCCCCGGCATGCTGGATGCCTGCGCCGGTGGCGTGGTCACCACCGGTGAGGAGATGGAGCGCTCCGCCCGCCGCGAGCTGGCCGAAGAGCTGGGGATTATGGATGTTCCTCTGCAGGGCTTTGGCAGCTTTTATGCGGAAGGGGAGGGCTACCGGGTCTGGGGTGGCCTCTTCAGTTGCCGTTATCAGGGGCCGCTGCAGTTGCAGGCCGAAGAGGTGAGCGCGGTGCACTGGATGAGCCTGGCCGAGATCGCGGAGCGCGCCAGCGAATTTACCCCCGACTCCCTGCTCGCCATCGCCACCTGGCAGGCAAGGCGCTGACCAACTTCATATATTCTCTTCTCCAGAGACAAGACGGGCAGCCTGATGGCTGCCCGTCTGCCTTTGTGCATTTACTTGGTCTGCTACGCCAGCTTGAGGCGTCGGTTGGTGCGCCCGCAAGCGCTCGGCTTGGCGAGCCAGTTCCCTTGCCAGTCGGTGGCTAGCCGCAGCAGCGGATACTCCAGATCGAGTCGGGTCACCACCAGCTGGCCTGTTTCATCGCCACTCACGGGATTGCCGCTGGCGGGATCGATGATCTCGATGATGCAGCTCTCATTGACGATAAAGCCATGACCGGGCTGGCTCTCGTAGGCCACCACCCCCACATCCTGCCACACCAGACAGTTGAGGGCCGCAATGCCGTGAATGGCGCGCAGCGGTGCAGTTTCGGGATGGGTTGCTTCGCACAATAGGGCGCGGCGCAGCGAGTCGCTCGGGATCTCCGCCGCTTCGGCCGCTTCCAGCAGGTCGAGCAGGGTCACCAGCGGGCCGACATAGCCGGTGGGTTGATAGCGCAGCAGTGCCTCCAGCTGGCGCTGTGTATCGTGGGGGCCGCAGGGTACCACGGGAGCCCCCAGCTGGCGGGCGCCGTTATCGAAGATAAAGGCGGTGGGGCCAGCATGATAGTCGTGGCCGTTGAGCATCACTTCCCCCGCCTTGAAACCGGCGGCAAACAGTGCTCGAGCGGCCCCCCACCAGTCTGCTCCCGCATACTCGGGGATGGCCAGCTGGCCCGGACAGGAGAAGACCCGCAACGCCTGACTGGCGGGGCGGCCGGTGAGTCCGGCGAACGGAGGGTGAGCCTGCTGGGCGGCAAACAGCTCTTTGCTGTCGAGCAGTGGCAGGGTGGCCAGCTCTGCCAGACCCTCGAGGCGGCACTGGCGATAGACGCTGGAGTAACCGGCGCAATATTGACTGACATGGGTAAGCTGATGATTGAGCTGCTCCAGCTGCTGTTGTTCGCGCAAGGCGGGGGGGCGAATTTCCAGTCCATCGTAATAGTGCTGCATGAGGCCTCCTTGGTCGGCTGATCCTGCTCAAGGTTAGTTCAAATGATCCAGGCAAAGGGAGGTCTGTGTCACAGCTCGGCAGTGGGGTAGACTGGGGCCTCCTCCCTCCACTTAAGGACGAGCACAATGATTGCGATGGGTCAGACTCTGCCTTCGGGCGAATTTACCTTTATCACCGCCGAGGGCAAGCAGCTGCGGGATAGCCAGACGCTGTTCGCCGGTAAAAAAGTAGTGCTGTTTGCCGTGCCCGGTGCTTTTACTCCCACCTGCTCCAATGCCCACCTGCCCGGTTATGTGGTGCTGGCCGATCAGTTTATGGCCAAAGGGGTGGATGCCATCTGCTGTCTGTCGGTCAACGATGCTTTCGTGATGCGGGCCTGGCAGACGGCCCAGAATGCCGAGGCGATCACCATGCTGGCGGATGGCGACGGCAGCTGGACCCGGGCGTTGGGTCTGGCCAAGGATACCGGCGCCTTTGGAGGTATCCGCGCCCAGCGCTTTGCGTTGATCGCCAACGATGGCGTGGTCGAGCAGCTGTTTGTGGAGGCGCCTGGCAAGTTTGAGGTCTCCGATGCCGCGAGTCTGCTGGCTGTGCTGTGAAATGTTAATCGCAGTTTGATTTTCCCTTGAAATGGGAGGCTGGCTCGTTACACTGGCGCCACTTTTGAATTGGGTCAGGAGCTTGTCCTGACTCTGTTGCTTACTGGCGATGGGATGGAGATGTTATGACCCTGGCTGTTGTTGCCCTGATTGCCGGACTGGCGCTGCTGGTCTGGAGTGCTGACAAGTTTGTGGATGGTGCTGCGGCGACCGCCCGTTATGCGGGGATGCCACCGCTGCTGATCGGCATGGTGATCATCGGTTTTGGTACATCGGCCCCTGAGATGGTGGTCTCGGCGCTGGCGGCGTCACAGGGCAATCCCGGGTTGGCGCTTGGTAATGCCTATGGCTCCAACATCACCAATATCGCGCTGATCCTGGGTCTGACGGCACTGATCAGCCCTATCGCGGTGGCCTCTCAGGTGGTGCGCAAGGAGATCCCCATTCTGCTCGGTATTACCCTGCTCTCAGGTGCCCTGCTGATCGATGGTCATCTGGGCCGGATGGATGCGGTCATTCTGGGGGCCGTCTTCGTTGCCCTGATGGGCTGGTCTATCTGGGCTGGCATGAATGGCAAGGGAGATGCGCTGGATACCGAGACCGCCGAGGATATCGAGAGTGAGGGGATGTCCCTCAAGAGCGCCGTTTTCTGGCTGGTGGTCGGGCTGGTGCTGCTGATCGGCGCTTCCCGCCTGTTGGTCTGGGGGGCGGTGACCATCGCTCAGGCACTTGGTATCAGCGATCTGGTGATTGGTCTCACCATAGTCGCGATAGGAACCTCCCTGCCGGAGCTGGCTTCGTCTCTCATCGCCATTCGCAAGAACGAGCATGATCTGGCCCTTGGCAACGTGCTGGGCTCCAACCTGTTCAACACCCTGGCGGTGGTGGGGATCGCGGCGGGTATTCATCCGTTGGATGTGGCGCCGGAAGTGCTCTCCCGCGACTGGAGCATCATGATGGGGTTGACCCTGCTGCTGCTGGTGATGTGTCTGGGCCGCAAGGGGCAGGGCCGTATCAACCGGTTGGAGGGGGGCGTGCTGCTCACCTGCTTCGTCGCCTACACCGGCTGGCTGCTGACCAGTCAGTTCGTCTAGCCAGATCTGGCAAGATAAAACGAAAGAGGGGAAGCCTGGCTTCCCCTCTTTGCATTCGGGTGTCGGTCTTAAGCGACGGCCACCAGTTTCTGCCCCTTCTGACTGCTGTCCAGAATCAGGATGCTGGCCTTGGGGAAGAAGTTGAAGGTGGAGGCGGAGGCCCAGGTGTAGGCGCCCATCACCTTGCCAACCACCAACTCGCCGATAGCCAGATCCGGCAACATGATGCCATCGCGGATCACGTCCACGCTGTCGCAGGTGGGGCCTGAGAGTACCGAGTTATGCAGCTCGCCACTGGCATAAGGCGTGCTCACCGGATAGGTGACGTGGTCATAGAGCTGGCCGTTGTAGCTGCCGTAGAGGCCATCATCCAGGTAGTACCAGATCTTGTCGCCACGGTGGGCCTTGCCCATCACGCTGGATACCGAAGTCATGGCCGGCGCACTGATAAAGCGGCCCGGTTCGGCAATCTTCTGCACTGTAGCGGGCAGCTTGGCCAGCGCTTCGCGGATCGGGGCGCAGAAGCCGTCGATATCGAACTCGCCCCCCTCATAATCGACCGGGAAACCGCCGCCGATATCCAGCACCCAGGGCTTGAGCCCGAGCGCCCAGGCTTGCTCCATGATCTCGCGGCAGGCGTCGATGGCCTGCACATGGCGACGGGCATGAGGCACTTGCGAGCCGACGTGGAACGACAGCCCCATCACCTTGATCCCCTTGGCGTGGGCCAGTTGCAGCAGCGGCAGCGCCTGCTCCGGAGTGCAGCCGAACTTCTTGGAGAGATCGACCTTGGTCTCGGGGTTCGGGAAGCTGACCCGCAGCAGCAGTTTCACTTCGTCCTTGTAGGGAATGAACTTCTCCAGCTCCAGCGGGTTGTCGTAGACAAACACAGTGCAGCCGAACTCCAGCGCATAACGGATATCGCTGTCGCGCTTGATGGGATGGGTATGAATGCAACGTCCCGGGCGAACCCCCTGACTGCGCACCAGATCCACTTCGCCATTGGTGGCCAGATCGAAACAGGCCCCCTCTTCCTTCAAGACAGAGACCACCGCCTCATGGGGCAGGGGTTTGAGTGCATAGTGCAATCGTACATCGGGCAGGGCGGCGGCCAGGGCCCGATACTGTTTGCGGACGGCTGCCTTGTCGAGCAGCAGCAGGGGGGAGCCGAATTGTTCAACCAGCTGACGGTAATCTTGTGCGACCACATCTTTTGCAACCAGGGTCTCGTTCATTCTCTTTTGGTCATCCTTAGGGGGCGTGATATGCCCAAGCCATATGCGATTGAACCGGCGACGGCCGGGTCAGGCGAGCGGTCCGGTGGGACCAACCGAACACAGTGCATAAATTGATAACAAAGTGCTTGGTTATGCAGCGGATTATCGGCTTATTGATTCTGTGTGCAAGCATTTTGATTGGATATGTCGGCAAGATTTTCTTGGCGAAACGAGAGGGATCACTGTTCTCTATCCGCCATTTTTCCCGTTTGGGCCACATTTGATCCGTGAAAGCCTAACTTGTTGATAGTTAACTAACATTTAACATTCTTGCTGCGATTCTGGTGGTCACTAAAAAAATATAAATGGGGGCGGCCAAGTGCGAGACAGCTCACATTTTTTGGATTAACATGCCGACTTCCTAATCCAAACTAGTTCGGATGAAGGTAGCAGGAGAGCGATGGGCAACCATCCACCGAAGAAGTGAATCTTTCAGGTACCGGGCAACCGGTGTGGACTGCTACTGGACGATACTCTGGAGAGACCCGTTAAATCGGGCGCCGAAGGAGCAAGGCACCATGACTACCCGCAAGGGCAGGCTGGCGCCGGAAACTCTCAGGCAAAAGGACAGAGGGGATGGGATGGTTGTACCTGAGCTTGAAACTGTTCACGGTCTGTAACGAGAGGTCGTCAGCAAGGTAAAGAGCAGCGCAGGAACCGGAGTGTATGTGAATACATGAGGCTTTCGAGCAGCGCATGAGCCTTGATCACAACCTCGCAGCAAGAGTGTGAACACGTTTTTGGCCCGCATCCGATCGCCTCTGGTTGATCGCGACACCTATGGGAAGATCATCCTTCTCCTCCTTAATTTATGTTTCTTAAGGAGGATGCATGTCATCAATTCAATCGGCGTTAACCGCCATCGATAGTTTTATCTGGGGGCCGCCCCTGCTGATCCTGCTGGTCGGGACCGGTATCTATCTCACCCTGCGTCTGGGTCTGCTTCAGGTCGTGCGCTTGCCGCTCGCTCTGCGGCTGGTCTTTGGCCGCGATCAGGGGCAGGGCAAGCAGGGGGATGTCTCCAGCTTCGGCGCCCTCTGTACCGCCCTCTCTGCCACCATTGGCACCGGTAACATCGTCGGGGTGGCTACCGCCATCAAGCTCGGCGGCCCCGGTGCCCTGTTCTGGATGTGGATGGCGGCGCTGTTCGGCATGGCCACCAAGTACGCCGAGTGTCTGCTGGCGGTGAAATATCGTGAGCAGGATGCCAACGGCCAGATGGCGGGTGGTCCCATGTATTATCTGGAGAAGGGACTCGGTTCCAAGTCGCTCGCCAAGCTGTTTGCCCTGTTCGGCATCGGCGTGGCTTTCTTCGGGATCGGTACCTTCCCGCAGGTCAATGCTATCTCCGATGCCATGAGCCTCTCCTTCTCGGTGCCCCGTGAAGCGACCGCCGTGGTGCTGACCCTGATCGTGGCGCTGGTGACCCTGGGGGGGATCAAGTCCATCTCCAGCGTGTCGAGCAAGGTGGTGCCCTTCATGGCTATCTTCTACATCGTCGCCTGTCTGGGCGTGCTGGTGAACAACGCCAGCGCCCTGCCCGATGCCGTCATGCTGGTTATCGAGAGTGCCTTCACCGGCCATGCGGCGACCGGCGGCTTCGTCGGTGCCAGCATCATGCTGGCAATCCAGTCCGGGGTGGCGCGCGGGGTCTTCTCCAACGAGTCAGGTCTGGGCTCTGCACCCATCGCGGCGGCGGCGGCCAAGACTGACTCTTGCGTGGAGCAGGGGCTGGTCTCCATGACAGGTACCTTCATCGACACCATCATCATCTGCACCATGACCGGCCTGACCCTGGTGGTCACCGGCGTGTGGAGTGGCGATGCAAGCGGCGCTGCCATGACCAGTCTGGCCTTTGCCCAGGGGCTTGATGCCCATGTTGGCCAGTATCTGGTGAGCATTGGCCTGCTGTTCTTCGCCTTTACCACCATCCTTGGCTGGAACTACTACGGCGAGCGCTGCACCGAGTACCTGTTCGGGGTGAAGGCAATCAAGCCCTATCGTCTGGTCTATCTGGCGCTGGTGGCGAGCGGTGCTTTCCTCCATCTGGATATGATTTGGCTGCTGGCCGATATCGTTAACGGCCTGATGGCGGTGCCCAACCTCATCGGCCTGATTGGTCTGCGCCATGTGGTGCTCGCCGAGACCCGCGCCTACTTTAGCCGGGATCTGGATAGCGAAGCCGAGCCGGAGCCGCAGACGGCCTGAACGCCTCGGCCCGTTTCACGTGTCTGTCTAGTCCTGAAATAGGTTTACACATTTTCAACTAGCATTTTTCTACTCAGAACCCTCTATGTACCGCATCGGGGGTTCTGTATTTCAACGCATGATGCGGCCGCTCCATGTTGTAAATATTCACAGCTTCACGCACCATTTCCCGCGCTTGCGTCAAATCCTACGGGCTTTGCAACAACAACTCTCCTTTCAAAATCCCGTTCACCCGCTCCGCCAACGCATTCTGATAACAGTCATACCCATCCGTCATCGAGCATTTCACCCCGTACCGTTCATGTAATGACTGATACAGCCCCGAGCAATACTGCACGCCGCGGTCTGAGTGATGGATTAGCTCCCCGCTGCCACACCGTTGCTTCAGCGCTTTCTTGAACGCCATCGCCACCGATTCGGCGTGCATCCCTTCGTGCACGTGATGGCCCACTATCTTACGTGAGTAGGCATCCGTCACCAGGCTCAGGTACAGCGGTCCGCTCCTGGCTGGCAGATAGGTGATATCAGCGACCCAGACCTGCTCCGGGGCCACCGGTGTGACCTGCCCTGGCCCCGCCTTGAGCAAGTTGGGATGACGGTAGAAACGGTGAAAACTGTGGGTGGTCTTGTGATACGCCCGCTTAGGTTGCACTAGCAGGCGGTGCTCGGCCAATATCCGAAACAGCCTGTCCCGCCCTACCTTGAGCCCGCCATCATCCTGACCCTGGAGCAGATAATGCAGCTTGCGAGTGCCCACCCGAGGTTGTCGCAGTCGAACCTGACGCACGAAGCGCACCACCTGCAGCCCTTGAGCATGGCGCTCGTCGGCGACTCGATTGCGCTTGTAGTAAGCCTGCCGGCTTATCCCCAGAAACAGGCAAGCCCTGACGATGGTCAGCTTCTCGACTTGCCGCTGCGAGAGGACTTGCCGGGTCGCTTTTTTACGATGGAGACGCCGTAGTCATTCTTCAGTACATCGACGACGGCCTCAAAGAACTGGGCCTTCTGACTCATCAGCGCCAGCTGTTGCTCAAGTTCCTTGATGCGCTGTTCGGGCGTCTGGTTGTCGGGGTCAGGCATGGTGATGCTCCTGCCGGCGCGCACAGAAGCCCCCTGGCTCCAATCTTGCCGACCATGTTTACGTAACCATACCAGAACTGTGGAGCGGCCCTGAATGCCATAACGCACCTGAGCCTGTTTGTAGGTGAGCTCGCCTTTTTCAATCTGCTCGACCAGTGCCAGTTTAAAAGTCAGCGAGTAATCGCGCTGTGTCCGTTTCACACCTTGTCCCATCGGGTTCTCCATTTATTGGGGGGGGAAAGGTGTAAACCATATTCAGGACGGGACAGTCCATTGAAAAGAACAAGCCACGACTCCGGTCGTGGCTTTTTTGTGCGCCGTGTCTCTGGATGGGGACTTTCCCTCTCCCTTCGGGATAAGGTCAGGACGAGGGGGATAGCCCCTCGCTCAGCAGGCTATCCAGACGTGCTTGCACTTTCTCTACCAGTGCCTGATCGCTACCGCGCCAGCCGATGCAGCTTGCCAGCGTGGTGGAGGTTCCCGCCATAAAACGCAGTTCCCCGCCCGCCAGCTCGTAGAAGCGGCTCGCCATTCTGGTTCCCTCATCCACATCACCCGCCACCAGCAGCATGGCTTGTGCCAGTACGGCGCCCTGGTGATCCTGCCCCGGCGCCAGCCAGCGCTGGGCAGTGCCGGTGATCTTGCGTCCCCCGATCACCAGATTGTACTGACCATCGCAAAAGGATCCGGGCACGAAGTCATAGCTTCCCTCAAGGCCGTACTCCGCCAACAGGGTAAGCAGTGGCGCGCCCAGCAGCCGGTAGTAGTGGGCGAGATCAGTGGTGGTGCGAGGCAGCAGTAAGGAGAGGTTGAGAATGCCCGCCCCGTGGGGCACGGCGGTGCCACCGCTGTCGCGCACATGTACCGGCCAGCCTTCATCTGCAAGTTGCTGGCAGGCGGTTTCGTAACGGGGGAGGCGGGTATCTTTGCGAGTGACAATCAGGCATTGGGGCGCCTGCCACAGGTGAGCGCGGGGCTGGCCGTCATGGGCACAGTCGCGCAGCCAGTGCTGCTCTTGCGCCAGTATCTGTGCGGGTGAATCGGTATCGGGGAGGGGGGAGAGCAAGCGATAGGGCATGGCGGCATCCTCAAAAAAGGCTGCCCAGCACACTACCCGTGGCGACTGGCAAGGTAAAGCCCCGCAGTGCGGGGCTGTTTGCTATAGGTAGGCGGTGTCTCAGGAGTGACGCGCTTCGCGCTTGGGCAGCAGCAGGTTCATCACGATGGCGGTGATGCCGCCGGTGGCGACGCCGTAGGAGAGCACGCTTCTGGCCAGTTCAGGCAGGTGTTGTAGCACTTCCGGCACCTGCGCTACCCCGAGGCCCATGGCCAGCGACACCGCCAGGATCATCAGGGCGCGGCGATCCAGCTCCTCGCGGGAGATGATGCGCACACCCGCGGCGGCAATGGTGCCGAACATGACGATGGTGGCGCCGCCCAGCACAGGTTCGGGGATCTGCTGTACCAGACTGGCGACAGCCGGGAACAGGCCGAGCAGGGCCAGCATGGCGGCGATAAAGAGGCCGACATGGCGGCTGGCGACACCGGTCAGCTGTATAACGCCGTTGTTCTGGGCGAAGGTGGACATGGGGAAGGTGGAGAAGAGCGCTGCCAGCATGGAGTTGGCGCCATCGGCCAGCACGCCGCCCTTGATCCGTTCCATATAGACAGGCCCTTCCAGCGGTTCGCCGGAGATGTCGGAGGTGGCGGTCATGTCACCGATGGCCTCAAGCGCCGTCACCACGAAGATGATGGCGAGCGGTACGAACAGCTGCCAGTCAAAGCCGAGGCCGTAGTGGAGCGGAATGGGCACCATCACCAGCGGGCCATCGAAGGTGGGGGCGCTCACTTTGCCCAGCAGCAGTGCCACGGCATAACCCGCCAGCATGGCGATCA
This sequence comes from Aeromonas sp. FDAARGOS 1414, assembly GCF_019047065.1. Lineage (NCBI taxonomy): Bacteria > Pseudomonadati > Pseudomonadota > Gammaproteobacteria > Aeromonadales > Aeromonadaceae > Aeromonas > Aeromonas sp. FDAARGOS 1414. The sequence goes on along the minus strand of NZ_CP077210.1, from coordinate 2,495,645 downwards.
TGATGGCGGATAGGCGCAACCAGGGGTTGCGGCTGCGCTGCAGCAACACGATAAGGCCGAGTACCAGCAGGGAGAGAAAGAGGTTGGTGTGGCTGGCGAAGCTGCCGTCCGCCAGCGCGCCGTAGCCGCCACCCATGCTGATGAGCCCCACCTTGATAAGGGTCAGGCCGATGAGCAGCACGACGATGCCGGTCACCAGCGGGGTGATGATCCGTTTCACCAGATGGAGGAAGCGGCTCATCACCACTATGGTGAGGGCGGCCGCCAGCATGGTGCCGAACAGGGTGCCCAGCAGATCGTCGGTGGGCATGGCCGCCTGCTTGAGGGCGAGACCGGAGGCGATGATGGGGCCGAGGAAGTTGAAGCTGGTGCCCTGTACCGAGAGCAGACCGGAACCGATGGGGCCGAAGCGGCGGGTCTGGATGAAGGAGGCGATGCCGGACATGACCAGCGACATGGAGACGATATAGCGAGTGTCGGCGGCAGGGAGGCCGAGGGCATTGGCGATGATGAGAGGAGGAGTGATGATGGCGACAAACATGGCGAGCATATGCTGCAGGGCGGCGAACAGGGTCTGGGGCAGAGGCGGGACATCCTCTATGCCATAGACCAGTTCGCTATGGGCTCGCCTGGGGGGATGTGCCTCTCGATTGGCGCGTGTGACAGCAGCCTGTTCCATAAGTACCTCGAATTGTGTGGGGAGGGGGGAGAAAATTGGGCGCTATTGTAGTGATTGAAATGAGGCTGACCAGCGCTAATTATGCAAAAAAAGGTTTATTTTTTGATGGGTTGAAACGTTTGCGCGCTGCGATTATCATCTGTCGGTTTGTGTGATCGACCTCTCCGTTTTATTCCCCCCGCTAATGACATTTTTACCACTTTGTAGGTGTAGAATGAGCCACTCGACCTTGAAGTGGAGGCGATGGATGCTCAAGTTGTCAGAGTTCTGGAGTGCCAGGGCTCACTCCGAAGACTTTACCCGTACTCGTATGGGGTTTATGACGGTGCGTCTGCGCCTGCTCACCTGCCTGCTGATGATTGGTTTGCCCGCCTGGGCCGTGGTGGATTGGCTGACTTTGCCCGCCGTTCATTTCGAGCAGCTGTTTCAGGCCAGGATCTTCTGCACCCTGGCGCTCTCGCCACTTATTCCGCTCTCGTACCTCATCCACTTCAAGCGGGAACGGATGAAGCTGGCCCTTGGCTACCTGATGGCCGTGATGATGCTCTTCTCCCTCTTCTGCCTGAACAGCTTTGGCGCCGGACAGGAGTTGCAGGCGGGTTATGCGGCCTTTCCCTATCTGCTGATCACCCTGTTTGCCATCTTCCCCATCCCCCTCTCCCTCGGCTTGCAACTGGCTGGTGTGGTACTGGTGACCATGCTGCTGGGCCACTGGCTGCTGGTGGGCCAGAGCATCTGGAGTCAGGCCACCCTGAATCAGGTGTGGGTGCTCGGCATGTTTACCATGGCCAGCTGCTGGGTGCAGTGTGGTCAGCTCAATATGCTGCTGCGGCTCTATCGGGAGTCCACCACCGACGAGCTGACCGGCATGATGAACCGCCGCCTGCTGATGAAGCAGCTGGAACAGGCGAGAGTCCGACTGCAGACCAAGAAGAAGCCCTTTGCGGTAATGCTGCTGGATCTCGATCGCTTCAAGCGGATCAACGATATCTACGGTCATCTGGCAGGGGATGCGGTGCTCAAGGAGGTGGCCACCACGCTGGGCGAGCAGCTGGAACCTGATATGGTGCTGGGGCGCTACGGCGGCGAGGAGTTTGCCATCTTGATGCACAACCACGCCGATCCGGTACAGGCGACCAGAATGGCCGAGCGGCTGCGTATTGCAGTCGAGGCGCGGCTGGTAAAGAGCCCCACCTCGGACGAGTTGCTGGAGGTGACGGTGAGTATAGGGATTGCCATGGCTCGTGCCGACGATACCATCGATATTCTGATCAACCGCGCCGACGAGTGTCTCTATCAGGCCAAGATGGCGGGGCGCAACTGCGTGGTGGTCGAGGGGCAGAACAGTGGAAAAACAGATGCCGCCTGAGGGCGGCATCTTGTTGGCAAGGTGCTGACGAAATCAGCTCAGCTTGTATTTGCCGGAGAGTTGCTGGGCCAGCAGCTTGAACATGTTGAACACTGCCATGGTCTTGCCGGTCGGGGTGCCATCTTCGGCGAGGAAGAACTCCCCCTTGAACACCAGAATATCCCCCTTCTGCTCCACCGAGTCGGCGCGCATGCCGTGGATGAAATCTTCGTGTTCCTTGATGATCTTGTTGGCCATCTCAAGCAGGGCCGTCTCGGTGATCAGCTCTTTCTGTGGTTGCATGCTCGTCTCCTTAAACGACTACTGGACAGGGAAACCGTGGATCCCTGTCTCTGATTGAAGAGGCGCCCAGCATACTGCAAACAGGGTTTTTCTGTCATTGATATGACCCCGATTTGTGGCTGTTTATCCGATCACCAGATTCTTCAACCAGCAGCGCTGGCGAATACGGCGCTGCACCAGCAGCACCTTGCTGAGCTCCTCCAGCAAGACCACCGCCACCACCCAGGATAGGGGCCAGCCGAGCAGCGTGACCGCCACCCAGGCGAGCGGGATGCCGATGCACCACATGCCGACAATATCGATGAAGATGCTGTAGTTCACATCGCCGCCTGAGCGCAGCACCCCGATGATCCCCACCATGTTGAACACCTTGAGCAGCATCCCGAGACACATGATGCCGAGCACCTGACCCGCCTCCGTCATCAGCCCAAGGGGCAGGTTGCCGACCCACTGCAGAAGGTTGGCTTGCAGCAGCCAGACGATGATCCCGACCAGTAGCGCGCCAATCGGTGCCAGCAGCAGGAACAGCTGGGAGTGCTGCCAGGCGACCTCGTACTCCTCGGCCCCGAGCCGGTGACCGAGCAGGGTGGAGCAGGCCACCGCCAGTCCGAAGAAGAGGGAGATAAGGATGCTCTCCAGGGTGCCGAGTGTGGTCATGATGGCCAGCGAATCGGTGCCAAGATGGGCATAGAGAAAGCCGTAAATCAGCATGCCGAAGGCCCAGAGGCCGTCGTGGAACAGCAGCGGCAGGGCGATCAGGGTAAAGCGCACCACCTCCTTGCGCTTGAAGGCGGCCAGCCAGTCTGGTGTGCGCGGGATCAGGCGCGCTTCATAACGCTTTACGTAGAGCAGCAGCAGGGCTGTCTGCAGCAGCCGGGAAATGGTGGTGCCCCAGGCCGAGCCGGCTACCCCCATTGCCTCGAAGCCGAAGTGACCGAAGATGAGGGCGTAGTTGAGGATGACGTTGGCGATGATGGCGATAATGCCTATCCGGGTCGGCGCGGCGGCATTGCCGACCGAGCGCAGGGCTGATTCCAGCGGCACTACGATGGCGGTACAGAGGATGGTGGCGCCGGTGATCATCAAGAATTGATCCGCCAGTGCCCGCAGTGCCGGATCCTGACTGGCAAAGCCGAGCACACTGCCCGGAGAGAGCACGTAGACGAAGGCAAACGGCAGGCTCACCAGCAAGGCGCCCACCAGTGCCAGTGCCAGGGAACGGCGCACCCCGGCCATCTCCCCGTGCCCGAAGTATTGTGCTGCCAATACCGAGACCCCGCCCGCGAGGCCCGCTATCACCAGCAGATTGAAGAAGAAGACCCGGTTACCCAAGCCGACCGCCGCCACAGCTGTGGTTCCAAGCTGGCTCACCATCATGATATCGATGAGGCCGAGCAGGGAGAACATCATGGATTGCAGCGAGACGGGCAGGGCCAGTCGCCACAATCGGGTCATGAACTCGCGATCGGTGGTTTGTTTTAAAATCGCTTGCCAATAATTCATAGTTGTTAACCGGGTATGAGAAAAGCAAGGTTTGTCAGGGGTATGATAGGGGCTGATGAGGCTCTTCTCACTGTGAGTAGCTCTCGGTTTTCTTGTGTAAAACTATCCTGTTGAGGTGTTATGCCATTTGCCAGCGAGTGTCTGGAGATAGCGCCAGCCTGTGAAGAGCAGATGTTGGGACGTGAAGGGCTGCCGCTGCTCGGCGAGGCAGGGATCTTCCTGACCGGCCTCTCCCGGGTTCGGGATCACTACCTGATCCGCCGCAATCGCCCCGAGTTTCACATCCTGATGGTGAGTCACGATGAGGGGGGCGCGCTGCTCACCGACGAGGGGGAGCAAGCCATTCCGGCCGGGTCGCTGATTTTCCTGCCCGCCGCCGTGCCTGGCGGTCTCAAGCTGATTGGCGAAAGCTGGCAGATCAGCTGGATTTTGCTCGATGACGTGCCGCGCTGGCAGCACCTGCATCGCCTTGGTCATCGTATCTGGCAAGGGGATGGCGGCGATCAGCTCTACCATCTGCTCAGCCTGATGCAGGGGGAAGGGGTTCGCTCCCCGCTGCAACCCCAACTGCTCAGCCTGTTGCTGGCGCTGCTTGAGCGCACCCTGCAAGGGGAGGTACGCGGCACCCCTGAACTCAGATTGCAGGCACTGTTTCGCCGGGTGGAGGCGCGCCTGGACGAACCCTGGAGTGTCGCCCTGCTGGCCCGACAGATGGCTTGCTCTGTACCCCATCTGCACCGGCTTTGTCAGCAAGCGTTCGGTATGGGGCCGATGGCGAGGGTGACCGAGCTCAGAATGAACAAGGCGCGCCAGCTGCTGCTCTATACCAACTGGCCACTTGGCGAGCTGGCGGCCCGGGTCGGTTATAGCGATGGGGCCAACTTTGCCAACCGCTTTCGTCGTCTGACTGGTCAGACCCCCGGCGCCTTTCGTCGACTGGGTCGCAAACCTTTTGCAACGGATGTGCAAACTCTTTGAAATTAATGAGACAAGCCCCTAGGATCGGCGGGTCCCTGCGTCTAGCTAACCGTTTAGGTACCAAGATCCATGTTTGAAGATAATAACCAGAAACGTCCTCTCTACATTCCCTACGCCGGTCCCGCCCTGCTGGAGACCCCCTTGCTCAACAAGGGCAGCGCCTTCACCAGCGAAGAGCGCAGCAACTTCAACCTCGAAGGTCTGTTGCCCCAGAATATCGAGACCATCGAAGAGCAGGCCGAGCGCGCCTATCGCCAGTTTATGGCGTTTGGCAACGACATGGATAAGCACATCTATCTGCGCAACATCCAGGATACCAACGAGACGCTCTTCTACCGTCTGCTGCACAACCACCTGACCGAGATGCTGCCCATCATCTACACCCCGACGGTGGGCAAGGCGTGCGAGGAGTTTTCCAACATCTATCGCCGCGCCCGTGGCCTGTTTATCTCCTATCCGGACAAGGACAGGATCGATGACATGCTGCAAAACGCCACCAAGCAGAACGTCAAGGTGATCGTGGTGACCGATGGCGAGCGGATCCTGGGTCTGGGTGATCAGGGGATCGGCGGCATGGGCATTCCCATCGGCAAGCTGTCGCTTTACACCGCCTGTGGCGGCATCTCGCCTGCCTACTGCCTGCCGGTGGTGCTGGATGTGGGCACCAACAACCAGCAACTGCTCAATGACCCCTTCTATATGGGGTGGCGCAATCCGCGTATCTCGGGGGATGAGTACGCCGAGTTTGTCGATGCCTTCATTCAGGCGGTCAAGCGCCGCTGGCCCGATATTCTGCTGCAGTTCGAGGATTTCGCCCAGAACAACGCCATGCCGCTGCTCAACCGCTACAAGAACGAGCTCTGCTGCTTCAACGACGATATTCAGGGTACCGCGGCTGTGACGCTGGGCAGCCTGATCGCCGCCTGCAAGGCCTCCGGTGCCAAGCTCTCCGAGAAGCGGGTTGCCTTCCTCGGTGCGGGCAGCGCTGGTTGCGGCATCGCCGAGCAGATCGTGGCGCAGATGAAGGCCGAAGGGCTGACCGATGCGCAGGCCCGCAGCCGGGTCTTTATGGTGGACCGCTTTGGTCTTATCACCGACAAGATCCCCAACCAGCTCGACTTCCAGCGCCGTCTCTCCCAGCCGGTGGAGCGGATCAAAGACTGGCCAGTGGGGGACAATATCTCCCTGCTGGAGGTGATGGAGCACGGTCGCCCGGACATCCTGATCGGGGTATCCGGCCAGCCTGGGCTGTTTACCGAAGAGGTGGTCAAGACCATGCACAAGCACTGTGCCCGTCCCATCATCTTCCCGCTCTCCAACCCCACCTCCCGGGTCGAGGCGACGCCGGCAGACCTCATCCGCTGGACCGACGGTCAGGCGCTGGTGGCAACCGGCAGTCCGTTTGCACCGGTGGAGTACAAGGGCAAGCGCTACGTCATCGCCCAGTGTAACAACTCCTTCATCTTCCCGGGGATCGGCCTTGGCGTCATCGCCTCCGGCGCCACCCGGGTGACTGACGCCATGTTGATGTCGGCCAGCCGCGCGCTGGCGGAGTGCTCGCCGCTGGTGAAAGGGGAGGAGGGCTCCCTGCTGCCGGACCTGGCGGATATCCATCAGGTCTCCCGCTACATCGCCAAGATGGTGGCCAAGACCGCCATGCTGCAGGGCAAGGCGGTGCAGACCCCGGACGAGGTGATCGATCAGGCCATCGAAGCCAACTTCTGGCATCCGGAGTATCGCCGCTACCGCCGCACCTCCTTCTGATTGGGGAGAAGGGAATGCCACGGCAAAGCAAAAGGGATGCGAAAGCATCCCTTTTTACTGCACGTCTGACATGGTTATCGCCTCAAGATCAACTACTCGCTGGCGCCCTGTACGCCGGTGACGCGCACCTCGACCCGGCGATCCGGCCCAAGGCAGTCTATGAGGGCGGTTCTGGCTTTGATGTCGTCACACTGGTTGCCGGTGACCGGATTGCTCTCGCCATTGCCCTGAATGCTTACCTTGTCGGCAGGCAGCCCTTTGTTGATCAGAAAGTCGGCAACGGTTTGGGCCCGAGCTTCTGACAACCTCTGATTGCTGGCATCCGAGCCGATATGGTCGGTATATCCCATCACGACCGCACTGCCATCCTTGGGTTGTACATCGACGATCTGCTGGTAGAGAGCGTCCAGCGCGCTCATCCCCTCCGGTTTTAGGTCCGCTTTGCCAAAGGCGAACAACACATCGGAACTGAGGTTGAAGGTCTGATCTACCACCTCCGGTTCGGCCGGTGGCGGGGGGACCACGACCGGTGCGGGCGTGGGAGCCGGCTCTGTCGGCTGGCTGCGATTGGGATGGATCACTACTTCCAGGGTTGCTGTGCTGATGTCGCTGACCCAACGCTGGGTGCCGCTGTTTGCCTTGTCATTGTCAGGATCATCGCCGACCCTGACCAGATAACGATACCTGGCCTGGAGATCGACCCAGTCATGGAGCCGGGCCGTCACTCCCAGACCTGCCAACGGTGCCAGGTTGTCGTCCCCGCCATTGATCGATTCAACGTGATAGATATAGCCACCACCCTCGGCAAACACCGAGAACATCTCGCTGAGCGGCAAACGACCAATCACAGACAGGGTAGCTCCCTTGCTGTTGAACTCATGACCGCTGATATCCCAGTCACCTGTGGAGAGGTAACCAATTTCGGCGCCCAGGTTCTCCGTGAAGTTGTAGCCGCCAAACAGGGAGAGCGCAGTCGCATCCTTGCTGACATCCTGGCTGAAATCATTCAGATCGTGGGCTATCGCCCAGCCACCGCCTATCCCGGCATACCAGTCATGGACCGGTACCGCTTGTGCGCCTGTGCTCGCCAATGCCAGTGCAATCCACACAGGTTTTAATCTTATGTTCATCGCGTATCCTCGTCGATGTGTGGTTTAGTGGGGCTGCTTGTTGGTCAAACCCCACACTTATGTATAGGTGACAGGTTGTATTTAACCACTCAAGAGGTGTGGATTGCGGCCATAAGTGAACCTATGTCACTGAAACCATGCGGGAAGAGGAAAGATAGCCTGAGGTGGGCGGCATGGAAGACAATAAAAAGGAGGCCATATGGCCTCCTGCTTATCCAGGTGATCAGGATTATTGTGTGACTTGTTGCACACCGGTGACGCGCACTTCAACGCGGCGATCCGGCGCCAGGCAGGAGATCAGCTGAGCCTTGCCCTTGACGCTGTTGCACTGGGTGCCTGTGACCGGATTGGCTTCACCGCGGCCTTCGATGGCAACTTTGCCAGCCGGCAGGCCCTTGCCAACCAGGAAGTCGGCTACGGTACGGGCGCGTGCTTCGGAGAGTTTCTGGTTGTAGGCGTCAGTGCCGATACGGTCGGTGTAACCGACGACCACGGCACTGCCATCTTTTGGCTGTACGTCGACGATCTGCTGATACAGGGTGTTGAGCGCTGCGACACCTTCTGGCTTGAGGGTGGATTTGCCAAAGGCAAACAGCACGTCAGAGCTCAGGGCGAAGTTCTTGTCAACCACCACAGGCTCTGGGGTTGGCTCGGGTGCTGGTGCCGGAGCGGGGGCCACGTAAGTGGTGCGGTTCGGGTGCATCACCAGCTCCAGGGTTGCGACGCTCATGTCGCTCTCCCAGGTCTTCTGCTCGTCACCCAGACTCCACATGTAGCGGTAGCGGGCTTGCACATCGATAAGGTCGGAGAGCTTGGCTGTCACCCCCAGACCGGCCAGTGGCGCAGTGCCGTTGTCGCTGTTGCCATTGCCGTTGACGTGATTGAAGTAGGCACCGCCTTCAGCAAACACCGAGAAGATGTCGCCCAGCGGCAGGCGGGCGATACCGGACAGGGTGGCCCCCTGGGTTTTGAAATCGGCACCGTCAACGCCCGCTTTACCGGCGTAGAGGTAGCCCAGTTCAGCTGCGTAGTAGTCGTTGAAGTTGTAACCGCCGAACAGGCTCAGCGCAGTGGCGTCTTTGTCAGTGTCTTTGCCAAAATCATCCAGACCGTGGGCATATGCCCAGCCTGCACCAACACCGGTGTACCAGTCATCGGCAGCCTGAGCTGTGGTGCCTGCGGCGGCCAGCGCCAGTGCAATCAGGGTAGGAGCCATTTTGAGTTTCATCGGTTTATCCTCGTTGTGTTAGCCCATGTCGGGCAATGCACTTGTTTTTATTGCTGCGAAAAATCGCCAGCAAAGTGGATAGCGAAGGCTTTGGACTCTCATGATGCATTGGCGTCATGGACAACAGACCGGACAAGAAGCGCTTTTTAGTGCTTATCCAATACCTTACAGGCGCAACTACTTTATGCTTTCGGGGCGGGGCAGGCAAGGGTAGGGAGGCGGGAGTGAGGGATGATGCAAGCGAGAATGAGGCAAACAAAAAGGGATGCCGCAGCATCCCTTTCTTTTGCATTATCTGAACGAGGTCAGATTATTGCTGAACTTCTTGTACGCCAGATACGCGAACTTCTACGCGACGATCCGGAGCCAGGCAGGAGATCAGCTGAGCTTTAGCGGTGATACCGTTGCACTTGGTGCCGGTAACCGGGTTGGCTTCGCCACGACCTTCGATGGCAACCTTGCTGGCAGCCATACCTTTGCTCACCAGGAAGTTGGCAACGGTACGGGCACGGGCTTCAGACAGCTTCTGGTTGTACGCGTCGGAACCGATACGGTCGGTGTAACCAACAACAACAGCGTTGCCATCTTTCGGCTGGAACTCAACGATCTGCTGGTACAGCGCATTCAGGGCTGCAACGCCTTCCGGCTTCAGAGTCTCTTTGCCAAAGGCAAACAGCACGTCTGAGTTCAGTGCGAAGTTCTTCTCTACAACTTGCGGAGCAGGAGCCGGTGCTTCTTCAACAACCGGGGCAGCTACCGGAGCTACGTAGGAATTGCGGAACGGGTGGTATACCGCTTCCAGAGTAGCGATGCTCTGGTTGGCCTTGTAACGCTCACCGTTGGCGTGCAGGTCAGCCACGTCCCACATGTAGCGGTAACGAGCTTGCAGATCCAGCGCGTCATTTACCTTGTAGGTCACACCGGCGCCAGCCAGCGGGGAAACTTTAGTGTCGCTGGTGCCCAGGCCGTCGGTGTGACCCCAGTAGGCGCCGCCTTCAGCGAACAGGGAGAAGTCGTTGCCAACCGGCATACGGGCGATACCGGACAGGGTGGCACCCTGGCTCTCGTAACGGTTGCCGTCGGTGTTGCCACGACCGGTGTACTGGTAGCCCAGTTCGGTACCGAAGTTTTCGGTGAAGTTGTAACCCATGAAGGCGTTGGCGGCAGCCGCGTCTTCCTGGCCTACATTGGTGCTTTCCAGCTTGTTCAGGCCGTTGAAGTGAGTAGCACCGACACCGGCACCGAAGTAGATGTCGTCAGCGGCGTGAGCAGCGGTAGCACCCAGAGCAGCCATGGCGATGGCGATCATGGAAGGAGCCATTTTCATCATAAAAAAATCCTCGTTGAGATCGCACGTTATTCACGTGCTTCACACTTTGTAATTTATGTAAGCTGCAGGCTCCGCCGTACGGCTGGCGTCGAGTCTGGCAGATGACCCGGTATAACCGGGTTGCACACTCTCCTGGTGTGTCGAGTGCGCTGGCATGGCACGCAATGCGTGAGAAACCACTGCCAGGCAACTGATGTCATTCCGATGACGAGGCGCACTCTATGCCGATTTTAAAACATGATCAAGCTCACAAATGAGCCTTGTGGCAAATTGTGTCGTGACCTTAAATGGCTGTTTATCCAGATTAATTAGTGATCCAGATAGGCCCTGTGCAGTTTTTTTTCCAGTTTCATATAGGCCTGAACCCAGTCGGAGTGCGGGTTGGCAGGATTTACTCTGGCAGTGAACACCTCGAGGTAGTCTGCTTCCGTTGCACTTTTCAGCAGGGGAGTAAACGCCATCAGGTAGTGGCGGGCCAGATAGGGATCCAGGGGCCAGATGTTGAGGATGGCGCGAGCCACAGGCTGAACCGCAGCTGAACAGATGAAGTGGCGGTGTCCCGCCTCCAGCCAGTCGGCCATCTCGCACATGCCCGATTCGGGCACCAGACCACCATCACCCGGGGTAGTTGCCAGCGCAATAGACTGGCCATTTACCGTGGTGAGCTCTTCATTGTTATGCAGGGCACCATCGTGGCTGCGCAAGGGTAGGTTATGCGATTCCTGTTCAAGAAACAGGCTGCAGCTCTCCGGCAGGGCGGCCAACAGCTCGCTGGCGTGGCTGGACATCAAGGCCGGAAGCCAGAATGCTTCGGCGCGATATTGTTCACCTTGCAGGCGCTGTTGTGCCAGTTCTTCTGTGCTGGATACGGGGTGCAGGCGAGAGATAATGCCGGGAAACGCCATACTTATTCCTCTTAATGGGTATCCGGCGGATTATACGAGTTATTGGGGGGGCCACAATAAAGGTTTCTTTTCGAGACTGTTTACCTGAGGCGGCTGAGCGATTACCATCCCCCGTTGAAGATAAGGGTTGTCGCCGAAAGGCGCTCATAAAGATAGAGGCTCGACCATAACGAGTCCGTACAAAACTGATACACTTGACTACGAGTCGTCGCGAAAAATAAAGACGGATTTAATCCGTCAAACGGAGTATGGAACATTATGAATTCAAATATCGTCACTGTTGGCAAGAAGATCCGTCAGATCCGTGAAGCGGTCGGTTTGAGCCGTCCGAAGTTTGCTGATTTGCTCGGTGTTCCCCCCACAACCCTGAAAAACTACGAGCTGGGTTACCGTGAAGTTGGGGGCGCCTTCCTGGTTGCCCTGGCGCACCACCCGGATCTGCACAAGTTCACCCTCTGGCTGCTGGCAGACAAGAAAGTCGCCGAAATCGGCCAGATTGGCCCGGATGACCTCGCCAAGGCGTGATCATCGATGTGAATAGAAATGCCGCCTTCGGGCGGTATTTTTTTTTGGGTTGTCGATCGATATTTTGATCTAACACGCTTTGAATTACCCATGCAGGCCAACGAGAATAAGCGGCCCCGAAAAGTGGGCCCCCTGGTGGTATCTGGCCACCTGAACACTATTACATTCAGGATGATATGAGCAATCGGTATGGAGTATGGGTATGAGCAGTAATGAGTTGGATAAACGCTATGGCCTGATGACTGCCATTGCGATGGTGGTCGGCGTGGTGATCGGCTCCGGTGTCTTCTTCAAGGCCGATGATGTACTGCGTCTGACTGGCGGTAATCTGGCCATTGCGCTGCTGGCATGGGCGCTGGGGGCATTTTCGATGATCTTCGGCGCGCTGGTGTTTGCCGAGTTTGCCCAGCGGATCGAAAAGTCCAACGGTATCGTCGATTATGCCGAAGCGGCATACGGCAAAATGTTTGGTTATCTGGTGGGGTGGTTCAAAGGCGTACTCTATTACGCCCCTCTTTCCGCCATCCTTGCCTGGGTCGCCGCTCTTTACACCATGATCTTGCTCGGTAGTGATAATCCGACCAACTCTGGTGCGACCTGGATACTGGCGGCTGTCTATATGACGGTCACCTATCTGATCAACTTTTATACCCCGGTCCTGGCGGGCAAGCTGCAAGTGGGTTCTACCCTGATCAAGTTGATCCCGCTAATCCTGGTTGCCATTGTGGGCACCATTTCAGGCTTGCTCAATGGTGTCACCGTGACCAACTTTGTGCAGGCAATGGATGGGATAGGAAGCACCGGAGGCACGCTGGCCACGGCCGTGGTTGCCACCGCCTTCGCTTATGAGGGGTGGATTGCCGCTGTGACCATCAACAGCGAAATTCGCGATTCCAAGAAGAATCTGCCCAGAGCGCTGGTGATTGGCACCCTGATAGTCTTTGTGGTCTATGTCACCTATTTTCTGGGGATCGCCAGCGTCTTGCCGACGGACGAGATAGTGGTGCAAGGGGATAACGCGGTAAATCTCGCGACAACCAGCCTGTTTGGCGGGACTGCCTCGACCATTTTGACCGTGTTCGTGATTATCTCCTGCCTCGGCACCCTCAATGGTCTGGTGTTGGCGACCATGCGCATTCCCTACTCGCTGGCGATCCGCAATCAGGGGCCAGCCCCCAAGTGGATGAGCCGTATCGAACCGCATCACCACATGCCAATCAACTCGGCCCTCGCGGCAGCGTTGTTGTCGGTGATCTACTCAGTGCTGTGGTACTGCAGCATCAACGAGACATTCGGTCGTTACATCGCCCTGGACGAGATGCCGATCGTGCTGATTTATGGCCTCTATCTGTTCCTCTATGTCTGGTACATGCGCACCTTTACCGAGTTGGGCCGGATAAAGCGGTTTGTGATCCCGACCTGCGCCACTTTGGGGGCACTCATCATTCTGTATGGCGGTATCACCAATCCCAGTCTGGGACTCTATCTGCTGGTCTCTGTGGGGGTGATTCTGCTCGGGTTGCTCTTCTACCGTAAGGAGTGACCGGGTAAGTGAGTTGAAAAAAAAGCGCCGAATGGCGCTTTTTTTCATTTGTAAACCGCAGCATGTCGACAACTAATTGCCCAGCAACCCGAGGCGGCCCAGTTCATCCTTGAGCTGATCGAGGTTGCGCTCGACACAGGCTTCCCCCTCGTTGATGGCATCGCTGGCGCGATGAAAATCCATGATGGAGAAGCTGCCAAGGCGCGGGCAGAGCTGGATCTCCGGTGGGTCACCGGCCATCCGGGCGCGGGTGATCCGCTCCTGCATGATGTTGATGGAGCCACTCATCACGCTCCACAGACCCGGGGTGGCTGGCGCGGATTCTCCGCGATTGAGCCACTGGCTGAGCAGACCGCCGCTGCCGGGTTGATCCGGCTCGTCGGTCCAGGGTTGGTGCATATCGGTGTTGAGGTTGACCGCAATCACCACCTCGGCCCCCATGGCGCGGGCCAGCGAGATGGGCACCGGATTGACCACGGCGCCATCGACCAGCCAGCGGTCGTTGATCCGGGTCGGGGTTAGGATCCCCGGCATACCGCAGGAGGCGCGCACCGACTGGCGCAGCGGGCCTTGTTGCAGCCAGATCTCGCGGCCGGTATCGAGCTCGGTGGCGATGCAGGCGAAGGGGATGGGCAGGCTCTCGAGATCGGGATCCCCCAGATGGCTGGCGGCAAGACCAAACACCTTTTCGCCGCGAAACAGACCGCCGGAGAGGGCCGGGTCGAGCAGGCTGACCACCTGCAGGCGGGTAAAGCCGCGCACCCAGGTTTCCAGCCGATCCAGTTCTCCGGCGGCATAGGCGGCACCGACAAAGCTGCCGATGGAGCAGCCAGCGATCAAATCCGGTTTGATGCCGAGACGTTCAAGGGCGCGGATGACGCCGATATGGGCCCATCCTCTGGCTGCGCCGCTCCCGAGAGCGAGCCCTACGCGGGGTTTACGTGGCACGACAGTCCTCCAAAAAAGGGGTTGAGGGCTCAGCTTACTCCGAGAGTCAGGAGGCGTCATCCTGCCATCTTTCGCTGCGGTTGCGACCGTTGGCCTTGGCCTGATAGAGCGCCACATCGGCGCGGCGTACCGCTTCGTGCAGGGGAAGGTTCTCCTGGTGGGGCAGATAGCCGAGACTGATGGTGACCTCCAGCTCGGGCTCGATGGCGGCCCAGTCGTGATCTGCCACCGCCTTTCTCAGCCGCTCCGCCAGTTCGCCGATCTGTGCGGCGTTACTGCGGCCAATCAGCAGCAGAAACTCTTCACCCCCCCAGCGGATCAGGCGATCAGTGGGCCCAAGCTGCTGCTGGCAGATCTGCACCAGCCGGATCAGCACGATATCGCCGACGGCATGGCCGAAGTTGTCATTGACCCGTTTGAAGTGATCCGCATCGAACATCAGGATCCCCGCTTGCAGCCGGGCCAGCTCTCCCGCCTGCTCCAGTAGCACCACATAGTGGCGGTTGAAAGCGCCGGTAAGGGCATCGTGGCAGGAGAGGTAGTTGAGCCGCTCGTTGAGGCGATGGGATCTCAGGTTGGAGAGGACGGCCAGCAGCATAAAGAGGATGGCGAGCAGGGTCGGCGCGGACTGGCAGAGCATGGCCCACACCAGCGGTAGCAGGGTCACGCTGTGCACCAGCCGCAACGGGGTATCAGGTATCGCCATGGTCAGCTGCAATGTGCCTTGCCGCCATTGATATTCGCCGGTCGGTTCGGTGTTTTGCGGCGCCACGGGTTGGCGCGCGCTGCTGGCCAGCACCTGGTGGTACTGATTGAGCAGCAGATATTCCCCCAGCGCCGGGGTCATCTGATCGAGCTGCTGCTGCAGGCGGGCGAGCAGCACATCCATGTTGATCATTCCCACCAGAGTTCCCTCTTTGTAGAGGGGCTGGGACATGGTGACCATGGGGCCGCGCCCGATAAAGTCCTCATAGGGGCGCGAGAGAACGGTCTTCTTGTCCGGATTGGTGCTGTGCAGCGCATCTTGCCAGAAGCTCTTCTGGTAGATGGTGGGATAAAAGCGAAACCGGCTGGAGGGTTGCCAAGGGTAGAGATAGATAAAGTTGTCCACACCGGTGAAGTAGACCCAGGCGATCTCGTTGCCAAGGCGCTGGCTGGCGGTGGCAAGCAAGGGGGAGAGGCTCAGGGCCAGATGAATGCGTGCCTCACGCTCGCTGCCGGGGGGCGGCAGCGGGCCATCACCGGTGAGGTTGCCTGCCAGTCCGGCCGGCAAATCACCGGGGAGCTTGTCGAGAGCCAGCCCCTCTGGCAGCGTCTCGATATGGCGATAGAGCTGGCGGGTGAGCACCGACTGGGGGTCGCTGCGCAGTCGCTCCTCAGCCTGCCCGCGCATCGCCTCCAGAAATACTTCGGTCCGTTTGAACCGATCCCGCAGGTAGATGGCACTGTTGAGGGTATCGCTTTGATAGAGGCGTTCAATCTGTTTCAGGCTTTGCCACAAAGTCAAACCAATCAGCAGGATGACCACGGCGAACAGGAGCCAGGTCAGGCGTGTGAGAAAACGGTGGCCAGACATGTTGGGCATAGGCAGTCAGTCGGGTTGCGAAGGAAATTGTCGTTAGTGTATGCGATGTGGTGTGAAAACAAACTGAACTACCTGAAACCGGGTGAGTTCACCATGCACCTGTTACGTTTTGTCACATTTATACATAGTCACGGCATAGTCTGGGGCTAAAATGGCCCCCACTCAGATTTCCCCTTCTTAACACTTCATGGATTGTTTGATGAAAATGCGTATCTGGATTGGCCTCGGCCTGCTCTCTCTGGTAGCGGCCATCTGGTGGGCGGTTGGCCACTTGCAACCAGCAGCCAAAGCCCCTTCCCGCGAGATAAATATTCGTACCCAGACCGTCAAGCAGAGTCTGGCCGAGCCGACTCTCAAGCTGGTAGGTAAACTGGCGGCCAACCACTCGGTGGTGATCACTCCCGAGGTGACCGGGCGCCTGGTCAAGATTGCGGTGCAGTCGGGTCAGCAGGTCAACAAGGGCGATACGCTGGTCGCGCTGGATGCGGGCAAGCAACAGGCGGAGCTGGCCGAGCAGAGTGCCAGTCTGCGCGACGAGAATCGCAAGCTGACCGAGATGCGCAAGCTGGTCGCCCGTGGAGCCGTCACCCAGTCGGTGTTGGAGGGGCAGGAGGCCACCGTTGATCAGGTGCAGGCGCGGGTCGATGCCGCCCGTTACGAACTCTCCCAGCGCACTCTCACCGCTCCCTTTGCCGGTACCGTGAGCCTGATTGATTTGAGCGAAGGGGCCCTGGTCAATAGCGGCGATACCCTGTTGCACCTCGACGATATCGACACCCTGCGCCTCGATCTGGCAGTGCCGGAGCGCTACCTTTCCCTGCTGCGCCCCGGCATGGCGGTGACAGCGACCAGCGCAGCCTGGCCGGATCAGCGCTTTAACGGCACCCTCACCACCCTCGATAGCCGTATCTCCAACGAGACCCAGAACATCAAGGCGAGGGTCGAGTTACCCAATAATAACGGCCAGTTGCGCCCGGGAATGCTGCTCAACGTGGAGCTCTTGCTCCCCTCCCGCCAGCTCACTCTGATCCCTGCCCAGTCGGTGGAGTACGCCGGCGAGCAGCGTTTCGTCTATCGCCTTGAGGCCGATGGCCGGGTCAAGCGGGTGCCAGTGGTGCTCGGCGAGACCGAGGGTGAGACTGTCTGGGTTACCGAGGGGCTGAAAGTCGGCGATCGCATCGTGGTCGAGGGGCTGGTCAACTTGCGTGATGGTGCCAAGGTGCACGATCTGGCGGAGGTAAATGGCTGATGTGGCTCTCCGATATCTCAGTACGCCGACCGCTGGTGGCGGTGGTGCTCAGCGCCCTGCTCAGCGTGTTCGGTCTGGTCGCTTTTAGCAAATTGACGGTGCGGGAGATGCCGGACGTGCAGATCCCGTCGGTCTCCATCACCACCACCTATGAGGGAGCGGCTCCCGCAGTGATGGAGAGTCAGGTCACCAAGCCCATCGAGGATCAGCTCTCCGGCATCAGCGGTATCAAGAATATCAACTCGGTGACTCGCAAGGGGCGCTCGATGATCACGGTGGAGTTCAAGCTTGGCTGGAACATGGTGGAGGGGGTCTCCGATGTGCGCGACGCCCTGACTCGCGCCAAGAGCAAGCTGCCGGAGGATGCCGACGAACCGCTGGTGACCAAGGATAGCGGTAGCGGTGACGTGGCGGTCTGGCTCAACTTCAGCAGCAGCCAGATGGATCGCACCGCCATGACCGACTACGCCAACCGGGTGCTGGTCGACCCCTTGAGCCTGGTGGATGGGGTGAGTGAAGTGGCGCTCTCCGGCGATCTGACCCAGGTGATGTATGTGCGGTTGAGGCCGGCCGATATGGCGGCCCGCGGCGTGACGGTAGCGGATGTGCAGGATGCCCTCAAGCGCGAGAACATAGAGCTGCCGGGGGGGGAGATCCGCAACAACTCCATGACCATGTCGGTGCAGATTGCCCGGCTCTACCACACCGCCGAAGATTTCCAGCAGTTGCAGGTCCGTACCGCGACCAACGGTCAGAGTGTCTATCTGGCCGATATTGCCGATGTGGAGGTGGGAGCCAAGAACGAAGACAGCGCCTACCAGCGCAATGGCCGCGAGAGTCTGGGTATCGGCATCGTCGCCCAGTCCACCGCCAACCCGCTGGCGGTGGCACAGGGGGTGGAGAAGAAGCTGGTGGAGATGCAGCGCTTCCTGCCGGAGGGGGCCACCCTTGAGGTTGACTACGACTCCACCATCTTTATCAAGCAGGCCATCGACGAGGTATATGAGACACTGGCCATCTGTGCCGTGCTGGTGGTGGCAGTGCTCTATCTGTTCCTCGGGCAGGGGCGCACCACACTCATTCCGGCCATCACGGTCCCGGTGTCGCTCATCTCCGCCTTTATCGGCGCCTGGTATCTCGGTTTTTCCATCAACCTCATCACCCTGCTGGCGCTTATTCTCGCCATCGGTCTGGTGGTGGATGATGCCATCGTGGTGGTGGAGAACATTCACCACCATCTGCAGCGGGGTGAGCCCCCCCTGCTGGCGGCCTGGCACGGCACCCGCGAGGTGGGCTTTGCGGTCATCGCTACCACCGCCGTGCTGGTAATGGTCTTTATTCCCATCGCTTTTATGGATGGTATGGTGGGCAGGCTCTTTACCGAGTTTGCGATGTTGCTTTCGTTGGCGGTGCTCTGCTCCTCGCTGGTGGCGCTGACCCTCACGCCAGCCATGGGCTCCTGGCTGATGCGCCCGCTCGACAAGCCGAACCGGCTGACGGCGGCCCTCGATCGTGCTTTGGGCCGGATGGAGGGGCACTATCGTCATCTGCTGCAGGGGCTGCTGCGTCGCTCGCGCTGGATGCCGCTGGCGCTGCTGCTCTGTCTGGCCGGTATCGGTGCCCTCTTTACCCAGCTGCCTAGCAGTCTCACCCCGACGGAGGATCGCGGTGTGGTCTTCGTCTTCGTCAAGGGGGCGGAGGGGACCAGCATCGAGCGGATGAAGCGCAACATGCAGCAGGTGGAATCGACCATCATGCCGATGCTGGGCCAGGGGGTGGTCAAGGCGATGAGCTTCAGTACCCCCGCCTTTGGCCGTGGCGGCGATCAGACCGGCATGGTGATCATCCAGCTCACCGACTGGGCCGAGCGTGATGTGACCGCCACCGAGTTTTCCCGCTCGCTCGGGGCCAAGCTGTCGGTTATTCCCGATGTGATGATCCGCACCTTCCAGCCAGGCTTCCGTGGCGGCTCTACCGCTGCGGTGCAGTTCGTGCTGCAGGGCAACGACTATGCCGAGCTCTACCAGCAGGGGCTAGAGCTGCAAAAAGCAGCGCAGGCCAGTGGCCTGATGATAAGCCCGGATCTCGACTACGCCGAGAAAACGCCGGAGCTGCAGGTGACCGTCTCGCGCGACAGCGCCAGCCAGCTCGGCATACCGGTCTCCACCGTTGCCAGCACCCTGCAGGCGATGTTGGGCGGGGTGAGCAAGACCACCTATGTGGACAGGGGCGAGGAGTATGACGTCTATCTGCGCGCCAACCAGAAGGAGTTCAACGGCATCTCGGATCTCGGCCGCATCTACCTGAAAGCGGCCAATGGCGAGATGGTGAGCCTCTCGACCCTGGCGACCGTCAAGCAGGTGGCGACCGCCAATCGCCTCAACCACTATCAGCGCCAGAAGGCGGTGACCCTGACCGCCGATGTGGCACCGGATCACACCCTGGGCGAGGCGCTCGACTTCCTCGACGGCTGGGCCAACGAGCATCTGCCGAGCGGCATGACGGTCGATTACGCCGGTGACTCCAAGGATTACCGCGACAATCAGGGGGAGATGGCGATGGTCTTCGGCCTCGCCCTGCTGGTGGTCTATCTGGTGCTGGTGGCCCAGTTCGAGAGCACCCTCACCCCGACCGTGGTGATGATGACGGTGCCGCTCGGCATCTTCGGCGGTCTGCTTGGCCTCTGGCTGACGGGGCAGGAGATGAGCATCTACAGCCAGATCGGGATGATCATGCTGATCGGCATGGTGACCAAGAACGGTATTCTCATCGTCGAGTTCATCAACCAGTTGCGTCAGCGCGGTGAAGGATTCGAAGAGGCGATCATCGCGGGTTCGGTGCGCCGTCTTCGGCCGATCCTGATGACCTCGCTCACCGCCATCATCGGCGCTGTGCCGCTGATGCTCTCCATGGGGGCTGGCTACGAGAGCCGGATGGCGGTGGGGACCGTGGTCTTCTTCGGTCTCTCCTTGGCGACCCTGGTTACCCTGCTGGTGGTGCCCGCCACCTACCACCTGATCGCCCGTCACGCCGGCATGACCGGGCAGCGGGATCAGCAGGTAGATGAGGCGCTGGCCGCCAGGGGGGACACTTCTGAGCCATAACGGCAGTGTCCGATGCCAGCTTTGACTGGGGCCGTGGAGCGCATCAGTCCGCACCCACAAGCGTGCAGAGCCCGATAGCCGGCTCTGCACGCGCCATCCCCCCGGACTGATAGCCCGTCGAGTGGTTAATCTTCACAACAAACCACTGGTCAAGTGGCTCGACAAACATCACGGTTCTACGGTGTGGCCGGTTACGGAGCCGTGCCGTGCGTGAAGCGGCCTATTCCCCGATCCCCCTCATCATCTCTTTTTCCCCTCCATTTCTGCGGCTTGAGATCGTTTTTACCTAATTGGCACTTTTATTGCTTTTGGTCCGTCAGCGTCAATGATTTGTCTGGGGACAGAAAATGGAAATTAGTGCAAGCAGCCTGATGCAAGAGATGCAGGCTCTCAAGGTAGAGGCCGGTGCAACCCCGCTGTCACAGCCTGGCCGTCAGGTGACCTCCGATTTTGGCCTGCTGTTGCAGCAGGCGCTCGGTAACGTCAACGAGTTGCAGGGCGCAGCCAATGATCTGCGCACCCGTTTCGATATGGGCGACAAGTCGGTGGATCTGGCCGAGGTGATGATCGCGGGCCAGAAATCCTCCATCGCCTTCGAGGCGACGGTGCAGGTGCGCAACAAGATGGTTGATGCCTACAAAACCATCATGAATATGCCGGTCTGAGCGATGACCGTGCATCATGACATGTCAGCAATAAGGACATAAATCGTGGCTACTGACCAAAATGGCGATCTGCTGATAAACGATGAGGGCACCGCCGCCCTCGATGCCAACGAGCAGAAGAGCTCGGCACTGGGATTCTTGTCCAATACCGATGTACTGCGCCAGATCACTCTGATCCTGGGGCTTGCCATCTGCCTGGCCATCGCCGTCTTCATCCTGCTGTGGGGCAAGGAGCCGGATATGCGCCCTCTTGGCACCTATACCACTCAGGAGCTGGTGAAGACCCTCGACTTCCTCGATCAGCAGAAGATCCCCTATGAGGTCGATGGCAAGAGCGTGCTGGTTAGTGCCGAGAACTTTGCCAGTATCCGGTTGGCACTGACCCGGGCCGGCCTCACCAATGCGGCCGATGTAGCCAATGGTGGAGAGGATATTCTGCTCAAGGACTCCAGTTTCGGTGTCAGCCAGCGGATGGAGGCCGAGCGCCTCAAGTTGAGTCGCGAGCGCCAGTTGGCGAGCGCCATTGAACAGTTCCAGAATGTGGCCAAGGCCCAGGTGCTGCTGGCCATCCCCAAAGATAACGTCTTTGCCCGCAACGAGCGCAAGCCCAGTGCTACCGTGGTACTCAACCTGAAAGGGGCGGCACTGGGGCAGGGGGAGGTGGACTCCATCGTCGATATGGTGGCCTCTGCGGTACATGGCCTGGAGCCGACTCGTGTCACCGTCACCGACCAGAATGGCCGCCTGCTTAATTCCGGCTCCCAGGATCCCGTCTCTGCCCAGACGCGCAAGGAATTTGCGATGCAGCAGAAGCAGGAGCTGGAGTACAAGCAAAAAATTGACGCCATTCTGATCCCGGTGCTTGGCGCCGACAATTATACGGCGGAAGTGGATCTCTCCCTCGACTTCTCCCAGCAGGAGCAGACCCGCAAAACCTACAACCCGGATCTGCCTGCAGTGCGCTCCGAGATGACGTTGGAAGAGAACAGCTCCGGCGGCAGCAATGGCGGTGTGCCGGGGGCTCTCAGCAACCAGCCCCCTGCCGCGTCCAATATTCCTGAACAGGCCACTGGCGGTGATGGGGCCAGCGTTGCTGCCTCGGGGCGTTCTCGCAAAGAGGCGACCCGCAACTTCGAACTGGATACCACCGTCAGCCATACCCGGCGCCAGATGGGGGGCATTCGCCGCATGACCGTCTCGGTCGCGGTGGATTACAAGGCGGTGCCCGGTGCCGACGGGGCTGTGACCCGCGAAGCGCGCACCCAGGCGGAACTCGATACCCTGCGCCGTTTGCTGAGCGGTGGCCTTGGCTTTGATGTGACCCGTGGTGATACCCTCGAGGTGGTCGCCATTCCGTTCAATCGTCCCGAGCTTGATACCGTGGCCGAGGTGCCGCTCTACGATCAGCCCTGGTTCTGGCGTGCGGTACGGATTGCCGCTTCGGTACTGGTGATTATTGTCTTGATCGTCACCGTGGTTCGCCCCATGCTCAAGCGGCTGCTCTATCCGGATGCCAAGCCGGAAGGGGAAGTGGACTTTGACAACCACACCGTATTGGGGGGTGACGACGAGCTCAGCTTGCTGGCAGCCCAGGTTGAGGGAGAGCAGGTATTCGGGGTGCGCGATGGTCAGCTGAAACTGCCGGATCTGCACCGTGATGAAGATTTGCTCAAGGCGGTGCGTGCGCTGGTGGCGAACGAACCGGATCTGGCCGCTCAGGTCATTAAAGAGTGGGTAACCAAAGATGCCTGAAGAAACTAAAAGCCAGGTGACCGGCAACGACATTACCGACAGCCAGCGCCAGTTGCTGGATCAGATGTCCGGTATGGAGATGGCGGCTGTATTGATGTTGAGCCTCAACGAAGAGGATGCCGCCCAGATCTTCCGCCATCTCGAACCCAAGCAGGTGCAGCGACTCGGTATGTCGATGGCCTCCATGTCCGATTTCAGTCACGATCGGGTGGCGGCGGTGCACCGTCAATTCATCGACGATATCCAGAAGTACACCAACATAGGTATCGGTAGTGAAGACTTTGTGCGCAAGGCGTTGGTGGCGGCCCTTGGCGAGGACAAGGCGAGCAACCTGGTGGACCAGATCATTCTCGGTTCCGGCGCCCGTGGCCTCGATTCGCTCAAGTGGATGGATGCCCGTCAGGTGGCCAGCATCATCCAGAACGAACACCCGCAGATCCAGACCATAGTGCTCTCCTATCTGGAGCCGGAGCAGTCCGCCGAGATCCTGAGCCAGTTCCCGGAGCAGGTGCGCCTCGATCTGGTGATGCGTATCGCCAACCTCGAAGAGGTACAACCGGCGGCACTGCAAGAGTTGAACGACATCATGGAGAAACAGTTCGCCGGTGCGGCCGGTGCCCAGGCAGCCAAGATGGGCGGCCTGAAGGCA
This sequence comes from Aeromonas sp. FDAARGOS 1414, assembly GCF_019047065.1. Lineage (NCBI taxonomy): Bacteria > Pseudomonadati > Pseudomonadota > Gammaproteobacteria > Aeromonadales > Aeromonadaceae > Aeromonas > Aeromonas sp. FDAARGOS 1414. Next base: position 2,472,457 of record NZ_CP077210.1, on the reverse strand, counting down.
GCCGCCAACATCATGAACTATCTGGATACCAATATCGAAGGCCAGTTGATGGACTCCATCCGCGAGTCGGACGAAGAGATGAGCCAGCAGATCCAGGATTTGATGTTCGTGTTCGAAAACCTCATCGATGTGGACGATCGCGGTATCCAGACTCTGCTGCGGGAAGTGCCTGGGGATCTGTTGCAGCGCGCCCTCAAGGGGTCCGACGATCAGATGCGCGAGAAGATCTTCAAGAACATGTCGAAACGGGCGGCAGAAATGCTGGCAGACGATCTGGAGGCCATGGGGCCGATCCGGGTCTCCGAGGTGGAGGCTGCCCAGAAGGAGATCCTCTCCATCGCCCGCCGTCTGGCGGATGCCGGCGAGATCATGCTGGGTTCCGGCGGTGGCGAGGAGTTCCTCTAAACCATGGCCAACTCATGTAACCTGTCTGCCGCCCAGTATGTTGTCTTGGCAAGGAGCGGCGCGAATAGATGAACAACAAGCTGCGTGGTTATGTGCGGCCTGAAGGGGAAGAGACCCGGGTAGAGGCCTGGGGCTGGCCCGAAATGGACGTGGTGGCTGAGGCCGAGACCAATGCGCTCGGTCTTGCACCTGACTGGTATCAGCAGGAAGAGGAGGTGGTGGAGCCGGAACCCGAGCAGGAGCCGACCCCCAGCATCACCGCCGAAGAGCTCGAAGCGATCCGTCAGGCCGCCTGGGAAGAGGGACTGACCGAAGGGCGCGAGGCCGGTTTTGCCAAGGGGCTCGAAGAGGGCAAACTGGAAGGATTGCAACAGGGTCATGCTGCAGGTCTCGAACAGGGGCGCGAGGAGGGGCTGGCCATGGGGCGCGATCTGGTGGAGCAGGAGATCGCCCACTGGCAGGGTCTCGCCGCACGCCTTGCCAATCCCCTGAGCGCGCTGGATCTGGCGGTAGAGCAGCAACTGGTCTCGCTGGTGATGCAACTGGCCCGCGCGCTCATTCGCCATGAAGCAGAGACCTCGCCCCGCATCCTGCTGGAGGCGCTCAAGGAGGGGCTGGCGTTGCTGCCTGCCGCCGAGCAGGGGGTGACTCTGATGCTGCATCCCGATGACATCACGCGAATCGAGCAGGCATTTGGCGCCGACGAGTGCGCCAAGCGGCACTGGCGACTGCAGAGCGATCCCACCCTCTCCCCCGGCGATCTGCAACTGGTCACCGAGCTCTCCAGCATCGATCTGACCCTCTCCGGGCGCATCGATCAGCTGCTGCGCAACTTCTTGCGGGACAATGCGTCGCAGAAACCGGCCTCGCAGGATCCACGCCCATAACCGATGCCGGACGTTACCGTCCGGCTGCACTTTTTAGCTTCCAGGAGGCCAGATGAGCGGCTCGCTACTGAACCGGTTGCAAGGGTACAAGGTACGCGACAGCGCCCCCAAACCGTCGGTTGCCGGCAAATTGACCCGGGTGGTGGGGCTGACCCTCGAAGCCATCGGCTGCCGTGCTGCCATCGGAGCCTTGTGTCGCATCGATACCCTGGATGGGACGCTGGAGGCCGAAGTGGTGGGGTTCTCGGGCGATCGCCTCTATCTTATGCCGAGTGAACAGCTCAAGGGGGTTATCCCTGGTGCCCGTGTGGTGCCCATCACCGAAGAGCACGGTATTCCTGTTGGCATGAACCTGCTTGGTCGGGTCATCGACGGCATCGGCCAGCCGCTTGATGGCCTCGGCCCCATTATCTCGTCCCGGACGGTGCAGTTTGCCCAGCACCGCATCAACCCGCTCTCTCGCCGCCCGATCCATCAACCGATGGATGTCGGGGTACGCGCCATTAACGCCGTGCTGACGGTGGGGCAGGGCCAGCGGATGGGGCTGTTTGCCGGTTCCGGTGTCGGTAAATCGGTGCTGCTGGGCATGATGACCCGCGGCTCGGTGGCGGATGTGGTGGTGGTCGGCCTCATCGGTGAACGGGGCCGGGAAGTTAAAGAGTTTATTGAAGACATTCTGGGAGAGGAGGGCCGTGCCCGCTCCGTGGTGGTAGCGGCTCCCGCCGATGCCTCGCCGCTGATGCGGCTCAAGGGGTGTGAAACGGCGCTGGCCATCGCCGAGTATTTCCGCGATCAGGGGCTTAATGTGCTGCTCTTGATGGACTCTCTTACCCGTTACGCTCAGGCCCAGCGTGAGATCGCGCTGGCGGTGGGCGAGCCGCCAGCGACCAAGGGCTATCCACCGTCGGTATTTGCCAAATTACCGGCGCTGGTGGAGCGGGCAGGCAACGGCAGTGACGGCCAGGGCTCCATCACGGCATTCTTCACCGTATTGACCGAGGGGGATGACCTGCAAGATCCCATTGCCGATGCGGCGCGGGCGATCCTCGATGGCCACATAGTGCTGTCGCGCGAGCTGGCCGATGCGGGCCACTATCCGGCCATTGACATCGAGAAATCCATCAGCCGGGTCATGCCCATGGTCACTTCACCTGAGCACATGGAGTTGGCGCGCACCCTCAAGCAGTTTTACTCCCTCTATCAGCAGAACCGGGATCTCATCACCATCGGTGCCTACAGTCAGGGTTCCGACCCCCGCATCGACCGCGCCATCATTCAAAAACCCTACCTGGATCAGTTCTTGCAGCAGGGGATGCGCGAGGTCATTCACTACGATGATGGCCTGCAAGCCTTGCAGATGGTGGCGATGCCCTTGATGCGTTGATGACGGTTGGGAAGAGAGGGTGCGACTATGAGTAAAGGGTTGCTATTGTTGGCAGAGCGGCTGGCTGAGGCAGAGCAGCAGTGTGCGCTGGCGCTGGTGAAGGCGCAGCAGGATCTCAAGCTGTTTATGGATCAGCAAAATGCCCTCAACCAGTACCGCCAGATCTACCACCAGCAGTGGACCGATCGCGGTTTACAAGGGATTTCGCCCCAGCAAAACAGCCAGTATCACGCCTTTATCAACAAGCTTGAGCAGGCGGCGACCCAGCAATACGAAGGGGTGCTGCAGGTGCGTCAGGCGCTGGAGCAACGTCGTGGAGAGTGGCTGGCTGCCCAGCAGCGACGCAAGGCGGTAGAGCTGTTGCTGGAGAAGCAGGCGAGCCGCGAGCAGCAGAAAGCTCTGCGTCAGGAGCAGAAGATGCTGGATGAGTACGCCATGTTGCGGCGTTTTCATCAATCTGGCCTGTAACTTGCTTTGATCTGGACATTGTCGGCGGCCATCTCGTAGGGGGCCGCCAGAATTCAGGGATGCCATCATGATGCAGACAGTGTTGACACAAACGCCTTCGGCTGCGGCCAACGGATTGGACAAAGCGCCTCTGAGCAGCTCAGTCGAGAGCAATGGCATCGATCTGGGGGGGCGCGACAGCAAGGGTGATTTCGCCACTCTGATTGCCAAGGCCCGGAACAGCGAACAGGGCGCCGCCGAGGCTACTCAGGGCGATAAAAATGTCCGATCAGCCAAATCTTTGGCGACCGAGGGCGCCTCTCCCAAAGAGGAGGCCAGCAAGGAGCAGGAGCCTGGCGCCGACAACAAGGCGGAGGAGCTCCCTGCCACCGACTTTCTGCTCCGTCTGCAAGACTCCCTCAAGCTCGATACCTCGCTAGTGACACCCCAACTGGCGGTGGCGGCCCAACAGAGCGCCACTGCGGCAGACGGCAATCCGTTGCCGCAAGAGGGTGCGCTGGAGGGGATTGCGCTTGATGAAAGCGAGCAGTCCCCTGCAACTGACAGGACTGTACGCCAACTTGCCGATCAGTCCGGGGCGCAGTCGCTTCTGGCTACGACTGGTAAATCATCCCTTGAAACTCCGGTTTCACTCTCTGCAGGAGGAGTGATTGAGCAGGGCGACGCCTCGACCGCCGTACTGTCCTCCGCTCCCAACACTTCTGAGGGGAAGGATGCCGCCGCCACCCAAGATGGTCAGCCCGGGGAGAAAGTCTCTGCCAAGGGTGAAACTCTCGGGGCAGATGGCAAGCTCACCAAGCCCCTTACGGGGGCTGAGCGGATGGCCCAACTGGCCAGGGTGTTGCCGGTTGAGGCGTCCGCCAATGCGGCAAATAGTGGTGAGTCACCCGCAGTGAAAGAGGGAGATGACAGCAAATCCGACCCCGCTGCCAGCAGCGTCGTGACCGGCAAGGGACAAGCTGCTCAAGCCGCGACTCAGGGGGCGGTGCTCAAGGCATTCGGTGAGGGGGGCAAACAACCAGATGCGGGTAGCTCAACCACTTCTACTGCCGTAGAGAGCATCGCTAATGGGGCTGGCAAGGGAGCTGATAAGAGTAGCGCCGAGGGGGGACAGCAGGCAGCGACAACCACATCCTCCAATCCAGGTGCGGCGCAAGTGACGACAGTGCAAAGTGCCACAGCCCAGAGCAGCGTGACGCCAAATGTGACGACTCAGACCGATAGCGCTGCCGCACCCGTGATGGTGGCGCCGCAGCAGGTGTTGGCGCAGGCCGAATCTCAGGGGCCGCAAGCACCGCTGTCGAGCATTTCAGCCGGGATCAGGCAGATGGAAGTGACGGGCACCGACGAGGTGCGCAAAGCGGTTTCGCTTGAGGTAAAACCGAAGGCCGGTGAGTCTGAGAAGAGTCTTGTCGCTACGACATCGAGCAGCGAGAGCAGCCAGAGCCAGACTGTACAGCATGGCCAGAACAGCCAGCCTCAGCCCCAGGTGGCCGACAGCCGGGCGCCCGCCGCTGAGGGCACGTTGCGCCGTGAGCCGCAGAATTTACCCCATTTGAAACTGGCCAGTCAGGAAGCGCCTGCCGAATTGCACCAGAAGGTCAATGTGATGCTGGCCGAGAAACTGCAACAGGCGGAAATTCAGCTCGACCCCCTCGGCCTTGGCAAGATGAAGATCCAGATCCAGATGGGAGCTGACAGCCAGGCCAACGTCCATTTTGTGGTACAACATGGACAGACCCGCGAGATGCTGGAGCAGGCGATGCCCCGGCTGCGTGACATGCTGGCAGGGCAGGGGATCCAGCTTGGTCAGACGCAGGTGCAGCAGCAGTCGCAACAACAGCAGCAACAGGGCCAGCCCACCTTTAACGGGCAGGGGCAGCAAGGTCAGAGTAGTGGTCAGCCGCGGTCCGGTAACGGGCTGGTTGAAGGGGAACTCACCACTTCCAACCCCAGTTTGCTGGTGGAATCGACAAACGGTTCCGGAATTGATTTCTATGCTTGATGCAATCCCGAGTAAGTTTATGATATCGAACAAGTTTGAGACTAGGGTGGACAAGGGATGGCTGACGATAACGAGTTGACGCTAAAAGACCCGGCTGCGGGCAAGAAAAAGAAGCTGATCATTATCATTGCCCTGGCGGTAATTTTGCTGGGCGGTGGTGGTGCTGGCGCCTTCCTGATGCTCTCCGGCTCCGATAAACCGCCCGCTGAAGCGGCGGAAGGTGCCGAGGCCGCACCCAAGGAGGAAGCGCCTAAACCTTCCCTCTATGTCGGTATGCCGCGTCCCTTTGTCTTCAACGTCGCAGGAGCCCAGCGAGATCGACTGGTGCAGATCAAGATCCAGCTGATGGTGCGCGGTACCGCCGACGAGACGCTGGCCAAACAGAATATCCCCCTGATTGAAGGCACCTTGCTGCGGGTATTCAGCGCAGCCAGTGCCGAACAGCTGATGACCTTTGAAGGCAAGGAGAAGCTGCGCAAGGATTCACTGGAAGAGTGCCGTCGGGTGCTCAAGGACCTGGTCTCTTCCCCCGTTATCGAACAAGTGCTGTTTACCGGCTTTGTAATGCAGTAGGTGAAGCGTGAGCGATCTGTTAAGTCAGGACGAAATTGATGCCCTCTTGCACGGTGTCGATGATGTCGAAGAGGAAGAGATAGGCGGCGCTGGAGACCCCGGCGTAGCCCAGTTTGACTTCTCCTCCCAGGACCGCATCGTCCGTGGTCGCATGCCGACGCTGGAGCTGGTGAATGAGCGTTTCGCCCGCCATATGCGGATCAGCCTGTTCAACATGATGCGTCGTACCGCCGAGGTCTCCATCAACGGGGTGCAGATGCTCAAGTTTGGCGAGTATGTTCATACCCTGTTTGTGCCGACCAGTCTCAACATGGTGCGCTTCCGCCCGCTCAAGGGGACGGCACTCATCACCATGGAGGCCCGACTGGTCTTCATCCTGGTGGAGAACTTCTTCGGTGGCGATGGCCGTTATCACGCCAAGATTGAAGGGCGCGAGTTCACGCCGACCGAACGGCGCATTATCCAGATGCTGCTCAAACTGGTGTTTGAGGATTACAAGGATGCCTGGGCGCCGGTGATGGACGTAGGGTTCGAGTATCTCGACTCTGAAGTGAACCCGGCGATGGCCAACATCGTCAGCCCGACCGAAGTGATTGTGGTGAGCTCGTTTCACATCGAACTCGATGGTGGCGGCGGCGATTTCCACGTGGCCATGCCCTACTCCATGCTGGAGCCGATCCGTGAACTGCTCGATGCCGGTGTGCAGAGTGACAAGGGTGACACAGACGTGCGCTGGAGCAAGGCACTTCGTGACGAGATCATGGATGTAAAGGTCGAGTTGAGGGCCAAACTGCTGGAGACCGAACTCACCCTGCGTGAACTGATGGAGCTGCGACCTGGCGATATCATTCCGGTCGATATGCCGGAAAATCTGCTGGTTTTTGTGGAGGACTTGCCCACCTTCCATGCCAAGATGGGGCGGACCAAGGAGAATGTGGCACTCAAGATCACCGACAAGCTCAAGCGCCCGGAAGGGGTCAAGACCGAGATGCATCTGGTGACCCGGGGTGGTGTACGTATCGATGGTGAGGCCGAGCTTGAAGAGCTTGAGCGCAGCATCGAAGAACAACAGCGTTAATCGACGGTTTGCAGTTATTGATCGTCACGAAGTGGTATAAGGAAACAAGATGAGCGGAACAGAGGAAGAGGATCTGATGGCTGATGCCTGGGCGGCAGCACTGGAGGAGCAGGTGACGGCGGAAGCCAAACCGGCCCCGCTGGAAGAGCTCAAGGACGATGCCCCCATCAGTGCCGAGGAGCGGCGCAAGCTTGACACCATTCTGGATATTCCGGTCACCATCTCGATGGAGGTCGGTCGCAGCCAGATTAGCATTCGTAACCTGCTGCAGCTCAACCAGGGCTCGGTCGTGGAGCTGGATAGGGTGGCGGGCGAGCCCCTCGACGTGCTGGTTAACGGTACCCTGATCGCTCACGGCGAGGTGGTGGTGGTGAACGACAAGTTCGGTATTCGCCTGACCGACGTCATCAGCCAGATTGAACGGATTAAGAAACTCAAATGATGCGTCTGCTGCTGTTGTGGCTGCCATTGCCGGTGTTTGCCGAGGTGGGGGGGGCCGCCAACCCTCCCAGCCTGAGCTCCTGGCTGCTCTCCAGCCTGATGGTGATCGGGCTTATTCTGGTGCTGGGTTTCTTGCTCAAGAAGAGCAAAATTGCCACCGCCATGGGGGGCGGGCAGATGAGAGTGATTGCTACGCTGCCTGTGGGCTACAAGGAGAAGTTGCTGGTGGTCAAGGTGGGTGAGCAGCAGCTGCTGGTCGGCGTAACGCCGCAGCAGGTCAACTTTCTCTATCGGCTGGAGGAGCCGCTGGACGAACAGCAGCCGCAGGCGTTTTCCCAGCAGCTGGGTAAGTTGATGGGCAAACATGAAAAAAACTAACGGCTTGTTGTGGCAAAGCGGATTGCTGGCCAGCCTGTTGATTTCGCTGTTTTGCGCCTGGCCTGCGCTGGCGCAGGACGGCATGTCGGCAGTGACCGTCAAGACCATGGGGGATGGCTCTCAGGAGTACAGCCTGACCCTGCAGGTGCTGGCGTTGATGACGGCACTTTCATTCCTGCCGGCAATGGTCATCATGATGACCTCGTTTACCCGTATCATCATAGTGTTGGGTATCTTGCGTCAGGCGATCGGTCTGCAACAGAGCCCCTCCAATCAGGTGTTGATCGGCATCGCCCTGTTCATGTCGTTCTTCATCATGTCGCCTGTGCTGGATCGCATAAATGACGAGGCACTGCAGCCCTATCTGGCCGAAACCATTGAGGCCAAGGAGGCGCTGGAACGGGCTGAATTGCCCATCCACCAGTTCATGCTGGCCCAGACCCGGATCAAGGATCTCAATACTTTTATGGAGATCGCCAACGTGCAGGTGGAGAAGCCTGCCGATGTGCCGCTGCGGGTGCTGATCCCGGCCTTTGTCACCAGCGAACTGAAAACAGCCTTCCAGATTGGCTTTATGCTGTTCTTGCCGTTTCTGGTCATCGATCTGGTGGTCGCCAGTATCTTGATGGCGATGGGGATGATGATGCTCTCGCCGATGATCGTCTCGTTGCCTTTCAAACTGATGCTGTTTGTGATGGTGGATGGCTGGAACCTGATCCTGGGTTCGCTGGCCAACAGTTTCGGACTGGGTGCCGGTTAACCGGTCCCATGCAAGGAGCCCGAACATGAGTCCAGAAACCTTTGTCGATGTATTTCGTGAGGCGCTCTGGCTGGTCAATATCATGGTCAGCGCCGTGATCCTGCCCAGCCTTGCTATCGGGTTGGTGGTAGCCATCTTTCAGGCCGCCACCTCCATCAACGAACAGACCTTGAGCTTTCTGCCCCGTCTCATCGTGACCCTTTTGGCCCTAGGGATTGGTGCTCACTGGGGAATGCAGAGTCTGATGGACTTCTTCATCCTGATGGTCAATCAAATTCCCGAGGTGGTGGGGTGACCTATACCACCGCTCTGATCATGGAGTGGTTGTCGTCCATTCTCTGGCCACTGGCTAGAATAAGCAGCCTTTTCATGGTGATGGCGGTATTTGGCAGCCGGCTGGTCGCCGCTCGGATCAGGTTGGGGCTGGCGGTAGCCGTGACGTTTCTGGTTGCTCCTCTGCTCCCTCCCATGCCCCCAGTGGAGCTCTTCTCTGCCGGCAGTTTTCTGGTCTTGGGCCAGCAGCTGCTGATCGGTATTGCGCTGGGGTTGATGACCCAGTTTCTGATGGAAAGCTTCGTGATGGCGGGGCAGGTGATAGCCATGCAAACCAGTCTGGGTTTTGCCACCCTGGTGGATCCGATGAATGGCCAGTCGGCCCCTGTGGTCGGTCAGTTTTATCTGATGCTGGCGACTCTGGTATTTCTGGCGCTTGATGGTCATCTGGTGATGCTACGCCTGGTTATCCTCAGTTTTGAGACGCTACCCATCTCCGATAGCGGTCTGTCACTCTCTTCTATGCAAACCCTGAGCGCGTTCCTGGGGGTCATGTATCAGGCCTCGCTGGTGATGGCCCTCTCTGCCATCGTGGCGCTGTTGCTCATCAACTTCGCTTTTGGCGTGATGACCCGGGCAGCCCCCCAGCTCAATATTTTCAGTATCGGTTTTGCCGTCAGCATGATGTCGGGTTTGCTTATCCTCTGGCTTACGATCGGCGGGTTCCTCGGCCATTTCGACACCTTGTGGGAGCGGGTGCAGGAGGTCAGTTGCGAGCTGATTGACACCCAATGTTTCGGAGGTGTCAATGGCTGATACCGACCAGGAACGTACCGAACAACCCACGGGCAAACGACTGCAACAGGCCCGTGAAAAAGGGCAGATTGCACGTTCAAAGGAGCTGGGAACAGCCAGTGTGCTGTTGTCAGCCGTATTTGGCCTGCTGTTTATCAAGGGTTACCTGGCGAACGCCATGCTCAAGGTGGTGACCATGGGCTTCACGCTGAACAGAGAGCAGGCTTTCGATCCCAATGCCATGGTTGCCATGGTGCCGGCGCTGCTGGGGGAACTGGTGTTTCCGCTCGGATTGCTATTCGCTCTGGTCGCTATTGCAGCTTTTATCGGCAATATCCTGATGGGGGGGATGAACTTCTCCACTGAAGCAATGATGCCGAAATTCAGCAAGATGAGCCCCATCAGCGGGTTCAAGCGGATGTTTGGGGTGCAGTCGCTGATTGAGCTGGTCAAGTCCATCGCCAAGGTGGTGTTCATCACCCTGTTTGCCTGGTGGATGCTCTCCAGCCAGTTTGATCATCTGCTCAACCTCTCCATGGAGGGATTCCCCGGTGGGATTATAGATGCCCTCGACCTTTTTTTGTGGATGCTGATCATTCTTTGCTGTGCCCTGTTGCCTATTGTTGCCATCGATGTGCCGTTCCAAAAATGGAACCATATGCGTCAGCTCAAGATGACCAAGCAGGAGGTGAAGGACGAGTTCAAGGATAGCGAGGGTAAACCCGAGGTAAAGGGCAAGATCCGCCAGTTGCAGATGCAGATGGCGATGCGCCGGATGATGGGGGATGTACCCAAGGCTGATGTGGTGATCACCAACCCGACTCACTACTCGGTAGCGCTCAAGTATGATGCGGGCAAACCCGGTGCTGCGCCCAAGGTCTTGGCCAAGGGAACTGATGAAATTGCAATGAAGATCAGGGAGATAGCTAGAGAATACGAGATACCCATCATGCCGTCACCGGCCTTGACCCGGGCTATCTACCACTCTACCGAGTTGGGCCACGAGATCCCGGAAGGGTTGTTTGCGGCGGTTGCCCAGGTTCTGGCCTATGTCTTCCAGCTCAAGAAATTCCGCCGTGGCCAGGGGCGCCGTCCTCAGCCGCTGGCTAAAGATCTGCCCATTCCGACCGAATATCGCAAATGACAAAGTTCTGACGTTGTCAAAATAAATTCATTGCATTTCAATGTGTTGCATTGTTGGCTTAATGTTTGCTTTAATCTGGCACCAGCAGGTTGACATTGAGAAGAGCGATGGAATTCAAGGCAGTATTGGGCCAGTTAAAACAGTCTCGGGGAGTATTGAGCAAAGGCCTTGGTACCCCTCTGCTGGTATTGGCCGCGCTCGGCATGGTGGTGTTGCCCATCCCGCCACTGATGCTGGATGTGCTCTTCTCCTTCAACATTGCGCTCTCTATCGTGGTGCTGCTGGTATCCGTCTATACCCGGCGCCCCCTCGAATTTGCTGCTTTCCCGACCGTATTGCTGCTGGCCACCTTGCTGCGGTTGGCATTGAACGTGGCCTCGACCCGAGTGGTGTTGCTGGAAGGTCACAATGGCAGTGCAGCGGCAGGCCATGTGATCGAGGCATTCGGTAATGTGGTGATCGGCGGTAACTATGCAGTCGGCATCATCGTCTTTACTATCCTGATGATCATCAACTTTGTGGTTATCACCAAGGGGGCCGGGCGGATCGCGGAAGTGAGCGCCCGTTTTACTCTGGATGCGATGCCGGGCAAACAGATGGCCATCGATGCCGATTTGAATGCCGGCCTCATCAACCAGGAAGAGGCGAAGAAGCGTCGCCAGGATGTGACCCAGGAAGCGGACTTCTATGGCTCTATGGATGGTGCTTCCAAGTTCGTCAAAGGGGATGCCATTGCGGGCATCATGATCCTCTTCATCAACATCATCGGCGGCTTTATCATCGGGATGATGCAGCATCATCTTACCTTCAGGGAGTCTGCCGAGATCTATACCCTGCTGGCGATAGGTGACGGTCTGGTGGCGCAGATCCCCTCCCTGTTGCTCTCTATCGCCGCCGCCATCATAGTGACCCGTCAGAATACCGATCAGGATATGGGCACGGCGGTATTGGGCCAACTGTTCGACAATCCCAAGGCCTTGATCATCTCTGCCGGTATCCTGCTGATGATGGGACTGGTGCCGGGGATGCCGCACTTCGCCTTCCTGAGTCTGGGGGCGATCGCTGCCGCTGGAGCCTGGTGGCTGCTGCGCCGCGAGAAGCTGGCGGTAGCCAAAGCAGCCAGCGGCGAGTTGATGCCGACCAGTACTGACCAGCCATCGCATGAACAGAAAGAGTTGAGCTGGGACGATGTGATGCCGGTAGACATCATCGGGCTGGAAGTGGGTTACCAGCTAATCCCGCTGGTGGATCGCAATCAGGGGGGCGAACTGCTCAACCGGATCAAAGGGGTGCGCAAGAAACTCTCGCAAGAACTGGGCTTTCTGGTGCCTGCCGTCCACATCCGCGACAACCTGGATCTGGCACCAAATCAATATCGCATCACCTTGATGGGAGTCAGTACCGGCGAGGCCAGCGTCTACCATGATAAAGAGATGGCCATCAACCCGGGGCAGGTATTCGGCCAAATTCAGGGGATTGCTACCCGGGATCCCGCGTTTGGACTTGAAGCAGTGTGGGTAGCCAAGGAGCAGGTGTCACAGGCGCAGACCCTGGGGTATACAGTGGTGGATACTGCGACCGTAGTTGCCACCCATTTGAGTCAGATCTTGACCAACCATGCCTCACTGTTGCTCGGCCATGACGAGGTACAACAACTGCTCGACATGATTGGCAAACACCAGAGCAAGTTGGTCGAAGGGTTGGTACCGGAAGTGATCAGCATGGGTAACCTTGTGAAGGTATTGCAGAATTTGCTCAATGAAGGGGTGCCAATCCGCGATATGCGCACTATCCTGCAGACCCTGGTTGAATACGCGCCGCGCAGTCCGGATCCGGAAGTGCTCACCGCGGCTTGCCGGATTGCCCTGCGTCGTCTGATTGTGCAGGAGATTGCCGGCCCAGACCCAGAGCTACCGGTGATAACATTGGCACCTGAATTGGAACGTATATTGCATCAATCCCTGCAGGCGGGTGGAGGTGATGGTGCCGGTATTGAGCCGGGTCTGGCGGAGCGAATGCAGCGCTCGCTGGTGGAAGCCACTCAACGACAAGAATTGGAAGGCCAACCGGCTGTGCTTCTGACATCGGGGATCCTGCGCAATACCCTGGCGAAATTTGTCAAGAATGCCATTCCTGGATTACGTGTGCTGTCCTATCAGGAAGTGCCGGACGACAAGCAGATTCGCATCGTCAGTGCGGTAGGGCAGAACTAGTTAGCGGAGACGACGGGTGAAGATTAAGCGGTTTTTTGCCAAGGACATGCGAACGGCTCTGGCCGAGGTCAAGGAGACGCTCGGGCCCGATGCCGTCATCATGTCCAACAAGAAGGTTACCGGGGGGGTAGAGATAGTCGCCGCTGTTGATTATCAATCCCAGGTTCCGAGCCCCAAAGATGCGCCGGTTCGCCGTCAGCTGAACGATGAGAGCGTCAATATTTCGTCTGCTGCTCGGCAGATGACCCGTCCCGAGCCCGCAAAGGTTCAGGAACAGAACGAACATTATGCTGATACCCTGGCCGCCCTCCTCGCGCGTCAGCAGAAACTGAAGCCTGGCAATGGGGCTCCCATGGGCAACACCCAATCGGCTGGTCTGGCTGCTGCCAATGCAGTGCCCAGAACGCTGGCCGAGCAGGGACAGTGGGGCACAGTCCCGGAACCTGCCAAACCCAAGGCGCGTGTCGTATCCGGCCAACGGGCCCATCAACCTGCCCAGCGGGATCAGGAGATGGAGGGGATGCGCAAGGAGATGGCCAGCATCCGTAAACTGCTGGAGCACCAGATCTCCGGTCTGATGTGGCAGGAGGTTGAACGACGCGAGCCGATGCGTGCCCTGCTCATCAAAGAGCTCAAGAAGATGGGCTTTGACGATGCCTTTTCCGATCAACTGGCGGGGCTGATCCCTGAAGACATGCCTATCCATCAGGCGATGGCCCAGTTGGCTGAAGTGTTGACGGCTCAGCTCAAGATCAGTGAAGACGAAATTTTACGTCAGGGGGGCGCGGTTGCTCTGCTGGGGCCAACAGGGGTGGGCAAGACGACCACCATCGCCAAATTGGCCGCCCGTTTTGCCATGAAGTATGGCGCCGAGCAGGTGGCCCTTATCACCACTGACAACTACCGGATCGGGGCTCATGAGCAATTACAGACTTATGGCCGGATCATGGGCTGTCCGGTACGTCAGGTGCGTGATGCCGAAGAGCTGGCCAATGCCCTCTATCAGTTCCGCCACCGCCGGCTGGTATTGATCGATACGGCAGGCGTGGGGCAACGGGATATCCGGCTGACCGAGCAGCTCGATACCCTGGTCAAAAATGCCAAGGTGAGGATCCGCAGCTATCTGGTGATGTCGGCAACTTCCCAGCGTCGGGTAATGCAGGAAGCGGTTGACCATTTCCGGCGCATTCCCTTGAGCGGCTGCATACTTACAAAGTTGGATGAGAGTCTGAATCTGGGCGAAGTAATTAACGTGTGTATCCAGAATGCCTTGCCTATCAGTTACATCACAGATGGGCAGCGGGTTCCGGAAGATATTCAGGTTGCCAATGCGGCGCAGCTCGTCGGAGCGGCCATGGGCTCGCTGGAGCGAGAAACAGAGGAGCCCTATTTCTGGGGCACAGGCTTTGGCGAGGCCGAAGATTCGGAGTTTTATGAGTAACATGTATATGGATCAGGCGAGTGGTCTGCGCAAAATGCGTCAAAACAATCGAGTAAAAGTGATCGCCGTTTCCGGTGGTAAAGGTGGCGTAGGCAAGACCAACGTGACCCTGAACGTGGCGGGAGCCATGGCGGCCCAAGGCAAACGGGTGATGGTGCTGGATGCTGACCTTGGTCTGGCAAATGTTGACGTCATGCTTGGGTTGCGGGTTCATCGCAATCTCTCTCACGTGCTGGCAGGCGAGTGCACGATCGACGACATTATCGTTGAGGGACCGTACGGCATGATGATTGTGCCTGCAACCTCGGGGACCCAGTCTATGGTCGAGCTTTCGCCGGTACAACATGCCGGACTGATCCGCGCCTTCAGCGAGATGAAGACCCAGGTTGATATTCTGATGGTGGATACGGCGGCGGGGATCTCGGACATGGTGCTGAGTTTCACCCGCGCCGCGCAGGACATCATGGTGGTGGTGTGTGACGAGCCGACTTCCATTACCGATGCCTATGCCCTCATCAAGATCCTCTCCAAAGAGCACGGTGTATTTCGCTTCAAGGTAGTGGCAAACATGGTACGCAGCCTGCGCGAAGGGCAGGAGCTTTTTGCCAAGCTGACCCGGGTAACGGATCGTTTCCTCGATACGTCACTGGAACTGGTTGCCTGCGTGCCTTATGACACCAATTTACGCGCAGCAGTACGCAAGCAGAAACTGATTGTCGAGGCGTTTCCCAAGTCGCCGGCGGCTTTGGCTTTCCGCGCATTGGCCAACAAAGCGGCTAGCTGGCCGGTACCCAACCAGCCTGGCGGTCATCTGGAGTTTTTCCTGGAGAATCTGTTACAGACTCAGGCCACCACACAGGAAGGTTCCCGTGAATAAAGCCCAAGCGTACTTGCGTCATCAGGATTCCTATCTGCTGGTAGAGCGCCATGCTCCACTGGTCAAGCGGATTGCCCAGCATTTGCTGGCTCGCCTGCCAAGCAGTGTCTTGCTGGATGACCTGATCCAGGCAGGTATGATTGGG
The DNA here is from genome assembly GCF_019047065.1 of Aeromonas sp. FDAARGOS 1414. Taxonomy (NCBI): domain Bacteria; kingdom Pseudomonadati; phylum Pseudomonadota; class Gammaproteobacteria; order Aeromonadales; family Aeromonadaceae; genus Aeromonas; species Aeromonas sp. FDAARGOS 1414. The sequence continues at coordinate 2,457,190 of NZ_CP077210.1, read as the reverse complement.
CTTCTCGAAGCGTCGCGGAACTTTGATGGTAGCAAGGGGGCCAGTTTCGAGACTTATGCCGGGATTCGTATCCGTGGTGCCATGCTGGATGAGATCCGGCGTGGTGACTGGGTGCCCCGTTCCGTGCATCGAAACAGCAGAGCGATTGCCGAAGCGATCGAAAATGTGGAGCAAGCCAATGGACGGGATGCTCGCGACGCGGAAGTCGCAGCGCAAATGGGGGTCTCTCTCGCTGATTATCATGTCATGCTGCAGGATGTCTCCTGTGGCAAGATCATCGGTATCGAGGATCTGGGGGTCAGTGAGGATGTGATCGGTAACCCTGATGAAGCTCCGTCAGGCTCGGGGTTTGATGAACTGGCCACAGAACGATTTCAAATTCAACTGTCGGAGCAAATTGGTCGCTTACCGGAGAGAGAAGCCCTGGTTCTCTCTCTTTACTACGATGAAGAGCTGAATTTACGTGAAATTGGCGAGGTTTTGAATGTGAGTGAGTCGCGCGTGAGTCAGATACATAGTCAGGCAATGCACAGACTACGCGCTCGTTTGAGAGATTGGCATCTATAAGTGTTTGTACTGGCTACACTGAGATGAAACTCTAAGGCATAATCCGCATGACACAACCCGTTTTTAGCATCATGTAAGTGAGCCACTGAGGTGGCTATTGAGGAGGGAATTTTGGACAAGAACATGAAAATCCTCATTGTTGACGATTTTTCAACGATGCGCCGGATTATCAAGAACTTGCTTCGCGACCTTGGGTTCAACAATACCCATGAAGCGGATGACGGCAACACAGCATTGCCGATGCTGAAAAATGGTGATTTCCAGTTTGTGGTTACCGACTGGAACATGCCAGGCATGCAAGGTATCGACCTGCTGAAAGCCATTCGTGTCGATGAAAAGCTCAAGCATCTGCCGGTACTGATGGTGACGGCAGAAGCCAAACGCGAGCAGATCATCGAAGCCGCGCAAGCCGGCGTTAACGGTTATATCGTCAAGCCTTTCACTGCAGCAACGCTCAAAGAAAAACTCGACAAAATTTTTGAACGCCTTGGCTAAGGAGCAGCAGGGATGATGGCCAAAACGAAAGCAATGATTTCGCTCGACCAGGCAAGGATGCTTGTTGCTCATCTGGAGCAAGGTGAATTCGAGCTGGCCGATGAACTGCTTGCCAATGTATGTGCCCCCAACGCAGCCGATCTGTTTGAAAAAGTTGGTCAGCTGACCCGACAACTGCATAACTCACTTCAAGAATTTCGTCTCGACCCCCGAATTCCCGATTTGGCCACCCATGACATTCCCGATGCGAGGGAGCGCCTCAATTACGTCATAGATATGACCGACAAGGCTGCTAATCGCACCATGGATGCGGTAGAGGCCAGTCTGCCAATAGCGGATCGCCTGAATGATAATATCCAGCTGGTGATGCCCAACTGGAATGCACTGATGTCCAGAGATATGAGCGTGGGGCAGTTTAAGTCCTTATGCCATCAACTTGATGATTTCATTAAGGCTTCTGAGTCAGATGCCGATAAGTTACGACAACTGCTGACAGAAATTCTGATGGCACAAGACTTTCAGGATTTGACAGGCCAGATGATCCGCAAGGTCATAAAACTGGTTCAGGAAGTTGAAACAAAATTAATAGAAATGCTGACTATGTTTGGTGAGGCTGCAGCTGAGCATTCAACTCGTACTCTCCCTGTGAACGGGATTGAAGCCGAAGGCCCAATCATGAATCCAGAGGCGCGTGCCGATGTAGTCAATGGTCAGGATGATGTGGACGATCTGCTGTCTAGCTTGGGATTCTAATGGAGTGACGCATGGCCTTCGAAGTTGATGAAGACATACTGCAAGACTTTCTGGTCGAAGCATCCGAAATATTGGAACAGTTGTCTGAGCAACTGGTCGACTTGGAAAAGCGGCCTGATGACAAGAATCTGTTAAATGCCATCTTTCGCGGTTTCCATACCGTAAAAGGTGGTGCCGGTTTCCTGTCTTTGGGGGAGTTGGTTGACGTATGCCACGGCGCTGAAAACGTATTTGATATCTTGCGTAATGGCAAGCGAACCGTGACTGCCGAACTGATGGACGTGATCCTGCAAGCGCTGGACGCCATAAACGTCATGTTCGCCCAAGTACAAAACCGTGAAGCGCCAAGTCCTGCGTCTGATGATCTGCTCCATGACCTCCACGAGTTGTGCAAGCCTGAAGGAGAAGAGCAACTCCGAACCGCGACAAGTGGCGCTATTGCCATGGAGCAGGAGGCTGTCACTCCTGTTGTTGAGGTTGTCTCCGACCCCGAGGTTGTTGAACCGATAAACCAGGCCAGCGATCCTGCTCCTGTTAACGGGGGCGGATCCATAGACGAGATTTCAGCTGATGAATTCGAGCGTCTGCTGGATGAGCTGCATGGCGTGGGGGGCACACCAACCAAGAGTGCGGCAGGAGCGACTGTTGCTGGCGAATCTGGCGATATAACCGATGATGAGTTTGAGGCCTTGCTGGATCAACTCCATGGTCAGGGACAGCACATGGGGGCGCCAGAGGTGAATCCTCTGAAGTCGGTGCAAAAAGAGGTGGACGAGCTTATCGATGATGATGAGTTTGAACGCCTGCTTGATGAATTGCATGGTCGTGGCCAAGGTCCTCAGAGTAGTATGGCACCTGCCGCACCTGCCGCACCTGCCGCACCTGCCGCACCTGCCGCACCTGCCGCACCTGCCGCACCTGCCGCGCCTGCCGCGGTGACTGCGCCCAAACCGACAACACCTGTAGCCAAACCTGTACAGGCTGACCCCGCAAAACCTGCCGAAGCAGCCAAGGCATCAGCGCCTGCCGCCAAGGCTACGCCAGCTCCTGCCGAAAACAGTGCAGTGCAAAGCGATACGACGGTGCGGGTGGATACCAAGACCCTTGATGTCATTATGAACATGGTAGGTGAGTTGGTACTGGTTCGTAACCGGCTGGTGAGTCTGGGTATTGCCAGTAATGATGAAGAGATGTCAAAGGCGGTTGCCAATCTGGATGTGGTAACGGCTGACCTGCAAGGTGCGGTGATGAAAACCCGCATGCAGCCAATCAAGAAGGTATTTGGTCGTTTCCCGCGCGTGGTGCGTGATCTGGCCAGAACCCTCAAAAAAGAGATTGAGCTGGTGATGGTTGGGGAAGAGACCGACCTCGACAAAAACCTGGTGGAGGCGCTCGCCGATCCTCTTGTTCACCTTGTTCGCAACTCCTGCGATCACGGGGTCGAAATGCCGGATGTGCGAGAGAAAGCGGGCAAGCCGCGGCAAGGGACGATCACCCTTAGCGCCTCCCAGCAAGGCGATCATATCCTGCTTTGCATTGAGGATGATGGCGCCGGGATGGACCCGGAAAAACTCAAGTCTATTGCGATCAGCCGCGGTGTGCTGGATGCAGATACTGCCGCGCGCATGAGTGATAACGATGCCTATAACCTGATCTTTGCCCCCGGATTTTCGACCAAGTCCGAGATCTCCGATATCTCTGGCCGTGGTGTCGGAATGGATGTGGTCAAAACCAGTATTGTCAGCCTCAATGGGTCAGTGCACATCGATTCTACCTGGGGTAAAGGCACCCGTCTCGAAATCAAGGTTCCGTTGACGCTAGCCATTCTGCCGACCCTGATGGTTGAAGTGGGTGAGCAGACCTTCGCGCTTCCCCTTGGTTGTGTGAACGAGATTTTCCATCTGGATCTGAAGAAGGCCAATATGGTCGATGGTCAGCTCACCATCATTGTGCGTGATAAGGCGATTCCCCTCTTTTATCTACACAAGTGGTTGATCCGTGGTACCAACAAGCGCTCACGTCAGGATACCGGGCATGTGGTGATCGTGCAGATTGGCACTCAGCAAATCGGGTTTGTGGTCGACAGCTTGATTGGTCAAGAAGAGGTGGTGATCAAGCCGCTCGATAATCTGCTGCAAGGCACCCCGGGGATGGCTGGTGCAACCATTACCAGCGATGGCGGTATTGCCCTTATTCTGGATGTACCGAGTCTGCTCAAAGCATATGCGCGTAGACATTAATCGCTCAGGCCCAAGGAGTTAGAAAAATAACAATGGCAGTCAAGGTATTAGTTGTCGACGATTCGAGCTTCTTTCGCCGCCGGGTGAGCGAGATAATCAATCAGGATCCCATGCTGACGGTGATAGATACTGCTCAGAATGGGCGTGAAGCCGTAGACAAGGCCATGTCGCTGCGCCCTGATGTGATCACCATGGACATCGAGATGCCCGTGATGGATGGCATCAGTGCAGTGCGGGAGATCATGGCCAAGTGTCCAACTCCCATTCTGATGTTCTCCTCCCTGACTCATGAAGGCGCCAAGGCAACGCTTGATGCGCTGGACGCCGGTGCACTCGACTTCTTGCCCAAGAAGTTTGAGGACATTGCCAGAGACAAAGATGAAGCGGTCAGACTGTTGCAACAGCGGGTAAAGGAGATCTCCCGCAAGCGCTTCCTGATGACATCAGCTGCTCGCCCCAAAGCACCTGAACCGGTTGCTCGTGCTCCGCTGGGCAGCACAGCGCCCAGAACTTCAGATCGTCAGCCTGACCTGCAACGTACTGTGCCAAGTGCTTCATTCAAGCGCAGTGGCAAGAGTTATCAGTTGGTGGCGATCGGCACTTCTACCGGCGGACCTGTTGCTTTGCAAAATGTGCTGACCAAGTTGCCGGGGGATTTTCCCCATCCCATCCTGCTTATCCAGCATATGCCAGCCACTTTTACCGCCGCGTTTGCTGCCCGTCTCAACGGGTTATGCCAGATTGGCGTCAAGGAAGCGGAAGATGGCGATGTGCTTAAACCCGGGCATGCCTATCTTGCTCCCGGTGGTAAGCAGATGCTGCTGGAAGGTCGTGGTGCAGGGGCCCGCATTCGCATCGTGGATGGCAACGACAAGGTAAATTACAAGCCTTGTGTGGACATCACCTTTGCCTCTGCGGCCAAAACCTATGCCGACAAGGTATTGGCGATTGTGCTGACCGGTATGGGGGCTGATGGCCGTGATGGCGCCAGACTGCTGAAAGAGCAGGGATCAACCATCTGGGCTCAGGATGAGGCTTCCTGCGTGGTATATGGTATGCCCCAAGCGGTAGCCAAAGCGGGGATTGCCAGCGAATCACTCCCTCTGGACAAGGTGGCCCAGCGTATTCTGGTTGAGTTGGGGCGCTAATCATGGGCTTGCTCGGTCTGCTCCTGGCATTGGGGGCTATTGCCATTGCCCAACTGTGGCATGGCGGCTCCCTGTTGACGCTGGTGGACGGCCCCGCTTTTTTGATCGTGCTGGGTGGTACCGTTGGTGCCGTCACGTTGCAGACCCCTGCCAAGTTTGTTTTGCTGGCATTGCGCCAGTGTCTATGGATTTTCAATCCGCCACGGCAGGATCTCTCTGCCCAGGCTGAACGGCTACAATCCTGGGCTGCCTTTGCACGCCAGCAGGGGCTGCTGGCCCTCGAAAATCAGGCTGAGCAGGAGGAGGACCATTTTACCCGCCAAGGGTTGAACATGATTGTCGATGGTGTCTCCACGGAGGATATTCGCATGTTGCTCGAAGCCGATATCGATATCGAGCAGGAGCGTAATGAACATGCGGCCCGGGTGTTCGAAGCCATGGGGGGATATAGTCCGACTATCGGGATTATCGGCGCTGTCTTGGGCCTTATCCAGGCCATGTTTCATCTTGAAGAGCCATCTGCTCTGGGGGCTGGCATCGCAGTGGCATTTGTGGCAACCATCTATGGTGTCGGGTTTGCCAACCTGATCTATCTACCGATAGCCAACCGGTTGCGAGCGTTTCACTATCACTATGCACTGTTTCAGGAGATGACCCTGGAAGGGCTGTTAGCCATTGCCCATGGTGAGAATGGTTTACAGGTTGAACGCCGGCTCAGGGCCTATTTGAAAGGAGAGTAGCCATGCGCAAGCGCTATCGTTTGCACTTGCAGGGGCGTGAACACCTTGACCGTTGGCTGGTCTCCTATGCCGATTACATGACGCTGATATTTGCTCTGTTTGTGGTGCTCTACTCTGTTGCGCTGGTGAACAAGGACAAATATCGTGCGGTGATAGATGGCATGAGTCAGGCGTTCAGTGTCATGCAGTCTCGCAGTGATGGTCTGCTGGAGGGGCAGGGCAATTCACTGTTGGAGAATGCTGTTTCTGCCTCCCCCTCGTTGCTGGAAAGCGCAACGTCCCCCTCTCCTTCACTTGCCCCCATTTCTGGTGTCCCTGTGCTGCAAGATGGCACGACACTTGCCAAACTTGATATGCAGTTGCAAGAGAGCATGGGGTCACTGGTGGATGCCGGGATAGTCAAAATGACGCAAGACGAGAACTGGCTGACTGTGGAACTCAGTTCAGGTCTGCTGTTTGGCAGTGGCAGCGCCTTTATGGGACCGAATGCTGCACCGGTAATCAATACTCTTTCAAGTATTCTCAAACCGGTCGATAACTATATAAGGGTCCGAGGATATACAGATAACCAACAGATAAATAATGAAATTTATCGTTCTAATTGGGCGCTTTCTGCTGCGAGGGCCGAAGCGGTGCTCAATGGCTTGATTGCTGATGGCATCGCACCCCAGCGTCTGGCCTTTGAGGCATATGGCGAGTTTTCCCCTTTTGCCGATAACAGCACTGAGCAAGGCCGGCTGCAAAATCGCAAGGTTGTGGTCGCAATTTCCAAATTCGCCTGGGTGCCGCCAGCTCCTGTGGCGGTAAAGCCCCCGGTGGTTGCCGAACCGGTTCCTGTGGTGCAGCAGGCGGTGGATGCTGGAGAGATAAAGGTTATCTCTTTGCCCGGTGGCGGCATACGTATAACAACAAGGCAGGATTGATACAGTGATTGTTTGGACGGTTGCCAACCAGAAAGGTGGTGTGGGTAAAACCACCACAGTGGTCTCGCTTGCCGGGATCCTGGCCCAGCGTGGTCAGCGAGTGCTGTTGATTGACACCGATCCTCACGCCTCGCTGACTGCATATCTTGATTTTGATTCAGATCGTCTGGATGGAACCCTCTATGAGTTGTTTCAAGCTGTCAAACCGACAGCCGAGCTTGTCAATAAACTGACGCTCAAGACCAAGTTCGAGAATATCAATTTACTACCCGCATCTATTACCCTGGCGACTCTTGATCGGGTAATGGGAAATCGTGAGGGAATGGGGCTGGTGCTGAAGCGGGCGCTGCTGCGCATTCAGGATCAATATGATTATGTGCTGATCGACTGCCCGCCTGTGCTTGGGGTGATGATGGTCAATGCGCTGGCTGCCTGCGATCGTATTCTTGTGCCGGTTCAGACCGAGTTTCTCGCTCTCAAAGGATTGGAGCGGATGATGAAGACATTCGAGATCATGCAGCGTTCCAAGCGTGACAAATTCCGTTATACCGTGATCCCGACTATGTTCGACAAGCGCACCCGTGCCTCTCTGATGACCTTGAAGTCGATCAAGGATCAATATGGAGATTCAGTGTGGAATGCGGTGATCCCTATTGATACCAAGTTTCGGGATGCCAGCTTGCTGCATATCCCCCCGTCTATCTATTCTCCCGGAAGTCGTGGAACCTATGCCTATGAGACGCTGCTCAACCATCTTGATGCCCTTGAGCGGCAACGGGTTCATGAGGTGACGGCATGAGAGATACCATTCAAGTACGGGCGATGGATGACTATTTCCACTCCCTGCTGCTCGATGAGCCGCTGGTGCTGGATGAGGTGGAAGAGGTTCAATCCGCCCCTGTTTTACAGTTGCAACGTCAGCCCCAAAGCGTCCCCGAGGTGGTTGCTGCACCTTATTTGGAAAGTGATCCACGCCTTGCCCAGCTTGGCGAACTGTTGGCTCAGGTGGGACAAGTTCAGTTTGAAAATGATGCCTTCACCCAGGAGGTGACACTGACGGCTCCATTGGAGATTGTGGCCGAGGAGTCATTGTTGCCGGTAGAGCCTGAATGGCCTGAGGAGGTGCTGCTGCCCGAAGTTGCAGAGCCCCACACCACCATCTTGACTGAAACTGCGCTGGAGGTTGCTCCGGTAGAAGCCACTGAACCTGTCACTTGGGAGAATATCGATACTGGTAAAGAGTTTCAGGCCCTCTTTTTTGAAGTCGCGGGCGTGACGTTTGCGGTGCCGTTGACCGAGCTTGGTGGTATTCACCAGTTGGGCGAGATCACCTCCCTGTTTGGCCAGCCGGGCTGGTACAAGGGGATCATGACCTCTCGCGAGCAGAAGATGAATGTGGTCGATACCGCCCAGTGGGTCATGCCGGGTCAGCATCTCGAGATGGATGATTACAAGTATCTGATTATGCTTGGTGAATCGCCGTGGGGATTAGCCTGCCACCATCTCAAAGGGACTGAATTGTTACACCGTGACCAGGTTAAATGGCGCCATCAGGAGGGCAAGCGCCCTTGGTTGGCGGGCATGGTCAAAGAAAAAATGTGTGCCCTGTTACACGTTCGTGAACTGCTCTTGTTGCTGGAGCGTGGGGTTAACATAGAAGGTCGCTGATAACTTCTGCAATCGAGCTGTTTTATTGCTAGTTTTAGCAGTAGACGTTTTCATAAAAGGAATAAAAACATGACAGAAAAGCGCAATATCGCACAGAATCTGGCCGAAGATGAAGTGCTGCAATGGGTAACCTTCCAGCTGGAAAACGAAACCTACGGCATCAATGTGATGCAGGTTCAGGAGGTGTTGCGCTACACCGAAATTGCACCGGTGCCGGGTGCGCCTGAGTACGTACTGGGGATCATCAACCTGCGTGGCAATGTGGTGACTGTCATCGATACCCGTTCCCGTTTCGGTCTGCCTTCCGGCGATGTGAGCGAAAATTCCCGGATTGTGATCATCGAAGCCGAGAAGCAGGTGATTGGCATCATGGTCGACAGCGTGGCAGAAGTGGTATATCTGAAATCTTCCGAAATCGATGCTGCTCCAGCTGTAGGTACCGAAGAGAGCGCCAAGTTCATTCAGGGGGTCAGCAACCGTGATGGGCAACTGCTGATCCTAGTTGACTTGAACAAGCTGCTCTCCGATGAAGAGTGGGAAGATATCGGTTCCCTCTGATAAGTAAGGTGATGTTTTGATAATCGAGATGGTTGCCTTGGGGTTGTCCCTGATTGCCTTGGCGTTTGCCTCTTATATCTGGTTCAAGAGCAAGCGTAGCAAGCAGGAGTCCGAGGCTAGTGTGGCAACGCTGCAAGGTCAGTTGGAAAGCTTGCGCAAGCAGATGATGGAGCTTCATACCGGCGCCATCGGCATGGGACAGCGGTTACAGTCGGTAGAAGGGGCGATGCAGCAGGTCAATGAACGCCAGCAAGAATTGACCATGCAGGATCCCGAGCGACGGCTTTACAGTCGAGCGGCCAAGATGGTCGAACTGGGCGCCGACCTTGATGAGGTCATGAGTGAGTGCGAGTTGCCAAAGGCAGAAGCCGAGCTCTTGATATCGTTGCGAAAAGGCCGCTCTTGATGATTCAGGAAGGCAACTTGCCTTCCTGAATTTTTTCTGTTGCATGTATGGCGCTCTTTCATGGAGCGCCATGTACAGTGATCGAGAAGAATAGTTATTTGCTAATACTGGTTTGTTATGAGGTTTCCAGTTTGATCTATTTGGATGCCTTTGATTGTCATCATTTTCCACGCCTATTTTTCCTTGTGCGCGATCTTCTCCACAAAAACAGTGGATGAAGGGCATCTTGGAAAAGACGTATTCCAATACTGTGTTAAGATGCAAGCCGCTTCATTTTCTCTGAAAAAATCTCCATGCTGCTTCAAGTTAACAATCTGAGCTGCGTGCGTGAAGATCGCACTCTGTTTGAACATCTCTCCTTTGCGGTAGTTCCCGGTGATCTGGTGCAAATTGAAGGTCCCAACGGGGTTGGCAAGACCAGCCTGCTGCGTCTGCTGACTGGCCTGTCTCAGCCGTTTTCCGGTGAAGTGTGCTGGAATGGTGAAAATATTCGCCATTGCCGTGATGAGTACCATGCCAATCTGCTCTATCTCGGTCATCAGCCCGGGGTCAAAGCTGCCTTGACTCCGCTCGAAAATCTCGCCTTTTATCAGAAGCTGCATCATGTATCCCGGCAGACAGTGGATTTGTGGCAGGTGCTTGCCCAGGTTGGGTTGGCCGGTTTTGAAGAGAACCCGACCGGACAGCTCTCGGCAGGTCAACAGCGTCGGGTGGCTCTGGCCAGGCTCTGGCTCAGTGACAAACCGGCTCTCTGGATCCTGGATGAGCCTTTTACCGCCATTGATAAGCAGGGGGTCAAGGTGCTGGAGAGGTTGTTTCTGGCTCATGCCGAGCGGGGGGGGATGGTGATCCTCACCACTCATCAGGATATGACGCTGATGCAGGGTCGACTGAAAACACTCTCGCTTACGCCCTTGCTGCAGGAGTAGTTTCGATGTTGCGTGCCGTCATGTATTTGATCCACCGCGAGTTATTGATGGCCCTGCGCCAGCGTGCAGATATTCTTAACCCGCTCTGGTTTTTCCTTATTGTCATCACCCTGTTCCCACTCGGTATCGGCCCTGAGCCCAAGTTGTTGGCTCGCATTGCTCCCGGCATCATCTGGGTGGCAGCCTTGCTGGCGGCCATGCTGTCGCTGGAGCGACTGTTTCGCGACGACTTTGGCGACGGTTCGTTGGAGCAGATCATGTTGATGCCCCATTCACTCGGGTTGCTGGCGCTGGCCAAAGTGATTGCTCACTGGTTACTGACTGGATTGCCGCTGCTGCTGATTTCGCCCTTGCTGGCAATTTTGCTATCGCTGGATATGAACAGTTATCTGGCGGTAGTCGCCACTCTGGCACTCGGCACACCGGTGCTGAGCCTGCTCGGTGCAGTCGGGGTTGCCCTGACGGTCGGGTTGCGCAAGGGCGGAGTGCTGCTCAGTCTGCTTATCCTGCCGCTCTATATTCCGGTACTGATTTTTGCCACCTCTGCAATTGATGCGGCGGGGATGGGCTTGCCCTATGGCGGACAGCTTGCCATTCTGGCCGCCATGCTGGTTGGTGCCCTGACGCTGACGCCGTTGGCCGTTTCGGCCGCATTGAGGGTCAGTCTTAACTGATGATCTATTGGTAGAACGCAACATGGTTTCGCATGGGGCATTCTTTTCCAGAAATAAAGTTGCGATGGATCAAGCGGATTGCCGCTTATTGCTTTCGAGGTATTTGATGTTATCCCGAGGTCAGTATGTTAGGCCTCGCCAAACAATTAATAACAAAAAGGTTTGTGAGTTATGTGGAAATGGTTGCACCCTTACGCTAAACCCGAACGGGCCTATCGGCTGGCTGGGACCCTGTTGCCCTGGTTTGCTGTGATAAGTCTGCTATCGTTCATCATCGGCACTGTCTGGGGACTGGCTTTTGCACCCGCCGATTATCAGCAGGGTGACTCCTTCCGGATCATCTATATCCATGTTCCTTCCGCCATTCTTTCGATGGGGGCCTACTCCACCATGGCAGTTGCCGCCTTTATCGGGCTGGTATGGCAACTGCGGATGGCGGACATGACGGTGGCGGCTATCGCACCTGTCGGCGCTGTGTTCACTTTTATTGCACTGTTTACCGGTGCCGCCTGGGGCAAGCCCATGTGGGGAACCTGGTGGGTGTGGGATGCACGGCTCACCTCTGAGCTGATCCTGCTGTTTCTCTATCTCGGCGTGATTGCCCTCTACAACGCCTTCAGTGACAAGGTGGTTGCTGGCCGTGCTGCCGGCATTCTGGCACTGGTGGGGGTGATCAACCTCCCCATCATTCACTACTCGGTGGAGTGGTGGAACACCTTGCACCAGGGGGCCACTATCACCAAGTTTGACAAACCCTCCATCTCTCCCGAGATGCTTTGGCCACTGCTCATCATGATCTTGGCGTTTGTTGCCTTTCTCGGGGCCCTTACCCTGATGCGTTTTCGAAACGAGCTCTTGATGCGGGAGTGGCATCGTCCCTGGGTTCAAGAGATTGCCGAACAGGAGAAGTAAGCATGCACTTTGCCTCATTCAGTGACTTTTTGGCGATGGGCGGTTACGCCTTCTACGTCTGGCTCTCCTTCGGTCTGACCCTGCTCTGTCTGGTCGGTATCATCATTTCTACCCGCATGAAAACCCGTCGTCTGTTTAATGAGTTACGCAGCAAGCAGGCACGCGAGAGCCGTCGCAAGGCGGCCCGGCAGATGGAGAACACCCTATGAACCCGAGACGCAAAAAACGCCTCACCATCATTCTGGCCATCACCCTGGGCCTCGCCACCGTGAGCGGCCTGGTGCTTTACGCCCTCAGTCAGAATATCGACCTCTTCTATACCCCGAGCGAGCTGGTGGAAGGGAAGGGGCCGGACAAGATCAAACCGGAAGAGGGGCAGCGCCTGCGCATTGGTGGTCTGGTGGTCCCCGGCACTGTCAAGCGCGATCCGAACAGCCTCAAGGTTAGCTTCAACCTGATCGACAATGGTGGTCATCAGGTGATGGTGCAATTTGATGGCATCCTGCCGGATCTGTTCCGCGAGGGGCAGGGGATTGTGGCGCAAGGAACTCTCAAGGATGCCACCACGGTCGAAGCGTTCGAGGTACTGGCCAAACACGATGAAAACTACATGCCGCCAGAAGTGGCCGATGCCACCAGTGGCATGCACTTCAAACCTGAATACACCGATGCGCAGTTGAAGGGGAATAAGCCATGATCCCGGAATTAGGACAGTTTGCGCTGATCCTGGCCTTTGCCACCTCCCTGTTGCTGGGTAGCTATCCGCTGCTTGGCGCAAGTCGGGGGCGTCTTGGCATGATGTCGGCGGCTCGTCCGCTCGCCTATGCCCAGTTTTTGTTGCTGCTGCTGTCGTTTCTCTGCCTGACCTGGGCCTTTATCGATAACGACTTTACCGTGCAGTATGTGGCCACTAACTCCAACAGCCTGCTGCCGCTCGCCTATCGTATCTCGGCGGTGTGGGGGGCCCACGAAGGTTCCCTGCTGCTGTGGGTACTGACCCTAGGTGGCTGGACTGCGGCGGTAGCCATGTTCAGCCGCCGTCTGCCGCTCGATGCGGTGGCGCGGGTGCTCGGCGTGTTGGGGCTGATCTCGGTCGGTTTCACCGCGTTCGTGCTGTTCACCTCTGATCCCTTCACCCGCACCTTGCCCTATTTTCCGGTCGATGGCCGTGACCTCAATCCGCTGCTGCAGGATCCGGGTCTGATCTTCCATCCGCCGATGCTCTACATGGGTTATGTAGGATTCTCGGTGGCATTTGCCTTCGCCATAGCCTCATTGATGACCGGTCGTCTTGATGCAACCTGGGCCCGCTGGTCGCGCCCCTGGACCATGGCGGCCTGGGTATTCCTGACCCTCGGCATAGTGCTGGGCTCCTGGTGGGCCTACTACGAGCTCGGTTGGGGCGGCTGGTGGTTCTGGGATCCGGTAGAAAATGCCTCCTTCATGCCCTGGTTGGCGGGTACCGCTCTGCTGCATTCGCTGGCGGTGAGCGAGAAGCGCGCCACCTTCAAGGCGTGGACCGTGCTGCTGGCCCTTTCGGCCTTCTCGCTGAGCCTGCTCGGTACCTTCCTAGTGCGCTCCGGCGTGCTGGTGTCGGTGCATGCGTTTGCCTCCGACCCGACCCGCGGCCTGTTTATTCTCGGCTTCCTGCTGGCGGTGATCGGTTCATCCTTGCTGCTGTTTGCCTTTAAAGGTTCGCAGGTGAAAAGCCACGGCAAGCATGAGCTGTGGAGTCGCGAAACCCTGCTGCTTTGCAACAACATCATGCTGGTGGCTGGCCTGCTGACTGTGCTGCTCGGCACCTTGCTGCCGCTGGTGCACAAGGAGCTGGGGCTGGGGAGCATCTCTATCGGTACTCCCTTCTTCAACCATATCTACAGTTGGCTGATCATTCCGTTTGCCCTGCTGCTGGGGGTTGGTCCGCTGTTTCGCTGGCGCCGCCAGGAGCTTGGCGAGCTCAAGGGCAAGGTGATTCTTGCGCTGGTGCTGAGCCTGGCAGCAGCCCTGCTGTTGCCGCTGATCTTTGCCGAAACCTTCAAGCCGTGGGCTGCGGTGGGGATTGGTCTTGGGGCCTGGGTCATCGTTACCAGCCTGCAGGAGACCTGGGTGCGCGCGACCCACAAGCACAGCTTTGCGGTCGGTGTGCGCAAGCTTGGCAACAGTCACTGGGCTATGATCCTTGGCCATGTGGGGCTGGCAGTCAGCATCATAGGTATCGCCTGCACCCAGAACTACAGCATCGAGAAGGATCTGCGGATGCAGGCGGGTGATCGGGTGCACTTTGCCGATTACGAGTTCGTTTTTGCCGGGATCAAAGAGAAGAACGGCCCCAACTACGATGGCTTCAAGGGCGTGCTGGAAGTGCACAAAAATGGCAAGCAGGTCGCCCTGCTCAAGCCCGAGAAGCGGATGTACACAGTGACCCGGATGCCGATGACCGAAGCGGCCATCGATGCCGGTTTCACGCGAGATCTTTATGCGGCCCTTGGCGAGCAGCTAGACAACAATGCCTGGGCAGTGAGGATCTACTACAAGCCTTTCGTGCGCTGGATCTGGTTCGGCGGCGTCTTTATGGCTATCGGTGGCGTGCTGGCGATGCTCGACAAGCGTTACCGTTTCGGCCGTCGTGAGGAGGAAGCCAAGGCATGAACAAAAAGGTCTGGTTGTTTTTAATTCCCTTTATCGTCTTTTTGCTGGGGGCTGTGTTCCTGTTCAAGGGGCTCTACTCCGATCCCACCAAGCTCGAATCTGTGATGGTGGGCAAGGAGGTACCGGTGTTTACCCTGCAGGACATTTACGATCTGAACAAACAGCACGATCGCACCATCCTGACCGGCCGGCCCATGTTGCTCAACGTCTGGGCTACCTGGTGTCCCACCTGCTATGGCGAGCACACCTACCTCAAACAGCTGGCGGGGCAGGGCATTCCCATCATCGGCATGAACTACAAGGATGAGCGCGACAAGGCGATCAAATGGCTGGCGGAGCTGGGCAACCCCTATCAGGTCAACATCTATGATCCGGACGGCATGCTGGGGCTGGATCTCGGGGTATATGGCGCGCCGGAGACCTTCTTTATCGACAGCAAGGGGATCATCCGTTATCGCCACGTGGGGGACATCAACCCCGAGAACTGGGCGTCGACCCTCAAACCCATCTTTGATGCCATGAAGTGAGGGGAGTCCTGATGAGAGTATTTATTGCTTCCCTGCTGCTGTTGCTGGGATGGGTGGCACAAACGCCGGTCATGGCTGCTATCGATGTCTACACCTTCGACAACGACAATCAGGAGCAGGTCTTTCGCGAACTGACCAAAGAGCTGCGCTGCCCCAAGTGCCAGAACCAGGATATCGCCGATTCCAATGCGGGGCTGGCCAAGGACTTGCGTGACAAGACCTACCAGATGGTGCGCGAGGGTAAGGATAAAGAGGAGATCGTGGATTACATGGTAGCCCGCTACGGCAACTTTATCCTCTATAACCCGCCCTTGATGGCATCGACCCTGATCCTCTGGCTTGGCCCGCTGTTAGTGATCGTTATCGGCATCGGCGTGGTGGTAATACGTAGCCGACGCTCTGCGGCAACGTCAGAGCCTGTGGAAAGCACCCTGAGCGATGAAGAGCAGCGTCGCCTGGCCGAGCTGCTCAAAGAGGAAGAGAAACAATGACCGCCTTTTGGATTGTGATTGCGGCCCTGCTGGTGCTGGTGAGTCTGGCTCTGGTGTTACCGTTGTGGCGCAGTGAGGGAAACCAGAGCATCAGTCGCTCGGCGCTCAACAAACAGCTCTATCGCCAGCGGCTGCTGGAGATTGGCGAAGAGCGCGAGCAGGGTGTCCTGGCTGAGGAGTCCGACTCGCTGGTCGAGCTGCAACGAAGCCTCTTGGATGATATCCCGGATGTGGAGCAGACTGCCCGCAGTGGCAAGAGTCTGATCTGGATCCCGGGTGTGCTGGTGCTGTTGGTGGTGAGTCTGGGGCTCTACTACAAGTTGGGCTCCTGGCAAGAGGTGAGTCGCTGGCAAGATGCCAGCAGCCGTCTTGGCGAGCTCAGCAACCGCATTCTGGTGGAGCGGGATGCCCAGGTAACCGAGCAGGATCTGCTGGACTTCACGCTGGCACTGCGTACCCGCCTCAAGGATGAACCGAACGACTACCGCGGCTGGTTGCTGCTGGGACGCTTGGCGCTGGATGGCAATGATCCCGAGATGGCCAACGATGCGCTGTCGCGTGCCTACAAGCTTGCTCCCCAGAAATCGCTGGTGGCGGTGCCCTATGCCCAAGCGCTGATGATGACGGGGGAGGAGGTGCAGGCCGATGCACTGCTGCGTGCAGCCATCGCGCAGGAGCCTGATAATATCGAGGCGCGCTCCGTCTATGCCTTTATGGCGCTGCAGAAAGAGGACTTCCAGACCGCGCTGTCTCGCTGGCAGGCGATGTTGCCCTTGATGGAAAAAGGCTCTCCCCGTTATGTGATGGTTGAGCGCTCCATGGAGTATGCCCGCACGCAGCTCAAGCAGCGTGGCATAGAGGTGACGAATTCAGGCGCAGCCAAAACGGGAACAGAGCAGGTAAAGCAGTCTGACGTTAATGAGGGAGAGTTCCCCATCCACATCACGCTGGCTGCGGGCATCCAGATGCCGGAAGATGCTCACCTCTTCGTCTTTGCCGTGGTGCCCAACGGACCACCCATGCCCATCGCGGTGAAACGTATCGCTGGGCCAACCCTGCCTGTCACCCTTTCACTGGGGGATGGTGACGCCATGATGGAGGGCAGCAAGCTGGAAGCGTATCCAGAACTGCAGTTCAAGGCACGTCTCTCCCGCGGTGGCAATGTGATGAACAAGGAAGGAGCCTTCGAAGGGGTATCCGTGCCGGTCAAGACGGCCGAGACCCCTACTGCTCCGATTGACATCCGTATCGATCACGCCCTCTAATATGTCCTTTGAATAACCCGGCTCCTTGATAGGGGCCGGGTTATCTATACTTCTGATAAATCAAAATAAAACGTCAGGACAATCATATGTATCTTCGTTCAGGGGCCATACTGGCAGCCCTCTTGCTGGCTGGTTGTGCCGGTGGCCCGCCCAAGCCTGGCCCAGAGAGTCTGGATCTCAATCCCGGTATGAATCGTCCGGGCGCCACCAGTACGGCGGCCGACCCGCGTGATCCCTTCCAGGGAGCAAACCGTGCCATGTGGGCGGTCAATTATGATGTGCTGGAGCCCTATGTAGCACGTCCTGTGGTACATGCTTACGCTCGCTATATTCCGGTGGGGGTGAAGGATGGTATTGCCAACTTTGTTGCCAACTTTGATGAACCGAGCAGCATGGTGAACCACCTGATCACCGGTGATTTGAAGGGGGCGGGGACCAACCTGGGGCGCTTTACCCTCAACACCACCGTTGGTCTGCTGGGTATCTTCGATGTGGCCAAACATGCCGGTCTCGAGCGCAACAAGCTGGAGATGGACACAGTGCTGGGCAGGGCCGATATCGGTAATGGTGCCTACATCATGGTGCCTGTCTACGGCCCGACCACCACTCGGGAGCTGGTTGGTGACACCATTGACACCATCTACTTCCCCTATGCCTTGCTGACTATCCCGTTAAGGGTTACTCATTGGGTTCTGGATGGCTTGGGCAATCGCGCCAAGCTGATCGATCAGGAGCGGATCATCGACAACTCCCTCGACCCCTATGCGCTAACCAAGGACTTCTACCTGCAATATAACCAGGGCAAGGTGACGGGCAAGCAGACCGAGCTGAAAGCGTCTCAGCAAGAGCAGGCCGACGATGCCAATCTGGATGAATACATGGACGAGCTGGACCAGTAAACTGGCTATCTCGATATGTAAAAGGCGCCTGCGGGCGCCTCTTTCATTTACGCAGCCATCTAGATATAAAAAAACGCCCCGCAGTGCGGGGCGTTTTGGCAAGCGAGGCTGATTAGGCAGCCAAGTTCTTGGCCACGAATTCCCAGTTAACCAGAGCCCAGAAGGTTTCCATGTACTTCGGACGCAGGTTGCGGAAGTCGATGTAGTAGGCGTGCTCCCACAGGTCAACGGTCAGCAGCGGGGTGGTACCGGCTTCAGTCAGCGGGCAGCCAGCGTTGGAGGTGTTGACGATAGCCAGAGAGCCGTCAGCTTTTTTCACCAGCCAAGTCCAGCTGGAACCGAAGTTGCCGATGGCTGATTTGGTGAAGGCATCTTTGAACTCGGCGAAGGAGCCGAATGCCTTGTTGATAGCATCAGCCAGGGCGCCAGTCGGCTCGCCACCGCCATTCGGGGAGAGGCAGTGCCAGTAGAAGGTGTGGTTCCAGATCTGGGCGGCGTTGTTGAAGATGCCGCCGTTGGAGGTCTTGATGATCTCTTCCAGAGACTTGCCTTCAAACTCGGTACCCGGCACCAGATTGTTCAGGTTGACCACGTAGGTGTTGTGGTGCTTGCCGTGGTGATATTCCAGAGTTTCCTGGGAGATGTGCGGTTCCAGAGCGTTGATTGCATAGGGCAGAGCGGGAAGTTCGAATGCCATTTTCTACTCTCCATTGGCTGGACCGTGCGAAGGCGACGGTTGCAAGACATTGCGTACTCTTTTCTATATGTGAAAAGAGTTGTTTTTAAAATGATGGGGCTGGGTAGCCCAAAGCCAAGGGATTGTAGCAGTATCAAAGATGGCCTAACAACTCTTGATTGGCGCCATGATCGCGATCAATCCTGTGTGGGTTCTTTGCACAATTCGAGCCGGGTCACCCCTTTGTCAGTTTGTGCTCGGGCAAGATTGCAGTAGAATGGCCGCCGAAATCGCTCTAGTGAGGCACCTATGGAAACTATTGAAAAGATTAAGCAGCAGCTGGCTGACAACCCCATCATCATCTACATGAAGGGCTCCCCCAAGCTACCCAGCTGTGGCTTCTCTGCCCAGGCCTCCCAGGCTCTGATGTCCTGCGGCGAGCCGTTTGCCTACGTTGATATCCTGCAGAATCCGGATATCCGCGCCGAATTGCCAAAATTCGCCAACTGGCCGACCTTCCCGCAACTGTGGGTTGAAGGTGAGCTGATCGGTGGCTGTGACATCATGATCGAGATGTTCCAGGCTGGCGAGTTGCAGGCTCTGATCAAAGAGACTGCTGCCAAGTACAAGAAAGATGATGCAGCAGCCGAGTAATCGGTCCTGTGTTGTCGATAGGGAGCCACATCGGCTCCTTTTTTATTATCCCGGTTCTGGCAGGCAAGCAACTGATTGTCGGTTGCAAAAAGCAACGCGTTCGCCCTGAAAAATCTAATCTTTGCCGCTTTGTTTTGGAGTTGTTAACCATATTGATTTCCCAATCTGCGATTACTTTTTTTAATCATTTTGGATTCAAGTGTTGCTGCCATCACATTTTTTGATAATTTCACCGTAACGCAGTCTCTTTGTAGATTTTTTTGTGTTTATGCTCACATTAATTGCAAGTGATAGAACCTAGTATCGCTTCGCCCAGTGAAATAAAACCCTACAAATTAATAAATAAAAAGAGATTTGCGATGAAGATGTATAGCAATCTGCCCATTGGTCTTCATGATATTACCGAAGCCAAAAAAAGACTGACCAACCATATATACAAGACCGCGCAATTACCCTCTAACTACATCAGCGAACGTTGCCATGGCGAGGTTTACCTCAAGCTTGAAAACATGCAACGTACAGGCTCTTTTAAAATTCGCGGTGCCTTCAACAAACTCAGTTCATTAAGTCTGGAGGATCGTCAAAAAGGTGTTGTCGCCTGCTCTGCCGGTAATCACGCGCAGGGGGTATCTTTGTCCAGTGCCATGCTGGGAATTGATGCCAAGGTGGTCATGCCTTGCTGCGCACCCAAATCAAAAATTGCTGCAACCAGCGATTATTCGGCGGAAGTTATTCTGCATGGCAATAGTTTCAATGACACCATTGCCAAAGTCAGCGAAATCGTGGAGATGGAAGGCCGCGTATTTATCCCCCCCTTTGACGATGCAAAAGTGATTGCCGGCCAGGGAACCATCGGCCTAGAAATTATCGAAGATTTGTATGATGTCGATAACATCATAGTGCCGATTGGCGGTGGTGGTCTGATTGCCGGTGTCGCCATGGCCATCAAATCCATCAACCCGACTATCCGGGTGATTGGCGTGCAGTCGGAGAATGTCCACGGCATGGCGGCTTCATACTACGCAGGCACCATTACCAATCACAGAACCAGCAGTACGCTGGCCGATGGCTGTGACGTGGCAAGACCCGGCACCCTGACCTTCGAAATCGTCAAACAATTGGTGGATGATATTGTACTGGTCACCGAGGATGATATTCGTCACAGCATGGTTGACCTTATTCAGCGCAACAAGGTGATTACCGAAGGGGCGGGAGCTCTGGCCTCGGCAGCGCTGCTGAGCGGCAAACTCAAACATTATGTCGAAGGCAAAAAAACCGTCAGTATTATTTCTGGTGGCAATATTGACCTGACCCGGATCACCGAAATTATCGAACAGAACAATATTCGTCAATTTAGCCTGTAAGGAATGCAGTCATGATATTAGACAGTGTTGTCACCGGCAGTAAAGAGAATACACGTGCATGGCGTAAATCGGATACCACATGGGGATTAGGTCTGTTTGGTACAGCGATCGGTGCAGGTGTTCTATTTTTCCCTATTCGGGCCGGATATGGTGGCCTGATACCTATATTAATCATGTTGGTGCTGGCTTACCCTATTGCATTTTATTGCCACAGGGCGTTGGCCAGATTATGTCTTTCTGGCAGCAATCCATCGGCAAATATTACCGAGACCGTTGAAGAACATTTTGGCAAAATGGGTGGGGTAGTGATTACCTTCCTCTATTTCTTTGCCATCTGCCCACTGCTGTGGATATATGGTGTGACGATCACCAATACCTTTATGGCATTCTGGGAGCATCAACTGCAAATGGCGCCGCTTAATCGGGGTGTTGTCGCCTTTGGGCTGCTGCTATTGATGGCATTTGTGATCTATTTTGGTAAGGATCTGATGGTTCGCGTAATGAGCTATCTGGTATTTCCTTTCATCGCCAGCCTAGTGGTCATCTCTCTCTCCCTCGTTCCGTACTGGAATAGTGCCGTCTTTGATCAGGTCAACCTTAGCGAGATATCCATGTTCGGTCACGATGGTATTCTGGTCACCGTCTGGCTGGGGATCTCCATCATGGTTTTCTCCTTCAACTTCTCGCCGATTGTCTCCTCTTTCATCGTCTCCAAGCGGGAAGAGTATGAGCAGGAGTTCGGTCGTGATTTTACCGAGAAGCGCTGCTCGAAGATTATCTCCGGTGCCAGCATGCTGATGGTGGCCGTGGTGATGTTCTTTGCCTTCAGCTGCCTGTTTACCCTGTCGCCGCAAAATATGGCGGAAGCCAAGGCCCAGAATATTCCGGTGCTCTCCTATCTGGCCAACCACTTCTCC
The DNA here is from genome assembly GCF_019047065.1 of Aeromonas sp. FDAARGOS 1414. Lineage (NCBI taxonomy): Bacteria > Pseudomonadati > Pseudomonadota > Gammaproteobacteria > Aeromonadales > Aeromonadaceae > Aeromonas > Aeromonas sp. FDAARGOS 1414. The sequence continues at coordinate 2,435,735 of NZ_CP077210.1, read as the reverse complement.
TCGATGACGGGCAGCAAGTCTGCGTTTGCCACCACTCTGGAGTATGCGGCGTCCATTATCGCGCTGGTTGCTATCTTCAAATCCTTCTTCGGCCACTATCTGGGGACGCTGGAAGGGTTGAACGGCCTTATCCTCCGCTTTGGCTACCAGGGCGACAAGAGCAAGGTTTCCAGTAAAAAACTCAATATGGTCAGTATGTTGTTCATCATGGGCTCCACCTGGCTGGTCGCTTATGTGAACCCCAACATCCTCGACCTGATTGAGGCAATGGGGGCGCCGATCATCGCTTCCCTGCTCTGTCTGCTGCCGATGTATGCCGTCAACAAGACACCGGCACTGGCAAAATATAAAGGTCAGGCCAGCAACCTGTTTGTCACCATCATAGGTGTGCTGACCATCCTGAATATTGTTTCCAAGCTGTTCTGAAAACCTTTTCTGCAAGTCATCAGCCATTCAGATCCCCTTGGCGGGGTCTGCATGGCGTAGTCAGAAGCGCGCAATAACCGGTTCTTGGTTGGCCCAATTATTTGGGCCGAGGGCAAGGCTATCCGTTATTTGGCCACTAAACACAGTGGTAAATATGTTCTGACAGCAGTGACTCGACAGCATAAATATCGAGGCGATGTAATGAAGTTTGATTCGTTGGTTCTGGTTATCAATTGCGGCTCTTCGTCGGTCAAATTCTCGGTACTGGATAGTAAAACCTGCGAGGTGGTGATATCCGGTATGGCGGATGGTATTGAGACGGCCCATCCCCAATTGCAAGTGGGTAAAGAGCCCGCAATGTCATTAGCTGAAAATAACCACACCTGTGCATTGGCTGCCATCGCGGCGGAATTGAAAAAACGGGATCTGCTGGATGCCATTGCACTGGTGGGTCATCGAATTGCTCATGGTGGCAGTGAATTTAGCGAAGCCGTGATCATTGATGAACATGTATTGGCCAAAATAAAGCAGGTGTCACCCTTGGCTCCCCTGCACAATCACGCCAATTTGAGTGGTGTGATGGCGGCTCGTCAGCTATTTCCCACACAACCCCAAATTGCGGTATTTGATACCGGTTTTCACCAGACCCTGAAGCCGGAAGCCTATATCTATGGGCTGCCTTACCAATATCTGCAGGATTATGGCGTGCGCCGCTATGGCTTCCATGGCACCTCCCATCGCTATGTCGCCGAGCAGGCGGTCTCCTTCCTTGGGTTGAATGGCCACGATGCCGGTCTGGTCATTGCTCATCTGGGTAATGGCGCCTCTGTTTGCGCAGTACAGGATGGCAAGAGCGTCGATACCTCGATGGGGATGACGCCGCTGGAGGGGCTGATCATGGGCAGCCGCAGCGGTGATATCGATTTTGGCGCGCTGGCCTATATCGCCAGCAAGACGGGGCAATCCATCGAGGATATCGAGCGGGTATTGAACAAGCAGTCCGGCCTGCTGGGTATTTCGGGGCTCTCCTCCGATATGCGGGTATTGGAAGCTGCCTATCACGAAGGACATCCCGGGGCAAAATTGGCCATTCACGCTTTTGTCCATCGTATTGCCCGCCATATCGGCGGCCATGCCACCTCATTGCGCCGGCTGGATGCCGTTATTTTCACCGGCGGGATCGGCGAGAACTCGGCCTTTATCAGAAAGCTGGTATGCGAACGACTTCAGGTATTTGGCGTAGCGATCAGTGAGCCGTTTAACCAGCGTCCCAATAGCGAGGGCTGCCGGGTGATTTCGGCGGCAGAGTCCATGGTGCTGGCGGCGGTTATTCCCACCAATGAAGAGAAAATGATCGCACTGGATGCCATTCGTCTGGGGCAGCTGGTTCGTCAGGCCGAGTGCGTCTGACATCTTCCACTGTAGTGTCATGAGTAGTGAATGAGGTTTATTTGATGAAAGTTGATATGCAATTGGATCAGGATAAATTCCGTCAGGCATGGCAAGGGTTTGCCGGTGAAAACTGGAAGCACGAGATCAACGTCCGTGATTTTATCCAGCAGAACTACACCCCCTATGAAGGTGACGAACAGTTTTTAGCAGATGCGACCGAAGCGACCACCACTTTGTGGAATAAGGTGATGGAGGGGATCCGTATCGAGAATGCCACCCACGCACCGGTCGATTTTGATACCAATATTGCCACCACAATCACCGCCCATGGGCCGGGTTATATCGAGCAGGGGCTGGAAAAAATCGTTGGCCTGCAAACCGACAAGCCCCTTAAAAGAGCTCTGCACCCGTTTGGCGGCGTAAATATGATCCGCAGCTCGTTTGAAGCGTATGGCCGGGAGATGGATCCCGATTTTGAATATACCTTCAGCGAATTGCGTAAAACCCACAATCAGGGGGTGTTCGACGTCTACTCTCCCGAGATGTTGCGCTGCCGAAAATCAGGGGTATTGACCGGTTTGCCGGATGGTTACGGCCGTGGTCGCATTATCGGAGATTATCGTCGGGTGGCGCTCTATGGCATAGATTATCTAATCCGTGAACGGGAGCTGCAGTTTGCCGATCTGCAACCGGCTCTCGAGCGGGGAGAGCAGCTGGAGCAGGTGATCCGCCAGCGCGAGGAGCTGGCCGAGCACAAGCGGGCACTGGTGCAGATCAAGCAGATGGCGGCCAGCTATGGCTTTGACATCTCCGGGCCGGCACGCACTGCCCAGCAGGCGGTGCAGTGGCTCTACTTTGCTTATCTGGCGGCGGTGAAGTCGCAAAATGGTGGGGCCATGTCCCTCGGTCGTACCGCTACCTTCCTCGACATCTATATCGAGCGGGATCTGAAGGCGGGGCTTATCAACGAGCAGGATGCCCAGGAGCTGGTCGATCACTTCATCATGAAGATCCGCATGGTGCGCTTCCTGCGTACTCCCGAGTTTGACTCCCTCTTCTCCGGCGATCCCATCTGGGCCACCGAGGTGATCGGCGGCATGGGGCTGGATGGTCGCACCCTGGTGACCAGGAACTCCTTCCGTTATCTCCATACCCTCAAGACCATGGGGCCGGCGCCCGAGCCTAACCTCACCATCCTCTGGGCGGAAGGGTTGCCACGTGCCTTCAAGACCTATGCGGCCCGCGTCTCCATCGATACCTCATCCCTGCAGTATGAGAATGATGACCTGATGCGCACCGATTTCGAGAGCGATGACTACGCCATCGCCTGCTGCGTGAGCCCGATGGTGATCGGCAAGCAGATGCAGTTCTTTGGTGCCCGCGCCAACCTCGCCAAAACCCTGCTCTATTGCATCAACGGTGGCGTGGACGAGAAGCTGAAGATCCAGGTTGGCCCGAAAGTGGCCCCCATCATGGACGAGGTGCTGGAATACGACACCGTCATGGCCAGCCTCGACAGCTTTATGGATTGGTTGGCGGTGCAGTACATCAGCGCGCTCAACCTTATTCACTACATGCACGACAAGTACAGCTATGAGGCCTCGCTGATGGCGCTGCACGATCGCGACGTCTATCGCACCATGGCCTGCGGCATTGCCGGTCTGTCGGTGGCGGTCGATTCGCTGGCGGCCATCAAGTACGCCAGGGTCAAGCCGGTGCGCGATGCTGACGGGCTGGCGGTCGATTTCGTGATTGAGGGGGAGTATCCCCAGTACGGCAACAACGACGAGCGGGCCGACTCCATCGCCTGCGATCTGGTCGAGCGCTTCATGAAGAAGATCCAGGCGCTGCCGACCTACCGCAATGCGGTGCCAACTCAGTCGATCCTGACCATCACCTCCAACGTGGTCTATGGCCAGAAGACTGGCAACACCCCGGATGGCCGCCGTGCCGGTGCCCCGTTTGCACCGGGAGCCAACCCGATGCACGGTCGGGATCGCAATGGGGCGGTCGCTTCGCTCGCCTCGGTGGCCAAGCTGCCGTTCAAATACGCCAAGGACGGGATCTCCTACACCTTCTCCATCGTGCCGGGGGCGCTCGGCAAGGAGCCGGCCAATCGCGAGAGCAATCTGGTGGGGCTGATGGATGGCTACTTCCATCATGAGCGGGATGTGGAAGGGGGTCAGCACCTCAACGTCAACGTGATGAACCGCGAGATGCTGCTGGATGCCATCGACAATCCGGACAAGTACCCCAGCCTGACCATCCGGGTCTCCGGTTATGCGGTGCGCTTCAACGCCCTGACCCGCGAGCAGCAGCAGGACGTCATCTCCAGAACCTTCACCAACATGATGTAACTCTCATGCCCGGGGTGAGCAGGCTTGCTCCGGGCCTACTTTTTGTTTGTCAGCACGAGGAAGTAACAGATGCGACAGGTTATCACTACCAAGGCGGCGCCGGGCGCCATCGGCCCCTATGTGCAGGCCACCCGGATTGGCAACATCCTATACACCTCCGGTCAGATCCCGCTGGACCCGGTGAGCGGCGACGTTGCGGAGGGGATCGAAGCGCAGACCCTGCGCTCCCTGCAAAACGTACAGGCGATTGTCGAGGCGGCAGGCGGTCAGGTGCGCAACATCATCAAGACCACGGTGTTTGTCTCTGATCTGAACGACTTTGCTGTGGTGAATCAGGTCTACAACGACTTTTTCACCAAGCACGATGCCATGTATCCGGCGCGATCCTGTGTGGAAGTGGCCCGCTTGCCGAAGGATGTAAAGATCGAGATTGAGGCGATTGCTGCGCTGTAACCCCATCGGGTGTGGGTCAGCAAGCCAAAACAAAGCGGCTGCCATTGGCAGCCGCTTTTTCTATCTGGTCATCGGGCAGATCAGGCGATCCGCTCGATACGAGCCATGTAGAAACCGTCGAAGCCGGTCTCGGACGGGCTTACGGTGTGATCGTCACGCAGACGGAAGTTCTCGTTGGCCGCGAGGAACTTGTCCACCTGCTGGCGGTTCTCCTGCGGCAAGATGGAGCAGGTTGCATAGACCAGCAGACCACCCACCTTCACCATCTGGCTGTAACGCTGCAGGATTTCTTCTTGCAGCGCGACCAGCACCGGCAGACGCTCGGCGGTATCACGCCACTTGGCATCCGGATTGCGCTTGAGTACGCCCAGACCGGAGCAGGGCACGTCCAGCAGTACGCGGTCGGCGCTCTCTTTGAGGCGCTTGACGGTCTTGCTGCTGGTGATGACCCGGGTCTCCACGTTGTGGGCACCGGCGCGACGGGCGCGCTGCTTGAGGTTCTCCAGCTTCCACTCTTCCACATCCATCGCCAGCAGACGGCCTTTGCCCTGCATCATGGCGGCGATGTGCAGAGTCTTGCCACCGGCCCCGGCGCAGGCGTCGATAACGCGCATGCCCGGGGTGACCTCCAGAGCCGCAGCAACCAGCTGGGAGCCTGCGTCCTGCTGCTCGAAGCAACCATCGGCAAAGGCCTTGGTACGGAACAGGGCGGCGTCCGAGGTGACCTGCAGGGCAGTCTCCACACCATCAACCGGAATGGTGGTGACCTGCTCTTTGGCCAGAATGGCTTGCAGCTCATCACGGGTGCACTTGAGGGTGTTGACCCGCAGGTAGCGCTTGGGCATCCAGGCCAGAGCGGCACGCTCGGCAGGCCAGGCTTCACCCAGCTGTTCGCTGCCCAGTTTCTCCAGCCAGGAAGGGCAGCCATCCATCAATACCGGGTTCTTCTTCGCCTCGGTCAGACGGCGGCGGAATGCTTCTTCATTGAAGCGATCCAGGGTCGGGTTGTTGGGCTGGGCAATTTTGTGGAAGGCGTGCCAGCTGTGTAGCAGCGGCCAGACATTCTTTTCGGCCTGACGGACCTGGATGCCGGTCAGGAAGCAATAGAGGCTGAGACGACGCAGCAGGTCGCCGGTGACCAGGGCAATCCTTGCCTGTTCTTGCGGTTTGAGTTCGATGCCGGAGAAGTGACGGGCATAAGCGCGGTCGAGGGTAAGACCCTGACCGAGCACATCGTCAACAATGGCAACGACCAGATCCCCGAAACGGGGCAACAGTGGGGATTTGAGCATGAGATTAACCTTGGCCAGATAAAGATGAACCGCACCTTTGTGAAGAGGGGCAGTTCTAAAATTGACAAATCCGCGCAATGATAGGGGTTAGACGGGGTTGGCGCAACACTCCCACTCGGGAATGGTGGAAAGGGTTGCTTCAGCTTTGTATTGATGTGGCCGAATAAAAATAAAGTACAGGCCGCAATTCAGGCGATTGCATTAATACAAGGACTAAAAACAATGCATGTGACGAAATACTCTACGGTTGCCTTGCTGATGGCCAGTATGCTGGGCTCAACCAGCCTGATGGCCAGCGAATGGGGCACGGTTGCCGCCAGAGCAACAGCAGATGAGGGCTATGAGGTGCGGGCCCATCAGTTCCGGGTCGCCAAGGTGCCTCTCGACTATTTTGCCGGGTTGCAAGCGGGAGCCAACAAGCTGACCTTGCCGCTACCCGATGGGGGGGAGGTCACCTTTGCTCTGGAAGCCTACGACTTGCTGCCTGCAGATCTTGCCGCCAAGTATCCGCAGATCCGCACCTTCAAGGGGTACAACCCGGCGCATCCGATAGAGACGGGGCGCTTCGATCTGGGGCCACAGGGTTTCCATGCCATGTTCAGCCATCAGGGCAAGATGGTGTTTGTCGATCCGCTGCGCAATGCCGAAGGGTATGCCGTCTATTACCAGCAGGATGCCCATAGTCGCTTGGAGGATGAGGCGGACAAGGTGCTTGGCCATGATGCCGACAGGGCGTTGCAGCAAAGGGTGCAGGTGGATGGTAATGTGCGTAAGCGCTACACCATCGCCATTTCGGCGACGGGGGAATATACCCGATACCACGGAGGCTCCAGGGTTCTGACCATGGCGGCCATCACAACCCTGCTCAACCGGGTGAATCAGGTCTATCAACAGGATGTGGGGGCCGAGTTTGTATTGGCCAGTGGCAATGACAACCTGGTCTTTACCGATCCGGCCAGCGATCCCTTTGATAACACCAATGCGGATGCTGATCTGAACGTAGATGTGCAGGCTCAGGCGTTTGCTGCCGGGGATGTGGGGGCATTTGATATCGGCCATGTCCTCAATACTGGAGGCGGTGGTTTGGCGAGTTTGGGGGTGTTATGTGTTGATACCCTGCCACCCTATTACGCCTATGGCGCCAAGTCATCTGGCATGACGGGTTCAAAAGAACCAGTCGGTGATGCTTTCTTTATAGACTATGTGGCCCATGAAATTGGCCACCAGTTTGGTGCCGAGCATACCTTCAACGGCACGACCGGCAATTGTGGTGCGGGTAACCGTGCTGAGGAGCAAGCTTGGGAGCCGGGCAGTGGCAGCTCCATCATGGCCTATGCCGGCATCTGCGGTGAGGAGAATATCCAGCCACACAGCGATCCCTATTTCCATAGCAAGTCCATCGAGCAGATGCGAGCTCATATGGCGAGCGTATCGACCTGCGGAACCACGCTCGCGTTGAGCAATAATGCTCCGCAGGTTGCGGCCGGCAACGATTATGTGATCCCGGCCAATACGCCCTTTGCCCTGAAGGGGGCGGGGGCGGATCTGGATGGTAACCCTCTGCTCTTCAACTGGGAGCAGATCGACAAAGGCACCGAATCGAGCAGCGTCGCTACCATGGTTGACGATGGCTCCCGGCCGCTGTTTCGTTTTGTCTCTCCCACGGCATCGCCGGAGCGGATCCTGCCGAGTTTGCCATCCCTGCTCTCCGGCACGCTTGCCAAAGGAGAGGCCTGGCCGACCACCAACCGGGATCTCAATTTCAGACTGACGGTGCGAGATGGTCAGGGTGGCGTTGCCAGCGATGACATGAAGGTGCAGGTGGTCAATACCGGCACAGCATTTCGCATCACCAACCCGTTTTACGGGGTGACTCTCACTCCGGGGGCCAGTCAGGCAGTGGCATGGGATGTGGCGGGCACAACTCTGGCGCCGATCAGTTGCAGCAAGGTGGATATCTCGGTGACCCAGGATGAGGGCGTAAGCTGGACAATGCTCGCCGCCGGACAACCCAATAACGGCGCAGCAACGGTAACGTTGCCTGCCGATCTCACCAGCAGCGTCAGGCTGAAAGTGGCATGCAGCGACAATATCTTCTTTGCCATCAGTCCCCTCAAATTGCCTCTGGTGCAAGGTGGCTCTAATTCAGGTGGCGGTGGTGGTGGCGGGGTGCTCGGATTGTGGACGCTAGCACTGGCGCTGCTTGGCTGGCAACGGAGGCGCACATGAGGGGAATCCCCCTGTTGCTGCTTGCCATGCTCGGCGGTTGTCGGGTCGATGCCAGCACCCTGGAGCAGGAGCTGAGTGCAAACCTTGCCAGGCAGGATTACCGCCTCATCGTGATCGCGGGGCGGGGAGAGTTCGCCCCCGGTATTGCAGCCGAGCAGCAGGAGGAGGCTAAGGGACGCTGTGGGGTGCGTTATCTTGATGGGCTGGGTGATGTCATCAGGCCCGGCCAGCACGAAACGCATGCCAAACTGAGTGCCTACGCCAGCGAGTTTAACCGGCGCATGGTGATTCATTGCCCGATAGCATCGGGCGCGGATAAGCAGTAATACGCCAACGAACCAATCCAAATGGGGGGATATTCAGCCCCCTATCTATCCGTGAAGGCGCCAATGGCGCCTTCACTTTTTTCCGTTGTTGAATGGGGTCAGTCTGTATCGCCTGAGATGGGGAGCGTGGGTGTAGCACGATGTCTCAGCGTGACAGAAGTTTTGTGCGAATTTTCTTTTCTGTCTGTCACGCAGATCGTCAATTGACGCTGCACCATACTTGTTGTCACCAAGGTAGGGCAAGGAGGCTCTATGAAGCATGGCATTGCGGTGATTATCACCAGTTTGTCTGTTCAGGTTGCAGCAGAACCACAGTGGACCTTCATGGATGAAAACTTGGAAAGGGGAGGGATCTATGATGTGCGAGCTGAAAAGGTCAGAGTGGTGGTTCCTGACAAGCCTTTTGAACCCGGGCATCTCGCCAGTGTGTTGACTTTGCCACTGCCGGATGGCACTACGGTGCAGTTTGATGTTCATCCCAATGCCTTGCTCCCGGAGCCTTTGGCCCAGCGTTATCCATCTATCAATACTTACAGTGGGAAGGCTATCGATCGGGCGGCGGATACAGGCCGATTTGATGTCACCATACATGGTTTTCACGGTATGTTTACCCATCAGGGGCGTACCTTTTATGTCGATCCGCTTCAGAATGGTTTCTCCTATGCCGTTTATGAACAGCAAGATGCCTGGCGGCGACAGGATGTGGATCAGGTGATTGATCCTCATGGTATCGAGCGTGAGCGAGCTGTGCTGGTCGATGGCAATTTGCGCAAGCGCTATACCATCGCCATCTCGGCAACCGGAGAATATACCCAGTATCATGGTGGTACCAAGGTTGCTGCACTCTCTGCTATTGCAACACTGCTTAATCGGGTCAATGAAATCTATCGCCGTGATGTGGGGGCCGAGTTTCAGCTTGCAGCCGATACAGACAAGGTGATTTTCACTGATCCGGCGACGGATCCTTTCACCAACTCGACTCAGGATATTGCCATCAATCAGGTCCAACAGGATTTGCTGTTGAATCCATCCTTTGATTTGGGCCATCTGCTGGCGACATCAGGCGGCGGGGTGGCGACCCTGAGATCCCTCTGTAACCCGTTTAGCCGTTCACGGGGCATGACCGGAGGGTCACAGCCTATCGGCGATGCATTCTTTATTGATTATGTGGCTCACGAATTGGGGCACCAGCTGGGGGCCGAGCACTCCTTCAATGGCATGGCCGACAGTTGTGCGACAGGTCGCAAGGCTAGCTCAGCCTGGGAGCCGGGCAGTGGCTCGACCATCATGGCCTATGCCGGGATCTGTGGTGAGGAGAATCTGCAGGTTAACAGCGCACCTTTCTTGCACAGCAAGTCGATCGAGCAGATGCGTACCTTGATGGCCTATTTACCCTCCTGCGGCACCGACCTAGCACTTGCCAATAATGCGCCGGTCGTAGATGCGGGTGTTGATCGCGTGATCCCGGCCAATACCCCTTTCACCCTTGGCGGCAGCGCGCTGGATCTGGATGGAGATGCCTTGAGTTACACCTGGGAGCAGGTGGATCTGGGCAACGCATCCAGCAGTTTGGCCACCATGGTGGATGATGGGTCACGCCCGCTGTTTCGCTTTGTCTCGCCAACTTCGGATCCCCGCCGAACCTTGCCTGCCATGAGCTCGCTGATCACGGGTGTGCTGGCCAAAGGGGAGGCGTGGCCAGCGACCAATCGCAATCTCCAGTTCCGCCTTACCGTACGTGATGGTCAGGGGGCGGTCAGCAGTGATGAGATGGTGGTGCAGGTGATCAATACCGGCGCGGCATTTGCCATCACAGCCCCGCAGATTGGCGCCATGGTGGCGGGTAGCACTCAGCTAGTGACATGGAATGTTGCTGGGACCGATCAGCCTCCTATCAACTGTCCCAGCGTGGATTTGGCACTGACACAGAATGGCGGTTCTAGCTGGACTACGCTGGCAAGCGGGCTTGTCAATAACGGTTCGGCCAGTGTGGTGTTGCCTGCACCGTTGATCAGCACGGCTAGGCTGAAGCTGGCATGCAGCAATAATATTTTTTTCTCTATCAATGGGATAAGAGGTAATGCGTCGGCCACTACGGAAAGTGCAACTGTCATTACCGACAACAATACGGGTGGCGGCGGTGGTGGTGCGGTGAGTATCATTGTGATCATCCTGATGGGAGGGGCAGCCGGATGGCGCAGGTATTACGGTTAGCCGTCAGTTTGCTGTTTCTGCATATCTGCGCAGCGCCTGTTGTGGCCGCATCACTGACCGAGGCAATAGATGAGAGTCTTGCTGCTCAGGATTATCGGCTCATCGTGCGCGGCGGGCGTGGCGGCATGGCCCCGGGGGTTGTGGAGTCATTGCAAGCAGAAGCGAGAACCCGGTGCGGAGTCCGTTATCTGAAAGGGTTCGGCGATGTGATTGAGATGGGCAAGGAGGCGGAGTTTGAGCAGCGGATTGACTATGCCACACGATATAACCGGCGGATGCTGGAAAAGTGCATGCCGGAGGCGATTGAGAGATAATTGAGAGGTAATAGTGCGCAGGTAAGCACAGCGGGGAGGCAGTTGCCTCCCCGCTGTGTTATGGCTTGTCACTGGCAGATGAGCGGAGCACAATGCCTGCGTCACTCTCTTGATGGTCGTGGAACCATTATTTATTTGAAGGAAAATCAAGATGATGGATGTTGCTGATCTGCGTCGTGAATACTCCCGTGGCGGGCTGCACCGGGCCGATCTGCCGGCCGAGCCGCTGGCGCTGTTCGAGAAGTGGTTGGCGCAGGCTTGTGAGGCCAAACTGACCGATCCCACCGCCATGGTGGTGGCGACGGTGGATGCCGATGGTCAGCCCTGGCAGCGCACCGTGCTGCTCAAGCACTACGACGCCCAGGGGATGGTCTTTTACACCAACATGGGCAGCCGCAAGGCGCAGCAGCTGGAAGGCAATCCCCGTATCAGCCTGCTCTTTCCCTGGCATACGCTCGACCGTCAGGTGCATGTGACCGGTCGGGTGGAGAAGATGAGCACTTTCGAGGTGATGAAGTATTTCCACAGCCGTCCCAAGGATAGCCAGATCGCTGCCTGGGTCTCCAAGCAGTCGACCCGCATCTCAGCCCGCGGCGTGCTGGAGGCCAAGTTCCTCGAGCTCAAGCAGAAGTTCGCCAATGGCGAAGTGCCGCTGCCGAGCTTCTGGGGCGGATTCCGGGTAGTGATCGAGACAGTGGAGTTCTGGCAGGGGGGCGAGCACCGACTGCACGACCGCTTCTACTACACCCGCGAAGGGGATGGCTGGCATATCGAGCGTCTGGCTCCCTGATCGCGCTGTTCAAATCTGTTTTCACAAGGAGTGTGTATGCGTCTGTATGGTGATCTGCGTTCTGGCAACTGTTACAAGGTGTGGCTGCTGGCCCGCTGGCTGAAGCTGCCCCTTGAGTGGGTTGAGGTGGATATTCAGGCGGGGGATACCCGTACCCCCGCATTTCTGGCCAAGAACCCCAACGGCAAGATCCCGGTGCTGGAGATTGGCCAGGGCGATACGCTGGCGGAATCCAATGCCATCCTCTTCTATCTGGCGCAGGGCTCGTCTTTGTGGCCAACCGATCCGCGCCAGCAGGCCGAGGTGCTCAAATGGATGTTCTTTGAGCAGTACAGCCATGAGCCCTACATCGCGGTGGCCCGCTTTATCGTTCACTATCTCGGCCGACCCGAGTCGCAGGAGGCGCGGCTCGACGGGCTGAAAGCCGGTGGCGAGAAGGCGCTGGCGGTAATGGAGCAGCAGCTGAAACAGAGCCCCTACCTGTGCGGTGATGCGCCGACCATCGCCGATATCGCCCTTTATGCCTACACCCATGTGGCAGAGGAGGGGAGCTTCTCTCTGCAGGGGTGGCCCGCTATCCGTAGCTGGATCGCCCGTATCGAAGCCCATCCCCGCCATCTGACGCTGCCAGCGGCCTGTCAGGCCAGCTGATGGAATTGCTGATCGAGGCCAGTCTGTGGCAACCGCAGTGGACTGCGCTGTTGCAGTACTGGCAGCAGCAGGGTCATCGCTGGCAGCTGCTGCTGGGCAAAGAGGCGGCGGCCGCCCTCGATCAAACCGATGCTCCCTGGGCGAGCAGCCCTCCTGACGGGGTGCTCTGCCCGGGGGCCCTGCTGGCTGCCTGGCTCGATGGGGATCTGCTGACGGATTTTCATGTTGATCCCAGCCGCCAGGTTCTGATCAGCGCCTCTACTTCCCTATTGACCCTCGCCAGGGAGCAGGGACTGCTCACCCTTGGCCCTGTGGGGGCCGATTTGCCGCTCACCCCCGAGGCCGATTTGGGCGCCGTGCTCAATCGCCTGCTGGCGCGCCGCGTGACGGTGCCGACCCTGGCTGAGGGGCATTCGCTATCAGGTGTCGTATTGCGACCACTGCAGGCCGACGATGAGCGCGAGATAGTGCGCTATTGCAGCGACGAGGCGCTGGCCCGCTACACCCTCAATATTCCTCACCCCTATCCGCCAGAGGGGGCCCGCGACTGGCTGGCGCTCAGCTGGCGCAAGGCGGCGCTTGGCCTTGGCTGGAGCTGGGCCATCACCTTGCCAGAGAAGCAAGGTGCGGCGTTGTTTGGGGTGATCTCCCTGCACTGGAATGGCGAGCTCGCCTGGTGGGTGGGCGTGCCCTGGCAAAATCGCGGTCTGGCGACCCGGGCCGCTGGTTTGGTCAAGGGGTTCGCCTTTGACCAACTGCAACTGCCTGCGCTGACGGCTCGCCATATGCCAGACAATCTTGCCTCCGGCCGGGTGATGGCAAAAGTGGGCATGCACTATCGCGGGCGGCGCCATATCAGCGGTCGCCAGCCGTGTGAGGTGAGTTACTGGCGACTGGATCGCGCACCCTCCTTGCCCAGCCCCTTGCCCGAGGAAATTGCCCGCTGGCTGGCAGATGAGCGGATCGCCGTGGTGATCCTGTGGGATCCCGCCACGACCAATCGGCAGAGTGCCAATGGCAAGCTGGCCATCTCGCTTTTTGTGGATGAGAAGGGCGTGGGGGAGGAGCCCTGTTTTCTGCGTTGCCCGCCGCATCTTGAGAGGTTGCTGGCGCTGCACTGTTACCCCGTCGATCTGCTGGAGCAGGCCGAACCGGAGCAGTTGTCCCATCTTGGCGGCGTATTGCTGAAAGACAGGGATGAACAGGGGCTGGCGTGGTTGCTGCAACTGGCCGCGCTGCAGCATCAGGGGCTCGATCTGCTCAGCCGCGAGGAGCGCGTATCACGGCTCCACTGGTTCAACCAATTGATGGCGCAGGCGCTGGGCGGCAACGGTGATTCTTCGCAGATACGCTATCAGCAGTTACGGCTGCTGGTGGAGCTGCCGGAGCTGGTCGATGAGCTGGATGGCTGTTGGCATCAAACGCCCGAACTGACCTTTGAGCGGTTGGCGCGGGAGGCTCCCGCCCTCTGGCTTGCCTACCGCGAGGCGATGAACAGGGCCACCCCGGCTACGCTAACCGCTTTGCAGCAACAGTTTGCCGCTCGTTTTCCTGAGTGCACCCTCCCATTTTTGGACAAAGGTACTCAGAATGACCAGCCGTTGTGTGGAATAATGCCCGCTCTGCTGTACGAGGAGTAATACCTGATGTTGAGAACCGAGCGCCCCGGTGACATGCTGCCGGTCTATGAGCTGCTGAGTGCCGCCTTCGGTCGTTCCGATGAGGCCGAACTGGTCAACCGCCTGCGCGAATGTGGTGCTGCCGTAGTGACCATGGTCGAAGAGGAAGAGTACGAGTTCATGGGGCACCTGATGCTAAGCCCGATCACCATTAACGGCATGGAAGGGCCCTGGCTTGGTCTGGCGCCGGTCGCGGTTCATCCCGACTGGCAAGGTCAGGGGATTGGTTCTGATCTCATCCGTGAAGGGCTTGATACGGCGCTCGAGATGGACTGGAAAGGGGTGGTGGTACTCGGGGATCCGGCCTATTACAGCCGTTTCGGTTTCCGCCCGGCCAGCGAGTTTGGCCTGCACTGCATCTATGAGGTGCCTGCCGACTGCTTTATGGCGATGGAGCTACAGGAGCGCGGTTTTGCGGGTGTGCAGGGTGAGGTGCTCTATCACCCCCTGTTTGATGAACTCCCCGACGAGCTGCCGGACGCGCAGGCAGAAGTGTCCCATTTATAGCGAGACGTCGCAGCGACAAGCCATAACGAAAAAGCCCTCATCAAGGGCTTTTTCATCTTGTATTGGTCCCTGCCGGGCTTATTCGAGCAAATTGGCTCAGGCAATGATATCGAGCTGGGTGCCCTTGCGATTATCTTCGCCCACCATGTCACCCATCTGCTGGGCGAGTGGACTCTGCTGGAATTGCATGTAGTCGCTCAGATTCTGCTGGCGCTGGTAGCGATTGGTCGCCTGATAGAGTTCAGCCGTGCTCGGGCCCGACTTGCTGTCGCTCTCCTGACCGCTGGCCTCCAGGTAGCGCTCCACCACGGCTTTATCTTGCTGGTTAGCCGTATAAGAGACCGCCATGGTTCTGCGAGCCGTTGCTCTCTCTTCGCTCTGTGCCTGCAAGTCATCCTTCTTGGCCAGTGCTTCGTTACGGGCCTGACTGACCTGCTCGGGTGTGACAGCGGGAGAGGAGGGATATTTGCCGTAATCGGGCAGCGGCATGGGCCGGGAGGTGATTTGCATGGTGGTGCTTCTCTTTTGAACAGGGACGGGCGCATGATACCGATCCATTTTAGTTCAATAAATCACCACCTGTCGGTTCATCAAGAGTGGGTTCAGCTTCGCGCATCGATTGTTAATTGAACCGCCTCTGAGTGACAAAAAAGGCGCCATAAGGCGCCTTTTTATCCTTCGGTTACTGCCGGATCAGTTAAAGAACCAGTAACCACGGTTGACCAGACGGGTCAGCAGTTGCAGGAAACCAGCCTGATCGGCCAGCTCCACCATATCGGCCTGAGTGATGATGTCCTTGTCACACAAGAGCGAAATGGCTGCCGCGTCTTCGCTCTGCAGGGTCCAGGCTTCGCCATCGATGAAGCACTGCTGGCTCTCGCCGCTAAACCAGACGGTGCGCAGGCCTGGTACCTTGATGGCGGGCTCGCCCTGGGTCAGCAGGTCGGCAACCTCCTCGGCGCTATAGTCCGGCTCGACCGGATTGACGTCCAGATCGTGTTTGGCCTCGGAGATCATGGTGCCGAACCACTCCTTGAACAGGGTCTCGTCATCAAGGGCCTGCTGCATCAGCTCGCGCAGACGGTGCAGTTCGTGGGGCTGGATCTCGCCGTGGCGGGCGCGGGGCTTGAGATCGGCATCGCCGTAACGCTCGGTACGCACCTCGTTGTCGATCAGGTGATCGGCAAAGGAGGAGATAAGCGCTTTGGCATCCGGCGCGCGGAAACCCACCGAGAAGTTCATGGAGGGCTCGATGGCGTAGCCTTCGTGGGGGAATCCGGGCGGAATGTAGAGTATATCGCCCGGCTCCATGATGACGTCGATGATCGCCTCGAACGGTTCGCAGTGCAGCAGTGCGGCGTGGGCGGCGAACTCGTTGAGGGGCTTGGCATCGCCGACTCGCCAGTGGCGCTTGCCCAGACCCTGGGTGATGAATACATCGTAGTTGTCGATGTGGGGGCCGACACCCGCGTGAGGGGTGGAGAAGCTCACCATCACATCGTCAAAGCGCCAGCCCGGGATGAACTGGAACGGCACGGCCAGCTCGTTCACCTCGGGAGCCCAGTGGTTGCAAGCCTGTACCAGAATGGTCCAGTTCTCTTCGCCCAGATGGTCATAGGATTCGAAGGGACCGTGGGCCGCATCCCACTTGCCGTCGAAACGGGTGACGAGGCGGGACTCTACCACCTCTTCCATGGCCAGACCCGCCAGCTCATCCGGGCTGATGGGATCCTGAAAGTCGGTGAAGCCACCCTTGATAAGGAGCGGGCGCTTCTGCCAGTAGTGCTCGAGGAAGTGAGCGATATCCAGATTGAGTTCGTACATGCTGTTTCTCGTGTCTCGCAAAGAGGTTTTGCCCAAAGCAGGCTTGGGAAAAGCCACTCGGGATCCTGCCGTGGCAGGGAAAATAACAGGGGCCCTGTGGCGTATCGTGCACAGGGCCCCTTCGTCACTGCCGGTTGGCTTACTTCAGCAGATCAACCAGACGCTGGGCGTCACCGATGTAGTTGGCCGGGGTCAGCTTCTTCAGCTCAACCTTGACCGCTTCCGGCAGCTCCAGGGTGTCGATAAAGGTACGCATCCCTTCGGCATCGACGCGGCGACCACGGGTCAGCTCCTTGAGCTTCTCGTAAGGCTTCTCGATACCGTAGCGGCGCATCACGGTCTGGATCGGCTCGGCCAGCACTTCCCAGTTGGCATCCAGATCGGCGGCCATGGCGGCGTCGTTGGCTTCCAGCTTGGAGATACCCTTCAGGGTCGCCTGATAGGCAATCAGGGAGTAACCCACCGCCACACCCAGGTTGCGCAGTACGGTAGAGTCGGTCAGATCACGCTGCCAGCGGGAGATGGGCAGCTTGCTCGCCAGATGCTGGAACACGGCGTTGGCCAGACCCAGATTGCCTTCGGAGTTCTCGAAGTCGATGGGGTTGACCTTGTGCGGCATGGTGGAGGAGCCGATTTCGCCGGCGATGGTGCGCTGCTTGAAGTGGCCCAGGGAGATGTAGCCCCACACATCGCGGTCGAAGTCGATCAGGATGGTGTTGAAGCGGGCCATGGCGTCGAACAGCTCGGCAATGTAGTCGTGCGGTTCGATCTGGGTGGTGTAGGGGTTCCAGGAAAGGCCCAAGGAGGTAACGAACTCCTCGGAGAACTGGTGCCAGTCCACATCCGGGTAGGCGCTGAGGTGGGCGTTGTAGTTGCCGACCGCACCGTTGATCTTGCCGAGGATCTCCACCGCCATGATCTGCTTGAACTGGCGCTCCAGACGGTAGGCGACGTTGGCCATCTCCTTGCCCATGGTGCTCGGGGTCGCCGGCTGGCCGTGGGTGCGGGAGAGCAGCGGCATGTCACGGTACTCGTGAGCCAGACGCTTGATCTCGCCGATCAGCTTTTCGCAATAAGGTTTGATGACCTCTTCGCGGGCGGTTTTCAGCATCAGACCGTGGGAGTTGTTGTTGATGTCTTCCGAGGTACAGGCGAAGTGGATGAACTCGCTGACAGCCGCCAGCTCCGGGTTCACTTCAACCTTCTCTTTGAGGAAGTACTCCACCGCTTTCACATCATGGTTGGTGGTGCGCTCGATCTGTTTGATACGGGCGGCGTCACTCTCGTTGAAGTTGCTGACGATGCCGTCGAGCAGGGCGTTGGCGGCCGCGCTCAGGGCAGGGACTTCCGGGATCCCGGCGTGGCTGGCCAGTTTTTGCAACCAGCGCACCTCGACTTCGACGCGAAAACGCAGCAGGCCGAATTCGGAGAAGATAGGGCGCAGGGCATCGGCCTTGTCGCCATAACGACCGTCTATCGGGGAAACAGCAGTCAGCGCGGACAGCTCCATGGGGTGAACTCCTGATGATTTGTGTGGGGGATCCGTATCCACTCGCGCGTGGGGCTGAGTCGTCATCAAGGCGGATGTGCGGCTATTTGCCCTGATTTCGACCTCCTTGCCCGTACGCGAGCCGATGATTAGTAACGTTTGGCCAGCTCCACCATCTTCTTGCGAGCGAAGATGATCTGGGTGCGGCTGCCACCGAGCTGACGCCACAGCACGCAGGCACGAATGCCTGCCAGCAGCAGGGCGCGCACCTTGTGCTGCACCAGCGGTTGCTGCAGGAACAGCGGAGTGCCTGCCACCTGGATGCGCGGCCCGATGGGGCTGATAAGATCGCTGTAGATGCTCGCCATGTTGGCCAAAATCTGCTCGTCGAGCAGATCGAAGTGCTGTTGCTGGCGGCCAATCTGGCTGATCCGCTCACCCAGCATATTGAGAATGTCCTTGCGCTTGGCCAGCTTGCGCTCCAGCGCAATCAGGCTCACCACGTAGCGGGTCAGCTCGGCATTCTTCTGGCTGCCGTCGGCACCCAGCTGCTCGACCAGCGCACGGTAGCCGTCGCGAATGGCAAGATGGGTGTTGTTGAACACCTCGAGCGGCTGGCTCGGGTTGGTCACCAGAATGCTGGAGAGGCTCTCGCGCAGGGCGGCCTCGTCACAGCTGCCGTCTCGGGCCACCTTCTGCACCAGATACGCTGCCTGGCAGATGCCGGCAAAGGCCATTGTTCTGTCTTGGAATTTATCGCTCACGTCTGCTGCCTTCTGTTAAGGATTCAAACCGGATGGCTGAAACGTTGTTCGATGATGCCGCCGCCCAGACACACTTCCCCGTCGTAGAAGACGGCGGACTGGCCCGGGGTCACTGCAGCCTGTTTCTCGTCGAAGATGACCCGGATGGTCTCGTCGTCGATGGGCTGGATCAGGCAGGGGATATCCTGCTGACGGTAGCGGGTCTTGACGGTGCAACGACGCGGCTCGCGAATGGGAGTGCGATCCACCCAGTGCAGCTGGCTGGCGATGAGGCCATCGGAGTAGAGGCGGGGATGTTCGCCCTGCGCCACCACCAGCACGTTGCGCTCAACCTCTTTGTCGACCACATACCAAGCCTCTTCGGTGGCATCCTTGCGACCACCGATACCGAGCCCCTTGCGCTGACCCAGGGTGTGATACATCAGACCCTGATGCTCGCCGATCACCTTGCCATCCACGGTCTCGATTTTGCCGGGCTGGGCGGGCAGGAACTTGGCCAGGAAGTCCTTGAACTTGCGCTCGCCGATAAAGCAGATGCCGGTGGAGTCTTTCTTCTTGGCGGTGATGAGATCCAGCTGCTCGGCGATGCGGCGCACCTCGGGCTTCTCCAGATCGCCAACCGGGAACAGGCTCTGACCCACTTGCTTCTCGCTCAGGGTGTAGAGGAAGTAGCTCTGATCCTTGTTGTTGTCGAGACCGCGCAGCAGGCGCGGGCGGCCGGTGCTGTCGTCACGGCGCACATAGTGGCCGGTGGCGATGTAGGTGGCACCCAGCTCTTCGGCGGCAAATTCGAGGAACGCCTTGAACTTGATCTCCTTGTTGCACAGGATATCCGGGTTCGGCGTGCGGCCAGCCTTGTACTCTTCGAGGAAGTGCTCGAACACATTGTCCCAGTACTCGGCCGCGAAGTTGATGGTGTGGAGTTTCATCCCCAGCTTGTCGCAGACGGCCTTGGCATCAGCCAAATCCTGGGCGGCAGAGCAGTACTCGTCCGTGTCGTCTTCTTCCCAGTTCTTCATGAACAAGCCTTCGACCTGATAGCCCTGCTGCTGGAGCAGGTAGGCCGAGACGGAAGAATCCACGCCGCCGGACATGCCGACGATCACCTTGATTTGGCTGTTGTCTGTCATTAGTCGAAGTTACCAGTTCGTTTAAACGGGGCGTATTCTACCAGAGTTTTGCGCCCCCGGTCACATATCCATGCCGCAGTTCCCATCAGGAGCCTGATAGCAGGAAATCGTTTTTCTGTTTGTCAGCACCATGATGAAAAAATGGTGCCAAACGATATCGGATAGCCTGTTCACGATCTGTCACGAGAGGCCGTCAGCAAGGTAAAGAGCAGCACATGAGCCTTGATCACGGCCTCGCAGTAAGAGCGTGGACAGGTTCTCAAATAAAGGCCTTGAGTGCCGACAGTGGCAGCCGTGTCCCCGCCAGATAGTCCTGAATGCACTGCCACACCAAGGGGCTTCTCAGGGCCGGTTTGCATTCCGCAATTTCTTCCAGAGTGAGCCAGTGGCAAGCCAGCACATCACCGTCAGGATCCTCTGGGTGGTGCTGACCCGGCGCTTTTTCAAGGTCGAAGATGATGGCGGTGCGCACATAGGTGGCCTCGCTGTCGGCCGGTTTGAAGAGATAGGTACCAAGCCAGGCGGTCGGCGTGGCGGTCAGACCCGTCTCCTCTTTCAGCTCACGGCAAGCCGCTTCAAGCAGGTTTTCCCCCGGCTCCACATGGCCGGCGGGTTGGTTGAAACGGCGCTGGCCTTTTATCTCCTCTTCCACCACCAGAAAGCGCCCCTGCCACTGCACCAGGGCGGCGACCGTCAGGCGCGCCTCCATGCGGGCGTGGCTGGTGGCCGATTGCTCTGCCTGATTGCTCATCATGACTCCTTGTCGTTGCTATTGGGATTGCCCGCACGGGCGGGTCTGCGTGCCGTTCCTCGCCCGCTGCTGCGGGGTTTGCCGCCTGTCGGGTTTGAAGTTGAACGCTCGGTTGGGTGAGTGGTGCGGGGACGCTCGTCCCGTCTCGGCTGGCTGGCCCGCCGTGGTGCCTCCCCTGCCGGTTTGGCCGGTTTGGCGGTATGAGCGCCTGAACGGGATGAGGAGGGACGCGGGCGGCTGCTGGAGCTCGGCACCAGCTCGGGGACGGGCAGGCTGCGGCTCTCGCCGGGTGCCAGACCATCGAGGGTCCAGTCACCGATGGCGTAGCGAATAAGGCGCAAGGTGGGGTGGCCGATATGGGCGGTCATCCGCCGCACCTGCCGGTTGCGTCCCTCGATGATCTTGATCTCCAGCCAGCGGGTGGGGATCTCCTTGCGCTCGCGGATCGGCGGATTGCGCGGCCACACCGCAGGTTCATCCATGATGCGCGCCCCGGCGGGCAGGGTCATGCCGTCATTGAGCTCGACACCGGCGCGCAGAGCGGCCAGTTGCTCTTCGCTCGGGATCCCTTCCACCTGCACCCAGTAGGTCTTGGGGGTCTTCTCCCCTGGCTGGGTGAGGCGCGCCTGCAATTTGCCATCGTTGGTGAGCAGCAATAGCCCCTCGCTGTCGCGGTCAAGCCGGCCTGCGGCGTAGATGCCGGGCTCTTTGATGTAATCCTTGAGGGTCTCGCGGCCCGCCTCGTCGGTGAACTGGCAGAGCACCATGTAGGGCTTGTTCAGCAGGAGCAATTTGCGATCCTCTGGAGCCAGCTCCGGTTTGCGGGGGGATGCATGGCGGGGGGCGGCTGGTTTGGCCGCCGTGCGCGGGGCGTTATCGCGCGGCGCGCGGCTGACAGAGAGACGGGAGCGGGGAGATTTCATCGGATACACACTTCAGACAGACGACAGACGATGGCAGCGAGTGTACCACAGGGGGCTGAGGGCTGGATGAATGGCTGGGGTTTCAACAAGCAGTGCCCAGAGCCAATTCGCCTAGCTCAGCAGGCTCTCGATCACGATAGCCTGACGGGCGGGGGCCGAGCCCGCCAGCAGCAGGGCGTGGCTGACCACATCGTCGATCATCGCCTGCGCCAGTCGGGTGAGGGGGCGCAGGGTCTCCCGTCCGCTACCGACCGGCACCGCCAGCAGAATAATGGTCTGCACCTGCCCGATTTGAGAGCCCCACTCGATGGGCTCCTTGCAGCTAAGCAGGGTCAGCGCTGGCCGGCTGATCCCTTCGCTCAATACATGAGGCATGGCAAGGCCGGGGCGGATGATGGTGGCCGATACCTGCTCGCGCCGCTCTACCGCAGCGGTCAGTGTGGCGCGGTTGGTGATCAGCTCGGTGGGCAGCAGATCGATCAGATGCTCGAGGGCTTCGGCCTTGGTCAGCGGTTCGGGGCTGTGGGCCAGCTGGCGCAGGGCAAAATGGTAGTCGGGCAGGGCGTTGGCCAGTCGCAACTCCGCCAGCGCGGCGGTATGCGGGCGCACCAGCGGTTGACCCAGCTCGCCACACCAGCAGGTGAAGGCCATATGGGCCAGCTCGGCGTCGTTGCCCTCGATCTGCAACTGGCAGAGATCGCCGGGCTGGGTGGCGAGGGTCAACAGGGATAGCTGGTTGCTGGCGGCAACGGTCTGGCGCCGGGTGAGGTTGGCGCAGCGGATGGTGGATTTGAACATTCCCGCCAGCCGGTTCAACTGCTTGGCCTGGGTGATGCTCAACCCCTGCTGGCAGTAGAAGGTGATTTCGCGAGTCAGCATCAGGCCGGGATCGGCAGGGCCTTGAGTACGGCGTTGGCATCCAGCAGCACGGTTTCCAGTCTCACCTGATGGATAGTGCAGCCGAGGAAGCGCTCTTTCTGCTCAATCTCGATATCGGAGGCAATCAGCACCAGGTCGGCGCTGGCAATATCGCGGGCGGTCAGCATGTTCTCCATGCCCATGGCGCCCTGAGTTTCGACCTTGATCTTGAGTCCCAGCCCAGTGGCGGCTTTTTGCAGGGCATCGGCAGCCATATAGGTATGGGCAATACCGGTCGGGCAAGCGGTGACGGCGACGATCTTCATCTGCTCTCTGTGATGCTGACAAGGGGGAGCAACAAGATAGCGCCAGCGGGGGGCTTTTACCAAAAGTCCATATGAAAAGTGGGATCTTGATGGGGATATGCCCGTCCCTTGAACGGTAGTGCAGGCTCATGCCGGCCAGTCGGGTGTCTGATTGCTCCAAACAACAAGGGCCACCCCTGTGGGTGGCCCTGAACAATCTGCGTCTGTTGTTATGGCTATCAGGCGGTCTGGGCAGCCAGCTCGGCGGCTTTCAGTTCGCGCTTGATGCGGCGGATCTTGCGCTCTTCGGCGACCGCGACACAACCCATCAGCACCAGACAGGCGGCGGCTGCGATATCCAGCGCCGCGAAGGTGCCGGTCCAGCCGGTCAGACCGAAGATGGGGGTGCCATCGGCGATCATGCCCAGACCCAGCTTGGCGAAGCTGTCACCAATCAGGTAAGCGAAGGTGCCCTTGACGCCATCGGCTACGCTGATGCCCTGCTTGGGGACGAAGCCCACGGCGGCGACGCCGATCAGCAACTGCGGACCAAACACCAGGAAGCCCAGGGTGAACAGGGAGCCCAGGAACATGAACTGGGTAGTCGCATGCTGGTAGAGACCCAGAGTCGCGATGATCAGCGCCAGTGCCACACAGGCAACCAGACCACGACGGCCATTGGCCAGATCGGAGAGGTAACCCCACATCAGGGTACCGACCAGTGCGCCCACTTCGAAGAAGGTAAAGCCCTGAATGGCCACGTCTTTGGAGAAGCCCAGCTCCTGGTGGGCATAGACGGTAGACCACTGGTCGATACCGATACGCACTACGTAGAGGAAGATGTTGGCAAAGCAGAGCAGCCAGATCACTTTGTTGAGCAGCACGTACTTCACGAAGATCTGCCACTTGGTCAGCTGCTGCTCTTCGGTGGCGATATCCTCTTCGCTCGCCACTTCGTCAAACAGCTCTTCCACCTTGCCCAGGCCATAGGCTTCCGGCGAATCGCTACCAAAGCGCAGGCCGATAAAACCGACGATCAGCGCGATGATGGAGGGGAAGATAAACATGCCGAGCACGTTGCCATCGAACAGGTAGTTGGCACCGAACAGCGCCACACCGGCCGCACCGGCACCGCCCACGTTGTGGGAGAGGTTCCACATACCCAGATAGGTGCCGCGCTTGTTGCGAGGGGTCCACTTGGTGATGGTGGAGTAGCTGCAGGAGCCGCCACAGCTCTGGAAGAAACCGCTCAGGGCATAGAAGAAGATCATGAAGTAGAGGCTGAAACCTGTGCCACCCATGCTGGCACTGAAGCCCAGCATGCACAGCGCGGAGAGGATCAGCATCAGCGGCAGGAACTGCTTGGTGTTCTTGCCATCGGCGTAGTAGGAGACGATGGTCTTGCCCACCCCGTAGGTGATGGAGAAGCCAAGACCGATCATGCCAAGCTCGGTCATGGAGAGACCGTACTCCTGGATCATGTCATTTTGCGCAATGTTGAAGTTCTTGCGGATCAGATACATGGTCAAATAGCCAATAAATACAACCAGATAAGATTGCATAAACGGCTTGAACCAGAGCTTGCGCCGGGCTTCGACCGGCAGGTCGAGGGTGGGAACCCGGACCTGTTGGAGCAATTTCAACATCTTCGTTCATCCTCTGCGAGATAGACGGTATTTCCGCCGCGCCCCTCATTTGTAGATAGGTTGTTCGAGGTCACGCCACGGAAGGGGGAACGGAACGTCGGGGCTGTCAGCCGTTGCTGCGCTCGACGCTCCATCCATATAAACCCGGGCCCGACACGG
This sequence comes from Aeromonas sp. FDAARGOS 1414, assembly GCF_019047065.1. Taxonomy (NCBI): domain Bacteria; kingdom Pseudomonadati; phylum Pseudomonadota; class Gammaproteobacteria; order Aeromonadales; family Aeromonadaceae; genus Aeromonas; species Aeromonas sp. FDAARGOS 1414. Next base: position 2,411,256 of record NZ_CP077210.1, on the reverse strand, counting down.
GATAACGGGGCACATTGCCCATCGCGGTGCGGGTCACGACATCAGGTGGGGTGACTCTAATAAGAGGGGCAAAAAATGGCTTGAGAGCCATCCCTAGTGGGGCTAGGAAATTTTCCTAGTTTTTGCGCTTTCGCGGACAAAGCGTGAGAAACATCACACCGCTGACGCCGGATTGCTGCCATTTCAGCCAGTTTGGCGCTCTGTGTGAGTGCTGGGCTGAGGAGGGGAGAGGCTAGAAGGGAGCTAGGGAAAGGCAAGGGGAGAGGTGAAAGCAGAGATAAGGGAAGAGTGCTTATCGACCACTATTTCTCGGGGGGCGATTTTGGGAAATACGGCTCGCCAGCCATCCCAAAAAACAAGAGGCCACCCCGTGGGGTGGCCTCTTTTTATGCTCTATGAGCCGCGATGGCGAGAGGGACTCAGGCCGCCTTGGCCAGAGTTACCTCATCACTCTTTTTGACCCGCAGTTTTTTCAGGGCAACCGCCACCACGCCGGTGACGATGGCACCGCAGATCATGCAGAGCAGGGCCAGCAGCGGCTTGTTGACCGCACCCAGCAGGGCTACGATGGGGCCACCGTGGGCGACGCTGTTGGTGATGCCAAACAGGAAAGCCATCACAGCGGCGGTCATGCTGCCCAGCACGTTGGCCGGAATGACGGCCAGCGGGTCACGGGCGGCGAACGGAATCGCCCCTTCGGAGATCCCCACCAGACCCATGGCACCGGCGGCTTTGCCCGCTTCGATCTCGGACTCGTCAAAGATGCCGAGCTTGCGACCGAGTACGGTAGCCAGCGACATGCCAAGGGGCGCAGCCGGGATGGCGCAGGCCATGGCACCCATAAACTGGGTCTGACCGGAGGCGATCATGCCGACCGAGAACAGGAAGGCCACCTTGTTGACCGGGCCACCCATATCAAAGCCGGCCATACCACCCAGCACGATACCCAGCAGCACCAGACTGCCACCACTCATGGAGAGCAGCATGGCGTTGAGGCCAGTCATCATGTCGGCAATCGGGGCGCCGATGATGAAGATGAATACCGCAGCGATAAAGAGCGAACCGACGATGGGGGCGATCAGGATCGGCACCAGCGGTTGCACCATCTTGTGGTACTGACGGGTCGCAATCCAGCGCACCAGATAGCCGACCAACAGGCCCGCGATGATGGCACCGATAAAGCCGGTACCGGCGTCAGCGCCGTAGAAGCTGCCGTTGTTGGCGATCCAGCCGCCGATAAAGCCCGGTGCCAGTGCCGGACGGTCACCGATTGCGTAGGCGATATAGCCCGCCAGAATGGGGATCATCAGGGTGAAGGCGGCCACGCCGACGTTGAGGATCTGGTTCCACATGCTCCCTTCCGGGATCTGCATGCCGCTCGGGGTCGGGTTGCCGCCGATGGCGAGTGCCAGCGCAATCAACAGACCGCCGGTCACCACGAACGGGATCATGTGAGAGACACCGTTCATCAGGTAGCGATAGAGATCGGAACTGCCACCCGCGCTCTTCTCCTCACCTTTTTTATCTTCTTTGCCAGCCACGTAGGCGGGGGCTTTCAGGGCCTGCTCGATCAGACCCTTGCCATCCTTGATGGGGGCCTTGACGCCGGTTTTGATGAGCGGCTTGCCAGCGAAGCGGGCCATGTCCACCTGCTTGTCACAAGCCACCACGATGGCGCTGGCGCGGGCGATCTCGTCCGCGGTCGGGCTGTTCTTGACGCCGATGGAGCCGTTGGTCTCCACCTTCACCTCATAACCCAGCTCCTTGGCGGCGCGCTCCAGCGACTCGGCAGCCAGATAGGTGTGGGCGATACCGGCTGGGCAACCGGTGACACCGATGATAAAGCCTTTGCTGGTGGTCGGGGCCGCGCTCTGCTCCTCTTTCTTGGCCAGCAGCAGCGCCAGCGCATCGGCCGGGGTGTTGGCTGCCAGCAGTTTGGCGATAAACCCCTCTTCGATCAGCTTGCCGGAGAGCTCGGCCAGCACTTCGATATGGTGGTTGGCGCCGCCATCGGGGGAGGCGATCATAAAGAAAATGTGGGACGGCTTGCCATCTTCGGCGCCGTACTCGATGCCGTTGCGGCTGATGCCGATGGCGACCGCCGGATTGCATACCGCCGCACTCTTGGCGTGGGGCAGGGCCACGCCCTCTTCAAAGCCGGTGTTACCCAGCTCTTCGCGGGCCCACAGATCCTTGAGAAAGGCCTGCTCGTCGCTGACCTTGCCTTGCGACGCCAGCAGGCGGGCCATCTCGGTGAAGACCTCTTCCTTACGCGTCGCTTTCAAATCGAGATTGATCAGATGTTCATTGATCAAGGTGGTGATCATGGCGCTCTCCCCGCTTCCGGTGACGGAAGCTATGCGTGAGTACGTATCGACGTACTGGATAAAAATGACCTGATCATTATCGCGGCTCGCCCGCCCCCTCCCTATCGGACAAATGTGCTAATCACTGGATTTTTGTGCGCATTAAAACGCGATGTGATGAAGATCCCGTTTTCAGGCAGGACTCGCCATTTTCAGGTCATTTCTGATTTTGTCTTTAAAAACAGATGAATGGATTATGGTTTGCCTCGAAATCAGGTTTGTAATGCGTCATATCAATAAATTAATCACCAGCGGGGTCTGGATTTATATGTGGTTTTAAGGCGTTATCAGATGTGACCTTTCTCACAAAAAGTCGCAGTTTCATCGGGCGGGTTAGGATTTTTATGCGCCTCATGGCGGAGGCCAATTGCATTGGCTGGGCGAGCGCAGAGGGGCGTTGTTTGGGAAGAAAGTGTGGTAGCAAGAGAGGGGATGGCCGAAAAGATAGAGGTGATAACGCGAACGTCCGAATACGCTCCGCTATTCGAACCTACGGACTACACAATATGCGCCACCGACCCCAGCCAGTTGGGAACTTGTTGCCGATACCACTCCAGATATTGCTGTGCTTGCGGCTTCTCCCTTCTGGTCAGCAGATTGGTGACCTCAATAATCAGCCAGCACTTGGCCATGACGAGATGGCGCAGCAACCGGTCGCCAGAGAGCTGCGAGCTGTGGCGCAGATAGCGTTCAATGATGGTTTCATACTCAGCCAGCGAACCCATCCGCGGCACCAGCGGGGCCAGATCGATGGCCGGGCTGCCATAACCAAATCGCTCCCAGTCAAACAACACCAGCTCACCATTGTCGCGGGTGCCCCAGTTGCCCTCATTGCTATCTCCCGAAATCAGGCATGACTCCTCGAATAGTTCGTGGCCGACTTGCTGGATATGGCGGATCTTCTCGTTTACCGCTTCCGGCAGGCAGAGTACAGAGAGCGCCTCGTTGGTGTCGACGAGCGACCAGCCGTGAGTTTTCACCGCAAAGTTGGGCTGATAGTTGGCGTTATGCAGGCTGGCCAGCTGAGCAAAGGTCTGTTCGTTGTGGTGCAGCTGCGTGAGCGTGACCGGATGAGGGATCTGCTCAAGGAACAGGGTCTCCCCTTCGACCTTGAGCAGGGCAGGAGTGTTGAGCCCGCTCAAATGCAGTGCGGCGCGTTGGTAGAAATGGCGCTCGACAGGCGATGCGCCGCTTTTTCTGATACAGGGTTTGCCATCCAGCAGCTGGATACTTACCGAAGCGCCCCCCATTTTCGCCAGCTCCTGTTGCGTCATCCTCTACCCCGTTAGCTATGAGTGGTCAGTTGCGTGAGATAGCTATGTACCTCTGTGCGAGTCGTGAAACGGTGCTTGTCGTTTGGGAATCGATCAAACAGCTCGTGATGGAATTGGCGGGAGCTTTTGCCGGCTCGCTGCCCATATTCCGATGCCCACACCAGCAGTTGTTGAAAGCTCTCTTCGGCTGCTACGGCATCCCGTTGCCTGGCACTTTGTGATCCGCGCGATAGCAGTGAATCACGGCATACAGACCAGTCAAGATCCAGAAAAAGCAGGGTATCGGCGGCATCAAGCAGTTGCTCGGCCAGGGCACCAAATACCCCTTCGACCACCCATGAGGGCTCTTGAGCAAGGGTTTGAATGGCATGATCAATCTCATGCTGGGGCCGTTTTTGGTTAAAGCCGCCCGGTTGCCAGACAATGGTGTCCAGATTGACCTCGCGGATAGTTAACCCCTCAGCCAATCGAGCTGCCAACCAGCTCTTGCCCGATCCAGAGTTGCCAATAATCAGAATTCGTTTCATCTATGAGCGCTCTTTTCTGGAACAGATATCTGGAGGCTGGAAAGTAGGGGGCAATGCGCAGCTCTGCGGGATCGGCCTCCAGCAGCAGCGCTAGCGGCAGTTGGTCGGTGTTCGTCTCGACAAACGTCATCTTTATTTCTCTTTTATCCCGCTCTGACGGTCCGTGGTGCGCCGTCCTCTGGGCCTGATGGTCACTCAATATTCCAGAAACTTCTCGCCGCAGCGCTCGCAGATCAGGTGCTTTACATGGGTGGCCTGGTAAGCCAGCGTTTCGCCAAACGCCCAGTTGGTAATGCTGCTGGAAGTAAAGGCTTGCCAGAAGGCTTTGCGCGGATCCTTGGGCATGATGTCCTGGCTATGATCGCGGGCGACCAGCACCACGATATGGCGGGTACGCTCGCCACATTTGTCACAGCGATGGATTTCACTCGGTGGGTTCTGGTCGTGCGGGTTGCTCATAAAGAGGCTCGTGAAGAGAGTGGACGCCCATCATATCCCTCTCCACTTGGCTCTCAATCTCTCCTTGCCAGCGCAGTGAGCAGGCTCACATTTTGCGCCCCCTCTTTGTTATTTGCCCGCGCGCCGCAGTCGTGTGCCTCTGGTCGATGCCCGCTTTTGCGGTTTGCTGGTGAGTGGTGATGATATGGCGGGTGGGGCGAGCTCGGGTTGCTGCATCTGGGTCAGCAGCCGCCTTGCCGTCTGACGACCGATTCCACGGGCCGCCTATCTGCAGCGGCTCAACGCGGCTTTCCCCGCCATCGACTATCGGGTGCCCGAGGGAACCTATCTCGCCAGGATTGATTTGAACGGCCTTGGCATCGACACCACCGAACGGATGGATGCGCTGCAAGCCTTGCTGGTGGAGAAATACCGGGTCGCCATCATGCGCGGCGACACCTACGGCCCGGAAGGCACAGGTTATATCCGCCTCAACGTCGGCTGCCCGCGCTCGAAGGTAGACCAAGGGCTCGACGCCCTGATCGGTGCGCTGGGGGAGGTGGGGTAAGGGTTGGGATATCTGGCTGGATGAGGCGTTGACTCATCCAGCCCGAGACCTTGATGGAGGCGTTGGGCTCAGTTATTGCTGGCTCAGAAGATGGCGATTAAGGGGCTGTTGTAAGTGACCTGAGCTTGAATGTCTTGGCACAACATCTGAATGTGGGGCTCATCGATCTTCTCGCGAGGGATATAAATACCGATAGTCCCCTTGTTGTACTCTTCGCCCATATTCAGCTGGCCAATACCGAATCGGGAAAAATAACCGGCCATGCTCACCGGATAAGGCATGACAGCATTGCTATTATTGACAATGTCAATGCTGGTGAGTATGGAGTTGCTACTATAAATGATTTTGTCATTCAACTTCATTGCGGCGCGTTCCTGTTTTTTTCGCGCCAAATCATCGACCAGATGAAGATATTTATCCTCATCCGGCGTCACCAGCAGGCTCGGATAATCGACCAGATCCTGCTTGCTGCATATTTTCCCTGTGAGGGGATGGCCCGCTCTGACAAATACCCCATCGTGAGAAATAAATAGCGGAATAAATATCAGGCTGTAATTTTTGGCCAGCCCGTGAATTTCATGTCCGAGAAACAGGTCGATATGATTGCCCAATAGCAGATCGAGCAGGCGCAGATGGTTGCCGACTTCAATATTGATGGCGCAGGATGGGTTGGCTTGCTGATAGCGGGCGGTGACAGGTTGCAATACCGGTTGCCACCACGCATGTCCGGTGCCCACGCTTAGCGGCCGAGCGGTGCGTTCGCGCAGGGTAGCAAGCTGCCTGAGGGTATCATCGTAGATCCGCTGCATTACGCGAGCCTGCTCCAGCAGCAGCTCTCCGGCAGCGGTGAGCGTCACCCCGCCCGCGTGCCTGACCAGCAAGGTCGTCGCCAGACTTTCCTCAAGTTTTCTCATGTTGTGCGTCAGCGTCGGTTGGCTGAGCCCCATTTGCCTGGCTGCCAGACTGACATTTTTGTGGGTGGCCACTTCAATAAATTGTCTTAGATGCTTGTCCACGAACATGGCGTCCGGTTATGGGCGGGTGGTGCGCCAAGCTAGTGTAATCACTCGGGGCTGTCAATTATTCCCCTTTACTGACTGGCTATTTTTATGTGGCTCCCTTCACGTTGTATTCAAATCATTTTTACCGCTTGATAGCCGGTTTGGTGCGGTGGATCACGTAATTTCATCTGGTTATAGATGTTATCTATGCCGATGGTGACGTGGTCTATTTTTCTGGCGAATACTGACCACGTAGACTGGCAAAAACAGTTTTACTCAATGCTGTTTCAATAACAAAACAAAAAAGTAACGAAGGGAATATATGAAAATTCGTCCATTGGCATTATCTGTGGCGTTATGCTGCGGCGGGGTTCTTTTGTCCGGTTGTAACGACAGCTCATCCAGCGGCAACGATAACGGAGCCAAACCCGAGGTGAAGGCGCCCTGGAATTTTGATCTCTATATGGTCGGTGAATTTAGCGGCTGGGGTCGTGAGGATAAGTTCAAACTGACCTTCAAGGAGGGCGTCTATCGTCTGGACAACCTGAAAATGAACTCGGGTATGTCCCCGTTCAAAGTGGCCGGTCCCGAATGGACCAAATATCCCGATTTTTCTGCAGATTCCCGCAAGGAGACCAGCATCTTCCCCGGTCAGGTCTATCCCATGTACTACCAGAACAACGGGCAGAACAACCGTCTGGTGGTGACGGAAAAGGGGCTGCTGGACATTCAGGTCAAGGTGACTAATGCCGATCTGGCTGCACCGGCCATCGAGTTTTCCATGGTGCGTGATGACCCCAATTACAGCGAGAGTCTCTATCTGAAAGGGATTGATGGCAATCTGGAGCCCGCCCTGAAGATGGTCTATCAGGGGGACAGGCAGTATGTGATGGTGGCCAAGCTGACGGCGGGTGAGCACAAGATAAAGATTGCCTCCGCACAGGAGGGGATTGGATTTGGGCTCAACGGCGTTATTGCATTGAACAACCCGCTCAAGATGCAGCGCTGTGATGCCCAGTGCCCGCTGGCAACAGTGCGGGTGGAGCAGGAGGGGTATTACAAGTTCCTGCTGGATGCCAGCCAGGATGAGAATGCTCCTCTGTTGCAGGTCAGCGTTGCAGGCGATAGTGATTTGGGCATGATCAATCCCCATGAAGGGCATGAGCTGCTCGAGAAGCGCGAGTATGAGACCTATAAACCCGGGGTGACGGAAACGGCCACCTTCTCGGTCAAGCAGGCCAGTGATGAGTATCGCAGCTATGCGCAGTCGACCACTCAGGAGTTGCGTGATCCGGGCGAGAACTTTACCACCTATCAGGAGCAGTCCGATCTGCCCCGCCTGCGCTCCGGCAATATGGTATTTGATGCCCTGTTTGCTCTGGCCGCTCACGAGATGCGCCAGAACAGCGTGGCTCAGGTCAAAGATGGCAGTTACAACGGGGGGCAGGCGATCCCGTGCGACTGTTTTGAAACCGGCGCCAAGTGGCATTACGTCTGGACGCGGGATCTCTCCTATGCCACCGATCTGGGGCTGGGGGCGCTTGATCCCATGCGTGCGCGCAACTCCTTGCGCTTCAAGCTCTCTGATTTCAGAGCCGAGCTGACAAGCGATCTGGACAGCTTGATCCCGCAAGGACGCCAGATCATCCAGGATACCGGTACCGGGGGCAGCTGGCCCATCAGTACCGACCGCATGAGCTGGGCCCTGGGGGCCGAGCGGGTGCTGGCCGCCCTGCCTAATGCCGAGCGCAGTGCGTTCTTGCCCGAGGTGTTTGAAGGACTGAGCAACACCATAGAGAGTGATCGTCTGGCCGCCTTCGATAGCGCAGATGGTCTCTATGTCGGCGAGCAATCCTTCCTCGATTGGCGCGACCAGACCTATGCCAAGTGGATCACCGCCGATATCGCCCACATCGGCATGAGCAAATCTCTCTCCACCAACGTGACCCACTATCAGGGGTTGCTGCTGGCCGCGCGGGTGGCGGGCGAGCTGGGGCACGATGAGCTGGCGATCCGCTATAACCAGTGGGCGGGGGATCTGAAACTGGCGATTAATCGCGCTTTCTGGCTGGCGGACGAGAAGATGTATGCCAGCCTGATCAACACCACTACCGATCAGAGCCCGGCCTACAAGTTCGATCTGCTGGGGGAATCCCTCGCCATTCTGGCCGGTGTTGCCGATGAGGCGCAGGCCAAAGAGATCATCAGTCGCTATCCCATGGGCCCTTATGGCGCGCCGGTCTACTTCCCGCAGCAACCCGATATGCCGGTTTACCATAACCGCGCCATCTGGCCCTTTGTCTCCGCCTACGGGCTGAAGGCGGCGGCCATGGTGCAGAACGTTGCCGTGGTCGATCACCATATCGACTCCCTGATGCGCGGTGCCGCGCTGAACCTCTCCAACATGGAGAACCTCGAGTGGCTCTCCGGCCAGCCCTCCCTGATGGATCTGACCCATCCCGATTTGACGGGACCGGTGATCAACTCCCAGCGCCAGCTCTGGTCTGTCGGGGGCTACCTTGGCATGGTGACCGACACCACCTTCGGCTACAAGGTGGAAGAGGGGGGGATCCGGATCAAGCCGTTTGTCACCGCTCACTTGCACAAGCTGATGGGGGCCAAGCCCGAGGCTGCACTCAAGGGATTGAACTATCGTGGCAAGCAGATTGACATAGTGCTGCAACTGCCGGAGCTGGGCGGGGAGGGCAGTTACTATCCGGTGCAGAGCGTGACGCTCAATGGCGTTCCGGTGGGGGAGCAGATAAGTGAAAATATGCTGGCCCCTGGCAACCGGATTGAGGTGACGCTCGGTGCCGCCGTGGCTGATGATCAGGATATCCGCCTGATCAAGGATGTGGCGCCGCTGGATGTCGAGAACCGGCAGGTGTTTGCACCGACCGAGCCGACCCTGCTCGGGGTTAGCGAGCAGAGTGGCAAGCTGGTTGTTGCCCTGCAGGATAGTGTCAACAAGGGGGCGCTCAGCTACAACATCTATCGGGATGGCAAGCAGGTGGCCTCCGGGCTGGATCGTGCGACCAGCTGGGTCGACGACATGGTGTTACAGCCGGGCCAGGCCTATTGCTACAGTGCCGAGGCGGTCTATCCGGAGTCCGGCAACCGCTCCCATCATGCCAAGCCGGTTTGCTATCAGCCTGCGCTGCAACATATCGCCATCGATGCGGCCAACGTCTCCCATACCGGCAGTGTGAGCGCCGCCGATGGGGCCATTCCCGTCCCTTACCTCAAGGATTGGGGTCGCCCCGACGACAGCTTGCTGGTGCAGGGGGTCAAGCTCGATGGCAAGCACGCTATTCGCCTGCAATACAGCAATGCCCAGCATGCCATCAATCTGGGGGTGACCAACGGGGTGAAACGGATCTCGGTAGTGAGTGGTGGCCAGGTGGCCGCCAGCGGTATGGTGCAGATGCCCCATGTGATGAAAGAGGGCGACCTCAAACCGCTGCGTGACTCGACGCCGTTCGTGGTGGATCTGCCTGCCGGGGAGTATGACATCCGGGTGAGCGATTTTTACAACATGAGTTACCTGAAGGCAAACGACACCTACAACGATGCAGGCGGTCAAAAGGGGGCGGTCAATCTGATCGATCTCGCCAGCATCACCATTTCGGCTCGCTAAGCGCTCAAACAAAACGGCCAAACAAAACCGCCCCGGATAGCCGGGGCGGTTTTTTATTTAGCGATACCGAGATGAGCCGCGGTCAACACAAGGGCTCAGCGATAGCGGCCACGTACCGAGCTGCTGGCGCGGCCGGCCATCTTGATCAGGCTCTGGCGGGTGTGCAGGTGGCAGAGCGCGACGCCGAGGGCATCTGCTGCATCCGCCTGCGGGGTGGCGGAGAGTTTCAGCAGATGGGTCACCATATGCTGCACCTGCTCCTTGGCTGCGCCGCCGGTGCCGACCACCGCCTGCTTGATCTGGGTGGCAGAGTATTCGCTCACCGGCAGATAGGCGTTGACTGCGGCGACGATGGCGCTGCCCCGGGCCTGTCCCAGTTTCAGGGCCGAGTCGGCGTTGCGGGCCATAAAGACCCGTTCGATGGCAAACTCGGTGGGTTTGAACTGGGTGATGATCTCGCATACCCCGTCATAGACCTGCTTGAGGCGCTCCGGCAGCTCGCCGCAATCGGTGCGGATGCAGCCAGAGCCCAAGTATTCGGCCTTGCCGCCCACGACCCGGATAACCCCGTATCCGGTGATCCGCGAACCCGGATCGATGCCCAAAATAATGCTCATGGGTGTTGATTGCTCTAAACGCGAGTGATGGCCGCCAAGATAGCAAACTGTGGCCCGTTTGGCTGTATGTCCCGGGTCAAGCGGGCAAAGATTGGCCAGCCTGCGTCGGGCGTGGCTACCCCTTGAACAATTCTATGGTGTCGCCATCCTGCAAGCTGCCCGCGCCGCGCACCACCACCTGATCCCCCTGCTTGAGGGCGCCGCTCACCGCGACCTGCTGGCTGTCGCCAAACAGCACGGTGACCGGCACCCGATTAACCTTGAGCGACTTGCCGCTTCGCGCCACCTGATAGACCACGCTGCCATCGGTGCCGAGCACCAGGGCGTCCCGGGGCAGTAGCATGCTCTGCTGCTCCCCCAGTGGCAGGGCAACCCGTACCGGCGAGCCGATGATGAAGGTGCCCGCTTCCGGTTTGAGGCGCAGCTCGATGAGGCGCGACTTGGGATCGGCGCTGGCGGCTCGCTGGTAATAGACGCCGTGACCGCTCAACTGCTCCCCCTCCACCCGCAGCCGGGTTTGTGGTGCCAGCTGCTGGGCCCATAGAATGGGGGCCTGCAGGCGGATATCCGGCTGATCCGGGTTGACCAGCTCCAGCGCCTGCTCGCCCGCGTCCACATGCTCTCCGGGCTGGATGAAGTGGTTGTTCACCACCCCGTCGAACGGGGCATAGATGTGGCTGCGGCGCAGCTGTTCTTCAATCTGGTTTACCTGTATGGCGGCCAGTCGCTCGGCCAGCGCGGCCTGCTCCACATCGTAGCTGGCCTTGTCGTACTGGCTCTGGGAGGCGCTCTTTTGCTGATGCAGCCGGGTGATCCGCTGGGATTCGGCGCGGGCGAAGCGCAGGTTGCTCTGCCATTTCGCCTGCTCGGCGCGAGCTTGCTCCAGCGAGAGGCGCAGCGCTGCGCTGTCGAGGCGCAGCAGCTCAGCCCCTTTTTTGACCCGGCTGCCAAATTCGGCGATCCACTCCACCCGGCCGCTTACTTCGGCGCTGAGCGCCGCCTGCTGGCGACTCGCCACCGTGCCGCTGACCCAGATATTGGCGGCCGCATCCCCTTGGGTCACATCCGCCAGGGTCACCATCTTGCCCTGATCGGCCAATACCGGTAGCGCACTGCCTGCAATCAGCACAGCGCCAGCCAACATTCGGGTAATCATATGTGTCATCGATGAGCTCCTTGCTCAGGCCCGCTGGCGCAGGGGTTGTGGGATCGCCACCTGCTCCCCGAGACGCAGGAAGGCAGGCAACAGGATCAGGGTAAACAGAGTGCTGCAGCTCATGCCGCCAACAATGACGGTGGCGAGCCCGCGGTAAATTTCGCTCCCCTCGCTCGGGCTCAGCATCAGCGGCAGCATGCCGAAGATGCTGGTGAGACTGGTCATGGCGATGGGACGCATCCGGCTTTGCAGGGCATCGGCCACCGCCAGCTGGCGGCTCATGCCGTCCCGCTCGGCGGTGCGGGTCTGATGCACCAGCAGGATGGCGTTGTTGACCACCAGTCCCAGCAGGATGACAAAGCCGATGATGGTGAGCAGGTCCATCGGCAGCGGCACCAGCAGCCCGCTCAGTTGCAGCGCCAGCACGCCGCCAACCGAGGCAAGGGGCAGGGTGAGCAATACCAGCAGGGCATCCTTGAGGGAGGCAAACACCCCCCACAGCAGCACCAGCAGGATCACCACGGCGAACAGGAAGATGGTCCCCAGATTGTCGAGCGCCTGTTGCAGGCTGTCGGCGTTGCCTGCGATCTGCAACTCACCGCCAGCGGGCAGCAGGGGCCGGATGGCAGCAAAACTGCGGTTTTTCAGGGTGTCGATCACCTGCTCCATGGTCATGCCTGCCGGGGGGGCTATCTGCAGGATGATGCTGCGCCGCCCATCGGCCCGGAAGATGCTGGCCGGGCCCATGTCATGCTCCACCCGCAACAGCTCGCCAAGGGGAACGATGCGCCCGGAGGGGGTGGCCAGCGGCACTGCCTTCAGCTCGTCCGGATTGGCGGAGCTCTGCCCCATCAGCATGATGTCGAGCCGATCCTCGCCATCGAAATACTCGCCAACCCGCAAGCCGTCGCCAAAGGTCTGGATGATGGTGGGCAGGGGCGTGCGATCCCAGCCCACTTCGGCGAGGCGCCGATCTTGCGGCACCAGTTTGAGCTCGGGGGCGGTGAAGTCGAGACTCGGTTCGGGCCGGATCTGTGCTCCCGGCAGGTCCTTGCTGAGGATCCCCATGCTGGCACGGGCCGCCTGATAGAGCTCGGGCAGGTTACCCCCCTGCAGCAGCAGGGAGACGCCGTTCTCGCTGTCAAAGCCGCCAAACAGCGACCCCTGACCGCCGAACACCCGTGTGTCGGGAATACCCACCAGCAGCTGCTTCATCAACAGGCTCTCCAGCTCCTTGATGCGGTTTTCGTCTTTGGGGCGCACGCCAATCTGGGCGCCCCCCGGGTAGCGCAAGATGTAGTAGTTCTTGAGGGCAGGCTCTTTCTCCCCCTTCATGTAGGGGGCGAGGCGGGCTATCAGGGTATCGATCACCTCTTCGCGCTGGGCCTTGAGGTTGACCCCGGGGGTGAAGTTCATCCAGACATCCACCGCGTCCCGTTTCACGTCCGGCAGATAGTCCATCTTGGGCAGCAGCGCCCAGGTGGCTAGGGCCGGCAGGCTCATCATCAGGGTGATGACCGTCCAGCGCTGGCGTGAGGTCGAGGTCCAGCGGATCACATGACGAGTGGTGCGCTGCCACAGCGACTCATAGGGATCGGTCAGCGTTTCATGTCCCATCCAGCGCGCCGCCACCGCAGGCAGCGCGATGACGGCGACCAGCATGGAGACCGTCACGGCGCAGGCGATGGTGAGCGCCAGATCGGCAAACAGCTGACCCTCCACATCGTTGAGCAGCAACACCGGCAGGAAGATAGCAACCGTGGTGAGGGTGGAGGCGACCAGCGCCGTCCACACCTGACGGGTGCCTTCGAGCGCCGCCTCCGCCTTGCTCAAATCCCCCCGCTCGTGGCGCCGGTAGATGCTCTCCAGCACCACGATGGCGGCGTCGAGTACCATGCCGACGGCAAAGGCGATGCCCGCCAGCGAGATGATGTTGAGGGTGCGATCCATCACCTTGAGCAGGCAGAAGGTGAGCATGATGCTGATGGGGATGGCGAGGGCAATCATCAAGGTCGCCTTGAGTTGGCGCAGAAAGAGCCAGAGGATGGCACAGGAGAGCAGCACCCCGAGACCCAGGTTGGCAGTGACCATGCTGACGGCGCGATTGATGTAGAGGGAGGCATCGAACGACTGCTCCATGTGCAGCCCGACCGGCTCCAGCACCTCGCGGTTGAGCTCGTTCACCCGGGCCTTGATCGCCTCAAGGGAGGCCAGGGCATTGGCACCGCTCTCCTTGAAGATCTGGGCGGCGATGGCGGTATTGCCGTTCTGGATCCGCAGCACCGGGTTCTCTTCCCTGGCCACCCTTACCTCCGCCACATCCCGCAGATAGATGGGTAGGCCATTGCGCCAGTCCACCACCTTGTCCCCCAGCGTCTCGACATCGTAACGACCGGCGAAGCGCAGCTTGTACTCCCAGCGACCAATGTCGAGGGTACCGGCCGACACGTCCCAGCCGGTGGTGGCCCGGCTGGCCAGCACCGGGATCTCCACCCCCAGCTCGGCGGCGCGATAGGGGTCGAAGCGGATCTGGATCTGGCGCTCGTTGATCCCCTCGACTGCGACCGTCGAGACCCCTTCAATGCGCTCCAGCTCGGGTTTGACCCGCGCCTCGATCAACGCCTGATGATCATCGATCACCCCCTTGGCGCCGGGCAGCTGCTGGATGAAGAAGAAGGTAAGGGTATCGTTGCTGCTGTAGTTGTTGACGTAGGGGCCGCCGATCTTGTCCGGCAATCCCGAAACCCGGTTCAGCCGCGAAATCACGTCGAGCTGGGCCCGCTGCATGTCGGTGCCGAGGGCAAACTCCATGTCGATTTCGGTAAAGCCGGGATAGCTGTTGCTGACAAGGCTCTTGAGCCCCTGAACCCCCTGCATCTCCTGCTCGATGGGGTCGGTGATCTCCGACTCCATCTCCTGGGGCGAGGCGGAACGCCAGCTCACCGAGATGTTGAGGTGTGGACGGTCGATGTCGGGGAACAGCTGGATCGGCAGTCCCCGGATGCTGAGCAGGCCCAGCAGGAAAATCAGCACGATCGAGACCGCCACCCAGATGGGGCGTTCGATCGCCGTTTTGGCGAGGTTCATTCACTCTTCCTGAGTTGTTGTTATCGGCCATTCCGCTGGCCTTGCTTCCAAAGCCCCTGCAACAGGGACTCAAGCATTTAACTGGAATTCTCCCGGCTTGTAAATGCATGGTTAACAAACAAAAAAACCGGCCACGAGGGCCGGTTTGGTACAGGTTTGCTAGGGGATCAGGCGGCGTGCTCGACCTTGTTTGGCTGCTTGTTTGCTTGCTGGGAGAAGCCTTCCAGCTCGCCCGGGGCGAAGTTATCTACCTGAATCGCTTCGTAGCGCAGGGCATCGGCGGCCAGCAGCTTGTCCGCTTCGTCCTTGCTCAGGATGGAACCGGCCAGCGCGGCGGCAACCAGCTCCGGCAGCGCCAGTTTGCGGGGCAGTTTGCCCTCTTTCTGGGCCTGCACCAGCTTCTTCTCGTAGGGCTGCACAGCGACCATGGCCTGGAAGGCGCGCTCCATCAGGCCGACCGGATCCGCCTCGTCTTTGCCCACATAGCAGAGGGCGGTCAGACGGTCGCGGAACTCGCCCGGTTTCATCATGGCCAGACAGATGGCGTGGCAGCGATCGTCGGCCGGCATCTTGTAACCGACGCCAAACGGGAACACCACGCGCTTGAGTACGGCACCCACCACCTTGTTCGGGAAGTTCTGGAAGAAGCCCTCGAACGCCTTGCCAATCAGGTAGAGGTTACGCTCCACTGCGTACTGCACGAACGGCAGGTCGGAGACCATGCGGCCCTGATCCTCGTAGTGCTTGAGGGTGGCGGAGGCCAGATAGAGGTGGCTCAACACGTCACCCAGACGGGCGGAGATCATCTCCTTGCGCTTGAGATCGCCACCCAGCATCAGCATGGAGACGTCGGCGCACAGGGCCAGCCCTTTACTCATGCGGGAGAGCTGCTTGTAGTAGCGAGCCGTTTCACCGGCTACCGGCGCGCTGTTGAACTGGCCCAGAGTCAGCCCCTGGAACAGGGAGCCGAAGAAGTTGCCGGCGCCGAAGGCGATGTGCTTCATCAGCAGGGCGTCAAACTTCTCGAGACCGCGCTCCACATCGGTATCGGCCGCCGCTTCCAGCTCGGCAAAGACGTACGGGTGGCAGCGGGTGGCACCCTGCCCGAAGATCATCAGGTTGCGGGTCAGGATGTTGGCCCCTTCCACCGTGATGGCGACCGGAATACCCATGTAGGCGTAGCCGGTGTAGTTTTTCGGGCCCAGCTGGATGGCACGACCGGCGTGGATGTCCATGGAGTCATCCATGATCTGACGCGCCATTTCGGTCATGTGGTACTTGGAAATCGCGGTGACGATGGCCGGTGCCTGACCCAAATCCAGCGAACCGGCGGTCATGCGACGGGCCCCTTCCAGCTGATAGGTGAGGCCACCGATGCGTGCCAGCGCCTCTTGCACCCCTTCAAACTTGCCGATGGACATGCCGAACTGCTTGCGTACATAGGAGTAGGCGCCCACGGTGCGGCTCGCCATGTGACCGCAAGCGGTGCCCAGGGCAGGCAGCGAGATGCCGCGACCGGCGGAGAGGCATTCGACCAGCATGCGCCAGCCGCGACCGGCGTAATCCGGGCCGCCGATGATCCAGTCGAGCGGAATGAACACATCCTTGCCGAAAGTCGGGCCGTTCATGAACGCCAGACCCATGGGGTAGTGGCGATCGCCGACGCGCACGCCGGGGTGGCTGGTGGGGATGAGGGCACAGGTGATGCCGAGCTCTTCCTTGTCACCCAGCAGTTTTTCCGGGTCATAGAGTTTGAACGCCAGCCCCAGCACGGTGGCGCGCGGCGCCAGGGTGATGTAACGCTTGTTCCAGTTGAGGCGAATACCCAGCACCTCTTCACCCTTGTGCATCCCTTTGCAGACGATCCCCTTGTCAGGAATGGCACCTGCATCGGAGCCCGCTTCCGGCCCGGTCAGGGCGAAGCAGGGCACCTCTTTGCCATTGGCCAGCCCCGGCAGCCAGAAATCTTTCTGGGCCTGGGTGCCGTAGTGCATCAACAGCTCGCCTGGGCCTAGGGAGTTCGGCACCATGACGGTGACCGCCACGCTCAGGCTCTTGGTGGCAATGCGGGTGACGATGGTGGAGTTGGCAATCGCCGAGAATTCGCGGCCGCCGTAGGATTTCGGGATGATCAGGGAGAAGAAGCCTTCCTTCTTCAGATAGTCCCACACCGGCTCTGGCAGGTCTTTGGTTTCGTTGACGATCTTGAAGTCATCAACCATGGCGAGCAGGGTTTCGACCTGATTGTCGATAAAGGCCTGCTCCTCTGCGGTCAGCTCGGCCTTGCCGTAGCCGTGCAGTTTTTTCCAGTCGGGGTTGCCGCGAAACAACTCGCCATCCCACCAGACGGAGCCAGCTTCCATGGCCTCCCGCTCGGTAGCTGACAAGGGCGGCAGTATCTTTTTGAAGATGCCGAACACCGGACGGGTTACCACCTTTTTACGGATGGAGGGTACGCCGAGCACAACGGCTATCGCCAGCACCAGCAGGACAAGCAATGTGATCATACCGAAGTTCCTTCTATTTCACTGTTTCCGTTGATTTATAGTTGGTTGTTACACGGCCAGGGAGAGCCTGGTCGACTCCACGGGCGCCCCGACTCCGGACGCCAGATAAGGAATAACGTTGCGCACCAGCCCTTCCACATCGAGCTGCTGGCCAAAGTCGGCCAGGGCGATGTCGCGCAGGGCATCGGCAGAGGCCATGGTGAATACGACGGTGCCCAGGGTGAAGTGCAGGCGCCAGAAGAGATCCGCTGGCGACAGGGCCGGATTGGCCTTGGAGATGGCCTGGGTGATCCGCATCAGAATGGGGCCGTAGTGGGCGGTAATGAAGCGGCGCAGGTGGCCCTGGCTGTCGATATAGCCGCGCCCCAGCAACTGCATGAAGATGGCCGGGCCGTTGGCCCGCACCGCCGAGAGCTTCATCAGCGGCTCGACGAAGCTTTCAAAGAGTTGCAGCAGGGTCAGCTGCTCCTGCTCCATCAGTACCCGCAGGCGGGCATCAAGATCCGGCATGAACAGGCTCAGGTAACGGTCGAGTACTGCCTGGATCAGCTCCTTTTTGGAGCCGAAGTGATAGTTCACGGAAGCCAGATTGACGTCGGCCTCGCTGGTGATCAGACGCAAAGAGGTATCGGCGAATCCCCGCTCGGCAAACAGCACTTCAGCGGCGTCGAGAATACGGTTTTTGGTATCGATTTTACTCACTGGACACCTCACTTAAACGAATGTTTAAAAAGTACGTTTCATAACGTGAAGTGTCAAGAGAATGTGAATGAGTGTTAGCGGAATGTTTTTCGATGAAAAAAGCAAAGTGGGCGGAACTTAGTCAAAAAGCAGGACTCTATATCTATGCCACTGCAATTAAACATTAAGTCTCGCCCAACCTGCACCATGCTAGTTGGGCCTTTTTTTTGCGCGTCTGTTACCGGTTTGCGGTTGGCAGGCAAAAAAAACCGCCGCAGGGCGCGACGGTGGGGAAAGTGAGTTCGCGTCATCCTGACGGCAAACTGTCGATGCGAGTTCAGGCATGTATCGACGGGGGCAGTATGCCAGCCAGAGCCCCTCAGACTATGTCAGCTTCGCGGTATTTTGTGACAAAGTGTGGCAAGCACTGGCGTGGCCCAAGCTGCCGCTCTTTGCTATGCTGCCCTTTCAAAATATGAGGGGAGAGAAGATGAAGTACCCGGTCGATACCCATACTCACACCATTGCCAGCACCCATGCCTACAGCACCATCCACGACTATCTGCCGATAGCCAGGGCCAAGGGGATCAAGCTGTTCGCCACCACGGATCATGGCCCCGAGATGGCCGACGCCCCTCATGTCTGGCACTTTGCCAACTTGCCGATCTTGCCAAGAGTGGTGGATGGGGTAGGGATCCTGCGGGGTATCGAGGCCAACATCAAAAACCTCGACGGGGAGATCGATTTTCCCGAGCGCTATGAGTCGCGTCTGGACATGATCATGGCGGGCTTTCATGAGCAGGTATTCCCTCCCTGCGATCAGGCTACCCATACCCAGGCGATGATCAACGCCATCAAGAGCGGTCGGGTCGACATGATCAGCCACCCGGGCAACCCCTCATTTCCCATCGACATTCAGGCTGTGGTCAAGGCGGCTGCGGACTATCGGGTGGCGCTGGAGATCAACAACTCCTCCTTCATTCACTCGCGCCCGGGTAGTGAAGGCAACTGCCGCGCCATCGTTGAAGCAGCGCGAGATCTGGGGGCCTATCTCACTTTCGGCTCCGATTCCCACGTGGCATTTACTCTTGGCGATTTTGACCACTGCCACCGTCTGGTGACCGAAGCGGGCTTCCCGCAAGAGCGGATCCTGGCGCGCTCCCCCCGCGCCCTGCTCGAATTTCTCGAAAGCCGCGGCCGGGCCCATATCCCCGAGTTTGTCGATCTGTAAATCGGGCTCTAACACCATGAGCCAACTCATAAAATCGAGCTGGCTCAATTGACTTGCCGGTCATTTTTTATGAATGTGGAGAGCAACAAGCCGGTATAGCTCAGTTGGTAGAGCAGCGCATTCGTAATGCGAAGGTCAGGAGTTCGATTCCCCTTATCGGCACCATATAAAACAAAGGGTTGGCTTCTTGGTAAAGCTAGCTCTTTAGCGCATTTGCCCAACACCATGCCCAACACTTCACAGTGTATAGGCTGCCCATGACGGGCGGCTAACTTGTCTTGTACGCAAGAGAGAACACCAGAGGAAAATAAAAGAATCGAGGGGGGATAGGATAGGTCTGTTCGATTATGGGGGAAAATTGCATGGAGGGGAGCAGGGGGTAAGGGAGGTCTTCTTATATATGCAATGAGGCTTGAAAAAATCTCACAGAAAATATGACAAATGGCCCCCTCTGCAAGAGTCAATACAACCCCATGAGCATACTGGCTATAGGGGATAGTAATCAGATGGGGGCTGCATGTCTTGAGAGGCGTGAGGGGTAAAGTACCTCTTCTCTATCACCGGATTACTTCATCTTTCACGGCTTCATAGTAGGAATAGTGGGAGTATCGAGCGCATAAGGGTGTAGTGGTCTAATCATCCCGGACACCATTTTAGGTGGTACAGTCGCCACCATGACCTGAGGTGTTCAATGACAAGATTACGTCGCTCATTTACTGCCGCATTCAAACTCGAAGCCGCATCCCTGGTGCTCGACCAGGGATATTCAGTCCCCGAAGCCAGCCGTTCACTGGACGTCGGTGAAACCGTGCTCCGTCGCTGGGTTCAGCAGCTTCAATCCGAACGCAGTGGCACAACCCCAATCAGCAAAGCGCTAACTCCTGAGCAGCAGAAAATCCAGGAGCTGGAAGCCCGTATCAACCGACTCGAACGTGAAAAGGTCATTCTAAAAAAGGCTACGGCTCTCTTGATGTCGGACGACTTCACACGTACGCGCTGATAGACCGATTAAGGGAGCAAGCCCCCATCACCCTGGTCTGCTGCGCTTTCGATGTTCCAACATCCTGTTTTTACGACTATCTGGCTCGCAGGCGGACGATTAACCGTGAGCGCATGCAGCATCGCTCTGAGTTGCGCCGTTTGTTCAAAGTGAGCCGGAACTCGGCAGGCAGCCGTGCCTTGATGTCGATGATGCGGGAGTTGGGGTATCAGATTGGTCGATTCAAAGTACGTAACCTGATGAAGGAAGCCGGTCTGGTATCCAAGCAACCGGGCACTCATCGCTATCAGGTCGCTCGGTCTGAACGACCGGACATTCCCAATCTGCTGGCCCGCGAATTTGAGGTCCATCAACCCAATCAGGTGTGTCACCTACGTCTTGGCAGGTGGCCGTTGGTATTACCTGGCAGCGGTTCTTGATCTGCATACCCGGCGAGTCGTGGGATGGGCGATGTCTGATAAACCTGATGCAGAATTGGCAATAAAAGCACTGGAAATGGCATATCAGCAACGAGGTTGCCCATCTGGCGTGCTGTTTCACTCCGACCAGGGCAGCCAATATGGCAGTCGGTCATTTCGGCAACGACTGTGGCGCTATCGCATGACCCAGAGCATGAGTCGGCGTGGAAACTGCTGGGATAACGCCCCGATGGAGCGATTGTTCAGAAGCCTGAAGTCAGAGTGGCTCCCGGCTATGGGATACATGAGCGTGCGGGAGGCAAAGCGGGATATCAGTTATTACCTGATGGATTACTACAACTGGCGGCGTCCACATCACCACAATAATGGGATACCGCCAGCAAAAGCCGAAGAACGGCCTAACCAAGTGTCCGGATTTAGTTGACCACTACATCCTGATGCTTTACCAGCCCGATGAGGGGAGTTGCTTCGTCTGTCTGAAGCCCCAGAGCCAAGTCGCAAATGGCCATCACCTAGCCGGCTATCCCGGTTTACGGTTACTCGCCAGAGGTGACCGTATGAGTATCGGTATGACCCTGACCGTGGTGTTTGGAGGCTAAAGTAATGCTGCTTTGATCAGTGGGGATCCGCCGGTACCAGCAGAACCTCGATCCCGGCATCATGCAAACCTGTTAGTAGTTCTGGTGGCAGGGCATCATCGGTGATTAGAGTATGAATTCGCTGAATATTAATGATCCTGTGTAGGCTGGAGCGGAAAAATTTGCTGGAGTCGGTGACTACAATGATTTTTTTTGCAACCTGGCACATGCAACGGTTAAGGCGCGCCTCATCCTCGTGATGGGTACTAACACCGCGTTCTAGGTCGATGCCATCCACCCCGAGAAACAGCAGGTCAAAATGATAGTTTTGCAGGGATTGCTCGGCCTGTGCCCCATAGAACGAGAGTGATTTGCGGCGCAGGTGGCCGCCGGTCATCAGCAGCTCGATCCCATCCGCCTCTAGCAGTTCATTGGCCACGTTCATGCCGTTGGTCATCACCAGGATCTCCTGATGTTCGCGCAGATGACGAGCCACCTCCAGCGTCGTGGTGCCCGAGTCGAGGATAAGTCGACTCCCGGGTTGTACCAGTGTGGCTGCCAGCGCGCCGATCCGCTGTTTGACCGGCGTGTTGAGCACACTTTTGTCGGCAATGGTTCGCTCGGGGACGGCCTGATTGGGTTCACACAACAGAGCGCCCCCGTAGGCGCGTACAGCAATCCCTTGTTTTTCCAAGAATGCCAGATCGTTGCGAATGGTGACGGTAGATACCTGAAACTGTGCTGATAAGTCATTGACTTGTACGCTGCCATGGCTACGTAGTTGCTGGATGATACGCTCACGGCGTTCACTGGTGCCGATAGTACTTTTCTCGGTAATTTGCATTATTCCGCTCTGTCCGTATTAGTTGTCCTGTCTGCACATGGACTTTCACTTTATTGCATTTTGCGTATTAACGCTTAGTGGACAATCCAAATCAAGTCTTGGCCTTGCGCTTTGTGACAAAAAAATCACTTCTGTCAAAGCCCTTTCTTTTCCTTTTGTTTTTCGTGATCTGGCTCATAAAAAACATGTCATTTCATTTCATTTCGTTTTCGTCAGGTTTATCTTTTTAGAAAAGAAATGAAATGTCACTGCTAGTTTTTCGATGGCCTTGGAGGAGAAGTGAAAGGTATCGCTCAGTTAATAGAAAGAAACAAGAATGGGGAAGCAGTTGGCATCACCTCGGTATGTTCTGCTCACCCGTTAGTGCTGGAAGCTGCATTAACGCTGGCTAAGATAGAAGGAAACGTTCTGCTGGTAGAGGCCACCTCTAATCAAGTGGATCAATTTGGTGGCTATACCGGTATGACACCTGCAGATTTTCGCGAACGTTTATACCAGTTGGCAGATCGCTGTGGTGTTGAGCGTGAGATGGTGATCCTTGGTGGCGATCACTTGGGTCCAAATCGATGGCAGGGACTTTCTGCTTCCGAAGCCATGGCACATGCAGAAACGCTTATTGCCACATATGTGGCGGCAGGTTTCAAAAAAATCCATCTTGACTGCAGTATGGCTTGTTCCGATGACCCTTTATCACTCAGTGATGAAGTGGTTGCCGAACGTGCAGCTAGGCTTGCGGTAGTCGCTGAGCGTACTTGTTACGAGAAGTTTGGGCGCTGCGACCTGATTTATGTAATTGGCACCGAAGTCCCCGTTCCTGGTGGGGCGCATGAAGATCTCTCAGAACTTGCGGTAACAACACCTCAGGCTGCGCGTTATACATTGGAAGCACATCGAGCGGCCTTTACTCGTCAAGGTTTGGGGGATGTATGGTCACGGGTCATTGCGTTAGTCGTGCAGCCGGGCGTTGAATTTGATCATACGAGAGTGGTTGATTATCAAAGTGGCAAGGCTATTGGCTTGAGTCTGATGATCAAGGAATACCCCCACATGGTGTTTGAAGCCCACTCGACGGATTATCAAACACCTCAGGCTTACCAGCAGTTAGTACGTGATCACTTTGCAATTCTCAAGGTCGGGCCTGCACTCACGTTTGCTTTGCGTGAAGCGTTGTTCTCATTGGCTGCTATTGAATCGGAATTAGTGACTGCTAGTGCTTGTTCAAGACTACGTGATGTGCTCGAGCAGACCATGTTGGAGCAGCCTGGATATTGGCAAAGCCACTATCAGGGGAGTCCTAATGACAGACGTCTGGCTCGAGGTTACAGCTATTCGGATCGGATTCGTTACTACTGGCCTGAGCAGCGGGTAGATGAAGCGTATGCCTGTCTGTTGGCCAATCTTGAACAAGAGCAAATTCCATTGCCACTGCTGAGTCAGTATCTACCAATCCAATATCAAAAAGTGCGTGAGGGGCTGCTTTCTGCAGATCCCCACAGTCTGATTCTTGATCAGGTTCAGGAAGTGCTGCGGCACTATTCTCGGGCTTGCTGTCCCCAGCCTGAAATGGCTATGTGAGGTATTACAGTCATGATTCTTGGTTATGAAAAAGAAACATTAATCGCAGCCAAAGGAATTGCTACTGCGAGTGAAATTCAACAACAGCCTGCGACATGGTTAGAAACATTAGGCATGGTCGATAAGGAAAGAAACGCCATAGATCAGTTTATTACTCCCTTACTAATGCAAGGTAATCTGCGAATTATTCTGACCGGCGCAGGGACATCTGCTTTTGCGGGGCGTGCGTTGGCCCCTTATTTATCGGCACGTCTTAACGGTAGAGTGGAGTCGATCCCCAGCACAGATATTGTTACTGATCCAAAAGAGTATCTGGACCAAGATACCCCGACGTTACTTGTTTCGTTTGCCCGTTCGGGAAACAGTCCTGAAAGTGTGGCAGCTGTTGATTTGGCTAGCAGTTTGGTAAGCAAATGTTACCACTTGGTTCTCACTTGCAATGCTGAAGGGAAACTATATCAGCGTTGTCAGAAGGAGGGTCGATCACTGGCACTGTTGATGCCGCCTCAGACCAATGATCGTAGTTTTGCCATGACAAGTAGTCTCACCAGCATGATGTTGACCTGCTTGACTGTATTTTTGCCGAAACGGTTCAACCAGCATGCTTGCACTTCACTGGCAGGCGTCAGTGAGGCCATCCTGAAACAGGTCGTTCAAACGGTGCCTGCATGGAATGAACCACTCCCACAACGAGTTATCTATCTTGGTAGTGGCAGTCTGCAGGGTGTTGCACAAGAAGCAGCGCTTAAGTTGCTGGAGCTGACCAGTGGGCGGTTGATTGCCATGTTCGATTCTCCTACCGGATTTCGTCACGGACCAAAATCAGTGGTCGATAGCAATACTTTAATCGTGCAGATGATCTCCAATGATCCCTATACACGACAATATGACCTTGATTTGTTAAATGAGCTGCGTCGTGATGGTGTTGCTGCACGAGTTGTTGCCCTGGCCGATATTCCTGACAATCGGATTGAGGCTGGTGAATATATTTACCTTCCACAGACTCAGCGCGGCGATGATGCAGAGCTGGCATTTTGTTACCTGCTTTATGCCCAGTTCTACGCATTCCATACATCCATGATGCTTGGTATCAATCCGGATAATCCATGCCCGAGCGGTCGTGTTAATCGAGTCGTGCAGGGGGTCACAATCTATCCGTATCCCGAGCAGAACTTGAGTAAACCGTCATGTGCAACAGTTTACTGAAGCAAAGTTATCCATCTGTGAACTGGTTCCAATTCACAGGAGCATGGACCCACTCTATGCGTTCAGAGTTGGGAAAGCTTTATTCAGGCGGTGTCAGGAATGATGGCATTAATTACCCGACAGGGGAGGATCTTTAATGGTCGAGCGGATCAGGGCGCGCCATCTGTTAACCGAAACAGGTTGGCGAGAGGCCTGCTGGCTAGAGCATGAGAATGGCTGGATAACGGCGATAGGCTCTCTCTCTCAAGAAAATATGGGGTTTGATGTCGAGCTGCTGGTGCCTGCGCTGATCGACGGTCATGTCCACGGCGGAGCTGGCGTCGATGTCATGGATAGCGATGGCAATGCCTTGGCTACCTTGTCGATGGCCAAGGCGGCAGAAGGAGTCGGTGCTTTTCTTGCCACCACGGTCACCGCCCCACTCCCCGAGATAGAGCAAGCCCTTGCTCGCATTGCCGATAGCGTTGCCCGCGGCATGCCGGGCGCCGAGCTGCTCGGCTGCTATCTCGAAGGGCCCTACTTCACTCCGGACAACAAGGGCGCCCACGATCAGGCGCTGTTTCGGGAGCTGGATATTGCCGAACTGACCCACCTGCAACAGCTGGCGCGCGGCAGCCTGAAGGTGGTCGCGCTGGCACCGGAAAAGCCCAACGCCATCGCGGCCATTCACCATCTTGCCGCAAACGGCGTGCGGGTAATGCTGGGTCACTCGGCGGCGGATCACGACACCACTATGGCGGCACTGGCGGCAGGCGCCTCCGGGCTGGTGCACTGCTTTAACGGCATGCGCGGCCTGCACCACCGCGAACCCGGCATGGTCGGTGCGGGCCTTGTCCATCCCGCAGCCTGGCTGGAGCTGATCGCCGATGGCCATCATCTACACCCGAGCGTGCTCAAGCTCTGTCACTGCTGCGCTGGCCAGCGCCTGCTCTTGGTCACCGATGCGATGCGCGCTGCCGGTATGCCCGACGGTCACTATCTGCTTGGCAACTATCGGGTCGAGATGAAAAACGGCGTGGTACGCACTGAAACCGGCGGTCTGGCGGGCAGCACCCTCACCCTGCTTGGCGCCGTACGCAACATGGTGCAGCTGGCGGATGTGCCGCTCGATGAAGCCATCGCAATGGCCTCGCTGGCACCAGCAAAGATGCTCGGCATTGCCGATCGTCTCGGTTCACTGGCAGTTGGCAAACAGGCCAACCTGCTCGCCCTCACCACTGAACTCAATCAACAACACATCTGGGTGGCTGGCCGGGAGATAAATCCGACCAACTTTTCCTCCCTTTTCTCAGGATCTCGCGTCAATCAGGACGCTCAGGAGTCACTATGTATCTGATCTCTTCCCATGAAATGCTCAAAGATGCCCAGCGCCGTGGCTACGCCGTACCGGCTTTCAACATCCACAACCTGGAAACCGTGCAGGTGGTGGCTCGCACCGCCGCTCGCATGCGCTCTCCGGTGATCTTGGCTGGCACCCCGGGCACCTATCGCCATGCCGGGGTCGAATATCTGGTCTCCATCTGTCAGGCAGCTGCTCATGAGTACCGCATCCCGCTGGTGCTGCATCTGGATCACCACGAAGACGAGCAGGACATCCACAACAAGGTCGAAGCGGGCATTCGCTCGGCCATGATCGATGCCTCGCACTTTCCGTTTGAAGAGAACATCGAGAAAGTACGCAGTGTGGTCACTTTCTGCCATCGCATGGGCGCCAGCGTTGAAGCGGAACTGGGCCAGCTGGGTGGTCAGGAAGATGACCTCATTGTCGATGCCGCAAATGCCAAATTTACCGATCCGCTGAAGGCGGCCGAGTTTGTCCGCCGTACCGGTATCGACTCGCTGGCCGTGGCCATCGGTACCGCACACGGCCTCTACAAGGAGGAGCCCCGTCTGGACTTTGCACGCCTCGCCGCCATTCGCGAGCAGGTAGATATTCCGCTGGTGCTGCACGGCGCCTCCGGCGTACCGGAGGCCGATGTGCGCCGCTGCATCGAACTCGGGATCTGCAAGGTCAACGTTGCGACCGAACTGAAGATCGCCTTCGCCGATGCGATGAAAGCCTTCCTTGGCTCCCATCCGGATGCCAGCGACCCGCGCCAGTATCTGGTGCCCGCCATGGCCGCCATGGAGGAAGTAGTCGAGGCGAAAATCCGTATGTGTATGAGTGAGAACCGTATTTGATTTGGATAGGTTATCTATTGCCTGCGATGTATATCCGTTTGTTGACGTCTATTAACGTACTGCAATGAGCTGGATTCATCTGTTTACTAGCCGCAAGTGAGATGCATTCTTATAGAAGAAATTAACCAGTTAGAAAAAGCATTGGGGAGGCTTCCTTCTTTCGATGTCTTTTTATTAACTTCGTGAAAGCGATCTCATTTTCGTTTTCTTTCAATTTATTAATGTCTGGACTGGCGTTAAGCTAAGTAAAACACAGTTAGTGCGGCGGGGACGAATAACGACATCAGGTATGTGCCTGCAAGCATAATGATGTTGCTAGTTAATTTAATCAGATGGCTTAGTGTGTTGCCTGCATATATGCCGGTATGCCTATAACATAGGAATGAAATATATGACAACTCCAAATATTGTATGGACTAGGATTGATGAACGTTTGTTACACGGACAAATTCGTATCACATGGGGTAAACACACAGAGGCGAATCTGATTCTTGTTGCTAATGATGATGCAGCAGAAGGCCCCAATGCTGCCTTTATGCAAGCTGGTATGAAAGCTTCCGCAGGTGGAGAATATGCAGTTAGATTTTTTACTATTAAAAAGACAATTGATGTGATTCATAATGCATCAGATAAACAGCGAATATTTATTCTTTGTAATAACCCGACAGATGTTGCTCGTTTGGTAGAGGGAGGGGTTCCGATCACCCACTGCAATATCGGGAATATGCATTATCATGAAGGCAAGAAGCAAATCGCAAAAACAGTGTCTGTTGATGATAATGATATTAAAGCATTTGAGAGTATGACCCAAAAGGGGGTATGTTGCACGGTTCAAAATACACCTGATCAAAACGCATTGGATATCTTTGAACTGGTTAACGGCGCCGCCTGACATTAAAAAATAAGATATATTTACATTTACTTTAAAAAAGGAATTAAGCATGTTTTTCGAAGCTATGCTTGTCGCAATATGGGCATTTTTTTGTGGTATCGATAAATATGATGTCGCACTAAATATCCACCGCCCGATTATAACCGGTCCGGTAGTTGGATTGATTATGGGGGATATGCAAATTGGCTTGGTTGCGGGGGCTACTCTGGAGTTAGCTTGGTTAGGATTGGTACCTAACGCAGGTGCTCAGCCACCTGATGTCACAATGGGCACCATCGCAGCAGTCGCATTTGCTGTGATGACTGGTCAATCCGCAGAAGTGGCTATGGGTGTCGGGATGCCCATCGCAGTCCTGATGCAGATGCTAGTGATTGGTTTCTTTGCATTGACTTCTTTCACTATGGGCAAGGTGGATCGTTACGCTGAACAGGCTGATGCATCTGGTATCGATCGATTATTGATAGCGACAATCTCACTACGCTCCATGCTCTACGCTGTCATTGCATTTATGACAGTCTATTTTGGGGAGCACGGTGCCGCCTGGATAGATGAAAATGCACCAACAGTATTACTTGAAGGGTTGGGCATCGGTGCCAAAATGGTGCCGGCGATTGGTTTCGCCATGCTGCTAAAAATCATGTGGTCCAAAGAAGTTGCAGGGGTGTTTTTTATCGGTTTTGTAATGACAACCTACTTGAAGTTGCCAATCATGGCTGTTGCAATCTTGGGCGCATCTGCCGCAGCACTTTATTACTTCTTTAGTGGAAATACCAACTCAAACAAGCAAGCAGAGGAATTTGAAGATGGCATCTGATATTACAATGTCTCCACTGAGGAACAATGTCGAGGCATCTCAAGTAAAAAATCATTCATTGGTAGATAATATCGATGCTTATGAAGATACCGCTGTACGTAAAGTCATCACCAAGAAAGATTTGTGGATCTGTTCTTTACGTGGCTTGTTTATGGAGGGCAACTTCAACTTTGAACGAATGCAGGGTGGTGGTTTTGCGTACTCCATTATTCCTGCTTTAAAAAAGATTCATGGTAATAATAGAAATGATCTAGCCAAAGCATTGAAAAATCATCTGCAGTTCTTCAATGCAAGTCCGAAATTATTTACCTTCCTGCTAGGTACAGCTATCGCAATGGAAGAGAATAAAGAAAAACCGTCTACTGTCAACGTAATGAAAGTGGCTGGTATGGGCCCTACCGGTGGTATTGGCGATGCGATCGACCACATGACGTTGATGCCATTGACATTAGCACTGGGGGCGTCGATTGCCATTGAAGGATCGATTGCTGGTCCGTTTGTTTTCTTCCTGCTGTATCAGATTGTGCACTTTTTTGTTTATTTTGGTTTGATGTTCATGGGATACCGTGCTGGTACTGCAGCGATGGTAAACATGAGTGATGCAACAGAAAAGTTGGCAAAAGCTGCCAATATCATGGGTATTTTCGTAATCGGCGCACTATCGGCAACATTTATCAAGTTACAGACGACAGCATCCTTAGAGCTCGGTGGTAAAACGGTAGAGCTTCAAGCTTCGTTGTTTGACAAAATCATGCCTAATCTATTGCCGTTAGCATTGGTATTTTTTATGTTCAAGATGGTTAAGGGGACCGGGTTCTGGGCGAAGCCACCAGTGCTTATTTTCTCAACCTTGGCCGCTGGGGTAGTCGGGCATTACCTTGGGATTATTTAAATACGCTGATAAATACTAATGGGGTGGGATATCCCCCACCTATTTAAGAGGGATAAATTACATGATCGGTATTGTAGTGTCTGGACATATCAACTTTGCATCCGGAATGCAGTCTGCAATGAAAGCGATTGTGGGGGAGCCGGAGCAGATGCGCTTCGTAGACTTTGTCGAGTCCATGTCGACGGATGATTTGGAGACTGCTCTGAGAAATGCAGCTCAGGAAGTTAACTCTGACGATGGCGTACTGTTTTTAACAGATATTCCTGGCGGTTCACCAGCAAATCGAGCATCCGTCATTTTAATGGATTCTGATCAGGTAGAGGTATTGTCTGGGGTTAACTTACCAATGATTGCAAATGCCGCATTTGAACGTGACGGTGCATCATTGCATGAGCTGGTCGATATTCTTCAAGATATTGGTAAAAGTACAATTCAGGATATGAGAAAGGCACTGGAGGCTGCCATTGTTGAGGAGTGCATTAGTGAGGAAGAGGGTCTTTAATAATGCTCTTCATTCATTATTACGTGGGAGTCTTATAAGGTGTTTGCCCCTGCATTATAAGGAATTAGTTTTCACGACTTCTTTGTCATGAATGAACAGTCAGTAATGCACTGATGGCTAGTTATTTTCATCGATGTCAGTGGCTGTGGTTATAACTTGAGGTTTTAAAATGGAAAATCGTCAACCCATACACAGTGAACATGCGAAACACTTAGATACAAGTGGCCTGCGTCGCTATTTTCTGATCGAAGAGATGTTCCAGCAGAATAAAATCAATCTTACCTATAGTCACATAGACCGTATCATCGTTGGTGCCGCTGTACCGCTTGGTGAGCCTCTTTCCCTGGAAGGTGGGAAGGAGATCGGGGTTGAGTTCTTTCTACAACGTCGTGAGTTGGGTGTGATCAACATCGGTGAGCCAGGTTTGGTGACTGTTGATGGTAAGACTTTTGAGATTGGTGCTCGTGAGGCTCTCTATGTTGGCATGGGGGCGCGTGAAATTGTATTTTCTAGCGTAAAACCGGAGCATCCTGCACGTTTTTATCTTAATTGTGCTCCGGCTCATCATGCTTATCCGACACGCAAAATTTCTCGTGAAGAGGCTGCTCCGGAATCTTTGGGAAGTCAGGGAAATTGTAACGTTCGCACCATCTATAAATACTTGCATCCTTCGGTACTGCCGACTTGCCAGTTGCTGATGGGAATGACAGAACTCGCTCCAGGCAATCTGTGGAATACCATGCCTTGTCATACCCACGAACGCCGCATGGAGGTTTATCTCTATTTTGATATGAGTGAGAACAACCTAGTTTTCCACTACATGGGGGAACCTCAGGAGACTCGGCATCTGGTGGTACGTAATGAACAGGCGGTAATCAGTCCGAGTTGGTCTATCCACTCTGGTGTCGGTACTTCGGCTTACACCTTCATTTGGGGCATGGTCGGTGAAAACCAGACTTTCCACGATATGGATCATGTTGCCATGAGTGATTTGAAGTAAACCCTACCAATTAATTTATGCGGGTTGCTTGACGCAAGCCAATCCGCCTTGTCGCAGGAAGAAATATGAACATGTTTGATCTCATGGGTAAAGTCGCTATGGTGACCGGCTGTAATACCGGTCTTGGACAGGGCATGGCATTGGGTCTTGCGCAGGCTGGGGCTGATATCGTTGGTGTCGGTTACGAACCTGCTGCTGAGACACAGGCAGCCATTGAAGCAATGGGCCGGAAATTTCACTACATCACAGCAAATTTGATGCAACAGGACTTGCTGGGTGCAATTGTCTCAGAAGCTGTCGAAGTAATGGGTGGTGTAGATATTCTAGTGAATAATGCTGGTATTATTCGCCGTCAGGATATTCTCGAGTTTACAAATAAGGATTGGGATGACGTGATTAATATCAACCAAAAGACGGTATTTTTCTTGTCACAGGCGGTAGCCAAGCAATTTGTTAAACAAGGTCGGGGTGGCAAGATCATCAATATTGCCTCAATGCTCTCGTTCCAGGGCGGTGTGAGAGTTCCTTCCTATACAGCCAGTAAGTCTGCGGTAATGGGTCTGACGAGAGCTCTGGCCACTGAACTTGCTCATCACGGCATTAATGTTAATGCCATTGCGCCAGGCTATATGGCAACAGATAACACAGCTGCTTTACGTGCAGACGAGGCTCGTAACAACGCAATATTGGAACGGATCCCAGCGAATCGTTGGGGTGCACCATCTGATCTGGCTGGCCCTGCGGTATTCTTGGCATCTGCTGCCAGTGACTATGTGAACGGCTACACATTGGCCGTTGATGGCGGCTGGCTGGCTCGTTGATAAGGAGAGCTGACTATGTCATCAGTAGCTAGAGCTGAGGTGCTGGCAGCGATGAAGCGTGTATATCGCTATCAAGCGGCCCATCAGACCCGTAGTGTGATTCGTCGTAGTGGCAAGGTTCGATTTATTAAAGATACAGATTGGGAGCGGGGGGTATTTTGGTCTTGTGTTGCGAATGCATGGCAAGCAACGGATGACACGGAGTACCTGGACGGGGTGATGAACTACACCCTGCATACCGGCTTTCGGGCCGGCCCCAACCCACGATTTGCTGATGATCACGTGTGCTGCCAGGCCTACCTGGATGTCTATCCATTGGTCAACCAGATTGAAGCGCTGGAGCCGACCATCAAGGCCCTCGATTTGATGCTGGAGTCACCTGCTCCTGGCCGTCAGGATTGGTGGTGGTGTGACTCTTTATTTATGGCCCCCCCCGTGTTTGCTGGGCTCTCCCAACTGACAGGTGATCACAAGTATCTGGATTATATGGAGCCTGCATTTTGGGATGCGGTGGATCATTTATTTGATCCACAAACCGGCCTTTTCTTTCGTGATCATCGCTATATCCCTGATGGAAAAGGGGGGGAGTTGCGTGAAGCAAATGGAGAGCTGGTTTTCTGGAGTCGAGGGGTGGGTTGGGTACTGGCCAGTATCCCTCGCTTGCTAGCACGAATGCCTGATGACCATCCCTCACGGGAACGTTACTTGACACTGTTTTGCGGCTTGGCCAAGACAATATGTCGTTATCAACAGCCGGATGGATTTTGGCGTACCAGTTTGCTTGATCCGGAGCATTTCCCCGCTCCAGAAAGCAGTGCAACGTCATTGTTTTGTTATGGTTTGGCCTGGGGGATCAATCAGGGGATTCTGGCTCGTGATGAGTACCTCCCATCTGTACTTTCATCCTGGCAAGCATTACTCGGTTGCATTCATGAAAATGGCATGATGGGTTGGGTGCAGTTGCCTGCATTTAATCCCCGTGATGTTCAGCGAGACCATAATATTGACTATGGTGCCGGCGTATTTTTGCTTGCTGCCACAGAGGTGATGCAACTCGTATAGTGTCGTGGCGTACATAAGTCGCAATGATATGAAAACCCAGTTCAGTTGGCTGGGTTTTTTCTTTTATGTGTTTTCATTTTCTTTTTGCCCGTTGTGTTAATTGTGAGTCGACACAACAAATACTTTCATATGGTTTCGTATACTACGGTTACAGCTTCAATTTTTAAAGTATCGGTATCAATGAGCATTATTCAAAAGAGTCAAACAGCATTTCATATGATGGCGAAGCCAACAGGCTATCGCTGTAATCTCAAGTGTGAGTACTGTTTTTATCTGGAGAAAGAACACACCATTCATCAGGATAGTCCCACTGCATCACAGACTATGTCAGATGCGACCCTGAAGCGTTACATCCGGGAATATATCCGCTCTCAACATAGCCAGCAGATAGACTTCTCATGGCAGGGGGGAGAACCGACTCTCGCAGGCTTGGATTTTTATCGCAATGTGGTTGCGTATCAACAGCAATATGCGGATGGAAAGCATATTACCAACAGCTTTCAAACCAATGCGATCGGGATTAATCGCCAATGGGCCGATTTTTTTGCCAAGCATAATTTCTTGGTTGGTGTGTCAGTAGATGGACTACAAAGTGTGCACGACGCATATCGTGTTTCAGTGAATGGTAACCCAACATTTGAGCGGGTACAGCATGCGATAGAATTACTGACGGAGTTTGGCGTAGAGTTTAACACCCTGACTGTAATTAATGATAAAAATTGGGATAAGGGGCGTGACACCTATCTTGCGCTGAAAAAACTGGGGGCAAATTTCATGCAATTTATTCCTTTGGTTGAGTTGTCACCTGCTAGTCAGGCTGATAATAATGGCCATTATACACCTATGCCAAATCCAAAATTAATGGATTTCTCTGTGCCTGCACATGGATATGGTCGCTTTATGAATGATGTATTTGATGAGTGGTGTAGGGCTGATATTGGTAAAGTTTTTATTCGCATATTTGACAGTATATTAGCTGTATGGATGGGATATCCCGCTTCTCTATGCATTCACTCAAAAGAGTGTGGGCAGGCAATCGTCATTGAGGCCAATGGTGATCTTTATTCTTGTGATCATTATGTATATCCGGCCAACAAACTGGGCAATATCCATCTACATTCACTTGTCAGTATGGCTACGGGCAAGATGCAAAAAAGATTTGGTACCGCAAAGTCACAGAAATTGACCGAGCAATGCAAGCGATGTGAGGTCTATTCACTTTGTTATGGTGGATGTCCAAAACATCGAGTGTTATCGATATCCGGAGAGCGGTATCGTCATAATTATCTCTGCACATCATATCGCAAAATATTTGATCATACTGCTCCCAAAATGCAGATGATGGCTGAGGAGATACAAAATGGTGGAATTGCAGCGAATGTTATGCATAGGCATTGGGTAATGCTAGAGACATAATTAAAGCATTGCTTTACCTCAGCATTGATAATATGAGTATACATAATATTTTATCTGTTAGATAGCCATGTAATTATTTGAATATGAGAAGGTTTAAATGACTGACATTAAAATAACTAAACGACCAATTGTCCCGTATGAAAATCCGGACTGGGCCATGTATTTTCATCTTTTTCAAGAAAACTTACTAAGATTTTTTCACAAAAAACGTTCATATACACACAATGATAATCATATAGCAAAGGTTTTCTCGATACCTCAGGCTGGATTAAAATATCAGTGTAATGAGTTAGTAAAATATGTGGCTGAGGCGTTTGATCATTATGCTGTTTGGGATTATACCCATGCTTATTATCCCGGACGACCAAGCCAGCAGAGTGCTCGAACTGATGCCATGGAGGGGGCTAGTCGGTTGTTACCTACTTTGGCTGCCTGGTTATATTCAAAGGGGCCAAATGAAAGCAATTTAGCCTTGGCTGATGGTCGGCAGTTATCGCCGGCAGATATCATTCATGCAGCTTTTCTTGCTGGAACAGACCCCAATCACCCAGGCTTTTGGGGAGTGATGCATGACTGCGATCAACGTATCTGTGAAAGTGCGGATTTAGCATTGACTCTATGGTTGAGCAGGGAACATGTTTGGATAAGATTTAATCATGATGAACAAGCTAGAATAGTAGCTTGGTTTAGTCAGGTAAATACATTAATTACTGTTGATAATAATTGGCATTTATTTCCACTGACCGTTCAGTTTGTCCTGAAATCGTTAGCTGGTGTGGATCATGTAGACCATGATAAATACGAAAGGATTAAAGAGTTTCATGTTGGCGCTGGGTGGTTTCGCGATGGTGCATTAGGTAACTATGACTATTATAATGCGTGGGGTTTTCATTACTCATTTTATTGGCTAGACCAAATCCTTCCTGATTTTGACCCTGAGTTTATTCGTGGCACTCTAGCTGAATTTGTTGCTTCCTATCGTTATTTTTTCACTACGCAGGGATTACCCTTTTTTGGCCGTAGTGCTTGCTATCGACTAGCTGCAGCAGCCCCTCTGATTGCAGCTGCAGATCACGGCATCTTGCCACCAGGTGAAGTGAAGCATGCTTTTAGTTCTTCGCTTTCTTATTTTATTTCGAATGGGGCATTGGAAGCAGGCCTTCCAACCCAAGGAGTATTTGGGTGTGATGATAGGTTAATAGATAACTACAGTGGCCCAGCAAGTAGCCTCTGGTCTTTGCGGGCCTTGAATATGGCTCTCTATTGCGGGGATCGAAGTGGTCTCTGGGAGGCGAAACCATTACCACTACCGGTCGAGCAAGGTGATTTTACTCTTGCGATAC
Source organism: Aeromonas sp. FDAARGOS 1414 (assembly GCF_019047065.1). Taxonomy (NCBI): domain Bacteria; kingdom Pseudomonadati; phylum Pseudomonadota; class Gammaproteobacteria; order Aeromonadales; family Aeromonadaceae; genus Aeromonas; species Aeromonas sp. FDAARGOS 1414. The sequence continues at coordinate 2,375,621 of NZ_CP077210.1, read as the reverse complement.
CTGCTATTGGACTCCAGCTGCAGGGTGTAAGGGAAACAAATGAAGTGGTTGCGCTGTTTCGTTTTGATTATACCGCGCAGCAGAGTCCTTTGACGCGACGTTTGGAGCAGCAACGCTGGTGGAATCGTTGTAAAGAATGGGTCATAGGAAGGGCAGAAAGACCGAAAAACAATCTGCTTCGAAAGGGAGTTACCTGTTACACCTCAAAAATGTTTCATTTTTTCTAGTGTAACTTACGATTCTTTTTTATTTTATGTGATCAAGATCTTTGTGATTGTCATTTCATTTCGTTATTCTTCCATTGTAGTTTAAATCGAAACTATTGGGGCATGATGTGTTCCAGTGCCAGTAAGATACTTGCAACATGGAACGTGTTTGCTCGTTGCAAACTTATGAACTGGGTATGCGGGAATGCGTCAACTCTTTCACTGATAGTGAATGGTGACTCATATGTACCTTACGATTAAGGTGAATAACTCAAATGGATAAACAACCTGATGGTATCGCGCTTCTCGGTGAGTGCATGGTTGAATTGAGCGGACCTGCATTCGGCATTCAGCAGCAAGCGTTTGGGGGCGATACCCTGAATACCGCTATTTATCTCTCTAGATTATTACCAGATCTATTTCCTCGTTATGTTACTGTACTGGGCCATGATCATTACAGCAATGGTATGTTGGAACGTTGGAAAGAAGAGCAGATAGATTGCTCTATGATATTGCGAGATCAGAAGCGGCTTCCTGGCCTGTATGCCATCGAGATAGATAAGCAGGGGGAGCGTTGTTTCCATTATTGGCGTAATGAATCTGCAGCACGTTTTCTCTGTCAGCATGAGAAATTTACATCATGTATGGATAAACTACATAGTTTAGAGTTGCTTTACCTCTCTGGGATCAGTATCGCTATTTTACCTGAAGAGGATAAGGAGATATTGATTTTGGCTTTACAGTCACTTAAAGCCGCTGGTGTCACGATTGTATTTGACTCAAATTATCGTCCTCGTCTCTGGAATAATCATGCTCATGCGGCAATGTGGATTAATCGGTTATATCAACTGTGTGATATTGCGTTGGTAACTGCAGATGATGAAAGTTTGCTGCTGGATGAACCTCAGAGTTCAGAGATGATTATTGAGCGTTTGCACCATCTTGGTGTTAGCCAAGTTATTATCAAATTGGGTAAAGAAGGTGCTATGTGGTCCGTACTGAATGTTGGCTGTGGATTGAGTCGAGGTGAACAGGTCCAGAATGTGATCGATACGACAGCTGCTGGTGATTCGTTTAACGCGGGGTTTTTGGCTGCTCGACATCATAAGCTATCGGTAGCGGAGTGTTGCCGATGGGGTAACAAGGTCGCTGCAGAAGTTATACAGCATCGAGGCGCCATCATTGGCCGCCACTATATTGAGACGTTAACGAAGGAGTTGAAATCATGATGAGCAGGTGGCAAGAGCGGTTGGGGAAATTAAAAGTAGCCCCAGTGATTCAGATCGACAATGCCATGGATGCAGCCATGTTGGGTTCAACTTTGGTTGAAAATGGTTTGCCTGCTGCCGAGATCACCTTTCGCACTCCAGCAGCAGCAGAAGCTATTCGTCAAATAAAGGCAACAATCCCTGATATTATTCTTTGCGCTGGAACAGTATTGACACGGGAGCAAGCGGATCAAGCTATTAGTGCCGGTGCTGACTTTGTGATCAGTCCCGGATTGAATCCAAATATTGTTAAATACTGTCAGGATGCAGAGATCGGGATTATTCCAGGTGTAAATAATCCTAGCCAAATAGAACAGGGGTTGGAGCTGGGACTTCAACTATTGAAATTCTTTCCCGCAGAAGCCTCTGGTGGTGTAGCTATGCTGAAGTCGCTGGCAGGACCATATCCCCAAGTTAGATTTATGCCTACCGGAGGAATTAACTTGAGTAATTTGCTGAGCTATCTGGCATTGCCGCAAGTATTAGCCTGCGGTGGTACTTGGATTGCCACTCCGTCAGCTATTAATGGTCATGATTGGGACTCTATTGGTCTTAATGTGAAAAATACTATCAGTTTGATTTCTAAGGGTTCCGTATGAATGGTTTTAAACATGTGGCGGTGCTATTGGCTGATGGATTCGAAGAGGCTGAAGCGGTCGTATTTATCGATATAATGCGAAGGCTGGATATTAAAGTAGATGTACTCTCATGCATGGCAATAACAAAAATATCAACATATTTCGGTACCAGAATTGAGGCTGATGCTCTTCTGGATGAAAGGGTAGATTTTCTGTATGACGCCATTATGATGCCTGGTGGCCCCAAAGGAACCGACAATCTTTTTGGTTCTTTATATGTTCACAAGTTCATTACAAATCATATTGCTAACAATAAATTAATTTGTGCGCTTTGTTCTTCAGGTGCAAAGGTTCTTGCTGCACATAACTTGTTACAACATCATCAATATACCTGTGGCAGCGGATTGGAGAAGAAGTTTTCTGATGGTGCATATGTTGATAAAAAAGTTGTTGTGGATGGGCAGTTCATCACAGGCAAGGGCCTCGGTGTCAGTTTTGAATTTGCATTTACTGTTGCCCATCACTTATTAAGTGACAATCAAGCTAAGGTAGATTGGCAAGCACAACATATCTATTTTGAACATTGGCCGCTGTCTGAATTGGATAATGGTTAGTTTTGGCAAGGTGCTGATGGTTTATTGGGAATGTAAAAGTCATCTCTTCGGGGATGATTTTTTACATCTATTCTCACTTCACTTCACTTCACTTCACTTCACTTCACTTCACTTCACTTCACTTCACTTCACTTCACTTCACTTCACTTCACTTCACCTGATCTGCCACTGTCTTTTTTTGAAATAAAAAGCACACACTCGAGCTTTCATTTTGTTTGTGTGATCTTGGGCACTATGCCTTTTCTTTCTTTTTGTTATCATTCAACTGTTGGCAAGAGTTGAAAGCAAAGGTATCGAAATTCTCTATCATTTCTGGAGTGAAACATGTCCATCTCTCGGCGTGATTTGCTGAAGGGACTAGCGGCAACCGGCGCGGTCGCTATGACTTCATCAATTTCAGGGTGTCAAACATCACTAAGTGGAGGCGCATCCACTGGGCGTATCAATGGAAAAACAAATCTATTAGTTGTATTTCCAGATGAGATGAGAGCTCATGCTCTTGGATTTATGGGGCAAGACCCATCATATACCCCTAATATAAATAGATTTGCGAAAGAGAGTGTTGTTCTTCGGCAAGCTGTATCCAATTTTCCGCTTTGTACCCCATTTCGTGGTATGTTGATGACGGGGCAATATCCATATCGTAATGGTATACAAGGTAACAGCCATACTGGTATGCCTGGCCAGTTTGGCGGAAAAGACTTTGGTATTGAATTGAAAAAAGGCTCGGTGACTTGGTCAGATATTCTGAGCCAGCAAGGCTACTCAATGGGGTATATTGGTAAATGGCACCTCGATGCCCCCAGTGCGCCTTTTATTCCAAGTTATAATAACCCAATGGAGGGACGTTATTGGAATGATTGGACGGCACCGGATCGTCGACATGGTTTTGATTTTTGGTATTCATATGGTACGTATGATAAGCATATGTCACCTATGTATTGGGCCAATAATACTCCTCGTGATAATCCGATAAAAGTAAATCAGTGGAGTCCTGAACATGAGGCCGATATTGCGATAAAATATCTCCGTAATGAAAATGGGTCTTATCGCGATAAAGATAAGCCATTTGCACTTGTAGTATCAATGAATCCCCCCCACTCCCCATACGATGAGATACCCAAAAAATATCTAGATAAGTTTGATGGGAAGACATCGAAAGAATTGAATAGTAGGCCAAATGTTCAATGGAATAAAGAGTATCTAGAAGGATATGGTCCCCAGTATTTCAAAGAATACATGGCTATGGTTCATGGTGTTGATGAACAATTCGGAAGAATATTGGATGAGTTGGATAGCCTAGGGTTGAAAAATGATACATTAGTTGTATTTTTTTCAGATCACGGTAGTTGTATGGGTTCAAATGGTGAACCGACAAAAAATGTTCATTATGAGGAATCGATGAGGATTCCAATGATTTTTAGGTTGCCAGGGAAACTAAAACCAAAACAAGATGACTTACTTTTTTCTGCTCCTGACATATATCCAACAATATTCGGGTTACTCGATTTTGAAGCATTAATACCCGATACGGTAGAAGGGAATAATTATGTTAAAACCCTGAGGGGGGAAGCTGGTGATGTTGTGCCGACATCACAGTTTTATACTTTCATGCCATATGGTGCGCAATCATATGGCCGACGTGGAATTAGAACTGAACGCTATACGATGGTTATCGATCGGAAGATAGGTAAGTCGTTGACATATATTTTGCATGATAATCATAACGATCCTTATCAATTGCATAATATTGCTAGTAATAACATGGATTTGATTAATCAATTAACAGAAAACGAACTAATCCCATGGTTAGAGCATACTGGTGATCCATGGCGTCCAACAGAGGTGCCTGTTGGCGTATTGAAAACATATTCATAACATATTGTAAAAATAATAATTGGAAACAGGAGTTATTTAAATGAAAGGCTATGTCAAATTTTTACCTATTGCTTTGCTTTCTCTTTCGATTAGTCAGGCATGGGCAAATGATTATAAGACAACGGTGGAATATCGTCATGGTTATGCTGATGGCTCGAAAAAACATGACGATAGGTTTAAGGTTTATGTTGATACGGGGAAAAATATAGGATTTGAGCTTGATGCTCGATATGGTAACAGTAATCCATCCCAAGTTTTTGATTCTACATATCTTGACGGCTCTGAGTTATGTGCATTTTATTATAAAGCTTTAAATAAAAATTTGACGGGCTTGGTTGGCTCTTCATTCGATGTATCATCAAATGGTGCTGTTCATATTCCATTTGTAAGGTTGAATTATAGCTTCGATAATGGTTTTAGAGTTCAAGGTCGTTATAAATGGAAGTTTTGGGATTATGAAACGATAAATCCAGTCACAAATTATGGGTATCGTTCTAAAATACAAGAATTTGATGCATGGGTTGGTTATAAATATAATGATTTTGACTTTGAATATCAGCTCGATTTGTTTAAGCAAATGGCGAGTGGTGCAATGCCAGAATTTAATGGGAAGGAGTATGATACTCAGCATAATATTAAAGTTAGTTATGCAATAGATAAAAATTGGAAACCATTTTTTGAGGTTGGCAATCTTAGAGAAGATCGTTATTCAGATAACCGGCAAACTCGCTATCGTATTGGTATAAAATATACATGGTAAGGTGATTAATATGCATAAATAAAGCTGGTGGTTAATTTCTTCAGCTTTATTTTTAATTGAAAGGAGTAAGATGATGGGTTCTATAAAAAAAATTGCACTGCTTACATTTTTTATGAGTAATCTAACCGCAGCTCATGAGTTGGCACCGGATTATAAGGTTTTGGCTGATAAATGGACTGAGGCCATTATTGGTGTGTCAGGTCAAGAGTATGATAGCTATCAACTTGGCATGATCAATAAAGTTAATCAGGATGCAGTAAAGTACCTCAATTCCTTGATTGTAACTGATACTAGGAATTCGCTTTGGAGCGATCTTCCATTCGATTATGCTAATGGTGGCAAGGTTGTTGGCCCGAATATTAGAGCATCAATGCTCAGATTGCTCACTATGGCAAAGGCATATCACTTCCCAGGTGAATTACAAGGAAATAGTATTTTGCTATCAAGCATTATCAGTTCCTTGGATTATTTGGTTAAGGAACACTATAAAGTTGGAGCGTTGGAATATGGCAACTGGTGGGATTGGGAGATTGGTATACCAAAAACGACAAATGATATATTGACCTTGATTTATCCTGATCTTACATCTGAACAAATTAAAAATTATACAGAGGCCAGTAGATATTTTTCGCCATTGCCAGACCGGAATGGTGTTAGTGAAGGGGCTAGCGCTTCCAGCAATCCTGTTAATCGTGAAGCTACAGGTGGCAACCGTACTGATATGGTACAAATTGTACTTGTGCGTGGAATAATTTCGGAAAGAGAAGACGAGATTAAAAACGCACTAAATGTATTACCTCAAGTTCTGGATCCTGTAACAACGGATGATGGATTTTATCATGATGGATCCTTTATCCAGCATGGTGATATTCCATACACTGGTACTTATGGTAATGTTTTACTTGAAGGTGTTGGTAAGGTGATGAATCTAATGGCTAATTCAAAATGGCCTGCAGACGATCCAAAGCTATTAAGAGTGTATAATATTCTGTATAAAAGTTTTTTCCCTTTTATGTATTCTGGACAAATGCTGGATATGCAAAATGGTCGAGCTATTGCCAGAGGTGAGCGGCAAAATCATGTAGAAGGTCATGCAGTTTTGGCATCTATGTTTAGATTCATTGATGCAGCAACCATAAATGATAGAAATAAAATATCAGAATTTATAAAAGGGCAAATCATTTCAGATAATACAAAGGGTTTTTTGCAAGGGCAGCAAGATTTCGTTATTTATAATAAAGCAAAAAAATTAATTGAAGATACAAGCATACATCCTGTAGTTCAATCTCCTCAGGCATCTTATTTTCCAGACATGGACCGATTTGTTTATCAAGGAAACGGTTATACTTTTGCCTTGGCATTGCATTCTGCCAGAGTCGGAAATTTTGAGTGTATGAATAATGAGAATAGAAAAGGTTGGTTTACTGGTGATGGTGCGACCTATCTATATAATGCAGATCTTCTGCAATATACTGACTATTGGCCTTTGATTAACCCATACCGGGTTTCTGGTACTACCATTGATTTAACCGAATCGTTGGGTGATTGCACAAATAATAATAAAGTCGCATCGAGAGTTGGTAAAAACAAGCAGGTTAATATGCAGAGAGTTGGTGGTGCTGCATACAAAACATTAGCTGCTATTGGTGCTGACTTCCATAATCATAATGATAGTATCAGTGCATTGAAGTCTTGGTTTGTTCTTAATAACAAAATTATAGCTGTTGGCTCAGATATTCGCAGCAATGAGAATGTCGAGATGGGAACGATAATTGACAGTAGGAAATTAAATGCAAATGGAACTAATAAAGTAGAGGTAAATGGTGTTTCTATTTCGCCTGATGTAAAGGAAGAGTATAACAATGTAACTTCATTTCTTGTTGAAGGGAATGTTCATGGGGCTAATGTAGGTTATTGGTTCCCGAAAGGGACAGACATTGTAATGGAGAAAAAACGCGTCTCTGCTAATTGGTCGGATATAGGTACAACAAAAAAAGCGGTCAATGGGTATACGTTAGCGTCATTTATTCCACAGGACGAGCATGTGTCTGGCTACCAGTATGTTATTTTAAATGGAGTCAATAGCCATGAGTTAAATGAGTATGCCAATAATCCAGATATTAGAGTGACTCGCTCAGATAATAAAGCACATATTGTAGAGGATACCAATGGGGAAAACATATTAGCCAATTTGTGGGGTAATGATGAGGTTTCTGTTGGAGGTCTTAAAATATCATCTCCAGTATCTATTATATTAAATAAAGACTTTGATACATTGACACTAAGCCTTAGTGATCCAACAAGAACATTAACACAAGTTGAATTAATCACAGATGCTAACTTTAATGTTAAAGTTGATCCGGAAGGACGAATTAGTGTTAAAGGTGATGCTGTGACTGTTAATCTTGAGTCGTTAAGCGGAAGCACTTACCATTTTGCACTTGAGCGTGATAATAGTACCTATATTGACAGCTATCGAAGTGATGATAAGAGTGGTGGTGCAACCGTCGATGCTCTCACCAAGTAGTTCCTTGGCATATTTGGATTATGGAGTATGCACTAGGAACAATTAGTTATGTGAGTGTAAATGGATCTTGATTTATGTAGAGAGCCACCCTTTGGGTGGCTCTTTTTATTGTGATTTATCCAGCTGATTGCGTAGTTTATTCCGGTCAGATGGTCTCCATCTCATGTTTGTCTGCTGAGGACAGGTGGCACTTTACCTTGTCGATGCGCACCGCTGCGACCTTGAACTCGGGGATTTTGGCGTGGGGGTCGGTGGCATTGATGGTGAGCCGGTTGGCCGGGGCTTCGGCAAAGTGGAACGGGATAAAGACCACGCCCGGTTGCATCCGCTTGGTGACGAAGGCGGGCAGTTCGATATGGCCGCGGCGGCTGGTGACCTTCACCCGCTCGCTGTTGCTGATCCCCAACCGCTGCGCATCCACCACGCTCATCATCACCCGTGGCCCAGCCAGCTTGTCGAGCCCCTTGGTCTTGCGGGTCATGGTGCCGGTGTGGAACTGCTCCAGCAGGCGGCCGGTGGTGAGCACTATGGGATAGGTCTCATCGGGCAGTTCGGCGGCATAGCGGAACGGGGTCGCGACCATCTCCCCCTTGCCACGGGTGAACTGCTTGCCGTGGAGCAGGCGAGTGCCTTCGGGCGCCGCGTCGTTGCAGGGCCACTGTAGCCCTTGTGCTCCCACCTTGTCCCACTGGATGCCGGCGTATTGCGGGGTGACTTGGCAGATCTCGGCGGTGATCTCCTGCGGGTGTTGATAGCGCCAGTCGCCGCCCATTGCATTGGCAATCTGCTGGATGATCCACCAATCCTCCCGTGCTTCCCCCGGCGCCTTGAGGGCGGGGGAGATGCGCTGTACCCGCCGCTCGGTATTGGTGAAGTGGCCGCTCTTCTCGGCAAAGGAGCAGGAGGGGAGCACCACATCGGCTAGCTGGGCAGTTTCCGAGAGGAAGATATCCTGCACCACCAGAAACTCCAGCTGCTTGAGCCCCTCGATGACGTGATGCTGATCCGGATCGCTCAGCACCGGGTTTTCACCCATCACATAGAGCCCCTTGATGCTGCCCGCGCAGGCGGCATCGATGGTCTCGGTGAGGGTAAGGCCGGGCGTGCGCGGCAAGTCTGGCTGCTGCCAGGCTGCCACGAAGCGGGCATGCACCTCGGGGCTGGCCACCTTCTGATAGCCGGGCAGGCAGTTGGGCAGCGCCCCCATGTCACAGGCGCCCTGCACGTTGGATTGGCCCCGCAGCGGGTTGATGCCACCCCCTTCGATGCCGATGTTGCCGCACAGCAGTTGCAGGTTGGCGATGGCCCGCACGTTGTCGTGGCCGGTAGTGTGCTGGGTGATCCCCATCGAGTAGTAGATGGCGGTGCGTTCGGCGGTGCCGATAAGGCGCGCGAGCTCGATCACCTGCTCGGCCGGTACGCCGGTGACGAGGGCGACCTTGTCCGGTGCATAGGCGGGGGAGAGCACCTCCGCTTGCAGCGCTTCGAACCCTTCTACTCGTGCGGCGATATAGGCCTTGTCGTGCCAGTCGTGCTGGATGATCTGCTGCATCAGGCCGTTGAGCAGCATCACGTCGGTGCCGGGTCGGTGAGCCAGATAGAGGCTGGCATGGTCCGCCATCTCGATCCGCTTGGGATCGGCCACCACTAGCTGCGCCTTGCCCGTGGTGACTGCCCGCTTGATATGGGAGCCGATGATGGGGTGGGCCGCCGAGGTGTCGGAGCCGATGATGAAGATGAGATCCGAGTGATCAATGCTCGGGATGTCGTTGGTCATGGCGCCGCTGCCGAGTGACGCCTCCAGCCCGGTGACGGTGGAGGCGTGGCAGAGCCGCGCGCAGTGATCCACGTTGTTGGTGCCCAGCTCCCGGCGCATGAACTTCTGGAACAGGTAGTTCTCTTCGTTGGTGGTTTTGGCTGACGAAAAACCCGCCAGTGCATCGCTGCCATAGCGTTTGCGCAGGGCTGTGAAGCGCTCGGCCACCAGAGCGATGGCCTCCTGCCAGCTGGCGGGCACCAGCTTGCCATCCTTGCGGACAAGCGGTGTGGTGAGGCGCTCCTCGCTCTGGATAAAGTCAAAGCCGAAGCGTCCCTTGACGCAGAGCAGCCCCTGGTTGACCGGCGAGTTGCGATTTCCCTCCACATAGCGGATGCGGTTGCGCGCCTCATCGACATAGAGGGTGACGCCGCAGCCGACCCCGCAGTAGGTGCAGATGGTATTGACCGGCGTGAGCAGTTCGGTGCGCCCCTGTGATTTGTCGCGGGCATCCACCAGGGCGCCGGTGGGGCAGACCTGTACGCAGGCGCCGCACTGCACGCAGTGGGAGTCGCCCATCGAGAGTCCCGTGTCGAACTGCGGCCGGTTCGAGAGGGTACCATCGCTGTTCTTGGCAAAGCGCAGCACACCCTGCACCGCTTGCTCACCACAGGTCTGCACGCACTGGCCGCAGCCGATGCAGCGGTTGGCATCAAACACAATAAATTCGCTGCTGCTATCCACTGCAAACTTCTGGCACTGGCTGGTATCGAGAGCGCTCTGCTCGACCTTGTATTCGGTGGCGTAGTCGCGCAGTGCACAATCGGTGTTGGCCTGACAGCCGCACTCGAGGCAGCGGCTGGCTTCGCTGCGGGCATCGGCATCACTCAAACCGCGTTCCACCTCGGCAAAGCTTCCCTCCCGCTCGGCATCTGCCAGATGAGGCATGATGCTACGGGCGACCTGCTTGAGATGGGCAAACTGGGCGGGATCGACCTGCTTGAGTTTGGGAGCCTTGCAGGCGTTGAAAGGACGAACCGGATCGATCATGTCACCGTGGAGGAACTGATCGATGGCCAGCGCGGCCTTGCGACCATCGGCGACCGCCTCGATGGCGGTGGCGGGCCCGCGGCGCAGATCACCGATGGCGAACAGGTTGCCGTGGCCGCTGTGCATGGTCTCGGGGTGGGACTCCAGCGTCTGCCAGCGGGTGAAGGGGAGGGTGAGGGGCTCCCCTTCCATAAAGCTGAGATCCGGCTGCTGTGACACTGCCGCAATCACGGTATCAAACTCTTCAATGAGGTACTCGCCGGTTGGCTCCGGGCGGCGGCGACCGGAGGCGTCCGGCTCGCCGAGGGCCATCTTCTCGAGGCGCACCTGACAGACGCGACCACGGTTGTCCGGCAGATTCTCCACCGGATTGGTCAGCATCATGAAGCGCACCCCTTCGTGCTCCGCCTCGTCGATCTCGTACGCTTCGGCGGGCATCTCGGCGCGGGTGCGGCGATAGATAAGGGTGGTTTCGGCGCCGAGGCGTACCGCTGTGCGGGCGCAGTCGATAGCGGTATTACCGCCGCCGATCACCGCGACTTTCTTGCCGGTGGTGAGCCGCTTGGCCAGCATCCGATCCTTGAGGTAATCGACCCCGAGATAGCAACCGGCCAGGGTGCTGCCCGGGTAATCCATCGGCACCGCCTTGGAAGCGCCAACCGCCAGACAGACCGCATCATAGTCGCGGCACAGCGCCGAGAGGGTGATCTGATGGCCCAGTCGCTGCCTGGTGTGGATCCGCATGCCGCTTTGGCACATCAGGTCGATCTCCTGATTGAGGATCGCCTTGGGCAGCCGGTATTCAGGGATGCCGTAGCGCAGCCAGCCACCTGCTTCGGGCATCGCCTCGAACAGGTCGACCTCGAACCCTTCGTAACCCAGATAATAACCGCAGGTGAGGCCGCCCGGGCCGCTGCCGATGATGGCCACCCGCTTGCCCTTGGCGGGCTTCTTGGCTGGTTGATAGGGGGCAATCTCGGCCAGATCGAGATCGGCGGCATGGCGCTTGAGGTGGCGAATGGCCAGCGGTTCATCCACCAGCGCGCGGCGGCACTCGGCCTCGCAGAATGCGGGGCAGACCCGGCCGATGGAAAGAGGCATTGGCAGGGTCTGTTTGATGACGGCCATCGCCGCCTCGTGCTCCCCCATGGCGATGTGATGCAGATAGGATTGAATGTCCACCCCGGCCGGACAGGCGCGCTGGCAGGGGGCTTCGCAATCGGCGTAGTGATCTGCGAGGATGCGGCCGAGCTCCTGCTGGCGGTGCTCGTGCAGGACATCGCTTTGGGTCGTGATCACCATCCCTGCCTCGGGGCGCGTCTCGCAGGCGCGCCGGATGCCGAGCCCGGCAATCTCGACCACGCAGAGATCGCACGGCGTTTTGGGAGCGCTGGTGTTGTCACTGCACAGGGAGGGGATATCGATCTGGTGCTGTTTTGCTATCTGGAGCAGGGTTCTGGTCGGGTCAACCGTCAACTGAGCCCCATCGAGGGTGATGGTGATCATGGCGTCATAACTCGCTTTCAAGGCGCAGAAAATGCTGCATCTGGCGGAGCCAGCAGGGGAAGCGACAGAGAGGATCGCTTGGTATCTCCTCACCATACCAAAGACGGCATTCAACTTTATTTGATTTAACTCAGGTTCTTTGCCTAAAAAGAAAACGATTTCAATGGTGGTGATATCCGTGGAGGACGCTCTGGACTTTGACTACCTATGTTGAGTTAAAACATCGCATTTCCTGCACTTTTATGGCCATTAAAGCAACCGTAAGCTGTATGTGATATGGAGATTACTCATGATGGCACGATGAGGGATATCCTAAAATATGCAACTTTTGTTTCGGTTTGTGGCGCAGGGCAAGCGACATTGGAAATAGCCGAACTGGCTGCACCTTGCGATCGGCAAAATGAATACAGATATGGCTCTGGATGGGCCATCTGATGAAAATTGCCGCTGGTCACCGTTTTGCTGTACTGAGACCTGATGTTACAACTCCAACTCAATGATTGGGATCTCCCAGCGCTCGATGCATATCTGGGGTTGATACTCTTCTTTCTCCTGTTCTTTACGTCGTTCCACCAGAGCAATCACTCGGGCTTCACGGATGCTATTCATGTCGAATTTCCAGGTCTCTTCGCCGAGCAGGGAGAGGCGAGCTATTTCGTGATTCTGGTGATACACATGAAGCTTGTTGTTTTTATCGGGAGCGATACGCACGGCATCGCCAACCTTTATCTGACTGAGCAGGCGGTGGATAGGATGAGTCTCGCTACTGCGTCCGGCATAGCCCAACACCAGTTGCGACATACCCATCATGGCGAAGCGGCGTAGTCTGTCCGGTCGGGTTGCGTTAGGTCTCTGCACGTAGCAGTGGGAGGCGATCAGTGGAATATGGGGGTTACGTTGATCGTGGCGAGCCATGAGAACCAGCCTTTCGATAGCACGAGTCATCCCCAAACAGGGCCACGACATCAGTCGAGTTCATTAATAGCCATCTCCATCTGGCGTTGACCTCTCATGGCGATAATAAGTGCCAAGAGATCAGTGAGTTGGACAAATATTACCCGAAATGTTGAGCGGTGGCATCATTCAGAGCCCTCTGGCCGCGCTTCTTTTGGCTGGCATCCCGTTTATGTAAATGCCTCTGCCCCCTTAATCGTTCATGTGTGGAAAGTGTCGTCCTTGTCATGGTCAACCCACTGATCTTGTTGGACTATTTCTCTTACTTCTCCGATCGGAACGCATAGTGTCCCTCGATTACTAGCAGCGCCACGCCACCGAATTGGCGACCCGTTACCAGCAGGTATCTGCGCGCACTGTTCATTGCGACTGGCTCACTCTGCTGGAGCCTTGGCTTTTGGCTGCACCGCGCAGGGTGTTTGATGTGGGGGCTGGCAGTGGCCGGGATGCCGCGTTTTTAGCGGGGCTCCATCAGGGCAACACTGTGGTCGCTGCCGAGCCCTGTCAGGCACTCGCTCTACAAGGTCAATGTCATACCTGTGAGGCTGCAGTTGCGTGGGTCAATGACGCTATGCCGGCTCTCTCTCGCGTGACCGGTACTTTTGATCTGATTTTGCTCAGTGCTGTCTGGATGCATCTACCCCCGGAGTCTCGTCCCTTGGCGCTGGCACGTCTTCATGAGCTGCTCTCACCAGATGGTTATCTGGTACTGAGTCTTCGTCTGGTTATCTCGGAGCAGGAGATGCGGGAGCGAGCCATGTATCCGGTAGCTGTCGATGAGGTGGAGCGGCTTGCATTGGAGGAGGGGATGACACTGCTCCATGTGTCAGAACCACAGGAGGATGCCTTGGCGCGTAGCGGCTTGAGTTGGCAGAGTCTGATCCTTGGGGGTGAACATGCACGCCTCCCCTGAGCAACAACTCGCTTTTATTGCCTATCTGCAACGCATCTTTACCGAAGGCGATTTTGTGGCCACTTACAAGTGCGCCTTGCTCCACGGGATTGCAGATATCGCGATTGAGCGCAGTACCGAGACCCATGATCTGACCGCGGCGCGCACTATTACGCTGGACGAACTGGCCACCAAGTCTGTGGAGCTTTATTGGCAGCACAGTCTGCCCTACTCGGCGACGGGAGAAACGGCTACCTTGCTCAAACAGAGCAGCGGTCGTCAGGCCATCATGCTGACGGAGTTGTCCCGGCTGCGTGCAGAGGGGGTCCGCTCGGTAACTGCACTGCGTCGGCACGACGCCTGGCGGCCTCTTCTTGCCCGAGTTCGGCGCATCCTTGTTGAGGGGCCCCTGTGGCGTCTGCAGATCCTGGGTGGGCGAGAGGAGTGCCACCTCTATCCTCATCAAAGGGGCGCGGATCATATCTGCCTGAACCCCGGAATTCTCTACTGTCTCCACCGCTTTTACGATCTGGTGGTCTCCCTCTCCCGACAGCATTGGTTGCAGCTTATCTGCGACATCAAGGGGAATCAGCCACTGATTGGCCCAAGTGTAGGGCTGGAGAATTTTCTATTTGGTTCAAGCCGTCAGGCGCTGGGACGGGTGGGGGAGGTTTTGAGGGACTTGCAGGGGGGAACCTGTTTTTACTGTAACAAGGCGATACACGGGAGTGGTGAGGTAGACCATTTCATCCCCTGGCGTCGTTATCCAATCGATTTGGGCCACAACTTCGTACTGGCACACGCCAACTGTAACCGGAGCAAACGGGATTTTCTCGCCGCTCCCGAGCACAGGGATGCCTGGTACGAGCAGAATATCCTGACCCATGGGGCGTACCTCACGGACGAGCTGTCCCCTCTGGTGAGCATCGACGCCGAGCGTTCTACCGCAATCGCCACTTGGGCCTATCAGCAAGCACTCCGTGAGCATGCTAGGTTGTGGCGTGGTATTGACCAGTTTGTTGACGTCACAGCCCCCAGTGTGAATATTCCCCTGCGCTTTCTGTGAGACGTTGAGGCTTTCACGCTAGATAAACTCGATAAAAAAGGCCACCTCTTGCGAGAGGGCCCTTTCCAAACGTTTGGGCTGGGGACATCTGAATTGGATTTGCAATTCATTGATTATATAGGGCGTTTTTAATTGTTAAATTTTAACTTGGTACGGTGGTTGGTACCGATTTGGGATGTGTTTTTTGGACGCCAGTTATCGAAAATGGCATCCCAATACTGGACGGGGCAAGTATCAGACCGTTTATGTTTGTGTCACGGTGTCATTCTGTCACAGCCTTCCAGTAAATCGTCGTCGAAGTGTAGGCCACGTTGCGCATTACTGGTTAAGTTGTTGATTATCAAGGGTAGTGCTTTTTAGTGGTTGAGCTGCTGGAGTTTGGGGTCGTGATGCGAGTGACACAGGTCCTGAATGAGAGGCAGTCAGAGTGTCATGTGGTGACAAGTGGTCCTTGTTGCATGCCATCTCTTACCCCCTGCTCTGGCGCAGCTCAGACCTCCTGAACGCTTGCTGGCCAAGTGATAAGGGGGCAGGTGCCCCCTTGTTCTTTGATTGCGCTATAGAGCCTCTGAGGCGATCTGGGCGAACAAGCGCTGTGCTTCCTCTTCTGCCTTGCTGGCAAGCTCGGGGGCGAGTGGCGGCAGCTCGATGCCTTCCCGTCCTGCGACATAGAGTGGTCCACCCACATCATCATCGTAGTCATCGCCATTCTCATGGATGGCCCTCAAGTCGTCCTGAGTGAAGTCGTCGCCAAGCAACTGGGCTAAACGCAGCCATACCCAAGACTGGTAGAGGTTGTCCCGGTCGTACTCTTCAATGAGGGCGAGCATGGCCTGTGTATCGCCTCTCTGCGCTGCTTGCGTCAACCAGTGGTGGGCAGCTTGTTGGTTGTCGTGTTCCATCGCGAGCCATGCGATGGCGGCCGGGTCACTCACTGCAGCCGGGTCAGTGTCAAAGATGCTGCTATCCAACTTTGCCTCTGCCAGTGCATAGCGTGCCTCGACGATACCACTGCGGGCGGCCTTGAGTGCGTGGGTAAGCCACCGTTCTTGACGTTGCAACCGCTTGGCGAACGCTTCTGCAAACTCCAGTTCTGGGCCGCTCAATATCGCGCCCTGCTGTTGCTTGCGATACCAATAGCCAGAGGCAACGTTAACGTCCTCAATGTACCGACCACCCACGTCGAATCGCTGTGCCAGCCACCAGTGCACCTGTGGATGACCTCGTTCTGCGAAGGCCTCCAGTTGCTGCAGTGCCTGTAGGGCTATGGGGGGCTGATGGTAGGCATCAAGTTGCGCTAGTAGTGCCTGCGCCGCATCGAGTTGCGTCGTGCTGGATGGGGCTGGTTGGAGCTGCGCGTCGTCATCCTCGACCTCATCATCGAGCCAGCCATCTTCCCATGTGTCATCCCAATCGTCTTCTCTAGTCAGGCCGAGAGCCTCGACTTGGATGCTCACCACACCAGCACGCTGTAGATGCTGGCCAACCAGCAGCGACAGGGTCTGGGGTTGGGGTAACGCGAGCTCACGTCCTCGCTGCTCGAGTAGGGCGAGGTCAGGCTGAGAGGGCCAAGGTGTCTGGTGCAGCACGATAGCCTCGGCTTGAAGCGCTGCGTAGCTGCGGTAGCCGAAAGCGGCGGCGATCAGTTCGTAGAGGTGGCTGGTCTTGAGTGACAGTGCGCTTGAGTCAGCGAGTTGCTGGCGCGTGTCGTGCACGAATTGCTTGATGGTCATGATCCAATCTCCGAGTCCACGCTTCGGGTCAGGCGCACACGTTTAAGCAACCAGAAGGTGGATGCTGGGTATCAGATCATTAAGGGTAAGGGGTATTCAATGCCGGTTTGACTCGTGTGCAAGTCGTGCGGGCCGCACCCAAGCACGGTAGCTAACTGCGCAGTCTTGGGCAAGTGACGTTGAAACAAAATCCCGCATTGTTGATCCACTTAACAATAACGACGTTTGTATGGTCATCTCAGTATTGATTTAATTATCATTTGTCTATGCTGTTTCGGGTGAGAGTCCGTGTGAGTTTGGTATTGACGATCCCATTGCTTTCGTTCCTCCGTGAGATGTTCGTGCGTTAGTCGGGCCTGTTATCAGGCCCTTTTTTTATTGTGTTTGGCTGATCTGCTTGCCTTCTGACCACTTGAGCTACCTCGCCTGCGATGACTGCATCCAGCGTGACATTACGCATAGTGCTGCGGGGTTCATTTGTATAAACTGCCCGCCAGATAATGGATAGACGACTGATGGGCCGGACTTTTTCTCGCCGATGCATCACCTTGGCTGCATCACCTTCTGTTGACCCACCACCCTGGATAGGTCCCTGCTGCACCCGCAAGGCTCGGCATGTGCCGCCCCGTCAGTCTGACGACTTGGCCCGCATCCTCACCTTGGCTTTCGCGCAGGTGAGCTGTGACGGCAACATGCATAACCGGAGAACCCCATGACCGACCCCAACGAGCTCAGCCAGGCGCTGCTGGCCGCCGTTCCTGAAGATGGCAGCAGCATCGGTAACCAAGCCTTGATGGAAACCTTGAAAACCCAATTCAGCGACCTGACCGATGAGGTATTTACCGCCGCACGCGAGGCCCTGCTGGAACAGGGCGTACTGCGCAAGGGGCGCGGGCGGGGCGGTGCTGTGCTTCGGGTGTTGGAAGGCGAAGCAGCCGCTGCAGCACCACGCAAAGCGACAGCCAGTGGAAAGGGCAAGCAGGCCAAGGATGAGCCGCAAGTTACCGGTATCGAGGGGCTGAAGAAGACCCTGTGGGCTGCCGCAGACAAGCTGCGTGCCGACATGGACGCCGCCGAGTACAAGCACATCGTGCTGGGCCTTATCTTCCTCAAGTACATCTCCGACTCCTTCGCCGCCCGTCGCGCCGAGCTGACCCGCCGCTTTGCCGATGAGAGCGACGAGTACTTCCTCTACGATTGTGACGATGATCTGCTGGCCGAGGAGCTGGAAGACCGTGATTACTACCGTGAGGTGAATGCCTTCTGGGTACCGGAAGGCGCGCGTTGGGAAGGGCTGCGGGCCCATGCCAAGCAGGCCGATATCGGCAAGCGCATTGACGATGCGCTGACCCTGATCGAGCAGGAGAACCCGCGCCTCAAGGGCATCCTCGACAAGCGCTACGCCCGTGCCCAGTTGCCCGATGGCAAGCTTGGCGAGCTGGTGGATCTGGTTTCCAAGATTGGCTTTGGCAGTGATGTCGGTGAAGCGCGCGACATCCTGGGGCAGGTCTACGAGTACTTCCTAGGCGAGTTTGCCAGTGCCGAGGGCAAGAAGGGGGGGCAGTTCTACACGCCTGCCAGCATCGTCAAAACGCTGGTGGCGGTGCTTGCTCCCCATCATGGTCAGGTCTACGACCCCTGCTGCGGTTCAGGCGGCATGTTCGTGCAGTCGGAGAGGTTTATCGAAGCCCATGGCGGCAAGCTGGGTGACGTCTCTATCTACGGTCAAGAGTCGAACCCGACCACTTGGCGTCTGGCGGCGATGAACCTCGCCATCCAGGGGATGGACTACAACCTCGGGCGCGAAAACGGGGATACCTTCACCCGCAATCAGCATCCTGACTTGCGTGCAGACTTCGTGCTGGCTAACCCGCCGTTCAATATCAGCGACTGGTGGCATGGCAGCCTCGAGGGGGATCCACGCTGGGTCTACGGTACGCCGCCTGCGGGCAACGCCAACTATGCGTGGCTGCAGCATATGCTCTACCACCTCAAGCCCAATGGCCGCGCCGGTATCGTGTTGGCCAACGGTTCCATGAGCTCTAGCCAGAATAGCGAGGGCGACATTCGCCGTGCCATGGTGGAGGCGGACGTGGTGGAGTGTATGGTGGCCCTGCCGGGTCAGCTCTTCACTAACACCCAGATCCCGGCCTGCCTCTGGTTCCTCGCTAAGAACAAGCCCCACCGCAAGGGCGAGGTGCTGTTTATCGATGCCCGCAAGCTGGGCACCATGATCAGCCGGGTGCAGTGCGAACTCGATGAGAGCGCGATTGCCCGTATCGCCGATACCTTCCACGCGTGGAAAGGGGATGGAGAGTGCGATCAGCCTTACGAAGATGTTGCGGGCTTCTGCCGTAGCGTGACGTTGGCCGAGATTGCGGAACATAGTCATGTATTGACTCCCGGCCGCTATGTGGGCGCCGAAGAGGTGGAGGAGGACGATGAGGCCTTCGCCGACAAGATGGCTCGCCTAACCAAACAACTCGGTGACCAGATGACCAAGGGCGCCGAGCTGGACCAGTTGATTAAGCAGAAGCTGGGGGGGCTGGGTTATGTATTTTGAGCTAACAACAATTGGACAATATGCAACTGTTCAAGGGGGTTATGCATTCAAAAGCAAAGACTTTCAGCAGAGTGGGTACTTACCAGTACTTAAAATTAAAAATGTTCGCCATGGTTATGTTGAATATAGTGACTGTGCCTATGTCAACATGGATATCGCGCTTGCATGTGAAAAATGGCGTACTAGTTATGGTGACATTCTTATTTCCATGACTGGCTCAGGTCCTAGCGCGCCGGAGTCGCTGGTTGGCCGAGTGGCTAGAGTTTGGGAGTCCGAGCCTACAGCTTTAATCAACCAACGCGTTGGCAAGCTGGTCCTTAAGGAAGGCCAGGCTATTGATAAAGATTTTCTCTTTTATGTGCTTACTCAGAAAACAAGCCAAGAGTTTTTAGTTTCCAATGCAACCGGCAGTGCCAATCAGGTAAACATCAGTTCAGCGACTATTGAATCAGTCCCTTGCCCAAATATTACCTATCGGGAAAGTCACCAGATTTCATGCATTTTGAACATGTTAAATCAAAGAGAGAGACTACTGCGCGAGACTAATGCCACGTTGGAGGCCATCGCGCAGGCGCTGTTCAAGTCGTGGTTTGTTGACTTTGAGCCTGTTCATGCACGCGCTCGTGGCGAACAACTAGCAGGTCTGGCCCCCGAGGTTGCGGCCCTGTTCCCCGACTGCTTCGAAGAGCCAGACCTTGGCATGGTGCCGAAGGGGTGGAGCCTATCACCATTGAGCGAGGCCTATGAAATCAATCCAACACGAAAGCTGAAGAAAGGGGAGATGGCTCCTTATCTGGATATGGCAAGTGTTGCGACGAGTGGGCATACCGTAGCTGGGGTGGCAGACCGCGAAATGGGTTCTGGCACCAAGTTTATCAACGGTGATACCTTGCTGGCTCGGATCACACCTTGCCTTGAAAATGGCAAAACAGCGTTTGTTGACTTCCTAGCCCAAGAGCAAACTGGATGGGGGTCTACCGAGTTTGTGGTGTTACGCCCGAAGGCTCCATTACCGACCTATCATGGCTACCTCTTAGCTCGTCACCCGGCATTTCGTGAGCACGCAATCCAAAGTATGTCTGGTACGAGTGGGCGTCAGCGTGTGCAAAATGACGTATTGGGTCGTTATCTTGTCACCGTGCCTAGCGAAAAGGTGGCAATGGCATTTAACGATGTCATCTCCCCTCTCCAACAGAAGATTACCGAAAACCATCGGCAAGCCCAAACCCTCGCCAACTTGCGCGACACCCTGCTACCCCGCCTGATCTCCGGCCAACTGCGCTTGCCGGATGCCGAACAACAACTGAAGGACCTCGCTGTATGACGGCCGCTGTTGTAAACGCCACTGCCTTTACCAATGAACACTTCCCGCGCTTGTTGGCTCAGCTCAAGACGATGGGCGACAGAGCCCACTTCGACAGCGCACAGAGCGAGCTCTATCGCCAATTTATAGAGCTGTTCCCGCTCGACTCGTTGCCTAACTTGACCCTTGATGAGTACTGCGTAGGCAAGGGGGATGGCAACTCGTTCTGTTGGTGGATTGAGCGTGGTCTGCAACCCGTGCTGGCCCGCTATATGCCCGGTACTTCCCGTGGTCACCTGCTCTACTTCCAGAAAGATGGCACCGTCTACAAGCACCAGCGCTTGGTCGAGTTGGGTGATGAAGGGGCGCTGCGTTACACCCTTAAGGTGCAGCACTGCGTAGCCGCCGCCGACCCTGATGGCGACCTGAGCTGGATTGATAATGACGAGGCACTTTACAAGCAGGCCGGGGTCGAGCCGCGTGTCACCATGGGGCATGGCCGCAAGCTGCGGCTGGTGACCTGCTATCACCCCAAGCGGATGCTGCCCATCTCGTCGTGTGAGCATCTTGGGCACTTTCTGACGGTGTTGGGGTGGCCGAAGGAGGATATCCCCGCTAAGCACCAGCCGATGGCGCGTATGCAGCGGCTGATGCGCTATTACGACCTGGCCCGCGAGTCGTTACCTGAATTGACCCCATATGGCTTTATGTTGGGCCTGTATGACGAGTCGTTGGGACTGGCACCACCAAAGGCAGACAAGGACGATAGCGGGAGTGATGATGAGGATGACACCATGAGCGAAGCAAACGACAACCCGGTGATGCCCAAGACAAACGCACCGTTGAACCAGATCCTCTACGGCCCGCCCGGTACTGGCAAAACCTATAACACCATCAACAAGGCGCTGGCCATTCTCGACCCCGACTGTCTGGCGCAACACGGCGATGATGAGAGCCCAGAGGCCCGCAAGGCGCTTAAAACGCGCTTTGACGAGCTGGTCAAGGAGGGACGTATCGACTTTGTGACCTTCCACCAGAGCTTCAGTTATGAAGACTTTGTGGAGGGGATCCGTGCCGAGAGTGACGGAGACAGTGGTCAACTGACCTATGACGTGGTTGATGGCGTCTTCAAGCGCATGTGTGACGCGGTGGCCGCCAAAGTCACGCGCAGCGACAGTCATGAGGCGATGACGCTGGAGGGACGTCGGGTCTGGAAGATGTCGCTTGGCAATACCAAAGGGGATGATGCCCACATCTTTGATGATTGCATTGAGGAGGGGGTGATCCGTCTGGGGTATGGTGGCGAACATGATTACAGCAAGTGCAATAACCGTGAAGAGGTGCAGGCGCTGCTGGAGCAATCGCTTGGCAAGATTGACAACGCATATGACTACAACGTTACCAGCGTGCTGACCTTGGTCACCCGCATGAAACGGGGCGATTTGGTCGTAGTCACCGACGGTAATCTCAAGTTCCGAGCCATTGGCGAAATCATTGGAGACTACCAATGCAAGCCGCACCCCGAGTACGGCAAGAGTTACGCTCAGGTTCGCCCTGTCAAGTGGCTGTGCCAGTTCACCCCATCTTTACCTAGTAGCGAGCTGATCAACGGCCGCTTTAGCCAGATGACGCTCTATGAATTGAAGGCTCCGACCTTGATCCCGGAGAAGCTGCTTGCTCTGGTCAATGCCACAGCATCACAAGCTGGGTCGCAGAGTGAACCTGGCGTCACGCCATCAAACAAACGCGTATTGATCATCGACGAGATCAACCGGGGCAATGTTTCGCGTATCTTCGGTGAGCTGATCACCCTGATAGAACCCAGCAAGCGAGCTGGGGCAAGCGAGGCGCTGACCACTACTCTGCCTTACTCCAAACGCCCCTTTAGCGTACCGGACAACCTCTACCTTATCGGCACCATGAACACCGCTGACCGCTCCTTGGCCGGACTCGATATCGCGCTGCGTCGCCGTTTTGTGTTTGAAGAGATGCCGCCCAGGGCCGAGCTGCTTAATGGCGTGGTCATCGAGGATGAGGAGCACAAGGTAGACGTAGGCCGCTTGCTGCACACGCTGAACCAGCGCATCGAGGTGCTGTTGGACCGCGACCATTGCCTCGGTCATGCCTACTTTATGCCGCTCAAAGCGACTGCAAAGCCAACCTTGGCGCAGTTGGGATACATCTTCCAGCATCAGATCCTGCCGCTATTGCAGGAGTACTTCTTTGAGGACTGGCAGCGCATCGCTTGGGTGCTAAATGATCATCGCAAGAGCAAGGCTGAGGCGATGTTCCTCGAGGCGCCCAAGCTCGAACTTAAGACCCTGCTTGGTGATATAGCGGTTGGGGGACAACGCCAACGTTGGAGCATCAATGAGAAGGCGTTTACGCGTATTGAGGCATATGCCTTGACCGTCGAGGGTGACAAGGGGGCGCAGTGAAGGCTCCCATCACGGTTCGTGAGTATGGTCGGCTAGCTGTTAGAGATAACACTGTTAATACGCTGACGCTTGCCCATATAGACTCGGTTGATTTCGATTGGTTATGTCGGTTGAGCCAGCGCTACAAGGTAAGCCATGCACCCGCTCTTGCGCAGGTGGAAGATAGCCGGACCTTGCAACTGGACAACTACGTGGGGGTGATAGAGACCCCCACCGGGCAGGTGATCGAGATCCTGCCCAAGACCGCCAATGAGGATGATCCACTCGAGGATGGTCGTGAGTTGATCCGCCGGATGCTGGAGCGAGCCCTGGATCTGCCACCCCGTGAAACGGCGGAGGCGTCGCTGGAACGCTTTGATATGCCGCTCAACGAGTGGGTTATCGCGCGCTTTCTGGCCGAGCTCGATCAGCTGGTCAAACGTGGCGTGCGCAGTGACTATCAGCGTCTTGAGGCGACCGAGCCGTTCTTGCGTGGTCAGCTGGATGTCGCCCGGCAGATGCGCCAGCCACCGGGCCGGGGCCACCACTTTGCGTTACGTTACGACCTCTTCTTGCCCGACCGGGCCGAGAACCGGCTGCTCAAGCGGGCGCTGGAGACCGTCGCTAATGCGACTCAGCACCCGGACAACTGGCGGTTGGCACAGGAGCTGCGCCACTTGCTGGTGGATGTGCCTGCCAGCCGCGATGTGGAAGGGGATTTCAGACTGTGGCGACATGACCGCTTGATGGCTCACTATCAAGGGGCTCGGCCGTGGTGTGAGCTCATCTTCTATCGTGCCATGCCGAGTGCCCTGAATGGTGAGTGGCGCGGCATCAGCCTGCTGTTCCCCATGGAGAAGCTGTTCGAGCGCTATGTAGAGTCGTGCTTGCGCGAGCAGCTGTTGCCCGATGCCAACCTCAAGGCACAGGTGGCCAGTCAGTACCTTTGCACCCAGCAAGGCAAGCAGATGTTCCGGTTACAGCCGGACCTCTTGTTGCAGCACAGCAACAAGCGTTGGGTGATGGATGTGAAGTGGAAGCGGCTCGATAGCAGCGACCGTGACGGCAAGTACGGCATCAGCCAGGGTGACCTCTACCAACTGTTTGCCTACGGCCACAAGTACCTGACCGAGCAAGATGATGGTCATCTGGTATTGATTTATCCATCATGGAGCCAGCTCAAAGTTCCACTCGAACCTTTTTGTTATGATGCCCGCCTGACGTTGTGGGTCTTGCCGTTTGACTTGGCTGCCAGTTCGTCCCACCGGCTGATATTGCCTTGCCAGCCGGGGGCGGATTCTGCGTGCGAACTGCGCTTGCCACTGAGACCCACCGAGCCCGCCTGACGGGCGTTTCTCCCTGTTGATGAGTGATGGTGCATGACCGAAGATCAGTTGGAACAAGAGGTGCTGGGGTGGTTGGCCGAGGTGGGCTATCGTGTGGTGTGTGGCTACGACGTTGCCCCCGATTCTGATAACCCGTGGCGTGCGAACTTCAATCAGGTGCTGTTGCTCGACCAGTTGAGAGGCGCTATAGCACGCCTTAATCCGTCTGTGCCGATGGTAGCGCGTGAAGACGCGCTGGCGCAGGTGGTCAATCTCGATACCCCGGCGCAACTGTCGGCCAACCGGGCGTTTCACCGCCTGCTGGTGAATGGGGTCCCAGTCCAGTACCAGCGGGATGGCGAGACGGTGGGGGACTTTGTCCGCCTCGTTGACTTCGAGAACCCTACCGGCAACGAGTGGTTGGCCATCAATCAGTTCACCATCAAAGGGCCCAAGCACACCCGACGCCCAGACATCATCCTCTTCGTCAACGGGTTGCCGCTGGTTGTGCTGGAGCTCAAGAACCCGGCCGACGTGCATGCCGACATCTGGAAGGCATTCGACCAACTGCAGACTTACAAGGAGCAGATCCCCGACCTGTTCCAGTACAACGAGATCATGATTGCCTCCGATGGTAGCGAGGCGCGGATGGGGTCGCTGTCTGCGGATGCCGAACGCTTTATGCAGTGGCGCACGGTGGATGGGGTCAACCTCGACCCCTACGGCGAGTTTGGCGAGCTGGAGACCATGGTGCGCGGCATTCTGATCCCGGCCATGTTGCTCGATTACCTGCGCTTCTTCGTGCTGTTTGAAGACGATGGCCGGTTGGTCAAGAAGATCGCCGGTTACCATCAGTTCCATGCGGTCAGGGCGGCCATTGAGCAGGTGGTGCTGGCGTCGCGTCCAGACGGTAGCCACAAGGGCGGGGTGGTGTGGCACACCCAGGGCAGTGGCAAGAGCATCACCATGACCTGCTTTGCGGCGCGAGTGATGCGAGACGCCGCGATGGAGAACCCGACCATCGTCGTCATCACTGACCGCAATGACCTTGATGGCCAGCTGTTCGGGGTCTTCTCACTCTCGCAAGATCTGCTGCGCGAGCAGCCGGTGCAAGTGAGTTCGCGAGGTGACCTGCGTGACAAGCTTGGCAACAGGCCCTCCGGCGGCATCGTGTTCACGACCATCCAGAAGTTCATGCCCGGCGAGGATGAGGACTCGTTTCCGGTGCTCAGCGACCGTGCCAACATCGTGGTCATCGCGGATGAAGCACATCGAACCCAATACGGTTTCAGCGCCTCGCTCAAAGCGCCAGGCAAGGTTGCAGAAGGGGCTGCGCGCTATCAGGTCGGGTATGCCCAGCACTTGCGCGACGCGCTGCCCAACGCGACGTTCGTGGCCTTTACCGGTACGCCCGTATCAGCGGAAGACCGCGACACTCGCGCCGTCTTTGGCGACTACA
This sequence comes from Aeromonas sp. FDAARGOS 1414, assembly GCF_019047065.1. Lineage (NCBI taxonomy): Bacteria > Pseudomonadati > Pseudomonadota > Gammaproteobacteria > Aeromonadales > Aeromonadaceae > Aeromonas > Aeromonas sp. FDAARGOS 1414. Next base: position 2,349,766 of record NZ_CP077210.1, on the reverse strand, counting down.
TCCACGTCTACGACATGCAGCAGGCCAAGGACGATGGTGCCACGGTTGCTATCTACTACGAGTCACGCTTGGCCAAGTTGTCACTTAATAACGAAGAGCTTCCCCACATCGACGACGAAGTGGATGAGCTGGCCGAGGATGAGGAAGAGAGCGAGCAGGCCAAGCTTAAGTCACGGTGGGCAGCCTTGGAGAAGGTGGTTGGCAGCAAGCCAAGAATTGAGCGGGTTGCCGCCGATCTGGTGGCCCACTTCGAAGAGCGCAATCAGGCGCAGCATGGCAAGGCCATGGTGGTCGCCATGAGCCGCGAGATTTGCGTGCACTTGTATGATGCCATCGTGGCTCTTCGCCCCGAATGGCATGACCAGGACCCCGACAAGGGGGCCATCAAGATCGTGATGACCGGCAGCGCTTCTGACAAGGCATTGCTGCGGCCCCACATCCATGCCACCCAAGTGAAGAAACGGCTTGAGAAGCGGTTCAAAGACCCGAGTGACCCGCTCAAGTTGGTCATCGTGCGAGACATGTGGCTTACCGGCTTCGACGCGCCCTGCGTACATACCCTTTATGTGGACAAGCCGATGAAGGGCCACAACCTGATGCAGGCCATTGCGCGGGTGAACCGGGTGTTCAAGGACAAACAAGGTGGGTTGGTGGTCGATTACATCGGTATCGCCAACGAGCTCAAGAGCGCCATCAAGGAGTACACCGCCAGCCGTGGCCGTGGTCGCCCTACGGTCGATGCCCATGAGGCCTATGCGGTGTTGGAGGAGAAGCTGGATGTACTGCGCTCCATGTTGCACGGATTCGATTACAGCGACTACCTCACGGGTGGGCACAAGCTGCTGGCAGGGGCCGCCAACTTCATCCTTGGTCTTGAAGATGGCAAGAAGCGCTTTGCCGACAACGCGCTGGCGATGAGCAAGGCATTCACCCTCTGCTGCACCCTTGATGAGGCCAAGGCGGTACGAGAGGAAGTGGCCTTCTTGCAAGCGGTCAAGGTGATGCTGACCAAAAAAGATGTCACCCGGAAGAAGAAAACCGACGAAGAGCGCGACCTGGCTATTCGCCAGATCATCGGCAATGCCGTGGTATCGGGCGATGTGGTCGATGTGTTTGAAGCGGTCGGCCTCGACAAGCCCAACATCGGTCTGCTCGATGATGAGTTTCTGGCCGAGGTACGCAACCTGCCGGAGCGCAATCTCGCCGTGGAGCTGCTCGAGCGGTTGCTGGAGGGGGAGATCAAGGCGAAGTTTGCGACCAACCTCTCCCAGGAAAAGAAGTTCTCGGAGATGCTGACCAAGGTCATCCAGCGCTATCAGAACCGCTCCATCGAGACCGCGCAGGTCATCGAGGAGCTGATCGACATGGCCAAGAAGTTTGCCGCTGTAAGCAAGCGGGGGCAGGCCTTGGGCCTCAACGATGACGAGCTCGCCTTCTATGATGCCCTTGCCAACAATGAGGCGTCGGTGCGTGAGCTGGGTGACGAGATACTGGCCAAGATAGCCCACGAGCTGACTGCCAGCCTGCGTCGCAGCGTGACCGTTGACTGGAGTAGCCGAGAGAGCGTCAGGGCCCGGTTACGTCTGTTGGTCAAGCGCATCCTGCGCAAGTACAAGTACCCGCCAGACCAGCAGGAAGAGGCTGCCCAGCTGGTGCTGGCACAGGCTGAGAGCTTGTGTGAGGTGTGGTGTTAAGTGGGGGAGGCGCGAGCCTCCCTCACCTTATCTATCAAGATGTGTAGATATGGCTTACTTCAGTATGACGCTGCCTGAAGGTATCTGGTTGGCCTCTTCGAGGCTCAGGTAGCGTGGGCCTTGTACGCTGGCCAGTGACTTGAATAACCACGGATGCGGCTTTAGCCAAGCTTTGGTGTCTTCGTAAACGTCTCCACCGACCACGAAGTAACGACCATCACACCCGTCATCGTGTAGTTCATTGACATCAGGTGTCGAGAGTTTCAGCTGGCAGCCTTCGATGACAACCACGACTTGAGACTTGTAAACCCCAATGACGGTGGAGATTTTGTTGGCCATATCACTTGAAACCCGCCAAGCGCTAATGGCGCCCTTGTAAGCACCTCGGCTGGAGTAGGTCTCAACCAAGTTGACTACCAATGCCGTCACAATACGTACCTCGTTAAGTTGTTTGGAATGCGGTTTGTTGCTAGTGACCTGCACAGCCACCGATGAACGTGTTGATAGGGTCAGCGAGACTTGAAGTAGGTGACCTTTTCAAGGAAGTAGCGACCCAGTTCACCTTGATGTTGGTTCGCTTCGCTTTCTGCGCTGGCCAAGTGACCGTTGCGCTCCTTCCATACCGCATATGCGGCGGCCTTCTCGACCTCGACCCGTTCTTGCTGCTCTTTCGGTAGGGCACACAGATTGTGATTCATACTGACCTCTTTGTTATTTGTTGGCGCCATGGTACGCCATCACTGGCATGCGGGACTTGCGCTGGTTCAAAGGTGGTGCGCTATAATGGCTGTATATAAATACAGGTGTTTTGCCATGAAGCTGTTAACCCCAGACCCATCACCCGCCGAGGTGACCATCCCGCTGTTCTTGCACCGCGCCTCTTGCGGCTTTCCCAGCCCAGCCAGTGACTATCTGGAAGGGAAGTTGGACCTCAACACCCACTGCGTGGCGCACCCTGCAGCAACCTTCTATCTGCGTGCCGAGGGGGAGAGCATGACCGGGGTCGGTATCTTTCCCGGTGACTTGCTGGTGGTCGATAGGAGCCTCACCCCGCGCCATGGTGATGTGGTGATTGCACTACTCGATGGCGGCTTCACGGTAAAGACCTTGCAGCTCAAGCCAAGGTTGCGGCTGTTGCCAGCCAATCCGGCGTTCGCGCCTATCGACCCTTGTATGAGCCTCTCCCTGGAGTTGTTCGGAGTGGTCACCCATGTGATTGGCAATCTGAGGCAGCGTGATGGCTATAGCGCTCGTTGATGTAAACAACTTCTACGCCAGCTGTGAGCGGCTGTTTCGCCCTGAGTTGCGTGGCCGCCCGATCGTGGTGCTCTCCAACAACGATGGATGCGTGGTGTCGCGCAGCCCCGAAGCCAAGGCGCTGGGTATCAAGATGGCCGGGCCCTACTTCAAGATCCGCGAGCAGTTCGAGGCGCATGGCGGTGTGGCATTCAGCTCCAACTACGCGCTCTATGGCGATATGTCGGGCCGGGTGATGAGCACGTTGGAGACCATGGCCCCTGAGCTTGAGGTCTACTCCATCGATGAAGCGTTCATGGCGTTGTCGGAGTCGTTTGCCGGGGACCTGACAGCCTATGGGCAACAGATCCGGCAGCGAGTGTGGCAGTGGACCGGCCTAACGGTAGGGGTCGGGATTGGCCCAACCAAGACCCTCGCCAAGCTGGCCAACTATGCCGCCAAGAAGTGGCCTGCCACAGGTGGTGTCGTGGACTTGCGTGACGAGCCGCGACGCACCCGGCTGATGGCCATCACCCCGGTGGATGAGGTGTGGGGCATCGGGCGGCGCTTGGGGGCCAAGTTGGTGGCACAAGGCATCAACACCGTGGCAGACCTGGTGGCCAGTGATGCCAAAGGGTTGCGCGCCCAATACGGCGTGGTGGTCGAGCGGATCGTACAGGAGCTGCGTGGCCTGCCTTGCGCGGAGCTGACCGTTGAACCGGTGGCGAAGCAGCAGATCCTCTCGAGCCGTTCCTTTGGTGAGCGCGTGACTGACCGTGGAGAAATGGCCCAAGCGTTGTCAGGCTTTATGGCTCGCGCAGCCGAGAAGCTGCGGGCCGAGGGGATGTGTTGCCAGCGGGTGCACCTGTTCGTGCGAACCAGCCCCTTTGACGAACGAGCGCCTTACTACAGTGAGCAGGCTGGCGTCCGGCTGGTCTGCCCTAGCGATGACACCCGGTTGCTGCTGCAGCAAGTGAACGTGCTGCTACCGCAGATTTGGCGCGACGGTTACCGTTATCAGAAGGGGGGAGTCATGCTGAGTGAGTTCACCCCCAAGGGGCAGCAACAGGCCGATCTGTTTGCCCCGTCTTCCGCTCAATCAGATGCGCTGATGGCAGTGATGGACCAGATCAAAGCCAAGGGATTGGGGCGCGTAGGCTTTGCCAGCCAAGGCACGGGGTCGCCTGAGTGGATGATGCGACAAGAGCACCTGAGCCCCTGCTACACCACCCGCTGGGAGGACCTGCCGGTGGCGAGGTAACCAAGGCACAATGAGGCCGCTACTTGGCCACAATAGGACGTTTTGGAAAAGTGCTGCGAATGTAGACGGGTCTCGGTGACACATTCCACATGCGCGGCGGCGGGGTCACCTCCCGCCCCCCCATCTTGATTTGATCCCCCCCCCCACCTCGTCGGTACCGGTTTTTCTCCCTTGTGCAACCGATAGCCACACTCACCCTCGACTCATCCTTTGCGGGTGAGTGTGCTGTTATGACCGCTGTTAGGTATGGTAACCAATTGAAATTGCTCGAATGTTCGTTTCCTATAATAGGAAACGAACCCCATCTTTGGCATGACCTAGAGGAGGGGAAGTGCATTCGAGATCCCGTCGAGCAGGGCCGCATCAATCGACCTGTGGCCCAATATCTGTCATGAACTTATGAAGTTACACCCAACTTAATGGGAATAAATATCAATTGTATTTGGTGGCCGTTTGTCCCCCTAAAGGGGGACTTAAATCTTGGGGCGGCAATAGTGCCAAAACCAAAGGACACCATCATGAAAGTGAATCTCGATCTCATAGAGCGACTCTTTGGCAAGTCGGGTCGGTCGATCCAGCGGATGCTGGATAACGGTCAGCTGACCAAGGAGGAGTTGTTGGACTTCAGCCTGTTTGTCGCGTCACTGACGGTGGCAACAGGGGGTGTTCTGGGCAAGCCGTTGATGGATAGCATCAAGTGGGGATTGAGCGAGCGCATCATCTCCGGTCTGAACCCGTCTCTCCTTGGGCTCCATGTTAGCCACACCCAGCGGGAAGAGAAGGTGAGCGTGAGTGCCAAGCGAAAGGCTCGTCGTGTCTCGCTCAACGGTGATGAGGTGTTGGAGCTGGCCTATCTGATGGCCATCGCGGATGAACATTTCTTTGAGCAACTGCGGGGGCGAGTCGAGACCGACCTGCGAGAGAGAGTATGGTCGCAGGAAGAGCTGGTCGCTCAGCTGACACACAAGCGGCAGCATTGGCTTGAAGAGGAGGGGGCTGACGAACCACAATCACCTCTGCACTAACCACAAACAAGAAAAGGGGCCGCGTTCTGCGGCCCCTGTTGTTTACTCTCCTCCTTGTTCCGACAACAGCCTGTCGTGGGCGTCCGCTATCTTGTCCAACGACAATTGATACACCCTGGATTTCTTGTGTCGGGGCAGGTCGCGGCCGGTGCCATGTGTGAGGATGCCGTGTTTACGCAACACCTTATGGACATAGTTGGCGTTAAAACCGATGAAGGTTTGTTTAAACCCATCCACATAGAGGTGCAGTTCGAGAGAGGTCGTGTAGCCGTAAGTCTCTCCCTGCTTCGTTACATTCGGCCCATCGGCAAGGAACTGCCCTCTGCGGCGTTCGAGTAGCTCGACCAACTGCTCGATAATGTTTGCTTCTTCAAGGGAGCCGCTTGTACCACGCCTTGCGAGCCACTTACGGAATAGTTGCTCGACAACGGCAGCTACACTACCCGCAGGCCAACCTGTGATCCCGAAGCGGTTGGCCAACTCACCAGCAGCCGATATCAATCCGAATGCATCGGCCACCCTTTGCACTTGGCCATCACACTCTTTGGCTCCAAGCCGTCGCATCATGTCAGCGCGATGCTCGTCAACGAATGCCTGAGCACCATCGATGTCCAAGGTCAGCTCTTCAACAAAAGAGCGGAAGGCAACGCCATGATACCGGGTAGTACGTTCTGCGAGGGTCTTGGAGAGGGAGGCACCACTCGGATGGCCATGCAACTCTTCGAAGATGCCATGCCGGTCGGTATCGGCCTCAATATTGATCATGCGGACATCATGGCCAGCTTTGTGACGCTTACCGACCGAGGCAAGGCTGTGCTCCAAGTCAACTTCCCCGTTGCTGAGGAAGGTTGTTCGCCATTGCAGTTTGGCACGGCGCGACAGATCGGCATTGGCACGAGCTCGTCCTTCACCGTTGGCCAGCATGTAGATGGTGTCGCCCAGAACATGAGGGTCTGCCTGCCCGATCTCGTCCAGAAAGAGGGTGCTGTCGTTGCACAAGTCCGCGGTGGTTTCCAATCCCACCTTGGTGGCATTCCATGTCTGGATCTTGTTGGCAGGCTTGCCGAGCACGCTGGCTGCAACCAGCATGGCGGTGCTCTTGCCGATTGAGGATGGCCCCACCAGATGGACGCCAAAGCTGCTCTGATTGGTCAAGCGCAGCAAGGGGCCAGCGAAAGCAAGCGATGTACTTAATAGCAAGCGGCTGTTGCCAAGGCACAGCGCCGCAACTTCATCACGCCATTCGTCCAAGGTGCCTGCCACGTCGGATTGTATTGGGGTATGACCGGTATAGATATACTTGACCGCATTGGCATATCCCACAGCCCCATCTCCAAACATGAAGATGTGGGTATCCGGGATCCAGCCTAGCCGGTCATGCCGAATACGCGTGTTGTCAGTGGGCTTCGAGTTGAGATAGTCAATCAGCTGTCTCTTCATACCCAAGTTGAAGCGATAGCCTCCGTCCATCAGCTTCATCAACGCTTCGCGTCCGTCAGACAGCAGGTGAACATCTCGAATAAACGCCTCCTGCGGCCGGCCATCCGGGCTATACCAGTTGACCTGTATGCCCCAGCCTAGACCCGCAGTGTCGCTCCCGCTGGCGATTACCCAGAGTGGAGCACCGATCCTGCTCCACACATCGTCTTGACCTTTGTCAGTGGTGACACAGTAGAGTCCATCTTGAAACTCAATGGGACCTAACTGGAAGGGCTCAACCTTCAGCTCGTAACGCCTTGTATTCATGAGATATTCCTTTGTATAAAGTTGGTTGAACGATCCGGTCTCGTTGGTGTTTGTGACACAGTGACGCCGTGACACCGGATTTAATGGGCTGGAGGAGCGGCCTCAACACTCGCGAACAGTGCGGCTTTGCCGTTAAGGCAGAAGAGGTCATTGAAGTCGGTTATACCGGGGATGGTCGGTGGCACAATCAAGCGGCCGTGCAGTTGATATGCTGCTGTACGCGCTTTGGTTAGTCCGGGGTTGCCAGCAGTGGCATGATCGTTGTCTGCACACACCCACAGCTTGCTGCTGCTATAGAGCGTGCGAATGATACGGCCGACCTCGAGCAGGTTACCGGCAGAAAATGCAATGGCGACCGGTATGCCGAGGTTCTCAAACAGCGTGGCCCCGGTTGCATAGCCTTCGCAAAGCAATATGGGGGCGTCGGACTTGGGTGAAGGGCCAAGGAGTAAGAACCCGCCCTTGAGTGACAAACCCCGATGGAAGCGCTTATTCCCGCTTTCATCAATGTCTTGCAAGCTCAACAACTGGGAGCGTGCATTGAAGACCGGTACTATCAACCGGTTACCAAACTGACGAGCACCGACCCCTGAGATTTGTTTGCGTGCAAGGTAAGCGTGTTGGTATGGGGGCTCGGCTGCCCCCCAGATCTCTTTGGCTTCCTTGAGCGCCTTTGCTTGGGCCTCGGCAAGCCGATTTGCCTCAGCAGCTTTTGCCTGCTGAGTGAGTTGGGCACGTATATAGCTTGGTATTGCGGGTCCGATTGGCCGCCATACGCACTTTATTCCCGTCTTCCACGAGCCAAAAGCGGCGTGATTACCCAACTCGTCGGTGATCAACCAACCATTGCGTGTACCTGGGCGGTCCCCTTGAATATGAAAGCGGAGGACCTGACCAGGAGTAGGGCTCAATGAGCGTGATGGCTTCACGCCCATGGCAATCATTGAGTCCTCCAAGGAGAGGGCGGTGGTCATGGTTACATCCCCCCGACCAACTTCTGCATCAAGTCCTCGATATCACAGCTGCGCCAAGCGACGCGGCGACCACCGAGGCTGCACTTTTTCGGGTAGATTCCCTTCCGAATACCGTCATACCACGTTGTCTTGCTGACAGGGATTAAAGCCAGCACTTCTTTGATATCCAAGAAGCGAAAGGAGGGTTCAGTGGATGAGAGCGGCTTGGCATGTGGGGCTGCGTGGAGGTGCTCGGCCTCTTTGATATGAGTCGAACGAGTGCTTTTAGTTTTCATACTGAGCTCCTTGCGTAGCGGTTCGTCAAGGTACGGCATGGTCCGGGGCCGTACAGTGCGCTCAGTAAACCATCGACCCGCAAATGCTATCGTCCTACTAGAACACCACTTTTACATGAATTATTTTCATTGAATGTTGATATTTGATTTGTTTTTGGAATGTATCGACGAAGCCAGCAAGAAGGCATCCAGCGAGATGCTCAGTCATAAAGGGAGGAATAAAAAATGCCAGTCAAGTTGATGACTGGCATTGGAAGGTAGGGGGAACTGGTGCTGGTTCGCTCCCTACAAGACTCACGGCACTCTGGTGGCTAGATACGGAAAGGACCGAGCTTTGCTTGCTCAATATGTTCGCTCCACCACTTCATCATCGGGATCCTCTGTTCGAGGTAATCTGAGCGGTTATAAGCGCGGCGTATCTCGTTTTCATCGGCATGTGACAAGGCGGCTTCAATGGCATCTGGGTTGAACCCCTGCTCGTTCAGTATGGTACTCCCGAGGGAGCGCATACCATGAGCAACCAAGCGTCCCCCATAGCCAAGTCGCCTAAGCGCCGCATTTGCCGTCTGTGGGTTGATGTGTCCAAGAGGCTTTCGATAACCAGGAAACACGAATGGGCGATGGCCACTGATGGGCTTCATGCACTCAAGTATTGCAAGGGCCTGCTCGGTTAACGGCACCCTATGTGGCCTCGACATCTTCATCCGTTCAGCCGAGATGGTCCATACCTTGGTGTCGAAATCGATCTCATCCCAGCGAGTACCGGCCGATTCACTCGGCCGTACCAGTGTATGAAGACTCCATTCGATTTGGCGGCGGGTCTCATGAGCGAGCCTGCCATCGTAGATATCGGCCATGAGCAGTGGGAGCTCGGATGGTTGGATTGTTGGCATGTGCTTTTTGCTTGGCTGCTTGAAGACTTTGCGAATCGCTGAGCAAGGGTTAGCTGTAAGCAAGCCATGGTTAACGCAGTAGTCGAGAATTTCGTTAATTCTCTGGCACAAACGACGCACAGTTTCATGCTTACCATCAGCTTCTAAAGGTCGCAGCGTCTCGATGACTTGCGGTGCTTTGATCTGCTCGATTGGGACTCGGCCGATATAGGGGAGTACATAAAGTTGCAGAGACCGCCATGTATCAGTCGCGTAGGCCGGGGTAACCGAATGCCGTTTGAGCTCCAGCCACTTTGCCGCCATGTGCTCAAAGGTGGCCATCTCGGCAGCAAGTTGTGCTGCTGCGGCTCGGGCTCGTTCCTCTCGGTGAGTTTTCGGGTCTATGCCTTGAGCAAGGAGAGAGCGAGCTTCATGTCGCAACTCTCTAGCTTTGGCGAGGGTGATCTCTGGATAGGTTCCCAGTCCGATATTGGTCCGAGCTTTGCTAACAGGACGGTAGTACTTGAATACCCAAAGTTTAGAACCTTGCTGGGTGACCCGAAGCTGCAGCCCTTCACCGTCAGCTAAGGTGTACTCTTTCTCTTTGGGTTGGGCTGCTTTGATCTTGGTGTCGCTCAACCGATCTTTAGTCATTGTATCCTCCTTGATACAAGTACAGGTCTGGTACCAATGGAAAAATGGCACCTAATGCTCATTGGTACCATCAATGGTACCTACCTATACGGATTTCGTCGAACTCCCCCGAACTTCTCCGGACAACAAAAAACCCGCAAAGCCTTACGCTCTGCGGGTTTCTGTACTTCTTCGTTCCCGGCCGGAACATTATTTGGTGGAGCTGGGGGGATTTGAACCCCCGTCCAAAATTACTACATCCTTGGCACTACATGCTTAGTCACTCTTTACATTCGCCAACCCGCTGCGGAGAGACACGCCACGAATTGACTAGCTCGATTGGTTTTAATGCTTCCGCCCCGAGCAGGACTTCCACACGATCCTGTGAAGGATGACCTTCCGATTCCCTAGGACACAGGCAAGCTAGGGTAGAAGGGCTCTATGCAGGTTATTAAGCTGCTAGTGCGTAGTTTTCGTCGTTTGCGACTATTTTTTTGCGGTTTATTAACGAGGCCTACCGCACCTCGGCATGCACCTTGGGTTTCGTGAATCTTGTCGAATCCAGAATCAGCCCCAAGTTGTTAATTGCGATTGTACGCAAAAATGCTGTCATAGCAAGGCGTTGATACCCATTCCCTCTGGCAGCCAGTCTGTTTGCCGATTTATTGTACGCAGCTGAACCTGAAGAGCCAGCTGCGCTGGGGGAAGGTGAACTGACGTCCTGATCCTGCCAGTAGCAGGTTAGCCGCGATGCTTGTTCTTCATGATGCGGGCTTTTTCCCGATCCCACTCGCGGGCCTTGGTATCTTCGCGCTTGTCGTGCTCTTTCTTGCCCTTCACCAGGCCGATCTCGACCTTGACCCAGCACTGTTTCCAGTAGAGGGCGAGGGGAACTATGGTGTAGCCCTGACGGGCAATCAGGCTTTCGAGCTTGTCGAGTTCACGACGGCTCAGCAGCAGTTTGCGGGTGCGGGTCGGGTCACATACCACGTGGCTGGAGGCCGCTTGCAGTGGCAGGAAGCTGGAGCCGAACAGATAGGCCTCGCCATCGCGGAAGATGACATAGGCTTCGCTGATGTTGGCCTTGCCCGCCCGCAGGGATTTGACTTCCCACCCTTGCAGGGACAGACCCGCTTCGATCTTCTCTTCGATGAAGTATTCGTGGCGCGCGGTTCTGTTGAGTGCAATGGTGCTGGACCCGGCTTTGTTTTTACTGTTTTTTTTGCTCATGACGGGCGATTTCCGGCAATGACTAGGAGGCTCGTATTATACGTAGGCAGGGGCGGCTGTAAAACGCGCAGCAGGTCAAGTGGTGGCTTTCTGAGCGGTTTGGCTGAGGTTTTACCTCCACAACCCCAAACATGGTGATAAAATCGCGCCGATTGGATGAGGAAAAGCCATGCCCCGAATTACGCGCAGTGCCCTGGTGATGTTCAGTGCAGAACAGATGTTCAAGTTGGTTAACGATGTGGATGCCTATCCGCAGTTTTTGCCCGGCTGTGTTGGCAGCCGTGTCCACGAGGCTGGCGATGACTACATGATGGCGTCGGTCGATGTGGCCAAGGCGGGGATTGCCAAGACCTTTACCACCCGCAATCAGCTGGATGTGAACCGCCAGATCAGGATGGAGCTGGTGGATGGCCCGTTCCGCAAGCTGGCGGGCTGGTGGACCTTTACCCCGCTCGATGTCGACGCCTGCAAGGTGGAGTTTGATCTCGATTTCGAGTTTACCTCCAAGCTTATCGAGGTGGCATTTGGTCAAGTATTCCGCGATCTGGTGAGCTCCATGGTCTCCGCCTTCTCCAACCGGGCGAAGGAGGTCTACGGTGTCTGACCAGCTCAATATCGAGGTTGTCTATGCCTTGCCGCAGCAGCAGACGGTGATTGCCCTGCGGGTGGCGCCCGAGACTTGCGTGCTGGCGGCCATCGAGCAGTCCGGCATCGTGCAAAAGCACCCCGAGATTGACTTGTCGGTCAACAAGTTCGGTATCTACAGCCGCCCGGTGAAAGGGAGCGAGCCGCTGCACGACGGCGATCGCATCGAGATCTACCGTCCACTCATCGCCGATCCCCGCGAGATGCGCAAAAAGCGGGCCGAGAAGGCCAAAGAGGAGGGGCGAGCCGATAGCGTGACCGGTGGTCGCCCCGATGTGCATCGCAAACTCCGCGAGTAGCGCTCAGGTTTTTCTTGCAGAAAAAAGGCGCCGAGGCGCCTTTTTTTGATCCCGTTAGCCGGTGAGCTGGCCGAGGGGATATCAAGAGAGGGCTGCTTCTGCCACACCCAGCCGTGCGCGTGCCCAGGCGGCCAGCAGCTCGACCCCGCTTTGCATCACCCGCTCATCGAAATCGAATTCGTTGTGATGGTGCGGCGCCGCCAGATCGGCCCCCAGGATGAGGTAAGCCGCTTCGCCCCCCTGCTTTTGCACCCGCTCCATCAGAAAACCGGCATCTTCGCTGGCGCCAAAGCGGCGAGTCTGGATGGTGGCGAGCCCTTGCTTGCGGGCCAGCACCGCCAGCTCGGCCTGCAGTGCCGGGCTGTTGTCGAGGGCAATAGCCTCGCCCTGTTTGATGATGCGGTAGGTGACGCCGTGGGCGAGGGCAGTCCCTTCGACGATGCGCTGTACCTGACTGAACATATAGTCGTTGAGCGTGCTGTCGGCGCCGCGGGTCTCACCGCGCAGCTCGGCGTGATCGGGGATGACGTTGCGGCCGCTGCCAGCGTGGAGCTGGCCGACGTTGATACGGGTCATGCCGTCGCGGTGGCGGGGAATGCCGAGCATGGCGGTGGTGGCCATGCAGGCGGCTGCCAGCGCATTGCTGCCAGCGTTGGGTTCGAGCCCTGCGTGGGCGGCGGAGCCCATAAAGTGGACGTCGAACTTGGTGGAGCAGAGGAACTCGGTGGGGTTGATCACCAGCTCGCCGCTGCCAGCGTGAATACCGATATGGAGCGAGAGCAGGGCATCCACGTCATCGAGTGCCCCCCCGGCGGCCAGCGCCTTGCCACCGCGGCACCCCTCTTCGGCGGGCTGGAAGAAGAGCTTGATGCGGCCGCACAGCTGCTCCTTCATCGCCATCAGGCTGCTGGCCAGCCCCATGCCGATGGCGGTGTGGCCATCGTGGGCGCAGGCGTGCATCCACCCCTTGTTGTGGGAGGCAAAACCCTCCTGCTGCGGCTGGTGCTGTTCGGCATCGGACTCTTCCACCTCCACCGCGTCGATATCGAAGCGAAAGGCCAGGGTCGGGCCGGGACGGCCGGTATCCAGCTCCCCCATCAGCCCGGTGACATCGCCGATCCGCTCCAGCCAGTCGGGATGGGCTCCCTGACGGCGGGCACGAGCCTTCTCGGCCGCCACATCCACATCACGCCCCATCATCAGATTGCTGGCCAGCAGTTTGTCGCCGAGCACAATGCGATAACCGAGCTCGCTCAGGTGGTGGGCAATCAGGCTGGTGGTGCGAAACTCTTTCCAGGCGGCTTCCGGCAGGCGGTGCAGGTCGCGGCGCCACAGGATCAGGTGCTCAAGGGTCATCTTGGCTTCCTTGGTGATTCGATTTGTCGGCTATTGTGCCTTTTTTCCCGGCTGACCACACGGGGGCTGCAGCTGGTCGGGGGAGCTGTGAGTGCAAGTGGTGGCTGTTCGGGCCGTGAATAGTGGTGAGCGCCCATAAAAAACGCCTCCACAAGGGAGGCGTTGTCGATAGCTGGTTATCAGGCCGCGTGATGGTAAGCGGAGGCTTCAAACAGCTTCTTGTTGGCCACCAGATCGATGGGGTCAAAATCATCGACGTTGATGGTGCGCAGGCGACTTACCTCGGCGCGGTGCAGCAGCTCGGCTTCGCTCTGGGTCAGTACGCCAGCGGCCAGACCCATGTCGGCCACCTTGTCCAGCGCCATGAAGGGACGCTTGATACCATCGCTCTTGCAGACTTTCTCGAACAGCGGCTCGGCGGCCAGCACGTCATCGAGCGCTTGCTCCAGCAGACCGAAGGGGTTGCCCTCTTCGCGAGTCAGGTATTGGCCCTTGGCCAGGCGGCTGCGGGTCTCGCTCGGGGTTTGCAGCAGACGGGCCACTTGCTGGTCCAGCTTGTCGCACGGACGGTTCAGGTCACGACCCAGCGGCAATACCACGGCGCGCAGGGCAAGGCCAATCCAGCGGTTCGGGAAGTTGCGCAGCAGCTCGTCGATCGCTTCTTGTGCTTTGAACATGGCATCTTGCAGTGCCCAGTGCAGCAGCGGCAGGTCGGCCTGCTGGCGTCCCTCGTCCTGATAGCGCTTGAGGGCGCTGGAGGCCAGATAAAGCTGGCTCAATACGTCGCCAAGGCGGGCGGAGACCCGCTCCTTGCGCTTGAGCTCGCCACCCAGGGTGCCCATCGCCATGTCTGACAGGAACGCCAGGTTGGCCGAGAGGCGGGAGAGCTGCTGGTAGTAGCCCTTGGTCTGATCCTTGTAAGGGGCCGCGGCAAAGCGGGCGCCGGTGATACCGAGCCAGAAGCTGCGTACCAGGTTGCTGATGGCAAAGCCGACGTGGCTGAATACCGCCTTGTCGAAATCTTTCAGCGCCTGCTCCTTGTCGGGATGGCTGGCGGCCAGCATCTCCGGCAGTACATACGGGTGGCAGCGGATAGCGCCCTGACCGTAGATGATCATGCTGCGGGTCAGGATGTTGGCCCCTTCCACCGTCACGGCGATGGGGGCACCCTGATAGCCGCGGGCCAGATAGTTGTTGGGGCCCATGCAGATGGCCTTGCCGCCGTGGATGTCCATGGCATCGATGATGCACTTCTGGGCACGGTCGGTGAGGTGGTATTTGACGATGGCGGAGATGACCGAGGGCTTCTCGCCAAGGTCGATACCGGTCACGGTCAGGTTGGCTGCGGCGCCCATGATGTAGGCGTTGCCGCCGATGCGGGCCAGCGGCTCTTCAATCCCTTCCATCTTGCCGATGGGCAGCTTGAACTGGCGACGGATGCGGCTATATGCGCCGCTCGCCAGGGCCAGCATCTTGACGCCACCTGTGCTGTTGGAGGGCAAGGTGATGCCGCGACCGACTGACAGACACTCGACCAGCATGCGCCAGCCCTGACCGGCCATGGCCGGGCCACCGATGATGAAATCGAGCGGGACGAACACATCCTTGCCCTGGGTCGGGCCGTTCTGGAACGGCACGTTGAGCGGGAAGTGGCGACGGCCAATGCCAACCCCCTTGATGTGAGTGGGAATGAGGGCGCAGGTGATGCCGAGCTCTTCCTCTTCACCCAGCAGGTGCTCGGGATCACGCAGTTTGAAGGCGAGACCCAAGACGGTGGCGATAGGGGCGAGCGTGATGTAGCGCTTGTTCCAGGTGAGGCGCATACCGAGCACCTCTTTGCCTTCCCACTCGCCCTTGCAGACGATACCGAAGTCGGGGATGGAACCGGCATCAGAACCCGCTTCCGGGCTGGTCAGGGCGAAGCAGGGGATCTCTTTACCTACCGCCAGGCGGGGCAGGTAGTAATCTTTCTGTTCGTCAGTGCCGTAGTGCTGCAGCAGTTCGCCCGGGCCCAGCGAGTTGGGGACGCCGACGGTGGAGGCGAGCACTGCGCTGGCGCCGCACAGTTTTTGCAGGACGCAGGACTGGGCGTAGGCCGAGAACTCCAGACCGCCATATTTCTTCTTGATGATCATGGCGAAGAACTTGTTGTCCTTCAGGTATTGCCACACCTCGGGGGAGAGATCCGCGCGCTCGTGGGTCACTTCCCAGTCGCTCACCATGCGGCACACTTCCTCGACCGGGCCATCCATAAAGGCCTGCTCTTCGGCAGAGAGGGCGCTGACCGGGATGGCGTGCAGTTTTTTCCAGTCCGGGTTGCCCGCGAACAGATCGGCTTCCCACCAGGTGGTGCCCGCTTCAATCGCCTCTTTCTCGGTGCGGGACATCTCCGGCATGATCGATTTGTAGATCTTGAACAGCGGCTTGGTTATTTGATTGCGGCGAAATTCCACCAGATTGAGCGGGATGGCGATCACCGCGAACAGCGCCCATACCAGCAAGGGCACATGACCATAGATGGCGCCAAGCACCAGGGCGGCGCCGGTGACCAGGGTGGAGATGAACAGGGATGCCCGGCGATAGGCCAGGGCTCCGATAACCAGGATCACCCCGAGCAGAGTGAGGGTCGTCGTCATTGCGTGCTCCTTGCTTGAAAGATTGCCAACGTGGTGTAACTGATCCAGAGGTCTGACCTGTTGGATATGGCCCCTGTTGTAATTCATACGCACAAAGTTATCAAGCTGTTTACATCTTCATTACCTTCTCTCTGTGATCCCCATAACGCTCACGCGCCGCCAGCGCTGTGGCTCGCAGGGGGGCGACTGTGCGATTCGCTTGTGCGAGAATAGCCGCGATCTACACGCACACTAAAAACAGTGGAAGAGACATCATGTACCAAGAATTGATCCGCAATGAACTGACCGAAGCTGCCAGCGTGCTGCAGGCCTTCCTGGCTGATGAGCAGAACCTGAAAAACATCGAAGCGGCCGCCAAACTGCTGGCTGACTCTTTCAAGGAAGAGGGCAAGGTGCTCTCCTGTGGCAACGGTGGCTCCCACTGTGACGCCATGCACTTCGCCGAAGAGCTGACCGGTCGTTACCGCGAGAACCGCCCGGGTTATGCCGGTATCGCCATCTCCGATCCGAGCCACCTCTCCTGCGTCTCCAACGACTTTGGCTATGACTATGTATTCTCCCGCTACGTAGAAGCGGTCGGCCGCCGTGGCGACGTGCTGCTTGGCATCTCCACCAGCGGCAACTCCGGCAATATCTTGAAAGCCATCGAGGCTGCCCGCGCCAAAGGGATGAAAGTGATCGCCCTGACCGGCAAGGATGGCGGCAAGATGGCGGGTCTGGCGGATGTCGAGATCCGCGTGCCGCACTTTGGCTATGCCGACCGTATTCAGGAAGTGCACATCAAGGTGATCCACATCCTGATCCAGCTGGTCGAAAAAGAGATGGTCAAGTAATCAGGCCATAACTACCAGATAAGGGCTGCGCCGGTAGCATGGTTCGCCATCTGCCGGTTGTTGCCAGTCACAGGGGAAGGGATTGCGCCTTCCCCTGCTGTCTGTCGAACCAGCGTGCTGGTCGAACATGACACAAGCCAAATCATGAAAGGAGTCTGCCGGATATGTGCGAACTGCTCGGCATGAGTGCCAATGTGCCGACCGATATCTGCTTCAGCTTTACCGGGTTGATGCTGCGCGGCGGCAAGACCGGGCCCCACAAGGATGGCTGGGGGATCACCTTTTACGAAGGGAAGGGCTTTCGCACCTTCAAGGATCCCGAGCCCAGCGCCCAATCTCCCATCGCCAGACTGGTACAAGCGCTGCCCATCAAGAGCTGCGCCGTAGTCAGCCACATTCGGCAAGCCAACCGTGGCTGCGTGTCGCTGGAAAATACCCACCCCTTTACCCGTGAGCTGTGGGGCCGTTACTGGACCTTCGCCCACAACGGTCAGTTGACCGGCTACAAGAAGCTGCCAACCGGTCGCCACCGGCCGGTGGGGGATACCGACAGCGAGCACGCCTTCTGCTGGCTGCTCGATCGGCTGGAGCAAAAATATCCCAAGCGTCCGGCCAACTTTCCCGCCATGTTTCGCTATCTCGCTACCCTGTGTGACGAGCTCAGAGCGTTCGGAGTGTTCAACATGCTGCTCTCGGACGGGGAGTATGTGATGAGCTACTGCAGCAACAACCTGCACTGGCTGACCCGCTGTGCGCCCTTTGGCGAGGCGAGCCTGCTGGATGAGGAGGTGGTGATCGACTTTCAAAGGGAGACCACCCCCAACGATGTAGTCACCCTGATCACCACCCGTCCGCTGACCGGCAATGAGAATTGGGTCAAAATGGCGCCCGGTGAATTCAATCTGTTTCGCATGGGGGAGCGGGTGGCGACCAACCAGGTCGCGCTTGAGCAAGATAAAAAAATACCAGGGTAGATACCTACCCTGGTTCTTCGCAGCAGCCATAAAAGGCAAAAGGGATGAGAGGTGTTGCTGAGCATCATCACTCTGACGGCATTGAGTGTTGATCAATTGTTAATCTGTGGCAATCAAGTTGTTGTCTTGACGTGCATTTCAGCATCGCTATTTCGATACTGATCACATTTTTTGCCACTTTATTCCCTGAGCCATCCAATCGGGTGCTTCATCACTGCCTGGCCGTGAGCCACGACATCGAAAACTATCTATAGTATGGTCTGTTTGAATACCGTTCAGGAGGAGCCTCGCATGGAGTGGGTGGATCGCAAGGTGTTGCAGCAGCTGGCAGAGGATATCGGTCCGGATATGCTGCCCGTGGTCATCGCAGTCTTTATTGAAGAGGTGGGCGAGCAGCTGAGTCAGCTCAGACCCCTCTATGAACAGGGAGAGTGGGAGGCGCTGGCTCGGGTGGCGCACAGCATGAAATCATCCTGTGGCAGCTATGGCGCCATGCCGAGTTATCAGCAGGTGATGGCACTTGAGATGGCCAGCAAGCAGGCCGATGTGGCAGAGGCAGAGCGCCAGTTGCAACTGTTGGAGGCCTCCTTGCCCCAAGTGCTCGCGTTTCTTGCCGATTATCAGTAACGGCGCCATGCAGGGGGGCCGGGGCGCAGTGACCGTTGCCTAACGCTGGTTGAGCAGTTGCTGGATGATCCGGTCCAGCGCCAGTTTAAGCTTCAATCGATCGTGCCGATGGGGCAGCTCAAGCTCGCCCAGCTCGGCTTCGATCACACGCCCTTGCCAGCCCCCCGCATCACTCGAGCCCTGTGGGGCCAGGATGGCATCCAGCCGACCCTGACCGACCCGGGATTCCAGCCAGCGACACTGACTCATCAGATCCAGCTGGCTGGCAGGGCCGTTTTCCGCCACCAGATTACAGACGAAAACCAGCATGGCGCTGCTCTCGTTGATGGCCTGGGCGATCTCGGCCAGCAGCAATGGCGGCATGATGGAGGTGAGGAAACTGCCCGGCCCCAGAATGATCATGTCCGCCTGCTGCAATGCCAGCACCGCTTCGCGGGTCGCTTGCACCTCCGGCATCAGGCCGAGGGAGAGGGGTGGTGTTGCCAGTTGATCGATGGATACCTCTCCCAGGATCTGGGTGCCACACTCCATATGGGCGCAGAGATCGGTGGGAAATTCAGACATGGGTAGCAATTGTGACTCTATTTTGAGCATGTCACTGATCAGCTTGATAGCATCAAGAGGACGGACACAGAGATTATCGAGCGCCAGCAGCATCAGGTTGCCAAGGTTGTGGCCCGCCAGCTCGCCTTTGCCGGCAAAGCGGTATTCGAACAACAGGCTGCCGATGCTGGGATCGGTGACCAGCTGGTTCAGGCAGTTGCGCAGATCGCCCCAGGCGATGCACTCCTGACTCTTGCGCAGGCGTCCGGTCGAGCCGCCATCATCTGTGGTGGTGACGATGCCGGTGAGCCGTTGACCGAGAAACGAGAGGGACGAAAGCACTCGTCCCATGCCATGGCCACCACCGATGGCAACGACCCGATCGAAGTCATTGATGTTTTTTTGCCACATATGGGCGTCCTGTCATTGGTCTCAGTTGACCGCTATGTTAGCAAGCGAAGCGAGATAATTGTTTGATAAAGGTATGATTTTTGCTTGAGGCTGCCATTCGATAAAACAAGGAGATGGTGTTGAAATTTCTGACCGTTCACTCCCTCGCCCAGAATTCATCGCTGGCGGCCCAAGATATCTGCGCGCAGCTGCGCCACCATGCCGATCAGGCCCCCTCCCTGCTGTTGCTCTATTTTACCCAAGCCCATGAGGGGGCGATACTGCGCGACGCGCTCAAATGCCAGTTCCCGACGACCCGCCTGCTTGGGTGCAGCTCTTGCGGTGGTGTCATGACCGATATGGGACACCACGCCCGAGACGGATATGGGCTGGCGGTTGCTGCTCTGTACGATGAGAAAGGGGCATTCGGGGTAGCCGGTGCCAGCGGTGACGGGGTGGATGTGCGGCAGTTGCTGCGCCGAGCCATGAGCGACTGTGGTCGACCGGGCGAGCTGCCCCAGCTGATCCTGTTTCATGCCAGTCCCGGCAAGGAGGAGGGGCTGCTGGCCGGTATCGAGGCCGAACTCGGTGCCTCGGTGCCGGTGGTCGGTGGATCCGCGGCTGATAGTAGCGTCAGCGGTGACTGGCAGCTCTGCTGGGATGAGGCGGTGAGTCAGGATGGCATCGGTCTGGCGGTGCTCTATCCCGATTGCCAGCTGGCTTTTCAGTTTCACTCCGGTTATGTGCCTGCCGAATTCAGTGGTGAGATCACCGCCTGCAACGGGCGAGAGGTACTCACCATCGATCACCAGCCTGCTGCCGAGGTCTATGCCCGCTGGTGCGGGCGCGAGCAGCCCTGGCCGGTGGGAGCGATTTTGCGGGAGACCACGCTCACCCCGCTGGCCCGTCAGGTGGGAGCGCTGGATGGCATTCCTTACTACAAACTCTCCCACCCCGAAGCTGTGACCGAACAGGGCGGGCTGCGGCTCTTTACCGATGTGGTGCAAGGGGAGCGTCTGCTGTTGATGTACAGCAGTCAGGAAGGGTTGCTGCAGCGCAGCCTCAATGCCATGCGTATCGAGCCAGGGTATGGGGTCGACGTGGAATTGCAGCCCATCGGCGCGCTCATCATCTTTTGTGCTGGTTGTCGTTTGGCGCTAGGTGATATGTTGTGCCAATTTGTCGAGCAGAGCCAGGCTCGCCTCGGCAAGATCCCCTTTATCACCCCCTTTACCTTCGGCGAGCAGGGGCGGCTGCCCAATGGCGAGCTGGCCCACGGCAACCTGATGGTATCGAGCGTGATTTTCCTGACCCGTTGAGTCGGCAGAACATAACAGAGCAGGCAACAAGATGATTGGCAACAGTGAACTGGAAGCCCTCGGCGACAAATTGCAGACCACGCTGGTCGACCTTATGCGTTGCCGCGAGCGCGAGGCCAAGTATCGCCACGAGTCTCAGACTCTGCTGGGGGGCGTTGCCACCCTCGCCGATGCCAAGACGCTGGAGCAGGTGCTGGAGAGCCTTATCCAGGTGCTTAAACCCTTTATCGGCTTTGAGCACGCGGATGTAGTGGCCTGGGAAGGGGAGCAGGGGAGTACCCACCTCAGTACCGAGCCAATGCTATCAGCCCGCAGCTGGCGCATGACCCCGGCATTTGCCCGCGCCATTTCGGGTGAAACCTTGGTGATTTACGATCCCGCCCAGCTGCCTGAGCTTGCGCCGCTGGCGAGCGAGCCGGGCTGGGCCAGCGTGATGCTGACCGGGCTGCAGGCCCCCGGCTTTACCGCTACCCTCATCTGCCGCCACGCTCGGGCGGGCACCTTCGATCTCACCAGCAAGGCCGCCATGGAGCGTTGCCGCCCGCTTATCGCCCAGGCGCTGGTCAACATCACCTATCGGGCCCGCTTGCAGGAGCAGGTCGCGGTAAAAACCGAAGCGCTGCAGGCCAGCGAACGCCGTTTTCGCAGCTTCGCCGCCATGGCTTCAGACTGGTTCTGGGAGACAGATGCCGAGCATCGCCTTAGTTACGCCTCAGAGCCGGGTTATCTGGATGAGATGACCCCGCAGGCGACCCGGCCGACCCTCTATGACTACGTCTGCAACAAGCAGAGCTGCGATGCCCAGAAATACCTGCAGCTTTTGGCGCTGCGCCAGCCGGTGCGAGGGGTGCGGATGCAGGTTGCGCTGCAACACGGCCCCTGCTGGATGGAGGTGAGCGCTGAGCCCTGCTTTGACCATGATGGCCTGTTTATCGGTTATCGCGGCACTGCCCGGGATATCAGCAACCAGATCCGCCGGGAAGAGGAGCTGGCGAGGGCACGGGATGAGGCCGAAGCGGCCAACCGTGCCAAGTCCCAGTTTCTCGCCATGATGACCCACGAGATCCGCTCGCCCATGAATGCGGTGTTGGGGATGCTCGATCTGGTGCAGCATGCCGAGCTGGCGCCGGAGCAACAGAGCCTGCTGCACCATGCCACCCATTCGGCCAGGTTGCTGCAAACCATCATCGACGACGTGCTCGATTTTTCGAAAATCGAGTCGCAAACCCTGGTGTTTCACTGCGAGACCCTGCAACCCGTCCAGCTTTGCCAATCCCTGGTCGAGCCGCTGCAAACCCGTGCCACCGCCAAGGGGATCGCGCTGGTTTATCGGGTCGATGAGTCTGTGCCCCGGGAGTTGCAGGGGGATCCGATGCGTTTGTCACAGGTGATGGGCAATTTGCTGGACAACGCCCTCAAATTTACCGAGCAGGGGCAGGTGACACTGCACCTGGGTTGGCAGGATGAGAAGCTGCTGATCTCGGTCTCCGACACCGGGATCGGGATCGCCGATGCTGATCAGGCGCTGCTGTTTGAACCCTTCTCCCAGGTCGACAACTCGGCCACCCGGCGTTTTTCCGGTACCGGCCTCGGTCTTGCCATCAGCAAGCGTCTGGTGACGCTTATGGGGGGAGAGATCCACCTGAAGAGCGAGCCGGGCAAGGGAAGCTGTTTCTGGTTCGAACTGCCCGGCATGGCGCTACCCTGCCATAGCCAGCCGCAGCGGGAGGAGGGGGCTTCGGCACTGCTGCCACTGGATGTGCTGGTGGTGGAGGACAGCCCGGTGAACCAGTTGGTGGTGTCGCTGATGCTGCAAAAACTGGTGGGCAAGGTACGGCTGGCAGCCAATGGTCTGGAGGCTCTGGCGCAGGTGGATGAGCAGCTCCCGGATCTGATCCTGATGGATATGCGGATGCCCCTGATGGACGGACTGGAAGCCACCCGGCGCTTGCGTGAGTTGGGATGCACTATGCCAATCGTTGCCCTGACGGCCAATGCGATGGCGGAGGACAAGGCCTGCTGTCTGGCGCAGGGGATGGATGACTTTCTCGCCAAGCCCATCACCTTGTCACGGTTGAGAGAGTGTTTGCAGCGTCACTTTGGTCAGCGGTTGCCGACGCGCGGATAAAAAAAATGGTCAACTTTGTGGGTTGACCAGTTCTTCAGCAAATACTGAAGAGAGCACGGGATAAATCGGGTTGTATCAATCTATATGAAAAATCTGTGCCAACTTTTTTGGGACTCTTTTGTGTTCAATCTTGGCCGTTTAGCGCAGCGGCTCTCTCTTGTTATGGCGTTTTGCGTTCCTACTCACTCGCAAAATGCGAATTTCACATTTTCATTGTTGGAATAATTGCATTTTGCAATGCTGTTTTTGTCATTGTGAAATCAGGCGATGCAGAAATTTACGGGCCGCTTCGCTGTTTTGTTTGGCAATCAGCATCTGCTTTTCATAAATCGGCATCGGCAATATCTCGAGCCATCGTTGGCAGAGCCAGGCGGCATCTTCAAAGCGCTTGTCCGGATAGAGCTCATCAAGCTCCGGATACTGCTCGAATACTTCCCGCAGGCGATTGACCAGCAGCTTGTCGTTGAAATCGGAGTGGGTGCTCGGCCAGTTGGGCAGCATCTCCACCTTGGCCCGGCGCAGGCCCATCTCGTCTGTTTCCATCTCGTGGATACAGAAGCGCTCCAGTCCCAACACCGTCACACCCAGCAGGCCATCATTGAGGGTATAGAAGTCGGTCACCTTGACCCGGGTGCCCACCGGCAGAATGCGGCCGGATTGTCCCGAGGTGGTCGACTCTTCCATCACGATGCCAAAGCCCTGATCGTTGATGAATGACTCCTTGAGCATCTGCAGGTGGCGTGGCTCGAACAGACGCAGAGGAAGCTTGCCGCCCGGCAGTATGTGGGAAGGCAAGGGGAACAGTGCCAAAGGTTGTAGTTTCATGTTCCATCCTCCATTGAGTAGTTGCTGAATATGACAATGCAGCGACTGTGCCAGAGAATGAAAAAAGCCACCGGAGGGTGGCTTTTCGGGCGGTTGAGAGCGCTTAGTTGCGCTGCTCCAGATACATGACAGCCGCTTCCACGCGGCTTTGCGCCTCGAGTTTCTTCAGCAGGCTCTTCACGTGAACCTTGACCGTTCCCTCGGAGATATGGAGTACCGAGGCGACCTGTTTGTTGGAGAGGCCTTTTGCAATTTCGCGCAGGATTTGCATTTCGCGACGCGTTAAGCTTTCCAGCTTCTGCTGCAGGTGATCCAGCTCGTAGATGTTTTCGAGATAGGGGCGCAGCGGTTCGCTCAGGATCTGCTTGCCGGTCATCACGTCGGCCAGCTGGGCCAGCAGCAGATCAGGCTCGGTATCCTTGAGCAGGTAGCCGTCGGCACCGGCCTTGAGCAAAGCCACCACATCCTGACGGGCATCGGAGACGGTGAGGATCACTACCCGGGAGGTGATCTCCTCGGCGCGCAGCGCCTTGAGGGTATCGAGGCCGGAGAGCCCCTTCATGTTGAGATCGAGCAGGATCAGATCCGGCTCGGACTCTTTGGCCAGCGCCACGGCATCTGTGCCGTTGGAGGCTTCACCGGTCACCTCCATGTTCTCTTCCAGAGCCAGCAGCTGCACAATCCCTTTGCGCATGAGGGGATGGTCATCTACGACCAGAACTGTGTATTTCATCTCGTCCATCAGGCGTCTCTCGTTAGACTGGTGGGAAAGGTCAGATGCACGCAGGTGCCTTGTGGTTGCTGCTCGTTGATGGTCAGCAGACCGTGCAGTTTGCTGGCGCGCTCGTTCA
This sequence comes from Aeromonas sp. FDAARGOS 1414, assembly GCF_019047065.1. Lineage (NCBI taxonomy): Bacteria > Pseudomonadati > Pseudomonadota > Gammaproteobacteria > Aeromonadales > Aeromonadaceae > Aeromonas > Aeromonas sp. FDAARGOS 1414. Next base: position 2,325,394 of record NZ_CP077210.1, on the reverse strand, counting down.
TGATGCTCAACCCGTAATGGTTGATCGCCGAGCTGGCGAGTCCGATCCCGACACCGTCATCTGAAATCTGAACCTCAATGTTACCACTGGCGAGGGTCTCACAGCTAACATCAATCACTTGCGCGTTGGCATGTTTGATGGCATTGAGCACTGCCTCACGGATCAACTGCAAAATGTGGATATGCTGGCCCGCCTCCAAGTCGTTGTCGGCCAGTCCGTAATGGAACCGGATTTCGGCCTGGGTCTGAGGCTGCAGTTGATCAAGCATGACGCGGATCGCTTCCCCCAGATTGGCATCGCCAATGGTGAGACGGAAGGTACCGAGCAGTTCGCGCAACTGGGTATAGGCATTGCTAAGCCCCTCGTCGATCTGCTGCATCGCCTCCTGCGCCTTGTCATGCTGCCCCTTGGCGTAAGAGCGCTTGAGCAGGGTGGACTGGATCTTGAGATAGGAGAGGGCTTGCGCCAGCGAGTCGTGCAGCTCGCGGGCGATCACCGCCCGCTCCTCCATCAGCAGCAGTCGCTGCTGTTGCAGCAGGGTCTGGTCTTTGTGCAGCACCTGAGCCAGCAGCATGGTGAAGTTTTTAATCAACCGCTCATCGATGGGGTGCTGGCTGATGATGTCGAGGCGGCCGAACTCCTGCTCATCCATCTGCAGATAAAAGCTGGCGACCGCATCGAGATCGCCGGGCCAGCCGGTGCGTCCCGAGATGTAGACCGGCATGGCGTTGTGTTCGAAGCGGGTCAGCCGGATATGGTCGATATGCTGGTGGGCGGCGGCGCGGTCCAGCAGTTTGATGAGGGTACGGGTACTGAGCGGGGCGGCGTGCAGCTTCTGGGCGGTCGAGTAGAGAAACGAGAGGGTGTCGTTGGCCTGTTGCAGCTTGGCGGTTTTCTCTTCCACCTTGTTTTCCAGCTCCCGATAGAGTTTGCCCAGCTCATCGGCCATGGTGACGAAGGCGCGCGATAGCTCCCCCAGTTCGTTTTCGCCGTGGGCGGGCAGCTTAAGATCGAAATCCTGCCGCTGGATCTGGCGGGCACAGTAGACCAGCTGGTTGAGGGGGGCGACCACCTGCTGACGGGTGAAGCGCACCGTGAACCAGGCGATGGTGATGATGGCCAGCAGGCCGAGCCCCTCCGCAAGCGCCAGCATCCGCACCTTGAATTCCACGTGGTACTGCATCTGATTGACGAAATTGTCGATGGCCGCCACAAACTGCTCGGTGTTATCGGTGTACCGTCTGGGGGTACGATCCTCGATGTGCTGGCGCATCACCTGCCACTGGCCGAGCACCTCGCCATAGGTGCGACGCAGGGAGGCAGGAGTGATCCAGCGCTGGGTCTCCTGCAGCTCTTCGGCGTGCAGGGTCTCTTCAAACTGGGAGAGGCGCCCCAGCACGCTGTCGCCCCGCTCGATTTCGTAGGCCATCCGGTAGGCCTGCATCCGCAGCGAACCGGAGAGGTTGATCGCCTTGGCATCGGGTACCGAGTAGAAGAGGGTGACCATGGCGACCAGCGCGATCAGGCTGGCCATGAAGAGGATCAACACCATGGCGCGGCCAATGGCACTGCTGACCGAATGGACCCTGAACCGTTTTCCCATACTGATGCGCACCTCTGAATAGTGATAAGGACCCCGCAAGATGCGTGGGAGTGTACTCCAACTTGTGTTAGCATCGAAAAACTAGATGAACTCCGAGCGGTTTTGCCTAAGTCCTAGCGATAGGGGAAAACCAGCCGTCAGCCGACGTTCGAGCTGTAAGGGTCAGGAAAGAAATGCCCTGGCCTCCCGTATTTGGAAAGGTGTTTATGTTGCCACTTGAAGATGGTTTTTCCCGTCGTTTTTACTATTTGCGTCTGTCAGTGACCGATGTGTGCAATTTCCGTTGCACCTATTGCCTGCCTGACGGTTATCGTCCCCCGGAAGGTCACAAAGCGGGGCGTCAACCCTTTCTCTCGATTGACGAGATCCGCCGCGTGGTCAGCGGTTTTGCCGCCATGGGTACTCGCAAGGTGCGCATCACGGGGGGCGAGCCCTCCCTGCGCCGCGATTTCACCGAGATCGTCAAGGTGATTGCCACCACCCCGGGTATCGAGAAGGTCGCCATGACTACCAACGGCTATCGCCTCAAGGAGCGGGCTCAGGAGTGGTTTGATGCCGGACTCAACGCGCTGAATGTCAGTGTCGACAGTCTCGACCCGCGCCAGTTTCACCAGATCACCGGTGAGAACAAGCTGGCCGAGGTGATGGAGGGGATCGAAGCAGCACTGGCCGCCGGTTTCAAATCGGTGAAGATCAATGCTGTGCTGCTCAAGGGGCTCAACGACTACCAGCTCGATGCCTTTCTGGGCTGGATCAGGCACAAGCCCATCGAGCTGCGCTTTATCGAGCTGATGCAGACCGGCGAGATGGATACCCTGTTTCGTGACCACCATGTCAGCGGGGAGCAGATCAAACAGCGCTTGCTGGAGAGTGGCTGGGTGCAGCAGTTGCGGGGCACGGATGACGGTCCGGCGCAGGTCTTTATGCACCCCGATTCGCAGGGCGGGGTGGGGCTTATCATGCCCTACAGCAAGGATTTCTGTGCCGGTTGCAACCGGCTGCGGGTCTCCTCGCTGGGTAAGCTGCATCTGTGCCTGTTTGGCGACAACGGCATCGACTTGCGGGATCTGCTCGGCGCAGATGGGCAATCTGATGAGCTGCAACAGCGTATTCGCGCGGCACTGGCGGGCAAGAGTGCCACCCATCGTCTCCATGAGGGCAATGCCGGTATCACCCCTCATCTCGCCTCGATCGGCGGATAACCGCAAAAATCGCCAACGATTAAATAGCAATCCTCACATGGAGGTATTTTAACCGACACCTCCTTTTTTATTGCGCTGCAAGGCTTTGATCTGGCGCAAGAATCCCCCCTGTTTATCTCCCTGGTGGTATATCCCTTACCTTGTCAGGGCCGCAATATACACCCACTCTTATAATTGGTATCAAGAATGCCAATCATGGACTCGCACTGTCCCCTTTTTCACCAGAACAGGAGTCAACATGCCGGATGAGATCGATCTTGCCCGCCGCGGCCTGTTCCGGGGGCGGCTGAGAACCGCCGAACCGCCGGTGCAGTTGCCCTGGTCAGTCAACTGGTCGGCATTTGTCGCCGACTGTACCCGCTGCGGGGACTGTCTGGCCGCCTGTCCGGAGCAGATCCTGGTGAATGGCGAGGGCGGTTTTCCGGTGGTCGATTTCCAGCGTGGCGAATGCACCTTCTGCACCGAGTGCGTCACGGTCTGCAAGGTGCCGCTGTTTCGCCCGACCAGCGAGTCCCCCTGGCACTACAAGGCCCATATCGAGGCCAACTGTCTGGCCAATGGTCAGGTGTTTTGCCAGCGCTGTCAGGACAGCTGCGAGCCCAATGCCATTCGCTTTATTCCGGTGCTGGGGCGTGTGCCCACCCCGACGGTCGAGCCGGATCGCTGTAATGGCTGCGGCGCCTGCGTGCAGGATTGTCCGGTTGGCAGCATCAAGGTCGATGGGCGAGCCGCCCCATCCGGTGTTACGAGCCAGTCCACCCTCAAGCAGGAGTCAGAATGAGTCAGAAGCCGTGTGACACAGAAGCCACAATGGATCAGGAGTTCCATGTATCGAGTCTGGTGGTGCTGACCCAGCCCCCCTTGCGCCATCAGCTCGCCGAGCAGATTGGCGCCCTTGAAGGGGCCGAGATCCACGCCGTCAGTGACGAGGGCAAGCTGGTCGTGACCCTGGAAGGTCCGAGCCAGCGGCCGATCATGGCGGCCATTGATGCGATACAGGCGATGCCGGGTGTGCTATCTGCCGCCCTGATTTACCACCAGTTCGATGAACTGGGCGGTCACTGAAAAGAGTGATGGGATGCCGGGCGTGCCCTCTGCCGCTGATGGCTGGCTCCCGTTCGACAGATTCGACAACTATTACGCGATAAGCAATGTGAGGATATGCCATGAAGCTGAGTCGACGCGACTTTATGAAGGCCAACGCGGTGGCAGCTGCCGCTGCCGTGGCCGGTGTCAGTGCCCCCACGCTGGCAGCCAATCTCATCACCAGTACCGACAAGACGGCCATCCATTGGGATAAGGCTCCCTGCCGCTTCTGCGGTACCGGCTGCTCCGTGCTGGTAGGCTCTCAGGATGGTCGGGTCGTGGCGACTCAGGGCGACCCCGATGCACCGGTCAACCGTGGCCTCAACTGCATCAAGGGCTACTTCCTCTCCAAGATCATGTACGGCCAGGATCGGCTGACCCAGCCGATGCTGCGGATGAAGAACGGCCAGTTCGATAAGGATGGCGACTTTGCCCCCATCAGCTGGGATCAGGCGTTCGACATCATGGCCGAGAAGTTCAAGGCAACTCTGAAAGAGAAGGGGCCGACCGCTGTCGGCATGTTCGGCTCCGGCCAGTGGACCGTCTGGGAAGGTTACGCTGCCGCCAAGCTGATGAAGGCTGGTTTCCGCTCTAACAACATCGACCCCAATGCCCGTCACTGCATGGCCTCTGCGGTCGTTGGCTTCATGCGTACTTTCGGTATGGATGAGCCGATGGGCTGTTACGACGATATCGAGCAGGCCGATGCGTTCGTGCTGTGGGGCTCCAACATGGCCGAGATGCACCCCATCCTCTGGTCGCGGATGTCCGATCGCCGTCTCTCCAACCCGGATGTGCAGGTGCACGTGCTCTCGACCTTCGAGCACCGCAGCTTCGAGCTGGCGGACAACGGCATGGTGTTCACCCCGCAGACCGATCTGGCGATCCTCAACTATGTTGCCAACTACATCATCCAGAACGACAAGGTGAACTGGGACTTCGTCAACAAGCACACCGTGTTCAAGAAGGGGGTCACCGATATCGGTTACGGCCTGCGCCCGACCGATCCGCTGCAGCAGAAAGCGAAGAACCCGGACAGCGGCGATGCCACGCCGATGACCTTCGAGGAGTTTGCCAAGTTCGTGGCGGATTACGATGTGGAGTCGGTCTCCAAGCTCTCCGGCGTCTCCAAAGAGAAGCTGGAAAAGCTGGCCAAGCTCTATGCCGATCCGAGCAAGAAGGTGGTCTCTTACTGGACCATGGGCTTCAACCAGCATACCCGTGGCGTCTGGGCCAACAACCTCTGCTACAACATCCACCTGCTGACCGGCAAAATCTCCGAGCCGGGCAATGGTCCTTTCTCACTGACCGGCCAGCCCTCTGCCTGTGGCACCGCGCGTGAAGTGGGTACCTTTGCCCACCGTCTGCCTGCCGACATGGTGGTGACCGAGCCCAAGCACCGCGCCATTGCCGAGCAGATCTGGAAACTGCCGGAGGGGACCATTCCCGACAAGGTGGGTTTCCACGCCGTGCTGCAGGATCGCATGCTCAAAGATGGCAAGCTCAACGCCTACTGGGTGATGTGCAACAACAACATGCAGGCCGGCCCCAACATGAATACCGATCGCCTGCCTGGCTATCGCGACCCGCGCAACTTCATCGTGGTCTCCGACCCTTACCCTACCGTCACTGCCCAGGCCGCTGACCTCATTCTGCCCACCGCCATGTGGGTGGAGAAAGAGGGGGCCTATGGCAACGCCGAGCGCCGCACCCAGTTCTGGCACCAGCAGGTGAAAGCGCCGGAAGGGGCCAAGTCCGACTTGTGGCAGCTGATGGAGTTCTCCAAGCGCTTCAAAGTCGAGGAAGTGTGGCCGGCTGAACTGATTGCCAAGATGCCGGAAGTGAAGGGTAAAACCCTGTTTGATGTGCTCTATGCCAACGGTCAGGTCAACCAGTTCCCGAAAGAGCAGAGCAAGGGGATGCTGAACGACGAAGCCGAGCACTTCGGGTTCTACGTCCAGAAGGGCTTGTTCGAGGAGTACGCCACCTTCGGTCGTGGCCACGGTCACGATCTGGCACCGTTCGATCAGTACCACGAAGCGCGCGGTCTGCGCTGGCCTGTGGTAGATGGCAAAGAGACCCTGTGGCGCTATCGCGAAGGGTTTGACCCCTATGTGAAAGCGGGCGAGGGGGTGCGTTTTTATGGCAAGCCCGATGGCAAGGCGGTCATCTTCGCCCTGCCGTTCGAGCCCGCTGCCGAGTCGCCGGATAAAGAGTACGATCTGTGGCTCTCCACCGGCCGCGTGCTGGAGCACTGGCACACCGGCACCATGACCCGTCGGGTGCCCGAGCTCTATCGCGCCTTCCCGGATGCGGTGCTCTTCATGCACCCGGATGATGCCAAGGCTCGCGGCGTGCGTCGTGGTGAAGAGGTGATCGTCTCCTCCCGCCGTGGCGAGGTGAAGACCCGGGTCGAGACCCGTGGTCGCAACCGTCCGCCGAAAGGACTGGTCTTCATGCCCTTCTTTGATGCGAGCCAGCTGGTCAACAAGCTGACCCTGGACGCCACCGATCCGCTCTCGAAAGAGACCGATTACAAGAAGTGCGCCGTCAAGGTGATGAAGGCTTAAGGCGGGGGAGTACGAGATGAGTCGTAGTCGTCGCCAGTTTCTGGCCGACATGGCCTCTCTGGCAAAAGGGGCCTGCGGTGTGGGCCTGCTTGGCGTGGGGCTCGGCGGCATGGCACGCCAGCAGGCACAAGCTGTGCCTGCCCAGGCGCTGCGCCCGCCTGCCGCCCTCGATGAAGCAGAGTTTCTCGGCGCCTGCGTGCGTTGCGGGCTCTGCGTCGAGGCCTGCCCCTACGACACCCTCAAGCTCGCCCGGCTGTTTGACCCTGTGACCACCGGCACCCCCTATTTCAAGGCGCGTGCCGTGCCCTGCGAGATGTGTGATGACATCCCTTGTGTGGTGGCCTGTCCGAGCGGGGCGCTGGATCAGCAGATGACCGACATCGATCAGGCCCGGATGGGGGTGGCAGTGCTCATCGATCACGAGACCTGCCTCAACTATCTGGGGCTGCGCTGCGATGTCTGTTATCGGGTCTGCCCGCTGATTGACAAGGCGATCACTCTTGAGCTGCAGCATAACCAGCGTACCGGCAAACACGCCATGTTCCTGCCCACGGTACACAGCGATGTCTGTACCGGCTGTGGCAAGTGCGAGCATGCCTGCGTGCTGGAGGAAGCGGCCATCAAGGTGGTGCCACGCCAGCTCGCCAAAGGTGAGCTGGGTCATCACTACCGGCTCGGCTGGGAAGAGAAGGCCAAGGCGGGGAACAAGTCGCTCATCGGCGACAGACTCACCCTGCCCACCCGCAAACCGGAGGGGTTATGAGTCGTTATCCGGGGGAAGAGGCTAGCATCAAGCTGGGGTGGTGGCGTTCCCACCGCTTCCTGCTGCTGCGTCGGCTGAGTCAGTTCAGCGTGCTCGGGCTGTTTTTGCTGGGGCCGCTGGCGGGCATCTGGATCCTCAAGGGCAACCTCTCCAGCTCGCTGTTGCTGGAGACGGTGCCGCTGACCGATCCCCTCACGCTGTTGCAGTCGCTGGCGGCGGGTCACTGGCCCATCACCACTCTCTGGCTGGGGGCTGCCATTGTGCTGGCCGGTTACTGGCTGGTCGGGGGGAGGGTGTTCTGCTCCTGGGTCTGTCCGGTCAACCTCATCACGGATGCTGCAGCCTGGCTCAGGGTGCGCCTTGGCCTCAAGGGCAATGGCCAGTTCAGCCGTGCGACCCGCTACTGGCTGTTGGCCATGGTGCTGGTGGTGCCTGCTGTGGTCGGCGTGATGGTGTGGGAGCTGGTCAATCCGGTGTCACTCGCCATGCGCGGCCTGCTGTTTGGCATGGGGGCTGGCTGGGCCCTGCTTGCAGCGCTATTCCTGTTCGATCTCTTCGTGGTTGAGCGGGGTTGGTGCGGTCATCTCTGTCCGGTGGGGGCCTTCTATGCCCTGGTCAACCGGGTCGGATTTATCAAGATTTCTGCCAAGGGGCGCGAGCGGTGCAACAACTGCATGGATTGTTATGCGGTTTGCCCGGAGCGTCCCATCCTGCGCGGGCCTGTTCACGGTGCCAAGCGCGGTCACGGGCCCTTAATTGCGGCTCAGGAGTGTACCAACTGTGGCCGCTGCATCGATGTCTGCGCGGAACAAGTTTTTGAAATCACTGTAGGTTTTGCCGTCAAGGCAGAAAAAACGTCGGAGAACAAATAATGAAAAAGCTGATTGGAGCAATGCTGGCCTGCCTGATGGCGGGATCCTTGATGGCAGCGGCCCCCGAGATCACCAACAGTACCGGTGGCCTCAAGTCCGAGCGTGGCGCCACCGATCTGGTGACCGATGCCACCGCCGCGCCCCTGAAAAACTTCCGCAAGGATGGCGCGCCCTACGATCGCCAGTACATGCATCAGCCGCCGCTGATCCCCCACGACATTCGCAACTACGAGGTGGACACCAAGGTCAACAAGTGCCTGGCTTGCCACAGCTTCAAGAATGCCAGCGCCATGAAGGCTCCCAAGATCAGCCCGACTCACTTCGAGACCCGCGACGGCCTGACCCTGGGTGAAGTGTCGCCGCGTCGCTACTTCTGCCTGCAGTGCCATGTGCCGCAAGCGGATGCCAAGCCGCTTGTGGAAAATACCTTTAAACCGGTTGAAGCGCTGAACTGAGGAATCCATAGATGAAATTACCCGGCTTTATCCAGCGTCTGTGGACCACCTTCAAGTCACCGTCGAAGGCGGCTCTCTGGGTCATCTTGCTGATGGGCTTCTTTGGTGGCGTGATTTTCTGGGGTGGCTTCAACACCGCCATGGAAGCATCCAACACCGAGGCCTTCTGCACCAGCTGTCACGAGATGAAGGACAACGTGTTCGAGGAGTACCGCGACACCATCCACTACGCCAACCGCTCCGGCGTGCGGGCCAGCTGCCCGGATTGCCATGTACCGCATGAGTGGACCTACAAGATCATCCGCAAGGTGCAGGCTTCCAAGGAGCTGTGGGGCATGATCACCGGCAAGGTGGATACCCGTGAGAAGTTCGAGTCGCACCGGCGCGAGATGGCGGAGCGGGAGTGGCAACGAATGAAAGAGACCGATTCGCGCGAGTGCCGCAACTGCCACAACTTCGAGTACATGGACTTCTCCCTGCAGGGGCAGCGTGCCGCCAAGATGCACTCTACCAATCTGGCCAGTGGTGAAAGTACCTGCATCGACTGTCACAAGGGGATAGCTCACCAGCTGCCCGACATGACCGGGGTGAAAGGGTTCTGATCCTACGACGACAGGCCGGGTTTGCCCGGCCTGCGTTTTGTTCATATATGGGACAAGCATCAGATTTGTGTGTCTTTTAAATCCCATATCTCGTGAAACCTTTGATAGAATCAGCCCGCCGTCACACGCTTGAGCAAGTTGGTCACCCCTGTCTGCGTCCGTTTTTGCGCCCTGACAGCTGGCCTCTCATACCCCTTCTCTTCCTGCCTCGTTGACGGCCCATAGCCACAAGGAGCTGCCCGATGGGACAGAAACACAACGCATTTATTCCCCTCAAGATCGCCGTGTTGACGGTCTCCGACAGCCGCACCGCCGCCGATGACAGCTCGGGCGACTATCTGGTCTCGGCCCTTACCGACGCGGGCCATCAGCTGGCCGATCGGGCGCTCTGCCCGGACAACCTGTTTCGCATCCGCGCGCGGGTGAGCGAGTGGATCGCCGATGAGGGGGTGCAGGTGGTGCTGATTAACGGCGGTACCGGCTTCAATGAACAGAACCGGGTACCGGAAGCGGTCGGTGTGCTGTTCGAGCGCACCGTACAGGGTTTTGGCGAGATGTTCCGTCAACTCTCTTTTGCCGAGATTAAAGGCTCCGCCATGCAGAGCCGTGCACTGGCGGGACTCGCCAATCGCACCCTGATCTGCTGTCTGCCGGGCTCCACCGGCGCCTGTCGGCTGGGTTGGGAGCAACTGATCCGCGATCAGCTCGATGCCCGCACCAAGCCGTGCAACTTTGTCTCCCACCTCTGAGAGCAAACGATGAACCAGACCGATCCCAAGCAGACCCAGCCCAACCTGACGCATCTGAACCAGAGCGGCGAAGCCCATATGGTGGATGTGACCGACAAGCAGGTGACCGAGCGTGAAGCCCGTGCCGAAGCGTTTGTTGCCATGGCCCCCGAGACCCTGGCGCTGATCCTGAGCGGCCAGCACCACAAGGGGGACGTGTTCGCCACCGCCCGCATCGCCGGTATCATGGCCGCCAAGAAGACCTCCGATCTCATCCCCCTCTGCCATCCGCTGGCCCTGACCCGAGTTGAGGTGGAGATAGTGCCGCTGCCCGAGCAGCAAAAGGTGCATATCCGCACCCTCTGCAAACTCTCCGGCAAGACTGGTGTCGAGATGGAGGCACTGACCGCAGCGTCGGTAGCGGCGCTGACCATCTACGACATGTGCAAGGCGGTACAAAAGGACATGGTGATCGAACAGGTGCGGCTGGTAGAGAAAAAGGGCGGCAAGTCCGGCCATTTTCAGCTGGGGTCAAATAGCGGGGAGCAAGCATGATCAAGGTACTGTTTTTTGCGCAAGTAAGAGAGCTGGTGGCCTGCGATGAGCTGAGCCTGCCGTGCGACTACGCCACCGCCGAACAACTGCGCGCGGCGCTCTGTGAGCGTGGCGACAAGTGGGCGCTGGCGCTGGAAGCAGGCAAGCTCTTGGTCGCGGTCAATCAGACCTTGGTGCCCCTCGATACCCCCATCAATGATGGCGATGAGGTGGCCTTCTTCCCGCCGGTGACCGGAGGTTAAGGATGAGCGAGGCAACCATGACCGATCGCATTATGGTCCAGCGGGAGGATTTCTCGCTGGCGGACGAATATGCCCGTCTCGCCACCCGCCCCGACAGTGGCGCCATCGTCACCTTCGTTGGCAAGGTTCGCGACTTCAATCAGGGGGAGGAGGTGAAGGGGTTGGCCCTCGAGCACTACCCCGGCATGACCGAGAAGGCGCTGGCCGATATCGTGCAGGAGGCCCGTCGCCGCTGGCCGCTGCAGGAGTGTACCCTCATTCATCGTATCGGCGAGTTGTGGCTTGGCGATCAGATCGTGCTGGTGGCGGTGAGCAGTGCCCACCGCGACGCCGCCTTTGACGCCTGTCACTTCATCATGGATTTCTTGAAAACCCGGGCGCCGTTCTGGAAAAAAGAGCTGACCGCCGAGGGTGTGCAACGCTGGGTCGAGGCCAAGGAGAGCGACAACGCCGCCGCTGCCCGCTGGCAAGCCTGACCTGTTCATCACGAGGGGCGCAGGTTCAACGGGAACCACGGCCCCGCCAAGGGGCGCGGATGTGCGGGCCCCATCAGGAGAAAGGGAATGAAACCGTTGTTATCTGTTGTCATCGCCGGTGTCTGCGCCGCCACCTTGCATACCGGTGTCGTGCAGGCCGATGAAGTGAAAGTGGCCGTGGCCGCCAACTTCAAGGGAACCATCGAGCGTATCGGTAAGGCGTTCACCGCCAAGACCGGCCACACCCTGGCCATCTCGTCTGCCGCCACCGGGGTGCTCTACACCCAGATCAGTCACGGCGCACCGTTCGATCTCTTCCTCTCCGCCGATGCGGCGACCCCCGAGAAGCTGGAAAAAGAGGGCAAGGGGAGCGATCGCTTCACCTACGCCATCGGCCAGCTGGGGGTGTGGAAGAAGGGGGGGCCAGCCCCTGACGAGGCGACCCTGCGCAATTGGAAGGGCAACCTCGCCATCGCCAATGCCCGCACAGCTCCCTATGGTGCTGCCGCCATGGCGACCCTCACCCATCTCAAAATCGATCCCAAGCAGTACCGGCTGCTGACCGGCGCCAACATCGGCCAGACCTGGCAATTTGTCGACACCGGCAATGCCGAACTGGGCTTTGTCGCCTGGGCCAATCTGGTGGAAGCGGACAAGACCGGTGAAGCCTGGGCCGTACCGGCTGACTTCTATCCCCCCATCGAACAGCAGGGGCTGGTATTGAAGAAAGGGAGTGCGGTCGAGGCACTGGTCGCCTGGCTCAAGGGGCCGGGTCAGGCGCAGATCAAGGCAGCTGGTTATGCCCTGCCCCAATAAGGGGATGGGCCTGATGTGATACCCTGAGTGGTCGGCCTTCGGGTCGGCCACTCTTTGCAATAAGGATAGATACCATGCTGTTGGGGGCATTTATCAATCGGGAGGTCGGCAATGAGTGAAGGGGATCTGCTGGCGGTCTGGCTCACCCTGAAGCTTGCGGCCTGCACCACAGCGATTTTGCTGTTGCTGGCACCGCCGCTGGCCTGGTGGCTGTCGCGCAGTCAGAACCGCCTGCGGCCGCTGGTGGAGGCGCTGGTGGCACTGCCGTTGGTGCTGCCTCCCACGGTACTGGGTTTTTATCTGCTGCTCGCCTTCTCCCCCGAATATGGCTTCGGCGCCTGGTGGCGCGACACCTTTGGTGCCCCTCTTGCCTTCAGCTTTCTCGGCCTGCTGTTTGCCTCCATCCTCTATTCGCTGCCGTTCGTGGTGCAGCCGCTCACCTCCGCTTTCGTCAACATGGGCAACAAGGAGCTGGAGGCTGCCGCTACCCTGGGGCTTGGCCCGCTGGAGCGCTTCTTCCACATCATCTTGCCGATGACCCTACCCAGCTTTGTGATGGCGGCGGCGCTGGGCTTTGCCCACACCTTGGGGGAGTTTGGCGTGGTGCTGATGATTGGCGGCAATATCCCTGGCGAAACCCAGGTGCTCTCCATCGCCCTGTTTGATCATGTGGAGGCGATGGATTACCGACAAGCCCACTATCTGGCGGGCGGCCTGATGGCCTTCTCGCTGGTGATGCTGGTGCTGGTCTACGGGGTGTTGCAGCGCCGACAGCGGAGAGTGTTTGGATGAACCAGCCCGCTACTATGCCGCCTGTGAACGTGCCGCACCGCCATGCCTTGAACCTCCATGCCCGGCGCGAGTTTGGCCCCTTTACCCTCGATTGTGCACTGACCCTCGAGCTGGGGGGGATCCTCGGCCTGTTTGGCCCCTCAGGCTGTGGCAAGAGCACCCTGCTGCGCATCATCGCCGGGCTCGATCGCCAAAACGGGGATCGCTTGCTGTGGCGCGATCGGGAGTATGCTCAACTGCTGCCCGAAGCGCGCCGGATCGGGCTGGTGTTTCAGGACGCGCGCCTCTTTCCCCATCTGACGGTGCTCGGCAATCTGCAACTGGCGGCCCGCAAGGGGCGAGGACGCTGGCAGCCCGAAGCGCTGGCGGCTCGGCTCGGTTTTGCCGATCTGCTGGGGCTGCCTGCCCATGCCCTCTCTGGCGGTCAACGCCAGCGGGTAGCGCTGGGGCGGGCGCTGCTGGCCGAGCCTGATCTGCTGCTGCTCGATGAACCTTTCTCGGCGCTCGATCGGCGCAGCCGCATCCATCAGGCCCATGTGCTCAAGGGCTTGCAGCAGGAGAGCGGCATCCCGATGATCTTCGTCAGTCACGCCATGGAGGAGGTGAGCCTGCTCTGCGATCAGCTGGTGTTGCTGGAAAGTGGCAGGGTCGAGGCGCAAGGCAGGCCGAGCGAGATCTTCGCCCGAACCGATCTCTCGCTGGCCAGCCGTGACGATGCAGGGGTGATGCTGGATGCGACCCTCTCTCACTACGATGAAGAGGAGCAGATGGCGACCCTGCAGCTTGGTGAGCAGCAGTTGCGGGTCACCATGACCCATGTGCCGGATGAGATCGGCCCCTTGCAAATCAAGGTGGCGGGGCGGGATGTGGTGATTGCCACCGCCCCCATCGAGCACTCCAGTCTCTCCAACTGTCTCGTCACCCGTCTGCTGGCGGTGCGCGAGGTGCGCCCCGGCCAGACCCTGTTGCAGTTGGTGCTGGGTGAGCAGATACTGCTGGCCCGGATCACCAGCCGCTCCGCCAGACGGCTGGCGCTGGCGCCGGAGCAGCAGATCTACGCTTATATCAAGGCGGTGAGTCTGGTCAGCGAAGGCTGATTGGGCGCCGTGCTGATAACGTGGCAGGATAGCCACGGGCAACATAACAACAAGAGATGGTTCAGGTGATGAGTCGAGAGGCAATACACTGATGCGCCGCAATCAGGTGATGAAATTCAACGGTCTTGCCCTGCGCAGTGCGGGGGAGGGCCCCTTGCTGTTGCTGCTGCACGGGCTGGGCTCCTCCAGCCTCGACTGGCAGGCGCAGATCGAACGGTTTTCCGAACAGTACCGGGTGGTAGCGCTGGACTTGCGCGGCCACGGCCAGAGCATGCAGGAGGGGCCGTTCGATGTGGCGACCCTGGCAGCCGATGTGGTGAACTGGCTCGATGCACAGCCTGAACCCGCCTGGGTCGTGGGATTGTCGCTGGGGGCCATGGTCGCGCTGGAGCTGGCGCTGCAACTGCCCCACAAGGTGCAGGGGCTGGTGCTGGTCAACGGTTTTAGCGAGTTTCTGCTGGAAACACCCAAAGAGCAGGAGCGTTACGCCCAGCGCCTCAAGTGGCTGCGCTGGTTTGGCATGCGCCCGCTCGCCTGGTGGCTGGGACGCGAGCTCTTCCCGGGCCCGGATCTGGCACAGGTGCGCCACACCTTCCGGCTGCGTTTCGTGCGCAATAAAAAGAAAACCTACAAGGCGCTGCTGGAGGCACTACCCGGCTGGTCGGTACGCGCCCGGCTCGGCGCCATCTGGCAGCCGGTGGCCATCATCTCCACCAGTCACGACTACCTGCCGCTGGCCAAACGGGTAGAGCAGTTTGCCGCCCTGCCCAACGCCACCATCCACACCCCCAACGGCCACCACGCCTGGCCTGCGGAAGACCCCTCGGGCTTTAATCACCTGTTGCAACGGATCCTCACGACCCATTGAGGAAGGGGTTGTTAGGTGCAGGTACCAAAAAGCCGAACCACAGGGTTCGGCTTTTTTGATCCCGTTTGTGTCAAGGATGGGAACAGACGGGGCAGTCGGGGCGCTTGGGCAGCTTCATCTCGCGGAAGGTGCCGCTCAGGCCGTCGATCATCAGCAGGCGGCCGCAGTAGTTTTTTCCTGTGCCCGCCAGCAGCTTGATGGCTTCCAGTGCCTGCAGGCTGCCCACCAGACCCACCACGGGGGCGAGCACGCCCGCCTCGACGCAGGTGAGTGCCTGCTCGCCAAACAGGGCGCTGAGGCAGGCGTAGCAGGGCTCATCTTCCTGCCAGGTGAAGCTGCAGAGCTGACCCTCCAGCCGGATGGCGGCGCCGCTGACCAGTGGCACGCCATGCTGGCGTGCCTTTTGGTTGAGCAGGTTGCGAATGGCCAGGTTGTCAGTGCAATCCAATACCAGCTGGTGTTGGGGCAACAGGGTATCGAGCAGCGCCTCGTCGGCCACGGCCGCGTGGGTCTCGACGTTGAGCCAGGGATTGAGCGCGCGCAGCGACTGGGCGGCAGAGTCTACTTTGTAGTGACCGATGCGCTCATCGTTGTGCAGCACCTGACGCTGCAGGTTGGAGAGCTCCACCTTGTCGAAATCGACCAAGGTGAGTCGGCCAACCCCGGCCACCGCCAGATACTGGCTGGCGGCGCAGCCAAGGCCACCGGCACCGATCACCAGCACACGGGCTTGTTTGAGCGCCTCCTGCCCCTCGAAATCGAAGGATTTGAGGATGATCTGGCGGTTGTAACGCAGCAGTTCGGCGTCGCTCAGGATCTCGCTCACAGCAGTAATCCCCCGAATGGCTCCACGGTCACCGTCTCGCCCACGGCGACGCGGCCCCGTTCACGTTCAAGAACGATGTAGCAGTTGGCTTGCGACAGGGAGCTGAACACGGCGGAGTCCTGCGAGCCGGTGCTGCGCACCTCGAGGCCGTTTGGCCCCTGACTCAGGATGCCGCGCTGGAAGTCGAGTCGGCCCGGGCTCTTTTTGAGTGGCTCGGCCGCAATGGCTTGCAGCTGGAGCGGGCGCTCGAAGTGCTGACCTGCCAGCTTGGCCAGCGCCGGTTGCACCAGCTGATCGAAGGTGACCATGGCGGAGACGGGGTTGCCCGGCAGGCCGAAGAACCAGGCGCGGGGCAGACGGCCAAAGGCAAACGGCTTGCCCGGCTTGATGGCCAGCTTCCAGAAGCCAATCTCGCCGAGCTCGTCCAGCAGTTGTTTGGTGAAGTCCGCTTCCCCCACCGAGACGCCGCCGGTAGTGATGAGCACATCGGCCTCTTCATCGGCGCGGATAAAGGCGGCGCGCAGTTGGGCGGGCTCATCCGGGATGATGCCAAGGTCGAGGCAGTCGCAGCCCATGCGCGCCAGCATGGCCCGCACGCCGTAGCGGTTGGAGTCATAGATATCGCCGTGGGCGAGCGGGGTACCAACCGGCTTGAGCTCGTCGCCGGTGCTGAAGATAGCTACTTTCAGCGGTCGGCGCACCGTGACGGTAGCCACGCCGAGGGAGGCCAGCAGTGGCATTTCGCGCGGGGTGAGGCGAGTACCGGCTGGCAGCACGCAGGCGCCTTTGCCGATATCGCTGCCGGCGCGGCGGATATTCTGGCCCGGTTCGGGTTGTGCCAGAAAAGTGATCCGATCGCCGTCGGCCTGCGTTTCTTCCTGCATCACCACCGCATCGGTGCCTGCGGGTACCGGGGCGCCGGTCATGATCCGCACGCAGTGGCCGGCGGGCCATTCGCCCTGATAGGGCTGACCGGCAAACGCCTTGCCCGCCATGATGAGCGGGGTGCCGCTAGCGAGATCCGCAAGGCGCACGGCATAACCGTCCATGGCGGAGTTGTCGAAGGGGGGCACGGCGAGGGGAGAGGCGATGTCGCTGGCAAGAACCCGGCCAAGGGCCTCTGGCAGGGGCTGCTGCTCGCTGTCGCAGCAGCAGGCGAGTTGTTCCAGCATCCCTTGCAGGGCATTGCTTAAGGGGAGTAGTCCGCTGGTATCAAATCCCATCGTCATGACCTCTTTCTATGATTGAAGGCGGGATTATCACAAAAATCCCCGGGGATGGGCAGGTTATCTCAAGGGAATCTCGGGGTAATCGGCGCTGAAACGGGGTGAGATGGCCATAAAGTATGAGGTGACGCACAAGTTGACTTGAATCTTGGCGGCAATGGCCGTTTACTATGCCGCCATAACAGATGGCCGTCACATCCCGAGTGGGGGCCATTACAGCGATACCGTCGGCCTTGTACGCCGCAATAACATAAGGGGTTGCTCCTTGAGCTGCCCTCACAGTCCCTGAGCGTGGGAGAGAAGATAATGACAACCTTAAGTCCGGAAGCCTTGCTGGTCAGGGCTGCCCTCGAAGCCCAGGGACTGGAAACCCCCCTGGTCACCAACGAGCTTAACAGCCAGCAGAAGCGGGAGAAGATCGAAGGCCATATGCGCTCCATCATGGAGACGCTGGGGCTGGATCTGACCGATGACAGTCTGGCCGAGACACCGCACCGCATCGCCAAGATGTACGTCAACGAGATCTTCTCAGGCCTCGATTATGCCACCTTCCCCAAGGTGACGGTGATCGAGAACAAGATGCAGGTGGACGAGATGATCATGGTGCGGGACATCAGCCTCACCAGCACCTGCGAACACCACTTCGTCACCATCGACGGCATGGCCCATGTGGCCTATATCCCTCGTGGCAAGGTGATTGGCCTGTCGAAGATCAACCGTATCGTGCAGTTCTTCGCCCGCCGTCCCCAGGTGCAGGAGCGGCTGACTCAGCAGATCCTGCTGGCGTTGCAGACCCTGCTCGGCACCAAGGATGTGGCCATCAGCATCAAGGCGACCCACTACTGTGTCAAGGCGCGCGGAGTGATGGACTCCACCTCCTATACCACCACCACCTCCCTCGGCGGTGTGTTCAAGACCCAGCCCGATACCCGGGCCGAATTTCTGGGCGGCCTGCGCGGATAAGATGGCGGTTATTTTGTAACCGCAATGCTGAATAAACGAGACGCCAGCAGCTATTGCTGGCGTTTTTCATTGGTTCCGGATGAGAGTGGCGGCCTGCAACGGCTTGACTCGCGTGGCTTGCCTCATGCAAACGTTATGCATTTTTCCGATTTATTCATCTGAGCGGTATATTTAATCGAACACGAAAAAAACCTCGTTTTCACCTTACAAAAAGTAACCGGGCAGACTCTTTCCGAACCGTCACAATCCGGTTACTCTAGCGCCCCCTCACGGCTCTCGCTGCCGCTCATGGAATTCAGAGATATTCATCAAGGTTGGATGGTGCGCCACTGAACAGGTGGCCAGATAGTTCATGTCAGGAGGGCGTGAACCGGACGAGTGCTACGAATTTAACGACCACCAGGATATCCCATGAATACCAGTTCCATGACCATAGGTAAAAAACTCACCGCCGGCTTTGCCGTGCTCGGTTTGATGGTCGCCTTTATCGGCGGTTTTTCCCTTGTCCAGTTTGGCAACATGAATGATGTTGCCATCCGGTTTACCGACAGCATCTTGCCTGCGGTCAATCGCACCAGCGCGATCGGGGATTCTCTCGGTGAGTTGCGTCGTTATGAGCTGGGTTATTTCGTGGTGGCCGCCGAGCCGCTGAAAAGGGCTGAATATCGGAATATTGCCAGTCAGCAGCTTAACTCGATCGCGCAGCAGCTGATTGCCCATGACAAGACGATCTGGCCTGAGGATGTGGCGGAGCGCCGTACCTTCGATACGGTGAAATCTGACTGGGATCGTTACGTCGCCCTGCACCAGCGAGTCAAACAGCTGCAAGACAGCGATCAGCTTGCCGAAGCCCAACGCATCTTCCTTGAGGAGGGGGTTCCCCTTTACACCGCGCTGAGCAAGTCAGTGGCCTCCCTGATCCAGATTAACCATGGTTATGCGTCTGAATCCCGCAGTGACATTGTCGCCTCTTACCAATCCGCCAACCTGAGCGTCACCATCGCACTGGTGCTCGGTCTGATCCTTGTGGTGGTGCTCTCCGTGGTACTGACCCGCCAAATTCGCGACCCGCTGATCATGCTGGCCCGTCAGGCCCAGCGCATTGCCAATGGCGATCTGGGTCAGGGCGAACTGCAGCAGTGGATCCGTGACAGCCGCTTCAACCGCGACGAACTGGGTCAGCTGGGTTCCGCCATCAACCGGATGCAGGGCTCCCTCTCCGATCTGGTGAGCGAGATCGCTGGCTCCGTGAGCCAACTCAGCAGTGCGGTGGAGGAGGTGAGCGCCATCTCCAGCCAGTCTGCCAGCGGCATGGCTATCCAGCAGAACGAAGTCTCCCAGGTGGCGACTGCCATGAATGAGATGCAGTCCACCGTCAATGAAGTGGCCCGCAACACCACGGATGCCATGAGCGCCGCCAAGGATGCCTCCCGCACCTCCGCTGCCGGCAGCGAAGTGGTACGCAGCTCCATTGCCAGCATCGAAGAGGTGTCGGTCAAGATTGAACAGGCGGGCACAGTGGTGCAGCAGCTGGAGGCCGACAGCGCCAACATCAGCGTGGTGCTGGATGTGATCCGCGATATCGCCGGTCAGACCAACCTGCTGGCCCTTAACGCAGCCATCGAAGCGGCCCGTGCCGGTGAGCAGGGTCGTGGTTTTGCGGTCGTTGCGGATGAAGTGCGTTCATTGGCCCAGCGTACCCAGGACTCCACCGCCGAGATCAGCAAGATGATCGAGCTCTTGCAGAGCCGCGCCGCCGAGGCGGGCAACGCCATGCAGCTGAGTCGTCACCAGATGCAGGAGAGCGTCGGTCTGGCGCGGGATGCCGGTACCAGTATCGAGACCATCAATGGTGCCGTGGTGCGCATCACCGACATGAACACCCTGATCGCCACCGCCACCGAAGAGCAGAACGCGGTGACCGAAGAGCTCAACCGCAGCATCGTCAACATTCACAATGCCGCTGACGAGAATGCCCAGGGCGCTCATCAGATCGCCCAGGCTTGCGTCGAGCTGAGCAAGCTGGCCAACACCCTGCACCATATGACCCAGCGCTTCACCCTCTAAGGGTTGATGCATGGGTAACAGAAGGCCCCGCCAATTGGCGGGGCCTTGTTGTTTCTGTCGTTGTGGAAGGGCTCAGCTCAGTCCGACTATCTCGCCGTTCTCATCGATATCGATATGGCGATAGGCAGGCAAACTGCCCAGCCCCGGCATGGTCATGATGGGGCCCGCCAGCGCATAGACGAAGCCTGCACCGGCGCAGAGCTTCACCTCGTCGATGGGCACCTCGAAATCGGTCGGCACCCCTTTGAGGGCGGGGTCGTGGCTGATGGAGAGCGGCGTCTTGGCCACGCAGATGGGCAAGTGATCCCACCCTTCGGCAGAGAGTTGGGCCAGCTGCTGGCGGGCTTTATCGGAGATCTGCACCCCGCGACCGCCGTAGCCGCACTCCACCAGGGTCGCCAGCTTGGCGTCGAGGCTCGCCTCGTCGGGGTAGAGCAGTTTCACCTTACCTGGTTGCTCGCAGGCGGTGACCACGGCGCGGGCCAGCTCGCTGGCACCGGCACCACCCTGGGTGAAGGCGTTGGAGATGGCCGCGCCACAGGCACCGGCTTGCTGGGCTTCATGGGCCAGCAGCGCCAGTTCGGCCTCGCTGTCGGTGGGGAAGCGGTTGATGGCGACCACCACCGGCATCCCGTAGCGGCGGGCGTTCCGGATATGCCAGGCGAGGTTGGCGCAGCCTTGCTTGAGGGTTGGCAGATCTTCCCCCTGCAGGCTGGCTGGCAGTGGCTGGCCCGGTCGGATATCGATCAGACCGCTGTTGGCTTTGAGGCCGCGCACCGTGGCCACCAGCACCACGCAGGCGGGGGTAATACCGGATTGGCGGCTCTTGATGTTGAAGAACTTCTCCAGCCCCATGTCGGAGCCAAAACCCGCCTCGGTCACCACATAGTCGGTCAGGCCAAGGGCGATGCGATCGGCGATCACCGAGGAGTTGCCGTGGGCGATATTGGCAAAGGGACCAGCGTGCACCAGCACCGGCGTCTGCTCGGTGGTTTGCATCAGGGTCGGCTGCAGCGCGTCTTTCAGCAGCACCGTCATGGCGCCCGCCACTTCCAGCTGCTCGGCAGTGATGGGCTTGCCGTGGATATCGCGGGCCAGCTGGATGCGGCCGATGCGCTGACGCAGGTCTTTCAGATCGCTCGCCAGCGCCAGAATGGCCATCAGCTCGGAAGCGGCGGTGATGACGAAACGATCGCTGCGTTCCACACCATCGGCAGCGCCCCCCTGTCCAATCGTGAGGTGGCGCAGGGCGCGGTCATTCATGTCGAGGGTGCGCGGCCAGAGGATGTTGTCAGCATCGATATCGAGCCGCGGCAGGCCGGTTTTGGCGGTGAACTGGTCGCCGAGTTTGCGCTCATGGAACAGCCGGGCATCGAGGGCTGCTGCCGCCAGATTGTGAGCCGCCGTCAGAGCGTGAAAATCGCCGGTGAGGTGGAGGTTCATCTCCTCCATCGGCACCACCTGAGCGTGGCCGCCACCGGCAGCGCCCCCCTTGACCCCGAATACCGGCCCGAGGCTCGGCTGGCGGATAGTGGCGATGCTGGGCTGGCCGATATGGTTGAGCCCCATGGAGAGGCCAAGGGTGGTCACCGTTTTCCCTTCTCCGAGCGGGGTCGGGGTGATAGCGCTCACCAGTACCAGCTTGCCGCGCTGTGTGGGTTGAGACGTGAGCAGGTCGATGCTGAGTTTGCCTTTGTAGTGGCCATGAGGGCTGAGCAGGTGTTGGGGGATGGCGAGGCGTTCGGCCAGCGCGTGGATTGAGAGACGGGGGGACTGGCGGGAGATCTCGATATCGCTTAGCATCAGCACCTCGTTGGCATATCGGGGTAAAATATGCGGCGCAGTCTAGTGGAATATAACGGGTAATCCAATGACGAAAACGATTTTATTTGGTGATGGTGAGGTTCGTCAGAATCCTGTTCTGCTGGATCTCAACGCACTCTATCATCCCCCCAAGCAGCCGATGACGGCGCTGGGGATTGTCAGCGCGCTGGTGCCGTTGTTCGGTTTCGGCTGGCAGGCGATGACCCAGGACCCCGAAACCCAGCTGCGCCACGAGATCCGCAAACGGGTCAACAAGCACAAGACCGACGAGGCAAACCTCATTTTGATCCTGCAGCTGGCCGCCATGTTTGACTGCCCCGAGATTGAAGTGGCGCTCCCCTATGCCCTCAGTGAGCAGCAGTTGTCGGTTGTCCGCACCCGTTTGCCACGCTGGCAGTTGCACCCCGAGCAGGAGCGTCTGCTAGCCAAGCTCACCCCTGTTGCCGCATCCACCACCGCATCCGGCCAGCGTTAGGTTTCAAGCCGGACCAGCAGGCCGTACCCTCTGCTCTGGCAATCAGGTCGGCGCATCCCACTGCTGCGGGGCGAGATAGCGCTCCTGCACGAACTCGATAAAGCAGCGCACCTTGGCCGAGACGAAGCGGCGGTGCGGATAGACCGCATAAAGTCCCACCTCTCCCTTGTCCCACTCCGGCAGCAGGCTGACCAGCTGCCCTGACCGTAGCGCCTCCCCCACGATAAAGGTGGGCTGCAATATGATGCCCTGATCATCACAAGCGGCGCGGGTCAGCGCCACCCCGTTGTTGGCCCGCAGTGGCCCCTGTGGCCGGATGCTCTGCTGCTCGCTTCCCCGTTTGAAGTGCCACTCCGGCTGGGTCAGGGTGTAGATCAGACAGTCGTGCTGCTTGAGATCCTCGGGTTTTTCCG
Organism: Aeromonas sp. FDAARGOS 1414; assembly: GCF_019047065.1. Classification (NCBI taxonomy): domain Bacteria; kingdom Pseudomonadati; phylum Pseudomonadota; class Gammaproteobacteria; order Aeromonadales; family Aeromonadaceae; genus Aeromonas; species Aeromonas sp. FDAARGOS 1414. Next base: position 2,302,873 of record NZ_CP077210.1, on the reverse strand, counting down.
GTCTGCCCTTGCGCGCAAGATAGGCGGGGCTGGCGCAAAGCTCGACCCGAATGGTGGCAAGCTGGCGCGCCACCAGCGAGGAGTCGCCGAGGTGGCCGATCCGCAGCGCCAGATCGAACCCCTCTTCCACCAGCGCGACCCGCCGGTCGCTGTACTCGATATCGAGCTTGAGATCGGGAAAGCGCTGGCGAAACAGCGGCAGGGCGGGGGAGAGGTGCAGATAGCCAAAATCCATCGGCACCGAGAGCTTGAGGGTACCGTTCGGCTGCTGGTTGTGGTGGGTCAGCTGGCTGTGGGTCTCTTCCAACTCCGCCAGCAGGGCGAGGGAGCGCTGGTAGTAGAACTGGCCCGCTTCGGTGGGATTGACCTGACGGGTGGTGCGCGACAGCAGCCGGGTGGCGAGGGACTCCTCCAGCTGCTGCATTAGCTTGGAGGCCATGGCGACCGAGATGCCGAGCTGGTTGGCGGCCTTGGTAAAGCTCTGGCACTCCACCACCTTGATAAAGGTACGCATGGCGGCGATCTGGTCCATTTTCCATCCTCAGTAAATAATGAATTTAATAAATCACTGATTATTCATCTTCAGAACGAGGTTAGCATTTTAACCACTGATGTGAACCCCAAGATGAAGGAACGAACGGATGAAAATGACCAAGGCTCTGCTGGCCTCCTGCCTGTTTATGGTTACCCCTCTGATGGCGGCGGATTACGATGTGGATGCGGCGCACACCACGGTGCAGTTCAAGGTGGGTCACCTGGGCTTCTCCGAGCTGGTGGGTCGCTTCAACACCTTCAGCGGCACCTTCAGCATGGATGACGCCAACCCGGCGGCCGCCAAGGCGAGCTTTGAAGTGGATGCCGCCAGCGTCGACTCCAATCACGAGGCCCGCGACAAGCACCTGCGCAGTCCGGACTTCCTCGACGTGAAGCAGTATCCCAAGATGACCTTCGTCAGCTCCGCTTACGAGGGCACCAAGGATAAAGGCGTGCTGAAAGGGACCCTGACTCTGCACGGCGTCTCCAAGGAAGTGGCCTTCGATCTGGTCAAGATCGGTGAGGGCAAGGATCCCTGGGGCGGCTACCGCAGCGGCTTCAACGCCTCCACCACCATCAAGCGCAGTGACTTTGGCGTGAGCTACATGCTGCCCGGCATTCCGGACGAGATGAACATCAACCTGTTTGTCGAAGGCGTGCGCAAGTAATGGGCGCGGAACTTCTGCTGCAAACCCTGGCGGCTCCTCTGGGAGCCGCTTTGCTATCGTGGCGCTGGCCGCGACTGGGTTATCTGTGGGGCGCGCTGGCGCTCTGGCTGGTGGGCTCATTGCTCGGCGGTCTCTATGGTATTCCGGCCAAGGCGTGGCAGTGGCTGCCGCTGACCCTGCTGGTGCCCGCCATTGCGGCTCAGGTGAACGATCTGCGCGGTTCACTGCTGCTCTTTGCGGTGTTCAGTGCGCTGGTGTGGTGGCAGGGATTGGCCTCGGTACTGGCGAGCGAACCCGGGATCTGGCTGGCGCTACTGCCCGCCATCCTCTGGTTTGGCTGGAGCACCTTGCGCTGTGACAGCCGCGAAGGGCTCGGGTTTGCCCTCGGCTTTATCTGGCTGGCGCTGGTGATCGGCATCGATGGTAGCCTGCTGATTGCCCAGTTGGCCGGTGCGCTGGCCGCTTTCGCCGGTTTTCGCGCCCTGCTTGCCACCTTTGTTGGCATCAAGGTAGCCCCAGCCGGTCTGGCGCTGGCCCTCGCCTTCGTCCAGATGCTGGCCTGGCAATATGTGGAGGTGCCGCTGGTGGTGTTGCTGCCGGTCTGGTTGCTGCCGCTGCTGGAGTGGGCGTTACGTGACAAACCCTGGCCAGTGCGTTGGAGTGGGCTGATCCTGCTCGCTGCCGCGGGAACCGGGCTCAGCCTATGGTGGGTGTGGCCTGCTGCTTCTTTGTACTGATACTTGTGTGGAAAATGGTCAAATGGCGCCATTTTTGCATACTCGCTCATACTCTTGGTAGATAATGATTGAGCCCCCTATGTGTTTCAGATAAAAAGGATTTTCATTTTATTTGGACACACACAGAACCCGGCCGCGCCGGGTTCTGTTTGCCTGCTTTGCGGCACATAAGGAGGCCACAGTTGCGCAGTCAAGGATCTGAGCATCTGTTTTTTCGCCATTTCACCGGACAGGGACGTATCGATGGTCTCTGCATTCTGCTGGTCACTCACCTGCTTCCCGATCGCCCCCGTTTTATAGACGCTCTCGGTCAGATTGGACGGATTGGTGCCATTTTGCCCAAACCGAAATCGGTACACGGTCCGACCCTGGAGTGGGTATCCCAGCACTATCCGGTGCTGCCCCTCAACCGGCGCTGGACCAATGAACCCGACAGTCTCATCCAGCAAATTGCGCCGCTGGTGGCCCCCCACGAGCGGTTGCTGATCCTCGATATAGGCGGTTACTTTGCCAAAACCCAGGTGATCTTGAGTGAATACTTCGGCCCCCGTTTCCTCGGGGTGGTGGAGATGACCGAGAACGGCCATCAACGCTATGAACAGGAGGTGCTGGCGACTCCGGTGGTGTCGGTGGCGCGCAGCCCCCTCAAGCAGGCCGAGGATATCCAGATTGGTTTGAGCGTGGTCTACTCCGCGGAGTCGCTGGCTCGTAACCTCAACCGTACTTTCAACGTCTGCGAAGCCGTGCTGTTTGGCTATGGCAAGGTGGGGCGCAGCATCGCCCGCGACCTGCGCTGTCGCAACCTCCATCTCGGGCTGGTGGAGACCGATGTGCTGCGACAGGTCGAAGCGCTCTCTCACGGTTTTCGCTTGATCACCAAGGCTGAAGCCTTGAGCCGCGCCGAGCTGGTGATCTGCTCTACCGGCAACGGCTCACTGGATTTGGCGGATCTGCAGGCGCTGCGCCCCGGCACCATGGTCGCCTCGGTCACCTCGGCCGATGACGAGTTTGCCTTCTCGCTGGCCCAGTTGCCGTGGCCGAGCGAAGAGGTGTGCCCCCATGTGCTGGCCCTCAACCGGCCGGATGGTACCCAGATCTACCTGCTCAACCGGGGCGAGGCGGTCAACTTCGTCCATGGCGCCGTGATTGGCGAATATGTCTATCTGGTGCTGGCGGAGATCATGGAAGGGATCCGGATGCTGGCGGCAGGCCCTCTTGCTCCCGGCCTGTTCGAGCTGCCAGAATCGGCGATGCGTACCATTGCCCGCCATTGGCTGGCCGATTTTCATGGGGTTGATCAGCGCTGATTTGACCGAACCGGGATTGGCCATTGGGTGGCGGTACGCCATTTCCCGCCATTGGCCGCTTTTTTATGGAGTCACTCATGACCGAGTCTGAAACCCTGATCAGCAAACCCCGCATCGAAATCCGCTACTGCACCCTCTGTCGCTGGATGCTGCGCGCCGCCTGGCTGGCGCAGGAGCTGCTTTCCACCTTTGACAGCGATCTGGGGGAGGTGGCGCTGGTGCCGGCCAGCAAGGGGGAGTTCCGCATTCTGGTGAACGGGGTGCAGGTGTGGGATCGGGTGGTCGATGACGGCTTCCCCGAGGCCAAGGAGATCAAGCAGCGGGTGCGCGATGTTATCGCCCCTGAGCGGGATCTCGGCCACTCGGATCGCAAGGCTGCCGAGTAACGCCAGATGGGCCGAGCGCCTCGAAAAGGTGCTGAGCATGAGAGCTAAAGGAGAGGGAGGCGATGGCCTCTCTCTCCTTTTTTGCCTTTGGCTGTTTGCCTGGCGCCTGCAGGGCTATGAGCGCGGCTCGGCCAGATGACTGCCGATATAGCGGGCCCGCTTGTGGGGCTTGATGCGGCTCACATCGACCCACACCAGGCCATCGATGCAGTGGTTGAAGTCGGGGTCGATACCAAAGTCCATAAATTGCACCCCGCCCGGCTCGCACAGCTCGGAGTACTGCTTGTAGAGGGTGGGGATGGCGCAGCCCAGATTGTCGAGACGGGCCTTGAGTGCTTTGAGATCGGCGCCGTAATCCACCCCTTCGAACAGAGGCTGCGTCTCGGGGTAGGGACGGCGGGAGGGGGCCAGCGCCAGCTCGGGGGCAAAGTGCTGGCGGTAGAAGCTCACCAGCAGATCCTTGGCCGCCGGCGGCAGGCTGCCGGAGAGCGACACCGGGCCAAACAGGTAGCGGTAGCGGGGATAGCGGGCCAGATAGGCACCGATGCCGAACCAGAGATAATCGAGCCCCCGCTTGCCCCAGTAGGCGGGCTGGATAAAGCTGCGGCCAAGCTCGATAGCCTGCTCCAGCCGGGGCAGCAACTTATCCTCAAAGCCGAACAGGGTGTGGCTGTAGAGGCCATCCTTCCCCTTGCTGGCCAGCAGCTCCGCCACCGGGGCAAAGCGGTAGGCGCCGATAATGTCGAGTCGGGCCGGATCCCAGAGGATCAGGTGGTGATAGTCGTTGTCAAAACCATCGAGATCCCGCCGCTTGCCAGACCCTTCCCCCACTGCGCGAAAGGCGATCTCCCGCAGTCGCCCCAGCTCGCGCAGGATCACCGAGTGGCTCAGTTCGTGGCGGCGGTAGAGGTAGATCCCCTGACCATCCGGGGTGGTGCCGAGCTGTTCGCAGCTTTCGATGGCCTGTTTGAGCTGGCGGCGATCCCCCGGCAGGGCGATGGGGGCCTCGGTCTGCAGCCGTCCCGCCTTGCCACGGCCAATCCGGTAGAGGTGGTTGCGCACCAGCCGCGCCGCCGTCTTGGCGGGCAGCTCCTGAAAACTGCCGAGCGGAATGCGCGCTCCTATGGTCACCGGCAGGGTCTGCCCCTGCTGGCGAAACAGCTGGCGCACCAGCAATAGGGCGGAGGCGGGCTTGTTGAGCCAGGAGGCGAGATAGAACCAGAGGCTGTTGCGCCCTCCCAGATGGATGGGCACCAGCGGGGTGCGGGTGCGCTGGGCCAGCTTGATAAAGCCTGCCTGCCAGGGGCCATCTTTCACCCCCTTGAGGCCAAGCCGCGAGACTTCGCCTGCGGGGAAGATCACCAGTGCCCCTTCATGGGCGAGGTGTTCGTTCATGGCGAGGATGGCCTGTCGATCGGTCTTGCCCTCCATATTGTCCACCGGCAATAGCAAAGGGCGCAGCGGCGCGAGCTGGGCCAGCAGCTGGTTGGCGACGATCTTCACATCGGGGCGGATGCGGCCGAGCAGTTGCAGCAGCGCCAGTCCGTCCAGCGAGCCGATGGGGTGGTTGGCGACTAGAATGACCCGGCCGCTGGCGGGAATATGCTCCAGCTGCGCCTCGCTGACCCGATAGTCGAAATCGAGCTGGGTCAGCGCCTGCTCGACAAAGTCGAGGCCGCGCAGGTGCGGGTAGCGGGCGGCAAAGTCGGCAAAGGCACGTTCGTTGAGCAGCCAGCCCAGCAGCCGCTTTAACAGCGGGGTGAGCAGGGGGTAGCCAAGCAGGCGGGGGAAGTGCTGGGTCAGCAGGGTATCGATAGTGAACATCTGGGGGGCTCCGGCGATCCGTTGCTCCCAGCATGATGTGACACTGTTCCCGCGACATGTCAGCGGGATGACAGTTTGATGGCAGCGGCGGCCAGTTGCTCCTGAGCGACCCTCCCCGGTTTCCCTTTCTTGATGGGTGATGGCCAGATAGCAAGGGGGGAGCCGGTTAACCGGCTCCCCCCCTCGGTGGTCGTGGTAAGGATAGCGACTCGATTAGCCGCGCCAAGCCGCGGTGAGGCGCACCAGCTCCACCAGGGTGGCGACCGATTTCTCCATGGATTGCAGCGGGATGAACTCGTGCTTGCCGTGGAAGTTGTGGCCTCCGGTGAAGAGGTTGGGGCAGGGCAGACCCATAAAGGAGAGACGGGCGCCATCGGTACCGCCGCGAATGGGCTTGATCTTCGGCACCACGTCGGCGGCCTCCATGGCGGCCTTGGCGAGCTCGACGATATGCATGTGCGGCTCGATCTGGCTGCGCATGTTACGGTAGCTGTCGGTCAGGGTCAGCTCGATGCGGGCCTTCGGATACTCGGCCTGCAGGGCGGCCACCCGGTTCTGCATCTCGGCTTTGCGCGCGGCGAAGTGCTCGTCGTCGAAGTCACGGATGATGTAGTGCAGGGTGCTCTCCTCCACGGTGCCGCTCATCTGGGCCAGATGGAAGAAGCCCTCATACCCGTCGGTGCACTCCGGGGTCTCGTCGGCTGGCATGGCGGCGTGGAAGCGGGCGGCCAGGGTTTGGCTGTTGATCATGCTCCCCTTGGCGGTGCCGGGGTGGACGTTATTGCCGATAAAACGAACCGTGGCGCTGGCGGCGTTGAAATTTTCATACTCCAGCTCGCCCAGTTCGCCGCCATCCACGGTATAGGCCCACTTGACCGGGAATCTCTCCAGCGGGAACAGGTTGGCGCCACGGCCAATCTCCTCATCCGGAGTAAAGCCGACCCAAATATCGCCGCGGGGGATCTCGGGGTGGGCCTGCAGGTGGTCGATGGTAGTGAGGATCTCGGCGATGCCCGCCTTGTCGTCGGCACCAAGCAGGGTGGTGCCGTCGGTGGTGATGAGATCCTGACCCAGGTAGTTTTTCAGGAAGCGGTAGTCACGAATGGCGAGCACCTCGTCACCCTTGCCAAGGCAGATGTCGCCGCCCTGATAGTTTTCGATGATTTGCGGTACTACGTGCTCCGCCTCGTAGTCGGCGGTGTCCATGTGGGCAATCAGGCCGATAGCGGGGGCGTCCGGCTGGTTGCCCGGCAGGCAGCCGGTGAGGTAGCCGTGCTCATCCAGGGTGACCCGGGTTAGCCCCAGCGCCTTCATCTCTTCTTGCAGGGCACGGGCAAAGATCAGTTGGCCTTCGCTGCTGGGGCAGGCTGGATTGGTCTCATCGGAGCGGGTATGAAAAGTTACGTAACGCAGAAAACGCTCAAGCAGGGTATCCATTAGTCAGCCTCTAACCGATTGTGAGCGGTCATTGTGGCCAATCCGTGCGGGGCACTCATTGCGTCAGCGCAGGTTTTTCCCATTTTTTGACGCAAGGGAAGAGCGGCGAATGTGCGGCGCGCGGGGCAACGTCCGGGAGGGAGATCGCATAAATGTGGCATTTATTGCGATATTTAGGCGCTGGCGGTGGCGACCAAATTCCCCTCAGCGACCGCACAGCAAGGCGTCAGCCCAATCATGGCGTTTTCACATACTTTTCAAGGGGAAACCGGGCTGTCGCATAACCTGCGCCATCCCAGAGCCCGCCTGCCCGCCAGCAAGATTTGATCGACTTATTAAAAGGGGATTTTGAACACTATTTTTTATTGTCACTGCCCGCGGTAAGTGTGTACACTCCGCGCCGATCCAAGGGCAACCCTGAAGCAGGCAGAGCCGCCAGAAACCCGACCGATCATACGCCTATAGGGCGAGGCACGCAGAAACGACAGACACTGCTGGGGAATGGTTTCTTTAATACCGGTTAGGCTCCGGTATCAGGGAGAACAACAGACTCTCATCCTTCATTTGACCGAGTGGGCCACCGGCTCATCATCTTCCCTTGTCATGGGCGGTCACTGATGGTGAGGTGGGCTGTGGTTGTTGTCGTCTATCAACACGCATGCGTGCTGGCGCCTTCGCTTCTCTTCCTTGGAACCCTCTCCTTCTGTCGGGATCGCTGCCGAATGATGAACTGACGGCGTGGCTGATGTCGTCTGTCATCAAAGTACCGCGGCGCTACGGCATAGTGGCACCGCATACCGTTGAGCTTGATGTAAAGCCACCAGCCCCACATCAAGACTCGTTACTTCCCCAAGATCCACCAGGCAGCCTCTGGCTTGCCGCGATGTGCAAAGGGTTGGTTTGGGTGGCTGCGTCTCGTGATAGCAGCGCTCGCCGTACTCTGCACTAGATGGTCTGGATGTGATTGAGGGTAACGAAGGCGACTTTGGGTCGCTCATTTGCGAGGCATAGCCCATGACTAACTGGTCCAGCAAGGACTCCTTGAAGGTCTACAACGTTCCCTACTGGGGTGCGGGTTTTTTCAATATCAATGACGCCGGTCATGTGACCGTCGCCCCCGACAAATCACGCCCTGACGCGCATATCGTGCTCTCTGACGCCATCGAACAGTTGCGTCAGTCCGGGCTGACCACCCCCGTGTTGCTGCGCTTCCCTGACATCCTCAAGAGTCGGGTCGATGCGCTGTTCAACGCCTTTGGTCAGGCCATCGAGAAGTCTGGCTATGAAGGGGACTACCTCTGCGTTTACCCGATCAAGGTAAACCAGCAGCGTCGTGTCATCGAGACCATCAGCCAGTCCTACAGCGACAAGCCCCGGCTTGGCCTGGAAGCTGGTTCCAAACCGGAACTGCTTGCCGTGCTGTCCCATCACCATGAGCAAGGCTCGGTGATCGTCTGCAACGGTTACAAAGACCGCGAATATATCCGCCACGCCCTCTTGGGCAACCTGATGGGCCACAAGGTCTACATCGTGGTGGAGAAGCCCTCCGAGCTGGAAATGGTGCTGGACGAGTCAGCTCGTCTCAACATCAAGCCCAACATCGGGGTGCGTGCCAAGCTCGCCTCCACCGGCTCCGGCATGTGGGAATCGAGCGGTGGCTCCATGTCCAAATTTGGTCTCTCCGCCTCCCAGATCCTGGCGCTGATCGAGCGTCTGCGCGGGCTGGGCAAGCTGGATTGCCTGCAACTGCTGCACTTCCATCTGGGTTCCCAGATCGCCAATATCCGCGACATTCAGGGCGGCATCCGCGAGTGCGGCCGTTTCTACGCTGAACTGCGTCGCCTCGGTGCCAACATCGAAGTCGTGGACGTCGGTGGTGGCCTGGGGGTGGACTACGAGGGAACCCGTTCCCAGAGCCACTGCTCCGCCAACTACAGCCTCTCCGAGTACGCCAATAACGTGGTATGGGGCATCGGCGATGTCTGCCGCGAGTTCGATCTGCCGCACCCGACCATCATCAGCGAGTCCGGCCGTGCCCTGACTGCCCACCACGCCGTGCTGGTCACCAATATCATTGGTGCCGAAGGTGTGGAGATGAACGACATCAGCGCGCCGGACGAAGATGCTCCGACCATTCTGCAGAACATGTGGAAAGGCTGGCTGGATCTGCGCAGCGAAGATCCCTCCCTGCTGGAGATCTTCCACGACTCGGTTGCCGATCTGGGTGACGTGAATACCCAGTACACCATGGGCCTCTTGAACCTTGAACAGCGTGCCTGGGCCGAGATGCTGCACCAGAACACCTGTCTGGCGCTCAAAGAGATGCTCAACCCGGTCAACCGCAACCACCGTGCGCTGGCTGACGAACTGAGTGAAAAGCTTGCGGACAAGTGCTTTGCCAACTTCTCTCTGTTCCAGTCCCTGCCGGATGCCTGGGGTATCGGTCAGGTATTCCCGGTGATGCCGCTGGCCGGCCTCGATCGTCCGCTTAGCCGTCGCGGTATCCTGATGGATATTACCTGTGACTCCGACGGTCAGGTCGAGCACTATGTTGACGGTCTGGGGGTCGAGAGCACCCTGCCGATGCCGGTTTATGGCGAAAACGAAGAGTGCCACGTCGGCTTCTTCCTGGTCGGTGCCTATCAGGAGATCCTCGGCGATCTGCACAACCTGTTCGGTGACACCCACTGCGCGGAAGTGTGGCTGGACGAAGAGGGCAAGATGGACATTCGCAACGTGGTGCGTGGCGACACCGTCGACCAGCTGCTGCGTTACGTCAACATCGACCCGTCCGTGATCCGCGAAAACTACCAGCGGATCGCCGCTCACCCGGCGCTGGACGATGCCACTCGCAAAGCCCTGCTCGACGAGCTGGAGCTGGGCCTGCAAGGCTACGCCTATCTGGAAGACGAATAAGCCTTATGTTTGCCCCTCGCTTTTGAGGGAAAATGAAAAACGGCGCCTGCGGGCGCCGTTTTTGTTACCGGGGATCATCCGGCGATATGACGGGGCACTCGGCCTGTCTTCATTCGGATAACTATGGTGGCTCGGGGCATCCGCAGGCCACAGATCTGGCTGATATCTGTCCCTTTCAGTCGCTTCCCTTGATCTGCATCAAGCGTGAACCTCGGTGGTTATTTTACGGTCAGAAGTGATGTTGATGGGATGTAACAAAAGGATGTGTATATGGAACTGAAAAGGGACCCGAGATGCTATACCGACGTCTGTATCGACGGTAAGTGGTATCACTACGACCACTGCAGCACCAACGTCTACATGCTGATGGGAGGCGCCGCGCCGAGCCTTCAGCTGGCCTATGAGCCGAGCAGCGAAGAGGAGCTGATCGAGATGCTCCAGCAGCTGGGGCGCTTCTGACTTACCGAATTGATGTCTTGCCATATGGCCATCGGGCGCGTTGCCACGATGGCCACCACTCTTTACCGCTGCACCTAATCTCGGCGGGTTTTATTGCCAAATAACCCCTTGCCAATCTCCAGCATGGCGACGGCCGCGGCGTAGCTGCTATCGGACTTGCCTATCTCATCCGCCACATAGAGAAAATTGGATTGGTACTTCTCGACGGCCTCCCGTGGACTGGTCGCGTCAATAAAGTCCTCCTCCACCTCGAATCCTTGGGTCAGCAGTGCCGCCTTTTCACTCAGAAAAGTCGGAGATGCCATGTCGATAAAGGTGTATTGCTGCCGATTGGACGCCGGAATGGTAAAAAACTGGTATCTGGCCATGGGTAAATCCTCGCTTGAAGCGGGTGATAGATGACGTGACGCTGGTTTTAATCTGTGGCTCGCAGGTGGCTTGGTTTCCCTCGACATCATCGAGAGTGCGTGTCGGGAATGCCGCATTTTGTTTTCGTTCGAGACTACTTTGTTGGCGTTTGCCCGGCAAGTGGGAGCTGCGATTTTCTGAATGATCCGCTCAACCTAGATGTTGTCGGGAGATGCGAGACCGGGATAATGCCGGGCTCACGTTGAGCCCGGCTTGTCAGCGCTCTGTTACAGCACGAAGCTCTGTACCATGGCGCGCAGCTGTTCGGTGAGCTGGTGGATCTGGCGGGCGGCATCGCGGGCGGCGTTGGCCACTTGCAACGCCTCGTCGCTGCCATCGGAGATGCGCACCACGTTGCGTTCGATCTCGTTGACCACTGCGCCCTGCTGCTCGATGGCGCTGGCGATGATGGCGTTGGTATCGACCATTCGATCCACCTTCTCGGTGATGGCGCCAAAAGCCTGCTTTGCCTCCTGCGCCAGCCCGACCCCCTCCTGCGCTTCATGGCTGGCCGCCGACATGGCGGTGACCGAGGCGCGGGCGCCGGATTGCAGCTGTTCAATCATCTGCTGGATCTCGACGGTAGCCCCTTGGGTGCGGTTGGCAAGAGATCGCACCTCGTCGGCCACCACCGCAAAGCCGCGACCCTGCTCACCGGCCCGGGCCGCTTCGATGGCGGCGTTGAGGGCCAGCAGGTTGGTCTGTTCGGCGATGCCGCGGATCACGCTGATGACGCCGCCAATCTGGCTGCACTGCTGCTCCAGTTGGCCGATGGTGTCGGCGGTGCGCAGCACTTCGCGGTTGATATGGTCGATGGCCTTGATGGTGCGCTCCACCACATCCTCGCCCTGACCGACCACGTTCTGTGCCTCCTGGGTCATGCGGGCGGCTTGCAGGGCGTTGCCCGCCATGTCTTGTGAGGTGGCGGCCAGCTCCTTGATGGCGGTAGCGACCTGATGGGTCTCCCCTTGTTGATCGGCAATCACCTCCTGCGAGCGGCAGGTGCGCGCTTCGATCTCGGTGGCGCTCTCCACCACGGTGACGCCATTTTCCCGCACCCGCAGCATCAGGGTGCGCAGGGTCTCCAGGGTCACGTTGTAATCCCGGCTGATGGCCGCCAACTCGTCCTGACCAACGATCTCGATATGCTGGCTGAGATCCTGGGCGTTGACCCGGGCAGCGATATCACGCACCCGCCCTACGGTGTCGTGCAGGGAGAGATAGGCGCCGATCATCAGGTAGAGGTAGAGCAGCAAGCTGGCGGTCAGCGGCGCTGTGACCCACCAGAAGTGGCGTTGGTTGGCGGCTAGCCGCTGATGCAGGTCGGCCTCCAGCCGCTGGCGTACCTGGCCTGCCAGCGCGGTGATGGCCTCGTCCAGTTTATCCCCCAGTGCCTGCACCTCCTTGGTGGAGAGCTGTACCAGCTGATCCTTCATCATCTTGTTTTCCATGGTCTCGACCCCCTGACGCACCAGCTGTATCAGAGCATCGGTCTGCTGACCCAGCTCGGCGCGGTAGGCCGGTTCAATCTGGTAGAGCAGGGTCAGATCGGCCTCCAGCTCCTGCAGGGTGGCGCTGATAAGATCAAGACGAAAACGCAGGCCGCTGTAGCCCTCTGCCTGAAACAGGCCGAAATCGGCGATGGTGGCGGCGCGATCCCGCACCTGAGCCAGCAGGTCGCGCAGCTGCGGCAACCGCTCACTGGCGAGGATCACCATGTAGTAGGTACCGAGCGCCGGATCCTGGATCAGGCTGCTGCTGGCTGTGATGTGCTTGTAGAGGTGGCGCACCTCGGTCAGCAGCTTGTCGTGGCGCAGGTTGCTCTGCTCCACCTCCAGCTTGCCCGCTTCACTCTGCAGGGCGGCCCAGCCCTGCTGGATCACCTCAAAGGAGGGGTTGTTCTGGCGGGTGTCGGCAAAGGCTTGCAGGCTCTGATCAACGGCTTGTGCGGCAGCCTTGACCTGATCATCACCGACCGGATCCACCTCATGGGCGTGACGGGTCACCAGATTGCGATGGGTGATCAGGGCCTGCTCGATAGCGGGCACGGGGGCGAGATTGATCACTCCCGCCAGCTCGCGGTTGGCCTGGACGTTGTCATCCTGCAGCCGCCCCAGCAGATTGGCCATACTGTAGGCTAGTGGCAGCAGCATCAGGCAGGACCAGAGCAGGAATTTGTATTTGAAGGAGAGCTGATTGCCCAGCCGGATGGCGGGGTTGAAAATCCATTTCATGTTAAGCCTCGATACCTGAGTGCGGGCGTGAGTCGTGTTGCCTGAATAGTACTCCGAGCGGCCTCTCTTGGGTGATGGCCGGTTGCAAGTTGTGATCCCCTTGGCTTTTTACTTCCGGGCGGGGCGCCGTCAGCCGCACCAATAGAAAACGGGCCACCCGAAGGTGACCCGTGGTCGATAAGGGGAAACCGATCAGTTGAACGCCAGGAAGGGCGAGACACAGAGCAGCAGGCCGGTGACGATGATGATGTAGAGGGAGGTGCCCTTGTACTTGTGCAGCGCCGGCACCTGATAGACCAGATAGGCCGGGATGAGACAGCCCACCATGCCGAAGATGGGGCTGCAGATGGAGGTGAAGCTCAGTACAGGTGCGTTGAGCACGATGGCACCCCAGGAGAGCATGACGGTAAACACCATGATGCCCTTACCCACCAATCCCTTGTTGATGCGGTTTTCCGGCAGCACCCGGCGCAGCAGGTTCATCGCCAGACCCTGACAGGCTTCACGGAAACCGAGGTAAACGCCGAAGTAGGCGGTCATCACCGCGAAGATGTTGAGGGTGAGGCTCAGGAGCTTGAGGGTCTGGCCGGGCATCCCCTGCGCCACCATGGCCAGCGCAGAGATGTTCTCCTCGGAGGCTTTAACCGCCTGATCGTGGCCCATGGCAAGAGTGAAGGAGACCGCGTAGAAGAACACCACCACGAACAGGATGCCGAAGGCGATATTCATGGCGCGCATCGCCTTGAAGCGAGCCACTTCCAGCGACTTTTCCCTCGAGCGATAGGAGATCACCATGGGGCTCAGGCTCTGGATAAAGAGGATGGAGGTGAGGGTGAAGGGGAGCATGATGATGGCATCCTTCATCCAGTCACCGGCAGCGGGCATGGCGGTGATGTTGGCCGCATCCCACTTGTCCACCATCATCAGGCCGAGCACCGCCACCACGCTGATCTTGGTCAGCACCATAAAGGTGGAGATCTTGAACAGCAGGTTCTCGCCGCGCGAGGCCAGTGCCACCAGACCGCAGATCAGCACCAGACCGTAGAGCGGGTTTTCGGAGAGCAGGCCGTCGGTGACGCCGAAGCTCTGCAGGAAGGAGGCGCTGTCATTGGTGATGGCGGTGGAGTAGACGAAGACCCAGATCACCAGCATCACGAAGTAGAGGGCGCCGAGCAGCACACCCCAGTTCTTGCCAAGGTAGCCGGTGATGACGCTGGGGTAATCCTTGCACTCCGGCGAGGTGGCCAGGGTGTTGATAAAGAGGCGCTGGAACATATACATGGCGGGGTAGCCGATCACCGCCGAGAGCAGAAAGACCCACAAGCCCATCAGACCCACCTGTACCGGCAGGAAGACGATCCCTGCGCCGATGGCCATGCCGATGCTCATGATGATCCAGCCCCAGTCGGTGCTGTCGAAGCGAACCGCTTCTTTCCATTCCAGCGTGCCCATCACGGGGCTGGCGAGTGTAGTGCTATGCGCGTCCATTAAAACCTTCTTTTTTGTAGGGATGTGGGAAAGCGGCGCAAATATAGTTGAATGAAACTGTCATAAACAATGCCCATAAGAGTACTTTTGTTCAAATCAGGATGGTGATCACGGTTTATATTGAGGCCGAAAGGTGCCTTTAAACGCCATTTTTGTATCTTTTTGTTGAACGGATAAAATAAAAAGCAAATAATGTTGAACGGAATGAGATTCATGATTGCAAAAAAAATTGCACAAACAGGAGTGGCTATATGAAACGCATCATCACAGCAGCAGCGGCACCTGACGCTATCGGTCCCTACAGCCATGGCACAGCCTATGGCGACCTCATCTTTACCTCTGGCCAGCTGCCGGTGTGCAAACAGCAGGGCGGCGTGGTGGAAGGGGGCATCGAGGCCCAGAGCCGTCAGGCGCTGGAGAACCTCAAGCATGTCTTGGAGGCCGCTGGCGGCAACCTGGATACCGTGCTCAAGACCACCTGCTATCTCGCCGAGATCAGTGATTTTGCCGCGTTCAACGAGGTTTATAAACGCTATTTCCTGAAAGATTGTCCGGCCCGCAGCTGCTTTGCCGTGAAGGATCTGCCGATGGGTGTCAGGGTTGAAGTGGAAGCGATCGCTCACATCGCTGGTTAATGTTGATAGAAAGGGTGTTCTGATGAAGCAAGCGTGGCAGCAGTATCTGCAGATTATTCAACAGGTTGTCAAACCGGCGCTGGGTTGTACCGAGCCCATCGCCGCCGCTTATGCCGCCGCCGTCGCCGCCCGGCAACTGGGCTGCAAGCCCGTCCGGCTGGAGGTGGTGGTCTCGGACAACCTCTACAAGAACTCCATGGGGGTCTATGTACCGGGCACCGGCAAGATCGGGCTGGCCATTGCCGCTGCCGCCGGCGCCATCGGCGGCAACGCCGAGGCCGGGCTGGAGGTGCTGGCCGCCATCACGCCGGCTCAGGTTGCAGAGGCGCAGGCGTTGATCGATGCAGGCCAGGTGCAGGTGAGCCGCACCTCGGCCCCCGAGTTCATCTATTGCCGGGTCCGCTTGCTGGGCCTTGATGCAGAGGGCACCGAGCACAGCGCCGAGGTGACCCTGTGCGGCGGCCATACCCGCATCGTCGAGCAGCGCCGCAATGATGAAGTGACTTTCACGGCCGAGCAGGGCCAGGGCGGCGCCACCGGCGCCATCTGCGACGGGGTCGACATCAGCATCGCCGCCATTCATGAGTTCGCCACCCAGGTGGAGTTCGAGCAGATCCGCTTTATCCTGCAGGCCTCCGAGCTCAACGGCAAACTCTCCGACGAGGGGATGAACAACCCCTACGGCCTCGAGATCGGCCGCACCATGCAGCAGAACATCCAGGCCGGCCTCATCGGCGAGGACGTGATGAACCGCATCGTGATGCGCACCGCGGCGGCCTCCGATGCCCGCATGGGGGGCGCCAGCCTGCCGGCCATGAGCAACTTTGGCAGCGGCAACCAGGGCATCGCCGCCACCATCCCGGTGGTGGTCATCGCCGAGCGCTTTGGCGCCAGCGAAGAGCAGCTGGCCCGCGCCCTCATCATGAGCCACCTGGGGGCCATCTACATCAAGTCCCACTATCCGCCGCTGTCGGCCTTTTGTGGCAACACGGTCACCAGCGCGGCGGCCGCCATGGCCATGGTCTATCTGGCGGGCGGCAGTTTCGAGCAATCCTGCCACGCCATCCAGAACGTGCTGAGCGACAGCGCCGGCATGGTGTGCGATGGCGCCAAGGCCTCCTGCGCCATGAAGGTGAGCACCTCCTCCGGGGCGGCGGTGCGCGGCTTCCTGATGGCGCTCAACAGCCATGCTGTGTCGGGGCAGGGGATTGTGGCGGGCAACGTGGAGCAGACCATTCGCAACGTGGGCCAGATGGTCAAAGACGGCATGTCTGCCACAGACAGCACCATTATTGATATCATGTCCGCCTGAGTGTCCCTGTCGGCTGCCGCCCTTGCCCGGGTCGGCGGCCCTTTTATAAGGTTTCAATGTGAAGCTGCAAGAGCTGAGTCAGACCGATTTCGAGATCCTCAAGGCGATGGAGATCATCGTGGACGGCATCGCCGCCATGTATGGTCAGCACACCGAGGTGCTGCTGCACAGCCTGGATGCGCGCAATCCGTCGATCATCAAGATTGCCAACGGCCATATCACGGGGCGCAGCGTCGGAGCCCCCATCACCAACCTGGCGATGATGAAACTCAAGAGCGGGCAGGATATCTCCAGCCCCTACATGACCAAGTGCGCCACCGGCAAGACGCTGCGCTCGCTCACCACCGTCATTCGCAATGGCGAGGGGCAGGCCATCGGTCTGCTCTGCATCAACACCGACATGGACGCCCCGCTGCAATCCGTGCTGCGCACCATGATGCCGGAGTGCCTGCACGGCCACGATGGTCATGCCACCCCGGAGGTGTTTGCCCGCAACATCGACGAAGCGCTCAACAGCACTATCGACACCGTCAGTGCCGAGGTGCGTGGCAATGAGGCGGTGCCCCCGTCCCAGAAGACACGGGTCATCGTCAACCAGCTGCACGATATGGGGATCTTCGAGTTAAAAGACAGTGCCCAGATTGCGGCGCGCCAGCTCGGGATCTCGGTCCACTCTATCTACCGCTATCTGCGGGAGATCAAGAAGGGCTGAGCCGATACACTCTGGCCAAATTGGCAGCAAACGGGTCAGCCTTGACCCGTTTTTTACGCCTGCTTTAGCCTCTCTGTTTGGGCCATCCTTCGGGCTCATCTGCTATCATCTTCCCCCTTTGTTTTTCTATCTCTCTGAACGTGCTGGAGAAATCATGTCCCGACTCATCTATCTGCTGCGCCATGGCCAGACTCGCTTCAATGCCGAGCAGCGTCTGCAGGGGCGTTGCAACTCCGATCTGACCGACAAGGGTGAGGCGCAAGCTATTGCCATGGGGCGGCGGCTTGCCGACGAGTTGGCGGATCCCGCCCGCTGGACCGTCTATGCCAGCCCGCTCGGTCGCGCCCGTCAGACTGCGCTGCTGGTGTGCGAGCAGTTGGGGCTGACGGCGGATCGCATTGTCTGGGACGATCGCTTGATGGAGCTGGGGATGGGGGAGTGGGAGAGCTGCCAGATCCCGGCGCTGCGGCTCGCTCATCCCGAGCTCGATACCGGCAAGGGGGACTGGTATCTGCAGGCACCGGGGGCCGAGAGCTTCGAGAGTATTCAGCGCCGGGCGCACCTGTGGTTGCAGGATCCCGCGATCGCCGAGCGGGCCATCGTTATCTCCCACGGTCTGCTCGGTGCCATGTTGCGCGGCGTCTATGCCGATCTCGGCTATGAGGCGACCTGGTCACAGGAGTTGCCGCAAGATGCCTTCTATAAGCTGCAGGATGGCCACATTACCCGCATTGCCTGCTAGTTGCCGTGAGGTGGCACCATGGCATGGACCATGATGGCCACCTTCGGATGCCCATTTTTGCCGCAGTTCAACACATCAGAGCACCTTATCGCGGCAAGATGATGTATCTTATGCCCCGATTTCATCCATTAAACGGATCCGAGACCCCATATGATCATCAAACCCAAGGTTCGCGGCTTTATCTGCACCACCACTCATCCGGTCGGTTGTGAAGCCAATGTTCGTCGCCAGATTGCTTACACCAAGGCCAAGGGCACCATCGAGAATGGCCCCAAGAAGGTGCTGGTGATCGGCGCTTCCACCGGTTATGGCCTGGCCTCCCGGATTGCGGCTGCCTTCGGTAGCGGCGCCGCCACCCTCGGCGTCTTCTTTGAAAAAGCGGGCACCGAGTCCAAGACTGGTACCGCTGGCTGGTACAACTCTGCCGCCTTCGACAAGGCAGCCAAAGAGGCGGGCCTCTACGCCAAGAGCGTCAACGGCGATGCCTTTTCCAACGAGTGCCGCGCCAAGGTGATCGAGCTTATCAAGCAGGATCTGGGTCAAATCGATCTGGTTGTCTACTCCCTGGCCTCTCCGGTGCGCAAGATGCCGGAAACCGGCGAAGTGGTGCGCTCTGCCCTCAAACCGATCGGTGAGGTCTACACCACCACCGCCATCGATACCAACAAGGATCAGATCATCACCGCTACCGTCGAGCCGGCGAACGAGGAAGAGATCCAGAACACCATCACCGTCATGGGCGGTCAGGATTGGGAGCTGTGGATGGCTGCCCTGCGTGATGCCGGCGTGCTGGCTGACGGCGCCAAGTCCGTGGCCTACTCCTACATCGGTACCGATCTGACCTGGCCAATCTACTGGCATGGCACTCTGGGCCGCGCCAAGGAAGATCTGGACCGCGCCGCTGCCGCCATCCGTGGCGATCTGGCTGCCAAGGGCGGCACCGCTCACGTGGCCGTGCTCAAATCCGTGGTGACCCAGGCCTCTTCCGCCATTCCGGTGATGCCGCTCTATATCTCCATGGCTTTCAAGATCATGAAGGAGAAGGGCATTCACGAGGGTTGCATGGAGCAGGTAGATCGCATGATGCGCACCCGTCTCTACGCGTCCGACATGGCGCTGGACGATCAGGCTCGCATCCGCATGGATGACTGGGAACTGCGCGAAGACGTGCAGCAGACCTGCCGCGACCTGTGGCCGTCCATCACCAGCGAGAATCTCTCCGAGCTGACTGATTACACCGGCTACAAACAGGAGTTCCTGCGCCTGTTTGGTTTTGGTCTGGATGAGGTCGATTACGATGCGGATGTAAATCCGGACGTGAAATTCGACGTGGTCGAGCTCTGAGTCTGACTCAAGTGAAAATAGGGCCCCGCGGGGCCCTGTTTTTTTGGCAAAAATTCCGCTAGTTTGCGGAATTTTATTATCAGCGATCACCTTTTTCCCATATCAAACCCGCTAGTCTTGCGCTGATCGGATCACAGACGGCATTGCCGAGGTACGGAAGCTATGACCACTCCAAACGAGGCGCCCAAGAAGCGCCAACTTCCCACTGTCTATACCCTGCTTTTTATCATCATCGCCCTGATGGCCGCCCTCACCTGGGTGCTGCCAGCGGGCAAATATGACTATGTCACCGCCAAGACCCAGCAGCCGGTGGCGGCAGCGGCCGTGGCCGATTACAGCGGCGACGAGCGGCTGTTGCCGGTGCCTGGCAGCTACACCGAGTTACCCGCCCACCCGCAAGGGGTATTCGAGGTGCTCAAGGCCCCCATTCAGGGCTTTCACAAGGCGGCCGACGTGGCGCTGTTCGTGCTCATCATCGGCGGTTTTCTCGCGGTGACCATGCAAAGCGGTGCGCTCGATGCCGGGGTGGGGGCCATTGTGCGCGGCTTTGCCGGGCGTGAGCGGCTGCTAATTCCTGTGCTGATCGCCCTGTTTGCCCTCGGCGGCTCCACCTTCGGCATGGCGGAGGAGACGGTGGCCTTCTGGGCACTCATCGTGCCGGTGATGATGGCGGCGGGCTTCGATCGCATGGTGGCGGCAGGGATCATCCTGCTTGGCTCCGGGGTCGGGGTGCTCGCCTCCACCGTCAACCCGTTTGCCACCGGTATCGCCTCGGGCTTTGCCGGTATCCCCATCGGTGAGGGGATTGGCCTTAGGGTTGTGCAGTGGCTGCTGCTGGTGATCTTCGCCTCCTGGTTCGTGATGCGTTACGCCAAGCAGGTGCAGCAGGACAAGTCCCGCTCCGTGCTGGCCGATATTGTCTATGACGACGAGTTCTCCCAGATGAAGAGCTGCAACCTCGCCTTTACCGGAAAGCAGAAGCTCACCATGCTGGTCTTCTTCGGCACCTTCCTGCTGATGATCTATGCGGTGGTTCCCTGGTCGGATTTAGGGATCGACGTGCTGCCCACCTTTGGCTGGTGGTTTGACGAGCTCTCCACCCTGTTCTTCAGTGCCTCTATCCTGATTGCGCTGATCAACCGGATGCCGGAGTCCAACTATGTGGCGACTTTCCTGAGCGGCGCTCGGGATCTCATCGGGGTGGCACTGGTGGTGGCGGTGGCGCGCGGCATCTATGTGGTGATGGAGCAGGGCGTCATCATCGACACCATTTTGCACTGGGCCGAGGGGCTGGTAAGTGGACTGTCGTCGTCGGTATTCATCCTGATGGCCTATCTGGTGCACATCATTCTGAGCTTCTTCATCCCCTCCACCTCGGGGCTGGCGACTGTCTCCATGCCGCTGATGGGGCCGCTGGCTGACTTCTCCGGCATCTCGCGGGATCTGGTGATCACGGCCTATCAGTCTGCCTCCGGCTGGATCAACCTGTTTGCCCCCACCGCCGCCCATCTGGTGGCGGGGCTGGCGCTCGCCAAGATCCCCTACGATCGTTTCGTGCGCTGGGTGCTGCCCTTCATCATCGGGGTCGCTCTCATCACCATGGCGGTGCTGGTGGCTGGCGCCCTGCTGCACGGCTGATGGCGCGGATAAAACCACAGATAACCAAAAGGCTCCCGCGGGAGCCTTTTTCATGAGCCTTGCTTACTGCTTGTAGCCCTTGAGGAAGCGGGCGAGGCGACCGATGGCATCCTCCAGCTCCTCTTCGCGGGGCAGGAACACCAGCCGGAAGTGATCCGGCGCCGGCCAGTTGAAGCCGGTGCCCTGCACCAGTAGCAATTTTTCTTGCTGCAGCAGATCGAACACCATCTTCTGGTCGTCGCGGATGTCATACACCTTGGGGTCAAGGCGGGGGAACATGTAGAGCGCCCCCCTTGGTTTGACGCAGGATACCCCGGGGATCTCGTTCAAGAGCTCCCATGCCTTGTCCCGCTGCTTGCGCAGGCGGCCACCCGGCAGGATCAGCTCGTTGATGCTCTGGTAGCCGCCAAGCGCAGTCTGGATGGCGTGCTGCATCGGCACGTTGGCACACAGCCGCATGGAGGCCAGCATCTCCAGCCCTTCAATGTAACCGCGGGCACGGCCCTTGGGACCGGTGATGACCATCCAGCCCTGACGGAAGCCGCAGGCACGGTAGGCCTTGGAGAGGCCGTTGAAGGTCACCACCATCACATCGTCGCACAGGGTGCAGACGCTGGTGTGGGAGATATCGTCGTAGAGGATCTTGTCGTAGATCTCGTCGGCGAAGATGATGAGGTTGTGCTGGCGGGCGATCTCGATCACTTCCAGCAGGAACTCGCTGCCGTAGACAGCACCGGTCGGGTTGTTGGGGTTGATCAGCACCAGGCCGCGGGTGCGCGGGGTAATGCGGGCGCGGATATCGTCGAGATCCGGATACCAGTCAGCCCCCTCGTCGCAGCGGTAGTGCACTGCATGGCCACCGGAGAGGGTGACGGCGGCGGTCCAGAGCGGATAGTCAGGGGAGGGCACCAGCATCTCGTCGCCATTGTTGAGCAGCGCCTGCATCGCCATCACGATCAGCTCGCTGGCGCCATTGCCGATGTAGATGTCGTCGATATCGACCTTGCGCATCCCTTTTTGCTGGTAGTACTGCATCACCGCTTTACGGGCAGAGAAGAGCCCCTTGGAGTCGCAGTAGCCCTGGCTCAGCGGCATGTTGAGGATCACATCCTTGATGATCTCTTCTGGCGCATCAAAGCCGAACGGGGCCGGGTTGCCGATGTTGAGCTTGAGAATGCGGTGGCCTTCGTCTTCGAGACGGCGAGCCTCTTTATGCACCGGGCCGCGGATGTCATAGCAGACATCGTCGAGCTTGTGCGACTTGTCGATTGTGAACATGGTGAGTGTGATTCCTTCCCCACAGGGACGCGTTGGCGAAAAAGGCGATTTTTAGTATCAAATTTCTTTTCCCCTATTCTTCACAGAATTGAATGCTAGAACAATCCTCTTTTTAGAAGAATTCCCTGATTTTTAGCCCTAAAACAGGGTTGCTAGAACGTTAAATTCAGCACAATCTTTGGTGCCAACCAAGGTTAACTAGTGAAACATGGGGAACGAATTAACAAAGCTGCTTGACTGTGTTGCAATATCCGGATCCTGTGGCACGATTGGCTTGTGTAAAAAATCGTCTTTGTCCCCCTTTTCGATGAGTTGACTGGCACTCATGGTGTCATCTTTATGTGGTTCGCTCATCGGTGTTCACTTCTGCGAGGTTTTCCCATGCAAGCACCCGTTCCAGGCCGCTATCGCCACTTCAAGGGGGGTTACTATCAAGTGCTTGCCCTGGCTTTGCATACCGAAACCCAGGAGCAGCTGGTCATTTATCAATCCGAGCAGGATGGTCAGGTCTATGCCCGTCCCGTCGCCATGTTTATGGAGTGGATTGAGCATCAGGGGCAGGTTGTCAGCCGTTTTGCCCCTGCAGGAGACTGACCACGCCTCCGTTTTTATCGTTCAAGGGATGAGCACTCGAGCTAAATGGTGTCACAAGTTGTCGCATGACGCCCTTGGGCATGAGATGTGCAGTCAGCTGTCTTAATGATAAATCTCTTATCTAATCAACTAATTGTGACGAACATCACATTCAGTGAGCCCTGCCTGCCGGGTTCGCAATCTGGACTCACACTCCCATAATGCTGCGCTTGTTCAAGCATGGGCCCTTCTCGGGTCTTGTTCGGTGTTATCTCAAATGGGAGAAATAATGTGAAACCTGTTGCTGCTGAGTTTATGGGCACTTTCTGGCTGGTATTGGGCGGGTGCGGCAGTGCCGTGCTGGCTGCAGCCTTCCCTCACGTCGGGATTGGTCTGCTGGGGGTCTCGCTGGCTTTCGGTCTGACCGTGCTGACCATGGCGTTTGCCATCGGCCATATCTCCGGTTGCCACCTCAATCCGGCCGTCACCGTCGGTCTGTGGGCGGGTGGTCGTTTTCCTGCATCCGGTGTACTGCCTTATATCGTGGCGCAAGTGCTGGGTGGCATTGCCGCCGCTGCCGTGCTTTACGTGATTGCCAGCGGTCAGGCCGGGTTTGATCTCTCTGCCGGTTTTGCTTCCAACGGCTACGGTGAGCACTCTCCGGGTGGTTACAGTCTGACTGCCGCACTCGTATGCGAAATGGTGATGACCGGTTTCTTCCTGTTCGTCATCATGGGCGCCACCGATAGCCGTGCGCCTGCCGGTTTCGCACCGATCGCCATCGGTCTGTGCCTGACCCTGATCCACCTCGTCAGCATTCCGGTGACCAATACCTCGGTCAACCCGGCTCGCAGTACCGGTGTTGCGCTGTTTGTCGGTGACTGGGCTATCAGCCAGCTGTGGCTGTTCTGGGTTGCCCCGATTGTCGGTGCCATTCTGGGTGCGTTGGCTTATCGCTTGGTGGCGACTGAGCAGAAGTAATCATTTGCGAAACAAAGTGTGGTATCGACACGCCTGCGGGCGTGTTTTTTGTTTCTGGAGGGGCGAGAAAAGAGCATTAGCCGAGGCTAACCTCAGAGCCCTTTAGCCTGTAGCATCTCTTTGTAGCGCAGGTGGAGCAACTGGACGCGCTCCACATAAGCGCGCGTTTCCGCATAGGGTGGGATGCCGCCATGTTTTTGTACGGCGCCCGCCCCGGCGTTGTAGGCCGCGGTCGCCAGCGCAATGTTGCCGTCATACTGCTTGAGCAGTCCCGCTAGGTATTTCACCCCGCCGAAAATATTCTGTTCCGCCAGCAGGGCATTGCCGACCCCCAGCTCCCGCGCTGTGGCGGGCATCAGCTGGGTCAGCCCCATCGCCCCCTTGCGGGAGACCGCCAGCGGATTGAAAGCGGATTCCGCATGGATCAGGGCTCTGATCAGCGCAGGCTCAACCTGATAGGTTTTGGCGGCCGCCTTGATGGTGCTGGCATAGTCATAGAGAAACAGCCCTGTGGTCTGCCAGTTGACGCTGGATTTGGGGTCGCAGGCGAAGCAGTCGTTGAACAGCAGCAGCTCGTAATGGCCCTGTTCGGGCGCCATGTCGGAGTAGCGTACCACCCCGTTTTGCTGCACCGATTTATAGACCTGGATCTGCTTCTTGCCGCCAGCGGCGGTTGCCGCCGTTTGAGCGGTTTCGGGTTGTGGGGCGGGCGCAGCATGATTGACCGGGCGCAAGGGAGAGGGGGCTGCGGTCAGGAAGACCACCTCCGCGGGAGGGGGCGTCTGGCTCCATCCACTCAAGGGGATCAACACCATCTGGCCTGCCAGCATCCATGCTTTCAACCGTCACACTCCTTCCCTAGATCATCATGTTGAGTAAAGCACCATGGCGAGTGCAGAACAAGCGTACAAACAGGGAGTTGTGAAGTGGAGGGGGGATTTGACCGAGGGACGGGGGGATGCCGGAGTATGGCCAGGAGAGGCGCCAAAAGGTGGAATTTTCCGGTAGCTAATGGTCATAAGCGTCTTAGGGAAGTGCTCCAGCATGCTCGCTTTTTTGTTAATAAAAGGCATGCTATCTTGCTGGTGTAAGCTGGTCTGGCTAGTTAGTTTCAATCTATCTTATCTACTGATTATAAAGGAATTTTTTGTGTCAGGAATGCTGGCGATGGAACTCATCTTCGAGGAGTACTGTGACGCCGATCTCTCTCTCATCAAGGATTATTACGAGACGACTTTTTCCCACTATGTGCCGGATCTGGCAGAGCGGGTCTTTGTCGTACGTGATGCTCACTGGCTGGTGGGGGCGGTTCGGTTGCGGGACGAGGAGGAGTTTTATCATCTGTGCGGCTTTCGTCTGTTGCCTCACTACCAGTCGCTGGGATTGGGTTCACGGCTGTTGCAGCACGCCTGTCACGGTCTGGAGGACAAACCGGTAGTCTGTCAGGTACTGCCTTTCGAGAAACCCTTCTATCTCAAGGCCGGTTTTGCCGATATCTCCCTCAACCAATTGAGCGGGTCACTCTTCTCCCTTTATGAGCAACAGCAGCAGCAGGGTTATCAGGTGGAGCTGCTGGTACGGGATACCACCCAGCCCCTCCTGAATTGAGCGGGCTAGCGGGGTCTGGTCAGCAGGTGGATTTTGCCTGGTGACAGCTCCAGCCCCAGCAGGTTTTCTTTCAGCCAGGCTTGTTGCGGATCCTTGTCATCCAGTCGGTAAACCGGTTTGCTCTCAAGACGCTTCTCCATGCTCTGCAGCAGCATACCGAGCATCATGCCGAACTTTCTCTCTGCCGCCTCCGGTTCCAGCTTGTACTCCACCAGTTTCATGTTGTCGAGAAACAGCGCGCTCTGGCTCTTGTCATAGCGGGGTCTTGCCTCATAGGTCATCTGCAGGCGGGCGTCATATTCGGTATTGTCGGGCAGGGCGATCTTGAGCTTGCCCTTGCCATAGACTCGGGCGGTGTCTGGCTGTTGACGGCCAATCTGGACATCGCTCTGCTCCAGCTTCACATGGGCCTTTATGATGCCGGGCAGCTCCAGCTGTTTGTCGACTTGCACCTGGGATTGCAGGTACTGATTGATCTGCTGCTCATTGATGTCATATGAGCCTTGACCTAGCATGGCCAGGCTGAGCAGCATGGATTGCAGAATCATGGGGGCAACCTGATAGAATGGATTTGCCTTACAGCATACCATTCCTGACTGGCAGGATCTGCCGACCACTGTTTGTTGATGAAAAGGAGTTACCGTTGCTAAACGGTCTGGAACATGATCTCCACCTGCTGTTCTCCCGCTTTCTGGGCTGGCTGCTACTGCTTTTTCATACCGTTATCGTCGCGGGTGTGTCGTTTCGGGTAGTGATGAAACGCCGCCCCATCGGGGTGTCGCTGGCCTGGCTGGCGCTGATCTACGCCATTCCGTTTGCCGGCGTCGGCTTTTACTTGCTGTTTGGTGAAATCAAGTTGGGGCGCCGCCGCGCCGAGCGGGCACAGGCCATGTATCGCCCTTACGCTATCTGGATTCGTCAGTTGGCCCGCCTTTTCCCACAGCATTGCTGCGAGGTGGGGGAAAAGGCCCAACCATTGCACGATCTGATCCAGGGGCGGTTGGCCATGCCCATGCTCTCCGGTAACCGGATGACTCTGCTCAGCCAACCTGACCAGGTCCTGCATGAGATTGCCCAGGATATTCGCCGTTCTACCCTCTCCTGCTATCTGGAGTTCTATATCTGGCACCCCGGCGGTGATGCCGACGAGGTGTGCGAGGCACTAATGGACGTCGCGCTACGCGGCGTGGATTGTCGTTTGTTGCTCGATTCGGTGGGTAGCAAGCACTTCTTCCGCTCCGGGTGGCCGAAAAAGCTGCGCAAGGCGGGGGTCAAGCTGGTGGAGGTGCTGCCGGTCGGCGCCTGGCGCATCCCGTTCCAGCGGCAGGATTTACGGATGCACCGCAAGCTGGTGGTGATCGACGACAAGGTGGGCTATACCGGCTCCATGAACATGGTTGATCCGCGTTTCTTCAAGCAGGATGCCGGTGTTGGCCAGTGGGTCGACATCATGATCCGGGTGCAAGGTCCCATGGTACCGCTGATGTGGTCGATCTTCGTCTGGGACTGGGAGGTGGAGACCGGCGAGCGGCTGCTCGACAGTCTGCAGCATGAGCCGGAAGCCTGGCCCCAGACCAACTACCGCGCCCAGTTGATCCCGTCAGGCCCTTTCGTTGGTGGTGACTGTATTCAGCAGAGCCTGCTGCTGGCCATCTACCAGGCGCGCAGCCATCTGGTGCTGACGACCCCCTATTTTGTCCCGGACGATCCGCTGGCCGCCGCACTCAGTTCGGCTGCGGCCCGTGGGGTGCAGGTGCAGCTGGTATTGCCGGCACGTAACGACTCCATCATGGCCAACTATGCCTGCAACGCTTTTATGGAGGAGCTGCTGGAAGCGGGAGTGGAGATCTATCGCTACGATGCCGGCCTGCTCCATACCAAGAGCGTGCTGGTAGATGACGACTTTGCTTTGGTGGGCACGGTCAATCTCGACCGGCGCAGCCTCTGGCTCAACTTCGAGGTGACCTTGCTGGTGGACAACCCTTCTTTCGTGGCCCAGATGACCCGGCTGGTGCAGGGGTATATGGCAGAAGCCACCCCGATGACCCTGGCCCAATGGCAGGCCCGCCCCTGGTACAAGAAGGCGATGGAGAACATCTTCTATCTCTTCAGCCCCTTGCTGTGATGTTGTGGCGAGCCGCAAGAAAGTGGACTCGCCATCTGATTGGACTTGCCTAGCCCCGAGTCCGCCCCGTAGAGTGCAGTGACAACTCCCTGGAGACACATGGATATATGAAAAAGATAGTGGCCCTCGCCGTGGGTGCGGCACTGGTTGGTGGTGGTCTGGCCGCGTGCTGGTACACGGGCAGCAGTTTCGACAACATCATGGCGGAGCAGATCGCCAAGGTGGAGGACGAAACCGGCATCGACATGCAGTGGCTGCCGGGCAGCAGTAACCTCTTTACCCGTGATGGCATCCTGAAGGTGGTGATCACGCCCGAGGAGCTGGCCTCCATCGACAGCGAGCTGGAAGGCAGCCAGCCCATCGAGTTACAACTGCTGGTCAAGAGCCGGATCCTGCCGCTCTATATCAAGAGCCACTTCCAGCTTGATACCCATAATGGCACCCTGGCGCCAGTTTTCACCGCACTGGGCATGGAGCAGTGGCAACTTGGTCTGGAGTCGGTCACCAGTCTCTGGACCCAGGGTAACAGCAGCCGTTTCTGGGCCAATGAATTCAAGATCAAACAGGGGCTGGACGAGTTCAGTTTCCTGCCCCTGAGCGGTGAGTTCCACGGCAATCTGGAGGGGAATGGTCACCTCACTATGACCTGGCAGGGGATGACGGTCCATGAAGAGCAGAGCAAGATGGACTTGGTGCTGGCCGACCTGAAAGGGAGTGCCGACATTGCCGAGATCAGCGGTGTGATCCTCTCGCCCCAGAGCGAGATGACCCTCTCGGCCCTCACGATACAACTGCCTGACAGCGTCAAGGTCGCCCTGCAGGGGATGACAACCGAGACTCAGCTGACTGGTGATGATGCCCAGACCCTCTCCAGCAGCTATCAGATGAAAATTGCCAAGCTGGATCTGGAGAACGAGACCGACACCCTGGCGGTGACCGACAGCAAGTTGGCGCTCAACCTCAACGGTCTGGATCTGGAAGGGTATCAGGGGCTGCAGGCCGCCGGTGGCAAGGGGGTTGAAGATGCCGCCATCCAGCAGGCGCTGGATAAGATGCTCAAACGTGGCGCGACTCTTGAACTGGCCGATCTCAGCGCCAAGCTCAACGGTGAGGCGGTGACCATGAAGGGGGACGTGAAGCTGGCCTCCACCTCGCTGGAGCAGCTGTTTAACAGCGACGCGGGGATGCAGGCCCTCTCCGGCGTGCTGCATGCCAGCCTCAGCGACAAGCTGGGCAAGGCGGTGCCGCAACTGGCCCCCATGCTCGATCAGCTGACCCTGATGGGTTATCTGAAGGCCGACAAGCAAGCGCTGACCTCCGAGCTGAAGCTGGAGAAGGGCGCGTTGACGGTAAACGATCTGCCGCTCTGACACTCGGCGCAGAAACAACAACGGCTCCCATGGGAGCCGTTGTTGTTTCTGGCGTTTGCATATGGGCCGTGTGGGCGGATTACTTGAAGACTACGGTCTTGTTGCCGTAGACGAACACCCGCTCGTTCAGTACCAGCTCCAGCGCGCGGCTCAGCACCGATTTCTCCACATCCCGACCCGCCTTGGCCATGTCGTCCGCACTGAAGGCGTGACCGACGTGGATCACGTCCTGTTCGACGATGGGGCCTTCATCCAGATCGTCGGTCACGAAGTGGGCGGTGGCGCCGATCAGCTTGACGCCACGGTCGAACGCCTGCCGGTAGGGGCGGGCACCGATGAAGGCGGGCAGGAAGGAGTGGTGGATGTTGAGGATCTTGCGCGGATAGGCCTCGACGAAGCTCGGGGTCAGCACCCGCATGTACTTTGCCAGGATCACATAGTCAGGCTCATAGCTGTCGATGATGGCGCGTACCTGCTCTTCATGTTCGGTCCGGCTCAGATCCTCGTGACTGACGGTGTGGAACGGGATATCGAACTTGCCGGTGAGCTCGGCCAGGGTGTCGTAGTTGCCGATCACCGCGACGATATCCATATCCAGCGCGCCCGCGTAGTTCTTCATCAGAATATCG
This sequence comes from Aeromonas sp. FDAARGOS 1414, assembly GCF_019047065.1. Lineage (NCBI taxonomy): Bacteria > Pseudomonadati > Pseudomonadota > Gammaproteobacteria > Aeromonadales > Aeromonadaceae > Aeromonas > Aeromonas sp. FDAARGOS 1414. Next base: position 2,273,528 of record NZ_CP077210.1, on the reverse strand, counting down.
CCGAGGCAGTGGGTCTCTTTGGTCACCAGAATGACGATGCGCTTCTTGCCCGCCTTGACCAGACGGCGCTGGGCGCCGGTGGGCAGGGCATCATCCAGATCCGCCAGCAGGGTCTCGTCGTTGAAGCGCCCCTCCAGCTCGGTACGCATAAAGAAGCGGCCATTCTCGTGATCCACAAACTCATCGTTCTTGATGATGTTGAGCTGGTGCTTGTAGCAGATGTTGGTGATCTTGGCGATGAGCCCTTTGGCATCCGGGCAATCCGTGAGCAGTATTTTCTTTTCCATCTCTGTCATTTTCCGTTTGTGGTGTTGGCGCTGCTGTCTGCGCCGGCAGCGTTGTTCAGGCTCTCTTTTCGGGCACTGTTTTTGGTTTCAGGCACTATGCCATAAACCGATCCGAGCCATAAAGAAATTCGCCAGTCATGGCCTCGCACGCTGGCGAGCGGGCCGCAGAGCGGGATCCCGGGCGCAATGTTGAAACGCTTTTCAGCCTGCGGGGGATTTTGGCTGGTATCTGCAACCGTTTTTCTTTAGGCTGTCTGCGCTTATTCTCAGGGCGGGGTGCAATTCCCCACCGGCGGTATCCCGATTGACTCGGGGAGCCCGCGAGCGCCCGACTTGGCTGATTGCCAGGTCGGGGTCAGCAGATCCGGTGAGATGCCGGAGCCGACGGTCATAGTCCGGATGAAAGAGGATAAGACAGACCTTGCCGTTTTGGCCCTTGTGGGCTGGCCGCTGCATGCCCGTCTCTGTCTGCCTTTCCATGCCCTGATTCTGGTCCTTGTCTTGTTTAGGAGTTTTACCATGAATCAGTCTCTACTCAGTGAATTCGGTGATCCCGTTGCCCGTGTCGAAGCGGCCCTGTCTGCCTTGCGTGCCGGAGGCGGCGTGCTGGTGGCCGACGATGAAGATCGGGAGAACGAGGGCGACCTCATTTTCGCCGCCGAATCCATGACCAATGAACAGATGGCGCTGATGATCCGCGAGTGCTCCGGCATCGTCTGCCTCTGCCTGCCCGAGGAGCGGGTTCGCCAGCTGGAACTGCCAATGATGGTGGAGGCCAACTCCAGTCACTACCAGACCGCCTTTACCGTGACCATCGAAGCGGCGCAGGGGGTCACGACCGGTGTCTCGGCGGCTGATCGCATCACCACCATCCGCGCGGCTATCGCTGACGGCGCCAAACCGGGTGATCTGCATCGCCCGGGCCATGTTTTCCCGCTGCGGGCGCGAACCGGTGGGGTGCTTACCCGCCGTGGTCATACCGAAGCGACGGTCGATCTGATGCAGCTGGCTGGCCTCAAACCGTTTGGTGTGTTGTGTGAATTGACCAAAGAAGATGGCTCGATGGCGCGTCTGCCAGACCTGGTTGCGTTCGGTCGCAAGCACCAGATGCCGGTGCTGACCATCGAGGATCTGGTGCAATATCGTCAATTGTTGTCAGAACGTACAGCCTGAGCCTCATACGAAATTGTAATAAGGCAAAAATTTGGTTAACCTTTGTCCGTGCCCTCACCACACGGCACTCATTTTTTAGACGAACCTGGACAAAAACTGTTCATTCAAAAAAAAATGAGGGTTTTAATGCATTTATCTGTGGTGGGGACTATGCAAAGTAGGATTTTTTTGTGCCATAATCACGCCGCTTGCTAAACGTCTGGCGAGTTCAAGGGAGCTTTAAAAATGAAAAAATTGTTGTTGGTAGGTGTTGTTGGTCTGTCCGCTCTGCTGGGCGGTTGTGCAAACACCAGCGAACTGGAAACTTCCGTTCAGAATCTGTCTAACAAAGTTGACCAACTGGCTCAAGATGTTAGCGCAGTTCGTGCTGATCAGTCCAAAATCGCTGCTGATGTTGCCGAAGCCAAGCAAGAAGCTATGCGTGCTAACCAGCGCATCGACAACATGGCTACTTCCTACAAGAAGTAATCCATGCGAAAAAAATGGCGCAGTTTTGCGCCATTTTTTTTTGCCTGAAATTCACAGTATCTCCACTATTCCCAGAGCACCTTATTCCCACAATACCTTCTTCGTACTTGACCCATGAGGTCATGCCGGTCTCCCGGCACTCCCCCATCATTACCAGCCAGTTCGATTCCGATCAGTAGAGCAGACTATAGAGTTTGCGACGGTAGCTCTGTGCCGCCGGAGTGCTGCCCATGGTCGCCAGAATATCGAGATAGGTCTTTCTGGCATCGCCGAATGCCAAATCCCGCTTGAGGATCTCCAGCAGCAGTCCCAACGCCTCTTCCTGACGACCAGCCTGGTTGTATTGCACCGCTAGCTCCTGAGTCAGGGCAAAATCATCAGGCTGTTTTGCATGACGGGCTTCCAGCGCGCGCAGCTCCGGGCTGTCTGCCGCTTGCAGGGCCAGCGCCAGCCGTGAGCTCAGGGTATGGAAGTGACCATCCTGCGCCGCCATCGGGATGGTGCCGAGGCGCTCCTGCGCTTCATCCAGCAGATTGAGGTCGAGCGCAGCTTGAATGAGCCACAGGCTGATGTCGTGGCGTTCAGGGGCCAGCTGGTGTGCCTTGGTCAGATGTGCATAGGCGATGCTGGGCTGCTCGTCAGCCAGCGCCTGTTGTCCCTTGGCCAGCAACTCTTCCTCTTCTTTGGGGGCGAAGGCGGCGAAATACTGGCGCAGGGTGGCTTCATCCTGCGGCCCTTCGATGATCCCCTGTTCGTCAGGGCGACCCTGATGGAACAGCACCAGCGCCGGCAGGGCGCGCAGGCCGAGCTGGCTGGCCAGCGGTTGCAGCTGGGGATCGTTCATATCCACCTTGGCCAGGGTGACCTGCTCATTGGCGGGCCCAACCAGTGATTCGATCAGCGGTGTCATCCCCTGGCACTCCGGCATCTGCGGAGCATGGAAATAGATGACGACCGGCTTCTTCATGGACGCATCGATAAGTTCAGCGTGAAAATTCTGGGGAGTAATGTCGACGATCATGAGTTGGACTCTTCAGAAAGGGTGTTGAGTAACATGGGGTTAAGCGAGTGGCAATTCAAGCGCTCATCCAGCCGGTAAAAGGCCACGGGGGTTGCCGCCGCCGCGAGGCTGAGCCAGCCGCTGGCAAAGGGCCAATCCTGTACCTGATAAGGGGTGTCATCGAGCCGGTTGTCGAGTCGCCACCCTTCCTCCGGGAGAAACCGCACCTTCTCCAGTCCCGCCGCTATGCCGCCACCGTGGGCTTTCAGTATCGCCTCCTTGCGTGACCAGAGCCGGTAGAAGGCGCTCTCCTGCTCTTGGGCAGGCAGTGCGCAGAGCCACTCATATTCACTCTGTGCATAAAACCGGCGGGCCAGGGGGAGGGGATGATGCTGCCGTTTGCCCAGTTCGATATCCACCCCAAGCGGTCCATGCGGGCAGAGCGCCAACACCAGCCAGCTGCCACTGTGGCTCAGATTGAACTGCCAAGCATCATCATGTAGTTGGGGCTTGCCTTGGGGGCCGTTGCAAAATTGCAGCCTGGCAGCAGGGCGTTGCAGCCGCTCGGCCAATAGCTGGCGCAGCAGGGCGCGGCTTACCAGATATTCCTGACGCCGTTCAGGATGGGTCATGGCTTGCCAGATATGCTGCTCATCGGTTGACAGCCATTCAGGCAATTGAGCAAGCAGGTCCTGGCATACCCTGGCCGGTTTTAACAAAAAAAGATCGGTTTCGATCATGATTTTTCACTTTAAAAAGGTGCTGAAGCAGGGATAAAAGCCAGTTATCTATGAGGCCCAAGGCTCTTTTTGCGATTGTATATTGTTTGGGCATGATCACATTAATTATGAAAAATCGTGCATTTCCTTGCAAAAATGTGAGCTTGATAGGGATTTTCACTTGCCTCGATAGAATTCTTGGATATAGTCGGGTGCTGTTGCCTTATAAATTGCCCTTTGGGGCCGTATTTTAACAAGATTTACTATTTAGCGGGGATAAAGGATTGCGCCACCTGATGCTACTGCTGGTCGCGCTCGGAATGGTGGGTTGTGCCTCGGCACCCCAACCCGAGGTCGCGAGCAAGATCGAAGTTTCCATGATGGAACCCGTTATTGAACCGGAAGCTTCGCAGACACCCGATGTGAATGAAATCCTGACAGTATACAGAGAGTGGCGCGGTACCCCTTACCGCTACGGTGGTACAACCGAACGTGGTATCGATTGTTCCGCCTTCGCCCGTGAAGTGTTTCGCAATGCGGTCGGTATTGAACTTCCCCGCGATACCCGCTCCCAAGTTCACGAAGGGACGCGCGTTTCCAAGCAGGATCTGGTCGAAGGTGATCTGGTCTTCTTCAAAATCAATCGTCGTCTCAACCACGTTGGTATCTATGTCGGGAATGGCGAATTCATTCACGCCTCGACTCGAGCCGGTGTGACCCGCTCCAAGCTGGACAGCCAATACTGGCGCAGCAAGTTCTGGCAAGCTCGCCGGATCGATATCTGAGTCAGGCTGGACAAACGGCTCGCAGTACGGACTGTTTTTCCAACCTCACTTGAACCGGGCTCGATAGCCCGGTTTTTTATTGCCCTCGTTTAGACTTTCCCGAGTCAAATCACTATAGTGTGGGCCCGTTTTCTTCGGCAGGCTCAGCATGAAACCCCGCATCCCATCAGCTGGTGGCCCCAAGTCGGGCGACCGTAAATCCGGACTTCACTCCCGTAATCGCCATGAGGCGGGTTACGACTTTGAGGCGCTCTGCCTGCGAACTCCCGAGTTGGCCGTCCACGTATTTATCAATGACTACGGTACCCGCACCATCGATTTTGCCAATCCCGATGCAGTGAAGTCCCTCAATCGCGCCCTGCTGGCCCATCACTACGGGATTGCCCACTGGGACTTGCCTACCGGTTACCTCTGCCCGCCTATCCCGGGACGGGTGGACTACCTGCACTGGGCGGCCGATCTGTTGGCCGAGAGCGCAGGCCAGCTCCCTACCGGCAAGGGGGTGAGAGTGCTGGATATTGGGGTGGGGGCAAACTGCATCTATCCGCTGCTAGGCTGCCGCGAATATGGCTGGCGTTTTGTCGGATCGGATATCGATCCGGTCTCGGTCAAGGCGGCCACCCTGCTGGCCAAGAGCAACGGGCTCGGCAATCAGATTGAGTGTCGCCTGCAGGGCAACCCCAACCATGTGTTTCGCGGCATCATAGGGCCAAAGGAGCGCTTTGCCCTGACGCTGTGCAATCCGCCGTTCCATGCGTCGCTGGAAGAGGCGAGCAAGGGGACGGAGCGCAAGCTGCGCAATCTGGGCAAGGAGGTGACAGGCGCCCCTGTGCTCAACTTCGGCGGCCAGAAGGCCGAGCTCTGGTGTGAAGGGGGCGAGGCGGCGTTTCTGGCCAACATGATCGCCCAGAGCAAGGAGTTTGCCACTCAGTGCCTCTGGTTCAGCTCGCTGGTGTCGAAAAAAGAGAATCTGCCGGGGGCGAAAAAGGCGTTGAACCGGGTGGGGGCGCGTCAGGTACGGGTGATCGACATGGCGCAGGGCAACAAGGTGAGCCGGATCCTCGCCTGGTCCTTTCTGGATGAAGAGGGATTGCGTAGCGGCTGGTCGAGCGCGCGCTGACCTACACCACAAGGCCCGACGAGGGCCTTTTTTCATAACGACCCCGATGAATTTCCCCTGCTGGCGGCATCTCTGGTAATCGTTTTCCTCATTGGCAGATCGTGCTGGTTTACATTGTGTAAGTAGTTACTTCCGCCTTGGTACAGGTGTACGCCGAGATTTTTTTGCACTTACAGCTGAAACTTTAATAAAATAGGACTGGTTAGACCTCTTTACAGGCAATGAATCACATAGGGATCGGAACATGAAAGTTGTCGATTTTCTGAAGCGCAAGCGCGAAATTCTGGCGCAGCACCCCTTTGAGCTCAAGGATTGGCTCTCACCGGCGATCCGCGACTACTGGCGTGAGTTTCAGCAAAAGGCACATCTTCACCCTTTGCTGGGTCGTGTACTGGACTTGCAAACCGAGACCCAGAGCGAGCAGCAACAGGATGCAGCAACCGTGGCTCGGGTTGCCAACGGTCAGCCTGCCGTCGCTCAGGAACCCGCAGTTGAGCTGGGGGCCGAGGCGGCCGAGCTCTATGCCGCCCTGCAAGCCCGCATTGGTGAAGAGACCCATGTCGGCGAGTGGCTCCACGTCAGCCAGCAGATGATCGATCAGTTTGCTGCAGTGACCGGGGATCACCAGTGGATCCACACCGATCCGGAGCGTGCGGCCGCCGAGTCGCCTTTCAAGACCACCATCGCCCACGGATTCCTGACCCTGGCGCTGCTGCCGCAGTTGACCGGCTCGGTCGATGAGGCCACCCCCGAGTTCCCGACCGCCCGCATGGTGGTGAACTTCGGGCTGGATCAGGTACGTTTCCCGTACCCCATCAAGGTGGACAGCAACATCCGCGCCCGCACCAAGCTGGCCCGGGTCACCCCCATCAAGGGTGGGCTGGAGCTGCTCAAAGAGATCAAGGTGGAGATCGAAGGGATCCGCCGCCCGGGTTGCGTCATCGAGTCGGTGACCCGCATCTACTTCTGAGCACCCTCATCGGCATGAATGGTGAAACGGGCCCGCTGTCGTGTGCAACGAACAGCGGGCCCGTTTTTTTGCCTGTTTGTTGCAAGGGTTGAGGCGTCAGCCATAGCGCGCCGACCCCAGCTTGATATGACTCACAAAACGGTGCGCCGTGCAGTTAGCCAGCTCTCATTTTGGCGAGATAGCCGCGTGAGGCGATAGCATATTATGCCACTATTGGCTTCTTACTCCCGATCCTGGAGACAATAGTGCCCATCAATAACAAGATTATTCTGCCACTGCTGCTGAGCCTCACCATCCTGCTGATCCCGACCCACTGGATCCCGCTGGAGGGGATCACCGTCATCGAGCAGCGGGTCGTGGCTATTTTCGTGCTGGCTGCCCTCTGCTGGATCCTGGAGCCCATCCCCATCTTCGCCACCTCGGTGCTGATCATCGTGCTGGAGCTGCTGTTGCTCTCCGACAAGGGGCTCTGGTTCATGACCGCCGACAAGGCTGAACCGGGGTTTGGTGAGCTGCTCAAGTCCACCGAGGTGATGGCGACCTTTGCCTCGCCGGTCATCATGCTGTTTCTCGGCGGTTTTTTCCTCGCTATTGCGGCGACCAAATACCATCTGGACGTCAATCTGGCGCGGGTGTTGCTGCGCCCGTTCGGTCAGGATCCCCGGATCGTCATGCTGGGGCTGATGTTGATCACCGCCACCTTCTCCATGTTTATGAGCAATACCGCCACCACCGCCATGATGCTGGCCATCCTTACCCCTGTGCTGGCGGCATTTCCCGACAAGGACCCGGCCAAAATCGGCTTTGTGCTGGCTATTCCGCTGGCGGCCAACCTCGGCGGGATCGGCACTCCCATCGGCACTCCGCCCAACGCAGTGGCCCTCAAATACCTGACCGGCGAGCATGCCATCTCGTTCGGTCAGTGGATGGGATTTGCGGTGCCCTTTGTGGTGTTGCTGTTGCTGCTTGGCTGGTTCCTGCTGGGGCGCTTCTTCCCGAGTTCCCTCAAGCGGATGGATCTCAAGATTGAGGGGCGCTTTATGCAGACCCCCCGCGCCTGGGTGGTCTACCTCACCTTTATCACCACCATAGTACTCTGGCTGCTGGGGGATCTGCACGGCATGAGCTCCTACGTGGTCGCCATGATCCCGGTGGCAGTGTTCCTGACCACCGGCATCATCACCAAGGACGATCTGCACAAGATCTCCCTCGATGTGCTCTGGCTGGTCTCGGGTGGTATCGCGCTGGGGCTGGCGCTGGAGGACTCCGGGTTGGCCGAGCGGCTCATCACCCACATTCCGTTCCACGAATACTCCACGCTGGCGGTGCTGATTGGTGCCTGTCTGCTGGCAGTGGTGATGGCCAACTTCATGTCCAACACCGCAACCGCCAATCTGTTGCTGCCACTGGTGGCGGCACTGGCGGTCAGCATGCCGGAGCTGGCAGAGTGGGGCGGCAGCCACACCTTGATCCTGGCGGTCACCATTTCGGTTTCGCTCGGGATGTCGCTGCCCATCAGTACCCCGCCCAATGCGCTGGCCCACGCCACCGGTCTGGTGGAGAGCCACCAGATGGTGCGCATCGGCGTCATCATGGGATTGGTCGGCACACTGCTGGCGATGGTGTGGATCTACCAGATTGCCGCTTGGGGGCTGATCTAGCGAGCCTGTCTGCCTAAAGCAAAGAGGAGCCGAATTGGCTCCTCTTTGAGTGTTGGGGATCCGGGGCTAGAAACTGACGCCAAGGCTGAGCAGGTGTCTTAATTCGCTCTCCCGGGGTTCTGGGCTGCCTGTGTCGACAAGGATGTCAGCATCTTCCCAATTCAGCTCACTCGACCAGGAGAGGCGCAGATGGTCATTGAAGTAGTAGCGCAACCCTATGCTGCCTTTCAGGTCCTGATTACGGGTGACATAGGGGGAGGGTTGTGCCAGATATTTCAGATAGCGCCCCTGGCTGAACAGTTCCATTTTCTCCTGCCAGAGGGAGAAAGGTTGGCGATAATCCCAGTTCAGGCCAGCGAAGGGGTAGTCAATGACCCGTTCACCCAGAAAAACGCCGGTGATCTTGCTATCTTCACGGAAGTAGAGCCGGCTTAGCCCCCCTTGGACCATCAGCTCCAGTCGGCGGCGTTTGTCGTTCCAGAAGCGATAGCCAGGTCCCGAGCCATAGTCCATGTAGAGATAGCGATCTTTATCCAGCATGTCATATTCGGCATCGAGTGAGGTACGCAAGAACCACTGCTGGTTGAAGAAGTAGTCCAGCGTAGGGTTGAGCTGATAATCATGGCTGTCGGTGACGTTGTCAGCGGTCTCATAGGTATATTCACCGGAGAAGCTGTAACGCCAGTCCAGATTGGCCAGCTCGCTTTTCCACTTGAGGTTGACGTTGTTGGTCTGCTTGTCATTCTGTTTGAGTTTGACATTGAGATCGCCGCTGCCGGTCCAGAGCCAGGCGTTGCGTTCATCCTGGTCATCCTCGAACAGCTTGAGCCCACCCTTTGCCGTCGCCTTGGGTTTGTCCTCTTTATCGATACGCCAGCGTTTGATGGCCTCTCGCTGGACGGTGACTGCGCCGCTGTAGGGCAGGGCGATGCGCACCGACTGTTCGGTCACCTCCTCGATGTTGCCGGTCAGACGATCGCCATTGTTCATCCAGAGAATGTCCTTGGCCCACAAGGAGTGACAGACCAACAGGAGCAGGAGGGGCAGGAATTTCATGAGGTAAGGTGACTCCGGTGCGACTCGGGCGCTGGTGACTTAACCACTGACAAGTTGGCTGCTGATGGGGTGGGGCAGGCCATTTTTGCTCTCCAGCGCCGCCGTCACCTCATCCTGCATCACGTCAGGTGCACTGATAAAGCTCTCTATGGCCGGAGATAGCACCAGCGGGGCGCCATTTTCAAGCTCCTCTTCGGTGCGGGAGAGCGGGGAGTGCACCTCCAGCCAGCGCCGACCATCCGGTTCGATGGCGACCTTGACCGGTTGATTGATGACCCGTACCGGCGTGCCGATCGGCACAATCTTGAACAGGGCCTCAATATCGTCAGGTCGCAGCCGGATGCAGCCTGCACTTACCCGCAGGCCAACGCCAAAATCCTTGTTGGTGCCGTGGATCAGGTAGTCGCGCTTGCCATAGCCAAGGCGCATGGCGAACTTGCCGAGGGGATTCTCCGGGCCGGGGGGCACCACGGCGGGCAGGGTGATCCCTTTTTGCTCCAGCCAGGATTTGCGCACCATGGGGCCGGGTACCCAGGTCGGGTTGGGATTCTTCTCGATGACGGTGGTGGTCATCTCGGGTGTTTCGCGGCCGATATCGCCAATCCCGATGGGCAGCACGATGACCTCGCTCTTCCCTTTGGGGAAGTAGTAGAGGCGCAGTTCGGGCAGATTGATGACGATCCCCTCGCGAGGCACATCAGGCAGCAGCATCTGGGTGGGCAGCGTCAAGCGGGTGCCCGGCTTGGGTAAATAGGGGTCTACACCCGGATTTGCTTCAAGCAGCGCCAAAAATCCAATTTGTGTATTTTTGCCAACCAGCTCCAGATGTTCATTCTGCTGGATGATGTAATCCTCCAGCTCACCGATTAGGCGACTCCCGGCAGGTGGCAGCGGGTAGCGTTTGGCCTCTGCCGGCGTGGCGCAGAGCAGGATCGCTGCCAGCAGCAGGGAAAGGGCGGGCGTTATGTAGAGGGGCATGAGTTTCGGCAATCGCATAAGGAGATCCATCAGTTCAATCGGGGCGGAACATCATCAACACAGCCGCCAGGATGGCGCGATTGTTCCTCAATCAGCCCATGATTACCAGCTTGCCGCGCACCCGCAATGATTTGGGGATACATAGGAAACCTGCCAAAATCGGCATCACCCATAAACTTGATCGCCAAGCAGGAAAAAGAGGCGACTCATGGCAATGGGGGAATATCACGACGTGGATAATGGCCGGGTGTGCGAGCGGGTGGATACAGAGCCATACAAGAGTGGCCTCGCAACGCAGGCCGTGCGTGAAGCATTGTGAGCCTGCTCTCAGATAGCTGATTCAGCCATTTGATATATAAGAAATTTTTGTTGCATCCTCGGCCCAGCTTGGGTAAAACTCTCTCCCCACGGAGAGATGCCGGAGTGGCCGAACGGGATTGACTCGAAATCAATTGTGGCAGCAATGCCACCCAGGGTTCGAATCCCTGTCTCTCCGCCACATACCAAGCCCAAGCAATTAGATTGCTTGGGCTTTTTCGTTTCGTGTGATGCCTGATATGCCATCTGATGTTGGCTGGCTTGAAGCGTCCCCTCTATCGACCACCTGTTAGTCGACTCGAGCCCATATCGAGATGTCTTATCGTCGTGCAATAGGGGCCCCCTTTTACTTGCCCGATCGCCTATCGGTTGCAAGGTTGGCCCCAACGGCTTGCTCGCCAGTCATGATGGCGACACAATGGAGTCCCTTTGGTTGGCCGCTCGCAGCTGGGGCTCGTGGCCGAATGGCCAGCGATAGTATGAGCGCGCCCGAGTGTTATGGGCCGGTGACAACGGGAAACATGGCGAGAACAGGAGCAAAAGAGGATGAGGGAAGGGCTTGAATGGTGCTGGCTCAATGAACCGGCCGAATGGCACAAAACAAGCGACGGCTTGCTGGTGGTAACGGACAAGCAGACCGATTTTTGGCGCAGCACCTGGTATGGTTTCGAGCGCCACAGTGGGCATCTCTATGGCTGTGAGGTCGAGGGTGAATTTACCTTTCAGGTCTGTGTCGAAGGGGAGTTCACCACCCTCTACGATCAGGCGGGGTTGATGTTGCTGCAAGACGAGGCGCACTGGCTCAAAGCGGGGATAGAGTACAACGATGCCCAACCGATGATCGGCAGCGTGCTCACCAATCTGCGATCTGACTGGGCCACCGGTATTTTCAGCGGCAATCCGCGCCGTTTCTGGCTGCGCCTGACCCGGCTGGCCGATTGTCTGCGTCTGCAATACTCCACCGATGGCGAGGTGTGGCCACTGCTGCGGCTCGCTCCGTTCCCGCCAGGCGAGCGCTGCTTTATCGGAGTGATGTGCTGCACCCCCGAGCGACAGGGGTTGGTGGTGCGTTTTTCGGATCTGCGCCTCACGCCGCCCCTTGGCAAGGCACTGCATGATTTGAGCTAGCCAGCCCATGGCTGGCATTGCGTGTCAACCGGCAGAGTGAACAATGCCGTCGGCCTGTAGCGTCATTCGCAGGGCCTACCGAGCGGGAGGGGCGTTGCCCTCCCGCTTTTTTACACCGGTAGGTCGGGAATGGCGGGTGGCTGTGATGGGCAAGCCTTGGCAAGCAACGTCGAAAAGCATGCGGTATGCGATGTAGCAGACAACAAGTTACCGGAACTGGGATCTCGATCGGGACAACAGGACTTTTGTCCTGCAAGGGGAGGTGGGGTGGCGGCTAGGATGGCCACATCAAAACAATAAAACGAGTCAAACTGGAGCACAACAACCATGACCGCTCATATCAATGCCAACCCGGGCGATTTCGCCGAGACCGTCATTATGCCGGGGGACCCGCTGCGGGCCCGCTATATCGCCGAGACCTTTCTGACCAATGCACGCGAGGTGACCAATGTGCGCAATATGCTGGGCTACACCGGCTATTACAACGGCCAGCGTATCTCGGTGATGGGCCACGGCATGGGGATCCCCTCCATGGTGCTCTACGCCCACGAGCTGGTGAACGACTTCGGGGTCAAGCGGATCATCCGCATCGGCAGTCTGGGAGCGACCCAGCGCCACGTGCAGATGCGCGACGTCATTCTGGCGCAGGCGGCGGGCACAGATTCCCCGACCAATGCCAAGCGCAGCGCCGGTTACCAGATGGCGACCTCGGCCGACTTTGCCCTGCTGCACAAGGCGTACACCCAGGCGCAGGAGAAGGGCATTCCGGTCAAGGTGGGCAATATCTTCACCGGCGACCTCTATTACGATCCGGATGAAAACCTCATTCCGGCGCTGGAGAAGTTCGGCGTGCTCGGCATCGACATGGAGGTGGCCGGTCTCTACGGGCTGGCCCATCAGCAGGGGATCGAGGCGCTCGCCATCCTGACCGTCTCCGACCACTGCCTGACCGGTGAAGAGACCACTGCCGAGGAGCGGCAACTCTCCTTCAACCAGATGATCGAGCTGGCGCTGCACACCGCGCTGTAAGCGCCGCGGCCCGCCCAACCCTGCACGCACCCTGACCCCAAGAGAGATCCAATATGAACAATAAGCTCTCCCTCACTGCCATCAGCTTCCTGGCCAACTTCGTGATGGCCGGTTTTGCGACCCAGTTCGGCATGCTGATCGACCCCATCGCCGCCAAGTTCGGCGCCGACGTCAATCAGGTGGCCTCCATCTTCTCCCTGCTCAACGGCGGGGCGCTGGCGGGCACCATTGCCGCCTTCTTCCTCATCGAGAAGGTGGGCCTCAAGCGGATGACGCTGCTCTGCTACGGCCTGATCGCGCTGGCGGCGGCTTCGCTTCATCTGACCGGCTCGCTCTATGTGGTGATGGCGGCCATGACGGTGATTGGCCTGTGCGGTGGGGTGGGACTCTGCATTGCGGGGACTCTAGTGGTGAGCGTCTGGCAGGCGCGGATGCAGAGCACCATGCTGGTGGTGCAGGATGCCACCTTCAACGTGGCCGGGGTGGTCTTCCCGCTTGTCACCACCTATACGCTCACTCACGCCATGGCGTGGAGCTGGAGCTATCTGGCGGTGGGCGTGGTGGCACTGGCGACCATGCTGGTGGCGGTGCTGACCAACTTCCGCAGCTGTGAGGCGGGCGGCGAGAGCGCCGGCAACGAGCACTCGGAGTGGAACCTTGGCATCATCAGCGGTGGGCTGGGGCTTTTTCTGGGCATGCTGGCGCTCTACACCTTCCTCACTTGGGCGCCCATGTTCGTGAAGAACAAGTTCGGCATCCCCTTCGAGGAGGCGGGCAACATCATCACCCAGTACTGGACGGCGGCCCTGCTCGGCGCGCTGGTGTCGACCGCCATCGTGACCCGCATTGCGATCCGCACCTTCCTGTTGGTGATCATCACTCTGGCGATGGGGATGACGGCGCTTATCGTCACCACCGACAACCTGAGCCAGCTGCCATACCTCACCTACGGTTACGGCTTTGTCTGCGCCGCGCTCTACAACGCCTTTATCGCCTACGGGGTGTCGTTTGTGCGCCAGGCATCGAGCAAGAACGTCTCCTATATTCTCATCAGCGGCAGCGCGGGGGCCATGTTCAGCCCGGCCATCAGCGCCCTGTTCGAGCAGGTGATCGGCCTGCAGGCGGTGATGTACGCCATCCCGCTTATCTACGCCGTGATCCTCGCCATGCTGGTAGCCTCGCTGCGCATGGCCCGGCCTCAGCCCTGTCTCGCCTGAGCGGGGGAGTAAACAGCAAGAGGGGCGGTATAAACCGCCCCTCTTTTTTGTTGCTGTTCCGCTTGTTGCTGCTCAGTCGGCAACTGAGGCCTGCGACTTATGGCTGCTCCAGAAAGGCCTTGAGCCCCGCCAGATCGCGGATCTGCAATCCCTCTTCGCCGCGCTCCACCAGTCCCTTCTCCATCAGCTCTTTCACCGCCCGCCGGTAGACCCGGTCGGTCGTGCCGAAGCGTTCCGCCTCCTGATACCCCTTGCGAAAGCCGCTCACCGGGTTGTGGTGGCAGTGGCTGTGATAGAGGTCGAGGGCGATGTTGTAGCTGATGGGGTAGAGCATGCGGCAGGTGAAGATATCCACCGTGTCCTGATAGTCGATGGCAATGGCGGTGGCAAAGAAGAGCGCCACCTTGGGGTGGGCGACCAGCGCCTGCTCCAGCTGCTCGCCGTCGATGCGGGCCACTTCCAGCGGCTCCTCGGCGATGATGTCGAGCTGGCAGCGGTAGCCGGTGAAGAACTCCATCTCGCCAAACAGCTGGTTGTCGCACTCCAGGGTGCCGAGCTGAAAGCGGCGGCCATTCATGGCGGTGTGGCCCATGGCGATGCGGCCGCCCGGTACCAGCACCAGATCCCGCAATAGCTCCCCCTGACGCATCAGGGGCTCCCCCTCGGGGATCAGATGCTGCTCCGTGATGCAGGATTGCACTACCTGCACGATAAGATCATGACTGGCCTGCCAGTGGGGCTGAAAGCGTCCCTTGAGAAGGGGTTTGAGTTGCATGGGATTTCGAGTCGTCGCCAAACAGAAACGACTATTACACACCCTTGCATACGGATATACCAGTTTTGTACCGCAAAGTGGGGCTTACTGGTGTAGAAGTGCAATCTGGAAGCATAAAAAAGCGCCCGAAGGCGCTTTTTCATTGAGCGGTGGTCAGCAAGGGTTAGCTAATCAGGCTGGCCCACAGGTCATATTCGTCGGATTCATCGATCCGCACCTTGACCATATCGCCCGGCTTGAGGCCGGTTTCGCCGTTGAGGTAGACCAGACCGTCGATCTCCGGCGCATCGGCGAAGGAGCGGCCAGTGGCACCCTCTTCATCCACTTCGTCGATGATGACGGTCATCTCCTGACCCACTTTGCGGGCCAGCTTGCGGATGGAGACCTGCTGTTGCAGCTCCATAAAGCGCTGGAAGCGCTCTTCCTGAATCGCTTCCGGTACCGGATCCGGCAGCTCGTTGGCCAGCGCCCCTTCGACCGGGCTGTATTTGAAGCAACCGACCCGATCCAGCTCCGCCTTGTCGATAAAGTCCAGCAGCATCTGGAAATCTTCCTCGGTCTCGCCCGGGAAGCCGACGATAAAGGTGGAGCGCAGGGTGATCTGCGGGCAGATCTCGCGCCACTTCTGGATCCGCTCCAGGGTGCGCTCGACCGAACCCGGGCGCTTCATCAGTTTGAGGATGCGCGGGCTGGCGTGCTGCAGCGGGATGTCGAGGTAGGGCAGGATCTTGCCATCACGCATCAGCGGGATGACGTCATCCACGTGCGGGTAGGGGTAGACGTAGTGCAGACGTACCCAGATATCGAGCTTGGCCAACTCTTCGCACAGGGCGACCATGCTGGTCTTGACCGGCATGCCGTCGTAGAAACCGGTGCGGTGCTTCACATCGACGCCGTAGGCGGAGGTGTCCTGGGAGATCACCAGCAGCTCCTTCACGCCGGCCTCTTTCAGACGCTTGGCTTCGGCCAGCACGTCGCCGATGGGGCGGCTCACCAAATCCCCGCGCATGGAGGGGATGATGCAGAAGGTGCAGCGGTGGTTGCAGCCTTCGGAAATCTTCAGATAGGCGTAGTGGCGCGGGGTCAGCTTGACGCCGTGGGCCGGTACCAGACTGGTGAAGGGGTTGTGCTGCGGCTTCTCCACATATTTGTGGACGTGACCCAGCACCTCTTCATAGGCGTGGGGGCCGGTGATCTCGAGCACCTTGGGGTGGATCTCGCGGATCTGGTTCTCTTTGGCACCCAGGCAGCCGGTGACGATCACCTTGCCGTTCTCGGCTAGTGCTTCGCCGATCGCTTCCAGCGACTCTTGCACCGCGCTGTCGATAAAGCCGCAGGTGTTGACGACGACCAGCTCGGCATCGTCATAGCTGGGCACCACATCGTACCCTTCGGTACGCAGCTGGGTCAGGATGCGTTCTGAATCGACCAGGTTTTTGGGGCAACCCAAGGAGACGAATCCTACTTTGGGGGCCTGTTTTGTGTTGGACATCGCTCAATCACTCTTAGGTGGCTCTTCTTTAAGGGCGCGGATTTTACCGGAATGGTTAACCAAAAACTATACAGCCAGCATGGCAGAACCTAACAATATCTCCGAGTGGGCAGGATTGGGCCGTGCGAATAGCGGCTGATGGTGGAGCCCTGACTGGCGCGCAGTCCCTGCTGCACAGGTTTGTGGCTGGCAATATGCATTGCTGACTTATTAGTCAATTTCGCGGTCTGTGGCTGGGAACCCTGTCACGGGTGCCCCTATACTCCCATCATGGTGATCCGGTGGAGAAGGCAATGGAAAGTTCATTTGGCGAAAGAATGCAGAATCTGCACGCTACGCTACGCGAGCGTTTTGACAAGCTGAGTCGGGTGGCCATTGCGATTTACGATCCCCATACCGATCAGCTCAAGACCTTCGCCCACAGCACCGAGGGGCCCTCGCCGCTGGTGCAGTATGAGGTGAAGCTGAGCGATGTTCCCTCCTTGCGCTATCTGGCGGAGCACAAGCACCCCCGGGTGCTTGGCAATCTCGATGCCCTGCGTGGTTCCGCGTCGGAACACAGCCGCAAGCTGCTGGAGGCGGGCTATGCCTCCAGCTATACCGAGCCGCTGTTGTTCAACAGCAAGCTGTTTGGTTTTCTGTTTTGCGATGCCATGGAGCCGGGCTATTTCGATGAGTCGATCCAAAGCGAGCTGTCGGCCTATGCCCAGATGTTGTCCGCCATCATTGCGGTGGAGTTCTTCTCTATTCAGACCCTCGGCGGCGCGCTGACCACGGCACGGGAGTTCAGTCGCTATCGGGATGAGGAGACCGCCAACCATCTGCATCGGATGTCGGCCTACTCCCGACTGATCGCCAAGACGCTGGCCCCGACTTGCGGGCTGAGCGACGAGGAGGTGGAGTTTGTCTACCTCTTCTCCGAGCTGCACGACATCGGCAAGATCGCGGTGCCGGATGCCATTTTACTCAAGCCGGGCAAGCTGACCCCGGAAGAGTTCGAGATCATGAAGGTTCACACCAGCAAGGGGCGAGAGATGATCAGCCTGATGATCAATGAGTTTGGCCTCGATGGCATTCACCACACCGATATGCTGACCAACATCATCGCAGGCCATCATGAGCGTTTTGATGGCACCGGTTATCCGCTGGGCCTGGCGGGGGAGGCGATCCCGCTGGCGGCGCGTATCGTGACGGTGGCTGATGTGTTTGATGCCCTGACCAGCGAGCGCCCCTACAAGCAGGCCTGGCCGTTCGAGACGGCGTTTGCCTATCTGGAGGAGCATGCCGGCAGCCAGTTTGATCCCACCTGTGTCGCTGCGGCCCTGCACAACAAGGCCGAGTTTTATGCCATCTATCAGCAGTATCAGGATCCCGCCAGTTCATCCGGTGTGGCGGCCAGTGGCGCAGAGCCGGGTTGAGCGCGTGTGATGAGCGTAAGGGGGAAAGAGGCGGTTCAAGCATGACGAGGAATAAATAGAGAGGGGGCACCAGCAGGTGCCCCCTCTCTTTTATGCTCTTCTCGATTTCACGCGCCCTTATTTTGCCGACCTTGTATCTGCGGCTATGGCGTTTGCGCTCAGGTTACTTTTTGGGCGTCGGCTCGCTGATCTGGTAGAGGTGATCCGCGCAGGCGCTGGAGCAGCCACAGGGGCGCACCTCTTTATCTTCCCGCTTCTGGGCAAGCTGGTATTGGCGCCACCAGATGATGGTGCCCATGGCCAGGATCAGTACGAACGAGGCGAGCAGGCTCAACAACCAGATGGACATGATCTCTTCTCCTTGATGGTGATGACATACACGGCGATGGCATCAGTGATTATGGCAGCAACCGCCCTGCTGGTTGGCGCCTTCACTGCCGTGGCAACAAGTATGGCCTTGCAGTGGGCTCTCTGCCTGATTGCCACTACTGGCGCAACAGTGATCGGAGCCACTGTTGCAACCACCATGACAATGGCTATGACTCTGGCCTGCGCCGACTGGCTGGATGGCACGGATCGCAGATTTGCTCTGATGACGGCGAGACGGACGCCCCTGACTTGCCTCGGTAAGAGGTTGCAAATTGGTGGGGGCCAACAGCGCGGGCAGCGGCAGGCGGGCAGAGAGGCACTGCAGCACCCGGATATTTGCCGCCAGCAGGCGACCCAGCATCCGCTCGCCGATATTGCGCACCACTACCTGACCCACCTGATGATGGGCAAGGGCGTCGAGCAGCGCTTGCTTGCCGTGGCAGCCTTCGGCGGTGGCCGGGTTGGTCAGGGTGGCGATAACGTTCCCTTCGGGGTTAAGAATTGCAGCTGCTCGGCACGGGTAAAGTGGCCAGCCAGCAGCCCCTGACTCAGCATCAGGGCGCTGTTGCTGGGGTTGGTGGTCATGGTTGTGACAGCATTCATGTCGGCTCTTCTCCACTGGTTGGGTGGTCGGGCTCGGCGGGTTGCATCATCAATGCTTTGCCCAGACTCAGACACTCCACCACCTTGTAGCGCCCTTTTTTCAGGATATTGGCCAGGGTCTGGCGGGAAACCCCCATCATCAGGGCGGCCTCCTGCTGCTGCATTCCTTGAAGGTCGACGAGGCGCAGTGCCTCGAACTCGTCAGGGGCCAGCGTGACCTGTTCCAGCTGATGCATGGGGCGGCCGTTGGGTTTGAAGCAGCTGTTGGCGGGGCGGCCACAGATCTGGCGGGCAATCTTGGGTCTTGGCATGGTGGCTCCTAATTGGCATAAGCTATTTATACGCTCATATGTAGCATATGCCAATAATTTTGTCTGATGCAGAGGGTAGCGCCAGTGCTGTTCACGGCAGAGAGGGGTAAAGAGGGGGAGGAGGAATACTAACAAAAGCAGTGAAGGGGACAGAAACGACGCAGGCCCGAACATGGTTCGGGCCTGCGGTTTTGCAGAGGATGGTCGGGCTATCCCGGCGAGCTTACGCCTGTTCGGCCTCGGCCACTGGAGCTGCGCTCTCGCTACCGTTGGCGAAGCGATCCGCCCACAGGGCAATCACGCCGTCACCGGTGACGTTGCAGGCGGTGCCGAAGCTGTCCTGCGCCAGATAGAGGGCGATCATCAGGGCGATGGAGGCTTCACCAAAGCCGAGCATGGAGGTGAGCAGGCCCAGCGCCGACATTACGCCACCACCCGGTGCGCCCGGGGCGGCGATCATGATCACCCCCAGCATCATGATGAAGGGGAGCATGGTTTCGATGCCCGGAATGGCCAGATGCTCGGAGAGGAACATCACCGCGGTGGCGCAGGTGACCAGGGTAATGGTGGAGCCACACAGGTGAATGGTGGCGCACAGCGGTACGGTGAAGTTGGCGATGCTGTCGCTCACCCCGTTGTTCTTGCTCGATTGCAGGGCGACCGGAATGGTGGCGGCGCTCGACATGGTCCCCAGTGCGGTGAAGTAGGCGGGCAGCATGTTCTTGATGAGCTGGGCCGGTGAGCGGCCAAGAGCCAGACCTGTGCCGATAAACAGTACGGAGAGCCAGATCCAGTGCATCAGGATGGCCATCACCAGCACCACGCCGAAGGTTTTCAGGGTAGCGAATACGGTGCCTTCTACCGTCATCTCGACAAAGACACCCGCGATATAGAACGGCAGCAGCGGGATGATCACCTTGGCCAGCAGGCGGTCGATGATGTCACGGCCCTGATCGGCGACACGGCGCAGATCGGTGGCCTGGGTGGCGCTGATGCCGATGCCGAACACGAAGGCGGCAGCCAGTGCCGACATCACGCCAAACAGCGGCGGGATCTCGAGATTGACATAGGAGGCGAGCTTGATGGCTGTGGCCGTGGTGGGCTCGGCGGCGGTGGTGAACTGCGGGATCAGGTGGCTCGCCACGGTAAAGGCGAACAGCCCCGCCAGAATGGTAGAGCAGTAGGAGAGGGCCACGGTTTTGCCCAGCAGCTTGCCGGAGTTTTTCGGCAGGCTGGCGATGCCGCTCATGATGAAGAACAGAATGATGAGCGGAATCGTGAAGGTGATGAGCTGACCTATCACTGTCTTGGCCGTAAACAGCACGCGCGCCACCCACTCAGGGGCGTAGAGACCGAGCAAGAGACCGGCAAGGATGCCAGCAATGAGTTTCAGGACAAGTTTCATAAGGAAATCCGGAGTTGGTTGTATTGTCTGTTTTGTTATTAAATTTTGATATTAATCGAACTTTTTAACACGTAAGCCGTGTTATGTCTGCCTTTTATGCGTTAATGCCGAGTTAAATATTGTCGATAGCCAAGATCGCCGACTAGCAGCCGGCTTGGCATTGAATGGGAAAATCCGTGATGAATTAGCCCGTTAGGTGGCCTGATGATCGCCGCGCAGCAACATGACGTACTGGTTGGCATATTGACTTGCGGAGTCTGAGGTGCTGGCTGATACGGCTTCCATCGAAGCCAGTTGCAGCGCTACCCCGGATGAGGTGACGATTTGCTGAAGATGCGGGAGCTGCTGGTCGTGGCTCATTTCGCCGCTTGGCTGTAGGGGGAAACAGAGCGGAGCGCCCGCTTTGAGCAGGGTCGCCAGCTGTTGCAACAGGGGGACAAGAGTGGCCACGTCGCTATCAAGCGGGCGGCTCAGCCAGATGCCATCGTAAGGGAGCACCGAGTGCATCTTCGCCAGCGGGCAGACCCGCACAGCTTGCCCGGATTGCTGTGAGGCTACTTTGGCGTCAGCCAGTACCGCTTCACAGGCGGTGACCACATACCCTTCTGCACGCAGCCAGCACAGATCCTCCCCCATACCGCACTGACCATTGAGCAGGTGAGCGCCGGGTTTGAGGTGCGCCACAAAGGCAGCTCGAACGTGGGCGTGCTGGTCGTTAAATGGCCGGGAAGCGGGGATGGCGTCAGAGTGTGGCACAGGGGTTACCTCAAGCAGGGGGCGCACAGGGTAACAAATCGGGGCCTGACTGCCAAAACGCGCGGTCAGTCCCCGATTTGGATGTGAGGACGTTGCCGGAGCCTGTTAGCGGCCGCAGGCAGGTCCGTGGGGGTGGGCCAGCATGGTAAACATGCTCTCTATCAGGAAGGCTGATTCGCTCTGCAGGTCGATCCGCTCCGGAAAGTGGAGCCAGTTTATGATGTAGCCATCCAGGGTACAGTGGAGCAGGGTGGCTGCACGCTGCAGGTTGAGGTTGGCAGGCAGCTGCCCCCGGCGTACCGCGTTGGCTAGGGTGGTCTCCAGGTCCCGGAAAAAGTTGGCTGACTCGCTGCGGATATGCTCGCGCAGGGAAATGGCTTCCCCCTCCAGCGATTCGAGATTGAACAGTATGGTGAACATCTGCCGCTGGGCCGGATTGTGAATGAAGCTGTGGAGCACCCCTTCGAAGAAGAGGCGCAGTTGTCCCAGCGGATCGGGCTCATCTGGGTTGAGGCAGGCATCGAGCTGGTGGGCGAGGGGGCTGCAGAGTTCCTGCCAGAGCGAAATGAAGAGTTCATCCTTGTTCTTGAAGTGCCAATAGATGGCCCCGCGGGTCAGGTCTGCCGCCCTGGCGATGTCGGTCAGGCTGGTCTTGGCCAGGCCCTGAGAGCAGAACAGATCCAGCGCCGTGCTCATGATGTGGCAGCGGGTTTGCTGCGCCTCTTCTTTGGTTCGTCTGGCCATCGAAATTTGTGCCTCATGCAAGCAAAAAGTCACTTACATACATTTATGAATGTATGTATATTGCCTCATCTTTCGACTATTTACCAACAGGGCCCATGCGGCCCTGATTGTTCATTGACTGGCAAAGGCTCAGGTGTTTCATGCATAAACATATTCTTGCTCGTTCAGTTGGTCTTGCCTTGCTGGCTACAGGCTTGCTGGCAGGTTGTGGTGACAAGGGGGGCGCACCCCAGGGGCAGGGCGGCATGCCCCCCGCGGCGGTCAACGTGGTGACCCTGCAGAGCGGCCCGTTGATGTTGACCACCGAGTTGACCGGCCGCAGCGCCCCGTTGCGGGTGGCTGAAGTGCGTCCGCAGGTGAGCGGCATCATCCTCAAGCGCCTCTTTACCGAGGGGAGCGATGTGAAGGCGGGCGACCTGCTCTATCAGATCGATCCGGCTGTCTATCAGGCGGCGGTTGCCAGCGCCAAGGCCAATCTGGCCAAGGCAGAGGCCAACGAGCAGAGTGCCCGTCTCAAGGCACAGCGCTATCAGGAGCTGCTAAAGGTCAAATCCATTAGCCGTCAGGACTATGACGACGCCGACGCCAGCTGGAAGCAGGCCAAGGCCGAGATCATGGCGAGCAAGGCGGCCTTGCGCACTGCAGAGATCAATCTCGGTTACACCCGCATCACCGCCCCCATCAGTGGCCGCATCGGTAAATCCGCGGTGACCGAGGGGGCGCTGGTGACCGCCCAGCAGGCTGACAGCCTGACCGCCATCCAGCAGCTCGATCCCATGTATGTGGATGTGCGTCAATCCACCGCCGATCTGCTGCGCCTCAAGCGACTGGTCGCCGAGGGCAAGTTGACCCAGGACGAGCAGAAGGGAGCCAAGGTGACCTTCCAGTTGGAAGATGGCAGCACCTATGGCGAAGAGGGCTCGCTGCAGTTCTCCGATGTGACCGTGGATGAGACCTCCGGCATGGTGACCCTGCGGGTGATTGTGCCCAACCCTCACCAGCTGCTGCTGCCCGGCATGTTTATGCGCGCCACCCTGCAAGAGGGAGAGCGGGCACAAGGACTGCTGGTGCCGCAAACTGCGGTGACTCGCACCCCCAATGGCGGCGCCACCGTGATGGTGGTAACCGCTGACAACAAGGTGGAGCTGCGCAACGTGCAGCTGAGCCGGGTCGTCGGCAGCAACTGGGTGGTGGAGTCAGGGCTCACCTCCGGCGAGCGGGTGATCGTGGCTGGCTTGCAGAAAGTACGACCGGGCGCCGTGGTCAATCCCGCCGAGCAGGGTGCTGATGCACCGTCTGCTCAAGCTGCGTCCAACACCCCGGCCAACAAGTAGGATGGAGTAGTCGCTTCATGGCTCGATTTTTTATAGACAGACCCATTTTTGCCTGGGTGATCGCGCTGGTGATCATGCTGGCGGGCAGCCTGGCCATCATCAAATTGCCGGTCGCCCAGTACCCGAGCATTGCGCCGCCTGCTGTCGGTATTTCTGCCAGCTATCCGGGCGCATCCGCCAAAACGGTGGAAGACTCGGTGACCCAGATCATCGAACAGAACATGACCGGGCTGGATCACCTGCTCTACATGTCCTCCCAGTCTGACTCCGCGGGGCGGGTGTCGGTGACCCTCACCTTCCAGCCGGGGACCGATCCCGATATCGCCCAGGTACAGGTGCAGAACAAGCTGCAACAAGCGATGTCGCTGCTGCCGCAAGAGGTGCAGCAGCAGGGGATCCGGGTACAGAAGACCTCCAGCAGCTTCCTGATGGTCGCGGCGTTCATTTCCAGCGATGGCAGCATGAACAACGACGACCTAGCGGACTATGTGGTCTCCAATATCAAGGAGCCCCTGAGCCGTCTGGACGGGGTAGGGGATATCACCTTGTTCGGTAGCCAGTATTCCATGCGGGTGTGGCTCGATCCCAACAAACTCAACCGGGTGCAGATGACCCCGGGGGATGTGCAGGCGGCCATCAAGGCGCAGAACGCCCAGGTGGCCTTCGGCAAGCTGGGCGGTACTCCGTCGGTGGAAGATCAGCAGTTCACCGCCACCATCATGGGGCAGACCCGTCTCTCTACCGTGGAGCAGTTCAACGATATCCTGCTGCGGGTGAATCAGGATGGCTCCAAGGTACGACTGAAAGATGTGGCCCGGGTCGAGCTGGCGGGCGAAAGCTATGACGCCGATGCGCTCTACAACGGCCAGTCTACCGCCGCGGTTGCCATCAAGCTGGCGACCGGCGCCAACGCGCTGGATACCGCCGAGAAGGTGCGTGCCAAGCTCAATGAGCTGTCGGATTACTTCCCGGCCAACATGGAGATCGTCTACCCCTACGACACCACGCCGTTTGTGAAGATCTCCATCGAGGAGGTGGTGCAGACCCTGATCGAGGCGATCTTCCTGGTGTTCTGCGTCATGTATCTGTTCCTGCAGAACTTCCGCGCCACCCTGATCCCGACCATTGCGGTGCCTGTGGTGCTGCTCGGTACCTTCGGGGTGATGGCGGCGTTCGGCTTCTCCATCAACACCCTCACCATGTTCGGTATGGTGCTCGCCATCGGCCTGCTGGTGGATGACGCCATCGTTGTGGTGGAGAACGTGGAGCGTCTGATGAGCGAGGAGGATCTCTCCCCGCTGGAAGCCACCCGCAAGTCGATGACCCAGATCACCGGCGCACTGGTGGGGATCGCCCTGGTGCTCTCCGCCGTGTTCGTGCCGATGGCCTTCTTCGGCGGCTCGACCGGCGCCATCTATCGCCAGTTCTCGCTGACCATCGTCTCGGCCATGGTGCTGTCGGTGCTGGTGGCGTTGATCCTGACTCCGGCGCTCTGTGCCACCCTGCTCAAGCCGATGAAACATGGCGAGTTTGGAGCCAAGCGCGGCTTCTTTGGCTGGTTCAACCGCGCCTTTGATGCGGGTACCAATCGCTATCAGAGCGGCGTGCGCAAGGTGATCAAGCAGGGCGTGCGCTACAGCCTGATCTACGGCGCCATGCTGGCGGTACTGGCAGTGCTCTTTATGCGGATGCCCACCTCCTTCCTGCCGGAAGAGGATCAGGGGGTCATCATGTCCATGGTGCAACTGCCGGTCGGAGCTACCAAGCAGCGCACCGAGGTGGTGCTGGCCCAGATGCGTGACTACTTCCTGGACAACGAGAAGGATAACGTGGATGCCGTATTGACTGTATCGGGCTTCAGTTTTGCCGGTAGTGGCCAGAACGCGGGTATGGCCTTTATCAAACTCAGGGACTGGAGCGAGCGCAAGAGTCCTGATCGCAGTGCCAACGCCATTATCGGTCGCGCCATGGGCTATCTGTTCAGCATCAAGGAGGCGCAAGTGTTCGCCTTCAACTTGCCATCTATTCCTGAATTGGGTACGGCGACCGGTTTTGACTTCTTCCTGCAGGATCGTGGCGGTATCGGTCACGACAAGCTGATGGCGGCGCGTAACCAGCTGCTCGGCATGGCGGCGCAGGATCCCACCTTGGTGCGGGTACGCCCGAACGGGATGGAAGATACGCCGCAGCTCGATATCAAGATCGACTACGAGAAGGCGCTGGCGCAGGGGCTCTCCATCGCGGACATCAACAACACCCTGGCTACCGCCTGGGGCTCGTCCTACGTCAATGACTTCGTTGACCGGGGCCGGATCAAGAAGGTCTACATGCAGGCGGATGCCCCCTTCCGGATGAACCCGGAAGATCTCAAGCTCTGGTATGTGCGCAACAGTGCCGGTCAGATGGTGCCCTTCTCCGCCTTTGCCAGCACCGAGTGGAGCTTCGGCTCACCGCGTCTGGAGCGTTACAACGGCGTGCCGGCGATGGAGATCGTCGGTGAGGCTGCGCCCGGCAAGAGTACCGGTGATGCGATGGCTGCGATCGAGCAGATGGTGAAACAGCTGCCGGAAGGGGTGGGCATCGAGTGGACCGGGCTCTCCTTCCAGGAGCGTCAGGCCGGTTCACAGGCTCCTGCGCTCTACGCCATCTCCTTGTTGGTGGTGTTCCTCTGTCTGGCGGCCCTCTACGAGAGCTGGAGCATTCCGTTCTCGGTGATGCTGGTGGTGCCGCTCGGGGTACTGGGAGCCATTGTGGCCGCCACCCTGCGTGGGCTGGAGAACGACGTCTACTTCCAGGTAGGCCTGCTCACCACCATAGGCTTGTCGGCGAAAAACGCGATTTTGATCGTGGAATTTGCCAAAGAGCTCTACGACAAGGGGATGGGGTTGGGTGAGGCTGTGGTGGAGGCGGCACGCCTGCGTCTGCGTCCGATCCTGATGACCTCGCTCGCCTTTATCCTCGGGGTGCTGCCGCTGGTGATCAGCTCCGGCGCCGGTGCCAGCAGCCGTAATGCAATCGGTACCGGCGTAATGGGGGGGATGATCAGCGCCACCGTGCTGGCCATCTTCTTCGTCCCGCTCTTCTTCGTGCTGGTGATGCGTTACTTCACTAGCCACAAAAGTAAAGAGGCGCGCATGGTTGCAGCAGTTGAGTCAAAAGGTGACTGAGCAAAGTAACCCCTGAAGTTCTGGGTGGCAGATTACAATAAGACAAATACATCAGGTATGACTGAGTAATAAATAGAGCGACTTGGAAAGTCGCTCTATTTTTTTTCCGTAAAAACGGTAACTTAAGCGTAATTATTAAGTTAATACTGCTTCTTTTCGAGAAATTATGTCGCCGTGAGGTGGTTTTCTATCGACTCCTTTTCAGAGGTGAGGGGCAAGTCAGTTTCTGCTGTGCAGCTCGGCTGGAAACAAGATAGAATCTGCGTCTTATAGGGTTGGATAGGTAGTGTCCGCTCTTTCTTGGTCTTGGGCCATAAAGCTGTGCTACACACCATCAAGACAGCAAAATGCTGGAGGACATGATGACCAACAGCAGACCTAATTTGGTTAAAAGCAGCAAACTGGGGGCTGTAACCCAAGGGCGGTAGCCTTGAGATTATTCAGCGATTTGCACAAATAATGTTCATTTATTGTTTTGCTGCTGTTGGCGCTGGTTAAATTGCAGTCTATTGGGTGTTTCAATAACGCATTAGTGGATAGCCAGCCTCTCTCTGATGTCATATCAACGCCTCGCAAGAGATACATATTTATGAAAATCCTCGTGACCGGTGGTGCCGGCTTTATCGGCTCTGCCGTGGTGCGCCATATTATCCGTGATACCCAAGATTCCGTTATCAATCTCGATAAACTCACCTATGCCGGCAATCTGGAATCCTTGGCCGATGTATCGTCAAGCGAGCGTTATGTGTTTGAGCAGGTGGATATTTGCAATCGCGCCGAGCTGGATCGGGTGTTTGCCTTGCACCAGCCGGATGCCGTGATGCATCTGGCCGCCGAGAGCCATGTTGACCGCTCCATTACAGGGCCGGCTGACTTTATCGAGACCAATATCGTCGGCACCTATATGTTGCTGGAAGCGGCTCGCGCTTACTGGAACGGTCTGGACGAGGTACGCAAGGCGGCCTTCCGCTTCCACCATATCTCCACCGACGAGGTGTATGGTGATCTGCCTCATCCGGATGAAGTGGCTGCCGGTGAACCATTGCCGCTCTTTACCGAGACCACCCCCTACGCCCCCAGCAGCCCCTATTCTGCCTCCAAGGCTTCCAGCGACCATCTGGTGCGCGCTTGGCGCCGCACCTACGGTCTGCCGACCATCGTCACCAACTGCTCCAACAACTACGGCCCGTACCACTTCCCCGAGAAGCTGATCCCGTTGGTCATTCTTAACGCGCTGGATGGCAAGCCGTTACCTGTCTATGGCAAGGGCGACCAGGTCCGTGACTGGCTCTACGTGGAAGATCACGCGCGTGCGCTCTACAAGGTAGCGACCACAGGCGTGGTCGGTGAGACCTACAACATCGGCGGTCATAACGAGAAGCAGAATCTGGAGGTGGTACACACCATCTGCGATCTGCTGGACGAGATGGTGCCGAAGGTGGGCTCTTATCGTGAGCAAATCACCTATGTGGCGGATCGCCCTGGCCACGATCGCCGCTATGCCATCGATGCGACCAAGATGAGCGCAGAGCTGGATTGGCAACCGCAAGAGACCTTTGAATCCGGTATTCGCAAAACTGTGCAGTGGTATCTGGATAACCAGCAGTGGGTCAGCAACGTCAAGAGCGGTGCCTACCAGTCCTGGATTGAGCAACACTATTCCTCGATTGAACAGAATGATGGGGAGCGTGCCTGATGCATATTCTGCTGTTTGGCAAAAACGGCCAGGTAGGCTGGGAGCTGCAACGCGCACTGGCGCCGCTGGGGCGCATCACTGCCGTTGATTTTGACTCCACCGACTATTGCGGCGATTTCAGCAACCCGGCAGGGGTGGCCGACACTGTACGTCTGGTCAAGCCGGATGTGATTGTCAACGCTGCGGCCCACACCGCAGTCGACAAGGCGGAGAGCGAGCGTGAATTTGCCGAGCTGCTCAACGCGACCAGCGTGGCAGCGATAGCCAAAGAAGCGGAAGCATTGGGTGCCTGGTTGGTGCATTACTCCACCGACTATGTATTTGATGGCAGCGGTGAGCGCCCCTGGGGGGAAACCGATGCAACCGCCCCGCTCAACGTCTATGGCGAAACCAAGCTTGCGGGTGAGCAAGGGGCCGCACTTTGTTCCCGTCACCTGATCTTCCGCACCAGCTGGGTTTACGCCGCCCGCGGAGCCAATTTTGCCAAGACCATGCTGCGCTTTGGCAAAGAGCGTAGCGAGATGTCAGTGATCAATGACCAGTTTGGCGCTCCGACCGGCGCCGAGTTGCTGGCCGATTGCACCGCCCATGCTCTCCGCGTGGCGCAGCGCAAACCCGAGGTCGCCGGGCTGTACCATCTGATTGCCTCCGGTACCACCACCTGGTTTGACTACGCCCAGCTGGTGTTTGCCAAAGCCAGAGAGGCTGGCGTTGAACTGGCGGTGACACAACTCAATGCGGTGCCGACCAGCGCCTTCCCTACCCCGGCCAAACGCCCCCATAACTCCCGCATGGATACCGGCAAATTCCAGCGCACCTTCGATCTGGTGCTGCCGGAGTGGACAGTCGGTGTGGAGCGGATGTTGACCGAGATCCTTGGCAAGTAAATTACTGGCCAGGGATGTAGTGACTGCCTCCCTAGCTGGCAGGGATAAAACGGAAAGGTGGCCTAAAGCCATGCTTCCTCTATATAAGAAACAAGCATCATGACCAAACGTAAAGGCATTATTCTGGCCGGCGGCTCAGGCACCCGTCTCTATCCGGTAACCATGGCAGTGAGCAAGCAGCTGTTGCCTATCTATGACAAGCCGATGATCTACTATCCTCTCAGCACCCTGATGCTGGCGGGAATTCGCGATATTTTGATCATCAGCACGCCGCAAGATACCCCCCGTTTTGAGCAATTGCTAGGTGATGGCAGTCAGTGGGGCCTGAGTTTGCAATACAAGGTTCAACCAAGCCCGGACGGGTTGGCACAAGCCTTTATTCTGGGTGCAGAGTTTATCGGTTCAGACCCCTGTGCACTGGTGTTGGGGGACAACATCTTCTACGGCCACGACTTGCAGAAACAGTTGGAGGCGGCAGTGGCCAAAGAGAGCGGTGCTACCGTCTTTGCCTACCATGTGCATGACCCCGAGCGTTATGGGGTGGTTGAGTTTGATAAAGAGGGCACCGCGATCTCTCTGGAGGAGAAGCCACTGGAGCCCAAGAGCAACTATGCGGTAACCGGCCTCTATTTCTACGACAACAGCGTGGTCAAGATCGCCAAGAGTCTGACGCCGTCGCCCCGTGGCGAGCTGGAGATAACCGATGTAAACCGTATCTACCTGGAACAAGGTAATCTGTCGGTGGCCATGATGGGCCGTGGTTATGCTTGGCTTGATACCGGTACCCACGAGAGCATGATTGAAGCGAGCAACTTTATTCAGACCATCGAGACCCGTCAGGGGTTGAAAGTCGCTTGTCCTGAAGAGATCGCCTATCGCAAGAAATTCATTGATGCAGAGCAAGTAAAAACGTTGGCGACACCACTTGCGAAAAATGCTTATGGACAATACCTGTTAAAGATGGTTTCGAAAGTATGAGTTGGAGTTAAGGGTGTGCACCCGTTCCTGCAAAATAAACTAAATAAAATATGGATATGAAGATGAATGTAATCGAGACCACGATACCTGATGTACTTATTTTTGAGCCAAAAATATTTGGTGATGAGCGTGGCTTTTTCTTTGAGAGTTTCAACCATAAACTGTTCGAGGAAGCAGTAGGATACCCTGTTACTTTTGTTCAAGATAATCATTCTAAATCTTCGAAAAACGTGTTGCGTGGACTGCATTATCAATCATCACCACACGCCCAGGGAAAGCTGGTGCGATGTGTTGTGGGAGAAGTATTTGATGTAGCAGTGGATATTCGTGAAAATTCGCCGACCTTTGGCAAATGGGTCGGTGTTCATCTATCAGCTGAGAATAAGCGACAATTGTGGATTCCGAAAGGGTTTGCCCATGGTTTTATAACTAGAACAGAAACAGCAGAAGTTTTATATAAAGCAACCAATTATTATAGACCTGACTTTGAACATACAATATGTTGGAATGACCAGCAACTAGGAATAGAGTGGGAGAGTGATATGCTCCCTATATTATCTCTTAAAGATAAAAATGCAAAGCCATTTATGGCAGCTAAACATTTCTGAAAATCATATCAACACATTAAATACATTATGGTGTATCTATGACTGTCTTAATTCCTGCTATTATGTGTGGTGGAAGCGGTTCAAGATTATGGCCTGTTTCACGTGAACAACATCCCAAGCCATTCATTAAACTATCGGATAATCAAAGTTTTTTACAAAAAGCATTTTTACGTGGAGCAAAATTATCAGATGTCAGTGAAGTATTAACTATTACTAATCGAGACCTTTATTTCAAAACACTAGATTCATTTAAAGAAGTTAATAGTAATGAAATTCAGACTTCATTTATTCTTGAACCTTATGGCCGTAACACTGCAGCAGCAGTAGCATCTGCAGCAATTTATGCTCGCGATACATATGGCGATGATGCGGTCTTGTTGGTCTTGGCTGCTGATCACTTGATCACAGAGCAAGTTGCATTCGATGATGCTGTTTCCTGCGCTATTGAATTGGCAAAAGCAGGGCGGTTAGTCACATTTGGTATTAAACCCACAATACCTGAAACAGGTTATGGTTACATTGAAGCTCTTGGTACAGAGGTTTTGCGCTTTGTTGAAAAGCCAACATTGGATAAGGCAATTGAGTACGTTGAAAGCGGTCGCTTCTTCTGGAATTCAGGTATGTTTTGCTTTAAAGCAAGTACAATGATTGCAGAAATGGACTTGCATTGTCCGGAAGTATTGATAGCAACAAAAGCTTGCCTTGACAAGTCCGATTCGGTTCAAAGTAAAAAGGTCAAGCATATTGATCTGGACCCTGACACATTTATCCATGTTCCAGACATCTCGATAGATTATGCCGTGATGGAGAAATCAGGAAATGTTTCAGTAGTTCCATGTGACATAGGCTGGAGTGATATTGGGTCTTGGGCTGCAATAAGTGAACTACATCAAGCTGATGACGATGGAAACACCGTTCAGGGACATGCAATTTTACATGCTACCTCAAATTGTTATATTTCGAGCGAGGATCGGGTTATTGGTGCTGTAGGTGTAGAAAACCTAGTAATTGTTGATACTGCTGATGCTCTATTGGTCGCTCACAAAGAAAGTAGTCAGGATGTAAAATTAATTTATAATCACCTTAAGACGATAAACAATGATGCATATAAAATACATCGTACAGTCTATTGTCCATGGGGACGTTATACGTTACTTGAGGTGGGAGAGCGTTTTAAAATAAAAAGACTTGAAGTTAAACCTGGGGCTAGCTTAACGATGCAAATGCATCATCATAGAAATGAACACTGGGTGGTATTATCTGGTGTTGCAGAGGTTTTCTATGAAGATCAAATTGCCTTGCTAACTGCTAACCAATCTACATATATTCCTGCTGGGCATCGTCACCAATTAAAAAATCCAGGTCTCATCGATTTAGTTATGCTAGAGGTGCAAACGGGTGAATATTTAGGTGAAGATGACATCATTGATTATTGAAAAGGAATTTAATTTAGGGGGCATCATGAATCTTACTTGTTTTAAAGCTTACGATATTCGCGGCAAACTGGGTGATGAGCTGAACACTGAGATTGCATACCGTATTGGCCGTGCAACTGCACAGTATCTAAATGCAACGACAATTGCTGTTGGAGGCGATGTTAGACTCACGAGCGAAAGCCTAAAGCAAGCACTTGCAAGAGGGATTCTTGATGCCGGTTGTGATGTCATCGACTTAGGGACTACGGGGACTGAAGAAACCTATTTTGCAGCATTTACGTTAGACATTGATGGTGCTATAGAAGTGACGGCCAGTCATAATCCTATGGATTACAATGGCATGAAACTGGTTGGTCGTGATGCTTGTCCAATTAGTGGTGATAGTGGTTTGAATGATATTCGAGCATTGGCTGAAAAGGGTGACTTTATTGCATCCTCCCGGCAAGGAACATTGATTAAAAAATCGATACTAGATGCTTATGTCGATCATTTGCTGACGTATATAAAGCCGCATCAATTACGTCCACTCAAGCTAGTTGTGAATGCCGGTAACGGGGCAGCAGGGCATGTGCTTGATGTTATCGAGCGACGTTTCAATACCCTCAATGTTCCTGTTGAGTTTATAAAAATTCATCATGAGGAAGATGGTAACTTTCCCAATGGTATTCCTAACCCATTGCTTCCTGAAAATAGAAGTGCTACATCGGAAGCGGTAAAGTTCTATCATGCTGATATGGGTATTGCTTGGGATGGTGATTTTGATCGCTGTTTTCTGTTTGATGAAAATGGTGATTTCATCGAAGGATACTATATTGTTGGATTATTAGCAGAGGCATTTTTAGTAGATAATCCTCATGAGAA
Source organism: Aeromonas sp. FDAARGOS 1414 (assembly GCF_019047065.1). Lineage (NCBI taxonomy): Bacteria > Pseudomonadati > Pseudomonadota > Gammaproteobacteria > Aeromonadales > Aeromonadaceae > Aeromonas > Aeromonas sp. FDAARGOS 1414. The sequence goes on along the minus strand of NZ_CP077210.1, from coordinate 2,240,779 downwards.
AATCATTCATGATCCACGCTTGACATGGAATACTATTGATATCGTTGAAAAGTCTGGTGGTACACCAGTACAAAGCAAAACTGGTCACGCCTTTATTAAAGAACGGATGCGCAGTGAGAATGCAATATATGGTGGTGAAATGAGTGCCCATCACTATTTCCGTGACTTTGGCTACTGTGATAGCGGTATGATTCCTTGGTTACTAGTAATTAACTTGCTATCACTAAAAAAATCCACATTGTCTAGTTTAGTTGCTGAACGTGTTAAAGCCTATCCATGCAGTGGTGAGATAAATTATAGAGTTGATAATGCTCTTGAGATAATAAAGAAGCTGGAAGAGGTCTATGCGCCACTTGCTGTCAAAGTAGAATATGTAGATGGTCTTAGTATTGAAATGAATGATTGGCGATTTAATGTTCGCATTTCAAACACAGAACCATTACTAAGGCTTAATGTTGAAAGCAAAAACGATATAAGCAAGTTAACGTCTGGTTTGAATTCATTACATAAAATGATCAACAACTTATAAGGAGAGTTCTGAAAATGTCCAAGAAAGTAGCGTTAATTACTGGGGTGACTGGTCAGGATGGTTCATATCTGGCTGAGTTTCTATTAGAGAAGGGGTATGAAGTCCATGGTATTAAGCGCCGTGCATCTCAGTTTAATACACAACGTGTAGACCACATTTATAAAGACCCTCATGAAGAGAACGTTGATTTTAAACTACATTATGGTGACTTAACGGATTCATCAAATCTAACGAGAATTATAGCCGAAGTTCAACCAGATGAAGTTTATAATCTTGGTGCTCAATCTCATGTCGCTGTTAGTTTTGATTCCCCAGAATATACTGCGGATGTTGATGCGATAGGTACTTTACGCTTATTGGAAGCTATTCGTTTCTTGGGACTGACAAAAAAAACTCGTTTTTATCAGGCATCGACATCCGAACTATACGGCCTCGTGCAAGAAATTCCGCAGCGAGAGACAACACCTTTTTATCCGCGCAGCCCTTATGCTGTTGCAAAAATGTATGCGTACTGGATTACGGTGAATTATCGTGAGGCATATGGTATGTATGCTTGTAATGGTATTTTGTTTAATCATGAGTCACCCCGTCGTGGAGAAACATTTGTTACTAGAAAAATTACTCGAGGTTTGTCAAATATTGCTCAAGGCCTCGAAAAGTGCCTGTATATGGGAAACATGGACTCATTGCGTGATTGGGGACATGCAAGAGACTATGTCAAGATGCAATGGATGATGTTGCAACAAGAGCAGCCAGAGGACTTTGTCATTGCAACTGGAGTGCAATATAGTGTCCGTGAATTTATAAAAATGGCCGCTGCTGAGTTAGGTATTGAATTGAACTTTGTTGGAAGCGGCGTCGAGGAAAAAGCTGTCGTTTCGGCGATTTATGGAGATAAGGCGCCGGCATTGAAGGTTGGTGATATTATCGTATGTGTTGATCCACGTTATTTCAGACCGGCCGAGGTAGAGACTCTTCTTGGTGATCCATCTAATGCAAAAAATAAGCTGGGTTGGGAGCCGGAAACGACACTCGCAGAAATGGTAAGTGAGATGGTTGCATATGATTTGCAGCAAGCTCGCCAGCATGCCTTGCTGAAATCTCATGGCTTTGATGTTAATGTCAGTGTGGAGTGACTATGATTCCAGTATATCAACCAAGATTATCTGGTAATGAAAAAAAATATGTTAATGAATGCCTTGATTCAACATGGATCTCTTCAAAAGGTGAGTTTATTAACAGATTTGAATCAGCATTTTCAAAGTATATTGGTGCAGAAAATTGTACAACAGTGAGTAATGGTACTGTAGCACTTCATTTGGCGTTGGCTGCTTTAGGTATTGGTCCTGGTGATGAGGTTATTGTTCCTTCATTCACATATATTGCCTCAGTGAATACAATCATTCAGACCGGTGCAAAAGCAGTCTATGTTGACTCGCTACCAGATACATGGAACATCGATGTCAATGATGTAATAGCAAAAATCACAACAAAGACCAAGGCTGTCATGGCTGTGCATCTTTATGGTTTACCATGTGATATGGATGCGTTAGTCGATGTTTGTAAGAAACATAACTTGTTTTTGATAGAAGACTGTGCGGAGGCGTTCGGTACTCTTTATAAGAATAAGCATGTTGGTACATTTGGTGATGTGGCAACATTCAGTTTCTTTGGAAATAAGACAATAACTACCGGCGAAGGTGGCATGGTTGTTTCAAAGGATAAAAATGTCCATGACTTGGCATGCCACTTGAAGAGCCAAGGTGTTTCGAAGGTTAAAGAGTATTGGCATGATGCGTTGGCATTTAATTATCGCATGACAAATATATGTGCTGCGATTGGCCTGGCACAATTAGAGCAAGCAGACGAGATAATTGCAAAAAAAAGAGAGATTGCCAGTTGGTATCAGCGTCGATTAAACCATTTGCCGATAACATTCCACAAAGAGATTGAGAATACCAGGCATTCATTTTGGATGTGCTCGATCCTAGTCGAGAATGCACAAGATAGAGACTTGCTCAGAACTGTTCTAAAGAGTCATGATGTTGAGACAAGGCCATTGTTTCCTTTAGCTAATACGATGCCACATGTATTTACAGAACATAAATTTCCTGTTGCTGAAAATATCAGCTCAAGAGGAATGAATTTACCAAGCTACCCTGAATTATTGGAAAAAGATGTTGATTATATCTGCAACGTAATTTCTGATTTTTATTTAAATAAGTAATGTTAAATAAATAACCCTTCATCTTTCGTTGGTGAAGGGTTATTTTAAGTTGGTGGGAGTTCTATGAGTCTTTATTATGTTAGGGGTATTTGGGATGCTAGATATTTTTGGCAGCATCTCGCTTTATCGGATCTACGCTCTCGTTGGCGGCGGTCTTTTTTCGGTGTATTATGGTCATTTATTCAACCTTTAGGTATGACATTATTAATATCTATAGTTTTTAGTAAAATGTTTAATACGGACATAGTGACGTATGCACCCTATATTTTGTCAGGAATTATAGTCTGGGATTTTGTAGTAGCCAATACCATTGGTGGTTCACTTGCGTTTGTGCAAGCAGATGCCTACATTAAACAATGCAAGCATCCATTAGCAATATATACATTACGAACTGTCTTGAGCAGCATTATAGTACTTGCACTTGCCAGTTTGGCTCTATTTGCTTGGTCAATAGTTGTATTGCCACAAAATATAAATATAACCTGGCTAGCCACCTTAACTGTTTTCCCAATATTGGCACTTATTGCATGGCCATTATCAACATTACTAGCCTATATCGGGGTTAGATTTAGAGATGTACCACATGCGATGGGATTAGTCATGCAAGCGATATGGTTTATCTCTCCGGTATATTTCGAAGAACGTATGTTCCGTTCTGGCGGATTGGATTGGCTAGTCGATTACAATCCTGTGTATCATGTATTGCAAATTATAAGAGCACCACTACTAAAAGGTGAGTGGCCGAGTCTGGAGAACTATACATTTAGTCTGATAACTGCTGCTTTCCTATTTTTGCTTGCGTGGCTGATTGGCCGAAATGCAGAGAAAAAAGTGATCTTCTACCTATGAAAAAGAATAAAATTAAACTTGAGAATGTTAACCTTCATTATGCATCAGTAGCTTACAAAGAGCGGTCACTAAAGTCTCTTTTCTCTGCTGCTTTTAAAAAAGGAAAAGCAGAGCGTTCTGTCTCTGATATTCATGCATTAAAAAATATTACGCTAGAAATAAATAATGGAGAGAGGGTCGGGCTCTTAGGGCATAATGGTGCAGGAAAAAGTACATTTCTTAAAACGGTGGCAGGTCTCTATCCTATATCTAGTGGTAAATTAATTGTTGAAGGGCAAGTTCGTTCTCTTTTTGATTTGAGTCTAGGTTTTGAACCTGATGCAACAGGCCGAGAGAATATTCTCTATCGTGGTCTTCTGCTTGGCCTCTCTCCGACTTTTATGAAAGAGAAAGAAAATGAGATCGTTGAGTTTGCTGGTTTGGGTGAGTTTATTGATTATCCAATTAAAACTTACTCTGCAGGCATGCAGGTAAGACTAGCATTTGCTATATCCACAGCAGTTGGTGGCGATATTTTGCTCCTAGATGAAGTGATTGGTGCTGGTGATGCTCAGTTTATGGCAAAGGCTAAAAGCAGAATAATGAGTTTGATTGAGAATGCTGAAATACTAGTTTTAGCATCACATGATTTCAGCGCATTGAAAAATATTTGTTCAAGAGGGATTGTATTTCATCATGGTGAATACATTTTTGATGGCCCCATTGATGATGCGATCATTGCCTATAAACGAGTCAATAATCTGGATTTAGCATGAAAAATCGAGTGTTGTGGCTGCTTAACCATTCAACATTAAGAAACTTTGAAATACCTCAGCTAATAGAGTTTGGTATTGAAGAAATATATCTTCCAAAAAAGTTTCCATATGATGAGGGAAATTTATCGGCAAGTATTACATTCGATTTTGACGATAAATTGACTATCCCTAGGCATGAACTTGATATTTTAAATGAACAAAATTGGTATGAGTCGCCCAGTAAAAACGCTTGGGATATTGTCAATAAATATTTTGATTATGCGATAATTGGCTTCTTCCCAAAGCAAATTAAGTCAACCATTAAAAATTTTAATGGTGCCGTCATTCTTCGTGTATTTGGATTATCTAAGGGATACAATTATTCTTCTTTACTAAGAAGTGAGTGTGGAGATAATGTAGTATCAACGATTAAATCGATGGGGAAAAGATTCTGGTTTGGTTGTGGCTATGAGCATATTTCCGATGTAGAAATGCCATATTTAGCAAAGCGCTCATGCTATTTGCCTGTTGGTTTAAAAGGTAAATATCAACCTGATAATTGGACTGGAAAAAGAAAGACGATACTATTTGTCTGTCCTAGAATAGGAACATCTCCATACTTTAAAAGTATTTATGAATCCTTTGTTCGTGATTTTAAAGAGTTTGATTATATCATTGGTGGTGCGCAGCCAATAGCTGTTAATGATAAGAAAGTACTCGGCTTTGTATCTAAAGAAGAGCACTCTGATAACATGCAACAATGCAGCGTTATGTTTTATCATTCCACTGAACTAAATCATATACATTATCATCCCTTTGAAGCTATACAAGCTGGTATGCCATTAATATATATGGCTGGGGGAATGCTGGATTTGATGGGTGGCGGGGATTTACCTGGCAGATGTGAAACAATTGCAGAGGCTAAGGCTAAGATTAGAAAAATTTTAAATGGCGATGAACAGTTAATCAATGATATTAGAAAAACACAGCATGTGCTTCTTGAGCAAATGATGCCAGAGTATTGTGCTTCAATATGGAAAAGAAACTTTAGCCTTGTCGTTGATGGATTAAAAGAGCATCGCCTCCAGCAGAAAGCTCGCCCTACATATATCACTAGAAAAAAGCGAATTGGTGTAATTGTTCCGATTGAGTATCGAGGGGGGAGTCTGCGAGGCGCTAAGCTTTTAGCTGATGCCATATTACTTGGTAGTCAACAGGCTAATGAAGAATGTGAGGTCGTTTTTGCGCATCCAACAATTGATGAATTAGAGCATGCTAATGAATTGCGGGATTTAAATCCAAAAATTCAAAGGAGAAGCTTCTATTGGCAACATCTTTCTAAAGATGATGCTACACGTGCTATGCAGTATGCTGGTCATGATGGCTGGTGTGCCGTAGATGAATCATATATGGTGCCCAATGACAGCATCAGTAATTTCTATGATTGTGATATTTGGGTTTTCGTTTCCGACAGGCTGGACAAAACGCTGCTTCCAGTAAGACCGATAGTATTGATGGTATACGATTATTTGCAGCGATATGTTTCAATTTTGCAAGGAGGTGCTGATCATCCCTACTTGAAAGCAGCAACACAAGCTGAGCGAGTCTTGGTTACTACTGAGTTTACTTGCCGAGATGCGCAACAATATGCTGGTATTGAGTCTGACAGAATTGCTAGGTTACCTATGTTGGCACCTGACTTTTCGTTTTCAGATGAGCAGCAAAAAGATGTTGGCGATTATTTCATTTGGACAACTAATCTCAGTCCACATAAGAATCATCTCAATGCTGTCAAAGCATTAGAAATTTATTATAATCAGCTAGCCGGTTCTCTTACATGCTTTATTACTGGAGTTAATACTCAGAGTATAATGGAAAGTAAACTTTCATATTTGAGCGAGTTTGTGAGAACTGTTGATAATAGTAAGTCGTTGAAACGTAAGATAAAATTATGTGGTGAGTTATCCGATTTAGAATATAAAAAAGCACTAAAAAAAGCAGCATTTATATGGCATCCTGCGCGCATTGATAATGGTACTTTTTCGGTTATTGAGGCTGCCTATCTGAATATACCTGCACTCTCCTCTGATTATCCGGCAATGCGTGAAATAGATAGACAGTTTTCACTTAATTTAACATGGTCTGATGCAAACTCGCCGGAGCAAATGGCTTGGCAGCTAAAATATATAGAAGAGCAAGCTTTGCATCTTCGAAAAAATTTGCCTAGTAAAGATATACTGAAAGAACAACGAGTGCAAAATCTGGCTAAGCATTATTGGGGGGTAATACGCGAATGTCTGTGAGAAAATTTGGAATTTATCTTTGCTATGCCCCATCTGTTGATTTACGAAAGGAGGGACTTGGTCGTTACTTGGCTGCCTTTCTTAAAGGTGCTGCAGCACGTGATGATGTAAAGTTTACCTTGGTTTGTCCTAGTTGGTCTACGAAAGATCTATATGACCTTTTTGATAGTGAGAATGTACCACATGACAGTTTTTCGATTCGCTCGCCAGATAAAAGACCACTTTTACTGGATCTTTACCATTGGTACATTAACCGTAAAACGAAAAGACAAAAAAGAAAAACACTCAAATCGTTTTTACTGGAGTTGGTTGCTAGCTTGAAGGAAAATATTTTCCATTATGTGGAAAAGCGTTTGTTAAATGCATACACAAAATTGGATCTGATCCTTTTAGGCATTGAAGGGTGTTTGTTATTTCTGCTGGCTTTAATCATTTTCCCATTATTTTTTATTTTTTCGTTTCCTTTTTTATTGGCGTTCTTTTTTATTCGTAGATTGAAACTAATTGTGCTGGGCAGGTTTTCCAAGTACATAGGCCGTTTCATGAAAATGATTTACTCGCCTAAAGATGATGGATTTGTATTGCGTCTCTACCGTAACATGGAGTTGGTGGAAGGGAAGCGTATAAGCGCATTAATCGATAGTATGCATGATATATCTGCATGGTATTGTCCAACAGCCTATTGGCCTGAGTTTAACAAGATCGATGCCCCTCGATTAATGTGTGTACCTGATGTTGTTTTACGAGAGTTTCCCGTGGCCTTTTCTCAAATTGGTGGTGATAGAACTCTATCGACGTTTAAATTGTTAGAAGAGGCTATCAGAACAGGGGATCACTTTGTAACTTATAGTGAAGTGGTAAAATGGAATACACTTATTGATGGCTATCAAGTATCAATGGACAAGGTGTCTGTAGTACATCACGCCGCTAATAAAGTTGATAGCTTCATTAATATTACTGGTCTACCAGATAATGAAGAGGCAACTACCCATTATGCCAAGTCGTTACTCATGTCCGCTATTCGCAAATCGAATGAGCAGAATTATGTTTCAATATTTAAAAATAAAGATGTAGAGTTTGTTTTTTATGCTAGCCAGATCAGGCCAAATAAAAACATAATAAGTTTATTCAAAGCGTATGAGTATCTTTTACGAAAAAAATTCGTTCAGTACAAACTGATCGTTACCGGCAGTGTTAGTGTTATGCCTGAAGTAAAAGAATTTGTTATTAGTCACAATCTGCAACACGAAATTTTATTTCTGCATGGACTAACAATGCAAGAGCTCGCAGCTTGTTATAAATTGGCAAGTTTGGCAGTTAATCCAAGTCTAAGTGAAGGTGGGTGTCCATTTACATTTACTGAGGCGTTATCTGTTAATACACCAGTTGTTATGGCTCGTATTCCTGTAACTGAAGAAATTCTTACTGACCCTGAGTTACAGGAAATGACATTTTTTGATCCATATGATTGGAGAGATATGGCTAAGAGAATAGAATGGGCACTCCACCATAAGGACATCTTACTACGAAAACAGTTGCAGATATACGATCAGTTATCAATGCGTACATGGTCTGATGTTGTAAATGAGCATATCGATATACTTGAGCGTATTAGTTGCTTGGAGAAATAATGTGGTAGATTCAAAGAAGTTGGCCATTTTAGGATGTGGTGGACATGCAAGAAGTGTGGCTGATGTAGCATTGTCGTTAGGATTTTCAACGTTATGCTTTATTGATGATAATGCAAAACCTGGCGAGAGTATTTTGGGTTATCCAGTTTTTCCTTCATGGGATGTAATCTCTCCCGATGAGTGGATTTTTTTTTCTGCAGTAGGTGATAATCATAAAAGAAAGTTACAGTTAGAGATATTGGGGAAAATGGGGTGGCAAGTTGCCACCTTGATTTCTGCCACAGCCACGATTGGTATTAACTCTATCATAGGTAAAGGAACATTCGTCGGTCATCATGGGCACATTGGTCCTTCAGTTAAAATTGGTGAGGGATGCATTATCAATTCAGGTGCAATAATTGAACATGACGTCTGTGTTGATGAATTTACGCATGTATCGGTCAACAGTACAGTGGCAGGTTCAGTTAATATTGGGACGTTATGTTTTATAGGTGCTGGCGCGACTATAATCAACAATATTACTGTTCGCGACGAGATTACTGTTGGTGCCGGTGCGTGTGTTGTAAACACTATAGATCAGCCCGGAATTTATGTGGGTGTGCCAGCAAAGAAATATAAATAACATCTTGGGGCGAGATATGCATCTTACGGATGATGATTTTTTAAAAACAATAAAAAACACCCCCTTAATCTCGATTGATCTGGTGATTTCTGATAGTTCAGGGCGATATCTTCTCGGTCTCAGAAGAAATAGACCTGCAGCCGATCATTGGTTTGTTTTGGGGGGCAGGATAAAAAAGGGAGAAGCTATATTAGATGCCTTTAAAAGAGTTGCTGAGAATGAGCTTGGTATGACGTTACAGAGTTCGAAAGCTAAATTTATTGGAGTCTACGAGCATTTTTATAAAGATTCTTTTTATGACGTTATGACTCCAACTCACTATGTTGTTTTAGCGTATTCAATAGAACTAGACCATGATATAAATTCATTCTCTGTTGCTCAGCATTCAAAGTATAAATGGTTTGATATAGTAGACCTTCTTGCATCACCAGATGTTCATCAATACACAAAGAACTATTTTTTAGATAAGGGCTTGGAAGATAATGAAAATTCTTCATTTTTTTAAAACATATTATCCAGATGCTTACGGTGGTGTGCAACAAGTCATATATCAGCTTGCGGAAGGTGCAGTAAAAAGAGGGCATGAGGTTGATGTATTATGTTTAAGTGCTGATAATGCTGGTCGAAATTTTAACATCGCTAATCATAGTGTGCATGCTGCAAAAGAAGATTTTTATATAGCTTCGACTGGTTTTTCATGGTCTGCGATTGTCGAATTCAGGCGACTGGCTGAGAAAGCTGATATTATTCATTATCATTTTCCGTGGCCCTATATGGATCTCGTTCATTTTTGGGTTAATCCTAAAAAGCCGACGGTGGTCAGTTACCATTCTGACATTGTCAAACAAAAATACCTGCTACAACTTTATAAGCCATTGATGATGTCTTTTCTAAATAAAGTTGATGCTGTGGTCGCTTCTTCACCCAATTATGTCAAGACCAGCCCTGTTCTCTCTAGCCTAAAAAAGGATGTTGAGGTGATACCATTCGGTCTGGAAAAGGTATCTCCAAGTTATGCAGAACTATCGTTATCGAATAAATGGAATGATAAAATAAAAGGGCGTTTTTTTCTTTTTATCGGATTTTTACGATATTATAAGGGGTTGTCATTTGTCCTTGATGCTATGCGTGGACTTGATTATCCTTTGATAATAATTGGTGAAGGCCCATGTGAAAAGGAGTTGAAGTCTCAGGCGGATAAGTTAGGATTAAAAAATACGTTGTTTGTTGGTCCAGTAAGTGACGCTGAAAAAAATATTTTACTGGAGTTATGTTACGCTGTGGTATTTCCATCTCATCTGCGTTCTGAAGCGTTTGGTATGACTTTGTTAGAGGCATCAATGTATGGTAAGCCAATGATTACTTGCGAAATTGGTACAGGCACTACATATATAAATCTGCATGGTGAAACCGGCTTGGCAGTTGAGCCAGCAAATAGTGAGGCTCTCTCATCTGCAATGAAAAAGTTATGGGATGATCAAGATGAAGCTGAGCGTATGGGGAAAAATGCAAAGGCTAGATTTGAACATAACTTTACTGCCGACGTCATGATTGATAAATATATGACGTTATATGAAAAGGTTATCTCAAATTATTATTCATCTTGAAATGCCTATCTCAAACTGTATGTCCATACCTAGAATTCTTGTCACAGGTGCCAACGGATTTGTAGGCAAGGCGGTCTGTGAACACTTGCTGGCGCTGGGGGCGAATGTTAAAGGAGCGGTGCGAAGTCACCCGCTGGCTTCTTACCATGTTCAGGCTCCCTCTCTGACTGCCGATGCAAACTGGACAGCCCAATTGCAACAGGTGGATGTGGTTGTTCACTGTGCAGCCAGGGTGCATGTGATGTCGGAAACCGCGACAGATCCTTTGGCGGCTTTTCGAGCGGTGAATACAGAGGGCACCCTCGCTCTTGCTCGACAAGCGGCTGAGGCAGGGGTGAAGCGCTTCATCTTTATCAGTTCGATAAAAGTGAATGGCGAGCAGACCGAGCCTGGCAAGCCATTTGATGAGAATGTGCAAAGTCCGCCAGAAGATCCCTATGGACGCTCGAAGTATGAGGCGGAACAGGGGCTGATGGCACTCGCGAAAGAGTGTGGTATGGCTGTAACCATCATTCGTCCTCCTCTTATCTATGGAGAAGGAGTGAAGGCTAACTTTGCCAGCATGATGACCTGGGTGCGCAAAGGGATCCCGCTCCCTTTTGCCCGTTTGACCAATGCGCGTAGCCTGTTGGCGTTACCTAATCTGTGTGACTTTATTGCCCATGCGATGGCGCACCCGGCTGCAGTGAATCAGGTCTTTTTAGTCGCAGATCCTGTCGCAGTGTCGACGTCTCAGTTGTTGGCGGCGATTGCAGAAGCAGAAGGCGTTAGCTGTCGGCTCTTTTATCTCCCACCAGGAGTAATAAGAGGGCTTGGACGCTGTTTGGGGATTGATGCCAAGCTACAACGGATTTATGGCTCTCTGGAAATGAATACCCGCAAGGCTCAGAGCCGATTACAATGGTCGGCACCCTATTCGCTCTCTCAGACCTTATCTCTGATGGCGTCAATCCATAGTGAGTCGTCTTGATGCTGGCATTTGTTTTGTTGTCGATATTTTGTCTTTTTCTTTCAATTACCATGACCGGCCTGCTCAGGCGCTACGCCCAGACCCGCTTGCTTGACCAACCCAATCATCGCAGTTCGCATCAGGTGCCTACCCCGAGAGGCGGTGGCATGGCTATCGTGGCGACCTTTCTGCTGGCAGCCCCGTTGTTTGTTACCCTGATCCCACTGCCCGCCGGCATATCCCAGAGCAGCTTTGCATTGATATGGGCTGCGGCGCTGGGCATTGCATTGGTTGGTTTTATCGATGACCACATCTCTCTCAAGCCTCGAACCCGCCTGATTGTGCAGAGCATGGCGGCCGCTTTGGTGGTTTCTGCGGTTAATGGTTTGCCAGCGCTGACCTTCTTTGGTTGGCAGCTCGATCTGGCCTGGTTTGGTTACCTGCTGGTCTGGCTGGGGGTGATCTGGTTTATCAATCTCTACAACTTTATGGATGGCATCGATGGCTTGGCGGCAGGTGAAGCCGTTGTCGTCTGTCTGTTCATGACGTTATTTCACTATCTGGTTGGGGGGGAGTGGTCGTCTGCCAGTTTGATCCTGCTACTGGGGATTTCGGCGGCTGGCTTCTTGTGCTGGAATTTTCCGCCCGCCAGGATCTTTATGGGGGATGGTGGCAGCGGTTTTCTTGGCTTGATGCTGGCTTCCCTGATGCTGCTGGATGCCGCTTCTGCGCCTCAATTCCTGTGGGCATGGCTCGTCATGCTCGGAGTCTTTGTGGTTGATGCGACCTGGACGTTACTGAATCGCTATCGTCTGAAATGTCGTCTGAGTGAGGCGCATCGTACTCATGGCTATCAATATCTGGCGAGACGTTGGCAAAGTCATCGAAACGTGACCTTGGCTGTGCTTGTTTTAAATAGCCTCTGGCTTGCGCCGATCGCTGTCATGATTGTATTGGGCCAGCTCGATGGTGTGATCGGTCTGGTCATTGCCTACTTGCCGTTAGCCTTTCTTGCGTATCACCTGAATGCAGGAGTACCAGAATGAGAAATGAGCTTTTACCCGGAGGGGGCTGGCTACTGAGTTGCCTGGGCTCCCTATCACGAGCCAGTAAGCGTGTCATCTCTGTCGCCGTTGATATGCTCTTGATCACCATGACCTATTGGGGAGCGTACTGGATCCGGCTTGAACATAACTGGCCCATCGATAGCCCTCATCACTGGGCACTCCTTGGCGCAATTATCGTTGTCAGCATCAGTTTGTTTGTACGGCTGGGGCTCTATCGCGCAGTACTCCGATATGTCAGCTTTCGGGTTTTATGGACAATCTCGCTAGGCGCATTTCTTTCAACCTGTTTCTTTGTTCTCTCTGCATTTTACTTTGATATCTTTCTGCCCAGAACGGTATCTGTTATCTATCTCTCCTTTTTGGTGCTGCTGGTTGGTGGTGTGCGGCTGTTTTTCCGGGCGCTGCTCAATACCACCCGTCTGGCTCGTACCCAGGTGTTGATCTATGGCGCGGGTTCTTCGGGTCGACAGCTTCAAATGGCCTTGTTGCAAGGTAATGAGTTTTATCCCGTCGCCTTTATTGATGACGATCCCGCCAAACAGGGATGCGTGATCCAGGGCTGTACCGTTTATCACAGTGCTCAGTTGCCAGCCCTGATTGACCACCATGGGGTACAGAAGATCTTGCTGGCTATGCCGAGCAGCACCAGAGCGCGTCGTCAGGAGGTGATCAATGCACTTGAGCCCCTCTCTTGCGAAGTACTCTCTATCCCGGGAATGGCCGATCTGGTCAATGGCTCGGCTCGCATAGATCAGCTCAATGAGGTTTCCATCGACGATCTGTTGGGCAGAGATCCGGTAGAGCCGGTGACAAAATTAATGGAAGCCAATATCACAGGCAAAGCGGTCATGGTAACCGGTGCCGGTGGCTCCATTGGTTCTGAGTTATGTCGCCAGATCTTGCGGTGCCGACCGTCCACCTTGGTTCTGTTCGAGCTATCTGAATATGCTCTCTATGCCTTAAATAAGAATCTGCGTGAACAGTGTCAGCGCGAGCAGATCGAAACAGAGCTGGTGCCGTTATTGGGTTCAGTACAGCGCCAGCATCGTCTAAAAACGGTGATGCAGAGCTTCAGGATCCAGACCGTCTACCATACCGCGGCTTACAAACATGTCCCGCTGGTCGAGTTCAATATCATTGAAGGAGTACGTAACAACGTATTCGGCACTCTTTATGCGGCACAGGCGGCCATTGAGGCAGGGGTGGAAACATTCGTGCTGATCTCTACCGATAAAGCCGTGCGGCCAACCAATACCATGGGCGCCAGCAAGCGTCTGGCCGAATTGATCTTGCAAGCCTTGACCCGCGAGAAGCACAGCACCCGTTTTTGTATGGTGCGCTTTGGCAATGTTCTTGGATCTTCCGGCTCAGTGGTGCCGTTATTCAGACAGCAGATAGATAAGGGGGGGCCTATCACCCTGACTCACCCCGATATCATCCGTTACTTCATGACGATACCTGAGGCTGCCCAGTTGGTGATCCAGGCCGGCGCCATGGGGGAGGGGGGCGACGTCTTTGTGCTCGATATGGGGCAACCGGTACGGATCATGGAGCTGGCCAAGCGCATGATACGCCTCAGCGGCCTGACACTGCGTGATGAGCAGCGTCCCGATGGTGATATCGCCATAGAGGTGACGGGGTTGCGGCCGGGCGAAAAGCTCTACGAAGAGTTACTGATTGGTGATGATGCCAGAGGAACCGAACACCCCAGGATCATGGTGGCACAAGAGAGCTGGCTGCCCTGGTCCCGACTGCGCCCCTTGCTGGCCTCGCTGGATGATGCTTGTCACCGTTTTGATCAACAGCAAGTGCGCGAGATCCTGATGCATGCTCCTGCTGCATTCGAACCGACGGATGGTATCTGTGATCTGGTGTGGCTAGCGAAGCAGCAGCATACAATAACGGAGAACATCGTGAAGCTACCAGTATACAATGTTAATTTTTTGCTGGCTAGAAATTGAGTTACCTGTTTCTATAATGAGGCAACTTGGATGCGATTAGGCTTGGTTGTGGCATTTTATCGAGAATATGCCGCAATTATTACTAATGTTAGTATTCTATTATTTGAAAAAATGGTGACCATTGGGTTGGTTTTTTTTTGCGAGGGGGTAATTAGTCATCTACTCGGTGTGTCATTATATGGGAAATGGCTATATTCGCTCAATGCCGTCATTTTATTGTCATCAGTTACATTGATTGCCGGCTCGGAAGTTGTTGTTCCGGCATTAGTTCGGCATCCTCATTTGCGTTGGAAGATACTATCTTCAGTATTTGTTTTCCGTCTACTTTTCGCTTTGGTTGCTTTGCTTGTCACATTAGTCTACGCAAATTTTATTGTCGCAGATCAAGATGTAAGATTAATGCTGATGCTATTGGCACTGGCGCTCATTTTTAATGAACCATTTTCAGTAATAGCCAACTACTATCAAGCCACCACAAATATAGGTGTTGTTGTAGCGATTCGTCTTGCAATTTTATTATTAAGGGTGCTTTTGGTAAGCCTCGCTCTTTTACTTTCATCTTATTTCATCATCTATTCAAGCAGGGCAATAGAAGCAATGTTTTTAGCTATGTCACTGAGTTGTGTTATTTATTTTAGAGGTGGCATCTGGGACTGGCATAAAAAAGTGGCAGTGGTAATGTTAAGTCGAGGTGGGGCGCTCTGGGTCCCATTAATGCTGATGCTGATTTATATGAGAATTGATCGCTTTTTTATCGAGCATTACTTAGGGTATGAACAACTAGCCATGTATGGTGTAGCTAGTCAAATGCTAGAGCAGGGCGTACTTGTACTTGGTATAGTTGTGCAGTCTATAGCCCCAATGATGTTATATGGGCGCAGAGTAAAAAAAATACATATGGTCTGTTTAGGGCTGTTATTAGTTGCATGTATCTTGCAATTAATGGGTTGGTTATGGCTACATGAAATTGTCTATTTTATATTTGGAAAAGATTATGACTTAGCAGCAGAATTAGCTATTATGATGTTGCCTGCGCTTTCTTTTTTCGCTGTGGATAGCGTTTTAATGCAACGATTATACCGTGACAAAAAATATTTTTTGATAATGTGCAAGTGGTTCTTTCTATTAATTATAAGCATATTCAACTATTGGCTGTTGCTAAAAGTATTTCGTTCCGGTGACATTTACATCGTTTACATAACTAATGCTTTTTTGATGATGGCTGCGACGATGTCGATATACTTCATTCATCAATATAAAGGTTGCGTGTGTAAGGTCGTGCAATGATAACAATAATGACGCCAACTTATAACAGAGCATATGTTTTACCAAGGTTGTATGACAGTTTGTGTCAGCAGACAAGGCAGGACTTTGAATGGCTCGTAATCGATGACGGTAGCACTGATGGTACCGCCGAGCTTATTTTTGATTATAGAGTTAAATCTGACTTTTCCATCAATTATTTTTATAAAGAAAATGGAGGGAAGCATCGCGCTATAAATGAAGGTGTGGTTCATGCGACCGGTGATTGGATTATCATTGTGGATAGTGATGACTTATTAACTGGTGATGCTGTTGCCAAGCTATATGATGTTATGAATCGTATTGGCTCGGAATTTGTTGGGATGTGTTTTAGAAGATCAACATTATCTGGTCACATAATTGGTATCTCCGACACCGCATGGAGCAAGTCAATAGTAATGCAGCCCATCATGGCAGGGCATGTATTAAAAGGTGACTTGGCTTATGTTTTTCGCACTAATGTTATGCGTGAGTGTCCTTTTCCTGAGTTTCCGGGCGAAAAGTTTGTACCAGAGTTATATATATGGAATAAAATTGCCGATATAGGTAAGATAGTTTTTTATGTAGACCAAGTAATATACTTGTGTGAATATCTTCCTGATGGCTACACCTCAAATTTTAAAAAAAATCTAAGAAGTAATCCATGTGGTTTCGGTTTGTTTTATCGAGACCAGGTGATCCGAGATACTCGATTGTTCGGCAAGGTCAAAGCATGTGTCAGAAGTCTCCAGTGTATTCTTTACTATTGGTTGAAGAGATAGCATGAAAATTGCGATGGTAATCACAGGCCTTGGTATGGGGGGCGCTGAACGACAAGTGTGCGATTTGGCAGATCAATTTATTAGGTTGGGCCACCATATATTAATTATCTCGATGACCGGTGAAATTAAAAATCGCCCACATTCGACTGCAGCAGACATCGTTTCACTGCAGATGAGGAAAACTCCATTTAGTGTTTTCAAAGCATACTGGCAGGCGATCAGGTTACTTAATCAATATAAACCGGATGTGGTGCATAGCCATATGGTGCATGCTAATATTTTTGCTCGGTTATTACGATTGTTTGTATCATTTCCGAAACTTATCTGCTCTGCACATAGTGTTAATGAGGGAAGAGGGTGGCGGATATTGGCATACCGGCTTACCGAAAGGTTATGTGATCTTAACACAAACGTAAGCCAAGAAGCAGTTGAGGCTTTTATTAAACAAGGTGCGGTATCTGCCGGGCGAATGAAAGTCATGTATAATGGTATTGATACGGAGCGTTTTTATTTTAACGCCAAAGTCAGAAATAAATTACGCTCTCAGCTTGGGATTGATGACAATAACATATTGTTAATTTCAGTAGGCAGACTGACCGCTGCCAAGGACTATACAAATTTGCTTGTTGCATTTGCGATGTTATCTTCGAGATCCAATAATGTTAAGTTGGTCATCATAGGTGAGGGTGAGGAAAAAGAATACTTAACCACAATCGCTAGCGCACAAGGGATTAGCGAGCGAGTTCATTTCTTGGGGCTGCGCTATGATGTTGAAGATTGGATGAGTGCAGCAGATATATTTGTGTTGTCATCAGCTTGGGAGGGGTTTGGTTTAGTTGTGGCTGAGGCTATGGCTACTGAGCGGGTAGTGGTTGCCACCGATTGTGGTGGAGTGAGGGAAGTGGTTGGCTCTGCTGGATTGCTTGTCCCCTCTAAAAATAGTCAGCAGCTATTTACCGCGATTGAGCAGGCTATGATGCTTTCGCCGCTTGAGAGAGAGGTGATGACTAGGGAGGCTCGGATTCGGGTTATTAGCCATTATTCAATAGAGACTATCTGTCTGCGTTGGTTAAATTTGTACCAGGACTACACATGAGCAAACATCTTTGTATGGTGAGCAATACAGCGTGGTCAATGTGGAATTTTCGCCGCGGATTATTATCTGCACTTATACAACATGGATATCGCATAACCATTGTTGCTCCACCTGATAATACAGTTTTTTCGCTCTGTGATTTGGGGTGTTCATTTATACCGTTGGCACTATCCCCTAAAGGAGTCAACCCAATTGTTGAACTAAAATTAATATTTGATTTCGTAAGAATATATAGAAAAATTAATGCGGATTTAATTATCCATTATACGGTAAAACCAAATATATATGGTTCTTTTGCTGCACATTTTTGTCGCACACCTGCCTTGGCTATAACCACTGGGTTAGGATATGCCTTTATGAATGATGGTTGGGTGCCCAAAGTAGTAAGGTTGCTTTATAAATTCGCTTTTAAATATCCTAAGCTAGTCATTTTCTTAAATGAAGATGATCGCCTTGAATTTGTATCAAGACAGTTGGTAGATGAAAGAAAGACTCTGTTACTGCCTGGCGAGGGCGTTGATTTGAGTTTTTTTTATCCTTCAGAAAAATTTACTGAAGATGACTCGGTTAGTTTTTTGCTCATTGCGCGGTTGTTATGGGATAAGGGGATTGGAGAATATGTAGCAGCCGCAAAGCAGATTCATATTCGTCATCCAAACATAAAGTTTAAATTGCTAGGCGATGTTCAGGCTGATAACCCACGAGCGATCGGATATGCACAGTTGCATGAATGGATCAATGACGGTGTGCTGGAATATCTCGGTACTACACATGATGTTAGGCCTATCATAATGGAAAGTGATTGTATTGTGTTACCTTCTTATCGCGAAGGATTGCCAAGAACTATGATCGAAGCTGCTGCAATGGCAAAGCCAATTATTGTTACCGATGTTCCTGGATGTAGAGATGTACTGCTACATGAGAAAACCGGGTTACTCTGTCAAGCTAGAAATGTTTCATCATTGGCTGATGCGATGATGACATTCATACGAATGACTACAGCTCAAAGAACCTTGATGGGTAATGCTGGGAGGCAATTAGTTAGTGCCAGATTCGATGAGAAAAAAATCATTGGCATATATTTTGACATATTGGCTCAGCATATCGATGGCGCTCAGCCCTGTGGTTGATAACTAAATGAGTTTTTCATGATAAATAATAGCTATTATCCATATGGTGGTCGTTGGTATGACCTTGTACGGTTTAATTATACAATAATGTTCTTTTTTACATCCTTGGTATCAACATTATTACCTGCATTTTTGTTTTGGGGCGAGGACTTTTGGAATTTCCTTGATGATGTAAAAATAAATTCACTTTTAGGAATCTTTATAACATGTATTACTGCTGGTTTTTTCCTGAGTCGAGTGCTTTGCTATCCTGGAGTTAATGCTTTATCTTATATGATTCCAACAGTAACCGCTGTGTATGGAATATTATTTGGTGTGTTGCTGCTGTTTCGTCTTGAGTATAGTAGGCCAGTAATTATAAGCTCGTATATATTGGTTTTAGTATCTTGCTGGCTTATTTATTACTTAGGGGCACGATCTGGCAAGGTTAAGTATTCTATCATCCCGGTTGGTAATTATCAGAAACTGTGTGCCTTGACTGCTGTTGAATGGAATATTCTTCACAAACCAGATTTCTCTCTGTTTTGTGGTAATGCCGTAGTTGCTGACTTTCACTCGTCTGATTTGACGAGTGAATGGCAAAGGTTATTAACTGATTTCGTTTTGTTAGGGATACCAATCTATCACAGCAAAACTATATATGCATCATTAACAGGCCGAGTGAGCGTTGAGCAATTATATGAAAATGACTTGGGTTCCGCTATTCCCTCGTTGTTTTATTTCTTTTTAAAAAGACTAGCTGATCTTTTGGTTGTTATAATGGCACTCCCCTTTTTTATGCCGGTGTTACTTATAACAGCAATATTAATAAAGCTGGAAAGCCCTGGCCCTGTTTTCTTTAAGCAAAAGAGAGTTGGGCTGGGTAATAAAGATTTTGTAATATATAAATTTCGTAGTATGCATGACAGTTCATCATCAGACAATGCATATTTTGCTCAGGAGGTTGACAAACGGATTACTCGTGTTGGTAATTTTATTCGTAAATATAGAATTGATGAGCTCCCGCAATTCTTTAATGTTCTTAAAGGGGATATGAGCTTGATTGGTCCACGGCCTGAACAGCGTTTTTTTGTGGAGAGGTTTGAGTCTGAATTACCATTCTATATGTATCGTCATATGGTTCGTCCTGGTATAAGTGGATGGGCTCAGGTGATGCATGGCTACTCAGCTGATACAGATAGTACTCGTATAAAATTAGAATATGATTTTTATTATATTAGAAATTTTTCGCTTTGGCTTGATCTATTAATAGTAATCAAAACTATTAAAACAATGCTGACAGGGTTTGGGGCTCGTTGAGTATACGGAAATAATATATGAGCAGCTTGTATTGGATTTTATCTTCATTATACTGGTTACTTGGAGTGCATTTTTTTATGCACAACCCGGGAGGAGCAGGGCTATATCTGCCCTTTAACGCATGGGGATGGGTGTTTGCCTCGCTGGCTATTGGATTAGGATTGTGGCAAGTGACGTTACGCCAGCGTCTGCTCTTTTCTCCATTACAAGCGGGCTTATGGATAGGGGCACTCTTGCTACTGCTGCCGATGTTCTATCCAGGTTTTGCACTCAGGGATTATGCCATTCCCAGATTATTGGGGCTTTTTGCTGGTCTGCTGTTTTTATTCGGGCTCTATCAATGGCGCTTCAATCGGTTGCAGCGTGATCGCTTGCTCTATATCGTCCTGATAGCGATCGCGATGGAGGCTTTACTCGGTCTGATACAGTTCTATCTGTTGACACCCGGTAACTGGATTGGCTACGACACTAAAACCAATCGTCCTTACGGGATCTTTCAACAGCCAAACGTGATGGCAACCTTTATGGCAACTGGTCTTGCCCTTGCTATTTGGCTGGAATTACGCCGAGAGGGTGGTCGTTTGCTGATGGCTCTGCGCTATGGCGTCATTCTATCAGCAACACTGTTGCTGGTTGTTTTGCAATCCCGAGTGGGTCAACTTGGCGGTCTGCTAGCTCTGTTTTTATTGATACCGCAACTCCATCGCCATCGATTGCTATGGCGTATGTTGGCGCTGGTTATTTTTGCGGTGGCCCTTGGCCTGCTATCACAGTACTGGATGGCAGGCGCAAAGCGCGGGTTGGAGATTTATCAATCTGGTGGTATGCGATCTATTTATTGGCCTTATGCAGCCAAGCTGATTGCCGAAGCACCATGGAGTGGTTGGGGATACGGCAGTTTTGAATCTGTTTTTCTCCATCACTACATGGCTGATAAGGCGCTGAATCCATCTATGGTGCAGATTGAGTACAATCTTGACCATCCCCACAACGAATTCCTTTATTGGGCTGTTGAGGGAGGGGTGGCTCCCATGGTTGGTATGGTGATTATGGGGTGCGCATTATTGTGGCGCCTGACGAAGGTGCGTTGGGTAAATGCCATGGCACTGCTTGCCCTGGTGACACCGATATTGCTCCATACTCAGACGGAATATCCCCTTTACCATGCAATCGTGTTGTGGTGGTTGTTGCTGACGCTGATCTATGTCGTTGACACCGAGATTGAAGAAACCCGTTTCGTGAGTTGCGGTAGCCCATCGTGGTTGGACATTGAGTATCGCCCCTGGTTGTTGCTCCGATTTATGGCAATAGCTATCCCTCTATTGGTTGTCCCATTTATGTTGACAGCCCTTCATACTGCCTGGGTCGTCACCAAATACGAGCGGGGAGGTTATAAGGAGCCGACGCTCTTGCTGGAGATTATCAATCCTATGGCATGGCTGACACGAGTTGAATTTGATGTGAACTCGGTTCGTCTGATGGTCGGTTTGCAGACAAACAACAAGGATGAACTGGAAGCTTATCTGGAGTGGGGGCAGGCCTTCGTACTTCATACACCACGAGCTAATATATACGCCAATATGGTGACAGCACTTAACGCTCTGGGTCGCAAAGAGGCAGCCGATGCGATGCGTCTGGAAGCGCTCAGACTCTATCCTGCGGAACCTCTGCTGAGTGGCTCTGTAGCTATACCGGTGATCAGTGGTGTTGATCAATCGGCACAAAGTAATGCTCGCGCAAATTAGCGTAATTTAACAACCGGGTAAGATCGGTTATGTTAAAAAACAGATTGTTTATTTGTCTTTAGATATATAGGTTGATGTTGTAAGTTCATGATTTTTATGGATAAAAATTATGACCTTTTAAGTCGTCGTTGCTGAGGAATTGCTTTGTGGCTTTTTTATTTCACCTTGCTTGATGGGTAACTGGGCGGGGGGGAGGGCATATCGGGTGTCACTATAAAGAGAATCTTCTGACTGCATGTAGTGGGATATTAATGAGCCCTGTAATATCTGAGATCATCATCTGTCAGATTGTATAGCAATCACAACTGAGCATTGATTTGTTATCACGCTTCGCGTCAAGAGAGTATGGTGAGTGAAAAATAAAAAAAAAGGAGTGTAAATACAGAAAACGGTATGTTGTTATCAATTGTCCATGCTATTCTGACACGGTAATCCCTGTGACCGACTTTTTGTGAGGAAATAATGAACGAGTTTCTGAAAGTTCTGCTGAACATTCGCAGTCTGCGTGCGGCTGTTCGTGAGCTGCCGTTTGAGCAACTGCTGGAAGCTAAAGAGAAGTTTGACCTGGTTTACCAAGAGCGCGCCGATTCTGTGGAACAGGAGCGTGCTGAACAGGAAGAGCGTCAGCGCAAGCTGAATGAATTCACCGAAATGCTGCAGCAGGCTGGTATTGATCCTCGCGAGCTGTTGGCGACTGCCGCTGCTCCGGCTGCTGCGACTGGCGCAGCCAAGAGCAAGCGTGCTCCGCGTCCGGCTAAATACAAGTACGAAGAAGATGGCCAGGAAAAAACCTGGACCGGTCAAGGCCGTATGCCGAAAGCCATTGCTGCTCAAGTAGCACTGGGTAAAGACCTGAACGATTTCCTGATCTAATTCGTCAGGTTCAGAGATTGAATAATGCCGCCCTCGGGCGGCATTATTTTTGCCGTTTTACTCGTGGTTATCCAACCAGTATTTCCACCTCATTGTTATCTGCATTCCTCGTTTGTATCCTTTCTCTCTCGCCTTACCCGCAGTTCCTTTACTCAATATCATTCGTTGTTTACGATTAATTTTGTCCTGTGGCTCACCAACGCGATATCGCTATTTGTATGCGTTGTGCTGATACGAGCTTCGGATATGTTTCTCACGATTCACGGTGCGTCGTTCGGCAAGAGAGAAAGCCCTCTGCAGATGAAATATCCGGTAATCGTTATCTCCGGTCAGGGGGCGTTAGGTATAGAGAGAGCCGCAAGGTATGGCCGGTATATTCAGGGTCGCCGATGCATGTAATTGGCTGCGCTGCCATGACTGCCCCTGATAATGGGCAATGAAGTTCGGCTGCAGTGTGGGAGAGGAAATTCTGTATGGTCTATGGCGATGATATTCCCCACTCTGTAGGCAGAGTGGGGGATAGCCAGGTGAAGCGCTATCGGGGCGTCACGCTATCGCTGCCACCCAGGGCGCGATAGATTTTGGCTGTGGTGGTGAGCTGCTCTTTTTGCTGTGCCAGCAGGCTCTGCTGGGCATCCCACAGTCGGTTCTGCTCATCAAGCCAAGCTTGCACGCCGGTCGCACCCGCCTGGAAGCGAGCCTTGGCCAGTCGTTCGGCCTCCCGGGCATAACTCAGCTGCTCCTGCAGATAATCGAGTCGCTGCTGGCCATAGTGGCGGGCGGCCAGATTGTCTTCCACCTCCACCAGTGCGGTGTAGAGCTGTTTGCGAAACTCGGTTTCAGCGATCTGGTAATCCAGCTCTGAGCTTTCGATGGCAAGCTGGGTGCGGTTGTATTCAAGGAAGGGAAGGGCGAGGCTGGCTCCCAGCGTACCAACCGGATTTTGCAGCACCTGCGCCAATCTATCAGATGCGGTGCTGGCACTGCCGGTTAGGGTCAGACTGGGGTAGAAGCTGGTGCGGATCTCGTCCCCTTTTGCCAGCGTCTTGCGCAGCCGCAATTCGGCCGCTTTGACATCGGGGCGGCGAGCCAGTACATCGTCCGGAATACCCACCGCAAGTTCTGGAATGGTCTGGGTTGAAAGGGAAGCGGGTGCATACTCCAGCGGCCCGCTGCTGCGGCCCAGCAACAGACGCAGGGCATTGCGAGCCTGCTCCTGCTGCGCTTTGAGGGAAGCCAGCTCAGCCTGTTTTCCTGCCAACAGTTGGCGTGCCTGCGCCAGATCGAGCCGAGTAATGGCGCCAGCCTGGTATTTGGTCTGGGTCAGCTGCTCGGTTCGGGACAGGTTGGCCAGCTGCTGTTCCCCAAGGGTGATGGCAGAGCCGAGATAGCCGAGCTGCCAATACTGCTCCAGGGTATTGCCGATCAGCAGCAGTCGGGTGCTGGCCAGATCCTGCTCGCTTGCCGCCGCCTCCCAGCTTGCCTGATCCCGCACCGAGGCAAGCTTGCCCCACAAATCCACTTCGTAACTGAGGCTCAGCGAGGGACCCAGACTGTTGGTGTCTTTGCCGGTTTTCAGATCCTTGTTGCCACTGGCTGCGATAGTGCCATTGACCGAGGGGGTGAGGTTGGTATCGGCCTGCTCGGCGCCCAGTCTGGCGCTTTTGAGCTTGAGGGCCGCCACATGCATGTCCGGGTTGGCGGCCAGTACCGCCTCGACCAATTTGTCGAGTTGGGGATCATGAAATTCCCGCCACCAGGGGCCTGCCTGCGTAGCCAGTTGGGAGCCCTCTGCCTGTTGCCATGTGGGGGCGATCGCCAGTTCGGGTCTTTGATAGGTGCTGTGCTGACTGCAGCCGCTGAGAGCCATGCAGAGAGCCAGCCAGGAGAGTTTGTGCATTGTTATTCCCTCGCCAGTGCGACAACAGGGTCGAGCCGCGCCGCATTGCGTGCCGGCAGGTAACCAAACAGGATCCCGATGAGTGACGAGCAGCCAAAGGCCATCAGGATGGAGAAGAGCGAGAACTGCATCTTGATGGAGTCCACCAGCAGTGAAAAGAGCGCGCCAATACCGAGCGAGAGGCCGACGCCGAAGATCCCCCCCAGCAGGCTCACCATCACGGCTTCAATCAGGAACTGCTGCAAAATATCCGACTGGCGGGCGCCTACTGCCATGCGAATGCCGATCTCGCGGGTGCGCTCCACCACCGACACCAGCATGATGTTCATCACGCCCACCCCACCGACGATCAGCGAGATCACTGCGATGGCCGAGACCATCAGGGTCATGGTAGCGGTGGTTTTCTCCACCGATTTGATGATGCTGTCGCTGCTGAAGGTGAAGAAATCCTTCACCCCGTGGCGCTTGGTGATCAGCTCGATCACCGCCTGCTCGGCCAGTGCCGGTTGTACCCCGTCTTTGACCCGGATGGTGATCTGGCTGAAGTGGTGCTGCGAGATGAGACGACTCATCACCGCGCTGTAGGGCAGCCAGATATTGACCGACTGGCTGGTGGGGCCGAAGCCGGTCTCCTGCGAAACCACACCGACAATCCTCACCGGCAAGGTGCCGACCAGTACCACCTTGCCGACCGGTTCTTCTTTGCCAAGCAGGCTGGTGATGCTCTTCTTGTCAACTACGGCAACGGCGGCACGCTGCTGGATATCTTGCCACTCCAGTAAGCGACCACTGACCAGCGTCATCCCCTTTACCTTGAAATAGTCGTTACCGACCCCGGTCACATTGCCGCTGTTGGTCTTGTTGCGATAGCGCAACTGCCCTGAGCTGCCGATCTCGGGGCTGGCGCCCGCAAGATAGGGTTGTCCCAGCAGAGCATCGAGATCCCCCTTGTTGAGGGTCTGGATGCTGGCCATCTTCTCATCGCCCCATCCCTTGCCCGGGAAGATTTCGATGGTGTTGGTGCCCATCGCATTGATCTGGTCGATCACCTTGGCGCGCGCCCCCTGACCAAGAGCGACCACGCTCACCACGGCGGCGATGCCGATGATGATGCCGAGCATGGTGAGGAAGGTGCGCATCCGGTGGGCGAGCATGGCATGCATCGCCATCCGTCCCGCTTCCCGATAGCGATCCCAGTCGTGACCCATGGCGCCTTTAGTGGGCACTATTTTTTGATGGGTTGTGGCGGTGGCTGGAGCCAACACGGCCGTTTGGCTGGGGCCGCTATCTTGTTCAATCCGACCATCTTTGAGAGTGATGATCCGGTCGGCATGGCTGGCCACGTTCATATCGTGGGTGACCAGAATGATGGTGTGGCCCTGAGCGTGCAGCTCCTTGAGGATCGCCATCACCTCCTTGCCGCTCTGGCTATCCAGTGCGCCGGTCGGTTCATCGGCGAGGATTACTTCGCCGCCATTGGCCAGCGCCCGGGCGATACTGACCCGCTGCTGCTGACCACCGGAGAGCTGGCCCGGGGTATGGTGGCTGCGATCGGCCAGCCCCAGTCTGTCCAGCAGCTGACGCGCGCGCGCCTGGCGATCCGGGCGGCTGGTACCGGCATAGACGGCCGGGATCTCCACGTTGGCGGCGGCATCGAGATGGGGCAGCAGGTGGTAGCGCTGAAAGATAAAACCGAAGTGGTGGCAGCGCAGCCGGGCCAGCGCCAACGCATCCATGGTCGCGGTGTCCTGACCGCGAAACAGATACTGGCCGCTGCTCGGGCTATCGAGACAACCCAGCAGGTTCATCAGGGTCGACTTGCCGGAGCCGGACGCGCCGACAATGGCGATCATCTCTCCTGCCGTGATGGTGAGATCAAGAGGGTGGAGCACGGTGACTTCGCTGTCGCCGCTCTGGTAGCGTCGCTCGACCCCTTTCAGCTGGATCAACGGCAGCTGGTTCAGGGGCTCACTCATAGCATCACCGCCATCTCATCATTGTCGGCGGGGGCTCCGTGATTGAGCTGCACCTCCTCCTTCTCGCTCAGCCCGCTGATCACCTCAATGCGGATCTCATCCTTCATACCGGTCTTGATATGGCGGGTTTCGGTTGTCTCATCGTCCTTGATCACGGTGACTTCATACTCGTTGTCACCCAGCGACTTGCCGAGGGCGGTTTGCGGCACAGTGAGCACCTGCTTGCGCTCGCCGAGCACTATGGTCACCTGGGTGGTCATTGCCACTCGCAGGGTATGATCGGGATTGGGCACATCGAACAGGGCGTAGTAGTAAACGGCCGCATTATTGGTGGTGGTGCCTGTGGTGGCCTGATCATTGATGTTGGTAGGCGCTAACTCCACGGCGCGAAGCGTACCCTGATAGCGGGTATCCGGATCGCCAATGAGGGTGAAGTAGACTGGCATGCCGGCTTTGACCTTGGTGACATCGGCTTCGGAGATCTGCGCCTTGACCGTCATAGTCTCGAGGTTGGCCAGCTTGAGCACGGTCGGCACCGTCTGGCTGGCAGCCAGGGTCTGGCCCTGACGGGTCACAATGCTGATGACGGTGCCATCCATCGGCGCCAGGATCTTGGTGTAGCCCAACTCGGTCTTGGCCCGATCAACTTTGATCAGGGCGTTGTCGATATTGGCCTGGCTGTTTTGCAGTTCGGCGCGGGTGACCGCCAGCAGTGCCTCGGCACTCTCCAGATCGGCCCGTGAGCTCGCCTCCTGCTTGAACATCTGCTGCTGGCGCCGCCAGGCGAGCTCGTTCTGTTTGAGTTGTGCCTGCTTGATCTTGAGCTGGGCGCGGTTGCTGGCAAGTTCCGCCTCGGCCGTCTTGAGGTTGTTCTGGGCAATCAGGGGATCGATCTCGGCCAGCAGGTCTCCCTGCTTGACCTGATCACCGGCCTCGACGGCCAGCTTGGTAACCTGACCGGAGACTTGTGCCCCCACATCCACCTGCTCCACGGCCTGCAGCACGCCACTGGCCAGAACGGTCTGGGCAATATCCTCGCGGGTCACCTGAGCGGTCAGCATCGCCTTGGGGGGTTGACTGGGCCAGAGCAGCCAGCCGAGGAGCACCACGGCGATCAACATGGTGATGGCCAGGGTTCTCTGCTTGGGGGTTATGTTCATCGATCACCTGAATGGAAACGGAAAGGTTGTGCGCGGCGATTATCCTGCAGCAAAGCCCTGATAAATAACAGCCGCAAATATGTAAGCAAAGTTATGGCGTTAACTGTCAATAAGCCGAGAAAGGAGTAAGCGAGAGGCCGCAGTCGTGAGCAACATGATCAGCAAGAGGGGGGGGAGTGCGGCTGGCGGTGGCGATGAAAAAGCCCTGCGCAGAGGCAGGGCTTTGGAATAGGTGATGGCGAGGGAAGATCAGGCCTTGGCCAGCAGATCCATCACCCAGGGCAGACCCTGCTTCTTGCGGCTGACAAAGCCCGGGTGGTAGCTGGACTCTGCCGGTACTTTGGCGTGCTCGGTAAAGTAGATACGGCTGGCAGCCGCAGTCAGGTCAGTCACCATCAGCACGAAGAAGTCGAGCCCTTCGCTCGCCACGCGCTGGGCCATCTCCTGCTGCAGGGCTGGCAGGTGCTCGGCCAGCTGTTGCTCGCTGCCCACTTCGATCTGGCTCATGATGAAACTGCAACCTTCCGCCTGGAACGCTTTCTCATCCTGCTGCAGCAGTTGAGCTGGGGTCAGGCCGCTCAGGTCGGTTTTCGCCATCAGCAGCTGTTGGCCGAATTCGGTCAGCGATACTTCGGCCAGCGGTGCCAGACGCTCACAGGCGATCTTGTCCTGCTCGGTGGTGGTCGGCGAGGTGAGACAGAGGGTGTCGCTCATGATGGCGCCCAGCATCAGGCGAGCCTGGCTGCGGGTCACAGTGCCTTGCTGGCTCAGCAGATCGAAGGCGATGGTGCAGGTGCAGCCGACGGCCCGGATCCAGGCATCCAGCGGAGACTGGGTGACCAGAGTGCCGAGACGGTGGTGATCCACCAGACCCAGTACATTGGCCTGTGCCAGTGTGGCAGGGCCCTGTTCCAGATCACTGAAATCCACCAGCCAGACATCTTCACCGGTCAGATCTTTGGTCAGCAACTTGGGTTCGCTGACGCCAGCCTGCTCCAGAATAAAACGGGTTTCGGTGCGCAGGTCACCCAGACGCCATGGGGTGGCCTGACGGCCCTGGCCATTGAGCCAGTCGGTGATAACCAGCGCACTGCAGATACTGTCGCTATCAGGATTCTTGTGACCAAAAACGTGGATCATAGACAAAGCCTCACAATTGGATACCCATAAAGGGGGGCAACACTATGCGAAATCCGCCACATGAAGGCAACCGGATCCACGCCCATGTTGCTGCCAGCTTCGCCTAACTCGCCATTTTATTGATCTGGGTCGGTAATCCTGACGCGAGTTCAGTTATCACAGTTGGCTATTGGCTATTGGCTATTGGCTATTGGCTATTGGCTATTGGCTATTGGCTATTGGCTATTACTGGCTGCGCAGGCCATAGATCTCGCCTGTGCCTGCGCAGTCAGCATGTTCGGTCAGCGCTATCAGTCGCCATCGCTGCAAATCGGCTTTATCACCTGATTCATCGACGCAGCAGCTCGCGGGCATTGGCCAAAGTGTTGTCGGTGATCTGGTCGCCACCGAGCAGCCGTGCCAATTCATTGAGACGGGCAGCCTCATCAAGGGCTCTCATTTGGGTTTCGGTGGTTTTGCCATCGGTATGCTTGCTAACCACCATATGCTGGTGGCCGTTGCCTGCCACCTGAGGCAAGTGAGTGACCACCATAACCTGAGTCGACTCCCCGAGCTGGCGCAGCAGGCGACCTACCACGGCGGCAGTCGGGCCGCTGATCCCCACATCCACCTCATCGAAAATCAGGGTCGGGGTGGAGACCTTGCGGGCGCTGATCACCACGATGGCGAGACTGATGCGCGACAGTTCACCGCCTGAGGCCACCTTGCCAAGCGGTTGGATCGGTTGGCCCGGGTTGGTGGTGACCATAAATTCCACCCGATCGATACCCAGTGGTGACAGGCTGCTCTGGGCGTCGGGGCGCACCTCGATGGCGAAACGGCCATCGGGCATCGCCAGTTCGTGCATGCTGCTGGTCACCTTGGCGCCCAGCTCCTCGGCATAACGCTGACGGCTCTGACTCAGGGCTTCGGCGGCCTGGACAAAAGCCTGACGGGCTTCGGCCAGTTCATCTTCCATCCCCTCTAACCGCTCTTCGTCAGAGTTGAGGCGGGCGAGATCCGAGGCAAGCTCCTGATGGTGTT
The DNA here is from genome assembly GCF_019047065.1 of Aeromonas sp. FDAARGOS 1414. Classification (NCBI taxonomy): domain Bacteria; kingdom Pseudomonadati; phylum Pseudomonadota; class Gammaproteobacteria; order Aeromonadales; family Aeromonadaceae; genus Aeromonas; species Aeromonas sp. FDAARGOS 1414. Next base: position 2,210,895 of record NZ_CP077210.1, on the reverse strand, counting down.
GGGCCAGATCTGCCGGTTTGACATGGTGCTTGCGGGCCAGATTGATCGCCTTGGAGAGGCGGGCCTCCAGCTCGTTGAAACGCTCGGGATCCAGCTCCAGCCGATCGAGGTAGCTGCGCAGTTCGCTGTGACTCTCCTGCACCCCGATCAGCGCTTCGTTCAGCATCTCCAGTACCGGGGTGAGGCGGCTGTCCATGCTGACCAGCCCCTCGGCCCGATCGACGGCCGATTGCAGCAGCCCTGCGATAGTGGTCTCTTCGTTGTCATAGAGCAGGTCGAGGCAAGCCCCACACTCTTGCATCAGTTCTGTGCCGTTGGCGAGACGCTGGTGCTCCTCCTCTATCTCTTCAAACTCCCCCGGCTGCAGGGCGAATTCGTCCAGCTCCTGCACCTGATACTCGATCAGTTGGCGACGGGCCTCCCGCTGCTGCTGCTCGGCTTTGAGGCGGTTCAGCTCGTTTTGCAGTTGGCGCCACTGCTGATAGTGCTGGCGCACCTCGTCGAGCAGCAGATGGTGACCTGCATAACCGTCGAGCAGAGCGAGCTGGTAGTCGGGTTTGAGCAGCATCTGGTGGGCATGTTGACCGTGCACGTTGACCAGCAGCTGGCCCAGATTCTTGAGCTGGGTGAGGGGGACGGGCACGCCGTTGATATAGCTGCGTGAGCGGCCCTCGGCGGAGATGACTCGCCGGACGATACACTCACCTTCGTTTTCCAGCTCGTTGGTGGCGAGCCAGGCGCGGGCGGCCGGGTTGTTGTCCAGCAGGAAGCGGGCGCTGACCTCGCTTTTGTCGCTATCGGGTCGTACCATGCCGGCTTCGGCCCGCTCTCCAAGGCAGAGACCGAGAGCATCGATGGCGATGGATTTACCGGCGCCGGTCTCACCTGTGATGCAGGTCATGCCCGGTTGCAGATCGAGTTCGAGAAACTTGACGATGGCGAAGTTGTTGACGGTCAGCTGGGTCAGCATGGTCTCATCCTGTATAGGTCAACATTACTGTGTATGTATCCAGTATATACTGGTCTTATATACAGTAAAGAGGGCTCCGTCATTTTTAACAAAGGAAAGCCGCGCCAGTGCGCTATGGCTATAAGAATGCGGTACGGACCATTGACGCGCGGTACGGATATGAGAGTGCAGGGGACGTTGCTACGAAAGAAAAGAGAAGGACGCCAATTCAGGCGCCCTTCTCTGGCAATGCCGTTGTCGGTCAGCGCCGATTAAAACAGCTTGCTGCCCCAGCCGAGCTTGTTGCGCAGCACGTGGAAGTAGCTGTAGTCGAGGGGATGCACCAGATGAAGCTGGTGGTGGCTCTTCTTGATGAGGATCTCATCCCCCGGGTGGACCGCCAGCGTCACCTGGCCGTCACAGCTCACCTGCATGGCATCGTCCTGATTGTCCGGCGAGACCAGCAGCCGCACTTCGCTGTCGGCATCGAGCACGATGGGGCGACTGCTGAGGGTATGCGGGAACATGGGCACCAGCGTGATGGCGTTGAGCTTGGGGGTGAGGATGGCGCCACCTGCCGACAAGGAGTAGGCGGTCGAGCCGGTCGGGGTGGCCACTATGATGCCGTCCGAGCGCTGGCTATACATAAAGCTGCCATCGATATAGACCTCGAACTCGATCATATGGGCGATCTTGCCCGGGTGCAGCACTGCTTCATTCACCGCCAGATTGCTCGACTTGCGCTCGCCGTGGCGATAGACCGAGGCTTCCAGCAGGAAGCGGTGTTCGCTCTTGTAGTGACCGGAGAGCACCTGCTCCAGCGGCAGCAGATAATCCTGCGGCGAGAGGTCGGTCAGAAAACCGAGGTTGCCCCGGTTCACCCCGATCACCGCCACATCGAAACGCGACAGCACCCGTGCCGCCCCCAGCATGTTGCCGTCACCGCCGACCACGATGGCGAGATCGGCCTGCTGGCCCAGTTGCACCAGATCCATCACGTTTTCATCGAGGATGCTCAGGGTCTGGGCGACCCGGCTCTCCACCAGTACCCGAAAGCCGCGGGCGGTCAGGTATTGATGCAGGCCGGTCAGCGTCTGGTTGGCCCCCTCATGGTGGGGTTTGCCAATCAGGGCGATGGTTTTGAACGGAGAATCCATAGTCAGTCAGATCTGGGATGGGTATTGCGGGCCAGTATACAGTGCTTTGCTCCGCTTGTGACGCTCTCCCGTGTGATGGGGCTGGCTATCCCCTTGAGGCTACTGGTTAAACGGTGAGCGGTAACCCGGATAAACCGACGGTTGCGGCTATTCAGCAACCCAGATTGCCCTTTACCCCTTGAAAGCCGGGGATGCATCCCCATAATAGCGCCAACATAGTCGGTCTGTTGTCGTCCGGTCGCTCAACCAGACGTCAGGGCCCTCATAAGTAACCCCGGAATTGGAGATGTCATGAACCACGAAGAGCAAAAGGTTGAAGCGATGGAGCAAGTGGAAGCCCAGCCAGTCGAGCCGACCGATGTAGACAGTGAAGTGACAGCCGAACAGGCCCGCATTGCCGAACTGGAAGCGCAGCTGGAAACCGCCATCCAAAAAGCAGCGGAAGAGCGTGAACGCGCCCTGCGTACCGCCGCCGAGATGGAGAACCTGCGTCGTCGTACCGAGCTGGATGTGGAGAAGGCGCACAAATTCGCTCTGGAGAAGTTCGCCAATGAACTGCTGCCGGTGCTGGACAACCTTGAGCGAGCCATCGAACTGGCCGACAAGGAGAACGAAGCCCTCAAGCCGATGATCGAAGGTGTCGAGCTGACCCTGAAATCCATGCAGAGCGGCGTGGCCAAGTTTGGTCTGGTGGCGCTCGACCCGATCAACCAGCCGTTTGACCCCAATGCTCATCAGGCGATGAGCATGGTGCCGAGTGCCGATGTGGCCCCGAACACTGTCATCGCCGTAATGCAGAAGGGCTATGACCTCAACGGTCGGGTGATCCGTCCGGCCATGGTGATGATCGCCAAAGCGGTCGACTGATTGGCTGTGGGTGCCCGAGCCCGCCCTGTGGCGGGCTTTTTGTTTCGCAGTGCAGCCCCTGCTCATCTTGCCCGGTTTTACGGCTCAATGTGACCGCGCAACCATGACAAAGGGTGTGGTTTTTTAGGGGTGGGGCTTGAAGCTGCGTCTGGCGACCCCATATAGGTAGCAAGGCCGCGGCGGCACAAAAAATTTGATGCCGGGAGCTTGAAAGCCAGATTGGCAGCCCCCACCTAGCCGTTAACGCATTAAGGCGAGTTCCTCGCCAGTTTATTCAAAGTATTTGGAGATTCGTCAAATGGGTAAAATCATCGGTATTGACCTGGGTACTACCAACTCCTGCGTCGCTATTCTGGATGGCGACACTGCTCGCGTGATCGAGAACGCAGAAGGCGATCGTACTACTCCGTCCATCATTGCCTATGCCGATGATGGCGAGATCCTGGTTGGTCAGCCGGCCAAGCGTCAGGCCATCACCAACCCGAAAAACACCCTGTTCGCCATCAAGCGTCTGATCGGTCGTCGTTTTGAAGATGAAGAAGTGCAGCGTGACCTGAAAATCATGCCGTACGCCATCGCCAAAGCTGACAACGGCGACGCCTGGGTTGAAGTGAAGGGCAAGAAAATGGCACCGCCGCAGATCTCTGCCGAAGTGCTGAAGAAGATGAAGAAGACCGCCGAAGACTACCTGGGCGAGCCGGTAACCGAAGCCGTTATCACTGTTCCGGCCTACTTCAACGACGCCCAGCGTCAGGCTACCAAGGATGCCGGTCGCATCGCCGGTCTGGATGTAAAACGCATCATCAACGAACCGACTGCTGCTGCATTCGCTTACGGCGTGAACAAGGTCAAGGGCGAGCGCAAGGTTGCCGTATATGACTTGGGTGGCGGTACTTTCGATATCTCCATCATCGAGATCGATGAAGTGGAAGGCGAAACCACCTTCGAAGTTCTGGCGACCAACGGTAACACCCACCTGGGTGGTGAAGACTTCGACAACCGCGTCATCAACTATCTGGTAGACGAGTTCAAGCGTGAGCAGGGCATCGACCTGCGCAACGACCAGCTGGCTCTGCAGCGTCTGAAAGATGCCGCCGAGAAAGCCAAAATCGAGCTCTCTTCTGCCCAGCAGACCGACGTCAACCTGCCGTACATCACTGCAGATGCCACCGGTCCGAAGCACATGAACATCAAGGTGACCCGCGCCAAGCTGGAATCCCTGGTAGAAGACATGGTGAAAGACTCTCTGGAGCCGGTTCGTGTCGCCCTGAAAGACTCCGGTCTGGCAGTTGGCGAGATCGACGACGTGATTCTGGTCGGTGGTCAGACCCGTATGCCGCTGGTTCAGAAGACCGTTGCCGAGTTCTTTGGCAAAGAGCCGCGTAAAGACGTCAACCCGGACGAAGCCGTGGCCATGGGTGCTGCCATCCAGGGCGCCGTACTGTCCGGTGACAAGACCGACGTACTGCTGCTGGACGTTACCCCGCTCTCCCTGGGTATCGAAACCATGGGTAGCGTGATGACTGCGCTGATCGAGAAGAACACCACCATTCCGACCAAGAAGTCCCAGGTGTTCTCCACTGCCGAAGACAACCAGTCTGCCGTGACCATTCACGTGCTGCAGGGTGAGCGCAAGCGCGCCAGCGACAACAAGTCTCTGGGCCAGTTCAACCTGGAAGGTATCCGTCCGGCACCGCGTGGTCTGCCGCAGATCGAAGTGACCTTCGACATCGATGCCAACGGTATTCTGCACGTCTCTGCGAAAGACAAAGAGACCAACAAAGAGCAGAAGATCACCATCCAGGCCTCCTCTGGTCTGTCTGATGACGAGATCGAGCGCATGGTACGCGAAGCCGAAGCCAACGCGGCCGAGGACAAGAAGTTTGAAGAGCTGGTACAGGCTCGCAACCAGGCTGATGGTCTGGTCCACTCCGTACGCAAGCAGATCACCGAAGCCGGTGAAGCCCTGCCTGCCGACGACAAGACCAAGATCGAAGCTGCTCTGAGCGAGCTGGAAGCGGCCATCAAGGGTGACGACAAGGCTGCTATCGAAGCCAAACAGCAGGCTCTGCTGGAAGCGTCCCAGAAGCTGATGGAAATTGCCCAGCAGCAGGCTCAGGCCCAGGGTGCAGCCGGTGCTGATGCCGGTCAGTCCTCCTCTTCTGCCAAGGCTGACGACGATGTAGTCGACGCCGAGTTCGAAGAAGTGAAAGACGACAAGAAGTAAGCCCTACCCAGATGGGCGGAGTCCGCTTCGCCCATCGGCTTGGTCAATGAATTCACGGGCGTTGGGTAACCAACGCCCGTCTGCGTAACCACAGGATGAGTATGTCGAAGCGCGATTTCTACGAAGTACTGGGTGTGGCGAAAGATGCCGACGATCGCGAGATCAAGAAGGCGTACAAGCGCCTGGCCATGAAGTATCACCCGGATCGTAACCAGGGTGATGCCGCATCCGAAGAGAAGTTCAAAGAGGTCAAGGAAGCCTACGAGGTCCTGACCGATGCCAACCTGCGTGCCCGTTACGACCAGTACGGCCATGCAGGTGTCGACCCGAGCCAGGGTGGCGGTGGCCACGGTGGCTTTGGCGGCGGTGCCGACTTCGCCGACATGTTTGGTGACGTATTCGGTGACATCTTCGGCGGTGGCCGTGGTGGTGCCCGTCGTGGCCCGGCCCGTGGCTCCGACCTGCGTTACACCATGGAGCTGACGCTGGAAGAGGCGGTGCGCGGGGTCTCCAAGGAGATCAAGGTGCCGACCCTGGTTCACTGTGAAGTCTGTAACGGCTCCGGTGCCCACACCGGCAGCAGTGCCCAGACCTGCCCGACCTGCCACGGCTCCGGCCAGGTGCAGATGCGTCAGGGCTTCTTCGCGGTGCAGCAGGCGTGTCCGCACTGTCACGGTCGCGGCAAGATCATCAAAGATCCGTGCCGCAAGTGCCACGGTGAAGGTCGCTACCAGCGCACCAAGACCCTGTCGGTGAAAATTCCGGCGGGCGTCGATACCGGCGATCGCATCCGTCTCTCCGGTGAAGGGGAAGCGGGGGAGGCAGGGGCTCCGGCAGGGGATCTCTACGTACAGGTGCACGTCAAAGAGCACGAAATTTTCGTGCGTGACGGCAACAACCTCTACTGCGAAGTGCCCATCAGCTTCACCGCAGCTGCCCTGGGTGGCGAGATCGAAGTGCCGACCCTGGATGGCCGCGTCAAGCTCAAGGTCACTCCGGAGACCCAGACCGGCAAGATGTTCCGCATGCGCGGCAAGGGCGTGAAGTCCGTGCGCTCCGGCCAGGTAGGGGATCTGATGTGCAAGGTGGTGATCGAGACTCCGGTCAACCTCACCGAGCAGCAGAAAGAGCTGTTGCGCCAGCTGGACGAATCCTTCAGCGGCGCCGCTGCCAAGACCCACAAGCCGAAATCGGAAGGCTTCTTCGAAGGGGTGAAACGCTTCTTCGACGATCTGACCAAGTGATGGCATAGACCCGTGTCGATATAAAGAGAGAGGGAGGCGTGATGCCTCCCTCTCTCTCTCTTATCTTGAACTATCGGAGATGGCGGTGGTTTGGCTGCCCCCATCTGCTGTGCGCTGTCAGGCAGCAGCCAGTGACCCACCGAGGAAGGCATAGGCGAAACCAAAATAGATCAGCACGCCCAACAGATCCATGATCGAGGTGAGCATGGGGGAGCTGAGGGTTGCCGGATCAGTCCCCATCTTCCGTGCGGCAAACGGCAGGACCAGACCAAGCAGGCTGCCAACCACAGTCACCGTCATGGCAGAGAGGCTGACAATCATGACGATGTCCCAGCCGATGCTCTTGCTCCAGAATGCCATCACCCCTTCCAGCAGGGCGACACCCAGCCCCAGAGCCATTGCGACGGGCAGATCGCGCCGCAGCACGAAAAAGAAGTCACGCATGCTCAGCTTGATCTGACCCATGCCCATTGCCCGGATCACCAAGGTGGCCGACTGGCTGCCCGAGTTGCCCCCCATGTCGATAATAGGGGCAATAAAGGCTGCGAGGATCAGTACTTCGCTGATGAGTTCTTCCTGAGCGGCGACCAGATTGCTGGTCAGTATGCCGAATACGGTCAAGACCGCCAGCCAGAAGAATCGGGCGCTGAACATGTTAAAGGTGCTGGATGCGCGAAGATCAAGTTCGGGACCTCCCAGCGCAGCCGTACCACCGAAGCGGGCAATCCGGTTGGCATCTTCCTCTTCGGCAACATCCATTGCATCATCCACGGTCACCATGCCGAGCAACTGCTGATCCTGATTCAATACGGGGAGGGCCAGCAGGTTGTAACGGGCGATCATCTCCGCGGCTTCGCCTTTGGGGGCATCGGCCTGAATACTCACCAGCTCGCGCTGCATAATGGCCGAGATGGGGGTTTTGCTGTCGGCGAGAAACAGTTCGCGCAGGGAGACAACCCCGATGAGGCGGCGCATTTCATCCACGACATACAGGGTATAGATGCTCTCCCTGTCGGCAGCAGTGCTGCGCAGCCGTTGCAGCCCCTCTCCCACAGTGATGTCAGCCGTCAGGCTGGCACAATCCGAGCTCATGATGGAGCCGACGAGGTTTTCCGGGTAAGAGGCCAACCGTTGCGTATCCTCACGTTCTTCATCTGTCATCGCATCGAGCAGGGTCTGGCGCAAGGCTGCGGGCAGACGATTGTAGAGATCGGCTCTGTCATCGGGGGATAGGCGGGTACACAACTCCTCCAATTGGGGCTTGGCCATGGAACGTACCAGGCTGGCCTGAATATCGCTGGGCAGATGGCGGAAGATGCGTGCGGCACGCAATGCAGGAACCAGATTGAGAAAGGTATGAATATGTTTATCTGTCAGGCGGTTTATCGCTTGTGCCAGATCGACCTCATGAATATTCAGGCTGAGGCTCTGGATCCCCATACGATCCTTGTTTTGCAGCAGTACATACAGTTGTTGGTGAATATCTTGGTATTGCATTTATATATCCTTTAATACATCAGCCTGGAAAATAGAAAATATAATTCCGACTGACATCACATCAGCAAAAATAGATAAGGAAATAACGCCCGAAAATTAATCCGGACTAGTCGCCGATACCGGCTCCAGGGTCAGGGTCCATGACACACCTCCTGATTGATGTAAAGAATCGTCATATGCTTACCCGTCAATAGCCACGCATGGGGAATGAACAGGTGTTGCACTCGGCACAAGTAAATGAAGGTGGAGCGGATCGCGGGACGGTCGTCGCCCGGCTAGCGGCTGTTGCCATCTCCCATGCCACCTTGTCAAAAGCCTTGTGGTTACTGACCTGCAGCGATAGAGGCTCGCCATCGTTGACGCACGCCAGAGGCGGAAAAACATGGCGTGATGAGGTAACAGTGGTAATGACATGGTGACCCTGATATCAGGAGAAGACCCATGCAGGCATTATTTACGCATCCAGTCTGTAGCATTGGATGGCGTCAGTAACAGACATCGAGTGAATACAGGGAAGGAATTGCACTCAGGTGCAAATAAACCGCTCTCCGCATAGTGCGAGATAGCGGCAGAACAATCTGCGGGGATCTCGCGACTCAGGTATTGGCTGACGAGCTCAACAACCTACTGTCATCTGATGAATTGCCCACTGATGGTCTCCGTTATTAATCAATGCTGCGATGCTACTGGAATGGTTCTTATTGGTAAATAATTAATCCACCGCCAGAAACATTTAGAAACATCTTTATTGATATTTTGGTAATTGAACGACAGGAATGTCGCGTATTCAGCCATATCGCATGCGTGATCGGTATTATTTACGCTGCTTTGTAGCCGAACCTGATGGTGTAATGCGTGTAACAATCTCCACCAACAGAATGACGCATAGGGTATGCCGATACCTGGCAGACCCATCGCCAGCACCCTGATCCGGTTGGTGGTGAGGTGCCCCCCTTCCTATTCACATTGTCAGGGTCGCTGCTCGCAGAATCGGGATCCGCCTTATTGAGTGGATCCTGATGAGGGATCCTCCTCACAACTCCCGCCAATTCCTGCTGTACAAATGTTATCCCGCTCACACTGTTGCTGAAACGGTTTAGTTGTCATATTGAGTTGGCTAAATTGGTTTAGCTATGCTCTGGCTGTCGATAACAACAGCGCCCGTCCGGGCCACAGATGACAGGTGAGGAAGATGATGATGTTCAAGAGCAAGTTGGCGCTGGCGGTAGCGCTGGGATTGGGGATGAGCAGCCCGCTGTGGGCGGCGCAGGCGAGTATTGCAGGTGAGAGTGTCGAGGCCAGATTGGCGGCGCTGGAGGCGCGGGTACAGGCAGCCGAAGCGAGAGCCGAGGCGGCAGAGAGCCGTGCCAGTCAGGCGGAAGTGAAGGCGAGCGCGGCGAGTGAGCAGGCGCAGGCGGCCGACAACCGCAGCCAGAAGATGGATGAGAAGACAGCAGGTGCCCAGGGCTTCGAGTTTCACGGCTACGCCCGCTCGGGCCTGTTGGTCAACGGCAATGGCAACGGCGGGCGCGGCGGCCCCTACATCACGCCAGCCGGTTCGGTGGGCGGGGCCGTCGGTCGCCTTGGCAATGAGGATGACACCTATATGGAGGCCAACCTGCTGAAAACCCAGACCTTCGAGGATGGCAGCTGGGCCCGCTACAAGCTGATGCTGGCAGACGGGGTGGAGACCAGCAACGACTGGACCGCCAGCGATTCGAGCCTCAATACCCGTCAGGTGTTTGCCGAGATCGGCAATCTGGCGAGCTTCGACGGCCCCTTCAAGAATGCGGTGCTGTGGGCGGGCAAGCGCTTTGATCGCGACAACTTTGACATCCACTGGCTCGATTCCGACGTGGTGTTCCTAGCCGGTACCGGCGGCGGTGTCTACGACGTGCAGCTGGCCGATAGCTGGAAGGCCAACTTCTCTCTCTATGGCCGCGATTACGGCGACATCAGCGCCAGCGGTCTCTCCGATATCGAGAGCTACATCCTCACCATGAACAACCGCGTCGGTAACTGGCAGTGGATGGTGAACGGTCTCTCGGCAAAGGACAATGACGCCCGCATCAATGACAAGGGGGCGGGCAGCGAGGCGGCGGACAAGGGGGCACACACCCTGCTGGCCTACCACGGCGAGAGCTTCTTTGGCCTCAACCCCGGTTTTGCCAAGGCGGCGGTGCTGTACGGTCATGGGCTGGGGGCCGAGGTCAAGGGGCTGGGCTCTGACAGCGAGCTGTTGCCGGACGCCGATGCGGTGCGGGTCGCCGTGTTTGGCGCTACCGATCTTAATCCGCGCTGGCGTTTTGCCCCGGCCCTGCTGGCCGAGCAGAGTCAGGATCGCTACGTGAAAGGGGACGAGTACCGCTGGCTCACCTTCAATACTCGGGTGGCGCAGGTGCTGAGCCAGAACGTCGAGCTGGTCTACGAGGCGGCCTGGCAGTACATGGATCTCGATCCCAAGGGCTACAAGGGACGCCAGGCGGTGAACGGCAACTTCACCAAGCTCACCTTCGCCCCCACCTTCAAGGCGCAAACCGCCGGTTTCTTCGAACGTCCCGAGCTTAGGGTGTTCGCCAGCTGGATGGACTGGTCCTCCGAGCTCGACAACTACGCCAGCGACGATGCCATGGGCCAGAGCAACTTCACCGCCGGTGGCGAGTGGAACTTTGGTGTGCAGATGGAAACCTGGTTCTAGTTCGTTATCCCGATCACAAAAATGGCAACCGGTGCCGAGATCTGTTGGTTAGCTAAAACGGTTTAGCTGATAATGCCAGCCAACAGAACAGAGTTCGGGTTTGACCGTGGATCCGATGCAGCAGTGGAGTAGCAAGGTGACGAATCGTGTGTGGGTAATGGGGGATGCGGTGGTGGACTTGATCCCGGAAGGGGCGTTGCACTACCTCCAGTGTCCGGGTGGCGCGCCCGCCAATGTGGCGGTTGGTGTGGCACGGCTGGGTGGCGATGCGGCCTTTATCGGCCGGGTCGGAGCCGATCCGTTCGGCCGCTTTATGGCCGATATCCTGAGTGGGGAGGGGGTGGATATCGGTGCGCTGCGGCTCGATCCTGACCATCGCACCTCTACCGTGCTGGTAGAACTGGATGACGAGGGGGAGCGCAGCTTCACCTTTATGGTGCGCCCCAGCGCCGACCAGTTCCTCACCCCAAATGAGTTGCCCCGCTTCAAGGCCGGTCAGTGGCTGCTCACCTGCTCCATCGCGCTCGCCAACGAGCCGGTACGCACCAGCTGCCTGCAGGCCATGGCGGACATCAAGGCGGCAGGCGGGCGGGTCTGCTTCGACCCCAACCTGCGCCCCGAGGTATGGGGCAACCCTGCCGAGATGCTGCCGCTGGTGCGTCAGGCAATTGCACAGGCGGATGTGGTCAAGCTCTCCATCGAGGAGCTGCAACTGCTGAGTGGAGAGGATGAACTGGTCGCTGGGCTTGCCACTCTCTCTGGCCCGGCGCTGGTGCTGGTGACCCAGGGTGCGGCCGGGGTGGTGGCTCGCCTTGATGGCGAGTTGCTGGAGTGGGTGGGGCAGAGAGTGACCCCCATCGACACCACGGGGGCGGGGGATGCCTTCGTCGCCGGGCTGCTGGCGGCGCTGGCCGGGCGCTCGTCGCTGCCAACCATGGCCGAGCTACCCGCCATCCTGGCTCAGGCCCACGGCTGCGGGGCGCTCGCCACCACCGCCAAGGGGGCGATGACTGCGCTGCCGACCCGCACCGAACTGGATGCCTTTTTGCGATCAGGCGCAAGCGGCTGTTGAGCTGAGGTTAGAAGCCCGGCTCGACAGCCCCTACTCTCATGTGACTAGGGCCCGCCAGCGTGGCGGGTCATAAGAGGAAGAATATGAATATCAGTGCGATAGCCAAGGATCTGGTGCCCCTGCTCGGGGGCAAGGAGAATATCGTCAGTGCTGCCCACTGCGCCACCCGGCTGCGGTTGGTGCTGGCCGATGACAGCAAGGTAAACAAGGCCGCCATCGACAAGCTGGAGGGGGTCAAGGGGTGCTTTAGCAACGCGGGCCAAATTCAGGTGATCTTCGGCACCGGTCTGGTCAACAAGGTCTATGCGGAGTTTGTGGCGCTGACCGGTACCGGCACCGCCAGCAAGGCTGAGCTGACCGACATGGCGGCGGCCAAGCTCAACGTGGCCCAGCGGTTGGCGCGAACCCTTTCCAACATCTTCGTGCCGATCATTCCGGCCATCGTCGCCTCGGGCTTGCTGATGGGGCTGCTGGGCATGGTGCGCACCTACGGTTGGGTCAATGCCGACAGCGCCCTGTTTGTGATGCTCGACATGTTCAGCTCGGCGGCCTTTATCATACTGCCGATCCTCATCGGCTTTACGGCGGCGCGGGAGTTTGGCGGCAATCTGTACCTCGGGGCGACCCTTGGCGGCATCCTCACCCACCCGGCGCTGACCAACGCCTGGGGCGTGGCCGGTGGCTTCAAGACCATGGATTTCTTCGGGCTGGATGTGGCCATGATCGGCTATCAGGGCACCGTCTTCCCGGTGCTCTTGGCGGTCTGGTTTATGTCCCATCTGGAGAAACAGCTGCGCAAGCGCATCCCGGATGCGCTGGATCTGATCCTCACCCCGTTCCTGACCGTCATCATCACCGGTTTCGTGGCGCTGCTCTTTATCGGCCCGGCGGGTCGGGTATTGGGGGATGGCATCTCGTTCGGTCTGAGTGCCCTCTATGAGCAGGCGGGCTGGCTGGCGGGGCTGGTGTTTGGCGGCACTTACTCGCTTATCGTCATCACCGGCATCCACCACAGCTTCCATGCCATCGAGGCGGGGTTGTTGGCCAATCCGCAAATTGGCGTCAACTTCCTGCTGCCCATCTGGGCCATGGCCAACGTGGCACAGGGTGGGGCTTGCCTCGCGGTCTACTTCAAGACTCGTGATGTGAAGATCAAGGCCATTACCGTGCCGGCTGCCATGTCCTGCCTGCTGGGCATCACCGAGGCTGCCATCTTCGGGGTGAACCTGCGCTATATCAAACCTTTCCTTGCCGGTCTGTTTGGCGGGGCCTGCGGCGGCGCCTACGTGGTGGCGGCCAAGGTGGGGATGACGGCGGTAGGGCTGACCGGTATTCCCGGCATGGCCATCGTCCAGCCCATGAGCCTTATTCACTACATCATCGGGCTGGTGATCGCCTTTGGTGCCGCCTTCGCCGCTTCCTACCTGCTCAAATACAAGGTGGAGTGATGAAGGAAAGCGATCTTCTCAACCAGATTGTCCGGTCGCTGCTGGCCGGACAGCTCAAGGCGGCGGCCGATCCCCATCGGCCCCGCTGGCATCTGGCAGCCCCGGTGGGGCTGCTCAACGATCCCAACGGCTTTATCGAGCACGACGGGCGCTACCACCTCTTCTACCAGTGGAATCCGCTGGGCTGCGAGCACCGCAACAAGGGCTGGGGCCATGTCACCTCCACCGATCTGCTGCATTGGCAGCACGAGCCGGTGGCGCTGTTGCCCACCGAAGCCTATGAGAGCCACGGCTGCTATTCGGGCTCTGCGGTGAGCGACGAGCAGGGGCGTCTGACCCTTATCTACACCGGCAATGTCAAATACCCGGATGGCAGCCGCACCGCCTATCAGTGTCTGGCCCGCGCCGACGGTGAGGGTGGTTTTGCCAAGCTGGGGCCGGTGCTGGATCTACCCGCAGGCTACAGCGGCCACGTGCGCGACCCCAAGGTGTGGCACGACGGCAAACAGTGGCTGATGGTGCTGGGAGCCCGCACCCTGGATGACAAGGGGGAAGTGCTGCTCTATCGCGGCGAGACCCTGCAAAGCTGGCAGCGGGTGGGCCCCATCGCCGGTAGCGGGCGAGGGGAGCTGGGTGAGTTTGGCTATATGTGGGAGTGCCCGGATCTCTTCCCGCTGGGGGAACGCCATGTGCTGATCAGCTGCCCGCAGGGGATTGCCCCGGCGGGCGAGGATTATCGCAACCTCTACCAGTGCGGCTGGCTGGCGGGCGATTTTGATGGCGAGCGCTTCGCCCACGGGGCTTTCCACGAGCTGGATCGGGGCTTCGAGTTCTATGCGCCGCAAACCACCCGAGACAGTCAGGGGCGCCGCCTCCTGTTCGGCTGGCTGGGGCTGCCGGAGGAGAACGAGATGAGCCAGCCTACGATCGCTCACGGCTGGATCCACCAGATGAGCTGCCCGCGGGAGCTGTTCTGGCAGGATGAGTGGCTCTGCCAGCGGCCAGTGGCGGAGCTTGCGGCGCTCAAGGGAGAACTGACCCGCTTCGAGGGGACGCTTGGCGAGTTTCCGGGGCTGGCCATCGACTCGGCCTGGCTCGATCTGGATCTCTGCGGTGAGGGGAGTCTCTGGTTCGGTGCCGTGGCCGAGCTGGTGTGGCAGCCGGGGCGCATCACCTTGCGGCGCCAGAACTGGCAGAGCGGGGTGTGGGAGACCCGCAGCAGCCCATGGGCTGGCGGGCGGATCACCGTGCTGTGTGATCGCTCCAGTCTGGAGTGTTTCATCGATGAAGGGCGGCACAGCCTGTCTGCGCGCTACTTTCCTGGGGAAAAACCGCAACTTTCATCAGGTAACGGCGATGATGGCTGCAAAATTTGCCTCAATCACTGGCCGCTGTCGGCGTGCCTAGTACAATAGCCCGGTTCTAGTCAGCCGGGAGGCCAGGTGGAGAAGAAGAAACGGATCACGATTGCCCAGATCGCCGAACTGGCGGGGGTGTCCAAGGCGACCGCCAGTCTGGTGCTCAACGGGAAGAGTGCGGAGTACCGCATTGCCGACGATACCCGCAAGCGCATTCAGGCGGTGGCGGAGGAGTGTCACTACCTGCCGAGCTTTCACGCCCGCTCCCTGCGCGAGACCCGCAGCTACACTTGGGGGCTGGTGATCCCCGATCTCACCAACTTCGGTTTTGCCCGCATCGCCCGCGCCCTCGAGGCCCACTGCCGGGAGGCGGGCATCCAGCTGCTGATCGCCTGCTCCGAGGATGATCCCGCCCTCGAGCAGCGGGTGGTGGACAACCTCATCAGCCGCCAGGTGGATGGGCTGATTGTCGCCTCCAGCGGCCACAGCGATGACATCTATGCCCGCATCCACGACCGCCTGCCGGTGGTGCAGCTCGACCGCCATATTGGCGAGTCGCGCCTGCCCATGGTGATCTCCGATGCCTGCAAGGCCACCGCCGAGCTGGTGCGGGACATGGCCAGCGAGTGCGGCGAGGAGATCTACTACTTCGGCGGTTTGCTGGATCTCTCCCCCAGCCGTCACCGGCTGGCGGGCTATGAGCTGGGGCTCCATCGCGCCGGTTTTGAAGCCGATGCAGCCCGGGTGCGCCATCGCGACTATCAGCCGAGCTCCGGTTATCAGCTGATGGCCGAGCTGGTGGCCGAGCTGGGGGCGCCCCCAAGGGGGCTCTTTACCGCCTCCTTTACCCTGCTGGAAGGGGTGCTGCGCTACCTCAACGAGGCGGGGTTGATGGAGACAGGGATGCGGCTGTGCACCTTCGACGATCACGACCTGCTCGACTGCATCCCCATGCGTATCGACTCGGTGGCGCAGGATTGTCCGGCGCTGGCCCACGCCGCTTTCGAGCTGATGCAGCAACTGATTGCGGGCAATCCCCCGGCGCAGACTGCCCAGGTGATCACCCCCAGGGTGCGCTGGCGCAGTCGCCGCTAGCCACTCTTCGCCCATCTATATGAAAAAGCCCCGCCATTGCTGGCGGGGCTTTTTGCCGTTGGTGGATGGAGCCATGACTCTGATCGACAACTCAATCCGTGGTGCTGGCGCGCCAGAATATCTGCTTGATATGGGGATGAATGCCGAGTTTCACCATCAGGGCATCCAGCTCGTCGCCATCGATGGAGGTAGCCAGCAGCACCGCAGAGATCTCCAGATCCCTCTCGCCAAACGGCTCGATGTCGAGCTCGCTCATGGGATAGTTGGCCTGCTCCAGCATCTCCTCGAGCCAGTGCAGCACCTCCTTCTGATGCTCGCGCGGGGTCAGGGCAGTCACCTTGTAGGTAACTTCTGTGTCCAGATTGTCTACCGGGCGACGGTTGATCTGGTTGACCAGCGGTCTCAGCAGGGTGTTGGCGGCCAGCACGAACAGGGCACCCAGAATGGCCTCCATGGCGAGCCCGGCGCCACAGGCGGCGCCGACCGCAGCTACACCCCACAGGGTGGCGGCGGTGTTGATGCCACGGATATTGCCCGACTCGCGCATGATGACGCCGGCGCCGAGAAAGCCGATGCCGGAGACAATATAGGCCACCACATGGACCACGTTGTAGTTGCCGCCGTGCAGGTCATAGATTCGCTGGGCCAGACTGACGAACAGGGCGGCTCCCACGGCGACCAGCACGTTGGTGCGCAGGCCCGCGGTACGTTGGCGGTACTGGCGCTCCAGCCCGACCAGACTGCCGAGCACAAAGGCGAGCAGCAGGCTAGCCAGAGTGTCGAGCAGTGAGAGCATGTCTAGTTGTTGCCACATCTTCATGGCGTACTCCTTCTTATGAACGCTGGCTTGGCACAATCCATGATGAAACGCCGGGTGGCGGATGGATCAGAGGGGGATTGAGCGGATGGCCAGCAGAAAAACGCAGCGTCCCGGGTTTAGCTTCCGGGGCGCGAGCATCATCAGATGCCCTGACGCTCGGAGAGGACGCAACAAGTGGGGCCAGCGTGGCTGGCCCCCTGAACGGTCGTTAGTGCAGCAGGATGCGCGTCAGTTGAGTTCGGGAGCCGTGTCGATGCGCGGACGCAGCTCCCAGCGCACCGGATGCGCTACTCCGACCTGATGAACAAACTGCACCAGATAGCGGCGCTGGGGTGGAGTGCAGTGCACATTGAGCACCAGCTCTCGCCCGCCGCTGCGACCCGGTTTCATCGATTGCATCGGTTGCAGTCCGGCCGGTTGCAGGGTGTGGCTCACCATATCCAGCACTTGCTCCATATCGGCGCGATCCTCGCAACGGATCTGCAGCCTATAGTGGTGCTGGCGCGGTTTGCCGCCCAGCCAGCGTGGCAATATGCCGCGCCCCAGCTTGCTCAGCAGGGGGTGAGCCCGGGGTGCAACAGAACCTGTTGCGACCACGCGATCCGCAGCCGGTTTGATTGAGATAAAACGCATAGCAGCCTCCTTGTGGGAAGCAGAAACTATGCAGGCAAGGTGTCATGGCAAAGCCAGATCACCTGACGTCAAGTGTGAAAAAAGAGAAGAGGGGAGTGGATTTCCGCTTCTCGCAGGGTTGCGAGCATGCGGCAGAGAAAGACCTGCGGCTAGCTCGCGACCTTGGTACCGACGATGAGGGTCGGTCTACAACTGTCACTTGATGAGTTGCCCACTGATGGTCTCCGCTGTGTTAAGAACGGCAAAATGGTACTCATCCAGAGCGGTGAGGTAAAGCCTTATCGACCTTCCAGCAACATTTAGATACAAGTTTGTCAATAATGGGGCCGACTGGCTACCTCCATAAGCATCAGGGAGCGACGATAGCCATCGCCGCGCGATGACGCCCCGCTAGCAGGACCGCCCCTGTCTTGCGCGACCTGTTACTTCAGCCCCAGGCGCTTGAGGAGCATGGCGGCCGGGCAGAAACCGGTGAATGCGCTCTGGATCAGGTTGACCCCGACAAAGGCACTCAACCAGACAAAGCCCGGATGAACCCAGGTGGTAAGGATAAGCGAGAGCAGCAACATGCAACCCGCGACGATTCTGACTCCGTTATCTACTGTCATGGTCTTTCTCCTTATCTACTTTAGATATTGCTAATTTAGTGTTGTTTTATACAATAGAACAAATATCAGCAATTGCTAATTTACTCTTATGAGCCAATTCGACGAGATGAACAGACATGCGACAGCCGCCGCCTCCCTGCTCAAGGCGTTGGCTCATCCCGAACGCCTGATGGTGCTCTGCCAGCTGGTGGAGGGGGAGAAGGGGGTCGGGGAGCTGCTGGCCCATAGCCAACTCGGGCAGTCGGCGTTTTCCCAGCAGTTGTCGGTGCTCAAGCGCTACGGCCTGATCCGTTCGCGCAAGGTCTCCCAGCAGATCTACTACTCGCTGGTGAGCGAGGTGGCGGCCGATGTACTGGGAGCGTTGCAAACCCATTTTTGTCACTCGGAAAATAAGGAATCTTGATGATGGAAAGCCAATGGCTGCTCTCTTTGGGCGGTGGCATGCTGGCGGGGCTGTCGGCCCTGATCCTGATGTTGTTCAACGGCCGGGTGGCCGGGATCAGCGGCATTCTGGCTGGTGCGCTGCAACACCGTGCACCGTGGCGGGTGCTGTTTCTGCTGGGGCTCGGGGCGGGCGCCTGGTTGGCGCTGACTCTGGGTTGGGCCACCATGCCCGCATTCACCACCTTGCCCGGCTGGCTTGTAGTGCTGCTGGCCGGTCTGCTGGTCGGCATCGGTACCCGTCTTGGCAATGGCTGCACCAGCGGCCACGGCATCTGTGGCATGGGGCGGCTCTCCCTGCGCTCCATCGTCGCCACCCTCACCTTTATGGCGGCTGGCTTTATCACCGTCTTCGTCACTCATCATCTGCTGTAAGGGGCTGATTGCCATGAAGTTGCTGACAAGTTTGTTTGCGGGTGTGTTGTTCGGACTGGGGATGGCCATCTCCGGCATGATGGATCCCGCCCGGGTCACCGGTTTTCTCGATCTGGCCGGGGCCTGGGATCCCAGCCTCGCCTTTGTGATGGGGGGCGCCCTGCTGGTCTTTATGCCGGGTTACTTTCTGCTGGTGAAACCCCGTCGCCAGAGTGTGCTGGGGGAGCCCATCGCTGCCGTACCGGCCCCCAGGCTGGATCGCCGGCTGATCGGCGGGGCGGCGCTGTTTGGCATCGGCTGGGGATTGGTGGGCATCTGCCCGGGGCCTGCTCTGAGTCTCATTTCCAGCGGGCAGCCCATGATAATGTTGTTTATAGCGGCCATGGTGGCCGGGATCTTGCTGTTTGACAGAGGGCTGGCCAGGGTGCTGACCAAGGCGCCAGTTCCGGGAGTGGATAAGGTGCGCCAGTCCCATACCGCCTGATCCCGTGAAGTGACAGATTACGCCAGGGAAGGAGAGTAATGATGGAAAAGATCCGGTTGCTGGGGATCACCTTGTTGGTGATGACATCGCAGGCCATGACATCCCCCCGGGCCTTTGCCGCGGACGGGGAGCCAGAGCCCTTGTTGACAGTGGCGCCACAGCCGGTGACCGACTGGCTGACGCTGGATGGCACCGTCAGTGCCATCAATCAGGGGACGGTGGCGGCCCAGACCAGCGGCCGGGTCTCCCGTATGCTGGTGGATGTGAACGATCAGGTGCAGGCGGGGCAGCCGCTGCTGGAGATCAGCGGCAAGGAGCAGTTTGCCGCCGTCACGGGGGCCGAGGCGCGGCTGGCGCGGGCGCAGGCCCAGCAAGTGGAAGCCGAGCGCCAGCTCGCCCGCTTTCAGGCGCTGATTGCCAAGGGGGTGATCACCCGCGCCCAGCTCGATAATGCCCAGGCGACGGATCGCGCCGCCCGCGCCGAGGTGAACGCTGCCGATGCGGCTCTCACTCAGGCCCGCGAGGCCTACGGTTATACCCGCATTCTGGCTCCCTACGCCGGAGTGGTGACCAAACGGCTGGTGGAGTTGGGGGAGACTGTCGCCCCCGGTACCCCGCTGCTCTCCGGCTTCTCCCTCGACACCTTGCGGGTGGAGGTGGAGTTGCCCCAATCCGCCCTTTCGCTCGCTCGTGAGCCTGCGGATATGCAAGTGCTGCTGCCTGATGGCAGGGCCGTTACCCCGGTCAAATTGACCCGCTTCAACTATGCCGACAGCCAGAGCCACGCCTTCAGGTTGCGCCTCGACTTGCCGCCGCAAACCGCCGGGGTATTGCCCGGCATGTGGCTCAAGGTGCAGCTCAAGCAGGGTGAACGTCAGGTGTTGCAGGTGCCGGATCGCGCCCTGCTGCGGCAAGGGGAGTTCAACGGCGTCTATCTGCAGCAGCCCTCTGGCTGGGCCCTGACGCCGGTGCGGGTCGGCCATTGCGTAGAGGGGCAGTGCGAGATCCTGGCCGGTCTGCAAGCCGGTGACAAGCTGGCCCCCGATGCCTGGGCGCAGCAGCAGGAGGTGGCCCATGAGTAGCGAGCTGAACGGCAACAAGGAGAGGCTGGGGCCTGCCGGTCGGCTGGCTGCGCTGTTTCAGGGCTCGGCCATCACCCCGCTGCTGGCGCTGGTAGGGCTGTTGCTCGGCCTGTTTGCAGTGCTGGTGACTCCCAAGGAGGAGGAGCCGCAGATCGATGTCACCTTCGCCGATGTCTACATTCCCTTCCCGGGAGCCACTCCGGCTGAAGTGGCCTCTCTCGTTACCACCCCTGCCGAGCAGGTGGTCTCCCAGATAAAGGGGATCGATACTCTCTACTCTTTTTCCCAACCCGATGGCGCCCTGCTGGTGGTGGTGTTCAAGGTGGGGGTAAGCCGCGAGCAGGCCATCGTCGATCTCAACAACCAGCTCGACTCCAACCGCGACTGGTTGCCACAGGGGATCGGGGTCGGTCAGCCGCTGGTAAAACCCCGGGGGATCGATGATGTCCCTATCGTCAGTTTGACCTTATGGAGCAAAGAGGGGAGCAAGCAACTGGGGGCTCCCGAGTTGACCCGGGTCGCCCATGAGCTGGAGACCGAACTCAAGCGCATTCCCGGTACCCGCGATATTTACACGCTGGGCAGCCAGAGCGCAGTGTTGCGGGTGATGCCGGATCCGGCGGCCCTCAGCGCCCACGGCATCAGCTGGGGCGAGCTGAGTCAGCGCCTTGCGGCCGCCAATCAGGTGGGCACCACACAGGCCATCGAGCAAGACAACAGTGAGATTAAGGTGCAGGTGGGGCAGTTCCTGCAAAGTGAGCAGGAGGCTAGAGAACTGGTAGTGGGGCTGCACGACGGCAAGCCGGTCTATCTGGGGGAGGTGGCCAGGGTCTCTCTGGGTCAGGAGACTCCGACCAAACGCAGCTGGATGGGATTGGGACATGCCAGTTATCCGGCGGTGACCCTGGCCATCGGCAAGCAGCCGGGCCAGAACGCGGTCGATGTGGCCAAGCGGGTGGAGGCGCGGGTCGAGAGTTTGCAGAACCGGCTCATCCCTGCCGGGGTCGAGGTGACGGTGACCCGGGACTACGGCGTCACCGCCGAGACCAAATCCAACACCCTGATCGGCAAGCTGATTTTTGCCACCACGGCGGTGGTGCTGCTGGTGCTGGTGAGCATGGGCTGGCGTGAGGCGCTGGTGGTGGGGGTTGCCATCGTCATCACCCTGGCACTGACCCTGTTTGCCAGCTGGGCCTGGGGCTTTACCCTCAACCGGGTGTCGCTGTTTGCGCTGATCTTCTCCATCGGCATTCTGGTGGATGACGCCATAGTCGTGGTGGAGAACATCCACCGCCATCGCGGTTTGGGCAAGGGGGCGCTCAAGGATCTGATTCCGGGGGCGGTGGACGAGGTGGGAGGGCCGACCATACTGGCGACCCTGACCGTCATTGCGGCCCTGCTGCCGATGGCCTTTGTCAGTGGCCTGATGGGCCCCTACATGAGCCCCATCCCCATCAATGCCAGTATGGGGATGCTTATCTCCCTGCTGGTGGCCTTTATCTTCTCACCCTGGCTGGCGAGCCATTTGCTCAAGGATTCGGTGCACGGTGCCCACGGCGAGGCCAAGGCGGGTCTTTTTCACCGGCTGATGACTCCTTTCCTGATCGGTGATGGCGCCAAGCGCGCCAGACGCAAACTCTGGCTGGTGGTGTTGCTGCTGGTCGGGGCCGCCACCGCCATGCCGGTGGTGCAGTGGGTGGTGCTCAAGATGCTCCCCTTTGACAACAAGTCGGAATTTCAGCTGGTGCTCGATATGCCGGAGGGGGCGACCCTGGAGCAGACCGAGCGCACCCTGCTGGCGGTCGGGCGGGAGCTTGCCAAGGTGGAAGAGGTGAAGGATTACCAGATCTATGCCGGCACCGCCGCCCCCATCAATTTCAACGGCCTGGTTCGTCACTACTTTATCCGCAGCGGCGCCAACGTGGGGGATATTCAGGTCAATCTGGTGGACAAGCATGAGCGGGATCGCAGCAGCCACCAGATTGCCCAGTCGGTTCGGGAGCCGCTGCAGGCCATCGCCAGTGCGGCAGGGGGCAACCTGAAAGTCGTTGAGGTGCCCCCCGGCCCGCCGGTCTGGTCCCCCATCGTTGCCGAAATCTATGGCCCGACTCAGGCCGCCCGCGAAGCGGCCGCTCGCGCTGTACAGGCCCGTTTTGTGGCCACGGCGGATCTGGTGGATGTGGATATCTATCTGACCGACCCGCAGCCCAAGTGGCGGCTGGTGGTGGATCGCAGCAAGGCGGCCCTGCTCGGGGTCGATCTCGGCGACCTGGTGAACACCCTCAATGGCGGGGTGGGTTATCAGGATGCCAGCTGGCTGCAGGGTCACGGCGCCAAGTATCCGGTGTCGATCCGCATCGAACTGGCCCCCGGTGACAAACGGGATCTGGCGGGTGTGCTGGCCCTCAAGGTGCGCAGCCAGAGCGGTCAGCTGGTGCGGGTCTCCGAGCTGGTGAGTCGCCGTGATGAGGTGGCCCCCAGCTATATCATGCACAAGAACATGCAGCCCATGGTGATGGTGGTGGCCGACATGGGCGGCCATACCGACAGCCCGCTCTACGGCATGTTTGCCGCCGGTGCTGATATCGACCTGCCCCAATATTACGTGCAGCAGCCCGACAAGCTGGGGGAGGTGGCGCTGTTGTGGGACGGGGAGTGGAAGATCACCTACGAGACCTTCCGCGACATGGGGCTAGCCTACGCCGTGGGGATGATCCTCATCTATCTGCTGGTGGTAGCCCAGTTTCGCTCCTATCTGGTGCCGCTCATCATCATGGCTCCCATTCCGCTCACCATCATAGGGGTGATGCCGGGCCACGCCCTGCTGGGAGCCCAGTTTACCGCCACCTCGATGATCGGGATGATCGCCCTGGCCGGGATCATCGTACGCAACAGCATCCTGTTGGTGGACTTTATCGAGCAGCAGCACAGCGCCGGAGTAGCGTTCGAGCTGGCGGTGATCGAAGCGGCGCAGGTGCGGGCCAAGCCCATCATGCTGACGGCGCTGGCGGCGATGATCGGAGCCCTGTTTATCCTCGATGATCCCATCTTCAACGGACTGGCCATCAGCCTGATTTTCGGGATCCTGGTCTCCACTTTGCTCACCCTGGTGGTGATACCCTTGCTCTATTATGCCCTACTCTCCCGACGCTCATGACGGGAGTCACTAGCGAAAGGATGCGCGATGAAGAGAGGTTGGTTGTGGTGGGGAAGTGGCGCCGTGGTAGCGGTGGCTGCTCTGGCATGGTGGTGGCGACCGCAGCCGACGCCGATCAGGCTGGCAGAGGTCGGGCGGGGGGATGTGCTGGTCACCGTGGTCAATACCCGGGCCGGCACCATCAAGTCGTGTCAGCGAGCCGGACTCAGTCTGCCCGGTGGCGGCGTGGTGGAGCAGATCGCCGTCAAGGCCGGGGAGCGGGTAGCCCGGGGAGATCTGCTGCTGACCCTCTGGAGTGACGATATTCACGCCGATCTCGCCCGGGCCCGCGCCCAGCAGGCCCTTGGCAAGACCCAGCGCGAGGAGCGTTGCAGCGAGGCGGCCTACTACGAGCGGGAGGCCAACCGGCTGGCCACCTTGCTGGCCAAAAACCTCACTTCCCGCACCCTCGCCGAGCAGGCCCAGAATCTGGCCGATACCCGCCGCTATGTCTGTCAGGCATCCCGTCAGCAGGAGCGGGTTGACGAGGCGCAGGTCGCCCAGGTGGATGCCCGCTTGAGCGAGCGTCGCCTGCTGGCGCCGTTTGCCGGAGTGGTGGCGGAGGTCAACAGCAAGCTGGGCGAATACATGACCCCCTCACCGCCCGGAGTAGCCATGCCTCCGGTGATCGATCTCATCGACGATCGCTGTCTGTATGTCTCAGCCCCCATCGATGAGGTGGATGCCGCCCGCCTCAAGGTGGGGCAGTCTGCCCGGGTACTGCTCGACGCCATGCCCGGGCGCGATTTTGCCGCCACCGTCACCCGTATCGCCCCCTATGTGAAGGAGCTGGAGAAGCAGGCTCGTACCGTGGAGGTGGAGGCGGCGCTCACTGCCCTGCCCACCGATGTCCCCCTGCTCATTGGCTACAGTGCCGACCTTGAGGTCGAGGTGACCCGCGCCACCGATGTGCTGCGGGTGGCGGCCAGCAGCCGGGCCGACGATGGCAGTGTGCTGCGGCTGGAAGGGGATAAGCTGGTGCGGGTGGTGCCCCGTTGGGGCGTGGAGAACTGGAACTGGATTGAGGTGGCCGAGGGGCTCGCCGCCGGTGATCGGCTGGCAGCCCAGCCCGGACAGATTGTCGGGGAGGGCCCTTTCAGCGCCGCCACGGAGCAGACGGATGAGTGATCTCATTCGCCTTGATGCCGTCAGCCGTCGTTTCACTCTGGGGGGGAGCGAAGTGGCCGCCCTCGATCGCGTATCCCTGCGGGTTGCCGAGGGGGAGTATCTGGCGGTGATGGGCCCCTCGGGCTCCGGCAAATCGACTCTGCTCAATGTGCTGGGGCTGCTGGATCGGCCCGACGAGGGGCGTTACTGGCTGGGAGGGGAGGATACCGCCACCCTGTCAGAGCCGGCGCTGGCCCAGCTGCGCGGCCATCGCATCGGCTTCGTGTTCCAGTCGTTTCACCTTATCTCCCGCCTCACCGCCCGTGAAAATGTCGAGCTGCCGCTGATGCTGTGCGGGATCGCCCCCGTCGAGCGCCATCGCCGCAGCCAGCAGTTGCTGGGAGAGCTGGGGCTGGAGAACCGGGCCGGACACCGCCCAGCCGAACTCTCCGGTGGTCAGCGTCAGCGGGTAGCCATCGCCCGGGCCATGGCGATGGCGCCGCGGCTGATCCTGGCCGATGAACCCACTGGCAATCTCGACTCCCGCTCCGGGGAGGAGGTGATTACCCTGCTGGAGGGGCTCAACCGGGAGCAGGGGATCACGCTGGTGGTGGTGACTCACGACCCGCGCCTCGGTGAGCGGGCGGGCAGGCGGATCCTGATGAACGATGGCCGTATCAACATTGATAGCGGCGGTAGCTGAATGCGGCGCCCCGATGTGATCCGCTTTGCCGCCGTGGCCCTGCTGCGCCAGCGCTCACGGGCGCTGGTCTTGATCCTGGCGGTGAGTTTGAGCGTCACCTCGGTGCTGCTGCTCACCGCGCTGGGGGAGGGGGCGAGGCGCTATGTGGCCGACCAGTTCAGCTCCCTTGGCAAGGATCTGCTGGTGATGTTCCCCGGCCGCAAGGAGACCACCGGCGGGCTGCCGCCGGTCACCGGCAACAGTCTGCGGCAGATCACACTCGATGACATGCACTACCTTGGCCAGCACCAGCCAAACGTGCGGCTGGTGCCGCTGGTGATGGGCTTTGCCGAGGCCAAACAGGGGGCGCGGCTGCGCCAGACCATGCTGCTTGGCAGCAGCAACGGGCTGCGCGATACCCACGGGCTGGAGCTGCTCTCCGGCCGCTGGCTGCCGGGGGATGCCGCAGAGGATCGACCGGCCGTCCTGCTCGGGGCCAAGGTGGCCCGTGAGCTGTTCGGTCAGGCCGACCCGGTCGGCCAGTGGCTGCGTTTTGACAATCGTCGCTTTCGGGTGGTGGGGGTCTTCACCAGCCAGAGCAGCAATCTGGGGATGGACATGGCCGAGGCCGCGCTGATCCCGGTCGGTAGCGCCATGCGGCTGTTCAATACCGAGGGGCTGTTTCGGCTGCTGATCCAGCCGCTGGCGGGGCAAGCCGTGCCGCCGCTGGTCAAGCGACTGGAGCAGCTGATGCAGGCGCGCCACGGGATGCTCGATGTGACCGTGGTGCGCCGTGACGCCATGCTGGCCACCTTCTCCACCATTCTCTCGACCCTCACCCTGGCCGTTGCCGGCATTGGCGCCATCAGCCTGCTGGTCTCCGGTATCATGATGATGAATCTGGCGCTGATCAGCACCCGCCAGCGCACCGGCGAGATCGGCCTGCTCAAGGCGCTGGGGGCCGACAGTCGCCAGGTCCGCCAGCTGTTTTTGTGGGAGGCGCTGCTGTTGAGCGGCAGTGGCGCGCTGTTTGGCACGGTCTTGGGCTATGCCCTGGTTGGCCTCGCCGGAGTGATTTGGCCCGGATTTCCGGCGGCGGTCCCCTTGCTTGCTACTTTCTGCACCATACCGGCGGCCCTGCTGACCGGGCTGTTTTTTAGCTGGCTGCCCGCCTCCCGGGCGGCACGGCAAGATCCGGTCAGCAGCCTGCGCAGCGGGCAGTGGAGCGGTGGCTGATGCGCGCCGCGGATCTGCTGTTCTGGCTCTGGCGCGCCTTGCTGGCGGGGCGCAGTCGCAGCCTGCTGTCGGCGCTCGGCATCGCCATCGGGATCGCTTCGGTGACCCTGCTCACCGGCATCGGCGAGGGGCTCAGGCTCTATCTGCTCGACAGCTTCTCCCAATTTGGCACCCGGCTGATCGCCGTGACCCCGGGCAAGACCGAAACCGCCGGCGGCCCGCCCGGCATCCTCTCCAGCAGCCGTCCCCTGCTGCTGGAGGATGCCGATGCCCTCGCCAGATTGGCAGGGGTAGAGGCGGCGCTCCCTGTGGTGCAGGGGCAGGGGGAGGTGCGCAGCCGCGGGCTCACCCGCAGCACCGCTATTTTGGGCACAGGCTCGGCGGCGCTCTCAGGCTGGCGACTCACCCTGGTGCAGGGGCGTTTTCTGCCCGCGGACGACAGTGCCATGCCCCGCGCCTATGCGGTGCTGGGGGCCAAGGTGGCGGCTGAGTTGTTTCCCGGTGGCGATGCGCCTGGGAGTCTATTGCGCGCCGGTGATCGCCGTTTTCGGGTGGCCGGGGTGCTGGCGCCCAAGGGGCAATTTCTCGGCTTTGATCTGGACGACATGATCTATCTGCCCGCCGCTCACGCCCAGGCGCTGTTCAACAAGGAGGGGTTGCAGGAGATCGACGTCATCTATCGCGCCGGGCAGAGGGAGGCCGACATCACCGCCCAGATCAGGCGCGTGCTGATCGCCCGCCACGGCGCCGAGGATTTCACCCTCACCTCCCAGCAGGACATGCTGACCAGCCTCGACAAGATCCTCTCTATCATCAAGCTGGCGGTTGGCGGGCTCGGCATTATCTCGCTGCTGATCGGGGCGGTCGGCATCTTCAGCATCATGAGCATCGCCCAGCAGGAGCGGATCCCCGAAGTGGGCTTGCTGATGGCGTTGGGTTGTCCACGGCGGCGCATTCTATTGCTGTTCCTGCTCGAAGCCGTGGTGCTGGCGCTGCTGGGCGGAGCCATGGGGCTGGCCCTGCTCGGCGGGCTCAAGCTGCTGCTCACCCTGCTGGCGGCTGGCTTGCCGCTCACCCTCCATCCTCTCTATCTGCTGCTGGCGCTCGGTTGCAGCGCCTTGGTTGGTCTGCTGGCCGGGGTCGCTCCTGCGCTGCGGGCAGTGCGTCTCGACCCAGTAGTTGCCCTGCGCGGTGACTAGGTCGCCCCTTTCGCAAGAGGCGCATTACGCTCGGGTCTTAGCAGAGGGGGACTAGGCGACCACCTCCGCAACCGACAGGCTGCGCTCAGATCTGAACAGGGGGAAGTAGCGGCGATCCGCCTGACTCATGTGGCCGACTACCAGCTCCTGAATGATGAAGTTGAGCAGCTCGTCGTTGCCCAATGTCCCCGCTTTGGCGGCGTGCAGCAGTTGGCTCGCTTTGTTGAGCAGGCGCTGGTGATCCTGACGGTGGCTGACGAGCTCCCGATAGTCGATCTCCGCCAGCATCTGCTCTTCAAAGGCGAAGTGATGGCGGGCCATGTCGAACAGGCTCTCCAGACTCTCCAGAAACGGGGCCGGATCCTCGTGCTGATCTTTCATCCGCTCCAGCAGCCGGTTGGTCAATACGAAGAGCTGGCGATGCTCGGCATCGATGCGCGGGTGACCGCACTCGTGGCCTGGTTGCCACAGCAGTGCGCCCTGCTCGGGATCAAGGCCCTCGGTAAAGAGGCAGACCCGGCCGCGGCCGCGATTCTTCGCCTGATACATGGCCTGATCGGCGTGGTGCATCAGGGTTTTGGCATCCTCCCCGTGCTCGGGATAGAGCGCCAGCCCGATACTGCTGGAGATGAGCAGCTCCTGCCCCTCCAGCTGGAACGGATGGCGCAGATGCTGGTGCAGCTTGTCGGCCACCGCCAGCACTTCGTCGCCACTCTCCGGCAGCAAGATAACGAACTCATCGCCCCCCAGCCGTGCCACCAGATCCTGTTTGCGCACGCAGTGGCTCATCCGCTCGGCCACCATATTGAGCAGAATATCCCCGGTCTCATGGCCGAAGGTGTCGTTGATCGGCTTGAAGTGATCGAGATCGATAAACATCAATGCCAGCGGACGGGGCGTCTCCTGTTCCATCAGCTCCTTGAGCCGTTGCTGTAGCAAGCGGCGATTGGGCAGCCCGGTAAGGGGGTCATAGAAGGCGAGGCGGCGCATCATCTCCTCTCGCGCTGCCCGCTCGGTGATATCCCGGGTGACCCCGAGGATCGCCTCCGGCTGGGCATTGTGGTTGCCATGGAGGGTGGTGATGGTCTCGGTCGCTACCAGATGGCCATCCTTGTGGCGCAGCTGGGTGCGAATGACCCGGCGAGTCTGGTCATGCTCTCCCCGCTGCCAGGCCTCCAGGGTGGCGGAGATCTCCTCACGCAGCAGCTGCCTTGAGGCATCCGGCAGCAGCTGTTTGAGGGGCAGGGCAAACAGCTCTGGAGCCTCGTAGCCGCTCAGAGGAGTGATGGCCGGGCTGACATAGCGAAAGCGCAAGCTGGCGGCATCCATGGTCCAGATCACATCGGCGCTGTTCTCCGCCACGAAGCGATAGTGCTGCTCGCTCTGGGCCAATTCACGGGTCAGCCGCTGGCGATCCCGCGCCTCCTGGCGCAGGCGCAGATAGAGGTGCAAGAAGATGCCGAGCAGGGTCATCAGGGTAAAGGTGATGAGCATGGCCACCGCCACGCTCTTGTCGAGCAGTTGCCGTTGCTGGCGCAGCCGCTCCTGCGCCGGGTCGTAGATAAAGCGGTCGAGGTTGGGCAATACCGTGAGCATGCCCGCCTCCAGATAGGTTTTGGCGATCTGCAGCCAGCGCTCCTGCTGCATGTAGCCAGGTTCGATCAGATCCGGCTGCATCAGCTCTCTGGTTTCGCGCGCCTCGAACTCCAGCTGTTCACGGCCAGCCCCGGTCGGGTACTGCTCCATGATCAGGTTGATCATCTCTTCGGGGTGGTCCATCGCATAGCGCCACCCCTTGAGGCTGGCCTGCTGGAAGGCGTAGACCCGATCCTGTCGGGTGATCAGCTCCCGCTCGGAGGTAAACAGGTTGTCGCCGTAGAAGTCGAAGTCGATGGTGCGCGGACTGAAGACCCGATAGGGGATCCCTTTTTGTTGCAGATAGAAGGGCTCGGTAGTGCTGTAGGCGCTGATGGCATCCACCTTGCCCGCCAGCAGTGCCTCTATCCCCTGTTTGTAGGGAA
This sequence comes from Aeromonas sp. FDAARGOS 1414, assembly GCF_019047065.1. Taxonomy (NCBI): domain Bacteria; kingdom Pseudomonadati; phylum Pseudomonadota; class Gammaproteobacteria; order Aeromonadales; family Aeromonadaceae; genus Aeromonas; species Aeromonas sp. FDAARGOS 1414. The sequence goes on along the minus strand of NZ_CP077210.1, from coordinate 2,181,399 downwards.
GGGTGACCCAGTCGCGGCTGCGGGTATGGTAGGAAAGGTAGGTCAGCAGCTCGTTGGAGCCAGGCTCCAGCATCAGTCGCTTGTTGGCCAGGTCGGCCGGGTTGCGAATATCTGGCCGATCCAGCGTGAGCAGAACCAGCGGCGAGTGCTGCAGCAGGGCGGCGAGCACCACCACCGGACGACCGGCAGCCCGATCCAGCAGCAGATCACTGCCGCTGATGCCAAACTGGGCCTTTCCCGAGATCACCTCGCTGACCACATCGGTGCGGGAGTCCGCTTCGCGCAGGGTGACATGCAGACCGGCCTCCCGATAAAACCCTTTGGCGATGGCCGCATAGTAACCGGCAAACTGGAACTGGTGTTGCCACGGCAACTGGACGATGACCTGCTCGCCGGCTCGCACGGGGGGAGAGGTCAGGGTCGCGATGACCATACTGACCAGCATTGGCATAAACCAGCTGAGGGGCTGGCGGGGGGCTGCGTTCTCCGTCATACAACGTTTCTCTCGGGAGCGGTGTCTAGGCTAGATTCAAGCAATTTTGTGTCACCTGCAAGGGGAGAAAAGGCGTTTGCAATGGGGTATAGGGGGGTTGGGAAGTCATTTTTGTGTCGTTCATCACACGGGATGGATACATGCCGTTTTTTTGCAAGTTATGTGACCAATAAGAGAGTCATATGGCCTATCGAAGTGGTCGCATTCTAGCCACTTTTTCCCGTTTTTATCGTTGTCATTGTGGCTTGACTGCATTTTTTTCGTGGTTGCACGTCAAGCTGTGTCGTTATATCAATAGATACTTTTATGGGGCAGTCAGGTGTGACGCAAATGTATCGCGGCTGCTGCGCACCGGTTAATGTGCAACGGCTCAGTGATGGTACCCCGTCAGTGTTATCATGCTGTCCCCAGTTCCGGATAAGGTCTTTTTATGTCCCGCTTGCGTCTGCTTGTCTCCGACTCTCACGATCCCCTGTTCAATCTGGCCGTTGAGGAGTGCATCTTCCGCCAGATGGACCCCGGCCAGCGGGTGCTGTTCCTCTGGCGCAACGCCAATACCGTGGTGATCGGTCGTGCCCAGAATCCGTGGAAGGAGTGCAATACCCGCCGCATGGAAGAGGACGGGGTGACCCTGGCGCGTCGCAGCAGCGGTGGCGGCGCCGTGTTCCACGACCTTGGCAACAGCTGCTTCACCTTCATGGCGGGCAAGCCGGAGTATGACAAGAGCGTCTCCACCGCCATCGTGCTGGATGGGCTTAAGCGATTGGGGATCGAGGCGTTTGCCTCCGGTCGCAACGATCTGCTGGTGGCGACCCCGGACGGGGAGCGCAAGGTATCGGGGTCGGCCTATCGGGAGACTCTGGATCGCGGGTTCCACCACGGCACCCTGCTGCTGGATGCCGATCTCGGCCGCCTTGCCAACTACCTCAACCCCGACCCCAAGAAGCTGGCGGCCAAGGGGATCACCTCGGTGCGCAGCCGGGTGGCCAATCTGTGCGAACTGCAGCCGGGGATTGACCATCAACAGGTGAGCGAGGCGCTGCAGGAGGCCTTTTTCCATCATTACGGCGCGCGAGTTGAGCCCGAGCATATCTCCCCGGAGCAGATGCCGGATCTGCCGGGCTTTGCCGAGACCTTCGCTCGCCAGCGCAGTTGGGAGTGGAACTATGGCCACGCGCCCGCCTTCACCCATCTGCTGGAGGAGCGGTTCAGCTGGGGCGGGGTGGAGCTGCACTTTGATGTGGAGAAAGGGGTCATCACCCAGGCGCAGCTCTTTAGCGATACTCTGGAGCCGGCCCCGTTTGATCGGCTGGCGGCCGAACTGGCGGGTTGCGGCTATCGAGCGGAGGCTGTTTCCGCGCGCCTGCAGCCCTGGCTGGCGGCCTTTCCGCAGCAGCAGAGTGAGCTGACGGAGTTTGCCGAGTGGCTGTTGGCCTCCCTGCGTTGAGGGCTGCGCTGATGGCGGTCCGGTAGTGAGGGCGCTGTCAGCCAGGATGGGAGCAAGATCACGAAATATAAAGAGGCGCCTCAAAGGCGCCTTTTTGCCAGCCCTTGTGATGGCTGATACATGACAAAAAGTAGGGTAGGCCATTAGATATTGTCACTGTTGGCCCCGCTGACACAGGGGTATAACGGCCGCACATTTGCTGTACTAATGGTATAAAAATGAGTGACTTAGTTTATCTTAAAGACGACAGCGTCAATGCCGTCCACCCCGATTTCTCCGCCCGTTTCGCCACCGTCAAAGCCAACTTTTTCTCGCGCAATCCCGATCTCTGGCCCGTTTTTCGCGAACCCGGATTTGCCACCCTCAACGAATTTCGGGCCCGTGGCCTGGCGCCGGATGCCCGCCTGAACGCCTGGCCTGATGGCCGTGCCCGCCTGGCCGATCTCTGCGAGACCATGCCGGTGCCCGCCACCATGCGCACTCCGGGCGAGCCGATGGCCGAGCTGTTGTTTGCCGCCGCCCTGTCGAAGGATTGGGAAAACCCCTCCAGCGTCGAGAACGTCATCACCATGTCGGCGGATCCCGCTATCTACGGCGCCCAGATGGGGATTTTGGCCAACCCCAATCTGGTCTACTCCGAATATGCCGGAGTGGCCGAGGAGCTGGAGAAGAAGGTGGTGCGCCAGATTGCGCTGCTGGCAGGCTATGATCCCGAGTGCGCCACCGGCATCTTCACCCAGGGGGGGACCTTCTGTAACCTCTACGGCTACCTGCTCGGCATTCGCAAAAGCCTGCCCGAGGCCAAGCACAAGGGGCTCGGCCACTATCAGGATTACCGCATCATCAACTCCCAGGGCGGTCACTACTCCAACATCACCAACCTCTCCCTGCTCGGGGTCGACATCGAGAACAAGACCATCCGCATTCAGGTCGGCGAGAACAACGACATCGATCTCGACCATCTCGAGCGCACCCTGACCGCCTGTTTTGCCCTGAAACACGTGGTGCCCACCATCATGCTCACCATGGGCACCACCGACACCTTCGGGGTGGATCAGGTGAAACCCGTGTTTGAGCTGCGCAATCGCCTCTGCGAGCAGTTTGAAGTGGCGGTCAAGCCCCATATCCACGTCGATGCCGCCATCGGCTGGTCGATGATCTTCTTCTTGGGTTACGACTTTGCCGCCAACCCGCTCGCCATCAACAGCGCGACTCTGGCGGGGATCGAGCGCAACGTGGCACGCTTTGCCGAGCTGAAATATGCCGACTCCTTCACTGTCGACTTCCAGAAGTGGGGCTATGTGCCCTACACCTCCAGCTTGGTGATGATCAAGGAGCAGGATGCCCTCAAGGCGATGGAGAATGACCCGGAGAACTTCTCCTACTTCGAGCGGGACATTCAGGGCCAGACCCACCTGCAATCCACCATCGAGTGTTCCCGCGGCGCGAGCGGTCTGTTTGGTGCCTATGCGGCGCTCAACTATATGGGGGTCGAGGGGTATCGCATCGTGCTGGCCCACTGCCTGCAAAATGCCAACTACTTCCGCTATCGCCTGAGCCAGCTTGGCAACGTCAAGCTGGTGGCGCAGGAGAATCAGGGGCCGAGCGTCGGCTTCAAGATCTACAACCCCGAGTGGGTGAGCGATCCGGAGGCCGAGTTCGCCTTCGAGCTGGCCCGCTCCAGCGATCCTGCCTACAAGGCGCGGTTGCAGCGCAATACCGACTATCACCGCAGCCTGTTCAAGGGGCGCGGCAAGGTGGGTCTCTATACCAACTGGGTGGAGGCGGTGGCCCACTCCGACTATGACGCCCGCGGGAAATACTCCTATATCGCCGGAGAGAAAGCGGTCTTTATGAATCCGGCTTGCACTCGCGAGCAGATCGACGCCTTTATCGACCATATTCGCGGTTGATGGCGTTCGTTCTGACCACCGATGGCGGCCAATAGTGGCCAGTGGTGGTCGGGGTGTATCACGCCAACAGATAAAAGAAGGGCAAGCCGGCTGGTTTGCCCTTTTGTTTTAACGACTGAATGCGAAAGCGGTGGAAAAGGCCGGGTTCAGAGGGCCAGCAGTTGCTCGTTCTCGACAATCTCACACCCGGCGGGCAGTTTCGAGAGGGCGATCATGGCGCGGGCCACCTGACGGGCCTCGATGGCGCGCCAGCGGGCGAGCTTGCCCACCAGCAGCGGCCGAAACAGCGGGTAGATGGTCTGAAAGATCTGCTCGGAGAGGCGCGGTGGCTGGCGATCCCCGAGCAGCATGGCGGGCCGCACGATGGCGAGCCGTGGCCAGGATTGGGTCAGCAGGGCCTGCTCCATCTCGCCCTTAGTACGCGGATAGAGGGCCGGGGATCTTGCGTTGGCCCCCATGCTCGAGACCACGATCAACCGCTGACAACCGTGGCGCCGGGCCAGCTCGGCAAAGGCGACCACATAGTCGAGATCGACCCGGCGAAACGCCTCGGCAGAACCGGCCTCCTTGCGGGTGGTGCCGAGGGCACAGAAGGCGATATCGACCGGGCGGGAGAGGGTGACGCTGGCCAGATCATCAAAATTGACCGGCAGCCAGTGGTGCGCCTCCTTGCCCGGCTTGCGACAGAGCAGGGTCAGTTCATGTTCGGCAGGCAGTTGCTGCACCAGTTCGCGACCGATCAGGCCGCTGGCTCCGGCAATCAGGATCCGGCTCATGGGGATTCTCCCTGTGTCATTCGATGGTGTTGATGCCATGGTGGCTGCTCATCAGCATCAGGCAATTTGCGAGCAGCTGCAATGGGGAGAAATGACTCAGTGTTGTCGGGCAGGATGAACTACGTGGGGCTGGATAAAACAAAACCGGCGCGAGGCCGGTTTTGCGGGATATCAGAGCGGGGTATTGAAAGCTGCTGGCAGCGGGAAGTCACCCGTCACTGTGGTAAGCCTGTCATTGGCAAAGGTGACGGTGAGCTCTTTGCGCTCCTTGTCGCCGTGGCCCGGCTGGAATTCATAGAGGTAGTACCAGGTGTTGGGGTCAAAGCTGTCACGCAGCATGGGGGTCCCCAGCACATAGCTGACCTGCTCGCGGGTCATCCCCTGGCGCAGTTTGTCGACCTGTTTTTGTTCCACATAGTTGCCCTGGGGAATATCGATACGATAGACCAGGCTGCAACCGGAGAGGGTGAGGGCGGTCAAAGCCGCGGCAATCAGGTGTTTCATCCGCATATCGAGTTCAGATCATCCATACAGTCTTTTTTGGCTCGGCAAATCATACCGACTCCCTCCACGGAAGTAAAAAGCCATTGATCCATCAGCCAATAAAAAGGGCCGCACTGCGACCCTTTCTGGCAATCCGGTGGCCTTTACATCGCCGCGCGGAAGATGGCGACGATCTCGTCGTGGCTCGCCTGTTTCGGGTTGGTGAAGCCGCAGGCATCTTTCAGGGCGTTGCTGGCCAGGGTATCGAAGTCATCGGCCTTGACGCCGAGTTGCTCCAGACCGGCCGGGATCTTCACATCCAGCGCCAGCTGCTTGATGGCGGCAATGGCAGCGGCGGCGCCCTGTTCGTCGCTCATGGCGCTCACGTCTACCCCCATGTAGCGGGCCACATCCTTCAGACGAGCCGCGCTCACCTGGGCGTTGAACGCCTGAACATGGGGTAGCAGCACGGCGTTGCAGACACCATGGGGCAGGTCATAGAAACCGCCCAGCTGGTGGGCCATGGCGTGCACATAGCCGAGGCTTGCGTTGTTGAAGGCCATGCCGGCCAGGAACTGGGCGTAGGCCATCTGCTCGCGGGCATGCAGGTCATCGCCGTGGTGAACTGCGGTGCGCAGGTGCTTGGCAATCAGCTCGATGGCCATCACGGCGCTGGCATCGGTCACCGGGGTGGCGATGGTGGAGACATAGGCTTCGATGGCGTGGGTCAGGGCATCCATGCCGGTGGCGGCGGTGAGACCAGCCGGCTTGGCCAACATTAGCTCGGGATCGTTGACTGACATCAGCGGGGTAACGTGCTTGTCGATGATGGCCATTTTCACGTGGCGCGCTTCGTCGGTGATGATGCAGAAGCGGGTCATCTCGGAGGCGGTACCGGCAGTGGTGTTGATGGCGACAAGCGGCAGTTGCGGCTTGGCGGAGCGATCCACCCCTTCGTAATCCTTGATGTTGCCACCGTTGGCGGCGACCAGCGCGATGCCCTTGGCACAGTCGTGAGGCGAGCCGCCACCCAGCGAGATGACGCAATCACAGCCGTTGGCCTTGATCATGGCCAGACCCGCTTCGACGTTGCTGGTGGTGGGGTTGGGTTTGGTCTCATCGAAAACAGCGCTTTCAATGCCATGTTCAGCCAGCAGGGTGGTGAGCTTGGCAACCACACCGATCTGGTTGAGGATTTTGTCGGTGACGATCAGCGCCTTGCGATAGCCGTAACCCTTGATATCGGCGGCAGCCTCTTGCAGACAGCCGGCACCCATCAGGTTGATTGCGGGAATATAGAATTTGAATGTAGCCATGATGGACTTCCTATAGTTAGCCATTAAGTGGTAGTTGAGAGCTAGGCTACCATCTAGAAAGGGATACAAAAGCATCTTGTTTACAACTTTACGGGGTCGATCACGAGTCGTTAATTAAGCGCTGAACCAGGCTTGACTTTCCCGCATCTGACTCGATTTGCAGAAAAACGTTTGTCAATTATTTCATTGAGTTAGCAAACGTTTTGCGCAATGTTTGTCACTGTCAATGCGTGGAAGTGTGAGGCGCTTCAAGGAATTGGAAAGCGCTTTCGACCATAGTTGGCGCCTCCCCGAAGAGGGGGTAAAGGCTTGAAAGTATCATAAAGAATCATCTTAACTTGTGCCCTGACCATGCTGGCAGGGGGCAACCAGGAGTCCAATATGTCTGATGTATTTCACTTGGGTTTGAAGAAAGCGGATCTGCAAGGCGCCACCCTGGCGATCGTCCCCGGTGACCCCGAGCGCGTGAAGCGTATCGCAGAGCTGTTGGATAACCCGGTGCACCTGGCCAGCCATCGTGAATTTACTACCTGGCGCGGCGAGATGGACGGCAAGGCCGTGATCATCTGCTCTACCGGTATCGGTGGCCCGTCCACCTCCATTGCAGTGGAAGAGCTGGCCCAGCTGGGCATCCGCACCTTCCTGCGTATCGGCACCACCGGCGCCATCCAGCCGCACCTGAACGTGGGTGACGTGATCGTGACCACCGGTTCCGTGCGCCTCGACGGTGCCAGCCTGCACTTCGCACCGATGGAGTTCCCGGCTGTTGCCGACTTCGACTGCACCACCGCGCTGGTCAACACCGCCAAAGAGATGGGCTCCAAGCTGCACATCGGTGTGACTGCCTCCTCTGACACCTTCTACCCGGGTCAGGAGCGTTACGATACCGTATCCGGCCGCGTAGTGAGCCGTTTCCAGGGTTCCATGAAAGAGTGGCAAGCCATGGGCGTGCTGAACTATGAAATGGAATCTGCAACCCTGCTGACCATGTGCTCCAGCCAGGGCCTGCGTGCCGGTATGGTGGCTGGCGTTATCGTCAACCGCACCCAGCAAGAGATCCCGAACGCCGAGACCATGGCGAAGACCGAATCTGATGCCATCAAGATCGTACTGGGCGCTGCCCGCAAGCTGATCTGATAGCACCACAAAGAGTGGGGGGTGGGGGCCGTTGCGAAAGCGCGGCCCCTATCTTTATCCGCCGTTTACCGCTTTTCCTCTCCCGTCACGCCTTTCACTGATCCCGTCGCACTTGCGCTGGCTGCCTCTACCTATTGCCCCTAAAAAGGCGCCGCACAGCGGATCTGCATCGGCTCGCCGCTCATCGGATGAGTAAAATCCAGCTCGCTGGCGTGCAGCATCAGCCGCGGCGCCTGTTCGCAGCTGGCTGGCAGCAGGCCACCATAGAGATCGCAGCCGAGGATGGGGTGACCCAGCAGCTGACTGTGGATGCGCAGCTGATGGGTGCGGCCGGTCTCCGGCACCAGTCGTACCAGGGTCAAAGGTACGGTCTGCCCCTGAATCTGCTGCTCCAGCCGCTCGATCACTTGATAGCGGGAGCGGGCGGGTTTGCCGCTGGCGGCGCAGATCTTCATCAGCGGAAAGAGGGCTGGATCCTTGGCGATAGGGGCGTCGATAACTCCTTCGTCGTCAATCAGATGACCGCAGAGCAGGGCGCTGTAGGCTTTGCTCACCGCCCGCTGGCTGAACTGCTGGCAGAGCAGGGCATTGATGGCCTTTTTTCTGGCGACCACCATGATGCCTGAGGTGCCAAAATCTAGGCGATGCACCAGGGTGCAGCCGGGGAAATCCTGCACCAGTCGATAGTGAACCGAGTCGAGGTTCTGCGGATTTTTGCCCGAGAGGCTCAGCAGGCCGCTCGGCTTGTTGATGAGCAGCAGATGCTCATCCTCAAACAGGATCTCGATGGCGGCACTGCAGGGCGGGGCGATAAAGGTGTCGACGATAACAGACATAGGGCACACGGGCTGGAAACGGGGGACGATCATACCCGAACCGGCGCGGCCGGGCGAATGGGTGGTGCGCAGCCTCGGAAAATGAACGGCATGACGCCATGCAACCTTTTGATAATGAGCCGTGTTGAGCGAGGTTGCGTGCCGTGCAAACCGCCCAGGTCAGCAACAAGGCCCCGTTTTGTGACCCCTTCCCGAGTTCATCCGAGGCTTGCTTGTTAAGGTATGGCTCCCTGTTATGTTGTAAGGACTCATCCCATGGCACTGCCCGTTATTCTCGATTGTGATCCCGGCCACGACGACGCCATCGCCCTGATTCTGGCGCTGGCCAGCCCTGAACTTGACGTGTTGGCAGTTACCACCAGCGCGGGCAACCAGACACCGGACAAGACCCTCAACAATGCCCTGCGCATCCTCACCTTGCTGGGGCGGGACGATATTCCGGTGGCGGCCGGGGCGCCGAAACCGCTGGCCCGCGAGTTGATTATCGCCGACAACGTCCATGGCGAATCGGGCCTCGATGGCCCCAAGTTGCCGGATCCCGCCTTTGCACCGCAGAGGATGACGGGGATCGAGCTGATGGCCAAATGTCTGCGCGAGAGCCAGCAGCCTGTGACTCTGGTGCCGACCGGCCCGCTCACCAATATCGCCCTGCTGCTGGCAGCACACCCCGAGCTCAAACCCAAGATTGCCCGCATCGTATTGATGGGGGGCGCCGCAGGGGCTGGCAACTGGACGCCGGCGGCGGAATTCAATATTTATGTCGATCCGGAAGCGGCCGATATGGTGTTCAAGTCGGGCATCCCCATCATCATGTGTGGCCTCGATGTGACCCACGAGGCGCAGGTGATGGATGAGGATATCGAACGGGTGCGCGCCATCACCAACCCGGTGGCCCAGTGTGTGGCCGGGTTGCTCGACTTTTTCATGATCTACCATCGGGATCCCAAGTGGGGATTTGCTGGTGCGCCGCTCCACGACCCCTGTACCATTGCCTGGTTGCTGGCTCCCGAGTTGTTTCACGGGGTCGAGTGCCGGGTCGATATCGAGACCCGGGGGGAGCATACCGTGGGGATGACGGTGGTGGATCGTTATGGTCTGACCGGCAAGCCAGCCAATGCGCTGGTATTGTTGGGGCTGGATCGTCCGGGCTTTATCGATCTGCTGGTGACGCGGCTGCGGGCGTTTGACTGAGCGCCGGTTCATTTTTGCAAGAAGGGGCGGGGAATGTGGAAGAGAGGCTTGGTGCTGCTGGCCGGGTTGCAACTGACAGGCTGTGCGACGCCATTCGAGCGGATGTGGCAGGGGCTGGCGACCTGTGAATTTACCGATCTCTATGTGGATGAGACGGGCAGGCCCGCCAATCTACAATTGGCCAACTACACCCCCTACAAGGTGAGCGACGGCTTTGCCTGGTACAAGGTGCACGAGGAGCTGCACGGCTTGCCGGTGGTCGGTTTTATCGTGCCCGCTTCCAGCTTCGAAGTGCATGCCCTCTTTGTCGATACCCCCATCGCCAATGCCCGCCGGTTGACCCACAACGCCTACGGCAGCGAGTTTGGTGACGAGCAGAAGCATGACGAGGGGTTGGCGCCCCTATTGCTGCGCGATCCCAACAACCCCAAGCGCTCCATCATCGACTGCACCCGCGGTGAGTCAGACGGGGAGCTTGAAGATTCGGCCATGCCCGAGTAGAGCCACCTGTTAGGCCATCGGCCTGAAAAAAGAGGGGCCAGCCTTGTCGGCTGGCCCCTCTTTTTTATTGTTGCTTAGCGCCCTGATCAGGGATAGCTCAACGTCTCCTTGATAAGCGGCAGTTGAGCCTTGATCCATGCCGGATTGCAATAGGTTCCCCAGTCGCAGGCCTGACTCGACATCATTTCAGGGATAGCTCAACGTCTCTTTGATAAGCGGCAGTTGAGCCTTGATCCATGCCGGATTGATGGGGCCCCAGTCGCTGATGCGGTAGTGTCCCTGCAGGTGGCGAGCCCCCTCGGTCTGCTCGAAGGCGCAGCTGATGTCGAGCTCGGCCAGCGCGCTCAGGGTATCTTGCGCGGTGCGGCGCGGCATGCCGGTTGCCTCCATGATGGCGGGCACCGTATCCGTGCCTTGGCTGATCAGCCAGGCCACGTAGAGCCGCCGGTAGAAACTGGTGCGGGTCTTGCTCGGCTCCATCAGATCTCATCCTCAAGACGATCGAAGTAGCGCCAGGTTGCGATGGCGGCTTTGCCCATCACCAGTGCCCAGAGGCCGAACCAGAACCAGCGGAAGAAGCTCCAGGTGGAGGCGTCAGGCTCTGTGCTCTCGATCTTGGTGACGTTGGGGAACATGGAGAACATGTTCACGCGCCAGCCGTAGGAGGTGATGATGGCTAGGCGTTTCTCGAACTCCATCGACTTGGCCTTGGCCTGGACGTCGGCGGCGTTGAACTTAAAGTAGAAGGGCCAGCCCCACTCGGTATCTTCATTGCGAAACACCCGGATCTTCTCGCCGGGGCGCTCGGTGTAGATGTAATAGACGTCGGTGGTGGGGCCGTCAGCCGGGTTTTTCTGGCTGATGGGGCCATCCTTGTCGGTGCGCTTCACCTCGACCCCGGTGATGGTAGCGATGGTGTGCTCCGGCAGGTAGTAGTCGAGCCAGGCGGCGGAAATGAGGGCGATGAGCCCCAAGGCGATAAAAGCGGGTTTCTTGAATCTCAGGCTCATGGTGTGCTCACGTGAGGGGGAGTAACGTGCCTCTACCATACCGATATTTGACAGGGCAGCCCAGCCCCTTATGGCGCCACAAGCCAAAAAATGGCGTTTAAAACAGATACAAAGCCATTGATCCATCAACAAGAAAGGCCCTTGCGGGCCTTTTTGTCTGGTTCACTTTGTGCGCTTACAGCTGGAATTGGGCCAGCTGCTTGCGTTGCTGCTCGGCGAGCTGGGAGAGTTCGTTGCTGGCACTGGCGCTCTGGCTGATGCCGGCGGAGCTCTGGCTCACGATCTCGTGAATATTGGTGATGTTGCGGTTGATGTCGGCAGTGACGCAGGACTGCTCCTCGGCTGCGGTGGCGACCTGGGCGTTGGCGTCGTTGATCTGGCGTACGGCACCGGTAATGCCACTCAGCAGATCCTGCACCTGAGCTGACAGGCGTTGGTTATGACCGAGGATCTCCAGGGTCTCCTGCACGCCGTTGTTGGCGGATTGGGACTGGCTCTGCAGCCGCTCGATGATGGCCTGGATCTCCTTGGTGGAGTCCTGGGTACGGGCTGCCAGCATTCTCACCTCGTCGGCCACCACCGCAAAACCACGACCCGTTTCGCCGGCACGGGCCGCTTCGATGGCGGCATTGAGCGCCAGCAGGTTGGTCTGCTCGGAGATCCCCTGGATCACTTCAATTACCTTGCCGATCTGCTCGGACTGGGATTTGAGCTGAGCCACGATGGCGGCAGCATCTTCCAGACTGCCTGCCATCCGGCTGTTGGCGGCGATGCTTTCGGTAAAGAGGGCGAGCCCCTGTTCGACCCGGCCATTGGCATCCCGCGCCAGCTCGTCGGCGATGGCGGCGTTGTGGTTGACGTTGTCTGCTGTGCTGGAGAGTTCGGTCACGGCGGAGGCGACCTGTTCGATCTCGCTGTGCTGCTGCTGGGCGTTGGCTTCAGCCTGGGTCATCACGGCGGCCAGCTCGGTGGCGGCGGAGGCGACGCTGTTGCTGATCCCGGTCAGGTTCTCGATGGTGCTACCAAGTTGCCCCAGAGTGAGGTTGATATCTTTGGCCAGACGGGTCAGCTCGTTGTTGCCATCCGCTTTGGCGCGCACGTTGAAGCGCCCTTGCGCCACGGCGTGCATCACCTCTTGCAACTGACCGATGGGGCTGACGATGCGACCGGAGAGGACCCAGCCACAGATCAGCGCCGCCAGTAGGGTACCGGCGGTGAGCAGCAGGGTACGCAGCAGGGTTGCGTCGTAGTGAGCCTGCTCGTCGGCCAGCTCTTGCTGGATCAGCTGGTTGATGTGGGCCGACATGCTGTCGATCTGTTTGATCAGCTGTTCACCCAGCTCGCGGAAATGGAGGCGGGCCGCCTCGTAGGCGACCGGATCGCCGCCACCCTGATGTTTTTGCGCCAGCAGCGGCAGCATGTTGCTGCGGGTATGGCTGAGGTAGGCCTGCAGGGCGGCAGCGACCTGCCGGTTATCCTGCTCGGCACCGGGGAGCACCAGACGGCCGAGAATGGTGTTGATCTCCTGCTCGGCGCTGTTGAGGTTCGCAGGTAGTGCGGCAAACAGCTTGGCATCGTAGAGGCCATAGATGGCGCTGGTGCGCAGCCGGTAGGTGGCGTGGATCAGTTTGGCAATATCGTCCTTGTGCTGGACCACGCTCTGGGTCGTCTCATCTATGTCATTGATGGCTTCATCCAGCCCCTGTTTACTGATGGCAATCATCACCATCATCAGCAGGCTGGCCAGCAGCAGCGGTATCAGGACCTGGACACGTATTGATAGATTATTCAATGACATAAATGGCTCTAATCCGAAATGGGAGGAGCCGACATATTACACACCTACGTCAGGAGCTGTCACAGGCTTTTATTGCTGAAATTTGCTGAAGAAAAGGTTTTTCCTTGTGAAAAAGGCGCCATATATGCATGATTGAACGCTTGATCCCCTGAATATGTGGTACAACTGGCCGGATTGAGTCAATCCTGTCCCGTTTTCGTGATTCCCCGCTCTTGGCGTATGGAGGTGTGTAGTGTCCAGCTGGATCGATCCGGCCATTCTGGCTCTGTTTATCCCGACCTTTTTCTTTGTCTCGGTGACCCCCGGCATGTGCATGACCCTGTCGATGACGTTGGGGATGAGCCTGGGGGTGCGCCGTACCCTGCACATGATGTGGGGGGAGCTGATCGGAGTCGGGTTGGTCTCGGTGCTGTCGGTGATCGGGGTGGCTGCCATCATGCTCAACTATCCGGGGATCTTTGCCGCCTTCAAATATGTGGGGGGCGCCTATCTGGTTTGGCTCGGTATCCAGATGTGGCAGGCCAAGGGGAAGATGGCCATTCCGGCGGATCTTTCGTCCGGTCAGCAGACCAGCGCCATGGGACTGGCGGTGCAGGGTTTCGTCACCGCCATTGCCAACCCCAAGGGGTGGGCCTTCATGATCTCCCTACTGCCACCGTTCATTTCGGCCAGCAAGCCGATGGTGCCGCAGATCACTGCGCTGGTGGCGCTTATTCTGGTCATCGAATTCTCCTGCCTGCTGCTCTACGCCAGTGGTGGCCGAACTCTGCGCCACTTCCTCGCCAAGAGCGGCAACGTCACCCTGATGAACCGCATCGCCGGTACTCTGATGCTGGGGGTGGGAGTCTGGCTGGCGCTTGGTTAAGCGCTGTTAGTGACCCCCACCAGACAAGAAAAATGCCACCGGTCGGTGGCATTTTTTATGAGTGCCAAGTGGTTCAGCGGGGTTTGAAACGTGTGACCCAGGGGTTGGCGGTGATGCCATGCAGCAGCACGCTCAATATGATGGTGCAGAGCACAGTGGCGATGATGGGGCGCTGGCCAATCAGGGCTGGCTGGTTTTGCAGCACCATCACTGCAAAGACGATACTGGCAAGGCCCCGCGGGCCGAACCAGCCGATAAAGAGCTTGAGCTCTGGCTTGAGGCCGGAGCCGAGCAGGCTCAGCCAGACCGGCACCATCCGCAGCAGGGTGAGGCTGGCAATGGCATAGAGCCAGTATTGCCAGTGCATCAGCTCCGACAACATGGGGAGCAGAGTTGCGCCAAACACCATCCAGATCACCACGGAGAGCAGGTCGCCGTAGCCTTCGCAACTGTCCATATAGGCGTGCTTGTGTTCACCGAGTCTGCGCCCGATAAAGAGACCGCCGACAAAGGCGGCGATAAAGCCGCTCCCCCCCAGACTCTGGGCCAGCGCAAAGCAGAGCAGGGCCAGTCCCGGCATGGTGAGCTGGCGCCAGAGCGGCAGTTGCCAGCCGTTGAGATAGGAGATTTTCAGCAGCCGTATGGTTAGGCTGGTCAGTACAAAAGCGACCAGGAGGCCAATGCCGATCTCCTCCAGCATCAGGGTGATGGCCAGCGTGGCTGTGCCTGCGTGCTGCTCTGTGGGGGCGATAAGGGCCAGCAGCAGAAGCAGCACAGGCACACAGATGCCGTCGTTGAGGCCGCTCTCCTGATTGAGCCCTTCGCGCAGTGGCGCCGGTACGGCCGGGTTGCTCACCACCGCCTTGCCGAGCGCCGCATCCGTGGGGGCAAGAATGGTGGAGAGGATGGCCATCTCCAGCAGTGGCAGGTCGGGGAAGATCCAGTGACCAAACAGGGCTCCGGCGATGAGCGTCAGTGGCAGGCCGATCATTAGCAGCCGGATGGGGAGCTGCCGGTTGGCCAGCAATACTTGCCAGTTGGTATTGGCGGCATCGTTGAACAGAACGATAACCAGAGTCAGCTCGGCCAGCAGCTTGATGCCGGCGCTGTCGATAGAGAGGGAGAGCAGCTCCAGCCCGCCAGGCCCCAGCAACCAGCCGGTCAGCAGAAAGAGCAGGGGGCCGTTGACCAGCTTTGATTCGAAGCGCCCCGCGATCAGGCTGTAGATCAGCAAGAAGGCAGCGATCACCGCCAGATTCTGGTAAAGCAGATGTGTATCCATACAAGCTCCCTTGAAACCATCTTGTCAGGGCTGTTTAACTGCCATCCTGGCCCCGGGTTATGCCCGATATTCTCAGTGATTAACTCTTTGTTGCCGTAACTGTGCGCACACCTTGTCCAGAGTGGCTGTGCCCATCACGCCTGCCGAGGCAGATCAATCGGTCAGGCAGTCGGGGTCGAACACATACTCCCCATCCAGCCAGCGCACGATTTCGTCGACGCAGGATTGGTCACGAAACGGCAGGTAGCGGGCCTTGAGATGGGCCACCTGCTCAGGGGTCAGCTGGGCCATCCCTATGTCCTGAAACAGCGGCAGGTCGGCCTCGATCATCGCCGAGATCTGTGGGCCGCAGGTGGCGTTGAGGGCGGCATGCTGCGCCTTGTCGGGGTCGTACTGCTTGCCGAGGCGGTAGCTCATCGGCAGGGTGGCGAGGGGTAGGGTCGACAGCGCCGCCTGTTTCATCGGGTTGACCGCGTGGCCAGAGACCAGCTCTGCCAGCTCGGCAGGGCGATTCTCGAAGGCGCGCAGGTGCAGGTAGCTGCTCGCCTTGCTGCCATCGTTGACCGGGTAGTTGTCCCACAGGAAGGGCTTGCGGCCGAGCAGTTCGGTCACCTGCTTGAGGTGGCTGGCCGGATATTCGCTGGAGCAGACCTTGGGGCCGGTCCAGAAGATCTCGAAACGGCGATCGAGCCGCTCGCCAAGCTCCTCCAGATAGTGGGGAGGCATGGCGCCAAACACCTTCTCCAGCACCGGATCGGTCGAGTAGTAGCTGGGGCAGAAGATGAGGCGGGTCGCCTTGCTGTGAGCCGCGATGTCGTGGGCGATGATGAGCTGATGGTGCGCCAGATCCGGGGTATCCCCCTTCATGTCGTCAAACAGCACTGCCAGAATGTCAGGCTGCAGCATCTCGTCGATGAGGCGCACTTTCTCAAGCAGCGCCGAGCGTTTGCGATCGTAGTCGTGATGAGCCCCCATGGGGCTCAAGCCCACCCCGAAGGCGAGGCCGTTGGCGCGGCACTGGCGCGCCAGTTCGGCGAGATCCGCCAGCTGCTGCTCGGGCCAGGGGAGGGCCCAGTGCTTGCGCAGATAGCCATCCTCTTTCGGTGCATAGATATAGAAACCGTAACCGTGGCGTGGCAGCCACTGGGCGTAGCGGGCGCGGGCCTGCCAGCTCCATCCCTTGCCAAAAAAGCCTTCAATGACCCCCAGATTGGCAGCGGGGGGCAGGGGGCCGGACAGCAAACTTTGATATGGCATAACTCTCTCCCTTCTTGCTGGGGACTTGATACGGGACGGTCAGTCAGACCGGGTCCTCTTCCTGAAAGCGCACCCCGATCTTGCTCGGCACGCTCTCGTCCATTTCGGCCACGGTCCAGATCAGGCCCTGCCATTCGATGTTGTCACCGACCACCAGATTATCGCCCAACTGACTGGCAATAAAATCGCCCAGTGTCTGATCCGCCACCTCGCTCACATCCAGCCCGTAAAGAGGGGCGAGATCCACCAGCCGTGCCGCCGCTTCCAGCAGGAAGTCACCGAAGAAGCGGGGGCCGAGATCTTGCTCCGGTGCCTGACTAAAGAGCTGACCGAGGGCGGGGAGGTCACGTTCGTGACCGATGACGCAGAGGATGTCATCGGCCTGCAGACAGGTACTACCCGAGGGGTGGAGCAGCTCGCGGCCACGAAACAGGGCGCAGATCCGGGTGCCGGTGGGCATCTGCAGATCCCGCAGTGGCGAGCCGATGCACCACTTCTCTTCCCCCAGCTGGTAGACGAAGGTCTCCCACTGGCTGTCGAGATCGATTTCGAGCCCGGAGCGGTTGATGGGCGACGGCGGTGCCGGTACCTCCACCCGCGCCAGTTTTGAGGCCAGCGGTAGCGAGCTGCCCTGCAAAATCAGCGAGACCAGTACTACAAAGAAGGCGACGTTGAAGTAGAGCTGGGCGTTGGGCAGCCCCGCCATCATGGGGAACACCGCCAGAATGATGGGCACGGCGCCGCGCAGGCCAACCCAGGAGATAAACCAGCGCTCGCGGGGGGCGAAGTTCTTGAACGGTAGCAGCCCGATCCAGACCGACACCGGGCGGGCAAACAGGATCATCCACATCGCCAGCGCCAGCGCGGGCAGGGCGATGGGCAGCAGCTTGTGGGGGGAGGCAAGCAGCCCCAGCACCAGAAACATGCCGATTTGGCTGAGCCAGGTCAGACCGTCCAGCACCGACAATGTGGTGCTGCGGCTGCGCAGGGCGAGGTTACCGAGCAACAGACCGGTGAGATAGATGGCGAGAATGCCGCTGCCACCGACCGCCGTGGTGAGGGCGAAGATCAGCAGACCGCCGCTGACGGTGAGCAGCGGATAGAGCCCCGGCGCCAAGCGGGCTGTGTTGATGAGGCGCCACAGCAGCCAGCCGCCGCCAAGGCCGATCCCGGCGCCAAGACCAAACTGCTTGACCAGTTGCAGCAGCAGGAAGCCCCCATCCAGCCCTTGCTGGGCGGTGGCGAGCACCTCGATCAGGGTGACGGTAAGAAACACTGCCATAGGATCGTTGCTGCCCGACTCTATCTCCAGCGTCGCGCTCACCCGCTCGTTGAGGCTGCGCCCGCCAAGCAGGGAGAAAACCGCTGCCGCATCGGTGGAGCCGACGATGGCGCCGATCAGCATCCCCTGCATCAGGTTGAGGTCAAACAGCCAGGCTGCGGCAAGCCCCGTCAGGCCGGTGGTGATAGCCACCCCGACTGTCGCCAGCGACAAGGCAGGCCAGAGTGCAACCCGAAACGAGGAGACCCGGGTGCGCATGCCACCGTCGAGCAGAATGATGGCAAGCGCCAGGTTGCCCACCAGATAGGCGATGGAGTAGTCGGCGAAGTGGATGCCACCAGGGCCATCCTCACCGGCCAGCATGCCGACGGCGAGGAAGATAACCAGAATGGGAATACCGAGGCGGGAAGAGAGGGCGCTCAACAGTACGCTGGCTCCCACCAACAGGGCAGCGACAAAAAAGAAACTGTTGATGGTAGCGGCATCCAAGGGCGAACTCCTTCCTGGTAATGTGCAAAGTAGGCACATTATATGCAGTTAGGCACCCCTTGTGTGGCTTATTTGTGCATCAATTTTCACTTTCTTACATTTTTCATCCCTTTTTTCAGCATGGCCGCGCCATATTCTGACTGTGACGGGGTTAACGAAAGCGGAGTCAAAGGAGCGTCGATTTCAGGATGCGCAGGGAGGAGAGGGCGGGGAAAAGCGAAACGGCACAGCAGAGGGAGAGGGGAGCACAAGGGCGCTCCCCACGGGATGGGGGCGGGATTCAGTCGTCCTCGTCATCCTTTACTTCGCGGATCTTGTCCTTGTAGTTGGGCAACTGCTTCTCCAGCCGTTTCATGTCTTTGATGGCATTGAGAAACAGCCCGAGCAGGAACAGCAGCGGCAACCCTATCCACAGCCAGAGATTCATGGGATTTTCCTTTCGTCAGGACAGGTGGTGACATAACAGGCCAAAATTTCATCAAGGTTGGCCAATATGGTCGACTTGCCTTCAATATCCGCCTGTTGCAGGCAAAGCGCCAGTGCCGCGGGATCAAGTCGCTGCTCGTCGGACTCCAGCGAGAAGCTAATATGCCAGGGCTCGTAGGCGACCCCGCTCTCTGCCCCGACCGGCTTGGCATAAGGGAGGAAGAAGCCGAAGTCGCTCATATGGTCGCTGAGCCACTCGCTCAAGCCTGCAAACCAGCCCCCGGCTTCATACTCCCACGGCTCCAGTGCCAGTTTGGTATTGGCGGGCAGGCAGTCCGGGTCGTAGATATCGAGATCGGTCCCCCAGTGGTGACGGCTGGTGCCGGGCAGGGCGCTCCAGCGCAGGATAGCGTGGAGGCGCTCCTCGTCGCTCAGTTGCAGGGCGTCGATGGGCTGGCTGTGGGCATCGAGCAGTGGCCGTTCGCCGCGCCACTTGCCATTCCAGATGGCGAGTTGGCGCTCGAAGCTGCGCCAGCTGGAGGCCGCCTGCAGGTTGAACCCCTCGTAGGCGGCCGCCACCTGCATGTCGTTGAAGGCCGCCGCGGTGGCGGCGGTCAGCCGATGGGGGCCGCGCCCCACCAGAATAAGGTGGCTCTCGTCGAGCCCCAGCAGTTGTTCCTGCGTCATGCCAGCAATCTCTCGAGCACCCCTTGGTACATGTCGGCCAGCAGATCCAGATCGTCCGCCTTCACGCACTCGTTCACCTTGTGAATGGTGGCGTTGACCGGCCCGAGCTCAATCACCTCGGCGCCGGTGGGGGCGATAAAGCGCCCGTCGGAGGTGCCACCAGTGGTGAGCAGGGCCGGTCGCTGACCGTTCACCGCCTCGATGGCCGCCACGGCCGCATCAAGCAGCGCGCCGGTATCGGTGAGGAAAGGTTGGCCGGAGAGGGTCCAGCTCAGCTGATAATCGAGGCCATGTTTATCCAGCAGCGCCTCGACCCGCTCGCGGATATCCAGGTCGGTCAGTTCGGTGCTGAAGCGGAAGTTAAACTGCACCTGCAATTCGCCCGGAATGACGTTGGAAGCGCCGGTGCCGGCCGAGATGTTGGCAATCTGGAAGCTGGTGGGGGGGAAGTAGGCGTTGCCCTCATCCCACACGGTGGCGGCAAGTTCGGCCAGCGCTGGCGCCGCCTTGTGGATCGGGTTGTCAGCCAGATGGGGATAAGCCACATGGCCCTGCACCCCGCGTACCAGCAGATCGCCGGTGATGGAGCCGCGGCGGCCGTTCTTCACTACATCCCCTACCACGGCGGTAGAGGAGGGCTCGCCGACGATGCACCAGCGGATCTTCTCGTTGCGGGCCTCCAGGGTGTCGATCACCCGGGTGGTGCCATTGATAAAGGGCCCCTCCTCATCGGAGGTGATGAGAAAGGCGATGGACCCGGTGTGATCCGGATGCTCGGCCACGAAGCGCTCTACCGCCACCACCATGGCAGCCAGCGAGCCCTTCATGTCGGCGGCGCCGCGTCCGTAGAGCACGCCATCCTTGATGGTCGGCTCGAACGGCGGGGTGTGCCATTTGTCCAGCGGCCCGGCGGGCACCACGTCGGTGTGACCGGCGAAGCAGAACAGTGGCCCCTCGCTGCCACGACGGGCCCAGAGGTTGGTGGTGTCCTCAAACACCATGGGCTCGATGACAAACCCGAGCTTGGCGAGGCGCTCCGCCATCAGGGTCTGGCACCCTTCATCGAGGGGGGTAACGGAGGGGCGGCGGATCAGATCCTTGGCCAGTGCGATGACATCCGACATCAGTTGTCCTTAGTTGTCCTTAACGGGAAAAGAGGGATTGGTAGTGATCAGCCTTGAAACCCAGGGTCAGTTCGCCGTCACGGTCGAGCAGCGGGCGCTTGATCATGGCCGGATGTTCCAGCAGCAGGGCGCGCGCCTTGGCGGTGTCGAGCCCCTGTTTGGCCTCATCCGGCAGGGCGCGGAAGGTGGTGCCGCGGCTGTTGAGCAGGGCTTCCCAGCCGAGTTTTGCCAGCCAGCTGTCCAGATCGTCCGGGTTCAGGCCGTCGGCGCGGTGGTCGTGAAAGCGGTAGTCGATACCGGCCTCATCCAGCCACTTGCGGGCTTTCTTGATGGTGTCGCAGTTCTTGATGCCATAGAGGGTGATGGCCATGGGGAGTCCTTCTCTTGTGGGCGCTGGCCGTGGCCGCGCCCGAAAATCCGAATCAACAGAGTGCAAGGGCCCGATTCTGGCATTGTGGCAATCCCATGGCAACGCCGATGGTCCGGCTCGCGGGTTTTACCGGAACTGGTCACACCTGAACGGCGATTTTGAGCACAAAGTCAGAAGCAGTGGGGCTGGCGTGCCCGATGGGGTTGGGTATTGCGGGAGAAGATCGACTATTGCAGGAGAAAAAGAGAAGGGGGCAAACGCCAGATAGCCAAAACGCGCCAGTGGGCGCGTTTTGGTCGGCATCATCAAGTACCTCAATCAGTGCAGGGGGGTCCACTCATGGTCAAAGACCCGGGCCCGTTCCCAGGGTGCATCAGGCAGGCTGGAAGAGAGGCCAGTGTATTTGCCCACGTCGTCCACCACGATGGCGGAGAGGATCGGCAGGTTGTTTTCGGTGCAGTACATGCGGATGCGTTGCAGCAGGGTGCGCAGTTCATCCTGGCACTGCTCCAGCCCGGCCTGCTTGGCCAGTTTGGAATAACGAATGGTAGTGCGTTCCTTTGCAGACTCGACGAGGATGTCCCACAGCTTGTAGTCGCAGGTCGAGACACCTGCGGTGGCTTGGCTTGTCATAACTCTCTCCGGCGCGAAATGGTCGCTATATGTCGAAGCGCATCTTCGCCACTTCGGCGCTGTCGTATGTTGATCCAACGCAAAAAAGAGGGGAGTCGCGTCAGACAATTCTCTTTCCGAGAATGGTAAAGGTTTTTCTGTGGGTGAAAAAACGAAAATTTGGCACTTTGCTAACATATTGTGCTGTCAAAGCCCAATGTCGTCACCTTTATTGATGGGGATCAAAGGCAAACAGTAGTCAGATCACTAGATTTCGCTCCTCGATAAATTTATCAGGAGTGAATATTGGAACTTTTATTCGTCTTGCTCGTTCTGGTCGCCGTGGTCTACGGCATCATCAAGGATTACAACCCGCAGGCGGTGCTGGCGCTGGCGGGCATGGCCATTTTTGCAGTGGCCTACTGGTTGGGGCTGCACCCCATTCTCCCCGCTGACAAGAGCACCGGCTTCGCCCTGTTCGACCTGTTCGAAGTGTTCAAGGGGATCTTCTCCTACCGCGCGGCGGGCCTCGGCCTCACCATCATGGCGGTGGCGGGTTTTGCCACTTACATGTCCCATATCGGGGCCTCTCAGGCGCTGGTGCGGGTGGCGGTCAAGCCGGTGGCGGGCATCCAGTCCAGCTACCTGATGCTCGCCATCTGTTATCTGGTGGCGGTCTTTGTCTCCCTGTTCGTCACCTCCGCCACCGGCCTTGGCCTGTTGTTGATGGTCACCATGTATCCGGTGATGCGCAACCTCGGCATCAGCCCGGCCTCCGCCTGTGGTGTCATCGCCACCTCCCAGGCGTTTGAAATTGGCCCGACCCAGACCAACGCCATCTTCTCCGCCGGTCAATCCGGCATGGATCCGACCAGCTATTTCGTCGACTACCAGATCTGGCTGGTGGCCCCCATGCTGCTGGTGACCATGGTGCTGCACTTCTTCTGGCAGCGTCACTGCGATCGCAAGGATGGCTGGGATCCTGCGCTCCATCGCGGCGATCACGCCGAGCTGGACGAGCAGGGCACCGAGAGCGTGCAGGCGCCCACCTGGTATGCCCTGCTGCCGATAATCCCCTTCGTGCTGATGATGACCTTCTCCAAGCTGCTGGTGAGCGACATCAAGATGAGCGTGGAGGTGGCCATGCTGCTGTCGGTCTTTATCGGCATGCTGTGCGAGCTGCTGCGTAGCCGCTCGGTGCGAACCGCATTCGCGGGGCTGTCGAGCTTCCTCGATGGCATGGGCAAGGTGTTTGGCCCTGTGGTGGCGCTCATCGTCTGTGCCGAGCTGTTTGCCGAATCTCTCAAGGCCATCGGCGCCATCGATACCCTGCTGCACTCTGCCAGCAATGCCGGTATCGGCAGCGGCCTGATGACCCTGGTGATGGTGGGCCTCATCATGGTGGCGGCGGTCATCATGGGCTCCGGCAACGCGGCGTTCCTGAGCTTCTCGACCCTGGCACCGGCGGTGGCGGCCAAGTTTGGCGTGCCTGCGGTGACCATGTTGCTGCCGATGCAGCTCGCTTCCAGTATCGGCCGCACCATCTCTCCCATCGCGGCGGTGCTGATCGCTTGTGCGGGGATTGCCAAGGTGTCGCCCTTTACCGTGGTCAAACGCACCAGCGTGCCGATGGCGGGGGCGCTGGTGACGGCGCTGACCCTCAACTATCTGCTGTTTATGTAAGCGGGTGGCGGACGGCACGAGCTGTCCGCCCCTTTCACTCGGCTGTCGGACGGGAGGCCTGCCCTCCCGTCCTAGGAGATGACAATGACAGACTCTCGCAACGCTTTTTCTCTGGATGCCTACCTGGCAGATCTGGCCCCGCTCATCAACCTCGATTGCGGTACTCGCACCCCGGCCGGGGTGGCCAAAGTGGCCGACATCATGACCGAGAAATATGAGGCCATCGGCTGGCAGGTGACCCGCCACCAGTTTGCTGCCGAGTGCGGCCCCTGCCTCGAGGCAACCAATGCACCGGGTGCCGCTCACTACGACGTGATGCTGGTGGGCCACATGGACACCGTCTTCCCCGAGGGAACAGCGGCCAAGCGCCCGTTGAAAATCGAAGGCAATCAAGCCTTTGGCCCCGGTGTCTCGGACATGAAGAGTGGCCTGCTCTCTATCTGGTATGCACTTAAAGAGATGGATCCGGTGCAGCTGGCCAAGCTCAAGGTGCTGGTCTGCTGCAACTGCGACGAAGAGATTGGCTCCCCTTGGTCGAAAGATTGGCTGGTGGAGAAGGCCAAACAGAGCGGCTGCGTGCTGGTGGCCGAAGCGGCGCGCCCCAACGGGGATCTCATCAGCGCCCGCAAGGGCAATGCCAAGTACCGCATCACCTTTCACGGCAAGGCGTCCCATGCCGGTTCGGCTCTGACCGAAGGGGTCTCTGCCATCACAGAACTCGCTCATTGGGTGCTGGCCATTAACGAGCAGGTCAACATGACCACGGGCACCACCATGAACGTCGGCGTGGTACAGGGCGGCACCGGCGTTAACGTGGTGCCCGACTTTGCCGAGGCAATCGTCGATCTGCGTTTCTGGAGTAACGAAGAGGCCGCTGCGGTGCACGAGCGGCTCACCTTTATGGCCAACAACCCCTTCCTTGCGGGCTGTCGGGT
The DNA here is from genome assembly GCF_019047065.1 of Aeromonas sp. FDAARGOS 1414. Classification (NCBI taxonomy): domain Bacteria; kingdom Pseudomonadati; phylum Pseudomonadota; class Gammaproteobacteria; order Aeromonadales; family Aeromonadaceae; genus Aeromonas; species Aeromonas sp. FDAARGOS 1414. The sequence continues at coordinate 2,157,486 of NZ_CP077210.1, read as the reverse complement.
CGAGGTGGATCGCCAGACCTTCAAGCCGGCGATGCGCCCGAGCGGCGATACAGAAGCTGTGATGGCGCTGGTGGAGGCGGCTGCGAAAGAGGAGGGGATCTCCTTCAACTGGCTGGAGGCCGGTGGCGGTTCGGATGCCAACTTTACCGCCGCCGCGGGGGTGCCGTCCCTCGATGGTTTCGGCCCCATGGGGGGCGGTTTTCACTCGGAGGCGGAATTCCTGCTGCTGGACAGCATCGAGCCGCGCATCCGCCTGCTGCAGCGGGTGCTGGGCAAGCTGGCGAAATAAGCCGGTTTATCCCTTGTTCGGGTCATCATGGCCCGCTCAAAATTGGTCCGCTCCACTCCAAACGGGAGGCTGTTGCCTCCCTTTTTTTATCTCGATTTTTCGCGCGTCCCTGAACGAGCGCGCCAGATGGCTTGAGGCCGTTACCCCTGTGGCTCAGCCAGATAGGCCAGATGATCCTGCCGTGCTACCTGCCAGCCATCGAGGCGCAGCGGGGCGGCAAAGCCCGGGCCGTCAGTCACCATGGTGTGGTACTCCCCCTGCTCGCCGCAGGCATCGAAGCCCTCGCGCTCGGCCAGTTGTTGTAGCTCGCAGAGGGTGGCGGCATCGAGGGGGCGTCCAGTCCACTCGGGGGCCAGCACCCGGGTATCGATGCAGGAGAGGTGGGCGACGATGCCGCGGGCCAGCATATCCGCCAGCAAGGCTTGGCGAGATTGCTGCCAGAGCGGGGTATGGACGGTGAGCCCGAGCGGGCGGCAGCGTTCGCGGATCCAGTTTGGTGCGCCCCCCACGCTGTCGATATCGCCGGTCACTACCCCGTCGAGGTTCCACTCCTGCTGCAAGTGGCTCAGCGCCGTCTCATAGCTCTGCTCGAACGGCGCTTCGATGGTGACCAGCAGATGGGGCAGCCCGAGGGCTTCCGCCTGACGGCGCACCAGCGGCAAGGGGTGAGCGAGAAATCGGGGCTCTGGCGGCGCAAAGGTGGCCAGTGCCACCACCTGATGGCCCGCTTGACGGGCATGACAGAGAGCCAGCATGGCATCTTTGCCACCGCTCCAGAGCAGGATGACGCGAGACATGGATGAGATTCCGGTGGTGAACGAGGGGGCATGCTACCCAGCGGCGGGGGCAGAGGTAAAGGCATAGTGTCCGGAAATGGCGGCGGGGAAATGGTTGGGGTCACAGAGCGGGAAAAAAGCAGGCCCCCGAAGCGGGGGCCTGTATTGCAATAGCGTGGTAAACACCGCTGCGATTAGAGCAGGATGCTGGTGAGGATAAAGCCCAGCGAGCAGGAGGTCACCACCCCGATCAGCCCTGGAATGATGAAGCTGTGGTTGATGATGAACTTGCCGATGCGGGTGGTGCCGGAGCGGTCGAAACCGATACAGGCCAGATCGCTCGGGTAGGTCGGCAGCACGAAGTAGCCGTAGCTCGCTGGCAGGAAGGCAATCAGCAGCTTGGGCTCGACACCCAGCGCCAGACCCATGGGGGCGATAGCGGTGAGGGCTGCGGCTTGGCTGTTCACCAGCTTGGAGATGAGGAACAGCACCAGGGCGTAGGTCCAGGGCTGGGCCTGTACCACGTGGGCCAGGGTTTCTTTGAGCAGCGGCATGTGAGCCTGGAAGAAGGTCTCACTCATCCATGCCACCCCGAATACGGAGAAGATGGCGACCATACCCGCCTTGAAGACGGCACCGTTGGCGATCTCGCCCGGCTTGACCTTGCAGCGCATCAGTATGATGGCACCGGCGATCAGCATCATCATCTGGATCACCAGGTTCATGGAGAGCGGGCCAGTTTTGTCCTTGATGGTGAACACCGGACGCAGACCTTCGTTGGCACCGAGCAATACCACGGCGGCGATGGCGGCGAAGAAGATCCAGGTAGACCAGTAGGCCTCTTTCGGGAACTTGGTGTTGAGCAGGGTTTCACCACCGCCGTAGATGAAGGCGCGCTGCTCTGGGTCTTTGATCTTGGCCTGGAACTCTTCGTCCTTGTCCAGATCCTTGCCGCGACGCAGGCTCCACAGGGCTGCCACGATGACACCGGTCAGGGAGGAGGGGATGGCGATCATCAGGATGTCGAGCAGGCCGTAAGCCTGACCGATACCGTGACCAGCCGCCAGAATGGAGACCATGGAGACCACAGCAACGGAGACCGGGGAGGCGCAGATGGCCATCTGGGAGGCAACGGAGGCGACAGCCATCGGGCGCTCGGGACGGATGTTCTTTTGCAGCGCGATGTCAGCGATGATGGGGAACATGGTGTAGACCACGTGGCCGGTACCGCACAGGAAGGTGAGGGTCCAGGTGGTGAGCGGCGCCAGGATAGTGATGTATTGCGGGTGACGGCGCAGCAGACGCTCGGCCACTTGCATCATCAGGTTAAGGCCACCGGCAGTCTGCAGGGTGGCGGCACAGCCGATCACCGCCAGAATGGTCAGCATTACCTGAACAGGCGGTTCGCCCGGCACTAGGCCGAAGACGAAGGTCAGCAGGAAGAGACCGATACCACTGATGAGACCGAGTCCCATGCCCCCAAAGCGGGTACCCAGCAGCAAGCAGCCGAGTACCACTAAAAATTCCATCAAGATCATTCCGTTACCTCGTGTGATTCAACCCATATTGCCGCGGGTAGCCTGAACCATGAATTGTCATTGTCTGTTTTATTTAGCCCGAAAGGGTTAGTTGCTATTCTGCTCCCCTGAAAAAGTGAAAAAATTGAGTTACTTCAATAACTCGATGAATTTTTGATTAAACCACTTAAAAACCACGTACTAACAAAAACATCATTTTTGTCACCAAGTGGTATCACTCGGGGCCAGCCCATCAGAGTGCAACCAGAGGCGTTGTGATGGGGAATGCGTTGGTAAGGAAGTTGTGGAAAAAGGCCCGGGTCAGGGGAGAAGAGGCTGTAAAAACACGGGTTAAAGATATCTTTTTTGACAAATGGGGTGTTCTGCGACTCTGCTCATCGGGGGGCGGGTGCTGATAGCAGATAGCGACGCTGATACTGTTCGCTCAGCTGCTTGATATCGAGTCTGGCTAGCGCATTGTTCACTCGCTGTTGCAGTTGCTGTTGATCGGGACGGAACATGATGTGCAGGCTCTTGTACCCGAGGATCTTCGGGTTGAACTGCAGCTGTTCGGGGTGGAGTTTGTCATCGTGATAGGTGAGCCAGTAGAAAACATCCCGGTCGATCACGGCCAGATCGAGCCGGTCGCGCTGCAATTTTCGCAGGTTGAGGTGATCGTCGTCCACGGCAAAGGTGTTGAGGAGCTTGCTGGCCATCAGGGCATCAAATTCACGGGTATTGATATAACCTGCGACGACCCCAATCCGGTAGGAAGCGAGATCTTCGAGTCGCTGCCAGTGGATAGGGGGGCCGGCTTGCTGCGCCATGCCCAGCACACTACTGCCCACGCTGGTGGAAATATGCCACCGTTTATCCAGATCATCGGCGAAGTATTTGGGGAAGTAGCCGCTGTAGTGCTGGGCGGGATCGGATGCCAGCAACATGGCTCGATGCCAGGGGTAGAAGTCAAACTGAACCTCCAGCCCCGCTTCGGCAAATGCACGCTTGACGATATGGCCGGTAAGGCCACCATCAGGGAGATGCTGGCTGGTATAGGGGGGCCACTCCAGGGTGGTCAGGTGCACGGGTTCTGCCCGCAATTGCAGGGGGAGCCAGAGCAGCAAGAGTGTCAGAAGCCGACGATATCCCATGAACGACCCATTCCTTGTGTCGATTGGTTCTGAGTATTACCCATAACGGGGGTAATAAAAAAGCCGACCCTGAGGACGGCTTTTGCAATGTAGTGGCAATATGCCGCTGATCAGAACTCGGCGGTACGCGGAGTTCGCGGGAACGGGATCACGTCGCGGACGTTGCCCATACCGGTCACGTAAACCACCAGACGCTCGAAGCCCAGACCGAAGCCGGAGTGCGGGACTGTGCCGTAGCGACGCAGGTCGCGATACCACCAGTAATCTTCCTTGTTCAGGCCCATCTCGGCCAGACGGGCATCCAGCACGTCCAGACGCTCTTCACGCTGGGAACCACCGATGATCTCGCCGATGCCCGGTGCCAGTACGTCCATCGCGGCAACGGTCTTGCCGTCGTCGTTGAGGCGCATGTAGAAGGCCTTGATATCTTTCGGGTAGTTCTTTACCACCACCGGAGACTTGAAGTGCTCCTCGGCCAGATAGCGCTCGTGCTCGGAGGAGAGATCGATACCCCAGGAGACCGGGAACTCGAACTTTTTGCCGCAGTTTTTCAGCACTTCGATGGCGTCGGTGTAGTCGATCTGGGCGAAGTCGGAGGAGACGAAACGCTCCAGACGGCCGATGGCATCCTTGTCCACGTGCTGGGCGAAGAACTCCAGATCGTCGCGACGCTCGGTCAGTACGGCGTTGAAGACATACTTCAGCATGGCTTCGGCCAGTGCGGCGTTATCTTCCAGATCGTTGAAGGCCACTTCCGGCTCAACCATCCAGAACTCGGCCAGGTGGCGGCTGGTGTTGGAGTTTTCAGCGCGGAAGGTCGGGCCGAAGGTGTAGACCTTGGAGAGGGCGCAGGCATAGGTTTCGGCGTTCAGCTGGCCGGATACGGTCAGGAAAGCCTCTTTGCCAAAGAAATCTTCGTTGTAGTCCACCTTGCCGGCGTCGGTGCGCGGCAGGTTTTCCAGATCCAGAGTGGAGACGCGGAACATCTCGCCGGCACCTTCGGTGTCAGAAGCGGTGATGAGCGGGGTCGCAACCCAGAGGAAACCCTCTTCGTGGAAGAAGCGGTGGATGGCTTGCGCCAGGCAGTGACGAACGCGGGTCACGGCGCCAACGATGTTGGTGCGCGGGCGCAGGTGGGCCTGTTCACGCAGGTATTCGATGCTGTGGCGCTTGGCAGCCATCGGGTAGGTGTCCGGATCTTCGACCCAACCGACTACCTTCACCTCGGTCGCCTGCAGTTCGAAAGCCTGGCCGCTGCCCTGAGAGGCGGCAACCACGCCGGTCACTTCCACGGAGCAGGCAGTGGTCAGACGCAGCACTTCATTCTCGTAATTGGCCAAGGTATTGGGGACAACTGCCTGTACCGGATGGAAACAGGAGCCATCGGAAATGGCCAAAAATGAGATCCCCGCCTTGGAATCACGGCGAGTCCGGATCCACCCTTTGACAGTTTGGGTGGTGCCGACCGGATACTTACCGGCCAGCACATCTACTACGGATGCGTGCGTCATCGAAATATTGTCTCCAGCTTGTTCTTGCAGCGCTATTTGCAACACTAGGGAGTCTGGCCCGGGCACAGATGGCCCACCATGGCAGACTAAGCCGTCAATCTTACCCGCGCGGGTTTGATAAACAAGCAAAAATGTCGGACTCTGGTGGGGTTTTCGGCATGGTTCACTCAACAAGAGTGTCACGGGCGCAGGAGAGGTGGGTGAAAGATCGGCGGCATGGGCCAGATTGGCTGACACGGGTGTTGCAGGGGCTGGTGATGCTCTGCTGGGGCGGCTTTATCGTGCTGCTCTCCCTTTACCACTATGCCCGTCCCGAAATTGCCTACGGTTTTCTGGTCTATGGCGGGATCGAGGTGCGCGATTATTGGGACCCGGCCCTTACCCCCTGGCTGGTCTACGGGCTCTGGAGCTGCTGCGCCCTGACGCTGGCGGTGTTGCTGCTGGAGCGCAAGCGCAGCCGCCGTCAGGATGACTCCCGGCATGTCAATCTGGCCATCCTGCTATTGGTGCTGATCGCCAGCTTGCTCTTCTACTACGTCGGTTAAGCGCCCGCCTCAGCGGGGCTGATCCGGCTCCTGCCTGCTGGCCTTGGTGCGCTTGCCGAGCTGGCGCTCCACACTGTCGAGCATCTGGTTGTAGGCCACCGCCACCCGGCCAATCTCGTCGCCGTCATCTCCCTCCAGCCGGTGGCCGAAGTCGTGCAGGTCGGTGGCCTCTTCCATGGAGCGGGTCAACTGGTTGAGAGGGCGCACGATCCAGGTGCGGATGACCCAGAGGGTCAGCAGCAGTCCCATCCCGAAGATGCCGGTGAGAATGAGCGCCGAGGTGAGAATATTCTGCTCGACCCGGGTAAACAGCGAATCGAGGGAGTAGTCAAAGCGCACCGCACCAAGCACGGTGTTCTCCGGCACCAGATGACAGCTGGTGCAGTCGGTGCCGCGAAAATCCTTCTTGGCCAGCAGCGGTCGGGTGACCACCAGACGGCTGTGCATGCCGTTGTGCACCACCTCCAGGCTCCCTTTGCCCGCCAGTGCCAGCTCATCAAACTCATCTTTTACCTGTTCTGTCTCCCGTCCCGGCCCGAACTGTTTGCTCACCGCGTCGCCACGAACGATGCGTGCATCCTCCACATGGGCGTGGTCGAGAAACTTGCCGCGCAGGGTATCGCGGGCATCCATCTTGCCGGTCAGCATCAGCATGTTGAGGCCGTCGAAATAGGCTTCGGTCTGCTCGCGGCTCTGCTCCTTGATGAGCGTCAGGATGAGATCGCGCTCGCGCACCGCCTGATAGGCTGCGGAGAAGACCAGTACCATGGAGAAGATGAAGAGCAGGAAAAAGTTGATTTTGGCAGCAATGGAGAGGCGCATGAGCAGTCTTTCTTGATGGTAAAACCGCAGCAGTTTACCCCTCTTGGGGCCTCAGGTCTGGTGTTTTGCTCACATTACGGCAAGTGAAACTGCACTGAAGTGGATAAAGTTGCCCTCTTTATATATCAAATGCCGGTAGTCAAACGGGCGGCTGCGATGGCCGCCCGCTGCATGCCTTAAAACTCGCCTTCGGAAATGGCCTGACGGATGGCGCCGGTCAATACCCGCAGCTCTTCAGGGGTGATGACGAACGGGGGCATCAGGTAGACCAGCTTGCCAAAGGGGCGGATCCAGGCGCCCAGTTCGACAAACTTGCGCTGGATGCGCGCTACATCCACCCGCTCTTTCATCTCCACCACCCCGATGGCGCCGAGCACTCGCACATCCGCGACCGCCGGGTGCAGGGTCAGCTCTACCAGTTCTGTTCGCAGCTGATGCTCGATGGTGCGCACCCGCTCCTGCCACGGTGAGGCCAGCAGCAACTCGATGGAGGCGTTGGCCACCGCGCAGGCGAGCGGGTTGCCCATAAAAGTGGGGCCGTGCATAAAGACCCCCGCCTTGCCGTCACAGATGGTGCGGGCGACATGCTCGGTGGTCAGGGTCGCCGAGAGGGTGAGGTAGCCGCCGGTCAGCGCCTTGCCCAGACACATGATGTCGGGGGTGATCCCCGCCCAGTCGCAGGCAAACAGCTGGCCGGTGCGGCCAAAGCCGGTGGCAATCTCGTCGGCAATCAGCAGCACGCCGAACTCGTCGCACAGGGCGCGTACCCACTGCAGATAGCGGGGGTGATAGAAGCGCATGCCGCCAGCGCCTTGCACGATGGGCTCAAGCACGATGGCGGCGATCTCCTCGTGGTTATCGGCCATGAGTGTGGCCAGCTCCACCACGCACTGCTCGTCCCACTCGGCGTGGAAGCGACAGCTGGGCGCATCGACAAAATGGTGCTCCGGCAGGAATCCCTTGTAGAGCTCATGCATGCCGCCATCGGGATCGCAGACGCTCATGGCGCCAAAGGTGTCGCCGTGATAGCCGCTGCGCAGGGCGACAAACTTGGCTCTGGGCGTCCCCTTGGCGTGCCAGTATTGCTGCGCCATCTTGAGTGCTACTTCCACCGCTACCGAGCCGGAATCGGCCAGAAAGACCCGATCAAGCCCCTTCGGAGTGATCTCCACCAGCTTGCGGCAGAGCTCGACCGCCGGAGCGTGGGTTAGGCCGCCAAACATCACGTGAGACATCTTGCCGAGCTGGGCGGTGGCGGCGGCGTCCAGTTCCGGCACCTGATAGCCGTGCACGCAAGCCCACCAGGAGCTCATGCCATCCACCAGTTCACGGCCGTCGCTGAGGGTGATGGTCACCCCTTTGGCGCTGGCCACTTCATAGCAGGGCAGGGGGTGAGTGAGGGAGGTATAGGGGTGCCAGATGTGGTGCAGGTCGAATTCTTGGTTGGTCATTTGTTGTTCTGTTGTCAATTGGTTTTATCTGGTCGGTGTTGACAGTCTACGCGTGCTCTCTACACTAGCCAACAATTTCAGCCACTTGGCACTGCGCATCACCTTGAGCGCGCGGGCCCGGCGGCGGGTTTTACGCTCACGCTCTTGCAAAAACCTTTTGCAAGGATGGCGGGCGCAGGATCCCACCAATAACAACCGGAAGCCATGTATGAATGCTCTCACCACGGGCGGTCACGCCCTTCGTCATGACTGGACCCTCGCCGAGGTTCAGGCCCTGTTTGCCCTGCCATTCAACGATCTGCTGTTTCAGGCCCAGAGTGTCCACCGCGCCCACTTTGACCCGAACGAAGTGCAGGTGAGCACCCTGCTCTCCATCAAGACCGGCGCCTGCCCGGAGGATTGCAAATACTGCCCCCAGAGTGCCCGTTATCACACCGGCCTTGAGGCCGAACGGCTGATGGAGGTGGAGAAGGTGCTGGAGCGGGCCCGCGAAGCCAAGGCCAACGGCTCGTCCCGTTTCTGCATGGGGGCCGCCTGGCGCAACCCCAAAGAGAAGGACATGCCCTACATCATCCGGATGATCGAGGAGGTGCGCGGGCTGGGGATGGAGACCTGCATGACGCTGGGGATGCTCACCGCCGATCAGGCGGCGCGTCTGGGGGCTGCGGGGCTCGATTACTACAACCACAACCTCGACACCTCGCCGGAGTTTTACGGCGAGATCATCTCGACCCGTACCTATCAGGACCGGCTCGATACCCTGGAACATGTACGCAGTGCTGGCATGAAGGTCTGCTCCGGTGGCATCGTCGGCATGGGTGAGCAGGCGAAAGATCGGGCGGGCCTCTTGATGGCGCTGGCCAACCTGCCGCGCCACCCGGAGAGTGTGCCCATCAACATGCTGGTCAAGGTGAAGGGGACGCCGCTGGAGGATCAGGAGAACCTCGATCCGTTCGAATTTATCCGCACCATCGCCGTGGCGCGGATCATGATGCCGGCCTCCCATGTACGCCTCTCCGCCGGGCGGGAGAAGATGAACGAGCAGATGCAGGCGATGTGCTTTATGGCTGGGGCCAACTCCATCTTCTATGGCTGCAAGCTGCTGACCACCCCCAACCCGGACGAAAACAGCGATATGCAGCTGTTCAAGCGGCTCGGCATTCGTCCCGCCCAGCGGGCCCAGAAGCCGGATCAGGTACAAGAAGAGGAGTTGCTGGCCGAGGTGAGCCGCCAGAGCGAACCTGCCGAGATGTTTTATGACGCTACCCGCCCCCGTGCAGAGACTGCGCGGTCATGACTGGCCCAGCAGTAACAGGCCCTTTTGCATTGGGCGCAGCGCTGGCCAAGCGCGAGCAGGCGGGCCTGCTGCGCAACCGCATCGCGACCGATGGGGCGAGTGGCGGGCGGCTCAGGGTCGCGGGGCGCGACTACCTCAACTTTTCCGCCAACGACTATCTGGGTCTGGCGGATCATCCCGCCATCAAAACTGCCTTCAAAGCGGGGATTGAGCGCTATGGCGCGGGCGCCGGCGCCTCGCCGCTGGTGACCGGTTACAGCCGTGCCCACCAAGAGCTTGAGGAGACCCTGGCCGAGTGGCTCGGGGTGGAGGCGGTGCTGCTCTTCAACTGCGGTTTTTCGGCCAATCAGGCGGTGCTCAAAGCGCTGCTCGGCAAGGAACACCTGCTGTGGCAGGACAAACTCAACCACGCCTCCCTGCAGGAGATGGGCAGCCAGCTCCCCTGCAAGATGAAGCGCTTTGGTCACAACGATATGGCTGCCCTTGAACGGCAGCTTGAGCCAAATCGCGGACTGATTGTTTCGGAAGGGGTGTTCAGCATGGACGGGGATCAGGCCCCCTGGGGGGAACTCGCGGTATTGGCAGCCCGGAGCGGCAACTGGCTGATGATCGACGATGCCCATGGTCTCGGCGTGCTGGGGCCAGAGGGGCGCGGCACCCTGGCGGCGCAGGGAGTTAACCCGGCCAGCGTACACATCCAGATGGGCACCTTTGGCAAGGCGCTTGGCGTCGCCGGTGCTTTTGTCGGCGGCAGTCGTGAGCTGGTAGAGTATCTGGTCAACTTCGCCCGCCACTATGTCTACAGCACCCATATGCCGGCGGCGCAGGCTTGCGCAGTCAGCAAGAGTATCGAGCTGGTGCGCGCCGCCGAGGATGCCCGCGCCCATCTTGGCCAGCTGAACGCTCGCTTCCGGCAAGGGGCAAAGGATCAGGGTTGGCAGCTTGGCGCGAGCGATACCCCGATCCAGCCGCTGCTGGTGGGGGAGAGCAGTGTTGCCCTGCAACTGGCTGAACGGCTGCGGGAGCGCGGCGTCTGGGTGAGCGCCATCCGCCCGCCTACTGTGCCAGTCGGTACGGCCCGGCTGCGCATTACCCTGAGCGCGGCTCACCGCGAGCAGGATGTGGATCGCTTGCTCGATGCCTTGGGGGTCTGCCCTGCAGTTACAACGCTTGGGGAGGCTCACTATGACTGAGCGTTTTCAAACGGTCGACAAGGCGCAGCTTGCTCGCCGTTTCGGCGCCGCCGCTCGTCATTACGATGCCCACGCCCGCTTTCAGCAGGAGGTGGGTCAGGCGCTGTTGGAATGGATGCCGAGCAGGCCGGTTGGCACTGATCTGACGGTGAGCGGGCTGGATCTGGGCTGCGGCACCGGCTTTTTCTTGCCCCAACTGGCGAACCGTTGTCACCAGCTGGTGGGGCTGGATCTCGCCCCCGGCATGCTGGCGCAGGCTGCCTTGCGTGACAGCGGCGCCCGCCTGCTCTGCGGCGATGCGGAGCAGCTTCCTTTCGCCGATAACTCGTTCGACTGGGTTTTCTCCAGTCTGGCGCTGCAGTGGTGCGAGCGTCCGGCCCAGGCTTTTGGCGAGCTGCTGCGGGTGGTCAAACCGGGCGGCCAGATCTTTTTCTCGACCCTGCTCGATGAGTCGCTCTGGCAGTTGCGAGCCGCCTGGCAGCGGCTTGATGGTCGCGCCCATGTCAATCGCTTCCTCAGCCTGCCACAATTGGAGCAGGCGCTGGCTAGCGCCGGGGTATCTGCTCCCGAGCTGCGTTGTATCACCTGGGATCTCGCCTATCTTGAATTGCCGCAGTTGTTGCGCGATCTCAAGGGTATTGGGGCCAATCAGATCAATGACAATCAGGGGAGTGCCGCCCCGGCCGGTCTGAGCGGTCGCGCCAGATTGCAGCAGCTGGCTCAGGCGTATGAGGCGTTTCGCCAGCCCGATGGCAGGCTGGTCGCCAGTTATCGGGTGTGCCTCGGCCGTCTTAGCAAGCCTCGTTGAGCGCCGGGAATCGTATTGTGTGCAGGGTAGTCAATGGGCCCTGCCAAGGAGAGAACCGTATGAAATCATTCTTTATCACCGGCACCGATACCGATGTGGGCAAGACGCTGGTGGCGCGTACCCTGTTGCGTGAATTCAGCGCACAGGGGATCAAGTGCGCGGGTTACAAGCCGGTCTCGGCCGGATGTGCCCGCACTCCGGACGGGCTGCGCAACCTGGATGCCGTTCTGTTGCAGGAGGCGGCGAGTCTGCCGTTGCCCTATGAGGTGGTCAATCCCTTTGCCTATGAGCCGCCGATTGCGCCCCATATCGCTGCCAGCGAGGCGCGCCAGCCCATTACCATGCAGGGGCTGAGCGAGGGGCTGCGCAAGATTGAACAGGCAGGGGCCGAGCTTGCAGTAGTGGAAGGGGCGGGGGGCTGGTATCTGCCGCTGGATCGCAAGCATCTGCTGTCGGATTGGGTGAAGCAGGAGAACATGCCGGTGATTTTGGTGGTGGGGGCCAAACTGGGCTGTCTCAACCATGCACTGCTCACCTTTGCTGCCATTCGCAACGATCGGTTGCCAGTGGCGGGATGGGTTATTAATCGCCTTCACAGTGCCATGAGCCACTATCAGGAAAATCTGGACACCCTGAGGGGGATGTTACCGGCCCCGTTTCTGGGGGAAATTCCCTTTATAAACAATCCATTTGAGGCTGATTTGCAAGGGCGGCTTGATATCTCTCCGCTCTTGTGACGTCACATTCAGCGAACATTCATCGAGTCTCCCTAAAATTCATCCATAACATGGAGATAGGGAGGTCGAGTGATCTATCTCCGTGTCTTTAATTCTCACAAGGAGTCTATATGAAGCGAATTATGCTATTCCTGGTGACCAACCTGGCCGTCATGCTGGTGCTGGGGGTGGTACTCAATATCCTGTTCTCGGTTCTGGGGATCAACAAGTCCAGCATTTCCGGGCTGTTGATGTTCTGTGCCGTGTTCGGTTTTGGGGGTTCCTTTATCTCCTTGCTGATGTCCAAGTGGATGGCCAAGCGCAGCTATGGCGTCCAGGTCATCGAGCAACCTCGTAACGAGACCGAGCACTGGCTGGTGAGCACTGTTGCCCGTCAGGCCCGCGAAGCGGGTATCAAGATGCCGGAAGTGGGGATCTACGACTCTCCCGAGATGAACGCCTTTGCGACCGGCGCCCGCCGAGATGATTCGCTGGTGGCGGTCTCCTCCGGCCTGCTCTACAGCATGAGCCGTGACGAGGCGGAAGCGGTACTGGCCCACGAGGTGAGCCACGTTGCCAACGGCGACATGGTGACCCTGACCCTGATCCAGGGGGTGGTGAACACCTTCGTGATGTTCTTCGCCCGCATCGTGGCTGGCGTCATCAGCAACTTCTTCAGTTCCAACAACGAGGAAGAGAGCAGCAGCACCGGTGGTTTTGCCTACATGATCACCGTGTTTGTGCTGGAGATGTTGTTCGGCATTCTGGCCTCCATCATCGTCATGTGGTTCAGCCGTCAGCGCGAGTTCCGTGCCGATGCCGGTGCCGCCAAGCTGGCCGGTCGCGACAAGATGATTGCCGCCCTTGAGCGCCTCTCCCGCGGTGCCGAGCCGCAGCTGGAAGGCTCCATGATGGCTTTTGGCATCAACGGCAAGCGCTCCATGAGCGAGCTGTTCATGAGCCACCCGCCCATCGAGCAGCGTATCGCCGCCCTGCGTGGTTGATAGATACTGAATGACGGGGATACCCCGAATAAAAAACGGCTGCCTTCGGGCAGCCGTTTTGCTTTTCAGCGTTCTTTAAAGCTTGAAGTGTCCCATCTCCTGGCGCAGTACCCGTGACAGCTGCTTGAGCTTGGCCGCCTCTTGAGATACGTGACGGGCGGCATCCCCCGATTGCTCGGAGAGAGAGGTGATGTTGCCGACGGTAGAGACCACCTCGTTGGCGGCGGTGGACTGCTCGCGCAGGGTGTGGCTGATCTCCCCCATCAGGCCGGTGAGGTTGGAGGCGTGGCTCTGGATGCTGGCGATCGCCTCGCCGGTCTGGTTGGCCAGCGTGACACCGCGGGAGACGTTGTTGACCGTGTTCTCCATGCTGCGGATAGAGGCATCCGCCCCGCTCTGGATCTTGCTGATCATCCCGGTGATCTGCTGGGTCGAGGCCGCCGAGCGGCTGGCCAGATTGCGCACCTCGTCGGCCACCACCGCAAAGCCACGTCCCTGCTCACCGGCCCGCGCCGCCTCGATAGCCGCGTTGAGGGCCAGCAGGTTGGTCTGATCGGCGATGCCGCGGATAACGCCGATGATCTCCGAGATCTGCTGGGTATGGCTGTTGAGTTCTGCGATGGTGCTGGCTGCTTCACCGACCGTGGTGGAGATATTCTCGATACTGCCAAGCGTCTCCTTGATGACCCCGGAGCCCTCCTCCAGCGTGTCGGCTGAGACCTTGCTGAGCTCGTCTGCATGGCTGGCATTGTCGGAGAGGTGGCTGATGCTCACCACCAGCTCTTCGATGGCGGCGGCCATGGTCTGGGTACTGGTTTGCTGATCGGTGGCGAACTGGGCGGTCTGCTCCGCTATCTGGGCGATGCTGTCGGCCGAATTGGACAACTCCTCGGTGGAGTGGGATACCTTGCCGATGATCCCCTTGAGGGTGCTCTGTGTGGTGCCAAGCAGGCCGATAAGACTCTCTTTCGAGCCTTGGGGCACCTTGATGGGGCGGGAGAAATCCCCTTCCGCCAGCAGATGGAGATCGGTCTTGAGCTGTTCGACCGAGGTGCCCACCAGATCGAGCAGGGAGCGATAGGTGCGCCAGAGGAAGAACATCAATACCAGGCCCAGAGCGATAAAAAGGTAGCGCAGCATGTCGGTATTGGCGGTGGCACTCTCGACCGCCTCCTGGTTGCGTCCCTCCATCATCACGTAGAAATCGTCGATGGGTGACATGATGCGACCCTTGTTCTGGTGATAGGCCTTGTCATGCATCATGGCGATGGCCTTCTGCTGGTTGGCGGCCAGATCACCGTCCGTCTGCTGCACCAGTTTGAAGGCAGCCACCTCGGTGTTGACCAGTGCATCCGAGTTGTTCTTGGCCTCGTTGAGCTTGGCGAGTTCAGCATCGGTGAAACCGGCATCCTTCATCAGATCGATCAGGCCGCGGCGAACATTGCTGTCGGGGCGAGGATTCTGGCCGTTGGCCGCGACAAAATCCCAATAGATACGGTTGTAGCCATCCGGTCTCGGCTGTTCGCCGTTGCGAATGGCCAGTATCCGCATGTACTGCTGCTCGTAGGCTGGATCCTTGGTGATGACGTAGGTGCGACCGAGTCGGGTCAGGTCATCGGAGGATTGGCGCAGCTCGTCGGCCAGCAGGTAGGAGAGATATTGTTGTCGATAACTCTCTTCCAGTTGTTTACCCGCCCAGCTGTAGGCGAAAAACACCAGTGACAGCAGGATCAGGGTGATCACGGAGAGCAAGAGGTTGAGTTGAAAGGCGGGTTTGTTCTGTTCCATGGTTTGAGCGTCCTTATTCTCACCGGGTAACCCCCTTGGTCAGACGGCAAAGGCCGCTACGTCGGAGGGGTTTTGTTGTTATTGCTGTGAGTATAGAAGTCATCGTCGGCATGGTTGCGCAGGCGGGGCGAGAAAGAGACGAGAATGGAGGAACCGCGGGTCGACAGGGGGGAAAAGGTCGGCCAGGATCGGGGCCCAGCCAGCCTTTTCGTGGCTCGATCACCTTATTTGATGACGATGTCTGTGAGCGGTACGGCGCAGCAGGTGAGGATTTTGCCCTCTGCCCGCTCGGCGGCACTGATGGCGGGGGCGTCGGGGTGATCCACCTCGCCCGAGATCAGCGTCTGTTTGCAACTGCCGCAGATCCCGGCGCGGCAGCTCCAGGGCAGCTCTACGCCTTGCTTGTTGGCCTGATCCAGCACAGTGCCCTGATTGTTGCCGGTAAAGGCTTGGGCGCCGATACGCAGTTGTACCGCCTGATGGGGGCGGGCCACCGAGAGAATGGCGCCGCCAAAACTCTCCTGTTTGATCCGTGCGGCCGGAACGCCGAGGGCCGCAACTTTGGCGGCAGCATCGGCCATAAAACCGTGGGGGCCGCAGATAAAGACCTCTTTTTCGGCCAACCCTTTGACCAGTCGCAGATGCTCATCATTGAGTCGCCCTTGCAGCCCCTGCCAGTGATTGTCCGGCTGGCTCAGGATAATGGTGAGGGTCATGCCCTGCTGCGCCATGGCGTACAGTTCGCTGGCGGCGGGAATGTCCGCTTCACTGCGGCACAGGTGCATAAAGTGAACCTCTTCCAGCTCCCCGCGTAGCGCCAGGGTGCGGGCTATCGCCAGCATGGGGGTGACGCCGGAGCCTGCGGAGAGCAACAGGAGGTTGCGCTCGCGGCCTAGGTGAAAATCGCCAGCGGGGTTGGCGGCCAGCAGCCGATCACCCACCTGCAACTGCTGGTGCAGCCAGTGGGAGATGCGGCCACCCTCCACCTTCTTGACGCTGATGCCGTAACGCTCCGGGTGATCCGGCGTGGAGCTCAGGGTATAGCGCCGCTGGATCCGTTCATTTTTGATATCGAGGCTGATGGGCAGATGCTGGCCCGGCAGGTAGTCGGGCAGCGGCTCGCCATCGGCTGCTTCGAACCAGAAGGTCTCCAGAGCCCGCGCCAGCGGTTCGCGGGCCATGCAGACCAGCTCCCGCTTCTTCGGCGCGGCGGCGGGATAGACCACCGGACGGGTGCGCTCCAGCACTTCTATCTCGCTGCCTGCCTCAATCCAGCCCTCGTTCAGCGCCACCAGATTCTGGCCGAAGTAGACCTCGCCATCCTCGCCACGGCGGTAGCGGGTAAGGGTGGCCAGCGGCTCTTTCAGGGCGTTGAAACGATCGGTGCCCGCTTCCACCGTGGTCATGATGCAGCGGCTGCAGGGCTTGACCACTTTAAATTCCACTTCGCCGATGCGGATGCGCACCCAGCTGTCCTCCTCGAAGGGCTGGGTATTGCTTGCCACCAGATTGGTGCGGAACTGGCTCATCTGGTGCAGCGCATCGGAGCGCAGATTGAGATCCTCAAGGGAAGCCTGGCTTATCAGCAGCAGCGGATAACCGTCGGCAAAGCTGACCCGGGTGCCGGTCTTCTCGCGAAAGCGATCAGAGGTCTCACCCAGCCAGAGCAGTTGCACCGTTTCCCCTGCCACCCGGCTCAGCCACCCATCGGCTTTGGGGTCGGTGTGCAGGGCGGTGAAACGGTCGCTCCAGACTCCGGTAGCTTGCGGGGCGCAGCTGAAGTCGGCCTCTTGCAGGGTGAGCGGTTCAAAGCCCGGATAGCGCAGTTGCAAGCCTCCTTCGATGGGGGTGGCCACGACCTGTTGCAGCTGGGGATGGGTACGGGCGGTGATAAAGGTGCCGTCCGGTTTGACCACCATGTAGCGGCGATCCCCTGCCAGTCCCTCTTCGGTCACCCGGGCGCGAGCCAGCGGCATACCTGCAGTCGATTTGATGGGGTAGAGGTGAATGCTGTCTAGCCTGGGCATCTTCATATCCTTGTGACGCGGCGCGATCGCCTAGAAAAAGGGGAACATAACGGTTCCCCGGCGATCCGGCAATCCTTTCAAGGGGGCGGTCTATAGTTGGGAAAAGAGAACAAGAGGGCATCGGGATGAAAATAAGCTGGTTGCTGGCGGGGAGCCTTTTTTGCCACGGGCTCTGGGCGCAGGAGCTGACCCTGACCACGGGAGAGTATCCCCCTTACTGCTCCGAGACGCTGAAATATCAGGGGCTTATCCCCCATGTGGTGAGCGAGGCATTCAGGAGTGAAGGGGTGAGCGTCAAGTTCCAGTTTCTGCCCTGGAAGCGGGCCTTTCGCTTGTCGGAGGAGGGAGTGGTGGATGGCACTGTCCACTGGTATGAGTCGAGCGAGCGGCGCAAAACCCATCTCTACAGCGATCCCATCCTGAGCGAAACCTACGTCTGGTTCTATCTCAAATCAAACCCGCTGGAATGGCGTGGCTATCAGGATCTGGCGGATCGCAAGCTGGCTGCGGTCAGTGGCTATACCTACAATGCAGATTTTTTTGCAGCCATCGCGCAGGTGCCGCTGCAGGTGCAGTTCGTCACCCGGCTGCGCCAGAGCTTTGATCTGCTGCTCTCCGGCCGCGCCGACCTGACCCTGGAGAACATCGATGTCGGCTACTACTCCCTGCGTCAGTTCTACCCGGCCAGCACGGTCGATCTCTTTGCAACCCATTCAAAACCCGTGATGAAAGTTGAAGGCCACCTGCTGATCAGCCGCAAGCGTGCCAACGCTGACGAGCTGATCAAAACCTTCAATCGGGGGCTCGCCAAACTGAAAGCCAGCGGTCAGCTGGAGAAGATGTTACTTGAGTCACGTTCTGGTCTCTATGAACCATAAAGTGCAACATTTTTTGATCCTGATTCGCTAATCAGTACAAAAAAGCGGCCATTATCGACTCAGTTCCCAGTTTCTAACGCTTTCGCTTCTTCCCCATCCGGCCACCGTCCGCTTCGGCTACACGGTATCAAGCGCCATCGGGTGGGGCCTGTCACACAAAAAGAAGAAAGCAATGTATGAGCAAACAACTGGACATGACCCCATTGCCGGATCTCTCCCTGAAAACGGGAACAGGCCCGGTGCGTACCCGGCTACCCGTTTGGCGGCCGGCCCTGCCACCCTGCAATCACGCCTGCCCGGCCGGAGAAAATATCCAGGCCTGGCTCTCTTTGGCGCAGGCCGGCCGTTTTGAGGCGGCCTGGCAGACCCTGATCGAAGAGAACCCCTTGCCCGCCATCCATGGCCGGGTCTGCTATCACCCCTGCGAGAGCGCCTGCAACCGCGGTCAGGTGGATGAATCCGTCTCTATCCACGCCATCGAACGCTTCCTCGGCGACGAAGCGCTGGCCCGTGGTTGGCAGCCTGCGCCACCTGCCCCTGCCAGCGGCAAGAAGGTGCTGGTCATAGGCGCTGGTCCCTCAGGTCTCTCCTGCGCCTGGCACCTCAACCGGCTCGGTCATCAGGTGGAGATCCGCGAAGCGGGGCCGCTTGCTGGCGGCATGCTGCGCTTTGGCATTCCCGCCTACCGTCTGCCCCGCGACGTGCTGGATCGGGAGGTGGCCCGCATCGTGGCTGCTGGTGTCACCCTGACCCTCAACCACAAGGTGGAGGATGTGCTGCGCGAGCGCGACGAGGGGGGCTTTGATGCCGTCTTTATGGCCATCGGCGCCCATCTGGCCAAGCGGGTCGATATTCCGGCCCGGGAAGCGGGCAAGATCCTCGATGCGGTGAGTTTCCTAGAGCAGGCCAGTCTGGCCGAAGAGCAGGGCTTGCCGCCCCCCAAACTGGGACGGCGGGTAGCGATTTATGGGGGTGGCAATACCGCCATGGATGCGGCCCGTACCGCCCGCCGTTTGGGCGTTGAAGAGGCAATGATCATCTACCGCCGCGACCGGGACCATATGCCTGCTCACGCCTTTGAAGCCGACGAGGCCGAGGAGGAGGGGATCAAGATCAACTGGCTGCGCAGCATCCGCCAGCTCGATAGCACCAATATCGAGGTGGAGGTGATGGCGCTGGATGCCGATGGCAAGCCGGTGCCCACCGGCAAGTTTGAAACCCTCGAAGCGGACTCCCTTATTCTGGCGCTCGGTCAGGAGGTCGATCTCTCTGTGCTGGAGAGCATGCCCGGCGTGCGGGTCAACAAGGAGGGGGTCGTACAGGTGGCTGGCAACCTGATGACGGATGTGCCGGGTCTGTTTGCGGGCGGCGACATGGTGCCCTCCGAGCGCACCGTCACCATCGCCACCGGCCATGGCAAGAAGGCGGCGCGCCATATGGATGCCTGGCTGCGCGGTCGCCACTACCAAAAGATGGTCTCCTACCCGCTGGTGGGGCCAGAGCAGTTGCAGCTCTGGTTCCAGACCCACGCTCCGGCCAGCAGTCAGCCGGTCAAACCGGCGTGGGCGCGGGATGACTTTGGCGAGATCATCGGCGGGCTGGATGAGGTGGCCGCCCGCTACGAGGCGGCGCGCTGCTACTCCTGCGGCAACTGCTTCGAGTGCGACGGCTGCTATGGCAGTTGCCCCGAGCAGGCCATAGCCAAGCTGGGGCCGGGCAAGGGGTATCAGGTGGATGCGGAGCGCTGCACCGGCTGCGGTGCCTGTCATGATCAGTGCCCTTGTCACGCCATCGAGCTGCGCCAACCGGAGGAGTCCCTATGAAACATGAATTGATCATGGTCGACGGTAACGAAGCCGCGGCTCGGGTGGCGTACCAGCTGAGTGAAGTGTGTGCCATCTACCCCATCACCCCGAGCTCGACTATGGCCGAACTGGCCGATGCCTGGGCGGCAGAAGGGCAGACCAACCTGTGGGGCAACATCCCCACCGTGGTGGAGATGCAGAGTGAAGGGGGGGCGGCCGGCACGGTACACGGCGCCCTGCAGGCGGGGGCGCTCGCCACCACCTTCACCGCCAGTCAAGGGCTGATGCTGATGCTGCCCAACATGTACAAGATCGCCGGTGAATTGACTTCGGCGGTGTTCCATGTGGCGGCCCGCTCGCTGGCGGCGCAGGGGCTGTCGATTTTTGGTGACCATCAGGACGTGATGGCGGCGCGCAGCACCGGCTTTGCCATGCTCGCCTCCGGCTCGGTGCAGGAGGCGCAGGACCTGGCCTTGGTCGCCCACAGCGTCACCCTGCAGTGCCGGGTGCCCTTTATCCACTTTTTCGACGGCTTTCGTACCTCCCACGAGGTGAACAAGATCACCGCCCTGCATCGGGATGAGATCCGGGCGCTGATCGACAACGATTGGGTACGCGCCCACCGTGCGCGGGCCCTCAACCCGGATCATCCGGTGATGCGCGGTACCGCCCAGAACCCGGATACCTATTTCCAGTCCCGCGAGAGCGTCAACCCCTTCTACGAAGCGGTACCGGCGCGGGTGCAGCAGTGCATGGACAATCTCGGCGAGCTGACCGGCCGCCACTACCGGCTGGTGGAGTACCACGGCGCGCCCGATGCCACCGACGTCATCGTACTGATGGGCTCGGGAGCGGCCACCGCCCGCACGACTGTGGATTGGCTCAATCAACAGGATCGCAAGACCGGGGTCTTGGTTGTGCGCCTCTATCGCCCCTTCCCGGTACAGGCGCTGCTCGATGCGCTACCGCAGAGCGTGCGGCGCATGGCGGTGCTGGATCGCACCAAGGAGCCGGGGGCGGGCGGCGAGCCGCTGCTGCTGGATGTGCAGAGCGCCCTTATCGACGGTTTGCAGCGCGGCCTTATCAAGCGGCTGCCCTGGCTGAGCGGCGGTCGCTATGGCCTCTCTTCCAAAGAGTTCACCCCCGCCATGTGCGCGGCGGTGTTCGAGGAGTTGGCATCCGATGCGCCGCGCCCCCGCTTTACGGTGGGGATTGTGGATGATGTGTCGGGCCTCAGTCTGGCCTGGCACCCCATCGGCGATCTGGAGCCTGCCAGCCGGGTGCGGGCGCTCTTCTTCGGCCTCGGTGCCGACGGCACGGTGGGCGCCAACAAGAACAGCATCAAGATCATCGGTGAGCTGGAGGGCTTCCACGCCCAGGGCTACTTCGTCTACGACTCCAAAAAGTCGGGCTCGCGCACCGTCTCCCACCTGCGCTTTGGCCCCGAGCCCATCGACGCCCCCTGGCTTATCGAGCAGGCGAGCTTTATCGGCTGCCATCAGTGGGGCTTTGTCGAATCGGTCGATCTGCTGGAGCACGCCGCCGAAGGGGCGACCCTGCTGCTCAATGCCCCCTACGAGGCTGACAAGGTGTGGGGCCAGCTGCCCGAGCGGCTGCGTGCCCGCATTCGCGCCCTCGATATCCGCCTCTACTGCATCGATGGGGATCGGGTGGCCGAGCAAAACGGCATGGGCAATCGCATAAACACCATTATGCAGACCTGCTTTTTCGCGCTGGCCGGAGTCTTGCCGCGGGATGAGGCCATTGCGCTGATCAAGGAGAGCATCGAGAAGAGTTATGCCCGCAAGGGGCCCGAAGTGGTTGAGCGCAACTTCGCGGCGGTGGATGACACTCTGGCTCATCTCCATCAGGTGGCCATCCCGGCCGGTGAGGAGCAGATCAGCGACTATCCGCTACCGCTGGCACCGGGTGGCAGCGAGTTTGTCCAGCGGGTCACCGGCGAGATGCTGGCGGGGCGTGGCGATCTTATTCCGGTCTCCATGTTGCCGGTGGATGGCACTTACCCCACCGCCACCAGTCGCTTCGAGAAGCGGGATATCGCCCGCGAGATCCCGATCTGGCACTCCGATATCTGCATCCAGTGCGGCAACTGTGTCTTTGTCTGCCCCCACGCGGCGCTGCGGGCCAAGTTCTACTATCAGGACTGGCTGGCGACCGCCCCCGAGGCAGCCCAGTCGGTGCCCGTTACCGCCAAGGGCTTCCCCGACAGCCGCTACACCCTGCAACTCTATCCGGAGGATTGCACCGGCTGCGGTCAGTGCGTGCAGGCCTGTCCGGTGCGGGTCGGGGCCGATGAGGAACACGAGGGCGAGCGCGCCATCACCATGATGGACAAGGCGCCCCATCTGGCTGGCCAGAAACAGGCGCTGCGCTGGTTCGAGAGTCTGCCGTGGCCTGCCCGCGAGCGGGTGGATTTCTCCACGGTGCGCGGTGCCCAGTTCCTCGAACCCCTGTTCGAGTTCTCCGGTGCCTGCGCCGGCTGTGGCGAGACCCCCTATCTCAAGCTGCTGACCCAGCTGTTTGGCGATCGCATGCTGGTAGCCAACGCTACCGGTTGCTCCTCCATCTATGGTGGCAACCTGCCGACCACGCCGTGGGCCAAGAATGGCGAAGGGAAGGGGCCAGCCTGGTCCAACTCCCTGTTCGAGGACAACGCCGAGTTTGGCTTTGGTTTTCGTCTCACCGCCGATCAGCATCACGGTCAGGCGGTGGCAGCCCTCGAAGCGATGAAGGGGGAGCTGGGCGCCGAGCTGGTCGATACCCTGATTAGCGCCCCGCAGCGGCTGGAGTCGGAGATCCGCGCCCAGCGCACCCGGGTCGCGCAAGTGCGCGAGCGGCTGGAAGAGGTAAAGTCCGGCAAGGCCCGCGAGCTGCTGTCGCTTATCGATCAGCTGGTGCGCCGCTCGGTCTGGATCATCGGCGGCGATGGCTGGGCCTATGACATCGGCTCGGCGGGGCTCGATCATGTGCTCGCCTCCGGGCGCGATGTGAACGTGCTGGTGATGGATACCGAGGTCTACTCCAACACCGGCGGCCAGATGTCGAAATCGACCCCGCTCGGTGCCGTCGCCAAATTCGCGGCGGGAGGCAAGACGCTGGCCAAGAAGGATGTGGCGTTGCAGGCCATCTCCTACGGCAACGTCTATGTTGCCCGCATCGCCTTTGGTGCCAACCCGCAGCAGGCGCTGCAAGCGTTGCGTGAGGCCGAAGCCTATCCGGGCCCGTCGCTGATCATCGCCTACAGCCACTGCATCGCCCACGGCATCGATATGGAGTTTGGCCTGACCCAGCAAAAACGGGCCGTGGCCTCCGGTCACTGGCCGCTGATGCGCTACAACCCGGTATTGCGCAGTGCGGGGCAGAACCCCTTTAGCCTCGACAGCCTGCGCCCCTCTATCCCCCTTGCTGAATATCGGCAGGAGGAGACCCGTTATCGGGTGCTGGCCCAGAGCCATCCGGAGGAGGCCGAGCGGCTGATGCAGGTGGCGCAACAAGTGGCGTGGCAGAAGTGGGCCACCTACGAGGAGATGGCCACCCGCGAAGCCAGCCATTTCCATCCGCCGGTGTGAGGATTGTGTGAGTGAAATATAACCAAGCGGGCCATTGGCCCGCTTTTTATCTGGCTATCAAGGTTAATATATATTTTTACACATATATTTATTTGTTGTAGATGTATAAATGTGTGGTGTTAATAAGACATACATTTCATATGTAAATAAGGTACGTTGGTCATATTCTCTATGTAAGAAAGTTCAAGTTAACTAACAATTTGGTGTTAGACTAGGTAATGATGTGGTTGGTGATTTAGAACGAGCTTGGAAAAATATATAAGAATTTCATCTTGTGTGATATAGGCATTTATAATAAATAGGAGTGCTGTAAATGACAGAGTTCGAGAAGTCTTTAGAAAATTGGAAAGTAATCACTGATGAGAATGTTCATTATGACTCAGTAGGTGCTTTGGCTGAGGCAACAGTCTCAACAAGTCCAATTATAGATAAATTATCAACTTGGGCTGCGGCAGGTAGTGCGGCTGTTGCAGGGTTATCAGTAACTAATGTCGATAAAATGGCTAATTTTTATGAGCAATCTGAACTTAAGTTCCTATTTTCTTGTTTAGCTGTCTCATTATTATTCTCATTGTTTCAAAAATATTACGCAATGTTGTGTTCGCTTAGCATTTCTACTTCAATCGAAGTAAGAGAACGTTTGATTCCAATAATTGATAATTATGAGCAGCATGTTCAAAACATAGAGAAAATGGCAGAAAGAAATGGTCTGGATATAAAATCTGAGTTTGACTTAATGAAAAGCATTTCATCTTTCCAAAACTTATGTCCATGGTATATGAAGCTGGCGTTGAGCAGATCAATGAGCAAGGCAAAAGAAAATCGGAACTTTCATCATAAAAGGATGATTGTAAATTACTTTTGGCAGAGCGTAATGCTAATTGTTCAGTATTTTGTTTTGGTTGTATTTGTTGGCATGTCTGCTGTCTATCTTTAGAGTTAGGTTAATAATGGAGAGTAATAATATATGGATATATTTACACAGTCGACAAAATTGTCGGAAGAGCTGTATAAAGTTATTAATTGTCCGCTTTGTGATAATTCAGCACGCGTTGTGATTAGTGATGTGGCATGTAGCTTATCATTGGAACATTGGCATTCAATAAGAGTAACTTTAGAGCTTGGCTATTTACCTTCTGCTCTTGTCGTTCATAGATCGCAATTTGAATCGATAGTTCGTTCCATTTGGTTACTATATAGCGCTTCAGATGCTCAGTTAGCAAAGCTGAGTGTTGAATTGACTTTAGAGTCGGAACAAGCAGCGAAAAACATTCCACAAATGTCACTAATGATGGATGCACTAGCAAAGGATGCTCCTATAGAAGCATTCAAGGCTCTTTCTCGCTTCAAAGATCATTCATGGAAAGCTTTAAACTCTTATGTACATGCAGGTATCCATCCTATTCGAAGACATAGTGAAGGATATCCAGTAAAGCTAATTCATGATGTGCTAAAAAATGCAAATGGACTGGCTATTTTAGCTTGTATGCAGTCTGTTGTATTATCTGGTCGGCTGCCACTGCAACGTGAAATATTGAAGTTGGCAGAAAAAAGAGCAATTTGTATGCCTCCGATATCAAATAATCTCTAACAATTTTCTGAGTTAAGTTCTGTGATTGTAGCCTTTACTCTTTTCTCTGTCCCTCAGGCTGACCGAGCGAGGGAAGTGATGTGGGGGTAAATATGAATCTGGGTGTTGTTAGCAGATAGACAGATACCGCCGTCTTGGCGGCATTTGTCTATCTGTAGGCTCTAGGAGAGTTGGCCAAGACTTCCTTTTCCGACCAAGGCAGGTAAGCTGCGGGGCAAATAGCGTCAAGCAGGAGAAGGGACGATGACAGAACAACATATCGCCGGGACGATCGGTATTCTGGGGGCGGGTTGGCTCGGGCTGCCGCTGGCGCGGGCCCTGCTGGCGGCAGGCAAGCCGGTGGTGGTGACGGTCAGCAGCGCCGAGAAGGCGGCCCGTCTGCAGGGGGAGGGGATCGCTGCCCATCCGCTGACCATCTCTGCCAACATGGGCTCTGCCGGGATGCCCGTTGCTGATCAACAAGCGCCGTGGCCCATCCCCTGCGAATCGTTGGTTATTTGCGTACCGCCCAGCAAGACCGATGACTATCCGCAAGCGGTGGCAAAGGCCTGTCAGCTTGCCAAAGCGAATGGCACCCGGCGGGTGCTGTTTGTCAGCGCCACCTCGGTATGGGGTGCGGGTCAAGAAGAAGGTGAACAGCCCCAACCCCGCCATGCCCGTGGCGAGCGGATGCTTGCGGCGGAGCAGGCGGTGCTGGCGGCCGGTTTCGAGACGGTGATGATAGTGCGCCCCTCCGGCCTATATGGCCCGGATCGCCATCCCGGCCGTTTCCTTGCGGGCAAAACGCTGGATGGCGGCGCTCAGTCGGTCAATCTGGTCCATCTGGACGATGTGGTGGCGGCTTGCATGCTGCTGCTGGAGCGGGGCAAGGATGGGGATGTTTTCAACCTGAGCGCGCCGGTGCATCCGCGCCGCGAGCAGTTCTACCCCTTTGCGGCGCGTCAGCAGGGGCTGCCAGTTCCGGTCTTTATCGAGCCTGCCGGTGAATTTCAGCCCATCGACGGTCAGCTGATTTGCCAGCAGATGGGATTCAACTATCGCTGGCCCGATCCGGCCCACTGGTTTGCCGAGCTCGCCGCCTCGGGCAATTGAGGTTTGCCAAGGGGGTGATCGCCCCCTATCATGCCGCCATCCATGAGAGAGAGGCGGTAATGATGGTAGATACAAAACGTCACCCCGATGGGGAGTTGTTGCTGAGAACCCTGGCAATGCCAGCCGATACCAACCCCAATGGCGACATCTTTGGTGGCTGGATCATGTCCCAGATGGATATAGGTGGGGGCATTATGGCCAAGGAGCTGGCAAAAGGACGTATTTGTACCGTATCCGTCGAAGGCATGACCTTTCACAGTCCGGTCAAGGTGGGCGATGTGGTCTGCTGCTACGGCCGCTGCATGAAGATCGGGCGCAGCTCCATGAAGCTCAAGCTGGAGGTGTGGGTCAAGCCGGTACTGCGGGAAAACGATGCCCAGCGTTACTGTGTGACCGAGGGGATCTTCACCTATGTCGCCATCGACGAACATGGCAAATCCCGCCCGGTTCCGGTGAGTGCCTGATTAAATCAGCCGGGCATTGATGATGGATATTTCCTGCTCAAACCCGGTTTTTTGCCGTATCATGCGTTCCAGCATCTCTTCCGAGCCCACATATTGCAGGGTGTCAAACAGGCAGAGATCGCATTGAGGGTCCCGTCTTATCTGATAGACGGTGGACAGCTCCACTTGATGACAATTTCCTTGTTGATCATAAAACGTCACGTTGTACCGAAGTTCTTTTGCCATGAGACAGCGTCCTTCTGGTTGGGTGGAACAGGGACTATCAGCTTAGTCGGCGTGGATGACGTTTGTGATGGTCGCAACAAAAAGCAAAGGCGGGCGGTTGTTAGCCAATGAAAAATAGTTATCGCATTCTTGGCACCTCCCTGCTGACCCTGGGGTTGGTAGGCTGTTTTGAGGTGCCGGATCAGAACCATCTGGTCACAGCTCAAGGGATTGTGCCGGGACTCGACTGCCAACGTCCGCCGCTGGTAGCGTTGGCGACCACGGCGCTGCCCCGTGAATTCGGGGTGACGGTGTGGAATCTCTACAAGGGCCAGCGCAAGAACTGGCGTGAAGGGATGGACAGTTATGCCAAGGGGCAGGATCTGGTGCTGTTGCAAGAGTCGGCTACCCGTCCCGATATGCTCGACTGGCTGCGCGCCGGTGATTTCCAGTGGCAACAGCTGCAAGCCTTCACCCAGGGCGGCGTGTCGTTCGGGGTAATGACGGTGGCCAAGACCCCGCAGGCGTTCGTCTGTGGCGTGCGCTCCCCCGAGCCCTTGCTGCGCATCCCCAAATCCGGGCTGGTGAGCCTCTATCCGCTGCAGGGCGATCCTGACGGCGTTATGGTCATCAATATCCATGCGGTCAATTTCGAGCTGGGGATGGCTACCTTCCGCGAGCAGCTCAACGATTTGACTGCCTTGGTGCGCCGCCATCAGGGGCCGGTGATCCTGGCCGGTGATTTCAATACCTGGAGCGACAAGCGCCAGTTCTGGCTGAATAAATTGGTGGACGAGCTGGGTCTGCAAGAGGCCGTGCCGGTGCCTGACCTGCGCCGTACCGCCTTCGGTCGCCCACTGGATCATCTCTACTACCGCAATCTGGATCTGGTCGAGGTGAGTTCACCGGCCACCGACAGCTCGGATCACAACCCCATCATTGCGCGCTTTGCCGCCCAGTCGGTGACCCCCTGATCGGGGATGATGTGCGCGTGTTGCCCATAAAAAAATCCGGCGCCTGATAGCGCCGGATTTTTTACGCTCTGGCGGTCAACCCTCTCGGGATGACCCGCAGGCACATTACTGGTAGAGACCCAGATTCGCTTTGGCGTAGGCTTCGAAATCGGTGCAGCCACCGATGTGCTGCTCATCCAGGAAGATCTGCGGCACGGTATTGACCGGCTTGCCGGCGCTCTTGGCCAGATCTTCTTTGGTGATGCCTTCGGCATGGATATCCACGTAGCGGAATTTGAAGTCATCGCGCTGTTCGGTCAGCTGCTCGGCGATCTGTACGGCACGGACACAGTAGGGGCAACCCGGGCGACCAAAAATCACTGCAAACATATTTTCTCTCCGTTTTTTAAGCCGTTTTTGTATGGCCGTTGATATGAGACAGGCAACAGCATAGCCCTGCCTCGTGGCGACTTGAAGCCGAAATTATCGATACCGTGATTCGAGTGGGCCTATTGGCTCAGCTCTCATCGGCGATCTGGATCGGCTGCTGCTGATAGATGCTCTCCAGCACCCCCTTCTCGAACACAGTCCAGGGCCACGGCGCCTTGCTGGCGCGGTAGCGCTCATGGGTGGCCGGATCTTGGGACAGGCCGCGCTGGAACATCACGAACGCCTTGCGCTGGCCGCCTGCCGTGTCGATAAAGCCCACCAGATTGGAGGTGCCGGTGATGGTGCCGGTCTTGGCGTGGACCTTGTTCTTCATCATGGGAGCGGTGACGCTGCGGCGCCACGCCAGGGTGCCATCCACCTGGGAGCTTGGCAGCAGCTTGATCAGGCCAAGTTCGGCATCATTTTTCTGGATGAAGTTCAGCACCGACATCATCTGACGGGCGCTAATGAGATTGTGAGCGGAGAGACCGGAGCCGTCAGCCAGAGTGGCATTGCCCAGATCGATGCCGTTCTTGGTCAGGATGGCGCGCACCGCCATGGTGCCGCTGCGATAGCTGCCCGGCTTGTTGTAGTAGTGACGGCCCACGGTTTTGAGGAAGGTATCGGCATAGAGGTTGTCCGATTTCTTCAGCATCTTGGCGAGCATCACCGGCAGGGAGACCGAGTAGTGGGTGCCGAGGGTCTCTGCCCCTTCAGGGGCCTTGTGGGTGACCCGCAGCAGGCCATCATGCTTGATACCGGCCCGGTTCATCGCCCAGCGGATGTTGTCCCAGCCCCAGGCTTCCACGTCGTGAATGGCGAAACGCAGTCCCTGCGGCTCCTTGTTCGGGGTGATGCAGCCCTTGAGCTCGTAGAAGTTGCCCTTGGCCATGTCCACTTCCAGTGCGCAGAACTGGCGCGCCATGTCGCCATAGCTCATCACCTCCACGTTGTCGGCACCGATGCCGATGGGGACGCCTGTGGCCACGTTGCCGACCGCCGGTTTGCCAATCTGGGTGGCAGTGATGGTGCCGTAGGCGCAGTTCTTGTCGATGATGACCGAGGAGACGGGCGCGGCGAAGCAGAGGGTCTGATCCCCCCACGACCAGCCGTTGCCGCGCTCGTAGCCGTTGTAGGCGCCGGTGTTGACGTAGACGTTGCCCTTGATGCTGGTGACGCCGAGCTGTTTGAACAGGGCGAGCAGATCCATGCGGGAGAGGGTGGGGTCGCCGACGAAGTTGATCCAGATATCGCCGTTGATGGTGTCACCCTGTTTGGCACCGGGTTGGGCCTGAATGTCGGTGGCGAAGCGGAAGTCGGCACCCAGCTCGAGGCGGGCCGCCAGCGCGGTGAGCACCTTCATGGTGGAAGCTGGAGCGATCATTTGATCCGCGTGGCGGGCGAACTCGACGCCGTTATTGCCCTGCACCATGATGGCGTACTGGCCACCCTGAGGGGGCGTCAGCGGGGCGGCATGAGCCGCCAGAGAAGAAAAGAGAGCACAAAAACCAATCAACAGCCGCTGCATAACATCCTCTAACGTGACGAAGGGCCCGGCAGTGGTGCCGACCCTGATAATTCAACCAGCCGATGCGGGATCGACGGGGGTAATGCAATTCATGCCATGTATGCCGGTCGCCATCATGCCATCGAGTTGGCGGTACGATAGCGACCCTCATAATCAAAAATTTTCTCTTTTATCTGCCAGAAGCGACCCGATTTGCGGGCGATAACAAAATCCGGATGACGGAACTGGCTTTGCGCGGCCAGCACGCTCGCCAGGGTGGCAAATTCGGGCTCCAGCCCCGGGGCGGGCCAATGATGACGCACAAAGTGCTGTTGAAACAAGCGCCGTGCGCCCGAGGAGTGAAATCTGAAGTATTCGCTGAGGGTCAACCCATCCTCATCGTGGTAGGTCACCTCCAGCCGCTCCCCCTGTTTGCCGCGCCCGGCTGTGAGGGTTAGCCCCGCACAGCGGATCACCATGCAATCCTTGAGATTGAGCGCCTCTTTGAGCTTGTCGTCAGGGTCCACCAGCAGCTGATCGCAGCTCTGGCAGCTGCGGGCGGCGATGTCATTCTCCGCACCGCAGCCGGGGCAGATCTTGGCGCGAAAGCGGTAGTCACACTCTTCGCGGTTGCCCTCGTCATCTTCAAACAGCCCCTGACAGCGGCGTCCGTAGTGCTCGATCACCTTGCCATCCTCGTCGGTCTTGCCCCAGAAGGTGTTGGCAAAACCGCAGGCGGGGCAGGGCACCTGTACCGGCTCGGTACCGGCATGGGGGCGGGGCTCCCCCACTTCGGGGGCGAACAGGTTGAAGTTGTTGCCCGCATAGTCGAGCACCAGACAATCCTCCTTGCCCGGCGAGAGGCGCAGGCCCCGCCCGACGATCTGCTGATAGAGCGAGACCGACTCGGTGGGGCGCAGCATCACGATAAGATCGACATGGGGGGCATCGAAGCCGGTGGTGAGCACCGCCACGTTGACCAGAAACTTGAGCTCCCGCGCCTTGAAGGCGCTGATGAGGGCATCGCGCTCCGGCCCCGGCGTCTCGCCGGTGATAAGAGCTGCCTGCTGGCCTCGGGCGCCAAGCAGGCCGTGAATTTCGCGGGCGTGCTCGACGGTGGCGGCAAAGATCATCACCCCCTGCCGGTCGGCAGCATACTCCAGCACCTGACTCAGGATATGGGGGGTGACCCGCTGCTGGCGCTTGAGCTCGCCGTTGAGATCCGCCTCGCTGAAGAGGCCGTTCTCCCGCGCCACCAGCTTGCTGAAGTCGTAGTGGACTATGGGAGCATCCACCATGCGCGGTGGGGTCAGGTAGCCGTTTTTGACCATAAAACGCAAGGGCAGCTCGAACACGCAGTCGCCAAACAGCCGCTCGCCGTGGCTCTTGACCATGCCGTGATAGTGGCGCCGGTAGATCCAGCCCAGCCCGAGCCGATAGGGAGTGGCGGTGAGACCGAGGATCTTGAGGGCCGGATTGGCGGCCTTGAGGTGGTCGATAACCTGATGGTACTGGCTGTCATCATCGAGCGAGACCCGATGGCACTCATCGATGATCAGCAGCGAAAACGCTCCGTCAAATGCATCCAGATTGCGGGCAACCGACTGCACCGAGCCGAACACCACCTGGGCGCTCGCCTCCTTGCGATCCAGACCGGCAGCGAAGATATCGGCCTTGAGCCCCCACGCCTCGTACTTGGCATGGTTCTGCTCCACCAGCTCCTTGACGTGGGCCAGCACCAGCACCCGGCCGCGCGCCTTGCGGGCCAGCTCGGCGATCACCAGACTCTTGCCGGCACCGGTGGGCAGCACTACCACGGCGGGATCCGGGTGTTTGCGAAAGTGGCTGATCACGGCGTTGACGGCATCGGTCTGATAGGGTCTGAGAACGAACATGCAGGCTTGGGTGTGTCGATGTGGGGTGGTGCAGGATGGCGCCATTATAGGGTGCTTGCCGTCACAAAAACAGCGGGCCGGCATGATGCCGGCCCGCAGGGTGCTTGGGTGCTGATCAATGGAACGGGAAGATGTAGTTCATCCAGCTTGCCATGCGCAGCAGTACTTTGCGCATCACAGATACATGGTGGAAGTAGTGGGTATAGATGGCAGCCTGCCCGCTGGAGCCTGCTATTACCTGATACTTGGCCCACTCGGGGTCGGTGATGGAGATAACCACCGGCAGACGACCCGGGCGCACCGCAGTGGTTTGATCCAGCAGACCGGCGTTGGCCTGCACGTTACCGGCGGCAATGGCCGGAACCACGGCGGTTACCTTGCCTTTGAAGATCTTGCCGGGTACGCCATCGATCACCACTTCGGCCTCATCGCCCACCGCCAGTCGCTGCATGCTGTTCTGCCAGAACCAGCCGACGTAGGCGGTGTCATCCTTGTGGATGAAGGTCATCACCGGACGATACATGAAGGGGGTGGCGATCATGCCGGGGCGCAGGGCCAGCTGCACCACATGACCATCGCTCGGGGCATAGACCACGGTTTGGGACTGCTGGTACTTGGCTTCCATCAGCTGGGCTTGCAGATCGTTCAGGGTGGCTTTCTGCTGGTCAATCTGGGCCACGATATCGTCCACGTTGGCCTGGGTGACGTCGAGGTCGCGCTGCTTGCCCACGCCACGGCGCATCAGGTCGCTGGCGCGATCCCGATCCAGCTTGGCTGAGCGCAGTCTCGCCTCGATGGACTTGAGGTGCTCGCGGTTGGATTCGACCCGTGCGGTGAGGCTATCCACCTTGAGGCGGAACGGCTCATCATCGAGGCGAAACAGCACATCTCCTTTCTTCACCGGCTGATTGGCCTGCACCGGAACCTCAACGACCCGGCCCTTGACCAGCGGCACTATGGGGGTGGAGACGTAGTAGTTGCGCGCCATCTCGGAGTAGGGGTGGTTGTAGTTCATCAGCATGATCAGGGTGCCGATGAGCAGCACGCCACCAAGTGCTGCGGTGGGGACGGTCCACTTGTTGAGCGGGATGCGGAAGATTTTGAATATGGCGACACACAGCGCCGTGTAGGTCAGGATCAGTAGCAGGTCCATGGTTTATCCCTGTTGCTCACTCTGTTCGATAGTGTTGATACGGCTCTTCAGATCCGCCAACTCCTGCTTGAGGGCCGCCAGCTCCTCTTCATCTTTTTGCAGCCGCTGGCTAAAGCCCCAGCCGCGATCGGGGCGATAGATGGTTGCCCAGATCCAGAGGAAGGGCCACAGCACATGCAGGGTAAACAGGCTGACCCAACCTGCCACGTGAATGGCATCCTGATGAGGGTGATTCCGATGTTTGGCAATCTCGTAAGGAATATCGTGGATAACGATGACTCCATAAAAAATGACCAGCCCGACAAAGACGAGCAGACCAAGGGCAAAATAATCAAGGGCCATTTATAACCTCCACTGGCATGACGCACAGCTTAATCATTGGTTCCAACAAGCACTAAAGCAATTAAGAATCACACATTTATCGTCAGTTTGCCCGGAATCTTAAAGCTATTCGCTGTATTAAAGCTGAAGCCGTTCGACAGTTGTCTTATTAGTCTTTTTGTCATTAAAAAAGGCGCCATCAGGCGCCTTTTTTGTGCTGCTTTCGCAGCAATTTTTTGCTGTTTTACCCTTCGCTGGTACTGCTGACCAAGGGCTGGCGGAACTTCATCAGGAAGGCCACGGTAATGGCCGCCGTTGCCGTCAGGCCGATGATGGTGGAGGTTCCCATCTCCAGCCCGAACCCGATGGGGGCGTTGGCCAGATAGGTGATCACGACAGCAGTCATGAACATGGCGGGAATGGTGCAGACCCAGTGCAGCTTGCCCTCTTTGATGAGGTAGGCAGCCGCAGCCCACAGCATGATGACAGCGGTGGTCTGGTTGGCCCAGCCAAAGTAGCGCCAGATCACCCCGAATTCAGCCTTGGAGATGATGAAGCCAAGGATAAACATGGGGATGGCGATCAGCAGACGCTTGGCCAGCGGCTTCTGGGTCATCTTCAGGAAGTCCGCCACGATCAGGCGAGCACTGCGAAACGCGGTGTCACCGGAGGTGATGGGCAGGATCACCACGCCGAGGATGGCCAGAATGCCGCCCACGGTGCCGAGCAGGCTGGTGGAGACTTCGTGTACCACGGCTGCCGGGCCGCCGTTGGCCATGGTAGCGTTGAGCGCTTCGGTGCTGTCGTAGAAGGAGAGACCCAGGGTGCACCAGATAAGGGCGATGATCCCTTCACCGATCATTGCGCCGTAGAAGATGAAGCGGCCGGATTTTTCGTTCTGCATGCAGCGCGCCATCAGCGGTGACTGGGTGGCGTGGAAGCCTGATACCGCGCCACAGGCGATGGTGATGAACAGCAGCGGCCAGAGCGGCAGTTCGGTCGGGTGCAGGTTGGAGAAGTCCATCCCGGTGTTGTAGAAGCCTTTGCCGGAGGCGATCAGGCCAACGATGAGGCCGACCGACATGAAGACCAGCAGGGCGCCGAAGATGGGGTAGAAGCGGCCGATGATCTTGTCGATGGGGACTATGGTCGCGAGGATGTAGTAGGCAAAGATTGCCACGATCCAGTAGACCAGATCGGTGGAGGTGAGGTTGGCGAGCAGCCCTGCCGGGCTCAGCACGAATACCACGCCCACCAGCATCAGCAGCACCACGGCAAACAGGTTCATGAAGTGCTTGGCGGCGGTGCCCAGATGCTCACCGACCACGGTTGGCACCGAGGCCCCCTTGGCGCGTACCGACAGCATGCCGGAGAAGTAGTCGTGAACCGCACCGGCGAAGATGCAGCCAAAGACGATCCAGAGCATGGCGACCGGGCCGTAGAGGGCACCCAGGATGGGGCCGAAGATGGGACCAACGCCTGCGATGTTGAGCAGTTGAACCAGATAGACTTTCTTGTCCGACATCGGGACATAGTCCACCCCGTCAGCCATGGTGATGGCGGGGGTTTTCAGCTCGGGTTTCGGGCTGAATATCCGTTCGATGAATTTGCCGTATATGAAGTAGCCGGCCACAAGTAAGCCGACACAGAGGAAGAACCAGATCATTGCTACGCTCCTGCATTGTTATTTTTTAGTGTGCAGCGCGAGTCTAAAACGGTTGCACCTGACTGGCAGGTGAAACTCCCCGAGCGGCGCTTTGGCGCGCCGAGCGGTCGGCGGCTGTGATCAGGCGCACACTCCGCGGCTCAGTCCAGCCCCAGTTGATCTTTGAGCTCCTTGAGATAGCGACGACTGACCGGAACCCGGGCGCCGCTCGGGGTGACAATCTCTGCCAGCTGGTTATCCAGCAGCCGGATCTCGAAGATGGCGTTGGGGGAGACCAGATACTGGCGGTGGCAGCGCAGCAGCGGACTCTTTTCTTCCAGCGATTTGAGGGTGAGCTGGGTGTGGAACAGCTCACCCTGACAAGCTACATGGACCCCGCCAAGATCGGAGAAGGCATACTCCACCTGCTCGATGGGCAGCAGCCTGACCCGATTGTGCAGATAGCCCGGAATGTGTGCGATGGTGGGGGCCAGCCGCTCGATGGGCTGCGGGGAGATATCCTGCTTGAGGCGAGCCAGCGTCTTGGCGAGCCGGGCAGGCTCCACCGGCTTGAGCAGGTAGTCGAAGGCGTTCTCTTCAAAGGCCTGAATGGCATATTCGTCAAAGGCGGTGACAAAGACGATGCGGGGCAGGGGGTCGAGCATGGCGACCAGCTCCATGCCGCTCAGCTTGGGCATCTGGATATCGAGGAACACCACGTCGGGCTTGAGGCGCTGAATAAGCGGCAGCGCCTCGATGGCGTTGGCCGCTTCCCCCACGATCTCGATGGCAGGATCGCAGGCCAGCTGCTGCCTCAGCTCTTCGCGGGCGTAGTGTTCGTCATCGACTATCAGAGTGCGGATCATGGTTGCTCCTTGGGGATGGTGAACGACACCCGGGTCCACTGTTCCGGCTCGCACGCAATAGTCACGCCATAGCGCTCGCCAAAGGCGCTTTTCAGTCGCCGGTCTACGATGGTCATGCCCAGACCGTCGCCAGCGGGATGTGCTTGCCAGGTGCCTGCATTATCTTCCACATGGATGGTGACGCTGGTGGGATGCTCATCGGTCCAGAGGCGAATGCGCCCCTGCTCCAGCAGAGTCGAGATGCCGTGCTTGATGGCATTCTCGATCAACGGTTGCAGGGTGAAGCTGGGCAGTCGCAGTGTGGCCAGATGGGGCGGGATCTCGTTTATCACCGTCAGCCGATCGCCAAAACGGGCCAGCTCGATCTCCAGATAGGATTGGCAGTGCTCCTGCTCCTCCTGCAGAGTCGCAAGGCCGCTTTGGCGTTTGAGGTTCTTGCGAAAGAACAGCGACAGATGCAGCAGCAGATCCCGCGCCTTGTCCGGATCGCGCCGGGTGATGGCACTGATGGTGTTGAGGGTGTTGAACAGAAAGTGGGGGTTGATCTGGGCTTGGATCAGCTTGAGTTCGGACTGCACCAGCAGCCGCTGATGCTGCTCCAGCCGACCGGCCAGCAACTGCTGTGACAGCAGGTTGGCAATCCCTTCCCCCAGGGTGTGGTTGATCTTGAGAAACAGCCGCTTCTTCGGCTCGTAGAGCTTGATGGTGCCGATCACCCCCTTGTCCCCCTGCAGCGGGATCACCAGCACCGAGCCCAGCTGGCAGGCGGAGGAGAGGCTGCAGCGATAGGGCTGGCTGTTGCCATCGGCAAACAGCACCTTGTTCTGGGCGATGGCCTGCATGGTGATGGCTGACGCGATGGGGGTGCCCGGCAGATGGTGATCTTCGCCGGTGCCGATAAAGGCGAGGATCTGCTCGGTGTCCGTGATGGCGACCGCCCCAACGCCGGTCTCCTCCTGAATGATGCGGGCAATCTTGTTGCTTGCCTGTGGGGTAAAGCCCTGACTCATGATCCCCACTGTACGGTTGGCGATATTGAGCGCCTTGGCGGAGAAGACCCGGGAGAACTTCTCATACATCCGCTGCTGGTCGCGGATCATGCTGATAAAGAGCGCCGCGCCACAGGAGTTGGCCAGAATCATCGGGGTGGCGATGGTGCGTACCAACAGCAGGGATTTGTCGAACGGGGTCGCCACCAGCAGGATGATGACCATCTGCATGATCTCGGCATAGAGAGTGGTAAAGAAGGCGATGCGTGGTTCAAACAGGGCATCCGTTCGCCCCGAGCGCATCAGTCGCCAGTGCACTATGCCCCCGAGCAACCCCTCGCAGGTGGTGGAGATGGCGCAGGCGAGATCGGTAAATCCCCCCAGCGTATAGCGGTGCAGACCGCCGGTCAGCCCCACCAGAAAGCCCACCAGCGGTCCCCCCAATAATCCCCCCAAGACGGCGCCGACAGCCCGGGTGTTGGCGATGGCATCGTCGATATCGAGGCCCACATAGGTTCCGAGGATGCAAAAACATGAAAATATTATGTATATCAGTACCTTGTGAGGAATCCTCACTGAATAGTTGGCAAGCGGGCG
This sequence comes from Aeromonas sp. FDAARGOS 1414, assembly GCF_019047065.1. Classification (NCBI taxonomy): domain Bacteria; kingdom Pseudomonadati; phylum Pseudomonadota; class Gammaproteobacteria; order Aeromonadales; family Aeromonadaceae; genus Aeromonas; species Aeromonas sp. FDAARGOS 1414. Next base: position 2,120,612 of record NZ_CP077210.1, on the reverse strand, counting down.
AAGCAGCGGGCTTTTCGAGAAGAGATAGGCGATCACCAGGCTGACGCTCATCTGCTGTAACAAAGAGAGAACCAACTGCATAAAAAACGCGCCTCATCAGCCAGCCTAAAAAACAACCAGCCCGTGAATAAGTGTGATCAAGATCTTGTTCGGTTGGCCCTGCGGGTCGCAACGGACCGCCAGTTTGCCAGAACAAATGGATAAAACTACATTAAATCAGCATGTTAAATTGATATTTGTGTAAGAGGCGACAGATTGCTATTGATGGATAGAGCATGAATGTATCCGTCGGATACGCCACATGGAAGTGGCATGCTCCGCCCGGCCCCCTGGCTGGGCGTTTTTTATACATGGTCAGATGGCAACCTGTTGGTGGGGATTCGTGCAATTATTCCGGTTTGTCCAATGAGTTATCCCCAGCTTCTGGGGATAACTCAGAATGCAAAGTAGTAACAGAAGCGGCGGGTCAGATTGAAGAACTGCCGCTGTCCCTCATCCAGCTCCTCCTGTTTGATAAAGGCACTGATGGTGCGTTCATCTTCCCGCAGATCGATCATGGCGACCGCTTCCGGCCGCTGGGCCTTGATATAGGGCAGGATCTTCGGCTTGAGGGGCATGGTGGGTTCGGTAGAGAGTACCAGCGCAATGCTCTCGTCGGAGAGTTTCACCAGGGATCCCGGCGGGTAGACCCCCAGCACCTTGACCAGCAACTTGACCAGATTCTGGTCGAACTTCTTCTGGGATAACTTGTAGAGCTGGCTGATGGCCTGACTCGGTGCCGCCGGCGTGCCGCTGTTGCGGGGATGAAGCAGCTCGTCGTAGAAGTCGACCAGTCCGATCAGCCGCGCCAGCGGCGGGATCTCCCCCCCCTTGATCCCCAGCGGATAACCGCTACCGTCGAGCCGTTCGTGGTGCAGATGGGCTACCTGACGAATTTTGGGCTCAAAGGCATTGAGTTGGTTCAGCATGTCAAATCCGTACTGGGGATGCATCTTGAGGAAGTTCTGCTCAGCCTTGTTTAGCTCACCACGCTTTTGGGTGATCTGGCTGGGAATTTTCAGTTCACCTATATCGTGGATAAGTCCCGCAAGCCCGGTCTCTTCCAGCTCGATGGGATTCATCCCCAGTTCGCGCGCCATCAACATGGCAATGAAAGCCACGTTGAGACTGTGCTGCAGCAGGACATCGGTGTGGGGACTACGGATCAGGTGGAGCCCGAGGGGGCCCTCGTGCTGACTGAGGGTGAAGGCGGCATTGCGGACGATCTGGGCGGTATTGGCCAGCCCTTCATCCGGTTTGAGGTTGAGTGCCCCGAGCGCATCGCGCAGCTCGCTCATGGACTGGCCAAAGGCCTTGTCGGCGGCGCGCATGGAGCGGCGAAAGGCTTTTTCGTCAAAAGGGGGCGGGCCGGCATCAATCAGGGACTCCAGCTCTTCGAGATCGGGCCCGGCATCGGGGATATCGCCACGCAACAGTGGCTCGATAGGCAGATCGCTCTTGTCCGGATCCACCATCATCAGGCTCAGATCAAGGTGGCGGATGATATCCAGCTGCTGCTGATCTTTGATTTTGAAGGCATTGAACATAAACGGGTGGTTGGTCCATCCGGTGGGGAGATGGATATAGTGGCCTACCCGCAACTGTTCTATGGAGGCTTGGATCAGTGCCATCGGTTAACCTGCATTTCTGGAATGCCTACTCAACAAGCTAGCAAAATCCGATGGATAGACAACTAAAAATCCATTTCGGGGCTACGGAGCACCCCGTGCTGTGATGGGGCGCACGAGCGCCGTGCTTCTCCTCTTAATTCGCGCTTAAGTTTTACTTCCTACGCTGGCCCCGTCGTTTTTGTTGGCTTGGCCGGCCCGCTGCGCTGCAGGCCGGTATGTAGGAGTTGTTTATGCGTGTAACCCTCGGTGTGCTGCAGACCAATCTGCTGCTTGTTCTCTTTTTCGCGCTGGTTCTCAACTGGCCAATCCTGTTGCACTTTTACACGGCGCTCAGTGAGCTGAGTCACGTCAAAGCCGGATTTGTCATTTCGATCCCGCTGGTGCTGATTGCGGCGCTAAATACAGTGTTTATTCCCTTCACGTTCCGGTTTGTGCTCAAGCCGTTTTTTACCGTGCTGATCCTGAGTGGCTCCATCGTCAGTTACGCCATGCTCAAATACGGCGTCATCTTTGATGCCGGCATGATCCAGAACATAGTAGAGACTAACAGCGGTGAGGCGGGGGCCTATTTGAATGGTTCGGTTGCGCTCTGGTTTCTGCTGACCGGGCTGCTGCCTGTTCTGGTGCTCTGGTCACTGCGGATCCGCTATCCGGCTCGCTGGTATCAGGGGTTGGCGTTGCGGACGGGGGCACTGGCTATCTCTCTGCTGTTTATCGGGGGCGTCGCGTCACTTTACTATCAGGATTACGCCTCGGTCGGGCGCAACAACAAGTCGCTGGCCAAAGAGATTGTGCCAGCCAACTATGTGCACGGCCTCTACAAGTATGGGCGGGATGTGCTGTTTGCCACGCCGATCCCCTACCAGTATTTGGGGACAGATGCCAGGGTGGTGGCACGGGGAAGCAAGCCGACTTTGATGTTCCTGGTGGTGGGTGAGACGGCGCGCAGCCAGAACTACTCCCTTAACGGGTATGGCAAGGCGACCAACAGCTTTACGGCAAAAGAGCAGGGGGTGGTGTCGTTCAGAGATGTGCGTTCCTGCGGTACGGCCACTGCGGTCTCGGTGCCCTGCATGTTCTCCAACCTCACTCGCCGCGGTTACGATGAACAGCTTGCCAGCTCCCGTGACGGCCTGCTCGATGTGCTGCAACATGCCGGTGTATCTGTGCTGTGGAAAGAGAACGATGGCGGCTGCAAAGGGGTGTGCCGCAATGTACCGACCATCGAGATCCTCCCCAAATCCTATCCTGCGCTCTGTCAGGGGGAGTCCTGCTATGACGAGGTGCTGCTGGAGGGGCTGGATCAGCAGATTGCCGGCATGAAGGGCAACAAGCTGGTGGCTTTTCACCTGATGGGTAGCCATGGCCCGACCTACTATCGCCGCTATCCTGCCACTGATCGGGTATTCGTGCCCGACTGCCCGCGCAGCGACATCGAAAACTGCAGCAACGAAGAGCTGGTCAACACCTATGACAACACCATCCGCTACACCGACAAGGTGGTGGGGCTGCTGATAGACAAGCTCAAGTCGCTGGAGAGCCAGTACGATGTGGGACTGGTCTATCTCTCCGATCACGGCGAATCCCTTGGGGCTATGGGGCTCTATCTGCACGGCACGCCCTACAAGTTTGCGCCGGATGATCAGACCCGGGTGCCGCTGCTGACCTGGTTCTCGCCCCAGTTACAGGCCGATCGCCAGCTTGATATGGGTTGCCTGGCGGCGGAGGCGAGCAGTCAGCGCTTCTCCCATGACAACCTCTTTCACTCCATGCTGGGGATCATGGATGTGCAGACGAGTGTTTACGACAACAAGCTGGATCTGTTCAAGCCATGTCGGGCGGGCTAAACCGCTAGCAAGCACACAATAGAAAACGGCAGCCACTGGCTGCCGTTTTGTTATCTAGCAAGATCAGTGTCTTACTTCTGCTCCATGATGATCTGCAGCAGATCTCCCTCCAGCAGGGCGCGCTTGACCAGCGCAAAGCCGCCATAGGTCGGCTGGTTCTGGAAGCGGGCCTTCACGATGGGCAGGCCACGGTGGAAGCTCGGCAGGGATTGATGCTCGACACAGCGACGAATGGCCGGGAAGAGGAGCTCTTCGGCGGCGGTGATTTCTCCGGCGATCAGCACCTTCTGCGGGTTGAACAGGTTGACCGTAATCGCCACCGCCCGTCCCAGATGCTCACCCACGTTCTCGATGACGCTGCGGGCCAGTTCATCGCCCGCCAGCGCCGCCTTGCACACCTCCTGAATGGTGATGTGCTTCTCTTGCAGCACGCTCTGGTGACCGCGGCTGATAAGCTCCTTCACCTTGTCGACAATGGCCTCGTTGGAGGCGATGGTCTCGAGACAGCCGAAGTTGCCGCAGTGGCAGCGCTTGCCGAGCGGTTCGACCTGGATATGGCCGATCTCGCCGACGTTGCGGTTCTGACCGAGGAACACCTGACCCTTGGTGATGATCCCCGAGCCCGTCCCCTGGTGAACACTCACCAGAATGGAGTCCATGCAGTCGCGGGACTCACCGAAGAAGTGTTCGGCCAGCGCGAGGGAACGGGTGTCGTTACCCACGTAGCAGGGAAGGTTGAAGTGGTTCTCAAGCAGCTTCGCCAGCCCCAGATTGCGGATCTGGTACTTGGGGGTGTAGATGACCATACCGGATTCCGGGTTGACCAGACCCGGCATGGTCAGCGCGATGCTGATGAGGTTGCGACAGCGTTCGCTGTTGGCATCGATGAAGGCGCCAATCTCCCGCAGTAGCATGTCGACCACGGGTTGCTGATCGATCTCGGTCACCTGAATGACGTGCTGGTCGAGCTCCTTGCCATCGAGGTCATAGAGACTCAGTTGCAGGTAGCCGCGGCCCAGCTTGGCAGAGACAAACTGAAAGCGATGTTTGATGGTGGTCAGGGAGATGGCACGCCGCCCGCCGGTTGAGGCTTGCGGAGAGGTCTCCTTAATCAGGCCATGCTCGATCAGTTGCCGGGTTATTTTGGTCACGCTGGCCGGGGCCAGCTGACTCAACTCGGCAATCTTGACCCGGGAGATGGGGCCTTGCAAGTCGATGAGCCGATACACGGCTGCACTGTTGACCTGCTTGATAAGATCTACGTTTGCTATTTGTCCGCCAGTCATGATGTCACTGTTGTGTGTAGTGTCCGTTAACCACGGTCCCACGGACCGTGAAGTCCTGATCGAAGACAGTGAGGTTGGCTACTTTACCGACCTGGATACTACCGAGACGTGAGTCCCATCCAATGGCGCGAGCGGGGTAGAGGCTGGCCATTCTCAGTGCTTCATCGAGCGGTAATCCGACCTGCTTGACCAGATTTTCCACCCCCTCAATCATGGTGAGGGAGGAACCGCCGAGTGTACCATTCTCGTCGACACACTGACCATCGCGTAAAAATACGGTGGTGCCACAAAAATCAAATTTCTCAAAGCCTTCCGGCGCTCCGGCTGCTGCGGTGGCATCGGTGACCAGCACCAGTCGCTCCCCCAGCGCCTTGTGAGCCAGACGCACGTTGGCCCAGTGCACATGGTGGCCATCGACGATGATGCCCGCGTAGACATCCTTGCGATCGTAGATGGCGCCTACGACGCCCGGCTCGCGACCGTTGAGGGTCGGGGTCATGGCGTTGTAGAGGTGGGTCGCAAAGCGAATACCGTTATCAAACCCGGCCATGGCCTGATCGTAACTGGCGGCAGTGTGACCGGCCGAGACCAGAATGCCCGCTTCCACCAGACGGCGGATATGGGCCGGCTCGTTGCGTTCCGGTGCCAGGGTGATTTTGGTGATGGCATCCGCGTTGGCGCAGAAGAAGTCGATCATCTCGTCCGCTGGCTGACGAATTTGCGCGGCAGGGTGGATCCCCTTGCGCTTGAGGTTGGTGTAAGGCCCTTCCAGATGGACGCCCAGCACCTCGTTGGGGTGTGCAGCCATGTAGTCACGGGTCACCGCAACGGCCTGCTTCATGTCGGCATCCGGACTGGTGATCAGGGTCGGCAGGAAGCTGGTGGTACCGGATTTGAGGTTGGCCGCCTGCATGGTTGCCAGGGTCTCGACCGTGATGTCGGTGTTGAACATCACCCCGCCACAGCCGTTGAGCTGCACGTCGATAAAACCGGCGGTCAGGTTGGCGCCCTTGAGGTCAATCTGCTCGATGCCCGCAGGCAGTTCGGCCTGGTGAGAGATGGCGACAATCTTGTCGCCCTCGATAAGCACCCCGTAACCGGTTAGCACGCAGCTGCTGGTGTAGAGGGTGCAGTTGGTCAATGCGTACATGACGACTCCTTACAGACGGCCGATGTTGGCGGCTTCCAGTTGCTGGAAGTAGCGAACGGTCTTGACCTTGAGCTCCATGGTGGAGGGCTCGTCGCACACCATCATTCCCTTCGGATGCAGTTGCAGGGTAGAGATGGTCCACATGTGGTTGACGCTGCCTTCCACTGCGGCCTGCAGGGCCAGTGCCTTGCCGTGACCGGTGACCAAGATCATGATCTCTTCCGCATCCATCAGGGTGCCGACACCCACGGTCAGGGCCAGCTTGGGCACCTGCTCCATGTCGCCACCGAAGAAGCGGGAGTTGGCGATGCGGGTGTCTTCGGTCAGGGTCTTGACCCGGGTGCGGGAAGAGAGGGAAGAGGCCGGCTCGTTGAACGCGATGTGGCCGTCGTTGCCCACACCACCCATAAACAGGTGGATCTTGCCGTAGGACTTGATCTTGTCTTCGTAGCGCTTGCACTCGGCCACCAGATCCTCGGCATTGCCGTTGAGGATGTTGATGTTTTCGGGACGAATGTCGATGTGACTGAAGAAGTTGTTGTGCATGAAGCTGTGGTAGCTCTCCGGGTGATCTTCCGGCAGGCCGACGTACTCGTCCATGTTGAAGGTGACCACGTTCTGGAAGCTCACTTCACCGGCTTTGTGCAACTCGATCAGGCGCTTGTAGGTATTGAGCGGCGTGCCACCGGTGGGCAGGCCCAGTACGAAAGGGCGATCGCTGGTTGGCTTGAACGCGTTGATGCGGTCAACGATGTAACGAGCAGACCACAGGCCTACTTGGCTGGCAGATTTCAACGGGATCAGGCGCATATGGGATACCTCTGTGTCGGGTTGCGACCGGTTTGGCGGTGGCAATTGGCTAAGACGGATTCAAGTTGTTTTATAGCGTAAATAAAGATTGCGAACTAAGCCACATCTATCCACCACCTTTATCTTGTTTGGGTGATAACGATCACGATTATCGGTTTATTAATTTGCGCAGCGAAATAAAAGCCCTAGACTGCCAATCAAGCCTTGATGGCTTATGCGTCAAACGTGATAAGCACTTAATTTCTAGAAAAACATTAACTAAGGAGAGGAACCGTGAACATTCTCGGTTATTTGCAAAAGATCGGCCGTGCCCTGATGGTGCCGGTAGCGGTATTGCCTGCCGCAGCGATCCTGATGGGGGTTGGCTACTGGATTGACCCGAATGGTTGGGGTGGTGACAGTGCGCTGGCTGCCTTCCTGATTAAAGCGGGCGCAGCCATTATCGATAACATGTCCGTACTGTTCGCAGTCGGTGTCGCTTACGGTATGTCCAAGGATAAAGACGGTTCTGCTGCTCTGGCAGGTCTGGTCGGCTTCCTGGTCGTTACCACCCTGCTGAGCCCGGGCGCTGTGGCCCAGATCAAGAGCATCCCGGTGGAGCAGGTTCCTGCCGCGTTTGCCAAGATCAGCAACCAGTTCGTGGGTATCCTGTGTGGTGTTATCGCCGCTGAGCTGTACAACCGCTTCAGCAGCGTCGAGCTGCACAAGGCACTCTCCTTCTTCTCCGGTCGTCGTCTGGTACCGATCGTAACCTCCGTGGTGATGATCGTCGTATCCTTCATCCTGATGGCCGTATGGCCGGCAATCTACGGTGGTCTGGTCTCCTTCGGTGAGTCCATCGTGAGCCTGGGCTCTACCGGTGCCGGTATCTACGCCTTCTTCAACCGTCTGCTGATCCCGATCGGTCTGCACCACGCCCTGAACTCCGTGTTCTGGTTCAACGTGGCCGGTATCAACGACATCCCGAACTTCCTGGGTGGTCAGGCTACCATCGATGCCGCTCTGGCCGCTGGCAAGAGCCTGGATCAGGTGAAAGGCGTAGTCGGTATGTACCAGGCTGGCTTCTTCCCCATCATGATGTTCGGTCTGCCGGGTGCCGCTCTGGCCATCTACCACTCCGCCAAGAAAGAGAACAAAGAGAAAGTTGCCTCCATCATGATCGCAGCTGCCTTTGCCTCCTTCTTCACCGGTGTCACCGAGCCGCTCGAGTTCTCCTTCATGTTCGTGGCGCCGGTACTGTATGTCATCCACGCCGTACTGACCGGTATCTCCGTGTTCATCGCTGCCTCCATGCAGTGGATGGCCGGTTTCGGTTTCAGTGCCGGTCTGGTGGATATGGTGCTCTCCAGCCGTAACCCGCTGGCGACCAACTGGTACATGCTGATCCCTCAGGGTCTGGTCTTCTTCGGCCTCTACTACACCGTGTTCCGCGTAGTGATTGCCAAGCTGAACCTGAAAACCCCGGGTCGTGAAGATGACGAAGATACTGCTCCGGCTGCCGCTCAATCTACCAACCGTACCGAGCTGGCCAAGCAATACCTGGAAGTGCTGGGTGGTCAAGAGAACCTGGTCTCCATCGATGCCTGCATCACCCGTCTGCGTCTGACTCTGAAAGACCGCAGCATCGTCGATGAGCGCAAGCTGAAAGCCCTGGGCGCGGCCGGTGTGGTCAAACTCGGTGAGCAGAACCTGCAGGTGATTCTGGGCCCATTGGCCGAAATCATCGCCGGTGAGATGAAAGCCCTGCGTTAATCGAGCGACTCGCTCACCTCAAGTCTAAGTCCATTGTTGACATAACTAAGGGCCCCGCTCAGGGGCCCCATATAAAAAAGCCAAGAAAATCCAACCTTTACTTCAAATGAGAGCAGCAGTTATGAACTTGAAACATTCTCTGTTAGCCATTGCCATGTCTACCGTTTTTGTCAGCCAGGTCCAGGCAGCCGATGCCGCCAAGCAGGCTGTGGTCGACTCCCTCGCCAACAACCTGGTGGTCAAGTATGAAGTGGTCACCAACGACGGTGCCGGTGCCGGCCTCGATTGCCAGGCACTCGGTTCCGAGTGGGCGAGCTGTGGCGTTGCCAAGCTGCACCTGACCAATACCGGTGCGGACGTCACCTCCAAAGACTGGAGCATCTACGTCTCCTCCATCCGTCGTATCCAGCGTGTGGATAACGACCAGTTCACCATCACTCACCTGACCGGCGATCTCTATCGTTTGACGCCAACCGAGAAGTTCCAGGGCTTTGCCAAGGATGCTACGGTCGAAGTGCCGCTGGTGGTGGAATACTGGGTACTGTTCGAATCTGACATCATGCCGAACTGGTATGTCGCCAGCGAAGGTGCCGAGCCGAAAGTACTGGCCAGCATGAGCAACATCAATGATGCCAGCACCTACGAGAAGCCGATGCCGGCCGATGGCTGGAAGCGCACCAAGGATGACAAGAACATCCTGATGAACAGCGAAACCCGTTTCGCGGCCAACCAGACCAGCACCCTGCTGCCGGCTGGCAAGATTGACAACCAGATCCTGCCGACCCCGATGAAGCAAGTGGTCAAGGCTGGTCCGCAGGTTGACTTCTCTACCATCAAGCTAAATGCCCTGGACTTGCCGAGCGATCGCGCCGAGGCCCTGAAGGCTCAACTGACCAAGCTGGGTGTTACCCTCTCCGACACCGGCTACCCGGTGACCATCAAGCTCGGCAGCAAGCTCAAGCAGGCTGAAGGCTATGACATGACCATCGGTCAGAAGGGCACAGTGATCCAGGGGCGCGACATCGACGGGGCATTCTGGGGTGCACAATCCCTGATCTCCCTGCTGGGTGTTGATGACAAGCTGGTGAGCCCGATGACCGTCGAGGATGCGCCGCGCTTTGAATACCGTGGCATGCAGACCGACGTGGCCCGCCACTTCCGCAGTCTGGATACCATGAAGAAGCTGGTTGACCAGATGTCTGCCATGAAGCTCAACGTGCTGCACCTTGGCCTGACCAACGATGAAGGCTGGCGTCTGGAGATCCCGGGTCTGCCGGAGCTGACCCAGGTCGGTAGCCAGCGTTGCCACGACGAGTCCGAAACCAAGTGCCTGATGCCGCAACTGGGTTCCGGCCCGACCAGCGACAACCAGGGTTCCGGTTTCTACAGCAAGTCTGACTACGTGGATCTGGTGCGTTATGCCAAGGCCCGCGGTGTGACCGTGATCCCCGAGATCAACATGCCGGCCCACGCCCGTGCTGCCGTGGTATCCATGGAAGCGCGCTACAAGCGTCTGATGGCGGAAGGCAAAGAAGCGGAAGCCAACCAGTTCCGTCTGACTGATCCGGCTGACACCTCCAACGTCACCTCGGTCCAGTTCTACGACAAGATGTCCTTCATCAACCCTTGCCAGCCGGGTGCTGCCACCTTCGTGGCCAAGGTAATGGATGAAGTTGCCCAGATGCACCAGGCCGCCGGTCAGCCGCTGACCGCATGGCACTACGGTGGTGATGAGGCGAAGAACATCATGCAGGGCGGTGGCTATCAGGATCCGGCCGTCACCAAGAAAGAAGAGCTGGTCGCCTGGAAAGGTAACGTCGACTCCAGCAAGCAGGACAAGCCGTTTGGCAAGTCCCCGATGTGCCAGAAGATGATCGATGAAGGCAAGATCAAGGAAGTGGGCGAGCTGCCGGTTTACTTCGCCAAGGAAGTGGGCCAGATGGTCAAAGACCGCGGCTTCTCTACCCTGCAGGCGTGGGAAGATGGTCTGAAGTACGCCAGCGGTGCCAAGGATTTCGCCACCGACAACACCCGTGTCAACTTCTGGGAAACCCTCTACTGGGGTGGCTTCAACGAAGCGATGAAGTGGGCCCACAAGGGTTACCAAGTGGTGCTGTCCAACCCGGATTACCTCTACTTCGACTTCCCGAACGAAGTACACCCGGCTGAGCGTGGCTACTACTGGGCAACCCGTTTCAACGACACCCGCAAGGTATTTGCCTTCGCCCCGGAAAACCTGCCGCAGAACGCCGAGACTTCGGTTGACCGCGACGGCAACGCCTTCGTGGCCAAGGGTGACCAGGATCCGGTCAAGTTCAAGGGGATCTCCGGTCAGCAGTGGAGTGAAACCGTGCGTACCGATGCTCAGTACGAGTACATGGTCTACCCGCGTATCTTCTCTGTGGCCGAGCGTGCCTGGCACAAAGGTGGCTTCGAGCTGGATTACGTGAAGAACCGCGAGTTCTCCGGCGAGACCAAGTTCGTCAACAAGGCCACCCTCAACAAAGAGTGGAACCAGTTTGCCAACGTACTGGGTCAGCGCGTGTTGCCGAAACTGGATCAGGCCGGTGTTGAATACCGCCTCTCCGTACCGGGTGCCAAGGTAGTGAACGGTGTGCTGGAAGCGAACGTGGATCTGCCGGGTCTGCCCATCCAGTACAGCCTGGACGGTACCAACTGGAGTGCCTATGACGCCGCGGCCAAGCCGAGCGTGAATGGCAAGGTCTACCTGCGTACCACCAGCTTCGATGGCAAGCGCACCAGCCGCGTCACCGAACTGAACTGATAGCAGTCAACCGTTAACATGAGGTGGGTCGCAAGACCCGCCTTTCCCAAGGGCGATGGCGCATCGGATTTGGGAAAGGTTGACTGTGCGTGTGAGCCTTTGTTGTGTGTAATTGTCTGTTTTGTGTTTTTCATCACTTTCAGCCCCGCCTAGTGCGGGGCTTTTTTATGCATTTGGGGTGCAATGTGCCAAGCCACGCCGTTTTTAGCGGCGCAATGGCCGGGAAATGGCCCGGAAGTGCCAAATTCAGGTTGAGACAGCGCCCGTAATAAGGGATCATATCCGGCTTGACGGCGGGGGGATGAGGGTGCCAGCCGGCACAACTTCCGCCAGTGACGCTTTTTTGAGGTGAGCCATGAGTCAGGCGAACAGCCCAACTAACTTTATTCGTCAGATCATTGATGAAGATCTGGCCAGCGGTAAGCACAGCAGCGTGCATACCCGTTTTCCGCCCGAGCCGAACGGTTATCTCCATATCGGCCACGCCAAATCAATCTGCCTGAACTTCGGCATCGCCCGCGACTATCAGGGCCAGTGCAACCTGCGTTTCGATGACACCAACCCGGTGAAGGAAGATATCGAGTACGTAGAGTCCATCAAGCAGGACGTACAGTGGCTCGGCTTCCAGTGGAACGGCGAGATCTGCTACTCCTCCGACTATTTCGACAAGCTGCACGGCTACGCCATCGAGCTGATTGAAAAGGGTCTGGCCTATGTGGACGAGCTGACGCCCGAGCAGATGCGCGAGTACCGTGGCACCCTGACTGAAGCTGGCAAGAACAGCCCGTTCCGAGATCGCAGCGTGGAAGAGAACCTGGCGCTGTTTGCCAAGATGAAGAACGGCGAGTTCGCCGAAGGCACCGCCTGCCTGCGCGCCAAGATCGACATGGCATCCCCCTTCATGGTGATGCGCGATCCGGTTATCTACCGCATCAAGTTTGCCCACCACCACCAGACCGGTGACAAGTGGTGCATCTACCCGATGTATGACTTCACCCACTGCATCTCGGACGCGCTGGAAGGGATCACCCACTCCATCTGTACCCTGGAGTTCCAGGACAACCGTCGCCTGTACGACTGGGTGCTGGACAACATCACCATCGACTGCCATCCGCGTCAGTACGAGTTCTCTCGTCTGAACCTCGAATACACCGTCATGTCCAAGCGCAAGCTGAACCTGCTGGTGACCGAGAAGCACGTCGATGGTTGGGATGACCCGCGCATGCTGACCGTCTCCGGTCTGCGTCGTCGTGGTTACACCCCGGCCTCCATCCGCGAGTTCTGCAAGCGCATCGGCGTCACCAAGCAGGACAACATCGTCGAGATGAGCATGCTGGAAGCCTGCATCCGCGAAGACCTCAACGAGCATGCGCCGCGCGCCATGGCCGTGCTGCATCCGGTGAAAGTGGTCATCGAGAACCTGGCTGCCGACGAAGTGCTGACAGCCCCGGCCCACCCGAGCAATGCCGAGATGGGTACCCGCGAGCTGAACTTCACACGCGAGATCTTCATCGATGAAGCGGACTTCAAAGAAGAGGCGAACAAGCAGTTCAAGCGTCTGGTGCTGGGCAAGGAAGTGCGTCTGCGCAATGCCTATGTGATCAAGGCCGAGCGCATCGAGAAAGATGCCGATGGCAAGGTCACCTGCATCTACTGCTCCTACGACCCCGAGACTCTGGGCAAGGATCCGGCCGATGGCCGCAAGGTGAAAGGGGTGATCCACTGGGTCAGCGCCACTCACTCCCTGCCAGCGGAAGTGCGTCTTTACGACCGTCTGTTCAAGGTGCCGAACCCGGGCGCCGAGGATGACTTTGAAGCTGCGCTGAACCCGGAATCCCTGGTGATCATCGAGGGGGCCCGTGTCGAGGCATCCCTGAAGAACGCCAAGCCGGAGCAGGCTTACCAGTTCGAGCGTGAAGGTTACTTCTGCGCCGACAACAAGCTCTCCAGCCCGGAGCATCTGGTGTTCAACCGCACCGTTGCCCTGCGTGACTCCTGGGGCAAAGTCGAAGGCTAAGCCGATGGGGCAGGGGAGACCCTGCCCTGTGCGATGCCAACGGCCTGCGCCGGACAATAAAAAGCCAGCTGATGCTGGCTTTTTATTGTCCGTTATCTGCAAGTCACGGGCGACTTATTCGTCGTGCTTGCACTCACCTGTTGCACAGTGACCGTAGAGGTAGAGGCTGTGGTTGGTGAGACGGATATTGAATTTCTTGGCGATCTCGCGCTGGCGCTGTTCGATCACTTCGTCGGAGAACTCGATCACCTTGCCGCAGTCAAGGCAAACCAGGTGGTCGTGGTGCTCCTGAGTGGCCAGCTCGAATACCGACTTGCCACCTTCGAAGTGGTGACGGGTAACGATACCGGCATCATCAAACTGGTTGAGAACGCGATAGACGGTAGCGAGACCAATCTCTTCACCCAGGTCGATCAGTCGTTTATAGAGATCTTCGGCGCTGGTGTGCTGGCAGTCCGGCTGTTGCAGGATTTCCAGGATTTTGACCCGGGGCAAGGTGATCTTGAGCCCGGCCTTTTTTAACGCTTGGTTGTTGTCTGCCATATTCTACTTATTCGCATTCTCGAAGGTGGGGTTATTCTGATGGACTGCCGCAGGAATGGCAACCTTGAACTCGCTTGGCCTGTCATTATAGGTCGTAGCCTCCCTAAAAATAAACCCAGCAATTCAAGGGGTTTAGCCATAAATGGCCGGTTGGATTGAAATAATCAATCGTGTCGTCCGACTTGCTGGCATGGCAGATGTTGATAAGATGTAACTTTCATATTCTGGTCGGATGAGATCCATGGATTGGCTTTTTGACAATGCGGCCTGGGTGCGCCGCGCACTCAACGCCTGGCCCCCTTTCTGGGGCGCCGGTATCAAGATAGAGACCCTGAGCGATGACTTTCGCTACTGTCGGGTTACCCTGAAATCCCGCTGGTGGAACAAGAATGCCAACCGCACCCAGTTTGGCGGCAGCATGTTTGCCATGACTGACCCCATCTATCCTCTGATGCTGATGGGCTACTTCAAGAATCGCTACTACGTCTGGGACAAGGCGGGCAGCATCAACTATATCAAGCCGGGCAAGGGCAAGCTGGTGGCCGAGTTCAACCTGACCGAGGGCAAGCTGGCCGAAATCGTGGCGGCGACTGAAGGTGGCAACAAGCACTTCCCCGAATTCGAGGTCACGGTACAGGACAAGAGCGGCGAGCTGGTGGCGCAGGTCAAGCGCACCCTCTATGTGCGAGCCAAACCGGAGCACAGAGGTGAATAACAAGGGAGAATAAAGGCAAGCATCGCCACTTGCAGATACAACAAGGGCCCCGTCGGGGCCCTTGTTGTCAGAGGTATGAGGGGAAGCGGATTACTCCAGCTCGCCCAGGCACATCTCTTCGTGCAGCTGCTTGCACCAGCCCTTGACGCGCTCGGCGGTCAGCTCCGGCTGGCGATCTTCATCGATACCCAGACCGACAAAGTGCTTGTCATCGACCAGTGCCTTGGAGGCTTCGAACTCGTAGCCGGCAGTCGGCCAGTGACCGATGATGATGGCGCCTTTTGCTTCGACGATGTCGCGCAGGGTGCCCATGGCGTCGAGGAAGTACTCGGAATAGTCTTCCTGATCACCGCAACCGAAGATGGCGACCAGCTTGTTGGTGAAGTCGATTTCGCCCAGATCGGGGAAGAAGTCGTCCCAGTCGGCCTGGGCTTCGCCGTAGTACCAAGTCGGGATGCCGAACATCAGCAGATCAAAGCTCTCAATGTCGGCCTTGCTGCTCTTGGCGATGTCACGGACTTCAATCAGGTTTTTGCCCAGCTCTTTCTGGATCATCTTGGCGACAGCTTCGGTGTTACCGGTATCGCTGCCAAAAAACAGACCTACACTTGCCATAGTGTTTAGTTACCCGTATTTGGTGTTAATGCTCAACGCTCAGACTGCAATGTCCACCGCAAAGGCGGACTCAATCTGTTGTTTCAGGATAGATTGGATCAGCTCGGCTCGGCTGATGTTCTGTTGTAACGCAAGTTGGTTCAGGCGCTCCAGCAACTCGGCCTCCACCTTTAACTCTACCCGCTTCAGCCCATTTTCCCGATCGCGCTTAAGCTGGTTACGCTTGTTGATCTTGAGCTGGGTCTCGCGGGGGAGTGGATTGGTCTTTGGCCTGCCGGGGCGCTTCTCATTTGCGAACAGATCCAGTGTTGTTCGATCAGTTTGCTGTTTGGCCATACATCACAGATGAAAATAAGTTAGCCGAGTCCTGAGCCTTCCCAGCCCAGTTCGATCAGCCCCTTGGCGACAAAACCCGCACAACCCAGAAACAGTACCAACCAGACGATAAAACGACCGAAACGGGGCACGTTGCCGCGCTTGAGCACGTCCTGAATGGCCAGGCCAATCAATATGAAAATGGCCACAAAGAATAACTTGAGGCCCAAACTTTCGATCAGGTCGATATGTTCACTTAGCATGGATTGCGCACACTCCTTATGACGGGCGCACTATATCACAAAGGATTTGAAACTGTTAACCGCCTGTCGACAGGAAATCCACAACCAATTTGTTGAACAGAGCCGGTTTTTCCGCATGCAGCCAGTGGCCGGTACCCGCGATGACACGCACCTTTGCCGCCGGGAATTGGGCCAGTGCCGTCTCGCTGTATTGGGGCTGCATATAGTCAGAATCCCCCCCTTTGATAAAGAGCACCGGCCCCTCGAAGCGGCGTTTATCCGCTGGCCAGCCCATGATGTTGGCGTAGTTTTGCTCAAGGGCGGGCACATTGAAGCGCCAACCCCAGCCATGCTCGCCTTTGGCGAAGGATTTGAGCAGGAACTGGCGTACCCCGGCGATCTCGATGTGCTGCGCCAGCATGGCTTCCGCTTTACTGCGGCTTTGCGGCGGCGTGCGCAGTGTGGCGTTGAGTCCGGCGAACACATTCTGGTGGCGGGAGTGGGGATAGGCGACCGGCGCCATGTCGGCCACCACCAGCTTGGTCACCCGCTCAGGCGCCAGCTTGGCGACCTGCATCGCCACCTTGCCGCCCATCGAGTGGCCAATCAGGGTCGCTTCGGCAATCTCCAGCCGATCCATCAGGGTGAGGATATCGGCCGCTTGTGCCGGATAGCTCATCTCGCTGCTATGAAAGGAGGCGCCGTGGTTGCGCAGATCGACGCTGATGACCCGGTACTGTTCGCATAGGGCTCGGGCCAGCAGGCCGAGGTTGTCGAGGCTGCCAAACAGGCCGTGGATCAGAATGACCGCCGGGCCCTGACCCTGCTCCTTGAAGTTCAATATGCTGTTTTGTTGCAAAATGACACCTTGTCGGTCGTGGGTGCGTATCGCTGTTTTATTTAACGCACTGGAAAGAAAAGGATTTCGTCCAATGGATTGGGATTTTATGTGGTTTTTTTTCTAAAAAATCCTGTCCGGATCGGCTATCAGTGCGGCTGATCACACACTTGGCCCGCTATTATGCCGTATTCTCGATGAGATTCATGTACATCTGCCAGCCCCTTGCTTGGGCTGTCGGGTTTGCCTATGTATAATCGCCGCATCCGAATTTCGACGAGTCCAGCGCATCCCTATGAAAACCATCGAGCTTGATGACGATCTCTACTTCTATATCGCCAGCCAGACCCGGCACATTGGTGAGAGTGCCTCCGATATCCTGCGCCGTCTGCTGGAACAGCCTGCTCACCAAGGTGTGCCGGTTGCCGAGCCCGTTACCGTCGCGCAGCCCAGTGCGGTAGCCACCCGACAAGGGCTGCAAGCCCTGCTCGATTCCGGTGAACTGCAAAAAGAAGAGAAGTCCATCAACCGCTTTATGCTGGTGCTGAGTACCCTCTACCGGGATAACCCGGAAGGCTTTACCCAGGCCACCGAAATCAAGGGGCGCAAGCGCGTCTATTTCTCGCAGGATCCCGAGGCTCTGCGTGCCAGTGGCAGCACCACCAAGCCCAAGCCGGTACCGGAGACCCCGTTCTGGGTGATCACCAACACCAACACCAGCCGCAAGCAGAATATGGTGGCCCAGCTGATGGCCAGCATGGGCTATGGCGAAGAGGTGATCGCGCAGGTGTGTGGCGCAATTTAACGATTCTTCAAGACTCAGGCCTTGCCCGGCAAGGCCGCCATTACGCAAGGAAAACGCCATGGCTCAGCATTCCCACGCCGGTCAGCCGGCCCGTTTAAGCGACCTGACCAATATTCCCCGTCTGGTCAGCGCCTACTACCTTAACAAGCCGGACATGAGCCGCCCCGAGCAGCGGGTGGCCTTTGGTACCTCCGGCCACCGTGGCAGCGCCTTGCACAGCGCCTTTACCGAATCCCATATTCTGGCGGTGACCCAGGCGCTGGTGGAGTATCGCCAGCAAGCCGGCATTACGGGCCCGCTGTTTGTCGGCATGGATACCCACGCCCTGTCCGAATCCGCTTTTGCCAGCGCCGTCGAAGTGCTGGCGGCCAACGGCGTCGAGACCCGCATTCAGGCTGGCCTCGGTTTTACCCCGACCCCGGTCATCTCTCACGCCATCCTGCGCCATAACGCGGGCAAGCCTGCCGCGCGCGCCGACGGTGTGGTGATCACCCCGTCCCACAACCCGCCGGAAGATGGTGGCTTCAAGTACAACCCGCCCCACGGTGGCCCTGCCGAAGGGGAGATCACCAAGTGGGTGGAGGACCGTGCCAACGCCATTCTGGAAGCGGGTCTTGCTGGCGTGAAACGGATGCCGTTCGCCGAGGCGCTCAAGAGCCCGTTCGTGGTCGAGCACGACTATGTCACCCCCTATGTGGATGATCTGAAGAACGTGCTGGACATGGATGCCATCAAGAACGCGGGCATCAAGATCGGTGTCGATCCGCTGGGCGGATCCGGCGTCGCCTACTGGGACGTCATCGCCAAGACCTATGGTCTGAACATCGAGGTGGTGAACTACAAGGTCGATCCGACCTTCTCCTTCATGACCCTGGATAAAGACGGCAAGATCCGGATGGACTGCTCCAGCCCGTTCGCCATGGCGAGCCTGATTGCCCTCAAAGACAAGTTCGACATCGCCCTTGGCAACGACCCTGACTACGACCGTCACGGCATTGTCACCAAGTCCGGCCTGATGAACCCGAACCACTATCTGGCGGTGGCAATCCAGTATCTGTTTACCCATCGCACCGGCTGGTCTGCCGATGCGGCCGTTGGCAAGACGCTGGTCTCCTCGTCCATGATCGACCGGGTGGCCGGCGAGATTGGCCGTACCCTCAAAGAGGTGCCGGTCGGCTTCAAGTGGTTCGTGGATGGCCTCTACAGCGGCGAGTTCGGTTTTGGTGGTGAAGAGAGCGCGGGCGCCTCCTTCCTGCGCAAAGATGGCACCGTCTGGACCACCGACAAGGATGGCTTCATTCTGGCGCTGCTGGCAGCGGAAATTCTGGCGGTCACCGGCAAGGATCCGCAGGCCCACTACGACGCGCTGGAAGCCAAGTTCGGCCGCTCCAGCTACCGCCGTATCGACGCACCGGCCAACAGTGCCCAGAAAGCGGTGCTCTCCAAGCTGGATCCTGCTCTGGTGGAAGCCTCAACTTTGGCGGGTGAGCCCATCATCGCCAAGCTGACCAAGGCGCCGGGCAACGATGCCGCCATCGGCGGCCTCAAGGTGGTGACCGAGAACGGCTGGTTCGCGGCGCGCCCCTCTGGCACTGAGTCCATCTACAAGATCTACATGGAGAGCTTCAAGGGCGACACGCACCTCGACCTCATCCAGCAAGAGGCTCAGCAGATCGTCTCTGCTGCGCTGGCCAAAGCAGGTGTATAAGCCACCTTCCAGTCGCTGACCGTTGACAAAAAAGAGGAGCCGAAGTGGCTCCTCTTTTTTATGCGCGGGTTGAGGTGTTCTGGTGTTTACGCCTCGTTACAGATCCCTGTACTCGCTCGGCGAGCTTGCCAACGTTTGAAAAAGGGGCGTGCTGGCAGCTTCATCAGGAACAGGGAGAGCAAGATCACCCCGATGCCGATCCACTGGCTGACATCCAGGGTTTCACCCACCATCAATACCCCAAGCGACACAGCCATCATGGGATTGGTGAGGGCCAGCATGCCCATCACCTCCGGGCCGTGGTGCTTTAATCCCCACAACCAGGCCCAGTAGCCCAGCGCGGTGTTGAGCAGGATCAACCAGAGCAATCCCGGCGCACTGGCCGGATCCGGCAACGGCATTGGGCCAGCCAGCCACCAGGCGAGCGGGATCAGCATCAAGCCCCCAAGCAGCAATTGCCAAGCGGTCAGCGCCAGCAGATCGTTTACCGGCCAGTGGCGCATCCAACGGCTGGATTGGCCGATCAGCACTGTGGCCAGCATGGCGCATGCAACTCCGACAGGATCCAGATTGGCAGAGGGGTTGAGCAACAGTAATACCCCAGCCAGCCCCATCAATCCCAGCAGTAGCCATTTCAGGCTTGGTCGTGTGCCATCTTGCAACCAGGCCAGTAGCATCAGCACCAGCGGTAGGGTGGCACCAAGTGTACCTGCTACTGCCCCCGGCAGCCGGAAGGCCGCCACAAACAGCAAAGCGAAGAAGGCGGCAATGTTGCAAAACGCCAACAGGAACTGCTTGCCCCAGGGCAGAGGCGGCATGCGCGGATGTAACAGTAACAAGAGCAGCCCGGCAGGCAGTGCTCGCCATACGGCAACCCAGTAGGGTGAGTAGTCAGTCAGGTAGAGGCTGACGACAGCATAGGTGCTGCCCCAAAGCAGTGGAGCCAGCAAGGCGATCAGCATTGGCATTATTTATCTCTTTGAAAAGTATCTTCAAGTGAAGATAAATTAGCGCCAAATTGATTTATCATCAAGTATCTCGATATGAAGATAAGTAGTTGGCGATGGAATCAGATCATGTAGACCTGCTGCTGGCTCAGTGGGCCCGGCAGCGACCGGATCTCGACTGTTCTCCTATGGGGGTGCTGGGTCGGGTAGCCAGGATGGCGGCAATTGCCGGTCGTGAGGTGAGTGAAGAGCTCAAGGAGTGCGGCTTGCTTGGCACGGACTTCGACATTTTGGCGACCCTGCGTCGGTCGGGTGAGCCACTGACGCCGACAGTGCTCTACCAATCGGCCATGTTGAGTTCTGGTGCCATGACGGCCCGGCTCGACAAGCTGGCCGAGCGGGGACTGATAGAGCGGCAAGCGGCGCCCAGCGATCGGCGCAGCCTGCTGGTCTGCCTCACCGAATCGGGCAAAGCGCTTATCGACCGAGCGGTTGAGCTGCACGTGGCCAACGAGCGTCGCCTGCTGGCGCCACTGACCGAGGCGGAGCAGGCTCAGTTAGCGGCACTGCTCAAACGCTGGTTGCTGCAAAACGAATAACAAAAACGGGCCAGCAGGCCCGTTTTTGTTGGCAAATCAGTGCTTGACTCAGTAACCGCCTTTGGCCTCTTTCACCGCCAGCCCCAGCTGCCACACCGCCATGGCGTAGTGGGTGCTGTGGTTGTAGCGGGTGATGGTGTAGAAGTTGGGCAGGCCGTACCAGTATTGGTAGCCGGTGCCGACATCGAGGCGCAGCAGGCTCGCTTCGCTGTGGTTGCCCAGGCTGCTGGTGGGGGTGAGCCCTGCGCGGCGCAGGGAGGCCACCGGGTAGCGGGTCTGGAAGCCATGCTCATAGCCGGGCAGTTGGCCCTGACCGCGCACCGCCACCGGTTGGCCTTTCTCCCAGCCGTGGGCCTTGAAGTAGTTGGCGACGCTGCCGATGGCATCTACCGGATCCCACAGGTTGGTGTGGCCGTTGCCATCAAAGTCCACCGCATAGCGCTGGAAGCTGGAGGGCATAAACTGGCCGTAGCCCATGGCGCCCGCATAGGAGCCCTTGGGTTCGGTGGGATCCATCCCCTCGTCGCGGGTCATCACCAGGAAGGCTTCCAGCTCGCTGGTGAAGAACTCGGCGCGGCGCGGATAATCAAATGCCAGAGTGGCCAGCGCATCCAGAATGCGGGTCTTGCCCATCACCCGGCCCCAGCGGGTCTCCACCCCGATAATGCCGACGATGATCTCCGGCGGCACCCCGTAGATCTGCTCCGCTCGGTTCAGCTCGCTTGCGTATTCACGCCAGAAGTTGACGCCATTCTGTACGTTGTCCGGGGTGATGAACTTGGCGCGATAGCGGTTCCAGGCGCCGGTCGGGCCGGTGGGCTTGGCGGTAGTCGGCGCCTGGGCATCCATCAGGCGGATGATCCAGTCGTAACGCTCTGCCTGTGCCAGCACCTGATGCAGCTGGGCGTTGTCAAAACCGTGCTTCTCGACCATTTTCTGGACGAACCGATCCACGTTGGGGCGATTGGCGAAGTCCCCCTTGCTAACCCCTTGTGTATAAACGGGTTTGCTCGATGGAGCTTGATTGATAAAGGCGCTCTTGGGCTGGGGGACGACCACGGGCTTTGGCGCGGGGGCGCTGCTGCAGCCACCGAGCAGGGGGAATAACGACAGAGTGAGAAGAGAGGCAAGGCGACGCATAGGGTTCTCAAAGAGACTGATAAAAGTGTCGTCATGGTAAAACATTGCCATCCCCGTGCAAGTGTTCCGTGCGCCTTGTTTGCCGCCAATTCATCGTGCGATGGATTAGCCCTTCTGTGAGGGCTGTGCTGGTTAGCGCTCGGGGGGACGCAGGGTGTGGTAACCGCTCCAGAGCCGGGTCAGGGTGGTGATGGCGCAGAGCAGGGCAAAGCCGTAGGCGAGCGGGGCGAAGGCGGCGGGCCACAGGCACATCAGCACAAAGAGCGCGATGGTCTCGCTCCCCTCGGTGAGGCCGCCCAGATAGTAGAGAGATTTATGGTGGTAGACCGGATTATCGATCCCCCGCTTGCCCGCCATGATAGCAAACGCCAGAAAGCTCGAGCCGGTACCCATAAAGGCAAATAGCAGGGTGGCGGCGGGCAGCGCATTGGCGGGGGCGGCGAGGGCAAAGCCCAGCACCACGGCGGCGTAGAAGATAAAGTCGAGCGTGATGTCGAGAAAGCCGCCGCAGTCGGTGATGCCGGTTTCCCGCGCCACGGCGCCATCGAGCCCGTCCAGCAGCCGGTTGAGCAGGATGGCCGCGAGTGCCCACTGATAGCCGCCAAAGGCCAGCAGCGGCAGCGCCAGCATGCCGATGGCAAAGCCGGTGAGGCTCACCTGATTGGCACTGATCCCCGCACGGCAGAGCGGTTTGGCAAGCTGGGTGAGGGGGCTGCGGATCACGGGGATCAGATGGCGATCAAACAAGGTGAACATTCCTCGGTTAACAGTGGCATTCGGTGAGGTTGAGTATGGTGCCCGGCGCGTCTTCCGCATCGTGGGTCACCAGGATGGCAGGGATGGCCAGCGCCTTGATCTGCGCGAACACCAGTTCGCGAAAGGCGGCCCGCAGCGGCTTGTCGAGGCGGGAGAAGGGCTCGTCCAGTAGCAGGGCGTCGGGTTCCGCCAACAGTGCCCGCAGCAGGCTGACCCGCGCCCGCTGCCCCCCTGACAGCAGCGGCGGCAGCTTGTCAGCCTGATCTGCCAGTGCGACCTGCGCCAATGCGGCCAACGCCTTTTCCCGCCGCGCGCGTTTTCCCTTGATGATCGCAGGCATGCCGAACATCAGGTTCTCCGCCACCGTCAGATGGTCGAACAGCAGGTCATCCTGAAACAGCATGCCGATGCGCCGTGCTTGCGCAGGCAAGGTGTTGAGTAGCCGCTCGCCGAGCCTTATCTTCCCCTCCAGCCGGATCGGGCCATTTCCTGCCAGCGCGCCGGGCAGTACCCCGGCGAGCCCCGCCAGCAGGGAGCTTTTACCGCAGCCGCTTGGTCCCATCAGGGTCAATACCTCGCCGGGGGCCACTTGCAGGGCAGGGAGTGAAAGCAGCAGATTTTCATCAAGGTAAAGCCGAAGAGGCGTGGTGCTCAGCATATGGTTGTTTCCATCGTGAGAGTTCATCGTGAGCCGCCCCCCTTGAGCGCCGGATTGAGCCGCGCCGGCAGCCAGAGCGCCAGCAGATAGATAACGAGTGGCAACAGCAGTTGCAGCAGGCCGTAGAGCCCCGCCAGCCGCCGGTTGAGGCCGCTGCCGATGGCCACCGCTTCGGTGGTGATGGTGACCACTCTGCCAGCCCCAAACAACAGGGTTGGCAGATACTGGGCCAGACTCACCGCCGCCCCGACGCCGAAGGCAAACAGCAGCGGGCGCGCCAGCAGCGGCGCTTTGACCTGCCACCAGGCTTGCCACGGTGTGGCCCCCAGCAGCAGGGCGCTCTGGGTGATCCGCGGGTCGAACTGGCGATAGGGGCCGTGCAGGCAGAGATAGACATAGGGAAAGACAAACAACAGCTGGCTCCAGAGCACCCAGCCCCAGCCAATGCCGCTGCTTATCGAGTCATGCGCAAGCCAGTCCAACCCGAGCCGGATGCCAAACAGCAGGCTTGCCTGCGGCAGCAACAGCGGCAGGCAGATAAGCCAGAGCGGCCAGGGGCGGCGCCCGGCTTGCGCCTCCAGACTGCACACCGCCATCATCAGTGCCAACAAGCCGCTCACCAGCGCCAGCAGTGCGCTGGTTACCAGCAGTGGCAGCAGGGTTGGCAGCAGATCCAGCCAGTAATGACTGCTCCACTGGCTGGGCCAGAGGGCGGGAAAGGGCCAGCGGCGCGCCAGCGACCAGAGCAGCAGCGCCGCCAGCACCGCCAGATTGAGGGTGATCAGGGTGAAGGCAAAGCCTGCTGCGAGCCGGTTGGCAAAGAAGTGGGGCGCCGCCCGTTTGCCATCGAGCCAGCAGCCTTTGCCCATCTCTTTATGAAGCCACTCCAGTAATCTGAGCAGAGCGATGAGCAACGCCGTGATGGCGAGCAAAAGCAGGGCGCCGCTGGCGGTGGCTCCGCGCCAGAGCAGATCCGGGTCCTGATACCAGAGCCACAACCGCACCGCCAGCGGGGCGGGGGCATCGGGCCCGAGCAGCTGGGCGAGATCCACCACCGCCACTCCGTAGGCCGCCACCGCATAGATGGGCAGGCGCAGGGCGGGCCAGAGTGCCGGTAGCAGCAGACGCCACCAGATCTGGGGGACACTGAAACCGAGGCTTGCCCCCAGCCACTGCTGGCGTGCCAGCTGGATGGGTTGCTGTGCGGCCATCGCCATCAGTAGCAGAAAGGGGGTCTCCTTGAAAACGAGCAGTGCAATCAGCCCGAGCCCCCAAGGGTCGCGAATGGTCTGCCAATCGGGGGGAAGATCAAACCCGGTCAGAGCTGGCGAGAGGAGCCGCAGCAGCCAGCCGGAGGGGGCGAGCAGAAAGGCAAAGCCGATGGCAAAGGCGACGTGGGGCATTGCCAGCATGGGCGAGAGCAGACGGCGGAGCAGCCCGAAAGCCCGGCTGTCGCTGTGGGCCAGCAGCAGGGCTGTCATCAGCAGGCTGCCAAGGGTGGAGGCGGCGCCAATCCACAGACTCAGCGCTGCTGAGTGCCACAGGCCAGGCTGGGCGAGCAGCAAGGCGAGATGAGAGGTGGCCATCCCCTCCGCCAGCAGTTGCCATAGCCCTGCCAGCAGAGGGATAACGAAGAGCGCCAGATAAATGACCGCCATCCCCGTACTCATACTGGGGTGGCGTGTCAACCGGCGCCACGGTCGGGAGCGGGAAAGCGGGTGACCAGCGGCACTCATCAGTGACCGTAACGCTCGGCCCAGGCCGCTTCCAGTTTGAGCTGCCAGCTGGGGTGAGGCTCGGCTACCGCTTTGAAGCGCAGTGCCGGTTGCCCTTTGGCGGAGTCAGGCAGGGCATCGGCCCGCAGCACGCTGGGATCACCCCAGAATGCCGGATTGGCCTTGCGCGCCTGCGCCGCCGGACTTAACAGAAAGTTGGCCACCACTTTAGCTCCCGCACGGGCACTGGCGTTGAAGGGGATGGCGAGAAAATGGCTGTTGGTGAGCGCCCCTTTCTCCATGGCAATCGCCTCCACACTGGGGGGCAGGGCGCCAATCTGGGCGGCGCTTTGCGCCTCCTTTGGATTGAAGCTGATAGCCATGGCCAGTTCGCCATCATCGAGCAGCTGGCGGGTCTCAGCGGCGCTGGTGGGGAACAGTTTGCCCTTGCGCCAGAGCGCCGGATGAAGCTCATCGAGCCAGGCCCAGAGCGGGGCGGTGAGCTTGGCAAAGTTGCTCTCAGTCGCCTCCCGATAGAGGGGGGCGGGGTCTGGCGTCAATTCCAGCAGGATCTGCTTGAGAAAACTGGAGCCATGGAACTGGGGCGGCTTGGGATAGGTGAAGCGGCCGGGATGAGCCTTGGCCCACGCCAGCAGGGCTGATGCCGAGGTGGGCGGGCTGGCGACCTCTTCGGTGTCGACCATCAGATTGAGCTGGCCGATGCCCCAGGGGGCTTCCAGCCCTTCCACCGGCAGGGTGAAGTCCTCACTCACCGGCAGGCTGCTGTCGACCAGTGCCATGTTGGGCAGCTCGGAGGTAAAGGGAGCGCCGAGCAGCCCCTGCTCCTTGAGCACCTTGAAGTTCTCGCCGTTGACCCAGAGCAGATCGATGGGCCCGCCAGCTTGCTTGCCTGCCAGCTTGTTGGCCAGCAGTTGACTGACGCTCTGGGCGATATCATCCACCTTCACCTGCACCAGCTTGACCTGATAGTCGCGCGCCAGCTCCTGCCCGGCCCACACCAGATAGGCGTTGATCTCCGGGCTGCCGCCCCAGGCGTTGAAGTAGACGGTCTGTCCCTTCGCCTCCTCAAGGGTCTGTTGCCAGTTGCCGTCTGGATTGGCCGCCAACAGCGAGCCGCTGGCCAGCAGTGGCAGGGCGCACAGCAGGACATTTAGCCGCTGTTTGAGCTGTGAGTTGAGTTGTGAGAATGGCTTGAGCATAAACGTTTCTCTGGTTGTCAGGCGCCACGGCGCCAGCGGTGATAACGGGCCAGCAACGCCAGTACCCGGGTGGGCTGGTGGGCCCTTTTCCATTCACCCGCCACATATTTGTTCCCCTCCATCAGGGTGGGATAGGCGTGAATGGTGCCGAGGATCTTGCCAAGGCCGAGGCGGTGACGCATGGCGAGCACGAACTCGGCGATCCGCTCACCGGCGTGAGTGCCCACTATGGTGGCGCCAAGGATAGTATCCTTGCCCGGCACGGTCAGCACCTCGACAAAACCGTGGCGCTCCCCATCGGCGATGGCTCTGTCCAGCTCGGCCAGCTCGAAGCGGGTCGCCTCGAAGGGGATCCTCTGCGCTTCGGCCTCCTTGCGATTGAGGCCGACCCGGGCAATCTCCGGCGTGGTGTAGGTGGCCGCCGGAATGACCCGATAGTCGGCCCGAAAGCGCTTGAACTGGCCAAACAGGGCATTGACCGCCGCATACCAGGCCTGATGGGCGGCAAAGTGGGTGAACTGGTAAGGGCCCGCTACGTCTCCCACTGCCAGTATGCTGGGGAAGTTGGTGGCAAGGAAGCCATCGACCGCTAGGGTGCCGCGGGGGGCCAGCTCGACCCCCAACGCTTCGAGCCCGAAGCCGCTGACGTTGGCGACCCGACCCAGTGCCAGCAGCAGTTGATCCCCTTCCACCACTTGTGTCTCATCGCCCCGGCGCAGTTGCAGCCGGATGGGGAGATCCCCCTTGGCTGCGGGCAGATAGTCGGCTCGTTCGGCGCGCCAGCCGGTGAGTAGCTGCACACCATCTCGGCTCATTTGCCCGGCAAGGGCGTCGGCTACCTCTCTCTCTTCGCGGGGCAGCAGTTGCTCCGAGAGTTCCACCAAGGTCACGGGAATGCCGAGCAGGGCGAAGCTCTGGGCCAGCTCGCAGCCGATGGGGCCGCCGCCCAGCACCAGCAGGCGGCGCGGCGGGGTGCGCAGCTGCCAGAGGCTATCCGAGGTGAGGTAAGGCACCTGATCCAGCCCCGGCAGCTTGGGCACCAGCGGCCGAGCGCCAGTGGCGATAACGATATGGCGGCTGGCAAGGCGCTGGCCGTTCACCTCCACCTCCCAGGGAGAGACCAGCCGCGCCTCCCCTTCGATGCATTCCACTCCAAGCCCCTGATAGCGTTCGATGGAGTCGTGTGGCTCGACCTCCTTGATAACCTCCGCTACCCGCTCCATCACGGCGGTAAAATCGGCGCGGGAGTGGCTTGGGCTAAAGCCCAGCTCGTCGGCTTTACGCTGCTCTGCGGCAAAGCGGGCGCTTCGGATCAGCGCCTTGGAGGGGACGCAACCGCTGTTGAGGCAATCGCCCCCCATCTTGTGTTTCTCGATGAGCGCCACCTTGGCCTTCACCGCTGCCGCGATATAGCTGGTGACCAGCCCACCTGCACCGGCACCGATCACCAGCAGGTTGTAGTCGTAGCGAGCGGGTTTGCGGTAGGGGGAGAGCAAGCGGCGCAGCGCGAGCTTGTCGGTCAATTTCTTGACCAGCCAGGGCATCAGCCCCAGCAGGGTCAACGCGACCATCAGGCCGGGGGAGAGAATATTGCCGGTGCTGGTTAACTGGCCAAGCTCGCTGCCCGCCAGCACATAGACGAAGGTGCCGGGCAACATGCCAAGCTGGCTGACCCAGTAGTAGGTGCTGACTCTGATGGGGGTGAGCCCCATCAGCAGATTGACCAGAAAGAAGGGGAAGATGGGGATGAGGCGCAGGCTCAGCAGATAGAAGGCCCCCTCCTTCGCCATGCCGGACTGAAAGGTGGCCAGCTTGTCGCCAAAGCGGGCGGTGACCCAGTCGCGCAGCAGAAAACGAGCGCTGAGAAAGGCCAGGGTTGCGCCTATGGTGCTGGCAAAGGAGACCAGCAGCAGCCCCCAGGCGACGCCGAACACTGCGCTACCACCCAGGGTGAGCAGGCTGGCGCCGGGCAGGGAGAGGGCGGTGCTCAGCACATAGATAAGCACGAACAGCAGGCTGGCCGAGACAAAGTGACTGTCGACCCATTGCGCCACT
This sequence comes from Aeromonas sp. FDAARGOS 1414, assembly GCF_019047065.1. Taxonomy (NCBI): domain Bacteria; kingdom Pseudomonadati; phylum Pseudomonadota; class Gammaproteobacteria; order Aeromonadales; family Aeromonadaceae; genus Aeromonas; species Aeromonas sp. FDAARGOS 1414. The sequence continues at coordinate 2,092,424 of NZ_CP077210.1, read as the reverse complement.
GCCGCCTGCTGGGCCTGCAAGGCGTCCAGAGTGAGGTAACGGCCAAGATCGAGGGCAAAAAAGGTGCCGATAAGGCTCCCCATCACCAGTGCAAGCAGCAGGCGGGTCCGGTTCATCAGGCGTCCTTGCTGTCTGGCTGGGCAGGGCGTTCCGGTTGCACAGGCAGCTGGCAGAAGCCCTGCGGTGCGATATCGAGGGCGGCGTTGAACTTGGCCGACATGTTCTGGAAGGCGATAAGGCCGGTCAGCTCCACCATGGCATCGTCATCGAACCAGGGCTTGAGGCGGGCCGCCTGTTCATCGCTCACCCCATCGAGGCCAGTCATCGCTTCGGTGTAGTCGAGCACCGCTTTTTCCCGCTCGTCAAACAAGGAGCTTTCGCGCCAGTTGGCCAGCGCCTCCACCTTCTCGCTGGAGCCGGCTCTCTTTACCAGGGTCATGGCGTTGATGTCGACGCAAAAACGACACCAGTTGAGCTGGGAGACCCGCACCGTCACCAGCGAGCGCAGCACGGGATCGATGGGGGAGCGCTTGCGGTTGATGACCCCGTAGAGGGTGGCGACGGCGGCAAAGAGGCGCGGCGAGCGGCCCCAGCACTTGCCCGGAATAAGCACCTGACCATAGTTGCGCTTTTGCAGCCAGAAAAAGGGGCGGATAAACCAGGCATATTCCCGGTCGGGTTTGACCTCAACGCGCATCAGTTACCTTCTTGTTGTTTCACTCTTACGGTTTCAAATTGGGTTTGTAGGCTTGGCCCAACCGCTCGTTCAGGCGGGTCAGGAAATCCTCGATCCGCGCCCGGTTGGTGCCCAGATCGCTTTGCCCCTGACGGGAGGCTGATCGCATATCGATGCGGGTCTCTTTGGGGCCGGCAAAGACCCGCAGCGCCACATCATCCTGAAAGCCGAACCAGCCGGTGGTGACCACTGCATCCAGGCCATCCGGGCTGGGTCGTATCTGCCAGCCCAGCTCCTGCATCAGCTCGTTGGCTTCAATCAGCACTTCGGCAGGAGAGGCCCTGGTAAAGAGAGGACCGGGTTTTGCCTCAACTGCTTTCAGCGGTGCGCTATTTATTGGCAGATCCTGCGCCGTTCTCAGCTCTGCCGCCCAGCGTAGCTGGGGGGGATTGTAGGGATCTGTGCTCACATCGTTGATCAGCGGCATGCGCAGCGCCTGCAGCACAAAGGTCAGCGGTAGCAGCAGTGGCAAGGCGCCAAGGCCGCTGGCATAGCGGTTGCGGCTCCAGGGCAGGCGTACCAGCAAGATCAGGGAGACAAGGGCTCCGATGAGACAGATCGCAAAACCTATCCACCAGGGCCAGAGATGAAAGCGGCTGCCGAGGGCGCCAGCGAGCGGGAGTAACCAGGCCAGCAGGGGCCACAAGCAAGAGCGGGGCATAGCACGGGATCCATCGTCGAATGTGGACAATGCCGAGAAGGATAAACTTAATTGCCTGATAACGTTAGTAAATTGATGAGAGTTTGGCGTGGTTTTGGCCAGTTTTGCGAGGGAATGCAGAGGGAGGTGAAGCCCGCCTGACGGGAGCTTCACCGAGAGAATGGTCAGTTGCGATGACTTAGTTGCGATAGAGCACTTTGATCAGATGAAAACCGAACTTGGTGCGCACCGGCCCCAGCACCTTGAGCAGTTCGCCTTTGAATACCGCATCGTCGAAGGGCTTGACCATATCCCCTTTATTGAACTCCCCCAGATCGCCGCTGCGTTTTGAAGAGGCGCAGGTGGAGAAGCGCTTGGCCATCTGGCCGAAGTCGGCTCCCTTCTCGATCTTCTCCTTGATCTCCAGACACTGTTTTTCGGTCTTGACCAGAATGTGCTGGGCACAGGCTTTTTTCATCGGGGCGCTCCTGGGAGTGATGGCGAAGGTTGTTAACGCCAAGAGTGGTAGCAAATGGGGGCGCAAGAGTACCCCAATTTGCCACCGGCGTCAGCCATCACCCCGCCATTTACCGGCGTTCGTCAGCCCTGTTACTGGCGAGCGCGGGTGGCCAGCATGGCGCGGGGACGCGCTTGCCAGATGATCTCCAGCCCGAGCAGGGCGTAGAGGCTCCAGATGGCCAGCGGATTGAGCCACTCTCCCCCCAGTTGCAGGGTCATCAGAGCGCAACCTGCCAGCAGCAAGGTGAGCCCCGGCAGCCGCCAGTGGACGGGCAGGGGGGCCAGCATCGCCATCCCCAGCAAAATGCCGAGGCCAAACGGCAGGTTCAGGGCGGTAAAGGCCAGCGCCTGTTGGCCACTCATGCCGGTCAGCAGGGCCAGCAGGGCGCTGCAACAGGCGAGGAAGGTGATGAACTCGAGACGATCGGCAATATAGTCAGCCATCTGTTCGCTACGTGCATGCATGATGTGTCTCCTTCAGTTGATGGTTCAAGTGTGAGGGAGGGACGTTCGCAAAGGCAGCGGGATAATTCGATTGCGCTGAACGAGCAATTCTTAATCACCCGCTACGGCGGGCTTTGGCGTGTGCCGGGCTGGTTAAACGGTGAGGGTGGGGCTATGCCGACAAACTCTGTCGTGGTGGGTTTCTGGTTGCAAAGAGAGGAGGAGAGGTGACAAATGGTGCCTGATGGTGGGGTGAGCCTTATTGAGGGCAGGTCAATTCGCTTCCATCGGGAAAGCGGGCGGCGTCATTGTCACCAAAATGTGTGATTTGTGGTCAACCTCTTAAAAGATATGGCGAATTTGCCAATGGTGCTGCGCTGTCGCTGGCCGATGCCTATGTTAGGATAAGGTTCGCCATTTTTCTGGCGCGCATTTTTGTGTCACGGCCATGCCCTGCATGCCGTGCTGCGCCGCATTCGGGGTTGGCCCGAAAGGGCGCTGGTTTCCTTCACCACAGATTCAGGAATATTGACCTTTGACAGGATGCATTTCATCCCTGCTGGCAGGGCGTTCACTGTCCGGCCCTGCGTTTCGCCGCGGCCTGCGGGTACTGGGGGTGGGCCTGTTGCTGTCGCTGCTGGCTTCGCCCGCGTTTGCCGCCAAGCTCACCTATCAGGTCAAGGGGTTGAAAGGGGAGAACAAGGATAACGTTGAAGCCTATCTCAATGCCCTGCCGGTCTATCAGGAGCGGCAATACCGCCCGGCCCGCGCCAAAATCACCGAGAGCGTGCAAAAGGCGCTGCAGGTTTATGGCTATTACCAGCCGAAGATCACCCTGAGTCGCGACAAGAAGACTCCGTCCAAAGTGGTGATTGAGGTGGACAAAGGGGAGCCGGTCATCGTCTCCCGCCTCGATATTCTGCTGGAGGGGGATGCGGGCAGCGACGAGCTCTACAGCGCCCTGCTGGACAAGTTGCCCCTCAAAGAAGGTGAGCCCCTCAATCACGCCAAATATGAATCCATCAAGGCGGATCTGGGCAGCCTCGGGCTGGCCCGCGGTTACTTTGATGCCAAGCTGAGCAAGAGTCAGGTCAAGGTGTTCCCGGACAAGGGGACGGCGGAGATCTTTATTCTGTTCGAATCGGGCCATCGCTACCGTTTTGGCGAGATCCGCTACGATGCCACCCCCGAAGCGCTTCACCTTATTCGCCCGCTTATCAACATCAAGAGCGGTGACCCCTATCTCGCCATCCGGCTGGCCGAAATGTCGCAGGATGTCTCCTCCACCAAGCTGTTCCGTCAGGTCGATATCAAGCCGGTATTAAGCGAGGCGAGCAACTATCGGGTGCCCATCGCGGTGACGCTGGATAACCGGGTCGATCACGAAATCGAGACCGGTATCGGTTATGCCACCGACGTAGGGCCGCGGATGAGTGCCACCTGGGAGAAGCCCTGGGTCAACCGCTACGGCCACCGTCTGTTTGCCACCGCCAAGGTGTCGGCGCCGGAGGCAGAGCTCAGCTTCGACTATCAGATCCCGGTGGGCAACCCGCTGCGGGACTACTACTCCATCCAGACCGGCTACCAGTACAAGGACAACAACGATACCCGCTCCGATCTCACTACCATCGGTGTGCACCGCTGGACGCGGCGGCCGGAGAGCTGGGATCGGGACGTCTTTATCCGGCTGGAGAACGAGATCTATACCCAGGGCGCCGACGAGGGGAACAGCTTGCTGCTGATCCCCGGGGTCTCCTGGTCCCGACTGCGGGTGCGCGGTACTCTGGTGCCCGACTGGGGTGATCGCCAGCAGCTGACGCTGGAGTTCTCCGATCCCAGATGGGGCTCCGACATCAGCTTTATGCGGGTGTGGGGGCGCAGCAAGTGGCTGCGAACCCTCGGCGATAACCACAGATTCCTGATGCGGGCCGAGCAGGGGGCCATCATAGGTGACAGCTTCTCGCTGGTGCCGCCGTCCTTGCGCTTCTTTACCGGTGGCGATCAGACGGTGCGCGGCTTTGGTTACGAGAGCATCTCCCCCACCGGGCCGGATGGCAAGCTGACTGGTGGCCGCTACACCAGCGTGGCCAGTCTGGAATACAACTACCGCTTCAGCGAGAAGTGGCTGGGGGCCATGTTTGTGGATGGCGGCACCTCCACCACCGATTACAGCGAACCCTGGAAAATAGGTACCGGCGTCGGTGTGCGCTGGGTCACCCCCATAGGTCAGGTCAGGCTGGATCTGGCGGTCGGGGTATCGGAGGAGGACAAGCCCTTGCGGCTGCATTTCGCATTGGGGCCTGAATTATGATGTTGTCTAAACGCTTTTTTCTTTGGCCGCTGCGGCTGTATCTTGCGCGGGGGTCTGCATTGTGATCTGGCTAAAACGTATTTTTCTCTGGCTGATGGGGCTGGTGTTCCTGCTGCTCATCGGCGTCAGCCTGCTGGGTTTTACCCATCAGGGCAACAAGTGGTTGTGGCAACAGGCCAAGGGAGCGCTGCCTTCTCTCAAGGGGGAGCTGGTGGCCGGTCAGCTTGGCTATGGCTGGACTCTGGAAGGGGCGGGTTGGCAGGATGAGCTGGTGGATGTCACTGTGGATCGCGCCGTGCTCGACTGGGATCTCGGCAAGTTGCTGCAGGGCAAGTTCTGGATAAAATCCCTGGCGGTGACCCATCCGGTGGTCAAGGTAGCCGATTCCGAGCCCGCACCGGAAGAGCCTTCCGAACCCTTTGTCTGGCGCCCGCTGCCACTCAAGATCCAGGTCGACAGCCTCAAGGTCACGGATCTCGATCTGGCAGTGCCCGGTGTGGCCGTGATCCTGGGGTCCCTCGATATCGGCGCCACCCTCAACCGCAAGGGGCTGATTGTACGCGGCCCGGTGCTCGATAACCTGACGGTGACGCTGGATGACGTGGCACCCGCCAGCACAGCCAAATCTGCCAAACAGCCGGCCGCTAACGAGAAGCAAGCCGGAACTGCGGTGGCGCGCAACGACAAGGCCAGCGCCGAGACAGCCAAACAGGGTAAAGGGACGCCTGCTGCGAACACGACAAAGGCAGCCCCCATTCTCCTGCCCGCCATTCACCTTCCTTTCCCCATCCAGCTGGAAGGGGTCAGTGCGACCCGGGTGCAATATAAGCAGGGCGAGCTGATCGAAGGGCTCGACAAGCTGCTGCTGTCGGCCACTGCTGCCGACGATCGCATCGAGGTGCGCGAGCTCTCGCTGCGCCACGCCATGGCCGATCTGGCGCTCAAGGGACACATCCAGCTCAGTGACGACTACCCGCTGGCGGTGACGCTGGATGCCAAGGCCCGCAAGGGGCTGCTGGATGGCGAGCTGCAGGGTGAGCAGGCCACGCTGGCGCTGAACGGTTCGGTTGGCAAGCTGGGGTTGGCGTTGTCGGCCAAGGGGCCGGTTGCCGCCAATCTCAAGGGCTCGCTGGCCGCCCTCGACCCGGATCTCCCTTTTGATCTGGCCCTCGACTGGAAGAGCCTCGGTTGGCCTCTTCACAAGCCAGCCAAAGATGAGCCGAGCTATCGGCTGGACAAAGGGAGCCTGACTGCCAAGGGCAAGCTCTCCGGCTACCAGTTTGCCCTCAATACCTCCGGCAAGGGGACCGATGTCCCCCCCTTCAAGCTTGCGCTGGACGGCAAGGGGGATCTGGAGCGGCTCAGCAAGATCGCCTTGCAGCTCAACGCCCTCAAGGGGGAGCTGAAGCTCGATGGCAAGCTCGCCTGGAACAAGGGGATCGAGTGGCAGGGAACCACCCTGTTCAAGGGGATCAATCCGGCCGAGCTGCTGCCCGAGCTGAAAGGGACGCTGGCCGGTGAGCTGGAGAGCCGTTTCGTGATGAACGAGGCGGGCCACTGGGAGCTGAAACTGCCCAAGCTCAAGGTGGATGGCAAGCTCAACCAGTATCCGTTGGCCCTCAAGGGGGAGCTCAGCGGTAACGACAAGATGGAGTGGCAGATCCCGGCGCTCTCGCTGCAAAGTGGCCCCAACCAGTTGCAGGCCAAGGGCAGTATCAGCAGCGCCCAGTGGAAGCTCGATGCCAACCTGCAGGCTCCCCAGCTGGGGGGCATCTATCCTGGCCTGAAAGGGGATATCAAGGGACAGGTGAAAGTCAGTGGCAATCAGCAGACGCCAAAAATCGATGCGGATCTGGCCTCCGACCGGCTCTACTATGCCGGCACCGACCTGAAGGGTATTAGCCTCAAGGGCAATGTGGCGATCGGTGCCAAACCGGCCGGTGAGCTCGCGTTGTTGGTGGCGCAGCTGAAACAGGGGGATACCAAGCTCAGCCAGCTGGCCTTGAACCTCAGCGGCGATATCAGTCAGCATCTGTTGACCCTGACCATGAAGGGTGACCCTGTTGCCGCCAACCTCAAACTGGGTGGCGGTGTGCGGGGGGATCACTGGCGCGGGGCGCTCTCCGAGTTGCGGCTGAAAACCCCGCTGCGCCGTTGGGACTTGAGCTCCCCCTGGGCACTGGATCTCGATCTGCCGCGTCAGCGGCTGGCGATGGGGGATCTCTGCCTCGGCTCCCAGGGGGCCAGCCTCTGCGTCAAGGGGAGTCAGGTCTCCGCTGCCCAGGGCACTCTGGAGTTTGCCCTGAGCGAGTTTGATCTCAAGCGGCTGCGCCCCTGGTTGCCGGACAACTTCCGCTGGCAGGCGATGCTCTCGGCCGATGGCCGCGCCAGCTGGCGTGGCAATCAGCCAACCCTGCATGCGGTGGTGCGCACCACGCCGGGTACCTTTGTGGCCGATGGCCTCAAGACCGACTATCAGCAGCTGGCGCTGGCTCTTGATTTCGAGCGGCAGCAGGCGGCGATCCGCCTCGATTTTGCCTCCAAACAGATCGGCAATATCGATACCGATCTGCTGATCAGGGAGCCCGCCGGTCGCGGTCTGCTAGGTGGTCAGCTCAAGTTTGACGATCTCAAGCTCAATACCTTTGCGCCGCTCATCCCTGAGGTGCGCTCCCTGCAAGGGATCATCTCCGCCGATGCCCGCTTCGACGGCACCCTGGCGGCGCCCCTGCTGTTTGGCCAGCTCAATCTGAGCGATGGCGAGGTACAGACCCACTCCGACATGGTGACCCTGACTAAGCTGGTGACCCGACTCAAGATCGAAGGCAACCGGGCCGAGCTGGATGGTTCCATGCTGGTTGGCAAGGGGCCGCTGGCACTGGGGGGCTGGCTCAGCTGGGCCAAGATGCCGGTCAGCGGCAGCCTCACCATTCAGGGCAAGGATCTGGAGGCGCAATATCCGGGCATGGGCCGGGTCAGAGTCTCGCCCGATATCGCGGTGTCGCTGGGGGAGGAGACCCGGATTACCGGTCAGGTGGATATTCCCTGGGCGCGCATTCTGGTCAAGAGCCTGCCGGATTCGGCGGTGGCGGTCTCCGACGATGTGACTGTGGTCTATGACGATCTGCCCCCGGCCCCCAAGCAGGCAAGTCTGCCGCTGGCGATGAAGGTGGCGATCCGCCTTGGCAACGATGTGAAACTTGATGCCATGGGACTGAAGACCGATGTCTCTGGCGGTCTCAATATCCGTCAGGATCCCGAGAAACCGCTGGCAGGCAACGGCCAGCTGGTGCTGACCAACGGCCGCTTCAAGGCCTATAGTCAGAACCTCATCATCAAGGAGGGGCGGATCCTCTTCTCCGGTCCGCTGGATCGGCCGTTCCTCAACATCGAAGCCAACCGGGATCCCGATACCATCGAGGGTCAGGTGACGGTCGGGGTGCGGGTGACAGGCCCTGCCAGCAAGCCTGAGATCACTGTCTACTCCGAGCCGCAGATGGCGCAGTCGGAACAGCTCTCCTATCTGCTGCGTGGCAAAGGGTTGCAGACTGGCGGTGAGGATGGCGGTTTCAACGGCCTGCTGGTAGCCGGCGCGGTGAGTCAGGCCAACGGCGTGGTGTCGAGCATCGGCGAGTCGCTGGGGATGAGCGATGTCTCCCTCGATACCGCGGGCAGTGGCGACAACACCCAGGTGACTCTGTCGGCCTATCTGCTGCCGGGCTTGCAGTTCCAGTACGGGGTCGGGGTTTTCAGCCCCATCGCCGAATTCAAGCTGCGCTATGAGGTATTGCCACGGCTCTATCTGCAAGCGATGAGCGGGGTGGCTCAGGCGGTCGATATCTTCTATCGCTTTACCCTGTAACGCGACACCGAATGACAGTGCAGAGATGAGAGTAAAACGGGAGGCGCAGGCCTCCCGTTTTTTTATTGCGCGATCGGCAGTAGGCACCGGCGATAAGGGAGTGCAGAGGAATAACGGATTTGGCAGACCAGAAATGCGAAAACCCGGCGCCAAGCCGGGTTTTCTGAATGATGGTGGAGGGAGAAGGATTCGAACCTTCGAAGGCAGAGCCGTCAGATTTACAGTCTGATCCCTTTGGCCACTCGGGAACCCCTCCACGGGGTATTGCTTTCAAATTGTCGCACTTGAAATGGTGGAGGGAGAAGGATTCGAACCTTCGAAGGCAGAGCCGTCAGATTTACAGTCTGATCCCTTTGGCCGCTCGGGAACCCCTCCACAAGTGCGAGGCGCATACTAACAGATCTTCCGGTTTTGTGAACCCCCAAGCAGGATTTTTCCATTAAAAGAATTGGATTTGTGGCCGATAACCAGTGAAATCGCCATTTTCGAGAGTTATCTCATGCTGCCCAGTTCAATCCGTAATCACCTGCTCGTTGATGAGGGCCAGTTGGGGCAGCGCCTCAACCGTGACCTGCAGCATGGGGATCGGGCGGATTTCCGGTTGCATCTGGCCCTGCTGACCGACGCGGTGGAGGAGCAGCCCTGGTTTGATGCCAAACCGGCGGCCACTCCCCAGAGCCGTGACTGGCGTCTGCACTTTGCGCTGAGACCGGCAGAGGTGCTGGTGGCTGAAGGGGCTGGGAGTGACTGCAGTGCCATCAATGAGCGGCTGCAGCAGGGGGGAAGCATGGTGGATGTGCGGCTCTGGCTGGCGCTGCAAACACCGCCGCTGGCGGTCAAACAGCCGCTGCTGGATGAGGCTGTCTACGACAACCTGTCACCGCTGGCGCGGGAGCGGTTGCAAGGAAAGCTGGCCGATATGCCACGCCAGGAGGATCCGCTGGTATTGCTGCCGATCCTCGATCGTTTGCAAGAGGGGGTGGATACCCGGTTGCACTGGCTCAGTTGATGGTGCCTGTTCACTGGTGTAACGCGATGCTTGTCGGCAAATCACAGGCAACAAAAAGGCGGGTGACCCCGCCTTTATGCTCTTTAGAATTTTAGCCTTGCGGCATGCTATCAAGCGTCAGCTTCATCCGGTTGCGGCTGCTCTTTGAGCGCGGCATTGGCACGACGGGCAATTGGCTTTTCGGTGTGACGGTTGAGTTGGCGCTCCAGTTTTTGCCCCAGTTCGTTGATGGCGGCGTAGAGATCCTCATGCTCTGCCTGGGCAAACAGTTTGCCGTTGGGGATGCCAGCACTGGCTTCGACAGTGAACATCAGACGCTCTTTGGAAACAATCACATGGGGTGTGATGAGAGGCACCTGAAGACGTTCGAGCTTTTCAAAACGGGATTCGATGCGCTCGCGGATAGCCGGGGTGATGTCGATGATTTTGCTGGTAATTTCGATTTTCATATTGGCCCCCTTCGGGTCGTCTTGCTTGTGTCTTCACCTTCAGATTACTCATTGGTAAAGATTGAAATGTGATCTATGTCACATAACATTCCCTTGGCTATTCAGCAACTTATAAATTGTGATCTTTTCCGGTTTCGTGCCAAAAACAGCTTGAGCTCCATGAAACTGGCAGGCAGTATGACGGGAATAGGATCGTTTCTGTCCCTTCTTGGCAGCACTTCGTGTCGACCTCATGTCCGGTTTCCACTGCTTGATATCGCATGTTTGTACTCTTCCCTCGCAACCTCTGATCTGATGAGCGGATGCAGGGGGCGTTGCTATGCCTGATTGGACATCAAACGTGGTTGGTTGTTGTGTTGGAGTGGTAAATGAAGCAGCAGGCCACGCAAGTCATGTGGTTTTTCGATCGGCAACATGATCAGTGGAGTCTCTCTGATCAGGGGGCCTACCAGCAGTGGCAAGGGGAGGGCAATCATCCCTGGGCCGCTCGCCTGTTACCGGAAGATGAGGCAGGCTTTGCCGACTTTCTTGTCCGGCTTCATGAATCACATCTGCCTGAACAGTTCATCGGTCATCTGAAAGATGATCAGGGGCAGCTCAACCATGTGCTCTGGAGCGGCCAGTTTGTGCCCACCCAGCAGATCTGCTGTGGCTGGCTGGCCCCTCTTGATACCGCTAACAGTGCAGTATCCTCTCTCAACCTCTCTTTGCCGTTGCTGCAAACCACCCTGCTCACCCAGTTGGCGCAGGCGCTCTCTGCCCGAACCGGGCTCGATTTCTTCAATACCCTGGTCAGCCAGCTGGCTCATATTCTCAAGGTGGATGCGGTCTGGGTGGGTGAGCTGTGCGGTGCCGACCGGGTCAAAGTGCTGGCCGCCGACGGGCTGGCGCAGAAGGACTACCCGCTGGCGGGCTCCCCCTGTCAGGAGCTCTACAAGCAAGGGGCCATCTGTTTCGAGGTGATCGACGAGTCGCAGGAGTATCAACCCTGGCTGGCGGCCGGGCAGACTTATTATGGTCAGCCGCTGTTTGATGCCAGAGGCCAACTTCTGGGCCATCTGGCGCTGCTCTATTCGGCCCCGGCAGATACCAGCAATCTCACCTCGGTGCTCAATACCTTCTCGGTACGGATGGTGGCCGAGCTGGAGCGTCTGCAATCCGATGCCCAGATGCGCCTCTCTGCCGTTGCATTCGAGACCCACGAAGGGATCATCATCACGGATCCGGGGTTCAAGATCCTGCGGGTCAACAACGCCTTCAGCCAGATCACCGGCTTCGACAGCCAGTCGGTGCTGGGCCTGCATCTGGAAGAGGATCTCTGGCCAAATCTGGGGGGGCTCGGTTACGAGCTCAATACCCTCAGCCGCTGGCAGGGGGAGACCCAGCGTCGCCATGTCGATGGTCACACCTATCCCCAGTGGGAGATAGTGACACCGGTGCAGGATGAAAAAGGGGTGATCAGCCACTTTGTCATCTGTTTTGAAGATATTTCCGAGCGCAAGGCGGCCGAGCGACGCATTCAGGATCTCGCCTATTACGACGAGCTGACCGGATTGCCCAATCGCCGTCAGCTCCACGAGACTCTGGTGCAGACCTTCAACGAGGCGACCCGCGATGGCTTGATTGGCGCGCTGCTCTTTATCGATCTCGATCACTTCAAGACCATCAACGACTCCCTCGGCCACGCCACCGGTGACTGGTTGCTCAAGGAGGTCGCCGCCCGTCTCAAACGGCTGGTGCGACAGGGGGATTGTCTGGCCCGTCTCGGCGGTGACGAGTTTGTGTTGCTGCTGCCATCGCTCTCGGCCAGCCCGCCCCAGGCGGAGATGCAGGCCGATATCATTGCCGAACGGCTCATCACCGAGATTGCCGCTCCATATACCTATGTGGGGCAAGTGCTGCACATCGGCGCCAGTGTCGGCATTACCCTGTTTCCGGATCGGGAGCAGGGTGTCGATGATCTGCTCAAGCAGGCAGATACCGCCATGTATCAGGCCAAGTCCGCTGGCCGCAAGACCCGTCGCTTCTTCGATGCCTCGATGCAGCAGCAGGCGGATCGCCGTCTGCTTATTCACAACGAACTGCGCAACGCTCTCAGCCAGCAAGAGCTGACCCTCTACTATCAGCCCCAGCATATGGTCGATGGCGGCGATATCATTGGTGTCGAGGCGCTCATTCGCTGGCAGCCGGCCGGTCGCTCGCTGGTCTCGCCAGCAGAATTTATCCCCATCGCCGAGGAGACCGATCTGATTGTCGATATCGGCAACTGGGTGCTGCACGAGGCGTGCGCCCAGTATGTGCTGTGGGAGGAGAACGGCATCCACATTCCGCAGATCTCGGTCAACGTCAGTGCCAAACAGTTCCATGCCACCGACTTTGTCGAGCGGATACACGATGTGTTGGCGCAAACCGGCATGGATCCGGCCTGCCTCAATCTGGAGATCACCGAATCCGTGGTGCTGGGCCACGCCGAGGACACCATCAGCAAGATGACCGAGCTCAAAGAGCTCGGCATCAGCTTTGCCATCGACGATTTTGGCGCCGGTTACTCCTCCCTGAGCTACCTCAAGCGGCTGCCTGCCGATGAGCTCAAGATCGACCGCTCCTTCATTCAGGACATCCCGAAAGATGGTGACAACATGGCCATCGTCGAGGCGGTGATCGCCATGGCGCGACATATGGGGTTCAACGTCACGGCGGAAGGGGTGGAGTCCCGTCAGCAACTGGAGTTTCTCAAGGCGCAGGGGTGCAGTTTCTATCAGGGCTATCTCGCCTCCAAGCCGCTGCCGGTGCCCTATCTGGAGAAATATGTACAGCGGCTGACCAGACCTGAGCAACTGCGTGAAATGCAGCTGAGCGAGGCAGAAAAATAGTCCCTGCTCCCCGCTGTAGCGCTGCCCAGCAACGGGTAGAATGAGAGGCAGTAGACCCACCGCCACCGGGCGGTGTATTGCCCTCAATGGAGATGTTCAGTGAAAGCTGTATGGGGAATTGTTTTGTCGGTGCTGTTCGTGCCGACCCTGATGGCGCAGACTGCCGACCAGACGCTCTACCGTCAGGCGTATGACGCCGTACGGGCCAATGATCAGGCCCGTTTCCAGCAAATTCGTGCCCGTTTGACCCATTACCCCCTGCTCCCTTACCTCGATTACTATCAGCTCGCCTTTCGTCCTGGGGCGGCGGATTACAACGATGTGACCCGTTTTATCCGCCAGCATGGGGATACCCCCCAGTCCAACCGGCTGGAGCGCAGTTATCTGACCTATCTGGCCCAGAGCCAGCAGTGGTCGCAGTTCCTGCGCTTCTATCCGGCCAAGCCGAGCTCCACCGACCTGCTCTGCATGCACTATCAGGCGCTCTATTACACCGGCAAGCCGAAAGAGGCGTTGCAGGGGGCGGGCAAGATCTGGATGAGCGGTCAATCCCGTCCCGATGCCTGCTCCCCGCTATTTCAGCTGTGGCAGGCATCCGGTCAGCGTACCCAGGAGAAGATCTGGCAGCGGATGACGCTGGCGTTCGAGGCGGAAAACCCCAATCTGATCCGCCACCTTGGCGCGACCCTGGGTAGCGGCTTGCAGAGCTATGGCGATCAGATGGTGACCCTGTTCGAGCAGCCAGCCAAGGCGATGAACCCGGCCTATTTCAGCAGCAACCCCTATTCCCGCAAGCTGCTCTCCCTCGGTTTGACCCGCTATGCCAATCAGGAGCCGGAGTCGGTGCTGCGCCAGCTTGCGCTGTTTCGCAGCCGTTTCGGCCTGACCCAGGCCGAGGTGAAACCGGTAGAGCGTGCCATTGCCCGCCGCCTGCTGCTGGATCGCTCCATTGCCCAGCGTAGCTGGGTCGACAGCACGGTGAAAAAGCTGGCGGATCCCGACATCACCGAGCTGCGGGCGCGACTGGCCATCTGGGAGCAGGATTGGCGTGGCCTCTCCGGCTGGGTGAAGATGATGCCGATGGCCCGTCAGAAAGAGGATCGCTGGCGCTACTGGATGGCGCGCTCCCTTGAGGTGCAGGGGCAGCAAAAACCGGCGCGGGATCTCTATCTGGAGACCGCCAACCTGCGCGGTTTCTACGGCTTTATGGCCGCCCAGCGCACCGGCGTGCCCTATCGCATCAAGAACCAGAGCGTCAAGCATGTACCGGACTGGCGCACGGCCAGCCAGCGCTGGCCCTTCCTGTTGCGGGTGCGCGAATTGCTCTCGATGAACGAGATTGCGGCGGCCCGCTCGGAGTGGATCCACAACATGGATCGCAATCCGGTGGCCCAGCGCATCGAGTTTGGTCATATCGCCCTCAATCAGGGGTGGCACGAGCTGGCCATTCTCGCCAGCATTCGCGCCGAAGCGTGGGATGCCCTCGACCTGCGCTTCCCGCTGCCGCTCAAGCGCACCTTCTCCCAGATGGCGCAAGAGCGCACCATGAACACCAGTTTGCTCTATGCCATTTCCCGTCAGGAGAGCGCCCTCTATCCGCTGGCCCAGTCGCCGGTGGGGGCGCGCGGTCTGATGCAGCTGATGCCTGCTACTGCCAAAGAGACTGCCGGCAAGCTGGGGGTGCCCTATCGCAACGAGCAGCAACTGTTTGATCCGACGATGAATATTCGTCTGGGGAGCGCCTATCTCAAGCGCTTGCTGGATGTCTATGACGGCAACCGGATCTTGGCGGCTGCCGCCTACAACGCCGGGCCGGGACGGGTAAAACGCTGGCGAGAGCAGAGTGACAACAAGCCGATGGACGTGTGGGTCGAGAGCATCCCCTACAAGGAGACCCGCAACTACGTGCAAAACGTGTTGTCGTTCGATCTCATTTATCAGCACAAGCTGCAGCAGCCGCTGCGCTTCATGTCAGAGCGGGAGCTCAATCACGCCTATTGAGTCGGGGGCCGCCAGCCGGCCCCTGTTTTCAAATTTCCCTGCTGCCGGGTATCATCGGGTAAGGTTTTGTTACCAAAGGAAACATGCCTGGTGACCTGGCTCCGGGAATTGCATCAGGCCGCAGGGTATACTCAGGCGTCGGCACCGACAGGTTCCCCCACAATAAAGGAATGGATAGTGGCAACGATTAAAGACGTTTCTCAGCTGGCAAATGTGTCTATCTCCACCGTGTCGCGGGTTATCAACAACACGGCACAGGTAGCACCGGAAAAGCGTGAGGCCGTACTGGCGGCCATGAAGGAACTGAATTTTCGACCCAACAGTTTTGCCCAGGCTCTGGTCAGCAAGCGTTCCAACTGCATTGGCGTGCTGGTTGGCGACCTCTGCGGCGGCCCCTTCTTTGCCCAGATGATGCGTGGCATCGAAACCATGGTCGATCAGGCCAACAAGTTCACCATCGTCATGTCTGGCAACCACGATATCGCGCGCGAGCGTCACGCCATTCAGGCGCTGCTGCAGCGCCAGTGCGATGCGCTGATCCTCCACAGCAAGGCGCTTCCGGACGAGGAGCTGAGCGAGCTGGCGGCAGGCTCTACCCCCATCGTTTTCATCAACCGTCAGGTGCCGGGCGCCGAAGATCGCTGCGTCTGGCTCGATAACCAGGCGGGGATCACCACCGCGTGCCAGCACTTGCTGGATGCCGGTCATCGCAACATCGCCTTTATCACCTCCGATGATGAAGAGTTTGTCGATGGTCAGCAGCGGATGGCCGGTTACACCCAAACTCTGGCCAGAGCCGGGATCGCCTTTGATCCTGCACTCGTCAGCCGCGCCTATGCCGACGAAAATGGCGGCTATGTGGCGATGAGTGAACTGTTGGCCCGTGGTGTCGAGTTCACGGCCGTGCTCGGTTTCAACGACGGTATGGTGGCGGGGGCGATCTCTTGCCTGCTGGAGCGGGGTTACAAGATCCCGCAGCAGGTGTCGGTGGTGGGGTTCGACGATATCCCCTACGCCCGCTACATCTATCCCAAGCTCACCACGGTGCGCTACCCCATCGAGGAGATGGGCAGCCGCGCTGCCGAGCTGGCGCTGCGTCTGCTCGATCACAAGCCGGTGGACGGCCTGGCGCTCAAGTTTGAAGCCCAGCTGGTGGAGCGGGAGTCAGTCGCCTGACGAGTGTCAAACAGCGAACAACAAGGTGGCCCCATCGGGGCCACACTCTTTTCTGCATTATCTCTCTAATCCGCCATTTATCCCGCCAGGGCGATCCGCTGCTGACGGCGCGCCTCAACCCCTTCTGCCACCATATCGAGCAGTTGCCTTGTCTGTTCCCAGCCGATGCAGCTATCGGTGATCGACTGGCCGTAGCGCAGCGGTTTGCTGCCAATCTCCTGACGCCCTTCGCAGATAAAACTTTCCACCATGATGGCGGCGATGGCATGGCTACCAGCACCCAGCTGGTCGGCAATGTCACGGGCAACCAGCAGCTGGCGGGCATGTTGTTTCTGGCTGTTGCCGTGGCTGCAATCGATCATCAGCCGGGGTGACAGATGATGTTGGCGCAGCAAGTCGCCAGCCTCTGTAACATGATTGCTCTGATAGTTGGGTTGGCGGCCACCGCGCAGGATCAGATGACAGTCGGGGTTGCCATGGCTGCGCACCAGTGCCAGCTGGCCATCACCGGAAGGCTGGGTATAGAGGTGGGCTGCCCGGCTGGCGAGGATCGCCTCGACCGCGATCCGGATATTGCCGTCGGTGCCGTTTTTAAAACCGATGGGGCAGGGGAGGGCCGAGGCCAGTTGGCGGTGGAGCTGGGATTCGGTGGTGCGGGCACCGATAGCGCCCCAGCTGATGAGATCCCCCAGATAGAGCATGCTGGTGAGATCGAGAAATTCGGTGGCACAGGCGAGCCCTTCCTGTCCAAGGGCCAGCAGTAACTCTCGGGCCTGGGATAGGCCCCTTTCCAGCCGATCGCTGCCATCGAGGTCGGGATCGAAGATAAATCCTTTCCAGCCGAGCGTCGTGCGCGGCTTTTCGAAATAGGTACGCATCACCAGTTGCAGCTGCTCCCCGTATTGGCCCTGTAGTTCAGCCAGCCGGCCACCATAGTCGCGGGCGGCTGCCGGATCGTGAATGGAGCAGGGGCCGATCACCAGCAGCAGGCGATCATCCTCTCCCTGCAGAATATGGCGGGCTTGCTGGCGGCTGCGTGCGATCTGGCGAGCGAGCCGTGCCGGACAGGGTCTGGCCTTTAACATCTCGTCAGGGGTGGGCAGGGTGGCAAGGGGTGAAGCATTCAGAAGTGAGGTGAACATGAGCGATCCTGATGAAAATGGAAATCTGCATGCTCTTTGCTGTCCAGTGGGGATCTTCCCCTTATTCTCTTGGTTAACAGAGCGCGGGCATGAGCCCGCGCTCTGTTATATCGGCCTTGGCTACTTTAGAAGCGGGCTGAGCCGCTGACGTAGTAGCTGCGACCCGGTTCGACGTTCTGGAAGAGGGTGTCTTTCTCTTGCAGGCGCACGTCGGTCAGGTTGTTGATCCCCAGTCGCAGGTCAAAGTTCTCGGTGACCTTGAAGCCGGTGCCGAGATCGAAGGTTTGATAGCTGGGCAGTTTGTGCAGTACGACAACCTTGTTGACGGTCTGCTCGGCAAACTGGGTGCCGGTGTAGGTGGTGCCGACAAAGGCATTTACCCGCTCGGTGGCCTGCCAGGTGATCTTGGCGTTGGCCTTGTGCTCCGGCCGCTCGGGCAGAGCCTGACCCTGATCGCCTTCCGCCTTGAGGTAGGTGTAGTTGGCGCCAAGGTTGATATCGTCGGTCAGATCGAGCTTGCCGGTCAGCTCCAGCCCCTTGGTGGTGGCCTTCTCCAGGTTGTACCAGGTGCGGTCAGTGGAGTTCGGCAACTGCTTGAAGGTGAGCATGTCGTCGATGTCGGAGTAGAAGAGGGTGGCGCTGGTTTCCCAGATCCCTTCTCCTGCGATGACACCCAGCTCGTAGTTGGTGCTGGTTTCCGGCTTGACCTTGTCGCTGCCATAGATGCGGCAGCTGCCGCCGCAGCTCTCGATGCTGTAATCGTTGGAGTACTGGTGCGGCGCCGGTGCCTTGAAGGCCTGGCTGACACCGCCTTTCACTGTCACCACATCGTTCATCTCATAGACCAGATAGCCGCGCGGGGTGAAGTGGCTGCCGTAGATCTCGTGGTGATCGTAACGGCCGCCCAGCGTGAAGGTCAGGCTGTCGGTCAGGCCAATTTCATCCTGGGCGAACAGCGCCTCCTGAGAGTGACTCTCTTTGCCGCCGATATCCTTGTAGCTCACCGCATCCACCAGCTCCCGGTCCAGATATTCACCACCCAGGGTCAGGTAGTGGTTGGCCAGCGCCAGGTTGGTATAGCCCTTGAGGGTCAGGGTGTTCTCTTCCAGCTCCCGCTGCTGCGGGGCCGAGTAGCTGGTGTTGAAGTCGTCGATCTGGGAGCTTTCATAGTTGGCCATGACGGTGGTGTCACCCCAGCTCCAGTCCCCCTTGTGGGTCAGACCAAACAGGTTGCGATCGTTTTGCTGCTGGCGGCTGTGCACCTTGTTGCCGGTTTTGCGGAAGATATCGAGAGGCCGCTCATCCTGGTTGTAGAGGTAATCCAGCTCGAAGCGTTGTTGCTCATCCACCAGCCAGCTCAGGGTAGAGGCGAAGTTGCGGGTCTGTTTGGCTTCGATAAGGGGGATGCCGTCAGCAGCTTCGGTGGGGGTCCAGGCTTGACGGTCATACACCTCGCCGTTCATCCGGATCAGCAGGTTGTCGGTCAGCGGGCCGCTAAAGCCCAGGTTGGTCCTGTGCTGATCGCCGCCATCCTTGCCCTCGATGGCCTTGAAGTCGGCATCAGCCGCCCCTTGCCAGGTTTTGCCCGGCTGTTTGGTGATGATATTGATGACACCACCGATGGCATCGGAGCCGTAAAGTGCTGACATGGGACCACGGATCACCTCGACCCGCTGGATCATGCCAAGGGGGACCGGGGTGTTGTCGAAGTTGCCGCCGCGCCACAGGGCATTGGAGGAGGAGAGGCGTTTGCCATCCACCAGTACCAGGGTGTACTTGCCGGACATGCCACGAATACCGATATCGCTGCGGCCATTGGTGTCCGCTTCAGCCTGAATGCCCACTTCGTGGCGCAGCAGGTCGGCAAGGTCATTGACGGGCGCGGCGGCGATCTGTTCGGCCGTGATGACAGAGATAGAGGCCGGTGCCGAGCGGGTATTGTGCGCCGTTGTGGTGACGGTGATCACCTCATCGGCTTGAGGGGCGTTACTGGCGGCGATGGCTTGCTGGGTCAGCAGAGTGACGATGGTGGTGGCCAGCAGGCTGGGAGCAATAAAACGGGAGGTTGAGGATTTCATTATTTACATCTTCCATAATATACAAATGATAAGCGTTATCATTATCAAGTTGAATTTGCTCCGATCGCAACTCTTTTTTATCGGCGAAGCTCAGTTTCGTTCGTCACCCTCTTTTGACTAAAAAGAAGTTAATGAAATTGATTCTCATTTGTATTGATCGTTTTTTTGCTCCTTGTTAGGATGCCGTTCACCCTGATATCTGGTGAGTCAAATGACTCACTTTAAGTCGTGTCAGGCAGTGATTCATTCCAAGGAGTAGCACCGTCATGTGTGACCATGCACTGGAAGGAGAGTGGCCCGCCACAGCGGTCGGGTTGGATAAAGTGTGCTGTTTTGCCAGCGGTGACAGGGTACTGGTCGCCTCCGGTATCCACGACAGTTTTACCGGCATCCCGCCGGAGACGCTGCTCGTCCATCTGCGTCAGTTGCGCCAGCAGGGGATGGTCAATCCCATCGCCATCGGCGCCATTCCGTTTGATACCCAATCCCCCTGGCATCTGGTGATCCCGGCGCAATCGCAGTGGGTCGCAAGGGATGCGCTGTTGCCTGCCAGCTGTTGCCAGCTCCATGGCGAGGTGAGCGAAGTAACGGGTTCTGCCCACTATCAGGGGGCGGTACGGGCGGCGTTGCAGCAGTTCAGCGAGGGGCCGCTCGAGAAAGTGGTGTTGTCGCGCGCCATCGATGTGCAAAGCGCAGAGCAGACCTCCCCCGCACACGCCTATGGCTCTCTGTTGGCCCAGAATCCGGGCGCCTATGTGTTCCAGATCCCGCTGCCGGAGGGGGAGACCCTGCTTGGTGCGAGCCCCGAGCTGCTGGTATCGCGCAGCGAGATGGCGGTGGTGAGCAATCCGCTGGCGGGCTCCCGTCCGCGCCACGCGTTTTCCGATCAACAGGCGGCCAGTGCCGAACTGCTGGGGGCGCAGAAGGATCGCTATGAACATGCGCTGGTGGCCGATGCAGTCGCTGCGGCCCTCGCTCCCTTCTGCCGCGAGCTGGACGTCCCTCTGGAGCCGCAGGTGATCGCCACTCCTACCATGTGGCACCTCTCGACCCGCATCGCCGGACGGCTCCATGAACCCTCTCCCGTGCTGGCTCTGGCGCTGGCACTGCACCCGACACCGGCGGTGTGCGGCACGCCGCTCTCGGCAGCGCGTCAGGCCATCGCCCGGCTTGAGGGGTACGATCGCCGCTTCTACTGCGGCGCCGTTGGTTGGATGGATGCCGACGGCAATGGCGAGTGGGTAGTCACCATTCGCTGTGGCGTGCTTGCCGGCAGACAGCTGCGGCTCTATGCTGGCGCCGGGGTGGTGGTGGGCTCTTCGCCGGAAGCGGAGTGGCAGGAGACCGCCGCCAAGCTCGGCACCATGTTGCGTGCCTTCGGCCTCGAAAGCCGGGAGCCGGAGGTAACCGCATGAAGCCGCTGGTGCCCTTTACCCCCTGGCCCGCCGAGCTGGCAGCCCACTACCGGGCACAAGGGTGGTGGCGCGGACAACCGCTCACCGCCCTGCTCGATGAATCTGCAGAACGGTATCCCGAGCGCACGGCCCTGATCTGTGGCGAGCGCACCCTCAGTTATGGCCGGTTAAAGCGTGAGGTTGATGCGCTGGCGGCGCGGCTGGCGGCGCGCGGGCTGGGCCACGGCGATACCGCGCTGGTGCAGTTGCCCAACTGCGCCGAGTTCTATATCTGCTGGTTTGCCCTGATCCGCTGCGGCGTAGTGGCGGTGCATGCCCTCTACAGCCATCAGCGGCGCGAGCTGGTGGCCTTTGCCCGCCAGATTGAGCCCGCCTTGCTGGTACTCAGCCCCTCCCATCCCGGCTTTGCCGGTGAAGCGGGGAGCCTCGCGGCCCTTGATGAGCTGGTATATCCCCCCTGCCAGACACTGCTGTTCGAGCAGGCTGAAGGCTCCGATCTTCTGTCAGGATTTGCATGGCTTCAGCCTGAAACCGTGGCTCGTGCTGATGGTTCGCCGCTGACGGCCATCGCGCCAACTCCTACCCCAGCCGATCAGGTCGCCTTTTTCCAGCTCTCCGGCGGCAGCACCGGCACTCCCAAACTGATCCCCCGTACCCACGATGACTATGGCTACAGCGTGCGCCAGAGCGTGGCGGTGTGTGGTTGGGATGAGCGGGTGATCTATCTCTGCGCCCTGCCGGCGCCCCACAACTTTCCCCTGAGCTCCCCCGGGGCACTCGGAGTGTTTTATGGCGGTGGCTGCGTGGTGCTGGCAAAGGATCCTTCCGCAGCAACCTGTCTGCCGCTGGTGCAGCGCCATCAGGTCAACTGGGCGGCACTGGTGCCACCGGCTCTGGCGCTTTGGCTGGAGGCGGCCAGCCACTATCCGCAGACCTCTCTGGAGTGTGTGCAGGTGGGCGGTGCGCGCCTCAGCCCGGCTCATGCCGAGGCGGTGGCGAGCCGCCTTGGTTGCCGTTTGCAGCAGGTGTTTGGCATGGCAGAGGGGCTGGTCAACTACACCCGCATCGAGGATGACCAGTGGCACATCGTCAATACCCAGGGCCGTCCGATGAGCCCGGGCGACGAGGTGGAGGTGCGAGACAGCGACGGGCACCCCTTGCCTGATGGCGAGTGCGGCGAGCTCTGGACGCGTGGCCCCTACACCTTTCGCGGTTACTTCAAGGCCGATGCCCACAATCAGCGTGCCTTCGACCGGGACGGTTTCTACTGCACCGGCGATCTGGTCTGCCGCTTGCCCGGCGGTCATCTGATAGTGGTGGGGCGCAACAAGGATCAGATCAACCGGGGTGGGGAGAAGATCGACGCCCTCGAGATTGAAGAGCTGTTGCTGACCCACCCGGAGGTGCGGCAGGCGGCGCTGGTCGCCATGCCGGATCCCATGCTAGGGGAGCGCAGCTGCGCCTTTTTGATGTGCCGCGAGCCCCTCAATCTGCCCCGCTTGCGCCGTTTCCTGCGCGAGCAGGGGGTGGCCGATTACAAACTGCCCGATCGCCTGGTGCTGGTGGAGCAACTGCCCCACACCCCGGTCGGCAAGATAGACAAACAGACGCTGCGCGAGCAGCTCGCCAAGGAGTGTGCATGACCATTCAATCCCTCGCCGCCTACCCGCTGCCTACCGCTGAGGAGCTGCCAACCGGGCGGGTGAACTGGCCCTTCGAACCGGGCCGTGCCGCCTTGCTGGTCCACGATATGCAGCACTATTTCGTCGATTTCTACGGGGCGGGCAATCCGCTGATCAATCAGGTCATCGACCATATCGCCACCCTGATCCGTCAGGCGCGTATTCTTGGCATGCCGGTGGTCTATACCGCCCAGCCCGCCGAGCAGAGTCAGGCCGATCGGGCGCTGCTCAACGACATGTGGGGGCCGGGGTTGACCCGGGCGCCGGAGCGCCAACCCATCGTCCCGGCGCTGGCGCCCGAGCCGCAGGATACGGTGCTGACCAAGTGGCGCTACAGCGCTTTTTGCCGCTCACCGCTGGCCGAGCTGATGGCCGGATGGGGGCGGGATCAGCTGGTGATCTGTGGCATCTACGGCCATATCGGGGTGATGCAGACGGCGGTCGATGCCTTTATGCGCGATATTCGCCCTTTCCTGGTGGCTGATGCCATCGCCGACTTCTCCCGCGAGGATCATCTGCTGGCGCTCTCCTACGTCAGCCGCAATGCCGGTCGGGTGATTACCGTGGCCGAGGTGATGGCGGCCAGCAAACGCCACCTGACTCGGGAGTCGCTGCGTGCTCAGGTGTTGGCGCGGCTGCCCGCCGAGATGCAGCATGAGCAGCCCACCGAGGATGACAACCTGCTCGACTACGGTCTCGACTCGCTGGCGGTGATGGGGCTGGTGGAAGAGTGGCGTCAGCAGGGGCTGGTGGTGGAGCTGGCCGAGCTGGCCCGCACGCCGACCCTGGCTCACTGGTGGGCGCTCCTCTCCCGTCAGCTTAATGTCAGTCAGGCCAAGGCTTATCAGGTCAACGAAGAGCACGTCAGCGAACCGGAGTGCACCCCATGAGCGAGTGGCAAGGCAGAACCGTCTGGGTAACCGGTGCGGCACAGGGAATTGGCCATGCGGTGGCGCGCACCTTTGCCGAGGCGGGGGCCAGCGTGGTGGCGTTCGATCTGCAACTGGCCGAGGCACTGCCCGGCAACGTGAAGAGGGTGGTGATCGATGTCAGCGACAGCGAGGCCGTGACCCGATGCTGCGAACAGCTGCTGGATGAGGGGCTGGGGCCCGATGTGCTGGTCAATGTCGCGGGCGTACTGGCGACCGGCAGGCTCGATGAGGTGGATGACGCCCTCTTGCAGCGCACCTTCGCCATCAACACTTTCGCTCCCTTCTACCTGATGCGGGCCCTGACCCCCTGGTTTCAGGGGCGGCGCAGGGGCGCCATCGTCAATGTCTCTTCCAATGCCGGTCGGGTACCGCGAGTGGGGATGGGAATCTATGGCGCCTCCAAGGCGGCGCTGACCAGCCTCACCCAAACGGCTGGGTTGGAGCTTGCCCCCTATGGGGTGCGCTGCAATCTGGTGTCGCCGGGCTCGACCCGTACCCCGATGCTGTACGGCATGTGGCAGGAGGGGGAACAGCGCGCAGGGGAGCAGCGCACCATCGCGGGCCTGCCCGGGCAGTTCAAGCTGGGGATCCCCCTTGGCAAATTGGGAACCCCCGACGAGGTGGCTGCCTGCGTGCTGTTTCTCGCCTCCGATGCCGCGAGCCATATCACCCTGCAGGATCTGGTGGTCGATGGCGGTGCCACCCTGGGGGTCTAGCCCGCGCGCTGCCGATCTGGCAGACGTGACACTCTCTTTATGGAGGAGGCTTGGCCTCCTCGCTTTTCAGCTATGCGGGCAGGGGCAAGCCGCTGCCCGCTCGATGTTTGCGCAAGGACATTCCCATGGAACAGACAATGGCGATGCGCGCCACCCACCAGCGTGGTGAGCTGCCGCGCTGGCCGCTTACCACGGCTCAGGCGGGCATCTGGTTTGCCCAGCAAAAATACCCGCAGAGCCCCGCCTGCAATACCGGCGAATACTGGCTGCTGGAAGGGGCGCTGGCTCCCCATCACTTCACCCGTGCGGTGCGCCAGACCATCGACGAGATCCCCGGTCTGCACTGCGCTTTTGTGGCTACTGCCGATGGCCCGCAGATGGTGGCCAACCCGGCTTGCTGGCAGCTGGCAGAGCGGGATCTGCGCAGCGAAGCCGACCCGCTCGCCGCTGCGCAGGCCGAGATGCGTGCGCAGTTGGCCGTCCCCTTCAATCTGGCCGAGGGGCCGCTGTTTGCCACCACCCTCTATCGCCTGGGCGAGGGGCGGTGGGCCTGGTTTATTGCCGTGCACCATATCGCCATCGACGGCTTTGGCCTGAGTTTGCTCTGCCAGCGGGTGGTGAGCTGTTATGAGGTGCTCTGCGCCGGCGAGCAGCCTGCCACCTGCCGTTATGCGACTCAGCAGGAGTTGTTGGCCGAGGAGGCGGCCTATCAGGATTCGCCGCGCGCCGCGCGGGATCGCGATTTCTTCGTGCAGCAGCTGGCCGGGGTGGAGAACCCGGCGTCGCTCTCCCGCCGTCCGGCGCAAGGGCCGGGCTCCACATATCGTCTTGAGCAGCGGCTTGCTGGCCGCCAGTGGCAGGCATTGGTGGCACGGGCGAGTCGCACGGCCTGTCACCCCTACAGCCTGCTGCTGGCGGCGGTGGCCAGCTATGTGCAGCGGATGAGCGGCGCTGGCGAGGTGGTGCTGGGTATTCCGCTGATGGGGCGGCTGGGCTCAGCGGCGGCCGATACCCCCTGCATGAAGGTCAATGTGGTGCCCCTGCGCATCGAGCTGAGCGGCACCAGCCGGGTAGGGGAGTTGCTGGCACAGGTCGAGCGGCAATTTGCCGCCCTGCGCCGTCATCAGGGCTGCCGTCAGGAGTGGTTGCAACAGCGTCAGCCGGGCCAGCCGCTGTTTGGCCCTCAGGTCAACCTGATGCCCTTTGCCCGTACCCTCAGCTTTGGTGAAGGGCACAACCTGGTTCGTGGCGAGGTGCAGGTGCTGGCGGCGGGGCCGGTGGAGGAGTGCGCCTTCTACTTTGCCGAGGAGGCAGGCGCTATGACCCTGACCCTCGAAGCACATCAGGGGCGCTTCAGCCAACAGGAGAGTGAACGTCATCTGGACCGGCTGGTAGCTTATCTGGCGGCCTGGAGTGAGGCGGATGACGAGGCCCTGGCGGTGCGTTTGCCGCTGCTGCTGCCCTGCGAGCAGGTTGAGCTGACGCGCTGGAACCAAACCGACCATCCGTTGCCGACTACCACTCTGAGCGCACTGCTGGCCGAGGGGCTGGCGGCGGCAGATCAGAGCGCCATCGCGCTGGAGTGTGGCGCCGAGCGCTGGAGTGTTGCCGAGCTGCGCCAGCGTACCCGTCAGTTGGCCAGCTATCTGGCGGGAAGGGGCGTGGGCCCCGGTTGTCGGGTGGCGGTGGTGATCCCGCGCTCTCCCGAGCTTATTCTCGCCCAGCAGGCCATCATGGCGGTGGGAGCGGTCTACGTGCCCGTTGATCCGGACTATCCGGCGGAGCGGATCAGCTACATTCTCGCCAGCAGCGATCCTGCGCTGGTGCTGACCAGTTGTACGCTTCAGATGCCGCTCGATGTGGCTGCGCCACTTGTCTGCCTCGATGCCCCCGGTGTGGCAGAGCAGCTGGCGACAATAGACGTGGCGGGGATAGCACCTTGTGATCTGCCAGCCCCCAAACCGGAAGATGCGGCCTACATCATCTACACTTCCGGCTCGACCGGTCGGCCAAAAGGGGTGGTGGTGAGCCATGGCGCCATCGTCAACCGGCTGCTCTGGATGCAGCACATGTATCCCATCGGCCCGGCGGATCGGGTGCTGCAAAAGACCCCGGCCGGTTTCGATGTCTCCATCTGGGAGTTTTTCTGGCCCTTTATGACCGGGGCGCGGCTGGTGCTCGCCAAACCGGGCGGCCAGAAGGATCCCGCCTACCTTGCCGAGCTGATTGAGCAGGCAGGGATCACCACCTTGCACTTTGTCCCCGCCATGCTGCAGATCTTCGTCGCACAAGCCGAGCCTGCGCGTTGCCGCGCCCTGCGGCAGGTATTTTGCTCCGGCGAGGCGCTGCCCGCGGATCTGGTGCAGCGCTGGTATGGGACATTCTCAGCCCCCCTGCACAACCTCTATGGCCCGACCGAGGCGGCGGTGGATGTCACCTGGTATCCCTGCCGGGCAGACGAGGTGGTGACCAGCGTGCCCATCGGCTATCCGGTCTGGAATACCAGCATCCACATTCTCGACCCCTTGTTGCAGCCGGTGCCCCCCGGTGTGGCAGGCGAGCTCTGGATCGGCGGCGTACAGGTGGCGGAGGGCTACTTTGGCCAGCCCGAGCTCACCGCCGAGCGCTTTATTGCCAACCCCTTCGGAGCGGGACGGCTCTATCGCAGCGGCGATCTGGCCGCCTGGCGCGAGGATGGCGCCATCGAGTATCTGGGGCGCCTCGATTTTCAGGTGAAGATCCGCGGCCAGCGCATCGAACTGGAGGAGATCGAGCAGGTGCTGCTGCGCCATCCCCGGGTGGCGCAGGCGGTGGTGCTGGCCCCCGAATTTGCCCCCGGCGATCGCCGTCTGGTGGCCTATGTGGTGACGGCAGATAGCACAGATCTGACGCTGGCCGAGCTGGCACCCGCCCTTGGCGCTGCCTTGCCCGATTACATGGTACCGGGGTTCTTGGTAAACCTGGCTGAGCTGCCGCTTACCCCCAATGGCAAGCTGGATCGCAAGGGGTTGCCGCTGCCCGATATGGCGTCGGCGGTGGGTCAGTCGCTGCCGAAAACCCTGCTGGAGGAGCGGCTCTGTCGCCTCTTCGCCGAGATACTGGGGCTGGCGCGGGTCGGCGCCGACGATAACTTCTTTGCCCTCGGCGGCCACTCCCTGCTGGCGGCGCAGTTGGTGGTGCGTATTGAAGAGTCGACCGGACAGACTCTCACTTTGGCCAGTCTGTTCGAAGCGCCGAGCCCCGCCCAGCTGGCGCGTCGTCTTGGCGGCGAGCGGGAGGCCATGCCCATGCTGTTGCCCTTGCGGGCGCCCGGTGCGCAGTCTGGCACATCGTGTCCCACCCTCTTTTGCGTCCACCCCGCAGGGGGGCTCGGCTGGTGTTATGCGCCACTGGTGCCCCATCTGCCGACCGACATGGCGGTCTATGCCCTGCAGGCGCGGGCGCTCTGTCAGCCGGATGCCCCGCTGCCCGTCAGCTTCGACGAGTTGGCCCTCGACTATGTGACCGAGCTGCGTCGTCAGCACAACGAGGGGCCCTACTGGCTGCTCGGCTGGTCGCTCGGGGGGATGCTGGTGCACCGGATGGCCGCCATGCTGCAAGAGCAGGGACAAGAGGTGGCCATGGTGCTGCTGCTCGATGCCTACCCTTGTCAGCAGTGGCAGACCCAGCCGTTGCCCGACGAGCAGCGGATGCTCGATGCGTTGCTGCGGATGGGGGGGATTGCGGTGGCGGACGAGGCGCTCGATTCCCTCACTCGCGATGAAGTGGTGGCCCGACTGGGTGCAGAGGGGAGTGCGCTGGCCATGCTCGACGAGCAGGTGGTGAGCGCCATGATTGAGCTGGTGGGCCACAACAACCGGCTGATCCGTGAGCCGGTCGACTACTGCTACCACGGGGAGGTGATCTTTATCGAAGCATCAGCTTCCCGCCAGCCCTGGCTGGATGGGCGTGGCTGGGAGCCGCTGACAAAAGGGGAAATCCGCTATGAGCGCTTCCCCTGCCTGCATCAGGAGATGGTGCATCCCGACTGGCTGGCGAAGGTCGGTGTCCTTATTGGTGCGCGGGCCGATGGGGTCTGGCAACAACCGCACATCCGGCAGGAGGGGGACGCATGACCCCGGTTGCCGCTATCCGGGAAGCCTTGCTGGCGGGCAAGCTGGTGGGGCTGGGGGAGCCGCACTGGCACCCGGATTTTATCCGGCGCCAGCACGCCTGGCTCTGTGATCCGGCGCTCTGGGGTGTCATGACTGATCTGGTGCTGGAGTGCGGCAACCGCCGCCATCAGAGCTTGCTCGATGCCTGGCTGACGGGGCAGGAGAGCTGGCAGGGTGAGCCGCTGACGCTGGCCCGGCTCTATCCGGTCTGGCTCGACTCTTGCGCCTTTCCCGCCTGGATGGCCCCCGAGTTTCCTGCTCTCTTCACCACTCTGCGCCAGAGCAATCTGGTGCGCCCCGAACATATGCGGCTGCGGGTGCATCTCTGCGAGCCTTCATTCGAGTGGCAAGAGTTGACTCCGGAGCGGTGGCAGCTACACAACAGGGGGCGGGATCAGGCGCTGGCCGACTATCTTCTCGCACTTCCCCCCCGCGGCGTGGTGGTGCTGGCAGGGGCGCGCCATCTGCTCAAAGTCGCAGGGGATCCCCACTTTGCGCAGCCGACGCTGGGCCAGTTGCTGGAGGTGGCACGGCCGGGTTGGCTGCATGTCCTTCACCCCGGGCCAATGGTTGCTGGGAAGGGAGATGAGAAAGAGGAGCGGGTGTGCGAGTTGGCCGATATCACCACTGCTGACCTCTATCCCCACTGGCCGGCGCATCCGCCGCTGGAGACTCTTATCGACAGGCTGGTGCGCGTGGTTGACCGGGGACGGGAGATGCGAATTTGCCCGACCTTGCTGGCCGAGCCCTGGCGCAGCCGCTTGTTGAGTCGCGCTCACTTGCTGCCAGTTGGCATGGCCCGCCAGCTGCAACAGTGGCTGGCGTAGCTGCTGGTTGGAGTAACACCTGACAAGAAGTAACAGCTAACTGAAGTAACTCAATGGGGGAGCAAGGCTCCCCTTTTTCACATTTTGCATCCTGCATTCAGCGCTGCAAAGTTGCACCATTTACGGCATACCTTGCCACTCATCGCCGAAAATTCAGCTCCTTCGCTACTTTAAAGAAGTTTCTACTGGTCTTACCTGAGTAAATTCCTTTGCTTTTTATTTAACAAGGTATTTACATCTAGGTGTCACCAGCATCGGTGACGCTCACAACGGCAAGGAGCCAGTTATGACCCATGTCGACATCCCTTTCCTTCGTTACCTCGATGCGGAAGGGTGCCCGGTCGCCACCTTACCGACCTGGCTGGACAAGGCGATACTGCACACCTTCTACCGCAATATGGTGATGGTGCGCAGCTATGACAAAAAAGCGATTGCGCTGCAACGAACCGGCAAACTCGGTACTTTTCCCTCCCATCTCGGCGCAGAAGCCGTGGGGATTGGCATTGGTCTGGCCATGCAGCCGCAGGATGTCTACGTTCCCTACTATCGGGACATGCCCACCCTCTATGTGCGGGGCGTACCGATGGAGAAGAACCTGCAATATTGGGGCGGTGACGAGCGGGGGAGTTATTTTCTCAAACCCGATGGGACTCCCTCTGAAGATCTCCCTATCTGCGTCCCCATCGCCACCCAGATCACCCACGCCTGCGGTATTGCCTCGGCTTTCAAACTGCGTAATCAACCGCGCGTTGCCGTAGTCACCATCGGCGACGGCGGCACCTCCAAGGGGGATTTTCTAGAGGGGCTCAACTGCGCCGGGGTCTGGCACCTACCCATGGTCATCATCGTCAACAACAACCAGTGGGCTATCTCGGTGCCGCGCAAGCTGCAATCGAGCGCTCCTACGCTGGCCCAGAAGGGGATTGGCGCCGGGGTGCGCAGCCTGCAGATGGATGGCAACGATGTGGTGGCGGTCTACGATGCCGCCCGCAGTGCCGTCGAACGGGCCCGCAGCGGCAAGGGGCCGACCCTGATCGAGGCGGTCAGTTATCGCCTCGGCGATCACACCACGGCCGACGATGCCACTCGCTATCGCGATGGGGCCGAGGTCGAGGCCGCCTGGGCGAAAGAGCCGGTCAAGCGGCTGCGCCAGTTTATGCACAGCCAGGGCTGGTGGGATGAAGAGCAGGAGCAGAGCCTGCTGGCGGAGGCTACCCGAGAGGTCGAACAGGCGGTCTCCCGTTATGAGGCGATGGCGCCCCAGCCGCCGGAGGCGATGCTCGATTATCACTACGCCAGCCTGCCCGCCGAACTCTTGCCCCAGCGCGAGCGAGTGATTGCCAAGGGGATGAAGCAGGAGGTTGGCCATGAGTGAGATCAGTTTGCTGGAAGCGGTCAACATGGCCCTTCACTACGAGATGGAGCACGACCCGGATGTGGTGGTACTGGGCGAGGATGTGGGGGTCAACGGCGGGGTGTTTCGCGCCACCGTAGGGCTGCGCGACAAGTTCGGTTTCAAGCGGGTGATCGACACGCCGCTGGCCGAGGGATTGATCGCCGGGGTGGCGGTCGGCATGGCGACCCAGGGGCTCAAGCCGGTGGCTGAGTTCCAGTTTCAGGGCTTCATCTTCCCCGGGATGGAGCAGATCATCTGTCAGGCGGCGCGGATGCGAAACCGCACCCGTGGCCGCCTCTCCTGTCCCCTTGTCTATCGCTCCCCGTATGGCGCGGGCATTCATTCGCCTGAACATCACAGCGAGAGCGTCGAGGCGCTGTTTGCCCATATCCCTGGGCTACGGGTAGTGATCCCCTCCAGCCCGAGACGCGCCTATGGCCTGCTGCTCTCGGCCATCCGCGATCCGGATCCGGTGATGTTTTTCGAACCCGATCGCATCTACCGTTCGATGAAATCCGAGGTGGTGGATGACGGTGTCGGCCTGCCGCTGGATGTCTGCTTCACCCTGCGCCCTGGCCGCGATATCACGGTAGTGGCCTGGGGGGCCTGCATTCAGGAGGTGATGCGGGCAGCGAATCTGCTGGCCGAGCAGGATATCCAGTGCGAGGTGCTGGATCTGGCCACCATCAAGCCGCTGGATATTGAGACCATTCTCACTTCGGTGCGCAAGACTGGCCGCTTGCTGGTGGTACACGAGGCGTGTGGCAGCTTCGGGGTCGGAGCCGAAATCGTGGCGCGGGTGACCGAGCAGGCGCTTCCCAGCCTCAAGGCGCCGCCCAAGCGGCTGACCGGCGTGGATGCCGCCGTCCCCTACTATCGCAACGAGGCGTATTACCTCATCACCGAGCAGGATATCGCCGATGCCGCTCACCAGCTGATGGAGAACCAGTGGCTATGAAATTTTTCAAATTACCGGATCTGGGTGAAGGGTTGGCCGAAGCCGAGATCGTCGAGTGGAAGGTGAGTGCCGGTGATACCGTTGCGGTCGATCAGGTGCTGTTGTCGGTGGAAACGGCCAAGGCGCTGGTGGATGTACCCTCTCCGGTAGCCGGGGTGATTGCCCGTCTCTGCGGCGCCGAGGGGGATATCCTCCATATCGGTGCACCGCTGGTGGAGTTCGAGGGGGGCGAAGATGATGGCACCGTGGTGGGCAAGGTGAGCGCCCATCAGCAACATATCGAGGATCACTTCGTGGTGGGGGCCATTGCCCCGGGGGGATCGCTGGTGCAAGCCATGCCTGCCGTGCGCCTGCTGGCACAAAAACTGGGTCTGGATATCGAGCGGATCAAGGGGAGTGGCAGCGGCGGCATGGTGACCGAGCTGGATGTGCAGCAGGCATTCGAGGCCCAGCAGAGCAGTGGCAACGAATTCCTCAAAGGGTCGCGGCGGGCCATGGCCAAGGCGATGGAGCTCTCTCATCAGACTGTGGTGCCGGTCAGCATCACCGACGAGGTGGATTTGCGTCACTGGCGGCCTGATGAGGATGTGACGGTGCGCCTTATCAAGGCCATTGGCGTGGCGTGCCGCGCCGAGCCCTCGATGAATGCCTGGTTTGATGGCGACACCCTGTCACGGCGGCTGTTCAAAGAGGTCAATGTGGCCATCGCGGTGGATTCAAAGCATGGCCTCTATGTGCCGGTGATGGAGAACGTGGCCGAGCGGGAGGGGGCAGATATCCGGCAAGGGCTGGATCGGATGATCGCCGATGTGAAGGCGCGCGCCGTGCCCCGCGAGATGTTGCAGGGGGCGACCATTACGCTCACCAACTTCGGTGCCATCGCAGGCCGCTATGCCAGCCCCATCGTCACGCCGCCGCAGGTGGCCATCATAGGGGCAGGCAAACTGTTCGAAAAAGTGGTGTTCATCCATGGTGAAGCGCGTCCCGTCAGGGCATTGCCGCTGTCGATGACATTTGACCACAGAGCCTGCACTGGCGGGGAGGCGGCTCGTTTTCTCAGAGCGCTGGTCGAAGCGTTGGAAGCAGCCACCTTATAAGGGGTTGTGCCCTGTCATTGGCAGGGCACAAATTTGTTTGCGTAATCTACAAAGCCACGTATAATCCAAACCAGCTTGAAAGGGCGATAGTTATGTCAATGAATACGATGTTTCACATCTTGTCCTGTTGTTCATAAGTTAATCCCGTTTTTTGAGCTTTACCCGCTGAAAAGCATAAGTAATTATTTTGAATACAGGTTTAAAAGATATGTCTAACATGATCACCGGTACCGTTAAGTTTTTCAACGAAACCAAAGGTTTTGGCTTCATCCAGCAAGAAAACGGCCCGGACGTTTTCGTTCACTTCAGCGCCATTCAAGGTAACGGTTTCCGTACCCTGGCTGAAGGTCAGCGCGTACAGTTCTCTGTGACCCAAGGTCAGAAAGGCCCGCAGGCTGAGAACGTAACCGCTCTGTAATTCTTACAGAATTTAAGAAAGCCGTGGTACCTCTGGTGCCACGGCTTTTTGTTTATCTGGCTTCTGCTACTGACTCCCATGTGCTGAATCATGTTGCTATCGCTCCTGCTTGCTGCCACCTTGACTCCGACGTCCGATGCGCCGGTACCGGTTCAATCCGCGATGGAAGCGCAGGTGATCTGCCAGCAATTTGTCCAGGTCCGAATAGGCGCTGCGCTGCAACCTGATGAGGTGAATGCGCGACTGGTGCCTGAAAGGGAGGGGGAGTGGCTGGTGGATGGCAAAGTAAAAGGACCCGAAGGTCCTTTGCTGTTTGCCTGTCATCTTCACCAAGGGGAGCGCTGGGAGCTACTCAACTTTTCGCTCTGGGCACCACAGCCGGTCAAAGCGGTTTGAGTGCGACCAACAGATGTTGCAGGTGTTCAACCATGGTCATGCCAAACGGGGTGAGATAGCCGCCATCTTCTGCGCTGATGAGCCCCTGTTGATGCAGACGGGCTGCCGCCTGGCACAACTCTTCAGACATATCGCTGCGTAATTTAATCCCCAGGCTCATGTTGGCCGGATCAAAGCATGCCAGTATTTTCAAATCGTTCACGAATTCGTTAGAAACCTGGTCGATCCCAATCATGGATTTACTCCTTACGCTAAAGATGTATGCAAACTAGCATCCCCGGATCCACTTTAGTGGGCGCTGGCTCAAATTATTGATCTTTGGCTGGATGCTGCGTTTCAAATGCTGTTTTTTTCGGCGTAATCAGATGGTTGGCTGACAGCTTCGTCAAGGGCCGAGCCGGACCAAACGTGGTAGGATAGGGCACTTCTTTATATCGGACGGTCTATTGGTGGCTGTTCGCCCTGTTCAAGGTATCGCTCATGGTCAAGATCACTCTGGTATCCCTGCTGCATTCACTTTGTACCCGCTTTCCGGTTTACCCCGCTGCTTCGTTGACGTCCCTGCTGGATGCCCATCAGGGCGAGGTATGGTTACCTGCACGCAAGGGGGCCGACATTGCGCTGTTACGCAAGCATGCCAAGGGGGCTCATGAGCTGGCGTCACTCGATGCGGGCTGGTGTGATTTTGCCGCCAGCGACAGCGGTGATTCACCCGAGCTGGATGCACTGGCCAACTACGACAGCGAGATGATGGATAACCTGCTGATGTACTGGCACACCGCCGCCAAGATCAACAGCCCGATCACCGATAACCTGTTCGAGTTGCGCCGCGAAGTGGTGGATGAGGCCCACGGTGCCAAACTCGCTGCCGCCTGGGAGCAACAGCAACAGCTGCGTTTTGAGCAGCTGATGGCGATGGCGGCCAATGGCCAGGATCTGCTCTGCTTTGTCGAGGTGGAGTCCGCCTACTGGCTGCGGCAAAAGCTGAGCGAGCAGCCTGATGTGGAGCTGATCACCCCTGCGTTGTAAAAGGGGCGATATGATGGCTGGCGGTCTCGCTATCGAGGAGGCTGCTCTATCCTTATTTGCGTCATTGTCCTCCCCATCCGGTGCCAAGGGGCTGCAAGCTGGACAAGCTGACGACAAGATGTGAACATGGCGCCCTTTATCGAGAGAGAGACTTGGCCAATGAGCTATGAACTGAGCGACACCGAGCGCAATGCCGCGCTGCAACTGAACGCTGATTACCGTTACGATCACTTCATCAGCAAGCTGGTCGAGCATGAAGAGCTGTTCGTCCTGACTGACGAGCATGGCGTCATGATGCTGACCACCGACGATGAAGATTGCATCCCGGTATGGCCGCACCCGGAGTACGCCAAGGCGTGGGCCGAAGGTGAGTGGGCCGATTGCAAGCCGCAGTCTATCACCCTCAAGGTATGGCTGGAGCGCTGGGTTGACGGTATGGAGCAGGACGAGCTGTGTGTTGCCGTGTTCCCGACCCCGGATCAGGAAGGGATCGTGCTGGAGCCGGCCGACGTGGCTGACGCCATTGCCGAGAAGCAGGCCAAACGCGGCTGATCACCGCTCGATTCGCAACACCGGTTGCCAACAAAGCCCCCGCTATCTGGCGGGGTCTTTGTTTTTGGTCAGTTTGCCAAACGAGTTGTCGCTATCAGGGCTGGCGATAGGTGGTGTCGATGATGGGCTCGGCCGGGAAGGTCTTGCCGCTCTTGATGGCTGCCTTGGTCTCGGTTTTTAGCTCTTCATCGATCCACAGCAGACCGCCATAGCTGTAACCGCTGTTGTCGCCACCGAGGGGCCAGTAGAGCTGCTCGCTCTTGGGCGTTGCAGGTACTTTTGGCAGTTTTATCCAGCGCCAGGCGCCTTCCCGGGTGTAGGGCACCTGATAGGCGGGGACGAAGCTTGCCAGCTCATAGAGCCGCTGCTGGATCTGCCGTGACAGGGCCGCCTTTTTGGTAAAGTCGAACTCCTTGTCATACTGCTCCACCAAGGCCGTGATGGCGTCATCATCGATGTTCATGATGTTGTTGGTCTGGGGTTTGTTGGCGTTGACCTTGTGGAAGAACTCCCAATAGGCGGGATAGCGGCTACCCGCCCAGGCCATCCAGGCGCTCTGGTGTTTTTTCTCCAGCATCGATTTGAACCCGGCCGAGGCATCCATCAGGTTGAGCTCCAGATTAAGCCCCGCCTTCTTGGCCTCTTCCCGCAACAGCGTGAGCCGCTGGGCGTGCTCTGCGGTGGTGTAGGTGATGGCGAGGGTCAGTGACTGCCCCTTGTCGTTTTGCAAAATCCCCTGCGGCCCCACTTTGTTAAAGCCTGCCTTGGCAAAGTATTCCCGTGCCAGTTTGGGATCGAACGGACGGGCCTTGATCTCGCTGTTGGTAAACTCACCCTGACCTGAGCCATAACTGTTGAGTCGCTGGTAATCCCCCCGCAGCAGGGTGGTGAGCATCTTGTCGAGGTTGAGGGCATGCTGGATCCCGAGCCGCACATCGAGATTATTCAGCAGCGGATCGGCGGTGTTGAGATAGAGCCCCATTGGCGATTGCGGGGTCTGGTTGTAGAACCAGGTACGCGTGATATAACCCTTCTCGAACTCCGCGGT
Source organism: Aeromonas sp. FDAARGOS 1414 (assembly GCF_019047065.1). Classification (NCBI taxonomy): domain Bacteria; kingdom Pseudomonadati; phylum Pseudomonadota; class Gammaproteobacteria; order Aeromonadales; family Aeromonadaceae; genus Aeromonas; species Aeromonas sp. FDAARGOS 1414. Next base: position 2,056,564 of record NZ_CP077210.1, on the reverse strand, counting down.
TTTGGTCTTGTCGTGCCACCAGTTGGGCATCACCAGCGGGAAGGTGTCGAGATCGCCGCGCAGGAAGTGCTGCCAGGCGATGTTCAGATCCCTGAGCACCTTGATCTCGATCCGCGCAGGATTGAAGCGATGCTGGAAGTAGCGCTCGTCATCCCCCCACCAGTTTTCAATCCGCTTGAAGGTGACCGATTTGCCCTTTTTCACCTGATCGATCTGATAGGGACCGGTGACCGGCAACACCTTCCAGTTGTACTCCTTGACCCAGTTGGCGGTGAGCTTGATGGCGTGGCTCGGCTCCGGGCTGATGGGCAGCGATTCGAGCAGATCCTGGCGGCTCTTTTCGGTGCCGCTGGTGATGGCCAGGGTGTGATCATCAAACTTGGTTATGTCTGCTATCTGGGTGCTGTAGTAGTTGTTGTACCAGGGGTCGTTGATCTCCTTGCTGCGCATCATCTTGAGGGTAAAGAGCCAGTCATCGGCGGTGACCGGTTGGCCATCTGACCAGCGTGCCTTGGGATTGATGCGAAAATAGAGGGTCTTGTTGTCGGCGCCGAAGGCCCACTCGTTTGCCAGCATCGGCATGGGGTTGCCGGTGACGGGATGAGTGCTCAGCAGTGGCAGGTTGGTTTCCCGCACGTAACCGGCAAAGCCGCCGTTGGAGTCGGGGCCATATTTGCGCAGGGTCAGGGGGAAGCTGGTCATAAAGGTGCGAAAGGTGCCGCCGCGTTTGGCGGCCGGATCGGCATAGAGAGGGTCCTGGTTGTTGCTCTCCCACTTCAAGTCAGCGGGCAGTGTGGCACTCCAGCCAAACGGGCTCCAGCACAGGGTCAGGGTGATGGCGGTGGCGCGAATGATAGGGGGGAGGCGGCGCCCCCCGGCGGCGGTGGTCGATGGCATGTCCTTGCTCTCCTGAAGTCTGCTTCCTGCAGATCACGCACTGGTGATGTCAGTCCCGATGGGGACTGGCTCATCATGAAAATTTTATCCTGTCAGGTCAATGAAATAGCGTAAATGGGCAGGCGCTCATCATGTCGCTCTCTGTGGTTTGAACCAGCGCAGTCGGCTACCCAGCAGATGGACCACAAAGCCGAGCAGCACCAGAGCTGAGCCCAGCCACTGCAAGGGTGTTGGATGTTCATCGAGCAGCAGCGCTGCCGTGACCATGCCGACACAGGGGATCAGCAGGGAGAGCGGTGCCACCTGCGCCACCGGATAGCGCATCAGCAGTCGTCCCCACAGGCCGTAACCCAGCCAGGTCGCGACATACGAGAGATAGAGCACGCACAGCAATCCCTGCCAGCTGAAGTCGCGCAGGCTGCTGGCCATCAGCTCCGGCCCTTCGAACAGCCAGGAGAGGGCGAAAAATGGCAGGATGGGCACCAGACCGCCCCAGGCGATCAGGCTCGGCAGCGTGGTCTGGTAGCGCAGACCAATCTGGCGATTGATGACGTTGCCAAGGCCCCAACAGGCGGCGGCACACAGCGTCAGGATAAACCCGAGCAAGGTCAGGTTGCCTTCACCGTGAGTGGCGATGAGATAGAGGCCGAATCCCGCCAAGGGCAGCGCCACCCAGTGGTGGGATTGCCAGCGCTCCCCCAGCCAGATCATTGCAAAAAGCAGGGTGAACACCACCTGGGATTGCAGCACCAGCGAGGCCATACCTGCGGGCATGCCGAATTTCATGGCACTGAACAAAAATGCGAATTGACCGAGGCTGATGGCGCCGCCATAGGCCAGCAGCCAGCGCCAGGGCATGGCGGGTTTGGGTACCAGCAAGATGGCGGGGAAGACCACGCCGATAAAGCGCAGCGCACCCAGCAGCAGTGGGGGGATCCCCTCCAGCCCCCACTTGATGGCCACGAAGTTAAGCCCCCAGCAGAGGATGACCAGAGCGGCCAGAAACTTGTCTTTGGTGTGCATGCGGTGTCCTTCGGTCTGTGGCCTCTGCCATGAGAGGCCAAAAGAGGACGAGCATACCCCCGCCAGGGTGGGCGCCGTCAAGCCGACCGGCGGGGGAGCAACCCGGCAACGGGGGCCAGGTGCGATTCAGGCAGAGACGCAGTGCACTGTGATGCCGCGTGCGGCCAGGGTGGCCCGCATGGGGGCGGGCAGGGCATCGTCGGTAACCAGCACGTTGATCTGGCCCGGCGCGCCAAGCTGGCTCGGGTGGATGGCGCCAAATTTGCTGCTGTCGGTGATCACCACATTGGTCATCCCCTTGGCCAGCACGCTGTTGACCACGTCGGCCCGCATCATGTCGCGGCCGGTAAAGCCCATCTCGGGATGAAAACCGTCGACCCCGATAAAGGCCTTGGAGAAGTGCACCTGCTCGATGCAGAGGCGCGTGAGCGGCCCCACCACGCTCTCGCTCTGATGCTGGAACAGCCCGCCGAGCAGCACCACCTGAGCCGGGGTATCTTTGAGCAGATGGGCGATATAGCTGCTGATGGTGATGATGGTGACCCGTTTGTGCAGGGCCAGATGGCGCGCCAGCATGGCGTTGGCACTGCCCCCTTCGATAAAGACCGTTTCGCCATCTTCCACCAGCTGGGCGGCCCGCTCGGCGAGGCGCTCCTTGAGCAGGTAGTTGATGTTCATCCGGGCATCGGGGTCATCGGTCTCCAGCGCCATGGCCGAGCCGTGTACCCGTCTGAGCAGTCCCTGTTTCTCCAGCGCGGTGAGGTCGTTGCGCACCGTCACCTCAGACACACCTGTGTGTCGGGAGAGTTCACTCACGCTCATCTTGCGAGCCTGATGGACCAGAGTGAGGATCAGTTGGTGGCGTGGATTCATGGTGCGCTCGCATGCAAGGTGGTGGATAGCGGAAAGCCACCCGAGGGTGGCTTGCCAATCATATGACGTCACAGGCGCCATGGGGAGCGCCCCGTCAGAGACTGTGCTCGGTGCGGGCGATGATATCATCTTGCGCATCCGGGGATAAGGCGGTGAAGAAGGCTGAATAGCCCGCCACCCGTACCACCAGATCCCGGTACTGATCCGGATTGGCCTTGGCTGCCAGCAGGGTTTCCCGCGAGACGATGTTGTACTGCACGTGCCACCCCTTGTGCACCTCGAAGAAGGTGCGCAGCAGGCTCATCAGCTTGGCCTTGTCCCGCTCGTTCTCAAGGCTCGCCGGACTCAGCTTCTGGTTGAGCAGCACCCCGCCGAGGATGGCCGCCGTGGGCAGCTTGCCGATGGAGTTGAACACCGCCGTCGGGCCGAGACGATCCGAACCCGACGAGGGGCTGGCCCCTTCCGCCAGCGGCGTGCGGGCGTGGCGGCCATCCGGGGTGGCCATGGTGGCGGCACCGAAGGGGACGTTGGCCGAGATGGAGGAGGTGCCGGCATAGTAGGTGCCGCCGATGGGGCCACGGCCGAAGCGGGTGTTGTGCAACCCCTTAAGCTCGTCGATGTAGCTCTGGTAAGCCTGCACCAGCAGCAGGTCAACCTCGTCCAGATCGTTGCCATATTTGGGGGCTGCATTGGTGAGGCGCTGGCGCAGCTGCTCCCCCGCCAGTCCTGAAAAATCTTGCTCGAGTGCTTCGGCCAGCTCTTGCTGATCCACTATCCCCTGTTCGAACACCAGTTTCTTCAGGGCCGCCAGACTGTTGCCGAGGTTGGCGATCCCCACCTGCAGACCTGAGACCCAGTCATAGACGGCGCCCCCCTCCTTGATGGTCTTGCCGCGCTCGATGCAGTCATCCACCAGGGCGCTGCAGAGGATGTCGTGGGCCTGAGCCTCCAGCACGCTGTCGACCACACAATCGATCTCGATGGATTTGCGGGTGAAGTAGCGCACCTGCTCGTCCCAGCGGGCCATCACCTCGTCAAAGTTGCCAAAGCTCCCGTCTCGCAGCGACTGGGGCTGGGGCAGGAATACCTTGCCGGTGGTGGCATCGCGGCCGCCATCAAGGGAGGCCAGCAGGATGCGGGCGAAGTTGATAAAGCTCATGCCGGTGCAGCGATAGCCCCACTTGCCGGGCACGGCTGTCTCGATGCAACCGATAGCGGCGTAGTGGTGGGCATCCTCCACGCTCACCCCGAGCTTGATGAACTCGGGGATCACCACCTCGTCGTTGTTGAAGGCGGGCATGCCAAAGCCGCAGCGGATCACCTGAATGCAGGCATCGAGGAAATCCTCGCTCATCCCGGCATGGTAGCGCACCGAGAGGTTGGGCTGGGTGGATCTCAGCTGGCCGCAGGACTCCAGAATCGCGTAGGAGAGGCCGTTGACCGCGTCATGGGCACTGCCATCCCGCCAGTTCTGGCCGCCGATGGTGACGTTTTGATAGAGCGGGCTGCCGGCGGATGCCTTGGAGTGGGTGCCGGAGCGGATCTTGTTCACCTCCAGCAACTTGAGCCAGCACCCTTGCAGCAGCTCGATGGCGCGCGTCCGAGGCAGGGATTCCGACAATTCCACCTCGCGGCGATACCAGGGGTAGAGGTACTGATCCATCCGGCCAAACGACACCGAGTGACCGTTGGATTCGATCTGCAGGAGGAGCTGGATAAAGTAGCAGAGCTGCAGCGCCTGCCAGAAGGTCTCGGGGGGCTGGTGGGCGATGTGGGCGCAGTTGAGCGCGATGGTCTCAAGCTCGTTTCGGCGCTCGGGGCGAGATTCTTGTGCTGCCATATCATGGGCAAGTGCGGCGTAGCGCGAGATGTGAGCGCTGACCGCATCCAGAGTGATGGCGACGGCGTGCAGGAACTGCTCGCGCTGCAGATCGGCCCAATCCGCCAAATCCAGCCGACTGCGGCGCTCGGCCACCTTGGCCTTGAAGCCATCGAGCCCCAGCGTGAGCAGCTCCTCATAGTTGACCGCGAGGTGGGCATCCCCCGAGGTCATGTTGCCCTCGGCCTTGATGATGCCGCTCTCCAGCAGCGCTTTCTGCTCGTCGGTAAAGAGGCCGAAGCAGCGATCCTGCACCGTCTGGCCGCGCCAGAAGGGGGTGAGGGCGTGGATGATCGCCTTGTCGGTTTCGCTGACTGCAAAACCGGCGCCGGGGCGATCTGCCAGCTCGTCGACCTCCTTCTCAATCCAGCTCACCGTGTATTCGGGAAAGAGCGGCGCCGCCCGTACCTGACTGGCCTGATTGCCGACGATCAGCTCGTCGTGCTTGATCCAGATGGTGCGTTCCTTGAGGTGATGGGCCAGAGCCAGGGCGCGGCGCACCGGCAGCGGCCGGGCGAGATGAGTCTGATAGGCCTCGGTATAGTGGCGGGCCCGCTCGGTACAGACCGGCGGCTGAACGATGTGGATCAGGCTCTCTTTGTGGGCGCGGATCCGCGGGCTCAGGGTATTGAGGTCGAGCTGGGTCATGATCTTATCCTCTGGTCACAGGGGTCAGCCCCTGACGTTGGGCGTATGCGTGGGCAAAGTGGAGTAAATCGGGGTCGTCAAACGGTGTCTCAGGCGCCTGATAGGGCAGATCCAGCAGGGCATATTTGCCCATCCCCAGCGTGTGGTAGGGGAGGAAGTGGATCTCCTGCACCGTGCCGAGGCTGGCAGCGGTGTCGGTGATGGCTTCGATCGATGCGTGGTCGGCATTGAAGCCGGGAATGAGTGGCACCCGGATCTGCATGGGCACGCCGCGCTCGGCGAGGCGCTTGAGGTTCGCGATGGGCAACTCCACCTTGCCGCGGGTCCAGTGGAAGAAACGTTCTTTATCCACGTGTTTGAGGTCCGCCAGCAGCAGATCCAGTGAGGGAAGGCTTTGCTCAATCTGGTGCCAGGGCACATGCAGGCAGCTCTCGACCGCGGTGTGCAGCCCTTCGGCCTTGCAGCGGGCCAGCAGGTTGGCAGCAAATTCGGGCTGCATAAACGGTTCGCCACCTGAGAGGGTGACGCCACCGCCGCTGCGCTCGAAGAAGGGGCGATCCCGCAAGATGGTGTCCATCAGGGTATCCAGGGTTTCATCGCGGCCGCACACCTGCAGCGCTTCGCTTGGGCAGAGGCCGCGCAGCCGTTCCATATCATCGGCCTTGAGGGCAGAACGGCTGAGCTGGATGCCCTCGCTGTCACGTAAGATTGCCGGACAAGCCTGGCTGCAGAGCTGGCATCCCTCGATGCACTGGCGCCGGTCGAGTAGTATGTCCGGCTTGGGAGAGCGGCTTTCCGGGTTTTGACACCAGCGACAGGCCAGCGAGCACCCCTTGAGAAACACCAGGGTGCGAATGCCGGGGCCATCGTGAGTTGAATATCGTTGCAGGTCGAAAATCATACCGCCTCCTTTTGTATTTGCATTCTATTTGCTTTCATTCGAAAGTTGATTTGATTTCGATCAAGCTGTTTGCAGATGTTTTCTCGCTAGAATGGCGACATATTGAACATCCCGTTAAGGAGTTAGAGATGGAGCTGTATCTCGATACCGCCGATGTGGCGGCAGTGCGTCGCTGGTCACGGATCCTGCCGTTGGCCGGTGTCACCACCAATCCTTCCATTACCGCCGCCGGGGGATTGCCGCTCTGTGAGCTGCTGCCCGCCTTGCGCGATGTGCTGGGGCCCAAGGCGCGCCTGTTTGCCCAGGTGATGGCCAAAACTGAAACCGAGATGGTGCGCGAGGCGTTCGCCCTGCGTGAACTGGACCGCGACCTAGTGATCAAGATCCCGGTATGTGAAGAGGGATTGGCAGCCATCAAGACCCTGACGGCCAACGGGGTGCCGACCCTGGGCACGGCGATCTATACACCGCTGCAGGGCTGGCTGGCGGCGGTGGCGGGGGCGGAATATGTCGCGCCCTACGTTAACCGGCTGGATGCTCAGGGCGGCGATGGCATCGCCACCGTGCAGGAGCTGCAACAGCTGCTTGCGCTGCACGCGCCGAACAGCAAGGTGCTGGCGGCGTCATTCCGCACTCCCCGTCAGGCGCTCGACTGCCTGCTGGCCGGTTGCCAATCCATCACATTGCCGCTCGATGTGGCCGAGCAGTTGCTGAACGTGCCGGCGGTGGATGCGGCATTGACGAAGTTTGATCAGGATTGGCAGCGCGCCTTCGGTCGCTGATTGCCTGATTGCAGTGACAGATGGGGGAGGGTGAGGAGACGCAGGAGGGGATTGGGATTGACCGACTAGATTTGTAATAGGCAGTCAGATGCGCTGGCTGCCTTGCGATCTACCGGAGGTATCCCATGAGCGACCATCTGCTGCTCCCCCATGGTGAAGATCTGCGACGTGCGGTGCGCTGGCTCAGTGAGCACCACCAGTACGATATCGCCGCCATCGAAGAGGCCAGCCTGCGTTTCGATCTCTCGCCGTTGGATGAGGAGTTTCTGATCCGGCACTGGCTCGATAGCCAGCGCCAGTCGTGAGGACAGAGTTAGAAGAAGTTGGTGAGGTTGATGCCAAACTCTTTGGGGTCGACCGTGCACTCGATGCTCTCCTTCACACTCGATCTGGCCAGATCCAGCCACTGCACATCGAGGTAGTGGCGCTGGGAAGCGTGATAGATCACCTTGACCACCGGCTTGAGCGGCTGCTGCTCGTTGCGCTGCATCACGATGGCCAACCGCTGGTTTGAAAGCTGTACCAGCGTTCCCACCGGATAGACCCCCATGCATTTGATGAACTTGGTGACCAGTTCGGCATCGAAGTGCTGGTTGACTCCCTTTAGCAGAATGCGAAAGGCCTGGGTGGGTTGCATGCCAGCCTTGTAGACTCTGTCGGCAGTTACTGCGTCATAGACATCGACAATACCGCTCATGCGGGTATAGAGGGAGAGTTCATCCCCCTTCAGCCGCTGCGGGTAGCCAGTACCATCGAGCCGCTCGTGGTGGTTGGCGGCTACTTCCAGCATGGTTGGGGTGATGCCGGGGGTATTGCGGAGAATGTCGTAGCTATGCACCACATGCTGGCGCATGATGGCAAACTCCTCGTCGGTCAGCTTGCCCGGTTTGTTGAGCACCTCGTCCGGCGTCATGATCTTGCCCACGTCGTGCAACAGCCCTCCCAGAGTCAACTCCTTGAGCACGCTGCGCTCCAGCCCCAGATAACGGCCGAAGTTGGCCAGCAGAATGGCCACGTTCATGGAGTGCTCCATCAGGTAGGCATCCTTGGCGCGAATACGGGCCAGACAGAGCATGGCATCGCCGTGGGTGAACATGGTGTCCACCATCTCTTCGGCGACTTCGGCCAGCGGGGTGATGTCGATGGGTTCACCCGCTTTGAGGTGACGAATGAACTTGCCTTGCAGCTCGCGCGCTTCCTGATAGAGGCGGCGGATTTTAAGCTCCCGTCCTTCGCCGTTGGCACTGGCCCGGCGCCCTACCTGGGCGCTGTTGGCATTGAGATCGGGGGAGGTAACGGCGTCACTCTCGGCACTGCCCAGCTTGCTGCGGGCCAGATCGATGCGTACCGTGAGCACCCCCTGACGCACCAGATTGGCAATTTGCGCCACGCTGGTCACCAAGCCCATCTGGGCGATCTCCATCCCACCTGTCTGGCTGGCGATAGCAATGACATACATGCCGGGTTTCAGCTGGTTGACGGGAATGACGGGATAGGATGCTTGAGACTTCATGAGGGCTTCCTGACTCTTATTATTATGAGTATCGTTCGGATGGGTCACACCGGAGAAGTGTAACATCGGATGACCAGTTCGTCATAATTGGCAACCCCTTAACAGTGGCGTTGTCGCCCCCGCCCGATATAATGACGCCCCTTTACTTGTTGGACTCCGAGGTTGTGAATGCGGCTTGATAAATTTCTGTGCGATTGTTCCGATTTGACCCGCTCGCTGGCAGGCAAACTGATCCGTCAGGGTGAGGTCATGGTGGATGGCATTGTGGTCAAGCAGCCCGCCTTTCATATCAATGAGCAGAGCCAGATCGAGTTTGACGGCGTGCTGCTGACGCTGGAGCAGCGCAACCGCTATTTCATGCTGCACAAGCCGGAAGGGTATGTCTGCTCCAACGAGGATCCGGATCACCCGACTGTCTTCTTCCTGATGGATGAACCGGCGATGGGCAAGCTGCATGTAGTGGGTCGCCTCGACCTCGATACCACGGGTCTGGTGCTGGTGACCGATGACGGTCAATGGTCCCACCGCATCACCTCGCCGCGCCACGAGTGTGCCAAGACCTATCACGTCTGGCTGGCCGATCCGGTGAGCCCGGATGCAATCGAGCTGTTCGCCGAAGGGGTCTACCTGCGTAACGAGACCGATAAAACCCGTCCTGCCCAGCTGGAAATTCTCGGCGAGTGCGAGGCACGCCTGACCATTCACGAAGGCAAGTACCACCAGGTCAAGCGGATGTTTGCCTCCATCGGCAACAAGGTCGTTGGCTTGCATCGCGAGCGGGTGGGCGGCTTGACGCTAGATGAGGAGCTGGCACCCGGTGAATACCGTGAGCTGACCGTTGAGGAGATAGCCCTGTTTTGATCAGGGATGGTGCCGGGGGTCAGTGAGTGCTGAAACCCAGCACCAGTGCTGTGCCCAGGGTGGCAATCAGTGCCCCCGCCCAGGCGGCAATGGATGGCCGCTCCCCCGAGTGCCACCACAACAGCGGCAGCAGCAGTACCGGCGTGGTGGAGGAGAGAATGGCCACCATGCCCACCTCGCCCTGCCGCAGCGCCATCAGGATCAGCGTCATCCCCAGCCCCATCGCCAGAAAACCGTTGGTGGCAATCATGGCGAGGATATGGCGATTGACCGGTTTGAGCGGCATGGCCAGTGGCAAACGCCCCAGCCGAAGGACGCAGTGGGCCAGCAGGGCACTGCCCATCCGGATACCCGATGCACTCACCGCATCCACCTCACCACTCATCATCACCGGCTTGGCGATGATGGCTCCCACGCTCTGACACAATGCCGCCGTCAGGCCAAGGCCAATTCCCAGCGCCAGATTGCCACGGATCTGCTCCCACTCGTTGCTGCTACTGCGTCTGCCAAACAGGATCGCCAGCATCACGCCGGCAAAGACCAGCACGGCCCCCAGCAGTCGCCAGCCCGTCAGCTGTTCATTAAAGAGCCAGATCCCAAGCAGGGCGGAAAACAGCGCATGGCAGGAGAAGAGCAGGGCACTGCGTCTTGGCCCCAGCCGGTTCATGCAGGCAAACAGCGCGGTATCGCCCACGAAGATGCCGACCAGCCCCGAGATGGCGAGCAGGGGCAGGGCGCTTGCGGTGAGGGTTTGCCAGCCACCGGTGAGCAGACTCATGGTGCCGAGCATCAGGCTGACCAGAAACATGCGCCAGCGGCTGTAGGCAAATGCGCCGAGATGACGGGCCGGTTTGACCGAAATTAGCGCTGCAATTGCCCATAAACTGGCCGACGCGAGTGCCAGCCACTCATAACCCATAAAAACTCCTGAAAAAATTAACCCGAAAGACTCCATCTCCCGGGCAAGCCCGATACAATACGGGGCGTTTTCGGGGATAACAAGAGCGGCATCAGGCATTCATCAGGCGCGCCGTCGGCCTTCCCCTCCTGCAGTGGTTTTATTCGAGGTTTTGTCATGAGGTATGGTTTCTTCCCCAAGCTGGCGCAACGCTGGCTCTCCCCGCTATTGCTTGCCGTGCTGGCTGGGCCCCTGGCCCATGCCACCACCGTTGAGCAGCAGCCTCTGCTTGCCGATCGGCAAACCCTGGTCAAGGGCAACGGTGCCGAGCCGGAGTCACTGGATCCGGCCCTGGTGCGCTCCGGTTTCCCGGGGGAGGCCGTGCTGGTCGATCTGTTTGAAGGGCTGGTCAGCGAAGATGGTCAGGGGCATATCGTCCCCGCTCAGGCACAGCGCTGGGAGGTGAGTGAAGATGGGCTGGAGTGGCGATTCTTCCTGCGCCCTCAACTGAAATGGTCCAATGGCGAGCCGCTGGTGGCCGCTGATTTCGTCTATGCCTGGCGCCGTCTGCTCGATCCGGCCATCAACTCCCCTTCTGCCGGATTGCTGCTGGCGACGGGGATCAACAATGCGCAATCCATCTATGCTGGTGCGCTGGAGCTCGGCAATCTTGGCATTGAAGCGCAAAGCGATCAGATCCTGAAAGTCACCCTGGAGCGGCCGGTTCCTTATTTTTTGCAGCTAATAAGTCAGCGTCCCTTTGTACCGGTCAATCGGCAGGTGATAGCCCAGTTTGGCAAACAGTGGACCGAGCCCGGCAAGCTGGTGAGCAATGGGGCGTATCGTTTGGCTAGTTGGGTGCCTAACGAGAGACTCGAAGCCGAACGCAATATCCACTACTGGGATGACCTTCACACCCGTATCGGACGGGTCACCTATCTGCCTATCACTTCGCAACATGCCGAACGGCTGCGCTATGAGGCTGGTGAAATACAGCTCACCAACAAGGTCTCCCTCGGCTATTACCAGAAGATGAAGCGCGAATCTCCGGAGCGGCTCTGGGGCTTGCCGCTGTTTGGCACCTATCTCTATGCGTTCAATCTGAAACGCCCGGAACTGCAGGATGTGCGGGTGCGTCAGGCGCTCTCTATGGCGGTTGATCGACAGCAGCTCATTGGATCGGTGAGCGGGCAGGATGAACAGGCGGCATGGTCGCTGTTGCCGGAGATGCCGGGTTACCCCCGGGTGATATTGCCTGTGGCGCTTGAAGATATGCCAACCCGCCAGGCCAAAGCGGCAGCGTTGCTGTCAGCGGCCGGGTATAACAGTGCCAATCCACTCAAGCTGAGCATTACCTACAACAGCGCCGACACCCACAAGCAGATGGCGATGGCCATTGCTGCCATGTGGCAGAAGCTGGGGGTGCAGGTCACCCTCAACAGTCTGGAGTGGGGCGCCTATCAGGTGGCCAAGGATAGCGGTGATTTCCAGGTGGCCAGAAGCTTCCTGTTTGGCGATTACGTGGAGCCGTCTGCCATGCTGGGCAGCTTCCGTTGTCAGGATCTGCGCAACGAGAGCGGCTACTGCAATCCCGACTTTGATCTGTTGCTGGAGCAGGCTGCCAATACGCTGGACAGCGCGAGCCGGGTTGAACTCTACCGGCATGCCGAACAGTTGCTGCTTGAGGAGGCGCCGATCTTCCCCGTGTATCATTACAATCAGATGAGACTGGTCGATCCCGCGCTGCGGGGACTGCCCAGCCAGAATTTGAAAGGGACGATTGCCACCAAGGATCTCTATTTCAGCCCGCAGTGAGGAGCATTTCATGAAACTTGCCATCATTTCCGACCTCCACGGCAGCATCATTGCGCTGGAGCGGGTGCTGACCCAACTTGAGCCCTGGCAGCCGGATCACTATCTGCTGCTCGGCGATCTGCTCAACCATGGCCCGCGTAATCCTCTGCCGGAGGGATATAACCCGGCCGCTGTGGCCGATCGGCTCAACGAGCTGGCGCCACAGATCATCGCGGTGCGGGGCAATTGCGATTCCGAAGTGGATCAGATGCTGTTGCGCTTTCCCATCACAGCCCCCTACAACCAGTTGCTGGTCGATGAGCGGCGCTGGTTTGTCAGCCATGGCCATCTTTATCGCCCGGACGAGGTACAGCTACCGCCGGGTAGTCTGTTCCTGAGCGGCCACACCCATGTGCCGGTGCTGGAGTGGCAGGGGGAACGGATCTTGATGAACCCGGGGTCAATCTGTTTCCCGCGCGGCGAGTTGCCTGCCAGTTACGGGAGCTATGAGGACGGAGTACTGCGCGTCAATGCGTGTGAGGACGGGCGAGAGTTGTTGCGACTGGTGCTTTAAAACGGAGAGCAAAAATGCAAGGCCTGATAAGAGATGTCAGGCCTTGATACCGTAGGAGCGGGTGCCAGAGCGAGTATTGCCTTTGGCGTCATAGGTCAGGCTGTTGCGATCACGCAACTGACTCAGAAAGGTTGCCAGACGACGGTTGGAGACGATGCTCAATTCAAGCAAGCGACCGTTGATATCATTTTGTGCCTGGCAGGCATCCAGTTTTGCACGAAGCTGCGCCATCTCGTCGGGATAGGCTGCTAGCTGCAGTGCCAGTTCCGGCATCTCTGCCAGTGTCTTGTCCAGAGTTTCTATCGCAGCAAGCAATTGCTGTTTGCGCTCGGTCAGTGCAGGCAGGGCCAGTGCCTGATGCTGCTCGAGCAAGCTGAACTCCTCTTCCAGAATGCCTTGCATCTGGCTAAGGTAATCATCTTGGGTGTGCAGTAACGAAGGTAAGTCCATCATCCCAGAACTTTGTCCAGATTGGCCTCGAAACTGAACATCTTCTTGGCTACAGCGTCGCTGTTAACCTGATATTCGCCACTCGCGACGGCTTTTTTCAGTCGTTCAACCTTGCTCTCGTTGCCGGTTGAGGCGGTATTGAGGTTCTGTTGCATTTTTTGCAATTGTTGCGCCTCACTGGTCAAGGAGACGGAGTCCAGCTTGACAGTGGTCGCTTTGTTTTCGGGCGATGAGGTGACTGACTTGCTGCCTGTCCCTTGGCTATTAGCGGTATTTTGCAACCGATTATTCGCCAAGTTGTTGATATTGTTGATGGCCATTTTAGTTACCTTCGTCTGCTTTAAGATTTGCTTACCTGTTTATCGGTGCGGCAGGTCAAAACTTTAGAAAAAAAATTGTCAGGCTCCAGATATCAAAAAGTGACTGATGCGGCACCGACTGCTGTGACTTTACCTTCCACCGTTTTGCCGGAGCGAATATTGACGAGTTTGATGATCTCTCCGAAACTGCCATCTTGCAAGGCTCGGGCCATGGTTTTGATCTGGAAGTTGCTGTTTTCGGCTGTCAGGGTGACCTGATCCCCTTTACATATCACGCAAACCTGGCTCAAGCGGATGGGCTGTCCCGGTTTGATCTCCCGCTTGCTGCGTACCCCAATCAAAGGGGCCGGGTTGGTCAGATAGTCACCACGGATCAGGGTTTGATCCTGAAACGCCACTACCAGCTTGCTTTCATTCAGCAGATCCCCTTTGGCAATGGGGTCGGTGACAGTAACAAAGGGTTTTTGAATACTGACCCTTACCGGTAAGTAGACATCCCAGGGTTTTTCTTCCTCACACTTCATGTAAACAGTTGTATTACGACGAATTTCCATTTTTGCTGGCAAGCTGATGGTCAACAGATCATCGCAACGGGTTAGCGGGAGTCTCTCATCAAGGGTCGCGGCAGTGACCTCTGCTCTGGCATCCAGCGGCAGATCGAGTTGACCATAAACGAACTCTTGTGCCTGCTCTCTCAGATAGGTTGTGACATCCGAGGCATGGCTCGAGGATATGCTGCCAAAAAAGAGGCTGATGAGTAAAAGTCGGTTAATCATTTTCGCTCGTCGGTCGATAAGTTGTTCACGCATATCACCATATTTAACTATGATTGCTTCAGAATCTGTTTGTTGTCACATCGATAGTCTGACGCAATCCATCACGCATGCATGATTAATGCCAAGCGTTTTTAGGGAGTGTTTATGGCCAGTATCCTGGACTCGGTCAACCAACGTACCCAGCTAGTGGGGCAAAACCGGCTGGAATTGTTGTTGTTTCGTCTCAATGGACGTCAAAGATTTGGCATCAACGTATTCAAAGTGCGTGAAGTGTTGCAGTGCCCCCCCTTGACCGTGATGCCCAAGTTGAACTCCTGTATTCGCGGAGTGGCTCATATTCGTGGCCAGACTATCTCGGTCATCGATCTCAGCATGGCAATGGGCAAGCGCCCCATTGAAGATTTGAGCAAGTGCTTCATTATCATCTCCGAGTACAACCGCTCCATTCAGGGTTTTTTGGTGCACTCGGTCGAGCGCATCATCAATATGAACTGGGAATCTATCCTTCCTCCCCCCAAGGGGGCTGGTCGCATCAACTATATGACGGCGGTTACCGAGGTTGATGGCGAGTTGGTCGAGATCCTCGACGTTGAACGTATTCTCAACGAAATATCTCCGGTTTCTACTGAGGTCAGCCAGGAGCTGGTGGAGGCCAGTGTCGAGCATCCGACCTTGGGACGTCCCGTATTGGTTGCTGACGACTCTTCGGTTGCGCGCAAACAGGTACAGCGTGCGCTGGAGGCGATCGGAGTTGAATGCGTGCTGGCAAAAGATGGCCGCGAAGCATTGAACATGCTGCTGGAGATGACCAAAAATGGCCCTATCAAGGATCAGATTGCGCTGGTGATTTCCGATATCGAAATGCCCGAGATGGATGGCTATACATTCACTGCCGAGATCCGGAATAATCCCAATCTCAAAGATTTGCATGTTATTCTGCATACCTCGCTCAGTGGTGTATTTAACCAGGCTATGGTGCAAAAAGTTGGTGCAAACAACTTTATTGCCAAGTTCCAGCCTGATGAATTGGCCAAAGCCGTACAAAACGCACTCTAATTTAAAGAAGAACAGCTGCATGAAGACACTTTCGGATGACTTATACAAACAGTTCAGCAACTTTCTTGCGGTTCAGAGCGGGATCGTGCTGGGTGATAACAAACAGTATCTGGTGAAGAGCCGTCTTTCACCTTTGATGGCACAGTTTGGCATCGAGAGTCTGTCTGAACTGGTCACCCGTGCAATGAGTGTACGAGAGCGTGACCTGAAAATGGCGGTTGTTGATGCGATGACCACTAACGAGACCCTCTGGTTTCGTGATACATATCCGTTCCAGCTGCTGACCGACAAGATTTTTCCTGAATTGGGCAAAAGTGGTCGCCCTGTCAAGATTTGGTCTGCTGCCTCATCTTCGGGACAGGAGCCATATTCTATCGCCATGACGGCGCTGGAGCAGCAGATGAAGAAGCCGGGTACCTTGCCCGGTGGAGTGCAGATTGTCGGGACAGACATATCGACTACCATGCTGAATCAGTGCAAGGAAGGGGTATATGACAGTCTGGCTTTGGCACGCGGATTGTCGCCAGAGCGCAAGAAGATGTTTTTTGAGCCCTATGGTGACAACAAAATGCGGGTGGTAGAGCGAGTCAGAAAATTGACCACCTTTCGGCCGCTCAATCTGCTGGAGAGTTATAGTCTGCTCGGTAAATTTGACATCATTTTTTGCCGTAACGTGCTTATCTACTTTGCACCGGAAGTGAAGTCAAAAATCCTCAACCAGTTTGCATCCAGCCTCAATCCTGGTGGATACCTGATGCTGGGAGCGTCGGAATCGCTGGCGGGTTTGACTGACCGATTCGAGATGATTCGGTGCAATCCCGGAATTGTTTACAAGGTCAAATAACGTTGCAGCCCATGGTATTCAATGAGTTGTGATTGGTGACATTGTTATAAGAGAAGGAGGCACAGTGCCTCCTTCTCTCTTTATGGCTCCATTCTTATAGCTCCATTCGTGATGGCATTGCACCATGTTCCTATCTATCGCGCAGCAGATCCTTGCACTCCGTTTAAAGGCTTTTATAGCTAGGCTCGACGGCCCGCAGCATTTTGAAAATCGTCTGGCACATCTCTTGCAGGCAAAATATACCAAGCAGGAGGTGTGCTATGGCTTTTTCATTCGACAAGGCATTTGGTATCCATCAATACACGCTGGGTGTTCGCGCCAAGCGTGCCGAGGTGTTGTCCAGCAATATTGCCAATGCGGACACGCCAGGTTTCAAAGCAAGGGATATCAACTTTGCACAGGCATTGCAGGATGCCCAGCATAAACAGGGTTTTGGCCTGGTAACAACCAGTGAAAAGCACTTTGCCTTGAATATGGATGCCCCCGGTACTGTTCAATACCGCAATCCGTTGCAGCCTGATACGGGTGATGGCAACACGGTGGATGTGCAGCAGGAACGGAGCGAGTTCTTGCGCAACAGTCTGGAGTACCAAACCTCCCTGGAATTTATGAATCGCAAGATCAGTGGCCTGCTTAAAGCCCTGAAAGGAGAGCAGTGATGAGTTTGTTCAAGGTCTTTGATATTGCCGGCTCGGCCATGAGTGCGCAGTCCGTGCGCCTCAATACAGTTGCCAGCAACATGGCCAACGCGGACAGCGTAAGCTCCAGCGTGGAAAACACTTACCACGCCAGGCGGCCAGTTTTTGCCGCTCAGCTCGATCAGGCCATGTCAGACAAGCAGGGATCGGTCGGCGTTGAGGTGAAGGGCATTGTCGAGAGCAAGGCTCCACTGCTCAAGGAGTACAACCCCAACCATCCGATGGCGGACAAGGATGGCTTTATCTTCAAACCGAACGTCAACATGGTTGAAGAGATGGCTGACATGATCAATGCCTCGCGCAGCTACCAGACCAATGTACAGGTTGCAGATTCGGCCAAGAAGATGCTGCAGCAGACGCTCCAGCTTGGCAAATCCTGATAGGAGGGATGCAACATGGTCGACACCACAAACAGTGTGAACGGCATTGGCCGTACCACGACCCAGACCACAGGCACCACAACGACGCCGAAGAAAGAGCTGGATCAGGCTTCGTTTATGAAACTGCTGACCATGCAACTATCATATCAGGATCCCTTCAAGCCGGTGGACAATGCCCAGATGCTCTCCCAGATGGCTTCCATGTCTACCTCGGAGGGGATCAGCAGTCTGTCTACCCAGATGGGCAAGCTCAATGAGCAGATGATCTCCAGCCAGGCTCTGCAAGCATCTTCTCTGGTTGGCCAGAATGTACTCTTGCCCAGCAATGTGGGCTATCTGGACAAGGAGGGCCCTGTTTCCGGTGTCGTTCAGGTTGGCACGACCAATCAATACGCGGGTGTCAAGATTATCGTTGAAGACGAGGCGGGTCAGGTCATCAAGGAATTTAGCCTGGAAGGAGAACAGAAGGGCAATGTGGAGATCGCCTGGGATGGCACTGACAAGGCGGGCAACCGGGTCAAGCCAGGCAAATACGTGATCAAGGCCAGTGGCAGTGTGGATGGCAAGGCAGAAACTATTCCCACATACGCTTATGGCAAGGTCGACAGCGTTGCCCTGGGGAATGCAACAAATCCCACAATGCTTAATTTGAAGGGACTGGGGAGCACCCTGCTGAGTTCCGTCCTGCAAATATCAGGCACCAATCCAAACCAGACGGCTACTCCGTCAAAAACCACGTCGACAGCATCGATCTAAGGAGCTGGATATGTCATTTAACAATGCCTTGAGCGGTGTCAACGCGGCACAAAAAGACTTGAACGTCACCGCTAACAACATTGCGAACGTCAATACAATGGGCTTTAAAGAGTCCCGTGCCGAGTTTGCGGATGTCTACGCCAACTCCATCTTTGTCAATGCCAAGACTCAGGTCGGTAACGGTGTGGCGACCGGTGCTGTTGCCCAGCAGTTCCATCAGGGTGCGCTGCAATTTACCAATAACGCGCTGGATTTGGCCATTCAGGGGAACGGCTTCTTTGTCACCTCTGATGGTTTGACCAACCTGGATCGCACCTACACCCGTGCCGGTGCATTCAAGCTCAATGAAAACAGCTATATGGTCAACAATCAGGGCCACTATCTGCAAGGCTACGAGATCAACGCCGATGGCACACCCAAGGCGGTCAGTATCAATGCGACCAAGCCGATCCAGATCCCTGATCGGGCGGGTGAGCCGATCAAAACCAGCAAGATTGATGCAAGTTTCAACTTGCCTTCCACCGCATCGCCCCTGCCTGCAGGTAATGGTGCGGGGGATGCCTCCACCTTTGACCCTAAGGATTCCAAAACCTACTCCTCATCCACCTCAGTGGTGATTTATGACTCGCTCGGTGAACCTCACACTATCACCCAGTATTTTGTCAAAGAAGCAGATCCAGCAGACCTGACCAAGCCAGCCAGCCCGACAGCTTGGCGCATGTATCTTTATCAAGGTGACAAGCCGGTCGATATCGTCGGAGGGGTGACGCCAACAATGGCCACAGGGTTGAATCCTGCACCTGCCGGTGCCCGAATTACCTTTGGGGCCGATGGTAAAATGATTACTCCGACCACACCGGCAAACATCCAAACGGAGCCGTTGGGTGCAGCAGGAGCGGGAATTATTACCAATGGTGCGGATCCTACCCAGCAGGTAGATATCACTTTCGGCACTGTGACCCAATATGCCTCACCGTTTGAAGTCAACAAGTTGTCACAGGATGGTTCCACTGTCGGCCGTTTGACCAAGGTCGAGATCACGCCGGATGGGATTGTCTCTGCAACCTACAGCAATGCCACCACCATCAAGGTAGCCATGGTGGCCATGGCCAAATTTGCCAACTCGCAAGGGCTGACCCAGGTGGGTGATACTTCCTGGCGGCAATCCCTGCTCTCCGGCGATGCTTTGCCGGGAACGCCCAATTCAGGCACCTTCGGTACCATCAAATCGTCGGCGCTGGAGCAATCCAACGTAGATTTGACCTCCGAACTGGTTGATCTGATCACTGCCCAGCGTAACTTCCAGGCGAACTCCCGCTCTCTGGAGGTCAACAGTTCGCTGCAGCAGACCATCTTGCAGATCCGTTAATTCCTCTCAGGCGACGGGGCACCTTGGGTGCCCCGTTTTTTTATCGTTCTCTACTGTCGAATGGTGTGGCATTCCCCTTCTGTTGGCATCCAAATTGCAGTTCTGCTGTCAGAGTCATCTGTTTGACGGAGAATCCCATGGATCACCTGCTTTATATCGCCATGTCCGGGGCCAAAGAGAACATGAACAGCCTGGCTGTTCGCGGTAATAACCTCGCCAATGCCAATACCACCGGCTTTAAATCCGATTTCGAGCAGGCCCGCAGCATGCAGGCCTTTGGTGAGGGGCTGCCCAGTCGGGTATTTGCCATGACGGAACGTCCCGGCCAGAACCTGCAGCATGGCATGTTGATGACCACGGGGAGGGATCTTGACGTGGCGGTGGATGGTCCCGGCTGGATTGCGGTGCAAGATCCGAAGGGGGGGGAGGCCTATACCCGTATGGGAAATCTGCAGGTCAATGCGACTGGCAACCTACAGACCTCTACCGGCTTGAACGTCGTGGATGACGGTGGTCAACCCATCGTGCTGCCAATGCCGATGGAGAAGCTGGAGATTAACCGGGATGGCACCATCAGTGGCCGTCCTGAAGGGGCCGCCGCGAATTTGTCGGAAGATTTTCAGCGGATCAAACTGGTTAACCCGGCCGCCGATGCGGTAGAGAAGGGCCAGGATGGGCTTTTTCGGCGCAAAGATGGCCAGAATGAGCCTGCCTCTGCCAACGTTGGCCTGATCGCCGGCTCCCTGGAGGGGAGCAATGTCAATGTGGTGGATGAGATGACCAACCTGATCCGGTTACAACGACAGTTTGAAACCCAGGTCAAGATGATGAAAACGGCCGAAGAGAATGACGAGGCCCAAACCCAGTTGCTGCGTATCAGCTAATCAAGGAGTTACCTATGAATCCTGCACTCTGGATCAGCAAGACCGGGTTGGATGCTCAGCAGACCAATATTTCGGTCACCTCGAACAACCTGGCGAACGCCAGCACCGTTGGTTTCAAGAAATCGCGGGCCATTTTCGAGGATCTGCTCTATCAAAACATCAATCAGCCCGGCGGCCGTTCGTCGGCGGATACCGAGTTGCCCTCCGGCTTGATGCTTGGCGCGGGCGCCAAGGTGGTGGCTACCCAGAAAAACCACAGTCAGGGCAACGTACAGACTACGGATAATTCGCTGGATCTGATGATCAGTGGCCGTGGCTACTTTGAAATTCAATTGCCCGACGGCAGCCTGGCCTATACCCGTAATGGGCAATTCACCCTTAACAGCGAAGGCACCATAGTGACGCCGGGTAACGGTTATCCCCTGCAGCCAGAAATCCAGATCCCGGAAAATGCCCAGAGTGTCACTGTCGGCACTGATGGTCAGGTCTCGGTACAGCTGAAGGGGGATGGTGCTTCTCAAGTGGTCGGACAGATCACCCTGTCAGACTTTGTCAATGCCAGTGGTCTGCAGCCGATGGGTGAGAACATGTTTCTGGAAACCCAGTCCAGCGGTGCAGCCATTCAGGGAACTGCCGGGGCGGATGGCATGGGGGTCTTGAAGCAAGGGATGCTGGAAAGCTCCAACGTTAACGTCACCGAAGAGCTGGTGAATCTGATCCAGGCTCAGCGGGTCTACGAGATGAACTCTAAAGTCCTCTCTGCGGTGGATGGCATGATGTCCTTCCTGATCCAGAGGACCTAATGGGGAGAGCCATGATGAAAAGCGTATGGATGCTGGGGTTGCTGGTGTTGGGGGGGTGTAGCAGTACTCCCAATACACCCAGGCCTGATGACCCCGAGTTTTCCCCCGTATACGGGGAGTCGGAGCCAGTCTCGGTGAGACCGACGGGTGCTATTTTTCAGCCGGATCAGGTTAATGGCATCTATTCGGATATCAAGGCGCACAAGGTGGGTGACATCATCACCATCGAGCTGGCTGAGTCCACTTCCGCCTCGAAGAAGGCAAATACCCAGAGTGGCAAGGATAACAAGTTCAATCTGGATCCGGTGACGCTGGGGGGCGTGCCTGTCACTGCCAGCCCCTATGATCTCTCCGCATCCATCGCTCAAAACAGTGCCTTCAAGGGGCAGGCCAAGGCGGATCAGAGCAACAGCCTGCAGGGCAATATTTCGGTCAGTGTGGCCAAGGTACTGCCCAATGGCAATCTGCTGGTACGGGGCGAGAAGTGGATCATGCTCAACAATGGCAATGAGTATATCCGTATCACAGGTCTGATTAGACCGGAGGATGTCACCTCGGATAACAGCGTGTCATCCCAGAAAGTGGCGAATGCCCGTATCTACTATGGTGGTACCGGCGATCTTGCCAATACCCAGGAACAGGGATGGCTTACCAGCTTTTTCAATGGTCCCTGGTGGCCGCTCTAGGAGATGTTATGAAGTCACTCCGTTTGGTTACTCTGCTCTGCTGTCTGCTGCCTTTGGGGATGGCTAATGCCGCCCGGATAAAGGACATCAGCTCGGTAGAGGGGGTGCGTAGCAACCAGTTGATTGGCTACGGTCTGGTCGTGGGTCTACCCGGTACCGGCGAGAAGAACAACGCCTTTACCGAACAGACCTTCCGCACCATGCTCAACAACTTTGGTATCAAGGTACCGGACAACATCAAACCCAAGATCAAGGATGTGGCGCCGGTGGCAATCCATGCGGATTTGCCGCCGTTTGCCAAGCCGGGCCAGACCATAGACGTCACTGTTTCTGCCATCGGTGAGGCCAAGAGCCTGCGCGGTGGTACGCTGCTGCAGAGTTTCCTGAAAGGGCTGGATGGGCGGGTCTATGCAGTCGCGCAGGGCAGCCTGGTGGTCGGCGGGTTGGGTGCCGAGGGGGCTGATGGCTCCAAGGTGGTGGTCAATACTCCGACCGTCGGCCGCATTGCCAATGGTGCCACTGTAGAGCGAGAGGTGCCCAATGCCTTCAGCCAGGGTGACACCATCACCTTCAATCTCAATCGCCCCGATTTTACCACCGCGCGTCGGTTGGCCGATGTGGTCAACGATCTGGTGGGGCCCAATACTGCGCAGGCACTCGATGCCACTTCGGTCAAGGTTTATGCCCCACGAGATCCGGGTCAACGGGTCTCCTATCTGGCGACTATCGAGAACCTGGAGGTGGATCCGGCCAACGAGGCGGCCAAGATCATCGTCAACTCCCGCACCGGCACCATAGTTATCGGCAGTCAGGTGAAGCTCAAACCGGCGGCCATCAGCCACGGAGGCCTGACGGTGACCATAGCCGAAAACCAGCAGGTCTCTCAACCCAACCCGCTGGCAGGGGGCGAGACCACGGTCACCAACAACTCGACCATCAATGTCCAGCAGGAGCCCGGGCGGATGTTCAAGTTTGATACCGGTGCGACTCTGGACGATCTGGTCCGTGCGGTCAATCAGGTCGGGGTCGCCCCCGGTGATTTGATGGCTATCCTTGAGGCGCTGCAGCAGGCAGGTGCCATCGAGGGGCAACTGGTCATATTGTAACTGGCGGCAAGTGATTGCCACGGGTGGCAATGAGGTAAGCAAAATGGCGGAGTTTGACACCAACAGCGGCATGAATCTCGGGGTGGTGCAGGATATCAAGAACCTGGACCGTCTGCGCCAGATGAGCCACAGCAAAGAGGGACAGGCCGAGGCACTGCAGGGGGCTGCGCGCCAGTTCGAGTCAATCTTTACCCAGATGTTGTTTCAGAGCATGCGTCAGGCCAACGGGGTGTTGACTCAGGACAACCCTATGAACAGCAGCTATACCCAGTTCTATGAAGGGATGCTGGATGAACAGCGAGTGGCAGACATGTCCAGCAAGGGGGGGCTTGGATTGGCTGACATGGTGGCCAGGCAGCTCTCACCGGCGACATTTGTCCATCAGGATGGCCGGGTGCTCAAGATGCCGCAACGGACGGAACGGGTCTATAAACCCTACGAGCCACCCAAGACGGCTGCCACTGATTTGATCTCGGCATCAAAAGTTGGCAAAGATTTTGCTGAAAAAGAGATGACCGAGGGGGTCAAGGAGAGCCACGCACTCACTATGCCCCGTCGACCGCACCGCAGCATTCCGCCCATGGGACGCATGGCCAGCGAAGAGGGCAGTGCCGCCAGTAGTGGGGGCAAAGAGTTCGATACGCCGGAAGAGTTCGTTAATCGCCTGATGCCGCTGGCCAAGAAAGCGGCCGACAAGTTGGGGTTAAGCCCGGCGGTACTGGTCGCTCAGGCGGCATTGGAGAGCGGCTGGGGCAAACGGGTGATCAAGGATGGTGAAGGGCAGATGACCCATAACCTGTTTGGCATCAAGGCCGATCCTCGCTGGGAAGGGCCCAAGGCGGTAGTCAGCACCCTGGAATATGAAGAGGGAGTGGCGTCCCGCCAGAAAGCGGCGTTTCGTTCCTATGGCTCGTTTGAAGAGAGCTTCAACGACTATGTGGACTTTCTCACCTCCGGTTCCCGCTACAAGGGGGCCCTGGCCAGAGTGGACAGTCCGGATCGCTACTTCGAGGCGCTGCAACAGGCGGGTTATGCCACTGACCCGCACTATGCCAGAAAACTGAAACAGGTATTGCGCAGTGATGCCATTGCCCGATACAACGAGATGGAGCTGTAACATATGGCAAGCGATCTGCTTGGAATTGGTACATCGGGCGTGCTGGCACAGCAGCGCCTGCTGCAGAGCACCAGTAACAATATCGTAAACGTCAATAGCCAGGGCTATGTGCGTGAGCGTACGCTGGTGTTTACCAATGCCATCGGTCTTGGCACCGGTGACATCAGGACCGAGCGGGTAATCAACAGCTATATGCAGGGAGAAGTGCGTCGCGATACCTCTGCCTTTTACGCATCCCTGACTCATTACGAGCAGTTGGCCGGCGTGGATCGCCTGCTGGGAGACAGCAGCAATAGCGTAGGGGAGACCATCACCTCTTATTTCAAGTCCTTTCATTCGGCAAATGAATCACCCGCCGAGATCGGTGGCCGCAAGGTAGTGATGACGGAGCTGAGCGGTATGGTGAACCGCTTTCACACACTCTCGGCCCAGCTCGACAAGCAGAGCGATACCCTCAACACCCGTATTGAAGATGAGACCAAGCAGGTCAACAGTCTGCTCACCAGCATCAATGATCTCAACCAGGCGATCATCCGTACTCAGGGGTCTCCCGAAGAGAACCTGATGCTGTTTGATCAGCGTGACGAGGCGATCAGGCAGCTCTCCGAGAAGATGGATATCCGTACCGTAACCCAGGCTAACGGCAGCGTATTGGTCAATATGAGCACTGGTCATTCGCTGATCCTGGATGGGGGCGTTGCCCAGTTCAAGGTGGTGGCGGGCGATCCCGATTCCCGTGATCAGGAGTTGCAGCTGACTCTTGGCGACAATCAGGCTCTCATCGATCACGATACCTTCGGGGGGGCCATGGGAGGGCTGTTCAAGGCGCGTACCGACCTGGAGCCGACCAAGCGTGAACTGGGCCAGCTGGCCGTTGCGATGGCGGATGCCATGAACCAGCAAAACCGTCTCGGGATGGATCTGGACAACGAGTTGGGCAGCGATATTTTCACCCTGCCAACCAGCAAGGGATTGCCTTATGGCGACAACACAGGGTCGGTCGGAGCGAATGTCAGCTTTGTACCTGGCAAAGGAAGCTCTGTAACCCCCTTCGACTATGAAGTGCGCTTTAGCAGTGCGACCGGATATGAAGTGTTCTCGCTGGACAAATCTGGTAATCGCACCTCTGTGGCGACGGGCACCACGCCGCCAGCAACGTTTGAACTGGCTGGCCACGGGATCTCGATCGATCTCACCGGTACGCCAGCGGCAGGAGACAAGCTGCTGCTGCAACCAACCAAGGGGGCTGCCGCCGGGCTGGCTCAGCAGATCAACCGGCCGGAAGACCTGGCCTTGGCTGCACCTCTCAAAGTACAGAAGACTACCAACAACATCGGCAGTGCAGACATCAAGCTCGATGGCATCTTCAATACCGGAACGGGTTCCGGTTTTGGTACCAACAGCCTGGATCCCGCCGCTCCCCAGATCGTCAAGATCGGCAATAACGGCAATTATGAGGTGTATGCCGGTGATGGCACTACCTTGATCGGTGTCGCGCCGGCAGCCAGCAAAGGGCAGAATTTGATGGCCTCGATAGTAAACCCCTTTCCGGGTGGGCCTGCGGTCTACAGCAACCCGAAACAGAGCCCGGGCTACGAGTTCAGCATTACCGGCACGGTAGAACAAACCGACAGCTTCCAGCTTAGTTACAACACCAATGGTTTTGCTGATAACAGCAATGGTCTGGCAATGGCTGAGTTGCAGAACAAGGATCTGGTACGCAAAAGCACCAATGGTGGTACCACCAACGACAAGATGACCTTTAACCAGGCTTACTCCGGGTTGGTGATGGAAGTGGGTAACAATACCAGTCAGGCAAAAACCCTGCTCAAGGCTAATGAATCCAAGCTGATCCAGAGTACCGGGATCTACGAGAGCGTCTCCGGGGTCAATCTGGAGGAGGAAGCGGCCAATCTGATCCGTTTCCAGCAATCTTACGCGGCATCCGCGCAGGTGGTCAGTACGGCCAAAACCATCTTCGATACACTGCTTTCGTCCGTGAGGTAACGTCATGCGCATCACTACAAACATGATCTACGATCGGAATCTTTACTCCCTCACCAATACCAACGAGCGACTGGACAAGGCCTATCAGCAGCTGCAAACCGGCAACAAGTTTCAGAGCGCCGGTGAGGATCCGGCAGGCATGAGCCAGAAGATGGCGCTGACCAAAGAGATTGAACTGTTTAAACAGTACGGGGTGAATGGCAGTTTGCTGCAGAACAGTCTGGGGCATGAAGAGACGGTATTGGACTCTCTCAATACTGCGATGCTCAGTGCCCAGACCCTGATCCAGAAATCCAATAATGGTGCCATTAGCCTGGATGACCGAAAGGCCATTGCCAGTGAACTGGAAGGGTTGCAGCAGCAAATGTTTGACCTGATGAACAGCAAGAACTCATCGGGTGAATTTATTTTCGGGGGCAATCAGAGCAAGACCCAGCCCTATGTGAAAGATGCCAACGGTAAATACATTTATCAGGGAGATCCTGGCCAGCGAAATATTCAGGTATCGCCCACAGTGCAAATTGCTGCCAATGACTCCGGACAGGATCTGTTTGAAATCGTAGCAACCAGAAGAACCGCCAGTGCCACCAGTGCGAATATCAAGGTAGGGGTCGGGGATCAGGGGGATTTTGATAATTTCTATAAATCCAGTTACGACCCGGCACTGCCCAGCAACACCTACACAGTCTCCACCACAATTGGCCCGCCCGATACCTATGATATCAAGGATGCGGGTGGCAATACCCTGCAGACAGGTAATTACACTCCCGGTACCAAAATACCGTTCAATGGTCTCGAACTGACACTGGATCAGCCTGCAGGTGGTGCAGCACAGCAGTTTGCTCTCAATCCTCCCAAGAATGACAACGTGTTGAACGGGATGTCAGACTTCATTACGGCTCTGCGTGATCCCAATATTTCAGCCGAGAGTTTTGAGCAAAAAGTGGCCGATGCCACCGTTCATATGAAAAATGCCCGTTTGAACATTGATCATGGGCTGGGTGAACTGGGTGGCCGGATGAACAGTCTGGAGCAGGTGATGGGTTCCAACGAGGGGTTGAGCACCCTCAATGCCGAGGCGAGAGCCAAGGTGTCGGAAGCCGATCTCTATGAGGTAATTTCAGCACTGTCAAAAGAGGATGCGGCATTGAGTGCCTCGCAGCTCTCGTTCAGCAAAATAAGTCGTCTGACGCTATTTGACTATATTCGCTAAGAAAAGGCCCCTAGGGGGCCTTTTTGCTATGCATCCCCGGCAGAGTTCCCCTGATATGTTCCGACAATTGTAACAAGCTGTTGCCATACCCTGTTTCCTGGTTGAGGCGGGGTTGACCTCCCTGCGGGATTGGATAATCATGCCGCCCGCACAACAGAGGGTTGTGCATATTATTTGCAGCATCTCGTTAGGCGAGGCTCCTGTATAAACACAGGCCACTGATCTCACGACGTCCAGAGACGCCCAAGATCAGGACAGTTTTCATCGGATTAAGGTGTAAACCCAAGTGGCTTCCGGCATGCCGGATACGTTATGCAGTGCTAAAGCTGGTACGTGGGGATGATGACACGCCGAACGGCGTCATTTCCTGCCTATTACTCGTCAATCAAATTGCTGTTTTCTTTCAGACAGCGAACGGTCTCCGCTCGCGCTCAGGCTTGCCTGAAATCACATGAGGTTCTTTGTGATGAAGAAAACACACACCATTCTCAACCGTCATCAACTGCTCGATCTCGCCAGCCTGCAAGGCTGGCTGGAACACAATCTGGATCCGGTTCAGCGCGCCGATCAGCTGCTGACCCTGCGTCCGGAAGAGCTCAACTGCATCTTTGACACCTTGCCTGCGTCAGAAGGGGCAGAACTGATCGCTTCTCTCTCCGCAGAGAGTGCCGGTCGCCTTTTGCTGCGGCTCCATGGCAGCATCGTCAGCGTGTTGCAGGAGGCTATTCCCCGTCGCGAAATGGTGGCTATCCTGCGCAAACTGAGTCGTCAGGATCGCACCATGTTGCTGGCTCGCTTCCCGACCCAGGCGCAGGCCATCTACTACTCACTGCTGGATTGGCCGCCTGAGTCCGTCGGGGCCAATATGCGCCACGAGTATCTGGCAGTGAGCGAACAGGATTCCGTCGGCAAGGCCAAGCAGCTGATCCACGATGCCTGGGACAATGCCCAGCTGTTCCGCCACATCTATGTGGTCAACGTGGATGGCCGTCTACAGGGGAGTATCTCGCTCAAGAGCTTGCTGATTGCTGACCCCGAGGCCAGTGTCGCTAACCTGATGGACCGGGAGACGGTGCGGATCAACGCTCGGGCTGATCAGGAGCTGGCGGCGCGCCTGCTGATCGACCGCGACCTGTCGGTATTGCCGGTCGAGGACCAGGGGCGACTGGTCGGTATTTTCCACGTCGATGATGCCGCCGACATCCTGGAGCTTGAATCTACCGAGGATGCCGAGATGCAGGGTGGCTCATCACCGCTCGATACCCCTTACTTGCAGGCGACCCCCTGGCAGTTGTGGCGCAAACGGGTGGGCTGGCTGCTTATCCTGTTCGTGGCGGAAGCTTACACCGGCACCGTGCTGCGGGCATTCGAGGAGCAGCTGGAAGCCGCCATCGCGCTGGCCTTCTTCATTCCGCTCCTGATCGGTACTGGCGGTAACAGCGGCACCCAGATCACCACCACCATAGTACGTGCCATGGCGGTCGGGGAGGTGAGTCTGCGCAATCTCGGCACCGTGCTGAAAAAGGAGCTCTCCACCGGTCTGCTCATCTCGGGGGCCATTGCCATGGCGGCCTGGGTACGGGCATGGAGTCTCGGCGTCGGTCCCCAGATTGGCATGGTGGTGACCTTTACCATCATCGCCATCGTGCTCTGGAGTGCCACGGTCGCATCCATTATTCCCATGGTGCTGCGTCGTTTCCGCATCGATCCGGCGGTGGTCTCTGCACCCTTCATCGCGACGCTGGTGGATGGTACCGGCCTTATCATCTACTTCGAGATGGCCAAGCTGTTGCTGCCCGAGTTGCAGTAACCGGGAGATTGAGATGCAAAAGGCAGCCATTGGGCTGCCTTTTGCATTTATCTTTTTCCGGTTTAGCCGAGCTGGAACAACAGTGGCCAGCCCTGCTCCTGGCAATAACGATGCTCCTTCTCCAGATTCTGCATCAGGAGACGGTTCTCCTCGCACCAGTCGATCGGCAGGGTCACGACCAGCTGATCCCCTTGTACCGCGACTTTCCACTCAGGCAGCAGGTTGTCCTGGCGCTTGTGGTGAGCGGCGACTGCGAGGCGCAAGATGCGGATGCAACGCAGCACCGTTTGCATGTCGTGGTTGGGCAGGGGAGGCAGCTCGGAGAGCTTGAGCCCCTTGCGCTGGAAGCGTACCAGCGCTGCCAGCAGGGCCTGATCGTCCTGGTTGAAGCCAGGCAGGTCTGTGTGTTGCAGGATATAGGCGGAGTGGCGATGAATGCCGCTGTAGTTGATGGCTAGGCCGATTTCGTGCAGCCGCGCTGCCCAGCCGAGGATGGCGCGATAGGGCTCAATCTCCATCTGCCAGGGCTCTTGCAGGGCATCAAACAGGGTCAGCACGCTCTGCTCAACCCGGGCTGCTTGTTTGCGGTCCATCCGGTAGTGGGTGCCGAGCGCCTGCGCGGTACGCTCGCGAATATCGTGGTGCTGCAAGCGTTCCTCGAATTCATAAAGCAACCCTTCACGCAGGGCACCATCGGAGTAGTCGAGCCGCTCTATGGGCAGCGAGGTAAACAGCCCGAGCAGGATGGCGACCGCAGCGGCAAACACCTCCTGACGCTCCTCGGTAAGCCCGACCAGTTTGAGGTTATCCACTCGCTTGCGCTCAATCATCAGCGCCTTGAGCCGCTCCAGCCCCTCCAGCGTAATGCTGCCGTCAGTCAGCCCTTCCCCCTGCAGCACGTCGCGCACGGTACGAATGGAGCCTGAGCTGCCAAGGCAGCTCTGCCAGCCCAGCTTGCGGTACTGGTTGACGATGGGGGCGAGTTGGTGCTGCGCCTCTAGCACGGCATTGGTGAAGTGTTTGTCGCTCAGCTTGCCGCTGGCGAAGAAGCTTTGGGTAAAGCTGACGCAGCCCATCTTGCGACTGGTGAGGGCCTTGTGTTCAAAGCCTTCACCGATGATGAGTTCGGTGCTGCCGCCGCCGATATCGATCACCAGTACCTGGCCCTCGATATGCTGGGTATGGGCAACCCCCTGATAGATGAGCCGTGCTTCTTCCTGCCCGCTGATGATCTCGATGGGGTGGTTGAGCACCTTGGCTGCTTCACTCACAAATTCGCGCGCGTTGCTGGCACGGCGCAATGTGTAGGTACCGGCGATGCGGATCTGATCCGGTTTGATGTTGGTGAGCCGCTCGGCAAACAGCGACAGGCAGGCGAGGCCGCGTTCCATCGCCTCCGGGCTCATGCGCTTTTGCTCATCCATCCCTTCCGCCAGCCGCACCCGCTCCTTGATGCGATCGACGATGCGAAAACGCCCTTCGCTCAGATGGGCGATCACCATATGAAAACTGTTGGAGCCGAGATCCACGGCGGCATAGAGACTATTGTCCATTGTTTGACTCGATACGTTTGAGATAGTCGTAAATCGCCACCTGAGAGCGGATCTTGCGGCGGTTGCCCCGCTTCACATATTCGTTCTGCTGGTCGGCATCAATGACCCGCGCCTTGCAGGTATCACTCAGTTGTAGCTCGAGAATATCCATGATGCGCTGCTTGAGCCGCTCGTCATAAATGGGGGTGCCCACCTCAATACGGCCGTCGATATTGCGGCTCATCCAGTCGGCGCTGGAGATATAGAGCTGGGGGTTGCCCTTGTTGTGGAACACCATCACCCGCGGGTGCTCGAGGAAGCGGTCGATGATGCTGATCACCTTGATGTTGTCACTTAGGCCCGGTACGCCCGGACGCAGGGCGCACATGCCACGGATGATCATCTGGATCGGTACTCCCGCCTGTCCGGCGGCATAGAGACGGTTGATGAGATCCTTGTCCACCAGATTGTTGATCTTGAGGATGATGCCGCTCGGCTGGCCCGCCTTGGCGTTGGAGAGCTCGTTGTCGATGAGGCGATAGAGCTGACGGCGGCTGTTAATGGGGGAGACCAGCAGGTGATTGAATTTGTAACGCTTATAGGGGTACTCGATGTATTCAAACACCCCTTCCACTTCGGCGGTGATATCCGGATTGCGGGTCAGCAGCGAGAAGTCGGTATAGATCTTGGCGGTCTTCTCGTTGAAGTTCCCGGTGCCGATATGGGCGTAGCGCACCGCCTCGCCATTTTCGTGGCGGGTGATGAGGCAGAGCTTGGAGTGGATCTTGAGGCTCGGCACCCCGAACACCACCTTGACCCCGGCATCGGTGAGAATATTGGCCCAGTCTATGTTGGCCGCTTCGTCGAAACGGGCGCGCAACTCGACCACCACGGTCACCTTCTTGCCGTTGTTGGCGGCATCGATGAGGGAGTGGATGATCCGCGACTTCTTGGCCACCCGATAAATGTTGATGCGAATGGCGCTGACCGCCGGATCGAACGCCGCCTGGCGCACCAGCTCGGTGAAATGGTGGAACTTGTGGTACGGGTAGTAGAGCAGGATATCCTGCTTGGTAATCGCATCGAAGGCGTTGACGAAGCCGTC
This sequence comes from Aeromonas sp. FDAARGOS 1414, assembly GCF_019047065.1. Classification (NCBI taxonomy): domain Bacteria; kingdom Pseudomonadati; phylum Pseudomonadota; class Gammaproteobacteria; order Aeromonadales; family Aeromonadaceae; genus Aeromonas; species Aeromonas sp. FDAARGOS 1414. The sequence goes on along the minus strand of NZ_CP077210.1, from coordinate 2,025,009 downwards.
AAAATCGCGGCAATCGAGGGCCGGCAGCTTGGGGTTTTCCAGATAGTCACGGCCCACGTTGGGGAAGCCGATGAAATCCTTGAAGTTGTGGTAACGCCCGCCCGGCATGATGGCATCGTAGGAGCTGATCTGCAGCTTGAGCTTGAGGAAGCTTATCATGGCAGCAGGCATCTCCCGCTCGTAGACGAAGCGCACCGGCATGGCGGTGAGGCGCTGCTTCAAGCCGTCACTCATCTTGTCCACCAGGCTCAAGTCCAGCTGGTCGGAGAGATCATATTCTGCATCCCGGGTCAGCTTCACCGCATAGGCGGCAATCTCGTCGTAGTCGAAGAAGCCCTTGAAGATCTCGTCGAGGCAGAAGCGGATGACGTTATCCAGAATGATGATCTGCTTCTTGCGGCGGGTCCCTTCCGGCGGCAGCTGGAAGAAGCGGGGCAGGTCGTCGGTCGGCACTTCCACCAGGGCGTACTGGATCACCTGACCGTTCTTCTTCATCTCGATGGCCAGATAGGTGTACTCATCCTTGAGGAATTTGACCGGATTGACCTCTTTGTTGAGCAGGATCGGGATGATGTGACGCAGCACCTTCTCCTTGAAGAAGACCCGCAGCCACTTCTGAATGGCATCGGAGAGCTGGTTCTCGTTGACCAGAAAGATGTTGTGGCGGGCCAGCGCAATCAACAGCTCTTTATAGGTGTTGTCGAACGCTTCACCGAGCGCCATCACTTTTTGCTGGATGGCGCGCAGCAGCACTTTCGCTTCATCGTCGCCACCATGTACTTCATTGATGAGGATGCGACGCTTGACGTCCGATACCCGTACCTTGAAGAACTCATCCTGGTTGGAGGAGAAAATCCCCAGAAAACGAACCCGCTCGATGAGGGGCACCGTCTTGTCCATTGCCTCTTGCAACACCCGTTCATTGAATGAGAGCCAGCTCAGCTCTTTCTCTTCATACTGCTTGTCGGTGCTCATCTTGTGCCTCTGTTTCAGGTCGCGTCTGCGCGGCAGTTATGGCGTTACTATATGACAAATAAATGACAGTATTGTTACTGCTCGCTGAACCCTTCGTCGATGTCGACCACCAGATCGTCGGAGAGGGATTCCAGCGCGGTGATAAGCGTATCCATCGCGAGCCCGTCGGGCAGGGCAACCAGTGCATGGGCGTAGAAGAGCGGGGCGCCGGAGTGGGGGGCTGGTTCACAGCCGGTGGTGAGATCGGCCACGTTGATCTCGAGCTGGCGCAGGATGCTGGCTACTTCGTGGACGATACCGGGGCGGTCGTTGCCGGTCACTGTCATCATGACTTGATGGGCTGGCTCGGTGGTCGGTGTCCCTTCGGCAAAGCTGATGGTCAGACCCGGTAGCAGGGCCAGTGCTTCACACAGGCTGCGATAGTGCTCATCGGGGACAGAGACATGAAGGATACCGGCAAACTGGCCCGCCAGTTCGCTCATGGCGCTGCCCAGCCAGTTGCCCTGCTCGCGGCTGATGACAGCAGCCAGACTCTCGACGATCCCCGGTTTGTCTGCACCGATCACGGTGACCACCAATTGTTTTTGCATCCTGCTCTCCTTGAAATGGGATTTCTCTCTTGCTCTCCATTGTGCCTGCTGTAGCAGGCCATATGAACCCCCGCCCATGAGCAAATAGATAAAAAGCAGGGACTTTTACACTTCCCATAAGCTTGTCTGCTGCATCGCCCGGTAGCGGCTGTGGTAAAGTGGGGCCCCTTTCGTGTTGTGAACTGGATCGTGCTCTCATGAATACCCTTGTCCTATCGGGATTGCTGTTGCTGGCGCTGCTTGTGCTGGCGATCTTCTGGAGCAGAGGCAGACAGCAAAAGCGCCTGCCCTATGATATGCAGGAGACCCTGTTCACTCCCGCCGAACGATCCTTTCTCGGGGTGCTGGATCTGGCGGTGGGTGACAAGGCCCGGGTCTTTGCCAAGGTGCGGGTGGCCGATGTGCTGACGCCGCAGGCCGGGATCGGCAAAAGCAAATGGCAGCAGTACTTCAACAAGATCAGCGCCAAGCATTTCGACTATCTGCTTTGCCACCCCGCGGATCTCTCCTTTATCTGCGCCATCGAACTCGATGACAGCTCCCATCGTCACCAGAAGCGCAAGGCGCGGGATCTCTTTCTGAAAACCGCCTGCGACAGCGCCGGTCTGCCGTTGCTGCAGATCCCGGCAAGTGCCAGCTATCTGGTGGAAGAGCTGCGCGAACAGATCCTGCCGCTGCTGGTCAAAACCAGCGAACCCTTGATTGACGATTTGCCGCACGGGGCGCGCCGCGAGCCGACGTTCAACCCTCTGCTGCTGGACGGCGTGGATGTCGGTGCCGGGATGCGTGGCCGCACTGCCCAAGCCGAGGCTGTCTCGCCCTCGTCGCTCCACGAACCTGCCATCCGGGCCAAGGGGATGGTGGATACACCACAGAGTGAGGGTGAGCTGGTCGATGGACTGTTCGCCGATGTAGAGGAGGACGAGGAGCTCGAGGTGCAGCATTGCCCCCGTTGCGATGCGCCGCTGGTGGAGCGGGAGGCGAAAAAAGGCCCCCACGCCGGTCGACTCTTCCTGGCCTGTAGTCGTTTTCCCGAGTGTCGTTATGCGGCGCCGCATCACCACCACAGCCACTGAGTTCATCTGACCGTGCTGCATGCTGCCCTCTGACGAGGGCAGTTTTCTTTCCGCCATTGGCGGCGTTTGCTAGCGGCGCCAATGCAGAAAATTCCTCGGCAAAATTTATCTAATCTCCCGTTTCTATCGATACACTTAGCCTGAATACGACAATTTTTGACAATGTGTCGGTTTTTTGGCACTTTGTGTGCCTGCAAAAAGACAGTCAGTAGCTGTTTTATTACTAAATAAAACAATAAGTTAGTTCAGGATATCGCGAGGGATGGATATGGTGGAGATGGGCGTGTTGATTGTTGATGCCGATGCGCAGCGGCGCCAGCAGTTGGGAACCGTGCTCACGTTTATGGGGATCCTGTGGCAGGATGTCGCAGAAGGGGACCTGGATGTCGCCATCGAATCTTCTGGCCCACTGCAAGGGGTGCTGGTGGGTGAACTGGCAGGTCGCACCTTGCCCGAGTTACTTGCCGCTTTCCCTCGTACCCCCTTTATCTCGCTGGTTGAGGCGGAACTGCCCAACAGCAACTTTATCGGTGTTGCCCAGGCCCCCTTTACCTATGAGTCGCTGACTCGTCACCTGCACTTCTGTCAGGCTTTTGTCTCTCTCCATCCCCGTCAACAGACCCACGACAAGGGGCAGACGTTGCTGCGTTTGCTGGTGGGCAAAGGGAAGGGGATCCAGGAGGTTCGCCGCCTCATCAGCCAGGTGGCCGAGACCGATGCCAACGTGCTGATCCTTGGTGAATCGGGAACCGGCAAAGAAGTGGTGGCCCGTGCCATTCACGAACTCTCGGCCCGCAGTAGTGGCCCCTTTGTGCCTATCAACTGTGGTGCCATTCCTGCCGAGTTGCTTGAGAGCGAACTGTTCGGTCACGAGAAGGGAGCCTTTACCGGCGCCATCGCAGCTCGTCGCGGTCGTTTCGAGCTGGCGCAGGGGGGCACTCTGTTCCTCGACGAGATTGGCGACATGCCGATGCCGATGCAGGTCAAACTGCTGCGGGTATTGCAGGAGCGGCTGTTCGACAGGGTCGGTGGCGGCAAGCCCATTCAGGCCGATGTGCGCATCATTGCGGCGACCCATCGAGATCTGGAGGCATTGATCCGCAGTCAGGGTTTTCGTGAAGATCTCTACTACCGCCTCAACGTCTTCCCCATTGAGACCCCGCCACTGCGGGATCGCATCGATGACATTCCGCTGCTGCTGCAGGAGTTGCTCAACCGTCACGCGGAGCAGCACCACAGTGTGATCCGTCTGACCCAGCGGGCGCTGGAGTCGCTGATGCAGTACCCCTGGCCGGGCAATGTGCGCGAGCTTTCCAACCTGCTGGAGCGGCTGCTTATCCTCTACCCGCAACAGATCGTCGATGTGGCGGATCTGCCGAGTCGTTATCGTCTGTTGCCGAGCGAGCCGCGGGATGAGCGGCTGACCGAGATGGATGAGCGGGATGCGCTGGCGGCGGTGTTCCAGGAGCCGCCGGAGCTGGATCACCCCCTCGCCTCTGCCCGCACCATGCAACTGCCGGAGGAGGGGGTCAATCTCAAGGAGATGCTGGCCGACCTTGAAGTGGAGCTGATCCGCCAGGCGCTGGAGTCGCAGGACGGGGTGGTGGCCCGCGCCGCCGATCTGCTCGGCATGCGCCGTACCACCCTGGTAGAGAAGATGAAAAAGTACGGGATGAGCAAGGACGTTTAAGGGTCAAAGCCTTGACGTTAACATGCAATCTATTGTTTTAATTAACATATTTTAGTGGCATGGAAATTGAATGACCTGACCCAATAGCCAGTTTGAGGTCAGGTTTATGACGATCCAGCAGCAGGACATGCCACTCCAGTCCCACGAAGTGAGCCAGCTCTATGCCATCTTCAAGGCGCTCCCCACCGGGGTGTTGCTGCTTGACGGGGCTGGGGTGGTCACCCGCGCGAATCCGGCAGCCATCTCCCTGCTGGGGGAGCCGTTGGAAGGAGAGCTCTGGCGCCGCATCATTGCCCGCTGTTTTGAACCACGTGAGGATGATGGCCACGAGATCTCCCTGCGCGATGGACGACGGGTCCAGCTTTCTACCCAGCCGCTGCCGGATCAGAGCGGCCAGCTGGTCTTTATCAATGACCTCACTGAAACCCGCAAGCTTCAGGATCGCATCAACCACATGAAGCGGCTGTCGGCGCTGGGCAATATGGCGGCTTCGCTCGCCCACCAGATCCGCACTCCGCTCTCCGCCGCCATGCTCTATGCCGCCAACCTGGCCAACCGTACCCTCAAGCCGGAGTCCCGCAGCCAGTTTCAGCAAAAGCTGATGGCCCGCCTCCAGGATCTGGAGAAGCAGATCAACGACATCCTGCTGTTTGCCCGCAATGGCGACAATCAGGTGGTCACCCCCATCTCGGTACAGGGCTTGCTGGCTGAAGTGCAGGCTGGTGCCGAGGCTTTCTGTCAGCAACAGGGCTGCGAACTGCACATAGAGGCGCCGGAGCCCGATCTCTGCCTGCTGGCCAACAGCAGCGCACTGGCGGGCGCCATCAACAACCTGATCGCCAATGCCCAGCAGGCGGGGGCCACGTCACTCTTGGTCAGCGCGGTGCGCAGTGGTGTCCGGGTGGAGATGCGTGTCATCGACAATGGCAAGGGGATCCCTTCTCACCTGCTTGGTCAGGTATTCGAACCCTTCTTTACCACCCGCTCCCAAGGCACTGGCCTCGGGCTGGCGGTGGTGCAATCCGTCGTGCGTGCCCATCAGGGGGAGGTCGGTGTGGCCTCGGTTCCCGGTGAAGGCACCTGTTTTACTCTGTCGTTCCCCCTGCATCAGCAGCAGGTGCAACTTGGAGGTGCAGCATGAGCCTTGTTAAGGAGCTGTGCCTGCCGAGAGGGAGCCATATCAATGCGGCCAGGTTGGCTGTCGTGGGAGGTGTAGCATGACTCAGGCCCGGATCCTGGTTGTAGAAGATGACAATGGCCTGCGCGAAGCGCTGGTGGATACCCTTTTGCTCGGCGGTTATGAGTGCCGCGAAGCGGACAGCGGCGAGCGTGCTCTGCTGGCCCTCTCCCGTCAGCCGTTTGACATGGTGATCTCCGATATCCAGATGGGGGGAATGGACGGCCTCACCCTGCTGGCTACCATCCGCCAGCAATATCCGCAGATACCTGTGTTGCTGATGACCGCCTACGCCAATATCGACGGCGCGGTGCGCGCCATGCGCGAAGGGGCCATCGACTATCTGGCCAAGCCCTTTTCGCCGGAGGTGCTGCTCAATCAGGTCAGCCGCTATGTGCCTGCTCAGAAGGTGGAAAAACGTGCCGTGGTCTACGGGGATCCCAAAACTGCCGAGCTGTTCCAGCTGGCGACCCGGGTGGCCAGAAGCGAAGCGACCGTGATGGTGACCGGCCCGAGCGGGACGGGTAAAGAGGTGCTGGCCCGTTACATTCACGACAACTCCAGCCGCGCCGAGCAGCCTTTCGTCGCCATCAACTGCGCCGCCATTCCGGAAAACATGCTGGAGGCGACCCTGTTTGGCTACGAGAAGGGGGCTTTCACCGGTGCGGTACAGGGGTGCCCGGGCAAGTTCGAGCAGGCGCAGGGGGGCACCCTGCTGCTTGACGAGATCACCGAGATGGATCAGGGGCTGCAAGCCAAATTGCTGCGGGTGTTGCAGGAGAAAGAGGTGGAGCGGCTCGGCAGTCGCAAGATGATCCCGCTGGATGTGCGGGTCATCGCTACCAGCAACCGGGATTTGAAAAAAGCAGTGCAGGATGGCCTATTCCGCGAAGATCTCTACTATCGCCTCAACGTCTTTCCGCTGCGCTGGTCTGCCCTCTGTGAGCGGCCCGGCGACATTCTGCCGCTGGCGGAGCACCTGCTGGCACTTCATGCCAGTCAGCAGGGGCTGCCGACACCACAGTTGACAGATGCCTCGCGGGAGCGGTTGCTGGCCCACCCCTGGCCCGGCAATGTGCGGGAGCTGGATAACGTGGTACAGCGCGCCCTCATCCTCAGCCCCGACGGGATCATTGATTGTGACCACCTCATTCTGGAGGAGCTGGACGAGCAGGAGATGGAGTTTGTCAGCGTGGATCGCAGCTATGGCGGCGATCGCCTCGGCAGCGAGCTCAAGCAGCAGGAGCACCAGATCATCCTCGACACCCTGCAAGATTGTAACGGCAGCCGCAAGGCGGTGGCCGACCGACTCGGCATCAGCCCGCGCACTCTGCGCTACAAGCTGGCCCAGATGCGGGAGGCGGGGATCGACCTGCCAGCCTGAGGCATGTAGGGAAGCCGCACTGTGTGGGGGCTGTCATGGTCTTGACGGCCCGGCTCGATTATCATGGGGCCCTTGGCGCTTTGAGCCTGGGCCCTGTTTTTATTGGTAAAGCAGGGGACCGAGCCTTAATAAGGGACCCCTATGATCTCTCATCGAAAACTCGAAACCGTACTGAACCATCTGCTCGAACCGCACTCTATCAAGGATTACTGCCCCAACGGCTTGCAAGTGGAGGGGCGCGAACGTATTCGCAAGGTAGTGACCGGTGTCACCGCCAGTCAGGCGCTTATCGACGCGGCGGTGGCTGCCGAAGCCGATGCCATCCTGGTCCATCACGGTTACTTCTGGAGCGGTGAACCGGCCCAGATCACCGGCATGAAGCAGCGTCGGCTCAAGACCCTGCTGACCCACGATATCAACCTGTTTGCCTACCATTTGCCGCTGGATGTCCATCCCGAGGTGGGTAACAACGCCCAGCTAGCCAAGCTGCTCGACATCAAGGTACGCCGCGGTCTGGAGCCGTGGAACAGCAAGAGTGTCGCCATGGTGGGCAAGCTGGAAGAGCCGATGAGTGGCGCCGACTTTGCCAAGCTGATTGCCGAACGCCTTGGCCGCGAACCACTCTATTGTGGCGACAGCGGCCCCGAGCTTATCCGTTCCGTGGCCTGGTGCACCGGTGGCGGTCAGAGCTACATCAATCTGGCGGCGGAGCAGGGCATCGATGCCTTTATCTCCGGTGAAGCCTCCGAGCAGACCATTCACACCGCTCGCGAGATGGGGATGCACTTCTACGCCGCGGGCCATCACGCCACCGAGCGTTACGGCGTCAAGGCGCTGGGGGAGTGGCTGGCGACCGTGCACGGGCTGGATGTCACCTTTATTGATATCGACAATCCGGTCTAAACCTGTCCACGATCTGGCTACGAAACCGTGATCAAGGCTCATGTGCTGCTCGCTTATGTATACAGCAAAAAGTGCTCAGGTATGTCCATACGCTCCGGTTCCTGGGCAGCTTGTAACCTTGTTGACGGTTTCTCGCTGCAGGTCGTGAACAGGTTAAGCCTGTGCCTGTGGTGGGAAAATTCAGGAAATAAAAAGGAGGCCATCGGCCTCCTTTTTCACATTTCGACAAGACGTCTGTTTACTCGCAGGCGTAACCCGCGGGGCCCAGCAGGGCGCCATCCAGTTGCACAGCGCCGTCCACCATCTGCAGCCTGCCTTCGCAGAACCAGCGCACCACCAGCGGGTAGATGCTGTGCTCCTGCGCCTGTACCCGTGCCGCTACCTCGTCCGCCGTGTCCCCTTCAAAGATGGGCACGCGGGCCTGCAGGATAACCGGGCCACCATCCAGCTCTTCGGTCACGAAGTGGACACTGGCGCCGTGTTCACTGTCACCGGCATCTATGGCGCGCTGGTGGGTGTGCAAGCCCTGATACTTGGGCAGCAGGGAGGGGTGGATATTGATCATCCTGCCGGCGAAATGGCGCACCAGATCGCCGCTCAATATCCGCATAAACCCGGCCAGCACCACCAGATCCGGCTTATAGTCTGCCATCAGCGCCAGCAGGGCGGCGTCATACTCCTCCCGGCTGGCAAACTGCTGCTGGGCCAGAATGGAGGTCGCCACGCCAGCTTCTTTGGCGCGAACCAGACCATAGGCATCGGCCTTGTTGCTGATAACGCCGGCCACTTCACCGGCAATCTTGCCGCTGGCGCAGTGGTCGAGGATCGCCTGCAGGTTGCTGCCGCTGCCAGAGATTAGGACGAGGATCCGCATCATTTGATGACGACCTGCTCCTCACCGTCTGCTGCCTTGGCGATATGACCGATGTGCCATGCGTTCTCGCCTTCTGCCTTGAGCAGGGTCAGCGCCTTCTCCAGCTGGTTGGCGGGCAGGGCGATGATCATGCCGACACCGCAGTTGAAGGTGCGATACATCTCGTGACGGGTGACGTTGCCAGCCTGCTGCAGCCAGCTGAACACCGCCGGCCACTGCCAGCTCTGCTCGTCGATCACCGCTTGAGTATTGGCAGGCAATACGCGGGGGATATTCTCCCAGAAGCCACCGCCGGTGATGTGGGAGAGGGCGTGGATCTCGCACTCCTTGATGAGCTTGAGCACAGGTTTCACATAGATGCGGGTCGGCTCCAGCAAGGCATCTGCGAGGGTGCGGTCACCCAGCGGCTGATGCACGTCGGCTTTGGAGACTTCCAGAATTTTACGGATCAGGGAGAAGCCGTTGGAGTGAGGGCCGCTGGCAGCCAGCGCGATCAGGGCATCCCCTTCACCGACCTTGCTGCCGTCGATGATTTCGCTCTTCTCCACCACACCGACGCAGAAACCGGCGATGTCGTAGTCTTCCCCTTCATACATACCCGGCATCTCGGCGGTCTCGCCGCCCACCAGGGCACAGCCTGATTGCTCGCAACCGGCACCGATCCCGGTGACCACCGCGGCTGCGGTGTCCACGTCCAGCTTGCCGGTTGCATAGTAGTCGAGGAAGAACAGCGGCTCGGCGCCCTGTACGATCAGGTCATTGACGCACATGGCCACCAGATCGATGCCCACGGTGTCGTGCTTCTTCAGGTCGATGGCCAGCCGCAGCTTGGTGCCCACACCATCGGTACCGGAGACCAGTACCGGCTCCTTGTAGCCCGCAGGGATTTGACACAAGGCCCCAAAGCCGCCAAGACCACCAAGGACTTCAGGACGACGAGTGCGCTTTGACACGCCCTTGATACGTTCAACCAGTGCATTGCCGGCATCGATATCTACGCCAGCATCCTTGTAGCTCAGTGAGGTTTTGTCAGTCACGAGTATTCCCCGTCATGTAAAGAAGTGGAGGGTAAAATTCGGGGCGTATTCTAACAGTGGCGGTGAAAAACCAGAAAGGAAATCGTTTGCGCGTTTTTGCGCGGAAATGCTCTACAAGCGGTGGCTTTTGTTGTATGATTCCGCGATTTTTTTGCGGCAGGTTAGAGGAGATAATAATGAAAGTCGTTGAAGTCAAACACCCCCTGGTCAAACACAAGATCGGTCTGATGCGTGAAGGCGATATCAGCACCAAGCGTTTCCGTGAACTGGCCAAAGAAGTGGGCAGTTTGTTGACCTATGAAGCGACCTCTGACTTCGAAACCGAGAAGGTTATCATCGATGGCTGGAATGGGCCAGTAGAAGTTGACCAGATCAAAGGCAAGAAGGTAACCGTCGTACCCATCCTGCGTGCTGGCCTTGGCATGATGGATGGCGTGCTGGAGCACATGCCGAGCGCCCGCGTCAGCGTGGTCGGTATCTACCGCGATGAAGAGACCCTGCAACCGGTTCCCTATTTCGAGAAGATCGTCAGCAACATCGAAGAGCGTCTGGCGCTGGTCATCGATCCGATGCTGGCCACCGGCGGCTCCATGATCGCCACCATCGATCTGCTGAAGAAGAAAGGCTGCCAATCCATCAAGGTGCTGGTACTGGTTGCCGCGCCGGAAGGGATCAAGGCGCTGGAAGCGGCTCACCCTGACGTAGAGCTCTACTGCGCTTCTGTCGACCAGGGGCTGAACGAGAAAGGCTACATCGTGCCGGGTCTGGGCGATGCAGGCGACAAGATCTTCGGTACCAAATAAGTTTATGCCTTGACCCGCTTCCCATGTGGAAGGGGTGATCGGAGCCGGCGCATCGCCGGCTCTGCTGTTTGTGGCCGCTTGTGCCAGCCTTGCCGCAGGATGCGCCTTGCCGCTACCATAAGCACACTCTCCCATTTCGAGACTCTGTTCATGTTCAAACGTGTTGTGATCGCCCTCTGCTGCGGCTTGTCATTCATGGCCTCGGCCGCTCAGGTGACCGACCTCTATCAGGGCAAGGCCCCGACCAGTGGCGACATGGTGGCCGCTCAAGGGCAGGCACTGGGTCAGGTGCTGATCAAGGTCACCGGCAAACGCGACATCCTCACCCAACCTGTGGTGGTCAAGGCGCTGGCGGCCCCGGGCGACTATGTCAAAAGCTATGGTTATCAGGATCAGGACTCCGTCAAGTATCTGAAAGCCGAGTTCAAGAGTGACAAGGTTAACAGCCTGGTCTCCGAGAGCCAGTTTGCCCTGCTTGGCCCGGCGCGTCCCCAGATGGCGATCTGGCTGGTGGTGGATCAGGGGGAGCGTCGCCTGCTGGCGGATCAATCCAGCGATGGTTGGGCGCAAGCCTTGCGCGAGCAGGCCCAGACGTTGGGGCTGCCCATCAGCATTCCGCTGATGGATCTCGATGACAACATGGCGGTCAGTGCCACCGACGTCTGGGGACGCTTTGCCGACCCGATTTTGCAGGCAAGCCAGCGCTATGGCGCCGAGATGGTGGTGCTGGGCAAGCTGACACCAGAAGGTGACAAGTGGAGCATCGATTGGGGACTCTACGGCCCCAAGGCGGCCGGTGAAGTGGCCGAGCTGACCCGTGGCAATAGCACCGGCACTCAGGCCGAAGTGGCGCAAGGGTTTGCTGATACCCTAGCGGCCTGGCTGGTGAAAAACTACGGTGCCCGTATCTCGGGTCCGGCAACCAGCCAGACCCTGGTGGTAGATGGCCTCTCCGAAGTGGACAGCATGATCGCCGTGCAGAAGATGCTGCAGGGGATGGCCAACGTCAGCAAGGTGGCGATCGGCAAGCTGGAGGGGGACCAGGTCACCTTCAACTTTACCCTGCAAGGGGATCAGGCCGAGCTGGTACGGGCGCTGCAACTTGAGAGTCGTTTGCGCAAGGTTGACGATAATGGCAGCGGTTTGCGTTACCAATGGTCGCAGCCCTGATTTTATAAGGCTTTTGTAGACCGCCCGGCTTGTCCGGGCGGTTCTCTATCTGCCTTTGCGATGATACACTTAGCCACAAATGTCACAGTCAAAGCCCAACGAGTGAAGCAACCGGCCCAACTGTCTTTAGCCGTACAACTACCGGATGATGAAACCTTCGTCAGTTTTTATCCCGGCAACAATGCTCATCTGATCACCGCCCTCAAGAATGCGGCCATCGGTCAGGGATCGCCTTTCCTCTATTTCTGGGGAGCCAAGGGATCCGGACGCTCTCATCTGCTCCATGCCACCTGTGCCGAGGTCAATGCCCGCGATGCGGCGGCGGCCTATCTCTCCCTCGATCAGTTTGAACAGCTCGATCCCAGCATGCTCGATGCCCTCGAAAGCCTGCCGCTGGTCTGTCTCGACAGCCTCGAGGCGATCGCCGGCAATGCCGTGTGGGAGCGGGCGCTGTTCGATTTCTACAACCGCTGGCAGGAGAAGGGCGAGGGGACGCTGGTGGTCACCGGCTGCAGCGCACCGCGTAAACTGGGACTGCAACTGCCGGATCTCGCTTCGCGCCTCGACTGGGGTGTCAGTTTCCATCTCGAAGAGCTGGATGATGAAGGCAAGCTCAGTGCCCTGCAGCTGCGTGCCGAGCTGCGGGGCTTCAAATTGCCCATCGATGTGGGCCGCTTCCTGCTCAACCGACTCTCCCGCGATATGCGAACCCTGCTCACCACTCTCAATCAGCTCGACAACGCCTCATTTCGCGCCAAGCGCAAGCTCACCATTCCCTTTGTCAAAGAGATCCTCGAGCTCTGATCCTCTCTGCGGTGTGCGGTTGTGGCCTGACTTTCGTTTGAATGGCAGATAAAAAGAAACCCCGACATCAGGCCGGGGTTTTGCTATCTCAAGGGGCTCTGTCTATCAGTGGAACTGATCTTCTTCGGTAGAGCCGGTCAGTGCGGTCACCGAGGATTGGCCACCCTGAATCACGGTAGTCACCTTGTCGAAGTAACCGGTACCGACCTCCTGCTGGTGGGCCACGAAGGTGTAGCCACGGCTGGCGGCAGCAAATTCCGGCTCCTGCACCATCTCGACGTAGTGCTTCATCCCTTCGCCACGGGCGTACTGGTAGGCCAGTTCGTACATGTGGAACCACATGTTGTGGATACCCGCGAGGGTGATGAACTGATACTTGTAGCCCATGTCGGAGAGCTCCTGCTGGAAGCGGGCGATGGTGGCATCGTCCAGATTTTTCTTCCAGTTGAAGCTCGGGGAGCAGTTGTAGGCCAGGATGCGATCCGGGAACTTGGCCTTGATTGCTTCGGCAAATTTACGCGCTTCGTCCAGATCCGGCTTGGCGGTTTCACACCACACCATGTCGGCGTAGGGGGCGTAAGCCAGACCGCGAGCGATGGCCTGATCGATACCGGCACGCACCTTGTAGAATCCTTCAGCAGTGCGCTCACCAGTCAGGAAGTCTGCATCGTACGGGTCGGCGTCGGTGGTCAACAGGTCAGCGGCGTTGGCGTCGGTACGGGCGATCACCAGGGTGGTGGTGCCACATACATCGGCTGCCAGACGGGCGGCAACCAGCTTCTGCACCGCTTCCTGAGTCGGTACCAGCACCTTGCCGCCCATATGACCGCACTTCTTGACGGACGCGAGCTGATCTTCGAAGTGCACGCCAGCGGCGCCCGCTTCAATCATTCCCTTCATCAGTTCGAAGGCGTTCAGCACGCCACCGAAACCGGCTTCCGCATCCGCCACGATCGGCAAGAAGTAGTCGATAAAGCCCTCATCCTGCGGCCCAACCTTGTTGGCCCACTGGATCTGGTCGGCACGGGCGAAGGAGTTGTTGATGCGCTCCACCACGGATGGCACCGAGTTAGCCGGGTAGAGGGACTGATCCGGATACATGGTGGAGGACAAGTTGTTGTCCGCCGCCACCTGCCAGCCGGAGAGGTAGATCGCCTCGATCCCCGCCTTGGCCTGCTGCACCGCCTGACCGCCGGTCAGGGCGCCGAGGCAGTTGACGTAGCCTTTCTTGGCGTCGCCGTGGATCAGGCCCCACAGCTTGTCGGCACCGCGCTGAGCCAGGGTGTGCACCGGCTGCAAGCTGCCGCGCAGGTTCACCACATCTTCGGCGCTGTAGCCGCGCTTGATCCCTTTCCAGCGGGGGTTTTCCGCCCAGTCTTTCTCGATAGCCTGGATCTGTTGCTCACGGGTCAGTGCCATATCAGTTCCCTCTTTCATTGATTTCACGTTTCCATTGACTTGTTATTGGCGAGCCCCGCCCGGGGCCCGTGATTCAGAGCCGCTCGTAACCGGGCAGCGTCAGAAAATCGATCAGGGTATCGGCGCAGGTGATCTCTTCCATCAGTTCGCTTGCCTCGGCAAAGCGTCCTGCCTGCCAGCGCGCGGCGCCCACCTCGGCTTTGACCACCTCCAGCTCCTCGGCCAGCATCTGGCGGAACAGCTCCTTGGTCACCACCTTGCCGTTCGACAGGCTCTTGCCGTGGCGGATCCACTGCCAGATGGAGGTGCGGGAGATCTCGGCGGTGGCGGCATCTTCCATCAGACCGTAGATGGGCACGCAGCCGTTGCCGTTGATCCAGGCCTCCAGATATTGCAGGGCAACCCGGATATTTGTACGCATGCCAGCTTCGGTGCGCTCGCCCTCACAGGGTGCCAGCAGGTCGGCGGCAGTGATGGGGGCATCCTGCTCGCGCAGCACGCCGATCTGGTTCTTGGCGCCAGCCTTAATGGTGGCGTTGAACACCGCCATGGCGGTATCAGCGAGGCCAGGGTGGGCGACCCAGGTACCGTCGTGGCCGTTGTTGGCTTCGCGCTCCTTGTCGGCCTTGACCTTGGCGAAGACCTGCTCGTTGGCGGCAGCGTCCTTGGCCGGAATAAAGGCGGCCATGCCACCCATCGCCAGCGCACACCGCTTGTGACAGGTCTTGATCAGCAGCCGCGAGTAGGCGGAGAGGAACGGCTTGTCCATGGTCACCACCTGACGATCAGGCAGTACCCGATCCGGATGGTTCTTCAAGGTTTTGATATAGCTGAAGATGTAGTCCCAGCGGCCGCAGTTCAGCGCAACGATGTGATCCTTCATCTGATAGAGCAGCTCATCCATCTCGAATACGGCTGGCAGGGTTTCAATCAGCACGGTGGCCTTGATGGTGCCACGGGGCAGACCGAACTTGTCCTCGGTCCAGGCGAACACTTCGCTCCACCAGCGCCCTTCCAGATGGCTCTGCAACTTGGGCACGTAGAAGTAGGGGCCCGAGCCTTTGGCCAGCAGCGCCTGATAGTTGTGCAGGAAGTAGAGAGCAAAATCGAACAGGCCACCGGGGATCGGCTCGCCATCGAAGGTGACATGTTTTTCCGGCAGGTGCAGACCGCGCACCCGGCAGATGAGCACCGCCGGATTGTGGGTCAGGGTGTAGGCCTTTCCTTCCGGACTGGTGTAAGAGATGGTGCCGTTGACCGCATCTCGCAGGTTGATTTGGCCCTCGATCACCTTATTCCAGGCGGGAGCCAGTGAATCCTCGAAATCCGCCATGAACACCTTGACGTTGGCGTTGAGGGCGTTGATCACCATCTTGCGCTCGACCGGGCCGGTGATCTCCACACGGCGGTCTTGCAGGTCGGTGGGAATACCGCGAATGGTCCAGTCACCTTCACGGATGTGGGCGGTTTCCGGCAGGAAGTCCGGCAGCTCGCCGCCATCGATACGGGCCTGGCGTGCCACACGTTGTTTCAGCAATTCCCCTCTTTGGGGAGCAAAACGTTCCACCAGTTCGGAGACCAGAGCCACCGCGTCCGGCGTCAGAATTTGCGCGTATTCGGGTAGCATCTCGCCCTGGATGCGAAGGCGGGCGCTGCAGTGGGTCTGAGCCGGTGCCGACATAAGGTTCACTCCTTTGAGAATTACATTTTGAACTTATTAACTACGACTAAAGTCGAATCCCTGTTCCTGAAACGTTCCCGCAACAACGGGGTAACACGATTGATAAGGTGCGAAATATTGTTGAGTACGTCAACAGTTTTTTTTAAACGCCCGTTTTTTCGATATGGTTAAGTTGATGTTTTTTATTGCTTTATTGGATTGGTATAAAAGCTCTACGCAGATGGTTATGCTCCTGCTTTTTCCCATCGGACAACGGCTAATTTGGGCCGTTACCCTGCCCCTCGTTTTGTAGCTTATTACGTAATAAAATTACAAATGCAAAAACAAATCCCGACCTAACTCCAGGCTTTGCCAAAACAGCCGTATAAAGTGCGTTTGAATATGGCAATGAACATTTTGCTATTGCTATACCTGATTGGTGAACGTGCGTTTTAAACTTGGTATGGTGATGCGGGCTCTGTTGGCACCAGCGGTTGCAACGATGGAAAGTGAAGCGCAATAACGTAGGTTTGTATCAGTTGTCGGGGGGAATGCCGGGGAGGGAAGGGGGAGATACATCAGTCAATAATACTGCCATCCTTGATAAAATTAGCAGTTTGTCGTTTTTTGCAGATTTCTCGCCAAGGGTATGAAACGGAGTGCGTTGAACAGGCGATGCGCCGGTGATTGAGCGGCCATCTGGCCGGGCTCAATAGTCATCATCCGGTTCGGCAAGATCGATTACATCCAGCTGGATGACCTGTTCATCTTCGTTTTCGGTATGGCAAGGGGTATCGTGAGGAACGGAATAAAGCGCAATAGCGGGTGCGAAATTGGTGTTCTGGTTCATGCCTGGTCCTGTGTTGCACGCAAGCCGGACAGTGATCCCTTCACTCGTGTTTCCACCTCCCTGTGTTGTCTACCGGCGGAAAGTTGCGCATCTTAATGAGTTCGGCAAAAAGATTCAAGTGGTTCTGGGTGTTTTTTGTTCTTGGTGGGCTGGCATCGTCAGAAGGATAAATCGGAAGCAAAAAAATAGCCCAGTCGTTTGACTGGGCTATTCTCGGGGAAAATGGTCGGTGTGAGAGGATTCGAACCTCCGACCCTCTACACCCCATGCAGATGCGCTACCTGGCTGCGCTACACACCGACGGAGTCAGACTCGGCTGACGGGGAGGAAGTCTAATAGCATGGCCAAACGGGTGCAACTCCTTTTTTATCATAGAGATGCCGATTGCTTCTTTATTGCTCAGTCGGGATGCGGCTTGGGTCTGACGTGCAGATTTGGCATAATCGCTGCCCTGTCACCGCTAGCTATCATGCCTGCTATCTATGGAATCATCTGACAGGTATGGATAGCTGGAATGTAAAAAGCACAATTGAACAATATAAAGAGGGGATGGGCGTGAAACCATCAGAGGTCCCAGAAACACTGGGTCAGGCTCCGAGTCAGACCGCGCAGGATGAACAGTGGATGCGCCATGCTATGGCATTGGCCGCCCGGGCCGAAGGGATTGGCGAGATCCCGGTCGGTGCCGTTCTGGTGCTGGATGGTCAGGTGGTGGGCGAGGGGTGGAACCGCTCCATCAGCGAACACGATGCCTGTGCCCATGCCGAGGTGATGGCAATTCGGGCAGCGGGCCAGCAGCTTGCGAACTACCGCCTGCTCGACACCACACTTTATGTGACGCTGGAACCCTGCTGCATGTGTGCCGGTGCGCTGATCCATAGCCGGGTCAAGCGGGTGGTTTACGGCGCACGTGATCTCAAGACCGGTGCTGCGGGGTCGGTGTTCGAGATCTTGCAGGACCCGCGCCACAACCACAGTGTCGAGCTGACCGGCGGTGTGCTGGCCGATGCCTGCTCGACCCAGTTGTCGGCCTTCTTCAAGCGTCGCCGCGCCGAGAAAAAGGCGGTCAAACTGGCGCTGCAACAATCAAACGATGCCCTTTCCTGAATGATTTGGGGGCAGCACAGGCTGCCCTTGCTGATTATTCTCACAAATATCTCTTTATAAACAATATATTGTGTTCACTTTCCCTCGAAAGGACCCCCGCCCATTTTTCCACTAGCAACCTCGGTTAAAGCGCTCTCGATGTAACAAAACTGTCATGCAACCGCCATATAATGCCGCCAAGCCTAGCTTACATTGAGGTCTTGCATGTCATCGGAATCGTTAAACCTGGTCATGGCGGGCAGTAGAAAACGCCGGATCAAGGATAAATTGGCCAAATATGGCGTCACCACAGGCGGAGCCCTGGTACTGGTGGCGCTGCTGCTTATCTTCTTTTATCTGCTCTATGTGGTGAAACCCATCTTCAATGGCGCCTCCATGGAGCCAACTGCCTCATTTACCCTGCCTGCCGCAGGGAAGACCGCCTGGCTCGGCGTGGAAGAGCAGAACGAGATCGGCTATCGCTTCAGCGATAAAGGACTGGTCAACTTCTTCGCGGTGCAGGGAGATGACAAGATCAAGGTCGGGCAATCCCTTGGTCATGCTGAGGTCACCGGTGATGTCACTGCGGTGGCGCCACCGTCCCCTGGTCAGAAGCTGATCGCCTACGGTTTCGCCGATGGCAAGGCGCAGGTCGTCCAGCCTGCGTTCAAGGTCTCCTATCCCAACGATGTGCGGGTGATCGAACCCAGTCTGCAATATCCCTTTGGCGAGGAGCCGGTAGTGGTCGATCCGCAGGGCAAAGCGCTGCGTGCCATGGTATTTGAGGCCACCAAGGACAAGATGGCGACCGCCGCCGTGACCGAAGATGGTCGTGGCGTACTGATGGTGATGAGCGGTGAGGAGAACTTCCTCTCCGGCGAGATTGAGTGGAGCAGTGAGAACTACACCATTCCGTCCCTGCCGCGCCATGTGGATCAGATGCTTTTGACCCCCAATCTGCGGATCCTCTTTGTGCGGGAAGGCAATCGTCTCTCTGTCTATGACATTCATGACCTGAGCAATATATCCGTGCGCAATGTGCTGGAGATCAATGCGCCAGATGCCAACGTGACCCGGGTCGAGCTGCTCTCCGGTGCCTCCTCCCTGCTGGTGGGCAACGACAACGGCATCATCTCCCAGTGGTTTGAAGTGGCAAAAGATGGCAAACGCCAGTTCACCCAGATCCGTGACTTCAAGGGCGATGGCGCGGTGGATCTTCTGACCCCCGAGCACTATCGCAAAGCCTTCATCAGTGCCGACAAGGACGGCATCATCAGCTTCTTCCACGCCACTGGCGAGACCAAGCTGCTGACCGAGACGGTGGAAGGGGGTGAACTCTCTGCCCTGGCCATCTCCCCCCGTCACAACCTGTTGCTGATGCAGCAAGGGGAGACCTTCAAGCTTTTCTCGGTGGAGAACGATCACCCCGAGGTGACCTGGTCGGCCCTGTGGCAAAAGGTATGGTATGAAGGGTATCCGGAGCCCCAGTATGTGTGGCAATCCACCTCCGCCAGCAACGACTTTGAAGCCAAGCTGAGCCTGGTGCCACTGGTATTCGGTACTCTGAAGGCATCTTTCTACGCCATGGTGTTTGCGGTGCCGCTCGGCGTGGCCGGTGCCATCTATACCGCCTACTTCATGTCGGCGGGGCTGCGCAAATACGTCAAGCCGACGGTCGAGATCATGGCGGCGCTGCCGACCGTTATCCTGGGTTTCCTGGCGGGTCTGTGGCTGGCACCCATCATAGAGGGGGCGCTGCCCGGGGTGATCCTGCTGCTGGTGCTGCTGCCGATGGGGATGCTGCTGACTGCGCTTATCTGGAACTATCTGCCGGAGCGAGGCAAGTCCTGGCTGCCGGAGGGATGGCACGCCATCCTGCTTATTCCAGTGCTGCTGCTGATTGGCTGGGGGGCCTTCGCCCTGAGCCCGCTCATCGAGAATGCCTTTATGCACGGTGATTCGCGCATCTGGCTGACCCACGAAATGGGTATCAAGTTTGACCAGCGCAATTCGCTGGTGGTCGGTATCGCCATGGGCTTTGCGGTCATCCCCACCATCTTCTCCATCGCCGAAGATGCGGTCTTCTCGGTGCCCAAGCACCTGACCCAGGGCTCGCTGGCGTTGGGGGCTACCCCGTGGCAGACCCTGAGCCGGGTGGTGATCCTCACTGCCAGCCCGGGCATCTTCTCGGCGGTGATGATGGGCCTTGGCCGTGCCGTGGGCGAAACCATGATCGTACTGATGGCTACCGGCAACACCCCCATCATGGACTTCTCCATGTTCCAGGGGCTGCGTACTCTGGCCGCCAACATTGCGGTGGAGATGCCGGAGTCGGAAGTGGGCAGCTCCCACTATCGGGTATTGTTCCTCGCGGCCTTCGTCCTGTTTGTGTTCACCTTTATGTTCAACACCCTGGCCGAGTTTGTCCGTCAGCGGTTGCGTGAAAAATACAGCTCGATGTGAGGGGCGGCTCTGTAATGGACAAGGAATCGACAATGGGTAAGTGGTTTAAATCAGGGGCCCCCTGGATCTGGATGACCGGCGGAGCCGTCAGCCTGAGTCTGGTGGCGGTACTGGGTCTGCTGCTGCTGATCGGATGGCGTGGTCTGGTCTACTTCTGGCCGCACCCCATCTATGAGTGGCAGCTGGAGGACGCCAGCGGCAACAAGAGCGTGCTGATCGGCGAGATCAACGATCGCGAGCTGGTGCCGGTGGAGCGACTGCGCGCCGCAGGTCTGCCGCTGGAGGGGGAAGAGCGCGAGCTGCTGACCCGCTATCTGGTCAAGACCGGCAACCGTGAGTTCGTCGACCTCGATTTTCGCTGGGTACTGGAGACGGACATCAAGTCCCAGAGCCAGCCAGCCGAGCTGGCCATGGTTGAGCGTGCCACCAACGGTAACTTCTACGGTTATATCGTCGGGGTAAAAGAGGATGGCCGCGAGCTGACTTCGGATCTGCATCCTGCCCTGCAGCGGGTGCTGGCGAGAGCCAATGCCCTCTCCGAACAGGCCAACGATCTGCAAAAAGGGGACATCGGCAGCATCAACTATCAGCTGGAGCGGCTGCGCCTGAAAGAGCGCAAGGCCGAGCTGGAAGAGAAGCTGACCGATCAGCTGAAAGCTCAGCTGGAGCGTGAACGTCAGGCCCTTAACGATCGTTATCAGGTGCTGGAAAAAGAGCTCTTCTCACTGCGCAGTCAGGCTGACCGGGACAGCATCACCGTCAAGGATATGCGTGGCGAGCTGGTGACCATGCCCATGTCCAGGGTACTGGATGTGGTATGGCCCAACGACATGAGCCTGCTGGCCAAGGTGGGTCACTGGTTCCACCAGATCGGCAAGTTTGTATCCGACGATCCCCGTGAGGCGAACACCGAGGGCGGCGTCTTCCCGGCCATCTTCGGCACCGTCTTCATGGTGTTCCTGATGGCGATCATCGTGACCCCGCTCGGCGTGGTGGCGGCGGTCTACCTGCACGAGTACGCAGGCAAGAACAGCCTGACCAAGATCATCCGCATCGCGGTGATCAATCTGGCGGGCGTGCCCTCCATCGTCTACGGCGTGTTTGGTCTGGGCTTCTTCGTCTACACGCTCGGTGGCTCGCTGGATCAGCTGTTCTACCCGGAAGCGCTGCCGAGCCCGACCTTTGGTTCACCTGGCGTGATCTGGTCGGCGCTGACCCTGGCCATCCTGACCCTGCCGGTGGTGATCGTCTCCACCGAAGAGGGGCTGGCGCGGATCCCGAGCACCATCCGTCAGGGCTCGTTGGCACTGGGCGCCACCCAGGCCGAGACCCTGTGGCGCATCGTGCTGCCGATGGCGAGCCCGGCCATCATGACCGGCCTTATTCTGGCGATTGCCCGTGCAGCCGGTGAAGTGGCGCCACTGATGCTGGTGGGGGTGGTGAAACTGGCACCGACCCTGCCGATGGATGGCAACTTCCCGTATCTGCATGTGGAGCGCAAGTTCATGCACCTGGGCTTCCACATCTATGACGTCGGCTTCCAGAGCCCCAACGTCGAGGCGGCCCGCCCGCTGGTCTATGCCACCTCCTTCCTGCTGGTGACGGTGATCGTGGGTCTGAACCTGACCGCTATCGGTATTCGTAACCACTTGCGCGAGAAATTCCGCTCGCTGGAACATTGATAGGCCAGCCACCACAGAGACGGGCAGGGGACAGGGTTCCCTGCCAGCCAAGCGTTCCGGCCGCGGGCGATGAGATTGCCCGCCGCCACCGACAGATTTTGAGGTAACAGATGATCAACGTAACGACCACGTCTACCCAGCACACCGCGCTGGACCTGCTTAACCTGAGCCCGGAGCAGACCGCGCTGGAGGTGAAGGATCTCAACCTGTACTACGGCAGCAAGCAGGCGTTGTTCAACGTCAACATGAAGATCCCCAAAGGGCAGGTGACCGCCTTTATCGGCCCGTCAGGCTGTGGCAAATCGACCCTGCTGCGCTGCATCAACCGGATGAACGATCTGGTGGAGATCTGCCGCATCGACGGGGAGATCCTGCTGCACGGCCACAACATCTATGACAAGAGCGTGGATGTCTCCGCCCTGCGCCGTCAGGTGGGCATGGTGTTCCAGCGCCCGAACCCGTTCCCCAAGTCTATTTACGAGAACGTGGTCTATGGTCTGCGCCTGCAGGGGATCAACGATCGCCGCACTCTGGATGAGGCCGCCGAGCGCTCCCTGCGCGGTGCGGCCCTGTGGGACGAGGTGAAGGATCGTCTGCACGACAACGCCTTCGGTCTCTCCGGGGGTCAGCAGCAGCGTCTGGTGATCGCCCGCGCCATCGCCATCGAGCCGGAAGTGTTGCTGCTCGATGAACCGACCTCGGCGCTCGACCCCATCTCCACCCTCACCATCGAGGAGTTGATCAACGAGCTCAAGAGCCAGTTCACCGTGGTGATTGTGACCCACAACATGCAACAGGCCGCGCGGGTGTCGGATCAGACCGCCTTCATGTACATGGGCGAGCTTATCGAGTACTCGGATACCAACACCATCTTCACTACACCGGCCAAGAAGAAGACCGAGGATTACATCACAGGTCGCTATGGCTAAGGCGTGGTTGAACAAGGGTTATGGATATGAACATGATGAGCATCAATAAACAGATTACCGGTCAGTTCAACGGCTAAGGCATACTCGGAGCATCAAGGATTATTTGTATGGACAATATGAACCTCAATAAACACATCTCCGGTCAATTCAATGCCGAGCTAGAGAGCGTGCGCAATCAGGTGCTGGTGATGGGCGGTCTGGTAGAGCAGCAGCTCACCGACGCCATTGCGGCGATCCACGATCAGGATCTCGATGCGGCGCGCAAGATCGTGGCCAACGACCACAAGGTCAACGCGATGGAAGTGGCGATCGACGAGGAGTGCACCCGCATCATCGCCAAGCGTCAGCCGACCGCCTCCGACCTGCGACTGGTGATGGCCATCATCAAGACCATCACCGATCTGGAGCGCATTGGCGACGTGGCCGACAAGATCGCCCGCATGCTGACCGACAACGCCAACAAGCCGCAGCCGCCGCTGGTGTCGCTGGAGAACATGGGCCGTCGTACCATCAAGATGCTGCACGATGTGCTCGACGCTTTCGCCCGCATGGATCTGGATGCGGCGCTGGCGGTCTACAAGGAAGATGACAAGGTAGACCGCGAGTACGAGTCCATCATCCGCGAGCTGATGACCTATATGATGGAAGATCCCCGCACCATCCCCCAGGTGCTCAACGTCCTGTGGGCGGCACGTGCCATCGAGCGGGTCGGCGATCGCTGCCAGCACATCTGCGAGTACATCGTCTACTACGTGAAAGGCAAGGATGTACGCCACACCAAGGCGGACGATCTGGGCACCTTGCTGGGCAAGGGCTAACCGGAAGTGAATAAAAAGGCGCGTGAAGCGCCTTTTTTGTTGCATAACTGGTCGGAGTAAGATAAAGCCCCCAACTGGCTGTTTTCTGATAGAATACTCCCCCTGTGTGAGTCCCGGATGGGCTCACGGTCCGGTCTCCCGGGCCCAGTTTGCCGTCTTGTGCTAAGGCGGGTGTAGCAATAGGTTAATCATGAGTTTTGCCGATAGTTTGTTCTTTTTAATGCTGCTGGTTGGCGGCAGTGTGTTCTTCTCCCTCTCCGAGATCTCTCTCGCCGCGTCTCGCAAAATCAAATTGCAGGTGATGGCGGATGAAGGTAATCGCCAGGCCGAAAAGGTGCTGGCCCTGCAGGCCCAGCCGGGCAACTTTTTCACCGTGGTGCAGATTGGCCTCAATACCGTCGCCATTCTGGGCGGTATCCTGGGTGAGTCTGCCCTCAACCCCGCCATCAAGGGGATTGTCTCCCAGTTCTACCAGGGACCCTGGCTTGGCGAGATCAGCTCTGGTGCGTCCTTCGTGTTCGTCACCGGTATGTTTATCCTGATCGCCGATCTGATGCCCAAGCGTCTGGCCATGATCATGCCCGAGCAGATTGCCGTGGTGGTGGTGCGCCCCATGCTCTTCTTCGTCACCCTGCTGATGCCGCTGGTATGGATTTTCAATGGTCTGGCCAATACCCTGTTTCGCCTGATGCGCATTTCTACAGAGCGCAACGACGAGATCACCTCCGATGATATCTATGCGGTAATGGATGCCGGTGCCGAGGCTGGAGTTATCCAGCGCGAGGAGCATCAACTCATCGAGAACGTGTTCGAACTGCAGTCACTCTGCGTCACCTCCGCCATGACGGCTCGAGAGAGCCTCATCTACTTCACCCTGCAAGAGGATGAAGAGGACATCAAGGCGAAGATCGCCGAACACCCCCACAACAAGTTTCTGGTCTGTGACCACAACCTCGACAGCATCAAGGGCTTTGTCGATGCCAAGGAGCTGCTGATCCGCGTCATCAGCGGCCAGAGCATCGATCTCAACAGCGGCTCGCTGGTACAAAACGTCATCATCATTCCCGATACCCTGAACCTCTATGAGGCGATGGAGTACTTCAAAAATCATCGTGGCGACTTTGCCGTGGTGATGAACGAGTACGCGCTGGTGGTGGGGATCGTCACCATGAACGACCTGATGAGCACCGTCATGGGCGAGTGGGCGACCCACGTGGTGGAAGAGCAGATCGTCCAGCGCGACGAGAACTCCTGGCTGGTGGACGGGGTCACCCCCATCTCCGACGTGATGCGCGCCTTCGATATAGAAGAGTTTCCGGACGATCAGAACTACGAGACCATCGCCGGTTTCATCATGTATATGCTGCGCAAGATCCCCAAGCGCACTGACTCGGTCAAATACGCCGGTTACAAGTTCGAAGTGGTGGATATCGACAGTTACAAGATCGATCAGCTGCTGGTTACCCGGGTCGAGCCGGTGGTGGCCGAGAAGCCAGCTCAGGAATCGTAAAAGGAGCGACATAAAAGTCATGAAGATGCAGTCTCATTCCCGTGCGCTGGCCTGTGTCGCGCTCGCCCTGGCACTGGGTGCCTGTAGCCAGAGCGCGCCGCGCAAAGCCACAGTGGCAGCCAAGCCGGTTGCCCCCAAGCCCGCGGTGGTCGTGCCGCAGCCGGATCCCGATGCGGTGGTGCAAAGCGGCATGGCCGAGCCGAGCCCGGTCTTTGATGAGCAGTACCATGGCCCGGATCAGGGGTCGCTGGAGTCGGTGACCGCCCTGTTTGCCCGTGGCTACATCGAGTCGGCTATGCGCGAGACCATGCTGGCGGCGGTGCACAACGACTATCCGCTGCTCGGCATGCGGGATGTGCGGTTGACCGATCCGGTCTCCAAATTCCTCACCTCCGAGCATGCGGCCACCACGGCCCATGACTACCTCTATGCAGGCGTACAGCGTCGCCTCGGTCGTCCGCTCAGCCCTGCCCAGTGGGAGCAGATCTGGCGCGGTTTGCCGCAGCAGGGTCGGGTCTCCGACTGGGTCAAACAGATTAAGCGAGTGCTGGCCGGGCGTTAAGTCGCCAGCGGATCAAGATTGTGATGAGGCCACCTTCGGGTGGCCTCTTGCATTTCTGCGTTTGCCTCGCCGTTTGCACGCTGATTTCTGCTGATACTGATTGCCGCCCGTGGCACTTTGTTTTATCTTGTTTTGGCCATCTAAACATCTATATGTTTTTATGGCTGCATAATAAAAGGGCTTCCCAGGATGAAGCAGGACGATCTGCAGCGATTCGATGCGAAACCGCAGATCAACAAAACAAACAGATAAATACGCAAATAAACAACGCACATAACAAAGAGACACGACAGATGGAAACCAGGGAATTGTGGGTGCTGGATGGGGGCATGGGGCGCGAGTTGGCACGGCGGGGGGCACCGTTTCGTCAACCAGAGTGGTCGGCGCTGGCCTTGATGGAGGCGCCAGAGACGGTGCGTGATGTGCATCAGGCCTATGTGGCGAGCGGGGCCAGGGTCATAACCACCAACAGCTATGCGCTGGTGCCGTTTCATATCGGCGATGAGCGTTTCTTTGCCGAAGGGGAGGGGCTGGCAGCGCTTGCTGGTCAACTGGCCCGCGAAGTGGCTGACGAGCAGAAGGGTGCCGTGCAGGTGGCGGGCTCTCTGCCGCCGCTCTTTGGCTCCTATCGTGCCGACCTGTTCAAGGCGGACCGGGTGAACGAGCTGGCCACGCCGCTTATCCGGGCGCTATCCCCTCATGTGGATATCTGGCTGGCCGAGACCATGAGCCTGATTGCCGAGCCACTGGCCCTGAAAGCGCTGTTGCCTGACGATGGCAAGCCGTTCTGGGTCTCCTTCACGCTGGAAGATGAGGCGCCGAGCAACGAGCCGCGACTACGTTCCGGCGAACGGGTGGCCGATGCGGTGACCTCGCTGGTGGCGGCTGGAGTCGATGCCATCCTGTTCAACTGCTGTCAGCCCGAGGTGATCGAGGGGGCCCTCGAGGTTGCTCGCGCCCGATTGCAGGCGCTGGGTCGCATCGACATCCGGCTCGGTGCCTATGCCAACGCCTTCCCGCCGCAGCCCAAAGAGGCCACCGCCAACGACGGACTGGACGAGATCCGTGCCGATCTGGGGCCGCTGGATTACCTTGGCTGGGCTGAGCGCTGGCGCGCAGCCGGGGCGAACTTGATCGGCGGTTGCTGCGGTATCGGCCCCGAGCATATTCAGGCGCTGAGCCGCCGGTTGCGCTAAGGAGCTTCCATGAAAGAGAGCAAGATTGGGCTCTGGTCACTCACCGCGCTGGTGTTCAGCTCCATGGTGGGGGCGGGAATTTTTAGCCTGCCCCAGAACATGGCCGAGGTGGCGGGAGCGCGCGCTGTACTGATCGGCTGGGGTGTGACGGGGGTGGGCATCCTTGCGCTCGCCATGAGTTTTCTCTATCTGTCGCGGTTAAGGCCGGATCTCGACGGCGGCATCTACAGCTACGCCCGCGCCGGTTTTGGCGATCTGGTGGGCTTTTTCTCCGCCTGGGGCTACTGGCTCTGCGCCACCATCGGCGTGGTGGGTTATCTGGTGATCGCCTTTGCGGCGCTGGGCAGCTTTGTCGATACCCCGGAGCAGATCTGGTTTGGTGACGGCAACACTCTGGCGGCGTTTGTCGGCGAGTCCTGCATCCTCTGGGCGGTGCATCTGCTGGTGGCCCGTGGTGTGCAGCAGGCGGCGCTGTTCAATCTGGTGGCGACCCTGGCCAAGAGCCTGCCACTGCTGCTGTTTATTCTGTTTGCTTGCTACTGGTTCGACCCTGTTACCTTCGCGGCGGATCAGCAGGGCAGCACCCTGGCTGTGCCGGTCTCCGAGCAGGTACGCAACACCATGCTGATCACTCTCTGGGTCTTTACCGGCATCGAGGGGGCGGCGGTGTTGTCGGCCCGCGCCAGAAACCGGCGGGATGTGGGCACGGCCACCGTGCTTGGGGTGCTATTGGCGCTGCTGCTCTATGTGCTTATCTCGGTGCTGGCGCTCGGAATATTGAGTCGGCCCGAGCTCGCAGCGCTGCCCAACCCCTCCATGGCAGGGCTGATGGCCCAGATGACCGGCTCCTGGGGCAAGCTGCTCATCAGCGTCGGCCTTATCGTCTCGGTGCTTGCCTCCTACGTGAGCTGGACCCTCTTCTCGGCCGAGGTGCCGTTCAGCGCAGCCCGCCACGGTGCGTTTCCCGCCATCTTCCGGCGCCAGAACCGCAATGGGACGCCTATCGCCTCGCTCTGGCTCACCAGCCTGACGGTGCAGACTTGCCTGCTGCTGGTGTGGCTGCTCGGCAAGGGCTACACCAGCCTGCTGCTTATCTCTACCTCGATGATTTTGGTGCCCTACCTGCTGATCGGCCTGTTTCTGCTCAAGCTCTCGTTCAGCAGAAAGGGGGAGAGCGGGCAGGGCCGCGGTCTGATGCGGGCGGTGGCGCTGGTGGCGAGCGGTTACGGCTTCTGGCTGCTCTATGCCGCCGGGGTGGAGTATCTGCTGCTGTCGTTGTTGCTCTACGGGCCGGGTCTGCTGCTGTTTCTCTACAGCCGCCGTCAGCTGGGCACAGATCTTTGCCTGAGTGGCCGCGAGCGGCTATTGGCCGGAGTGACCTTGCTGAGCCTGATCCCCGCCGTCTGGTCGTTCGCCCATCTCTGATATCGAAGATGTGACTGACCATAAAAGAGAGCGCCACCGTGGCGCTCTCTTGTTATCAGGGACTTGCTATCCGGGACGAAGGCTCAGCGGCTGGCAGGTCCGGCCGGTTTGCCAAACAGCACCGCGAGTTTTTGTCGCCAGGGTAGGCCACGGGCGTCGCGCAGCATGTCGCGCCACTCGTGGAAGGTGAGGGTGAGGGGGTTAAAGCTGTGGATCGGCTTGGTGATGCCGAAGCGGCATGGCTCGGCAGGATCCTCCTCGACAAAGGTGCCGAACAGCCTATCCCAGATGATCAGCATCCCGGCGAAGTTGCGGTCTATGTACTTGGCGTTGCTGGCGTGATGCACCCTGTGGTGGGAGGGGGTGTTGAAGACCCACTCAAGCCAGCCGAGTTTGCCCACCACCTGAGTGTGGACGAAAAACTGAAAACCCAGGCTGAGCAGCACGGTGGCGACCACCGCCTCAGGCGGGAAGCCGATGACAATCATCGGGATCCAGAACAGCCACATGCCGGAGATCGGGTACATCAGGCTCTGGCGAAAAGCGGTGGAGAGGTTGAGCCGCTCCGAGCTGTGGTGCACCACGTGGGAGGCCCACAGCCAGCGAACATGGTGGCTGGTGAAGTGGAACAGCCAGTAACAGAGATCCTGCAACAGGAACAGCAGTAGCACACTCCAGAGATTCAGCTCGATATCGAACAGTCGCCAGCCCCAGAGGGTGTCATACAGATAAGCAATGGCGATGGCCGCCAGCGCATCGCCACCCTGATGCATCAGGGCCAGGGCGGCGTTGGCGAACAGATCCCGCCACTGGTAGGTGGCGGTGGGAAAGGCCGCGCCATGTTTGCGCAGGTAGAGCATCTCCCAGCCGATAAAGGCCAGAAAAACCGGGGAGAGGTAGAGCAGAAGCAGTTGCACATCCATATGTGGCCATCCATTCAGAGCAATTGCTCTCCAGCATAAAGGATGGTTTTAATATTTCATTAACATTTTTCTGCCAACGAAGAGATGGCATGAAATATGGCGCGCCAGCAGAGGAAGGTGCGGCGGATGGCTATGCTTGATCCAGGCTTTTTCAGGAGGTGCTGGCTTATGCGCGTCTGGTGTTGCTTGTTGCTGGGGTTGTGCATGATGGCGCACGCCAAAACCCGTGTTGAAATTTTGGCCGATGCCAACTATCCCCCCTACTCCTGGCAGGAGGGGGAGGAGGTCAGGGGGATCTATGCCGATATTATCCGCGAGGTGACCACCCCCATGAGTGGTTATGAGGTGGTGCTCAAGCCGATGCCGTGGCGGCGCGGTCTGAGCATGGTGGAGCAGGGCAGCGCCTTCGCCATCTTTCCGCCTTACTACCAGCCCGACAGTCGCCCCTGGATGTGGCCCTACTCCCAGCCGATGCTGGATGAAGAGCTGGTGGTGATGTGCGGCGCCAGTGTGGCGGCCAATACCCCGCAGGCCAGGTTTCCGCTCGACTATCAAGGTTTGCGTTTTGGCATGAACGCCGGTTTTTCGGTCGGCGG
Source organism: Aeromonas sp. FDAARGOS 1414 (assembly GCF_019047065.1). Lineage (NCBI taxonomy): Bacteria > Pseudomonadati > Pseudomonadota > Gammaproteobacteria > Aeromonadales > Aeromonadaceae > Aeromonas > Aeromonas sp. FDAARGOS 1414. The sequence continues at coordinate 1,995,407 of NZ_CP077210.1, read as the reverse complement.
CGATGCCTTCTGGCAGGCGGTGAAGGAGAAGAAAATCGATGTGGAGGAGGTGAAGAGCAACCGGGAGAACCTGCTCAAGATTGTGCGGGGGCGGGTGGATTGCACCATCAACGATCGCCTCTCTCTGCTCTATGAACTGCTCGCCATGATCAAGGGGGAGCAGCTGGCGGTGACCGATATCTCGCTACTCAAACAGGGGCCCGTGCTCAGTCGGGAGCAGGGTTTTCTCGGTTACAGTCGTAAAGGGAATTTTCCCTACAAGGGGAGCTTTATCGAGCAGTTTGACAAGGGGCTCTATCAGCTCAAAAAGCGCGACGGGATCAAGCCCATCGTCGAGCGCTATCTGGGAAAGTCCCCGCGCTGAGCCGGTAACCGCGGGAGCGGCTTCAGCAGCGAGTGGGTGTTGTTTCATCCGATCCGCAAAGAAAAAGTGAGAGGAACCATGGTTCCTCTCACTTTTTTACTGGCCATTTTAACTGGCTGTGGGTCTGCGTTTACAGCACCTGACTCAGGAACTGGCGCAGGCGCGGGGAGGGGGGATTGTCGAAAAACTCCGTTGGCTTCTCATCCACCAGCAGTTCACCGCTCTCCATAAAGAGCACCCGATCCGCCACTTCCCGGGCAAAGCCCATCTCGTGGGTCACCACCACCATGGTCATCCCTTCGCGGGCCAGCCCCTTCATCACATCCAGCACTTCCCCCACCATTTCGGGGTCCAGCGCACTGGTGGGCTCGTCAAACAGCATGATGCGCGGCTGCATGGCGAGCGCCCGGGCAATGGCTACCCGCTGTTGCTGACCACCGGAGAGTTGGGAGGGATAGCTGGCTGCTTTCACCGACAGCCCCACTTTCAGCAGCAGCGCCTTGGCTCTGTCTTCGGCCTCACGGCGCGACAGGCCACGCACCTTCTGCGGAGCGAGGCAGATATTATCCAGCACCGTCAGGTGGGGAAAGAGGTTGAAGGACTGGAACACCATGCCCACCTCTTCCCGCAGCTTGTTGACATCGCCCGGCTCGGTCAGGCTGATGCCGTCGACTACTATGTTGCCGTCGTTGATGGTCTCCAGCTGGTTGAGGGTGCGCAGGAAGGTGGACTTGCCCGAGCCACTGGGGCCGACGATCACCACCACTTCCCCTTCGGCGACCTCGGTGCTGACATTTTTCAGGGCATGCACTTCGCTGCCGTAAAACTTCTCGACACCGGTCGCTTTGATGATGGGATCAGTTGCTGCGCGCATATTTCGCCTCCAGAAAACGAACCGGGAAGGCGAAGGGGGTGCCGGTGATGGCTGCACTTCTCGACGCCCGTTGCACCTTGATGATGGGATCAGTTACTGCGTGCATATTTCACCTCCAGAAAACGAACCGGGAAGGCGAAGAGGGGGGCGGTGATGGCTGCACTTCTCGATGCCTGTGGCACCTTGATGATGGGATCAGTTGCTGCGTGCATATTTCACCTCGAGACGGCGTACCAAGAAAGAGAGGGTGCCGGTCAGCACCAGATAGAGCAAGGCGACGGTAAACCATACCTCGAACGGACTGAAGGTGGAGCTGACTACCTCGCGACCGGCCTTGGTCAGATCGGTGATGGAGATGACCGACACCAGCGAGGAGTCCTTGATCAGGTTGATGAACTGACCCGCCAGCGGCGGCAGTACCCGCTTGAACGCCTGCGGCAGGATGACGTAGCGCATGGTCTGGGCCGAGGTGAGGCCCAGACTGCGACCCGCCTCCATCTGCCCCTTGTGAATGGAGCTGATGCCGGCGCGCACGATCTCCGCCACATAGGCGCCGGTAAAGACGGCCAGTGCCGCGACCCCGGCAGTGAAGCGATCGAGGTTCAGCACTGTGCCGATAAAGAAGTAGACGATGAAGATCTGCACCAGCAGCGGGGTGCCGCGAATGAGCTCCACATAGGTGACGGCCAGATTGCGCAGGGCCGGGTTGGGGGAGAGTCGGGCCAGCCCGGCCAGGGTGCCGAGCAAAATGGCGAAGATGCCTGCCACCAGCGAGAGCTTGATGGTGACCCAGACGCCCCAGGCGATGGGGCCGGCGGTCCAGCTCAGCTGGATATCGAGGGCATCGCCACGAAAGACGGTATCCCCTTCGCTGACCTGCACACCGCTGGTCGCGATGGGCTGGCGCTGGTTGGGGTCGAGATCGTTTTGCAGGAACAGTTTGCCTTTCTCTGCGGCCGTGGTGCCAGCCACAACGGTGCCGTCAAACTCGGCGTAATTCTTCTGCTCGGCCTGATAGGCGATGTACTGGGGAATGCGTTCCCAGCGCCAGGTGTAGTCAACGGATTGCACCGCCTTGTAGATGCCGAACACGGCCACCAGCAGCATCAGCAGGAAAACCCCATGCCAGAGCAGCTGATTGGGCTGTTTTTCCATCTGTCTTGTCGGTTTGGGTGTGTGCACAGTCACAACCTCTTCTCGTTATTGTGTGGGGTGTTGCGAGAGGGGGCGGCAAGGCGCCCCCTTTTGAGGTTATTTGAGCTGACTCAGCCAGGCGTTGGATTCGAACCACTTCTTGTAGAGGCGGTCGTAGCTGCCGTCGCCCTTGATTTGGCGCAGGTAGTTGTTGAACCAGTTGAGGGTGTCCTGATCTCCTTTGCGGATGGCCCAGGCCAGCGGCTCGAAGGTGAACGGCTTGTCGAGGTGTACCACGGCGCCCTTGTTCTGGGAGGCGAAGATGGCGTTGTAGGGCAGGTCGTAGACGAAGGCATCGACCTTGCCGTTGATCACCTCCAGCTTGGCGTCATCCTGGGTTTCAAACTGCAGCAGGGTGGCTTTCGGGATGAGGCGCTTGACCGCCTGCTCGCCGGTGGTGCCGAGCTTGACCGCAATCTTGTATTTCGGATCGTTGAGGTCGGTGAAGGATTTGATCTCGGCAGCCTTGTCCTTGCGCACAACGATGGTCTGGCCGACCACGATGTAGGGATCGGCAAAGTTGACCCGCAGGTTGCGCTGGGGAGTGACGGTCATGCCGCCCATGATGACGTCGAACTTGTTGGTCAGGAGCGCGGGAATGATGCCGTCCCACGCGGTATTGACGAACTCGACCTTCACGCCCATCTCCTTGGCGACCATCTTGGCGAGATCGACGTCAAAGCCGATGTACTGGCCCTGTTTGTTGGTCATCTCGAAAGGTTGATAGCCAGCATCGAAGCCAACCCGCAGCACACCGCGCTCCAGCACGGCATCCAGGGTTGAGGTGGGGGTAGTGGCGGGGGCGGCGGTCGCCAGCCCGCAGAAGAGCAGGGTAGAAAGAATCAGTTTTTTGATCATGGGTGACGTCTCTGTCGATGTTGTGTTCGGCCTTGAACCTGATCCCGTGCGACTCCGTGGCACAAGAGACTGCTGCATCCGGCAACAGGCAAGACAGGATGAATGTCTTGGGTCGGGGGAAAGCCCCATATGGGATGCTATGAATCGAAATTGAGCGAAAAATGTACCAAAAACCAATTGTGTCAGAATACTCAATAGGTTAGAGGCGCTTTTTGCTCACCGCTTCACTCATAAAATCACACGAAAACAACATATCTATCTAACGTGGCCGGTTCAAGCCCAAATTGTGTTCAATACCTTTTGTTACATATGATGGGGTTCGCTTGTGACTTGTTTTGTACTCTGACTTTATCTGTACCTGCGGTGGTGCGATCCCGACAGGACAAGCAGGTCACAAAGACAGTAAACAATATGTTTTTATAGTGAAAACAGTCAGCCCCCTCTGGGTCTTGGCAAACGCTTCTCATATACTCAGTTACCTTCTGAAACTGGTTCTTGTATGGCGCTCTCACTGCTGCTGAAACTGGACGTTTTTACCCTGATGCTGATGGCGCTGGGTGGCTACAGTCTTGGCTTTATCACCCTCTCCATCATCTGGTCTACCCACAGGGAGATCCCCGGTATCGGTTACTGGTGGTGGTCTGCACTCTGTGCGCTGGTGGCCCAGACGCTATTCTCGTTGCAGGCATTTTTCCCCAGCCCATCCGGCATCTGGCTGGCCAACACCCTGATCACGCTCTGCATCGCGCTGATGCCGCTGGCGCTGCAGCGCTTTTTCGGCCAGCCGCCGAACTGGCGTGCCGGTGTGCTCTTTATGCTGATCTATCTGATTATCCTGAGCTGGTGCATCGTGAAGGGGGGGATGGAGTCTAGGGTGATGCTGGCTTGCCTGAGCTACATGGTGCTGGGGGCGGTGATCGTCTATCTGGTCTGGCGTCACGGCTATCCCGACTATTTGCCGGCGGTGATGGTCTTTACCGTGGTCAACATCCTGCTCTACGCCTTCTACCTGATGCGGCTCTGGTTCCTGTGGCAGGACAACGTGCAGATGCTGATGGATAAGAGCGGGGTCAATGTGCTGCCCTTCCTCTCCATGCTGATGGGAAGCTATCTCTCCACCTTCGGGGTGCTGCTGCTCTGTACCCAGTACCGGGCGCTGGCGCTGCACCAGCAGGCGAGTCACGACCCTCTCACCGGCCTGCTCAACCGGCGCGGCTTTATGGAGCAGCTGAAGCAGCAAAAGTTGGGTGACGGCGGCGCGCTGGCCGTACTCGACATCGATGATTTCAAGCAGATCAATGACCAGTATGGCCACGAGGTGGGTGATCGGGTGCTGGCCGAGCTCGGCGCCTATCTGGGTAGCCAGCCCGATTTGGTGTGCAGCCGTTTCGGTGGCGAGGAGTTTGTGCTGCTCTTCTCGCAGCCCGGTGTGCTGGCGCTGCAGCGCTGCGAGGGATTGCTGGAGGCGGTCGCGAACCGCAACATGGGCGGCCTCTCCATCACGGTCAGCATGGGGCTCTCCCACTGGCACGGGGAGTGGTACTTTGATCCTCTGTTCACTCAGGCCGACCATGCGCTCTATTGCGCCAAGCGGCAGGGCAAGAATCGGGTCTGTCAGGCTGGCCGGGAGGCGTAACTCCCGCTCAGTCCGGTATCACATCGTGTCGGCAGGTTGGGGGCGTGGTGCCTGCGCCTTGAGAAAGGGGAGCAGCAGCAGGGCTGAGATGCCCGCCGCCACCGAGATCACCACGAAGAAGCCGTTCCAGTGCCAGATCTCCATCACCTTGGCCAGCGGATAGCCCGACAGCGCCGCCCCCATGTAGGCAAACAGGCCGACAAAGCCGGTAGCCGCTCCCGCCGAGTTTTTGTGGGAGCACTCCGCCGCCGCCATGCCGATCAGCATCTGGGGGCCAAACACGAAGAAGCCGATGGTAAAGAAGCAGGCCGCCTGCATCACATAGCTGAAGAAGGGCATCAGCCAGAGTGACCCCACCGCCAGCAGGATCCCCACCGCAAAGATGAGGTTCATTGGGCCACGGTTGCCGTTGAACAGCTTGTCCGATCCCCAGCCCGCCACCAGCGCGCCGATAAAGCCCCCCACCTCGAACATGGAGATGGCCGAGTTGGCGCTCATCAGATTGAAGCCGCGCTGCTCGGTCATGTAGAGATTGCCCCAGTCGTTGATGGCGGTGCGCACCACATAGACCAGCACGTAGCAGCAGGCGAGCAACCAGATATAGGGGTTGCCCAGCACATATTTGCGCAAGATCTGGCGATGGGAGAGCCCCGCATCCTGGGTCTGCTGGGCCAGCTCCATGGCGTCCTTGCGCCACTCGCCTACTGTCGGCAGCCCCATGGCGCTCGGGGTATCCCGCAGCCGCCAGCAGAGGAACAAACCCGCCACGATGGCGATAAGGCCGGGCACTATCATGCCGTAGCGCCAGCCATGTTGCAGGGCGATGGTGCTGACGATAAGGGGAATGAGCGCGCCGCCGACGTTGTGGGCGGTGTTCCAGGCCGACCACCAGACGCCGCGCTCGGTACGCGAATACCAGCTTGTGAGCAGCTTGGAGCAGGGGGGCCAGCCCCAGCCCTGGAAGAAGGCGTTGGCGACCCAGAGGGCGGCAAACATCCAGAGTGCCGACGAGAGGCCGAACAGTATGTTGATAACGCCGGTGGCCATCAGTCCGACACCCATAAAGTAGCGCGGGTTGGCGCGGTCACTGATGATGCCGGAGAAGAACTTGGAGCAGCCGTAGGTGATGTAGAACAGAGTCCACAGCATGCCGATATCGGACTTGTCCAGCATGCCGCTCGCCAGCATGTCCGGCATGGCGAAGTTGAAGCTCTTGCGGGTGAAGTAGAAGACCGCGTAGCCCAGATACATGGTCAGCAGCAGGTGCAGCCGCCAGTGGCGATAGGTGGCGTCGATCTCGGCCTGATCCCGGATAAGGGGCCGGGGCGGCGCGCTTCTCATAAAACTCAGCACTGGCTGGCCCTCTGGTAGTGATTAGCCATGACTCTCCTCCCGTCTGCGACTGGGCAGGTTGACCGTCAGCTGGGTGCCGTGGATGCAGGAGAGTTGCAGACTGCCACCGAGCGCTTGTACCCGCTCGCGAATGCCGAGCAGGCCATAGCCCTGTTGCGGGCGGCTTTCCGGCAAACCGCGGCCATCATCTTCCAGCACCAGTTGCAACTGCTCGCCGCTGGCCCGGGCGCGAATGGTGACCGAGTGGGCGTTGGCATGTTTGACCACGTTGTTGAGCCCCTCCTGACAGACCCGAAACAGGGTGACCCGCTGGGCATCCGAGAGATCCCCATCTGCCAGCTGCCACTCCAGACGGGTGACGATGCCGTGACGCTCCAGCTCCAGCTCTCTGAGCAGTGCCCGTACCGCCTGTTCCAGCGTCATGTCGTCGAGCTGGCGCGGGCGCAGCCGCCCGAGCAGACCGCGCACAGCGTCATAGATCCCGAGCGATAGTGTGTCTATCAGGGCGCTGCTCTGGCCCACCCCGGCATTATCGGGGGCAAGGCGGCGCACGATCCCTGCCTGGGTACGAATGGCTGTGATGGTCTGGCCGATGTCGTCGTGCAGCTCGCGCGCCACCTCCTTGCGGATGCTCTCCTCGGTCTCCAGCAGCCGCTCGGTGAGCTGGCGATTGTGGGCGAGCTGGCGCGTCAGCGCCTGATTGAGTTCGCGCTGGCGCTGGATCCCGGCACCCAGCAGCAGGCCAGTGAGACTCTGGGCCAGCAGGGAGAGCAGCAGATCGAGGGGGTGGTCATGCCAGGCTTGGCTCGCCAGCAGGGCGATAGTGTTCATCAGGGTGGCGAGCAGCGCCCCCTGCCAGCCGTAGCGCCACGCCATGGCGATGATGGGGATGGCCAGACAAAACGGGGTAAAGCGCACCAGCGAGTTGGGCAACCCCAGTTGCAGCCAGAGGCTCAGCACGAACAGCAGCAGATACCAGACCAGATGGCGAAAGCGCCACTCCACCGGCTGATCCACCAACGCAGGCCCCAGCGGCACCCAGGTGGCGCGAGTGAGGTAGTGCCAGATCAGCATGCAGGTGGAGGTCAGCGTCAGCCCGCCGGTGAGGCTGAGCAGCAGTGCCGAGAGGCCATCTTCCCCCGCCAGATGCCAGAGCAGGGCTTGCAGCAGCGCCGCCGCCGTGACGGTGGCGAGCAGCAGCAACAGTTGCTGCCAGTCGTTGCGCACCTGTTGGCGACGGGCAATCAGCAGCGGTAGCAGGGTCAGCAGACTGCCCGCGACCAGCCAAGGCCAGTGGGGCAGCCCTACCTCCAGATTGAGCCAGTAGAGCAGCAGCCCTTCGCACAGCAACAGCGGCGGCCAGTAGTGGCCCGGGCTTTGCAGCAGCAAGCCGAGGCGCAGACCGAAAGGGAACAGCAGCACCGCCAGCGCCGGGCCACCCGCCAGATGCAGGCTGATGCTCCAGAGGCAAAACCAGCCGGCGGCAAAGATGAAGCAGGCCGCCAGCGCGATGGCGACATAGCTGGCAAAACGGGAGATCACCAGCTATCCAGCATGCGGTGGGCCAGCTCGACGTTGTTGCTGACCTTGAGCTTGTCCATCAGGTTGGCGCGATGGACGTGGACCGTTTTGGGGGAGAGACCGAGCTGCTCGGCGATGGCCTTCACCTCCAGCCCTTGCGCCAGCAACTGGGCAATCTCCCGCTCCCGATTGGTGAGGGGATCCCGGCTGCTGCTGGCCAGTTTCTGGGCGATGTCCGGCGTCAGATAACACCCCCCCTGGGCGGCGGTGCGCACGGCGGCGATCAGCTCGTCCGGGCTGCAACGCTTGGAGAGAAATCCCTTGGCGCCGGTTTGCAGTGCCTGCTCGATGAGGGCCGGGCTGTCATGCACCGAGAGCATCACCACGGCCAGACCGGAGGGGAGCTGCTTGAGCAGATCCAGCCCCGATTGGTCGGGCATCGAGATGTCGCAGACGCAGACCCGCGCCCCGCTGCCGGGCAGGCCGGCAAGGGCGTCGCTGGCGGAGCCGAATTCGGCGACCACCAGCAGGTCTGGCTCCAGATTGAGCAGTTGGGCAAAACCGGATCGGACGATCTGGTGATCGTCGATGAGGGCAATTTTTATCATGATGTCAGCCTGAAATTCGGTGCGTCATGACCATGACGCGGCCAACAAGATACCTGCCCCCCGAGTCAGGCTCAAGCAGCAGCAGGAAAAGGGGCTAAAAACCGGGGGGCAAGGTGAACAAAGCTTGATCGGGATCAGCTGGCAAGGGCGAGCAAGTGGGCTGATCAACAGGGGATGACCAGCCCGGGGGACTCAGCGGTGCAGCTCGCCGGCGCGCTCCGGCTGATAGACCACTTCCAGAATTTCGACCTCGATGGTGCGACCGGCCGGGCCCGGCCAGGCGATGCTGTCGCCCACTTTCAGGCCGAGCAGGGCGCTGCCTACCGGCGCCAGTACCGAGATGTTGCTCTCGTCGCCCTTGGCATCGCGCGGATAGACCAGGGTGAGGCAGAACTCGTTGCCGCTGCTCTGCATCTTGAAGCGTACCTTGCTGTTCATGGTGACCACGTCCGGCGGCATGTCGGCCGGTTCGCGGATCTCGGCGCGGTCCAGCTCCTCTTGCAGGGCCAGATGCTGCGGGTGGTTGCCGAGCAGTTGTTCGATACGGTCCAGATCAAGGCTGGAGATAACCAGATGAGGTTGTTTCATAAGATATTCCTTATCAATAGCGGATAGGCCCATACCGGCGGGTGCAGGTTGGCCATCACGCAAAGTGTTACAAAAATGGATTCAACAGGTTCAATCGATTGAAAATGCCATGCCCCCAAGCGACTCGCGGCCGAAGGAGCGAGGCGGGGGGCTCAGCAGGGTGTGAGCAAATGCGAGGAAATAGCGAGTATTTTCATGGGGCTACCATAACCATTCTGGCCGGCCTTGGCAACCGTGATTGAGTGACTACTCAGGAACCTGATAGTTGTACTGACGGATGATCCGCGCCAGTGTGCCATCATGGCGCATCTCGTCAATCACGGCTTGCCAGCGACGCCCTTCGGTGAAGGGAAAATCCTTGCTGGCCGCGATAAATAACTGGGTACGCATCAAGGATTCGCCTTCTACTATCTCATCGATGGAAAATCCGCCCGTCTGCTGGTTGTAGAGGATGACGTTCCAGGCTGCGACCCAGGCATCGATGCGTCCTCGTTGCAGTTTGAGGGCATTGAGGTCTTCGGTGGCGACGGTTTGGCTGGCGAGATTCAGCCTCTGCTTTAGCAGATACTGGCCGAAGGAGTGACGCAAGGTGCCCACCTTGAGTGAAGGAAGCGCGTTTATCATGAGCGGGGTGGGATGCTTGTGGCGATTGCTGACAATGAGGAACTCTTCATCAAGGATGGGGGAAACCCAGTAGTAGAGATGCTCCCGTTGAGAGCTGCGTACTGGCGGTATCAGCAGTACATCCTTGCGATGGGCGGTTTGGGTGAGGGCTCGGGCCAGCGGCATCAACTCGATGGTGAGCGGTTCTTTAAGGCGTCGCGCGGCCTCTTCCATGATCTCGATGGCGACACCGCTTGGTTTGCCGTGAGAGGAGCGAATGACGTAAGGGGGCAGCTCGGCCGCCACCAGCACAATAGCCTGGGCACCGGTGTGTACCAGCAACAACAGCAGTGCAAAAAAGGGCAGGCAGAGAGCGCGCATCAAGGTCGTGAGCCAGAGTCGAATATGCAGAGTGTAACATTCCTGCCTGCGTTGTCGTTGGGCTCGCTGAGGGGTTGGGATCTCAGTCGAAGAAATCGCGCAGATCGCGCACTTCGTAATCAGCGAGTTGCTGCCAGGGGAGCTGAGCAGGCAGCTTGCGCAAGGTCACCTCCATCCGGTAGCTGCGATAGCCGTCGAGACTGGCCGATTCGACCACCAGCGGGAGCTGCCACTGACTCGACCAGAGAATCCGGGTTCGTTGCTGCCCTTCGCGCTTCTCATACCAGCGGGCCTGCTCGGGGGCGGCCTCATCCAGCGGGGTCATCCCCTCGATCAGCGCCGGGTTGACGAGATGGCGGATCCGTGGCCAGTCGGGTTTGAAGGCCACCTGGCCATACTCTTCCACCGGCACCTCAACCAGCTGGTTGTGCCAGCTGTCGGCATAACGCAGTTGCAACTCACCTTCATCACTGCGACTGACCCAGCGGGCTGCCATCTGGTGGGTAAAGTGCTTGTGGCCGGGCGTGGCATCGTGAGTGGCGTGATAGGCACGGGCAAGGGGGAGGGGAATGAGCCGCTGGCTCCACACCTGATTGCCCACGCGCAGCCACTTCTCTTGCCAGACACTCTCTCTGGCGATGCCATCGCTGCCGGTGTTCCGGTCGTGATAGCTGATCCGGGCGGCGAGATCCGGGGGCGTGTCGTCAGCATGCAGGGGGAAGGCGAAGGTGCTGCCAAGCAGCCATAACGAAAGCAAAAGTCGCATCATCATCTGTCGCTCGAAAGAGCCGGGGCCCGGGCCGCTGAGTCGATTGCTCAGATGCACCCGGGCCCCTGCTGCTTACAGGCCGAGCGCCTCCCGCAGTTTGCCAAACACCTTGGTGTTATCCAGCGTGCCCTTGAAGCGGTTGCTGCCGGCGCCATCGGCAAACAGCATCACATCGCCGCCGCCGTGGGTTTCCGATGTCAGTTTGACGCCGGTCTCCTGCAGATAGTCATTAGCCATCACCTGATCGCTGGTGAGGACGGGGCGTACATCGGGGCGGTTGGGGCCGTTACCGAACACCAGGGTGGTGAAGGGCTTGCCATCCACGTCGTTCTGGGTCGAGCCGTCGCCATTTTTCACCAGATCCAGCACCGGATTGCCCTTGGCGGAGTAGCCGTTAATGGTCATGGTGTGGTCATGGTCGGCGGTGACCACGATCAGGGTATTGTTGAGATCCACTTTACCCAGCGCCGTCTTGACCGCCTCATCCAGAGCCACCGCGTCGGTGAGTGAGCGCTTGGCATTGGTGCCGTGCAGGGCGTGATCGATACGGCCACCCTCTACCATCAGGAAGTAACCCTGGCTGTTCTGGCTCAGCAGGTCGATCGCCTTGGCGGTCATTTCGGAGAGGGAAGGCTGGGTATTGGCAGCCCCTTTGGCGATCCGATCCAGCTCGTAGTCCAAGTGGGATTTGCTGCTGAACAGACCGAGCACCTTGCCGCTGGTGAGCTTGGCCAGTTCACTTTGGGTGGTGACATAGCTGTATCCCTGCGCCTTCATCTCGGCGGTCAGGTCGCGGTTGTCATTGCGACCGCCCTTGTTGCTGGCGCTGTAGGGGGTCCAGTGGTTGGCACCACCGCCCATCAGCACATCGACCCCATCCCCCAGCGCCTGGTTGAAACCAGTTCCTCCCGGAACGGCCTGTGCGGCGATGTCATAAGCGGCATCCCGATGGCAGATGTGGGCGTAGGTAGCCGCCGGGGTCGCGTGGGTCAGCTCGGTGGTAGTGACGGCCCCGACCGATTTGCCTGCCGCCTTGGCTAGCTCCAGGATGGTGGGCACTGGCTTGCCGTTATCGCTACTGCAATTGTTGACGGTTTTGTTGCCATTGACGTCTTTGCCGGGGGCGACGGCTTTGGTATCGCTGCTCATGGCGATCACCTCGTTGTTCATCTTGACCCCGGTGGTGTAGGCCGCCATGGAGGGGGCCGAGTCGGTGGTCTGGGCATCGTTGGAGAAGGTCTTGATGCGGGCACTGCGCGGCAGTTTCATCATCTCCAGATTGCCCTCTTCTCCCACCTTGAACAGGCGGGTGGCGGTGAGCACGGTGGGGCCCATGCCATCACCGATAAAGAGAATGACGTTTTTGGCATCACCGGCCTGTGCCTGGGAGGTTGCACCCAGCGCACTGAACAGGGCGGCGCAGACCAGCGTGTGCTTGATGGATGTGTTCATCTGTTTGCTCATGAAAGTGCTCCTTACAGCTTGGCCGCAGCCTTGATCTTGCCGAACACGGCGGTGTTATCGAGTGAGCCATGGAAGCTGTCAGCCCCCTTGCCGATGGCGCCGAGGAAGACATCGGTGCCGCCGTGGGTCTCGTTGCCGATTTCGCCTACCTTGACCACCACTTCCTGGTGGTAGTCATTGGCGGAGACAGTGGCATCGTCGAGTGGTGCGACGCTGCTGCGTGGCCCGTCCACCCGGTTGTAGCCGTTGCCAAAACCGATGATGGTGTAGGGCATACCCTCGCTATCCTTGCTTGGCTCGCCAGTCTCGTAGTTCTTCACCAGCCCGAGTACGCCGGGGTTGTCGGCGGTGGTCTTGCCGGTGCGCTTGGCATAGCCGTTGAGCACTAGCGTGTGGTCGTGATCGGCGGTGACCACGATCAGGGTGTTTTTCAGCTCGGGGTCGCTCTTTTTCACCTCGTCGATGGCGGCTTTTATGGCGTTGTCGAAGGCGATGGTGTCCTGCAGCGCCCGCTTGGCGTTGGTGTCGTGCAGTGCGTGGTCGATGCGGCCCCCTTCCACCATCAGGAAGTAACCCTTCTCTTTGCCCTTGAGCTGCTTGATGGCGGCCAGGGTCATCTGGGCCAGTGACGGCTCGCTGGCAGGGCGGTCCAGGTCATATTTCATGTGGCTGGAACCAAACAGACCCAGCAGCGGTTTGCCCGCATCGGCCTTGTTCAGCTCATCCAGATTGCTGGCAAACTGGTAGCCCTTGGCCTGCATTTCGCTGATGAGGTTACGGCCATCCTCCCGCTTGCCCTTGTCGGCTTTGGGCAGGAAGAAACTGCTGCCGCCACCGAGCACCACATCCAGCCCCTCCTTGAGGGCGCTGTTGTAGCCTTTGCCGCCCGGTACCAGCTGGACGGCGATATCAGCCTCCAGATCCCGGTTGCAGATATGGGCATAGGTAGCCGCCGGGGTGGCGTGGGTCACCCGGGTACTGGTTACCACACCGGTACCGCGGCCATCGGCTTTGGCCAGCTCCAGCAGGGTCGTCACCGGCTTGCCGGCGCTCTTGCTGCAGTCGCTTTCATAGGTGGCGTCGCCGTCCATGCTGATGACACCGTTGTTGCTCTTGACCCCGGTCATGTAGGCCGCCATGGAGGGGGCCGAGTCAGTGACCTGGGCATCGTGGGAGAAGGTCTTGATAAAGGCCGTCTCTGGCAGGGTATCGATGGTGAGATCACCCTCTTCGCCGACACCATAGATGCGGGCGGCCGTCAGGGTGTTGAGGCCCATGCCGTCACCGAGGAAGAAGATGACGTTGGTGGGTTGGGTTGCGGGCTTGGTCGCCACCGTGTCATTGTCTGATTTGCAGCCGGCAGCCAGGGCGGCGCCGATTATCACTGCAAGTCCTGCCATTTTTCTCATTGGGGTTCGCTCCTTGTAAAACCTGAGCGCAGCCTAGAGGGGGCAGATGACACTTTTACTGACTATCGGTGACGGTTGTGTGAAAAAGTGATGAAAATGTTACACTATATCAATGTGTTATCTATCAATTGAGCCAGTTGGTCCGGTCGCTTCCGGCAAGGTTGCTCCGCCTCGGCGGTTTGCTGATTTGATGAAGTGATGGCTAGAATGACCTGTCAAAATGTGCCCGCAGCAGGTAAAATGCGCCCCCTTCGTTCGATGCCCGCGGCAGAGCGCCTGTTGTTCCATGCGCGCGCCCGCAGCCCCCACAGAGAGTAACGGATATGTCCATCAACTGGTTCCCCGGTCACATGCACAAGGCCCGCAAAGAGATTGCCGAGGTCATGCCCCAGGTCGATGTGATCATCGAGATGCTCGATGCCCGCATCCCCTTCTCCAGCGAAAACCCGCTGGTGCCCGAGCTGCGTGGTGATACCCCGGTGATCAAGGTGCTGAACAAGGCGGACCTGGCCGATCCGGCGATCACCGATCTGTGGGTGGCGCACATGGAAAAAGAGAAGGGGATCAAGGCGCTGCCGCTGACGCAACAAGAGCCGGAGAAGATCAAGCAACTGCTGACCCTCTGCCATGAGATGCTGCCGGAGCGCAATTTTGAGCTGCGCGGCGTGCGGGCTATGATCATGGGGATCCCCAACGTGGGCAAGTCCACTCTGATCAATACCCTGGCGGGGCGCATCATCGCCCGTACCGGCAACGAGGCGGGGGTGACCAAGTCCCAGCAGCGGATCAAGCTGGATAACAACGTTATCCTGACCGATACCCCGGGTTTTCTCTGGCCCAAGCTCAATCCGCCCTCCTGCGGTTATCGTCTGGCCATCACTGCGGCCATCAAGGACACGGTTTTCGACTATGCCGATATCGCCATGTTCGCCGCCGATTACTTCATCAAGGCCTATCCGGAGCGGATCAAGGCGCGTTACCAGATTGACGAGTTGCCCGAGACCGAGATCGAGCTGCTAGAGATGATCGCCCGCCAGCGGGCGTTTATGCGCAAAGGGGGGCTGGCCGACCTGCACAAGGCGTCCGAGATCCTGATTAACGAGTTCCGCTCCGGCTTGCTTGGCCGCATCTCGCTGGAGACGCCGGAGATGGTGAGCGTCGAGATTGTCGAAGCCGCGGCAGAAGCCGAGCAAAAAGCCAAAGAGAAGGCCGAGCGGGAAGAGGAGCGTCAGGCCCGCGCCCGTCGCAAGTACGCCCGCAAGCGTCAGAAATAGTTATCCTCAGGCGTCCCGAGCTTGCCTGACAACGAGCGAGCTTGTGTGACCGAGAGGACGAAACACGAAGAGGCGACCCCAGGGGTCGCCTCTTCTGTTTTATCTGGTGAAGTGCCCGCCCGACTCTGATGGGGTGTCCGCGCTATAAAGCCATGCCATCAGCCAAAACGGTGGCGCGCTATTTCAAACAGCGACATATGAAGCGGGATCAGCTGTTGCCAGTCGCGGCGATAGCCGCCACCGGGCACTGCCGCGATGGGCACGCCGTGCAGCAGTGCACAGTCAAACACCATGGCATCGCGCAGGCGAACCCCTTCATCGCTCAGGGAGAGATAACCAAGCTCGTCGGCATGATGCACATCGACGCCCGCCTGATAGAGGATGAGATCCGGCGAATAGAGCTGCAGTGCCAGTGATAGCGCCTGTTGCAGTGTGGTGAGATAGGCATCATCCGTCATGCCGCTTGGCAGCGGAAAGTCGAGGTGAGAGGCGGCTTTGTGATGGGGAAAGTTATGCTCCCCATGGAGGGAGAGGGTGATGATATCGCGCCGTCCAGCGCACAGGGCCGCACTGCCATCTCCCTGATGCACATCGAGATCGACGATCAGCACCTGTTCACAGCGCCCCTCGTCGAGGCAAGCCTGGGCCGCAATCACCAGATCGTTGAACAGACAAAAACCGCTGCCGTGATCCCGGTGGGCGTGGTGGTAGCCACCGGAGATCTGCAAGCCGCAGCCCTGCTCAAGTGCATAGCGGCTGGC
This sequence comes from Aeromonas sp. FDAARGOS 1414, assembly GCF_019047065.1. Lineage (NCBI taxonomy): Bacteria > Pseudomonadati > Pseudomonadota > Gammaproteobacteria > Aeromonadales > Aeromonadaceae > Aeromonas > Aeromonas sp. FDAARGOS 1414. The sequence continues at coordinate 1,979,750 of NZ_CP077210.1, read as the reverse complement.
GGCAATAGTGGCACCCACCGAGCGCAAGGTGCGCTCCATCAGCATGGGTGACCAGGGAAAACCGATCTTGCGGATGGCGCGCTCTTCAAGCTGGCCACTCAGGGCCGCCGCGACATAATCAGCATCGTGAATGCGACAGATTTGCTCCCGGGTGGCCGACGGCGCTTCGCCAAGGGGGTAACCCTGCACCTGCAAGCGCTCAAACAGCCCCTGATACTTGGCCAGCGGGAAGCGATGGCGTTCGGGCAGGGTCAGGGAGGAGTAGAGGGGGTGATAGAAAATATGCAGTGACATCAGGGCATTGTTCCATCGATGCAGAGATGAACCTGGATATGAAAAAGGGGAGCCAAGCTCCCCTTGTCATTCCCGACGGGTCAGGATGATGTTTCCGGATTACTGCTGCTGGATAACCCAGATCTGGAAGGCTTTGCGGGTTTCCGCATCGGCCTTGTTGTACCAGTTTTGCAGTTGGGTCAGGGCTTCCGGATTGCTTTGCGCCTTGCTGGGCGCGGCTTGGGCCGGTGCGCTGGCGGCAGCCATCACGGCAGCAGAGGAGACGGCAACGGTTTTGGGCTGGTTGAAAGCTTTGCCCATGTTGATCAGCTCTTGCTGATAGTCACGGGTCAGCTGGAAGCCCTCTACTTTCGGCATTACGAACTGTTCACTGCTCACTTGCTGTCCTGTGACCTTGTCTTTCAGCGCCACTTTCTGATCTTTCAGGAACTGTTTGGCTTCTGCTTCATTGCGGGGCTTTTTATAGTCCAGCACCAGCTGCTGATTGTCGGCTGCAGTGAAGTTCAGCACCAGCGGCTCGGCGGTCACCAGCTTGATTTCGTTACGGCTGGAGTAGTTGCCTTCAAAGGCGACGACCAACTGGTGCTTGCCGGCAGAGAGGGGGAAGGTGCTGGTTTTGTCGAGCAGCTGGGGGTTGATGGATTGGCCATCAATCAACTGCACGATGTAAGGGGTGGATACTTCCAGTTTGGCATCAGCCAAGGCGCTACCGGCCCACAACAGACCAGCCAGCGCCGGTACCAGAACAGTCAGTTTCATTTCATCTCCTTGAACAGTCAGGCGATTGCCCACTGAAAACAGGGGCTCATTTTTACAGGTTTGGTCTACTGCGGCAATGGCTCTTTCTGGAGGTGTATGTTCGTGCAGTTGTCAGTTCATTTATCAATAACGGCATGCTTATTTATTCGAACCGCCGTGTAAACGGGGGGAGGGCATCAAGTAACCCCTTGCCATAACGTTTGGTCAGTAGACGCCGGTCCAGAATGGTGACCCGTCCCCGATCGGCCTCTTTGCGGATGAGGCGGCCACAGGCCTGGATCAGTTTGCGCGATGCCTCCGGCACCGTCAGTTGCAGAAAGGGGTTGCCTCCTCGCTGCTCCACCCACTCGGCGGTAGCCTCCTCGACCGGTGAGTTGGGCACCGCAAAGGGGAGTTTGGTGATCACCAGATTGGTGAGGTAGTGACCCGGCAGATCCAGCCCCTCCGAGAAGCTGCCGGTACCAAACAGGATGCTGGCTTGACCGCCATCGCATTTCTGCTTGTGCAGGGTGAGCAGGGCATTGCGGGAGGCTTCCCCCTGCACCAGCAGTGACAGTCCCTTGGCTCGCAAGCCAACGGCCACCTCATTCATCTGGCGGTAGGAGGAGAAGAGCACCAGACTCGCCTCCTTGCCCGCCAGAATACGTGGCAGCACGCTGATGAGTTCATTGGTAAAGGCTGGTGAGTTGGGTTCGTGCTCCATCTTGGGCAGATAGAGCTCGGCTTTCTGGTAGTCAAAGGGGGAGCGCAGGCGCAGATAGCGGGTACCGTCGTGCTCCTTGAGCCCCACCTGATGGCGAAAATAACTAAAGGAAGAGAGTGCTGTGAGGGTCGCGGAGACCAGTACGGCTCCCAGACATTTCGACCAGAGCCACTCCTCCAGCAGATAGCCCACCTCAATCGGTGAGGCGTGCAGCCAGATATCGCCGTCATCGCTCTTGGCCATCCAGCGGGCGAGCGGGGTTTTACCGGTCGGCACATGGCGCCCCAGCATCTCCCAGAGGGCGCAGAAACTCTCCAGCCGTTGCAGATGAAAACCGCTCTCTGCCAGCAGAGGTTCGGCCTCCTTGCGGCGGATCTCGCCATCTTTCAGCGCTTCACCTATGGCCCCTTGCATCCGATCCAGCGCCCGCAGAGCCTTCTTGCTCGACTCCTTGAGATTCTCTGCCAGCATGGGCAGGGGATCCGGCAATACCCCTTCGGCGAAGCGGTAGTGGGGTTCCGTGCCAAACAGCCGATCGTTGGCGCTGAGCCACTGCTCGACCGCCTTCAGATCGGGCTGGATGGTGGCCAGTGCATCCTGCAGTTTGAGTTGGGGGTCGAGCAGGCTCTCCTTATTAAGAGTCCGCGCCAGCTTGCCTGCACTTTGTACCAGCTTCTCCAGCCAGCGACGCGAGCCTTTGACGCTGGCCGACGCTGCGCCGTGATCCCGGGCGATGGTGGGCAGGTGATGGGCCTCATCCAGCACATAGATGCACTCATCAGGGGGCGGCAGAATGATGCCGCCGCCCATGGTGAGATCGGAGAGCAGTAGCGCATGGTTGACGACCAGCACATCGGCGCTCTCCATGTCGTTGCGGGCGCGATGAAAGGGGCAGTGCTGGTGATGGCTCAGCGCCTTGTTGCAGGTGTGGCGGTCTGCGGCGATGCGATCCCAGCAAGTGTCGGGAATGGGCTCCGGCCAGTTGTCCCGATCCCCGTCCCACTTGCCATTGGTGTAGGCCTGCCACAGCGCCTGGTAGCGATCCTTGTCGCTGTCCGATGGTTTGGATTTGCTCAAACTGCCAAAGTCGAGCTCGAAGTTGGCCATCTCGGCGCCACTGGTTGCCTGCTCCAGCAGATGCTCGCAACAGTAGCGTTGACGCCCCTTGACCAGCATAAAGCGAAACGGAAGCTCGCTGTGGCGGTGGTAAAAAGGAAGGTCTTTGTGGATCAGCTGCTCTTGCAGGGCCACTGTGGCGGTGGAGATCACTAGCTTCTTCTGGGTGAGTCGCGCCACCGGAATGGCGCCCTGCGCATAGGAGAGGGATTTGCCGATACCGGTGCCCGCTTCGGCAACCAGAATACGGCGTTGTTTGTCGTACTCGCCGGTCAGGGTTTTGGCTATCTCGGCCACCAGAAAGTTCTGCTCTTTGCGCGGCACAAAACCGGGTAATCCATCCGAAATCTGGCGATAGGTTTGACGAATGGTTGCTTTGAGGCGAGTAGAGAGCATGAAGAGAAGGCCAGTTAGGGGTCAATAGAAGGACAAGGATACCCGCAACCCCTCGGTGAGGTCGAGGCAACAGCCATTATCACGGCAGTTTTACGCTGATCAGACCACTTTGGTTGTTTATCAGGTAGTTAGCGTTATTTGCATGCAAAATAGACTATTTGAGTCCAAATAATCAGCAGGATTCATTGTAAACGTTTTCCTTTTACCTTGCCGTCAGGTGAGACTTGGCTCACATTTTTGCCTCCATGACTATGGTTTGCGTAAAAAGTTCCAAGTTTTTTCATTGCGGTTCAAAAAATCCGGTGCTAGTCTCGGCGGCATAGTGATGCAAAGAACATCGCTAACACAGGGAATAACAACAACTTAGTGTTTAATTACAGTAGGCATTGGAAACTATGAAAAAGACAATTCTGGCTATTGCTATTCCGGCTCTGTTTGCATCCGCCGCTAACGCCGCAGTGATCTATGACAAAGACGGTACCACTTTCGACGTATACGGCCGTGTACAGGCTAACTACTACGGTGAGCACGATGATACCGATGGCGAGCTGATTGGTTCTTCCCGTCTGGGCTGGTCCGGTAAAGTTGCTCTGAACAACACCTGGTCCGGTATCGCCAAGACCGAGTGGCAAGTTGCTGCTGAAAACTCCGACAAGGGCAGTGACGGTAAGTCTAGCAAGTTCGATGCTCGTCATATCTATGCAGGCTTTGACGGCACCCAGTACGGTAAAATCATCTTCGGTCAGACCGACACTGCTTTCTACGACGTACTCGAGCCGACCGATATTTTCAACGAGTGGGGCGATGCGGGTAACTTCTATGACGGTCGTCAGGAAGGCCAGGTTATCTACTCCAACACCTTCGGTGGTTTCAAAGGTAAAGTTTCCTACCAAACCAATGACGACGTAGCGGTCAAGATCACTGACGTTGGTCAGAAGGTCAAAGAAGATGCCATCTTTGGTTCCGACGTTAAGCGTAAGAAAGCTTATGCCGTTGCCGCCGGTTACGATTTTGACTTCGGCCTGGGCTTCAACGCCGGTTATGCCTACTCCGACCTGCAAAACAAAGTTAATGGTCAGACTGGTAAGAAAGACGAGTGGGCTATTGGCGCGCACTACGCTATCAATGGCTTCTATTTTGCCGGTGTATACACTGAAGGCGAAGTGAAGAACAAGAGCCTGGGTCTGAAAGATGACGGCCGTGGTTACGAGCTGGCTGCTTCTTACAACGTAGATGCTTGGACCTTCCTGGCTGGTTACAACTTCAAAGAAGGCAAGGCCAACGCTCAAGCTGCCGGTTCTACTTACAAGGATCTGGTTGACGAGACCCTGCTGGGTGTTCAGTACGCTTTCACTCCGAAGCTGAAAGCTTACACCGAGTACAAGATCCAGGGTATCGAGAAGCATGACGACGAGTGGACTGTTGCTCTGCAGTACAACTTCTAATAAGTTGAACAAGAGTAATATCCAGGCTTGAGTCTTTGACCAGGCTACAAATGGCCGAGATAATTTCTCGGCCATTTTCTTTTTTGGCGACAGCGGATTGGCGCCATGATAAATCGCCGGATTGCTGTGTTAAGTGATCTTTGGCAAACCATTTGTCTCGGTTAATCTCTCCTGCTTCCTGCTTCCTGCTTCCTGCTTCCTGCTTCCTGCTTCCTGCTTCCTGCTTCCTGCTTCCTGCTTCCTGCTTCCTGCTTCCTGCTTCCTGCTTCCTGCTTCCTGCTTCCTGCTTCCTGCTTCCTGCTTCCTGCTTCCTGCTTATCTCTTTGATGGGGAGGGCACTGCTCTCCTTTACGTCATACAGTCGTTGCTCGCAGCAGCTTGGTTTGACCGTGAGAATCTGGCTGCCCTTGCAAGGGGCGGTGCTATTTGCGCGGATTGTGCGGATATTGAGGGGGCATACATGGTGGATGTGATGCTGCACAGGGGGAGGGGATTGTGAGGCCAATCAGCGGTAGGTGCTTGGTGTGTCGCCGCTCTCGACTGAGTTAGCGTTGAAATTAGTAACAAACAAAAGGGAAGATGCCTGAGTATCTTCCCTTTTTGGTGATATGAGCGTTCCTGCTTTTGCAGGATCAGCCGTGTTGGCGGTGGTCGTTGGCCTGGGCGAGCAGCATGCGGCTTTCACGCAGGAACTGGTCGGCATGCTCGCCGAAGAAACCGGAAACTTGCGAGAATGCGTTGATGAAACCGTCCCTGTCTCCTCGCTCCAGCAGCCCCAGCGCTTCGCCGAAGTTTTGGTAGTAGCGACGGATCATCGCCAGATTCTGCGGTGACGACAAAATGATGTCGGCATAGAGGTGGGGATCCTGGGCAAACAGCCGCCCCACCATGGCGAGCTCCAGCCGGTAGATGGGGGAGCTCAAACTCAGCAGGCGATCCAGATTGGCCTGCTCCTGGGAGAGGTGCCAGCCATAGGCAAAGGTGGCGAAGTGACGCAGTGCCTGAATGAGGGTCATCGCCTCATCGTGGGCCTTGGCTTCCACCTGTTGCAAGCGGGCGCCCCAGATGGTCATCTGATCCAGTAGCCATTGGCTGGCGGCGGGGTCACGACCCTGACAGCAGACAATCACCTGCTTGGCGAGGCTCGCCACATCCGGCCCGAACATGGGGTGCAGTCCCAGTACCGGCCCCTGATGCACCGCCAGCATATGTTCGAGCGGCGCCGCCTTCACGCTGGTGACATCCACCAGCAGGCAGTGAGCGGGCAGGTTGCCGAGGCGATCGATGATCTGGCAGGTGATATCGATGGGCACCGCTACCATCACCAGACCGGCTCCGGCGAGGATCTCGTCAGCGCGCGGCCAGTCGGCTTGTTCCAGCGTCTCGACCCGATAGCCTGAGAGGCTGAACATATGACCAAACAGCCGACCAAGCTGGCCCTGACCGCCGATGATGACCACCTTGCCAAGGTTCGGCTTGATGCATTTGAAGCCTGTATCTTTCTCGCTAGCATAAGATTCGCGCATCACACGGCGCAGCACGTCTTCGATGAGATCGCCGGGCACCCCCAACTGCTCGGCCTCGGCGCGGCGGCGGGCCAGCATGCTTGCCTCCCGATCCGGTGCATAGATGGGCAGGCCGTGGCGGCTCTTTACTTCACCCACTTCTCCTACCAGGGCCAGACGGGCGGCCAGCAGATCGATCAGCTGCTTGTCCACCGCATCTATCTTGTCCCTGAGTACATTCAACTCTTCAGCCATATCCAGTCCCTGCTGGCGCCGCGAGTGGCGGCGCCCTGAAATTCAAGATGCAACAAGGTATCACGGCGTGAGCGGCTTGATGCCACCAGCGGTGATACCTCGATTGTTCAATAGGTTACGACAAGATACCACGGCTTACCGTGCAGTTCTGCCCTTGAGAGGGTCAGCCAGCTGGTTGTGGCAGCGGGCCAGCAGGGTAGCGGTGGTGTCCCAGTCGATGCAGGCATCGGTGATGGAGACCCCGTAGCGCATCTGCTCCTTGGGCTGCTCGCTGGACTGGCTTCCCTCGAACAGGTTGGATTCGAGCATCACCCCGATGATGGAGCGGTTGCCCTCCTGGATCTGGTGGATGACGTTGTCGGCCACCTTGGGCTGCAAACGGTGATCCTTGCTGGAGTTGCCGTGGCTGCAATCCACCACAAGGCTCGGCAGCAGGCCCGCTTTCTCCAGCGCCTCTTCCGCCAGCGACACGTTGACCGAGTCGTAGTTGGGATGTTTGCCGCCGCGCAGGATCACGTGGCCATCCGGGTTGCCCTGGGTCTGCAGCAGCGCAACTTGGCCCTGCTGGTTGATCCCCATAAAGGCGTGAGGGGAGGAGGCCGCCTGCAACGCATTAATGGCAGTCCCCAAGTTGCCGTCGGTGCCGTTCTTGAAGCCGACCGGCATGGAGAGGCCGGACGCCATCTCCCTGTGGGTCTGGGATTCGGTGGTGCGGGCGCCGATGGCTGACCAGGAGAAGAGCTCGGCCAGGTATTGCGGGCTGATGGGGTCGAGCGCTTCTGTGGCCAGCGGCAACTCCAGCTCCGCCAGCCAGCAGAGCAGCTCGCGGGCACGGTGCAGCCCCAGTTCCACATCGAAGGTGCCATCCAGATTGGGGTCGTTGATAAAGCCTTTCCAGCCGACCGTGGTGCGCGGCTTCTCAAAGTAGACCCGCATGACAATGTAGAGAGAGTCCTGATAGGCATCATGCAGCGCTTTGAGTCTGGTTGCGTACTCTTTGGCGGCGTCCATGTCGTGGATGGAGCAGGGACCACAGATCACCAGCAGCCGGTGATCGCGGCGGTGAATGATATCGGCGATGGTATTGCGGGCCCCTTGCACGAATGCCAGCGCCTTGTCGGAGATGGGTAACTTCTCCTTGAGCTGGGCAGGCGTGATCATCACTTGTTCGGACTGGATATGTATATTGTTCAGGGGATCTCGTTGCATAGCCTCTTCGCCTCGTCAGAGTCAGCACACTGGTTTTGATACCACCAGCTGTAATTTTAAGTTTACGAAAGTACCACTTTCGTTACGAATGGCCATCACAATACCAAGTAAATGCCAACTTTCAAGTGTGAATATGGAATTTAATAGCCTTTTGGCAATATGAAAGTACTGCTCATCGCCAAAGGTTTGGATTAACTGCCAAATTTGTCCATGAAAAGCTACTGCTGTAATTATATATTTACAGTCTAAAAAGGGGAGGTCGAATGGCGGGGGGCAAGTGGCTATAAAAAACGGGAGCCTGTAAGGGCTCCCGTTTTTTGTCGCGATAACAGTGCTGGTCGGAGAGTTATGCCGGTACGGCCTGCTCTACAGCCTGCTTGCGCGCCGTTTTTGCCAGTGCATCCAGCATGGGCTTGGTGACCAGTACGATCCCCTGTTCGGATCGGTGGAAGCGGCGGGCATCTTCATCGGCGTTCTCACCGATCACCATCCCTTCCGGCAGCTTGCACCCCTTGTCGATCACTACCCGACGCAGCCGGCAGCCGGCACCGATCTCCACACCCGGGAAGATCACGGCTTGATCCAGAGTGCAGAAGGAGTCGACCCGTACATTGGTGAAGAGCACCGAGCTCAGGATGAAGGAGCCGCTGACGATGGTGCCGCCCGAAAACATCGAGTTGATGGTCATGCCGTGCTGACCGTTTCTGTCCTGCACGAACTTGGCGGGAGGGGTCATGTTCTGGCTGGTCCAGATGGGCCACTCCTGATCGTAGATATCCAGCTCCGGCGTGACGGAGGCGAGATCCATGTTGGCTTCCCAGAAGGAGTCCACGGTGCCCACGTCGCGCCAGTAGGGACGGCGATCCGGACAGCAACCGACACAGGACATGCCAAACGGGTGAGCGAATGCGGTGCCCTCTTTCACCACGCGGGGGATCACGTCCATGCCGAAATCATGATGGGACTGCGCGTTGGCAATGTCCTCTTCCAGCAGTTGGTAGAGATATTCGGCATCAAAGATATAGACGCCCATGGAGGCCAGCGCGGTGTCGGCCTTGCCCGGCATGGCAGGCGGGTTGGCGGGCTTTTCGACGAAGGCGTTGATCTTGCGATCATCATCCACAGCCATTACCCCGAAGGCGCTTGCTTCACTGCGTGGCACCTCTATGCAGGCTACAGTCACCTTGGCACCCATATTGACGTGGTCGAGCAGCATGGCGGCGTAATCCATCTTGTAGATGTGATCGCCTGCCAGCACCACCACATATTTGGGGGCGTGATCGCGGATGATATCCAGATTCTGGTAGACCGCATCGGCGGTACCCCGATACCAGTTCACCTCATCCACTCGCTGCTGGGCAGGGAGCAGATCGATAAATTCGTTCATCTGGTAGCGCAGGAAAGACCAGCCGGACTGGAGATGGCGCAACAGGCTGTGGGATTTGTACTGGGTCACGACACCGACCCGACGAATGCCGGAGTTGATGCAGTTGGAGAGCACGAAATCGATAATGCGGAATTTGCCGCCGAAATGGACGGCAGGCTTGGCACGGTTGTCGGTTAACTGTTTGAGGCGACTACCCCGCCCTCCTGCGAGTACCAGAGCCATGGTCTCGTTCAGCAACTGTCTGGCTTTTGCTGTATTGGCAGGTTGTAACAACATCTCATATCCCTTTGTAGATAAATCACTACAATGTTGCCTCCTTTGAACCCTCAAGAAAGTGCTTTCAGTCACATTTCAGGGTTTTTGACGTAATAAAATGACCTTTTTGTTATTAAAAATGACGGATTGATCCGTCATTGCTTTCAATATGGTCAGTTGTCAATTGAGGCGACTTGGCCAGTAACAGGAGCGACGGGGATTGGCGGGGGAGGGTAGAAAAAGCCCCTGCCAATGGTTGGCAAGGGCATAGTTGGTAGAGGCTCGATTAGCCGACTCTGGATAGCAAGGGTCAGGCTGCGTTGGTCACTGGCTCCTCGCTCTTTTTCTGATAGGCCTGCGGGGTGAGGCCCAGCAGCTCCTGCACGGTCGAGGCAACGGTAATAGAGGAGACGGTGCCTACCAGGATCCCGGCAAACAGGGTGAAGGAGAAGCCGTAGAGAGCGTCACCGCCAAACAGCAGCAGCGCGCCCACGGTAAACAGGGTGGTGCCCGAGGTGATCATGGTGCGACTGAAGGTTGCCCTGATGGCCACATCGGAGCATTCGTGGATGCCCATCTGGGTACGCGAGCTCAGCAGATCCCGCAACCTGTCCGAGATGACGATGCTGTCGTTGAGGGAGTAGCCGATCACCGCCATCAGACCGGCGATGATGTTCAGATCGAATTCGATCTGAAAGAGTGACAGCAGCCCCAGCGCTACGATAGCGTCATGGACCACCGAGAGCAGGATGCCGATGGCCTGACGCCACTCGAAGCGAAACGCCAGATAGGCCGACATCGCCAGCGAAGCGACCAGCACGGCCAGCATACCCTGCTGGAACAGCTCGGCACCCACCTGAGGACCGACGATGGTGGTGCGCAGCAACTCGACCGGCATCCCCAGCTGTTGGGTCAGCATGGTGGCGAGATCTGCCGCGGGCCAGGGCAGTTCGTGGGGAGGCAACTTGATCAGCCACTCGCCGGGAATACCGGCCGAGCTCAGCTCAACGGCTCCCGCCAGCGGGGAGACCAGCATGGCATTGAGCTCATGGGCCTCTTTCAGGGTCTGGATATGAAACTCCAGCAGGATCCCGCCGGTAAAATCGAGCCCCAGTGTCAGGCCGTTCACCAGCAAGATGGCGACGCTGGCCACGGTCAGCAGGATGGAAGCCCACAGGCCGATATAACGCCAACGGGTCAGCCCCATGGCAACGATCATTCTCAACATAATTCTCTCCTTGGCCAGCCAGCATCAGGCTGTTGGCCCATCACGACGTGTCGCGACACGCCGGGAAATAGTGTTCTGCTTTGGCCGCTCCGGCCATATCCATGGCCGATGGCGCAACCAAAGCCGCTCATCAGAGGGATTGCTGTCCCGTTACACCTTCAGCGTGCGCTCGTTGCTGCGTCCCCACAGGGGATTGATGATGGCGCGCGTTCCCCAGATCCCGGTGATCATGCTGGAGAGCAGACCCAGAATGAGGGTGATGGAGAAGCCCTGCAGCGGCCCGGAGCCGATGGAGTAGAGCACCACGGCGCAGATGAGGGTGGTGATGTTGGCATCGAAAATGGTGTGGAAGGCCGAGCGATAGCCAAAGTCGATGGCGTTGGCCAGTGAGCCCCCTTCTCGCAGACGGTCCCTGATCCGCTCGAAGATCAGCACATGGGTATCCACCGCCATGCCCACCGTCAGCACCAGACCGGCGATCCCCGGCAGGGTCAGCACGGCGCCCGGCAGCACTGCCAGCATGCCGACCTGCATCAACAGGTTGGCGACCAGCGCCGTGATGGCAACCCAGCCGAATTTGCGGTACCAGGCCATCATAAACAGCATCATGCCTGCCATGCCGAAGGCCAGCGCGGTGAAACCCGCCTCGATATTCTGCATCCCCAGCGTCGGGCCTATGCTGCGTTCTTCCAGGATCTTGAGAGGGGCGGTGAGGGCACCGGCGCGCAGCAGCATGGCCAGCTCTTGTGCTTCCGGCAGACTGCCAATGCCGGTGATGCGGAACTGGTTGCCAAGGGCGGTCTGGATGGTGGCGACGTTGATCACCTCGCTCTGGGCGCGCAGTTTGCCCTGGGCATTGGTCTTGTACTCGGTGAAGACGGTCGCCATCGGCTTGCCCACATGCAGGCGGCTGAACTGGTTCATCTTGCTGCCACCCAGGGTGTCAAGCACGATATTGACCTGGGGCTGGCCCATCTCGCCCATATTGGCGCGGGCATCGACGATGTGCTCGCCGGTGAGTACCGGCTTGCGCGCCATGCCGACGGCCTGACCGTTGCGATCGGCGATGTAGAAGTGGCTGTCGGCTTTGGCCTCGTAGAAGGCCAGCGAGGCGGTGGCCCCGATCACCTCTTTTGCCTGCTTGGGGTTATGTACCCCGGGCAGTTCGATACGGATACCATCCTGCCCCTGACGCACCACCGAGGCCTCGACGATGCCGAGCTCGTTGATCCGTTTTTTCAGGATCGACAGGTTCTGGGTCACGGCGTTGTTGACCAGCAGGGTACGCTCCGCCTCGCTCAGCACCAGTTTCAGATCATTGCCGGAGCGGGTCAGCTTCCACTGATCCTGACGGGTACCGGCACTCTCCTTGATGATGGCGAGCCAGCTCTCCTGTTCGGCCACCTCCGGCAGGGTGACGGCTACGGCGCCCTGTGCGCTGCGCGTGACGCTGGCGCCGCGCAGGTTGGCTTCACGGAAGCGGGTGCGCAGGGTATCCACCAGATTCTTGGTCTGATTGTCGATGACAAAGTCCACGTCCACCCCGATAAGCAGCTGGGAGCCGCCACGCAGGTCCAGTCCCAGCTTGATGGGATCGGCGCCGAGGCGGGTGATCCAGGTCGGCGCGTTGGAGTGAAACTCCAGGGTGAGGGCGGCACTGTCGACCCCTTGCTGCTCCAGCAACTGCTTTGCGCGCTGCTGCTCGCCCTGGCTGGCAAAGACCAGCTCGACCCGCTCAGGTTGCTCAATGACCTTGATCGGGGTCAGGTGCTTGTCGCTCAGCAACATCTGTTGCTGGGGGGTCAGGCGCTGCTGTCCGTGCAGGCCGAGGGAGGGCTGCTCACCAAAAAAGGTGGGCAGGGAGTAAAAGGTAAAGGTCAACAGCATCAACAGCAGCAGTGCGTACTGCCACTTGCTCATGTGGTTGAGAACGGTGCGATTGCTCTTTCTCATGGCAAACAAGCCTCTGTCAGGAGAATGGTGCCCGGGCCGATAGCAACAAGGCTCGGCAAGGCGCAAAAAATGGGATGCATCAGATGCGGATCAGGCAGTTGCCGGATCCGTCAGGAAGAGGAGATGAGCAAACAGTGGATGTGCCAGCCCCTCCGGGGTTAGGCGTTCAGATAGCTCTGGGTGAAGCGGTATTGCAGATGTTGGCGATGTAGATGGCGCCGATGGATCGCACCGAAGCGATCGCGAAAACTCTGTTTGTGATAGAGCTCGGGGGCCAGCATCAGCCAGCCGAGCAGTAACAGCAGGATGGCCTGGGCCGACCAGCTCTGGATCAGCTCGTAGACCACACTCTTGGGCTGGTTGTCACTGCGCAGGGATTGTTCGAGACGCAGCAGGTGATTCTGATGGCTGCCGACAAACTTGATGATGCCATCATCGCTGTCGCTAAGCTGATTGAACACCTGAGTCTGCTGCTGTTCACTGTGGGGAGATGCGGGTAGCAGCGGGCCTTCCATTCGGGCGATGGAACAAAGCAGGGTGAGGGCGATAACCAGAGTTACCAGCACCAGTTTTACTTTGTCGATAAGGCGCAAAAGTTAATTCCCGATAAATAGGAAGGGCAAACTACCATAAGCGCCCGGTTTGAACAAGGTTGCCCCGGGCACATGGCACCATTCGGTGCCGCTCGTCAGCTGCCGCTCATCTGCTTGAAGTCGCGTGCATAACCCTTGAGCAGGGAGTAGAGATGGGCCCGCTGGGAGATATCCAGCGACTGGCTCATGGCGCTCAGCCAGTTGACGGTACGCTGGCGCGACTGCTCGGTATAGCCGGTAAAGCGGCCATCCATCAGCCCATCCCCCTCGGCCAGCAGGTCAGTCAGCTCGCGGGTAAAGTCGGGACTTTGGCGCTGCTTCATCAGCCTGTCCAGCTCCTGGGTCCAGGACTCCTGAAACTCGAGCCAGGGGGGCATCAGCTCGTATTGCCATTCGGCCCACTGGGCCACCAGTGGCGCCTGTGCCGGTTTCACCTCACCAATCCAGAACTCGAGCCGCTTGTTCATCTTGTCGCGAAACTCCGCCAGCATCTGCTCTTTGGGCTCAGTGGCAAAGTCCTTTTGCCGCTCCTGTTGCCGCTTGACCCGATCGGTCATGAAGCGGGCCACCTGCTCGTCGGTCAGGGTGCGCGCCAGCCTGACCGCGCGGGGGATAGTGTTTTCCAGCGTGCGGGTCAGACTCTGCTGCACCGCATCTAGGTTGGTCGAGATCTGCTCCGGCGTCATGGGGCTGGCCACCGCCTTGGCCAGTGCATCGAGATCCCTGGCGTAGCGCGGCAGCTCGTGCTGGCGGTGCCAGGCCATCAGCCCCTTCACTTCGCGGCTGAGCAGATCCTTCTGCGAATAGGAGAGGGCAAAGTAGTCATCCAGCTGCCAGATGATGGCGGTATCGAGCCAGTAGTAGATCACTCGGGTGGAGCAGCCGGTCAGCAGCAGGCCGATCAGCAGCAGACCCCAGGTTTTCGGCTTGTGCCAGCGCACCTTGTTTATCATCTGTTACTCCAGTCGTTGCCGGTTGATGGCGATCAGGGTGTCATAGTCGAGTGAGGGCTGTTGCTCTGCCATCAGCAGGGCCCAGAGTAGGCCGATATAGTCGACCCAGGGTAAAAATGCCTCGCTCTGAAAATCGGGCCACTGGTGGCGCGGCACGGCCTGCAGATAGTGCGCTTCCAGCTCGTCGCGCCGCTCGGCGGGCCACTCATGGGTGCGCTGGATGCTGGCGAGCTCAAAGCCGGGGTGACCTGCCGCGCCATACTCCCAGTCGATGACCCAGGGTTTGCTTCCCAACAAGTTAGCCGGATTGAGATCATGGTGGCAAGGGCGCCAGCAATCATTTGGCTCACTGCTGACGAGCAAGCTCCGCTCCAGGGCGGGCAGCCAGGAGGGGATGTGTGCCAGTCGGGCGCGATAGCCCGCCGCGTGGGCTCGCACCGCCATCACCACCGCAGGTAGCGGCAGGCGATGGAGCTTGCGCAGCACCTCAGCTAGCAGACGGGGCTGATCGACTGCCGGTGGCGCCGCGTGCACCCAGTTTGGCTCATCGCACCATTCGAGCAGCATCAGACCGCTGGCGGGATCGCCATAGTGGCAAGGCAGCGCTAGTCCTTCGGCTATCGCCCCCTGATAAAGCTGCCACTCGGTGGGACGGTCGATACCAAGGCGCACCGGGTCGGAGTGGCCCTGACGCAAAAAGTAACTGCGCCCCGAGGGGAGGCGCAGTCGATAGTTGCAGTTGGTCAGGCCTAACCCGAGTGGTTCCAGCTGCCCCTCCCGCCAGGGGGCGGGCAGGCTGGCCAGTAGCGGATCACAGTTGCCTGTCACCGGGAGCCTGTTACCAGCCAAAGGTGGATTTCTTCGCCTGTTTGCGGATCTCTTTCTGATCGGCCCACAGCAGTTCGCCGTTTTGCAGATCCATCAGGTTCATGGTCATCTGGTAGTAGACATCCTTCACCTTGCCATTGTCCTTGACGATGCTGGCGAGGTTGCCATAGACCATGTAGCGGGCACCGGTCTGTTTGCCAAGCCGCACCATGGAGGCAGGATCCACCATGCCGCTGCTCTGCTGGTATTCGAGCTGCTGCTTGACGGCGGCCACCTTGCTCATGTCGACGAAGCGGAATTTGCCGGCCCGCAGCAGCTTGGTGCGGATGGTATCGGTGATCGCTTCGGTATCGATGTGCTCGGAGGTCTTGTTGCGGATAGAGTCCATAAACATCACCGGACGACCGCCAGCGGTGATCTCGCTGGTGGCTGGCGACGCCAGCATGGAGTCCGCCATCTTGTCGGCGATGGCTTGCAGATCGCTTGAGCCGTAATCGACGGTGACGGTTTCGGTTTCAGTGGGATCGCCATAGCTGACCGTGGTGCTGGAGCAGCCGCCCAAGAGCAATGCAGAGGTCAATATCAGCAGGGCATGATTCATTTTCATCAGTAGGATTCCTCAATCACTTCGCGTACGTAAATCCGGTAACCCTGCGCCGCCGGGCTGGGCGCCAGGGCCGAGAGGGTGCGGGTCTGATAGCCATGCAGCTTGATGGGGGTCCAGCCGCGGCCATCGCTGGCGACCTCCTGACCGGCCTCATCATACCAATAGAAGATATATTGCAGCTTGTTATCGCCGCGCTGGGTGCTGGCGGCGGCCACATTGACCTGCAGCAGGCCATTTTGCTGGCGGCGGCTCAGCTCGGTCAGGGTGACGTTGACGTTTTGATGCTGCTCCAGCGTGGGTGCACCGCCCGCCGGGCCATAGAGCGCCACGCCGGAGGTGTTGGTGGCGCAGCCGGTCAGCAGCAGCGCGAGCCCGAGGGCCAACCCGTATGCTTTCATCTTGCTCTCCTTAATCGGGTGAGTGGGGCCGCGTGTGAGCCTGCCCGGTTAATTGTCTTGCTCATCTATCTTCGCCATCTGCTCAGAGCGGCATCACCCGGGTGGTCAGACCGGCGCCGAGGCGCTGTACCCAGACCAGGGTGGTGCGTCCCTTGTGGATGGTGAGCGGCAATTGCCGCTGCGCCGCCCCCGCGCCCAGGGTGAGATTGATGTCACCGGCCGGCACCATTCCCTGCCAGCTCGATGCCTGAGCTGGCAGCGTCAGCCAGCTGCGGGTATCGGCCCGCTCGGAGAGGGTGTTGAAGATCCCCACCAGAATATTGCCCACATCCCCTCCCTCTTTGGCGGCGGTGCGGCGCATCTGCTCCTTGGCCACCAGTCGCAGCGCCTGGCGGGTCAGCATGCCGGGCAGCCGCTCTTGCAGATCTTTGGCGGCCAGCGCTTCCAGCCTGACCAGCTCGCTGGTCTGCTCGACCCGCTTGCCGACTTCCACCGTCAGCGGGCCGGTGTCGCTGGCCCGATTATCGTAATAGGGGATGGCGACGGTAAAGGTGCGAAAATCGCCGCGGGAGGTGGAAATGGGGAGCGGCAGGAACAGTTCTCGCCGTGCCGGGATCAAACCATCTTCAAACAGCACCACCAGTTGGCCTTGATCTTTTGCAAGCGGCGGCGCTTTGCGGCCTATCTTTTTCTCGGTCTCGCGGATCTCGTCCGGTGAGCCACGCAGCCGCGCCAGACGCAACAAGGCATCTTGCAGGCTGCGGTTGTCCGGCGCTATCTGGTAGCCGCGCTGATAGTCGACCCAGGCATCGTTGAGATCCCCGGCCGCCTCATAAAGCACGGCAGAAAAGTAGAAGGTGTAGGCGTTCTGAAAACCGTTCTTGACCTTGCCGATCAACCGGTCGAGATCCGGTGCGCCGCGCGACATCAGCTGGCGCATCTCGCCTTCTGCTTCGGCCTCTTCGCTCTCATCCTTCGCTTTGCGCACCTCATCGGCTCGCCGTTTCAGGGCCTGTTCCTGCACCTGATTGGCCCGACGCACCTCCACCAGGGCGCCATTGGCATCACCCCGTTGCAGATAGTTGAGTGCCAGATAGTGATGCAGCATGGTGCGTTCGTAATCGGGAGTACGATAGGCCATCGACTGATCGTTAGTGAGCAGACTGCCCACCTGATCCAGACCGTGGCTCAGCCGGTATTCGGCCTGATTGTCTTCCCACTGAAGGCGGCTGTCGGCGGCGGTGAACGCCTGCTTGCTGCCCGCATCCTGACCCGCCAGCCAGGCGATACGCCCCTGTTCAAGGCGATCGAGGATAAAGGTGTCATCGCCGAGGGTGGAGTCGCGCACCTCGGGCAGCGCTTCGGCGGCATGGCCCAGCAGCAGCTGGTTGCGCAGCGGCACCATCTGATCGGAGTAGGAGACGAACATGTCTTGCCAGCGGGAGGCGCAGCCCCCCAGCAACAGCAGGGCGCCGCAGAGCAACAGGGCGCTGCGGCAGGTTGATGCGTTGCGATTCATTACAGGCTGAGCAGCGGTCCCAACGGCTCGCCGCCGACCAGATGCATGTGGATGTGGTAGACCTCCTGCCCGCCGTGGCGGTTGCAGTTCATGATGAGGCGGTAGCCATCTTCGGCGATGCCCGCATCGCTTGCCAGCTTGCGGGCCACGGTGAACATCCGGCCAAGGGCCAGTTCATGTTCGGCTTCCACGTCATTGACGGTGGGGATCAGCACATTCGGGATGATCAGGATATGGGTCTTGGCCTTGGGCTGGATATCCCGGAATGCGGTGACCAGATCGTCTTGATAAAGGATGTCGGCAGGGATCTCTTTACGGATGATTTTGCTGAAAATGGTTTCTTGCGCCATGGCTAACTCCCTTATATGAAAAAGAAAATTGAACTTGCATCCCAAGCGGCTCCCGAAAGAAGGCGAGCAGCGCGTCAAGTGTGACACAAGCCGAGATTTGACACAGCTGATGTCCCATTCCCTTCAGTTATTGTTAAGAATACCGATAGCCAGAGGGACGTCATCTGCAGCGCCTGTTCAGGGGTCTGCAGGGTATCAAAAGGACGGGGTACTCAGGCAAGGGACTTTTGCATATACAGCGGGACAATAATGAAACAAACAATGTCGGATCTCTCCATCTTGCAGCGAGTCTACCTTGGCTTCGCGATCCTGGTGGCCGTGATGGTGGCCAGTTCACTACTCACATTTCGTAGTCAGAATACTCTTGGGGGAGCGCTGGAACAGGTGACCCGGCAGTCTATGCCGCTGGTGATTGCCAGCAGCCAGACCCAGATCACCCTGCTCAGTGCCAACAAGTGGCTGGGGGATGTGCTCACCGAGCAGGACCCCAAACAGCTGCCTGCCGAAGTGGCCGAACTGAAACAGGCCAAGGCCGCGGTGGGCAAGAGCCTCGATGCCTTGCGCCAGCAGGTCGCCCACCACCCCGAACTGCAAGGGGAGATGGGCACTCTGAGCCAGCAGGTCGACAGCTACCTGCAACTGACCGATACCCTGCCGGGCGAACACGAGGCGCTGCTCACCCGATTGCACAAGGTCAATCTGGCCAAGGGGCAGTTTCAGGTCAGCTTGCCCCAGTTCAAGAAGAGTCTGGGGGACATGATGATCACCATCGACGACAGCTTCATCAAGATGCTCTCCGAGACCCTGACCACCAAGCTCTCCGCTATCGAACTCTCCACCATGGATGCCCTCAATCAGAGCATTCCGGCCCCCATTGAAGCCGCGCTCAAGCGCAACAGGATGCAGATGGAGGGGTTCAACAGCACCATCAAGGATCTGCAGGGTGAGCTCAAGGATTTCGACAACAACATGGGTCACTACGTCCACGGTTTCGTGCGCGATACGACCGGTAATGAAGGTGTACTCGCCCAGTATCTGACGCTGATGCAACAGCAGGAGCAGATGCGGGAGAAGAGCAAGCAGGCGAGTGCGCTCATCGTGGCAATTCAGGATCGGCTTGAGCGGGTCACCTCTCAGAGCCAGCAACTGATGAACCAGAGCATTCAGCATGCCAAAGCCGCACAGAGCCAGAGCACCCTGACTCAGGGAGCCAGCATCGTAGTCGCCATCCTGATTGCCATGCTGGTGGCTTATACCCTGGGCAAGGCCATTCGCCGTCCGCTCAGGGAGTTGCTGCTGGTGCTGACCGAAGTAACCCAGGGTGACATGACTCAGCGCATCGGTTTTCAGAGCAAGAATGAATTTGGTCAGCTGGGCAGCCAGATCAACCTGCTGATCGCCCAGATGGGGGAGGTACTGGCGCAGCTTTCACAAGCATCGGCCCAGCTTAACGATGCCGCCCACGGCAACCGTCGCACCACCGAATCGGTGCGGGCGGATCTGGAGAAACAGCGGCAGGAGACCGCCTCGGTCGCCGCCGCCATGACCCAGATGGAGGCATCGGTGCGGGAAGTGGCGCAGGCCGCCAACCAGACTCTGGAGCGAGTGATGGATGTGGAGAAGGCCTCCGAGATGGGACGCAAGGTGATGGCGGGCAATATCACCACCACCCATCAGCTGGCGGGCAAGCTGCAACAGACCGGCAAGGTGATTGGTGATGTGAGCGCCATGAGCAGCCAGATAGGCAACATCCTCGATGTCATTCGCGGCATTGCCGAGCAGACCAACCTGTTGGCTCTCAACGCGGCCATTGAGGCGGCGCGGGCCGGCGATCAGGGGCGCGGATTTGCGGTGGTGGCGGATGAGGTGCGCAGTCTGGCGGGCCGCACCGCCCAGTCCACAAGCGAGATCCAGACCATGATCGAGAACCTGCAGCAGGGGGTCGCCAAGGCGGTAACCGTGATGCAGGAGTGCTCCCGCGAGATGGACAGTTGCGTCGAACAGAGCTCCCACGCCAACAACGCCATGGAGGAGGTGCAGGGGATTGTGGTGCTGATCAGCGACATGTCGAGCCAGATCGCCTCTGCCGCTGAGCAGCAGCAGGCCACCAGCGCCGACATTGCCACCAACCTCAACCGCATCTCCGATATCTCGGATCTCAACTATCAGGGGATTGAGCGGGTAGCCGAGACCAGCCAGCAGCTGGACTCCCTTGCCGAGCAGCAGGAGAGCCTGGTCAAGCGCTTCCGCCTCAGCGCCTGATGGTCGAGAGTTGAAATAACAAGGCCCCGCAGATGCGGGGCCTTGTTATTGCGGTAGTCAACGCAGGAATTACGCGTAGGCGATGGCGCCCTTGCCGACCCCTTCATAAGCGACAATCTTGACGAACTTGTCGCCCACCATCTTCTTCACTTCGCGGGCGATGTAGCAGGCCAGCAGCTCGACCGTGGTGTCGGTGTCGATCATCTCTACCTCGGCGGTGGGGATGGCCAGCTGGAACAGCCCCTGGGGCGCCATATATTTGAAGCCGGTGTGATGCTCGCCAAGCTGGGCATTGGCGCGGGGGCTCAAGGTGAGCTCGGTCAGTGCCACCTTGTCCTCTTCGGTGCCGAGGTAGATATCGCCCCAGCGTTCGGCCCAGTTGAACTCAAGCTCCTGGTCGCGCTCACCATCGACGTGGATCTCGATGGGGGAGCGGTGGCCGTGGGCGATGCGCTGGCAGTTGCCATCGTGCTTTTTCAGGCCGTGGCTGTAGTGGTAGAAGGCACCGGTGATCGCCTCCTGACGCAGGGTCAGGGAGAGATCCTTGATATTGCCCGGTAGCCGTTTGGCCAGTACCGCCAGCAGGTAGCGGGTCACCGACTCTTTATCAACTTGCGGTGCCGGGATAAAGGCGAAGCCCTGGGATGGGCAGCGCAGATGGATGGAGCGCCCCTGGCGCAGCAGATCCACTGTGCTTTCGTCGCCATCCAGTGTCTCGACGTGGATCAGCGGGCACTCTGTCGGTACCAGCAGCTTGTGGTCCACCTCTTCATCGATGATCGACTTGATCAGCTTCTTTACCCGGCCAAAGTCCAGCAGCATGCTCATTTCGTTCAGCTCACCGCTCATTTCGATATCTACCAGCCAGCTCTCGCCCACCATGCCGCGGCGTTCGCACAGGTAGCTGGAGTCGATCACGGTCAAATCTCTTACAAATAACTTCATCAGTCAGGCCTTGCTACAGAGAAAGGGCAGTTTTGCGCTATTATGACCCGCGATTATCGGCAAAGGAACTGGAACCCCCCCATGAACAAACTGCTTATCAAAAATGCCACCCTGGTCAACGAAGGCCGCATCTATGCCTCCGATGTGTTGATCGAGGGGGAACGGATTGCCCGCATTGCCCCGGATATCGAGGCGCCCGATGCGCTGGTTATCGATGCCGCAGGTCGTCATCTCATCCCCGGAATGATCGATGATCAGGTCCACTTCCGGGAGCCGGGATTGACCCACAAGGGGACTATTGCCAGCGAATCCCGTGCCGCCGTCGCCGGTGGCACCACCAGTTTCATGGAAATGCCCAACGTCAATCCCCAGACCACCACCCTCGACGCCCTCGAAGCCAAATACCAGATCGCCGCCAACTCCTCCGTCGCCAACTACAGCTTCTATCTCGGCGCCACCAACGACAACCTTGCAGAGATCAAGCGTCTCGACCCCAAGCAGTCCTGCGGGGTCAAGGTGTTTATGGGCTCCTCGACCGGCAACATGCTGGTGGACAATCAGGAGACCCTGGCGGCCATCTTCCGCGAGAGCCCGGTGATGATCGTGACCCACTGCGAAGACACCCCGACCATCGCCAAGGCGGAAGAGGCGGCACGGGCCAAGTGGGGCGAGAATGTGCCGATGGGCGAGCACGGCCGCATTCGCAGCGACGAAGCGTGCTACAAATCCTCCAGCATGGCGGTGGCGTTGGCCAAGCAGTACGGTGCCAAGCTGCACGTGCTGCATCTGACCTCGGCCAAGGAGCTGTCGCTGTTTACCGCCAGCCACGACCTGAGCGAGCTGAAGGACAAGAACATCACCGCCGAGGTGTGCGTTCACCACCTCTTCTTCAATGAAGCCGATTACGAGACCCAGGGCAGCCTGATCAAGTGCAACCCTGCGGTGAAGAGTGCCGCCGACCAGCAGGCGCTGCTGGATGCGGTACGTAACGACGTGCTTGATATCATCGCCACCGACCACGCTCCCCACACCTGGGAAGAGAAGCAGAACAGCTACTTCAAGGCGCCGTCCGGTGTGCCGCTGGTGCAGCACTCTTTGCAGGCGCTGCTGGAGCTCTACCACAACGGCGTGTTTACCCTGGAGACTATCGTCAAGAAGACCTCCCACGCGGTAGCCGAGCGCTTCCAGGTGCAGGATCGCGGTTATATCCGCGAGGGGTATTTCGCCGATCTGGTGCTGCTGGATCTGGGCAAGCCCTATGTGGTCAACGATGACAACATCCTCTACCACTGTGGCTGGTCGCCCTTCAACGGCTACCGCTTCCACAGCACGGTGGAGATGACGCTGGTGAACGGCCAGATCGCCTGGCAAAACGGGCAGGTGACTGACCAGATCCTGGGCAAGCGGCTGACCTTTAACCGCTGATTGTTCGCAAAGCAGGCGAACGCACCGTGGCCGAGGAATTGGCGGCGTTTCCCTGTTGACAGGGCAGGGTCATCTCCATAAACTCTGCCCCCGTCAGCCGAGCTGACTCCGTCGGTGTGTAGCGCAGCCAGGTAGCGCATCTGCATGGGGTGTAGAGGGTCGGAGGTTCGAATCCTCTCACACCGACCAAATTCCCCGGTAAAGGCCTTGTCAAACGACAAGGCCTTTTCTTTGGCTACGTGTTGAAAGGCTAATCTTGAAGTAGGCCATCACCTTGAGGTCTACCATCATGGATACCCCAGCCTTTCAACACCTGTTGTCCCTTTTTCCCCAGTTAACCCTGCGCCAGCGCCGTGTTGCTCAGCAGGAGCTCACTGCACCCCACACCATTACCTCGCTCAATACTCAGTTACCGGCATGCAGTGGCTGCCCCCATTGTCAGGCCGATGTTACCCAGCTGGCGCCTTGGGGATGGAGTCGGGGACTGCGCCGCTACCGTTGCAAACTGTGTCTGCGCACCAGCACCGTTCTGACCAAGACGCCCTTGGCCAGATTGCGTAAAGCACAGTGCTGGGAAGACTACGCGCAAGCCCTCATCGAAGGACTGACTGTCCGCCAGGCTGCGCGGCGCTGTGGGGTCAGCAAGAACACCGCGTTCCTCTGGCGTCACCGCTTCTTGCGCGCGATGGCAACCCATCAGGCCACCCGGGAAGAGGGCATCGTTGAGGTTGATGAGACCTTCTTCCTTGAATCGTTCAAGGGGCAGCGGGGACTGCCGCGTCCACCACGTCATCGCGGTGGTAAAGGTCGAACTCGTGGAACCGGGCCAGATTACATCCCGGTGATGGTGGTACAAGAGCGTGCAGGCCACCATGCGGATTTCCAGTTGGAGAAAATAGATGCCGAGACGGTCATCGCGGTGTTGAAGCCGTTGGTGTCACCGGATGCGGTGCTGTGTAGCGATGGGGCGGGTGTGTATGCCTGTTTCAGCAAGGAACAGGGTATAACCCATCAGGTGGTGCGCAATCGTCAAGGCGAACGGGTAGTCGGTGCGTATCACATCCAGCATGTGAACGGATATCACCATCGGTTGAAAGAGTGGATGGAGCGATTTAATGGAGTGGCGACGCACTACCTGAAGAACTACCTGGGTTGGCGCAGGATGTTGGAGCGTTACGGAAAAGGCGTAAATATCAAAGTGTGTTTGTATGAGGCCCTGGGGCGCCCCATGCAACACGTAATTGGGACATAGCCTTTTCTTTTGCCTGCTATTTGCCCTAGAGGCGTGAAGTCAGTGGTGGTGCACGCTGGTCGCTGTTGGCGTGAGCAGATTGTGCAGCCACCGCGCTTTATGTTGTAGTAACAACTCTGTTGCTCATTTGCCTGTCGAGGCCTCTCGTGTCTGCATCCCTATCTAAACCCTGTTGTCTGCTGATGCTCACCCTGCTGCTGGTGGGCTGCGCCACCCCTTACGAGAGTGAAAAGTCATTCTGGAACGGCCAGACCGGTTTTTCCCAGACCCGGCTTGGCCCGGACAAGTGGCAGCTGGAGTTTGTCGGCAACGATCTGGTGGACAGGGAGACCGCCCGCAAATATGTGCTCAAGCGGGCAGGGGAGCTGGCACTGGCAGAGGGGTACTCCTGGCTCAAAGTCGATGAGCTGACCATTAACCGCGATGCCGTCAGGGTGACCCCATCACGGCCGATCTTCGGCTTTGACGAGGATGAACCGGATCTCTTTATGTCCCAGATGCAGGTGCAGCACACCATCTCGGCGCTACTCACGTTTACGCTGTTGCAACAAGCGGTTGATGAGCGAAGTCTTTCCGCGAAATATCTCGCTGAAATAAAAATAAACAGCGATTAATATTGGCTTTTTGCAAGATCTATATCACATACACCTAATAGCAGCATAAAATTCTGGATAAACCCTCTAGATTTACCCCCTGCTTTTAGGCATTCTCCCAGCATACCAGCCGCCAGGAATCAACGGCTCGGATCACAAAAACGGACTGTTGTGGCTCCCATGCCACCGTTTACGGCTTGCACCAATCAAAACCGGGACTCCCCCATGAAAATGAATAAACTGACGGTCGCCATCCTCATCTCCATGATGTTTGGCATCCTCACCGGCCAGGGCTATCGCATGTTTGCCGCAGATCAGGCTGCGGATTTTGCCAATAACATCACGATCCTGACCGATATCTTCCTGCGACTGATCAAGATGATCATCGCTCCCCTGGTCTTCACCACCCTGGTGGTCGGTATCGCCAAGATGGGCGACACCCGCACCGTGGGGCGTATCGGTGCCAAGACCCTCGGCTGGTTTATGCTGGCTTCTCTGATGTCCCTGAGCCTGGGTCTGGTGATGGTTACCCTGATGCAGCCGGGTGTGGGGCTTTCGCTCTCCCTGCCCAATGACACCGCCAGCTCGGGCATTGCTGCCGGTGCCATTACCCTGAAAGATTTCGTGACCCACGCCATCCCCAAAAGCGTGGTAGAGGCAATGGCCACCAACGAGATCCTGCAGATCGTGGTCTTCTCCCTCTTCTTCGGTCTGGCCGCCGCTGCGCTCGGCGATCTGGCCAAGCCGGTAGTGGTGCTGATGGCCAGCGCTGCCGAGATCATGCTGAAAGTGACCGGCTACGTGATGAACTTTGCGCCATTCGCGGTGTTTGGTGCCATCGCCGCCATGGTAGCCAAAGAGGGGCTGGGTATTCTGGTTACCTACGGCAGCTTTATGGCCCAGTTCTATATCGCGCTGGCCTGCCTCTGGCTGCTGCTGATCGCCATGGGCAGCGTCTTCCTGCGTGGTCGCGTCATCAAACTGCTGGCGATGATCCGCGAACCCATCCTGCTCGCCTTCTCGACCGCCAGCTCCGAAGCGGCCTATCCGAAGACCCTAGATCGTCTGGAGAAGTTCGGCTGTGACAAGCGCATCGCCAGCTTCGTGCTGCCGATGGGTTACTCCTTCAACCTCGACGGCTCCATGATGTACTGCACCTTCGCGGTGATGTTCATTGCCCAGGCGTATGGCATCGAGCTCTCCATGGCCCAGCAGATCACCATGCTGCTGCTGCTGATGGTCACCTCCAAGGGGATGGCCGGGGTACCGCGCGCCTCTCTGGTGGTGATTGCCGCCACCCTGAATCAGTTCCATATTCCGGAAGCCGGTATCCTGCTGCTGTTGGGGATCGACCACTTCCTCGACATGGGCCGCTCTGCCACCAACGTGCTGGGCAATGCCATCGCCGCCAGTGTGGTTGCCAAGACCGAAGACAGTCTGGGTGAAACCGTCGCGCTGGGCGAGAGTGAGCCAGCCAAAGCCTGACCACAACGCCATGAAAAATAAACAACAACGGCCCGCCAATGCGGGCCGTTGTTGTTTATGGCTCGTCTACACTGCTAGATAGTTTTCATCTGGAGTGTACGGTTATGAATATTGCTCGTCGACTGCAACTGATCGCGCTGCTGGTGATGCTGACGCTCATTTTTCTCAGTTGGTTCAGTATCAACCGCCTCGATTCGGCCAACCGGGATTTAGGCTATGTGACGGACAATACGGTGCCCAGTATTTCGCTGATTAAGCAAGTGCAGGCCGATTTCTATGAATTGCACTCGCTGGTGCAGACACATGTGCTCAATACCGACACCGGCAAGATGCAGCAGATCGAAACGGGTATCACCGAGATACAGGGACAGATCACTTCACTGCTCGACAAATACAAAGCTGAGATGCTCTCCAATGATGAAGATCGGCGCCTGACCGACGATGATCAACGTATTGTCGCGCAATATTATCAGGAGATAGACAAGGTTCTGCAGCTCTCCAGACAAAACAAGAACGATGAAGCGCGAGACATGCTGGCGGGAGAAGCCACCAGAGTGTTCCAGCAGTTTGCCAAGGCAATCGAGCTTCACGTCAACTTCAATATGGATTTGGGACTGGCGCTCAAGAAGCAGGGCCAGGAGAACTACGACAACAGCCTGCAAACCCTGCTGTTTAT
This sequence comes from Aeromonas sp. FDAARGOS 1414, assembly GCF_019047065.1. Lineage (NCBI taxonomy): Bacteria > Pseudomonadati > Pseudomonadota > Gammaproteobacteria > Aeromonadales > Aeromonadaceae > Aeromonas > Aeromonas sp. FDAARGOS 1414. The sequence goes on along the minus strand of NZ_CP077210.1, from coordinate 1,953,359 downwards.
CGCCGGTGGCACCATTGTGCTGACGATGGGGCTGTTTGTCTGGTTGTTCAATCAGGTGGCCAATCCCCTTCGCACCGCCATGAATACCCTGACCCGGATCCAGCGTGACCTCAACTTTACCCTGAGAGCAGACGTGAAACAGCAGGATGAGATTGGCCTGACCCTCAATGCGGTCAACCGGCTGCTCGATACGCTGCAACAGACATTTACCGAATTTTCCGTTGGCAGCTTGCAGATCAAGAGCACTGCCGAATCCCTCTCTCAGGCAGCGCAGCACCTGGCCAGCTCGGCTAATCAGGCCAATGATGCCACCAGTCTGATCGCCGCTGGTGTGGAAGAGATGACGGTCAGCATCACAGATATCTCCCAGCGTACTCAGGAGACGAGCCGTATCACCAATGAGTCGGGGCAACTTGCGACCGAGGGAGGCCGGACCATCGAGCGCACCGTTCATGCCATCAACGAGATCGCCGACTCCATTCGGCAGGCCTCGGCCGAGGTCATTGCGCTGGGTGAGGGCATTTCGCGCATTGGCGGTGTGGTCAACGTTATCCGTGATGTGGCGGGGCAGACCAACTTGCTGGCCTTGAACGCGGCCATTGAAGCGGCGAGGGCCGGGGAGTCCGGCCGTGGCTTTGCGGTGGTGGCGGATGAGGTGCGCAAACTGGCTGAGCGCACAGCCCAATCCACCCAGGAGATCTCCGCCACCGTAGAGGCGATTCAGCAGGAGTCGAACAATACGGTCTCCCGCATGCATCTGGTGGAGGAGAAGGTGAGTCAGGGGGTCACCATGGCGACAGAAAGTGGCGCCATTATTGCCGAGATCCGCAGTGCGTCGCACCGGGTGATGGAGCAGGTGGGCGAGATCACCAATGCCATCCGCGAGCAGAGCTCTGCCGCCGAGTCGATCGCTCATCAGGTGGAGCAGATTGCTCAGGTCGTGCAGCAGACCAGCAGCACAGCGGAAGAGACCTCAGCCGCCGCCGAGGAGCTCAATGTCACCACCGAGAGCATCCACCAGCAGATATCCCGCTATCGCATTCAGTAATGCCGACGGTTGTTATCCATACGCTATCCCCGCCAACTAGCTGGCGGGAATTTTTTATATGGCCTGCTTAGAAGCCTGAGCCCGGTTGCTGCAAAAATGCCGCCTCTTCCGGTGTGCTGGTGCGACCGAGTATGTCGTTGCGGTGGGGGAAGCGGCCAAAGCGTTCGATGATCACCTGATGACGACGGGCAAAGTCGGCAAATCCGGCAAAGGTCGCCTGCGCCGGTGTGCCAGCCTGCTCGGCAGCCAGTGCCTCGAACAGGGCCACACTTCTGGCCTGCTGTTCGCGGGATTCAGCATGTTCCAGCGGCAGATAGAAGAAGACCCGCTCCAGTGGTGAGAGGGATTTATCCGCCCCGATGGATAGCCCTTTCAGGCAGAGATCCCTGGCCAGCGGATCCTGGGCAAAGGCCGCAGGCGTGCCGCGATGGATATTGCGGGGCAGCTGGTCGAGCAGCAGGATCAGCGCCAGCCTACCGCTGGGGAGATCGGCCCAGTGGGCGAGACTGCCCTTGGCTGCGGCCTCTGCCAGCTCGCCAAAGCGGCTGGCCAGCAGGGCATCCGTTTCGCTGCTTTTTCCCCACCAGAGCGGGGCTTGCCGTGTGGCCCGCAGGACGTCATCGGCCTCGTCGCCAAACCAGAGATCGAGCAGAGGTTGCCAGGGTTGCATGGGAACTCCTTGAGGTGATTCAGAGGGAACCAGGAACAAATGGCTCAGGGGTGCTGCCGAAACGGCGGCTTCTCGTTACACTGTGCCATCTTTTGCCCGAAAGACGTAACCCCCTGATGGCGAGCGCCGAATTCTTGGCTCGGCCGATGATGGCCTGCGATCGCCATGAGGTGGTCCTGTTGACCCAGGTGGTTATCGGGACGTAAACCTCTCTCCCGGGGGCTGTTCTCACTGATATAAGGAATCTTTGATATGGCCGGAACCAGTTTGTTGGCCCTGCTCGATGATATCGCCAGCGTGCTTGATGATGTGGCGCTGATGACCAAGTTCGTGGTGAACAAGCGCGAGACATTTTTCGGGAAGACGTTTCTCACTGATATAAGGGATCTTTGATATGGCTGGAACCAGTTTGTTGGCCCTGCTCGATGATATCGCCAGCGTGCTTGATGACGTGGCGCTGATGACCAAGATGGCGGCGAAGAAGACCGCCGGGGTGTTGGGCGACGATCTCGCCCTCAACGCGGAGCAGGTTTCCGGAGTGCGTGCCGAGCGGGAGCTGCCGGTGGTGTGGGCGGTGGCCAAGGGGTCATTTCGCAACAAGCTGATTCTGGTGCCCGCCGCCATCGCCATCAGTGCCCTGGTGCCCTGGCTTATCACGCCGCTCTTGATGCTGGGAGGTGCCTACCTCTGCTTTGAGGGGGCCGAGAAGCTGGCCCACAAGTTCCTGCCCCATGAAGTGAGTGAGGGTGAGGCACACACAGCCCCCATTCCCGATGATCTGGTGGCGTTTGAGCAGCAGAAGGTGAAGGGAGCGATCCGCACCGATTTTATTCTCTCTGCCGAGATCATCGTCATCGCCCTTGGCACGGTACAGGGAGCAAGCCTCGCGCTGCAGCTCTCGGTAGTGGCGGGCATCGCCCTGCTGATGACCATTGGGGTCTACGGGTTGGTGGGGCTGATCGTCAAGCTCGATGACATCGGTCTGCATCTGCTGCAAAAGCCCGATGGCAGCGCCTTGCGCCGCGCTGTGGGGCAGGGACTGTTGGTGACGGCGCCTCGTCTGATGCACCTGCTGGCACTGGTCGGCACCATTGCCATGTTTATGGTGGGTGGTGGCATTCTGGTGCATGGCTGGCCTTTTGCTCATCACCTGATTAAAGGGGCAGCCGCTGTTGTCGCCACCCTGCCCACAGTAGGGGCCGTACTGGCGGCGGTGACGCCGACGCTGCTCAACGCCGTGGCCGGTGTGGTGGCGGGCCTGCTGCTGGTTGCCGTGATGACGCTGGTGAGCCGTCTTGCTCCGGCCAAGGGATAAGCGAGCTTGCGGGCCATTTTCTCTTTTTCCTCTCTTCATTTTTTGGCCTTCGGGCTGCCCGGTGTCGGACTTGCTGCCCGCAGGTCTGCTGCGCCTCCCGAGAAAGGCCTTTGCGAGAAGTTATGTATCAACAACAGTGGAATAATGACCATATCTACCCGGGCCTCGACAGCCCAGAGCTGGAAGCGGACATGCGCGCCGCCCGCCACGCGCTGGAAGAGCTGGCCAGCTATATGGCGGGTCTGGACGGGGTGCGCGGCGATGACGCAGCGCTGCAGGATTTCTTGCGGGAAGTGCGGCTGCGCGCCCGTGATATTCGCCATATCGGCTGGAACGTCGCCATTCTGGCCGCCTGCCGTGGCAGTCAGGATGCGCGGGATCCGCAGGCCAAACAGCTGGCGTCCCGTGCCCGCGCCCTTAATGCCGATCTGTTCAAGACGCTCGCGCCGGTGGAAGATCTGATGCTGGCGTTGCCGGAAGAGGAATTCGCCGCGCTGATGGTGGATCCGCTGCTCGGTGAGGAGGCGTACCGCCTGCGCCACGAGCGTCGTTTGCAGGATCAGCGCCTGCCGGTGGAGGCGGAGCAACTGGTGATCGGTCTGGGCACCGATGGCCTGCACGCCTGGGGCAACCTCTACAACGATCTGGTGGGCAAGATCCGGTTAACCATTGATGGCCGCGAGATGGGGCTGGCCGAGGCGAGCAATCTGCTCTCCAGCCCGGTGCGGGCATTGCGCCTTGAGGCGTTTGATGCCATCAGTGCTGGCTGGGAAGATGAGCAGGAGACGGTCGCCGCCATCCTCAATGCCATCAACGGCTGGCGGCTGGAGCTGGCCCGTCAGCGTGGCAACACCCGTTTGCTCGATGAGCTGGATCTCTCCTGCCACCAGAGCCATATCGAGCGTGCCACCCTCGATGCCCTGATGAGCGAAACCTGGCGAGCCCGTGGGTTGGGCCAGCGGGCGCTGGAGCTGATGGCCGAGCGCCTTGGTCTCGACGATCTGGGGCCGGAGGATCTCTTTGCGCCGCCGCCTGCTTCCAGCAGCCGCGACATTCCTTTTGATGAGGCGATCGAGTTGATTGCCGATGCCTTTAGCCGTTTCGATCCCGAGATGGGGGCATTTGCCCGCATGATGGCCGAGAGGGGGTGGATTGATGCGGCGCCCACGCCAAATCGCCGCACCGGCGCCTACTGCACCAAGTTTGCCGAACCGGTCGAGCCGCGGGTCTTCGTCACCTATGCCGGCACCATGGACAACGTCATCACTCTGGCCCATGAGCTGGGTCACGCCTGGCACAACTGGGTGATCCGCGATCTGCCGATGAGTCAGCGCAGCTATCCCATGACGCTGGCCGAAACGGCCTCCATCTTCGCCGAAACCCTGGTGCGCAGCGCCCTGTTCGAGCAGGCAGAAAGTCCCGAAGAGCAGTTGGCCATCGCCTGGGCGGAGGCCGATGGCGCAGCCACCTTCCTGGTCAATATTCCGGCCCGCTTCGATTTCGAGCGGGCGCTGGTGGCCGAGCGGGCGCAGGGTTATGTGTCGGCAGAGCGACTCAAGGCGTTGACTGACGAGGCGTGGGGGCGTTGGTATGAGGGGAGCCTGACCCGCTATCATCCCATGTTCTGGGCGGCCAAGGCGCACTTCTCCATCGCGGGGCTGGGCTTTTACAATTACCCCTATCTGTTCGGTTATCTGTTCAGCCTCGGGGTCTATCAGCAGTTGATGAGCCGCAAGGCGGCGGGGGAAGAGGGCGTGGCCGAGGCGTATCGCGCCTTGCTGCGCGATACTGGCCGGATGAGTGCCGAAGATCTGGTAGCCAAGCATCTGGGGCAGGATATCCGTGAGGCCGCCTTCTGGCAGGGGAGTCTGGCACAAGTAGCGCAGGCGGTAGAGCGCTTCACGCAGTTGCCTGCCTGATTGGGTCAGCGGTGATATGAACAACAGGCCCCCGGACAGTCTCGCTGTCCGGGGGCCTGTTTGTTATGCCTGCTTTTGTTGCGGTTTGATGGGACCAACGAACAGTGGACGGGTCTGGTGAGTCAGATCTGGCTGATAGCCGTTGAAGAAGAGGTTGAGCAGCACCGAGCTGATGGTGGCCAACAGAATACCGCTATGAAAAAGCGGTTGTAGCTGCGCCGGAAGCTGCTGGAAAAAATTCCCGGAGACCGTCGGGATCATGCCAATTCCAAGACTGATGGCGACGATATAGAGGTTGTGACGGTTGCTGTTGTAATCGGTGCGCGCCAGGATGCGAATGCCGGTTGCCAGCACCATGCCGAACATGACGATACCGGCGCCCCCCAGCACGAAGGGCGGGATGGAGGCGACCAGCACCGACATCTTGGGGATGAGGCCAAAGGCAAGCAGGATCCCCCCCGACATCACGCAGACCCAGCGACTCGATACTCCGGTCACGCTCACCAGACCGATATTCTGGGAGAACGATGTGTGGGGGAAGCTGTTGAAGATCCCACCAATAATGGTGCCTATGCCATCCACCCGCAGCCCGCGCACGATATCACCGCGCCTGGCCGGATGGCCGACGATGTCGCCAAGGGCCAGAAACATCCCCATGGATTCGATAAAGGTGATGAGCATGATCACCGTCAGAGTGGCGATGGAGATGGGATCGAAGGTGGGCCAACCAAAGGCGAACGGTACTATGGGGGCAAACCAGGCTGCCTCGCCGAGGCCGTCGAGGCTCACTTCGCCCATGGCGATGGCCACCACGAAGCCGAAGATGATCCCGAGCAGCACCGAAATATTGCTGAAAAAGCCCTTGGTGAAGCGGGTCACCAGCAGGATAAAGACGAGCACCACAAAGCTGGTGCCGATGTAGCGCAGGCTGCCATATTCCGGATTGCCCTTGCCCCCCGCCATCCAGTCGATCCCCACCTGCATGATGCTGATCCCGATGGAGGTGATAACCACCCCGGTCACTACGGTGGGGAAGAGCGGCATCAGCCGACCTATCAGCGGCACTAGCAGGGTCGAGATGATACCGGCGGCGATGGTGGCGCCGAAGATGCCCGTCAGCCCCAGATCCGGGTTGGCTCCGATGGCCAGCATCGGCATCACGGCGGCAAAGGTGACCGACATGATGACCGGCAGCCGGATCCCGGCAAAGCGGCCAATCCCGACACATTGCAACAGGGTGACGATACCGCAGCAGAAGAGATCCGAACTGATAAGGTAGGAGATCTGCTCCTTGGGCAGCCCCAGACTGCCGCCGATCACCAACGGCACCGCCACGGCGCCGGCGTACATCACCAGCACATGTTGCAGGCCCAAGGTAAAGAGTTGGCCCATGGGGAGCATGCGCTCCACTTCATCCACCGGGCGCTTGCGCGTGCCCGGTCGGGGGGAGGGGGGGTTGGTCTCGTTCATGAACAGATCACTCCTTGAAGCCCGCGCAACTGCTACAGGCAAGATAGTGAAAGCCGCAGCTTTCCCGGTCATTGATCTCGTGTATTGACTGACGTGCCAGATCCCTTTGCAGTGGTGAGAGGGATCCGGTGCAGCACGGGTCAGTGCACAAAACATGCACAATGCCGCTCATGAGCGAAAACGTTTGGCGATAACGCCTTGTTTTTGCGGGATGAGTCACATACCGGCCAGATAAGTGTCCGGCTGTTGGCAGGGGAAGGAGGTGGGGCATCTCAGATTGGTAAGGGATTTATCATTATCGGTCTGGCGATCTCACTTTGATAGCCAGGCACCAGAGCGTTGCTCGCAATGCGCCCCCCTGCATGTGACAGCGCTCGCGGGTCACAAGGCGCAATCGGGGGCGGGGGCGTGATCCAAAGCAAGAAAGTTGGATGTTTTGGTGGCGCGCGGGGCAGCCGCTGGGGTAGTTTCGATAAAACCGACACAGTTCCTGAGGTCTTATCCATGATCATCTATCTGCATGGCTTTGATGCCACCAGCCCCGGCAATCACGAGAAAGTGCTGCAGTTGCAGTTTATTGATGATGATGTGCGTTTCGTGCACTACAGCACGGTTCACCCCCGTCATGATATGAGCCATCTGCTCAAGGAAGTGAAAAAACAGCTCGATATGAGTACCGATCCCAAACCACTGATCTGCGGTGTCGGACTTGGTGGCTACTGGAGCGAACGGATCGGCTTTCTGTGCGGCATTCGCCAGGTGATCTTCAACCCCAACCTGCACCCAGAAGAGAACATGCAGGGCAAGATCGACCGGCCGGAAGAATATGACGATATCGGTACCAAGTGTGTAACTGAATTTCGTAAGAAAAATTCAGGAAACTGCCTGTGTATCCTTTCCGTTCAGGATGAAGTGCGCGATAATCGGGACACTGAACGTGAATTGAAGAACTATTACGACATCGTGTGGGATGAGCGCGAGACTCATAAGTTCAAAAATATCTCGCATCATCTACAGCGGATGAAGGCCTTCAAAGAAGCCTGATCCATCACGTCGACCGATTTCGTTTTAGGGAGCCAATGGCTCCCTTTCGTTTTGAGGAACCGAGGAAAATCATCATGATGAATATTGTCGTTGTAGGCGGCGGCGCCGGTGGCCTGGAGCTTGCTACCAGTCTGGGTCGCAAGCTTGGCAAAAAGAACAAGGCCAAGATCACTCTGGTCGATCGCAACCGCACCCACCTGTGGAAACCCTTGCTGCACGAAGTAGCCACTGGATCCATGGATGCGGGCATCGATGCCCTGAGCTACCAGTCTCACGCCAAGAACCACGGTTTCGACTTCCAGCTCGGCACCCTGACCGACATCAAGCGCGACGAGAAACGCATCGTGCTGGCCCCGATCCACGACGACAATGGCGACATCGTGGTCAACGAGCGCGAGCTGCCCTACGACTATCTGGTGATGGCCATCGGTTCTGTCTCCAATGACTTCAACACCAAGGGCATCAAGGATCACTGCATCTTCCTGGATAGCCCCTCCCAAGCGCACCGCTTCCACAACAGCATGATGAACCGCTTCCTGCAGTTCGCCACCGAATATAAGCCGGGCGACAAGGTGAAGATTGCCATCGTTGGCGGCGGCGCCACCGGCGTCGAGCTCTCTGCCGAGCTCTACAACGCGGTCGAGCAGCTCTATGCCTACGGCTTCAAGAACCTCACCACCGACAGTCTGAAGGTGACGCTGGTGGAAGCGGGCCCGCGCATTCTGCCGGCTCTGCCGGAGCGCATCAGCGGCGCCGCCCATCAGGAGCTGGTCAAGCTGGGTGTGGACGTGCGTACCGCCACCATGATCACCGAGGCGACCGCCGATGGTCTGCACACCAAGGATGGCGAGCTGATTGAAGCTGACCTGATGGTGTGGGCGGCCGGTATCAAGGCGCCTGACTTTATGAAGGATATCGCCGGTCTTGAGACCAACCGTATCAACCAGCTGGTGGTGAAAGAGACTCTGCAGACCACCCGTGACGAGAACATCTTCGTTATCGGTGACTGCGCCGCCTGCCCGCAGCCGGATGGCAAGTTCGTGCCGCCGCGCGCCCAGTCTGCCCACCAGATGGCCAGCCAGGCATTCAAGAACATTCTGGCCAAGATGAACGGCGGCGAGATGAAGCCCTACCTCTACCACGACCACGGTTCGCTGGTCTCCCTCAGCCGCTTCTCCACCGTGGGCAGCCTGATGGGTAACCTGATGCGCGGATCCATGATGGTGGAAGGCTACATTGCCCGTCTGGTTTACATCTCCCTCTACCGGATGCATCAGATCGCCCTGCACGGCTACGTCAAGACCGGCCTCATCATGCTGGTGGGTCGCATCAACCGGGTACTGCGCCCGACCCTGAAGCTGCACTAAGCCGGGATTTGGCACCATGTTGAATACCAAAAGGAGAGGCGATGGCCTCTCCTTTTTTATGGGCGCAGATCAGGAAAGAGAGCGTTACTTGCCCAGATAGGTGCGGTCGAAGAAGGTATTGACCCAGTGAGGGCGGTAGATGGCCAGCACCGTCATCGCCATGCCGTTGAGCAGGGCTTCGGGGAACAGCAGCAGTGGCCAGATGGAGAGGTAATCCGCCGTGATGGTGTGCCAGGGGTAGCTGTGACTCAGCCCCATCAGCAACGCACTGGCTACCACCTTGACCGAGATGGTGAGGGCGCCGCCGAGAAAGGCGGCCACGAAGATATAGACAAAGAGATGGCGTGGCAGCCAGGCCCAGCTGGCCAGAAACAGCAGCCAGCTGGTGGCCACCGGCAGGGCGATGCCCACCAGTGCCTGCCAGCCAAAATCGGCCATATTGGTGACACCGAAGTAACCGAGCACCAGCAGGGTCAGACAGGGGGCGAGCAGTGCCAGCCGCCAGCCCAGCAGCAGGGTGAGGGTGGTGAGCCCGAGAAAATGGACCTCCAGCCCCTCATGCAGACCGGCCCTTAGATACCAGAGCGGCACCAGCGCGATGGCACTCCCCAGCAACAGGTGCTGATAGAGGGGGTTGTCATGGAGGGTCTGCCACAGGGAGCTGCGCAGGCTGAACGCCAGCAGTACCAGCCAGATCAGGAGGGCGGCGAGTTGTCCTTCACTCATCTTGTCGTCCATTCATGCAGTAAAGTCAGGGTGGCCTTCCCGACCGCCCCATAGCAGAGCAGGCTGACGAATCAGCCTGCTTTTACCATCAATATTTGACGTTGTTGTGGTACTTGCCGAGGATGCCCTTGACCCGTTCCATGGTCTCCTTGCTGGGGGGCTTGATCCCGCTCAGCTCGTACGGGTCGCCCAGCACATCCCACTTGTGTTTGCCGAGCTCATGGTAGGGGAGCAGCTCCACCTTCTCCACGCTCTCGCCCAGCTCGGCGATAAACTGGCCCAGCCCTTCGGCGCTCTCGTCGTCGTCGCTCCAGGTCGGCACCACCACGTAGCGGATCCACATGGTCTTGCCTTTGGCCGCCAGATAGCGGGCAAACTCCAGGGTATATCTGTTGCTGACGTGGGTCAGCGGAATGTGTTTCTCGTCATTGATCTGTTTGATATCGAGCAGCACCAGATCGGTCTGGTCGAGCAGCTTGTCCACCTGTTCGTCGAGATGACGGACGAAGCCGTTGGTGTCGAGACAGGTGTGGATCCCTTTCTCTTTGCAGGCGGTAAAGAGTTCGGTAATGAAGGCCGGTTGCAGCATGGCTTCACCGCCGGACGCTGTCACACCGCCACCGGAGGCATTCATGAAGTGGCGATAGCTGGTGATGTCACTCATCAACTCCGGTACGGTCACTTCGCGACCACCCTCGGTATCCCAGGTATCACGGTTGTGGCAGTACTTGCAGCGCATCAGGCAGCCTTGCATGAATACGATAAAGCGTATCCCCGGACCATCGACAGTGCCGCAGGTTTCGACGGAATGGATCCGGCCAACGGTGCCGTGAGCTCCGGCTGGCTGGCTGATTTCAACGGCAGGGATCCGATTAATGACAGACATAAACAACTCCAACGATTCGAGCAGGCCGTTATTTTATTACATAAACCCCTATTGATCCTACACCTTTAGTCCGCCGCCCGGCTGCCAAGCAGCTGCTCCAGCCCCTTGACGGTGAGCGGCCGACTGGTGAGATACCCTTGATAATGCTGGCATCCCAAGGTTTTGAGGATGGCCAGTTGCGCCTCCTCTTCCACCCCTTCGGCAGTGACGGTAAAGCGGAATACCTGGGCCAGATCGAGGATAGCCTTGACGATAGCCCTGTCCTGTTCGCTGTGCACCAGGGTCTGAATGAAGCTTCTGTCCAGTTTCACCTCGTCGGCGGGCAGATCCCGCAGGTAAGCCAGCGACGAGTAGCCGGTGCCGAAGTCGTCGATGGAGATGAGGATGCCGAGCTCCTTGAGCTGGCGCATTCTGGCAATACTCTCCTGCCGATTCTCCAAGACTACCGATTCGGTTACCTCCAGCAGCAGGCGGGAAGGGGGCACACCGGTGTCGCGCAGAATGTACTCCACTTGTTGTACGAAGCCCTGGGTGTGGAACTGGCGGGCACTGACGTTGACCGACAGATGGGGGATCTGCAGGCCACGGTTGAGCCAGAAGCTGTACTGGGCGCAGGCGGTCTTCATCACCCAGTAGCCGATCTCGAGGATCAGGCTGGTCTCTTCGGCGATGGGAATAAACTCCCCGGGTGGCACCATGGTGCCGTCGCTGCGCTGCCAGCGCAGCAGCGCCTCGATACCCGACAGTGAACCATTGTCGACCCGGTATTGTGGTTGATAATGCAACTGCAGCTCGTGATGACGCAGGGCATCGCGCAGCTCATTGGTAAGGGTCAGGCGGTTCTTCTCCTGCTGGGCCATTGCCTCGGTAAAGAAGACGTAGTGGCCCTGACCGGCCCGCTTGGCCATGTGGGTGGCGGTGTCGGCCTGTTGCATCAGGGTGAGGTGATCCATTCCGTTACCGGAAAAGAGACTGATCCCCACCGAAGCGCTGCAGTGCAGCTTGTGATCGCCGATGTCGAACGGGGTGCGAAACAGCCCCATCAGCTCGCGGGCGAAGTGCTCTGCCAGTATTTTGGCTGTGACTTCCCCTTGTCCGAGCTGGGTAAAGAGCAGGGCAAATTCATCCCCAGAGATGCGCGCTTGTACCAGATTGTCCTGGGGCAGATCCCTGAAACGCTGTACCACGGCCTGCAGCAGTAGATCGCCGCAGGCGTGGCCGAGAGAGTCGTTGATCGACTTGAAGTTGTCCAGATCCACCAGCAGCAGGGCGCCCCATTGGCTGTTTGGCTCGCTCAGGGTCTGCTGCAGAATATGGTTGAGACTGCGTCGGTTGTGCAGGCCACAGAGATCGTCGTAATAGGCGAGCTGCTCGATGTGTCTGGCTGCTTCCTTCTCCCGGGTGATGTCGTAGAAGCTGCAGATAAAGTGGCTCAGTTCTCCCTGCTCATCCTTGACACCGTTCACCATCAAGCGCACCGGAAAGAGGTGCCCATCCTTGTGCAGACAGCGCTCTTCCCCGAGCCAGAACGCCTGCTCGTTGACGGCGCGACTGACATCCTCCTTGAGGTGATCACCGAAGTAGGTGGGGCGCAGCTTGCGAATGGAGTGGCCGAGCACCTCTACCTCGCCAAAGCCGGTGATCCGGCTGAAGGAGTGGTTGACCTTGAGGATGATGCCGTTGTGATCCATCACGATCAGTCCATCGTGGGTATTGAAGGCCACTTCCGCCAGCCGCAGGGCGTCGTCGGCGGCGAGGCGTTGCAGCTCGATGGCGGCCCGCTCGTGCTGGCTGCTCAACAGAGCCAGCAGGAGCTCGGGCTTTTTCAGCGGAGCGTCGAGCAGCAGGGTGATCTGCCCCATGACGGTACCGTGCTGGTCATGAAGCGGGATACCGATATAAATGTCGGCCTTGAGGGCCAGCAGCCGGGTTGCCTTGGGGTAACGCAGTGCCAGGTTTTCGACATAGATGGCCTGACCGTGCTGGAACAGCTCCAAAGCGGGACCTTGCTCTAGCTGGATGGGTTTGAGGGTGGAGAAGAGCTCCCCGTTAAATACGCAGCGGGGAATGATCCAGAGCTCCTGACCGCGGGGCTGGAACTCGCCGAGCCAGCCGGCGCGGGCACCACTAAGGCTCATGGCCCAGCGGATCAGCGTCTTGCAGTAACTCATACCGGTCAGTTGGCTTAGCTCGGCAGGCAAACTTGCTTCCCCCTCCTGCTCTTCGCACTGTGGTTGCCAGTGGCCGAGCAGCTGGGCGCTGCTGCGCACTAGTTGCAACATCTCCTCGCTAAGCGGGGTGGGATCGAGATACTCCAGACTCAGCACCCCGAACAGCTTGTCCTGCTCCAGCAGGGCACCATCGAGGCGTGAGCGCACACCGGCACTGGTCAGATAGAGGTGATTGCTCAGCATCGGCTGGTGGGCGGCCTCCGAGAAGCTCAACGCTTTGCGGGTACGCAGGGCGCGGATATAGCGGCTGTCACCGCGAATGGGGTAGAGCGCCTCGACCCCCAGGGTGAACACCGGGGTGAGTTGCTCGCTGCCGAGATCGCCATTGGCCTGATAGTGCCAGAGAATGAGCCGATCGGCCCCCAAGCTCTCTTTAAGGGCCTCGAGCAGGGGCGCATACTGTTGCTGGCTCGCCATCTGGCTGAGGCGCGGCAGTTGCAATGCCAGATCGGCGATGGGCTCCTGGCGAAGGTTCTGCAGACAGATGAGCCAGAAGCCATCCTGCTCGTGAGCGAGGGCGATGTGCCAGAGCTGGCTGGCAAAGCGCACGGTGATCTTGCCGCCATGGCCGTTGGCCAGCAGTTGTTCGATGGGCAGGCGCAGGGCATCGGGCAGCTGGGCAGGCCAGGGGGCACGCGGCTCGTCGAGCCAGTAGAGCGGGGTTTGCATCACGTCGGTCAGGGCGACCAGCCGTTGACTGCGCAGATCCAGACGGAAAAAGAGCGGCGTCTGGAGGGCAGGAGGTAGATGACTGAGTGCGGTAGACGACATGAACAAACAACATCCTGTTAAGCAACCGTCGGGGTTGCAAGAATACTGCAAAATGGTGTGAAACAAAATTTCATTGAATTCTAAATTAGAAAGGTCTAATTTATTGCCCATTATCATGTATGAGGAGTCTTGCAGATGAAACGGATCCTGATTATCGGTGGTGTCGCGGGGGGCGCATCGGCGGCGGCTCGTGCTCGTCGTTTGAGTGAAGAGGCAGAGATCGTGATGTTCGAGCGGGGCGAGTTTGTCAGCTTCGCCAACTGCGGTCTGCCCTATCACATCGGGGGCGATATCCCCGACCGGGATGCCTTGCTGCTGCAGACTCCCCAGAGTTTCAAGCGCCGTTTCAACGTCGATGTGCGGGTCTTCCACGATGTGATTGAGATCGACAAGGCGGGCAAGACCTTGCTGGTGCGCAACCTGCAAACCGGTGAAGAGCAGCGCGAGCATTACGATGTGCTGCTGCTGAGCCCGGGGGCGGCGCCGATCCGTCCTCCCTTCCCCGGTATCGACAGCCCCCATGTCTATACCCTGCGCAACATCCCGGACATGGATCGCATTCTGGCGGCTCTGCATCACGATCAGCCGCGCCACGTTACCGTGGTGGGCGGCGGCTTTATCGGGCTGGAGATGATGGAGGCACTGCACCAGCGCAAGCTGGATGTCACCCTGCTGGAGCTGGCCGATCAGGTGATGGCACCGGTGGACAAGGAGATGGCCAACATGCTCCATGCCCGCATCCGGGAAGAGGGGATCGACCTGCGCCTGCGCACCGGCCTCACCGCCATCGAGAGTCTGGATCTGCCTGCCGAGAAGACCTCCGCCGTACCGACAGCCAAAAGCGGTGGCCTGCGCCTGACCCTCAATGACGGTTCCCATCTTGATACCGGTCTCTTGATCCTCGCCATCGGCGTCAAGCCGGAAACACTGCTCGCCGCCAAGGCGGGGCTGGAGCTGGGGCCACGGGGCGGCATCAAGGTGGATGCCGGGATGCGTACCTCGGATCCCTTCATCTATGCGGTGGGGGATGCGGTGGAAGAGATTGACTTCGTCACCGGCGAATCTGTGCTGATCCCGCTGGCGGGCCCGGCCAACCGGCAGGGGCGCATCGCCGCCGACAATATGCTGGGCCGAAGCGAAACCTACAAGAAGACCCAAGGGACCGCCATCTGCAAGCTGTTCGATCTGGCGGTGGCCAGCACTGGCCTCAACGAGAAGCGACTGGTGCAACTGGGATTGCCGTTCGAGAAGGTCTATGTCCATCCGGGCAGCCACGCCGGTTACTACCCGGGTGCCCATCCGGTCAGCCTCAAGCTGCTGTTTGCCCCGGATGGCAAGATTTACGGTGCCCAGGCCATCGGCAAGGATGGCATCGACAAGCGCATCGACGTGCTGGCGGTGGCCCAGCGCGCCGGTCTCACCGTGTTTGACCTGCAGGATCTGGAGCTCACCTATGCGCCGCCCTTTGGATCGGCCAAGGATGTGATCAACATGGCGGGCTTTGTGGCAAGCAACCATCTGAAAGGGGACACCCTGCTCTGCCACGTGGCCGAGGTGCAGGCTCGTAACCCCCATCAGCTGGTGGTGGATGTGCGCAATGGCCCGGAGCTCGACAAGCTGGGGCGGATTCCGGGGGCGCTGCATATCCCCCTCGACGAGTTGCGTGGTCGCCTCCATGAGTTGCCCAAAGAGAAAGAGCTGCTGATCAGCTGTCAGGTCGGGCTGCGCGGCCATGTCGCCTGTCGCCTGCTGAGCCAACACGGCTTTAAAGTGAAGAATCTCTCCGGCGGCTTCAAAACCTGGCAGATGGCCACCGCCGAGTAACCGTTTTATTTCTGTGCCTGTTTGCCCCTCTCCCTTGTGCGTGCAAGATGAGGGGCTTTTTGTTTCTGCTTTTCGCCCTCCTTGCATTCCCTAATTGCAGCAATATTTCGACACACTTTATTTCCTGTGCCGGACAAAATTAACGTTTTGTTCAGGGGATGGGTGCTATAACCCCAGCCTCGTTCATGATGAACCGTGTAGTAGGGAGAGTGACATGCTGGATATGCTGATGGCCATTTGGCATCAGGATTTTGACGCCCTGGTTCAGATGCAGGCGGTACCCCTGCTGATCAGTTGCCTGATGCTGGTACTGCTGCTGGAGTCCGCATTCGTCTTCCTGCCCCTGCCGGGGGACAGCCTGGTACTGCTGGCCGGTGGGTTGGTGGGCATGGGGGTGTTTGGCCCCGAAGTGACTCTTGTCTATCTGCCGTTGGCTGCTGGCATAGGTTCCGTGCTCGCCTACTGGCAGGGACGGGCACTGCAGCGCACCCGCTTTATGGATCATATCGAACGGATGTTGCCTCCCGACAGCCTGCCCAAGGCGACCCGGCTGCTGAAAAAGTACGGTTTTCTGGCGATGTTCTCCTCCCGTTTTATCCCGTTTGTGCGGGTGCTGACCCCCATGCTGATGGGGATTGGCCGCCTGAGCGTGCTGCGGATGTGCGTAGCCAGCTTTGCCAGTGCCTTTATGTGGGCGCTCTGCCTCAGTTTGGTGGGCAAACTGGCGATGAATACCCCCTTCTTCCTCCACCACAGCGAACTGTTGACCCGGGCCCTGCTGATTACCTCGCTGGTGCTGTTTCTGGCGGCCGTCATGGCCATCCTGTTTCGCTGGTTCAAAGGCGGAGCAAAAAACGAGACCAGCCACGACTAGATGACAACCCTTGCCGCACTGGATCGGTGGGCAAGGGGGTTCTCGTGCTGCTGGGGGGCGGAATTGTGTCCATTCGGGTAATGAGCTTTGTGTCGGGTGAGCAGGATGCCTTATCCTGTTTCCAGCCACGCTGCGTTTGCAGCGCTCCAACTCGGGATGGAACCTATGCGCCTCTTCGACTCTCCCTCTGCTTCTCACCGCTCTACCGCTGGAACCGACGCTTTGCGCCGCCGCTGGTCAACCCTGCTGCTTTGCGGGGTAGTCGGTTTGCTGTCTGGCTGCGGCCCTGACAAACCCACCAGCCAAGTACCGACCACAGAATCGACTGCCCAGCAGGAGGCCGGGGCGCCAACTTCTGTAGTGCAGGCCAATGC
Source organism: Aeromonas sp. FDAARGOS 1414 (assembly GCF_019047065.1). Lineage (NCBI taxonomy): Bacteria > Pseudomonadati > Pseudomonadota > Gammaproteobacteria > Aeromonadales > Aeromonadaceae > Aeromonas > Aeromonas sp. FDAARGOS 1414. The sequence goes on along the minus strand of NZ_CP077210.1, from coordinate 1,936,840 downwards.
CCGCCAATATCGCGATGCGCCGGCACTGGCGCTGGTCTTCTCCGGCCCCCTGGCGCCCAAGGCCAATTGGCAGAGCTGGCTCGGGGTCAGTGAGGGGGGCAAGCAGGTGCAGGGGGAGTGGATCCTCGCCGAAGATGGCCGCACCCTCTATTTTCCGAACGTTCAGCCCGATAAAAGCTACGAGGTGAGCCTCAAGGCGGGGCTGGGCCCATCCCCTCAGAGCTGGACCCTCAAGACCCGGCCGCTGGAGGCGGGGGCCTCCTTTACCGCCAGCGGTATGGTATTGCCGCTGCGCCAAGAGCTGCGCCTGCCCATCAGTGCGGTCAATGTGGATGAGGTCAATATCGACTTCTTTCGGGTCGATGCGGAATATCTGCCCCGTTTCCTGGCCGAGTATCGCCCCGGTGCCGGCATGGGCAACTGGGAGCTTGAGCAGATCACCCAGCGGGCCAAGCGGGTATTCAGTGGCCGCTATGCGCTGGAGCTTGATGCCAACCGGCGCGAGACCCGCCTCATCAATGTGAAGGAGCCGCAGCTGGCTGAGGCTGGCGTCTACTTTGCGGTGATGTCGCCCCTTGGCAACTACGATTGGCGCAAGGAGACCACCTATTTCGCGGTGAGCGACATGGGGCTCAGTGCCCGCCGTTACCGCGATCAGCTGGAGGTGTTTGTCAGCTCCCTGGCCAGCGCCGACCCGCTCAAGGATGTGCAGCTCTCCCTGCTCGACGAGAAAGGCAACCGGCTGCAGGTGCAAACCACCGATCCGCAGGGCCATCGTCGCTTCGATCAGGTGCAGGGGGCTCGCCTGCTGCTGGCCGAACAGGGCAACCATCTGGCGGTGCTGCGCCTCGATGGGGCTGCACTCGATCTCTCCACCTTCGATCTCGGCACCCAGCCCTGGCAGGCCCAGCAGTTGTATCTCTTTAGCGGGCGCGACCTTTATCGCCCCGGCGAGCGGCTCGACAGCGAGATCCTGCTCAAGGGGCAGGATGGCCAGCTGCTGCCCGGTATGGCAGTGGAGCTGGAGGTGAAACAGCCGGATGGTCAGCTGCTCGAACAAAAGCGGCTGCTACCGGACAATCTTGGCGCGGCCCACTACGGTCTGCGCCTGCCGGACGATGCGCCGCTCGGGCGCTGGACCATTAACCTCAAGACCGCCGCTGGTAGTCGTTTCGAGTGGCCCTTTTTGGTGGAGGAGTTTTTGCCGGAGCGGCTCAAACTGCAGCTTGGCAAGGGGCCGGATGGGGAAGTGACGAGTCTGGACGCCGCCCTCACTCTGCCGCTGCAGGGGGACTATCTCTACGGCGCGCCGGCCAGTGCCACCAAGGCCAAGGCTGAGGTCAAGATTAGCCGCGCCACCATGCCCTTTACCCAGTGGCAGGAGTTCACTCTGGGTGACGTGCTGCTTGCCGAGCAGGCAAAGGATCTCGAACCTCTCAATCTCACCCTCGATGCGCAGGGGCAGGGGACTTTTTCGTTAGCTGATGAGCTCGATGGGGTGCGCGCCCTCGGGCCGCTGGAGGTGGCCTATCGAGTGTCGCTCGCCGAGCCCGGTGGCCGCGCCGTCAATCGCAGCCGCACCCAGTATGGCTGGCCTGCAGGCAGCCAGTGGCCGGCACTCAAGGCCGATTTCGTGGCTGATCGGGTAGAGGGGGGCAAGCCGCTCCCCTTCCAGATCCTCAACCTCGATGACAAGGGCCAACCGGTGGCGGGGGCGGTGAAAGTGCGCCTTATCAACGAGTACCGCGACTACTACTGGCACTACGCCGATGGTGAGGGGTGGAAGTACGAGTTCAACAGCCAGCCCTATCTGGAACAGGAGCAGACCCTGCAGCTGGATGGCAAGGGGCCGACCCCGCTCACGCTGCAACTGGCGGCGGGCTGGTATCGGTTGGAGGTTGAGAACAGTCAGGGCCATCAATCCAGCCTGCGGGTGGAGATAGGCAGTTACGCCTGGGGCGGTGGTGGCGAGCAGGCACGGCCTGACAAGATTGCCATCACTCTCGACAAACGCGCCTATCAGGCGGGCGACAAGGCCAAAGTGACTCTGGTAGCCCCGCGCCCCGGCAAGGGCTTGCTGCTGGTGGAAGATGGCGACGGCCTGCGCTGGTGGCAGCGTATCGAGCTCAAGGGGGCCGGTGGCGATGCCAAGGATGCCCGCGGCGAGTTCGAGATCCCGGTCAGTCCCGAGTGGCAGCGCCACGATCTGCATATCTCGGCCCAGATCGCCGCGCCAGACAGCGCCTCCAAACCGGTCAGCAGCCAGCAGGGACAGAGCCTGCGCTCGGTCGGGCTGGTGCCGCTCACCCTGGATCGGGAAGCGCGCCGTCTGCCGCTTACCCTGAGCGCGCCTGATAAAGCGGTGCCGCTCACCCGACTGGAAGTAACCGCCACCTCCACCCCCAATAGCCAAGGCCGTGTGGTGCTGGCGGCGGTGGATCGGGGCGTGCTCAATATCAGCGACTACCAGCCCCTCGATCCGTTCGAGATCTTCTTTGGCCGCAAGCGCTTCGCCCAAGATTTGTTCGACAACTACGGCCAGGTGATCCCGCCGCAGGATGGCAAGCTGGCCCGCCTCAATTACGGCGGCGATCGGGCGCCGCTGAAAAAGGGTGGCGCGCTGGAGAGCCGGGTCGAGATAGCCGCACTGTGGAGCGGCGAGGTGAGTTTTGACCAGCAGGGCAAGGCGGTGATCCCGCTCGATTTGCCCAACTTCAACGGCGAACTGGCGCTGATGGCGCTGGCCTGGAACGAACAGCAAGTCGGGGAGGCTGAGCGCGCCGTCAAGGTAGTGGCGCCGCTGGTGGCAGAGATCGGCTGGCCGCGCTTTGGCGCCAGAGGGGATGAGACCCGGGCGCTGGTGCAGCTGCGCAACATGAGCGGCGAGGATCAGAGCCTCTCCCTTGCCTGGACCCTCAATGGCGGGCTGAAAGCAAACGGCGAGCTGCCCGGCAACCTTTCCCTTAAAAATGGCGAAGAGCAGTGGTTGACCCTGCCGCTCACCGTGACCGGGGCGAGCGGTGTGGCGAGCCTGCAGTTGGCGGCCAGCGGCAAGGATTTTGCCATCAGCCGCGACTGGTATTTGCCGCTGCGTTCTCCCTGGCCGGCCGAGACTCGCCAGCGCTACCAGATGCTGGCCCCCGGCCAGCAGATGAGCTTTGCGCCAGCAGAGCTGGCCGGGCTGGATCGCGCCAATCTGCAGGGGCTGCTCAGCCTCTCCGGCACTCCCCCCTGGGATCCGGCAGCCCAGTGGCTGGCGCTGGCTGACTACCCCTACGCCTGTCTGGAGCAGACTCTCTCTCGCGCCTGGCCCTATTTGCTGACCACGGCGGGTGAGCGGGTCGCCTGGAACAAACCCGCAGAGGACAAGAAAGCGGCGAGTGAGGCGGATGTGCAACGCGCCCTGCTGCAACGGCTGCAGCGGTTGCAACTGCCCAGCGGCGGCTTTGGTCTGTGGGATGGTCGCTCCGACGAGGAGCAGTGGCTCACCGCTTATGCCGCCGACTACCTGCTGGCGCGCAAGGAGGCGGGCGATGCCGTGCCGGAGGCGATGCTCAATCAGGCGCTGAACCGGCTGCAAAGCTATCTCACCGACAGCCAGTACGGCGAGCGTTGGAGCAGTGCCCCCGAGCACAGCCGGCTGGCCTATCAGGCTTACAGCGCCTATGTGCTGGCCCGGGTGGGCAAGGCACCGCTCGCTACCCTGCGTCTTATCTGGGAGCAGCAGGCCGATCACGCCCGCTCCGGTTTGCCGCTCTTGCACCTCTCGCTGGCCCTCTCGGCCATGGGGGATGAGCAGAACGCCGCCAAGGCCCTCAGCCGGGCATTGGCGACCGAGCGCGGTGATGACTATCTGGGTGATTACGGCTCACCGCTGCGCGATGAAGCTCTTGAGTTCTCCTTGCTGCGCCAGCACAAGTTGGCTGTGGAGCGCTGGCCGGCCCTCAGTGCCAAGGTGGCCGATACCCTGGCCCATCGTCAGTGGCTCAGCACTCAGGAGCGGCTCGCCCTGCTGCGACTCGCCCGCTTCGACCCGGCCGTCGACTGGCAGGCCAAGGTGACTTCCCCTCTTGGCAATGAATCCCTGAACGGTTCGGCCCCGTTGCAACTGGGTGCCCCCGAGGCACTGGCGGCCAGCGCCGTTACCAACGAGGGCAAGGGATCCCTCTATGTGCAGCGCACCCTCATCGGCTATCCCGAGCAGGCTCCTATCCGGTTGAGTCAGGGGATAAGCGTGACCCGCAGCTGGTTCAACAGCGACGGTCAGCCGTTTGATCCCGCCAAGGTGAAGGTCGGCGATCTGGTGGTGGTGCGGCTCAACGTCAGCAGTGAGTCGGCGGTGCCCGATGCCCTACTGGTGGAGATGGTGCCCGCCGGCTTCGAGCTGGAGAACCCGGCCCTTGGCAACAGCATCAAGCTGGAAGAGCTCTCCATTGAGGGGAAACCGGCGTGGCAGAGCGAGTGGAACGACTATCTCAAGCATCAGGAGTTTCGCGATGACCGCTACACGGCGGCGCTGGATCTGAGCGAGGGGAGCAACCAGCAGCTGGTCTACCTGATGCGGGCGGTGACGCCGGGTCGCTATCAGGTGCCGCCGACCCAGGTGGAGGATATGTACCGCCCCGAGCTGCGTGCCGTGGGTGAGGATATCCATGAGGTGATCATCTCTGAGTAACATTCCCTCCCTTGAGCGGGTTCGCCCGCTCACTTTCTGGCAGCGTGGCTGGCTGAAATTAGTTCGCAGTGGCCGCGCTGGCTGGCGCTGGCTTGGTCGCCTGCCACGCTGGCTGCGTTGCTCGGTGCTGGGCGTTGTAGCACTGCTCCTGTCATTGCTGGCGCTGGATCGACTCTTCCCGCCGCCACCGCTCGACCCTGCCTACGCACGGGTGGTGCTCGACATGAAGGGGCGGCCGCTGCGCGCCTTTGCCGATACCAGCGGCGTGTGGCGTTACCCCGTGACCCTGGAGCAGGTCTCCCCCCGCTATATCGAGGCGTTGCTGGGTTACGAGGATCGCTACTTCTGGCGTCATCCCGGGGTTAATCCGGTGGCCATGGTGCGCGGGGTCTGGCAGTGGCTGCGCTATGGGCGGGCTGTGTCGGGCGGCTCGACCCTCACCATGCAGGTGGCGCGCCTTATCGAGCCCTACCACAGGAGCGTGCCCGGCAAACTGCGTCAGATGGCCCGTGCGCTGCAACTGGAGTGGCACTACGACAAGCGCACCCTGCTCACCGTCTACCTCAATCGGGCGCCGTTTGGCGGCAATCTGGAGGGGGTGCAGGCGGCAAGTTTTGCCTACCTTGGCAAGAGCGCCACCAAGCTGACCTATGCCGAGGCAGCGCTGTTGGCGGTGCTGCCGCAGGCTCCCAGCCGCAACCGGCCGGACCGGCATCCCGAGCGGGCCCGCGTCGCCCGTGACAAGGTAATGCAGCGGCTGGTGGCTCAGGGGGTCTGGCCCGAGCAGGTGTGGCTGGAGGGGCGTATCGAGCCGGTGCTGGCCCGCGGTCACTTCACGCCGATGGAGGCGCCGCTCTTTGCCCGCCTTGCCGCCGATAATCAGGCCGGGGCGCTGGTGCACACCACCATCGACGGCGATCTGCAGCGCTGGCTGGAGGGACGGGTGGCAAGCTATATCCGCCGTTTCCCCGAGCAGACCTCAGCGGCGTTGCTCTTGGTAGACAACAAAACCATGGCGGTGCGCGCCTATGTAGGCAGCGCCGAATATGGCAACCTGCGCCGCCACGGTTACCTCGACATGGTGCAGGCGATCCGCTCCCCCGGCTCTACGCTGAAACCCTTCATTTACGGTCTGGCCATGGACGAAGGATTGGTGCACTCGGCCTCCCTGCTTTCCGATGCGCCGAGGCTGGGCTCGGAGTACCGCCCCGCCAACTTTTCCGGCGCCTTTCAGGGACCGGTGACGCTGGCTCAGGCGCTGCAGCAATCCCTCAATGTACCGGTGGTGCAGGTGCTGGAGGCGCTGGGGCCGGACAAACTGGTCAGCCGTCTCGACAATGCCGGGGTGAGGCTGGCCCTTTCCGACAAGCCCAATCCGGCTATTGCGCTGGGGGCAGCGGGCATTCGGCTCGAGCAGTTGGTGGCGCTCTACAGCGCACTGACTCGGCAGGGGCAGGTGGCGATGCCGGTCTGGCTGGCGGGGCAGCAGGCGGTGTCGCGCCCCTTGCTGAGTCCGGGTGCGGCCTGGATCATCTGGCAAATATTGAGCGCACAGGGGCGGGCGGATCAGCCTTTTGCCAGTGAGGCGACCGGCCGGGTCAACCGGCTGGCTTGGAAGACCGGTACCAGCTACGGCTATCGCGACAGCTGGGCGATGGGGGTCTCCGGTCGCTGGACCATCGGCGTCTGGCTTGGGCGCCCCGACGGCACCCCCATGCCCGGTTTTTACGGCCAGAGTGCAGCGGTGCCGCTGCTGCTCTCGGTCTACTCACGGCTGGCTGACAACAGCCCCTTGCCGACACAACCCAACACGGTGAGCGAAGCCGAGATCTGCTGGCCGCTGGGGCGTAAAATGAGCGCGACCTTGCCAGAGGCCTGTTTGCAGCGCCAGAGCGCCTGGTTGCTGGAAGGGCGCGATCCCCCCACCTTGCCGGATCCCATGGATTGGCCCTCGCCGCTGCGCCAGGTCGCACTGACCGCCGAGGGCAAGCCGACCTTGGCCCGCTGCCAAGATGCGGCGCAATCCGGCTTTCGGGCCCTCTGGCCATTGTCGCTGGAGCCGTGGCGGTCCCCCGGCGAGCGGCGTCAGGCGCTGCTGGCAAGTGGTTGTGCTGGGGAGGGGCAGAGCGCCGAGCTGCAGGCCCCCATTCGTATCGTGGCGCTGGGGGAGGGCAACCTTATCCGCAGCCAGCGCTATCGGTTGCAGCCCAAGGTGCTGGGCGGTGTCGGCAAGCCGGCCTGGTTTCTCAACGGCCAGCGGCTGCGTTGGGATGGCGATCAGGTGCTGAGCGTGGCGGGTCGTTATCAGTTGGTGGTGGTGGACGAGGCGGGCAACAGCGATCGCATCGAGTTTCGCATGGTGCATCCTGACAGTGATGCTGGCACCATCACCCGTTGAGCGTTTTGCCGACAGCCATTGAGCGAATGTAATTAACCATTTGAAATGCAACAACATTTGATTGGGTGAATGAATTTTTGAATAATTGCGAGTTCATTCAAATTCAATCGGGAGTTCTCTTTTGCTGCGTGTTCTGTGTCCCTTGCTGGTGCTGATGAGTTCGGGCTGTGCCACTACCAATCATGCTGATCACCATGTTTCTCCTGAACGTACCGGGTTCTATTCACCTTTCGAACCCGCTTCCGAGAGTTTTGTACGTTGTTATCAGAAACAGTTTGCCTGTACCCCTGCCAATATCCGCCGTGAAAGGGCGATGGAAGCGCGCCGTGACGCACAAGAGCGGGCCAATCACCGGGGTGATGATTGGTAGGCTGCAGAAAACGAGAGGGGTTGGCAGATGCCAACCCCTTTTTCATTCAGCCAATTCAGCCCGGTTGGCGCAGATGACCGAGCCGGGTGAAGAAGTGCTGGCTCTTGCGCTGATGAAAGTGGCTCTTTTTGATGGGATGGAAGATGAGGTCGCTTTCGGGATAGCTCGCCTTTAACTGATGGAGCATCGCCACGGCGGGCAGGCTGGTGCTGACGAGGGTGGTGAGTGGCATGCTGATGGTCTCGGGGCCGAGCAGTTGATTGAGCCCTTGCCGGGCCTGCTCGAAACGGGTCAGGGCCGCCGGGTCGGCATAGCCGCTCCCCAGCATGGTGAGCAGGTTGTCGAGGGCCAGATGAAATTCGGCCAACTGCTGGCGAAAGCCGCTGCGCCCGCGCAGGGCGATAAGCTCGGCGAAAGAGATCTCGCCGAGGTGAGTGGGGACTTGCAACGGGATCTCGAGGTGGAAGCAATCCTGACCGCCGCGATTGTGGTAGCGGGATTCGAGCAGATGGAGCAGGCGATCCAGATAGTCGTGATCGGTAATAAGCGCCCCGTCATTGGCGAGTGCCCACTCACGGGCGAGACGCATGGAGAGCAGATTGGCAAAGCGCCGCGCCATTCTGATCCCCCCTTCATCCCGGGTCGCAAAGCCGTGAGTCAGGCAAAAGCCGTGCAGTCGTTCCAGTCCCGCCTGATCCGGGCAGAAGCAGTCGTGGTTGGCCCCCTGACGCCAGCGGGTGACCAGCTCCTTGTTGCCAAACACCTTGTGGCGGACAAAATCGGGGGCAAGCAAACCGCTTAACTGGCTTTCGAGTTGTGGAGTGATGGTGGCAAAGAAGGTGGCATCGGGTCGCTCGGCCAGCAGATCGGTCTCCTGCTCGAGGGTTTGCTGCAGAGTGGTGAGACCGCTCTTTTCGCTGACGGTGAAGACAAAGGCGAGCCGCTCCAGATAGAGCAGGGCAAACTTGAGCCACAGTTCATCCCGCACTTCCATGCCGGGGTAGTAGATATAGGTCTTCATCGTATCAGTCTGTCGCCAGAAGTGGTGCCGGGGTGCAGGGTCGGGAATATACGCAAGATTGGCGCTGCACGGCAAACACTGCGTGGGGGAATGTGAGCAAACGCTCATCCAGTAGGCGCTGGCCACAAAGTTCTGATATAATTCGCGCCCTTAAATCAAGGTCACCCGAGTCATTACCATGAAGTTCATTATCAAGCTGTTCCCGGAAATCACCATCAAGAGCAAGTCGGTTCGCCAGCGCTTTATCAAGATCCTGCAGGGCAATATCCGCAACGTCCTGCGCCGCTTCGACGACGATGCCCGCGTACGGATGGATTGGGACAAGCTGATTGTGAGCTCCCGCAATGACCAGTTCCGCGAGCAGGCCATCGAAGCTTTGGCCTGCATTCCCGGCATTCAGGCCTTTCTCGAGGTGCAGGCCAGCAAGTTTACCGACCTGCACGACATCTTCGAGCAGGTGAAGGCCGTGTGGGGCGACCAGCTCAAGGGCAAAACCTTCTGCGTGCGCGCCAAGCGCCACGGCAAGCACGAGTTCTCCTCTCTCGAGATTGAGCGCTATGTGGGCGGTGGTTTGAACCAGCACTGCGAAAGCAACGGTGTGCGCCTCAAGAACCCGGATGTGAAGATCAACCTCGAGATCGACGGCGAAGAGCTCTTCATCGTCAGCGCCATCCATCAGGGCCTGAGCGGCATGCCCATCGCGACTCAGGAAGATGTGCTGAGCCTCATCTCCGGCGGTTTTGACTCCGGCGTGGCGTCGTTCCAGTTCATCAAGCGCGGCTGCCGGGTGCACTACTGCTTCTTCAATCTGGGCGGTGCTGCCCACGAAATCGGCGTCAAGCAGGTGGCCTACCACCTGTGGAACCGTTTCGGCTCCTCCCACCGGGTACGTTTCACCGCTGTGGACTTCGAGCCGGTGGTTGCCGAGATCCTCGATAAGATCGACAACGGTCAAATGGGCGTGGTGCTCAAGCGGATGATGATGCGTGCGGCTGCCAAAGTGGCTGACGAGTTCCAGATCCCGGCGCTGGTGACCGGCGAGTGTGTGGGCCAGGTTTCCAGCCAGACCCTCACCAACCTGAACGTGATCGACCGGGTCACCGACAAGGTGATCCTGCGCCCGCTTATCACCTGGGACAAGCCGGACATCATCAGTGAAGCCCGCCGCATCGGCACTCTGGAGTTTGCCGAGACCATGCCGGAGTATTGTGGCGTCATCTCCAAAAAGCCGACTGTGAAGGCCGAGCTCTCCCGCATTGAAGAGGAAGAGGCCAATTTTGACTTCTCCATTCTGGACAAGGTGGTCTCCGAGGCCCGTTACCTCGATATCCGTCGTATCGGTGAAGAGACTGCCGCTGAAGTGCAAGAGGTGGAAACCACCCAGGTGCTGGGCGCTGACGAGGTGATCCTGGATATCCGCTCTGCCGACGAACACGACGAGAAGCCGCTGGTGGTGGAAGGTCGTGAAGTACTGCATATCCCCTTCTTCAAGCTGGCCACCGCCTTTGGCGATCTGCCCAAAGAGAAGACCTACCTGCTCTACTGCGATCGCGGCGTGATGAGCAAGCTGCAGGCGCTTTACCTGAAAGAGAAAGGCTTTGCCAACGTCAAAGTTTACCGTCCGTAATTTGACGCTCAATCTCCCATAAAAAATCCGGCCAATGTGCCGGATTTTTGTTTTATAGCTCGGAGCTTGGATTTATGGACAGGGAACGGGAGTGAAGGAGTGCTCCCCCAGGCAACGCCAACCCATTTCCGCTCCCCTCATTTGCCAAAGGTTATCGCTGCGATAGAGAGTCAGGATATAGAGCATGTCGTTCTTGCTGCCATCGAGGGCAACCGAGAGTACCAGATCATTATCCAGTTGCTGTGCATGGATGCGACTGGGGATGTCGCTATGACCGACAAAACGAAGTGCTACCTCACGGTAGTCATTGACCCATTTCTGATGTAGCTCGTTCGCCTGACGTATCTGCTGGTTGAACTGCTGCACTGGCGCCGATGCCAGTCGTCCAAAAACGGCTTGTGCTTCGGCATGTGCTGCTGTCACGTTCGCAAGGAGGAGAGTGGTAAGCATACCGATTTTGTGCATGAGAATATCCGGCTAACAACGACTGCTTCTATGACAACAGAAAAGCCCATTTGGTTCAACGCACAACCCACAGAGCCATATTCCACTGCGGGTGTGCTTTCAGTTGCGTTGCAGCGAGAAGGTTGGTAGCGACAGGTGCCAGTAGATAGCAGCTACCCGCAAACCGAACACGGCTGTCATACAGATGAGCATGGCGGTTACTCTGTCCATATTCGCCTCCAGTGCCAGGGTGTAGAGGATTCCGCCCAAAATGCAGGCTGTTGCATAGATCTCTTTTTGCAACACCATAGGCACTTCCCTAGCCAGTACATCACGGATCATGCCGCCTGCTACCCCTGTCATGGTCCCCATCAGCACAGCGATCAGTCCCGGGGTACCGAAGTTGAGGGCTTTTTGCGCCCCAATCACCGTAAAGAGGGCCAACCCGAAGGCATCCGCGACGGGCAGTACATACCAGGGCATTCTGCGGGGCAGTTTGACCATCCACATCCCGATCAGCGCCGTTGCAATGACCACCCAGATATAGAGAGGATCGCGAACCCAGAACACCGGGGTTGCTCCCAGGATCATGTCGCGGATGGTACCACCGCCGATGGCGGTGACTGCCGCCAAAACCATGACGCCAAATCCGTCCATTCTGAGCCGGCCCGCCACCAGAACCCCTGAAAACGCGAATACCGCAGTACCAAACATATCGCTGATGTAAACAATCTGCTCAACCAGTGTCTGCATGGAAAACAACTCACGCCAAATTGTTGATGGGGCCGCGATTTTAGGGGCTGGAGAGCCCAATCGCCAACTGTGCTCGACAAAATTGAGAGTCGACACCGCTTTTTTCTCGCATCATGGACAAGGAGGGGCTCGAGTGTGCCTGTTTACCTCCTTGTTGGAGGAGGGGCGCGATGAGTTTCTGCCACGTTTTAGTGGGCGTTTTTTTCCTTAAGTTTATCCCCGACCTGTCGATATATAGGGTAAGCGGCGTTAACGTGATGAAGCGTTGAAAAAAATGCTAAAGACATCGAAAAACGGGCCGTTAAATAAGACGCATCGGGCACAGAAAATAATAAAGCCAGAGCAAATAGAAGAGTAAATTTAATAGCTTAGGAGAATAGTCATGGGCCTTTATATCAACACTAACGTTTCATCACTCAACGCTCAGCGTAACCTGATGAACACGACCAAATCACTGGATACATCCTACACTCGACTGGCATCCGGTCTGCGTATCAACAGCGCCAAAGACGATGCCGCCGGCCTGCAAATTGCCAACCGTTTGACCTCCCAGATCAACGGTCTGGATCAAGGTAACCGTAATGCCAATGACGGTATCTCTGTTGCCCAAACTGCCGAAGGGGCAATGGATGAAATTACTTCCATGCTGCAACGGATGCGTACGCTGGCTCAACAGTCAGCCAACGGCTCCAACAACACAGATGACCGTACCGCGCTGCAGCAAGAGTATACCCAGTTGATGACTGAAATTGACCGGGTAGCCAAAGATACCACGTTTGGTGGTCAGAACCTGCTTAATGGCGGCTATGTGGGCACCTTCCAGGTGGGGGCAGACGCAGGGCAGACCATCACCTTCCGGATGACGACCGCCTTTACTATCTCGGGCATGGCCTCTGCCACCAGTGGTAGTGCGACAGTGGCAACCACGACCTCGGGCGAGCCGTATAACATCACGAAGACAGCAGGAACGCCGGTCACATCTACCAGTATGTCGACCATTACAGCTGCAAGCTCGGCCCAGTCGGCTATGGCCAACCTGGATTACATGATAAAGGTGGTGGACAGCAAGCGTGCTGAACTGGGGGCGGTACAAAACCGGTTTGACTCGACCATTCGCAACCAGGCGAACGTCTCCGAAAACGTTAGTGCTGCACGCTCACGTATCCGTGATGCAGACTTCGCCACCGAGACTGCAAACCTGACCAAGCAGAATATCTTGCAACAGGCCGCATCAACCATACTGGCCCAGGCGAACCAGCGCCCCCAGTCAGCTCTTTCGCTGCTGCAAGGCTAACAAAAGAAAACAGGGCGGTTGTTCAGGCCGCCCTGGTCAAGAGATGGAACAAAGGGGTGTTCGGTTCGCACTCTGTTCTATCGGGAGAGATATAATTCTCTACTAGTAATGCCAAGTGTTGTCCAGCTGTTCAGTTCTGTCACGCTTGGTCATATTCTCCTGAGCATATGCTCATCTTTAGGCCGGTTTACCGGCCTCTTTTTATTGTGTCGTCAAATCGACGTCACTCTACCCAACCTAAGCACAAATCGTGCCACAAAAATAATCCTGTCACACCATCCTGCAACCCCTCTATTACGTCTTGCACTATGTTTGCCATCTCGCTTTCCTTGCCATGTACCGGAGAAAAATTGCCGCGTTAGGCAACAATTTTCCTAAAGCTTGCCTCTGCACTGCCGTTAAACAAGGTGAAGCAATCGAGGGGTGTTCGGAATCCAACGTTTGCACTACTGCGGGTGACCTGTCCGTTCAAACAGACACCCGCCAGAAGACTCAGGCTCGTTCAACCTGTTCTTCTAACGGTGGGACGCCGCTTTGACGGCGCAACCCGCAGTCGCATGTTCTTCGGGAGAATATTTTATGGCCATGTATATCAACACGAATACTTCATCACTGAACGCCCAGCGTAACCTGATGAATACCAACAAGTCTCTGGATACCTCTTACACCAGACTGGCATCGGGACTTCGTATCAACACTGCCAAAGATGATGCTGCCGGTTTGCAGATCTCCAACCGTTTGACTTCCCAGATCAACGGTTTGGATCAAGGTAACCGCAACGCCAACGATGGTATCTCGGTTGCTCAAACGGCTGAAGGGGCCATGGATGAAGTGACCAGTATGCTGCAGCGTATGCGCACGCTGGCACAGCAATCTGCTAACGGTTCCAACAACACCGATGACCGTACTGCATTGCAGCAAGAGTTTGACCAACTGACTACAGAGATCAACCGTATCTCCAACGACACCACTTTCGGTGGCCAGAAGCTGCTGGATGGCAACTACAAGGGGTCGTTCCAGGTGGGGGCGGATGCTGGTCAGACTATCACCTTCAAGATGACTTCCGCCTTTACCATCAGTGGGATTGCGGCATCAACCAAGGGAAGCGCGACCGTTGCTACCAGTGCCTCTGGCGAGCCCTATACCGTGACCAAGGGAACATCTGCAGTAACCTCTACCAGCGTCAGCAGCATCAGCTCTGCCAGCGCCGCCCAGCTGGCCATGGCCAACCTTGATTTCATGATCAAGGCGGTAGACAGCAAGCGGGCAGAGCTGGGTGCGGTGCAGAACCGGTTTGACTCCACCATTCGCAACCAGTCCAACGTCTCTGAAAACCTTAGCGCAGCACGTTCTCGTATTCGTGACGCAGACTTTGCAACCGAGACCGCTAATCTGACCAAGCAGAACATTCTGCAACAGGCTGCTTCCAGCATCCTGGCTCAAGCCAACCAAAGACCGCAATCAGCCCTGTCCCTGCTGGGTTAACAGGCTGTGATGAGATAAAAAAGGAGCGACGATATGGCCAATGAAATTGGAATTCCGTCATCGGTCACTCCTTCTTCTCTTCAGTCAAGTAGCAAGAGCGGCCAGTCGGCCGCTCAAGTGCTATCTGGCACAGCAGAAGAGCAGCGGGGGACGGCAAAGGACATGGAAAAGCAACAGGGGCTGCCTGAGCAGGAGAGGGCTGGCAAGCCGAAGATTTCAGACAAGGAAATTGAGAAAGGGGTACAAAACTTGCAAGAGTTCAGTCAGTTGCAAGGATGGACCGTCAATTTCAGTGTTGAAAAGGAACTGGAGCAGGTTGTTATCAAGGTTATGGATGCCGATACCAAATCAATGATCCGTCAGATACCAAGCGAAGAGTTGCTGGCTATCAGCAAACGAATCCAGGCTCTGCGCGAAGGTGATGTGATTGGCGGTGGCTCTCGAGTCGGGTTATTGCTTGATAAAGAGATTTAATAGTTACGTTTGCGAGGAGAGTGAGTATGGCTACTATTACGTCTGCTGGTGCGGGCTCTGGACTGGACTTGGAGTCTGTCATCGCTGCAAGCGTTGATGCCAAAAAGGCGCAGCTGTTGCAGCCAATTACCACCAAAAAGACCAACGCCCAGATCACTCTCTCAGGGGTAGGCCAGCTGAAGTCAGCGATCGCGACTTTTGTCACCACTCTGCAGGCTATGTCAAAGGATGACGCGTTTAACAAACGTGCGATAAACATCACCCAGGATAAAGATAATCCGGTTCTCAAGGTGGAGAGCAAGAGTGGCGCTTCCAACGGGCAATATGACATCAGTGTCGAAAAATTGGCGAAGACCAGCAAATTTGAAGGTAGTTTCGCCTCTTCTACCACGCCCATGATCACTCAAGATGGCACCCTGACATTCAAGGCAGGTGACAAGACCTTTGATGTGGATGTTAAAGCAGGGGATTCACTCCAGTCCATTCGCAAGCGGATCAACAATGATAGTGACAACTTTGGTCTTAGCGTCAATATCATGAATACCTCCGATGGCAAGGCGGCCCTTGTGATTGACTCCGGTGTCAGTGGAACAGGTAAAGATCTGCAGATAACCGGCAGTACACCTGAACTGACTGACAATTTCATCTCCAAGCTGACCCAGAAGCAACAAGCCCGTGATGCCGAGATAAGCGTGGATGGCAATAAATTGACCAGTGCGACCAACACCTTTGATGGCACCATTGTGGGTCTCAAGATTACGGTGTTGAAAGAGTCGGAGAGCACCACTACCACGAACCCGAGTGATGGTACCGTGACGACCACTTACAAGCCAAACAGAGTGGATGTGACGACAGACAAGGCTGGCATCAAGACCATGGTGCAGAGCTTCATCGATGGCTATAACGCTCTGGTGAAGAAGAGCACCGATCTGGGCAAACGCAGCTCTATCGTGGCCGGTGTCAGCCAGAATGATGGTGGAGCCCTGGCGGGGGATGCGACGACCAAGGCTGTGACCAACCTGATGAGTGGCACGGTCACCGAGCCTTCTAACAACTCTTCGACCTTCTCTACCATCTTTCAGTTGGGGGTCAAGATGGACAACAAGGGAGTGCTCTCACTTGATTCGACGAAATTCGATGAAGCGGTCGAGAAGAACTTCGACCAGGTAGTGGCTGTATTTGGTGGCAAGGACGGTGTTGCTGGCAAGTTGGCCAGCCAGCTTGAGACCTACTCCAAGACAGGGGGACTGCTTGCCAAGCGGGAAGAGACACTCAATTCTGATCTGCGTGATGTCAACCGCAAACAAGCAGATGTCGCGGCGCAGCTCACCAAGTATGAAGAGACGTTGAGGGCACGCTACGGCAGTCTGGATACCTTGCTGGCCAAGATGAACAAATCTGCCTCCTATCTCAACCTGCTCAATACCAACAACAAAACCAGTTAATTTGTAGTCAGGAGCTGAGTCTCGTATGTATCGAAAAACGATCAAGGCCTATACAACCCAGAGTTTGCAGTCTGAGCTGGCAGTGGCGGATCCCTATCGCGTGATCCAGTTATTGATGCAAGGGTGTCTCGAACGTCTCGCTCAGGCTCGCGGTGCAGTCGAGCGTCGCGATTTCGAGGGTAAGTCTCAATCTATCTCCAAGACGCTGGCCATTATCAATGGTCTGCAAGATTCACTTGATCTCTCTTATGGCAAGGTCCCCGAAGACCTGTTCGCACTTTATGACTATATGAAAGTGCGCATGATGGATGCCAGCCGTGACATGGATGTAGGCGCCATTGATGAAGTGATGAACCTGATGCTGACGGTCAAGAGCGGCTGGGATGCCATCCCTGTCGATGAGCGAGACAAGGCGCTGGCACAGCAAAAGGTAGGCAGACCGGCATGAATGAGGTCAATAGTACTTCTGTGTCTGCCTTGATGAGACAGGGCGAGCAGTTGCAGTCTCTACTGGTGCAAGGTGAGCTGGTTGCAGCAGAACAGCTGGCTGAACTTTATCTGCATGCTCTTGAAGAGGTATTCGGGTCACTGCCTTGGGGAGAGACTCTCAATGTGGAACAGCGGCAGGCACTGATGCAGTTCCAGCTTATTTATGATTGGGTGGGTCAGGAAAAGCAGCAGGCTGAAGCACAATTACGACAATTCTCCCAGGCCGGACGTGCATCCGGTCTTTACAAGCTGAATGCAGGTTAGTCTGACATGGATATCCATCACAAGATTCATGATGTAGAAAGTGAACTGGCACGCCTGGCTCTGCAAAAGCAGCAGGAGGCCGCCATGCTGGAAGTACTCCCCGTTCGTTATGAACTCAATATGGCTGCGTTTGCCAAATACATGCCCGCCATTCATGACTTTTTCAAGGAGTACCAGCCTGCCAGGCCTTTTCGTTTCTTCTGTAATGAAAACGGCGTTCCCAATATTCTGTGGCTCGATGAGGGTATCTCGCTTTATGGGGATGATCCATTTAGCGAGGTTCAGTCGCAGATTGCCGAGGTCATTGAACACAGTGTCTTGCAGTGCATCGATTTTGTGCCCCAGTGGTATATCGATGGCCAAATCCATATCAAATACAACAATGAAATCTCCAAATTAAAAGAGAACTCAGCTCTGGAAGGGTTGCGTCTAAAGGCAGCATTACATACCGATATTCCTCTGGCACTGATGTATGGCATTGGTTTGGGCTACCAGCTCGGTTGCTTGTATGAACAGTGCAAGATCAAGAATCTGTTTGCTTTCGAGCCTGATCTTGACATGTTTTACGCCTCGCTCTTCTGTTTTGATTGGCATCAGCTGCTCGCCTACATGGAGGAGGAGTCGATCAGTCTGCACCTCTTTATCGGTGTTGACGAGCGATTGCTGGTCGCTGACATGATGGAGGCGCTGCATCGCAAGGGGGCATTCTGGTCGGCAAGCTATTTCTCGTTCTGTCATTACCATTCCCCCAAGCTGCACGCCTTGATAACACAGGTGGAAAGGGAGTTCTATCTGCTCAAAACGGGGTGGGGGTTCTTTGATGACAACATCTATGCACTTGCCCATAGCCACACCCATCTGCAAGACGGCACCCCCTTTCTGAAACGGTGGCGCGATAGCCGTGCCTTCGAGCAGATCCCTGTCTTTGTGGTTGGCAATGGCCCCTCGCTGGATCAGAGCATCGAGTTCATCCGGCAGCATCAGCAGCAGGCAATCATTATCGCCTGCGGTACTGCGGTCAGTGCACTCTACAAAGTTGGCGTAAAACCGGATATCTACGTTGCAGTGGAGCGCACCAAGAGCTCAGCCGATTTTCTGAGCATTCTCAATGCCGATGACTTTATAAAGGACACCGTGTTTCTGAGCGTTGATGTCATTCACCCTGAATGCAAGCGCTTCTTTCGTAAAACAGGGTTGGCGTTCAAGCCCAACGAGCCGATGTTCTCCATGCTGATTAGCGCGTTTGGTCAGGCATTTGAGTACGATACCATTGAATTTTCCAACCCGTTCGTCGGCAATACCGGCCTCAATTATGCGGCCTTGCTTGGTTTCAAGCAGGTGTATTTGTTTGGTATCGACAATGGCTATAAAACAGCCGGACAGCATCACTCCAGCCTGAGTCTCTATTACAACGACAAGCAAGAGGCGAAATACGAGGAAAATTTAAAGGATACTTTCCCGGCTCCGGGTAACTTTGGCGACGAAGTGCGTATCAATCATCTGTTTGGGCTAGCCATTCACAATATGGCCAGTGTATTGCGTGATTATCCCGAGATGCAGTGCGTCAACAGTAGTGACGGCGCTTATATAGAAGGGGCAATCCCTCGTCGTGTTGAATCGTTGCAACCTGAATGGCCGGTACTCGACAAAATCCCGCTCATGGATGAAGTGATGGCCACTTGTTTCCAGTCCTTTGACATGAGCAGCGTTGATTTCGCTGCTGCATTGCAGGTGCCGCTGTTCGTTGAGCTGGTAGACAAGTTGCGCGATGACTGGCGCCAGGTAGCCTGTGAACACAATGCGGTATTGGCCATGATGCAACGCCATCACGACTATCTGCTTTATCTGTTGATGAGCCGCGAATCCCATCTCTATCGGGTCTTGATCGGTTCAATGAACTATTTCTACGCCAATATCATCAGCCTGATGATGTCGCAGGTGACAGCAGAACCCGAGGTACTGGCGGTCAAGATAAAAGAGGCGCAGGCAATCCTGGAGTTATTTTTCGAGGACAGCAAAGTGATGTATGCCGATGCGTTCGATGGCCATGATACCACCTATTTTACCGGCCTGGATGTGTTCAAGCGCTAGTCCTTGAATCGGATGGGGATGACTCTGTTCATCTCCATTCCCTAACAGTATGATATAGAAGTATTTAATCCTTTCAGGTGCATATATGGCCACCCTTTCCCTGGCATCCACCGCATTTCTCATGCCCGGTAATGTGGCATGGGTTCCTTTGGCCCGACATGCACAGTTGCAATTTTGCCCTCAAGGTCAATGGCAGCCGATGGCCGCTTGTGACGGACATCTGGTGCTCTGGTTTTGGGAGCAACTGCTGACCGACAGCGAATGCAAGCATTGGTACACCTTGGCTGAACCCGCATTGTCCGAGACCATCGACACCTGGTTGGAAGCATTGCTCTCGCCACTGCGGGGGCTCCCTCATCTTTATCTTGGTGCCTGTTCACTGCAAGGCGGTGGTGTGAGTAGCGCTCTTCATCCCTGGATGATGCAGCTGGATGTCTGCTTTACCCGAGCGCTTGCACGTCACCACATTAGGGATTTGGGGCTGGGTCGCTGGCTCTCTGAGCAGGGGCGAGCCCATTGTGTGGACGAGCGTAATCGTTACCTTCTTTCTTGTCCTCTCTCGATGCACGGCTTGACCAGCCTTGCCGACTGGATTGCCGCGCGTTGGATGCTTGATCAGGCGCCAATACGCAAGGTGCTGGTGCTCGATTGTGACAATACCCTGTGGGGGGGGGTAGTGGGTGAAGAGGGGTTGACTGGCCTTTACCTTGGTCAGGACGGTCTCGGCAAACTCTATCAGTCGTTTCAGGATGCGGCGCTTTACTGGTATCAGCGCGGCGTGTTGTTGGCATTGTGCTCTAAAAACGAGCCTGCAGATGTTTGGCTGGTGTTTGAGCAGCATGGCGCCATGAGACTCAAAAGGCGAAATATTGCAGCATCTGCCATTGGTTGGGGCTCGAAATCTCAAGGTTTGCGACATATTGCCGCCAGCCTCAATCTGGGGCTTGAGGCCTTGGTCTTCTGGGATGATTCCCCCCTGGAAAGGGCTGAAGTTCGCCATGCCCTGCCACAAGTCGATGTCATTGAACCACCAGCAGATATTTGGGCATGGCCTACAACCTTGCTCACTTATGGGGGGTTCTCCCGCATCTTCAGTGGTGATGACGCTCTTCGTCAGGCCTCCTATCTGGCATTGGCAGATGCCGCCCGGTTACGTAGCGAGGTTGGCAGTGAACAACATTTTCTCGCCTCTTTGTCGTTGCGTGCGGCGATACAGCCGTTGGCGGTGGATAACCTTGCTCGTGCCGAGCAGATCATCCATAAAACCAACCAGTTTAATCTCTCCTGTCAGCGATATGAGGCGAGCGAGCTCAAACGGCTGGCGCAGTCTGGCTGGTGCTGGCTAGTGTCGTTGCAGGATCGCTTTGCCGATCATGGTTTGGTTGGCTTGGTGCTGATCATAAACCTCACGCCCAAACTGGCATTGCTCGATACGCTGGCTCTGAGTTGCAGAGTGTTGTCCAGAGGGCTCGAATATTGGTTACTGGATAGAGTTTCGGCTGCATTGCGCGAGGCGGGGATCGAGCGCTTGGTTATTGGCTCGAACCGTTGTGCTCGTAATGAACCTGCGCTGACATGGTTGGCATCCCTGCCGTTGACCCCCTGTGATAATCCGGATCCCGCCCGTTTTTCCCATGAGCATTACCATAGTCTGGCGCTCGAACAGCTGAATTTGCCTTTTTTGGAGTTTTATCACCATGACTGATCTCTTCACTCTGTTGGAACAGCAGTTTCCTTCTGCAACCGTCACGCGAGACGACTATCAGTTGGGACTTGGGGCCTTTCCGGAATGGGATTCGCTCGGCCATTTCAATTTTCTGTTACTGGTTGAACAGACGTTCTCGGTACGCTTCGAGCCTGAAGAGCTGGCGACGATGAAACAGCTTCAGGATATTCGTGAGGCGCTGTTGCGGCGTGGTCTTGTGCTGTGATTGAAGCTCTCTCTCATGTTCTTGGCTCCCTTGGGATCGCGCGAGGGAGCGCTATAATGGTTCACTCTGACGCCATGGCTGTGGCCCAGTTTCCAGGACGGGGCAATGAAGCCGGCATACATGCTTTTTGGCTCGGAATGCAGGAGTGGCTTGGAAACGAGGGCACTCTGCTGGTGCCAACATTCACGTATAGCCTGACTCGCCAGAGCTGTTTCGACAGGGCGACATCCCCCAGTGAAGTCGGGTTGATGACGGAGCAGTTTCGCACTCTGCCAGGGGTTGCGCGGACCCGCGATCCTATCTTCAGCGTTGCGGTATGGGGAGCGGGGCGTGACCAGGTGGTTGCAGCAGGGGGTCATGACTGCTTTGGTGAAGAGAGCCCCTTCGCCTGGTTGGCGGCTCACGATGGCTGGATTGCCGGTTTTGCCTGTCATCCCGATCGCATTACCTTCACCCACTATGTCGAGCAGCAACTAGGTGTCGATTATCGCTTTATGAAACGTTTTGAGGGGGATGTCCGCGAGCAGGGAATGGTGCGCCCCTGGTATTGTGACTACTTTGTGCGAAGACTCGATCTGGCCAGCGAGATAGATCTTTCCCGTCTGGTTGAAGCCCTTAAAAATCAGGACAAATGGCACCAGGGGTTATTTGGCCGGTTACCTGTCTGGGCAGTTCGCTGCGCCGACTTTGTCGCGGTGGCAAAAGAGCTGATCGCTGTCCACCCCCATGCGCTTATCAGGGAGGGGAGATGAAACTGCACCATATTGGACTGGTGGTGGCCGAACTGGATCTTGGCGTACGTTATTGCGGCGAGACCCTCGGGCTTTCCCGCTTTAGCGAGCCGGTGCTCGATCCGTTGCAGCGGGTGCATATCTGTTTTGCTTATGATGATGCGGGGATTTGCTATGAACTGATTGCACCGGCCAGTGATGATAGCCCCGTCAGTCAGGCGCTACGTACCCGTCATAACCTGCTCAATCATCTGGCTTATGAGGTGGCAGACCTGGCAATGGCTGCCGAAAAACTGCGGGCCCAGCGTCATCTTCCCCTAGGGCCCAGCCAGCCTGCCATCGCCTTTGGCGGCGCCCATGTCCAGTTTTTCCTGAGCCCCCTTGGCCACATTGTCGAATTGATCGAGGCATCCACCCCATGAGTTTTTCACCCAAGAGTGGCTATCTGCCCACCGACTGGGACGACCAGGCACAAGTCGGTGAGCAACTGCATCGGCTGCTCACCCTGCTGTTTCCGCTCAATCGCAGCCTGACCGGGGACGGGGTTCGGCAGTCGCTGGCCCTGTGGCGCGAGCACTGCCTGCCCGGGCTGCAGATCCATGAAGTGGCCAGCGGCACCGAGTGCTTCGACTGGACAGTGCCTGACGAGTGGAACGTGCGGGAGGCCTACATAGTGGGGCCGGATGGACGCAGGGTGGTCGATTTCCAGGACCACAACCTGCATCTGGTCGGTTACTCGGAGCCGGTGCGCTGCACCCTCTCACTGGCCGAGCTGCAGCCCCATCTTCACTCTCTGCCCGAGCAGCCGGACGCCATTCCCTATGTGACCTCCTACTACAAGCGCCGCTGGGGCTTCTGTCTGCCCCATCGGCTGCGAGAGGCGCTGCCGGAGGGGGAATATCAGGTGGTGATCGATGCCACCCTGGCACCGGGCTCGCTCACCTATGGTGACTGGGTGCTGCCGGGGGAGAGCGAGCAGGAGATCTTGCTGTCGAGCTACACCTGTCACCCCTCCATGGCCAACAACGAGCTTTCCGGCCCCTGTGTCGGTGTATTCCTGATGGCCTGGCTTGCGTCACTGCCCACACGTCGCTACAGCTACCGGCTGATGCTGGTGCCTGAAACCCTGGGGGCCATCGTCTATCTCTCCCGCCATCTGGACCAGCTCAAGCAGCGCACCCTGGCCGGCTTCAACCTGACCTGTCTTGGCGATGACCGCAGCTACTCCTTCCTGCCCTCACGCCAAGGCAACACGTTGGCGGATCGCATCGGTCGCCATGTGCTGGGTCATCTTGCGCCGGGCTACAAAGCCTACAGCTTCCTGGAGCGGGGCTCCAACGAGCGGCAGCTGTGCGCGCCCGGCATCGATCTGCCGGTCACCTCGGTGATGCGCAGCCGATACGGCTGTTATGCCGAGTACCACACCTCGCTCGATGACCTCTCGCTGGTGACACCGGCCGGTCTGGCGGGCGGCTTCATGGCGCTGCGCCGTGCCATCGAGTGTCTGGAGCTGGACGAGCGCTGCGAGGTTACTGTGCTGGGCGAACCCCAGCTCGGCAAGCGGGGGCTCTACCCGGATTTGTCGACCCGCTATTCGGGCTGGCAGGTGCGGGAGATGATGAATCTGCTGGCCTACAGCGACGGCAAGCTGACTCTATTCGAGATTGCCGAGACCATAGGGACGCCGTTCTGGCGGGTGGAGCCGCTGGCGCGGATGCTGCTGGATGCCGGGCTGCTGCGTCGCATCAGCCCGCAACCGGACTACTCGATCACCAGATAGGCTGGCCCTGGGTTGTGCGGAGTGCGGCGGATGGCGTAGCGATCCAGCCCCAACACCTCCTTGAGGGCCAGGGTCTCCCCCGGAAAGGCGGGCCAGTTGAGCTCATCGAATGCCAGCACGGATCCCTTGGTCAGGTGCGGCTTGATGAGCTCGAGGCAGCGGCGGGTCGGCTCGTAAAGATCAAAGTCAAAATAGGCCAGCGCAACCATGGTCTCCGGCTGGCGAGCCAGATAAGCTGGCAGCGTCTCGGTCACATCCCCCTTCACTAACTCATGCTTGACGATATGCTCCAGCGGGCTTTCCGCCTCATGGGCGGCGAGCAGTTGGGCCAGATGCTGCTCATAGCCCGGCGTCACCCCGTAGGCACCCGGCTGGATGGCGGCGTCGCTGCCATCCTGCGGAGCGTGGGAAGGGAAGCCGCTGAAGGTATCGAATCCCACCAGCTTGCGGTTGTAGTTGTAGGGTTCATACATGCCGCGAAACGAGGAGAAAAGCGCTAGGTTTTGACCCCAGCGGGTACCGAAATCCATGATGACGCCGTGGACCGGCACGATCTTCTGATACAGCTCGTGCATGAACAGGATGCGGGAGAGCGACTGGCGCTTGAGGTAGAGGCCCAGGTTGTTCTGCAGCTCGGCTGCGGGCAGCGGGCTGGCGTGCAGCAACTCGCTGAAGGCCTGGCGACGTGACAGCTCTTTCTCGGAGGCGTTGGAAATGGCCTTGATCATCAGTGGTCTCCTGTGGTGGTGTCGCCGGCCGGGGTCGACAGGCAGTGCACCACTTCATATTCGAGGTAGTCGGCCAGCCCTAGCCAGTCCTGCCGTTCCTGGCACTGCAGCAGTGCGGCTACCAGTCCGGGTGGCAGGTTGCCCTGCTCGGTGAGCACCTCTTGCAGCAGTTCCGGCAATGCCTGACTCGCTGCAACCGACTGCCCCAGCCGAAACTGGTGCGCCAGGGCGGTGAGGCGGGTGATCTGGCCGTTTTTCATTGCACGTACTCCGGGTGATAGCGGCAGCCGGCGATTTCCGCCCCTTCCCGGCTGCAGTTCCAGAACTGCACATCGGTGTGGAGCGCTATGTAGCGCTCGAGCTCGGTGCGGTAGGCGGAAAAGTTTGGATTGGTCTTGACCCGCCGGCCATGGCCGTCGAGGGCCCAGCTGAGGGCCAGCGCGGCGCTGGGGCCGAGCGCACCGTCGGCCCAGCCCGAGTGGGTGAGCTCGCCGGGAAAGGCGAAGTCAGTGCCCAGCAGGATGACCTGGCGGCAACCCATCTGCACGGCGAGATCCACCGCGGGATGAATGACGCTGCCGCCCGAGTGCAGCACGCCCTTGGGGAGCGTCTGTCGCAGCTGCTGATACATGGGGCTGCGGGAGTAGGCGGTCATGCGTGGCCCCTGCCAGGCCAGCAGGGCTGCCGTGGGAACCGTGGGGTAATAGACCAGGGTGGTCTGGGCCGACTGGGCGGCGGGCAGCCGGTTGCCGTGGATGGCGTCATCTATGGTGACGACGATGTCGGGCCGGATACCGTGGCTGAGCAAAAACGCCAGCGCGGTATCGACGCTAATCAGAAGATAGTCCTGCCGACGGCGCTGCAACTGGGCCTGCAGGGTGGCCAGGTTGTGCTGCAGGGTTGGGCCACTCGCCACGATCAGCGCCTGCTTGCCCTGAGCCAGACCGAACAGGGAGGCCACATCGCCGTCGCCGGCCAGCAGATCGCGGTTTTCCGCCAGCCGCCGGGTGATGTCGGGGTGCTCGGCGTCGAACCTGGCCCGGGCGAACGGCAAATCGATTTCACTCACCAGCCGGTCGCGGATGCGGGCGGCAGCATCTTCCACCAGCAGCAGCTCGGGCGGCAGGGCGAAGAAGGGCAGCCGCACCTCCCCTTCGTCGCCGGCCATCATCAGCTCGACCCTGGGGTCCGTCAGCCAGTCCTGCTGGTCTAGCAGCCGCAGTACAAGGGCAAACAGGGCGCCATTCATGATCTTCACTTCCAGCCGCTTGAGGCCACTGCGCCCCAGCAGGGCGCGCGGCAGATCGCCGAGTCCGGTACCGTAGAGGTGCAGCACTGGCTGCTCTGGCAGGCTGGCGGCCTGCAGCTCGGCCTCTTTCACCCGATCGTGTCGGCTGGTGAGCTGGATGCCGTGGAGGCTGAGGGTGGAGCCGAGCCCCTCGGTCAGCT
Source organism: Aeromonas sp. FDAARGOS 1414 (assembly GCF_019047065.1). NCBI lineage: Bacteria > Pseudomonadati > Pseudomonadota > Gammaproteobacteria > Aeromonadales > Aeromonadaceae > Aeromonas > Aeromonas sp. FDAARGOS 1414. The sequence goes on along the minus strand of NZ_CP077210.1, from coordinate 1,911,391 downwards.
CGGCCGGCAGGCTTTCCACGTCTTGTGCCAGCAGGCGGGGCCAGAGGGCGGGCCAGCGCTGGCTGATGAGCCTGCCGTGCTGGTTGAAGAGATCATCACTCATCGTTGTCTATCCACTCCCAGCTCAGTGGTTGGTTAGCGCTCAGGCTGCGGTTGACCCGCTTGCCGATGAGCCGATCGTAATCGGCCGGGGGCAGGCCGAGGGCGGGGCGCACCGACTTGATATGCGCTGCGGTGAGCACCTCACCGGCGGCCATCTCCTTGACCAGATAGAGGGAGCGGCGAAAAGCGCGGTTGCCCTGTTCACTGGCGGTGAGCTGGTAATCGGCCACCCCGAGGGCGGCATGAGCGGTATTGACCGAGGCTACCAGCTCGGTGAGTTCGGCCGGTTCCATGGAGAAGGCGCAATCCGGCCCGCCGTCGGCGCGAGCCAGGGTAAAGTGTTTCTCGATGAGGGTCGCCCCGAGCGCAGTGGCGGCGATGGCCGTGGCCGATCCCAGGGTGTGATCGGAGAGCCCCACCTCGACCCCGAAGCGCTGACGCAACATAGGGATGGTGCGCAGGTTGTATTCGGCGGCGGGGGCCGGGTAACCGCTGACACAGTGCAGCAGGGCCAGCTGGCCGTTGCCGTGTTTGAGTGCCATCTCGACCGCGGCGGCGATCTCGGCCTCGTTCGCCATGCCGGTGGACATGATGAGCGGCTTGCCGGTCTGGGCGGCGTAGCGAATGAGGGGCAGATCCACCAGCTCGAAGGAGGCGATCTTGTAGGCCGGGCAGTCCAGTGATTCAAGCAAGTCCACCGCACTGAAATCGAACGGGCTGCTAAAGACAGTCAGCCCCAGCTCGCGCCCTTTGGCAAACAGCGCCTGGTGCCACTCCCAGGGGGTGTGCGCCCACTCATAAAGGTCATAGAGGCTATGGCCATCCCACAAACCGCCGTGGATCTGAAATTCCGGTCGATCACTTTTGAGGGTGATGGTATCCGGGCGGTAGGTTTGCAGCTTGACGGCGCTGGCCCCGGCCTCCCTGGCGGCGGTCATGATGGCCAGTGCACGCTCCAGGTTGCCGTTGTGGTTGGCCGATAGCTCGGCGATCACGTAGGGAGCCTGCGCCGGGCCGATGGATTGATGGGCGATTTGCATCTGTGTTCAGATTCCTGTGCCAAGTTGCCAGCCTTGCGGCGCCGGCTGCCAAGGGGCAGGGGGCGCTATCTGCGGTGGCTCGGCAAGATAGAGGGGAAATTGGGAGAAAATTGTCTGCAAGCGATGTGCCAGCTCTTGCCACTCCGTGGGCTGAAGTGACCGGGTGGCCTGCCATGTCAGGTGCTGACCGTCCAGCGTCAGGGTGAGCAGCAGTTTGCCATCATGGCGTAGTTGCCACAGTTGGCCATCTGGTAACAGCTGATAATCCGATTGTTGCAGCAACCGGGCGGTGAGCCGATCCAGCCCCAGCCCGTCCACCTGCAGCTGGCCACGGCGGCGATAGTCATCTGCTTGCAATTCAAGTTGTTGCAGGGCATGCATCAGCCGCTCAGGCTCATCCAGTTCGCTCAGGGTCAGCCGCTCTGCCAGCTGAAAGCGGGCGATCACCTCATCGTTAAACTGTTGGTTGTCGACGATGGGCACCGCCAGGGTCGGCAGGCCGAGACAGGCTCGCTCCCAGGTCATGCCGCCCGCAGCGCCAATGGCGAAGTCGTGTCGGCTCATCAGGTCGGCCATCTGGTCGCTCTGACGCAGCAAGGTGAGCGGCAGATCGGGCAGTTCGGCAACCCTTTGTTGCAGCTCGGGCCAGAAAGGATTGGCCCCACCGGCTACCAGAGTCCAGCTGACGGTTTTAGCCCATGGCAGTCGAGCCAGCGTATTGAGGGTGATGAGGCAGGCTCCGGCCGGATCGGCACCACCAAAGCAGATGAGGCCATGTCGCCACCGGCTGGCCTTTTGGCGTGCTAGCTGGCGATAGGCAGGGCGCAGCAGGGCATAGTCGGTGCCCAGCAGCAGCCGACAGTCGGCAGGGACGAGTGACTGGTAATCGGCTGTGCTGCGCTGTGGCCCCTGATCCAGCAGCAACTGACCATGATGAGGGCGATCGGCCAGATCGTCGATCACCAGCAACTGACCACAGTGACTTGCCAGTGTCTGCTCGATTTGCCGATCAATCTGGTAGTGATCACACACCAGCCACTCCGGGCGCAAGGTGGGCAAGGGGCCTGCATCGTCCAGATCACAGAGAGCGTGATGCTGGTGGGAGTGCAGCAGTGGCAACAGGTGCATAGGTAGCTGATGGCAGAGGAAGTGGCACTCGGCGCCAGCCGTTTTCAGCCGATCGGCGATGGCCAGACAGCGCATCAGATGACCCAGCCCAATCTCGGTGCCGGCGTCGAGCCGGAAGGCAACCTTAAACGTCATCTTGGGCCAGCACTTGATAGAGCAGTTCGGCCAGGAGCCAATCTTCCGGCGTGTCGATGTCGACCACCCTGTGTCTTGGCAGAATATGGCCAATCCCTTCTCCCCCTACCGGGCTGATCCCTCCCAGCCAGGCCGCACGGCTGCCCCAGTAGAACTGGCCGGCATCCTGATAGGCAGGCTCCAGATCCTGAGAGCGTTTCGCCATCTGCTCCGGCCAGAAGGGGGTGACCCGGCCCTGCTCGTCCATGCGCACGGCGCGCTGAATAGGGAAGCCAAACTCGGCCACGGTATAGACAAAGGGAGCATTACTTGCGATCAGTCGCTGATGGGCGGCCTTCAAGTCATCGGCTTGAATAAGCGGGACCGTGGCATAGATGCAGCAGTAGTGCTCTGCCTGGATGCCGAGCTGGTCGAGCCGCTGGATGGTGTCGATCACCACAGGGGTGGTACCTGTGTGATCATCGGCGAGGTTGGCTGGCCGCAGAAATGGTACTTCCGCGCCCAGTTGACGAGCAACTTCGGCAATCTCCTCATCATCGGTGGAGACCACCACCTTGTTGAAACAGCCTGATTGTTGCGCTGCTTGGATGGCATAGGCGAGCATGGGCTGGCCACAAAAGGGGCGGATATTCTTGCGTGGAATGCGTTTGCTGCCACCCCGGGCCGGGATAATGGCGATGGCCATGATGGGTTCTCTCTGCTGGATTAATGACTGGCCAAAGCCAGGATAATCGATGACAACTCTTTGATTATTTTTGATATTATACTGGTTTTTCTGCTTGTATTATCGATTTTTGCTACGGAATGGCGGCCGTGTGGTCGATAAGAGAGACAGGTCATGGAAGTCATGGAAACTGTATGGCGTTGAAGATGAGTTATGGCGTTGAGCTACGCCCGATAGCGCCGTGGGATCTTCCCGCTTTGCGGCGTTGGCGCAATCAGGATGAGGTGCGAATGCAGATGGTATCCCAGACGCGTATTTCGCCACGGCAACAGCGCCAATGGTTCACCGCCACCCGTGAGCGGCGGGATCAGCAGCACTGGGTGCTCTGGTGCAAAGACGTGCGAGCGGGCTACGTCAATCTGAAAGGTGAGTCTCAGGGCGAGCTGCTGGGTCAGGCGATCGCCGATGCGGGGCTCTATCTGGGCAACTCAACCGTGCGGCATCCCATGCTGGCTGTCGCTGCTGCCTTATCTCAGCTTGATCAGGGTTTTGATGAGTTGCACATCGGTTGTATTCGCACTCTGGTTCGGGAGAACAATCGCTCTGCCCTGCGCTTGAATGAACAACTGGGTTACCGCCAAGTTGGGCAAGAGAATGGATTTTTTGCATTGGAACTGCTGCCGGCGAATTATTATGCCGCCCGTGAGCGGCTACGGAGATTTTTCAGATGACAATCGCATTGGAACAAGTTTTTGCCGAGGCGCTGGGTATCGATATCGGCAGCGTCAGCGATGGGCTGGCCTACAATAGCATCCCGCAGTGGGATTCCGTCGCCCACATGGGGCTGATTGCCCAGTTGGAGGATAACTACGGTGTATTGCTCGACACCGATGACATTATCGACATGAGTTCGGTCGGCAAGGCGCGCGAGATCCTGGCCAAGTACGGGATCGCTTTCTGATGACGGGGCTGCTGCAAGGCAAACGGGTGTTGATCACCGGTGCCGGGCGTGGCATCGGCCTTGCCATTGCCCGTCAGTTTGCCTCTCAGGGGGCTGAACTGTGGCTGGGAGGCCGTGATGAGGTGGCGATGAGCCAGCTGGCGACCGCGCTCGGTTCAGAGTTTGGCGTGCCCTGCCAGCCTCTCTGTTTTGATGTGGCTGATCCGTCGGCGGTCAAGCAGGCTTTTCAGCAGCTGTTTGCTCAGACTCGTCAGCTGGACGTGTTGGTCAACAATGCCGGCATGCTGGAAGAGGCGTTATTGGGGATGGCAAGCCAGGCCCATCTGCAAAAGACATTCAGCAACAATACCTTTAGCGTGATCTATTGCAGCCAGTATGCAGTCCGCCTGATGCAGCGCAGTGGTGGCGGCAGCATCATCAATCTCGCCTCCCTGATGGGGCAGGTGGGGGCTGCCGGACTCAGCTGCTATGCCGGCAGCAAGGCTGCGGTGATCGGTATTACCCAGTCACTGGCCAAGGAGCTTGCCGTCAGCCAGATCCGGGTCAATGCGATTGCTCCCGGTTTTATCGATACCGATATGGCCCACTCCATCCCGCAAGATAAGTTTGCCGAGCGGGTGGCCATCATCGCAATGGGGCGGATTGGCACGCCAGATGATGTGGCCAAGGTGGCCCTGTTTCTCGCATCCGACTTGTCGAGTTATGTGACCGGGCAGGTGATTGGGGTCGATGGGGGGATGGTGATTTGAACCCGCCTGATTTGTTGACACATCTGGTTGAAAGTAACGACGAGCCAGCCTGGCGAGACCCGCAAGAGGGGTGGCTCAGTTATGGTGAACTGGCCCGGCGTGTGGCGCAGTTGGCCACCATCTATCCTGCCGGTCGCCATTTGGTCTACCTGCCATTTGTGACATCCACCCTGCATCTGCTTCACTACTTGCTGGCCCTGCGTGATGGCCACGCCATCATGCTGGCCGATCCTGCACAGGATGCCCGGTTGCACCATGAGCAGTGCCAGCGCTTTAGTGTCAGTCTGCGGGTATTGGAGGATGGGGCAGTTGCGCATCTTGGCGATGCGCCCTCGCTTCACCCTGAGCTGGCCATGCTGCTGCCGACATCGGGCAGTACCGGCTCCTGCAAATGGGTGCGATTGTCGCGAACCAATCTTGATGCCAATGCCGCGGCCATCGCCGAATATCTGGCGCTGAACGGGCGTGAGCGAGCCATCACCTCATTGCCACTTTTTTACTCCTTCGGTATGTCGGTGCTCAACAGCCATCTTTTGGCTGGTGCCTCTCTGGTTTCATGCACTGCCAGCCCCCTTGAGCGCCACTTCTGGGATGAGGTCAATCGCCATCAGGTCACCAGCGTGGCGGGGGTACCCTTTACCTTTCAAATGCTTAACCGCTTGCGTTTTGACTGGGCGCGTTATCCCAGTCTGATGACACTGACCCAGGCTGGAGGACGGCTTGAGCCAGCACTGGCAAAACAGTTTGCCGAGCAGGCCGCTGCACTGAGACGCCGTTTTTTCGTGATGTATGGCCAGACCGAAGCGGCACCGCGCATCGCCTGGTTGGCACACGATGAAGTGATGATTGCCCCCGATGCCATCGGCCGTGCCGTACCGGGCGGGCATCTCTCTCTGCGTCATGAGCCCGGCTTTCCCGATGGGGAGGGGGAGCTGGTTTACCAAGGGCCAAACGTGATGCTTGGCTATGCCGAGCGCCCTGAAGATCTGGTTCGGGGACGTGATATGGATGCGCTCTTTACCGGCGATCTGGCTCGTTGTGATGAGGCAGGCCGCTTCTATCTGACCGGGCGACTCAACCGTTTCCTGAAGCTGTTTGGCAAACGGGTAAGCTTGGCTGAAGTGGAAGCCTGGTTGCAGGGGAGGGGCTATTCCTGCGCCGCGACCGGCTGCGATGATCGCCTGCTGGTAGCCATCGAGGCAGACGCGTGCCCCTGTGACGCACTACAGCTGGAGCTGGCCCGCTGGCTGATGGTGCCACCATCAAGCGTGCGTATCTACCAACACCATTTGCCACGACGCAGCAATATGAAGATTGATTATCCGGCCCTGTTAACAGAGCTGGAGCAACTATGAACAAGCTGTTTGATGCGCCGGTTTTTGGGCTGCCCCAACAGGAAAAAAGTGGGCTGCTCCTTGCTCGCCTGAATGAATTGACGCAGCGGCATGGGCAGGGGTGTCCAGCTTTTGCCAATATTCTGTCGGCGTTTGGCTGGGGTCAGGCCTCGACCTACCAAGAGCTTCCCTATCTGGCCGCCCGTCTGTTCAAATTGGCCCAATGGCAGAGCGTGCCGCAAGAAGAAGTATTCAAGGTGCTCACCTCGTCGGGCACCACGGGGACGCCGTCACGCATTGTGCTGGATCGGGATACAGCCGCGTTGCAGAGCAAGGTGCTGGTGAAGATCCTGCAAGAGTTCGTCGGTAAGCAACGGCTGCCTATGCTGCTGGTGGAGCAACCCGCCCTGATTCAAAACCGCAGCGGTTTTTCCGCTCGGGGAGCCGGTGCGCTGGGGCTCTCCTTCCTTGGCCGTGACCATACTTATGCCCTCGATGAGCAGATGCGGCCCAACTGGCCTGTCATCGAGGCCTTTTGTGACAAATATGCGGGCCAGCCGGTTCTGTTGTTCGGCTTCACCTTCATGGTCTGGCAATGTTTGCTGGAGCCGCTGCGTGAGCGCGGTCTGCAACTGCCGCTCACGCAGGGCACGCTTTTTCACAGCGGTGGCTGGAAAAAACTGCAACACCTCGCGGTAGATAATCCTGCCTTCAAGCTGCGCTGCCATGAACAGTTGGGGTTGAGTCGGGTGCACAACTTCTATGGCATGGTGGAGCAGGTGGGGTCGGTATTTGTCGAGTGTGAGCATGGCCATCTTCATGCTCCCCTCTTTGCCGATCTGCTGGTGCGGGATCCGCTGACTCATCGACCGCTCGGGGTCGGCCAACCCGGCTTGCTGCAGGTGATCTCTGCCATTCCCCAAAGTTATCCTGGCCACAGCCTGCTGACCGAGGATCTCGGCGTGCTGCTGGGGGAGGATGATTGCCCCTGCGGCCGTCGTGGCCGTTATTTTCAGGTATCAGGACGTCAGCAAGGCGCCGAGGTGAGGGGATGCAGCGACACTTTCCAGTGAGCCGATCAGATGTAGAAGATGCCATCTGGCAAGCGGGGCCAGAGGTTGCTTTCGCGGCTCCCGTCAGCGGCTGGCAAGGTTTTGTCACTCACCCACTGCCAAGCTTTGCGCCCGTCATCTGCGATTTTGTGGCTGCGCTCTCTGCACGTCTGCTGAAGGAGGGGCGAGAGAACCCGGATCTGGCCGCCTTTGGCTTTTGGTTGCGGCCGCGCCAGATTGAGGTACAGCGCAAACGCATGGCAGGGCGTGCACCCTTGGGGATGGTTTTTCATCTGGTACCCTCCAACGTGCCGACCGTCGCGTTCTACTCCTGGATCATGGCGCTGCTGATGGGCAATGGGTCCGTGGTACGTCTCTCATCGCGCATCGACCCGGTGCAAGAGGCCATGCTGGCCATCCTGAACGAGCTCTTCTCTCTGCCCGAGTGGCAAGAGATTGCCTCCCGTACCCGTTTTATCCGCTATGACCACGACGAGGGCATCACCGCCTGGCTGTCGGCCCGGTGTCGGCTTCGCATTATCTGGGGAGGTGATGAAACCATCAGCCGGGTACGGACTATTCCGCTCTCACCCCGCGCTCAGGAAATCGTGTTTCCGGATCGCCGCTCCATGGCGGTGTTGGATAGCCAATGGCTCGCCAACCTGGATGCTGCTGCGTGGCGGCAAGTGGTCGCGGCTTTGCAACAAGACTTTACCCGTTTCAATCAACAAGCCTGCGCCTCACCCACTACGATTTGCTGGTTGGGCACTCCCGCCAGCACGTTGCGCCGTCGTCTGCTCGAAGGGATCTTCGCCCCATTTGCAGATAATCCCTCCCTGATGATGGAACGCCTTATCAATAGTCAACAAAATGTCGCCCATGATGGCCAGATGCAGCTGGACACCTTTTCTGGCGTCACCTTATTGACTCCCACCGCCTCTTTGCGGCTTGCACACATCGGAGGAGGTACAGTCGCCGAATTTGTTGCCGATAACCTTGATGAGTTGCTGCTACAGCCTTGGGATATGCAGACCTGTGTCTGGGCTGGCCCGGATAAAACGCAGCTTGAGCATGCGCTCCTGGTATCGCCAGGTTGTCGTATCGATAGGGTGGCAAGTCCGGGACAGGCGCTGGCATTCGAATGGCTCTGGGACGGCATCGACATGCTAGCCGCCTGCAGCCGTCGGCTTGCCCGCATTGAATAGTGGATGCCAGGTCACATAAATCAAGTCATATCAATCAATTAGCTTGGTCAGGCACAGCTCTTGCAGTAATTATTGTGATGAAGGGCAGGAAAGGTTGACAGAGACCGTGCGGTAGCCTTGTCCATTTTCTTTGTTTTGCTTCTTTTTTACTCAAACCCTGGGTTTCCTTATGAAAATCAGCGTACTGGTGCCGGTATACAACCTCGGGCGCTTCATTGAACCTTGCCTACTTAGCCTGCTGGAACAAAAAACGAATTTCGAATTCGAGGTGATCGCCATTGATGACGGCTCGAGCGATGACTCCTGGGCCATTATGCAGCGGTTGGCGTTACAGTGGCCTCGGCTACGGGCACTACAGAACGCGCAAAATATGGGGTTGGCTAAAACCCAGAAACGCTTGTTGAGAGAGGCGAACGGCGAATATATCGCCTATGTCGACGGGGATGATCTGGCCCTGCCGGGCAAGCTGCAGCGTCAGGCCGATTATCTGGACGCGCATTCCGGTTGCACCCTTTGCTACCACGAAGCGGAGATGTTTGATGATGAGACCGATGCTCGGATCAAGCTCTTCACCCGCGATTATTACAATGCTCGCTATCTCGAACTAGTGATGACGCGGGAGGCATTAATCCGCTTCGGGGTGTTCGTCAATGCCAGTTCCATTATGTTTCGCCGTTATGAAGGGATGGAGAACGCTATCGATGAGGGGTGCAAGATCATCCTCGATTATCCCTGGCATATCTTGAACCTCTCCCACAATCCGGGGACGCTGGATTTTATCCCCGAATTATTGGGCCGCTATCGCTTCCATACCCAGAGCTTTGGCGGGCAAACCCGCAAATCGGCTGAACGTCGTGAACAGTCGCTGCGCGATTTGCTGCGTGCCTGTGACAATGCGGCGGCATTCGGTGCTGATCCCGTGATCATTGCTCAGGGGCGTGCCCATCACTACTACTCTGCCGCGCTCTACTTTTTGCGGCAGGATGATGTCGTGCGCTTCACTCAGCTTATCGAGCAGTCGGTCGATGCTGTGGCAAGGCTAGCCCCGGGTTGGTTCTTCGACGAACGACATCAGTTGGCATGGGCAGAGCGGGCCCATCCCGCGCGTGTCATGCAGCAACTGTTTGGAGATAGAGCGTGAGCTATCAGGCGATCGTCATCGGCGCTGGGCTTTCGGGTGCCGTCATGGCTGAACGAATGGCCAGCCAGCTTGGCTGGAAGGTGCTGGTGCTGGAACAGCGCGATCATCTCGGGGGTAACTGCTTCGACGCGTATGACGAGCACGGCGTGCTGATCCATCGTTATGGGCCACACCTGTTCCATACCGACAAGCAGGAAGTCTGGGATTACCTGTCGCAGTTCACCGAGTGGTTGTCTTATGAGCATCGCGTGCTGTCACGGATAGATGGTCAGTTGGTGCCCATCCCGTTCAACCTGACCAGCATTGAACGCTGCTTTCCGGCGGAGAAGGCAGCGGCCATGATTGAGGCCCTTCAGGCCAGATTTGGTGAGGGGGCCAGAGTGCCCATCATGGCACTGCGGCAGGAAGCTGAGCCTCTGCTGGCTGAGCTGGCCCAGTTCATCTATGAGCGAGCCTTCGTCAACTACACCAGCAAGCAGTGGGGTGTATCGCCAGAGCAGGTCTCGCCCGAGGTCACTGCGCGCGTGCCGGTTGTCGTCAATCGTGATGACCGTTACTTTATTGATCCCTGGCAGGCGGTGCCCGCGCAGGGTTATACCGCCATGTTCGAGCGCATCTTGGCGAACCCCTTGATTGAGGTGAGGCTATCCATTCCCATGGGGTCCCGCGTCTGTCTGGATTGGCAACAGAAACGGATACTGCTGGATGGCGTGCCCTTTGCCGGGCCCTTGGTCTATACGGGGATGCTGGATCAGCTGATGCCGGCGGGGCACGACGGCTTGCCGTACCGTTCACTGCGCTTTGAGCACTGTCATCTGCCGCAAGCTCAATTTCAGCCGGTGACCACGGTCAATTATCCGAATGAAGAGGCCTATACCCGCATCACTGAATTCAAGCATCTGACGGGGCAGCAACATCCCGGCACCAGCATCGTTTATGAATACCCCTGCACCTATGTGGCCGGGCAGGGGCTGGAGCCTTACTACCCGCTGTTTACCGATGCAGCCAAACAGCATTATCAGACTTGCCGCGATGAATTGGCCGAGTTCCCGCAACTGATTGCTTTGGGCCGCCTTGCCGAGTATCGCTATTTCGATATGGATGATGCAGTGGATAACGCGCTGAACAATTTCTCTCGATTGGTTTCCGATGCCTGTTTTGCCGTTTTAAATAAGTAATGAATATAATCTATTGCAGAGATAGATATTTTCATTCCGCAAAAGTATTCGAGTTTTTGAGTGTGAATGCTTTTATGTGATTTCTTTTATTTTGATGCATGTGTAGGTATATATGAGTCATTATGCGGTGATGTCTCCCGAGTTGCGTGATTTACTAGAAAATAGCCAGTTTCTAACTGCTCTTGATCAGTATCTTTGCATTGATAAAATAACACATATTTCATTGGATGTTTTTGATACATTATTGCGTCGTGCATGTGATGAACCCTCGTGGGTTTTTGAGGAAGCAGCGAGACGGTTGCTAAATAGAGGTCTTAATCTGCCAATTGAGGCAGAAGATTATAGATTTTGCCGCCTCGAGGCTGAAGCTCGTGCTCGCAAACTAATTTCAGGTGAAGAAATTAGTTTTGACGATATTTTTGAACAGCTGCCTTTTAGTGATGAAATTAAGGCGGTGCTTAAAGTTGAAGAGCTGAAAGTAGAACGAGAAGTTCTTTATCCAGACCCGATTATTCAAGAGGTTTTGGTACGTGCACAACGTAAAAATAAACTGATTGTTTTTATTTCCGACATGTATTTGCCAGAAGTTTTTTTGCGCGACTGTATTTCAGAAAAATGCCCTGAAATTTCTTATAATTATCTGTTTGTTTCATCAAGTGTTGGGTTGACCAAGCAGAGTGGCGCTCTCTTTAGCCATGTAATTACTCAGATAAAGCTGAAACCAGAGCAAGTTTTGCATATCGGTGACAATCCCAGGGCTGATGTGCAGTCGGCACGGCAACATGGTTTGGCTTCATTGCATTTTGATATCCCAGAGAATCTGTCTGAGGTGTTGGAAAACGAGAAAGTTTATCGGGTAAATGTGCCATCGACCATGCAACATGCCAGGAAGCTGGCCGTCCTGTCGATGCCACAACAGCTTTCCGAGGAGGAGCAATTTTTCTACACATATGGCGCCTTCATCCTTGGACCCGTCCTGACGGCATTTGCCAAGTGGGTTCTGCAGTCAGCCAAACGACTGCAGGTAAAAAACATTTTGTCGCTGATGCGAGAGGGCGGGATCTTTGCTGCCTGTATCAACCGCCAGGTCGATTTTCAATCACAGCAGTACCCAGATATACGCTGTCAGACCTGTTATGCCTCACGCAAGGCAACCTATTTGCCCGCGATAGATGATAGCCAAGTGGAAGAGGCTGTTTCCCAGACCTTGATGCGCCGCAATTACACCGTTCGTGACTTTTTCAATGAATTTGGTGTTCAGGATGTCAGGTTGGCATCCTTTCTTGACACGCCACTGGCGCTTTTGGATCAAATTGCCATCGATGGGCAAGGTGGTCTGCAACTGATGGCTGAAGTGTTTGAGCAAAATATCGAGCAGATCAAGAGCAGTATTCAGCAAAGCAGGCTGGACATGCGAGATTATTTTGTTGGCTTGACGGGAGATGCTCCCTATCTGCTAGTCGACTTGGGTGGCGGTGGGACGATTCCCTCTCAAATTAGCAAGGCCATGTTGCAACAGCCAATGAGCAGTCTGTTGCTCTACTGTAACCATAGAGGCAGCAAAAACTCCGTTATCACGCCGATCAGTGCCTTTATTCCGGTGCGTAACGATACCATAAAGGGGATCAAGAAGATTGCCCGTTCACCAGAGATTTTTGAAATTGTTCTCGTTGGTTTGGAAGGGAGCACACTGGGGTATCGGCGCACAGCGGAAGGGAAAGTTGTGCCGCGACAGGCAGAGGTTCGCTACAGTGTCCAGCATCAGCAAAATATCCGGAGTTTTGAGGCTGGAGTTAATGCCTATCAGTTATGGGACCAGTCGCTGGGCATCGCCGAATCCGATTTGAGTGAGCGCATCTCTTTTTTACGCATGATGGAGCGTCTGGTCGAGTGTCCGGTATCGAGCGAGGTGCACTATCTTGGTAATCTGGTTCATGAAGACAACTTTGGCTCGGAGCGTAGTTACAAGGTTATTAATTCCTCCGGGTTGGCGCGGATCCACTCAGAAGGAATAGAAACCTTCTATCGCAAGTTCAGTAAAAACATGTCTTATGGTGAGCGTTGGTTGGCTTGGCCACAAGGTTCCCTGAGTCGGCTGGATCCTGATTTGATGATGGATTTTGTCGGCTTACGCGATGCACGTTATAAGCATGCCCAAGCGATCGATAGACTTCTGGAATTGATGCAAAGTCAACATGCCACCGAAGTCATAGTGTATGGGGCGGGAGAATTCTTTGAGTGTCTGGCACCTGAACTGATTAAAAAAAGCATCCGTATCCGTACCGTGATCGATAAAAAAGCCAACTTTGGACACTACCAAGTGATGGGATATGACGTTATATCATTATCCGAGTGCTCAATTCCATCTGGTTCTGTACTGATTGTCGCGTCCGCCTCCTTTGTGGACGAAATAAAACGAGACATCTTTGCGACTATATCCAGCCAAGATGTGACCATATTGTCATTGAATTGAATTCCAAGGAAACCGACACATGCTGGATCTGTCGATGAAACATGCCCTGCCTTTTGATGCGTTATTGCATCAGGAACTGCTGTCCGGGAAACGCAAGGCGATTGCCTGGGGGGTGGCGGGAAATCTTTATTATCATGTGCTCCAATCCCCTTATCCATTCGTCGCCATCATCGATGGTCTTAACGGTCCTCAAGTCGGTCAGTTCGCCTGTGGCATTCCGATTGTAGGGCCAGAACTGCTTAATAATTACCCAGTAGAGGAGGTGGTCATTGTCATCTTTTCAGATTTACAGCAATTCGGTGGGCAGATTATCGAGCAACTAGGTCATTATGGCGACTATCCCTATATCACTCCCTATGTTGAGGCAACCTGCCAGCCATCGGCGATGTTGCAGCAAAAGCTTGAGCGGTTGATCCGCGAGCGTCGAGCACATCGGCTGCCCCAAGTAGTGCAGCGTGTCGTGCTATATATCCACTCCTTGGTCAAAGGCGGTGCTGAGCGGCAGATGGTATTGCTGGCCATCGGATTGCGCCAGCAGGGATGGGAAGTGCATTTGATCTCGGTGAAGAATAAGGGGTTGGAGGTTAATCACTGGGAGGCGCTTTTGCGTACTCATGGTGTAGAGCTCTACTTCGTGCCTTCTGCCCGTGAGTGCTGGCCGAACTTGGAGCAGGAGGAAAATAGCTACCAGTTGGCTAATCAATTGGCACCCTTCTTTGAGCCCGGACTGCTTCACGGCATTCTCACTGCCTATGACTATATGCAACGTGTTCAGCCCAAACTGGTTATCGCCTATCTAGAAGACGGTAATGTCATTGCTTCTATGGCCGCAATTTTCGCGGGAGTAGAACAGATCATTATCTCTGGAAGGAGTGTTGCACCCTCAGAGTTTCCTGAATACCTGGCCGTTTATGATGAGTCGAGGTTGGCAGCTTACTATCGTCTGATGACCGAGTTGCCAGGAATCGTTTTGAGTGTTAACTCCATGGCAGGGGCGCAGTCGTATGCTCGCTGGCTAAATTTGCCTGAATCGAGCATCCCCGTAGTGAAAAATGCGGTCATGGCCAAGCGGGTTGAGGGACAAGAGCCTTTACAGCAGTTAGATATTCATTTATCGGCCCCAATATTGATGGGGATAATGCGACTGTCTCCGGAAAAGTCCCCATGTCGCTTTATAGAGGTTGTCGCTTCTGTCATTGCCAAACTTCCTCAAACCCATGCAATTTTAATCGGTGATGGACCATTGCGCTCAGAGGTCCTTGCTTGCATTGCGCAGCAGCCGTGCCGCGATAACATTCATGTCGTGGGTGTGAAAGATAATATTTTTGAATGGTTAAGTTGTGCCAGCCTGCTCATTTCCACCTCCAGTCATGAGGGAATGTCTAATGTTATTTTGGAAGCACAGGCACTTGGTTGTCCTGTTGTAGCGACAGATATTCCAGGAAATAGAGAAACTGTACTGACAGAGTTTTCTTGTGACTTGATTCCCTATGGGGAATGGGGTTTGATGGTTGAAAAGATAGTGTCATTATTAATGGGAAGTGGAGAGAAAACATCAGTTGGTTTGGTGGAAAAGATGAGTGAGCATTATTCACCACGTATACTTGCTGAAAAAACACTGGCACTGACTAATAAAAAATAAATCGGAGACGGAATATGGATGTTATCTTGTTCGGTGCTGGTGAAGTTTGTGATTCATTTATAAAAAGACTTCCTAAACGATTTTCAATATTGGCTATTGCTGATAATAACGAAAATTTACATGGTCAGTTTAAGGGTGAGCTTCCTATTATCTCTCCTGATGAAATTCATCTATATAAGCCAAGTTTTATTATTCTCTCTTGTCTTCAGAGGCATGTCTCAGATATCTGTGCTCAACTCGTCAAATTGGGGTTGGATGATTTATATTTACCCTTTCCTTATGATGAGGAAAGTGAAAAAAAAGATCGAGAGAAGCAGGAAGTGAAAGGGCTAATTGGACGTGAGCTCGTGGATGAGATAATAGGAAGTAAAAACACCAGTGGCAGTGTTTTTTATCACATATCACTTGGTAATAATTTCGAGAAATGCCGTAAACAATATATTTCAAAGCCGGTAAATCGATTTTTACATATAGGTTCTGGTCATTCCCTTGGGGTGGAGATATATAGTCTATTACGATGGGGAGGGGAGTGGACCGCGATCGAGCCATTCCCGGGACTAAGCGGGAAATATCCTTTCAATGATCATGTTTCAATGATTAAAGATTTAATGGGGCTTTTCAATGTCCCATGTAAGGTAAATGATGACATTGTATTTAATGATGATGTTGAATCATTCCATCTTCATGATCATCATGGCACTAGACTAAATTACTTTCCTGAGATAAAGCTTGAAGATTTCAATGATGATGAAAAATATGATGTATGCTATTCGTGTGCCGTAATGGAGCATGTTGTAGATATTAATTCATTCGTAGCCAAGACATTTGAGCTATTAGCATCAGGTGGTTTTGCTTTTCACTGGATTGACCTCCGAGACCACCGGGATTTTTCACGACCACTTGATTTCCTGACAATAGGCAAGTCAGAGTGGCGTGACCATTATGGTGATGCTGGCCACTTTTTACATGGTAATCAGCTGCGTTATAGTGATTATCGACAGATATTTTTACAATGTGGCTTCAGGATTGTTGCTGAAGATAAATATATGAAGAATGATAGAGAGCATATTCAGGAAGTCTCTGTCGATTTCGCAGATGAGTATGCATCACTGGGATGGGAGGATTTGGAAGTCGCTGGTGTGCTATTCGTTCTGGAAAAGCCATCGCATGATAGTTGATTATTCTATGATGTCTCATGCGTGACATCATGTGTTGGCTTACCTTTAGGGAGTTATAAAATGTGCGGTATAGCCGGAATAATGAGTATTCATGGTCAACATGATCCTGCGTGGTTGAAACAGCAGGCTAATAGAATGGCGGAGGCGATGACCTATCGAGGTCCTGACGACCAGGGTCTTTGGGAGTCGGATGACGGACGCTGTGTTCTGGCACATTGTCGATTGAGTATTCTGGATGTATCGCCTGCCGGGCATCAACCAATGCATGATGCACAGCAGCGGGCCTGTATCGTATTTAATGGGGAGATCTACAACCATCTTCAGTTGGGGGGGCGTCTTAAAGACGCCGGCATATCATTTACTGGCCATTCTGATACCGAGGTATTGGTCAATGGCCTGGTACGGGAAGGTGCTGACTTTCTGACCCGGCTCGAGGGGATGTTTGCACTTGCCTACTATGATCGTGAGCGCAGGGAGTTGCTGCTGGCGCGTGATCCGTTTGGCGAGAAGCCACTCTATTATGCCGAGTTTGACGGTTTGTTGGTCTTTGCCTCCGAGCTGGCGGCTTTGACCCTGGTGCCAGGATTCCCTGCCCGCATTACGGTTGATACAGTCGCCCATTATCTGGCTTTCCAGCACCCCGTCGGGGAACGCACCCTGTATCAACACGCCAGAAAGTTGCTGCCGGGGCACTTGATGCGTGCCGTGACAGGGGCGGTCTCACAGGCAGAGCGTTACTTCCACTTTATCTGTGCCGGTGACCATATGCCGTCACGCCCGCTGGAGGAGCAGGTTGACCAGCTTGAGGATCTGTTGCTGCGTTCGTTATCGCGCCGCTTGGTCGCCGATGTGCCGGTGGGGGCTTTTCTCTCCGGTGGTGTCGACTCCTCGACGGCGGTGGCCCTGATCACCCGTCGTTTGCAACGGCCGATCCGCACCTTCTCCATCGGTTTTGAACAGGCGCCGGAGAGCGAACATGAGGAGGCTCGGGCTTTTGCCGATTTCCTCGGAACCGAGCACACCGAACAGCTGCTTCGTCCAGAGGCTTTTGTTGAACAGGTAGGTGATCTGGCGCGGCGCATGGATGAGCCCAATGCTGATACTTCCTGTGTGCCAACTTATATGGTCTCGCAGCTTGCTCGTCAGCAGGTCACCGTCGCGATTACGGGTGACGGGGGGGATGAGCTGTTTGGCGGTTATGGCCGTTACCTGCAGACACTGGTCGCCGCCGAGGGCAGAGAGCAACAGATGCAGGCGCGTAGCTGGCATCTTGGGCGGGAGTACTACTCTGGTCGCATCTTGCTGTATGCCGATCGCCAGTTGGAACAGTTGTTCGGTCGCATTCCGTCCGGTACTGGTGATCACTTGATGGCGCTGCGCAGGCGTATCGATATGGATAGCCGCCCGTATCTTAATCGCCTTCGTGAGGCCGATATTGCCAATTATCTGCCGTTGGTATTGGCCAAGGTAGATCGAATGAGCATGCTGCACAGCCTTGAGTGCCGCACGCCCTACCTGTCGACCGAAGTAGCTCAGTTTGCCGCAGGTTTGGCACAGTCAGAGCTGATTGCACAAGGACAGGGTAAGTTCCTGTTGCGCCAGTTGGCCAAACGCTACTTGCCGGCGGAATGGATCGACAGGCCGAAAAAGGGTTTCAGCATAGATCCGTTCAATCAACAGGCCAAACAGAGTGCGATTACGCAACTGCGTCAGCAGGCCTCTTCAGGCCAGCTCTGTCTGCATCAGTTTATCGCTCCCGACCGGTTGCGGATGTTGCTGGATAACCAGTTTGACGGTATGACCTTCTATCATGTTTGGGGTTTATTGGTGCTTGAGATCTGGTTGCAGTCCCATGAGTTCAATTTGTGAGATAACGCTTTGGGCTAAAAGTTATTAAATAATATTAATTATAATGACCGAGCCCACTATTATGAATATATTTTATGGCTATATAATAAAGGCGAAGAATTTTTGAAGTTTATAACTGCGGTTGAAATTATAGCCTTGTTTACATTGTTTGTGAAATATAATTCATTCGTGAATTGATAAGTCTTTCTTATAACTTCATATTATATGTTACGGGAGTTCTGTGATGGGTATGACGCCAGCTATGTTTAATAAAATGAAGAATCACTTTCCTGAAAACTTTAATTCGATAATTGAGTTAGGGTGCCAGCAGTTTTATTCATTAAACTCGGCAGAGATAATTGATGAAGAATTAAAGAATTATCAGGATGGTGATTTTACAAAATCTATGTATGAAAACCTAGGTTTAAAATATGATTCTGTGGATGTTTATGATGGGACAATATTTTGCGATTTTAATAGTCAGATGCTCGAGTTATCTCATCAGTATGATGTGGTAACTAATCTTGGAACTAGTGAACATGTTTTTAATCAATATAATGTTTTTGCGTCAATACATAACATTACAAAGAAAAATGGATTAATGATTCATTGTTTGCCTATGAAGCATTCCCCACATGGACTTTTTACATATAATGTTGATTTTTTCATTTCACTTTGTTTTTCAAACAACTATGAAGTCGTTGAGTTAGTATTTGGTTGGAGAGGTACTGATGGTGAGTATACATTTGGCTCATTGTCAGACGTCGTTGAGCATCAGACAACTGAACAATATGCTTTCCTAGTGGCTAGAAAATGTCTGGAAGATAAATTTGTTTCTCCGCAGCAGATAATATATAACCCTTTGATTTCTATTGATAAAGTGATAGCGTTGTGCTCTGATGACATCTATTTGTTGAGCCAAGTTGTTCAATATCCTTTCACGGATAATGTTCTAAATCATACGCTCATCTTCGATGAGGTAAGCAATAGTTATTCTGAAGTACTTCTATATGGTGCTGGTCATATCGGACAGGCCATTTTAAAATTTTCCAAGCACAGGAAAAAAATTAATATTATTGTTGATGAACACTCGCATGCTATGAATGACTTCAAGGTTAACACGTTGGGGGATTTAGATGCTATTAATTCACCAGTCTATATAGCATCGGATTTCTATCGAGAGGAAATTAGACGTGCTTTATTGATGAAATTTGATGGGAGAGTTGTTTTTTTAAACTGATAAATAGCTATAGATATTATAAGTTATTTTATTACTTTCCTTTTGTTTTTAGTCTCCAATTTTTTATGAATTACTCTTTAAATTTATCCTTTGATTCTTCCTTGACGAACCAGTTCGAGCTAGTGTATTGATTTTTAGAGATTCCTATATGTTATAGATTGTTCATTTTTTGAAAAAAAGGTATTAATCGCATCAGTTATTATTTAAGGCTGGGAATTTTATTCGGCGTATTGTTAACACAGGGTTGTGGGGGCGGCGTGAACATTGTTGTTTTTGATTTCAATAAGAGTGTCGGTGGTGCGGAGACATTTAACTGTAGATTTATTGACTATCTTGTTGGATTAGGTGATTCCGTTGCCGTAGTTGGATACGAGGACTCTGCACTTTTTGGGCTATTGGATAACAAGAGTGTAAAGATAAAAAAGTATATCATTCCAGAAATGGATGATTTCTTTGTTTCTATTTCAAATCAATCGTATCTGGGGGCACTTGGACAGAAAATTATTGATGATTTTTTTGGGGAAGATATATATGTTCTCGCTTCATATTTTGAAGTTTTGCATAGGGCTATGCATGTCTTCAATGGAAATAAAAGAGTTCATATATTGACTGGGATGTTGCATCCAGAAGCTTGGAGTATCTGGGAGCCAGGGATTGGATTTAACGCATCTCGTGCATTCAAACCAAAGTTAATTAATGAAACTTGGCACTACCAGCGCCAATTATTATTAAAGTTGGATCGAGCACATGCAATCTGGTATCCCAATGACATATATCGTAAATATAATTCTGAGTATTTTTCTGTTCCACTTAATCATCACTCATCTGCCACTGTTCCTGTTGAGCCCGTAACACAAAAGATACGGTACAATATTTCTGCTCCAGAAGAGTTTATGAAGGTGCTCTGGCTCGGGAGATTTGACTTTTTCAAGAATGAAAGCATCTTGAGTTTTATTGACAGCTTGAATGTTGTTCTTAACAATAAACCTCAGCTGCATATACTTTTTGATTTGATAGGATATGGATATGCTCTCTATGAGGATGAAGTTGAATCATATAAAAAGCTTGCGCATGAACGCCTTGAAATTCGTATCTTAGGAAAGAGAAATGAATCTGATATATACAGCCTAATTGAATCTGAAAAATATCATTTCGGTGTTGCAATGGGCTCCTCAGCATATCATCTTGCAATGGTCGGATTACCTGTGATTGCCATAGACTCTTGTGTTAAAGGATACCGTCGTCTAGTGAAAGGGGTGTGGCTTGATGAAGCTTCAGACGAGTTTGATGAAGGCTCAAGTCTTTATCTCTCGCTAATTGGGGAGTCTTCCCCACAGCGAAATGATATTCATGTTATGCTTGAAGATGTATTCCAATATGGTTTTCTCGAAAATAAATCAAGAAGCTGCTGCAACTATGTTGAACAGTTTCATAATATTGACGTTATTTTGCCGAAAATCAGAGGTTTTTTACTTGAAAGTTCATTTTCAGAGAAATTTACGTATCGATTTAAACGAAATTTGCCAGATGAGTTTTACTATCGATTTGGAAGAAAAAGAAATATTAAAATAGCTATTTTTGGCACTGGCTCTGGCGCAAAAAAATTCTATGGAAAACTTCATTCTGACCTTGTTTTTTCTGACAGGGAAATAAAGGTGAAGTGTTTTTTTGATAATGACGATAGTAAATTTGGTGCTATATTTTGTAATGCCCCAATAGAAAAATTTACACTGGAGGCCACCAATGAACTTGATGTGGTTATTATTGCTTCTGATTACTGGCCCGAGATTAAAGCACAGATGATTTCATGTGGTTTAACACGTTCAAAAATATTAAGAGCATACTAACTTGCATAAAAAGATAGCAATCATTCAATCTAATTATATTCCTTGGATAGGCTACTTTGATATTATAAACAGGGTGGACGAATTTATATTTCTTGATTCTGTCCAGTATACAACAAGAGATTGGCGTAACCGCAATAGGATTATGACCACACAGGGTGCTGTATGGTTAACAATACCCGTATGTCATGTTGATAGAAATCAGAAAATATCATCCACAAAAGTTGTCGATAATCTATGGTGTCAGAAGCATTTTGCTATAATTAAAGAGCGATACAAAAAGGCGCTTTTTTTTGATAGATATATAGATGAAATTAAATCATGGTATGAAGATGCACGTGAATTTGAGTATATCTCTGATATAAATGTCATGTTTATTAAAAAAATCATGCATTTATTAGGGATCACCACCCCCATCTTTACGGATAGTCATTACTTGAATGGGGGGGGATTTAGCGATGCAACGGAAAGACTGATCGTCATTGCTGAAAGAGCTGATGCAAGTATTTATTTTTCTGGGCCGGCGGCAAAAAATTATTTAGATATCGGGCGCTTTGAAGAAAGGGGTATCGGTGTTGCCTGGATGGAATATCCTGAATATGCTCGCTATCCCCAGAACGGACCTGGTTTTGATTGCCGCGTCAGTATTATCGATGCTTTATTATGTGCTGGCGGTGATTTTGTTCATAGCGAACTAAATTATTAGTAGGAGGACTCATGGCTAAATATGGTTTCTATGATCGACTGTCATCGGAGTTTCCATCACAGGTCATTGTAGATATTGCTGAAATTTGTAATTTAAGATGCATACATTGTCCACACCCTCAATTTAAAGAGTCTGAACATTATTCCGCAAGATTGTTAGACCCTGAACTAAACAAGAAGCTGATCGATGATATAAGAGACAATAGCGACGGACATTGCCAGTATATACGATATACCAGCAATGGTGAGCCACTTATGCATCCACATGCACATGAAATGATCCAGTATGCTGTCGAGCATAGTGGCACGTTTGTCACGTTAACCACTAATGGTACAGTTCTTAATGAGAAAAAACTAAAACAGTTATTAGAAAGTGGCCTTCATATGATTGATGTCAGCATTGATGCCTTTAACGATGAGACTTATGCGAAGATTCGTGGCGGGCGTCTTGAGCAAGTGCGACGTAATATAATTAGAATGATCGAACATATCAAGACAGGGCAATACAGAACTCGTATTGTTGTGAGTTTTATTCGTCAGGCAGGAAATGAAGATGAGGTAGATGATTTTTCTCTTTTTTGGAAAAATCAGGGAGCTGATGAAGTGCTGATCAGGAATTTACATTCGGCGGCAGGTATGTTGGCTCAAGGGGAAGCTCATTCCCATGAGTCAAGGCGCCCATGCTTATATCCATGGGAGCGTTTGACCCTGGATCCAAAAGGTGAGCTTTCTTTTTGCCCGACAGATTGGGCGTATGCATCCAGTTTCATTGATTACAGGAAGACAACGCTAAAAACTGCTTGGCAGGGAGCATTTTTAAACGAACTGCGAGAGGCTCATCTTAATAACGATTTCAAATGCCATACTTTTTGTGGGCAATGTCCTGATTGGAGACTGACAACATGGCCTGATTCAGGAAGAAGTTATGCAAATCTTGTCAGTGACATTAAGGTTATTATGAAATGAAATCATATCGCAATTGGATACCATATAATCGCCCCAATAATATTGGCCATATCACTGAAAGTGATGGAGAATGTTTAGGTATCGGTGTTAATAAAAAAAAATGTGAGGAACTATTACACGATATATATAATGCAAGGCGAGTTTTTTTAACGCCATCCTGTAGTGCATCTTTGGAGATGGCAGCTTTAGCGATGGATTTGCAGCCAGGGGATGAGGTAATACTGCCAAGCTTTACATTTGTTACCTCTGCAAGTGCTTTTGCCTTAAGGGGCGCAAAATTAGTATTTGTCGATATCAGGCCAGACACTTTGAATATAAATGAGCAGCTTATTGAAGAGGCTATTACAGTTAGAACGAAAGCCGTAGTGGTTGTTCACTATGCCGGTGTTGCATCAGAAATGTCTTCTATAGTCGATATATGCAATCGCTATAATCTTGTATTGGTTGAAGATGCTGCACAAAGTATCATGTCAACATATAAAGGACGGCCACTTGGTTCAATTGGTCAATTTGGCTGCGTCAGCTTTCATCATACTAAAAATATTCATGCCGGTGGTGAGGGCGGGGCTTTTTTAGTAAACGAAGATAAGTACCATGGTATATGTGAAATCATTCAGGAGAAAGGAACTGATCGTTCAAGGTTTTTGCGTGGAGAGGTTGATAGATATACATGGCAAATTTTATCATCTAGTTATGTAATGTCAGAGGTTCAAGCTGTAGTCTTGTTGCAGCAATTACAAAACGCGAGAGAAATTACGAATGCTAGATTAAAAAAATGGCTTTTTTATCATACATGTTTATCTGAGTTGGCTAATGCTGGAGTGCTCACACTTCCTGCCGTTCCGGCACATGTTGAGCATAATGCTCATATATATCATATAAGAACAAGATCCCCTGACGAACAACAGGGATTATTTAAATTCATGCGCAATCTTAATGTGGAAGTTACCTCACACTTTGTACCTCTGCATTCTAGTCCGGCTGGTATTCGATATGGTAGATTTCATGGCGATGATATAAATACCACAGCGGTTTCTAGAATGCTGTTACGTTTACCTTTACATGCAAGCCTGACTGAGTCGGAGCAAGTATTCATTATTGATGCGGTCAGACACTTTTTTGTAGTCAATAATTAAAGCTAATCATAAATTTAAATGAATTAGATGCATTTTATTAATGATCTTATAAATATTCATAAGCTATAATATTTGTAATATACATATGGATATTGGCACTCAGTAAGATAATGATTTCACCTTAGCGTATAACCAAAAGCAATTTTTAACAGGTATGTCGTATGAAATATTTTGTAACTGGTGCAGCGGGATTTATCGGTGCGAAGGTGTGCGAACTACTGTGCTTGAAAGGGTATCAGGTTATAGGTATTGATAACCTAAATGATTACTATGAGGTATCTCTTAAATTAAGTAGACTTGAACAGTTAACTCCATTTTCTAACTTCAAGTTTGTAAAAATGGATGTCTCTGATAGAAAATCTATCCTGACTCTTTTTTCCAAAGAGAAGTTTGACAGAGTAATTCATCTTGCCGCTCAAGCCGGTGTTCGCCATTCAATGGAATCTCCCTTTTCTTATATTGATAGCAACGTAGACGGATTTTTGACAATTCTGGAGGGTTGTCGTCATCATCATATTGAGCATCTTGTTTATGCATCTTCTAGCTCCGTATATGGAATGAATGAGGAAATGCCATTTAGAGTGAGTGAACCCACTGACCATCCTATTTCGTTATATGCAGCGACAAAAAAAATGAATGAGCTGATGGCGCACACATATTCTCATTTGTATGGTATCCCAACCACAGGATTGCGTTTTTTCACAGTTTATGGCCCGTGGGGACGGCCGGATATGGCATTATTTAAATTTACTAAATGTATGCTGTCTGGACAGCCAATAGATGTATATAACAATGGTCTGTTAAGCCGAGATTTCACATATATAGATGACATTGCTGAAGGTGTGATCCGGGTAGCGGACGTGATACCGGTTGAAAATTCTGCCTGGCGTTGCGCAACTGGTTCTCCAGCTGATAGCAGTGCCCCTTATCGTGTATTTAACATTGGTAATGGTAGGCCGATTAAAATAGTTGATTTTATTCAATCTCTCGAGCAAGCGCTGGGGGTTAAAGCTATAAAAAATATGATGCCCATGCAGTCGGGTGATGTTTATGCGACATGGGCGGATACTGAGGATTTATTTGCTACTATTTCATATCGCCCATCAATGAAGATAGAACAGGGCATACAGAATTTTGTTGAATGGTATCGCTCTTATTATCAATTTTTGGATGTGAAGGTTCAATAATGAAAATTGCCGTTGTCGGTATAGGTTACGTAGGTTTGTCTAATGCAATATTGTTAGCTCAGAACCATCATGTTGTTGCATTTGATGTTAATCCAGAAAAAGTGTCCATGATTAACAGGCGACAATCTCCAATTATTGATTCTGATATCGATCTGTTCTTTAAACAACGGACTTTGGATCTTACCGCAACCTTGAATAAATCAACCGCTTACCAACATGCTGACTATATTATAATTGCGACGCCCACTAATTATGATCCTGATACAAATTGCTTTGATACTGCGTCGGTAGAGTCAGTTATTTTTGATATTATGGAAATTAATCCTGAGGCAGTAATTGTAATCAAGTCTACTGTTCCTGTTGGTTTTACCTCTAAAATGCGGATGACTCATAATTACGAGAATATTTTCTTTTCCCCCGAGTTTTTACGTGAAGGGAGAGCATTATATGATAACCTTTATCCATCACGTGTTATAGTCGGGGCAACAAGTGAATATGCACGAACATTTTCTAGACTTATGATTGATGGGGCAATAGAAAAAAATGTGCCAGTCATTTTTACTGAAAGTACGGAAGCAGAGGCTGTAAAATTATTTGCTAACACATATCTGGCGATGCGAATCGCATTTTTTAATGAGTTGGATACATATGCCCAAAAAAATAATCTAGAAACAAAGGATATTATTGATGGTGTTTGCCTGGACCCTCGTATTGGCCACTATTACAACAATCCATCTTTTGGTTATGGAGGTTATTGTCTGCCAAAAGACACCAAGCAGCTTCTGGCAAATTTCAACCAAGTGCCCAGCAACCTGATTAGAGCTATTGTTGATGCTAATACAACGAGAAAAGATTTTATTGCCGATACAGTTATCGCGACTAATCCTAAACGAGTAGGTATTTATCGACTAGTTATGAAGGCTGGTTCGGATAATTTTAGAGCATCGGCAATACAGGGAGTCATGAAAAGAATCAAGGCGAAGGGTATTGAGGTTGTTGTTTATGAGCCATCCTTAATGGAACCTTATTTCTTTAGGTCAAAAGTCATCACTGAAGTATCCGTATTTAAAGGTATGTGTGACATTATACTTGCCAACCGAATGAGTCCTGATTTAGCCGATGTGATTGATAAGGTCTATACACGAGACATTTTTGGCTACGACTAAAGCAGACTGCATATTTTCAATTGCTGTGCTTTTGTCAAACCAGGAAAGAGTGGCAAGGTCATTGCGCCTGCGTAAAATTGCTCAGTAGAGGGCAGGGTAGTATGAGTCCACTTTTGATACCAAGGTTGTTTGTAAATAGGTATATAGTGCACGTTGGCGCCGATATCCTGTGCACGTACTTTTTGGAAGAGCGCACTGCGTTGTTCAGGGGCTACATGGTGAACATAGAGATGGAAGGCACTACGCCGCTCGGTGTTGAAATGACGAGGTAGCTGGTGTGGTGCCAGTCTTTCGAAGTAGTACTGGGCAATCTCGTTACGCGTGTGAATCCATGTCTCCAGATTGGCCATCTGGCTCAACCCCAGCGCAGCCTGAATGTCGGTCATGCGGTAGTTGAAGCCGAGCATCTGCTGCTCATAGTACCAAGGGCCGTCCGGTTCATTGATGAAGTCTTCCGGTTCGCGGGTGATGCCATGGCTGCGGAGCATGCGCATCGTCTTGGCGAGCGCAGGGTCGTTGGTCATGGCCATCCCCCCTTCACCGGTGGTGATGATCTTCACCGGGTGGAAGCTGAAAACGGTTATATCGCTGTAGCGACCATTACCGGTTGGTTCATCGTGATAGCGAGCTCCCAAGGCGTGGCAGGCATCTTCGATGATCCGAAAGCCATACTCTTGTCCCAGGCGGCGGATCTCCTGCATGTCGCAGGGGAGGCCGGCAAAGTGCACCGGGATAACGACTTTGGGCAACTTGCCCGCCGCTTTAGCAACAATTAGTTTCTTTTCCAGCTCCAAGGCGCACATGTTGCCGGTATCTGGCTCAATATCGACGAAGTCGACTTGTGCACCGCAGTAGAGAGCACAGTTGGCGGATGCAACAAAGCTGATGGGGGATGTCCAGACCCTGTCGCCGGGGCCAACGCCAAGTGCCAGACAGGCGATATGCAGTGCTGCTGTACCTGAATTGACCGCAACCCCGAATTTAGCGCCACAGTAATCAGCTACTGCTTGCTCAAAGCGGGGGACAACGGGCCCCTGGGTTAGGAAGTCGGACTTGAGAACATCCACAACAGCATCGATATCTGCCTGGCTGATGGATTGGCGGCCATAAGGGATCATTCAGCACTCCCCTTTTGGTTCATTTTCAAAAGCTGTTCAATGGTAAAAAAGTGAGGGTTGCTGCGAGAGTTATATTCGAAGCCCTGTTCTACCATTTTTCCTTTTTCGCCCGCCGCTGTTTTGGAGAAATCGTTGTTGCGATTATTGAAGTTGATGGTTGGGCCAATCACGAAGAAGTCATCAAACTCGAAGGTGTGATAAGAGTCATCGGCAGGACACATCACTTCATGGAGCTTCTCTCCCGGACGAATACCGATGATCTTGTGTGGCAGGTGAGGGGCCATGGCGCTGGCGAGCTCGGTAATACGGACCGATGGCAATTTTGGAACAAAAATCTCTCCTCCTTTCATGCGGCCAAAATTGTCCAGCACGAAATCCACCCCTTGCTGCAAGGTGATCCAGAAACGCGTCATCTCCTCATGGGTGATGGGCAACGCATCTGCACCCTGGTCAATCAGCTTCTGGAAGAAGGGGACGACAGAGCCGCGAGAACCCACCACGTTACCGTAACGAACCACTGCAAAACGGGTGGGATCCTGCCCCGCGATATTGTTTGCTGCCACGAAGAGCTTGTCTGATGCCAGTTTGGTGGCACCGTAGAGATTGATTGGATTGGCAGCTTTGTCAGTGGAGAGGGCAATAACTTTTTTGACTTGATTGAGCAAAGCGGCCTGGATAACGTTCTCAGCACCATGGATATTGGTTTTAATACACTCCATGGGGTTGTATTCAGCGGCTGGAACCTGTTTCAGTGCTGCTGCATGCACCACGTAATCGACGCCACGCATTGCCATGGTGAGCCGGTTGGCGTCTCGGACATCACCGATAAAATAGCGCATGCAGGGGTCGTTAAACTCCTGCTGCATCTCGAACTGTTTCAGTTCGTCACGAGAATAGATGATGAGCCGTTTCGGCTTATAACGTTCCAGTACTGTCTTGACCAATCGTTGGCCAAACGAGCCGGTGCCACCTGTGATCAGTAGCGTTTTATCGTTGAACATTGTGGGCATCTCGTCATAAAAACAGTAGATGAATCATATGCTAGCAAATAAAGTACCAGCTTTTTTGGCAAAGAGTGTGATCCATTCACAAAAACAGTTTTAAAGATTTGGGCGCACCCAGACCACCTCGGATTGGCTCGCATCAGTAGAGCTTTATCAAGATGTGCTGGAGCTCTGCGCGCTTAGCTGAATAGCCTGGCAAACCTCTTCAACCCCATTGAGGGCTCTCGGGGTGAAGCGGTGTAGTTCATCCGAGTTGATCAAATCGAGTCGCTGGTGCTGCACCGCATCGAGATTGGGCCACTTTTGCCAGTGATTCAGGGCGTCAGGATCTTGACTCCCCGCCAGGATCAGCGCGGGGTTCGCTTTGATCACCTGTTCCATGTCCACTTGAGGGTAGGGGGTCTTGGCATTTGCCATGACGTTGACCCCGCCGCAGAGTTCGATGGCCTGAGCCGGCCAGGCATTGCCACTGACGCTGGTGAGCGGTGGGTACCAGAGCTGGTAGAACACCTTGACGCCGGTTGATTGTCCATAACGCTGTTGCAGCTCATGCAGGCGCGCCAGATAGCGATCGGCGGCTTCGTTGGCACTTTTCTCAACACCCAGCAATTTGCCCAGCGCCCGCATCTCGGTCGCCAGCGAGGCAAAATCGGTGGGTTCAGAGTAGAACACCGAGATACCCAGCTGTTCCAGCGGTGCCAGCATTCGTGACTGGGCCGAGCGCCAGCCCAGGATCAGGTCCGGTTTTTGTGCCAGCAGGGCCTCGACATTGATGCTGCGATAATTGGCCACCTTGGGTTTGTTTTTCACCTCGGCGGGATAGTCTGAGGCATCATCAACGGCCACCAGTTTGTCACCGGCACCGATGTCGTAAAGCAGTTCGGTAAGATGGGGTACCACGCTCGCCACCCGGCTCGGAGTCGCGGCAAACAGAACACCGGGCAACCAGGCCAGCAGCACGCAGGGCAGCCAGATCGGCAATCGCAGCCATCTATCCATGAAATAACCCCGCTATCGTGACAACCAGCGCCAGTATCAACCAGCCCCAGCCGCATCCTTGCAGAATGTTGAGCACCTTGCGCGGAGTCTCGCTATCTGGCTCAGCACCTGTGCCGATGACTGGCCAGCGCTGGAGAGCCCCCTGATAGTAGCGAGGGCCACCAAGGCGGATCCGGCACTTATCTACCAGCAGGGTGAGCAGCATCCCCATGACTGGATAGGGCCAGAGCGCGCCACTTCGCACCAGCTGTGCGGCCTGTTTGAGCCGCGGTAGCAGGAGCGGTAGCCCCAGTAGCAGGATGGTGGGAGCATTGAGCCCCTGATAGAGGGTACTGGAGGCTCGGCCAAAATAGCCAAACGCGGGATCCTTCATGCTCCAGCCCTGGCTCATCAGCTGCACCAGCCGCCAGAGCAAGGCGCCCTGTACGCCAGCCAAGGCAAATCCCAGCAGCGGGCCAGCCCATTGGCCGACCAGACGCAGGGCGCAGCTCTCCGTCACTGCTTTGGCGAGCCCCATGGTCGAGAGTTTGCCGGTCTCCCGCTTAAGCCAGGGGGCAGACTGCAATCTCGCCAGCGGCAGGGTCTCCTGGGTGGCGAGCGAGCGGGTGGCATGGGAGAGTTCGCGCAGCGGACGGGATTCGAGCATCAGCAGCAAGAACAGCAGGTCGAAGAGCGGCTCGCTCAGGGCCAGATTGCGAAGCGACCAGAGCCCGGTTGCGCAGGGGAGCCAGACTACCAGCATTGCCAGCAGGCCGGCCTGCATTTGCTGGCCGGGTGAACCATCGGGTCTGTGTACCTTGTGCCCCAGCCGGGTCAGCAGGGGCGTGACGGCCGAAAGACGCAGATGGGATGGCCACGGGATCACCGCCTCCAGCAGGGCAGCACCTACCAGAATGGCCGCCGTCGTCGAGAGGAGGGCGTCGGCCATCAAATCAAGCGAGCCGGTCTCGATCACAGCTTGCCGAGCATCTTGATGATCACTTCGGCGGAGTGCTTGCCGGCCACTTCGATAAAGGCATCGAAGGATTCAACCTGTTCCTTGCCAGCGATATCGGACATGGCGCGCACCACCAGATAGGGCACTTTGAACATGTGGCACACCTGACCGATGGCGGCACCTTCCATCTCGACCGCCAGCATCTGCGGGAAGTCGGCGCGAGCCTTGGCGATGGCGTCCGGTTTGCACATGAACTGATCGCCGGTGCAGATTAGGCCGACCTTGGTCTGGTGCTTGCCCTGCTCGGCGATGCAATCCTGAGCGACCGCGATGAGCTTCTCGTCGCAGGGGAAGGCGGCGGGTTGTTGCGCCATCTGGCCCATCTCGTAACCAAAGGCGGTCACGTCGACATCGTGGAAACGCATCTCGCTGGCGATCACCACATCACCGATATGCAGGTCCTGGGCAAAGCCGCCCGCAGAGCCGGTATTGATGACGCAGTCGGGGGCAAACTTTTCCAGCAGCAGGCTGGTGGCCACGCTGGCGGCGACCTTACCGATACCGGAGCGGGTCAGGATCACCTCTTTGCCTGCCAGCTCCCCTTGATAGAACTCGCAGCCGCCCAGTTGCAGGGTGGTGGGGTTGCTCATCTGGCTGCGCAGCAGGGCCACTTCTTGCTCCATGGCGCCGATAATACCTACTTTCATTGCTGACCTCGTCTTGATAGCCGTGTGGCTGAATTTAAGTTGCTGTAGATCATAACAAAAGATGGCGTCGGCGCCGAGAGGCACAAGCGAAAGGAGAGATGAAGCGCGGCGCTCCATATGGGAGCGCCGCAGGTGACAAAAAGCATTGATGAGGAGGGGAGAGTGCCTTTAGCCGAGCGCAGTATCGAGGGTCATCATCAGGGCAAAGCCTGCCATCAGACCGAGGGTGGCATAGGTCTGGTGACCGTTGCGGTGAGTCTCCGGGATCACCTCGTGCGAGACCACAAACAGCATGGCGCCGGCGGCGAGCCCAAGTCCGATGGGGTAGGCGATGGCAAGGCCACTGGAGAGCCCCACTCCGAGCAGGGCGCCAACCGGTTCGAGCAGGCCGCTGGCGATGGCAACCAGCACCGCGACAGAGGGGCGAAAACCGGCGGCGCACATGGCCAGCGCCACCGCCAATCCTTCCGGAATATCCTGTAGTGCGATGGCAGTGGTAAGCGGCAGCCCCACCGACATATCCCCCTGCGAGAAGCTCACCCCGATGGCCATCCCCTCCGGCAGGTTGTGCAGGGCGATGGCAAAGACGAACAGCCAGACCCGGGAGCAGCTCTCGTGGCCGGGGCCGCAGGGGCCGGTTTTGTCATGCTCGTGCGGGGTGAACTGATCCAGCCCCAGCATCAACAGCACCCCGAGGGTCATGCCGACAACCACCACGGCGGCGGCGCTAAAGCCGTTGCCGGTGATCCCCTCGGCAGCCTCTAGCCCCGGCAGCAGCAGGGAGAAGGCGCTGGCCGCCAGCATCATGCCTGCGGCAAAGCCGAGCATGGTGTCCTCCACTTTTTGCGGTACCGAGCGTAGAAACAGAGCGGGCAGGGCGCCGATGGCGGTGGCGGCAAACCCGGCGGCACCACCTATCAGGCCATAGCGCACGCCGCTGGTCACCTCGCCGGTAGCGAGCATGATGAGACTCTGCAACAGCAGCAACAAGACGGCAGCCAGCGCGATAAAGAGGCCGAGAGCAGTGAGCGGGCGGCTTTGCATCTGGCTGCGCAGTTGCTGTGACCAGGATAACGGAGGAAGAGCTGAGAGATGGTCCATGGCATGACCTCAAGGTGTGCAAAGTGGATGGTGGCATTACATCGATTCGGCCGCCCCTTGTCCATGTCTGCAGGGCGATTGCCGCTATCTGAAAATCTGGAAAGAGTTTATCCAGGCAACCACATGGGAACTCTTATCGGTAGCCAAAGGCGGGGGGCAAGAGGGGTTGTCTGCAAATGGCTGAAGTGGATGTTGAGAGGCAAGTGGGGATGCATCGCGAACTCTTTTAAATCAGCATGTAGATGTCTGCCTTGGTGTTCGGATAACAGATACAAGAAAACCGGCTTGCGCCGGTTTTGTTATCTGTCTGCTCGAAGGCTGGCTTATTTCGCCAGGGACTCCGGCAGCTCTTCACGGATCTTGCCGAGCATCTCTTTCAGGACACGCGGGTTGGCAACCACGATGTTGCCGGAGTTTTCGTAGTTGTGACCACCTACGAAGTCGGTGACGATGGCGCCAGCTTCTTTGGCCAGCAGTTCACCGGCAGCGGTGTCCCAGGGCTTGAGGCCGATTTCCCAGAAACCGTCGACGCGACCGGCAGCCACGTAGGCCAGATCCAGTGCGGCAGAGCCGGAGCGACGGATGTCGGCACATTCGATGAACATGCTCTGGAACATCTTCAGGTAGGACTCGATGTGGTGCTTTTGCTTGTAGGGGAAACCGGTCGCCAGCACGGTGCCAGCCAGCTCTTTGGCTTTGCCGACACGAATGCGGTAGCCGTTCAGCTGGGCGCCGCTACCACGGGTAGCAGTAAACAGCTCGTCACGGATGGGATCGTAAACAACGGCTTGTTCAGTCTTGCCCTTGACACGCAGGGCGATGGAGACGGCAAAGTGCGGAATGCCTTTGACCAGGTTGGTCGTGCCATCCAGTGGGTCAATGATCCATTGATAGTCCGGATTGGTACCGGCAATCTCACCAGACTCTTCAGCAACGATGCTGTGCTCCGGGTAAGATTTTTTGATGGTGTGAATGATGGCCGCTTCGGCTTCACGGTCAACGTTGGTCACGAAGTCATTGCTGCCTTTTTGGATAGCCTCAATGTTCTCGGGCTGGGAGAAGGCTTTTACTACAACTTGACCGGCGTTGCGCGCAGCGCGCACGGCGATATTCAGCATCGGATGCATAGGTTCACCACTGGATGTTAAAGAACGGGGGATAAAAGGACGCGGTATGATACCAGTATTTTGTGCGATGGCAACTGTTATCCCCCTACGACTAATTGATTGCGACTGCCAGATCTGACGGCTCCAATATAGACCAGATCTGCGCTAGTCTTATCCCAGCAGCCGGATACAGGCTGTCATGAGCATAGGGATATGAGCCATGAATTTGTCATTAGTGAGTCAGAACGTGTCTGCGGCCAGCGAGGGACTGTTGGCCATCTTGCGGTCATCACCCGAGTATGGTGATCACTTTGCCCACATCACCGTGACCCCCCTTGCCCAGTGGCAACCGGCCAAGACGGAGGCGGCGATCCTGCTGATCGACGGCGATGCGCCCTGGCAGGATGCCGGATTTGCCCGGGGAGAGGATGAGACGATCGGTTTGCCGGTCTTGCCGCTGCTGATCCGCAAGGGGGACAAGGAGCTGACGGTCTGCGGGCCGGATGTGCGTGACCCCCGTTTCTATTTTGTCTCAAACGGCATCGTGCTGGATGAGTCGGAGCTGGCCGAGCCTGCCTGCAGCCGGGTGCTGTTGCGCAAGCTGGAGTCCTACTTCCCGCTGCTTTCCCGCCTGATCATGCTGCGCCAGCGCAAGCCGGTCGCCGTGATCAACTAATATCTACCATTGCCAGAGCGCACCAGCGGCGCACCGTGGCCTTGTTTGGCCTACGGTGCGCCGCTTTTTAATGGTCTGGAGCCGGTCACTTGTTGCAAGATGAGGCGGCTATGGTGTTGCACCCTGTTCCAACCGTGCAATCTGGCTATGACTAACAAGGAGTGAATCATGATCGACTTTTATACCGCCGCGACCCCCAATGGTTTCAAAGTGGCGATCGCCCTCGAAGAGCTGGGTTTGCCCTATCGGGTCATTCCTCTCGATCTTTCGGCGCTGGATCAGAAGAAGCCCGAGTTTCTCGCCATCAACCCAAATGGCCGTATTCCGGCTATCGTCGATCGGGATAACGACGATTTCGCCGTATTCGAGTCGGGGGCCATCCTCATCTATCTGGCGGAGAAAGCAGGCAAGTTGCTGCCCGCAGATCCCAAACGCCGCTCTCAGGCCATCCAGTGGCTGATGTTCCAGATGGGCGGGGTAGGGCCCATGATGGGGCAGGCCAACGTCTTCTACCGCTACTTCCCCGAGAAGATCCCCGCCGCCATCGAACGCTACCAGAAGGAGGGGCGCCGCCTGTTCGAGGTGCTCGATAGCCATCTGGCCCACCAAGAATATCTGGCGGACGAGTACAGCATCGCCGATATCGCCACTTGGCCCTGGGTGCGGATTTATGACTGGAGCGGTATCTCCATCGAGGGGTTACCCCATCTGCAAGCCTGGATGGATCGCATGGCAGAGAAACCTGCCTGCCAGAAGGGGATCACCATACCGCCGCGCAAGGAGCAGCCCGATGAGCTGATCAAGCAGGCGCAGCAGATGGTAACACGTTGATTTTTAACTGCGGACGGGGCGAAATGCCCCGTAATATTAGAAAAACTAAGGCAAGCCGATTATAAAGATTCGTTCGTTTTTTGTGAGCTGAATCACTATGATGCCCCCATACCACCAAGCGTCCTGTGCGGTGGCTTGGCGGGCTCCCCGCCTACTGTTTCCAACACTGTTTTTGATTGCATCACAGCCTCTGTGATCAGATTCCTCTGGGCCATTTTGTGCCAGAGGGGCGGCAGCATTTTTTCGATTTTTTGGGACTGATATGGATCGGCACAGTTTTTATCCGTTGTTTTTATTGACCATTCTGATGGTCGCTGTGGGCCAGATGACCCAGACCCTTTATGTTCCCTCCATTCCCATGATGGCGGGGGACTTCAATGTGGCCTCGGGCCAGTTGCAGGCGGTGATGGCCTGTTACCTGATCCCCTATGGCCTCTCCCAGTTTGTCTACGGGCCGTTGTCGGATCGCATCGGTCGTCGTCCGGTGCTGATCGTCGGCATGATGGTGTTTCTGGTGGGCACCCTGATCATTCAGGTCATCCCCCATTTTGCCGCCTTGCTGGTGGGCAGCTTTATTCAGGGACTGGGCACCGGTGCCGGTGGCGCCATGAGCCGTACAGTGATGCGGGATCGCTACAATGGCGCCGAGCTCAACCGCGCCAACAGTCTGGTCAGCATGGGGGTGATCTTCTCCCCGCTGCTGGCGCCCGTGCTGGGGGGATGGCTGACCGAGCTGTTCAACTGGCGTGCCGGTTACTGGTTCCTGTTCGGTTTTGGTGCCGTAGCCACTCTGGCGATCATGGCCTGGTTTGGTGAGACGCTGCCTGCTGCTGCCCGTCAGCCGCTGCGCGTCGGTGCTGCCTATCGTCATGTGCTGGGCAACCCCAAGTTTCAGGGCAACCTGCTCTGCCTGATGGCGACCTTTGCGGGACTCGCGGTATTTGAAGCTGCGGCCGGTGTGCTGCTGGGCGATGTGCTGAAACTGAGCGCTCGTACCGTGAGCGTGCTGTTCGTGCTGCCGCTGCCCGGCTATCTGTTCGGGGCCTGGCTCTCTGCCAAGCTGAGCTTCCGTTTGACTCAGGGCAAGCTGATGCGTCTGGGGATCGCCTTTCTGGCGCTAGGCTCCCTCATCATTCTGGTGCCGGGGCTGTTCGGGGTGGTGAGTGCTGCCTCGCTGGTTGGTGGTGCGGCTGTCTACTTCATCGGTAGCGGTATTCTCTACCCGACCGCCACCTCCTGCGCCATCGAGCCCTTCCCGGGTCAGGCCGGCACCGCGGGGGCCATTCTCGGCGGGATGCAGAATCTGGGGGCGGGCGTGGTGACTCTGCTGGCCGCCGGTTTCCCGATGACTGGACAGGTGACCCTGGGGGCCATCATGACCCTGATGGTGCTGATCGTGGCGCTGAGCTTTGTCTGGTTGCGCCACCACGGCTCCCCCCACGAGCAGATGGCCATCTAAACGTGCTTGCCTGCTGCAAAACAAAGCCCGCCTTTTGGCGGGCTTTGTCGTTATGGCTGTGTCCGCTTCACACCTTGTCCCATCGGGTTCTCCATTTATTGGGGGGGAAAGGTGTAAACCATATTCAGGACGGGACAGTTCGTTGATCATCAGGCAAAGAAAAAGCCCGTCACGCTGGTGACGGGCTTTTGCTGTTGGTACCCCGAGATGCCGTTGCCGGTTTGGGCCCTTGAACCGTCGGTTCAAGGCGGGGATCGGATCTGACCGCAGGCTTCTCGGTCGTGCCGAGCATGCGCAATAGCCAGAAGGCAGATCCCCTGTTTGGTATGAATATCGGCTCGGGGACTTGAACCGGCTGACAAACATCCCAGGGAATTTTAAAACGGTTTGCGATTAGGGCTGCTGCCCCTCTTCGCTGGAATCACCATATTGTCCGTGCTCGATCAGGGCCGCTTCGATGGTGCGCTGCAGCATCTTGATCCGCTTGTCCATGGTCTCAGAGTATTGGTGGTTCTTCTCTTTTTCAAGGCAGAGCTCATGACAGAAATTGAGCGCCGCCATGATAGCCAATTGCTCGTTGCTGGAGACTTTGGAGCGTTGACGCAGGTCGATCAACTTGTCGGTCAGCTGCTCGGCGGCCTGGCGCAGGGCATCCTGCTGTCCCAAGGGACAGGATACCTTGTAGGGACGTCCCAAAATGACGATTTCTACGGCCTCTGTGCTCATGCCTTCCTCAATACGGCGGAGCTGATTTCCGCCTTTATCCACGTGGACAACTGGGCGGGACTATATAGCGCAGATGCATAAGTTTCAAGGCCTTGCTGGCTCTGCAAGAGGGAGAATGCTAGGATCCTGACCATTAATTCTGCAAATTTGACTGAACTTTGAGCGGATCCTCGATGAGCAAAACGAACCCCCTTAAATATGCGGCAGTGGCCGACATCATGGAACAACACGAGCTGATGGCCAGCGCAGTAGAGGCCCATGGTGTGATCTGCGGTCTGGTGTGCGGCGGTGTGGCACTGGACGACAAGAGTTGGCTGCCCCATTTCAACGATCTGGTGAACGACGGTTTTGGCCTGCCGGCCCCGGTGCGCCAGGTGATGACCGATCTTTATCACAATGTGGTCGAGAGCTTGATGGCCCAGAAAGGCGTCGAGCTGCTGCTGCCAAGTGATGATGCCCCCCTTGATGAGCGCATCGATTCGCTGGTGGACTGGTCACAGGCGTTTCTGGCCGGTTTCGGCGTGGTGCAGCAGGAGCTCT
Organism: Aeromonas sp. FDAARGOS 1414; assembly: GCF_019047065.1. Lineage (NCBI taxonomy): Bacteria > Pseudomonadati > Pseudomonadota > Gammaproteobacteria > Aeromonadales > Aeromonadaceae > Aeromonas > Aeromonas sp. FDAARGOS 1414. The sequence goes on along the minus strand of NZ_CP077210.1, from coordinate 1,874,113 downwards.
CCCGCGCGTCGGAAGAGCTGCAGGAGATGATCCAGGATATCGCCAGCATCACTCAGGTCTCTGCCGAGTTTGATCAGGAAGATGACGAGAACGAAGCCTCCTTCCTGGTGCTCTACGAACACGTCAAACTGGGGGTCATGATGGCCTTCGAAGAGTTTGGCAAGCGCCCCGATACCCCGAGCGCGCCGCCGACCCTTCATTGAGGTGCGGGTCAACGCGCTCCTTACTGAATCTGCAAGAGCGCCTGATGGCGCTCTTTTTTTATTCCCTTGTGGTGGCTAACCCTGTGAGGCGCAACCGGTTTTTTGCCGGTGACCTCGCATTCGGCCAGCGGCTTTGTGATAGCATGAGGCCACCTTTTTCACTTCTTCCTCTCTGCTTATGTCTCAATCTGATGTGCGACAGGTCGATGTCACCCTGGTCGGCGGTGGAATGAGCGGTGCCGTGCTGGCCCTCTCGCTGGCAGCCCTGTTTCGATCCGATGGCTCCCCCCTCGAGATCCTGCTGCTGGAGGCAAGCGTCCCCGAACAGCACACCCATTCAGGGTTCGACGCCCGCGCCATTGCGCTCTCGGCCGGTACCTGCGATGCGCTGTTGCGACGCGGACTCTGGCCGCTGTTTGCCCCCCATTGCTCCCCCATTACCCAGATTCATGTCTCGGATAGGGGCCACTTCGGTCAGGCTCGCCTGTCGGCTGCCGAATACGGCCTGCCCGCGCTGGGCCAGGTGATCGAGCTTGCAGCTGCCGGTCATGAGCTGCAACGGGCGATGGCGGCCTCTCCCAATATCCGGGTCTGTTGTCCGGCCCGGGTGAGCGAGATTGCGCCCGATGAGGAGAAGGTGACCCTCACCCTCGAGAGCGGTGAACAGATTGAGACCCGCCTGCTGGTGGCGGCAGACGGCGGCAACTCCTTTGTGCGTCAGCACTTCAAGTTGCCGGTGACCCGCCACGACTTTGAGCAACACGCCATCATCGCCACGGTCAAAACGGCGCAAGACCCTGAGGGACGCGCCTTCGAGCGTTTTACCGAAGGGGGGCCGCTGGCCCTGCTGCCGATGCAGGAGGGGCTCTCCTCGCTGGTATGGAGCGTCGGGCAGCATGAGGTGGATGAGCTGATGGCCCTCGATGAGGTGGCGTTTCTTGCCCGTCTGCAGCAGGCCTTTGGCTGGCGGCTCGGCCGCTTCGAGCGATGTGGCGTGCGTCACGTCTATCCGCTCATTCTGACCGCCTGCGACTACCCGCTGGCCCAGCGCACCGTGCTGGTCGGTAATGCCGCCCACGCCCTGCACCCGATTGCCGGACAGGGCTTCAACCTCGGGATGCGGGATCTGGACCTGCTTACCGGCGCTATAGCCAAGGCGTTGGCAGAGGGGGAGGATATCGGCAGCTTCAAGGTGCTGAGCGGCTACTGGCAGCAGCGTCAGCGCGATCAGGCGCAGACTGTCTGGCTTACCTCCTCGCTGGCCCAGCTCTTCTCCAATGGTCACGACCCGCTGGTGGCGGGGCGCAATCTGGCGCTCACCCTGATGGGGCGATTCCCGTGCCTCAAGGCGCCGCTTGCCTCGCGCACCCTGGGCTTTGTCGCCGATGTGTGCGGCAACTAGCCAGCACTTGTTGAGTGGAGCCTGTTGACCGGAAGATGGTGACCGCCATTCGTTGATCAAAACCTATTGAATAAAGAGGTGATGCCTGCGGGCGTCCTCTCGCTGGCCAGCCGGTCAGCCCTGAAAGGATGAGATGATGCAGATGCAAAATGTGGATGTGGTGATTGTCGGTGGCGGCATGGTGGGGCTGGGGCTCGCTGCGGCCTTGAAACATAGCGCCCTCAAGGTACTGGTGGTGGAGGGGCAACTGCCCGACCCGCAGCTGGGGGAGGTGGCCGATAATCGGGTCAGCGCCCTGAGTCTGGCCAGCCAGCAGATCCTGCGCCATGTCGGCGCCTGGGACGGCATTGAAGCGCGCCGCCTGCAGGCCTACGACAAGATGGCGGTGTGGGAGCAGGACAGTTTTGGCCATATCGACTTCGATGCCGCCAGCCTGCGTCAGGCCAACCTCGGCCACATCGTCGAGAATCGGGTGATCCAGCTGGCGCTGCTTGAGGCAATTGAAGGTGCCAGCAATATCCAGTTGCTGACCCCCGCCAGAGCCAAGAGCCTGCAGAGCGGCCCGGCGGGCGCCCTGCTGCTTCTTGAAGATGGTCAGGCCATCTCGGCCAAGCTGGTGGTGGCTGCCGATGGCGCCCACTCCTGGGTGCGCCGTCAGGCTGATATCCCGCTTACCAGCTGGGATTATGGCCACCACGCGCTGGTAGCGACGGTGCGCTGCGCCGAACCCCATGAAGCTGTTGCTCGCCAGATCTTCACCCCGGATGGCCCGCTCGCCTTTTTGCCGCTGTGGCAGGAGAACCTCTGTTCCATCGTCTGGTCGCTGCCTGCGGCCCGCGCCGAGGCGCTCTGCACCTGCGATGACGAGCAGTTCAACCGCCAGCTGACTGCCGCCTTCGACGCCCGGCTCGGTCTGTGTAAGGTGGAGGGGCCGCGCAGCGCGATTCCTCTTACCGCCCGCTATGCCCGCGACTTTGCCCGCGAGCGGCTGGTGCTGGTGGGAGATGCCGCCCACACCATCCACCCGCTGGCGGGGCAGGGGGTCAACCTTGGCCTGCTGGATGCTGCCGCGCTGGCGGAGCAGATCTTGCAAAATCATGCCGCGGGCGAGGATATCGGCCTGCTCGCCAACCTGCGCAGCTACGAGCGCTGGCGCAAGAGCGAGGCGGCTCGCATGCTGGCTGCGATGGAAGGGCTCAAACGGCTGTTCAGCGGGGCCAACCCGCTCAAGAAGCTGGTGCGGGGCGTGGGATTGCGCGCGGCCAATCTGCTGACGCCCTTCAAGGAGGGGGTGATCCGCGCCGCCATGGGGCTGGAGGGAGAGTTGCCCGCATTGGCCCGTCCTGACTGGGTCGTTGCGGCGACCAAGGGCTGTGCCATGCAGGCCAAGGGTGAAAAAAACTAATATTACTCGCCGTTTTTGACAACAAAAGTAATCCGACAAGGCTGATGACCCGTTTTGGGTGTCAGCCTTTAATTTTGCTCTGGAGCGAAACGTTTTTCTGCAAATTGTGACGAAACGGTAAAAATCAAAATTTAATCTCGCCTGAGTCGGCTTATGGCTGTTTTTATCACTGCATTTATCTTAGTGTCTGGAGTCAGTTTTACGGGAGGGGATTAGTTTTTTTTGAGCGGCACGCTCGCCTGCTTGTCATATAATCCGCTCCGTTCAAGGAATCCCTCTTGCCTGGCAAGGGCAGGAGCGAGCACACACTTTTGGATCCGGTCGCTTTTTGCTGTACGTAGTGCAGTCAGAGCGGTGGCGCGGGTCGCAAGGGTGGTCGCCAAAGCGAAAAGGCTTTTTGCTAAGGAAAGAATGCGATGATCCAGACTACTGTACTGCATCCCAAACACCTGGAAGCCGGCGCCAAGATGGTGGACTTCCACGGTTGGGAAATGCCCATCAACTACGGCTCCCAGCTGGAAGAGCACCACGCGGTGCGCAGCGATGCCGGTATGTTCGATGTCTCCCACATGACCATCGTCGATTTGACCGGCGAACGGGTCAAAGCCTTTCTGCAACACCTGCTGGCCAACGACGTGGCCAAACTCACTGCCCCCGGCAAGGCCCTCTACAGCGGCATGCTCAATCCGGAAGGCGGCGTCATCGATGACCTCATCACCTATTACCTCACCGATACCTTCTACCGGCTGGTGGTCAACTCCGCTACCCGCGAGAAGGATCTGGCCTGGATCCGCCATCACGCCATCGATTTCGATATCACAGTGACCGAGCGTCCGGAGCTTGCGATGATTGCGGTGCAGGGCCCCAACGCCAAGGTCAAGGCTGCTGCTGTGCTGAGCGCCGCCCAGCGTACCGCCGTGGTGGGGATGAAACCCTTCTTCGGCGTGCAGGCTGGCGATCTCTTTATCGCCACTACCGGCTACACCGGCGAAGATGGTTATGAAATCGTGGTGCCGCAAGAGAAAGCCTGCGAGCTGTGGCAAGCGCTGCTGGATAACGGCGTGGCCCCCTGCGGCCTCGGTGCCCGCGATACCCTGCGCCTCGAGGCGGGGATGAACCTCTACGGTCAGGATATGGACGAGTCAATCTCTCCGCTCGCCGCCAACATGGCCTGGACCATCGCCTGGGAGCCGAGCGATCGCAACTTTATCGGCCGCGACGTGCTGGAAGCCCAGAAAGTGGCGGGCAATCAGCCCAAGCTGGTGGGTCTGGTGATGGAAGAGAAAGGGGTGCTGCGTGCCGGTATGCCCGTTACCTTCACCGCGGCAAACGGTGAGAAGCGGGAAGGTGTGATCACCTCCGGCTCTTTCTCCCCCACCCTGGGCTACAGTATTGCCCTGGCGCGGGTGCCCCGCGATATCGGTGAATTGGCCGAGGTGGAGATCCGCAAGAAGCTGGTCACCGTGAAGGTCACCAAGCCCGCTTTCGTCCGTAACGGCCAGAAGCTGGTTTAATACCGTTTTGGGGGAGGGCAGTGCCTCCCCCATCCCTTTTCATATTCGTTTTTAAACGCGACTCAAAGATCAAAGGAAGCACAAATGAGCCATATCCCGAGCGAACTGAAATATGCCACTTCCCACGAGTGGATCCGTGTTGAAGCCAACGGCGAAGCTGTGGTCGGTATCACCGAGCACGCCCAGGAGCTGCTGGGTGACATGGTGTTTGTCGAGCTGCCGGAAGTGGGCAAGCAGGTGAGCGCCGGTGATGACTGCGCCGTGGCCGAGTCGGTCAAGGCGGCCTCCGACATCTACAGCCCGGTGAGCGGCGAGATCATCGCCGTCAACGAAGAGCTGGAAGGGAGCCCCGAGCTGGTCAACTCCGATCCTTACAGCGCTGGCTGGCTGTTCCGCATCAAGCTCGATGACGAGAGCGAGCTGGCCAACCTGCTGGATGCCGAAGGCTACCAGAACGTGGTGGACGAAGAGTAATGCCCCCGGGCCCTGCCAACACAGCAGGGCCCCTTTGTATGACCGCCAGCCGGGCAAGCACCGGCCGGTGGAAGGGTGAAGTCGCCCGCGCTTGCCGTTTGCCAGCCTGGGAGCCTAGGGGGCAAACAGGCCGGTTCGCAACAAGGCGATCCCCTCTTGATGCTGCCGCAGCATCCGGTGCCGCACCCCTGTCTGCGGGACCCAGAACATGAGTGGAGTCGGTATCAACCGACGATCAGGAACATCAGGTCTTGGTTATCAGGATGTCATGCCAGGACTTATTTATCAGGAAATAGGGAAATGACCCAGTCACTGTTTGAACTCGAGCAAAAAACCGATTTTGTCCGCCGCCATATTGGCCCGGGTGAGGAAGAGCTGCGCCAGCTGCTGGCGACCGTCGGGGCCGAAAGCCTGGACGATTTGATTGAACAGACCGTGCCCGCCGCCATTCGCCTGCCGGGCCCGCTGGGGATCGGTGCCGGCATGACCGAAGTGGAGGCGCTGGCCAAGCTCAGGGGCTATGCCGCTCAGAACAAGATTGCCAAGAGCTACATCGGCATGGGTTATCACGATACCCATGTGCCCCACGTCATTTTGCGCAACGTGCTGGAAAACCCGGGCTGGTATACCGCCTACACCCCCTACCAGCCCGAGCTGGCGCAGGGCCGTCTCGAAGCCCTGCTCAACTTCCAGCAGCTGACGCTGGATCTCACAGGCATGGATCTGGCAAGCGCCTCCCTGCTGGATGAAGCGACCGCCGCCGCCGAGGCGATGGCGCTGGCCAAACGGATGGCCAAGTCCAAATCCAACCTCTTCTTTGTTGCCGATGACGTGCACCCGCAGGTGATCGACGTGGTCAAGGAGCGCGCGGTTCACTTCGGTTTCGACGTGGCGGTTGGCGCTGCGAGCGATGCAGTGAGCGAAGAGGTGTTCGGGGCCCTGTTCCAGTACCCCACCACCACAGGTGAGGTGAAAGATCTGCGTGCCCTGATTGCCGCGGTACAGGCCCAGAAAGGGCTGGCCTGCGTCAGCGCCGACCTGCTCTCCCTGCTGCTGCTCAAGTCCCCGGGCGAGCTGGGCGCCGATGTTGTGTTGGGCTCCGCCCAGCGCTTTGGTGTGCCCATGGGTTACGGTGGCCCCCACGCCGCCTTCTTCGCCACCCGTGATGCCTACAAGCGCTCCATGCCGGGCCGTATCATTGGTGTCTCCAAGGATGCCCGTGGCAAGAGTGCCCTGCGTATGGCGATGCAGACCCGCGAGCAGCATATCCGCCGCGAGAAGGCCAACTCCAACATCTGTACCGCTCAGGTGCTGCTGGCCAACATGGCGAGCTTCTACGCCGTCTACCACGGTCCGGTGGGGCTGAAAACCATCGCCTCCCGCGTGCACCGCCTCACCACCATTCTGGCGCTTGGCCTCAAGGCCAAGGGGGGGGTCCTCAAGCATGCCAGCTGGTTCGATACCCTGACCGTGCAGACTTCTGACAAGGCCGCGCTGATCGCCAAGGCCGAGGGGCTCGGCATCAACCTTCGTGCAGACCTAGATGGCGCGGTAGGGGTGTCACTCTCTGAAACTACCACCCGCGCTGATGTGGCCGAGCTGTTCGATCTCTTCCTCGGTCAAGGTCATGGGCTCGATATCGAGGCTCTCGACAAGGCGGCTCAGGCCCATCACTCTATCCCGCAGGATCTGCTGCGCACCGATGCCGTGCTGACCCACGAGGTGTTCAACAAGTACCACTCCGAAACCGAGATGCTGCGTTATATCCACCGTCTCGAAGCGAAAGACCTGGCCCTCAACTACGCCATGATTTCGCTCGGCTCCTGCACCATGAAGCTCAACGCCACCGCCGAGATGATCCCGGTGACCTGGCCCGAGTTCGGCAAGTTGCACCCGTTCGCTCCGCTGGCGCAGGCCAAGGGCTACCAACTGCTGCTGGCCGACCTCGAAAACTGGCTGGTGAAGGTGACCGGTTACGATGCGGTTTGCATGCAGCCCAACTCAGGTGCTCAGGGCGAGTACGCTGGTCTCTTGGCCATCAAGAAGTACCATGAATCCCGCGGCGAGGGGCATCGCGACATCTGCCTCATTCCGGCTTCTGCCCACGGCACCAACCCGGCCTCTGCCCAGATGGCGGGGCTCAAGGTGATCGTCACTGCCTGTGACAAGTCCGGCAACGTGGATCTCGACGACTTGCGCGCCAAGGCCGCCGAGGCGGGGGATCAACTCTCCTGTCTGATGGTGACCTACCCCTCTACCCACGGGGTGTATGAGGAGACCATCAAGGAGGTGTGCGACATCGTTCACCAGCACGGTGGTCAGGTCTATCTGGACGGCGCCAACATGAATGCGCAAGTCGGGTTGACGGCGCCGGGCTTTATCGGCGCGGACGTCTCTCACCTCAACCTGCACAAGACCTTCGCCATTCCTCACGGTGGTGGCGGCCCGGGCATGGGCCCCATCGGCGTGAAGAAGCATCTGGCACCGTTCGTGGCCGGTCACGCCGTGGTCAAGACCGACAAGGAGAGCCGTGATAACGGCGCCGTGTCGGCTGCACCGTTCGGTTCGGCCAGCATCCTGCCCATCAGCTGGATGTATATCGCCATGCTGGGTGACGAAGGACTAAAGAGATCCACTCAGGTCGCCATCCTCAACGCCAACTATCTGGCCAAGAAGCTGGGTGAATCCTTCCCGGTGCTCTATTCCGGCCGAAACGGTCGGGTGGCCCACGAGTGCATTCTTGATATCCGCCCGCTTAAAGAAGCCTCAGGCATCAGCGAGATGGATGTGGCCAAGCGGCTGATGGACTACGGCTTCCACGCACCGACCATGAGCTTCCCGGTGGCGGGCACCCTGATGGTCGAGCCGACCGAGTCGGAATCCAAGCGCGAACTGGATCGCTTCGTCGAGGCGATGACGTCCATCCGCGCCGAGATTGCCAAGGTGCAGGAGGGGCAGTGGAGCCTGACCGACAACCCGCTGGTCCATGCGCCGCACACCCAGGATGACGTTATGGATGCAGAGTGGTCCCGTGGCTACAGCCGCGCCGAGGCGGTCTTCCCGTCCGACGCTGTGCGCGCCGCCAAACTGTGGCCCTCTGTGAACCGCATCGACGACGTCTACGGCGATCGCAACCTGTTCTGCTCCTGCATTCCGACCGAGGATTACGCCAAGTAAGTAGCGTCCAGGAGCAACAGTTAAGCCGTATAAACAACAGGGCCACCCAGACGGGTGGCCCTTCGTTTACATGGACTTTATCTGCATGCTGCTATCCGAATGTCCGGCTTAGGTCCTTGAGCTGGCTCGCTTTGCTCTGCAAGTTGGCACTGGTTTTACTGACCTGATCGATTTTGAGGCTGTTATCGTGAGAAAGTGAGGATATCTGATTGATATTACGACAGATCTCCTCGATCACCGCTTGCTGCTGGGTCGCTGCAGCGGAAACTTGATTGGAAAAATCAGAGACCTTGTCTATTTCGATCACGACCTGATTCAGGTTGCCGGTGCTTGCCCGAGTGGTTGCGAGGCAATCATTGGTTCTGGTCACATTGAGATGCATCATCTCTTTCCATCCCCCGAGGGTTTGCTGGATATGACCAATGCTGCTCTGGATCTGCTCTGTTGCTCTATGGGTTCTGGTCGACAGGCTGCGTACCTCGTCAGCCACCACTGCAAAGCCGCGTCCCTGATCGCCCGCCCGCGCTGCTTCAATGGAGGCATTGAGTGCCAGCAGGTTGGTTTGATCCGCAATCCCGCGAATTTCACTCATGATGCTGCCGATCCGTTCGGACTCGCTTGCCAGCTCGACGGCTGACTGGAAGGCCTGCTCTGCCTGGGTAGCCAGTGCCGACATCTCTTCTCCCGCATCGGAAAGCTGATTGCTGGTGGTGATGCAATGGTTGCGCGCCTCTTCTATCTGCTGGTTGCTGTCCTGAATATTGCGGCTGATCTCTTCGGCAGCTGATGCCATCTGGGTAACTGCGGTGGCGACTTGCTGAATTTGCATATCCTGTGAGGAGATATCCCTGCTGGCCAGTGCGGCCGAACCACTCAAATTGTTGGCCATGGCATTGAGCGAGAGTGTGGTGTCATCGACTCTTCCCAGCACGGTACGGATTCTGGCTTGCCAGAGCTTGATATGGAAATCGGCAATGCTGTGGGGGGCATCCCCCGAGAAGATCAGGCGGCTGATGCTGTCGTAGTCCTGCTCAAGCTGTTGCAAGAATCGCGGTGTGAGGAAGAGCGCATTACGGTTGAACCAGAGGGTGGCCAATAGGGGAATGATGATCCAGAGCGCCTGCAGTGGTGTGAGCAGCCAGAGCGCGCTGATCACGCTGAGCAGCAGCAGGGGTATGGTCATGATGGCCGGAGTGAGCAGGCGCTGCCCCATGTGAATGGCGGAGCCGGTTTCGCGTGCCTTAAGGGTTTTGTACATCTTGTTGGCACGCGCTTTGTGCTCTGCGGAGGGTCGGCAACGAACGGATTGGTAACCCACCATCTTGCCATCTTCATAGATCGGGGTGACATAGGCATCAACCCAGTAATAGCTACCATCCTTGCAGCGGTTTTTGACTATGCCCCGCCACGGCTTGCCCGCTTTTAGATGGGCCCAGAGATCGGCGAATGCCGCCTTGGGCATGTCTGGGTGGCGTACCAGGTTGTGATGTTGTCCCAGCATCTCTTCAAGGCTATAGCCTGCCACCTGACAAAACGCCGGATTGGCGTAGGTGATGTCCCCTTTGAGATCGGTGGTCGATACCAACTGGACGTTGTCGGTAAATTCAACTTCGGTATCTGTAGTGTGAGGTGTGTTGGTTACCATGATCAGGCTCCGGTTTTACCATAACGGAATGCATCGTCTGAGTATGGCAGAGGCTGCTCATTTTATTGTGTTGTTGCTCATTAACTGTTCTGCGCCTAGCAGGGGCATCTACACATCTTCCATCGCAACGGTTTGGCGGGGGACGCAAGCCAAGTAACATCGCATGACTTATAGCCACGCAGCGATACAGGTAAGGCAATTAAGTTGGGGGCGATTTTATGGAATTATGACGGCACCTTGGTCAATTCGGTGCCGCAGAATATCGATATCGCCAAGCAGATCCTGGCTGAAGTCGCCCCCCATCTGACCGGCGATCAGTTACCTCGTTATCTGCGCAGCGAAGCGGAGTATCACCATGCCAATCACGCCGCCAAGAACTGGCAGGATCTCTATAGGGATTACTACGGTTTGTCGCGGGACGAGATGGTGCAGGCTGGCAGTCTGTGAGCCAAACATCAGGAGAGACAGGGACTTAGGTGCATTTTTTAGGAGCTGGAGGTGGTGATTGACCATTTCTCTGCCATTTCCCATGGCATTTGTTCGAAAAACGCCTAAAAACCCTTCTCCGGGTGCTTGAACTGCATGGTGTGAACAGCCAGTTCAAGGCCGTGGCTGGCTACGATGACGTGCCCGCACAGTAGCAAAAAACACCCTTTCGGCGGCCTCAAATGTCTGGAGTCTATCTTCGGCCCAGCCAGGTGTCCGTCGCTCATCTATATCGGTGATCATGAAGCGGATGTGCAGTTTGCCCGTCATTTGCAAGGGGCGCTTGGCGAGCAGAGCCGTGTGATCTCGGTTGCTGTCGCCTATAGCCGCGCGACCCCGGAGCGCTGGGAACACCAACCCGACCATATCGCCCGTGACGTCGAGGATCTGCTCCCCATCGTCGGGCAATATCTGTAACGCCGGTTGCAGATTGCCGTACGGAATAGACAAACGCCGATCAGTTGATCGGCGTTTTGTCTATGGGAAGCCTGATGGTTTCACACTCAGCTGGCTTAACACCCTGTCTGTTTAATGATGGGCGACTTAAAACAGCAGTTGCATCAGGTAGCCCATCAGGATCGCCATGCCGAGGATCACGGTAAGGAAGGCCGCAATCATCGGAGTTCTGAACATCGATTTGAGCAGGATCACCTCGGTCAGACTGGCACCGGCACTGCCGATGATCAGCGCCATGACTGCGCCCATTCCCATCCCTTTGCCCAGTAGTACCGACGCCAGCGGGATCACGGCCTCGGCACGGATGTAGAGCGGGATCCCGACGATGGCGCTGAAGGGGATGGCCAGCGGGTTGTCGGCACCAGCATGGGCGGCGATCCACTCGGCCGGAATAAAACCGTAAATAAACGAGCCGATGAGCACCCCCAGCAGCAGGAAGGGCAATACCGCTTTGAACTGCTGCCAGGCATCGAGGCGAGCTTTGACCCAGGCGGTGGGGAGCTGTGGCGCACGAGTCAGGGTTGCCGTGCCATCGCCGCAGCAGGAGAGGGTGGCCTGTTCTGCCATCTCTGGTTGCGGTGCCGGGCTGCACGCTGCCCCGTTGAGGGGTTTGATTGCACGAATGGCGCTGCGTTGGTTGTCACTGCAATGTGCTTGAGTGGTGGCGCGGGTCGCCGGGCCACAGCCGCTACCGCAAGAGGGGGTGGCCTCTTTGGGGTCGATGACATGGCGCTCGAACCCAAATCTGTCGAGCAGCATGCTCGCCATGACGGAGACGCTGGCGGCGATCACGGCGTAGAGCAGGGTCACTTTCCAGCCGAAGGTGGCCCACATCAAACCGACGATGATGGGGTTCAGCAGTGGCGAGACAAACAGGAAGGTGAGGGTGGGGCCAAAGCCAGCCTTGGCCGAGAGTAATCCTCTCAGCATCGGGATGGTGGAGCAGCTGCAAAAGGGGGTGACGGCGCCGAGCAGGGCTGAGAGCAGATAGCCCTTGCCATGGCGCGCCCCCAGCATCCGCTGGATCTTCTCGTCGGGGATCTTCTGACGGATCAGACTGACCCCGGCGCTAATGACCAGAAACAGCACCGACAGCTCGACAGCCAGAAACAGGAACATCTGGGCTGCATCGGTCAGCATGGTTAACCACTCATTCATTGTCGTATCCTCACTTGGTTTCTATATTTCCAAAATAATCGAAATGAATGGCCGGTCAAGATATTTCTGGTATTATCGAAATATCAAATTCGTGGAGGGCGCAGAGATGCAACTGGAAGAGGTCGCCAAGGCATTGAAAGAGCTGGGTCATCCGACCCGGCTGTTTATCTTCAAGCATCTGGTCAAGGCGGGAGAGCAGGGGCTGCCGGTGGGGGAGCTGCAAAAGCAGCTGGCGATCCCCGCTTCCACCCTCAGCCACCATATTGCGGCGCTGGTCTCGGTGGGGCTGGTGAAGCAAAACCGGGAGAGTCGCACCCTGCTTTGCGTCTCTCAATACGCGGTGTTGGAGGAGATCATCGCCTTTTTCCGCGATGAATGTTGCGTCAACAGCCCGGAGCATCGGCAAGATCAAAGGCAAGAGCTGTCTTCCTGAGGGCTATGGCTGCTAGTAGTGCGGTCAGTTGCGCTGCGCGCAATAAAAAAACGCCGATCATGTGATCGGCGTTTTGCATTGATGTCGCTAGATTCGGGCATTAACCCAGATTGGCTGCGACCTTGCTTTGAGCTTGTCCTTTGCGCTTGATGACAAAGCCAATACCCAGTACCACCAGCCAGGCGGGGATCAGTTCGACCGAGATGCGGAAATCGGGGGTCATATACATGATCACCAGAATGCCAGCCATGAACGCGAGGCAGAGATAGTTGCCGAAGGGATACCAGAACGCCTTGAACTTGGGCTGGACGCCTTCTGCGACCTTGGCCTTGCGGAACTTGAGGTGCGCGAGGCTGATCATCGCCCAGTTGATCACCAGTGCGGAGACCACCAGCGCCATCAGCAGACCGAACGCCTTGCCCGGCATCAGGTAGTTGATCAGCACGCAGAGCAGGGTGGCGATGGCCGAGACCGAGAGGGCAACCAGCGGTACGCCGCTCTTGTTGGTCTTGAGCAGGGCTTTCGGGCCGTTGCCCTGTTTGGCCAGACCGAACAGCATACGGCTGTTGCAGTAGACGCAGCTGTTGTAGACCGACAGTGCGGCCGTCAGCACCACGATGTTGAGTACGGTGGCGACCAGATTGCTGTCCAGAGCGTGGAAAATCATCACGAACGGGCTGCCGCCTTCCACCACTTTACCCCAGGGGTAGAGGGACATCAGGATAGCCAGAGCACCGATGTAGAAGATGAGGATGCGGTAGATCACCTGATTGGTGGCCTTGGGAATGCTCTTCTCGGGGTTGTCCGCTTCGGCGGCGGTAATGCCAACCAGCTCCAGACCGCCGAAGGAGAACATGATCACCGCCATCGCCATCACCAGACCGCTGATGCCGTTGGGGAAGAAACCGCCCTGAGCCCACAGGTTGGTGACGCTCGCCTCGGGGCCGCCGGCACCGGAGAGGAGCAGATAGCCGCCAAAGCCAATCATGCCGATAATGGCGACCACCTTGATGATGGCGAACCAGAACTCCATTTCGCCAAACGCTTTGACGTTGGAGAGGTTGATGGCGTTGATCAGCACGAAGAAGAAGGCTGCCGACATCCAGGTCGGGATCTCGGGCCACCAGTACTGGACATAGATGCCCACTGCGGTCAGCTCGGCCATGCTCACCAGCACGTAGAGCACCCAGTAGTTCCAGCCGGACGCAAAACCGGCAAACTCGCCCCAGTATTTGTAGGCAAAGTGGCTGAAGGAGCCAGCTACCGGCTCTTCCACCACCATTTCACCGAGCTGGCGCATGATCAGGAAGGCGATAAAGCCGCCGATGGCATACCCCAGCAGGACTGAGGGGCCTGCCATCTTGATGGTTTGGGCAATGCCCAGAAAGAGGCCGGTGCCGATGGCGCCGCCCAAAGCAATCAACTGAATGTGGCGGTTTTTAAGGCCGCGCTTCAGCTCCTCACCGTCTTGTTTCAAATCCATGGGTCTGTCCTTACGTCTCTGTTGTCTCTGGTCGGTGTTGGGCTCATCCTGAGCAGGCCGCAGTGCGTAGCCAAAACCTGACGAAAGCTGTATTTATTTCGTTACGCCATGCCATTTTCAATTTTTAGTGTTGGCTGGCAACCGAAGCAGAATAGTGATAATCCGCCATGAATGCACCTGTTTTCCATCTCTAATGGCCGTGTTTTGTACCAAAGGCAGCTTTTTCATGATCTGAAGAGGCTTCTTGGTAGTTTTTGGTTGATATTTGTGCAATCGAATTCTGTTTTATTGACATTTTGTCTTGTTGGTGTGCTTTGGTGGTACCAAGCCACAAATGGATGCAAATGATGCCAAACAAGCGAGAGTGCAGGGAAGAATGCAAGGAAGAGTGCAGGGAGTTGGAGCACAGGGAACGCGAAAGCGTGCTGCAACAAGGGGTTGCCCGGGGAGTGCTGGTGACGCTCTGGCTGGCGATAGCTGCCAGTCCGCTGCTGTTGCTGGTGGTCGCCACCATGCTGCTGGGTTGGCTGTTACTCGGTGATCAGGAGTTGCTGCACTACTGGCAGCCGCTGTTGCTGGTTGGTGGGGTAACGGGGGCGCTCGTTGGCGGCTGGCTGGCGGAGCGGGTTCGCCTGCGCCACGGTTTGCTGGCCTTCTATGCCCGGTTGATGAACAACCCTGAGCTCAATCGTTAGTTAACGCTGGCTGTTTGCCGAGCGCAGCAGAACGGAATCGAATAGCAGCTAACTGGCAGCGGGTGACAAGGGCACAACGGCAAGGTCGACAAGAAGAGGGATAAGCATTTGTGGTGCTTATCCCTTTTTTATCCATGCTTTTCACTGTCATCTATGTGAATTGCAGTTAGCAACAGCTGACTTTCGCCGAGACACTATAACTTTTATCTTTTGTTGATGCCGATATCTGTCAAGCTGGATTAACAGAGCTGGCGGCGCAGACCGGTCGCCTCGAGAACCTTGGCGCTGATCTCCTCCACCGAGTGGGAGCTGGTATCCAGGAAGCGTATCGCCTCCTGGCGAAACAGCCTTTCCACGCAGGCCAGCTCTTGCTCGCACTGTTCGATGGAGGAGTAGCGGCTGTTAGCGCGGCGCTGGTTACGGATCTCGTGCAGCCGCTGCGGCGCTATGGTGAGGCCAAACAGCTTGTGACGGTTGGCCTTGAGGGGGGCGGGCAGCTCCAGCATCCCCATGTCCTGCTCGATAAAGGGGTAGTTGGCGGCACGAATGCCGAACTGCAGCGCCAGATAGAGGCTGGTGGGGGTCTTGCCGCAGCGGGAGACCCCGATCAGGATGATGTCCGCCTCATCGTACTCTTTGGTGGTGATGCCATCGTCGTTGGCCAGCGCAAAGTTGACCGCCTCGATGCGATCGTCATAGAGCTTGCGATTCTCCATACCGTGGGTGCGGTGGAGGCGGGGCTCGGCTTTTACCCCCAGCTCCTGCTCCAGCGGGCTGACGAAGGTATTGAGAAAGTCGTGGCCGCACGCTTCCGATTTCAATACCTCTTCCCGTACCAGCGGGTCGACGATGGTGTGAAACAGAATGGGGCGTACCCCAGTCTGGCGAAACTGCTCGTCGATCCGCATCCGTACCTGACGGGCTTTCTCCAGTGTCTCCACAAAGGGGATAGTGATCTGCTCGAAGGCCAGCGGAAACTGGCTCAGTACCGCGTGGCCGAACACTTCGGCGGTGATGGCGGTGCCGTCTGAAACATAAAATACGGTGTGCACGTAGGGCTCCTGTGATACCGCGGGTGGGGTCGCATGGGGTAAGGGGTGAGAAGTATCTCCCGAAACCATACCAGTTTTGTCAACCGGTCTGCTGTGCCCAAGTTGTGAAGTGGCTTGCAAACCTGAATCGTTATCTTTTTGTGTCGCCATTGTAGAATGTTCCGGTCATTCGACCATCCCCAACGCTTGCTCGGGGATTTTTTTGAAAACCAATAGAAAACGTTTTCATGATCGTTGGCAACAAAAGAAACAGACAATAACGCACCTGACTTACCCATAACCTCATCGATTAAATCGGGCGCACGAGGTGCTATGGCATCGGTGCCCACCAACCTGGAGACATCCAAGTGCAACAGTACGTGCTCTGGTACGAACAACTCGGAATGCAGGACGTAGAACGAGTTGGCGGCAAGAACGCATCCCTTGGCGAGATGATCAGCAACCTCTCTGGCGCCGGCGTATCCGTGCCGGGGGGCTTTGCCACCACCGCCTTTGCGTTTAACGAGTTTCTGGAGTCAAGCGGCCTCAACGGCAAGATCCACCATCTGCTCGACAATCTCGACGTGGACGATATCGCCGCCCTCAACCGGGCCGGTCAGCAGATCCGCGACTGGGTGATAGACGCCCCGTTCCAGCCCGAGCTGGAGCAGGCTATCCGGGTTGCCTATGAAAAGTTGAGTGCCGGTGTCGAGGCCTCGTTTGCGGTGCGCTCCTCCGCCACCGCCGAGGATATGCCGGACGCCTCCTTTGCCGGTCAGCAGGAGACCTTCCTCAACGTACGTGGCATCGATGCCGTCATGACGGCGGTCAAGCATGTGTTTGCTTCTCTGTTCAACGATCGCGCCATCTCCTATCGGGTGCATCAGGGCTACGACCACAAGGGCGTTGCCCTCTCGGCCGGGGTACAGCGGATGGTACGTTCCGATCTCGCCGCCTCCGGCGTCATGTTTACCCTGGATACCGAGTCCGGTTTCAACGACGTGGTCTTTATCACCGGCGCCCATGGTCTTGGCGAGATGGTGGTGCAGGGCGCGGTCAACCCGGACGAGTTCTATGTGCACAAGCCGACCCTCAAGGGGAGGCGCCCGGCGGTGGTGCGCAAGACCCTCGGCTCCAAGCTTATCAAGATGACCTACTCGGACGATGCTGGTCACGGCCGTCAGGTGAAGATTGTCGACACCAACGAGGCCGAGCGTAGCCGCTTCTGCATCAGCGATGAGGAGGTGATGGCGCTGGCGAAACAGGCCCTCATCATTGAGCAGCACTATGGCCGCCCGATGGATATCGAGTGGGCCAAGGATGGTCAGGATGGCCAGCTCTACATAGTGCAGGCCCGCCCGGAAACCGTGCGCAGCCGTCAGGAGGCCAACACCCTCGAGCGTTTTGCCCTCAAGCAAGCGGGCAAGGTGTTGATCGAGGGGCGTGCTATCGGTCACAAGATTGGCGCGGGCCCGGCGCGGGTCATCTCCTCCATCAGCCAGATGGACGAAGTGCAACCCGGCGATGTGCTGGTCACCGACATGACCGACCCGGACTGGGAGCCCATCATGAAGCGGGCCTCCGCCATCGTCACCAACCGGGGTGGCCGCACCTGTCACGCCGCCATTATCGCCCGCGAGCTGGGCATTCCGGCAGTGGTGGGCTGTGGCAACGCTACCGATCATATTCAGCCGGGCCAGCGGATCACCGTCTCCTGCGCGGAAGGGGATACCGGTTTTATCTATGACGGCGAGCTGGACTTCGACGTGGCGGTGACCGAGGTGGGCAATATGCCGCGCCTGCCCATCAAGATCATGATGAACGTCGGCAACCCGGACCGCGCTTTCGACTTTGCCCAGTTGCCTAATGCAGGCGTAGGGCTGGCACGCCTTGAATTCATCATCAACCGGATGATCGGCGTGCACCCCAAGGCCTTGCTGGAGTTTGACCAGCAAACCCCAGAGCTGCAGGCCACCATCGGCAAGATGATCACCGGTTACGACAGCCCGCGGGAGTTCTACGTCGCCAAACTGACCGAGGGGATCGCCACTCTGGGCGCTGCATTCTGGCCGGAGCGGGTGATCGTGCGGATGTCGGACTTCAAGTCCAACGAGTACGCCAATCTGGTGGGCGGTCGTGGCTACGAACCCCACGAGGAGAACCCGATGATCGGTTTTCGTGGCGCATCCCGCTACATCGCCGACAGCTTCCGACCCTGCTTTGCCCTCGAGTGCGAGGCGATCAAGCGGGTGCGCGATGTGATGGGGTTGACTAACGTCGAGGTGATGATCCCCTTCGTGCGTACCGTGGGCGAGGCGGAGCAGGTGATCGACATCCTGGCCGAGAACGGTCTGCGCCGCGGCGAGCGGGGGCTCAAGGTGATCATGATGTGCGAGATCCCGAGCAATGCCCTCTTGGCAGACAAGTTCCTCGAGCACGTGGACGGCTTCTCCATCGGCTCCAATGACATGACCCAGCTCACCCTTGGGCTGGATCGGGACTCGGGGCTGATTGCCCACCTGTTCGACGAGCGCAACGAGGCGGTCAAGGCACTGCTGGCGATGGCGATCCAGGCTGCGCGCAAGGCGGGCAAGTACGTGGGGATCTGCGGTCAGGGGCCATCCGATCACCCGGACTTTGCCGCCTGGCTGGTGGAGCAGGGGATCGACTCGGTGTCGCTCAACCCCGATACCGTAGTCGATACCTGGCTCTATCTGGCGGAGCAGCATGGCGCCAAGTAAGCCACTATCGACATGAGTAGATTAGAAAGGGGGCCCTAATTGCCCCCTTTTGATCGCTATTATCTTATGTTTTGCCCTTGGGCTTATTCCACCAAGCTCATGCCGGGGATCTGGCGCCAGTAGCCGTTGCAATCGCGATCCTGCTGCAGAACGAGGGGCTGATTGCCCTGCTGGTTAGCCTTGAAGCGGGCCAGCATCTCCAACGTATCCATCCCTTGCGGCGACAGCCTGACCACATCTACCAGACCTTCCATACCAGCCAGCTCGTTACCCAGGTTGTAGCAGTAGCCGGACTGGGTCTGGATCCCGTTGAGATTGAACACCCGCTGCCCCTCGCGGCTGTTGGCCAGTCGTCCGGTGGGGTAGTTGATGCAGGCGAGCTCGCAGTTGTCCTTGGGCTTGTCGAGGGAGCGGGCGGTGAAGCAGCGCGCCGAATAGGCGAGCGGCAGATGGCCGTAGGCAAACACCTCCACCTCAAATTGGTCGCGCAGGGGACCCAGATCCTGATTGAGCTGGATCAGCCAGTCACGGGAGAGCTCCACCGGCATGACCCAGCGTTTCATCCCCTGTTTGAGCAACATGCGCAGCACATCGGCGTTATAGGCGTTGATGGCGGGACCACAGACGAAGGGGATCCCTGCCTCCCTGGCGAGTTGCACCGCACCGAGATCGTTGGCTTCGACCATAAGATCGCCATTGTCGACCAGCCGCTTCACCTCCTTGAGCTCGGAAGGGGCGGAGATAAGGGCGAGGGTCGAGAGCACCACCTGCTTACCGGAGCTGGCCACCTGATGGGCCAGTGCAATCCAGTCATCGACTTTGAGTTCGCGCCGCTTGCTGCAGACGGTCTCCCCCAGATAGATGATGTCGGCCTGACTGTCGGCGGCTGCATGGTAAAAGGCTTCGGTATCGGCTTTGGGCCAGTAGAAGAGCAGAGGCCCGAGAGAAAATTGCATGGGTGGACTCCTTATTGCCACTGACGATGGTAGGCGCCGAGGGTAGTCTGGCTACCTTCGGAGACGCGGGCGAGCTGGGCATCCCACTCAGCTTTGACCTGATAGGCCTCGGGATTAGCCTGATAGGCATCGATGGCTGCACGCCACACTCGGGTCACTTGCTCCACATAAGCAGGGCTGCGTTGGCGCCCTTCAATCTTGACCGACTGGATCCCGGTCTTGAACAGCTCGGGCAGGAGACCCAGGGTATTGAGACTGGTGGGCTCTTCCAGCGCGTGGTAGGTCTGGCCATCCACGTCGAAACGCCCCTTGCACAGGGTTGGATAGCCAGCATTTTCGCCCGGGCCATAGCGGTCGATCAGCACTTCGTTGAGTCGCGACTCGAGGCCGTTCGCGGTCTCTTCCCAACGGACGAACTTGGCCGGTGAGCAGGCGCCGACGGTGTTGGGGCTTTCGCCAGTCATGTAGGAGGAGAGATAGCAGCGCCCCTCGGCCATGATGCAGAGGCTGCCAAAGGCGAATACCTCGAGGCCAACATCGGTCTCACGGGCCAGTTGCTTGACCTGATGCATGGAGAGCACCCGGGGCAGCACCACCCGTGTGACATTGAATTGCTGCTGATAGAAGCGAATGGCGGCGGCATTGGTGGCGCTGGCCTGCACCGAGACATGGAGTTCCATCTCGGGGTAGTGGCGGCTGGCATATTCCAGCACGGCGAGATCGGCGATGATTAACGCATCGGCGCCGAGGGCCACCCCGCGATCAACCGCCTGTTTCCATCGAGTATCGGCCCCGGGATGGGCAAAGGTATTGATGGCAATATGCAGCTTGCGACCATGTTGATGCACATAATCCACCGCCTTCTCCAGTTTGCTGTCGGTAAAGTTGAGACCGGCAAAGTGGCGGGCATTGGTGTCATCCTTGAAACCGATATAAACGGCATCGGCCCCGTTATCCACGGCGGTTTTCAGTGCCGGCAAACTGCCTGCCGGACAGAGTAATTCCATTGGTACGCTCCGAGAGTGCATATGAAGGGCAAACGAGCCCTGATTGTATGCAGCCATGCACTCCCGCTTTTTGACCTGAGGCAGCTTTGTGTGGCTTTACCCTTCTTGAAGTAACCCTGCACAAGTTTGATTTCCAACAGGATCTTGCCACTCTCCCTGTGTTTGAATGCGCAAAAAAGGGAGTCTATCGTGTTTCAACAACTGCAACGCCGCCTGGTCGAACAGGCTCCGCGCTTCTTGCGCCATCCCCTCAAGCTGGTTCCCTTCAATCTGCAAAAGCAGCTGATGGAGAGTTTACTGGCCCGGGTTTTCAAAGAGGCTATCGAAGATGGCGATTTCGAGTTTCTGGCAGACAAGTGGCTGAAAGTCGAAGTCTCTGATCTGGAGCTGTGCTGGTTTATCAGTGAGCAGAATGGCCAGCTGGTGGTGGCTCGCGAGTGTGACAAGGCCGATGTCTGCTTCAGCGGTACGGCCAACGACCTGATCCTCATCGCTGGTCGCAAAGAGGATCCGGATTCGCTCTTTTTCCAGCGCAAGCTGAAGATAGAAGGGGATACCGAACTGGGCCTTGAGGTGAAAAACCTGATGGACAGTCTGGATCTCGATGGCTTGCCAAGCCTGATGAAGTATCCCCTGATGGATCTGGCGACGTTTATCGAACGCGCCCGCACCGAGTCAGCGCAGGTTCCGGTGCAGACGGCGCCGGGCGGGATCCCGTCTTAAGTGGACAATCACCCCATGGGCATGGCGACGATAATGGTGCCGTGCCCAGAGGCAACGACAGGCCCACAGACAGGGCAGCAAGGCGATGAGTGCCGCAGGGGCGGGCAGCTGTGACATGGCCAGCCCCGCAGCCAGCCAGATAAAGGGTTGCGCTTCATACAGCCACTCCGGCTGTAGCCAGCGTTTGCTCGGAAAGATAATCAGATCGGTACGTCGGTAGCTGGAGCGCATCATCCAGGTCACCGCTCCGGCGATAAACAGCAAGGCGCCTGCAAACCAGAGCAGGGGCTGTTCACTCAACGTAATAATGGCAATGGCTGCCAGCAGGTAGAGGCTGGGCAATCTCTCATAGATAAAGGGAGGAAGCATGGCGTGGTGTCTCCTGTGCCGTTTATCGGATATCCATCAAGTTTAGCCCCCCCATCTCACTTCCCTCATGCTGGTTTGTTATACAAACGGGTAGTTTTGTTCTGAAATGGCTCGGCTTTTACGGTGCCAACATCGTGTTCTCTTATGTTACAATTGCGCGCCATTTTTGACTGAAGATTGACTGGGCATGTTGGATCAGATTCGTATCGTTTTGGTAAACACCTCCCATACCGGCAACATGGGGTCTGCGGCACGCGCCATGAAGACCATGGGGTTGACCCAGCTGGTATTGGTTGATCCGCAAGCCTTGCCGGATGACAATGCCTTCGCCTTGGCTGCTGGTGCCAGCGATGTGCTTGCCAATGCCCGTATCGTCCCGACTCTGGACGACGCGATTGCCGATTGTGGTTTGGTGATTGGCACCAGCGCCCGCTCTCGAACCCTGAGCTGGCCCATGCTCGATCCCCGTGAGGCCGGCGAAAAGTCGGTGGTTGAGGGGATGCAGCACCCGGTCGCGCTGGTGTTTGGCCGTGAACGCACCGGTCTCACCAACGACGAATTGCAAAAGTGCCACTACCACGTGGCCATTCCGGCCAATCCTGATTACAGCTCTCTCAATCTGGCCATGGCGGTGCAGACCCTCTGTTACGAAGTGCGGATGCGCTGGCTGCAGGGGCAGGCCGCCGAGCCTGAAGATGAGATGGCCTATCCGAGTGCCGCCCAGCTGGAAGGGTTTTATCAGCACCTGGAACAAACCCTGATGAAGACCGGTTTTATTGCCGATGACCATCCGGGTCATGTGATGAGCAAGCTGCGTCGCCTGTTCAATCGGGCTCGGCCGGAAGCAGCTGAGCTCAACATTCTGCGCGGTATTCTGACCTCGGTGCAGAAAGCGCGCGTACCGGATTAATCCGACTGATTTACTCAACCATATACTTGACTGATTTGGTCGGGTATGTGACCATGTGCCTCATTAAATTGCTTCGCAAGACGGTAAGGCACATGAGACTGACTTCAAAAGGACGTTACGCTGTAACCGCCATGCTCGACGTGGCGCTGCATGCAGAGCAGGGGCCCGTCCCCCTTGCCGATATTTCCGAGCGCCAGGGCATCTCGTTGTCCTATCTCGAGCAGCTCTTTGCCCGCCTGCGCAAACATGGTCTGGTGAGCAGCGTGCGTGGCCCGGGTGGTGGTTATCGCCTCGGGTTGGCCCCAGGCGAGATTTCGGTTGGTCAGGTGATCACCGCGGTCGATGAGTCGGTCGATGCCACCAAGTGTCTCGGCAAGGGCGGTTGCCACGGCGGTACCCAGTGCCTGACTCACTCCCTGTGGCGCGACCTGAGTGAGAGGATCTCCAGCTTCCTCGGGGATATCACCTTGGCCGAGCTGGTACGCCAGGCCGATGTGCGCCGCATTGCCGGCAAGCAAGATGAACAAATGAAGACCGTGTTGTCCCTGGTTGATCGGGCAGAACACGGCGATGTGAGCTTGAAAGTCCAACTATAAACGTGCTTTCCACAGCGGGACTCTGTATGACCCGGACTGTGACGGAGAAAAACATGAAACTGCCTATTTACCTTGATTATTCGGCAACCTGTCCGGTGGACCCGCGTGTCGCAGAAAAAATGATGCAGTGTCTCACCATGGATGGCCTGTTCGGCAATCCGGCTTCCCGTTCTCACCGCTTTGGCTGGCAAGCCGAGGAGGCGGTGGATCTGGCCCGTAATCAAGTGGCAGATCTGATCGGTGCCGATCCCCGCGAGATCGTCTTCACTTCCGGTGCGACCGAATCCAATAACCTGGCCATCAAGGGTGTTGCCCACTTCTATGCCAGCAAGGGCAAGCACATCATCACCTCCAAGACCGAACACAAGGCGGTGCTCGATACCTGTCGCCAGCTGGAGCGTGAAGGGTTCGAGGTGACCTATCTTGAGCCGATGCCCAACGGCCTGTTCACTATCGAGATGATCGAGAATGCCATGCGTGATGACACCATCCTGGTCAGCATCATGCATGTGAACAACGAAATCGGCGTGGTTCAGAACATTGCCGCCATCGGCGAGTTGTGCCGTTCCCGCAAGATCCTGCTGCACGTGGATGCCGTTCAGAGTGTGGGCAAGATCCCGGTAGATGTGGAAGCACTGAAAGTGGACCTGCTCTCCGTCTCTGCGCACAAGGTGTATGGTCCGAAAGGGATCGGTGCACTGTTTGTTCGCCGCAAACCCCGCGTTCGTCTGGAAGCCCAGATGCACGGTGGCGGCCACGAGCGCGGCATGCGTTCCGGTACTCTGCCGACCCACCAGATCGTCGGGATGGGCGAAGCTTTCCGCATCGCCAAAGAAGAGATGGTGAGTGAAGGCGAGCGCATCTTGGCTCTGCGCCAGCGTCTGTGGAATGGCATCAAGGATATTGAAGCCGTCTACATCAATGGCGATCTGGAGCAACGTGTTCCGGGCAACCTCAACGTCAGCTTTGCCTATGTGGAAGGGGAATCCCTCATCATGGCGCTGAAAGATTTGGCGGTCTCTTCCGGTTCGGCCTGTACCTCCGCCAGCCTGGAACCCTCCTATGTGCTGCGCGCACTGGGTCTGAACGACGAGCTGGCACACAGCTCCATCCGTTTCAGTATGGGTCGCTTCACCACCGAGGAAGAGATTGACTACGCGGTCAAGCTTATTCGTGACTCCATCGGTCGTCTGCGCGAGATGTCCCCACTGTGGGAGATGTACAAAGACGGCGTCGATCTGAACACGGTCGAATGGGCTCATCACTGATCCACCGGGTCAGTGAGCAACAGAATTAGCAGGAGTGAGATATGGCTTACAGTGAAAAAGTAATCGACCACTACGAGAATCCTCGCAACGTCGGTGGTTTCGACAAGAATGATCCCAGCGTTGCAACCGGCATGGTCGGTGCGCCCGCCTGTGGTGACGTGATGAAGCTGCAACTGAAGATCAGCGACGAAGGCATCATCGAAGATGCCAAGTTCAAGACCTACGGTTGCGGTTCTGCCATCGCCTCCAGCTCCCTGGTGACCGAATGGGTCAAGGGCAAGACCCTGGACGAAGCGGCTGGCATCAAGAACACAGATATCGCTGAAGAGCTGGCCCTGCCACCGGTGAAGATCCACTGCTCCATTCTGGCTGAGGACGCTATCAAGGCCGCCATCGCCGATTACAAGCAGAAGAAAGGTCTCTAAGCGCCGGAGAGCAGTATGGCTATTACCATGACAGATGCCGCCGCGGCACGGGTTTCCTCTTTTCTGGCTAACCGGGGCAAGGGCATTGGCCTGCGCCTCGGCGTCAAAACCACCGGCTGCTCCGGTCTTGCCTACGTGCTTGAGTTCGTTGATGAACTGACCGATGAGGATCAGGTGTTCGAGCAGCAGGGCGTCAAGATTATTGTTGATGCCAAGAGCCTGATCCATCTGGATGGCACCGAGCTGGATTTCGTCAAGGAGGGCCTCAACGAGGGCTTCCAGTTCAACAATCCCAACGCCAAAGGCGAGTGTGGTTGCGGCGAAAGCTTCAGTGTCTGAGATGTTTGACGTCAATGATCCTTCGTCTGTGGTTGAGCGGGTTGTCCATGACCCGTTCAACCACATCTCATTTGCCAGGGGCGAGTGAGGTAGTGGCGAACGTTTCCAAGAGGTTTGCATGAATCATTTCGAGCTGTTTGGGCTGGTTGAAGGCTTCGAGCTCGATACCCGTCAGTTGGCTGATACCTACCGCCAGCTGCAAACCCAATTCCATCCTGATCGTTTTGCCACCGCCCCCGAACGGGAGCAGCTGGCTGCGGTGCAACGTGCCGCCCAGATCAACGAAGCATTCACCACCCTCAAGGTGCCGCTGCGCCGTGCCGAATATCTGCTCTCCCTGCGTGGCACCGATATCCGTGGTGAACAGCAGACTCTGCAAGATACCGCGTTTCTGATGCAGCAGCTGGAGTGGCGCGAGCGTCTGGCCGAGCTGAAAGATGACGCCGACCCTGAGCGCGCCATCAAGGATTTTCGCAGCGAGATCAGGCATGATCACCAGATGTTGATGCAGCAGCTGACCGAGTCTCTTGCCGCCGGCAGAGATCTCGTTGCCGCTGATTGCGTTCGCAAACTCAAGTTTGTCGACAAGCTCCTCGAAGAGCTGGAACGATTCGAAGACTCGCTTCTCGAGTCTTGATCCTTTAACGCTGGAAGTTTCATTACCCATGGCATTACTGCAAATCGCCGAACCCGGCCAGAGCGCTGTTCCTCATCAGCACAAACGTGCCGTCGGCATCGATCTCGGCACCACCAACTCTCTCGTCGCTGCGGTTCGCAGTGGTCACGCCGATACCCTTTGCGATGAGCAAGGGCGCGACCTGCTTCCGTCAGTGGTGCACTATCAAAGCGACACCATTCGGGTCGGAATTGATGCCAAGCGCGAAGCGGCACTCGATCCTCACAACACCATCGTCTCGGTCAAACGGATGATGGGCAAGGCGCTGGCCGATATCGATACCCGCCAGCAGCCCTACCAGTTCATCGCTGCCGACAATGGCATGCCGCAACTGCAAACCCGTCAGGGGCTGGTCAATCCGGTACAGGTCTCGGCCGAAATTCTCAAAAAGCTGGCCGAGCGTGGCGCCCAGACACTCGGGGGCGATCTCGATGGCGTGGTCATTACCGTGCCCGCCTATTTCGATGATGCCCAGCGTCAGGGCACCAAGGATGCGGCCCGTCTGGCCGGTCTGCACGTGCTGCGGCTGCTCAACGAGCCGACCGCGGCCGCGATTGCCTATGGCCTTGACTCCGGTCAGGAAGGGGTGATCGCGGTTTACGATCTTGGGGGGGGGACCTTCGATATCTCCATCCTGCGTCTGCATCGCGGTGTGTTTGAAGTGATGGCGACCGGCGGCGATTCTGCCCTTGGCGGCGATGACTTCGATCACCTGCTGGCGGACTGGATCAAGGAGCAAGCGGGCCTCTCCGGCGAGCTGGATGCCCATCTGCAGCGCGAGCTGCTGGATGTGGCCGCTGCCGTCAAACACGGTCTGACCGATGCCGAGCAGGTGGCGTGCACCTTTGCGGGCTGGCAGGGATCAGTGAGCCGCAGCCAGTTTGATGAGCTCATCACCCCGCTGGTGAAACGGACCTTGCTGGCTTGTCGCCGCGCCCTGCGCGATGCGGGTCTCGAGCAGGTGGAAGTGCTGGAAGTGGTGATGGTCGGTGGTTCCACCCGAGTGCCGCTGGTGCGTGAACTGGTGGGCGATTTCTTCCAGCGTGCGCCGCTGACCAGCATCGATCCGGACAAGGTGGTCGCCATTGGCGCCGCCATCCAGGCCGATATTCTGGTGGGCAACAAGCCCGATGCCGAGATGCTGCTTCTAGACGTTATCCCCTTGTCGCTGGGTCTGGAGACCATGGGTGGCCTCGCCGAGAAGGTGATCCCGCGCAACACGACCATTCCGGTTGCCCGCGCCCAGGAGTTCACCACCTTCAAGGATGGTCAGACCGCCATGGCCATTCACGTGGTACAGGGTGAACGCGAGTTGGTGGCCGATTGCCGCTCCCTGGCCCGCTTTACCCTGACCGGTATTCCGCCGATGGCAGCCGGCGCCGCCCATATTCGCGTCACCTTCCAGGTGGATGCGGATGGTCTGCTCTCGGTCAGCGCCATGGAGAAATCCTCCGGCGTGCAGGCCGAGATCCAGGTCAAGCCCTCTTACGGGCTGGCGGAGCAGGATATCCTCAACATGCTGAGTGCCTCCATCGAGAACGCCCAGCAGGATATGGATGCCCGCATGCTGGCCGAGCAGCAGGTTGAAGCCGACCGGGTGGTCGAGAGTCTCAATGCGGCTCTGGCCGCCGATGGCGATGCCCTGCTCAATGCTGTCGAGCGTGCCGAGATTGATGCCGCCATCGCCCATCTGCTGACCATGCGCAACAGCGGCGCAACCCATCAAATCAAAGAAGCCATTGAGGCAGCCGATGCTGTCAGTGGCGAGTTTGCAGCCCGCCGGATGGACGCCTCCATCCGCAAGGTGCTGACCGGACAAAACGTCAACAAGGTGTAATATGCCAAAACTGATCATTCTTCCTCATCCCGTACTCTGTCCGGATGGCGCCGCCCTCGAGGGGCAAAGCGGCGAGACCATTCTGGATGTGGCGCTGCGCAACGGTATCGAAATCGAGCATGCCTGCGAGAAATCCTGTGCCTGCACTACCTGCCACTGCGTGGTGCGCGAGGGCTTTGACTCGCTCGAGCCAAGCGACGAGCTGGAAGACGACATGCTGGACAAGGCGTGGGGGCTGGAGCCGGAATCGCGCCTCAGCTGCCAGGCAAAACTGGCGGACGAGGATCTGGTCGTGGAACTGCCCAAGTACACCCTGAACCTTGCCTCTGAACGCCATTAATTACACATGAGTGAATTGCACGTGCAGCATCCTGTGGTGCTTCAGTGATATGGTGGAAGGCCGTGACCCTCGGGGGCACGGCCTTTTTTGTATTCGTTATTCTCTCTTTGCCAATAAGCTCTTTCCCATAAAGAGTGCTTATACATAGTGCCAGTAAAAAGGAAGCAAACACGATGGCTGACATGATGAAGGTAGCGTTATCCACCCAGGCTGCGGCCGCTTATTGGGGCGAGGGCGCCCAGCTCAGTTTCAATGGCGACGATGCACTGATCCATCTTGGTGCCGCCGGTCAGGAGAAGGATGTTCTGCGCACCGTTCAGCGCGCCGCCCGTCGCCTCGAATCGAGCGGGATCAAGCGGGTGATGCTGGCCGGTGAGGGGTGGGATCTGGAGCGTCGCTACGCGTTCGCCCAGGGGTTCTACGCCGCCAAGGGATCGCGTGAACTGGATTTCGGCCAGCAGAGCGACGCGGAAGCCCGTGAACTGGATGCGCTGCTCAAGGCGGCTCGCTGGGTACGTGACATCACCAATGGCTGTCCGGAAGAGATCTACCCCATGAGTCTGGCGGAATCGGCCCTGTTGCTCATTCGTGGTATCGCTGGGGATCAGGTCACTGCCCGCATCACCGCCGGTGAAGCGCTGCGCGAGTCCGGCCATATCGGGATCTGGTCGGTTGGCCGTGGCAGCGAGCGCGAGCCGGTGCTGCTGGAGCTCGACTACAACCCGACCAGTGATCGCAATGCGCCGGTGGTGGCGGCGCTGGTGGGCAAGGGGATCACTTTTGATTCTGGCGGCTACTCCATGAAGTCCTCTGACAACATGCTGCCGATGAAGTCCGACATGGGCGGCGCTGCCATGGTGACCGGTGCGCTGGCGCTGGCTATCAGCCGCGGTCTGAACCAGCGGGTGAAGCTCATTCTCTGCTGCGCCGAGAACCTGGTCTCTGGCCACGCCTTCAAGCTGGGCGACATCCTCACTTACAAGAATGGGATTTCGGTCGAGATCCAGAACACCGATGCGGAAGGTCGTCTGGTGCTGGCCGATGGTCTGATGGCGGCCTCCGACAGCGGTGCGGCTTATATCCTTGACGCAGCCACCCTGACCGGCGCCGCCAAGATGGCGCTGGGGCGCGACTACAATGCGGTGTTTGCCCTCGATGAGACCGAACAGCAGCGTGCGCTGGCCGCCGCCAAGGTGGAAAACGAGCAGGCGTGGGCGCTGCCGCTGGAGCCCTGGCATGCCAGCCAGCTCACCTCGGCCTTTGCCGATCTGGGCAACGTCGCCTCGGCAGAAGGCACGGCCGGTGCCACCACGGCTGCTGCGTTTCTCTCCCGCTTCGTGCGCGATGAGGGCAAGGGCTGGGTGCACCTGGATCTGGCAGCCTCCTATCAGAAATCGGGCAATGATCTCTGGGCAACCGGCGCCAAGGGCCACGGTCTGCGCACCATCGCACGCTGGCTGCAGGAGGTGACCGCATGAATGTCTGGTTAAGTCGTGAATTTGCACCGGCCGAGTGGGGGGAGGGGGCGCTGCTCTCTCACCGCGCCGACGGCATGGTGATCCATCTGGTGACGGCCAATCCGCTGCTCGATATCCAGCAGGCGGCCCGTCGCCTCTGCCAGCAGGGGATCCAGAAAGTGACCCTGGCTGGTCATTGGGAGCGTGAACAGCAGTGGGCTTTTGCCCAAGGGCTGCAAACCCCCAAGGCGGAGGTGCAACTGCAGTGGGCCATGTCCTCGGAAGAGGACAGAGAGGAGCTGGAAGCGCGTTGGCTCTGCGGCCGCTGGGTACGCGAGATGACCAATGCCACCCCGGAGCAGTTGGGCCCGCTGGAGCTGGCGGTGGAAGCGGCCTCCTTTATTACCGAGCTGGCGCCGGACAAGGTGAGTCATCGCATTTTGAAAGGCGAAGCGCTGCAACAGGCGGGCTGGGTCGGCCTCTATCAGGTGGGCCGCGGCAGTGCGCGCGAACCGATATTGCTGGAGCTCGACTTCAACCCGGGGCGTGACCCCAAGGCGCCGGTAGCGGCAGCGCTGGTGGGCAAGGGGATCACCTTTGACTCCGGCGGCTACTCCATGAAGAGCTCCGAGGGGATGCTCACCATGAAGTGCGACATGGGAGGCGCGGCGATTGTCACCGGTGCGCTGGCGCTGGCTATGCTGCGCGGGCTCGACAAGCGGGTGAAGCTGATCCTCTGCTGCGCCGAGAACCTGGTCTCCGGCCACGCCTACAAGCTGGGCGACATCCTCACCTACAAGAACGGCACCACGGTCGAGATTGTGAATACCGATGCCGAGGGGCGGCTGGTGCTGGCCGACGGCCTGCAACTGGCGAGCGAGTCCGGCGCACCGCTGATCATCGATGCCGCGACCCTGACCGGCGCTGCTGTGATGGCGCTGGGTGGGCGCTACAATGCACTGTTTGGCCTCGATAAAGGGCTGGTAAGCCGGGCCATGACCTATGCCGATGCCGAGCATGAGCCTGCCTGGCCGCTGCCGCTGGAGCCCTGGCACCGCCAGCAGTGCCCTTCCCATTACGCCGACACGGCCAACAGCCGTCCGGTGAAGGGGGGCGGGCCGGGTGGCGCCTCCAACGCGGCGGGTTTCCTCTCCCGTTTCGTTGCCAACGAAGGGATGGGCTGGTTGCATATCGATCTGGCCGCTTGCTTCAGTGACAACGGCGATGCCCTCTGGGCGCCGGGGGCCAATACCCTGGGGATGCGCACCATAGCGCGGGCCCTGCTGGCGGAAGCCAAATAGGCGAGACAAGGCACCTTCGGGTGCCTTTTTCATGCTGTTCGAATTGTGAACAAAAGATGGGGTTTTGGCGGCTTAAGGTAACTATCGTGCGCAAGCGCACATATTTTCCGGCTCTGCTCGGTCAAGATGAGTGTGGATGTTGATTGCAAGGGAGTGATGTTTAATAAAAAGTTGCTTGTTTGTGTGTTTTTCCGGTTTTTGTTTACGTATAATCGCCAGCGAACATGGATTCTAACAATAAAACTCTGTAGTTAAGGAAAGATATCAATGGCCATCGAACGTACCTTCTCTATCGTTAAACCGGATGCTGTCAGCAAGAACCTGATCGGTGCCATCTATAGCCGTTTCGAAAGCGCAGGCTTGAAAGTGGTGGCATCCAAAATGCTGCACATGAGCAGTGAACAGGCTGCCGGTTTCTATGCCGAGCATCAGGGCAAGCCTTTTTATGACAATCTGGTCAGCTTCATGACCTCTGGCCCTGTCATGGTGCAGGTGCTGGAAGGGGAAGACGCCATCCGTCGTAATCGCGAGATCATGGGCGCTACCAACCCGAAAGAGGCGCTGGCTGGTACCTTGCGTGCCTGTTATGCCGAGAGCATCGATCGCAACGCAGTGCATGGCTCCGATGCACCTGCATCCGCTGCTCGCGAAATTGCCTACTTCTTCTCTGACAACGAGATTTGCCCGCGCGGCTGATTTTTGTTGATGATGACCAAAGGGAGCCTCGGCTCCCTTTGTTGTTTTCGCCGTTTACGCAATATCCCTCTATTCTCCAGGTGGAAAGCCAGACCCATTATTTGTACAATGCCGCCCCCTGACGTCGTCAGCCAATAATTGATGAAGTGTTTGAACTGAGGCCATTGATGAGCGAAACAAAAATCAACCTGCTGGATCTTGATCGGGATGCCATGCGTGCCTTTTTCGTCGAACTGGGCGAGAAGCCATTCCGGGCAGATCAGGTCATGAAGTGGATCTATCACTTTGGGTGTGATGATTTCGATCAGATGACCAACGTCAACAAGGTGCTCAAAGAGCGCCTCAAGGCGATCGCCGAGATCAAGGCGCCCGAGATCAGCCGCGAGCAGCGCTCTGCCGATGGCACCATCAAGTGGGCTCTGCAGGTGGGCGATCAGGAGGTAGAGACCGTCTACATCCCGGAAGATGACCGCGCGACCCTCTGCGTCTCCTCTCAAGTTGGCTGTGCGCTGGAGTGCAAGTTCTGCTCCACGGCTCAACAAGGCTTCAACCGCAATCTGAAAGTCTCCGAGATCATCGGTCAGGTGTGGCGTGCGGCCCGCGTGGTCGGTGGCAAGCGTCCCATCACCAACGTGGTGATGATGGGGATGGGCGAGCCGCTGCTCAACCTCGCCAACGTGGTGCCTGCCATGCGTCTGATGATGGATGACTACGGCTTTGGCATCTCCAAGCGCCGGGTGACCATCTCCACCTCTGGCGTGGTACCTGCGCTGGACAAGCTGGGTGACCAGATCGACGTGGCGCTGGCTATCTCCCTGCACGCTCCGAACGACAAGTTGCGTTCAGAGATCATGCCGATCAACGACAAGTACAACATCGAGGAGTTCCTCGCCGGTGTCCGTCGTTACCTGGCCAAATCCAATGCCAACGGTGGTCGGGTGACCGTCGAGTATGTGCTGCTCGATCATATCAATGACGATATGCAGCATGCTCACGAGCTGGCCAAGGTGCTCAAGGACACTCCGAGCAAGATCAACCTGATCCCGTTCAACCCCTTCCCGGGCAACCCTTACGGCAAGCCGAGCAACAGCCGTATCGATCGCTTCTCCAAGGTGCTGATGGAGTACGGTTTCACCGTGATTGTCCGCAAGACCCGTGGTGATGACATCGATGCCGCCTGTGGTCAGCTGGTGGGTGACGTGATTGACCGTACCAAGCGAACTATCAAAAATCGGATGCAACAGGATGGGATTTCCGTCAAAATGGTTTAAATGCTAAGCCATTGTATAGACAGGGAATGGATACACGTACATTGATCGTAGTGGCAGCGCTCTGCGCGCTGCCAGGCTGTGTGACCGAGACCACTTACGCTGGCCAGAACTCGACCCAGCGTGAAGTGGGTCCTGACCTCAAGGCGGCTGCCCAAACCCGCCTCGACCTGGGTATCCAGTACCTGCGTCAGGGCAATGCCGAGCAGGCCAAGTTCAATCTTGATCGCGCCCTCCAGTATGACCCCTCCAATCCTCAGGTGCAGATCGGTTTTGCCTACTTCTACCAGAGGGTGGGGGATTTCAAGGCGGCTGAAGAGCATTACAAGAACGCCCTTGCCATGGATCCGTCCAATGCTGACGCAATGAACAACTATGGCGCCTTCCTCTGTGATCGTGGCCGTTATGATGAGGCAGACAAGGCATTCAACCAAGCTGTTATTCAACCAGGCTATGTGAAGATTGCCGATACCTATGAAAATGCGGCACTTTGTGCCCTGCAAAATCGCAGAAATGATAAAGCAACCGAGTACTATCTCCTGGCCTTGGGGTATAATCCGGGCAATCCAAGGTTATTGCTGGACTTGGCCGAGCTTTCCATGAAAGATGGCAAGCTGCCTGATGTGCAGTCCTACCTCGCCCGTTTTGCCGATGTGTCAGACGAGAATGAGGAGAGTCTCTGGTTGAGACTTCGGCTGGCGCAGGCGATGGACAAGCCGGCATTACTTCACCAATTCGGGACTGAGCTGGTAAGGCAATATCCCACTTCGCAACAAGCCAAGCGTTATTTAGCCAATGACTATTGAACAGCAACACGATTTCCAAGACGACTCCCAGGCAGTAGGCCCAGGCCAATTGCTGCGCAACGCCCGTGAACAGCTTGGCTGGACACGAGAACAGGTTGCGTCCCGCATTCACCTTCGTCTGACCCTGATCGCCGCTATCGAATCGGATACCTACGACAAGCACACCTCCCATACCTTTATTCGGGGCTATCTGCGTACCTATGCCAAGCTAGTCGGGATCCCCGACGAGACCATTCTGGCCGCTTACGACAAGCTGGGTCTGACTCCTCCCGACAATATCGACATGCAGAGCTTCTCCCGTCGCTCTCGTCAGCAAGCCAACGACAGTCGGCTCAAGGTGGTGACCTGGCTGGTGATCCTGGTGTTGATTGCGCTCTCGGTCGCCTGGTGGTGGCAGAGTACTTCCCGTCGCTCCGCCGGTGATGAAGCGCTGGCTGCCACCGAGATGAGTGCAACCGGTTCGACTCCGGCTGAACCTGCCATCACGCCGCCCGATGCGATCAACACCGCTCCGGTGGAAGGCGCTGCCATCGCACCGGCCGCCACGGACGTGGCTGCCCCTGCGGTGGTCTCCGATGCGACTGCTACCCTGGCGCCTGCTTCTGCGGCTGTTGCCCCGAGCGATGTCAGCGCGGCTGTCGGCACTGCGACCGATGCAGCGGTATCTGGCGCCAATGTCACCGAATCTGAAGAGGCTGTCGTTGATCCGGCGACTGCGCCGCAACTGAAGATGAGCTTCACCGCCGATTGCTGGCTGGATGTGAAGGATGCCAACGGCAAGACCCTGTTCAGTGGTCTGAAGAAGGCCAACGACGAGCTGGTGCTGGAAGGCGCCGAGCCCCTGAAGTTCATCATTGGCGCGCCCATGGCCGTCAAGCTTGACTACAAAGGGCAGTCGTTTGATATGAGCCGTTACAACAACGGTCGTACAGCCCGCTTCTCACTGCCGCAGGAGTAATCTGTTTCCCATGTCTTCTCACGAATCACCCATCATTCGTCGTAAATCCAGACAGATCATGGTTGGTAATGTACCGGTTGGGGGCGATGCCCCCATTACCGTGCAGACCATGACCAACACCAAGACCACAGATGTCGCCGCCACCATCGAGCAGATCCAGCGGATCGAGCGGGTCGGCGCCGATATCGTCCGTGTCTCCGTGCCCACCATGGAAGCGGCGGAAGCCTTCCGGCTGATCAAGCAGCAGACCCGCATCCCCATCGTTGCCGATATCCACTTCGACTATCGCATCGCCCTGAAAGTGGCCGAGTACGGTGCCGACTGCTTGCGTATCAACCCGGGCAACATCGGCAATGAGCAGCGGGTGCGCTCGGTGGTCGATTGCGCGCGCGACCTCAATATCCCGATCCGTATCGGGGTCAATGGCGGGTCGCTGGAGAAAGATATCCAGGAGAAGTACGGCGAGCCGACCCCAGAGGCGCTGGTAGAGTCCGCCATGCGTCACGTGGACTATCTCGATCGCCTCGATTTCCAGGATTTCAAGGTGAGCGTCAAGGCTTCCGATGTGTTCCTGGCAGTCGGTGCCTATCGCCTGCTGGCCAAGCAGATTGAACAGCCGCTGCACCTTGGCATCACCGAAGCGGGCGGTTTCCGTGCCGGTGCGGTGAAGTCTGCCATCGGTCTGGGTATGCTGCTTACCGACGGCATCGGCGATACCCTGCGTATCTCGCTGGCGGCGGATCCTGTGGAGGAGGTGAAGGTCGGTTTCGATATCCTCAAATCCCTCCGTATTCGCTCCCGTGGCATCAACTTTATCGCTTGCCCATCCTGCTCACGGCAGGAGTTCGATGTGATCGCTACCGTCAATGCACTGGAAGAGCGGCTCGAAGACATCATCACCCCGATGGATGTTTCCATCATCGGCTGTGTGGTGAATGGCCCGGGCGAAGCGCTGGTCTCCGACCTTGGTCTGGCCGGTGCCGCCAACAAGAGTGCCTTCTATGAAGGGGGCCAGCGGGTCGATCGGCTCGACAACAAGGATCTCATTCCAACTCTGGAGCGCCGCATTCGCGCCCGCGCCGCCATGCTGGATCCCGCTAACCGGATCCCGATGGACAAGGAGTGAGCGAAACAGGGCCACATTGGGTGGCCCTTTTTCCAGGTGACTGATTTTAAATCCCGCATCCGGATTCCCTGATTTTACCTTGGGGGGGAAAATCCCTATAATGCGGCCAAATTTTACCTCTTTTTCTCGAGTATCAACGTGGCAAAACAGATCCAAGCTATTCGCGGTATGAATGATTGCCTGCCGGAGCAGAGCCCGGTATGGCAGAAGGTTGAACAGATCCTGCGCCAGGTCGTTGCCAGCTATGGCTACAGCGAAGTGCGCATGCCGATTGTCGAGCAGACTCATCTGTTCAAGCGCGCCATCGGTGAAGTGACCGACGTGGTCGAAAAAGAGATGTACACCTTTGAAGACCGTAACGGCGACAGCTTGAGCCTGCGTCCGGAAGGGACCGCCAGCTGCGTCCGTGCCGGTATCGAGCACGGTCTGCTCTATAACCAGGAACGCCGGATGTGGTACATGGGCCCCATGTTCCGTCACGAGCGTCCCCAGAAGGGCCGTTACCGCCAGTTCCATCAGTTCGGTGTCGAGCTGTTTGGCATCAACGGGCCGGACATTGACGCCGAGCTGATCATGCTGACCCACCGCCTGTGGCGTCTGTTTGGCATCAGCGAGCATGTCACCCTGCAGCTCAACACCCTGGGCCAGAGCGCCGAGCGTGCCGCTTACCGCGATGCGCTGGTGGCCTATCTGGAGCAGTACAAGGATCAGCTGGACGAAGAGAGCCAGCGCCGCATGTACAGCAACCCGCTGCGGGTGCTCGACTCCAAGGATGAAAAGGTACAGGCCATTCTGGCGGGGGCCCCGCGTCTGTTCGACCATCTGGGCGAAGAGAGCCTGGCCCACTTCGAGGGGCTCAAGCGCCTGCTCGAGTCTGCCGGTATCAAATACGAAGTGAACGAGCGTCTGGTACGTGGTCTTGACTACTACAACCTGACCGTGTTCGAGTGGGTCACCAGCAGTCTGGGTGCCCAGGGTACCGTCTGTGCCGGTGGCCGCTACGATGGTCTGGTGGAGCAGCTGGGCGGTCAACCGACCCCGGCCGTGGGCTTTGCCATGGGCATGGAGCGTCTGGTGCTGATGCTGGAAACCCTCGAGCTCAACGCCGATATCCGCCCGGCGGTGGATGTCTATCTGGCGATGGTGGGCGAGGGGACCGAGCAGGCTGGCTTCCAGCTGGCCGAGCGTCTGCGTGATGCTCTGCCGGACCTGCGCCTGATGAGCCACTGCGGTGGTGGCAACTTCAAGAAACAACTCAAACGTGCCGACAAGAGCGGCGCGGCAATCGCCCTGATCCTTGGTGAAACCGAGGTGCAAAACGGGGAGATCACTATCAAATATCTGCGTGGTCAGGCCGAGCAACAGACCGTCAAGGTTGACGCCGCCATTGCCCTGCTGGCAGCCAAAGGAGAGTAAGCTGTGGAAGTCTATACCACCGAAGAACAACAGGTTGAGGTTATCAAGGAGTGGTGGAAAGAGAACGGAACCTCGGTGATTGCCGGTACCGTGATCGGTCTGGTCGGTCTGTTCGGCTGGCGCTATTACAACCAGCACCAGCAAGAGACCATGGAGGCCTCCTCCCACTCTTACAACCAGGTGATTGAGCAGCTGGCCAAGGGCGATGCCGCCGGTTTCGAGCAGGCACAGCAGTTTGTCACCGCCAACAAGGGTGACTCCTACGGTGAACTGGCCGCGTTGCAACTGGCTGCCGCTGCCGTCAAGGCGGGCAAGCTGGATCTGGCTGCCGAGCAGCTGGAGCTGGTGGCGACCACGGGTGACGAGAGCATTCGTCCCATCGCGGCGCTGCGTCTGGCCCGTGTGCTGAATGATCAGGGCAAGGCAGATGAAGCACTGGCCAAGCTGGCGACCATCCAGAATGAGGCCTTCAAGGCGCAGGTAGCCGAAGCCCGTGGTGATGTGCTGCAAAAGCAGGGCAAGACCGAAGAGGCTCGTGATGCCTATCAGGCGGCGGCGGATGCCGGCGGCCTGCAGGGTAGCGCCGAGCTCAAGCTGAAAATGGACGATCTGGCCCTGCCGGCCGTTGCGACTGGTGAGGCACCGGATGCGTAATCTATTCAAGATGGTGGCGCTGGGGGCTGCGGTCTCCTTCGCTCTGCAGGGTTGCTCCCTGTTCAGTTCCGAAGAGGATCTCAACCCGATGGCGCCGCTGCCCAAGGTTGAATCTGCCTTCACTGCCGACACCGCATGGTCATCCACTGTGGGTGATGGCATCGGTGACTTCTACTCCCAGCTCAAGCCGGTGGTGGAAGAGGATCGCATCTATGCGGCGGCCCGCGACGGCGATGTCAGCGCCTTTGACCGTGCCAGTGGCGATCGCCTCTGGACTGTCGATCTGGCCGACCTGCCGGTCAACGCCGACAAGCGCAGCGCTCGTCTCTCCGGTGGCCTGGTCTCCCGTTACGGCAAGCTGTTCCTCGGCTCCGAGAACGGGGTGGTTTACGCCCTGAACGAAGAGAATGGCGAAGTGCTGTGGCAGACCAATGTGCCCGGCGAAGTGGTGGCAAGCCCTGCGGTGGAAGATGGCCGCGTGGTGGTGTTGACCACCTCCGGTCGCTTGATTGCGCTCGATACCGACGAAGGCAAGATGCAGTGGTCGCTCTCCGAAGAGCAGCCGCCGCTGACCCTGCGCAGTGCCGGTGCACCGGTGATCACCAACGGCGCCGTGATTTACGGTCGTGCCGATGGCAAGGTGGGCATCGCCCTGCTGAGCAACGGCCAGCCGGTGCGCCAGTCCAAGGTGGCTGATCCGCGCGGTGCCACCGAGCTGGACCGCATGGTTGACGTCGATGCCAGCCCGCTGATTGCCGGTGATGAGCTCTATGCCATCGCCTACAACGGTCAGCTGATGGCGCGCAAACTGATGACCGGCGATGAAGTGTGGAAGCGCAAGTATTCCGGCTATCGCGATCTGGCGATGACCGGCAATGCCATCGTGCTGACCGACAGCCGCAGCCACCTGTTTGCCATCGACCGTCGCAACGGTCTGGAGCTGTGGTCCAACACCCAGCTGGAAAATCGTACCGTCACTGCACCTGTCATCTTCGGTGACTATGTGGTGGTGGGTGATGTGGAAGGATACCTGTATTGGCTTGATCGTACCGACGGTACCATTAAGGCGATGCAGCAGCTCGATAGCAGTGGTCTCTACGCCGCCCCGCTGGTGGATGGCGAGACCCTGTATGTGCAGAGCCGTGACGGCAAGTTGTACGCCCTCAAGCGTCCTTGATCGTCCGATAATGTGAATATCCGGCTCCTGGTCTTCGGACCCGGAGCCTTTGTCGTCTTGAGAATGAGGCTTTTATGACTCCTGTAGTAGCCCTGGTGGGCCGCCCCAACGTGGGGAAATCCACCCTGTTTAACCGCTTGACCCGTACTCGGGATGCCCTGGTTGCCGATTTTCCCGGTCTGACCCGGGACCGTAAATACGGTCAGGCGAAGTTGGGCGAGCTGGAATTTATCGTGGTCGATACCGGCGGTATCGATGGCACCGAAGAGGGGATCGAGCTGAAGATGGCCGAGCAATCTCTGCTGGCCATCGAAGAAGCGGACGTCGTGCTGTTCATGGTGGATGCCCGTGCAGGCCTGACCGCGGCGGATCAAGCCATCGCCGAGCACCTGCGCAAGGCCCACAAGAAGGTATTTCTGGTGGCCAACAAGACCGATGGTATCGACGGTGATTCCGCGGTCTCCGAGTTCTACGGTCTGGCGCTGGGCGAGGTTTACCAGATCGCGGCCGCCCACGGTCGTGGCGTGCTGAGCCTGCTGGAACTGGCCCTGGCTCCCCATCTGGAGACCCTGGTCGACTCCGCTACCGATGAAGATGCGCAGGATGAGGAAGAGGAGGACTTCGACGAAGAAGCCCTGCTGCGCATGGTGGCTGCCGGTGAACTCGATACCAAAGAGGACACCAAGGAGACCCCGTTCGCCGACCTGCCTATCAAGTTCGCCATCGTCGGTCGTCCCAACGTCGGTAAATCTACCCTGACCAACCGCATGCTGGGTGAAGATCGGGTCATCGTCTATGACATGCCCGGCACCACCCGTGACTCCGTTTACATTCCGATGGAGCGTGACGAGCAGAAGTATGTGGTCATCGACACCGCCGGTGTACGTCGTCGTGGCAAGGTGCACGAGACGGTGGAGAAGTTCTCCGTTATCAAGACCCTGAAAGCCATCGAAGATGCCAACGTCTGCCTGCTGGTGATCGACGCCCAGGAGACCATCACCGATCAGGACTTGAGCATCCTTGGCTATGTGCTCCACGCCGGTCGCTCCGTGGTGCTGGTGGTGAACAAGTGGGATGGTCTGGATCAGAAGGTGAAAGAGGATGTGAAGAACGAGCTGGATCGTCGCTTGGGCTTCATCGACTTCGCTCGCGTCCACTTCATCTCCGCCCTGCACGGCAGCGGCGTCGGCCACCTGTTTGAATCTATTCAGGAGGCTTACCAGTCCGCCACCCGTCGTACCAGCACGGCCATGCTGACCCGCATCATGCTGATGGCGCAGGAAGATCACCAGCCGCCGATGGTCAACGGTCGCCGCGTCAAGCTCAAGTATGCTCACGCTGGTGGCTACAACCCGCCGCGCATTGTGATCCACGGCAACCAGCTGAACGACTTGCCGGACTCCTACAAGCGGTATCTGATCAACTACTTCCGCAAGTCCCTCAAGATCATGGGCTCGCCGATCCGGGTCGAGTTCCAGGAGTCGGTCAACCCGTTTGAAGGCAAGAAGAACACCATGACCCTGAGTCAGGAACGTCAGCGCAAACGCCTGCTGAAGATGAAGAAGAAATAAGCCCTTGCGGCTGCCCTCACCGGCAGCCGCTTTGTTATCCCCGCCATGTTAAGGTGAGGAATAAGGGGAGGGGGATCTGCCATGGAACAAGACCATGGCAGATCCACTTTCGAGGAGTTGATTATGGAAGCCCTGCTTTGTCCATCATGCCAGGCTGAACTGGATACCCGCAGCAAGGAGCAAACCTGTGGCCAGTGCCAGGCCCCTGTTCGGGTTACTGCCATTTGCCCCACCTGCCAACAGGAGCTGGAGCGTCTCAAGGCGTGCGGCGCGGTGGATTACTTCTGCAACCACTGCAACTCGCTGATCTCCAAGCGGACGGTACAGTTCAAGGCGGCGCTGGTGTAAGACGATAATCAGGTGAGAAAGAAGATAAAAAAACCCGGCGAATGCCGGGTTTATGCTGTGAGCTCTGCAATAAGCAGGGTATAGGATCGATTTCTGCGCCACAGGTTGCGCTTGATGTCATTAAGCTTGAGTTTGCGTCTGGGGCTCCAGCTGCACTTCGCTTTTCTGACCAGACTGATTTTTCTACGTTTTTGCATCTTGGTCTCCTCCCAACTCAGGTGGCCGTCCCGGCCTTGGGTCATTGATGGAGCCCATCCGAAATTGCTGTTATTTAATCTCTCAACATAATGAAAACAATGCGATTTCGGATAGGCTCCGATGTGAATCGATGGTAACAGAGAAGTTTGTGTGAAGACAGCCGAATAATGGCTGGTTAGCGCATGGTGATCTGATTGACCACTTCGGCGATGATAGTCGGGCGCTCGGCGATCTCCGGCTCGCTGTCGTTGTCGAGACTCTCCCGCTGGTGGGCCTTCTGTTGCTCGTTATCGAGCCAGAGCAGGCTCTGGTAGTACTGACGCACGTTGTTGACATAGTTGCGCGCTTCGCTGCCGCGGGCATAACCGTAGCGCACCTTGCGATGCCAGCGTGCTTGCTGCAGCAGAGGCAGCACATCCTTGACGTCGCTCCAGGCGTCGGGGTTCTTTCCCAGATCCTTGGTCAGGCGGCGGGCATCCATCATGTGGCCGTAACCGATGTTGTAGGCGGTGAGGGCAAACCACACCTTCTCGTCATCGGGCACCGAATCCGGCACCTTCTCCATCATCTGTTGCAGATAGAGGGAGCCACCCTTAATGCTCTCTTCCGGATGAAGCCGGTTGTTGACCCCCATCGCCTTGGCAGTGGGCTCGGTCAGCATCATCATGCCGCGCACGCCGGTGTAGGAGCGGGCCTGCGGGTCCCAGTGGGACTCCTGATAGCTGATGGCGGCCAGCAGACGCCAGTCGATATTCTTGGCATGGGTCTGGAACAGCGGCTGGTACTTGGGCAGCAGACTCTTGGCGCGCTTGAGGAAGGTACGGGTATCGACAAAGTCGAAGTTCTGCACGTGGCCGAAGTACTTCTCGTCCAGCTTTGCGATGGCACCATCCATAAATCGCTGACCGAAAAAGTCGATGACGCTGGCGTAGAGGCTGTCATCGGGCAGCTTGCTCATGGCCCAGGCAACAGTCTGCTTCTGGGCCAGGGTCAGCCCTTCGGTGAGCTCGGGGTAGTAGCGCTGACTGCGTGCCAGTACGGTATCCTGCACCACCGTGTAGTCAATCTTGCCATCCACCACCTGCTTGAGCAGCTCCTCAACATCGGCGTTATGGCTGGTGCTCCACGTCAGTTTGGGATTCTCTTTGCTCATCTCTTTGAGCAGGTCTTCCCCGGTGGAGCCGGCTGCCACCATCAGCTTGCCTTTTATGTCGTTCAATGAGGCCGGCTTGGGCTTGCCGTTACGGTAGACCAGTTTGGGAGAGACCTGGTAGAAGCCTGGGCCGAAGCGAAACAGCTCGCGACGTTCCGGTGTGACCATGATGGCGGCTGCCGCCAGATCGACTTTGCCCTTTTTCAGCAGTGTAACCAGTTCGTCAGTGGTGTTGACCGGGATGATGGTGAGTGTCACCCCCAGCCAGTCGGCATAATTTTGTGCCAGCTCGTAATCGAACCCCTGGGCGAGGTCGTCACGCTGGTAATAAGAGGTGGGACCATAGATGGTGCCAACCCGGATCTCGCCTCGCTGGCGGATCTGCTCCAGCTGGCTGGAGGGGGTATAGAAGTCGCAGCCAACCAGCGTCAGCGTCAACAACAGCCCGATAAACAGTCGAAAAATGCAGCGCAAGTAGGTGAGTACCTTTGTTGAAAAAATCGGCATTTGTCAAAAAAGAGGCACCTTTATACCAGAGAGTGTGCGCAGAGTCACACTGCTCGAAGTGAGAAAAACGTTTGTCCGCTGTGAGCCAGATCCCTATAATACGCGCGTCTCAATTCCCCCCCACTTTAAAACTTGGTGAGAAAGGTCATATGGATATCTTGCGTGGTGCCCCAGCACTGTCTGATTTTCGTGTCCAAAAACTGCTGCAACGCTTCGCACAGATGAGAAACGAGAGTGGAGTAGAGAGCGGAGTAGAGATAGAGGATGTCTATGCCGAGTATGTGCACTTTGCCGAGCTGACAAGCCCCCTCTCTCCCCCCGAGCGAGCGACCTTGGGCCAGCTCTTGCGCTACGGCCCGACCATCCCCGAACACACCCCCAGCGGTCAGCTGTTTCTTGTTACCCCCCG
Organism: Aeromonas sp. FDAARGOS 1414; assembly: GCF_019047065.1. Lineage (NCBI taxonomy): Bacteria > Pseudomonadati > Pseudomonadota > Gammaproteobacteria > Aeromonadales > Aeromonadaceae > Aeromonas > Aeromonas sp. FDAARGOS 1414. The sequence goes on along the minus strand of NZ_CP077210.1, from coordinate 1,831,319 downwards.
CCCCGGCACTATCTCCCCCTGGTCTTCCAAAGCAACCGACATCGCCCACAACTGCGGCCTGAAACAGGTCAAGCGGCTGGAGCGTGGTATTGCCTATTACCTGACCATCAAGGGGCAGGGTGAGCTGAGTGCCGCCCAGCGCAGCACCATTGCCGCCGTGCTCCATGATCGGATGATGGAAGTGGTGTTTGCCAAGATGAGCGAAGCTGCCGCCCTGTTTGCTCACCACGAGCCGCGCCCCTTCACCCAGGTGGATGTGCTGGGAGGTGGTCGAGCAGCCCTGGCCGAAGCCAACGTGGCGCTCGGTCTGGCGCTGGCCGACGACGAAATCGACTATCTGGTGGAGAACTTCACCAAGCTGGGTCGCAACCCCAACGACATCGAGCTCTATATGTTCGCCCAGGCGAACTCCGAGCACTGCCGTCACAAGATCTTCAATGCCGACTGGACCATTGATGGCGAGCAGCAGCCCAAGTCGCTGTTCAAGATGATCAAGAACACCTTCGAGCAGACGCCGGATCATGTCCTCTCTGCCTATAAAGACAACGCTGCCGTGATGGAAGGGAGCCAGGGGGGCCGCTTCTTCCCGAGCCCGGCCAACGGCGAGTACCAGTATCATCAGGAACAGGTCGACATTCTGATGAAGGTGGAGACCCACAACCACCCGACCGCCATCTCCCCGTTCCCGGGCGCAGCCACCGGCTCCGGCGGCGAAATCCGCGACGAGGGTGCCACCGGTCGCGGTGCCAAGCCCAAGGCGGGTCTGGTCGGTTTCTCCGTCTCCAACCTGCGCATCCCTGGCTTCGAGCAGCCCTGGGAGCAGGATTTCGGCAAGCCGAGCCGCATCGTCAGCGCGTTTGACATCATGCAAGAGGGGCCGCTCGGCGGCGCCGCCTTCAACAACGAGTTCGGCCGTCCGGCTATTCTGGGTTACTTCCGTACCTTCGAAGAGGAGGTGCCGAGCCACAATGGCGTCGAGGTGCGTGGCTACCACAAACCCATCATGCTGGCGGGCGGTATCGGCAACATCCGCACCGAACACGTCCAGAAAGGGGAGATCCCGGTCGGTGCTGCGCTGATCGTACTGGGTGGCCCGGCGATGAACATCGGTCTGGGCGGCGGTGCGGCTTCCTCCATGGCCTCCGGCCAGTCGGCCGAAGATCTCGATTTTGCCTCGGTGCAGCGCGATAACCCCGAGATGGAGCGCCGCTGTCAGGAGGTGATCGACCGCTGCTGGCAACTGGGGGACGATAACCCTATCGTCTTTATCCACGATGTGGGGGCGGGTGGCCTCTCCAACGCCATGCCGGAGCTGGTGAGCGATGGCGATCGCGGCGGTCGATTCGATCTGCGCGCCATCCCGAACGACGAGCCGGGCATGAGCCCGCTCGAGATCTGGTGCAATGAATCCCAGGAGCGTTACGTGCTGGCGGTGGCCAAGGAGAAGCTGCCGCTGTTCAAGGCGCTGTGCGAGCGCGAGCGCGCCCCCTATGCCGTCATCGGTACCGCCACCGAAGAGAAGCATCTCACTCTCTCGGATGAGCACTTTGACAACCACCCCATCGACCTACCGCTGGACGTGCTGCTGGGCAAGACCCCCAAGATGCATCGCGATGTGGTGACCCTGCCTGCACAAGGCAAAGCGCTCCAACTCGATGGCATCACCCTCGGCGAGGCGGCCGAACGGGTACTGCGTCTGCCGACCGTAGCGGAGAAGTCCTTCCTCATCACCATCGGCGATCGCAGTGTGACCGGTCTGGTCAACCGCGACCAGATGGTTGGCCCCTGGCAGATCCCGGTGGCCGATTGCGCCGTCACCGCTGCCACCTACGACAGCTATCACGGCGAAGCCATGTCCATGGGCGAGCGTACCCCGGTGGCGCTGCTCTCCCACGCCGCCTCCGCTCGCATGGCGGTGGCGGAAGCGCTCACCAACCTGGCACCGGCCCACATCGGGTCGCTGAAGCGGGTCAAGCTCTCCGCCAACTGGATGGCCGCTGCCGGTCACCCGGGTGAAGATGCCGGTCTCTATGAGGCGGTCAAAGCGGTGGGCGAGGAGCTCTGCCCGGCCCTTGGCATCACCATTCCGGTGGGCAAGGACTCCATGTCCATGAAGACCCGCTGGCAGCAGGATGGCAAGGAGCACAGCGTCACCTCGCCGCTCTCCCTGCTCATCTCCGCCTTTGCCCGGGTCGAAGATGTGCGCAACACAGTCACGCCGCAGCTGCGTACCGATCTCGGTGAAACCGACCTTATCCTCATCGACCTTGGCAACGGCAAACAGCGCCTCGGCGCCTCGGCGCTGGCGCAGGTCTATCGCCAGCTGGGTGACAAGGCGCCGGATCTCGACAACCCGGTTCAGCTCAAAGGCTTCTTCAACGCCATTCAGGCGCTGGTGGCTGATCGCAAACTGATCGCCTATCACGACCGCTCCGACGGCGGCCTGTTCGTCACCCTGACCGAGATGGCGTTTGCCGGTCACTGCGGCCTCGACATCCAGCTCGATCGCATCGGTGGCGAGCTGCTGCCGGCGCTGTTCAATGAAGAGCTGGGCGCCGTCATCCAGGTGCGTCGTGAAGACAAAGAGACTGTGATGACCCTGCTGGCCGGTCACGGCCTGGCGGCTTGCTCCCATGTGCTCGGTACCGTGCGCGAAGGGGATCTCATCACCCTGCAGCGGAGCGGTCAGGAGGTCTATCGCGCCAGCCGCACCGCCCTTCGCACCATCTGGGGCGAGACCAGCTGGCAGATGCAGCGCCTGCGCGACAACCCCGAGTGCGCAGATCAGGAGCACGCGGCCCGTCAGGACGCCACCGATCCGGGCTTGCAGGCCAAGCTCAGCTTCAACCCGGCCGAAGATGTGGCCGCACCTTACATTGCCCGTGGGGTCTCCCCCCGTCTGGCCGTGCTGCGCGAGCAGGGTGTCAACTCCCATGTGGAGATGGCGGCGGCGTTCGATCGTGCCGGTTTCGCGGCGGTCGATGTCCATATGAGCGACATTCTTTCCGGTCGCATCAAGCTGGAGGAGTTCCAGACCCTGGTGGCCTGTGGCGGCTTCTCCTACGGTGACGTGCTGGGGGCGGGCGAAGGCTGGGCCAAGTCCATCCTGTTCAACGACAACGCCCGCGAGCAGTTCCAGCGCTTCTTCGAACGCGGCGATACCTTGTCGCTGGGCGTGTGCAACGGTTGCCAGATGATGTCCAACCTGCGGGATCTCATCCCGGGTGCCGATCTCTGGCCGCGCTTTGTGCGCAACCGCTCCGAGCGCTTCGAGGCGCGCTTCAGCCTGGTGGAAGTGCAGGAGTCCCCGTCCGCCTTCTTCGCCGGCATGGCAGGCTCGGTGATGCCGATTGCCGTTTCCCACGGGGAAGGGCGTGTCGAGGTGCGCGATGCCGCTCACCTGAGCGCACTGCAGCAGAGCGGTCTGGTAGGGCTGCGTTTTGTCGACAACCGTGGTAGCGTGACCGAGCAGTACCCGGCCAACCCGAATGGCTCGCCGGATGGTATCACCGCCGTGACCACCACCGATGGACGCGCCACCATCATGATGCCGCACCCGGAGCGGGTGTTCCGCACCGTGGCCAACTCCTGGCACCCCGACAACTGGGGCGAGGACGGCGCCTGGATGCGGATGTTCCGCAACGCCCGGGTTCGTCTGGGTTAATCGCGACTGCGCCAGCGCATAAAAACAGAAACCGGCCAAATTTGGCCGGTTTTTCAATATGGGCTCTGTCGATCAGGTTTGGCCGTGGCCAAGTTCATGAGGGGTAAACTCTCCCCGATCCAGAATACGCAGACAGGCATCGACCACGGCTTCATCCAGCTGGACTCCCCGCATGGCCATGATATGGGTTCGGGCCTGCGCAATCCCCAGGGCAGCACGGTAGGGACGATCCGATGACATGGACTCCACTATATCGGCGACCGTGAGAATGCGCGCTTCCAGCAGGATCTGCTCGCCTTTTAACCCTGATGGATAGCCGGAACCGTCGAGATACTCGTGGTGCTGGTGGATCATCCGGGCTATGGGCCAGGGCAGGGCGATATCCTTGAGCACCAGATAACCCGCTGTCGGATGCTCCTTGACCAGATTGAACTCCTGGGGGGTCAGTTTGCCCGGTTTGGTGAGGATCTCGACAGGGACCTGGATTTTGCCGATATCGTGCACCATGGCGCCCAGATAGAGACCGCGTAGCGGTTTATCACCCAACCCCAGTTCTCGGCCGATGGCCAGCGCCAGGGTAGCGACATGCTTCTGGTGTCCGGCGGTGTAGGGATCGCGTTGTTCCAGCACGGCAGCGATGGCTCCCAGCGCATCCTCTAGGGCCAGCTCCAGTTGGCGGGCATGCATGGCTTTTTCACGCTGGGCGGCAAGATAGGCCTGCTGGGTTCGACGTGCCTGCAGGCCATAGGTCAGGTAGTCGGCCAGTCCGTTGAAGAGATGCACCTCCTCATCGGTGAAGGCTCTGGCCTGCGTGCTGTGAATAAGCAGTCCGCCTGGCACAGTGGCTTGCCACTGCAATGGCAGCAGCAGCCGTCCCCTCAAGGTGGCGGAGTGGTGGACCAGTTCGGTGCCAAGTGCTTCGTTGCGCATCTCGCCTGAACTGATTGCACTGATCAGGGCTGCGTCCCGGGTGAGCCAGTTATCGCTGGCAAACCAGACGGCCTGACCTGCCTGCGCCAGGATCTGTACTCTGTTCTGATCAGCGGTCTGCAGTACGGTCACCAGGGGAAAACGGCCATCGAAAGTGATGGCATCACAGATCTCCTGCAGTAGTGTCTGTTCATCCCCCTGCTTGAGCATGGCATGGTGGGCGCGGGTTATTGCTTCCAGCGTCCAGGTATATTGCTGGAGACGCTCCTGCTGCTGTTTCTGGTCGGTGATATCTTCGAAAAAGACAGCGACACCGATCACCTTGCCCAGCTCATCGTACAGGGGAAACTTGGTGGTACTGAGCCAGCGGTCTTCACCCCCTTTCAGATAGGGTTCTTCGTGATGCCGGGTTGTGCCGCTGGCCATGACCTGGAGATCGTCATCCCGGTAGCGTTGGGCCAGCTCGGCCGGGAAAAAATCGGCATCGCACTTGCCAACCAGTTCGGCCGGGGTGAGGGCCAGATCGTCGGCCAGCAGTCGGTTGCAGGCGATGAAGTGTGAACGGGTATCTTTCAACAGGACGCGATAGGGCAGCTGTTCCATCACCTGATGGAGCAGGGCTGCGGTGGGGTGAGAGCTGACGCCCGGTGGCTGAATGGATGGCGGTAGATCTTTTAACATCATCTTGGTGCAACCAGAGTCAGGTGGTAGTAAAGCGGTAGCCCGCTTGCCAGACGGCGAAACAGGCATCGACCACCTGTTCGTCGTAATGCACACCGGCATAGCGCGTCAGCTCGGCGAACGCATCGGTGAGAGAGAGGGCACGCCGGAACGGACGGTGGGCCGTCATGGCGGCCAGGGAGTCGGCGACCCGTATAATCCTCGCCTCCAGCGAGATCGCATCCCCCTGTAGCCCTTGTGGGTAGCCGCTACCATCGAGATTTTCATGGTGCTGCATCACTATGGTGGTGATGGGCCAGGGGAAGTCAATCTGTTGCAGGATCTCGTGGCCAGTGTCCGGATGCTGTTTGATCAGTTCGAACTCAACCGGCCTCAGTTCCCGCGGGCGTGTGAGGATCTCCGCCGGGATCTGCAGCAGGCCGATGTTATGCACCATGGCCGCAAGACCCAATCCATCCAACTGCTCTTGCGGCAGTTGCAGCTGTTGACCTATAGCCAGCGCGAGATCATGCACGCGCCGTTCGTGTCCTGCCGTGACCGGATCTTTGTGGGCAATCGCGGAGGAGAGGGCCGCGATGGTCTGAAACAGCAGGGTGCGCTGGCGCTGCTCGCTCTCCTTGATATGGGTGATGTCGACCAGTGCCCCTATGATTCCGGCCACCTCGCCCTGATGGTCATAGAAGAGATCCTTGAAGTTGAGCACCTGGTAACGGTGGCCGCTGCGATCAAACAGCGTGTGTTCAAAATATTGCGGCTGCCTGCTGCGCAGCACCTCCATGTCCCTTTGGGTATATTCATCCGCCATCTCCGGGGGCAGGATTTCGTCCACCCGCTTCCCCTGCAGCTCGGCCTTGCTGATCCCGGTGACCTGGGTAAAGGCCGGGTTGCAGCTGAGAAAGCGCCCTTCGACATCCTTGTAGAACACCGGGATGGGAATGGCCTTGAGCAGGGATTCGTTGAGGCGCTGCATGTCGACCAGCTCGGCCTGCTGGCGCCTGGCGAGCTGTTCGCTGTCCTTGCACAACTGGATGGCGCGCGCCAGATTACCGAGCACCGGGCTGAACAGATGGCAGACCGGCACTGTGTGCTGCTGGGGTTGGGGGGCCAGCAGCAAGATGAGATATCCCCCGTCAACCCTGAGCCGATAGGCAAAGTGGTACGGTCGGCCACCGGGGAGAGGCAAGGTCGTTTGCAGCGCACATTGGTCACCTTCAACAATCCAGGCAGGCAAGGAGAGCAGCGAGCCACTGTGCCGGGATAGCTGATCATCACCAATGACCTTGAGCAGCTCATATCCTTCCCGTTGCTGCTGCAATACCACACCAACCGGTGTGGCACAGTGAAACATAAAGCGCTGCAACACTTTGGTGAGCAGGGCATCGAGTGTGACCTCCCGACCGATGCAGAGGGCGAGATCGCAGACAATGGCCATGGCGTGATCGTTATTCATTGCTAACCCTCGCTGAGACAGAGGATGGCACCGTTGTGAAAGAGCGGGTAATCCCCCGGCCTTACACTTCCTATCTCGCCAAGAGAGAGGGCCCCGACCAGCTCGTGGGCTCCGCTGTGGCTAAAGAGGGTCTCCAGCTCCAGGGTGCTCTGTTCGCCGAAGTGCTGCTGACGGCCGGCGCAGTAATAGATCTCGAGGCGCTCGGGTGTACCGTGCCGGCCGAGCTTTTCGGCCAGTTCGACAGCGTGCTCTGTGGGGCTTTCCGGGGCTTTCAGCAGTGTGAGAATACTGTGGTCAGGCACCTCTCCGACGCAGAGCAGGGCACCTTCGTCGGTAACGGCGACCGGGATCCGCACGATCACATCGCCATTGGCTCGCAGCAACCCCAAGGGCAAATGTACACCGTACCGATAGAACTGCTCTGGTGTGAGGTTTTGCTGGAACTGCTGCCGGATCAGGGATTGATAGCGGCTAAAAGCCGGCTCCCAGTCGATAAAGGAGATCTTGTTGCCTTCACTGCTGGTGGCGAGCATGGGCTGGGCAGTGAGTTGATAGCCGTGCTCCAGCAAGGGGGGACTGTGGGGTGAGAGCAGTGCACAGCTGACCCCATGCCCCAGCAATCTCTGGGTGTCAAACAGGCAGGGCATGGCTGTGAACTGGCCGCTACCTGCATTGACACCCGCATAGTTGACCCTGTCCGCCAGCCTTAGATAGATCCCCTCGAGCAGGGTTGCAATATTGGGGAGCATGGCGTCAAAGGTGAGAAAGAGGGTGGGAACCTTCTCGGTGTCCGGCCATTCTGCCAGTCGGGACGCCAACTGCTCGCAGATGATATCGGCCAGTGTATCGGCACTGGCTGTAGGGGAGAGCGAGAGCAGCAGAGGATTGTGGGATGCTGGTCGGGGCAACAGCCAAGCCCCCCTTTCGTGGAAACCGTGCCGACTGACAAGGCGTGGAAAGATGGCGCCGCAGAGTTGAATGTTGAGGCGCTGACACTGCTGCTGCAGATCGGCAACGCGTGCGGCATCCCGCTCGGCTAGCAACACATCGAGTCGTTGCCCCTCATAGGGAAGCAATGCATCGGCCAGTGGATGCGCATCAAATTGATGAAAAGTAGGCTGCATCATCGCTCGGAACTCCATTCCTGCCAGTCATCAATATATCAGCAAGGGGGTTGGATGAATACCGGACGAGACCAACGGCTGCACGGGGTGTGAGATGCCAACACAAAAGGGTCTCTGCCAGCAGGCAATCCACATAAAAAAGAAACCGGCCACATGGGCCGGTTTTGAAGGGAAATGAGCCGGGTTACTGCAACACCACCTGCTGGAACCCTTGTACCAGACTGATGACCGGCTGGGGATAGAGCCCCAGCAACACCACCAGCGCTGCAGAGAGCAGCACTACCACACCACCGGAGGAGAGTGCCCAGTCGGCGCTGGCATCCCGCTGCTGCATACCCGGTTCGCGCAGATAGAGGGTCACCATCACCTTGAGGTAGTAGTAGAGACCCAGTGCGCTGCCGAGCACGATGGCACCGGAGAGCCACCAGAGCTGCGCCTCGACGGTGACGCCGATGAGGTAGAACTTGCCGATAAAGCCGAGGGTCATCGGGATGCCCGCGAGTGACAACATCATCACCGTCAGTACGGCAGTCAGATAGGGGCGCTTCCAGAACAGACCGCGATAGCTGTGCAGGGAGTCGGCATCCTTGCCGCGATAGGGGCTCGACATCATGCTCACCACCCCAAAGGCACCCAGGCTGGTGAACAGATACATCAGCAGGTAGACTCCGGCTGCTTCCACCGGCATCTGGCCGAATCGGCTCGCCACGATCACCGCCAGCAGGTAGCCGAAGTGGGAGATGGAGGAGTAACCCAGCATCCGCTTGATGTTGGTCTGCACCAGGGCCAGCAGGTTGCCGACCAGGATGGAGATGACCGCCATGGCTGCCAGCAGCCAGTGGATCATGGGATCGCTCGCCGCCGGTACCGCCAGATAGAAACGCAGCAGCACGGCAAAGACCGCCACCTTGCTGACGGTGGCGAGGAAGGTGGCGACCGGTGCCGGGGCACCTTCGTAGACATCCGGGGTCCAGAGGTGGAAGGGGGCCAGGGAGAGTTTAAAGGCCAAGCCGACCAGCATTAACCCCAAACCGCCCATCAGCAGCGGATGGTGAGCCGGGCTCTCGGCCAGGGTCTGCCCCAGGGCTGCAAAGCTCAGGCTGCCTGCCTGCGCATAGAGCAGCGCCATGCCAAACAACAGGAAGGCGGTGGCGGCGGCAGAGAGCACCATGTATTTCACCGCGGCTTCCAGCGAGTGGCGCTCGCGGTAGGCGTAACCCACCAGACCGAACATTGGCAGGGTCAGCATCTCGATCCCGATAAAGAGAGAGGCGAGGTGACGGGAGCAGGCCAGCACCAGACCACCGGCAGTGGCGATCAGCAGCAGCAGGAAGAACTCCTCCCGGTTATCCGGATAGGCTTTCAGCCACGACTGGCCGAAGGTACAGGTGGCCAGGGCGCCGATCAGTACCAGCCCCATGTAGAAGACGGCGTAACTGTCCACTTGCAGCAGCGGGGTGACCCCCTGATCCCCTTGCGCCATCACGATGGGCAGCGAGAACAGAGCAAGGTTGAGGCCAACAATGGTCACGGTAAAGGCGGTGGTGACACAGCGGCGCCAGGCGATGGCCAGCATCAGGGCCGCCATGGCCCCGGTGGTCAACAGCAGGGGAAGCAGTGCCAGCAGTTGGGAAGCGGAGAAAGTCATTGCAGGGCTCCAGCAGTCGGCAGCAGATACCAGTGCAGCACGTTGATAAGGCTGCTGCTGGCGGTGTCAATCACGGGTTGGGGATAGAGGCCAAGCAGAACCAGCAGGCCCGCGATCACCATCATCATGGTCAGCTCGCGGCGATCCAGTCCCTTGAGCATGCTCTCATCCTTGGCGGGGCCAAAGCAGGCGCGCTGCAACATGATGAGGGAGTAGACCGAGGCCAGTACCAGACCGAAGGTGGCGACTGCCGTGATGACAGGGGCAACCTGGAAGCTGCCGACCAGGATCAGGAACTCGCCGACAAAGTTGCCGGTGCCCGGCATGCCGAGCGACGCCACCGAGAAGAAGAGCATCACGCCGGGCAGATAGCGCAGGCGTCCCCACAGGCCGCCCATCTGGCGCAGATCCCGGGTGTGCAACCGCTCGTAGAGCTGACCACAGAGGATAAAGAGGCCGGCTGCGGAGAGACCGTGGGCGATCATCTGCACCACGGCGCCCTGCAGGGCCAGCTCGCTACCCGAGTAGATGGCGATCATCACAAAGCCCATGTGGGAGATGCTGGTGTAGGCTACCAGCCGTTTGATGTCGGTCTGGGCAAAGGCCACGATGGCACCGTAGACGATCCCGATCAGGCCAAGCACCATGGCGTAGGGAGCAAACTCGGCGGATGCTTCGGGGAAGAGCGGCAAGGCAAAGCGCAGCAGACCGTAGGCGGCGGTTTTGAGCAAAATACCTGCCAAATCCACCGAGCCTGCAGTCGGCGCCTGACTGTGGGCATCCGGCAGCCAGCCGTGCAGCGGCACCAGCGGCATCTTGACCGCGAAGGCGATAAAGAATCCCAGCATCAGTAGCCACTGAACGCCCTTGCTCATCGGGGTATTGAGCAGATCCAGATAGTTGAAGGTGAAGACACCGGTGGCATGCTGGTGGGTCAGCACCAGCCCGATGATGGCCACCAGCATGATAAGGCCCGAAACCTGGGTGTAGATAAAGAACTTGGTCGCGGCGTTGATCCGTGATTTGCCGTCAGTGACCGAGTGGCCCCAGAGCGCAATCAGGAAGTACATGGGGACCAGCATCATCTCCCAGAAAAAGAAGAAGAGGAACAGGTCCAGCGCCATAAAGACCCCGAGCACGCCGCCCAGGATCCAGAGCAGGTTGAGGTGGAAGAAGCCGATGCGCTGCACGATCTCTTTCCACGAACAGAGAATGGCCAGTACCCCGATAAAGCAGGTGAGCATCACCATCAAGAGCGACAGGCCATCCACAGCCAGATGCAAAGAGATGCCGAAGCGGGGGATCCACGGCAGGCGCCACTCGGCGGCCCAGGCGGAGGCAGCACCGGAGACGCCCGCGCTGTCGAGGCCGGTCGTGGCAAGGGAGAAATCACCACTTAGCCAGATGGCACAGGAGAGCAGCAGGCTGGCGCTCATGGAGAGCAGGGCTACCCAGCGGACAAACTGCCCGCCGAGACGCTCCATCTGCCAGCAGAGCAAGCCGCCGATAAAAGGAATTAGCAAGATCCAGAGTAAGGTCACGGTATCAGCTCTCGTTCAAGTTCATATGAGATTGCGCTCCCTGTTCCATCAGGGAGAGCAAACAGCCCGGCTGTATGATTGTCCGGTTGTTCATCGCGTTACCCCAGCAGCAACAGCGCCAGCACCAGCACGGCGCCGATCCCCATGGAGGCGGCATACCAGCGCAACTTGCCGGTCACGGTCCAGGCCAGCAGCTGGTTGCCACGCAGGGCAAACCAGGCGGGCAGGCCCATCATCCAGTCCAGCGGATCCTGCCCGACCAGACGGGTCGCCAGCAGATAGGGTTTGACCCACAGCTGGTCATAGAGCCAGTCAAAGCCCCAGGCGTTGAACCAGAGGGTGCTGAGCAGACGACCCGGCGCACTGTTGGCAATGGATGTGGCCAGCCGGCGCTCACCAAGGAACAGAAATGCGGCCAGCACAATGCCTGCGATGGCGATGATGCCGGAGGTGATCTCCAGTGCATGGCGACCCTCTTCGATATGGTCCCCCGGGCCTGCAGGTAGTACACCTGCCAGTGGTGGGGTGATAAGAGCCCCAATGCCGGTAGAGAGCACCAGCAGCACCAGCAGCGGCAGATGGTGAGCCAGACCGTGGCCCGCATGGGCTTTGGTCTGCTCTTTGCCATGGAAGGCGATAAATATCAGCCGGAAGGTATAGAGCGAGGTGAGGAATGCCCCTACCAGACCGGCCCACAGCAGCGCGCTTTGGCCAGAGGCTTCTACTTGCCACAGGATGGCGTCCTTACTGTAGAAACCGGAAGTGACCAGCGGCAACGCCGCCAGCGCCGAGCCCCCCACCAGGAAGCAGGCGTAGACCAGCGGCAAACTCTTGCGCAGGCCACCCATCTTGAAGATGTTCTGCTCATGGTGGCAGGCAACGATCACGGCACCGGCGGAGAGGAACAGCAGCGCCTTGAAGAAGGCGTGGGTCATCAGGTGGAAGATGGCCCCTTCCCATGCGCCGACACCCAGTGCCAGAAACATGTAGCCAATCTGGCTCATGGTGGAGTAGGCGAGGATCCGCTTGATATCGGTCTGAACCAGCGCGGCAAAGCCTGCCAGCACTAGCGTGATGGCGCCAACCAGCCCGACCAGATGGAGGATCTCTGGCGCCAGCAAGAACAGGCCGTGGGTACGGGCAATCAGGTAGACACCGGCGGTCACCATGGTGGCGGCGTGGATCAGCGCGGAGACAGGGGTCGGGCCTGCCATCGCATCCGCCAGCCAGGTTTGCAGCGGCAGCTGGGCTGATTTGCCGACCGCGCCGCCCAGGAGCATCAGGCAGGCCAGCGACAGGGCAGGGGAGCCCTCGGCAAACAGGGTCGGGGCACGAACCAGCAGCTCGTGGATATTGAGGGTGCCCAGTTCCCGATAGAGGATAAACAGACCGATGGCGAGGAAGACATCACCCACCCGGGTCACGACAAATGCCTTGAGGGCCGCCGCTCCGTTCTTGCGATCCTTGTAGTAGAAGCCGATCAGCAGATAGCTGCACAGCCCTACCCCTTCCCAGCCGAGGTAGACAAACAGCAGGTCATCGGCCAGCACCAGAAACAGCATGCTGGCGATAAAGAGATTGGTGTAGGTGAAGAAGCGGGAGTAACCCTCTTCCCCGCGCATATACCAGGAGGCGAACAGGTGGATAAAGAAACCGACCCCGGTCACCACCCCCAGCATGGTCAGCGACAGGCCATCCAGTGCCAGCGAGAAGCTTGGGGTAAAGTTGCCCACCGCCATCCATTGCCACAGGCGCTGGACATAGACGCCCCCCTCGGGCGGGTTGCCCAGAAAGTCGATGCCCACCCACAGGGTAGTGAGGGCCGACAGGCCAATGGAGCCTACCCCGATCAGCGCCGAGGTACGCTCACCAAACCGGCCGAGGGAGAAGGCCAACACCAGCCATCCCAGCAGCGGAAATAGAAAAGTCAGATATAAGAGGCTCATCCGCGCATCTCGCTCACAGTGTCCACGTTCAGGGTGTGGTAACGACGATAGAGCAGCAGTAACAGGGCGAGGCCGATACTGGCCTCCGCTGCCGCCAGAGAAATCACCAGGATATACATGATCTGGCCATCAGCCTGGGCCCAGCGGCTACCCGCCACCACAAACGCCAGTGCCGAGGCATTCATCATGATCTCGATACTCATCAGGATGTAGAGCAGGTTGCGGCGGATCAGCAGACCGCACAAGCCGATGCAGAAGAGCACCGCGGCCAGCAGGAGGCCGTGCTCCATAGGGATTCCATTCATTGCTGACCTCCTTCTTGTGCAGAGCGGGATGCTGTGCGGGGGACGGAGAGCACTTCACCGCTCTTCTCTTCCCGACCCAGGTGATAGGCGGTTACCAGACCAGCCAGCAGCAGGATGGAGGCAAGCTCCACCGCCAGCACATAGGGGCCAAAGAGCTCGACACCCACCTGCTTGGCGGTCACCTCGGTCACTCCGATCAGGCCGCCGGTCACCCCGAGAATGCCGTGGGCCAGAAAGCCCAGCAGGATCAGCGAGAGCAGGGCTGGGCCCCCCCAGGTCATGGGGGTGAGCCACTTTTTCTCCTGCGCCTGGGCACTCCCCAGGTTCAGCATCATCACCACGAACACGAACAGCACCATGATGGCGCCGGCGTAGACGATCACCTGCAGGGCGCCCGCAAAGGCGGCACCCAGGCAGAAGAAGATCATGGCCACGGCGATGAGGGAGATGATGAGATTGAGCAGCGCATGCATGGGATTGCTGGTGCTGATCACCCGCAGCGTGCTGTAAATGGCCACCAGGGCCGAGGCATAAAATGCCAGTTCCATGATTGACTCCTCAGGGCAGCAGGCTCTTGACATCGATGGGCTTGGCTTCGTTTTCGGCATCCCCTTTCGGCTTGCCGTCGATGGCCATCCCGCTCATGCGATAGAAGTTGTAGTCCGGGTATTTGCCGGGCCCGCTGATCAGCAGATCTTCCTTCTCGTACACCAGATCCTGGCGGCGATACTCACCCATCTCGAAATCCGGTGTCAGCTGGATGGCGGTGGTGGGGCAAGCCTCTTCACACAGGCCGCAGAAGATGCAGCGAGAGAAGTTGATGCGAAAGAACTCCGGATACCAGCGGCCATCATCCCGCTCGGATTTTTGCAGCGAGATGCAGCCGACCGGGCAGGCAACTGCGCAGAGGTTGCAGGCTACGCAACGCTCGTCCCCGTCGGGGTCGCGGGTCAGCACGATGCGACCGCGGTAGCGGGGGGCCGCATAGACTGCCTGCTCCGGATAGTTGAGGGTTTCACGGGGCCGCCAGGCATGGGAGAAGACCATGGCCAGACTGCGTAACTGGGTGCCGACACCCTGAATAATGCTAACAATTTTCATATTGAGTGCCTCACTGCGTACTTATCAGTACAACTGCCGCGGTGACCAGCATATTGATCAGGGTCAGCGGCAAGCAGACTTTCCAGCCAAACGACATCACCTGGTCAAAGCGCGGGCGAGGCAGGGAGGCCCGCAGCAGGATGAAGAACACCATGAAACAGGCGGTCTTCAGGGCAAACCAGATGAAGGGGGGCAGCCAGGGGCCGTGCCAGCCACCGAAGAAGAGGGTCACGATGAGCGAGGAGATCAGCACGATGCCGATATATTCTCCCACGAAGAAGAGACCCCACTTCATCCCCGCATACTCGATGTGATAGCCGTCGGCGAGCTCCTGCTCGGCTTCTGGCTGATCGAACGGGTGACGGTGGGTGACGGCGACACCGGCAAACAGGAAGGTGACAAAGCCCAGGATCTGGGGCACCACGTTCCACAAGTCTGCCTGTGCCTCGACGATATCCCGCAGGTTGAAACTGCCGGTCTGGATCACAATCCCCATCAGGGATAGCCCGAGAAACACCTCGTAGGAGAGGGTCTGAGCCGAGGCGCGCAAGCTGCCAAGCAATGAGTATTTATTGTTGCTCGACCAGCCGGCGAACAGCACCGCATAGACAGCCAGCCCTGCGATGGCCAGGATGTAGAGCAGCCCCACATTGAGATCCGCCACGCCCCAGGTGGGGGTGATGGGCACCACCGCAAACGCCAGAATAAAGGCGGTGAATGCGATGATGGGGGCCAGGATAAAGATCCGCCGATCAGCGAACGGCGGGATCCAGTCCTCCTTGAAGAACATCTTGATCATGTCGGCGGCCAGCTGGAGCAGACCAAACGGCCCCACCCGGTTGGGGCCGTAGCGATCCTGCCACAGGGCCAGCAGACGGCGCTCGATAAAGCTCATAAAGGCGCCAGCCCCCACGATCCCCACCAGCACGATCAGTGCCTTGCCCACCTCCAGCAACAGATCGATCAGCGACTCGCTCATGCGATCACCTCCTGCAGGTTAGTGATTGAGGCTTGTTGCAGGGCCGTCGGCAGGCCGTTCACCCCAAGGGGGAGCCCCGCCAGACCGGCGCTCAGCTGCTCGCTAAGCCGCAGACGCAGTTGCCAGTGGCTACCGCCCCAGGAGAAGGAGACCTGACTGCCCCCGTGGAGGGCCAGACGCTGCGCATCAAGGGGATTGAGTACCAGCTCGGGTTCGTTCATCCGGGCCTGAATGACCGGGCTGCGAGCGGAGAGCTCCTCGCCGCCAAACAGCTGGGCATAATTGACCACTTGCAGCGCCTCTGCGGCCTTGAAGGGGGCGGGGATGGTGGTGAACCAGCCGAGCAGCTCCTTGCCTTCTGCCTGCGGGTCTGTTGCTTCCAGCAGACGGCGACCCGGATCGCCAGCACGCAGTTTGCCACCCACTTCATCCTGGAACTTGTTCCAGGCGGAGGGAGAGTTCCAGCCCGGTGCCCAGGCGAACGGTACTTGCGGCAGCGGCTGACGGGCTCCGGCATACCCTTCCATGGAGAAGTTGAAGGGGGAGTCGGGATCTTGCGCTACCCGCGGCTCGCTGACGTTCTGATCCGCCAGCATGGAGGTGCGACCGCTGTAACGATGTGGCTCACGGGCCAGTCGCATGCCACGGATCCGCAAGCCTGCATTGGGCGCCACTTCCAGCATGGTAGCGAGCAGCGGATTGCTGGTGGCACAGTCATGGTTGACCTGATCGAAGTTCTGCCAGCGCAGCGGCTTGCGTTCTATCGCCCCTTGCAGCGCTGCCAGCCAGCGCCACCCTTCACGCACCTGAATATCGGCGTTGTAGAAGGCGGGCGCATAGACCTGGAAGAAGCGCTGGGCGCGTCCTTCCATATTGACCAAGGTGCCATCGGCTTCGGCAAAACTGGCCGCTGGCAGCACCAGATCAGCCTTGTTGGCGGTCGGGGTCGCCTGATGGTCGATGACCAGCAGGTATTGCAGCCGTGCCAGCGCAGCATCCACCCGGTTGCGCGGCGCGCGGCGGTAGAGATCGTTCTCCAGGGTGACCAGCGCCAACCCCTCTTCGGCCTCGATACGCGCAAGGGCGGCTTCGAGCGGCTTGTCTGACAAGGTTTGAGCGCCCAGCATGGCCAGACCCAGCGAGTTGGCCTCCTGGCCAACCAGCGCGATGCTGGCTTCCAGTCCTCGGCCTTTCAGGGCGCGGGCAATGTTGCTGGCCGCCTCAAGCAGCGCCACATCGCGGGCACTGGAGCCTGCAATGATGAGCGGCTTCTTGGCGTTGCCGAGCAGCTCGGCCCAGCGAGTCGCTTGTGCCTGCAGCTCGGGGCAGAGGTCGGCCACGGCCGGTGCTACTGGGTCGAGCAGGTTGGCGATGGCAAAGCCAAGGCGCGCCTGATCGGCATAGGGGGCGTGCAGCTTGTCGGCCGCCACATCGTCCAGACGGGTGGTGTCGAGGCTGGTGATGAGCAGCGGGTAGCGCTCGTTCTGACCCAGGGTCTGAACGGCGGCGACTTGCCACAGATCCACCTTCATCTTGCGGGCCAGCTCGCGAGCCTTGCCCTTGACGGCTTGGCGCAGCGCCAACGCGATACGGGCGGCGCTCATGGTGACATCTTCACCGAGCAGCAGAATGGCGTCGGCCTCTTCCATGTCCCGCAGGCTCGGGGTTGGCACGCCGCCCTGTTGCAGGATCTGCAGCATCTTCAGCTGACAGGCCCACTCGGCCTGCTCGACGCCAGCGTAGAAGTTGTCTGCCCCCACCAGCTCGCGCAGGGCAAAGTTGCTCTCCAGCGAGGCGCGGGGCGAGCCGATGCCGATGAGGCCACGGGCCGTGCGCAGGGCATCGGCGGCGCGGTTGAGGGCGCCATCGACCGTGATGGTCAGCTGGTCGTTGCCATCTTTGAGCAGCGGTTGGCGCGGGCGGTCCGCCAGATTGACGTAGCCATAGCCAAAGCGGCCACGGTCACAGAGGAAGTAGTGGTTGACGCTGCCGTGGAAGCGGTTTTCGATGCGGCGCAGCTCGCCATAACGCTCGCCCGGACTGATGTTGCAGCCCACGGAGCATTGCTGGCAGATGCTGGGGGCAAATTGCATGTCCCACTTGCGGTTGTAACGTTCGGAGTGGGTCTTGTCGGTGAAGACGCCGGTGGGGCAGACCTCCACCAGGTTGCCGGAAAATTCACTCTCCAGGGTGCCATCCTCGACCCGCCCGAAATAGACGTTGTCGTGGGCACCATAGACCCCGAGATCCTCGCCACCGGCATAATCCTTGTAGTAACGGACGCAGCGGTAGCAGGCGATGCAGCGGTTCATCTCGTGACCGATGAAGGGGCCCAGCTCCTGATTCTGGTGGGTGCGTTTGGTGAAACGGTAGCGACGGCTGTTGTGGCCAGTCATCACCGTCATATCCTGCAGGTGGCAGGCGCCGCCCTCTTCACACACCGGGCAGTCGTGGGGGTGGTTGGTCATCAGCCACTCCACCACGCTCTTGCGAAATTCTTTAGCCTCTTCATCCTCGATGGCGATGTAGCTGCCATCGGTGGCCGGGGTCATGCAGGACATGACCAGACGACCGCGTTTGTCATCGGCATTCTGATACTGTTTGACCGCACACTGGCGGCAGGCGCCAACGCTACCCAGCGCCGGATGCCAGCAGAAATAGGGGACGTCCAGACCCAGCGACAGACAGGCTTGCAGCAGGTTATCTGCTCCGTCTACCTCGTACTCTTTGCCGTCTACATAAATGGTTGCCATACAACTTCCCTGAAACCTGTTTTGTGAAATCTGTGGTGTCGTTACCAGCGCTCGCCCAGCAGATTGGGCTGGATCCCTTTGACCGGCTTGCGGTTATCACCGCAGCCTTTGATCCCGGCCTCGAATTCGGAGCGGAAATATTTGATGGCGCTGGCCAGCGGCTCGACGGCGCCCGGTGCGTGGGCGCAGAAGGTCTTGCCCGGGCCAAGGAAACTGCAGAGTTGCTCCAGGGTCGCCAGATCGCCGGATTGCCCTTCGCCACGTTCCAGTGCCCGCAGCAGCTTGACGCTCCAGGGCAGGCCATCGCGACAGGGCGTGCACCAGCCACACGACTCGCGGGCGAAGAACTCCTCCATGTTGCGCAGCAGACTCACCATGCTGATGGAGTCATCCACCGCCATGGCGAGGCCAGTCCCCATCCGGGTGCCGACCTTGCCGATACCGGCGGTATACATCTGGGCATCGAGGTGCTCCGGCAGCAGGAAGCCGGTGCCCGCGCCGCCCGGTTGCCACGCTTTCAGGCGATAGCCGCTCCTCATGCCGCCGGCGTAATTTTCAAACAGCTCGCGGGCGGTGATGCCAAACGGCAGCTCCCAGACCCCAGGGTTGTTCACCTTGCCGGAGAAGCCCATCAGCTTGGTGCCATGATCTTCCGAGCCCGGCAGCGCCAGCCCGTGATACCAGGCGACTCCGTTGCCGATAATGGCGGGGACGTTGCAGAGGGTTTCGACGTTGTTGACACAGGTGGGTTTGCCCCAGACGCCGGAAACGGCGGGGAAGGGGGGTTTGGCACGCGGGTTGGCGCGGCGCCCTTCCAGCGAATTGATCAACGCCGTCTCTTCACCACAGATGTAGCGGCCGGCGCCGGTGTGGACGAACAGCTCGAAGTCAAAACCGGAGCCCAGAATGTTCTTGCCCAGCAGACCGGCGGCCTTGGCCTCTTCCACCGCGCGGCGCAGGTGGATGGCGGCATCAACGTATTCGCCGCGCAGGAAGATATAGCCGCGATAGGCCTTGAGCGCCCGAGCACTGATGATCATCCCCTCGATCAGCAGATGGGGCAGTTGCTCCATCAGCAGGCGATCTTTCCAGGTGTTGGGCTCCATCTCGTCGGCATTGCAGAGCAGGTAACGGATGCTCATGCTCTCGTCTTTGGGCATCAGCCCCCACTTCACACCAGTGGGGAAGCCCGCGCCGCCACGCCCCTTGAGGCCGGCATCCTTGACGGTGCTGACGATCTCGTCCGGGCTCATCTGGCCGAGCGCCTTGCGGGCGGCGTCATACCCCTGTTTGGCCTGATACTCCTCCAGCCACACCGGCTGGCCGTCGTCACGCAGCCGCCAGGTGAGCGGGTGGGTCTCGGCGGTGCGGGCCGTGCGGTTGGCGGTGCCAAGAGAGGCGAGGATCTTGTTCTGCGGCAGGCTCATGGGTAAGCCTCCAGCGTTTTCAGCAAGGTCACCGGATCGAGGCCGCCATAGGTGTCGTCATCGATCATGATGGCTGGCCCCTTGTCGCAGTTGCCAAGGCAGCAGACCGGCAGCAGGGTGAAGCGGCCATCCGGGGTGGTTTGACCGGGGCCGAGGTTCATCACCTCCTTGAGACCGGCCATCAGCTCTTCATGGCCATTGATGTAGCAGACCATGCTGTCGCAGACGCGGATGATGTGGCGCCCTACCGGCTGGCGGAAGATCTGGCTATAGAAGGTGGCGACCCCCTCCACGTCGCTGGCGGGAATGCCGAGCTCGGCCGCGATGGCATGAATGGCGCCGTCGGGAACCCAGCCTCTGGCCTGCTGCACGATCTTGAGCGCTTCAATGCTGGCGGCGCGGGGATCTTCGTAGTGGTGTTTCTCGTGTTCGATGGCATCGCGTTCAGCCTGGCTCAGAACGAAGTCGTCCTGTTTGCTGCTGCATGCCCCTTGCCCCTGTGGGGTCTGATTATTGTGACACTGACATTGCTGGCTCATGACTTGACCTTTGGTGGCTTGTCCTTTTACTGCTCGTCCGGCGATCCCGATTCCCGGCCATGGCCGGGAGGCGGGATCACTTAACGGTCCACATCCGACATAACGAAATCGATACTGCCCAGATAGACGATGAGGTCCGACACCATGCTGCCCTTGATCACCGAGGGGATCTGCTGCAGGTGAGCAAAGCTCGGGGTGCGGATCCGGGTCCGGTAGCTCATGGTGGAGCCGTCACTGGTCAGGTAGTAACTGTTGACCCCCTTGGTCGCCTCAATCATCTGGAACGACTCGGCAGCGGGCATCACCGGGCCCCACGACACTTGCAGGAAGTGGTTGATCAGGGTCTCGATGTGCTGCAGGGTGCGCTCTTTGGGCGGCGGTGTGGTGAGGGGATGATCCGCCTTGAAGGGACCCTCCGGCATGTTCTTCATGCACTGCTCGATGATCGACATGCTCTGGCGGATCTCCTCGATCCGCACGGTGGCTCTGTCGTAGGCATCGCCATTGCTGCCGACCGGCACTTCAAAGTCGAACTGATCGTAACCGGAGTAGGGGCGCCACTTGCGTATGTCGAAGTTGAGGCCGGTGGCGCGCAATCCGGCCCCCGTGGTGCCCCAGGACAACGCCTGCTCGGTGGTGTAGGCAGAGACGCCTATGGTTCGACCGCGAAGAATGCTGTTGCGCATCGCCGCTTTTTCGTAATCCATCAGCCGCTTGGGCAGCCAGCTCAGCAGGTTGTCCTGCACCAGCCGCTGCCATCCCTTCGGCAGGTCGTGGGCCACACCGCCGATACGGAACCAGGCCGGGTGCATGCGGGCACCGGTGATCGCTTCGATGATGGTGTAGATCTTCTGCCGGTCGGTGAAGGTGAAGAAGACCGGGGTCATGGCCCCCACGTCCTGGATATAGGTCCCGAGGAACAAGAGGTGGCTCTGGATGCGGAACAGCTCCGCCATCATCACCCGGATCATGTCGACCCGCTGCGGCACCTTGATGCCGGCCAGCTTCTCGACCGCCAGCACATAGGGGAGGTTGTTCATCACCCCGCCCAGATACTCGACCCGGTCGGTATAGGGGATGTAACTGTGCCAGGACTGGCGCTCACCCATCTTCTCGGCACCGCGATGGTGATAGCCGATGTCGGGCACGCAGTTGCGGATCTCCTCGCCATCGAGCTGCAACACCAACCGGAAGGCACCGTGGGCAGAGGGATGGTTGGGGCCGAGGTTGAGGAACATGTAGTCCTCGTTCTCGTTGCCGCGGGCCAGTCCCCACTCTTCCGGTTTGAACAGCAGGTTCTCCTGCTCCATGTCCTGTTTGGCGGCATCGAGCATGAAGGGATCAAATTCGGTGGCGCGCGCCGGGTAATCCTTGCGCAGTGGGTGACCCTGCCAGCTCTTGGGCATCATGATGCGGGTCAGATGGGGGTGACCGTCGAAGGTGATGCCCATCAGATCCCACACTTCCCGCTCGTACCAGTTGGCATTGGGGAAGTGGTTGGTGATGGTGGGCAGATGCAGGTCACTTTCGGCCAGCGCCACTTTCAACATCACATCGGCGTTACGGTCGATGGAGATGAGGTGATAGAAGACGGTGAAATCGCTCTGGGGCAGACCGTCGCGATGGCTGCGCAGCCGCTCATCGGTGGCGCTGAGATCAAACAGCATCACAAACGGGGAGGGCACCTTGCGCAAAAAGCCCATCACATCCTGCAGCAGTTCGCGGGGGAGCCAGACCACCGGCACGCCGGTGCGCGTGGTCTGCACGGTGAAGTGCTCGGCCCCGAAGTGGGCAAACAGTTCGCCAATCACTTTGGCATCCTTGTGGTCGCTGGGCTGCCACTGGGCCATGGCGTAATTGCTGGGAAAATCACGAGTCAGTTTCATGGTCAGATCTCATCCGGCGTGCGCAGGTTGGTCACATTGATCCGTTCGCCGCGCTTGCGCTCTTTTTCGGCCTGCATCTGGGGACGGTAGATCCCCTGATCGCCCACCACCCAGGAGAGGGGGCGGCGCTCTTTGCCGATGGAGTCCTGCAGCAGCATCAGGGCTTGCAAAAAGGCTTCGGGACGGGGCGGGCAACCCGGAATGTAGACGTCGACCGGCAGGAACTTATCCACCCCCTGCACCACTGAATAGATGTCATACATGCCGCCGGAGTTGGCACAGGCCCCCATGGAGATCACCCACTTGGGTTCGAGCAGCTGTTCATACAGGCGCTGGATGACTGGCGCCATCTTGATGAAGGGGGTCCCTGCAATCACCATGAAATCGGCCTGACGGGGCGAAGCGCGGATAACTTCGGCGCCGAAGCGGGCCACATCGTGGGGGGAGGTGAAGGCGGTACACATCTCCACGTAGCAGCAGGAGATGCCGAAGTTGTAAGGCCAGAGGGAGTTTTTGCGGCCCCAGTTGACTGTGTCTTGCAGCACCTCCTCGAGACGGCCCATCATGATGCCGCGCGTCGCTTCTTGCGCCAGTGGGTCATCGACGGTCTGGCGCTGCTCCTGGGGGTAGCGCTCAACGGGTGCATCCGGGTCAATCCGGGTCAGGGTGTACTTCATGGTGCAACCTCAAGGAAAGGGTCTGTGGTTCAATCACTGTTTTTGTTGTTCAACTGCGGTTTGCGCGGTGACCAGTCCAGTGCGCCGATGCGCCAGAGGTAGATCAGGCCGATAAGCAGCAGTCCGATGAAAATGGTGGCTTCAATAAAGCCGACCCAGCCGCTCTCCCGCACGGAGACAGACCAGGCAAACAGGTAGAGCGCCTCGACGTCGAAGATGACGAAGAACATGGCGACCAGATAGAACTTGGCGGAAAAACGCAGGCGGGCACTGCCGACCGAGTCGACACCAGATTCAAATGGCTTGTTCTTGGTGCGGCCGTAGGCGCGACCTCCCAGCAGGGCGGCGAGGCCTATCATCACCAGACAGATGGTGATGGCACCGATGACATAAATGGCAAAAGCCCAATGTTGAGCAGAAATATCAGCAAACATAGAGGTTTTTCCTAACCAAATTAATCAAGCGACTTAACAATAATGTTACGCATTATGACACTTTCGCACTGATTTACATGTCATTTTTACGGGTTAATTATTAATCGGTTAACCGGTAATTAAATTTTGTTAAGAAGCGCACTTTTTTGTTGGTTATGGCGGGCGAGAAAGGCCTGGAAAGCGCAGAGTGCTGCTCCTCGTCATCACCTGAAAGGCGTATGTCGCGTGCGGAGCAGGATCAGGTCGGTATCGCGGGCAGGGGGCACTGGCGGGAGAAGAGCGTGATGGCGAGTGAGGTAGGGGGGCGGCAAGAGCAATAAAAAGAGAGGCTTTCAAGCCTCTCCTGTCATCGCGTTCCGGTTTCGAGCGTGGGGCGGTCAGGGTTTATTGGCGACCAGCAAGACCTGATCCGGGTAGGCGCCAATGGCGCGAAGACCGATATCTCCCGAGGTGATATCCAGATACGCCCGCTGACCATTGGCGGAGGTTACCGTGCTGCTCATCAGATAGACATAGCCCTCATTGACCTCTTTACCGCCCCCCGCCATGGCACGCGGGAAAATGGCTTCATTGAGAGAGGGCTTGTAGCAGGCATGCTCGACCAGGGTCGCCAGCTCCTTGATGTCGGGCAGGCGCCACTGGCTAATACCGCCGAAGTGATAGAGAGCATGGCTGCTGTCACTGCGGATCCGCTCTGCCACTTGCAGCCCCTGCTGCCAGTAGTAAACAGTCGGTTCCCCCAGGCAACTGCTGCCACTCCATGTCTGCCCCAGTTTGCAGCGCATCCAGGTGAGGCCGGTGTGTTGATCCGTGACGGTGCCGTTGCCATGGTCAAGAAAACGGGCAGAGGGGGCGGTGCGATCCATGGTGTCATCACAAATGGCAGCACCGTGGGCCAGGGGGGCCAGCAGTGCCAGCATGGCGAACGAAAAGCGATAAAGGCTCATGATATTCCTCGGATTATTGGGGAGTGGCGACCAGTCGTACCTGCATCAGCTCGATATAGGTATCTTGCTGCACCAGCGCGGGATAGGTGGTGCCCGCATCTTCTCCCAGGAGCAGGACTGTGCGTTTGCTGATGGGGCCACCGGAGAAGCGCTGGGCGGTGTTGCTGGTGGCGCTCCAGTAGTAGCCATGGTAGGTGTCATCTTCCGAGGGGGCGATATCCGGGAAGTAACGGGTATCCACGATGATGCGTTGACCCAGCGGGTCCTTGGCCAGGCTGCCGTAGTGCATCAGTGACATCAGCTCACCCATGGTGGGCAGCCGCCACTGGCTGATGCCGCAGCGCTGCTCGCCATTGAGCCACTGTTGATACGCGCGGGTGGTCAGCATGGTGGTCAGCGCCTGTGCCCGGGCGAGGGCCGACAGATCTCCTTCGGCGGTGAGCTGTTCGATCCTCTTATGAATATGCTGGTAGGCCGCTTGCTGTTCGCCTGCGGTCGCCTTGAAGTGCTCATCCTCATAGGCAAAGGGTCTGCTTTTCCAGGCCGGACTCAAGGGATCGTCCGATTTGACCTCCCACACCAGACCGGTATTGAGATCCTTGACGCACTGCCAGCTCGGCGCGTTGTCGGGGAGCGCCTGACCGCGATCATCGAGTTTGCGATAGGCAAGCTGGGGACGAGTGCGATTCCAGCTGGCATCTTGTCCCGGATAGTCATCGGGTTCCTGTTCCAGCAGCGGGTCGTTGCCATCGCTGAAGGTGGTGACGCCGGTGACGGTCAGCAGGTTGCGTGGCTGCTGTTGCACCAGCAGGGTAAGCAGCTCACTTTGGGTCTCTTCAGCAAACAGGCCGTTGCGCTGCCACTCCTGAGCCAATTGCGCCAGCATCAGGCTGATGGCGCGATAGCTGGTGGTGAGCAACTGAGTCTCCTTGGCGGTGGCAAGTCGTGCGCGGGCCTGTTGCTGCAAGCTGATCGCCACCTGCTGCAGCGCCTGATCAAACTGGCCGAGGCCCGCGAGGGCCACGCGGTCGCCGCCCGGTTGCAGCGGCGCGAGATCGGCCAGCAGCTGCGTCAGTGCGCGATCGGCGGCCACCCCTTCGGCAATGCGGCTCTGCCACAGGGTGCTGAGCAGGGTCGGTTGCAGCCGTTGTGGATCCCCTTTGGCGGCCGGATGCGCCAGCAGCAGGCCTCCGCTCCTCGGTACGAACAGCAGGGGCGAGTTGACGATGTTGGCCGAACGGCTGACCAGGGCCACCGCTCCTTCGCCGCTGACGGCAGGGTCGGCAGGATCACATTGCCAGTTCTGATCCAGATCGGCGCACAGGGTACCGGCGGTCGGCAGGGCGACATCGACCCGGTAGTCCGGGATCGCCAGTGGTGCGTTATCTTCCCCGCCGCCACAGGCGCTGAGCAGGGCTGAGAGGGTTGCAATAACCAGTACGGATGGTTTCACTTCACATTCCTTGATTCGGTCACAGGTTCACGGGGGCGGTAACCCCCGTGGTACAGGATTCAATGGCGCGGGGTGCTCCGGCGCCAGAAGCGGGACCAGAGGGCCAGCAACAGCAGCAGGGGGGAAGCCGTGCCGCCACCCCCTTCATCCTGTTCAAGGGGGATGACGCCGGTGTTGGGCTGGGCTTCATCCTTGTCGCAGCGGGCGCCGACTTGCTCGGCTACCCGCCAGTTGCGCAACTGACCGGTGTCACCGGCGCTGGTGTCGTTGATCTCCAGCAGCCAGCGGCCAGCGAGCGGTTCGCCGTGCAGCTTGTCCAGCGATTCAAACGGTACCAGTTCACGGGGAAACTCCCCCTTGAGCCGGGTATGGCTGGCATAACCCTTGTTCCACAGGCTGATCCGGGTGCCGTAAGGGGAGGTGAGCCAGATCTCCAGCTGCTCCAGCTTGCTGTGCTCCAGATCGAGGGCGACCACGAATCCGCTGTCGATGCGGGCCTTGCTCTCGGGCAGGGTGAGAGTGAAGCGGGACAGGCCGTGCCGTTCATCGCTCACCGCATCCTTGATCTGGCCACCCTGGCCGATGGCCCGCTGCCAGAGCGGTTCACCGATCGGCAGTTGCAGGTCAAGGCGGGTCTGGCGCTCGGTGGGGCTGGGCAAGGTGAGCTGGAACTGCAGCGGCAAGGTGATAGCCTCGCCACAGGTCAGGTTGCTCGCCGCTTCCAGCGGCAGGGTCCAGCGGGCGGTGCCATCGGCGTTGAGCTCTCCCTGCCAGTGACCGTCACCCATGAGCCCCTTGCTTGGGAGCAGGCTGGCGTCAGCCACGGTCAGGGGGCGGCCGCTCTGGTTGGTCAATTCGATGGCGAGGCTCTTTTTCTCCCCGGGCAGCAGGTAGCTGTCATCGGCAAGGCGGGCCGCAATGGGAGTGGGCAGCAGGGCGTGGTGGCGGAAGGCCTGCTCCAGCAGCTTGCCATAACTGCGATCCGGATAGAGGCGGTTGGCGGTATCCACGGTGACCCGCGCCAGCTGGGGCATCCGCACCTGCGGGCCGAGGCCGAAGTGGGATTCAATCAGCAGGGTATCGAACTCGTCACGGGCTACCTCGCCATATTGTTCAACGGCCTGGCGCAGCGCGGTGAAGAGCGGGGTGCCCCACAGCTGGTCGCCGTTGCTGCCGTTGATGGTGAGGTGAGCCGGATAGAGGAAGCCCGGATGATAGCGCGCCCGCAGATCATCGAGCTGACGGGGCGTCCGGCCGCTGATCCTGGCATCCCAGTTGAAGACCATGAAAGGCTCGAACTGGCGAGCCTCTGGACTGCGCTGGCGCCAGCTGGCGGCCAGATAGTCGCTAAAGCCCTCGCCGATGGCGCCCCAGTCACCCTCTTCTCCCATGTCGGGCAGGATATGGTGCTGCACCGCATGGCCAAACTCGTGCCAGATCACCATGGGATCTTCCGCATCGGGCACCCCGATCCGGCCAATTTCCAACCGGCGCAGGAAGGGGTCATAGAGAGAGTTGTCCTGCTCCCCGGCATCGGTATCGATGGCCAGGGGGCCGCCCATCAGCGTCGGGTAGCCAAGGGATTCCACATGGCGCTGGGCCAGATCCAGATGGTAGTAGCCATTGATATCGAGGAAGGCGGGCTGCTGGTGATCTAGCTGGAAGCCATCGGCATCAGGGCTGCTAAAGGGGGCAGTTTCCGGCGCCGTGCCATCCACGACCCGGGCGCGTGGGCCATTTAGCTGGTAGGTGTCATCCACCTTTTGTACCGTGAGCGGCACGGTGCGATAGGCCCGGTTGTCCAGCACCAGATCGTGGCGCCACAGCAGGTTGCCATCTTGCAACTGGGTGCGTGGGTCGAGGGCAAAGATGCGGGCCTGCACCGTGGCCGCTTCCCCTGCCAGCGGGACCGCTTCGGCACGGGTGTTGGCCTCTTGCAGCGTGCGCCCCAGCAGGGCGCTGCCATCGCAGGTGACAAACAGTTGCCAGTGGCTGCTCTTGCTGTTGCCCGGCTGGCTTTCCACCGCCAGCAGACGCCAGGCCGCAGTCAGTGTGTCGCCATCCTGCCAGTACCAGGGCTGGGCCTCGTCACTGCCGGCGAATTGCCACACCGTACCATCCAGCGTGGCGGTATAGGCATCCACCCCGGCGCGGCTTGCTTCATCACATGGAGCCGCCTGTGCCTGCATCAGCCGGGTATTGTGATAAAGGCGCCACGGGCGACCCTGCTCATCGAGACTGACGGCGGCCATCAGGCCGGCGATCGGTGCGCCATTGAGCTGCTGGCGATAATGCAGATAGTGGCCCAGCTTGCCTTGGCGCTGATAGGCTGGGGCATCACTCAGGGTGACGCCGAGCTGCTGTTCGAGCCAGAGGCGGGGATCGGCCGGGGCGTCCTGTTCGACAAAACGCAGTTCGGTGGCCTGAGTGGAAAAGCCAGCCAGCCCCAGCAAGAGGGCGGGCAACAGGGGTTTCATAGTGGTACTCCCAATCAGCGGCAGGGTCATTGGTTGATCCCCGCCAGATTCAACAAGAAGGCAAATTCACGAGCCCGATCGCCGCCACCGGCGCGGTGGCCTCCCTCCAGTTCGGTCAGCAGCAGGTAGGGGCCGGAGCCCGTGCTGTGCTCCCGCAGGCGGGCCAGCCACTTGACCGGCTCCCAGTAGGGCACCTGGCTGTCGTGCAGGGCGGTAGTGACCAGCAGGGGCGGGTAGGGGGCGCGGTGCAGGTTGTCGTAGGGGCTGATGCGGCGCATCGCCTGATACTCTGCGGGCTTGGCCGGGTTGCCCCACTCCTGGTACTCCTGACGGGTCAAGGGGAGGGCTGGATCGCTCATGGTGCCGAGCATATCGACGAAGGGAACCTGCAACACGGCGCCGCTAAAGAGTGTCGGTTGCTGGTTGAGGGCCGCAGCAACCAGCGTGCCCCCCGCGCTGCCCCCCATGGCAAACAGGGGCAGGGGGGCTGAGTCGGGCGACCAGTGGCGCAGGGCGTTACCGGCAGCGATAAAGTCGCTGATGCCGTTCTGCTTGTTGATGCCCCGCCCGTCGCGGGTCCACTGCTCCCCCAGCATGCCGCCGCCGCGCACATGGGCGATGGCGTAGACAAAGCCCCGATCCAGCAGGCTTAACAGCTCTTTCTGGTAGTAGGGGCGCATCGGCGTGCCATAGGCGCCATAGCCGTAGAGCAGCACGGCGCGAGGGGCCAGATCCTTGCGCCACACCAGCGAGACAGGTACCCGGGTGCCATCGGCAGAGGTGATCCAGCGCCGCTCGCTCTGATAGGGCAATGCTTTATTGCCTGCGGTGTGCTGGTCGTTGATCCAGTGGCCGCTGGTCAAATCCAGCCAGCGCTGGCCGGGGGGCTGACTCAAGCCCTGACTGCGCACCAGAATGCGGTCGCTGGCCGGGTCATGTTCTCCTTGCAGCCAGCCGGTACCGGCGCCACTGGCCAGCGGCAGGCGCTGGCGTTCATGGCCGTTGCGATCGAGCAGGGCGAGCCAATCCTCCCCCTGCTGGCGAAACTGCACCACCAGATGGCGATCAAACAGTCGCCACTTCTCGGGATCGCCGAGATCCTCCTCTTTGGCGGGCCACAGGCGCTGCCACTCACCGAGCGGCGTGCTGGCTGAGTAGAGGGCAAACGTCCCCTCTCGGTTGCTCTTGATCACCCAGCCAGACTGGCTGTCCAGATAGTATTCCACCCCGCGCTGGCGGGGTTTGACCTGCTGCGGCTTGCCCGAGTCGAGCAGGTACTGCTCCGAGCTGTCGTGGTTGTTGCCCTGCAACACCAGATGCTGGCCATCCGTGGTGCGATAGAGGCTGAGCAGCCAGGCGGGATCCTGCTCCTCATAGAGAGTCTGCTCCTGGCCATCCTGCCAGCCGCGCAGCTGCCAGGGGCGCAGGGTGTAGCGCTCGTTGGCGATGCTGTAGAGGGTGCGACCATCTTGTGACCAGGCGAGATCAGCGCTGCGCTGCGCCAAACTGGCCAGCGCCTTGCCGCTTTGGAGATCGAGCAGGGTGACCTGATAGTCGAGATCGCCGCGCCTGTCTTCGGCGATGACCAGTGTGCGGTTATCCGGGCTCAGGGCCCAGCCGCCCGCTTCGTAATAGCCCTCGCCCGCTCTGGCGGGAAGCCGTTGCTGCACCTTGCCCCCGTGGCGTTGCCAGAGTGAGCCATCCGGGCGCAGCAGCCATGCCTGATCGCCGCGGACAAGCCAGTTCTCTGGCACAGATTCCCCCGCCGGATGACGGGCAAACTCGGCGCGCAAGGTCGCTTCCAGCGGCTGCTGGGTGGCGAGTTGCTGCTCGCTCCAGCGATTTTGCTGCTTGAGCAGGGCGAGTATGGCCGGGTTGCTACGGCTCTCGTCCCGCAACCAGAAGTAGGGATCCTGGCGTACGGGATTGCCTGAAATCAGGTGCGATTGGGACGGGATCGGGGGTGGCAGGGCCTCTTGCGCCCACGCCAACGGGGCGGCCAACAGGGCCGCCATGATTGCATGATGCTTCATCACATCCCCACGAAACGGTAGCTGAGGCTGGCTGACAGGTAGCGGCCGCTCTGGCTGTAGAGGGAGGTGTCGCTGCCAGCCGGGAGTCCGGCCACATCCTGATAGCGGACATAGCGGGTATCGAGCAGGTTGCCGATGGTGGCATTGACCTTGAGCGCCTCGGTGATCTGCCAGTCGCCGGTGAGATCCAGGCTGAACCAGCCTGCGCTGCTCTGGCAGGCACCGTTGTAGCCCGTCTGCGCATTGGCGCACTGGGGCACCTTGGTCATGGCGGCGGCATAGTTGCCACTGAGCTCAACCCCCCAGTCGAGCTGTTGCCAGCGCAGGGTGGTGTTGCCTTCCAACGGTGTCTGGGTGCGCAGCGGCTCACCGTGGTGATCCTTGCCATCCATCCAGGCCAGATTGGTCGAAAGCTCCCACTCGTCGCTCAGCCAGAGGCTGGCGGCCAGCTCGGCGCCCCAGGTTTCTGCTTTGGCAACGTTGCGATATTGGCGCAGGAAGACACCGTCATCGAGGCGAAAACCGGTCTGGCGCCAGTCGATGAAGTTGTAGTAGCGGTTGTAGAAAACGGCCGGTTTGACGCTCCAGTTGTCGCTTTGGCCATTCACTCCCCACTCCAGGCTGTGGCTGGTCTCCTCCTTGAGGTTGGGGTTGGCAATGATCTCGAACGGCGGCATGGCAAAGTAGTGAGGAATGTTGCCGTAAACCTGATCGTAAGCGGGGGCGCGGAAGCCGTTGGCATAGCTGAGCCAGCTGCGCCATGTTTCGTTGAAGCGGTAACTGGCCGCCACACTAGGGGAGATGTGGTCGCTGTGGTTCTCGGCCAGATTGCTGTCCGGTGCGCGCAGGCGCTGGCGGTCAAAGCGCAGGGTCGGGGTAAACTGCCAGCTGCCCAGATCGATCACATCGCTCAGCCAGATGCCATCGCGGCGGGTCTCTGCCTTGCTGAAGGGGGCTTTCTGTCCCTGGGTGGTGATGCCATCTTCCAGGGTCATATTGCTGACCGGCCGCTCGTGGTTGGCCTGCTCCAGCTCCACACCGTAGCTGAAGGTGTGATCCAGCGAGCCGGTGCTCAGCTTGCTCTGCAACTCCAGCTCGCTGCCAAGGCGCAGCTCCTCGAACGTGGAGAGGGTGCGCTGGCTGCGATATCTGGGATAACCGCTCAGGGCATCGTTGCGCAGCAACTGGCGCTGGTTGGCTTCGTTGCGGGACTGATTGCCAAACAGGCTCCAGTTGAGGGTCTCGACCATGCCCAGATCGCTGGCTTCCCAGCTGAACTTGCCGCCCTGGGTGCGCTGATCGCCATCTTCCTTAAAACCGACCACGTCCCAGCTGCCATCGGGTTGGGGCACCGCTTTTGGCCCCATCTGGCGTTTGGCGTGATCCTCGTAGTAGTCCAGCTCCAGCCGCAGAGCGTGATGGGCATTGAGGGGGAGGCGGCTGCTGGTGGAGGCACTCATGCCATCCAAATCAGCCGGAATGCGGTTCTCTTCAAAGTTGGCGGTTTCGTTGCCACGCCAGCCGGAGAGGCGTAACAGATGTTCGCTCTCCAGTGCCCGCACCGCGCCGGTCATGCTGAGCTTCTTCTTGTTGCTGTCGCCACCGTAGAGGGTCTTGGCCGCCAGATAGCTATCTTGCTGTTGCAGATAATCTTCCGGCTGCTTGGTATTCATCACCACGGTACCGCCGATGGCATCGGAGCCATGCAGGGAGGAGCCGGCCCCCTTGGCCACCTCAATCTGTTTGATGTCATCGAGATCGAAGTTGAAGCGACCCACCTTGTCATTGATGTTGTCGGCGCCAAAGCCGTCACTGACGCGCACCCCATCCTTGATCAGCAGGATACGGTTGCCACCGATGCCGCGCACGCTGATGTTTTGCGGTCGCCCGGCAGAGCCGGTGACCGAGACACCGGGGATCTTGCGAAACACATGAGTCAGCTCGCTGGCGACCTGACGGTCCAGCTCTTCCTGGGTGATGACGGTGATGGAGCCGGAGACATCCGAGAGTTTCTGTTGTACCCGTTGCCCGGTGACAATGATGGTGTCGTCGCTGCGCGCCTTCTCCACAGGGGGAAGATCGACCGCGCCAGCGGAGGCACACAGGAGTGCCGGCCATGCCTGAAGCAGTTTGTTCATAATGATAATTGTTTTTATTTAAGCCTGAAGGGCGGCATTATTGCAGAGGCCTGACCACTTGACAATAAATAGCAATCATTATCATTAAGAACTTATGGTGTTGATATTATTGAGTTATTTGTTTTTAAAAAGAGGCTCCCGCGCGAAGCGGGAGCGGGGTGATCAGGGCTTGAGCAGTTGCAGCGACTCTTCTGCTGCCTTGCCTTGAGAGAGGGTGATATCGACCCGGCGATTCGCCTGGCGATGTTCGGGGGTGTCATTAGCAAAGCGGGGTTGAGTGTCGGCAACCCCCTGAGCGATGACTCGTCTGGCATCCAGCTGGGGGTTGGTCAGCATGGTCTGCACGATGGAAGAGGCCCGCAGCACCGAGAGCTCCCAGTTGTTGCGATAGAGCTCCACCGGCGCCTGGGAGTTGTCGGTATGACCGGTGACCACTACCTGCCCCGGGATATTGGCCAAAATGCCTGCGATCTTGTTGACCAGCGGGATGAACTGGGGCTGTAGGAACGCCGAATCAGAGGGGAATAGCGCCTTCTCGCCGATGCGGATCACCAGCTGGCTGCCAAGCTGCTCGACCTCGAGATCCTTCGATTCGATCTGGGCCTTTAGCTGCTGCTCCAGCTTCTGCTTGGTCACCTGCACCCACTCCTGCTCCTGGGTCTTGTGGGGCCAGGCTTCGGTGGCGCTCGGTTTTTCCGAGGCACCTATGGTCTCGTTGAAGGGGTCCGATGCCGCCATGGGGGCATCTTTCTCCAGCACAGTCTCCTCTTTCGGGCTGCTCGGCGTGGTTTTTGATTCCGGCTCGAGAATCCCTGTGCCCCCCTGCATCAAGGGTGAGCCGGCAGGCGGGGAGATGAGGCCGATTTTACCCAGAGACTCGATAAAGCCCTGGATAAGCACCCGGGTTTCGGACTGCTTGGCCATGGCAAAGGAGTAGAGCACCACAAACAGGGCGAACAGCAGGGTCATGAAGTCGGCATAGGAGACCAGCCAGCGTTCATGGTTCTCCGGTGCTTCAGCCTTTTTCTTTTTGGCCACCGTGACCTCCCAGATAAGGTTCGAGGGTAACTTGCAGGCGCGCTTGGGATTCGCCATCCACGATGCAGAGAATGCCGGTCAGGGTCATCTCCTTGTAGTGGCGGATCTGGTGGGCAAAGCCTTTGTAGCGGTTGCCGAACGGCAAGAAGATCAGGTTGGCGGCGGATACCCCGTAGATGGTGGCGATAAAGGCCACCGCGATGGCGCCGCCCAGCTTGTCGGGGGCATCCAGCAGACCCATGGCGTGGATCAGGCCAAATACCGCCCCGACGATCCCCATGGTCGGGCAGTAGCCGCCCATGGCTTCGTAGAATTTGACTGTCTGTTCGAGATCTTCCTGCTCGAACTCGATCTCGTTCTCCAGCACCTCGTGTATCTTGGTTTTCTCGTAACCATCAACCATCATCTGCACCCCTTTCTTCAGGAAAGGATCCTTGATCTCGTCGATCATCCCTTCCAGCGCCAGCATGCCGCTACGGCGGGCGTTGCCTGCCAGGGTCTCCAGCAACTGGGCCTGTTCATGCATATCGAGCTTGAGGGGGGAGAGCAGCCATTTGAAACGCTTCATGGTGCTGCCGACGACGGAGAAAGGGAACTGGGTCAGCGCAGCACCTATGGTGCCACCGATCACAATGAGGAATGCGGGCAGATCGAGCAGTGCACTGGGGTGCCCCCCCTCGATCATGTTGCCGCCAAGGATGGCGATCAACGCCAGCACCAAGCCAATCAAGCTCATTTTTTACACGTCCCTGTATGGTGATAATCGCTAGTGTAGCTAGTTAAGTATCAGTTTTTCAAAATGATATCCAATCGCTGAGCAATTAATCGGCGTGGTATGTGGCAACGGGTGTGGCGCACAACGCTGGGGGTGCTGAGTGCTGTTATGGCATCTGTGGCTAGAGACTGATCCCATAAGAGCAAGGAGCGAAACAAGCAGTGCGCAATCATCCAGATCCGGGAATCCATGTCGCCCATTAAAGAGCTTCTCCTCTCGGGACCATGTCCTGGTGATTAGGTGAACGTGCTTATAAAGAAGGCGACCATAAGGTCGCCTTCTTGTTTCGTATTTTGCAGAGCATGGTTCGATGCCAGAGTGGCTATCAGAGCACCATGGCGGCAATCCAGCCGAAGATCACCAGCGGGATGTTGTAGTGAATAAAGGTGGGCACCACGCTGTCCCAGATATGGTCATGCTGGCCATCGGCGTTGAGGCCGGATGTGGGGCCCAGAGTTGAATCAGATGCAGGTGAACCCGCATCCCCCAGCGCGCCTGCGGTACCGACCAGGGCGATGATCGCCATCGGTGAGAAGCCGAGCTGCAGACAGAGCGGCACATAGATGGTGGCGATGATGGGCACGGTGGAGAAGGAGGAGCCGATCCCCATGGTGATGAGCAGGCCAACCAGCAGCATCAGGAAGGCGGCGATCCCCTTGTGCTGACCGATGCCGGAGGCGACCACCTGAACCAGAGAGTCGACCCCGTGGGTCGCCTTCATCACGGCGGCAAAACCGGCGGCGGAGATCATGATGAAGCCGATCAGCGACATCATCCGCACCCCCTGGGTGAAGGCATCCTGGCTTTCGCGAAACTTGATGACGCCGCCGCAGGTGAAGATGACAAAACCGGCTAGCGCACCCAGTACGATGCTGTTGGTCATCAGTTGCAGCCCCAGCGCTACGCCAATGGCCAGCAGGGCCACCCAGATGTGGGTGAGGTTGAGCTCGACCGCTTCGGGCTCGGCATCCAGGATCTTGGCCAGATCGTACTGGCGCGGTTTGCGATAGCTGATGAATACCGCAATCAGCAGGCCCAGTACCATACCGGCAACCGGAATGGCCATCGCCAGCGGGATCTGGCTGGTGGTGATGGGCACGCCGTTATCGATCAGGTTCTTGGCCAGAATGTTATTCAGGAAGATGCCACCAAAGCCGACCGGCAGCACCATATAGGTAGCTGTCAGGCCAAAGGTGATGACACAGGCCACCTGACGACGGTCGATCTGCATCTGCGCCATCACATGCAGCAGCGGCGGGATCAGGATGGGAATAAAAGCGATGTGAACCGGGATCAGGTTCTGGGACGAGATAGCCACGGCCAGCACGGAAGAGAGCAGCAGGGTTTTGACCCACATGATGCGGGTCGAGCTGGCATCCTTGCCCAACTGGCTGATCACCTTGCGGGCCAGCAGGTCGGTGATCCCGGAGCGGGAGATGGCAACTGCAAAGGCGCCCAGCATGGCGTAGGAGAGGGCAATCTCGGCGCCACCGCCCAGGCCACCGCTGAAGGTGGTGAGGGTATCTGTCAACGACAACCCGCCCACCAGACCGCCCGCAATGGCACCCAGCGCCAGCGAGACCACCACATTGATCCGCAGCAGACTGAGCACCAGCATCAGCCCGACTGCGATAACAACTGGATTCATTTGATTTCCTTATAGTTTGTTATTGCTGTCTGTCATGTGAAGGGGAGTTAGTTTGCGAAAAATGTGACAAATGTCGAGAAAAAAATCAGTCAAACCCCTCATATTGCAGCAGCATGTGGCACAAGGTTGCTCAACCTGAGGGTTTGTGACCTGTTTGTCTCCGTGCATCCCGCGCTCAGCGGTGGATAGTGACCTTGATAGCGATTTCCGGTGCGCTGTGCAATCAATCACTTCCCCAAAAAGCGAAGGCTGCCAGTGGCAGCCTTCATCCGTTTATTCTTGTCCCTCATCATCGGTAGGGGCATCGGTTGTGTCATCATCCGGATGCGCAGGCGGCCAACCCCCCATGCTCTTCCAGCGGTTAACGATATGACAGAACAGCTCTGTGGTGCGTTCGGTGTCATAGAGGGCAGAGTGCGCCTCTTTATTGTCAAACGGGATGCGGGCGCTCTGGCACGCTTTGGCCAGCACGGTCTGCCCCAGCGCCAATCCGGAGAGAGCAGCGGTGTCGAAGGTGGCAAACGGGTGGAACGGATTGCGCTTGAGGCCAGCGCGCTCGGCGGCAGCCATCACGAAGCCGTGATCAAAGGTGGCGTTGTGGGCCACTATGATGGCGCGGCCGCAATCCTGCTCCTTCATCCCCTTGCGGATTCCCTTGAAGATCTCGGTCAGCGCCTCTTTTTCCGAGACAGCGCCACGCAACGGGTTGTAGGGATCGATGCCGGTGAACTCCAGCGCGGCCTTTTCCAGGTTGGCCCCTTCGAAGGGCTCGACATGAAAGTGGAATATGTGATCGGGAACGAGCCAACCCTGCTCATCCATTTTCAGGGTGTAAGCCGCTATCTCGAGCAGGGCATCGGTCTTGGCGTTGAACCCGGCTGTTTCAACATCGATGACAACGGGGTAAAAACCACGGAAACGGCCCTTGAGGGTATGAACTGCGTCGGTCATGGGATCTCGGTCGGGATAAAATGAGGCGGCATTATGGCAAAAAAGCACAGGCTTGTCCTCCCATCCCACGCAGGAGACAGCGGCAAGATGGTGCCGGATTCAATATCTGTGCAGCCACCAGCGGGCGGCAATTAGCGCCGTGAACGACCCCAGCAGGGCGCTGGCCAGTACATCCACCGGCCAGTGCATCCCCATTACCATGCGCGACAGACCAACCCCCAGTGCCCACAGTGGCAGTAGCCAGACGCCCGTGGGGGCGCGGGCCAGCCAGATGAGGCCAAAGAATTGGGCCAGGCTGATGGCGGCGATGCTGTGGCCAGAGGGGAAGGCGTAATTCACCTCCTTTTGCCAGTGGTGGCCGAGCCACTCTGGCAGGGCCAGCAACTGGCTGGCCGCATGCACCTGCTCACTGCGTACATCGACGCTACTGGCGTAGAAGCTTTTAATGGCCGGGATCAGCCCCTGACTCTCCAGCCAGAGCAGGTAGGGTCTGGGCTCTTCGGTCAGGTGTTTGACCAGGCTCTTGATCACCCAGTCGCTGGCAAGCAGGGCAGCCAGTACACACCCCAGCGCAATGAAGGGCGCCAGCTCCAGTTTGAGTTTGTAGCGGGTCAGTAGCAGCAAGAGGGCGCCACTGACCCCGATCCCGGGAATATCGACCATGCGGGTAAGGGCGTATAACCACCATAGCCAGCCTGACTGCAGTGAACCGGTCAGAAAAGGCTGCCAGGGCAGGGTGGCGAGCATCAGCAGGGGCAGGATCAACAGGGCAGTGAAGCCAAGCACCTGACTGCGGGTGAGTGAGGAGATAGAGAGCGACGAGAAATGTGGCGGCATGGTGGATATGGGCGATCGCGAAAAAGAGGGGCATTGTGCCACCGTGACATGCCCGGACAAAGCCGAGCAGCACGTTTGTTACCTCTGCTTACACATTTGTGGCGACATCCTCAGTTTGAACGGCAGGAGAGAGTGGCCACCGAACAATGTGGTCCCCTTTCGCGCCTGATTGCATCACAGGCTGAAATCTCGGGCGGCTTTGCGCTAGAATGGCGCCCCCGTGGCGGTTGTGACCAAAGAGAGCCCGATGAAGATAGTCGTTGATGAGAATATGCCCCATGCCGTGGAGCTGTTTGCCGAATTTGGCGAGGTGATCCCCTTGCCCGGACGGCAGATGCAGGCCTGCGATCTGCTCGATGCCGATGTGCTGCTGGTGCGTTCGGTCACCCGCGTCAACGGCGATTTGCTGGCGACCAGCCCCAAACTCGGGTTTGTCGGCACCGCCACCATAGGCACCGACCATGTGGACAAGGCGTTGCTGGCAAGCCGCAATATTCCCTTCTTCAGCGCCCCCGGTTGCAACAAGTATTCGGTGGGGGATTATGTGCTCTCCGCCCTGCTGGTGCTGGCGGAGCGCTATGAACTCGACCTCTCGGCCATGACGTTGGCGGTGATTGGCGCGGGCAATACCGGCGAGTGCGTGGCTGGCAAGGCCCAAGCGCTCGGCATGCGGGTACTGCGCTGCGATCCACCCAAGGCGCGTAATACCCCCGATGCGGGCTTTGTCGATTATCAGACCGCTCTTGGTGCCGATATCGTCAGCTTCCATGTGCCCATTACCCGTGAAGGGCCGGATGCCACCTACCATCTGCTCGATGCCGAACAGATTGCCGCGCGTCCTGCCGGGCAGATCCTGATCAACGCCTCCCGTGGCGAGGTGTGGGATAACCGGGCCCTGCTGGCGCGCCAGTTGAGCGATAAGCCGTTGCGACTGGTGATGGATGTGTGGGAGAACGAGCCCGAGCCACTGGCTGCGCTGGTGCCCCATACCGAGATTGCCACCCCCCATATCGCCGGTTACAGCCTGGAGGGGAAGGCCCGCGGTACCTGGATGCTTTATCAGGCGCTCTGCCAGCAGCTGGGGCGCCAGCCTCGTCAGGATTTGAGTCAGCTGTTGCCTGCCCCCGATGTGCAGGCGGTGGTGCCGGGCCGCGCACCGGATCAGGCGCTGATCAAGCAGCTGGTGCATCTGGTCTATGATGTGCGCCGCGATGATGCCCGTTTCCGGGCCCGACTCGGCTTGCCCGGCAGCTTTGACGAGCAGCGCAAACACTATCCAGAGCGCCGTGAACTATCCTCCCTGCAGGTTGAGGGGGTGTTTGCCGACCAGGCGCTGGGCGAGCTGGGATTTGCGCTGTCACGCCCCTGAGTTGGGGACTAGGAGTTGGAAGATAACCGGAAGGGGTGAGCCGTACTGGCTACCTCGAACCCATTTTTTACTGAGCTGGCGCAGATGCTACTGCGCCAGCTCAGCCATATCAGGCAGCGTCATCTCGCCGTGCGGGAGCCTGCCGACCATGGTGCCACCCGGCGCCATTGCAGCATTATCAGAGGAGAACAGAATGAGCCAGCAGTTTAACGTAGCGGTATTGGGTGCCAGCGGCGCCGTGGGTCAGGCCATGATCGAGATCCTGGAAGAGCGCGAATTTCCGGTAGCGACCCTCTATCCGCTGGCTTCCAGCCGCAGCGCCGGTGATACAGTGCGCTTTGGCGGCAAGAACCTCGAGATCCTCGATGTGGAGGAGTTTGACTGGAGCCAGGTGCAGATCGCACTCTTCTCCGCCGGTGCCGAGGTATCTGCCAAGTGGGCGCCGATTGCTGCCGAGCACGGTTGTATCGTCATCGACAACACCTCCTGC
Organism: Aeromonas sp. FDAARGOS 1414; assembly: GCF_019047065.1. Taxonomy (NCBI): domain Bacteria; kingdom Pseudomonadati; phylum Pseudomonadota; class Gammaproteobacteria; order Aeromonadales; family Aeromonadaceae; genus Aeromonas; species Aeromonas sp. FDAARGOS 1414. Next base: position 1,792,078 of record NZ_CP077210.1, on the reverse strand, counting down.
TTCCGTTACGACGAAGATATCCCGCTGGTGATCCCGGAAGTGAACCCGGATGCGCTGGCCGATTTTCGCAATCGCAACATCATCGCCAATCCCAACTGCTCCACTATCCAGATGCTGGTGGCCCTGAAGCCGCTGCACGACGAAGTGGGCATTGCCCGCATCAACGTGGCCACCTATCAATCCGTGTCAGGCTCCGGCAAAGAGGGGGTCAGCGAGCTGGCGGGTCAGACCGCTCATCTGCTCAACGGTCGTCCGGTGGAACCGACCCTCTATCCGCAACAGATCGCCTTTAACCTGATCCCGCAGATCGACAGCTTCACCGACAACGGCTACACCCGTGAAGAGATGAAGATGGTATGGGAAACCCAGAAGATCCTCGGCGATGCCAGCATTGCCGTGAACCCCACCTGCGTGCGGGTGCCGGTCTTCTACGGCCACGCCGAGGCGGTACACGTCGAGCTGCACCAGCCGCTCGATGCCGAACAGGTCAAGGACCTGCTGCGCAATGCGCCGGGTGTGACCCTGTTTGATGACGAAGGGGACTATCCGACCCCGGTGCGTGACGCAACCGGCAAGGATGAGGTGCTGGTGGGTCGGGTGCGCCAGGATATTTCTCACCCGAGTGGTATCAATATGTGGATCGTGGCCGATAACGTTCGTAAGGGCGCGGCAACCAACAGTGTACAGATTGCCGAGCTGCTGGTTCGCGACTATCTGTAAGGCTGGTCAGATGCCACAGATGGGCAGCAGGGAGTGCTGCGCATCCGGCCTGTGATAAATCGGGGGTGTGACCCATGCCGCACTCCGTCACTTCAAGATTCTGTTGCGATATCAACTGATTAAGTTTTTTCCTACACTCAGAGTCAAGTCGGGTGCTAAATGTGTCGGACTACTGGCTTGCGACGCGAGCCTGATTTATATTGAACCGACTGTTTTGGGGTAACTATCCAGATTTTTCAATGTGATAGGGCCGTCATACGAAGGAACGAATATGGGACATTCCCGCATAACATTGGCAACGCTACTCGCATTGGGTCTGCTGGGCTCCGTCCAGGCTGAAGACGCTGCGCGGGAGCCTTTTTTTGTCGAGCTAAAAGGCCCTGACGAGCCCGCACCTCCAGCCGTCAATTCCCAGCCGCTGGCGCAACCGGTCGCCAGACCCGTTGCGCAACCGGTACGTGCAACCGCCCAGCCGGTGGTACGTCAGGTCACGGCCAATGCCGGTAGTTATGGCCCTGTTCGTCCAACCGATACTCTCTGGAGTCTGGCGAGCAAATACCGTCCCTCCAGTAGTGTCAGCGTCTACCAGACCATGGTGGCGATCTACGAGAAAAACCCCCGCAGTTTTGCCGATGGCAATATCAACCACATTCTGGTGGGGTCACGCATCCTGTTGCCGACCGTGGCCGAGGCGAGCGTCATCACCGATGCCCAGGCGCGTGCTAAGTTCCGCAGCGACAACGCCAGCTGGAAGGGGTTAAGCCCCAAGTATCTCGCCGAGAAGCAGGCCCATGGCGCCAAACCGGCGGCCAAGCCCGTGAAGGTTGAGACTGCCAAAGCCGAACCGGTGAAAACCGCGCCAGCTCCCTTGCCTGCGGCAAAAGCGGCACCCATTCCTGCTCCTGTCGTAGCACCGCAACCGTCTGCTGAAACCAAAGATGTTGTCAAGGCGAGCGAGCCTGCGCCAAAAGAGGCGGTGGCCCCAGTCCCGGCGACGAGCGCCGCAGCAAGCACCACACCGGCGCCTCTGCCTTCCGATCTGGAAAAACCGGTGGGCAAACCGGCCACCGAGATGGCGCTGGCGCTGGAAGATGCCAATGCCCAGCTCGGTCAGGTGACCGAGATGAACCACAGGCTCAAACTGCGCTTGCAATCTCTCACCGAAGAGGTCGAGACCCTCAAGGCCCAGTTGCAGGATCAGACCGCGCTGCAAAAAGAGCTCGCCGAGCTGAAGGCCAGACCTGTCCCCCCCGTGGTGGCAGAGCCTGAACCCAAGCAGCACTGGCTGATGGAGCTGCTCTCCTCACCGCTCAACCTTGCCATGATCATCCTGCTGCCGGTGCTGCTGGTATTGGCGCTGGTGACCCTGTGGCTGCGGGCCCGTGCCCGTCGCGAGCTGGAGGAGCAGGAGAAGAGCCTCTCCGAGTCCACCGCCATGATGATGGATCAGGAGCAGAGCGAGTTTGACGATCTGCTGAGTGTCGATGTGACCGACAACGAGCCGGTACGCCCGGTGCCGGATCTCAATACCCCTGATGGCTTTATGCCGGTCGAGCCAGATGAACCGGCTAAAAAGCCGGATGTTGATCTGGTTTTCAGCGACGATGGCGAGATCGATCTGCAAGGTTTCGAGCCGGAGCGAATGGCTGCCCAGTCAGCCAGTCGTGACCCGGATCTGGTGCCGGATCTCGATCTCTCGCTGGATGAGCCTGTCGCGTTGGCCAATGAACCCGACATGGATCTGGCCAGCGAGTTCAATCCCAAGTCCAGGGATGCTGATGAGCTCATGAGCGAAGAGGAGCTGCAGGCAGCCCTGTTTGCCGAGCTGGATGCGGATCTTTCGGCTGATCTGGAACCGGAGTTGAGTGCAAGCAGCAAGAGTACGGCTGCTGATGATCTGGCCAGTTTTGATCTGGGTGATTTTGAAAATGAGCTGGATAAACCGGCTGCGGGCGAGGGCAATAATGCCATCGACTTGAGCGTGGATGGTTCGGCTGATGATATGTTGGCCGAGTTGGGGCTTGAGCCAACCAAAGGCAAGGAGACCGAGCTCGATCTTGAGTGGGATCCCAACGAACTGGCGCTCTCCGATTTCGAGGATGCCTTTACCGAAGTGGAGTCTCATCCGGCAGAATTGCAGCCAAGGGAACAGGCCCAGGCAAGCGGTTACGTCGAGATCGACAAGCTGCTGGCCGATGCGGATGCCACCGCGCCGGAGCAGGAGCCCTATCAGGGTCTCTCGCTGGACGTGGGGCTCGATGGTTTCCCCGAGGTGTTGCCTGAATCCACCGGCTTTGATGTGGATGCCGATGACGGCGGTGTGGGGGCCAAGCTGGATCTGGCCCGCGCTTACCTCGAGATCGACGACAAGGATAGCGCCCGCGAGCTGCTGCAAGAAGCGGCAGAGCAGGGCACCGAGCATCAGCGTGCCGAGGCAGAAAAACTGCTCAAGCGGTTGGGGTAAAATTGTCCCTGTCGCGGGATCAGCAAGAAGGGGGCAGCCATTGGCTGCCCCCTTCTTCATGGCAATTTGCACAGGGTGAATTCTCCGCCCATGCAAGCCAATCAGGCGGTTTGTGGGACTTTTCGAGTTGAGCGCGTATAATCCGCCCCGTTTCTTTCACTGCGTTTCACAACAAGACAAGTTTATCCATGCGAATTGCCCTAGGTATTGAATATGACGGCAGCCGGTATTTCGGTTGGCAGCGTCAGCGTGAAGTGATCAGCGTGCAGGAGGAGTTGGAGAAGGCCATCAGCCGGATCGCCAACCACCCTGTCTCCATCCAGTGTGCCGGGCGCACCGATGCCGGCGTCCATGCGACCGGCCAGGTGATCCACTTCGATACCGAGGCGAACCGTGCCGAAGGGGCCTGGACCCTGGGGCTCAACTCCAACCTGCCGCCGGATATCGCCGTGCGCTGGGTCAAGGAGGTGGACGAAACGTTCCACGCCCGCTTCAGCGCCACCGCCCGTCGCTACCGTTACGTCATCTACAACCACAACTTCCGTCCGGCGATCCTCGGCAGTGGCGTCAGCCACTACCACGAGACCATCGATGCCGAGTTGATGCACCAGGCGGGCCAGAGCCTGCTGGGGGAGCATGACTTCAGCACCTTCCGTGCCGTCGCCTGCCAATCCAACACCCCGTGGCGCAATGTGACCCATCTGTGCGTCAGCCGCTCCGGCCCCTACATCGTGCTCGACATCAAGGCCAACGCCTTCCTGCACCACATGGTGCGCAACATCACCGGCTCCCTGCTGCTGGTGGGCCAGGGGCTCAAACCGGTGGAGTGGATTGCCGAGGTGCTGGCTGCCAAGGATCGCAATCTGGCCGGGCCGACCGCCAAGGCCGGCGGCCTCTATCTGGTCGACGTGGATTACCCGGCCGAGTTTGCTCTGCCGCAGTTGCCGCTCGGCCCGCTGTGGCTGCCGGACTCGGCACCGGGTACGACCAGTTTTTAGTAACTGCGCCCGAAAAATTGTGGTTTAATGACCCGTCATTTGTTGCCATCGAGCTATTAAGTCATTGAACAATCTAGGCTCGATGCGTTTTGTCAGGCACAAAAGCATTAAGGAATTCCATGAGCTGGCTTGAGAAGATTCTTCCCAAGAGCAAGATCACTGCACCCCGTCGTCACAACATTCCGGAAGGGGTGTGGACCAAGTGCAGTGCTTGTGAACAGGTGCTCTACCGGGCAGAGTTGGAGCGCAACCTCGAAGTGTGCCCCAAGTGTGATCATCATATGCGCATCAGCGCTCGCGCCCGTCTCGAGAGTTTCCTCGACGAGCAGGGTCGTACCGAGATCGGTGCCGAGCTGGAGCCGCAGGATGTACTGAAATTCAAGGATTCCAAGCGCTACAAGGATCGTTTGTCTGCCGCCCAGAAAGCGACAGGAGAAAAAGATGCGCTGGTGGTCATGAAAGGGACCCTCAAAGGGGTGCCGGTTGTCGCCTGTTCCTTTGAGTTCTCCTTTATCGGTGGCTCCATGTCCTCCGTGGTCGGTGCCCGCTTCGTGCGCGCCGTCGAGGAGTGCATCAAGGAGGGCCGCGGTCTGGTCTGTTTCTCCACTTCTGGTGGTGCCCGCATGCAGGAAGCCCTCTTCTCCCTGATGCAGATGGCCAAGACCAGCGCGGCGCTGGACCGACTCTCCAAGGCTGGCCTGCCCTTTATCTCTGTGCTGACCGACCCCACCATGGGGGGCGTTTCCGCCAGTCTGGCGATGCTGGGTGACATCAACGTGGGCGAGCCCAAGGCGCTGATCGGTTTTGCCGGCCCGCGCGTTATCGAGCAGACCGTACGCGAGAAACTGCCGGAAGGCTTCCAGCGCTCCGAATTCCTGCTGGAGAAGGGGGCCATCGACCTGATTATCGATCGTCGCGACATGCGTAACCGTCTGGCCAGCCTGCTCGCCAAAATGCTGAATACTCACGTCATCGAAGAGTGAAGATGAGTTCAAACATGCAACAATCCCAAAGCCGGTCGCTTGTCGACTGGCTTTCTTATTTGGAGCAGATCCATCCGGTCAATATCGACATGGGTCTGGATCGGGTCGGTGCCGTTGCCCGGCGTATGGGGCTGACCCAACTGCCGTTCAAGGTGATCACGGTGGCGGGCACCAACGGCAAGGGCTCCAGCTGTGCCATGGCGGCCAGCATTCTGATGGCCGCAGGCTATAAGGTCGGCGTTTACTCCTCGCCCCATCTGCTGCACTTTACCGAGCGAGTGCGGGTCAACGGGCAGGAGCTGCCCGACAGCGACCACTGCGCCGCCTTTGCCGAGGTGGAAGCGGCTCGCGGCGAAATTGCCCTCACTTTCTTCGAGTTCGCAACGCTGGCTGGGCTGTGGCTGTTCCGCCGCGCCGCGCCCGATGTGCTGCTGCTGGAGGTGGGGTTGGGTGGCCGGCTCGACGCCACCAATGTGGTGGAGTCCGATGTGGCGATGATCACCTCCATTGCCCTCGATCACTGCGACTGGCTGGGTGATACCCGTGAAGCCGTGGCGGTGGAGAAGGCTGGGGTCTATCGTGCCGGAAAACCCGCCATCAGCGGTGAGCCCAATCCACCTGCGACTATCGCGAGCGAAGCACAGCGTCTTAGCGCCAACCTGCGTCAGGTCGGTCTCGATTTTCGTGGCGATGAGCACGAGAGCGGTTGGGATTATCACGGCCTCAACCAGTGGCGGGATCTGCCAAAACCGGCGCTGCCGCTGATGAACGCGGTGACCGTGCTGGCGGCGCTGGAATCCCTCGGCTTGCCGCTGCCGGAGTCCGCCATTCGTGACGGGCTTGCCAATGCCCGGCTGGCTGGCCGGATGCAGCAGTTGCAAAGTGCGCCGCTGGTGATCGTCGATGTGGCCCATAACCCCCATTCGGCAGCCTATCTGGCCGCGCAATTGCGCAAGATGCCCTGCACGGGTGTGCGCCGTGCCGTGGTCGGCATGCTCAAAGACAAGGACATGGCGGGGTCACTTGCCGAACTCGATGGTCTGATCGGCGAGTGGTATCTGGCCAGCCTCACCGGCCCGCGCGCCGCCACCGCTGCGCAACTGGCTGCGGCGTTGGGAGAGGGCAAGGGGCCTGCCAGGGAGTTTGATGATGTCAGCGCCGCTTATCAGGCAGCGTTGGCCGCATCGAGTCCGGACGATATGGTCATTGTGTTTGGTTCGTTTTACACTGTCGCCGACATTCTGGCGGGTGTCGCCGTCTAGGCCACACCCCGGCTCCCCAGCCCTTTGGCGGGGAGCCAAATCGCATATTGAGTTACGTAAAGGTAGGATTCAACTTGGCCTCGAAGTTTCAAAACCGTCTGGTGGGCACCGTCATCCTGGTGGCCCTGGTTGTTATTTTCCTGCCGGACTTGCTGGATGGTCACAAGCTGGCACAAAAGGAGGAGGCCTTTGCCAAGATCCCGCTGCGCCCCGAGCTGGAGCCTGCCAAGCCTGCGCTGCAGGTCTCGGCAGCCAGCAGCCTGCCCGCCGATCATCTGGCCAGCCAGCAACAGGCCTCTGCGGCCCAGCAGTGGCAAGTGGAAGAGGTGGCTGACCCCATGACCCTCGCCGGTCAGGGCAACGGCGCGCAGCCGGCGACAACCCCTGCCGCACCGGTCCAGTCGCAACAGAATGCCCAACCCAAGCCACAGCCCAAGCCAGAAGTGGTGGCCAAAAAACCGGTCGAACCGCCCAAGCCAGCACCCAAGCCGACGCCAGCCAAACCGGTTGAAGTGGCCAAGGCACCTGCGCCAGCCAAACCACAGGCGGGTCAGATCAAGTCCCTCGATGATCTGATTGAAAGCAAGATGAATCAGTCGACCACACCTGCACCTGCACCCGCGGCCGCGCAGGGTAGCTGGATCCTCCAGCTTGGTGCCTTCAAGAACGTCGACAGCGTCAACGCGCTGGTGAGCAAGCTGCGGGCGGCGGGCTACTCTGCCCACACCTCGCCGCGCACACCGGTGCAGGGTCAGCTCAATCGGGTCTTTATCGGGCCGGATGTCTCCAAGGCCAAACTGCAGGGGATGCAGGGACGGATCTCCCAGATGACCGGCCTCAGTGGCTCGGTGGTCTCCTACAACCCGTAATGGCGTTGCCGTTGGCAATGGCCCTCTGAAACAAACACCGCGCCCCGTGCGCGGTGTTTTTTATCTGACCGTCGTGATTTTTAATGACGGCGTCGTACAGGCCACCACCCGGTTGGGATTTGCTGTCAGTTGGGGTAGTCTGGGGCCTTCTGCTACTCACAGGAGTTCAAGATGATCCTCTCGACGACCCCCACGCTGGAAGGCAAAACCATTCGTGAATACCGCGGCATCGTGGTTGGCGAAGCCATTCTCGGCGCCAACATTTTTAAGGATCTCTTTGCCGGGATCCGCGACATCATCGGCGGCCGCTCCGGCGCCTATGAAAAAGAGCTGGCCCGTGCCCGCGACATCGCCTTCGATGAGCTGAAAGAGCGCGCTGCCGCCCTTGGCGCCAATGCGGTGGTCGGTATCGATATCGACTACGAAGTGGTGGGGCAAAACGGCAGCATGCTGATGGTCAGCATCAGTGGTACTGCCGTGCTGGTGTGATGCGCCACGCAAGGGTTGCCGACAACTGCCGTCGCAGGCAGGGTCACGGATAAAGTGGATAACTGCTGGCTGCCCAAGGGCCGACAACCCGGTTGTCGGCCCTTCTCGTTTATTGATCAATTTCTGTCGTTGCCATACCAGTCGAGCTGGTCGGCCAGAGTGACCACCGAGCCGATGATGATGAGGCTCGGGCTCTTCACCTGACGGGCCAGTTCGGCCAACTGCTGCAGCTCGCCGCGCACCACCCGCTGACTGAGCTGGGTGCCTTGCTCCACCAGCGCCACCGGGGTATGACCGGGCATGCCGTGGGTTTGCAGCTCATCCTGAATGCGGGCGGCGTGGGCCAGCCCCATGTAGAAGACCAGAGTCTGGCGGCGGGCCGCCAGCGCCGACCACTCCTGGGCGATATTGCCCTCCTTGTCGTGGCCGGTGATGAACTGCACCCGCTGGGCATGATCGCGGTGGGTGAGGGGAATGCCGCTGTAGGCGGCGCAGCCCGACGCAGCCGTAATGCCCGGTACTACCGAGAAGGGGATGCCCGCCTCGGCCAGGGTTTCCAGCTCCTCGCCACCCCGGCCAAAGATAAAGGGATCGCCCCCCTTGAGCCGCACCACCTGTTTGCCGAGGCGGGCCTGCTCCAGCAATAGCTGGTTGATCGCCTGCTGGGGCACACAGTGGCGGCCCGCCTCCTTGCCAACAAAGATCCGCTCGGCATCCCGGCGCACAAGTGCCAGCACCTCCTGCGACACCAGCCGGTCATAGACCACTACATCCGCCTGCTGCAACTGCTGCAGACCGCTTAGGGTAAGCAGTCCCGCATCGCCAGGGCCGGCGCCCACCAGGGTTACGCTTCCCTTGCTCTGCAGTGGCTCATTCAATAGCTCTGCGACGCTCTGCTCGGCAGCTTGCTGCTGGCCGCGGGCCAGCTGGCATGCCAGTCGCTCATGGCTAAAGAGTCGCTCCCAGAAGCGGCGGCGGGCCAGCTTGTCCGGAATGAGTTTGACCCGCTCGCGCAGCTTGCCTGCCAGCGCCGCGAGCTGGCCGAGGTGTTGCGGCAGCATGGCTTCAAGTTTTTCCCGCAGCTGGCGGCTTAGAACCGGGGCCGCGCCTGCGCTGGAGATGGCCACCATCAGCGGCGAGCGGTCGATGATGGCAGGCATGATGGCGCTGCAGTGGGCCGGAGAGTCCGCCACATTGCAGAAGATCTGGCGCAGGCTCGCCTCATGAAAGACCTGATGGTTGACCTCTGGCTGGTTGGTGGCGGCGATCACCAGCCACTTGCCATCGAGTAGTTCGGGATGAAAGCCGGCGGCGCAGACGGTCAGGCGACCCTGCTCGGCCCAGCTCATCAGCTGGGGTTCCAGATGCGGGGCATTAATGATGATCTTCGCCTTGGCATCGAGCAGCAGGCGCGCCTTGCGCACCGCCACCTCACCGCCGCCGACGATCAGGACCGGCTTGTTTTGCAGCTGACAGAAGAGAGGGAGAAAGTCCATAACAGGCTCCGGATGCTGGCCCGCTCGCAATGCCGCGCCGGGCGAGATAGCAGGGCGCGCCGTGACGCACCCCGGATGGTCGGGGGAAAGATCCCCCGACGGGAATAAAAAAGGGGAAGGGTGATCTACGCCCGGGCCAACGACAGATCCCCACCGGTGTCGGCCACTTGATCACGCTTCCCCAAACGAGGTTTTTCCTATTGCACCGCTTTGACGTGCATGTTGGCGACGTACTGATCTTCTGCCCAGAAGATGCGGTCAGCGACCATGGCTTCCGGGTTGAGGGTGACGCCGCGCAGCACCCGCTCCTTGAACTTGTGATAACCGGCCCGGTCGATAAGGTGACCCATGTGCAGGTAGATGGGCTTGCCATCCAGCATCTCGGCCTCGAACTCGAACAGGTTCTGGATCACCGCATGCAGCACCTCTTCGGTCACCCAGTTGAGGAACAGCTTGCCGGTACGGGGAGTCTTCTTGCTGGTGCGTCCCCCCAGCTTGACCATGTAGAGCTGCTTGGGATCCCGCTGCCAGGCCAGGGTCGGGCAGGCCAGCACACACTCGCCACAGCCGATGCACTTGCTCTCCTCTTTGACCGCCTTGCCATGCTTGATGGCGAGGCAATCCACCGCGTGGTGGCTGCACGCCTTGACGCAGGCGCCGCAGCCGATGCAACGCTCGGCATTGAAGTGGATCTTGGCGATGCCGAGGATACCGAAGTCGGCCATGTTGGCCTTGGCGCAGTCGTTGGGGCAGCCGGCGATCACCATCTTGAGGTGATAGGGGTTGGGGTAGAGGTGCTTCTCCATCCGCTGAGCCAGCCCGGTGCAGTCGATATTGCCCTTCTGGCAGATGGTGTTGCCTTGACAGGCGACGATATTGCGCCCGCCGATGGTCTGGTAACCGGCTGTGGTGTCTTCTACCTCGATGCCGCAGGTCTCCACCTCGATCTCCTTGATAAAGGGCTCGAGGGCGGCGTTGACCTTGTCCATGTCCTGATACTTGATGCCGGGCATCGCCAGCTTCTGGCGGGTGGTGAGGTGGATCAGGCCGTTGCCATACTGTTCGGCGATCTGCTGGGCCACCGCCAGCAGGTGGGCGGGCATGATCCCGCCGGGAATGCGTACGCTGATCATCGCTTCGCCGCGCACCTTGGAGAGGCGGTATTCGTTCTTGGCGCGGGCCTTGATGATGTCGATATCGAGACTCATGGTGTTCTCCCTCAGTCGATCAGATGCTGGGCCTGGTCAAAACGAAAGACCGGTCCATCCACGCAGATATAGGTGTCGCCCATCCGGCAGTGGCCACACTTGCCCACGGCGCAGGCCATGCGGCGTTCGTAGTCGACCCAGATGCGAGCCTTGGGGATGCCCCGTTCGAGGAAGGCGAGCACCACGAAGCGGATCATGATGGGGGGGCCGACCACGATCACCTGGATATCCTCCTTGTCAGCGAGATCCAGCTGGTCGATGTAGTCGGTGACCCGGCCGATGCGAAACTGCTCGCTCTCCTTGCCCTCGTCCAGGGTGACGATGAGGTTCTGCTGCTCGGCCCAGAGCGGCATCTCGTGGCGATAGAGCACCGCCTGCTCGTTCTTGAAGCCGAGGATCATGTCGAGGGATTTCACCTCTTCCGGATGTTTGCTGAAGCGGCGCAGCAGCCCCTTGACCGGCGCGACGCCGGTGCCGCCCGCCACCACGATGAGGTGCTGGTTGCGGTAGGTCTCCAGCGGATAGCCGTTACCGTGGACGCCGCGCATCCACACCTTGTCGCCCACATCGAGGGCAAACAGCGCATCGGTCACCTTGCCGACCTTGCGGATCAACAGATCCACATAGCCATCGCCATAGTCGGAGACCGAGATGGGCGCTTCGCCCACGGTGGGCAGGGAGATCTCCACAAACTGGCCGTAGTGGACATCAAAGTCGCGTGATACTCGAAAGTTCCACTCCAGCTCGGTGTGGGGCTCGATGGCCAGAATGGTGTAGGCCTTGGGCAGCAGGCGGTTTTCGACCACGTCCTGCTGCGGTTCTGCTGTTGCGGTTTGTTGGCACTGGCACATATCAGTTCGCCCCCTGCGCGTTGTCGGCTGCGATGGTCTGTTCGACCACATCGGTCATCTTGTTGATGATGTTGCTAAAGGAGATGTAGTGAGGGCAGCGATCGTCGCAGCGGCCACAGCCGACGCACATGTGCTCCTCTCCCTGACGGGCCTTGTAGTCGTTGACCTTGTGCAGGGCGCGATAACGCAGGCGCTCGCCATGCTTTGCGCGAAAACCGTGGCCACCGGCCATGTCGCTGAAGCCATCCACCATGCAGCTGGCCCACTGGCGACGGCGCTCGCCCTGCTTGGGGTTCTCCGCATAGGTGAGGTCGTGCACGCTGTAGCAGCTGCAGGTCGGGCAGGAGGTGGTACAGCGGCCGCAGCCGATGCAGCGGCTGTCGTACTCGGCCCAGACCGGATGGGCGGTGAGGATCTGGCGGATCCGCTGGGGGTCGTCACAGACGCTGTCCGGAGTGCGTACCTTGACCGGGTTGCTCTGGACAAATTCCGGGGTGAAGTCATCGGCTTCGCCCAGTTCGGCAAAGTAGCCGAGCAGCTCGGGATCCTTCACCTCAATACGGGCACCCTCATCGCTCAGACGAATGGCGGCGGCGTAGTCCTGGGTCTCGTTGCTGCCCATGGAGACGCAGAAGCAGTTCTCGAAGCTCTCGCGGCACTCCAGCAGTACCAGCTTGAGCTTGCTGCGCAGCCGGGCGTAGTAGACGTCGCTGTTCTGGCCGTTTTTCAGGTAGACCTGATCCAGCCTGCGCAGAGCGTGGATATCACAGCTGCGCAAGAACAGCAGGGTGGGCTTGGCCTCCACCTTTGATTCGCGTAGCTCCAGATTGTCGAAGTGGAACAGGGTCTGGGTGATGGGGAGCACCACCTCTTTCGGGGAGAAGTGGGACTTCTCCTGCCACACCAGCTCGGCCGGATGGCGGATGCTGTGGTAGGTGACGTTATCGGTGTCGGAGAAGCGGCCGCCCCGATATTCGGCCGCGGGCGCCATGATCCGGTAATCGGGCAGCAGCCGCTCGAACAGCTGCGCCAGCGCGGGATGGGTGAGAAGAAACGACATAAATAAACACCTTGTATGAGGGTGAGATGCCCTGGCATAGGGATGAGGCGCGGGCCGGTCAGGGTGTCTGGCACCGGTTCTGGCCGCGCTTGCCTCGCCACGGTCTGTTTTTATGACTCATGTTGCTCAACTGACCCGATTGTTATTGTGTTGGCGGCGCGAGCGTCGCGGCAGGTCGGGTCATGCCTGTAAAACCCTTATCAATTGAGCAGGGCGGCCTGATAGCCTGCGCACTTGCCCATCACGTATCCCATCTCCAGCTTGTTGATATCGCGGGTAAAACGGGAAACGGGGAAGTAGTCGGCCGGGGCGATCACCTCGATCTGGCAGTCCTCCGGCGGATTGGCGATAAAATCGAGCGCCTCGTTGTAGCTGCGATCCCGCTGCTCCAGCGCCTGTGCCAGCGCGGGGCGGGTCTTGAGCAGGGTACGGATCATCCAGGGGAAGGGCATCGGCTTGAGCCGATAGCCAAGGGGCTCGGAGAGGATCACCGTCAGGTGACGGGCACCGCGGCGGTAGGCCTCGATCACCGGGATGGAGTCGGCCACCCCGCCATCTGTCATCGGTACCCCGTGCACCTCTGGGTATTCGTGGGAGGCGAGGGGAATGGCGCAGCTGGCGGGCAGCACCTCGTTCATGTTCTCCGGCTTGACCCGGATGTACTCCGCCTTGCCGGTCAGGGTATTGGTCACCACCGCATAGAAGGGGATGCCGGTCTCCCGGTAGGCGTGAATGTCGAGGGGATACTTGCGGCAGCTGGTGTTCCACAGCCAGTGGATGTCCACCAGATTGCCCCCCTTGGCAAAGCGCAGGGGGTCCATAAACTGCTGGCTGCACGCCAGTTTGGTCAGGATCTCGTGGCTGCGGCCATGCTGGCTGGCGAGATAAGCCAGCAAGTTGGTGGCCCCCGCCGAGACGCCGATGGCGAAGTCAAAGGGGCGATAGTCATGCTCGATAAACGCATCCAGTACGCCGCTGGCAAATATGCCGCGCATGGCGCCGCCTTCTACAACCAATGCGCTGGGGGATGCGTTTTTGTTCATGACAGGCACCTCATTGATAAGTCAGAGAGAAAAAGTGGGAAAGAGAACGTTCGGGCTGTCAGGCCGACCATTCTGACAACCAACCGGGTTGGCCATCGCAATGAGGTCATTCTAGGAAGGGGATAGTGTTTAGAATATCTGTTAATAATGAATCAAGTGTTTTGTATTTCTAAACGATGGTGATAAACCCGTTGTGATCAAAGGGGTTGTGTAGGAGTCTCAACGACTCTGTGATGGCTGGATATTGGCAAGGATGAGTGTGTCATGACGTTATTGGTTCCCCCGCTGCTCCGACGTGGCGATACCATCGCTTTTTTCTCCCCCTCCAGCGCGGCGACCGCCTGGGCTCCCAACCGTTTTGCCCGCGCAAAAGCCTTTCTTGAAGGGCAGGGCTTTAGGCTCAAGGCGGGCAGCCTCACCGGCCAGCAGGATCACTGGCGATCCGGCTCCATCGCCGCACGGGCCGAAGAGCTCAACGCCCTTATTCGCGACCCCGAAGTACGCTGCATCATGTCGGTGATTGGCGGCAGCAACTCCAACTCTCTGCTCCATTACCTCGATTTTGATGCGCTGAGGCGCGATCCCAAGATCATCGTTGGCTACTCCGATGTGACGGCACTGCTGCTCGGCATCCATGCCCAAACTGGCCTGGTTACCTTTTATGGCCCGGCGCTGGTGGCCTCCTTTGGCGAGTTGCCGCCGCTGGTGGATGAGACGCTGGCCAGTTTTTTACAGATTGCATTGGCCGACGAAGTTGGTGTCCCCTGCACGCTGCCTACGCCAGCGCAGTGGAGCGATGAACGGCTGGATTGGGAGAACCAGACCCGGGCCAAGCAGTGCCAGCCCAATCGGCTGATCTCGGTGGGTTCTGGCCGGGTAGTGGGGCGACTGATGGGCGGCAACCTCAACACCATGGCGGGGATCTGGGGCTCTCCCTATATGCCAGCCATCGAGTGCGGCGACATTTTGCTGCTCGAGGACAGCCTGAAATCTGCCGAGACGCTGGAGCGCTCCTTTGCCCACCTCAAGCTATGCGGGGTGTTTGATCGGATCGGCGCGCTTATCCTCGGCAAGCACGAGCTGTTCAACGATCAGGGTAGCGGCAAGCGCCCCCTCGATATCCTGCTGGAGGTGGTGGGGGAGCCGAGCTTCTCCATTCTGGCGGAGTTTGACTGCGCCCATACCCACCCCATGCTGACGCTGCCGCTGGGCATCGAGGTAGCGCTCGAGCTCGACCGCCAGCAGCTCACCTTGCTGGATCCCTGGTGGGATGACTGTTGAGGCTATGTTGCCGAGGGAGATGAAGCACACATGCTATGTGCTGAAGAGGATTGATGAATGCTCGACACCGCCCATCAAGGGTAGTTTGTGGCAACAAGCGCGACTCGGGAGCGCGCTTGTTGCCATTGGCTGGATTACCAGCGGTAGGTTTTCAGCAAGGCCTCCAGTTTTTGACACTGCTCGACCAGCTGGATACTGGCGAGGTTGGCGGCATGGGCCTGACCCAGAGTGTCATTGGACGTATTGCGAATGTCGCTGACCGCGTGATCCACTTCGCTGCAGACCCTGTCCTGCTCTTCTGCTGATTGTGCCATCTGGGCGTTGAGGTCATTGATGCTGGCGATGCGTCCAATGATGTTTTGCATGGCCGCCAGGGTTGCCTCTGTCTTGCTGATGCTCTCACCGGCTTTGCTTTTTGCATCCCCGATCACCACAACGGCGCTTTGGGCCTCGTTTTGCAGGGCGGCGATCATCTGGGAGATCTCCTCGCTGGCGGCGCGGCTACGGTTAGAGAGGGCCCGCACTTCATCGGCTACCACCGCAAAGCCACGGCCCTGCTCGCCGGCCCTGGCCGCTTCAATGGCGGCGTTGAGGGCCAGCAGGTTGGTCTGATCGGCAATCCCCTTGATCACCTCAAGCACACCGTCAACGGCGAGGCAGCGGCTATCGAGTTGCTGGATCACCTGATCCACCCGATCAATTTCTGCCGACATCTCGCCCATATCTATGATGGAGTGCTGGGCGAGGCGGCTGGTATTGGCGGCATCCTGATTGGTGAGGGCGGAGAGCTCGGCGCTCTTGCGGGCATGTTCGCGCACTTCGTGGGAGCTTGCCGCAAGCTCGCTTACAGCGGCGGCAACCTGAGTGGTCATCGACTCTTGCTGACGGGCCGAGTTTTCTGTCTGGGTCGCCACCTGACGGATCTGGCTCGACTCCTGATAGAGCTGATGGGTCGCCCCTTCTACTTCCTGCAGGCTGTGCCTGAAGCCCTGCACCATCTCATTGACGGCACGGGTCATCTGGCCCAGCTCATCCTGACTCTGGTTTAGCAGGGGGATAGCGAGGTTACGCTCTTTGGCCATCTGGAGCATGGTACGTTGCAGTTGCCGCAGCGGGTGTTTTACATAGCGTTGCAATACCCACCACAGCAGGCCGAAACCGAGGCTGAAGACAAGGGCCAGACTGCCGCTCAGGATCAGGTTGTTGTGGCGGATCTCGCCGAAGGTATGGCTGAGATCGTAACTGATCCGCACCGCTCCCATGACAGTGCCTTCAGGTACTTGATGGCAGGTGGTGCACTGGGTTCCGCGATACTCCTTGTAGGCTTTGAACGGCTTGATCAGGGTGAGCTGGTTACCCTGTTGCTGCAGGATGGTTTCCCCCTGATTGATGGCGCGTTCGTCGAAGCTGTCCTGGGCTTTCTGGTCCGGGAAACCCAGGCCAAACAGGTTGCTGACGGCCGGGGCTCGAACCAGACGAGCCTCGACAATGCCCGCTTCACTCTTGAGTTTGGTCTGCACTATCTGCCGGTTGGCCATGCCACCTGTCATCATCAGCACGTTGACCTGATCCATATAGGTGTTGGCCATGCTCTCAACCTTCTCCTCTGCCAGCCGGATGGCGAGATCCCGTTGCAGCCAGGCAGAGAGCTCGAAGCTGAGGCCAAAGGTGGTGCTGATGACCAGCGCAAGAGGGAGAAAGATTTTCCAGTTCAGGGAGAGGTTATGCATAGTCGGGGCGTTCCATGCGTTGTTGTGTTTTATCTGTTCCAGCTTCATCTGAGCGTAGGCGAGGAGAGCAAGAATGATGGTTCTCTATCGGCACACCATAACCGCTCTTTAGTAAATAATCTGTTAAGCAGATCGGTAATGCTGGTTGCCAAAATGACTTCGACGAGCTGCACGGCTCTGCGGGTTGATCCAGAACAAAATGCTGGTAACGATAATCGTTATCATTGTCATTATTTGCTAAATAGTGACCACCATGAATCTGACCCCTTCCATGACCGGTATCTCCTCGCCGGATCCCCTCAAGTTTGCCTTTAGCG
Source organism: Aeromonas sp. FDAARGOS 1414 (assembly GCF_019047065.1). Lineage (NCBI taxonomy): Bacteria > Pseudomonadati > Pseudomonadota > Gammaproteobacteria > Aeromonadales > Aeromonadaceae > Aeromonas > Aeromonas sp. FDAARGOS 1414. The sequence continues at coordinate 1,775,307 of NZ_CP077210.1, read as the reverse complement.
CCAAGACCTCGGCCCACGCCAGTCGGGGAGGGATGCGCCCCTTCCCGCTGGATGAGGCTGGCTGGCAGAGCTGGTGGCAGCGAGAGAGTGAAGCTGAGGAGCGCGCCCTCTACATCCATATTCCGTTTTGCCGCAAGCGCTGCAGCTTCTGCAATTTCTTTGAAAATGGCGCCAACCCGGCGCGGATCAACCGCTATGTCAACGCTCTGTGCGCCTCCCTTGCGCAGGCGGCTGACACCCCGCTGGCGCAGAGCATGCCATTTTCAGCCGTCTATGTGGGGGGCGGTACGCCGACCGACATGAGCGCCGACGAGCTGGCCATGCTGGCCGCCGTGATCCGCCGTTTTCCGTTGTCGGCCGATGCCGAGGTGACGCTGGAGGGGCGGCTCAACGGCTTTGATAATGAGAAATGGCAGGTGGCGCTGGCCGGGGGCTTCAACCGCTTCTCATTCGGGGTGCAGAGCTTTGATACCCGGGTTCGTCAGCAGGCGGCCCGTTTCGATGACAGGGAGACGCTGCTGACCCGTCTGGGTGAGCTGACCCGGGATGATGCGGCTGTGATCGTGGCGGATCTCATCTTTGGTCTGCCCGGTCAGGATGATGCCGTGTGGCAGCAGGATATCCGCGATGTGATGGCGAGCGGTGTACACGGGGCCGATCTCTATCAGCTCATCGCCATGCAGGGCACCAATCTGGAGCGGGCGCAGGAGAAGGGCACCCTGGATTGGCTCGCCGATGGCCAGCAGCGGGCGGCCATGTATGCCTATGGCGGGGCGCAACTGGAAGCCCACGGCTGGGAGCGTCTCTCTTGCAGTCACTGGCGGCGCAGTCCGGCCGAGCAGAGTCGTTATAACCAGATGGCCAAGCGCGGTGCGGAGATCCTCCCCTTTGGCGCCGGTGCGGGGGGCAGCATTCTTGGCCACGGCTTGATGTATGGACGGGATCTGGCCCCCTGGCACGACGCGCTGGCCAGTGGCAAGCGGGCGCCCGGGATGGTGATGGGGCGCAATCCCAATGCAAGGATGGACGGTCTGCTGCGCGGTGCCCTCGACAGTGGCGTGCTGGCGCTGGATCGTCTGCCGGTCTCCTTGCGTGCTCATCTGATGCCGCTCTTCTCGGCCTGGCAGCAGCATGGCTTGGCCGAGATAAGCCATGAGCGACTGCAACTCACCCTTGCCGGACGCTTCTGGAACGTCAATATGCAGGCTGGCTTGTTCGAGTTCCTGCAGCTCAATCCGCTCGATGGTTCAGCGCCGCCCAGCCATGGTACCGCCGCGGTGCGCCATTCGCTGGTCTGAGCCCGAGTGGAGCATTTGCACGGCTCCGTGTGATCCACAACGAAAGAGGGAGCCTTGCAGGCTCCCTCTTTTGGCTTGGCAGTTAGCGTCGCGCGAGCTTACTCGTCGCTGCTCTCCTGATAGCTGTCGCGCATTGCTTTGGGCAAGCGGCGCATTGGCGCAAAGCCGATATCCTCGCCCACCACTTCCCGCTTGCGGGACTTGTTTTGAGGAGACTGGGCGGGCTTCTTGGAGGCATCATCCTTGGCTTTGCCCTTGCCTGCGGCAGGTTTGCCTTTGGCATTGCTCTTGGCGTTGGCATGGCCGCGAGCCCGGGGCGGGTTCTGCACCGGCTTGCTGCCCGGCAGAGTCTGGCGACTCGGCTTGCCGCTTGGCTCATACCCTTCCAGGATCTCCACGGTCAGGGATTGGCCGATCAAGGCTTCGATAGCCTTGAGCTGACCCAGCTCGTCCTGGCTGACCAGCGAGATGGCCTCGCCGCCACGACCGGCGCGGCCGGTACGGCCGATACGGTGGATGTAATCCTCCGCCATCTGGGGCAGTTCGAAGTTGATCACGTAGGGCAGTTGATCGATATCCAGACCGCGGGCGGCGATATCGGTCGCCACCAGCACCCGCACCTCGCCACTGCGAAAATCGGCCAGCGCCCGGTTGCGGGCACCCTGGCTCTTGTCACCGTGGATCGCCACGGTATTGAGGCCATCTTTTTGCATCTGCTGGGCGAGGCGGTCGGCGATCTGCTTGGTGCGAACAAAGACCAGCACCCGCTGCCAGTTGCCACGGCCAATCATGTGGGAGAGCAGCTCGCGGCGGCGTTCCCGATCCACCTGAATGATGCGTTGGGTCACCTGCTCCGCGGCAGTATTGCTGGGGTCCACCTCGATCAGGGTGGGGTCGTTCAGCAGGTCATCGGCCAGCGCCTTGATGTCGTTTGAGAAGGTGGCAGAGAAGAGCAGGGTTTGCCGCTCTGCAGGCAGCGCCTTCATGATGCGGCGGATGTCGACGATAAAGCCCATGTCGAGCATGCGATCCGCTTCATCCAGTACCAACACTTCCAGTTGGCTCAGGGTCAGGGCGCCCTGGGTCAGCAGATCCAGCAGACGGCCCGGGGTGGCGACCAAAATGTCCACCCCCAGCTTGATGGCGTCCAGATTGGGCTTGATGCTGACACCGCCATAGGCGATCAGAGTCTTGAACGGCAGGTGGTGGGCATACTTGATGATGCTCTCGCCCACCTGTGCCGCCAGTTCGCGGGTCGGGGTCAGTACCAGGGCGCGCACCTGACGACGGCCACGACCGTGGTTGGCCAGCAGACGCTGCAACATCGGCAGGGTGAAACCGGCCGTTTTGCCTGTGCCTGTCTGGGCACCGCCGAGCACATCCTGACCAGCCAGAATAGCCGGAATGGCTTGCTGCTGGATGGGGGTTGGCTGTTCGTAACCCAGCTCCTTGACGGCCCGCAGGATGTGCGGGGACAGACCCAGTTCGTTGAATGACATGTTCGAGAGAAACTCCTGAGATGAGCCTTTGGCTCAACGGGTGGCCAGCGCGTTGGAGCCAGCCACGATATGGAAAAGATAGTGGGGCCGTAATATAGCAAAAGAGCGGCCGCTGCGCAGTAGCTGTTGTACCGGCCGCTCTTTTGTATCGCGAAAAGCAATCAGAGCAGGTCGCGGATGGGGGTGACCAGACTCTCCGGCTTGGTGGTGGGAGCAAAGCGGTCAACCACCTTGCCATCACGGTCGATCAGGAACTTGGTGAAGTTCCACTTGACGTTTTCGAGCCCCAGCAGCCCCGGTTTCTCTTTCTTGAGCCATTGATAGAGGGGGTGGGCCTGTTCACCGTTGACATCGCACTTGGCCATGATGGGGAAGCTGACCGGATAATCGAGAGAGCAGAAGCGAGCGATCTCGTCCGCATCCCCCGGCTCCTGATTGCCAAACTGGTTGCAGGGGAAGCCCAGGATCACCAACCCCTCTGGCCCCAGCTCGCGATAGAGGGCTTCCAGCCCCTCGTATTGAGGAGTAAAGCCACATCGGCTAGCCACATTGACCACCAGTACCACCTTGCCCGCCAGTTGAGTCAGCGGGTAGGGGCTTCCATCCAGTTGTTGCAAAATAAGGTCGGGCAGAGGCATAAGCAGATCCTTCTCGTGGTTATCCGTGGGGTGTCAGGTCGGTTGTGGCGATGAGCGCCGGCCTAACGACATGATGGTGATGTGGCTACGGTATCGGTTGGCTCTTTTAACGGCAAGGTGAGAGCAAGGATCCGTCCCCTTGATTGCAAGGGCCATCACAGTTTCGACAGCCAATACGCTCCTTGGCAGAGCGGGATCACAACTGTCGACAAAAACGCGGGGCGGCGGGCAGCAACTCGCGTATTGATGTTGGGACTTCTCAAGAGAAGCAAACCGGTTTGTGACTTTGCCGGTAAGTCGCTACAAAGCGCCCTCTTTCCACTCATTGTGAGCCAATCTTGGACTATCAAGCTGCCATGGATGCCATTTACACCCGGGGATGGGTGATAGTGGATGATTTTTTGACCGCCGCCGAGGTGGATGCCCTCAAAGCCTGTTTGCCAAGCGAATGGCAACCTGCCGGGATCGGCCGTGACGCCCTGCACCAGGGCAATCCCGATATTCGCCGTGACCAGATCCACTGGCTGGAGCCCTCCCTCGGTGCGCCGGTGGCTGACTACCTCGCCCGGATGGAGTCCCTGCGTCTTGCCGCCAACCGGATGCTGATGCTGGGATTGTTCGACTACGAGGCCCACTTCGCCCGCTATCGCAGCGGGGATTTTTACGCCACCCATCGGGATGCCTTTGCCGGTCGCTCCAACCGCCGTCTTACCACCGTGTTTTACCTCAACAACGACTGGCTGCCCGAAGCGGGTGGAGTGCTGCGCATGTATGACGACAAGGAGCAGTTTCTGATGGATGTGAGCCCCAAGGGGGGGCGGCTGGTCATGTTTCTCTCCGAGGAGTTTCCCCACGAGGTGCTGCCTGCCAATCGCGAGCGCTACAGCATTGCCGGCTGGTTTCGGGTCAATGGCAACGGCATGGGAAGGGTCGATCCCCCGCGCTGAGGGGCAATGTGTCCCGATTTTGACACAGGGGAGACTTTTCACTGCAAGAAGTGGGGTCATGGGTCTCCCATCAGCTGACAAGGGTTGATCTCCCTTGCTACACTGGCGCGCACTTATGTTCGTATCTGGCTTCGTCCGGTTTTTATGGTGGTTGGCTTATCAAATGGTCATGACGAGGCCGCTTTTCCCAAGGGATCACATCTAATGAAGAACATGCATGTCTTGCTGCTGTGCGGCGGCGGTGGCTCCGAGCACGAAGTTTCTCTGCGCAGCGCCAATTTCCTCGAGCAACAACTGGGCCTTCTGCCCGGTGTCGAAGTGACCCGCGTCGAGATGTTCGCCGATCGTTGGCTCAGTGCCGATGGCCGCGAGTGCAAGCTGGGGCTCGACAAGCTGCTTTCGTTTGACAGCGTGGCCCGTCCGGTGGATTACGTGGTGCCCTGCATCCACGGCTACCCGGGTGAGACCGGCGATCTGCAATCCTTCCTCGAACTGGCCGGATTGCCTTATCTCGGTTGCGATGCCGAGGCGAGCAAGATCTGCTTCAACAAGATCAGCACCAAGTTGTGGCTCTCCGCCATCGGCATTCCCAACACCCCGTACCTGTTCCTGACCGAGCAAAATGACGCTGCGCTGGCCGAAGCGAAGGCCGCGCTGGCCAAGTGGGGCAAGGTCTTTATCAAGGCCGCCTCCCAGGGCTCTTCCGTTGGCTGCTACTCCGCCAGCAACGAAGCGGATCTGGTGAAAGGCATTGCCGATGCCTTCGGTTACTCCGAACAGGTACTGATCGAGAAAGCGGTCAAGCCGCGCGAGCTGGAAGTGGCGGTTTACCAGTACGGTGACGAGCTGGTGGCGACTTATCCGGGCGAGATCTGCGTGCCGCAGGACAAGTTCTACACCTATGAAGAGAAGTACAGCAGCGCCAGCCATACCGAGACCGCACTGCGTGCCGAGGGGCTGACCCAGGCGCAGGCTGATGCTATTCACGAGTATGCCCTCAAGGCGTTCCGCCAGCTGAAACTGACCCATCTCTCGCGCATCGACTTCTTCCTGACCGAGGAGGGGGAGATCCTGCTGAATGAAATCAACACCTTCCCGGGCATGACCTCCATCTCCATGTTCCCGAAACTGCTGGAGCATCACGGTCACCGCTTCGCCGACTACCTTGAGCAGATCCTGCGCAAGGCCAGCTAAGCGTGCTCTCCCGCTCGTGGGATGAAGCAGAACCCAATAAACATCCCCGCCAATTGGCGGGGATTTTTTTTATGCCTTTATCAAGCGGGGCAGGCCAGCTTGAAGGGATAAACAGGCGGGGAGGGGATGACTCTTCCTCGCCTGTTGCTAGCTGTGGGTGTTACCGGTGGTTAGCCGCGAGCCACCCGAAAGCGCACGCTGCGGGAGTGGCACGGCGCCAGCTCACCAAACTCGCCAGCGGCCAGCTCAAGGGGCAGGGGCTGTTCGTCCATCCGCACCGCTTGCCAGTCGCTCAAGGTGTGCAGACTGGTCACTTTGCCACCCACCAGCACCGCCTGTTCGCTCGGGTTGTAGACCCGGATCACCAGCGCTTCTTCATCCTCGGCCTTTTTCAGAGCGCTCAGCACCGGACCGGACGGATCCATGGTGAGCAGGCTGAAGTGCAGCGGGGTGGTGAAGCTCGCCTTGTTGAGCTTCATGGCATCGAACGGGATCTTGTTGTAGCAGCGCACTGGGGTGAGGTAGCTGCGCGCCGCCTGCATCACGTTGGCGCTGATGTGATCACCGGCAAAGCTAAGCAGGCTGAAACGGCAGCTGAGCTTGCCGCGCACCTGGGAGTCCGGGGTGGGCAGCTTGATGCCGGAGGGGCGACCCGGGCGCAGCAGCAGCTCCTCTTTACCGAGTACGCCGACCCCGCGCAGCAGGGTGAGTGCCAGGGTGTCGCACTGCTCACCGATCACTTCAAACTCGCGCAGACCGTCGCTCAGCACCGCCAGTCCCTGCTTGCCATCTTGCAGGGCGACGAAGTTCATCAGCTGCCAGACCGGAATGGGCGCCTCTTTCCACCCTTCCGTTTCCCAGTTCGCCATGGCGCTGTCGCGGGTGGGGCGGGTGATGCAGCCAAACTGGTTGTCAGAGACCACGGTGTCGCTCGGGAAGGGGGTGGGGATCAGCACTCGCACCCGATGATCATCGGCCTGATTGTCGAGCTCCAGCTCGATATCGATACGCGGGCTCTGGTGCGCCAGCGTAATGCGGCAGATGACATCGAGGTGGCCGCTGCACTGGCGGTTGGCACGCTCGGCGAGGTTGGCAGGCAAGGCCATACGCAGTTTGAGCGTAGCGATGCTCTGCCACGCCTGATGGGTGACCTCGCGAGTCACCGCAAACTCGGTGGAGTAGCGCAGCCACTCGTCCCGCGATGGTGAGTAGTCATACTCGTCACCATCATCGGAGCCCTCTTCCAGCGTGAGCACCTGATCGAAGGTGGTGCCGCGCAGTTTATCCAGGATCTGCAAGGTGCCGTTGTCGTTGAGGGCGATGCGGTAAAAATCGTTCTCCAGCAGCTCGCCGCTGGCCGTCACCGGCTGCTCCAGTCCCGGCTGGTTGCCCTCGATATGGAGGGTGCAGTAGCCCATGGCCGGCAGCGGATGGCAGAGCTGGATGTCGTACTCCATAAAGGGGTCGTAGTTGCCGTAGTGCACGATCTGCCTGTCTACCAGACCCGGGTCAATCTCGCGTCTGGCGCGGATGAAGTAGGGGACCGGCTGGCCCGCTTCGTCGCGCAGGGCAAAGGATTGGGCACGAATGCGGATGCTGGTGTTGATCACCTCCTGACGGGGGAAGGGCATCAGGTTGAACAGGCAGAGCTTGTCAGCCACCTGTACCCCATCTTCGCACAGCGCCACCGGCATGTTGTCGACAATCTTGCGCATGTAGAAGCGGATCAGGTTCTCGGCCATGTCGTCGGCCAGAATGAAGCGGGTCATCACCTCCTGATGCACCTTGTCGCTGCAGCAGCAGCCGATGCTGTCATGGGCGTGGTTCTTCATGATCTCCTTCCACATCTTCTCGAGCAGCCCGTGGTGGTACTCGAAGCCGAGCGCCCAGGCGATGCTTGCCAGCGGTTCGAGAATGTTGACGATCTTGTTCTCGATGGCGGCGTGGGCCAGCTTGATGTCCATCCGGGTGGAGGAGATGGTGCGGTGTACCCGCATGTATTTGCCGTCGTTGAACTCCCCCTTGAGTGTGGCCAGTTGGTCGCGGCACGCCTCGATGCGCTCGAAGACCTGCTCGAAGCGGCTCATGTGGAATTCACGCTGGGGGTAGATCTCCCGCAGCTTGTCGATGATGGCGAAGATGTTCTGTTGCAGCGGCATCTGATCGTGGCCGTTGGGCAGCAGGATATCCTTGGTCACCGAGGCCTTCTCCAGCACCTCAAAGTAGGATTCGAGCCGCTTGCGCAGACCTGCCTCATCTTCTGGCAGGTACTTGCCGATGGCGTAGCCGAGCGGCAGCACCTGGGCGGTCACCTCGCTGCCGTCGTTGCTCTGCCAGAGGAACTCGGTCTTGTCGGTACCGTGGCGCTCGGAGCAGCCGCGCCAGAACATGGCACGGTCAATCCCGAAGCCGTTGAAGATGTGGGGCAACTGGGAAGACATGCCGAACGAGTCGGGCAGGTAACCGATCTTCATCGGCTCGCCAAGGCTAAGGCAGTCGCGCATCCCGTAGAGCAGGTTGCGCAGGATGGACTCGCCGCTCACCTGCATGGTGTCGGTCTGGGTGTACCAGGGGCCGATGATGAGCTTGCCCGCTTCCACCAGCGCCTTCACCCGGGCCTTGTTCTCGGGCTGGATGGCGAAGTAATCCTCCAGCACGGCGGTCTGGCCGTCGAGCACATAGAACTTGTAGTCAGGGTCGGATTCAAGACGGGCCAGGATCTCCGCCATGTTGTTGATCAGCAGGATGCGGGACTCCTCGGTGGTGAAGTACCACTCCCGATCCCAGTGCATGTGCGGCGTGATGTGAACTCGTGAAACTGTCATGACAATGATCCTTTGCTGGCGCACGGCGGCCCTTGCCTGCCGTGCGGAAAAATAGTCTGTTGAAAAAGTGGTGGTGAAGATGCGCCTTACTCTGGGGCGACCACCTGATAGGTGCCGCGCTGCATGGCGTGACGGCGCCAGCCGATCAGCACCACAGTGGAGATAAGGGTGCCCACCAGCGCCGCACCGAGCCAGACGGCGGCAGCCGTCAGGGCGCCATGGCCACCATCGTGGAGCAGGAACAGGGAGAAGATGCCGGCCCCCGGGGTGGAGAGACCAATCCCCATGGCTCCTACCATGGCGCCGGTGACCACCGAGCCTGCGAGGAAGGAGCCGATCACCCGGATCGGATCTTCGATGGCCATCGGAATGGCACCCTCGGTGATCCCCGCCAGCCCCAGCAGCCAGGTCGATTTGCCGGTCTCGATCTCGAAGGTCTGGAACAGGCGCGGCGCCAGCAGGGTGGAGAAGGTGACGGTAAAGGCCGAGACCATCTTGACCGCGCCGAAGATGGCGTAGGGGCCGTAGACCCCGTTGGCCATGGCGCCGAGGCAGAAGGCGTAGGCCGCCTTGTTGACCGGGCCACCCAAGTCAAACGAGCACATAAAGCCGAGCAAGGCGCCCAGTACCAGCGCATTGGTGCCGGAGAGGCCGTTGAGCCACTCGGTGAGGCTGTTGTTGAGCCAGGCTACCGGCTGGCCGATGACAAACAGCATCAGGCTGCCCGCCACCAGGGTGCCGATCACCGGATAGAGGTAAAAGGTGAGAAAGCCGTTGAAGTTGGGGCTCAGACGCACATGCTGCTTGACCCAGCGCATCAGGTAACCGGCGATAAGACCACCGACCACACCGCCGAGAAAACCGGAGCCAATCATGTTGGCGGCCAGTCCCGCCGCAAAGCCCGGGCCCAGCGCCGGTTTGTCTGCCAGCGAGTAGGCGGTATAGGCCGCCAGCACCGGCACCATCAGGGTGCCCAGCATGCCACCGCCCAGCTTGCGGTACATCCAGAGCCAGGAGTTCTCGGTATCAAATAGATGTTGCAGGCCGAAGATCTGGGCCAGCAGCACAGAGACGGCGAGCACGGTACCGCCTGCCACGATGAGCGGCACGGCAAAGGAGATACCGCTCAGCAGCGCCTGCTTGAGCTCGGTCTTGAGGCTCACCTTCTTGCCGGTTGGCGCGTCGCTCTGGTTAGGGTTGGGCGTCGGGGCGGTGCGACCGGCCTTGGCCGCGTCCAGCGCATCATTCAGGATCCGCTCGGCATGGCGGATGGGCTCGGCCACCGGCGTCTCGATCCGGGGGATGCCAATAAAACGCTCCTGCTCCTTGATGGCCACCTCGGCGGCGAAGATGCAGGCCACCGCAGCATCGAGCGCCTCTTGCGGCAGGCGATCCTCGATGCCGTTGGCACCCTGCTTTTCGACCAGTACCCGAATGCCCAGCTTGCGCCCCGCTTTTTCCAGATACTCGGCAGCCATATAGGTGTGGGCGATCCCCGCCGGGCAGGCGGTGACACAGACCACAGTGGGTTGATTTGTATCTAGGTTGTATTCTTTTGCTGGTTGCTTGCTACTATCCCCTTCACCATCAAGCAGCGCCATCAACTGCTCGGCACTCTGGGCCGCCAGCACCGCCTCGCGGGTATCGTCATCCACCAGGGCAGTGGTGAGGGTGGTGAGCAGATGCATATGGGTCGAGCCCGCCTGATCGGTCGGGATCGCCAGCATGAAGATCAGGTTGACCGGCTCGGGGCCGTCGATCCCCTCCCAGCCCAGCTCCTCGCTCAGGGTAGCGACGGCAAAGGCCGCTTCGCGCACCGCATCGCACTTGCCGTGAGGTACCGCAAGCCCTTCGCCAAGGGCGGTGGGGCCCTGCGCCTCGCGGGCCATGACCGCAGCCAGAAAGGCGGCCTTGTCGTGCAGCTTGCCGGCCTGATCGAGCCGATCAGCCAGGGCATGAATGGCCGCATCCCGATCGGCAAACCGGGTTTGCAGCGTGATGAGATGGGGGCCGGTAAGACTGGTCAGATTCATGATGATCCTCTGTCAGGTTGGCTTGCCAGCAAGCCGTCATGGTGAAAGTGACAGCGATGCTAACAAACCGGCCGACTGATTTTTGTGAGTGGTATCATACAATTTGTTATTTGTATTGCTTTTGTATTGTCAGTTCAAGGTGATTTGTTAGGTCAAATGAGGCCGAGCCGTTTTGTCTGCCGGGTAACTGGGGTAGAATGACGCCTCTTCCATTTATCATGGCGCAGAGCCGACGAGGTGGCCTTTCGTGTCGAAAAAACCCATGTATCGCCAGATAGCCGACACCATCCAGCAGTGGATTGCGCAAGGGGAGCTGGCCCCCGGCGATGCCCTGCCCACCGAAGCCGAGCTGCGCGAGCAGTTCGGGGTGAGCCGGGTGACGGTGCGTCAGGCCCTCAAGCAGCTGACCGAACTCAACGTCATCGAGAGCATTCAGGGCAGCGGCAGCTACGTGCGGCAGGAGAAGGTGAACTACGACATCTATCAGCTCACCAGCCTCTATGAGAAGGTGACCGATCCGGCGGCCGAGACCCACAGCGACATTCTCGCCTTCGAGGTGATCAAGGCGAGCAGCGAGCTGGCCGAGCGGCTCAATCTGCTGGAAGGGGCGCTGGTCTATTACGTCAAGCGAGTGCGCTTTATTCGCCAGATCGCGGTAACGCTGGAGGAGACCTGGATGCCGCTCGCTCTCTTCCCCGATCTCAGCTATGCGGTGATGCAGGGCTCCAAGTACCACTACATCGAAGAGGTCAAGCAGCTGGTGATTGACCGCAGCGAGCAGGAGATCATTCCGGTGCTCCCCTCGGCGCAGGTGGTGGAGGCGCTCGGTATCGACCCCGCCAAGCCCATTATCGAGAAGGTCTCCCGTGGCTTCTTGCAAGATGGCACCGTGTTCGAGTTCAGTCGCAACTTCTTCAAGAGCGATGATTACAAGTTCACCCTGGTGGCGCGCCGCGCCAAGGGGTGAGCGGTTGCCAGCACCCGAGATAAAAAAGGCCACCACCCTGTTTGCGGTGGTGGCCTTTGTTTTTGGCTGATTGCCGGGCTGAATAGCAGATTGGCGGGTGGTTTGATGCGGCCGATCTACTGCTCGGCGTCTTTGATAACTTCCTCGACCCGTACCTGCAGGCTCCCTTGCGCCAGTGTGGTGATGAGTTGGTCGCCACGGTTGACCTGATCGGCGCGGCTGATGACCTCACCACGCGCAGTGCGGGTGATGGAGTAGCCGCGACCCAGAGTAGCGAGCGGGCTCACCCCGTCGAGGCGGGCGGTGAGCATGGCGAGGCGGTGGCTCGCCAGATCCTGGCGTTTGGCAATCAGGGCATAGAGCCGCTCCTCGGCCAGCTGGTGGCGGCGCTTGCCAGCTGCCAAGAGGCGCTCCGGACTCTTGCCCTGCAGGCGCAGTTCTAGATTGGTGAGGCGTCGCTCACCCTGATGCAGCCGCTGGCGTAATAGCTGTTGCAAACGGGTGGATAGTTCGTCGAGGCGCTGGGATTGCTGCTCCAGCCGCCGCTTCGGATCCTGATGGTCGAGCCGCTTTTGCAGCAGGATGAAATCGTGGCGGGCGGCGGTCTGCTGGCGGCTCATCGCCTGCAGCAGCCGCTGCTTGAGGTGAACCAGACGCTGGGCACGGGCGCTCTGATCCGGCGCAACCAGCTCGGCGGCAGCCGACGGGGTAGGGGCACGCAAGTCGGCGGCAAAGTCGCTGATGGTGACATCCACCTCGTGGCCCACCGCGCTCACCACAGGTATGGCGGAGTGGGCAATGGCACGCGCCACCGCCTCTTCGTTAAAGCACCAGAGATCTTCAAGCGACCCGCCACCACGGCCAACGATCAGTACATCCACCTCGGCGCGCCGGTTCGCTTTGGCGATCGCCGCGACGATCTGGCTGATGGCAGCGCTGCCTTGTACCTGAGTCGGGTAGATAAAGACCGGCAGATCCGGCGCACGCCGCTTGAGCACGGTGAGCATATCGTGCAAAGCCGCGCCGGTGGCGGAGGTGATAAGGCCCACCGCCCGCGGTTCGCGGGGCAGCGGCCGCTTGCGACTCTCGTCAAACAACCCCTCGGCGCCGAGGCGGCGCTTGAGCTCTTCAAAGCGCAGCGCCAGCACGCCGTCGCCTGCCGGCTGCATTGATTCGATGATCAGCTGGTAGTCGCCGCGCGGCTCATAGAGGGAGACCCGCGCCTGCACCAGCACCTGCATGCCATCCTGCGGGCGAAACGCCACCCGCCGGTTGTTGCCCTTGAACATGGCGCAGCGCACCTGCGCCGACATGTCCTTGAGCGAGAAATACCAGTGGCCGGAGCTTGGCATCGCCAGATTGGAGAGCTCGCCGGTCAGCCACACCAGCCCCAGATCCTGCTCCAGGATCATGCGCACGGCGCTGTTGAGGCGGGTGACGGTAAAGACCTGCTGTTGCCTGTTTTGGCCGGATTCGTTGCGATAGTTCAAGGCGGTTCCTGCGCACGGTTCCTCGCCAGCGAAGGCGGAGGAGAGAAACAATGTCGCCATCTTACCCCACTTCACCTCGTCCGCCGAGTCAATGGATCAGGTTGGTCACTCCTCCCTGCAAATCGGTGTTGCATGGAAATGAAAGCGCTATCAATCACATACAGCCAATAGCGAAGTCGATGGTGGTCACATTTTGCGCGCATTCGCCATGAATTGGTTATGGGGAACTCTAGACTGATCGGGCTCATCCGAAGGCGGGACGTTGCGGATGGGGGAATGCCGGGACACACCGGCATCACACACAAAACAATGAAAATAAAGGACTATCAATGGCTAGATGGATACTCGCGGCCGGATTGTTGGGAACCCTGATCACGGCGCCGACGTCGGCGGCGGAGTGGTTCTTCCGGGGCACCGCGAATGGATGGGCGGCGACCGCCATGACGTCGACGGACGGCGTCAATTTTGATACCTGCCAGCGCTTCGTGAGCGGGGATGCCAGCGGCGGACCGCGCTTCAAGATAGACAGGTACGGCAACTGGCAGCAGAGCTACCCGGCGGCCGACTACGGGGTCAATGCCAACACGGCGTACCAGATCCGCATCAACGCCAGCACCCAGGCGGTGAGCGCGACGGCGGTGGCCAGTTGCGAGGCCTCGGGGTTTGCCAGCACCTTGCCGCAACTCAACGTACGCGGCACCTTCAACGGCTGGGCCAGCCTCCCCATGACTCTGGTAGGGGATCACCTGTGGCAGGTGGAAGCCTACATGGATGGCAAGGCGAGCCAGCGCCTCAAGTTTGATCAGGCTGGCGACTGGGCCGTCAACTTTGGCGACAGCAACGGCGACGGCGTGCTTGAGAAAAGTGGCGGCGACATCTTCTGGAGCGCCGTGGGTACGGTGCGCATCCAGGTCAACGACCAGACCCTGGTCTACAGCATCACCCCCCTTGGGGATGACAACCAGCCGCCGCTCGCGGTCATCACCCCGGGGGGCACGGTGAATGTGACCCAGGGGGCGACACTGACCTTGAGCGGCAGCGACTCTATGGATCCCGACGGCCAGATCACGAGCTATCTGTGGAGCAGCGGCGAGACCACGGAGAGCATCGTCGTCAGCACCACCCAGACCGGCACCTTCACCTATGGCCTCACGGTCACCGACGATCAGGGCGCCAAGGGCAGCAGCAGCGTGAGCGTGGTGGTTGGGGCAGGACAGAGCAGCGACAGCTGGTACTTCCGGGGCACGACCAACAACTGGGGGCTCACCCCCATGACCATCGAGGATGGTACCACCTTCTGCACCGAGCAGGCCTTTGGCAGTAACAACCCCCGCTTCAAGATTGACCACAAGGGGGACTGGACCGAGGCGTATCCGGCCCAGGATTACCTGGTTAGCGCCAACACCCGCTATCGCATCTGCTTTGACAGCCTGCGCAAGGCCATCGAGGTGGAGACGCTGGCCGGGGCCGATCTGCAGGCCCCCACGGTGACGGCCACCCCGGCCCCGGGGAGTTATCTGGACAGCCAGTCCATCACCCTGGGGGTGAGCGACGATCAGGACAGCGCCCCCGCCGTGCATTTCACCACGGACGGCAGCCAGCCCACCACTGCGTCGGCCCGCTATGCAGGCCAGCCCCTGGTGGCGAGCGACAAGGGGAGCGGCACCGATCTGGTGATCCGCACCCTTGCCATTGACGCCAGCGGCAATCAGCGCGAGCAGCGCTTCGAGTACCGTATCGGCGAGCAGGGTGTGGCGAGCGGCGATTTTCGTGCCGAGAGCATCTACTTCCTGCTGACCGCCCGCTTCTATGATGGCGATCCCAGCAACAACTACCATAACCGGGATCGCTACAAGGCGGGGGATCCCCATTGGCGCGGCGACTTCAAGGGCTTGATCGCCAAGATCGACTACATCAAGGATCTCGGCTTCACCGCCATCTGGGTGACGCCACCGGTGGAGAACCGCTCCGGCCTCGACTACCACGGCTACCACGCCTACGACTTCTACCGGGTCGATCCCCGTCTGGAGTCGCCGGGGGCGGGTTACCGGGAGTTCATCCAGGCGGCCCACGCCAAGGGGCTCAAGGTGATCCAGGATGTGGTGCTCAACCACTCGAGCCAGTACGGCCTGCGCGGCAAGACCTGGATCGATCGCCTGCCCGTCAAATACTACGTACCGGCGGGGTCGAGCCAGGGGCTCATCAACAACGGCCCCTATCAGGGCAACCTCGGGGACTACGCCAGCGCCAACCGCTGTGACGACGACAACCCGGTTGCTCCCGACTGGTACAAGGCCCGCTGCCAGTCCGATCCGGCGGGCACCCAGCCTCTGGTGGACCCCAAGACAGGCGCCACCGTGCCGAGTGCTGGCTACAACCCCAACCGCTTCTTCGGCATCGACGCCCAGACCCTGGATCCCGCCTGGTATCACCTGGACGGTTTCATGTCAGGCGGTGACTGGGAGAGCCCGCTCGCCCTGCAGCGCAAACACATGGCGGGGGATTGCATCGATCTCGCCACCGGCAACCAGAACGTCAAGGACTACCTCAACGGCGCCATCCGCCAGTACCTCGACATGGGGGTTGACGCCATTCGCATCGATACCTTGAAGCACATCGAGCGGGACGAGCTGCTGACCTATGTCCACGACTGGCAGGCCCACAAGCCGGGGTTGTTCGTCTTTGGCGAGAACCTGGTCAAGGGCACCGGCTGGGGCTCTGAGCTGGCCAACGACAATGCCTCGGCGGTGATCCGTCCCTGGTGGTATACCCGCACCACGCCGAACCCGGCGGATCCCCGGGCAGGGGGCGATTCCGGCCTCTCTGTGCTGGACTTCTCCCTCTTCTCCACCTTCCGTGACAACGTTACCCGGGGGAGCTTTGGCGGGGTGGGCGGGATCTTTGCCATGGACTGGGTCTATGGGGATGCCACCAAGCTCATCACCTTCTTCCAGAACCATGACGTGGGGCCGGACAACGACTTCAAGTACCGCTACGGCGGGGAAGAGGGCAATGCGGCCATGACCTACAACCTGCTCTGGACGGCGCGGGGCATCCCGACCCTCTACTACGGGGAGGAGGTGATGTTCCAGGCGGGCAAGCCTCAGGATATCGACGGGGCCACCATGACGGTGGATCAGACTGGTCGTGCCTACTACGGGGAGGTGCTGGACAACCCGGCCACTCCGAGCCACCCGCTCTACCAGCACATCAAGCGCCTGAACCAGATCCGCAAGGCGGTGCCCGCCCTGCAGAAGGCGCCCATGAGCCAGGTGAACGAGTGGAGCAGCGGCATCAGCTTCGTGCGTGACCTGAGCGCTCAAGGCAGCTACGCTGCCGTGGGCCTCGCGGCCAGTTCGGCCCAGCAAATAAACCTGAGTGGCCTGAAGAACGGCACCTATACGGATGCGGTGACCGGCGCGAGTCAGAACGTCAGCAACGGCAGTCTGAGCTTTGCGGTGCCCGCCTATTCGGCACGGGTCTGGGTACTGAACGGCCCGGGCAAGGTGGGCGTTGACGGTAAATATCTCAAATAAGGAAAGCCTGTCACAGTGTGCAGCGAGTCGGCCTTGGGGCCGACTTTTTTATGCCGCATATCAAGGGATCGAGGGAGATGGACCAGACGGGGAAGGCAATAAGCAGTAGCGTCGACATCGCTTGGGAGCAAGCGGCATCCGAGGGTGGCTTGCTCTGTTATGGTGCTTTCGCCCCAAAGTGGTGCGCATCATCGACATTGGCAGCAGGAACCCACCTTGGAGAAATATGCCGTATCCACCCTATGCCCCTCCTGTGACGAGCATGATTCATGCTGCCATGTGGCAGCATATCAACATGATCCACTTAATAACGGGCTTTAAAAGGGGAGATGGTGAGCTGCCTTCAGTGTGGCTGGTCAAACATGCTGATGCAGCCTGATGTTTGTCCCATGAATGGGTGTGTTGCTCCTGTCATAGGCAGAATGTCGGAATTTAAATTTGATTTTTCAGCTTATCCTGGATGCTTGTGTTGATTGGCGCTTTTTTTGCTGAGTCTTGTGATGTCGGCAGGGGGACCGGCAGGGGAAATGGCCAGGGCGCCCGAGTATGCCGACCCCTTCG
The DNA here is from genome assembly GCF_019047065.1 of Aeromonas sp. FDAARGOS 1414. NCBI lineage: Bacteria > Pseudomonadati > Pseudomonadota > Gammaproteobacteria > Aeromonadales > Aeromonadaceae > Aeromonas > Aeromonas sp. FDAARGOS 1414. The sequence goes on along the minus strand of NZ_CP077210.1, from coordinate 1,758,319 downwards.
GCCCAGTGACTGGTGCCCTGATGTCACAGCAAACATGGAAAGGAGTCATATGGAAGGTGAAATGACCATGTCGCCCGTGCCGGCGACCAAAGCCCTGGCCCACACCCTCAAGGACGATGTTTACGGCATGGTGCTCGGGGTCATGTTTATCGCGGTCGGTCTCAACCTGCTCAAGTGTTCCGGCATGATCACCGGTGGCATCGCGGGCATCGCCCTGCTGCTCGCCCATGTCAGCAGTTTGCCCATCGGGGTTCTGTTCTTCATGGTCAACATGCCCTTCATGGTGTTTTGTTACTACACCATGGGGCGCGCCTTCACCATCAAGACGCTGATCGTCAACGTTACCCTCTCGGCGGCCACCCAGGCGGTACCGCTGCTGCTGACGGTGAGCTATGTCCACCCACTGTTTGCCGCCTTGGTAGGGGGGACCTTTCTCGGCATGGGGGTGTTGTCTCTGGCGCGCCACAATGCCTCCGTAGGTGGCACCGGGGTGGTAACGCTCTGGCTGCAACGGCGCGTTGGCATCAACGCGGGAAAGAGCCAGATGGTGCTTGATGTGCTGGTGTTTGCACTCTCCCTGCTCACCTTGCCACTGCCCTTGCTGCTCTGGTCCACCCTGAGTGCGCTGGCGATGAACGCCATGCTGATGAATTGGCACAAGCCAGGTCGCTATCAGGGAAACTGAACACCCGGCTGCACATAATTGGATCATGGAAAATGCTGTTCCGGGAGGTTGGAGGGAGAAAGGGGCTCAACGACAAAAAAGATCATCTTGTCGTGAAAAAAGGCATGATTACAGCTGAATTTATTAGTTTTTTGCGCCGTTGGCCGCGTTAAATCGGGCTACGCCATAAAAAATTCAAAAAACTTCTTTACCAGTGACCAATGCGTGAGTAAACTTCGTCGGCAATATTTTACACCCCCACTTCCTCAACGGTGAGATATTGCCATGCTCAGGATTGCCAAAGAAGCGTTAACCTTCGACGATGTACTGTTGGTTCCCGCCCACTCCGAAGTTCTTCCCAATACTGCCGATCTGCGTACCAAGCTGACCTCCGCCATCAGCTTGAACATCCCGATGATCTCCGCTGCCATGGACACTGTGACCGAAGCCCGTCTGGCTATCGCACTGGCCCAGGAAGGCGGTATCGGCTTTATCCACAAGAACATGTCCATCGAGCAGCAGGCTGCCGAAGTGCGCAAGGTCAAGAAGTACGAGAGCGGCGTGGTCACTGACCCCGTCACCGTGCGCCCTGACATGACCATCGCCCAAATCAAGGAGCTGAGCCACAAGAATGGCTTCGCCGGTTACCCCGTGGTGACTGACGGCAATCAGCTGGTCGGTATCATCACCGGCCGTGACGTGCGCTTCGTGATTGACCTCTCCCAGACCGTTGAACAGATCATGACCCAGAAAGATCGTCTGGTCACCGTGCGTGAAGGGGCCCCTCGTGAAGAGGTGGTTGCCCTGATGCAAAAGCACCGTATCGAAAAAGTGCTGGTGGTGAACGCCGACTTCAAACTCAAGGGCATGATCACCGTTAAAGATTTCCAGAAAGCCGAGCGCAAGCCCCACGCCTGTAAAGATGACAAGGGTCGTCTGCGGGTCGGTGCTGCGGTCGGTGCCGGTGCCGGCAACGAAGAGCGCGTCGCCGCGCTGGTGGAAGCCGGTGTTGACGTGCTGCTGATCGACTCCTCCCACGGGCACTCCCAGGGCGTGCTGGATCGCATCAAAGCCACCCGCGAAGCCTATCCGGATCTGCAGATCATCGGTGGCAACGTCGCGACCGCCGCTGGCGCCAAGGCGCTGGTTGCTGCCGGCGTCAATGCCGTCAAAGTCGGTATCGGCCCGGGCTCCATCTGTACTACCCGTATCGTGACCGGCGTAGGCGTGCCCCAGATCACTGCCATCTCCGACGCCGTTGATGCGCTGGAAGGCACCGGTGTACCGGTTATCGCTGACGGCGGCATCCGCTTCTCCGGTGACATCGCCAAGGCCATCGCCGCGGGCGCCAGCTGCGTCATGGTCGGCTCCATGTTCGCCGGTACTGAAGAAGCGCCGGGCGAGATCGAGCTCTATCAGGGTCGCTCCTTCAAATCCTACCGTGGCATGGGCTCTCTGGGCGCCATGTCCAAAGGCTCCAGCGACCGCTACTTCCAGACCGACAACGCCGCCGACAAGCTGGTACCGGAAGGTATCGAAGGTCGCGTGCCTTATAAAGGTCGCCTCAAAGAGATCATCCATCAGCAGATGGGCGGCCTGCGCTCCTCCATGGGCCTGACCGGCAGCGCCACCATCGACGACATGCGCACCAAGGCTGAATTCGTGCGCATCTCCGGCGCCGGGATGAAAGAGTCCCACGTCCACGATGTGACCATTACCAAAGAAGCCCCCAACTATCGGATGGGCTGATAAAACGGGGCCCTGCGCCCCGTTTTTCCACCCTTTTTTTATCCCGTGCCCTTTGTGACAACATCAGCCTGATGCAGGAATAAAATGACTAAAGACATTCACCAGCACCGTATCCTTATCCTCGACTTCGGTTCCCAGTACACCCAGCTGATCGCCCGCCGCGTGCGCGAAATCGGCGTTTACTGCGAACTGTGGGCCTGGGACGTAACCGAAGAGCAGATCCGCGAATTCAATCCGAGCGGCATCATCCTCTCCGGCGGCCCCGAGTCTGTCACCGAAGCGGGCAGCCCGCGTGCCCCCGAGTATGTGTTCAACGCAGGTGTCCCTGTGTTCGGCATCTGCTACGGCATGCAGACCATGGCCGAGCAGCTGGGTGGCAAGGTGCAATCCTCTACCGAGCGTGAATTCGGTTATGCCAAGGTGGAAGTGCTGGGCGAAGCTGGCAAGAGCAGCGCCCTATTGCGCAACATCGAAGATGCCATCGCCGACAACGGCAATGCCCTGCTGGATGTCTGGATGAGCCACGGTGACAAGGTCACTACCATTCCGGCCGACTTCACCACCATCGCCCAGACCCCGACCTGCCCTCACGCGGCCATGGCCAATGAAGCCAAGCGCTTCTACGGCGTGCAGTTCCACCCGGAAGTGACCCACACCCGTCAGGGTGCCCGCATGCTGGAGCACTTCGTCAAAGACATTTGCGGCTGCGAATGCCTCTGGACCCCGGCCACCATCATCGACGACGCCGTTGCCCGCATCCGCGAGCAGGTGGGTGACGATGAAGTGATCCTCGGCCTCTCTGGCGGTGTCGACTCCTCCGTGGTCGCAATGCTGGTGCACCGCGCCATCGGCGATCGCCTCACCTGCGTCTTCGTGGACAACGGCCTGCTGCGCCTGAACGAAGGCACTCAGGTGATGGAGATGTTTGGCGATCACTTTGGTCTGAACATCGTCAAGGTCGATGCCGAAGAGCGCTTCCTCTCTGCGCTGGCCGGTGTTGACGAGCCGGAAGCCAAGCGCAAGATCATCGGTCGCGTCTTCGTCGAAGTGTTTGACGATGAAGCGAAAAAGCTGAAAAACGCCAAGTGGCTGGCGCAAGGCACCATCTATCCGGACGTTATCGAATCCGCTGCCAGCAAGACCGGCAAGGCCCACGTCATCAAGTCTCACCACAACGTCGGCGGCCTGCCGGAAGAGATGAAGATGGGTCTGGTCGAGCCGCTGCGCGAGCTGTTCAAAGACGAAGTGCGCCGCGTCGGCCTTGAGCTGGGTCTGCCCTACGACATGCTCTACCGTCACCCGTTCCCGGGCCCGGGTCTGGGCGTGCGCGTCCTTGGCGAAGTGAAGAAAGAGTACTGCGATATTCTGCGCCGCGCCGATGCAGTCTTTATCGAAGAGCTGCGCAAAGCTGACCTCTACAACCAGGTCAGCCAGGCGTTCGCCGTCTTCCTGCCGGTGCGCTCCGTTGGCGTCATGGGCGATGGTCGCAAATATGACTGGGTCATTGCGCTTCGCGCCGTCGAGACCATCGACTTTATGACCGCCCACTGGGCTCACCTGCCGTACGACTTCCTCGGTCACGTATCAAACCGCATCATCAATGAGATCAACGGTATCTCCCGCGTGGTGTACGACGTTTCCGGCAAGCCGCCCGCAACCATCGAATGGGAATAAGCGGCTCGCGCCGTTCTGCCCTTCGAGCATAAAAATGCAAAAAGACGCCCTTGAGGCGTCTTTTCTTTTCTCAATCGTTTGCGCAACACATCTTCTTTTTTCGAGCAGCTTTTTCGCCACCTTGCCCCTGTCATATGTGACAGGGGCATTTTTGCCATCCCGCACTAGGCTCTCTCATGCCAATTGAGCCCGCTGTCAACAGCGGCTTGTGGCTGGGGGGAGGGCTGATCCAGTTGCAGATAGCTGCGCAAACGGGCCCATCGTCATCGCGCCAACCGGCAGTGATGACACCCCGGTGGAGACCGGAAACCACTTGAATCAACGGGGCGCAGCCCGAACGGCCAAACGAGTCGGGATCATAGAGCACGGAGAGTTTGATATGTCAGAACAAGCAGTGTTGGTGGGTGGATGGACCGCATATCACAAGCTGACCGCCGAGGATCAGGCGGTATTTGATCAGGCGCTGAAAGGATTTGTCGGGGTGCAGTACGTACCCTTTGAAGTCTCCACCCAGGTGGTGGCAGGCACCAACTACCGCTTCAAGTGCAAGAGCACTGTGCCGCTCGCCCAGCCGATCCATGGCGAAGCCGTGGTACAGATCTTCAAATCACTGGATGGGGATGCCCATATCACTTCCATCACCCCGATTTGATTGGGTTGTGGGGCAAGGCGGGGAGGGGGAGAGATCTCCTAACCGGTTTGCTCCAGACTCCAGATAAAAGAAAGACGCCTTAGGGCGTCTTTTCTTTTTCCAATTGTTCGTGTGGTAAAGTGTCTTTCCTAAGACAGCAAGTCACATAGAAAGGAGAAGTCGATGGCGAGTAAACCTTCGGCGATGAAGATGCCCGAGTTATTGGTTTTCGCGAGGATGCTCTTTATTGGCTTTGTTGGAGCTGAAGTTGCACGTATCTTTTTCCTCTTGGGAAATAGCTTCGCACTGCAAATTGTAGACGTTTCTCTATACCTAAAGGCAATTGGAATAATAACTGGTTTAGGTATCTGTCTGCTTTACGCTGTCAAGCGAAATGCTCATTTGACAACTATGCGTATAGTTCGTAGTTATCGTATTGATTTACTTGCAGGTGTAGTTATTGGCGCTTGGTCAAGCAATTTAGCCTCACCTTGGCTTGCAAAGCTACATGCAGCGTTCAAATCCGCTGACCCACATTGGGCTCCTGCTATTCTTATTTTTTTCTGCGTTATGTTTCTCTCACCAATTTTGCAAAGTAGAACACGCGCTGGAAAACAGACGTCTCAGCTCTATTTCATAGCAGATGAGGAAATTGATGATAAAAGGGACGATCTCCTGACAAACGAACTTCAGGCTAAGTCTTTTGCTGAGACTGTGCTTGCATGTGACTCCCATCCAGGGTTGGTCTTTGGGGTTGATGGTCCATGGGGTGTAGGTAAAACAAGTTTTATTAATCTGGTTGAGCGTTATTGGGAAGATGCTGGTGACAAGGTTCTTGTTTGTCGATTCGAGCCGTTACGCTATGCCTCTGAACCTGATCTTGCTGACCGCCTAATTCGCGATCTATCCGCGGTGATTCAAGACAAGGTATTTTCGCCAGAATTTAGACCGGCAGCTTCTAGATATTCCCGTCTCATAAAAGGAAAAGCAGATGTTTCATTCTTCGGGTTCAAGCTTTCGCTAGAGCCTTCTCAGGAAACGATCGATGAACTTCTCGATGACATTGATGATGTTTTGCGCCGCATCGATCGACGTGTAATAATCGTAATTGATGATCTAGACCGTTTGGACACGAAAACGATAAATAATGTTTTATTCGCAACGCGGAGGACGTTCAAGTTATCTCAGGTAACATATGTTCTTTGCTATGATACGGAAGTTCTTACTGGGAAAAATGAGGAAGGGGAAAGAGCACGCGAGTTTTTGGAGAAATTTGTAACAGTCAAGCTAAGCCTATTCGTTGATAGCTCTAGTCTTTGCGATTTTTTGCGACGTGATTGGGCGCGCGATGAAAACAAGCTTGGTTCGGTACCCTCTGACACTATGATAAAACTAGGTGTCGTCCTCAACGAATTAGCGGATATTCTAGGGAGTAACTTGGCGGCAAATTATCAACCGTTAGTTGGAAATTTGCGTAAACTAAAACGATTTGTTAATGCGATGCTCTTGATGCAGATAGAGAAAACTGACTTGGGTAGAACAGACTTTCATAAGCGTGATCTTATCAACCTGATGTTATTGCATTTGAATTACCCCGGGCTGTTTCGACGTATATATGCAGAAGAAACAGAAGGACGAAGCGGTTCTTTCTCATTACGACGAGAATACGGAGATAAAGAGTTCAAAAACGCCGAGACGTTTGCTCTATTAAAGGATGAAGTACCGCCTCCTGCTTGGTTCTTGTTATCCCAGTTATTTGACAAAAATATTTTGGATAACGGCTTCGGTAGTAATGTAGATGAGGCAGAGCGTCGAACTAGAGCGTGCTTTAATAGTGGTGGCTTTAGGAATTTAGAGGCATACCTCAAACTCATTGTTCGGTTTGCTACGCCAGAACCACAACAGACATTTATCCTGTACCAAAATGCAGTGGCACGGGTCAAAAATGGGGAGGAGATTGCTTTAATACTAACAACACCATATTTTGAGTTGGCGTGTGGTGAGTATTCTCATGATCAGTTTTGGCGGGTTTTAGTCAATCAATCTCATGAACTCACTAATATACAAGCAGAAGGCGCTATAGATGCGCTTATTGAGTATATACCATACTACTCATCATTTAATAATGGCGATCAGGGGTTACGTCAGCGAGCCATTTACTCTTTATTGCGATTATTGGATAATGTTGGTTGGGGAAGAGGGTCTGGTCGGCGTTTATCAAACATTAATGAAAATATTATAGAGATAGCGTGGCGGCTATTTGGAGAATATACCTATAAAGGTAATGGTATACTGGAAAAACTTATAAGTTCTGAGCGTGGTGTCCTTGGTTGGTATGACCTCATGATATTCAGACTTGAGTGCTCGGCTGATCGTGGTGGGCAGCTTTACAATTTACAGAGAGCACTTATTATACATCAGAATAATAGTGCGTCCACTTCAGGATTAGTCAGCGATCTAGCTTTGATAGAGATGAGGAAACTCTCACAGAATATATTTTCCATATTCAAGCGAACTTATATTGACAAGCAGCGTAACTTTTTTGCTGAGGTCGATGATGTATCTGTAGAGGTGTTTCTTGGTGTTGCTTTTATGGAAAAAATCGAAGACGCATTACAAGAACCTCTATTATCAGAAGAAAACTCATTATCTCGAAGAGTTGCTATTACACGTAATATAATCAAAGTATTTGTTATCTATCAACTTAGTAACACGAATCCCCCCAATGGCTCAGGCGTAGGTTGTGGATATTATGATGAGCGTGAGAGTGGTGATAATGGTGGGATTGCCAAGTTGATGAATAACTACGTATTTGATGTTTGCTTCAATCCCGAGACCGATAGAGAAAACATATTTTTCTTCCTTGATTATTGTTTGTCACAACTTAGCAGTACATTCTTTTCTGGGAGTGATGACGACGCCTACATTGCAACCAGAGAAAAACTTCCAGGTGGTTTAAATCCAGTTGCTATGGGTAAATATTGGGCTAAATATCGCGAGCTAATCCGAGGACTTCAGCTAAATACTAGAGAGAGATGTGTTTTTACATCAAATTATACAGCCTTCTATCGTGATGATCTTGATGGAGTATTCGCAGTGCTTGATGAACTGGCTGCGGAATGTTCTGTGTCATGATTGATTACTCGTTACAGTACCGTAGGGGCAATGAATTTGCATTCTACGTGTTTCGTTAATCCGCAGGGGTGAGGTGGCTGAGCCCCGAGCTTGGCCAAAGCAACAAAAGGGGCGATCTGCGCCCCTACTCTGCTAATGCCCTCGCTTTATACCGTGAATGCTCGTTCGGCGCGGCCTGATAGTCTGCTGACTCACTACCAAAATTCCTGTTTTCCTCATCAGGCGGGCTGAAAAAAGCCACCTTTACTCATACCTCGCCGCTTCCCAGGCGTGTATCGCCTGTTTGCGGGTCTCGCCCCAGTGATAGCCGCCGAGTTTGCCGTTTTGCTGGATGACCCGGTGACAGGGGATCATCAAGGCGACGGGGTTGGCGCCCACCGCCAGCCCCACGGCGCGGGCGGCCTTGGGGTTGCCGACGGCGCTCGCCACCTGGGCGTAGCTCACCACCTTGGCGGGCGGGATCTGCAGCAGCGCCCGCCAGACGCTGATCTGAAAGTTGGTACCGCTCACGTGCAGCGAGATGGGGCGATCCGGCGCTTTGCTGCCATCGAACATGGTGTTGATGACCCCTTGGGTGCGTGATGGCGCTTCTTGCAACGTTGCCTCAGGCCAGCTGCGGGCGAGGGTGGCCAGTGGCGCCTCTGGGGCCTTGTCATCGAGAAACGAGAAGTTGCACACCCCACGTGGGGTCAGGGCGACGAATGCCTGACCAAAGGGGGTGTCGTGCACCCCGTGATCGATAACCAGCCCGGCCCCGCGCTGCTTGTACTCGCCCGGCGTCACCGCTTCGAGTTGCACGAAGTGATCGTAGAGCCGCGAGCCGCTGCTCAGGCCCAGGGTATCGGCCACCTCCAGCAGCGGGCGCGACTCCTGCAGCAGCGGCTTGGCCCGCTCCAGGGTCAGCACCTGAAGATAGCGTTTGGGCGTCACCCCGGCCCAGCGGCTGAACAGCCGCTGGAAGTGAAAGGGACTTAAGTGAACGTGCGCCGCTATCTCGTCCAGAGTGGGCTGGCGCTCCACCTGACTTGCGATAAAACGGATGGCATCGGCGATACGGGCGTAATCAGACATAAGGCGCTCTCACGATAAGGTTTCGATCGCAGGATCTTGGGGGCGACAACATCATGTGCGACAAATAGATACCCCACCATCGGCCAGCAGCGCAATGCCGGTGGTAAAGCTGGATACATCGGACGCGAGATAAAGGGCCGAGCGGGCGATCTCCTCCGGTTGGGCCAGCCGTTTGAGGGCATGCATATTCTGCACAAAGGCAAGACTCTCCGGCGTATCGGTAAAGGCCCGTCCCATGGGCGTGTCGGTGCCCCCCGGCAGCAGGGCGTTGACCCGCACCCCTTGTGCCCCATACTCGGCGGCCAGCACCCGGGTCAGGCCAATGAGGCCCGCCTTGCTCGCCGCATAGGCCGCCATGCCGGGCAGCCCCAGGGTATGGCCGACGAAGGTAGAGGTAAAAATAAGCGAGCCGCCGCCACGCGCCAGCATGGCGGGGATCTGGTACTTGGCTCCCACAAAGGCGCTGGTGAGGTTGGTATCCAGAATTTCCTGCCACTGCGTCAGCTCAAGCTCCTCTATGCTGCCCGGCGTGCCTGTGGTACCTGCGTTGTTGAAGGCGATATCGAGCCCGCCGAAACGGGTTAGCGCGAGATCAACAAGATCGCGGGCGTAAGTCTCACTTTTCACATCTCCCGCCAGACTCACCGCCTGGCCCCCCTCGTGGCGGATCTCCTCCACCAGCAGATCCAGTTCGGGCTGGCGGCGGGCGCCGACGACGACGCTGGCTCCTTCGCGGGCAAACAAGATGGCGCTGGCGCGGCCGATACCGGAGCTGGCGCCAGTGATAATGGCGACCTTGTTGGACAGTGATGACATGGCAGTTCCCTCGCTGAGTGTGTTGTGCGCCAGCTAAGTGGCTCACAAGGTTGGCTGTGGGTTGGAACTCCAATAGGTTCCAACCGACTTGGGTTTGGCCCCACTATGGCAACCACTCCTCGCTGGAACGACCCGAATCTTGCTCTCTTTGTCCCCAAGTCGTTTTGCGACATGTCGATACAGTCCTTCGCGGCAACAAAAAGGGGCGTTTTGCGCCCCGAATTCTTTATCATGCCCCCTTTAAAATCGCCGGATCCAGGTGCGGCGCGCCCTGTGTGCCGCAGTGAGGGGCGAGAGCCCCGGCGTCATGGTGGCTGCGTGCATCATCAAATCCGTCTGGCAGGGCATTGACGGCGGCTTATGGCCGTTGCAATCAACAGCCACGCTCCTGGATCAATAGCCCGTCATCTCCAGATAGCCGACACCTTGAGCATCTCCCGAGACAGAGACAGCTCCCTCCCAGTAGTCAAAGCGACCTGTCATGGCCTGATTGGGCTGACGGGCTTTGATGGTGAGGCTCATACCGGCGGCGTTTAGCTGCCACTCGACGGGGTAATCCTGCCCCTTGGGGCCGCGCCAGGTGTTGCCCGGGGTGAGGCGAATCGCGTCGGGGGCGAGCACCCGGCTGCTGCCATCCCGCTCAATGAGAATGCCGTAGCGGTTTTCTGGCTGGTTTTCGGGATTAGCGCGGCCCGGTTTGGTGCGCAGGCGAAACAGCATCAGCTCGCGGCCATCGTTCAACTGGAGCGAAAACCAGTCCCAGCCCGATTGCCACTCCGCCAATACCGAGCTGCTCCACTCGTGATCAAACCACCCTTGTCCTTTGACGGTGCGGGTCTCGCCATCGCGGGTCAGGGTGCCGTGAAGAGTGAGGCGCGGGTAGGAGTAGTAAAAGGAGGCGTTGCCCGGGCTCTTCTCGCTGTAACCGGCCTTGCCTTGCAGCACCAGCGGCTTGGCGGCAGTGACGGTGAGGTTCAGCTCGCCAATCTTGCTCTGCACCTTGAGGGTGGCGGGGAAGAGCGCTGCCCCTTGCGAGGCAAGCCGCCACTCCCTGAGCCAATATTGGCCGCCGTTGGCCCCCACCAGCCCCGGCCCCTGCCGACTGGCCCGTTCATCTTGCTGGTGGCTGCCACGGTCGAGATCCGTGATGGCAAACTGGGCCAGCCAGAGCTGGGGGGTGAGCCAGGGGTTGCTGGTGCGGAGTTCTTGTTCGATCCCTTGGCGAAACAGGGTCCACTGCATGCCATATTCGCGCCCCTGTTCATCCTTGAGGTTGCCGGTGAGATACCACCACTCGGAGCGGTAATCGGGGTGGGCAGCGTGATCCTCCGGCAGTTTGATGGTTTGCCCCGGCAGCACCTTTTTAAAGCTGTCGCTGCCACCGCCGAGCAGGGCGCCCAGATCGCTGGCAGCGATAGCCCCGCTATAGAGCGTCCAGAGCATACCCAGCGCCAGCGGCCACCCTTTGATCTGTTTCATACCACTCTCCTTGCCGCATACCAGGATGCCAGTGCCCCACATACCGGTGCCAGCAACAGGGCGGTGACCGCATGAAGGGGGGCGGCCTCGAAGGCGAGGCGCCAGCCAAAGGCGCGGGGGTTGACCACCTCGATCAGCACCCAGGCGAGGCCATACCCCACCGGTAGAGCCAGCAGGGCGGTGAGCAGCCCCAATCCCGCCCCTTGCCACAGCAGCAGCTGGCGGCAGTGGCGGGGGCTCAAGCCCAGACTCTGCAAGGTCTGCAACTCGCCACGGCGCGCCAGCCCCAGCACCATAAAGGCCGAGCCGATCCCGACAAAGGCGATGCCGAGGATCAGCAACTTCAATAGCTCGGTCACCACAAAGGTCTGGTCAAACACCTTGAGCGCCGCGCTGTGGATGGCGGGGGCGGAGAGCAGATTGAGCTGCTCGCCAAAGCGCTCGCGCAGGTGGTCGGCCAGCTGTTCGGGGTCGTTGCTAAAGAGGGCGAGGGATTGCACCGCCCCCGCCTCGAAGGCGTGCAGAATTTGTCCCTTGTCGCTGCCGTAATCCTGATAGACGCCGGTGACGGTGAACTGCCGTGGCCCCTGTTCGCCACTCACCTCAAGGGTCTGGCCCACCTTGACCCCGAGGCGCACCGTCAGGGGTTCGCTCGCCAGCACTTCGTCGGGGCGGGTCGGCCAGCGTCCGGCCAGCAGCGGATAGGCCGCTTTCAGCTGGGGGATAAAGTCCATCTGCGCCCACTCGATGGGCTGCCCCTGCCAACGAGCGGGGTGCACCGAGCGGCGCGAGGCGGCGCTCACCAGCGGATTGGCGAGCAGGGTCTCGAGGGTTGTACCGCTCAAGGTGCCCTTGTTGCCCGCCACCCCTTTGGGGGCGGTGACATAGAGATCGGCGGCCAGACGCTGGCCGAGCCAGATCTCCACGCTGGAGCGAAAGCTCGACACCATGACCCCGATGCCGATAGCCGCCGCGATGGCCAGCTGCAATGCCATCACCGCGATAGCGGTGCGATCGAGGTGATAGAGGGTCTCGGCCACCCCGAGCCGGGCGGTTAGCGGGCCGCCCGTGCGCCGTCGCAGCCAGCCAAGCAGGCCGCGCAGGGCATCGGGCAGCCAGAGCGCCATGGCCAGCAGCCAGCCGCCGGCGATAAAGAGGGCGCCACTCAGACCCGTTTGCGGCAGCCACAGGCACAGAGCGCACAGCAGCAAGATGGCGATGGCCAGCACGCGCCGTCGCCACGGGTGAGCGGGGGGACGGCTGCTCCCGGCTCGCAGTTCGAGGGGGGATTGGCGCAGCAGTTGCCACCAGCCGGGCAGGTTGGCGGCCAGTGTGCCGAGCAGCCCGATCAACAGTGCCTTGAGCAGGCTCACAGGGGAGAGGCGCAACAGGTCGATGGGGTTGGGCCCATAGAGATCGGCCAGCGCCTGGGTCAGTTGTCCCATCAGCGCCAGTGCCAACAGGCTGCCGAGCAGCACCCCGAGCAGGGTGCCGAGGGTGGCGAGAATAAGTAGCTCCAGAATGAGCCAGCGCAGCACCCGACTCGGCCCCATCCCCAGTATGATCAACTGGGCCAGCTGGGGGCGGCGTACGCTCTGGACAAATCGCTGGGCGTTGAACACCAGAAACAATCCCACCGCCATGGCGAGCAATGAGAGCGCCATCAGATTGAGGGCCAGTGCATCGCCAAGCTGGCTGGCATCGAGCGCCGGGCTGATGGGCTCAAGCCACAAGGGCTGGTTGGGGTAACGGGTCTGCAGGGTGGCCTGCAGGGTGCGAGCCTCGGCGTCGCTTAGCTTGAAGACGATGCGATCGAGCCGACCCGCTTTGCCCAGCAGCGGCTGGGCGAGGCCGATATCGGTTATCAGCAGCCGCTCCATGGGCACGGCGCCCGGCTCGAAGGTGCCCGCCAGCGTCAGGGTCAGAGGGCGGGCGCTGGCGCCATCGTTGCCGCCCAATACAAAGCGGCGGCTCTGGCCCGCTTGCCAGCCAAGGCGCTCTGCCTCGGGGGTAGCCAGCCAGATGCTGTCGGCGCGGTTTAAGGAGAACGCGGGCTCGCTCTCCCGAGTGGCGCCAAACAGCTGGCGCAGCGGGCCGGGGTTGAAGAGATCCATTCCCAGCAGTTGAAAGCTGCGCCCCTCTTCATCCTTGAGCCAGCCATGGAGCTGGGGCATGGCATCGAGGGCGGGCTGGCTGGTCACCAGCTGCACATAAAGCTGCTCATCCAGCCCGCCAGCAGGGGCCAGCCGGTAGTTGGCTTCCCCCGCCAGCTGGCTGCGGGCAGCGACAAAATTGGTGCGGGCACTGTGATTGAGCAGCTCGATGGCCACCACCAGCGACACCCCCAATACCAGCCCGGCCAGACTCATCAGCAGCAACCAGGGGTGGCTGCGATAGAGGCGCAGCAGCGCTTTGAGTGGCAGCATCAGCGTGACTCCGGCAGGCGCAGTCGCTGTTTAGTCATGGCGGGGCCCCTTGAGCTCGATAAGTTGCCCCCCTTCGAGGCGCAGCACCCTGTCGGCCAGGGCGGCATAGGCCGGGTTGTGGCTCACCAGCAGCAAGCCAGCACCGGTATCGCGTACCGCCGCCACCATCAACGCCATCACCTGTTCGGCATTGTGCTCATCGAGGCTGCCGGTGGGCTCGTCGGCGAGCAGCCAACCGGGCTGATGGATAAGGGCGCGGGCCAGCGCCACCCGCTGTCGCTGACCGCCGGAGAGTTGCTCCGGCCAGGCATGGCGCTTGTGGCTCATATCGAGCCGTTGCAGCAACTGGTCAATCCTGGCCTCATCCGGTGGCAGAGCGTTGATGGCCAGCGGCAGGGCCAGATTCTCGGCCACGTTGAGGGTCGGCAGCAGGTTGAAATCCTGATAGACGATACCGAAATGGCGGCCCCGCAGGCGCGCCCGCTCGTCGGGGGAGCGGGTGTCGATCCGGGTCTCCCCCAGCCAGATCTCCCCTTCGTCCGGTGCAATCAGGCCGGCGATCAGATTGAGCAGGGTCGACTTGCCGCAGCCGCTTTGGCCCAGCAGCAGGGTGATCTCGCCAGCGGGGAGGGCGAGATCGAGATGGTGGAACAGCGGCAGTCGTTCACTGCCGTTATCGAAGCTCTTGCAGAGGTTGCGCAGGGTCAGCATGGGATAACCGTTTGATGGTCAATGGCTTTCATCATGCTTGGTACGCTAGCACGGCCAGCATTGATCAACACCCCTTACGGTTGATCAAGAGTGCCAGTTAGTGATCAAGGCGGCAAAAGAGCAGTGGATCCTCGCTGGATCCCGCTTGCCCGAGGTGGTTAGAATAGGGGCTTCCATGGGTCACAGGATGAGCAAGGATGTTACACAAGCAAGTCAGTTTTATCATCGATAGCAAGGGCAACAAGCAGGCTGCCGTCGTCCCCATCGAGATCTACAACGAGCTGATGACCCTGCAAAAGGCACTCTCCGACAACCGGCCGGGGGAGCGCGAGCTCTACCACTTCAACGGCAAGGGGGCCGAGGCCCACGGTTATCCGGTGGGCAAGCGGCAAAATCCGGGCTTTATGGTGCTGGCCGGTTCCACCGCCAATGGCGAGGATGCCGCCTCTTTGCGTGAAGCGGTGATCGAGCTGCGTCACGAGCTGCTGGAAAAGGGGGTCATAGTGCCCCGCAGTCAGGGCGGCTTTGTCTTTACCGCCGATCAGCTGTTCAACAGCCCGAGTCTGGCCGCCAGTCTGGTGGCGGGCAATAACCGCAGCGGTCTGGATGCCTGGCAGAACAGCGCAGGCTATACCCTCAAGCAGTCGGGTTTCGGCAAGAAATAATCCCGCGTTTCGACAGCAAACCAATTAAGCGTTAATTGACCTGGATGAATTTTTCTTTTCATCCAGGTGTTAGCATCATTGCCAGATGGTTCTAAAAGGAAGAGACCATGTCTGCGCTTACCCCAGTTATTTTGCTGCTGTCCCTGTTTATCCTTCCCGCCCATGCCAGTAGTGGCCCTGTTCTGTTGACATCCTCCTCAATCGGTCTTTTTTGTGTCGGATTGTTTGTGTTGGCCTACGCCCTGGTGATGGCTGAAGAGTATCTGCAACTGCGCAAGTCCAAACCCGTGCTGGTGGCCGCCGGGGTGATCTGGATCCTGATTGGTATCGCCTATGCACAGCAAGGGATGAGCCCTGTCGCCGAGCAGGCCTTCCGCCATACCTTGCTGGAATATGCCGAGTTGATGCTGTTCCTGCTGGTGGCGATGACCTATATCAACGCCATGGAGGATCGGCGGCTGTTCGATGCCCTGCGCGCCTGGCTGGTGCGATCCGGCTTTCACTTGCGCACCCTGTTCTGGTTGACCGGCGGGCTTGCTTTTTGTATTTCGCCGGTGGCAGACAACCTGACCACTGCGCTCTTGATGTGCGCCGTGGTGTTGAAGGTGGCCAACGGTGATCGGCGTTTTGTCAATCTTGCCTGCATCAACATAGTGATCGCCGCCAACGCCGGAGGGGCGTTCAGTCCCTTTGGCGATATCACCACCCTGATGGTGTGGCAGGCGGGCAAGGTGCAATTTGGCCAGTTCTTCACCCTGCTTATTCCCTCTCTGCTCAATTTTCTGGTCCCGGCCATCCTGATGAGCCTGATGGTGCCGCGTCATGTGCCGGAGGCTGATAACGAGGTGGTCGATCTCAAGCGGGGTGCCCGTCGCATCGTCGCGCTGTTCTTGCTGACCATCATCACGGCGGTGCTATGCCACAGTTTCCTCCATCTGCCACCCGTGCTAGGCATGATGCTGGGGCTCGGTTATCTGCAGTTTTTCGGGTTTTATCTGCGCAAGTCGTTACCGCGCTCGCTGGCACGCAAACGGGCGCTCTATGAACGCAATGGTGATGAGGTGCGGTTGCGCAGTCTGGGTTCTGTGGTGCCATTTGACGTGTTCAACAAGGTGGCCAAGGCGGAGTGGGATACCCTGCTGTTCTTCTACGGGGTGGTGATGTGTGTCGGTGGGCTGGGCTTTATGGGGTATCTGGAGCTGGTATCACACTGGTTGTATGACGCTGGGGATCCCACCATGGCCAACATCTTCATCGGGGTCTTGTCCTCCGTCATCGACAACATTCCCGTGATGTTTGCCGTGATCTCGATGAGCCCAGACATGGCGCTGGGGCAGTGGCTGCTGGTGACCCTGACCGCCGGGGTGGGCGGCAGCCTGCTCTCCATCGGCTCTGCCGCCGGTGTTGCCCTGATGGGGCAGGCCCATGGCATGTATACCTTCTTTGGCCACCTGAAATGGTCGCCGGCTATCTTGCTCGGCTATCTGGTGAGCATAGGGGCGCACCTCTGGCTCAACAGTGCCCAGTTCTGAACGTCTGCCCGCCAGTACGAAAAGAGGCTTCCGTTGATGGAAGCCTCTTTCGTTTTCCTGGCCGAGGGGGATAGGGGGGGTCAATCGCCCCGCTTGCCCGCCAGCAGCCAGTAACTCAGGGTGGAACCCACGCCACAGCAGGCGATGGCGATGGCCATGGGCAGCGGCGATTGGGGCGGATTGAGGTTGACCAGAATCCCGACCAGGGCGCCGATGCCAAAGCGCAGGGTACCCGCCAGTGCCGAGGCGGTACCCGCAGATTGCGGGAAGTGGCCCATCAGACCGGTCATGGCGTTGGCCCCCACCAGACTGATATGGCCGATAAAGAGTACCACCGGAATGACGATGCCCCACAGACCGCCGGTCTGGCTCCAGGCGTTGTAGATCAGCAGGGCGCCAGCGCAGGGCAGCACCAGCAGGCCGTATTGCAGCATCCGCTCGGCACCCACCCCTTTTACCAGTCGGCTATTGACGAAAGTGACCACCATCATCAGCAAAATATTGAGACCAAACAGCCAGCCGTAGTGCTCGGTCGGCACCTTGAAATACTCGATATAGACATAAGGGGAGCCACTCAGGAAGGCGAACATGCCGGAGCTGGAGAGGGAGCCGCACAGCACGTAGCCCATGGCGCCGCGATGGGAGAGTACCCCCCAGTAGTTTTTGAGGATCTGGCCCAGATTAAGGGGTTGGCGGTGCTCAGGTTTCAGGGTCTCCTGAATTTTCCACTGCATCACCAGACAGATCAGCAGGCTGATCCCCACCAGCAGCCAGAAGATCACCCGCCAATCGGCGTGGGCGCTGATATAGCCGCCCACCACAGGGGCTACCAGCGGCGCCAAGGTCATCACCAGAATGACGAACGACATGGCGCGAGAAAACGCATCCTTCTCGAACAGATCGCGCAGCAGGGCATTGACCACCACAGAGCCCGCCGCACCGCCCGCTGCCTGCAACATCCGATAGGCCAGCAATTCGGGCAGGGAGTC
The DNA here is from genome assembly GCF_019047065.1 of Aeromonas sp. FDAARGOS 1414. Classification (NCBI taxonomy): domain Bacteria; kingdom Pseudomonadati; phylum Pseudomonadota; class Gammaproteobacteria; order Aeromonadales; family Aeromonadaceae; genus Aeromonas; species Aeromonas sp. FDAARGOS 1414. The sequence goes on along the minus strand of NZ_CP077210.1, from coordinate 1,740,777 downwards.
CGCCATGGCGCAGCCCACCGAGGCGATGGCAAACATCACCAGCCCCGCCAAGATCACCGGCTTGCGGCCATAGCTGTCGGCCAGCGGGCCGTAGAAGAGTTGGCCGATGGCAAAACCGCCCAGAAAGGCGCTGATGGTGAGCTGGGCACCGTCGATGCTGGTGGCTAGATCCCGAGCGATGGCCGGAATGGCGGGCAGATACATATCCACCGCCAGCGGGGTCAGACCCGCCAGAGCGCCGAGCAGGATAAACAGGAAACGGGGAGAGAGCATGGTGGCCTGGGGGGACTGTGCGTGGGGCATAGGGTATCCGCTGGTGAACCTTGGTTGAAAAAGGGAGAAGGGCGAGTCTATCAGGTTTGCCCCCGCTCGGCATGACGTTCCTACCCCCTCAAAAGGGGGAGGTGCCCGGCGGCTCAGCCACCTTGGGGATCAAGCTTTCGGTCATGTCGGCGCGCTGCGCGGATCACTCCCCCCAGCCAGAGCAGCCAGGCCAGCAACGAGATGGCGTAACCGAGCCGCTCCGGCCAGCGGGCGGTGAGGGTAAAGGTGAGGCTGTGTTGTCCGGCAGGCACCCAGACCTGCACCAGCCCGTTGCGGGTGCTGCTGACGCTCAGCGGCAGGCGCTGGTCGAGCCTTGCCTGCCAGCCCGGGTAATCAAACTGGTGCAGGATCAGTTTGGCGGGCGCTGGGGCATCCACCGTCAATTCGATATGACGAGGCTGCCAGCGCTGGATCTGCCAGTTCACCCCCTGATGGTCGCTGGTGATGGCGGGCTGGAATTCCTCTTTCCAGGCCAGCAGGGTGGGGGCAAACATGCCGCGTGGCACCTGCTTTGGACGGTATTCGCGGGCGCTGCGCTTGCTGTCGAACTCCCCGTCGAGCTGACTCTTTACGGGAGCCTGGGTGAGCGGCGCCTCGCGTACATAGAGTCCCTGCGAGAGCAGGGTGAGGGCAAGTAGTAGCCACCAGACCCACTGCCACGGGCGATAGGTGGGGGTACCCAGCGCCACTACGGCGACGGTAGCGATGACCAGCAGCAGATTGAGGCGCCAGGGAAATTGCACCAGTTGCAACGGAGTGAGCAGGCGCCACAGGGGCTCGCTTGGTGGCAGCATCATCAGAAAGCTCAGGGTGCCAATGACCCCCCAGAGCAGCAACTCGGGATGGCGCGGCTCGCGGGCGGCCGCCCAAGCTACCAGCAGCAGAGCCAGGGTGAGCAGCGTCAGCCAGGCGAGATGGCCGCGAAAGCGCCAGTCATCACGGCTTTGGGGCAAACGATCGAGAAAGTTGCGCTGAAACTCGAACATGCCGGTGCGCATCTGCTCCATGGAGATCCCCCCCTGATCCAGCAGAGCGGGCAGCAGCAACAGGCTGGCCATCGCCAACCCCCAGAGCTGGCCCAGCAGGGTGCCGATAAGCGGGGAGGCGGTGACAGGGACACTGACAAGCGCTGTGCTCCCCTTGTAGCGCCAGACCAGCAGCAGGCTGCGCAGGGTGAGCAAGCCCAGAATGAGCAGGGTGCTTGGTAGATGGGAAAGCGTCAGCATGGAGACGGCCAGTGCGAGCAGCAGTAGCGCAAAGGGGGCGCCGCGGCAGAGGCGATCCTGCGCCAGCAGTGCCAGCGGTGCCCAGACGAAGGCCCAGCTCTCCGCCAGGGCAAAGCGGGCGTAGATATCGATGGCCAGATGATAGGGCAGCGCCATATAGAGCAAACTGGCCGCCAGCGCCCGTCCGTGGCCGGCAAAGGGGCGCAACCAGAGATAGGCAAACAGGCCGGAGAGCCAGAGTGCCACGCTGCTGCTCCAGAGCAGCGGCGTCATCGCCTCGTGGGCCAGTGGGGTGGGGCCGGCGAACAGGGCGCTCACATAGTAGGGCAAGGAGGGATAGAAGAAAAAGACCGGGCTGCCGAAGGCGCCGTTCATCTCCATCAACCAGCGCGGATAGAGCTCACCTTGCCACAGTTGCACGGCAAAGAAGTGACCGGAGAGCAGGTGGTGAAACAGATCATGGCCCTGACTGCCGCCACGCAGCCAGAATGGCAGCAACAGGAGGGCACAGGCCCCGGTCAGCACCGACAAAACCCACAGCCACTCTCTGGTTACACGCATAAGGAGACTCGTCTGTTATGGATGCGCAGTGAGTGTACCCGAGTTGTTCCCCTCTTTTTTAGTTGCCTTGGCGGATTTTTGCGCTCTTTCTGTGTTTCTTGTCACTTTTGCCATGGGTTGTCTGCCGCGAGGGAATGGCGAGCCAGAGGCCGGGCTCGGCGGCAAAGCGCGGGGCAAACCAGTGCTGGCGCACCGCAGTGGGCATTTCGTTCGCGTCGATGGGGCGGCGACTGAGGCGGCAGGCTCCCCGAGAGAGCGCCAGCGCCGCATCCCCCTTGTACCAGCCATCGGTGACGGCCAAGGCTGTGGTCTCCCGCAGCAGCCGCACGCCCCACTGGGTCACCAGCGCTGGGCAGCTTTTCTCTGCGAGCCTTGCCGCCTGCACCATGGCGGGCGGATGGGGCAGGGTGCAGGTCGCGCCGAGCAGCAGCAATCCGGCGACCGCGACCACCCACTCGCCACGACGTGGCAGCCAGCCTGCCAGCAGAACTATGCCAAGCAGTGTAATGGGCGCCAGATGGCGGGGATTGTCGGGATTCTGGCCAAACAGGGTCCAGAGCAGCAGGGCGAGCCAGTAGAGTGTCCAGAGCGGGGGGAGGGCGGCAGGGTGGTTTTTTGATCTTTGCCAAAGCGGCAGTACCAGCAGCGCCCCAACAGCCAAGGGCCAAAGCGGGGTGAGCTGATCGTTGAAGGTGCGCGCCCAGCTGAGCAGCCGATCGCCGTGGGCCGCTGCCGTGTTGCCCCACAGGGTAAAGTGGCCATCGGTAAAGCGCCGCCCCTCGCTGAAGTAGGCCCAGCCATCGGCCTGCCAGACAAAGAGCAGGCTGATAAGCCCCACCAGCACGATGGGGAGAACAAACCTGACGCGCGTGCCCTGCTGCGCCAGCCCGAGCCACAGGGGCAGCAGCGCCAGCACAAAATAGGAGGGGCGCAGTGCCAGCATAAGTCCCAGTAACAGACCCGCCAGCGCAATTCTGCGCTGTTGCAAGGCCAGCAGCGACCCGAGCCAGGCGGCGAGCGCTGGCCCGTCCGAAAGGCCGGAGAGCGCCAGCGTCGGGGTGAGCGGCAGTGCCAGCACCAGTAGCCAGACGGGTGCCAAAAGGTTTGGCCGTTGCCACAGCCTGACCGCCAGCAAGGCGGCGAGCGGTGCCAGCAAACTGCTCCCGAGCAGGCTTGCCCACTGCACCGCACGTGCCGGATCGTCTACCAGCAGATTGATCAGCCGCGCCAGCCAGATAAAGGCGGGGTAGCCCGGAAAGTGGGGGGAGAACTCCAGCACGCTAAAGTGCGTCACCCCGTGGGCGAAATTGAGGGCATCGTCGGAATCGAGGGCTACCGGAAAGGCCAGCAGCCAGCAAAGCCAGGCCAGTTGCAGCAGAATGAGCAGCCAAATGGTGGTGGAGCAGGGGGAAGACCAACGCCGAGCCATTACCTTACCCCTCATCCCCAGCCCTTCTCCCGCAAGGGGAGAAGGGGGCAAACCAGCGTCCGGGTGCATTTATCGGCAGGCCGTGCGTAGGGTGGGTAGAGCGCAGCGAAACCCACCGTTTGTCAGAGCGAGGTGGCGCAATGATTGGCAGGTTGCCATCAAAGCGGCGCCAGCACGGCCATCAGCGCTTTTTCTGCATCGCTAAAGGCGGCGGCGTCGGCGGGCTTGGCGCCCACCCCGAATACCCCCGGGTTACCGATGGCATCGAGCACCCTGGCCAGCGCCTGTTCGGCCGCCTTGCGATCTCCTTCATTGAGTGATGGGAGGATCAAGTCGAGGAAGCGCTTGCTCTTGACCACCAGCACCTTGGCGGTCTGGTAGTCGCCAAGATTCTGGCTGGCCCCTTCGAGGCGGCGCTCGATCTCCGCCTTGTAGGCGCGGTTGAGCAGGGCGGCGGTGGTGGCAGCGTCTTTGGCCTTGATGGCGGCGGCCAGCGGCCCTTGCAGTTCCACCTTGTGGTGCTGTTCCAGATAGGTCAGCTCGTCGGCAATCTCGCTCAAGGTGGTGCTGGCATCCTTGCCGTCAGTGGCGGCGCCCAGCAGCGCTTCGCGGGCGTCGATCAGTGGCTCCTTGCCGGCGGCGGCGTAGGAGTAAGCCTGCGCCTGCCCGCTCAGGGCCAGCAGCAGGGTGAGGGCGAGTAAACCCGGGCGGATGGTCATCCTGTTCTCCTTACTTATGCCAATGGCGCGGCACTCAGGCCACGCTCTGGGTTTCGATCACGGTATTTTCGTTGCGATGGTTAAAGATGGCATGACGTCTGTCCACCCCGTCGAGCACCATGTCGGCGGCCATCATACCCATCTCCATGGCGGTGTCGGTGAAGATGTAGCGGAATGTCCCCTGACGGCCGGTCATGATGAGGTTGGTGATGGGCATCAGCGCCTTGATCGCTTCGTTTCGACGGGCCTGATAGCCCAAATCCATCAGCGGATAGGCGTATTCGCTGCGCGCTTCAAAAGTTTCATCGCCAAGCTTGGCGGTATCGACACCGAGACTCGCGAGATCAGTGGTAACCCGACCGCGCAGATCAGAGAGCGGCGCCTGCCAGGTGGTATCCCCCGGATTGCAGGGGATCTCCAGCATCACCGAGGTCTGGCCCTGGGGCGCCATAAAGGGGCTGCGGCGGCGCGGCTCCTGCAAACGAGTGGCCAGAATATGGGGATCGGAGAGGTACTGCCAGGTGTTGTCCGACAGGTTCTCTGTTTTAAGCGGCATATTGACGAAGCGAAGCGACCGGTATTGGAGATCGCACGGCAAGCCCAGATGCTGGCAGGTGAGCGGCAGCGGCAGGGTGGAGATCACCTGATCAAAGCGTTCGCTCTGTTCAACGTCATCTTGTTTCCAATACACCCGTTCGATGCGGCCATCAACCTGCTCAAGGCGGGTGATGGTAGCGCCAGTTTTGAGCTCAACGCCCTCTGCCACCAGTCGCTCCCCCAGAGTAGTGAAGATCTGGCCGAAGCCATATTTGGGGTAGCGGTATTTGCGGGCATAGGTGCGCACCGAGATACTGCCGTTGCGTCTTGGCAGCATGCGGCGGGCCACGTCTTTCAAATCGATGAGGCTGATGCGCTGACCGGCCCAGTCAGCGGAGAGCTTGTCCGGATTGATGCCCCACAGCTTGCCTGTGTAACCCTCGAAGAATTGGCGATAGAGGGTGCGACCAAAGTGGCTCTGGATCCACTCGGCAAAGCTTGCCTTGGCAAAATCGTCCGGCTTCTTGCTAAATGGCAACAGCAGTAAGTCTTTCACCGCCCCGGCCATCAGGGCGAGCGGCGCCGTCTTGAGCAGGTTGGGCAGGTTCAGGGGGTAGTCATAGGTGCGCCCGCCAAAGCGGATGACGCTCTTGCGCTCGGCGTGGAGCAGGTCGTCCCCCATCAGCTCGTCGATAAAGGCGAGCAGCTCGGGGTTCTTGGTGATAAAGCGGTGGCCGCCGTAGTCGAAGCGATATTCCCCATCGCGCCCCTTGAAGGTCTGGGTGGCGCACATGCCGCCGACCACCGGCTCCTGCTCGAACAGGGTGACGGCAAAACCGGCGCGGCGCAGGCGCCAGGCCGCCATCAAACCGGCGGGGCCGGCACCCAGCACTGCAATGCTTTTCTTGTTGTTATCGCTCATGACCTATTCCGAAACTGCTTGATAGATAAGGGAACCGCGCCAAGGCGCGGCTCCCGAATGGTGTTATTAACCCGTGGCCTTGTTGCCACATGGTGAGTTGGCTCAGCCTTTGCCAGTCGCGGCGCTTACCTGCGGGCGGTAGCTGCGTTGCCAGAGGGTAACGAAGATCGCCAGATAGAGGGCCCAGGTCAGCAGCTGCAAGCCAGCGGGTGAGGCATTGTAGCCAAACAGGGCGCGCAGGAAGGTACCAAATACCCCCTGATCATCGAGAATGTGGCTGATGTCGAACACCGGCGTGGTCCAGAAGGTGATGATCTCTGCCGCCTGCAACATGTTGACGGCGGACGACAGCAGACCTGCGGCGATGATGATGATAAGCAGGCCGGTCCAGCGGAAGAAGGGGGCCAGCGCCACCTTGCGGGTGGAGCGCAGCAGCCCCCACACCAGCGCGATGGAGACCAGCAGCCCCGCCAGCGCGCCCATCAGGCCTGATTGCAGATCCACCCCTTGGCCCGAGTAGAGCAGAGCGGAGAAGAAGAGCACGGTTTCAAACCCTTCGCGCATCACCGCTAGGAAGGCGAGCAGCACCAGACCAAACAGGTTGCCGCCATCGATGGCTGCATCGATGCGCGCCGTCATGGCCCCCACCTGGGATTTGGCCTGTTTTTGCATCCAGATCGCCATATATGTGAGCACCAAGGTGGCGAAGATGAGGATCCCCGCCATCAAGAGGTGGTTGTAGCGCTCGCTCTCGAACTGGCTCACCACGACCTGGAACAGGAAGGCGACGATCAGGGAGGCGATAAGGCCGAGCCCCACCCCCAGATAGATGAATTTGTTGTAGCGGCTCGCCCCCAGCTTGGCGAGGTAGGAGAGGCAGATGCCGACCAGCAGGAAGGCTTCCAGCCCCTCGCGCAGAGTAATGAGAAAGCTTGCAAACATCAGGATTGAGGCTCCGTAGCGGGCGTGACGGGGAGAGGCTGCAAGGTAAGTTGCAACCGATTTAGCTGCACTATGGGTGGCTCCGGCAAGCTCGGCTCGGCGGCGCGCACCGCATCATTGACCCACTTGGGGTAGGTGCGGAAATTGAGTTTGATATCGGCCTTGAAGGGCCCTTGGGCTTCTGCGGGCAGCGACCAGACTTCATCGCGCCAGCCATCGGCCGGAATGCGGGTATCTTCCAGCAGTTTGGCGTAGCGCCAGAACTTGAGCCCCACCGGCTTGCCCTCGGCATCACCGAACACTTTTCTGAACAGTCGCGCATCCTCAGGGACTGCACCATCCACCGGCTGGCCGCTGGCAAGCACCACCTTGCCGGTGGCGTCGGTGACGGTCAGCTCCAGCCAGAGTTCACGAAAATCGGCCACTCCGGTGGGCAGGGCATGGCCCGCGCCGGTATTGGCGACCCGCACCACCAGCTGCTGACAATCGGCCGTCGGTTCGATACGGGCGGAGAGTGTCGCGCTGGAGCGCAGCAGGGCCAGACTCTCCTGTTCAAGGTCGGGATTGCGCAGCCCCACCAGCTGGTGCTGGGCGCCGGTAAAGTTGTGGCGATAGAGCCGCGCCTTCATGGTGCCGTTTTCGGTGGACTGGCCCGCCACCGGCGCACCGCCATTGCCCGGCTCCGGGTTCATATGGCAGTCGATACAGGTGCGCCGCTTGGCGGGATCCTCGGCCTTGGCGAAGCTGGACTTTTCCCACTCGTCCCAGGTGTTGACGATGTTGGCACCAGTGCCCGGAGCAAACTCGTTGTGGCACGACTTGCACAGGGCCGCATCGCGGTAGAAATCCTTCTGATAGGAGGCTTTATGGGCTGCCGGACGGGCGTTGATCTGCCGCTCGGCCAGCCAGTGCTGGAGGCTGCCGCCCGGGGCATCCTCGAACACATAGCTCTCGCGGTCTTTCAAATTCACGGTAAAGGCGCTGTTGCCGCCCGCATCTTCTACCTTGGTGATGCGATGGCAGAGCACGCAGCCGGTCCCTTCCTCCACCACAGGTTCGCCCGCCTTGTGGGCGGCAATCAGCGAGGCGCCACCCTGCTCGAACATGTGGGAGCCCTTGGGCAGATCCAGCTGGCCTGTCATCACCTGCTGGGGCATGTGGCAGCCCTGACACCACTGACCGAACGCTTCGCCCTCGGTTTCGCGGGCCAGCGCCTGTACCACCTTGTAGTAGGGGTGGGAGTTGCCCATCAGCCGGTGGTTGCTCTCGCTCCAATCTTTGAAGGCCTGTTGGTGGCAGTTCTGGCAGGAGGCGGAGTTGAGCCACTCTTTCGGGTGAGTGGTCGGCGCCTTGGCGGGATCCGTGCGCGGGGCATCGAGTCGCAGCCAGTTGGCGAGATAGGGGAGGTTGCCATCGGCGGTGACGAAGGCGTGTAAGTCCTCCATCATCGCTTTCACTTCCGGCTGGGGCTTCGCGGGGTCAACTGCCTCGGCCCCATCGCGGGTGTCATGGCCCATGCCGCCCTGGGTCTGCTGGGTCATGCGCAGGTATTCGCCGACAAAATCCCCCGCCACCATGTTGGTGAGGTTGGCGTGGCCGTTGATGGCGTTGTCGCCGCTCTTCTGGCGATGGGCCGCCATCAGATAGCGGTTGGTGAAATTGAACCCGTCCAGATGGCAGGAGTTGCAGCTCATCCAGTTGTCTCCCGCCATGGGGAAGCGTGAGTTGGACGCTGTGTTACCAAGGTTGAATAGCCGCTCGCCACGCTGAAGCGGCGCGGGGCGCGGATCCGTCTCTACCAGCTTGGCGAAGTGGGGCACATCGACCGTGACTCGGGCAAACGGGCCGCTGCCGCCACTATTGAGGCGGGTAAGATCCTGCCCCATGGCGTTGTGCACCAGAATATGGTCACCGTCGATCAGCAAGTCCCGCGGATTCTGGCCCGGCAGGTGGCGCAAGAGCTGGGTCGCCTTGGCGCCCCCCTGAAACTTCTTGCGGCGGTGGCGGTTGTTGTTGGATTTGCCGCTGCGGGAGAGATCGAACACCAGCAGATCTTCCGAGCCCGCAAGGGTCAGATAGACCCGCTTGCCGTCGGCGGCAAAGCGTGCAGCAAACGGGTTAGAGACGATCTGGCTGCGGTTGCCGACGCTTGGCAGGTTGATCTGCAAAAAGAGCTGTTTTCTTTCATCGACCCGCTCTTTCTCCTCATCGAGATCGATGATGGAGACGGCCGGAAAGACGGTGCTTTGGAACTGGAAGGGGTGGCTGAAGCTCCACAGTACATGGGGCAGCCAGGCCTCGCTGCCATCGGGGGAGAGGGCGATGCCATCGAGCAGGCGCGGCAAGCCCTGGGAGTCGCTCGGCGTGTCGCTGTGGGTCTCGGCCAGGGTGATGAGTTTGGGCTTGGGCAGGGTAGCCCCCTTAGCGTTCTTCTCAAGCTTGGCGAGATCATAGATGGCGAGCTGGCCTGTCATGGCGTGGGTGAGCAGCAGGCGATCGTCGTCGGTCAGGGCTAGTCCACGGGGAGTCTCGGCGGTTTCTGCATCCAGCTGGAGGTTGCCCGCGGTGTCGTAGGCCTGCAGGCGAGCGGATTCGAACAGCGTCACCCAGAACCACTGCCGTTTGGCATCGAAGATGACCCCGTAGGGTCTATGGCCGGTGGGGATCGCCTTTTCCAGATCGAGATCATCATCCAGCAGCAGCAGGCGATCGCCGCTGTAGTCGGTGACCAGCAGGGTGCCGTCATCGGCGCGGGCCAGCTGGCGCAGATCGCCCCCCAGCGGCACCTCTTTGAGGCGCTTTCCGCTATCGCGCTCCAGCAGGGTGACGGAACCTGCGCTCAGGTTGGCGGTGACGAGGCGCGGGGCGCTTCCCTCCTCATAGGCGAGCAGCCCTGAACTCATCTGCTGGGCCAACGCAAAGGGGCTGGCCAGCAGCAGGAGGAGGGCCAGCAGGGGTGACAAATATGCAGAAAACGATGACTTCAACATGGGATCAGGAGCGCCATTTCAAGATGGTCCAGCGCCAGGCGTGGCGCAGCACCAGAGGAGTTAACGCCAACGCGCTCAGCCAGTGGGCCCAGCTGGCGAGGTTGCCCATGGCATCGCCCGGAGTGCCGTGCAGCACCAGCAGCAGGCCGCTGGCCAGACAGATCAGCAGCAGGGCTTCAATAATCCGCCCCGTGGTGCGCAAAAAGGGTTTGTTGCTGCGGTTCAACAAGCTGCGATGGGAGAGCCAGAAGGCGCCAAACAGCAGCGGGAACAGGGTGAGCGAGAGCATCACATGCAAGAACAGATTCCAGCGCGCCAGCGACCAGAGCGGGGTCAGCGGCTCCCACAACAGTAGGCCGGAGAAGAACATCAGATAGAGGGTACCCTCGGCGGCCTGATGGTGGTAGGCCAGCCACTGCCAGAATTGTCGGGGTGAGAGAGAAAGGCTTGTCATAAAGGCTCCAGCACCCGGGCGGGGCAGCCCGGGGGGAGCAAGTTTATAACGCAGTAAGAGTAATGAAAAGTGTTATCAATTCCATTGATAATGAATCAAGCCTGAATGAACGGGGTGACCTAACACGGCTATTGATAATCCCTTATCCGCTTGGCCGCCACCTATGGGGCGAGAGTGCGGGCGCAGCCGCTCCTCGACAACGGGGCCGCTTGCGGCTCGGGGTTATGATCGCGCGTCTGGCTTGTTGTGGGTGTTCAGCTCACCAAGAGGCTTTTTATATTTATTTCAATTGATTGCAGCTAAAGCTTGGCTAGATGTTCGACTCCTGATGAGGATCATCAGCAGCATATTCCCGTAGCTGGCGACTGCGCAGCAGATACCAGAGTGACCAGAGGCTGGCGACCAGCACTAGTGCGGTGGGCCAGCTGAACGACCACTTTTGCAGATTGAGGCTGTGCAATTGCATCAGCAGGCCGCTGACGGCAGAGCAGAGTAGCAGTAGCGGGCTGTGGCGACGGAGTCTGGCGCGAATGCTCTGGGTCTGCTGATAGGTGCCCCCGCAGGCGAGCAACGCCAGCATGGCGGGTACGTCGGTCAGCAGGCTGATGTAGAGGGTGATCTTGTCCGGATAGAAGAGGGTCAGGATCTCGCTGCCGCTCTCGCGGGTGACCCCTGCCATCAGAAAGAGCCAGACCGAGCGGGTCAGCAACAGGGCGATGGGCCAGAACCAGAGGGGCGGGCGCAACTGGCCGTGATCGTCATATCGGTGTTCGGGGTAGAGGGTCATGGTTGCCCGTTATCCACTTGAATTGAGTGATGAAGGGGATATGGGGCGACGAAGTGCCCTTTGCAAGGCGTTGGGTGTGGCGCAAATTAATCGGGGGGCCATGCCCCCCAATCCGTTTCTTCAGATATCGCAGCGCGCGTCGGCGGCGTTACAGCCAGCCTTTGCGCTTGAAGAAGAGGCCGGTGCCGAGCGATGACATCACCATCAGCACCAGTGACATGGGATAACCATACTCCCAGGCGAGCTCCGGCATGCGGCCAAAGTTCATGCCGTAGATACTGGCGATCAGGGTCGGCGGCAGGAAGATCACGGCGGCTACCGAGAAGATCTTGATCACCTTGTTCTGCTCCAGATTGGTCACCCCCATGGAGGCCTCCAGCTGGAAGTTGATCTTGTCGAACAGGAACTGGGTGTGGGGCAACAGGGATTCCACGTCGTGCAGCATCTCGTCGATCCACTTGTTCTGCTCAAGGCTCATGCGCTGGCGCAGGCTGCGTTTGAGGAAACGCAGGGCGCGGCGGGTATCGTGCAGAGAGAGACGGATCTGGCCGTTGGCCTCTTCCTGTGCCATCAACTCTTTCAGCATGGGGTTGATCTGATCCGGCTCGAAGATCTGATCGGCGGTGTTTTCCAAGGTCTTGTAACCATCTTCGATAAGGTCGGAGAGGTACTCCACCTTGAGGTTTTGCACCTCCAGCAGGATGTCGAGGGCATCCTCCACCTCCAGCCGATCCTGGCGCATATAGTGACGTAGCAGGCGCACCAGCCCGATGTCATCTTCGCGAATGCTGATCAGCAGGTTGTTGCGCAGGGTAAAGGAGACGTGGACACCCTTGGTGTCACGACCGATCCGCTGGGGAAACAGGGAGTGAATGTGCAGACCATCGGTATCCCAGTAAAAACGGGCGGATGCTTCGATGTCGTCGAGCTCTTCCTTGTCGGGGACCTCTTCCAGGAACAGGCCCGTCAACCATTCTCGCTCTGCCGTGTCCGGCTTGTAGGCATCCAGCCAGACCGTGTTGTCAGGTACTATGTCGTCAGGCCCGAGCGTGACTATGTCCAGCACCTTGTTGTTGAGAATGTAGGCGGTGATCATCTGTCCCCCCTTAAAAAGTCATGGGTAATCAGGGATGGTTGCACAGGTCATGCGGCCTTAGATCGCTGCAGAAGGCGATCCCGTGGATAAGCAGATCGGGCCGATGGAAAACCTGAATGCGGCGAACTATACAGGGGCGGGCCGCGCTTGTCAGGGGCTATTCATCAGGGATTCAGCTTGTTTGTTCAAAAAAACAGCGAGGTCGGATCACCTGAGCGGCTATGCGGGGTAGAACCCAGCCTTTGGCTGGGGGAGGGCTAGCTGGGGCTGCTTGTTGCCGCTGCCCCGCTTCATCACATATTCGGATAATTGGGCCCGGAGCCCCCCTGTGGCGGCGTCCAGATAATGTTTTGACTGGGGTCCTTGATATCGCAGGTTTTGCAGTGGATGCAGTTGGCGGCGTTGATCTGCAGTTTGGCCGCACCTTCCATTTCAAGCACTTCAAACACCCCTGCCGGGCAGTAGCGTTGGGCGGGTTCGGCCCAGGTGGGCAGATTGACCTCGACCGGAATGCGCTCGTCCTGCAGCTTGAGGTGGCAAGGCTGATCCTCGTCGTGACTGGTGTTGGCCAGATACACAGACGAGAGCTTGTCAAAGCTCAGTCTGCCATCGGGTTTGGGGTAATGGATGGGCTCGCAGCGGCTGGCCACGCGCAGCTGACGGTAGTCGTGCGCCTTATCGAGCAGTTTGAAGGGCGAGTTTGCGCCAAACAGCCGTTGCTCCAGCCAGTTGAAGGCACCGCCCAACCAGGGACCATAGCGATGAAGAGCCGCGCCGAAGTTGCGCGCCGCCTTGAGTTCGCGGGCCAGCCAGCTCTGGTGCAGCTCGTCACCATACTGGGCCAGATCCCGGCCTCCCTCATCGCCCCCCCGCAGCGCCATCGCGACGGTTTTTGCCGCCAGCATCCCCGATTTCATGGCGGTGTGGATCCCCTTGATGCGGGAAAAGTCGAGAGTGCCCGCATCACAACCGATCAGCAGGCCGCCCGGGAAGTGCATGCGGGGCAGGGCGTGCCAGCCCCCCTTGGTGATGGCGCGGGCGCCATAGCTGATGCGCTCCCCATCTTGCAACACGCCGGCGATAAGCGGGTGATGCTTGAGGCGCTGGAATTCGTCGAACGGGCTGAGCCAGGGATTCTGGTAGTTGAGATCGACAATCAGCCCGACCGCGACCTGATCCTCCTTCATGTGATAGAGGTAGAAACCGCCGTGACTATTGCCGCCACCCTGCTTGCCGAGGGGCCAGCCACTGCCGTGCAGCACCTGTCCTGCTTTGCCTTGGCCAGCGGGAAGCTGCCATAGCTCCTTGAAGCCGATGGCATAGTGCTGGGGCTGGGCAGGGCTTGCCAGATTGAATGTGGCGATCAGCTGCTTGCCGAGATGACCGCGGGCCCCCTCGGCAAAGAGGGTGTAGCGGCCGAGAAGCGCCATGCCGGGCACATGATCAGCTTTTGGATTGCCCGCGCGATCTAGCCCCAGATCGCCGGTGATGACACCCTTGACCCGGCCCGCTTCCATGATAAGTTCGCTGGCGGTAAATCCCGGGTATATTTCGACTCCCAGTTTTTCCGCCTGCAGGCCGAGCCAGCGGCAGAGATTGCCTAGGCTGACGATGTGACAGCCCTCATTGTGCATTCGGGGCGGCACCGCCCAGGCGGGGAGTTGCAGAGAGTGTTGCTCGCTTTGCAGCAGATGAACCTGATCGTCGCTGACCGGCACGCCGAGCGGCGCTTGCTGCCAGCAATCCGGCAGCAGCTCTTGCAAGGCAACGGGGTCAAACAGGGCGCCGGAGAGCAGATGGGCGCCAATTTCCGCTCCCTTCTCCAGCAGACAGACAGAGAGAGTGGCATCCTGCTGTTTCAGGGCGATGGCTGCAGTGAGCCCCGCCGGACCGCCGCCGACGATGACGACATCAAATTCCATTGCTTCCCGTTCCATCTTGCCTCTGCGCTCTGGTTGGCCTAGGGTAATGCTGGTAGTTTACGTAAACGTAAAGCTGTTGTAAGCAAAACTGAGCAAGAAAAAGCAAAAAATCAGGGAAGAGCGTACTGCAACAAACGCAGAGGCACACTAATGAATTCAATCCAAAGAGACGAGGCATGACCCCATGAAGCTGCTGGTCGCGATCAAACGGGTAGTCGACTACAACGTCAAGATCCGGGTGAAGGGAGACGGCTCCGACGTGGAGCTCGCCAATGTGAAGATGGGGATCAACCCCTTTTGTGAAATTGCGGTGGAGGAGGGGGTCAGGCTGCGGGAAGCCGGGGTTGCCAGCGAGCTGGTGGTGGTGACCTTTGGCCCTGACGCTGCCGCCGAGCAACTGCGCCATGGGCTGGCGCTGGGGGCGGATCGGGCGCTGCATTATGTCACCGATGAGACGCTCGCCCCGCTGACTGTTGCCCGCGCCTTGCACAAGGTGTGTGAGCAGGAGCAGCCGGATCTGGTGCTGCTCGGCAAGCAGTCCATCGATTCTGACAACAATCAGGTGGCTCAGATGCTGGCTGCCCTCAATGAGTGGCCGCTGGCGACCTGCGCGTCAGCCCTCAAGGTGGAAGCGGGAGAACTGCTGGTGACCCGCGAAATCGACGGTGGCCTCGAGACCCTCGGCATGCCGTTGCCTGCGGTGGTAAGCGCCGATCTGCGTTTGAATGAACCGCGTTTTGCCTCGCTGCCGAACATCATGAAGGCCAAGCGCAAGCCGCTTGATAGCGCTCCGTTCTCGACACTCGCCGTTGAGGTGGCCAACCAGACCCGTTTGCTCGGGGTGATGGCGCCGCCAGCCCGCAGCGCCGGGATCAAGGTGGGCTCGGTGGACGAGCTGGTGGACAAACTCAAACACGAAGCGAAGGTGCTGCCATGAGCGTGCTGATCATTGCCGAACATCATCAGAGCCATCTGGCCGACAACGTGGCACAACTGGTCACCGCCGCCGGATCCATCGGCGGTCAAGTTGACCTGCTGTTGCTGGGTCAGGGGCTGACCGAGGCGGGTGAACAGGCGGCAGCCCTCAGCGGTGTCGACAAGGTTCTGCTTGCCGAGCATCCCCTGCTGGCCGACGGGCTGCTGGATGGGGTGGACAAGCTGCTGGCCAGCTGGTGTCAGGGTTACAGCCACTGCCTGATGGCGGCGAGTGCCATGGGCAAGGCGCTGCTGCCACAGGTGGCGGCTCGCCTCGGGGTGGAGATGCTCTCCGAGGTGACGGCTATCGAGAGCAGCGACATCTTCCTGCGCCCCATCTATGCGGGCAATGCCATTGCCAGAGTGGCAAGCTCGGCGCCCGTCAAAGTGATGACGGTGCGGGCCACAGCCTTTGCCAAGGCGGCGACGGGCGGGCAGTCTCCCATCGAACGCTTGGCCGTGCCCGAATTCGCTGGTCGTACCCGGCTGGTCGAGCGCCGCGCGGTGCGCTCCAGCAGGCCCGAACTGACCGCCGCCCGGGTGGTGGTCTCCGGTGGCCGGGCACTGGGCTCCAAGACGCAGTTTGCTTTGATAGAAGCGCTGGCCGACAAGCTGGGCGCCGCCGTGGGGGCATCGCGAGCCGCTGTTGATGCGGGATATGTCGCCAACGATCTGCAGGTGGGGCAGACCGGCAAGGTGGTGGCGCCCGAGCTCTACATCGCGGTCGGCATTTCGGGCGCCATCCAGCATCTGGCGGGGATGAAGGAGTCGAAGGTGATCGTGGCCATCAACAAGGACAGCGACGCCCCCATCTTTCAGGTGGCGGACTACGGGCTGGTGGGGGATCTTTTCACTCTGCTGCCGGAGCTCACCGCCAAACTGTAAATTTGTCAGAAATGGCTGGGCTGTGGTCGTTTATGCGCTCTGCCCGCCATTTCTGTGCATGTTCCCTGCAAGCCCTGACCCGTTCAGGGCTTTTTCTACTGCAAGGGGGATGCAGATTGACGGTAAAAGGTTGAGCCAGCTCCCAAAAAGCCTTTGATCCGCTGGCTGCTCTTGTGTAAAACCTGACAAGTCATCGATTATTCTCATCCACTCACGGAAAGCGTCATGAGCAAACAGATTTACAACTTCTGCGCCGGCCCCGCCATGCTGCCGGTTGAAGTCATGGAGCGCGCCCAGCGCGAATTTTGTAATTTTCAGGGGCTGGGAGCCTCGGTCATGGAGCTTTCCCATCGCGGCAAGCCCTACATGGCGGTTGCCGAGAAGGCCGAAGCGGATCTGCGCGAGCTGCTGGCGGTGCCGGACAACTACAAGGTGCTCTTCATGCACGGTGGCGGCCGCGGTCAGTTCTCCGCCGTACCCATGAACCTGCTGGGCGGGGCCAACAAGAAAGCGGACTTCCTGCTGACTGGCGTCTGGTCCCAGAGCGCTGTGGATGAAGCCAAAAAGTATGGCGATATCCAGACCTTCCAGGGGGTTGCCAAGAACGAGCAGGGGATCTCTCACCTGCTGCCGACCCCGGCGTTTCGCGCCGATGCGGCCTATGTTCACTACTGCCCGAACGAAACCATCGACGGCATCGAGATGTTCGACATCCCGGCTACCGGCGAGGTGCCGCTGGTGGCGGATCTCTCCTCCACCATTCTCTCCCGTCCTCTCGAGGTGAGCCGCTTTGGCATCATCTATGCCGGTGCCCAGAAAAATATCGGGCCGTCCGGGCTTGCCATTGCCATCGTGCGCGATGATCTGCTGGAGCAGGCGAGAGCCGATGTCCCCTCGATTTTCGACTACAAGCTCACTGCCAAGAACGACTCCATGTTCAACACCCCGCCCACCTACGCCTGGTATCTGGCTGGCCTGGTGTTCGAGTGGCTGAAAGAACAGGGTGGCCTCGAGGCGATGGAAGCGCGCAACAAGGAGAAGGCCGACTTCCTCTATGACTATCTCGATCAGTCGAGCTTCTACGGCAATCAGGTGGATGTCAGCTGCCGTTCGCGGATGAACATCCCGTTCCAGCTGAAAAATGCCGAGCTGGACAAGCAGTTCCTGGCCGAATCGGAAGCGGCCGGCCTGCTGGCCCTCAAAGGGCACCGCATCGTCGGTGGCATGCGCGCCAGCATCTACAACGCCATGCCGCTGGAGGGAGTGAAGGCCCTGGTGAGCTTTATGGATGGCTTTGCCAAGCGCAACGGCTGAGAACAGAGCCCCTATGTGTTTGCTGGTGGCCTCTCGTGACAACCCTTGAGCCGCTTCCAGCTATTGCAGTGATTCAAGACGCCGGGGATACCCCGGCGTCTTTTTTTCAACAGAACCAGCGCGCTGGCGTTTACCGTGCGATTTCCCCTGAAAGTGCCCTTGCCGAGCGGGACGCAGGCTGTTAACGTCCGGACAGGCGTTTTTTTTGAGATAGCACAGGAAGTCTATGAATTCGTTGCGTTTGGAACCCATTTCTCGTGTGGCCGGTGAGGTCAATCTGCCCGGCTCCAAGAGTGTCTCTAACCGTGCGCTGCTGCTGGCGGCGCTGGCTCGTGGCACCACCCGTTTGACCAACCTGCTCGACAGCGATGACATTCGTCATATGCTGGCTGCGCTGACCCAGCTCGGGGTCAAGTACAAGCTCTCCGCCGACAAGACCGAGTGTACAGTGCAGGGTCTGGGTCGCAGCTTTGCGGTGAAAGAGCCGGTCAATCTGTTCCTCGGCAACGCCGGTACTGCCATGCGACCGCTCTGCGCCGCGCTGTGCTTGGGCTCCGGTGAATATACTCTGGGCGGCGAGCCGCGCATGGAAGAGCGTCCCATCGGCCATCTGGTGGATGCCCTGCGTGAAGCGGGTGCCCATATCCAGTACCTGAAACACGATGGTTATCCGCCGCTGGTGGTGGATGCCAAGGGGCTGTGGGGCGGCGATGTGCACGTCGATGGCTCCGTCTCCAGCCAGTTCCTGACCGCGTTTTTGATGGCGGCGCCGATGGCGGCCGGTGATACCCGGATCCACATCAAGGGGGAGCTGGTCTCCAAGCCTTACATCGACATCACTCTGCACATCATGAAGCAGTTCGGGGTGGTCATCGAGCACGACAACTACAAGCTGTTCTACATCAAGGGCAACCAGACCTACATCAGCCCGGGTGACTTTCTGGTGGAAGGAGATGCCTCCAGCGCCTCCTACTTCCTCGCGGCGGGTGCCATCAAGGGCAAGGTACGGGTCACCGGTATCGGCAAGCACAGCATTCAGGGTGATATTCACTTTGCCGATGTGCTGGAGAAGATGGGCGCGCGCATCACCTGGGGTGATGATTTCATCGAGGCGGAGCAGGCGCCGCTGCACGGAGTGGATATGGATATGAACCATATTCCCGATGCGGCCATGACCATCGCGGTTGCCGCGCTGTTTGCCGAGGGGCCGACCTCCATTCGCAATATCTACAACTGGCGGGTGAAGGAGACCGATCGTCTGCACGCCATGGCGACCGAGCTGCGCAAGCTGGGCGTCGAAGTGGAGGAGGGGCATGACTTTATCACCGTGACCCCGCCGACCCAGCTCAAGCATGCCGAGATCGATACCTACAACGATCACCGTATCGCCATGTGCTTCTCGCTGGTGGCGCTGTCGGATACCCCGGTCACCATCAATGATCCCAAGTGCACCTCGAAGACCTTCCCGGATTACTTCGACAAGCTGGCCAGTATCAGCCAGCGTGGCTGATCACTGACAAACCCGTCATCACCGACGCTTCGGGCCCGCGCTGAGCGGGCCTTTTTGCCTTCCTCATCCGCACCTCAATTTCGCCTAGCATCATTTCAATAACTTGCAAGATTGATATATAAAATAGTTTTGTTATTGCTGTAATTTCCTATTTACACATGCGATGTCACGGGCTATGTTGAGATTTCCTAATCGCAGTCATCTAGCAGGAAGCCTTGTCATGCAGCATCAAACCGACGACGTTCGTATCAGTGAAATCAAAGAGTTATTACCCCCGGTTGCGGTGCTTGAGAAGTTTCCGGCTACCGAGGTGGCCTCGTCCACCGTTTTTGAATCCCGTCAGGCCATTCACAATATCCTGGCCGGCGAAGATGATCGTCTGCTGGTGGTGATTGGTCCTTGCTCCATCCATGATCCGGTTGCCGCGCTGGAGTATGGCAAGCGCCTCAAGGCGCTGCGCGACGAGCTGAAAGGTCAGCTGGAGATCGTGATGCGGGTCTACTTCGAAAAACCGCGCACCACAGTGGGCTGGAAGGGGCTGATCAACGATCCGTACCTCGACAATAGCTGCAAGATCAACGACGGTCTGCGCATTGGTCGCAAGCTGTTGCTGGATCTCAACGACATGGGGCTGCCAACTGCCTCCGAGTTCCTCGACATGATCACCCCGCAATATGTGGCGGATCTGATGAGCTGGGGCGCGATCGGTGCCCGTACTACCGAATCCCAGGTACACCGCGAGCTGGCCTCCGGTCTCTCCTGCCCGGTGGGCTTCAAGAACGGCACTGATGGCACCATCAAGGTGGCCATCGATGCCATTGGCGCTGCCAGTGCGCCGCACCACTTCCTGTCGGTCACCAAGTATGGTCACTCCGCCATCGTGGCGACCCGCGGCAACCCGGACTGTCACATCATTCTGCGTGGTGGTCGTGAGCCGAACTACAGCGCCGCCCATGTCAGCGAAGTTGTGAAGGGGCTGGAGAAGGCCGGTTTGCCGCAGAAGGTGATGATCGACTTTAGTCACGCCAACAGCAGCAAACAGTTCAAGAACCAGATGCTGGTGGCCGAAGATGTAGCCGGTCAGCTGCGTGCCGGCAGCAAGGCGGTGTTTGGTGTGATGGTGGAGAGCCATCTGGTGGAAGGCCGTCAGGATCTGGTGGAAGGGTGTGAACTCACCGTCGGCCAGAGCATCACAGATGCCTGCATCGGTTGGGCCGATACCGAAGTGCTGCTGCGCAATCTGGCGGATGCCGTTGCAACCCGCAACGCCCGCTAAAGACGGGATTTTGCAGTCGCAGTGACAAAGAGAAAGTAATAACCAGAGGCCGCTATTGCGGCCTCATCTATTCGTGTTGCAGGGTTAAGGCTCAGGGCAGGGCATCGGGCCGGAAGCTGGCGCGGATCTGCGGAACCAGGCTCGAGGGGTCGAACCCCTTCTCTTCTCCCAGCACCGGGTGGAGCAGAGGCTTGTCCTCGATGGGGGTGATATCCCCCGCCAGCAGCTGGCGGGTGGCCTGACCCATCTGGTAGAGCTGGCGCACCGGAGCAAATTGTTCCCCGAGGATAAGAGGATCATCGCTGCGGGCAAAGGCCATCATGGGGATCTGGTAGGTGGCATCGCGCGCCGGTTTGTCGCCGTGAATCCCCTTGCCGGCGGACATCAAAAACGGCTGGTGATCGCCAAAGGCCACCACTAGATAGCGCTTGCCCGACTGGTCGAGGGTCTTGAGCAGACGCTCAAGCGAGGCCATGGCATCCACCACCCCGGTGTAGTAGGTGTTGAGCAACTGGGTGTCGCTCTCGCTCTGGTTCGGGCAGGCGCCGCGGCGCTCCTGCCCCTGATAGCGGGGGCCATCGAAGGGGCCGTGCCCCTGCATGGTGACCGCGTAGGCAAACAGCGGTTTGTCATCCTGTTCGCTGCGCTTGAGCAGGTGGTCGATCAGCGCATCATCGGAGATATAAAGCCCCTTGTGCTCAAGGGTGGTGAAGCGGGTGTCGAACCAGCGCTCCTCATAGCCGAGCGCCGGGATTGCCTTGGCGCGGCCCCAGAACTTCTCCACATAGGGGTGGGCGAACAGGGTCTGGTAGCCGTTCTGTCTGGCGCTCTGGGCCAGCCCCGGCACCTGCTGCGAGAGGTAGTAGTAGGGCACCACCCCCTGCTTGAGCAAGCCCACCGGCAGGCCGGTGTTCATCTCGAACTCCGCCAGCACCGTCATGCCGCCGGTGGTGGGGGAGTGGATGGTTTTTTGCCACTGCTGCACGCTGGCGGGCAGGGCGAGGGTGGGAGCCGGGGCGCAGATCCGCCCCTTCCAGTCGAGCCAGAGCGACTCATATTGCAGCACGATCACCAGATCCCAGCGCGGCGCTATGCCCTGGGGCGGATAGCTCAGCTGCGGGGTCAGCTCGTTGATCTGCAAGGGGTAGCGAAACACGCTGCCGCTTTGCAGCATCTCGTCCACCAGATTGAACAGATAGAGGCCGGGGCCGGAGCGGATGATGTCCCTGTGGTAGTTGACCGCGCGATCCACGTAGCGAATGTTGGCTCCCAGCAGCTTGTTGCCGGTCTGGGTGGCAAAGACGCACAGGGCAAAGAAGGCGACGGTGGCCGCGGCTGTGCGCAACACCCAGCGTGACAGGGCAAAGCGCCAGCAGAGAAACAGTGCCAGCAACACGGTGAAGATGGGCAGGATGGGGTGCTGGTCGAGCAGGATCCGCAGCAGCGCGAGCAGGTTGCCAAAATCGTCCCCGCCGAGCGGCACGCCGTAGATGGCGATCTTCATAAAGTTGGCGAGCAGGCCTATACCGGAAAGCGCGGTAAAGACCAGCCCCATATAGAGGTTGAAGCCTGCCAGCGCGCAGAGGCTCCAGCCCAGCACCATGCTGCCCCAGGCGAGATAGTAGTGCTCTGGGCGAAAGCCTGACCAGAGCAGAAACTCCCCCAGCTTGAACACCACGAAGCCGTGCAGCAGCACGAAGGTGAGGTTGCCGAGCAGCAGGCTGCCGATGATCCGCCAGCGCAGGCTGCGGCGCAGCTTTGGCAGCACCGTCTTGAGCACGGCGGCGCTCAGGGCCAGCACCAGGGTCAGGCTCACCACCAGATAAGTGAGGTTGAAGCCCTGCTCCGGCAGGGTTTGCAGGATCTGGCTGAAATCACCGCTCTCGGGGCGATCCTTGAGCAGCAGACCGATGCGCAGCTGATAACGGCTGGCCAGTGCATCGTCCGGTGCGCGCAAGGTGCTGTTGAGATCCAGCGAGCAGCGGTTATTGCGGCACACCTGACGCTTATCCACCGATTGACTGAGCTGGTCGATCCGCTCCCCCTTGTCGTTGAGCAGCTCCACTCGCACCTTGTCCCCCGCTTGCAGCGGCCCCCGCAACAGCCACTGGCTGCGCACCACCAGATAGAGGCCGCGGCTGTCGCTTTTATAGAGCAGGGCGTGGCGGGTGAGGGTGGCCAGCGGATTGTCGGCGGGGCCCAGCACCAGCGGTTGGGCACGGCCCAGCCAGCTGCCGGGATTGATCAGCGGTAATAACAGAGTCAGCAGCAGCAATCCGCCCAGCAGGGCCAGTAGCCCAGAGGGCAGACTCAGGGCACGGGGGCGGCCTGAGGAGGGGCGATTCATATAAGCTCATCCTTTGAGCGAGTAAGGGAGAGATCGTTCATCCGTATAGAGTTTGACCCGATGGTGCGGGCCTTGTTTCAGCTTGTCAATTTAATGACCACTTAATGAATATTTGGTTACAGCTCAACCTTGCAAATTGTGATCCCGATCGAGGGGTTGTTCGGAATATGTGATGAAAGCGTCATCATGGGGTTTTGCCACTGGCTTGGGAGGGAGCTGCTGTTTAGTCTCTCGATAGCGACTGGAGGTACATGTATGAATCCCAAAGTGATGGCACGTCAGGCCAGATTGCTGCGCATGCTGGAGAGCAAGGAAGAGATCCGGATCGGACGCGAGCGCGACTGCCCGCTGCCGCTGGCCCAACTGGTCAAGCTGAAGGATACTCATCCCGCAGTGGTCAAGGTCTATCGCCACGGTCTCACCGCCGAGGTGTTTCACCTCAAGGTGGAGGGGCATCACTGGTGCCTCAAGCGGCGCCGTCAGGATTCACTGGTGGCCAACCTCGATGGCAAGACCGCCTTTCTGACCGAGCTGGAGCGGCGGCGTGAAATCGAGGCGCTGCGCGAGCTGCATCCTACTGTCCTCTCCCACGTGGTTTGCACCAGCTTCGGCTCGGCGCGGGCCGGGGTACTGGTCTCCCCCTGGTTGCGGGGTGTGCCGGTCCATCAGCTCAACGAGCGCAATCTGGCCCAGATGCTGGAGGTGCAGGGTGAGCTGGCCCGCTGGGGCTGGTTTGACTGGGACCCGAGTCCGGGCAACTTGCTCGATGACGGCGAGCAGATCTGCGTGTTCGACTTTGGCTATATGTGGACCTTCGATCCCCGCTTTGAATACAACTCCAACGGTCTGGTCGATCCGCAGTTCCATGTACCGGAGCGGTTGGAGACCCGCACCCTCTCCGGACTCTGGCTCGATGAGGCCGATCCTCTGCCGCAATTTCGCTACTGGCGCGAGCTTTGTCTGAAATGGGTCAAACGGGAGATCCACCACCTGATCCGCGAAGGGGCCAGCGCGCCCGTGCTGGCCCGCCTGCACGCCCTGCAGGGGGAGTGGAGCGCCGCGCTGGCGAGCGACGAGGCGCTGGTCGCCAACTGGTGGCGGGACATGTATCGCAGCCACCGGCTCGATGTGGCCGATGATCTGAGCGGCCAGAGCTGCGGCCCGCTCACCCTGCGTCGCCTCGACTGGTTGATGCAGGCAGTGACGGAACACTATCCGCTGCTGGTGGACAATCTCTCGCCCCAGGAGACGGAGCTGGGCCAGACCGGGCTGCTGGCCTGCTTGCAGCAGCTGCGCCGGGAAGCAGTGGCCTGCCAGTTGCCTGCCACCAGCCTTGCCTGAGCCAATACCTTTGCGGAGTACAAATGAACAGGGCGCCTTGCGGGCGCCCTGTTGCATGGTCTGGTTCGCCTCGCGGTGAGGGTCAGTCCAGCAACTCCTGATGGAGGCGGTTGACGATATTGCCCGCCTCGCTCTCCTTGACCAGGAAGCAGAGGTTGTGGGCGCTGGCGCCGTAGCAGATCATCCGGATGTTGTGCTCGCGCAGGGCGTCAAAGACCTGACTGCCCACCCCGTTCACTTCGCTCATCCGGTTGCCGATGAGCGCCACCAGTGCCAGACCGGTTTCCACCTCCACCTTGCAGAGCTGGCCCAGCTCGGCCAGTACCTTGTCGCTCAGGATCGGTTCGCCGTTACTCTGGCTGCCGGTGTGATCCAGCGTCAGTGACACGCTCACCTCCGATGTGGTGATGAGATCGACCGAGATGCGGTGACGGGCCAGAATGCCGAACACTTCGGCCAGAAAGCCGTAGGCGTGGAACATGTTGAGGCTGTGCAGGGTCACCAGCACCTGCTGGCGGCGCAGGGCGATGGCGCGAAACAGCGGGCTTGAATCTGTGCTGGCGCGGATCCAGGTACCACCGGCGGCAGGATCCTTGGCGGAGCCGACAAACACCGGAATGTTCTGGCGCACCGCCGGTTGCAGGGTGGCGGGGTGCAGCACCTTGGCGCCGAAAGTGGCCATCTCGGCTGCTTCGACAAAGCTGATTTCAGGAATGGGGCGGGCGCGGGTGACGAGGCGCGGATCCGTGGTGTAGATGCCGGGCACATCGGTCCAAATCTCGATACTGGCGGCATCGAGCGCTTCGGCGAGCAGGGCCGCACTGTAGTCAGAGCCGCCGCGCCCCAGCGTGGTGGTGCGGCCATCGCCATCGGCACCGATAAAGCCCTGGGTGATGATGAGGCTGTCGCCAAGCTGCGGGCCCAGCGTCTGCTGGCAGAGGGTACGGGTGGTGGCCAGATCGACGGTGGCCTTGCCAAAGCGGCTGTCGGTGCGCATCAGCTGGCGCACATCCTGCCAGTGGGCCTTGACGCCGCGCTGGCGCAGCAGCTCGGTAAAGAGGCGGGTAGACATCAGCTCGCCGCAGGCAATGAGGCGATCGGCCAGCTCCGCATCGGTATGCTGGTGAGCTTGCTGGGCCATGAGGCGAATTTCGTCCAGCTGGCCATGAATGAGGGCGCTCACATCAACGGGGTTGCCGAGATCTGCCAGAATGGCCTGCTGGATCCCGGCCAGTTTGGCCAGCTGCTCGTCGCGGCCCGCTTCGTCCAGCTCCCCTTGTGCCAGGGCGACCAGCAGGTTGGTGACACCGGCGCTGGCGCTCAGTACCACCACCCGGGTGGCGGGATTGGCCAGCACGATATCGGCGCAGTGATTCATGGCCGGGAAGTTGGCGACACTGGTTCCGCCAAACTTGGCGACATTGATCGGGCTCATTGCTTACTCCTGTCTTATTTTAAGATTCCGGTTCCATCGGGCAAAAAAGAGAGGAGGAGGCTGAAAATGGCAGGAATGAACGAAACTATCCCGGCCAGAAGCACTCCACCTGCAGAGCCCATCCCGTACCGCCCCTGACAGGGCGCGGTGGGGGATGATCACTACCGATGACAACCCGGGGGATTCAGCCCCCGCAGCCGACGTTGAGGTTACCAGTCTCCTCACTCGTCTCGGCGCTGCTCCCCCTGACCCAAGTTCACCGGACGCTGGCGTCCTCCCTTGGGCTGCCTGGGCAGCGCTCCTCTTCTGGCTCCACCAGGGCGGTGGAGTGCATTTAGAAATACCCTGCGTTGGATTGCACTGTCAATCGAGTTTGTGAAAAAGTTCAAATTGTCGGCTAACTCAACGCAGGATCAATGACTTAGGCAATGGTCTTTGACAAAACCTTGGAACGGCGCTGCCAGTTGTAGAGACGCTGGCGCGCCACTGGCAGATCTTCCACTTCCAGCGGATCGAAGCCCCGCTCCCGGAACCAGTGGATGGAGCGGGTGGTGAGCACGAACAGGCGGCGAATGCCGAGCCGCTTGGCCCGCTCGGCCACCTTGGCCACCAGCTGATCCCCCCGGTTGGAGTTGCGATAGTCGGGGTGGATGGCGACGCAGGCCATCTCCGCCATCGCCTCTTCCATAAAGCAGTAGAGGGCCGCGCAGCCGATGATCAGGCCATCGCGTTCTATGATGGTGAACTTGTCGATCTCCATCTCCAGCTGCTCGCGCGAGCGGCGTACCAGAATCCCTTCCTCCTCCAGCGGGCGAATAAGATCCAGAATGCCACCGATATCTTCGATGGTGGCGGCGCGGGCCTGCTCGGCACTTTCCCGCACTATCTGGGTGCCGAGGCCGTCGCGGCTGAACAGCTCCTGCAGCATGGCGCCATCATCCTGATAGCTCACCAGATGGGAGCGGGGCACGCCGCCACGGCAGGAGGCGATCGCTGCGCGCAGATAGCGGGCGGTGCCGGACATCTCTTCTCCCGCCTGCTCCAGCTCAATCAGCAGCTCTTCGGCCTGCTCGGGGAAGAGCTCTGAGATGGCTTCGCCGCGCCTGTCCATTACCCCCTGGGTGCTGCTAAAGCAGATGAGCTTGTCCGCCTTGAGGTCGACCGCCACCCGGCGGGCCACCTCTTCGGAGCTCAGGTTAAAGCTCTCGCCGGTGACCGAGCAGCCGATGGGGGAGATGAGCACCAGACTCTTCTGATCGAGCTGGCGGGTGATCCCCTCCACGTCGATGCGGCGCACCCGGCCGCTATGGCAAAAGTCGATGCCATCATCCACCCCCAGCGGCTGGGCGGTGACGAAGTTGCCGCTCACCACGCTGATCCGCGCCCCCTGCATGG
Organism: Aeromonas sp. FDAARGOS 1414; assembly: GCF_019047065.1. NCBI lineage: Bacteria > Pseudomonadati > Pseudomonadota > Gammaproteobacteria > Aeromonadales > Aeromonadaceae > Aeromonas > Aeromonas sp. FDAARGOS 1414. The sequence continues at coordinate 1,714,390 of NZ_CP077210.1, read as the reverse complement.
GGGTGTTGGCGAGCCCCATGGAGAGCTGGGCGGTGATGTCGTATTGCAGGCCGCCACACACTTGTTTGATGATGGTGAAACTCTCGTCATCGGTGACCCGGATCCGCTTGTGATACTGGGCCTCGATACCGGCGCGGGCCAGCGCTTCATCGTTTTGCGGACGTGAACCAAACACCAGTACCAGGCGTATGCCCAGTGTCTGCAGCAGGGCGATATCGCTGACGATATTGGCGAAGTTGGGGTGGCAGATGGCTTCTCCCCCCATCATCAGCACAAAGGTGGCACCCCGATGCACATTGACATAGGGGGTGGATTGCCGGAAGGCATTGACCAGACTGGGTTCGCGTTCACGCACTTGATATTTCTTCCATAAAAAAACAGCAATTTGCTCAATATATGAAAATTAATTCACAAATCAAGACTAAATATTGATTTTGGCTGTTTCTGGTCTACGAGGGGCGGCTTGGCAGTGCGGATCGGGAAAGGGTGACGGACGGTGCAGATGGCCGCCGGGGCGAGCGGGGAGGGGCCCGCCGGTTGATCCGGCGCGATAAACTGCTATCTTCGATGCTCCTTTTCGTCAGCTGTGTGATTTCACAGGGTTTTATACAAGGACAGAATTCATGGAACAGATTATTTCACCGGCAGATGCCCTGCCGGGACGACGCGAAGCGATGGTGATTGGTCAGCAGCATGCGGTGAATGGCAACCCGACCAAGGGGCCCTGGCCCGAGAACATGGAGATCGCCTGGTTTGGCATGGGTTGCTTCTGGGGCGTCGAGCGCCTGTTCTGGCAGCAGCCGGGCGTCTACTCCACCGCGGCAGGTTATCAGGGCGGCGTGACCCAGAATCCCACCTACAAAGAGGTGTGCAGCGGGCTGACCGGCCATGCCGAGACGGTGCAGGTGGTGTTTGATCCGGCGGTGATCAGCTATGGCGATCTGCTCAGACTATTCTGGGAGCAGCACGATCCGGCGCAGGGGATGCGTCAGGGGGGGGACATTGGCACCCAGTATCGCTCGGTGATCTTCTATGGCGACGAGAGCCAGCAGATCATTGCCCAGCAGAGCATGGCGGCCTACCAGCAGGCGATGGCGGCAAGCGGCGACAGCCGTGTCATTACTACCCGCATTTTGCCGCTGGCGCCCTTCTACTACGCCGAGGATTACCATCAGCAATATCTGGAGAAAAATCCGGATGGCTACTGCGGACTGGGTGGCATTGGAGTCTGTTTGCCGCCCAGCCTGAACCGCTGAACAGGTTTGTAGTCGATTTCTTAATAAAAGTGAAAATAAATGGTCGGAGGAGGGAACTTATTGCGACCAGTCGGGACTAACTAGGTAGCGTCCAGGGATCGGATGCAAAGTCCAGACACATTTCTTGCCTTGATAACCGCCTGATGAATGAACGCACTGGCGGGTTGAAAATGATAGCAAGCAGGGCTGCCCACCAAGGCGGCCCTTTTCCTTATCTGCTGCTTTGAAATCTTGCGTTGGGCGGGAGAGCCGGACGGCAGATCAGCCGATGGCGCTGTCGAACAGGTTCTTGATGAGATCGATAAACTCGATGAGGAAGGTTTTCTGTTCCGGGGTCGGGGCGCGCAGCCAGACGGCGGAGAGCACCTCTTCCAGGTCGGCGACCACGGCGTCGGCCTCCTGCATGATGGCAAAACGCACCTTGGGATCTAGCTGGGGGTTTTGCTCGCAAATGGCCATCAGGTTGCTGGCAACACGGCCACTGACCAGATCTTCGATGGTCTCTTCACCATCGTTCTGCTGTTGGGATTCAAACAATCCCAAACTCTCCACCAGATACTCGATCAGCGAGATATAGCCTTCACTTTCTACCACCATGGTTGCTGCCTCAATACAGTAACAATACGAAAATTAAGCGTATTTTAGTGGCTTGCCCTAGCTTGGCAAGCAGCAGTGCATGCGATGGCGAGTAAAACTGACTCCGCCCCGCTCCACGGACTCCAGCCCGGTCAACGTAAAGCCATGTCGTAAAAATAGCTCATAACTGAAGGCGCTGGCCTCGGTGGTGATGAGGGTCATACCGAGCCCTCTGGCCCCCGCGAGCGCCGTGGTGAGCAGCAGATTGCCCAGTCCCTGGCGCTGATGGTCGGCGCTTACATAGAGCAGACTGAGATGGCCATCGGGGCTCAGGGTGACAAAACCGAGGGGCACATTTGCCAGCTCCGCCACCCAGCCGTGGTGCTCGCGCAGCTGGCTGACAAAGCCCGGATGTTGTGAACCGAGGGCCCACTGCTCCACCTGTTCGGCGCTGTAGTGCTCGGGGCCGCAGCGTCGCACCGCCTGCTCAAACAGGCTCACGAGGGCGGGGATATGTGCCTCACCAAGGGGGACAATGCAAAGTGCTGGACTAAGTGCTGGGGTCATAAGGTTGGGTCGTCAGTGGGGGAGAGGGGACGCGGCGCCTGTGGCCGTTTGGCTTTGGGCAGACCCGCGACAACCCGCTCATAGGAGTGGTGCACCCAGCCCTGCCACAGATCATCTGGCAAGGTGCTGTTCAGGGTCACTGTGTTCCAGTGTTGCTTGTTCATATGCCAACCCGGTTTGACCTCGGGGTGGATCTCGCGCAGCAGCAACGCCAGCTCGGGCTCGCATTTTAGGTTGATGGTAAGCGGCTCGGCCTGCCAATCCACCAGCGCGAACATCTTGCCCGCGATGCGGTAGACCAGGATCTCCGGGCCAAACGGGGTATCTTCGGTGGCGCCCGGCAGGGTCAGCAGAAAGTGGCGCAAACGGGTCAAATCCATGGAAAGTTCTCGCGCAAGGGGTGATCCGGGTCATGTCAGGCGCATATCTATCGGCGGGCCTGTTCTGTTAATATGCGCGCAGCCGAGTATACCCCCCATCACCAAGGGAGCCTATTGGATGTTGTATCACAAGACTTTCGAACTGGGTCCCGAGCGGGATTGGGTGGTGTTTGTCCACGGCGCCGGTGGCAGCTCCTCCATCTGGTTCAAACAGCTGCGCGCCTATCGCGAGCACTTCAACGTGCTGCTGCTGGACTTGCGCGGCCACGGCCAGTCCCACCAGCTGCAACAGGTGGTCAAGGGTCACTACAGCTTTCGGGAAGTGACCGAAGATATCGTTCGGCTGCTCGATCATCTCGATATCCGCCGCGCCCACTTTGTCGGCATCTCCCTTGGCACCATCCTTATTCGCCATCTGGCCGAGCTCTGCCCGGAGCGGGTCAAAAGCATGGTTCTGGGGGGCGCCATCCTGCGGCTCGATATCCGCTCGCGGGTGCTGGTGCAGCTGGGCCGACTCGGCCAGCACTTCCTGCCCTATATGTGGCTCTACCGGCTGTTTGCCTTCATCATCATGCCGCGCCAGCACCATCAGGAGTCGCGCAACCTCTTTGTGCGCGAGGCCCGCAAGCTCTGCCAGAAAGAGTTCAAACGCTGGTTCCGCCTCGCCACTGAGGTCAACCCACTGATGCGTTACTTCCGCGAACGCTCCCTGCCCATTCCCACCCTCTATGTGATGGGGGAGGAGGATCATATGTTTCTGGCACCGGTGCGCGAGCAGGTGGCCCGCGATGCCAGCTCCTCGCTGGCGGTAATCGAGCAGTGCGGTCATGTCTGCAATGTGGAGCAGCCGGAGCAGTTTAATCGTCGTACGCTGGCATTTATTCAATCGCTGGGGAGCGGACGGAAATAAGGATTCATTACGCTGTGCATTCAGGTCATGCTACAGCGGCATTGCAAGCTGGCCGCGAGCAAAGCGCTGCCAACGTGCAATAGATGCCGCTGTCTTGGCGATCGTATAAGCCGCATACTTTCAAGCTACAAGGGGTGATCTGCCCCCCTGATTCTTTATAATGCCCCCCTTTAAAACCGCCGGACCCCGGTTCGGCGCGCGCTGATGGCTGGCTACGTCATCAGGCAGATTATCAGGATTGAGAAACGGTTATGCATACTCTGGAACAGCTGCGTGCGGGTGAACTGTGCGGTGCCCGCCATCTGAAGCTTTGTGAAAACCTGACGGAGTTCCCCACCGAGATTTTGAGCCTGAAAGAGACGCTGGAGGTGCTGGATTTGACCGGCAACCAGCTAAGCACGCTCCCCGACGAGCTGGCCGAGTTTGGCAAACTGCGCATTATCTTCTGCTCCGAGAACCGCTTTACCGAGCTGCCCGAGGTGCTGGGGCGTTGCCCGACGCTCACCATGCTGGGCTTTAAGGCCAACCGGATTGCTACCGTCTCGGCCAAGGCGCTGCCCGCCGGTTTGCGCTGGCTGATCCTGACCGACAACGCAGTGGAACAGTTGCCTGATGAGCTGGGCCAGTGCGACGCCCTGCAAAAGCTGATGCTGGCGGGCAACCGCCTGCGCGAGCTGCCGGCCAGCCTTGCCAACTGCCGCAAGCTGGAGCTGCTGCGCATCGCCGCCAACCGCATCGAACGCTTCCCCGAGTGGCTGCTCTCGCTGCCGCGCCTTTCCTGGCTTGCCTACTCAGGCAACCCCTTTAGCGAAGGGGAGGAGGCGCGGGCCATCGATGATGCCCATGTCGCGCCCATTGCCTGGGAGACGCTGGCGCTGGGCGAGTTGCTGGGGCAGGGAGCATCTGGCGTTATCCATCGCGCCACCCTTGTGGGTAATACTGCTGATGAAGTGACTCAGGCGAGCGATAGAGGCGATGATAGTCAGGTGGCGGTCAAGCTGTTCAAGGGGGCGGTGACCAGTGACGGGCTGCCCCGCTGCGAGATGGCGGCGTCGCTGGCGGCGGGCACTCATCCCAAACTTATCAAGGTGATAGGCAAGGTGGCGGATCACCCCTCCGGCATTCCGGCGCTGGTGATGGAGCTGATCGACCCGGCCTTTGCCAATCTGGCCGGGCCGCCGAGCCTAGACTCCTGCACCCGGGATGTCTATCCAGAGGAGCTGCATCTGAGTGTGCCGGATGCGCTGGCGATGGCCCACGGCATTGCCTCGGTAGCGGGCCATCTGCACCGCGCGGGCATCATGCACGGGGACCTCTACGGCCACAATATTCTGTTTGCCCGTGGGTTTGACGCCCCGGCTCGCGCTCTGCTGGGGGATTTTGGTGCGGCTTCCTTATATGAGCGCAGCGACCGCGAGCGGGCCGTAGGCCTTGAGCGTTTGGAAGTGCGTGCCTTTGGTTGCCTGCTTGAAGAGTTGTTGGCCCATTGCGATACGCAAGACTCACCGCTTGATGGGTTGCATCAGCTCAAAGCGGCCTGCCTCTCGGAACTCCCCGCCGATCGTCCCGATTTTGCTTATATCGAGCGCCAGCTGGCGGCCGCTCGCGCCACGCTGTCGTGATCTTTCTGGCGTTGGCGGGCACGTTTTGGCCTGCCAACGTCATTCCTTTCATTCCTTTCATTCCTTCATCGCCATACACCCATGACGTTTTTGCATGGGTTGGTATGTCTTGTCCGTCATAAACGCAGCCAATAGCGCCCATTGCGACAGCGAGGCGCAGGGCATGGGGACGTCCCGTCATTCGCCCGATAACACGCAGAGGCTGCGCGGCAAAAAGGGGAGGGCAGAGGGTTGCGCGGTGCCGGTTAAGTTGTGATATTGAGGCATCTTTAGTACAGAAGGGTAATAACGATGGAAGCTGCGTTTTGGCATCAACGTTGGGAAGAGAACCGGATTGGCTTTCATCAGGCGGACTTCAACCACTGGCTGCAATCCTGGTGGTCGGCCCAGCAAGCGGACGAGCCGGTGCTGGTTCCCCTGTGCGGCAAGTCCCGCGACATGCTCTGGCTGAGCGCTCAGGGCCATCCGGTCGACGGTTTCGAGCTATCGAGCCTTGCCGTCAGCCAGTTCTTCAGTGAAAACCAGCTCGCCGATACCGTCAGCGAAGTGGGCCCTTATCAGTGCCATCAAGTGGACAGCCTGCGCATTTTTCAGGGGGATTTTTTCGCTGCCCCCAGTCTGGGTCGCCGTTACCGGCTGGTCTATGACCGCGCGGCGCTGATCGCCCTGCCGACCGCGATGCGCCGCCAGTATGCTGCCCTGATCAGTTCGCTGGTCGAGACCGGTGGCCAGATCCTGCTGGTAACCCTCGAATATCAGCCGGAGCAGCAGAGTCAGCCCCCCTTCTCGGTGGGAGAGATGGAGGTACGGGCCCTGTTTGAGCGCGATTTTCGTATCGAGGTGCTGGGGCGCGCCGCCGAGGTGGATCACCCGCGGGTGTTGTCGGGCCAGCTCTCCTACTTCGATGAGGTGGCCTACCGGCTGGTTCGCCGGGGTTAACGGGCAGCTAACGGGCGGCCAAAGAGTGATCTGCGCCGACAAATCATCAGGCTACGCGCTCTTCGCTACCTCCTTTGACGTAGATCAACGTGATTGGCGGGGGGAGTGCCTAATATGAGGCTGTTTCTCAATCACTGTTGGCATTGCAAAGCGAGTATCGGGTCTTTCCCGCTTGCTGATCAGCAACTCAGTGTCTGATTTTCACGCTCATGTTCACTTTTGGCGGCTTTGGTCGCAATTGTTATGGTTTTTCCAGCCGACCCTGATGGGTCGGCTTTTTATTGCCTGCGATTTGCCGTGGGAAGGAAAAACGGGGGATGTCGAGGCCTGATCAGGCTTCGAAGGTGGCGGCATTGAGCCGAAATGCCCGCGGGTCGTCGATAAACTGGCCGGTGATCCGCTCGTCATGTTCGTGCCCCTGACCATAGCTGCAGAGGATCAGCCGATCGGAGGTGCGCGAACGCAGTTGGGTGATAAAGCGCACCAGATCGGCGCGGCTCAACTTGCCCACCTCGTCGCAGACCCGTTCCCGCTGATCAAACCCCAGATCCTTGTTGCCGATGCTGACCCACAACCGCTGGCCGCGACTGCGCAGGTTGGCATCCCGCTCGCTCAGCTGGGCTTGCAGCCCCGCCTTGCTCTCTTGCCACTGTTGCTCGGTAAATTCGAGCATGGCGAGCGGGAAGAGGTCGATAAACTCCTCCACCGCATCGAGCAGGATCTGCGGCCCCGCCACCGGCGACTGGATATAGAAGATCAGCCCCGGGTGGCGATTGAGGGGCAGGTTACCGGCGCCCACCACATACCCCAGTTGCTGACGGGTACGCAGCTCGTGAAAGAAGGTGGAGGACATGATGTGGTTCGCCAAAGTGAAGCAGGCGAGATCCCGCGCTCGGGTGGTGCGAGACTGGTAGTAGACCAGCAGTGCCGAGTCTTCGTGATCGCAACCCTGCTCGCGAATAAGGGTGCCTCTGTCTTGAATGGAGATGAGCGGACGACGGGTCTCGCCGCTCGGCTTGCTGCTGGTGCCATTGATGTCGCTCAGGTGGCGCTCCATCAGGGCGGCCAGCTCCAGCGCCTCGGCGGCAGTCCAGTCGCCATGCACCAGCGCCTCGACATGCACCTCGCCAAACAGCTGGGCCACGAAGCCGGGCATCTCCTCCAGCTCGACGGTGCGCAGGTGGCGCAGCAACTGCTCGAACGGCGGGTTGTTCGGTTGCAGCAAACTGGTGAGCTGGTTAAAGAGCTGGGAAATGGGGCGCGCCTTGGACTGGTTATCCCAGTTGCGAATGAGCTGCTCCTTGATCTCGGCGAAGCGACCCGGATCCGGATACCCCAGGGTGCGGTTGCCGAGGATCATGTCGAGCAACAGCGGCTGCTTGTCGGCAAAGCCGCTCAGGTTGATGGTAAAGCCCCCCTGATGGGCATAGATCTGGTAGCCCAGCCCCGCCAGCTCCGCCGGATAGGTGAGGGCGTTGAGGTGGTCGGCCAACAGCTCCACGGCGAGGCGCGCCATGGCGATATTGCGCGGATTTTTTACCGCATGTTCGCTGTCGATGGAGATGTAGAGATTGCCCTTGGGCACGCTGAACAGGTGCTCATGGAGGTGCCAGAGGCGAAAACCGGGGCGATCGATAAGGCAGGCGGGCATGTCGGCGGCAAGCTCGGGCGTGCGCGGATCGAGCCTACTGCTGATAAAGGGGTTGGGCTTGGGTAGCGCCAGCGCCGGATCCGGCTCGCTTTGCTGCCAGCAAATTTTCTCGGCCTCGGTAATGGTCGTCACGCTGTAGGGGGTCTGATACCAGCGGGCCAGCCGATCGGTCGCCACTTCCGGCGCAGTGATGGTGATACGCAAATTGTGCGGGGTGAGCTTGGCGAGGAAGCGGCGGATCAGCCCCTCGTCATATTCGCGCATCATGTAGTCGCCGTAGAGCAGATCCTCTGGTTTGTAGCTAAAGAGGTTGAGCACCAGCCCTGACACCGTATCGAGGGGGCGGCCGCGCTCCTGAAAGCGGAACGCCGATTCGAGCACGGTCCGTTTTTCGTCGTAGCGCCAGCTCTGCAGCCCTTCGCGGCCAATCAGTTTCAGATAGCCAAACAGGGCGGCGAGGATGTCGTCCACATGCTCAAGGCCCAGAGGGGTGAGGCCAAAGTTGACGCCAAAATCCTTGAAGTTGGCGCCGCTGATGCCACCACCTGCCGAGAGCTGGTTGACCCAGCCTTTCGCCTTGAGCAGGGAGAGCAGGCTGCCATCTCCCTCATAACCAATCAGATGGCTCAGGAAGGTGAGGGGCTTTTTGTCGTAAAACTCGTCCACATTGGGCAGGGGGAAGCAGAGCGACAGCTTGCGGGTCTCCTTGACCGGATTGATGTGGATGCGCACGCCGAGATCATCGAGCCGATAGAGCGGCATGGTGAGAGTCGGGGTTCCCAAATTGCGATTCAAAATGGGAGCAAAATAGCGACAGCACCACTGCAACTGGGTATCGATGGATTCCGGCGAGATCATCACCAGAGCCATGCGATCCGCACTGTAGTGGCTTTCGTAAAAACGGATAAGGTCGGAGCGCAGATCCCGTCCCGGCAGATCGGCCAGGGTATCGAGGTTGCCCACCGAGAACTTGGAGAAGGGGTGCGCCGGGTTGACCGTCTCTTTATGCACCTGATAGCTGCGGCGCATGTCGTCCTGCAGCTTGAGGCGATACTCGGAGTCGACCGCGTTGCGCTCCTTTTCCACCCACTCCGGATCAAAGGTGGGGCAGATAAAGAACTGGGAGAAGCGATCCAGCCCTGCTTCGAAGAAGCCGTTGTCGATCTCGAAGAAGAAGTTGGTGAACTCGGTGCCGGTCCAGGCGTTGTTGCTGCCGCCATGACGGCTCATAAATTGCTGGTACTCACCAGGCTTGGGGTAGGTGCAGGTGCCGAGAAACAGCATGTGCTCCAGAAAATGGGCCATTCCCTGCCGGTCAGCGGGATCGTCAAAATGGCCGGTATTGACCGCCAGTGAGGCGGCGGATTTGTCGGTGTCGGGATCACAAATCAACAAGACCCTGAGCCGGTTGGCCAGCTCCAGAAAATGGTATTGCCGATGGTCATTGGGACTGGCATATGGGCTCATTGGCGTGTGACTCACGTTGGATTTATTTGAATTTAAACATGATTATCGACCCCGCTATACCGTCAGGCAAACCCTTTTCTGAGAGGTAGCGCAATTGTTTCCACACCCGTGGCGGGGTAAGATCCCCCGGCTATCAAAACAGGCCCGTTGGGCGAGGTTGTAATGAAGATCTATATCATGCGTCATGGCCAGGCTGGCATGAATGCGAAAACAGATGAACAGCGTCCATTGACCGAGCAGGGTATTGAAGAGTCTATCCAGATGGCCCGCTGGCTGGCGCCTCAGCTGATTGGCCCGCTGGATCGGGTGATCCACAGCAACTATCTGCGGGCACGCCAGACCTGGCAAGCCATATGCAGTGAATTGCCTGACGCAGCAGCCGTTGAAGAGAGTGGCGACATTACCCCTTACGGTGATCCCGCTTTCGTGGCCAGCTACCTTACCACTTTGGCTGAACAACATGACCAGATCCTGATGGTCAGCCATCTGCCGCTAGTGGGTTATCTGGTGCAAAGCCTCTGTCCGGCCGCAGGAGCACCCATGTTTGCCACCTCGGGGATCGCCTGTATCGAGTGGCACGATGGCAAAGGAGCCTTGCTCTGGCTCGAAGGGCCGCATACAATAGGCTAAAAGTTAATAAAAAGTTATAGATTGAATTTTTTGGGAAGAGATGGGCGAGTTTTCCGGATTTTTATAAATATTTTACGGAATTAATTCGCAGAAGCTGCTGTCATACGGATACAACTGCAAGAGGTTGCAAACGATGAGAGTGTTCAAGAAGTACCTGCCACTGATGGTGGCAAAGCATGTCAAAACCTTCTTTAAAGGTCGGATTTACATTCATGGTCGGGGGCGGTTTGATTTCCAATCCGGTTTGTTGCTGATGCCGAATCCGGCGGATATTCCCCATCGCCAGACAGTCACCGAGGTCAACGAGCTGATCTCCAGACTGCACATGGATGCCGCGTGATGCGCTTCTGAACCTGTTTCTGCACTGATATGCCCGCACTTTTGCGGGCATATTTGTTTCTAGCTACTGGCGTTCACCATGTGGCTGTTCAGGCCCACACCTTTGTTTATCTTCCATCGCCCCCTATACTGACCCGCTGTTGTCTCTTCGGTCTGGATCCTCTCATGCCCTTTGCCTTTCTGTTTCCCTTCTCCTGCATTGCCATCTGGGCTGGCAATGGCATCGTCAGCAAACTGGCGGTTGGTGTGTTGTCCCCGGCAGCCTTGGCCTGGTCGCGCTGGGTGGTGGCTGCGCTGGTATTAAGCCCGTTTCTGGCCCGTCGAGTATGGCGTGCGCGTGCCCGCATTCGTGCCGGCCTTTGGCAGATCGCCATGCTGGCCTCGCTGGGCATGGTGCTTAATCAGACCTTTGGGTACTACGCCGCACAGACCATGGGGGCCACCGAGATGGGATTGATGATGGGGCTGACGCCACTGTTGACCGTGTTACTCAGCATCTGGCTGCTGCGTGAGCGGCCCACCTGGGGCGCCGTGCTGGGGGCGCTGCTCTCCATCTTTGGCTTGTCTATCTTGCTGGGGCAGGGGGATCCGACCCGACTGTTTACCCAGGGTATTCATATCGGCTCTGTCTACATGCTGCTCTCGGCGGGCACTTATGCCCTTTATAGCGTGCTGCTCAAGAAGTGGGATTTGGGGCTCGACAACTGGTCGCTGCTCTACGGTCAGGTGCTCTGCAGTGTGCTGATCCTGACCCCCTTCTTTCTGCTGGTGGATGGTCAGCTGCCAGAGGGGCGTGCGATCTGGCTGATCTTCTATGCGGGGATCCCCGCGTCGGCCCTCTGTCCCTGGCTCTGGATGCAGGGGATCACCCTGCTTGGTGCCAATCGTACCGCCATCTTTATGAATCTGCTGCCAGTGATGACGGCTGGCCTTGCCATCACCCTGCTGGGAGAGCGGCTGACCAGCTATCACCTGATCGGGGGCGGTCTGACTCTGCTGGGGGTTTTGCTGGCTCAGTTGCTGGTGCGTCCGGTGGTGATAGGTCGTCGCCGGGAGGTGTTGGCTCCTTGTCCCGAAGAGTAATCTTGCGTGAAAGCGTAGATGGGCCCAATGGCCCGCTTGGCCGCCAATGAAAAGCGCCTGCAGCAATGCCGGCGCTTTTTTATGGTCACATCTTGCCGAGCCGGTTACTGGGCAACCAGATAGAGCTCCTTGCTGTAGACCACATCCTGCGGGTTAAGGTGGGGATAGCCTTTCACGAAAGGTTTGAGCAACCTTGATTTGACCGAGAAATAGATGGGGGCGATGGGGGCATCCGCATCAATGAGCGCCTCTGCCTGCTGATACAGGGCATTGCGTTCAGCGGGATCCAGCGAGTCGTGGGCCTTGGCCAGCAGGGCGTCGTACTCCTTGTTGAACCACTTGCCGCTGTTGGCGCTGCTGCTGGAGGTCATGATGTCGAGAAAGGTGGAGGCGTCGTTATAATCCCCGTTCCAGCCATAGCGGCTAACCCCGAAATCCCCCTCGTTCAGCGCCGAGACCATGGTCTTCCACTCCATGTTGTTGAGGGTGGCAGTGACCCCTAGGTTGTGTTTCCACATGGAGGAGACGGCCAGCGCAATCTTTTTGTGGCTCTCGTTGGTGTTGTAGAGAATGTCCACTGTGAGTGGCTTGTCCGGGCCATAGCCCGCTTCGGCCAACAGGGCTTTGGCTTGCTTGATCCGCTCCTCTTTGCTCTGCAGCTGGCTGGCCGGTTTTTTCAATTCAAAACCGTCCACAATGGGGGGCGTGAAGCTATATGCGGCAATTTGTCCCTGTCCCAGGATCTTGTCGGTGATGGTCTCCCGGTCGATGGCGAGCGAAAGCGCCTTGCGTACTTTCGGGTCATCGAACGGTTTGCGCTGGGTATTGAAGACATAGTAATAGCTGGCCAGCGTGGGGACGCTGACCAGTTCTTCCGGGCTCTTGCTCTTGAGCTGCTTGTACTGCTCCAACGGATAAGTGGTGTAGTGCAGTTCACCGGTGCGATAGCGGTTGTAGGCGGCGGTTTCGGAGACGATCTCCAGATAGATCACCTTGTTCAGGACGGTGTGCTGGTTGTTCCAGTAGTGGGTATTGCGCTCGGCACTTAGCCGCTCGTTGGGGGTCCACTCCTTGAGTACAAAGGCACCGTTGGAGACGATATTGCCCGGTTTGACCCAATCCTTGCCGAATTTTTCAATGGTGTCTTTGGGGGCCGGGAACGTGGTGTAGTGGGCCAGCGTCTTCAGGAAGAAGGGGACCGGATTTTTCAGGGTGACCTGCAGGGTGTGGTCATCGAGCGCTTTGATCCCGAGCTCTGACGGGCTCTTCTTGCCCTGGGTCACCTCCCTTGCATTGACCACACCGGTCAACTCGATAAACCAGGCGTAGTTGGAGGCAGTCTTGGGATCGGCCGCCCGTTGCCAGCCGTAGACATAATCGGCGGCGGTGACCGGTTCACCGTTTGACCACTTGGCCTCGGGCCTCAGTTTGAAGGTGTAGACGGTACCTGTCTTGTCGACCTCGTAGCTGATGGCACCTGCTGGCTTGATCTTGCCGGTATTATCCAGCTCGTAGAGCCCTTCAAACAGATCGTTGACGATGGCACTACCGGCGGTCTCTTCTACCAGCTGGGGGTCGATGGTGGTAGGTTCGGTGCCGATATTGGTCACGTAGATTTGTTGGGCATCCGGCAGCAGCTTGGTACCGGCAGGCACCTGGGCAGCCCAGGCGGGAAGGGCAAACAGTCCGGCTACCATGCCGGCAATGAGAGTCTTGTTCATTGATAATCCTTGAGTTTTATTTGCTTCCAAAGCGAAATCAGTGTGCTGGATTGGCGATCGGATCTCAAGAGGCAATGGCTGAGGTAATGGCAGGCCCATCAGACTCCATTTTTAATGGCTCAAGGCCAGTCAGCTCATGGCTTGTCGCAGGTTATTGCCACGAATTAAGGGTCCGAAAGTTATCGATTGAAACCGAATAAAACGCGCCTTTTACCATAACGTGAGGCGAAATAGCCTATTTAATAGGCCGCTTAATTCGCTGCAAAAACAAAAAACAGACGTTACATTAGGTTACAAATCAAGGCCGCCGGTGATCGGCATTTTTTTTGCCGACGCCTGCAAACGTTTTCAATGCCAACGGATGCGATCTAAAGGAACAAAAATGCGAAACATGATCACCATGGGTGAGTTCATCGTCAAAAAGCAGGCGGATTATCCTACCGCGACCGGCGAGCTGACCTCGTTGCTCAGCTCGATTCGCCTTGCTGCCAAGGTGGTGAACCGGGAGATCAACAAGGCGGGACTGGCGGATATCATCGGTTCCATGGGCGCTGAAAACGTACAGGGCGAGGTGCAGCAGAAGCTGGATGTCTACGCCAACGAACGCTTCAAGGCGGCGCTGGAAGCGCGCGGCGAGGTGTGCGGCATGGCCTCGGAAGAAGAAGAGGACTTCGTGGCCTTTGACTCGCCACTCTCCAAAAACTCCAAGTATGTGGTGCTGATCGACCCGCTCGATGGCTCCTCCAATATCGACGTCAACGTCTCGGTCGGGACCATCTTCTCCATCTACCGCCGTTTGAGCCCGCAAGGTTCGCCGGTGACCCTGGAGGACTTCCTGCAACCGGGCAACCGTCAGGTCGCCGCCGGTTATGTGGTCTACGGCTCCTCCACCATGCTGGTCTACACTACCGGCTTTGGCGTCAACGGCTTTACCTACGACCCCTCCATCGGCTGCTTCTGTCTCTCCCACGAGAACATCCGCATTCCGGAAGAGGGCAAGATCTACTCCATCAACGAGGGCAACTACATCAAGTTCCCGGACGGGGTGAAGAAGTACCTCAAATATTGCCAGGAGCGCGACGAAGCGACCCACAGACCCTACACCTCCCGCTATATCGGCTCCCTGGTCTCTGATTTCCATCGCAACCTGCTCAAGGGCGGTATCTACATCTATCCGTCCGGCACTAATTCCCCGAACGGCAAGCTGCGCCTGCTCTATGAGTGCAACCCGATGGCGTTTCTGGTGGAGCAGGCTGGTGGCAAGGCCTCCGACGGCTTTGGCCGCATCATGGATATCCAGCCCACCGCGCTGCACCAGCGTACCCCTTACTTTGTTGGCTCGACCAAGATGGTGGAGCGCGCCGAGGCCTTTATGCGCGAGTTCTCCGCCCATGAGGATCCTGCCAACCAGGGCTGATAGTACGCAGTAGTCAGATAGCAAATAAAAAACGGGAGCCGATATGGCTCCCGTTTTAGTTGGCGTTATCTCTCTGGCTCGCCGCCAGCACTGCAAATGCTTACAGGCTGTTGTTGGCCAGATCAGCCAGCAAGCCATCCACCAGTTTCAGGCGCATGGCGCGCTCCTGGGTTGGCATCTGGAAACGCAGCCGGGTCGGCCCGTCCATCTTGTAGACTCGTGGCTGGCTGGAGAGCAGCTTGACCAGATAGGCCGGATTGACCTTGGTCTCCTGGGTGAAGTCGAGATAGCCGCCGCGCTCGCTCATCTCCACCCGGCGAATGCCAAGGGCGGTGGCACGCTGACGGAAGGCAGCCAGCTCCAGCAGGGTTTTGGTTGCCTCCGGCAAGAGGCCGAAGCGGTCGATCAGCTCCACTTTCAGCTCGCGCAGCTCCTGCTCATCCGCCGCACTGGCGATCCGCTTGTACATGGAGAGGCGCATATTGACGTCCGGGATGTAGTCATCCGGCAGCAGCGCAGGCAGGCGCAGCTCTACCTCGGTGTGCTGGCTCATCAGCTGCTCGAGCGACGGCTCCTTGCCATTTTTCAGCGCCTCGACCGCCTGCTCCAGCATCTCCATATAGAGGGTGAAGCCGACCGATTCAATCTGGCCGCTCTGATCGTCGCCGAGCAGTTCGCCCGCGCCACGGATCTCCAGATCGTGGGTCGCCAGCGCAAAACCGGCGCCGAGATCTTCAAGCGAGGCGATCGCCTCCAGCCGCTTGGCCGCATCCTTGGTCATCAGCTTGGGATGGGGGGTGAGCAGGTAGGCATAGGCCTGATGATGAGAGCGGCCAACCCGGCCACGCAGCTGGTGCAGCTGGGCCAGACCGAGATGATCCGCCCGATCCATGATGATGGTGTTGGCGCTCGGTACGTCGATACCGGTCTCGATAATGGTGGTGCAGACCAGCAGGTTGAAGCGCTGGTGGTAGAAGTCGGACATGATCCGCTCAAGGTCGCGCTCGCGCATCTGGCCGTGGGCGATGCCGATGCGGGCCTCGGGTACCAGCTCCGTCAGGTCGGCGGCGCACTTCTCGATGCTCTCCACGTCGTTGTGCAGGTAGTAGACCTGGCCGCCACGCTTGAGTTCCCGCAGTACCGCCTCGCGCACCACCGCCGGTTCGTGCTGGCGCACGAAGGTTTTTATGGCGAGTCGCTTGGCGGGTGGAGTCGCGATGATGGAGAGATCCCGCATGCCGGACATCGCCATATTGAGGGTGCGCGGAATAGGGGTGGCGGTGAGGGTGAGGATATCCACATCGGCCCGCAGTGCCTTGATCTTCTCCTTTTGGCGCACCCCGAATCTGTGCTCCTCATCGACGATGAGCAGCCCCAGATCCTTGAAAGTGAGCTCGGAGCCGAGCAGCTTGTGGGTGCCGATGATGATATCCACCTTGCCTTCGGCCAATTCCTTCATCACAGCGCTCTGCTCCTTGGCGGAGCGGAAGCGGCTCAGCACCTCGACCCGCACCGGCCAGTTGGCAAAGCGGTCGCGGAAGTTGTCGTAGTGCTGTTGCGCCAGCAGGGTGGTGGGCACCAGCACGGCAACCTGCTTGCCGCCGTGGACGGCCACAAACGCCGCCCGCATCGCCACTTCGGTCTTGCCGAAACCCACATCGCCACACACCAGTCGGTCCATGCTCTTGGCCTGACACATGTCCCCCAACACCGCATTGATGGCGTTGAGCTGATCGTCGGTCTCCTCGAACGGGAAGCTGGCGGCAAACTGGCGATAGGCCTCTTTGTCGTGCTTGAAGGCAAAACCGGCGCGAGCGGCGCGATGAGCGTAGACATCGAGCAACTCGGCTGCCACGTCGCGCACCTTCTCCGCCGCCTTGCGCCGCGCCTTGCTCCAGGCTTCGCCGCCGAGCTTGTGGCTGGGCGGGTTATCAGAGCCGGTGTAGCGGCTGATAAGGTGCAAACTGGTGACCGGCACGAACAGCTTGTCGCCGCCGGCATATTCGAGAGTCAAAAACTCGGTGGGCAGACCACCGGCGTCGATGGTTTCGAGCCCCAGATAGCGGCCGACCCCGTGATCCAGATGGACCACCGGCTGGCCCTGGGTCAGCTCGCCCAGGTTTCTGATCACTGCATCGGAGCTTAAGTTTTTGCTCTTCTCCCGCGCTCGCTTGCTGCGCACCTTGCCGCCCAGCAGCTCGGTCTCGGTGATCAGCGCCAGTGGATCCTGACCGACCTCCTGCCACAGGAAGCCACGCTCAAGGGGTGCAACCAGCAAGCCGTGTCGATCCGGGCTCGCCATAAAGGCGTCAAGGGAGGGGAACTCCTTGGGTTGCAGCGAGATACGCGCCAGCAGATCGCCGAGCACCTCCCGCCGTCCTTCGGATTCCACCGCAAACAGGGTGCGCCCGGCAAAACCTTGCAGGAACTGGTTGAGCGCCAGCAGGGGTTGCTCCTTGCTGTGATCGAGTTGCAGATCCGGCAGCGCCTCGATGGGCAGATCGTGCTGACCGGCATCGCCCGCGGTGGCGGCCTCTTGCAGCCGCACCGCGCCATATTGGCCGAGGGCGGCAAAGAGCTGCTCCACCGGCAGATAGAGCTGGGCCGGGGGTAGCAGGGGGCGAGTGTTGTCCCAGCGTCTGTCTTCATAGCGCTGGCCGATATCGTTCCAGAAGCGCTGGGCGGCGGGGTAGATATCCCCCACGGTGAGCAGCAGGGTCTCTTCCGGCAGGTAGTCAAACAGGCTGGCGGTCTGGTTGAAGAAGAGAGGCAGATAGTATTCGATGCCGGCGGGCCAGCGCCCCTTGCTCACCTCCTGATAGACGGAGCCCTCTGCCCGCGACAGCTCGAACTGCTCGCGGAACTGGCCACGAAACAGCTCGATGGCCGCCTCGTCGGTGGGGTATTCCCGGGCGGGCAGCAGGCTGACCGTCTTGACCGGTTCGCTGGAGCGCTGGGTTTCGGGATCGAATGGGCGGATGGAGTCCACTTCATCGTCGAAGAAGTCGATGCGATAGGGGCTGCTACTGCCCATGGGGAAGAGATCGAGCAGGGAGCCGCGGGCGGCAAATTCGCCATGTTCCAGCACCTGATCCACCGCCACGTAACCCGCCTCGGCCAGGCGTCCGCGCAGCTGTTGCAGATTGAGGCGCTGGCCGGCCTTCACCATCAGGCTGTATTTGTCGAGATAGACCCGGGGGGCGCAGCGCAACATCAGGGTGGAGATGGGGACAATCAACACCCCCTTGCTCATCTGCGGCAGCTTGTAGAGAGTCTCGAGCCGCTGGGAGATGATGTCCTGATGGGGGGAGAAGGTGTCGTAGGGCAGGGTCTCCCAATCGGGGAACAGCAATACCGGCACGGACTGATCGGCTAGCTGCTTGTCTGTCAGCAAATACTGCAGCTCCTGCTCCAGGCGCAGGGCGCTCGGGGTATCGGCGGTGATAAGCAGTACCGGCCCCTTGGCTTCATTGGTGAGACGGGCTGCAATTAGCGAGAGGCTGCTGCCGACCAGTTGGCCGAGCGTGATCTTTTGGCCCGCTTTGGCGGGCAAGGCGGGGAGTGTCATTGGCATGGTTCGATTCTTTTAACGTTGACGTTATCTATCGCTGACGTTCGCTCTGGTTAGCGCTGACGCTCTTGGGCGCGCAGCTTGAGCTGCTTCGATTGCACGTGGAGGCTGGCACGAACCAGCAGTTCACGGTCATCTTCGCGGATCCGCACATAGTCGAGCTGCACATGGGTGCCATGTTCACCGCCGTCAAGCTGTTTGACCTGGCCATAGCAGTAGATGGCGGCCGCCTCTTCCCGCAGGAAGATCTTGAGGCGGACGATCTGGTGCAGGTGCGGCGCATCCCCGTGACCATGATAGGGGTGCAGGTAGGTGAGTTGACCAGCCCCGAAGCGCAGGGTGTGAAAGCGCTGCTCCGGATGGTCCTGCAGAGAGAGCACATAGCCCATGATCATGTCGATCTTGCGGGACTGCTGATTGACGATCTCGATCAGATCGTGCATCGACTCGTTCTGGTTGCGCAGCAGGCGAGTGGTCACCAGATCGATGGAGGTAATGGCCGAAGAGATCCGAAAGGGCTCCGGCAGCTCAGCGTCCAGCTCCTCCAGCGAGGGGAGATGGAAGTCGGCCGGCATGGGGATCACATTGACCGGCGTGGCATGAGTGACGCTGAAGAACTGTTCCTGCATGGAGGCTATCCCTTGTTGTCATGGACGGTTTCCCTTTATTATCCGGTATCTTATTTTGTTGGCAACGTACATATCCTTGAAGACCGGACTTTTTCAGCCCCTTTCGCTGGCCATCGGCCTGCGTTATGCAGGCTCGAAGCGCAGCAATCGCTTCGTCTCATTTATCTCCCTGTTCTCTACCTTTGGCATCGCCATCGGGGTCGCCGCCCTGATGGTGGTCATTTCGGTGATGAACGGTTTCGAAGGGCAGCTCAAAGGGCGCATCCTCGGGGTGATCCCCCATGTGGTGGTGACCAATCAGGCTGGCCGCATTGATGCCGACCCGCAAGGCTTGCCGGATCTGGCCAAATTACCCCATGTGGTCGCCTCGGCCCCCATGCTCGACAGCGAAGGGATGCTGCAAAGCCCTGGCCAACTGACCGGGGTGAGCGTGCAGGGGATCGACCCTGCTAAGTGGCCCAAGGATGACATCCTCCATAGCCAGATGCTGGGGGGGCGCCTCGATACTCTGCAGCCCGGCCACTACCGCATCGTGCTGGGGCAGGGGGTGGCACGCCGTCTCAATGTCTCCATCGGCGATCAGGTTCGCCTGATCCTGACCGAGGGGACCCGCTTCACTCCGTTTGGCCGGGTACCGGCCCAGCGCCTCTTTACTGTCTCCGGCATCTTCGGGGTCGGTGCCGATGTGGATAACCAGATTGCGCTGATCGCGCTGGGGGATGCCCAGCGGCTGCTGCGTCTGCCGACAGAAACCGTAGGTGGCATTCGCCTCTGGCTCGATGATCCCTTTGCGGCTGACGAAGTGATCAAGACGCCGCTGCCGGATGGCTTGCTATGGCAGGATTGGCGCCGCGAGCGGGGCGAGCTGTTCCAGGCGGTCGCCATGGAAAAACGGATGATGGGGCTGATGCTGGTGCTGATCATCGCCGTCGCTACTTTCAACATCCTCTCCGCGCTGGTGATGGTGGTGACGGACAAGGAGGGCGAAGTGGCCATCCTGCGCACCATGGGCATGAGTGAATCGGGGATCGTCAAAATCTTCATGGTGCTCGGCGCCTCCAGCGGGGTGATTGGCGCCCTGTTTGGCGGACTGGCGGGCCTGGCGCTCTCCTTGGGTCTCAACCCCCTGCTCAATGCGGTGGGGCTCAACCTCTATATGGCGGCGGGCGGCAGTGGCTTGCCGGTGATTGTCGAGCCGGCTCAGGTCATCACCATCTTGCTGGGCGCCGTGCTGCTGAGCTTCAGTGCCACCCTTTACCCGGCGGCACGCGCCGCACGGGTGAAACCGGCCGAGGCGCTGCGTTATGAGTAATGCCGTGAATAATGCATCTTCTGTTGTGACTGGTGCCCCCGTAGTTGCGGGTGCCAGCGTTGTTACCGAGGCAAGTGGAGCCCCTGTTATGAATGAAGCCGTATCCCGTGAACCTCTGCTGCGCTGCCAGGCGCTCAATCATGTCTATAAAGAGGGGGAGCTGGAGACTCAGGTGCTCAAGGGGATCGATCTCTGCGTTGCGCCCGGTGAAATGCTGGCGGTAGTGGGGAGCTCGGGCTCCGGCAAGACCACTCTGCTGCATCTGATGGGGGCGCTGGACAACCCCTCCAGCGGCGCCGTGCTGTTCAAAGGGGAGGATATCCACCATTGGGACAGCCGTACCCAAGCCCGTTTTCGCAACCGCGAGCTGGGCTTTGTCTACCAGTTCCATCACCTGCTCTCCGAGTTCAGTGCGCTGGAAAATGCGGCCATGCCGCTGCTGATCGCCGGTGAGTCGGTGGCGGTTGCCACCGAAAAGGCGACCAAAATGTTGGGTAGGGTAGGGCTCTCCCATCGCTTGAACCACCGTCCCTCCGAGCTTTCTGGTGGCGAACGTCAGCGGGTGGCGATCGCCCGGGCGCTGGTCAACGAACCGAGCTTGGTGCTGGCGGATGAGCCTACCGGCAATCTGGATCACGCCAGTGCCACCGCGGTGTACGAACTGCTGTGTGAACTGAATCGTGAACTGGGCACTGCGTTTGTGGTGGTGACTCACGACTTGAGCCTCGCGGCCAAGCTCCATCGCCGGGTGACCCTGGTGAGCGGCGTGATGGCGGAGGTTGCCTGATGTTCAAACCGCTGCCCCTCTTTCTGGGCCTGCGTTATAGCCGCTCCCGCCGTCGCAACGGGTTTATCGCCTTTATCTCTGCCTCTTCCCTGATCGGTATCGCCCTCGGGGTGATGGCGTTGATCCTGGGCCTCTCCGCCATGAACGGTTTCGAGCGGGAGCTCAAAGACAGGGTGCTCTCCGTGGTGCCGCAAGGTGAGCTGGACGCCGTCGAGCGGCCGTTGCCGGATTGGCCGCGTCTGCGTGACTACCTGCTGGCCCAGCCGGGCGTTGAGGCGGCTGCCCCGGTCATTCGCCTCAATGGCCTGCTGGAGCATGGCTCTGCCCTCAAGGGGGTACAACTGCGCGCTGTGTTACCCGATCTGGAAGCCAATCTGTCGGATGCAGGCAAATACATGACGGGCCGTGGTCTGCGTGAGCTGCAACCGGGTGAACGTGGGGTGATCTTGGGCAAGACTATTGCCGACAAGCTGGGGGTCAAGGTGGGGGACTCGGTCGCCCTGCTGCTGCCGCAAGGGGGCGATCAGGCGGGGATCAAGAATCCTCGGCGCGAAGCCCTGACCGTGGTGGGGCTGCTGGAGATCGGCGGTCAGCTCGACGGCCTACTCGGCTTTATGCATCTGGCCGATGCGCAAGCGATCACCGGCATGGGCAGCGATGTAGAGGGCTTCAGCCTGCGGGTGAACGATGTGCTTAATGCACAAAATATTACGATCGCCGCCGCGCAGCAGTTCCCCCATCACGTCTATATCCGCAGCTGGATGAACAGCCAGGGTTATCTCTATCAGGACATCCAGATGGTGCGTACCGTCATGTATGTGGTGATGCTGATGGTGGTGGCCGTCGCCTGCTTCAACATCGTCTCCACCTTGGTGATGGCGGTGAACGAGAAGCGCAGCGAGATCGCCATCCTGAAGACCATGGGGGCGAGCCCCGGTCAGATCCGGCTTACCTTCGTTATTCAGGGGATGGTCAACGGCGTGGCCGGTGCCCTGCTCGGTGCCCTGCTGGGCGGGCTGCTTTCGAGCAAGCTGACCCAGATCTTGAGCGTTGTCGAAAAGCTCATCGGCCACCGCTTCCTCAATCCGGATATCTACTTTATCGACTTCTTGCCGACCGAGTTGCATATGCAGGATCTGCTTATCGTGACGGGCGCCGCCATCCTGATGAGTCTGGTGGCGACCCTCTATCCCGCCTGGCGGGCGAGCGGTCTGGTACCTTCCCGCGAGCTGGGTCACTGATGCGCCGCATCTAATGCGCCATAAATAACGAAGGGCCCGCCGGTGCAAACCGGCGGGCCCTTCTGTTTTCAGGTCATGTAGACTGGCTTAGTGAGCGTTAAGCTCATCGAGTGGCAGGGAGAAGCTGGCTACGAAGGTGTCGATAAAGTAGCGCATCTCATCGCTCATCCGCGCTTCCAGCATGGCTTCGAGGCGTTTGCGAGCTGGTTCAAACTCCCGATTGCCGGCGTTGATCTCCTCCAGACACTTGGTATAGGCGCAGAGGGTATCGGCATCCTTGACCAGCCTGGCCAGCTCGCCATCTTGGGCTGCCGAATCGAGCAGCGGGCGAAAATCCTCTACCAGTTCCGGCGGCAGCATGCCAAGCAGCCGCTGTTCGGCGGCCAGTTCTATCTTCTTGTACTCGCGGGCGATCTCGGGATTGAAGTATTTGACCGGGGTGGGCAGATCGCCGGTCAGCACCTCACTGCTGTCGTGATAGAGGGCCATCACGGCGGCGCGGTCGGCATTCACGCTGCCGCCAAACAGCCGGTTTTTGATGATGCCGAGGGCATGGGCCACCATGGCCACCTGCAGGCTGTGCTCGGCAATGTTTTCCGGCTGGATGTTGCGCATCAGGGGCCAGCGATAGATGAGTTTCATGCGGGCGAGATTGGCGAAAAAGTGACTGGGTAACATGATGGCCTCAACAAAAGAGAATAGAAAAGGGCAGACCCTAGTCTGCCCTTTTTTTCGTTGCTGGGCAGCGTCTGCCCGCGCATTTCCCGCAGTTAGCGGATATAGCGGCCCGATTCAGCCTCCTGATTGGTCACAATCATCTGGCCAATGGGCGCCAGGCTGATCAGCGCCAGCTTGAGGTGCTGGATACCGAACGGAATACCGATAATGGTCACGAAGCAGGCCAGTGCGGAAGCGATGTGGCCTATGGCCAGCCAGACACCGATCAGCACGAACCAGAGGATGTTGCCAATCAGCCCCAGAGTGCCGGTGCCGATATCGCTCTGGCCGGTCATGGTTTTGCGGTTGACAGCCTGCTTGCCAAACGGGAAGAAGGTAAAGGTGCCGATCACGAAGCAGGCTCGTCCCCAGGGAATGCCGATCAGCGAGATAAAGCAGACAAGCCCGGCCAGCCACCAGGCCAGGCCCATAAAGACACCTCCCAGTACAAACCAGAGCAGATTGAACAAGAAGCGGAAAAAGGCCATGTGAGTGACTCCAGATCATCAATTTGGTTGCCACCATAACGAGGGAGGGGTAGGGACGCAATGGTTGATTGGTCCAATCGCCATTTGGCTGGTCAAATTGAGTCGCCGCCCGCAACGGTGGGCTGTTTTTCGGCGAAAGATGGGCAATAAAGCGGCGTTCGGATGAAAAAAGGTGAGCAAACGCAAAATTATTGCCATCGGATAGTTGAAGTCAGGCACCTCTCTCCCCATATAAAGGGCAGTTTTGCACGAATTGTGCTTGCACGCCGCTCAATGTGGGGGATGTGTGGCTCGACTCGACCAAAGTGCGCCGCTATAATGCCGCGTCATATTTTCTCATCACAAAGACATATCGTTGTCTTTATAAACAGGAAGACTCCGGGCTTTGCCCAGGGGCAATAAAGGGTCAGCACACAGTGCTGAGTTGAACGAGGTAGAAGAATGCAAGTTTCTGTAGAGACAACCCAGGGTCTGGAACGCCGTCTTACCATCACTGTACCGGCCGCTACCGTAGACGCCGCTGTGCGTAAAGAATTGAATGGCCTGGCCAAAACTCGTCGCATCGACGGTTTCCGTCCTGGCAAGGCTCCGGTTGCCATCATCAAGAAGATGTTCGGCGCCATGGCTCACGCCCGCGTTGCTGATGAAATGATGCAGAGCAACTTCATCAAAGCCATCATCGAAAACAAACTGAGCCCGGCCGGTGCCCCGACCATGGATCCGAAAGAGATCAAAGAAGGTCAGGATTTCGAATTCACCGCCACTTTCGAAGTGTATCCGGAGTTCGAAGTTGCAGGTCTCGAGACCATCAAGGTCGAGAAGCCGGTTGCGACCGTGAAGGATGAAGATCTGGCCAACATGATCGACACCCTGCGCAAGCAGCACGCTACCTGGGCTGATGCCGATGTTGCCGCTGCCAATGGCATGCGTGTGACCATGGACTTCGTCGGTTCCATCGACGGTGAAGAGTTCGACGGCGGCAAAGCTGAAGGCTTCAACCTGGTGCTGGGCGCTGGCCGTATGATCCCGGGCTTCGAAGACGCCATCCTGGGCAAGAAAGCGGGCGACGAGTTCACCATCGAAGTGACCTTCCCGGCTGACTACCACGCTGAAAACCTGAAAGGCAAAGAAGCCAAGTTCGCTTCCAAGCTGATCAAGGTTGAAGAGCAGATCCTGCCTGAGCTGACCGAAGAGTTCGTGAAGCGTTTCGGTATCGAAAGCGGTTCTGTTGAAGAGCTGAAAGCCGAAGTGCGCAAGAACATGGAGCGCGAACTGGCTCAAGCCCTGAAAAACAGCGTGAAAGAGCAGGTTCTGAACGGTCTGGTTGAAGCCAACCAAATCGACCTGCCGAAAGCAGCTGTTGCTCAAGAGATCGACGCACTGCGTCAGCAGGCTCTGCAGCGCTTCGGTGGCTTCCAGGGCGGCAACGCTCCCGAGCTGCCGGCTGAACTGTTCCAGGCTCAAGCCGAGCGTCGTGTACGCGTAGGCCTGCTGCTGGGTGACGTGATCCGCACCAACGAGATCAAGGCTGACGATGCCCGTGTAAACAGCATCATCGAGTCCATGGCGACTGCCTACGAAGATCCGAAAGAAGTGATCGAGTACTACCAGAAGAACGAACAGATGCTGAACGGCGTTCGTAACCTGGCAGTAGAAGATCAAGCCATCGACCTGATCCTGTCCAAAGCGCAAGTGACCGAAAAAGAGGTTGCCTTTGACGAAGTGATCAACAAGTCTGGCGCCGCTGCCTAAGAACATTTGACTTAAGGTCAAGACTGTTAAGTATAATGGCTCGTGTGATCTCCACTCGGGCCATTTTATTTTAGGGACAATGCCTTATGTACAAGAACTATAACGATATGACCGATTCTCCCAGCAATGCGCTGGTCCCCATCGTGGTCGAACAGACTGCCAAGGGTGAACGTTCCTACGATATTTACTCCCGTCTGCTGAAAGAGCGGGTGATCTTCCTGACTGGTCAGGTTGAAGATCACATGGCCAATCTGGTGGTTGCCCAGTTGCTGTTCCTCGAGTCCGAGAATCCGGACAAGGACATCTATATCTACATCAACTCGCCGGGTGGTTCGGTGACTGCAGGCATGTCCATCTATGACACCATGCAGTTCATCAAGCCGGATGTCAGCACCGTCTGCATGGGGCAGGCCTGCTCCATGGGTGCCTTCCTGCTGGCTGGCGGTGCCAAGGGCAAGCGTTTCTGCCTGCCTAACGCCCGCGTGATGATCCACCAGCCGCTGGGTGGCTTCCAGGGTCAGGCATCTGATATCCAGATCCACGCCCAGGAGATCCTGAAGATTAAAAATACCCTGAACGAGCGCCTGGCGTTCCACACCGGTCAGGACATGGCTACCATCGAGCGTGACACCGATCGTGACAACTTCATGTCCGCCGAGCAGGCCGTGGCCTATGGCCTGGTTGACGGTGTCCTGAGCCAGCGTAGCTGAGCAGGGTGTCCCGGTCTGTTGTAAACTCAACAGGCCGATCCATCCTCTATTGATAAAACGAGGTTGCTGAATGACAGAGAAACGCAAGGGTGAGGGTGATAAGCTGCTCTACTGCTCTTTTTGCGGCAAAAGCCAGCATGAAGTGCGTAAGCTGATCGCTGGCCCTTCCGTCTACATATGTGATGAGTGCGTCGAGCTGTGCAACGACATCATCCGCGAAGAGATCCGCGAGATCTCTCCCAAGCGCGATGGTAACGAGCTGCCGACCCCTCATCAGATCCGCGCTCATCTCGATGACTATGTGATCGGGCAGGAGTATGCCAAGAAGGTGTTGGCCGTTGCCGTCTACAACCACTACAAGCGTCTGCGCAACAGCGGCGAAAACAGTGGTGTGGAGCTCGGCAAATCCAACATTCTGCTGATTGGCCCGACCGGTAGCGGCAAGACCCTGCTGGCCGAGACTCTGGCTCGTCTGCTGGATGTGCCGTTCACCATGGCCGACGCCACCACCCTGACCGAAGCCGGTTATGTGGGCGAGGACGTGGAGAACATCATCCAGAAGCTGCTGCAAAAGTGCGACTACGACGTAGAGAAGGCCCAGCGTGGCATCGTCTATATCGACGAGATCGACAAGATCTCCCGCAAGTCGGACAACCCCTCCATCACCCGCGATGTCTCCGGGGAAGGGGTACAGCAGGCACTGCTCAAGCTGATCGAAGGGACCATCGCTTCCGTGCCGCCGCAAGGTGGTCGCAAGCATCCGCAGCAGGAGTTCTTGCAGGTTGATACCTCCAAGATCCTCTTCATCTGTGGCGGTGCCTTTGCCGGTCTGGACAAGGTGATCGAGCAGCGTTCCGTGAAGGGAACCGGTATCGGTTTTGGCGCCGAGGTGAAATCCAAGGATGCCAAGGCCACCCTGAGCGAGACCTTCGCCAAGGTAGAGCCGGAAGATCTGATCAAGTATGGTCTGATCCCCGAGTTCATCGGCCGTCTGCCGGTGGTCGCGACCCTGACCGAGCTGGACGAGTCTGCGCTTATCCAGATCCTGAAAGAGCCGAAAAACGCGCTGACCAAACAGTACGCTGCGTTGTTCGATCTGGAAGGGGTCGAGCTGGAGTTCCGTGACGACGCACTCAACGCCATTGCCCGCAAGGCGATGGAGCGTAAAACCGGTGCTCGTGGTCTGCGTTCCATCGTGGAAGCCGTGTTGCTGGATACCATGTATGACCTGCCTTCTCTGGAAGGGGTCAGCAAGGTGGTGATCGACGAGACCGTGATCAAAGGGGACTCCGCGCCCTTGATGATTTACGAAAATCCCGAAACCCAGGCTGCTGCATCAGAGTAAATGTCTGATTTTTAATCGAATGGAAGGGGCTTTTTGCCCCTTTCATGCTTTTTACGGTTTCGGCGATTGAATCTCATCTCAGCGCCCCCATATACTCAGCCAAGCGCTTTGCCAACGGTATAACAAGCCGAGAGGACATATATGAACCTAGAGCGTTCAGAACGCATCGAGATTCCCGTCCTGCCTCTTCGTGACGTGGTGGTTTATCCCCACATGGTCATTCCACTCTTTGTGGGGCGGGAAAAATCCATTCGCTGTCTGGAAGCGGCCATGGAGCAGGACAAGAAAGTTCTGCTGGTGGCCCAGAAGGATGCGTCAACCGATGAGCCGACTGTGGAGGAGATCTTCACCGTCGGGACAGTGGCCAATATTCTGCAGATGCTCAAGCTGCCGGACGGCACCGTCAAGGTGCTGGTAGAGGGGGGACAGCGTGCCCGCCTGGAGCGGATGATCGACGACAAGGATTTCTTTGTCTGCGAGGCCCAGTACATCCCCTCCCAAGCCATTGAGGAGAAGGATCAGGAAGTGCTGGTTCGCTCCGCCATCGGCCAGTTTGAAGGCTATATCAAGCTCAACAAGAAGATCCCGCCCGAGGTACTGACCTCGATCTCGGCGATCGACGATGCTGCGCGTCTGGCTGACACCATGGCGGCCCACATGCCGCTCAAGCTGGAAGACAAGCAGAAGGTGCTGGAGATCGTCTCAGTCTCCGAGCGCATCGAATTCCTGATGGCTATGATGGAGTCGGAAATTGACCTGCTGCAGGTCGAGAAGCGCATCCGTACTCGCGTCAAGAAGCAGATGGAAAAGAGCCAGCGCGAGTATTACCTCAACGAGCAGATGAAGGCCATCCAGAAAGAGCTGGGTGAGCTGGAAGATAGCCCGGATGAGTTTGAAGCTCTCAATCGCAAGATTGAAGAGGCTGGCATGCCGGAAGATGCCCGTGAAAAGGCCCAGGCCGAGCTTGCCAAGCTGAAGATGATGTCTCCCATGTCCGCCGAGGCTACCGTGGTTCGCAGCTATGTGGACTGGATGGTGCAGGTGCCGTGGAAGGCGCGCTCCAAGGTCAAGAAAGACCTGGGCAAGGCGCAAGAGGTGCTGGATGCCGATCACTATGGCCTCGAGAAGGTCAAGGATCGCATCCTCGAATATCTGGCGGTGCAGGCGCGGGTGAACAAGCTCAAGGGCCCCATCCTTTGTCTGGTTGGCCCTCCCGGTGTGGGCAAGACCTCGCTGGGCCAATCCATCGCCAAGGCGACAGGCCGCAAATATGTGCGGATGGCCTTGGGTGGGGTGCGTGACGAAGCGGAGATCCGCGGTCACCGCCGTACCTATATTGGTTCCATGCCCGGCAAGCTTATCCAGAAGATGGCGAAAGTCGGCGTGAAGAACCCGCTGTTCCTGCTCGACGAGATCGACAAGATGAGCTCGGACATGCGTGGCGATCCCGCATCCGCCTTGCTGGAAGTGCTGGATCCGGAGCAGAATAACAGCTTTAACGATCACTATCTGGAAGTGGATTATGACCTGTCGGACGTGATGTTCGTGGCCACCTCCAACTCCATGAACATCCCGGGTCCCTTGCTGGACCGGATGGAAGTGATCCGTCTCTCCGGTTACACCGAAGATGAGAAGCTCAACATTGCCAAGCAGCATCTGGTTGCCAAGCAGATCCAGCGCAACGGCCTGAAAGAGTCCGAGATCACCATCGAAGATTCTGCCCTGGTCGGAGTGATCCGCTACTACACCCGCGAGGCGGGGGTGCGGAGTCTGGAGCGCGAGATCTCCAAGATTTGTCGCAAGGCGGTCAAGCGCATCCTGCTGGACAAGAGCATCAAGCATGTTCAGGTCAATCAGGAGAACCTCAAGGAGTTCCTCGGGGTGCAGCGTTTCGATTACGGCAAGGCCACCGACCAGAATCAAGTGGGTCAAGTGTGTGGTCTGGCGTGGACCGAAGTGGGGGGCGATCTGCTCACCATCGAGACCACCAACATGCCGGGCAAGGGCAAGCTCACTTATACCGGTTCCCTCGGTGACGTAATGCAGGAGTCCATTCAGGCGGCCATGACGGTCGTACGAGCCCGTGCCGAGAAGCTGCGCATCAATGCCGACTTCTACGAGAAGCGCGATATCCACGTG
The DNA here is from genome assembly GCF_019047065.1 of Aeromonas sp. FDAARGOS 1414. NCBI lineage: Bacteria > Pseudomonadati > Pseudomonadota > Gammaproteobacteria > Aeromonadales > Aeromonadaceae > Aeromonas > Aeromonas sp. FDAARGOS 1414. The sequence continues at coordinate 1,685,141 of NZ_CP077210.1, read as the reverse complement.
CACGTACCGGAAGGGGCAACCCCGAAAGATGGTCCGAGCGCCGGTATCGCCATGTGTACCGCCCTGGTCTCCAGCTTGACCGGTAATCCGGTTCGTGCTGATGTGGCGATGACAGGGGAGATCACCTTGCGCGGCGAAGTGCTGCCCATCGGCGGTCTCAAGGAGAAGTTGCTGGCAGCCCACCGTGGCGGCATCAAGCGAGTGCTTATTCCGAAAGAGAACGAGCGTGACCTTGAGGAGATCCCGGCAAACGTCAAACAAGACCTTGAAATTTATCCGGTTCGCTGGATTGACGAGGTGCTGGAATTGGCGTTGCAGGACAATCCACAGGGGTTTGAGCGCGTTTCTGTCGTGTAAATGTTGATGCGCCGCAAATTTGGCGCATTCGGCGGGTGGTTAAGGCTTGCATGCGCCCGATAACGGAAGTAGCCTTGACCACCGATCGGGTACTCGTGATGAGTCGCAATGCGTTGTGTGGCGCGGGTTTGCGCCAGATTGTCACTTGCAACTGATCAGGAGGCTTGCTATAAAACCTCCACTTGTTGTGGCCAGGGAAATCAGCGCCGCAGCGGTGTTCGATAAAAGGGGAATATAAGAGTGAATAAATCTCAACTGATTGACAAGATTGCAGACGGTGCCGATATCTCCAAAGCTGCCGCTGGCCGTGCGTTGGATGCCTTCATTGATGCTGTTGGTGAAGCGCTGAAAGAGGGTGACCAGGTTGCTCTGGTTGGTTTCGGTACTTTCGCTGTACGCGAGCGTGCTGCCCGTTCAGGCCGTAACCCGCAGACTGGCGCGACCATCGAAATCGCTGCTGGTAAAGTTCCTGCCTTCAAAGCCGGTAAGGCCCTGAAAGACGCTGTTAACTAAGTCGGTCGCTGATATCCGTCGGCTACCGTCCTTGGTCGCAGACCAGACAAGTTAGAGAGTCTTCTCTCATACTGATTGACCAAGGCGCATCGCAATCGGTGCGCCTTTTTATTGTTTACGCCCATCGAGTTCGGGAGCATAAGTACAAACATGATGTTGGATAAACTACGCGAAGGGGCGCAGGGCAAGGTAGCCAAGGTTATCTTGGGCCTGATCATCCTCTCCTTTGCCTTGGCTGGTGTAGGTAGTTACCTGAACGGCCCGGCCCGTACCGCCCCCGCCACCGTCAATGGCACCGAGATCAGTGCTGCGGCACTGGAAAATGCCTACCGTAACGAGCGCGCCCGCATGGAATCCCAGATGGGAGAGGCATTCAGCCAGCTGGCCGCGAACCCCGATTACATGAAACAGTTCCGTCGCGGCGTGCTGGATCGGCTGATCGATCAGGCGCTGCTGGACAGCAAGGCCCGTGAACTGGGTCTGCGTATCAGTGACGAACAGATCAAGCAAGCCATCGTGGCCATGCCGGAGTTTGCCGAGAATGGCAAGTTCAACAATGACCGCTATCTGCAGCTGATCCGTCGTGCCGGCATGACTCCTGAAATGTTCCGTGACTCCCTGCGTCAGGACATGGTGCGTCAACAGTTGATGAGCGCTCTGCTGGGCACCGAATTCTCCCTCAAGGGGGAAGCGGAGCAGCTCGACAAGCTCTACAACCAGACTCGCGATCTGCGTCTGGTACGTCTGGCTGCCGCCAACTACATGGCTGACGTTCAGGTCTCCGACAACGAGCTCGAGCAGTACTACAAGACCAATGGCGCCCGTTTCATGAACGACGAGCAGGTCAAGGTCGACTATCTGCTGCTGGACGCTGCCAACCTCGCCAAGGATATCAAGGTCACCGAGCAGGATGCCCAGGATTACTACGATCAGCACCAGGATCTGTTCCAGCGTGCCGAGCGTCGCCACGTGGCTCACATCCTGATCCCGTTTGGCAAGGATGAGAAAGCGGCCGAGCAGAAAGCAGAAGCCGTGCTGGCCAAAGCCAAGGCGGGCGATGATTTCGCTGCGCTGGCCAAGGCTGACTCTTCCGATACCTTCTCTGCCAAAAAAGGCGGCGAGCTGGACTGGTTCGAGAAAGGGGTGATGGATCCGGCCTTCGAGAAAGCCGCGTTCGCCCTGAACAAGGCTGGCGATCTCTCCGGCGTGGTGAAGAGCCCGTTCGGTTTCCACATCATCAAGCTGCTGGGGGTTGAAGCAGCCCAGACCAAGCCGTTTGCCGATGTGAAAGAAGAGACCATCACTCGTCTGCAAGCTGACAAGGCCAAGGAGAAGTTCTTCGCCGAGCAGCAGAAGATGGCTGACAACAGCTTCGAAAACCCGGACTCGCTGGATCTGACCGCTGATGCCATGGGGATGAAGGTTCAATCTTCCGATTTCTTCACCCAGGCGACTGCTCCGGCTCCGCTGAATGATCCCAAGGTGCTCTCCGTGGCGTTTTCCGAACAGCTGCGCGATGACAACACCAACTCCGACGTGATCGAGCTGGCTGACGGCAAGGCGCTGGTGCTGCACATCACTGGTCACAAGCCCAAAGCGGTCAAGCCGCTGGCCGAGGTGAAAGAGCAGGTGATTGCCGCCATCAAGCATGACAAGGCCAGTGAAGTGGCTCGTGGCAAGGCCCAGGGTCTGCTGGACAAGCTGAAGGTCGGTGAGAGCATCACCGCCGATCTGACTGCACTCGGTCTGAAAGTGGAGACCCACAAAGGGGTTGCCCGCTTCGATCGCGAGCTGGATCAGAACCTGATTGCCCAGGCGTTCACACTGCCCCATCCGATCGACGGCAAGCCGAGCGTGGCTCTGGTTGCCGAGACCAATGGCGACCGTGTTGTGGTTGCGCTGGACAAGGTCAACGTCCCTGCCGCCGCATCCGGCATGGCCGCCATGCTGCAAGCTCAGCTGGGTCAGGGCAAAGCTCAGGTGGATTACAAGTCTCTGATCGACGAGTTGCGCAAAGCAGCCAAAATCGAGTACTTCACCAGTGTGGAAGCGACCGTCGAGTAATCGGCACTGCGCAATCCATTGAGAACGGCTCCGTGATGGAGCCGTTTTTTTATCTGTGGGCAAGAGGGGGGATATTCAAGCTCTGCTCTCTGCTCTCTGCTCTCTGCTCTCTGCCCTCTGCTCTGTGGCGTGTAGTCACACCACTGCTATACGCCATCTCAGTCGTCTAAATACGGAATATAAAAAAACCGGCACGTGTGTGCCGGTTTTTCATTGCGAGCTTGCAAGGCGGGGGTTACACCACGCCCTGGGTGCGCAGGTAATCCTCGTAGGTGCCGCCGAAGTCGCGGATACCATCTTCAGTCAGCTCCAGGATGCGGGTCGCCAGAGAGGAGACGAATTCGCGGTCGTGGGAGACGAAGATCAGGGTCCCCTGGTAGAGCTCCAGCGCCATGTTCAAGGATTCGATGGATTCCATGTCCAGGTGGTTGGTCGGCTCATCCATGATCAGGATGTTGGGGCGCTGCATCATCAGCTTGCCGAACAGCATGCGACCCTGTTCACCACCGGAGAGCACCTTGACCGGCTTCTTGATGTCGTCCTGAGAGAACAGCAGACGGCCCAGTATGGAGCGTACAGCCTGCTCGTCTTCGTTCTCCTGTTTCCACTGGGCCATCCAGTCGAACACGTTGAGATCAGTGTCGAAGTCTTCGGCGTGATCCTGAGCGTAGTAACCGATCTGGGCGTTCTCGGACCACTTGATGGTGCCGGTATCCGGAGCCAGTGCGCCGACCAGGGTCTTGATCAGAGTCGATTTACCGATACCGTTGGTACCCAGAATGGCGACCTTCTCGCCCACTTCCATCATCATGTTGAGGCCCTTGAACAGGGGACCGTCGCCATAACCCTTGGATACACCTTCCACTTCCAGGATGTTGCGATAGAGCTTTTTGTCCTGCTCGAAGCGGATGAAGGGGTTCTGGCGGCTGGAGACCTTGACGTCCTCAATCTTGATCTTGTCGATCTGCTTGAGACGGGAGGTCGCCTGACGGGACTTGGAGGCGTTGGCGCTGAAACGGGAGACGAAGGATTGCAGATCGGCGATCTGGGCCTTCTTCTTGGCGTTGTCGGCCAGCAGACGCTCGCGCGCCTGGGTGGCGGCCAGCATGTAGTCGTCGTAGTTGCCCGGGTAAACGCGCAGCTCGCCGTAGTCCAGATCCGCCATGTGGGTACAGACGGAGTTCAGGAAGTGACGGTCGTGAGAGATGATGATCATGGTGCTTTCACGATCGTTGAGCACCTGCTCCAGCCAGCGAATGGTGTTGATATCCAGGTTGTTGGTCGGTTCGTCCAGCAGCAGGATATCGGGGTTGGAGAACAGCGCCTGTGCCAGCAGCACCCGCAGTTTCCAGCCCGGCGCCACTTCGCTCATCGGGCCGTTGTGCTGCTCGAGCGGAATGCCGACACCCAGCAGCAGCTCGCCTGCGCGCGCTTCGGCGGTGTAGCCGTCATACTCGGCAACCAGACCTTCCAGCTCGGCGGCCTTCATATAGTCTTCGTCGGTGGCTTCGAGGTTGGCGTAGATGGCATCGCGCTCGGCGATAGCCGCCCACAGCTCGGTGTGACCCATCATGACCACGTCCAGTACGCGCATATCTTCGTAGGCGAACTGATCCTGACGCAGCTTACCGATGCGCTCGTTGACATCCAGGCTCACATTACCGCCAGTGGGCTCCAGATCACCACCGAGGATCTTCATAAAGGTGGACTTGCCACAGCCGTTGGCGCCGATAAGGCCATAGCGGTTGCCGCCGCCAAACTTGACGTTGATGTTCTCAAACAGCGGCTTGGCGCCGAACTGCATGGTGATGTTGTTGCTGCTTAACAAGGTATGTGTCCCGATTGGTCTGTCAAATGGCGCGCATTATGGCACAGATCCCCCGAAAGTTTTAGCGAGAAGTGTGATCTTGATCGGGGCAAGCGGGGCGTGCAGCCGATTGATGGGCAATAAAAAAAGCCGGCGCGAAGCCGGCTTGGAAGGATGAACTTGATCTGTTAGTGGGAGGTGGCGCCAGAGGCACCCAGCCCAGTTTGGGAGCGAACGAACTGCGGCAGGAACTTGGCATGCTCGTCGGCGGCGTTCTGGGAGCTGTCGGTGATGGAGAAGAACCAGATCCCGATGAAGGCCAAACCCATGGAGAAGAGGGCAGGGTATTCGTAGGGGAAGATAGCCTGGGCATGGCCCAGTACTTTCACCCACACGGTCGGGCCCAGGATCATCAGGGTCACTGCGCTCACCAGCCCCAGCCAGCCACCATAGACGGCGCCACGGGTGGTCAGGCGTGACCAGAACATGGAGAGGAACAGCACCGGGAAGTTGCAGCTGGCGGCGATGGAGAAGGCCAGACCGACCATGAAGGCGATGTTCTGCTTCTCGAACAGGATCCCCAGACCAATGGCAACCACACCCAGCACCAGAGTCGTCATCTTGGAGACACGCAGTTCATCGCTCTCGTTGGCCTTGCCCTTCTTCAGCACACTGGCATAGAGGTCATGGGAGACCGCAGAGGCTCCGGCCAGGGTCAATCCGGCAACTACCGCCAGAATGGTGGCAAATGCCACGGCGGAGATGAAGCCGAGGAACAGGCTGCCACCGACCGCATTGGCCAGATGGACTGCCGCCATGTTGGTGCCGCCCAGCAGGGCGCCGGTGGCGTCCTTGAAGGCCGGGTTGGTGCTCACCAGCAAGATGGCGCCAAAGCCGATGATAAAAGTGAGGATGTAGAAGTAGCCGATAAAGCCGGTGGCGTAGAACACAGATTTACGCGCTTCCTTGGCATCGCTCACGGTGAAGAAACGCATCAGGATATGGGGCAGGCCGGCGGTACCGAACATCAATGCCAGACCGAGCGAGATGGCGGAGATGGGGTCGGAGACCAGCCCGCCCGGGCTCATGATGGCGGAGCCTTTCTCGTGCACTTTGACCGCTTCACTAAACAGGGCGCCGATGTCGAAGTTGACCGATTTCATGACCATGATGGCCATGAAGCTAGCACCGGAGAGCAGCATCACTGCCTTGATGATCTGCACCCAGGTGGTGGCCAGCATGCCGCCAAACAGCACGTAGAGCACCATCAGGATACCAACCAGCACCACGGCCACATGGTATTGCAGGCCAAACAGCAGCTCGATCAGTTTGCCGGCACCGACCATCTGGGCGATCAGGTAGAGGGCGACTACCACCAGCGAACCGCAGGCGGAGAGGGTGCGCACTTCAGTCTGTTTGAGACGATATGAAGCGACATCGGCGAAGGTGTATTTGCCGAGGTTGCGCAGCCGTTCGGCGATCAGGAACAGAATGATGGGCCAGCCCACCAGAAAACCTATGGAGTAAATCAGGCCATCGTAGCCGGAGGTGTAGACCAGCGCGGAGATCCCGAGGAAGGAGGCGGCGGACATATAGTCACCGGCGATGGCCAGACCGTTCTGGAAGCCGGTGATACGGCCACCGGCCGCATAGTAGTCGGAAGCCGAGCGGTTGCGCTTGGAGGCCCAGTAGGTGATGAACAGGGTAGCGGCCACAAACACCAGAAACATCACGATGGCGGCGACATTAAGGGGCTGACGCTCCACGGCGCCAGAGATTGCATCGGCCGCCAGCAGGGGAGAGGAGGCCAGTGAGGTCAACAGCAGCAACTTGCCTTTCATGATTGCACCCCTTTGAGGATCTTCTGGTTCAGTTCATCAAACTCGCCGTTGGCGCGAAAGACATAGACGCCGGTCAACACGAAGGAGGAGAGGATCAATCCTACCCCGACAGGAATGCCGCGAGTAATGGTCGAACCTTCGCTCAAGGGGGTGCCCAGCCAACCGGGGGCAAAGGCGATGAGCAGAATAAACGCCAGGTAGAGTCCCAGCATCAGAGCCGAGAGGGCCCAGGCAAAACGCTGGCGCTTGGCGACCAGCTCCTGGAAGTTGGGATCTTGCTGGATCCTCAGATAGCTTTGCTGTTCCATTGCAGTTCTCCATGACATGAGTGTCAGCGGTGGATGGGGTAACCCCGACGAGCAGGCAATCTGCTCATGTAAGCAAAATGTGAATTAAATGTTATTTCTCGACAATTAGACTTTGGGATAAGTGAGCGGCGAGCCGCAGGTCAGGCGCAGGTAGATAAGCGCGGCCGTGGTGGCATCGGCAAGGGCATCGTGGGCGGGCAGGGGGGGCAGCGCCAAGTGACGGCAGATGGCACTCAAGTGGAGGTCAATCGCAGCATCGGGGTAGCGGCGATAGAGGTGGTCATGATAAAGCTGGCTCACCTCGATCCCTCGCTGGGGCAGGGTCAATCCCCACAATTTTTGGCAGGCGAGATTGAGAATACGCAGATCGTAGGCGAGGTGATAGCCCACCAGTTCGCGCGGGCCGATATAGTCGAGCAGCAGGCGCAGCGCGGCTTCCAGCTCCATTCCCTGTTGCAGATCCTGATGGCGCAGACCGTGGATCACCACAGATTGGCTGGTCAGGCTGGCCGGTGGCTGTACCTTGATGGCGAGGGCCTCACCGGTCAGCAGCCGGTTGCCCTGAATGCGCACCGCCCCGATGGAGACGATCTCGGCCTGCTCGGGATCGAGACTGGTGGTCTCGAAATCGAGGGCGATCCGTTCATCTTCCGGTGGGGTGGCAAAGAGCGGCGCGAACTCGCCAGTTCGGAACGCACGGCCATACCAGTAGCGTCGAACGCGGCTCAACATGGCTATTGTCTCAGACGAAAGTGCAAGGTGAGCCACTGCTGGAACTTCTTAACCTGATGCAGCGCCTGACGCAACAGATCCCGCTCGCTGTGGCTAAGCTCGCTTGTCTGCACCCGACTATTGCCCCCCTTGAGCTGGCTGCGCAGCCTCAGCCGGATAAAGAGCCGAAACGCCTCTGCCAGATTGCTGCCATAGTCGGCACTGAGCCGATCGGCTGCCACCAGCGCATCGATACGCCCCAGGGTTGAGGTCTCCAGAATGCCAGCCTCAAGGGCCAGCATGCGGATACCGTGCACCAGCGGAAACAGGCCGCCCCGCTTGAGATCCAGCCCTTCCGGTGGCTGCTCCAGCCTGCCAAACAGAGTGAGGGGGGCATGAAAGGCCACCGCCGGTCGCACCATCTCCGCCAGCAGATCCCGCCTGTCCGCCAACTGCTCGCGCAGCGCTCTGGCAACAGGCAGATGCAGCTGTCGATCCCCCGCGATGGGGTGAGCATCGGCCAGGGTGGCGAGCCAGAGCAGCTCCTCCTCACTGGCCGTGGTGCAGGCGCTGGCAATGGCGCTTTGCCACTCATCGCCTGTTTTTACCCAGGCCGGATTGTTCACCATTACCTGCCCGGGGCACAGCGGGTAGCCGAGGCGCTCCAGCAGGGCGCTGAATTCGGCCAGATCGGCTGCCTGGGTGGGCCATGCCAGCCCCTCTGGCAGGATCAGGGCGTTGTCCTGATCGGTTTTGAGGATCTGCTCGCCGCGCCCCTCCGAGCCCAGCATCAGCAGGCAGACCTTATCCTGCACCTCGGGGGGGATCACCAGCGCAAAGGCTTTGGCGATAAGCTGTTCGTTGATGGTGGCGATGAGCTTCATCAAAAAGGCGGTGTGGATCCCCTGGGCAAACAACGATCTGGTCAATTGTTGCTGCTCGCGGGCCACCGCCTCCAGTGCCGGCAGGCTGTCGGCGCGGGCGATACGCAATGTCAGCACGTGGGAGTGGGTCGAGAAGAGCCCCAGCACCTGGGTCAGTTGCAGGATCCCCGCCACTTCGTTGCCGCGCCACACCACCAGTCGCTTGATGCGATGGCGGGTCATCAGCAGCAGGGCATCAAACAGATAGCTCTCCAGCGGCAGACCGATGAGCGGCGTGGGGGTCAGCACCGAGAGGGGGGCCGTCAGCGGCAATCCCTTGAGGGTCAGGGCATGGAGCAAGGTCTTGCGGGTTGCCAGCGTGAGCGAACCGTCGTGGGCGGGGTAGAGCAGACAATCTGTCCCCTGGCTCACCATGGCTTCGGTAGCTGCCAGCAGTGACAGCCTGCTGTCGACGATAAGCGGTGCCTGCAGGTGGCCCGGTTCGATGCGTGTCAGGATAAACTCCGCCAGATTCTTCTGCCCCAGTTGTTCGCGTTGTTCCTGCTGGCGTTGGCGCTCGGCCAGATTGGCGGTGAAGTAGCTGGCAAACTGCGGATCCTGCTCACAGAGCGTCAGAAATGTGTGGCGAGGAATGAGTTGGCAGAGGCTATCTTCCAGCGCGGTGAAGCGGTGGCGGCAGCGGCCGTCAAACTGGGCGCGCACATCGAACAGGTCATCGACCCCGTAATCACCAAACTGATGGTGAGGGGCCGACTCTTCCACCGCCCCCTTGATGATGAGATAGAGGCCGGGAGGCTCGTCCCCCTCCTTGAGCAGCAGATCCCCGGCCCGAAAATAGCAGAGCGAGAGGTGGCGGGAGAGCCGCTCGCGCGCCTCCTCATCCAGTCGGTCGAACGGTGGTCTGGCAAAATTGAACAGGGTTGACATGACAGCGTCCTCTGCTGGCTTGCGGCACTCATGCAGCTCCCAGTGTGACAAAGGGAGGGGGAGGCGACCAGCCGACTTTAGTCTCAGCTGTACCGCCTGTTCACACTCTGATAACGTGGTGGTATGACCAGTGAGTCAGTTTCAGGGATCAAGGGGAGGACAAGGGAGATGGAAAAACCAAGGATCAAGTGCGAGATCCACGACGGGATTGCCGAAGTGATGCTGACGCGGGGGGATAAACTCAATGCGCTGGACCGCGCCATGTTCAGCGCCATCGATGAGACATTGACGCAGCTCGCCCGGCACAAGGGGCTGCGGGCGGTGATCCTGCATGGCGAGGGGCGAGCCTTCTGCGCCGGGCTGGATGTGAAATCCATGCTGAGACAGCCGGTAGCGGCGCTCGATATTCTCAAGCGTGAAGCAGACGAGGCGACCAATCTGGCCCAGCGGGTTGCCTATGGCTGGCACCAGCTGCCGGTGCCGGTGATTGCGGTGACCCAGGGAGTCTGTTTTGGCGGTGGCTTGCAGATTGCGCTCGGCGCCGATTTTCGCTTCAGCACCCCCGATTGCCGCTTCTCGGTGATGGAGATCAAGTGGGGCATCATTCCCGATATGAGCGGTAGCGTCACCATGCGCAACCTGATGGGAGTGGATACCGCCATGGAGCTGGCCATGAGCGGGCGCGAGCTGGATGCCATCGAGGCCAAATCCCTCGGGCTGGTGAGTCGGGTCTGCGCCGATCCGCTGGTGGAGGCGCGGGAGTTTGCCCGCACTCTTATCACCAAGTCGCCGGATGCACTGGCGGGGATCAAGCAGCTCTACAGTCAGGCCTGGGCCCGCAGCGATGAGGCGATGCTGAAGGAAGAGACCCGCTTGCAAAAGCAGATCCTGGGGCGACCCAATCAGTGGCGGGCCACCCTTAACAGCCTGTTTCGCTGGCGCCTGCCCTTCGGGCCGCGCCGCAATCCGCTCTGAGATGAGGTGACAGGAAAAAGAAATGGCAGCCGAGGCTGCCATTTTTATCGAACGGTTATTTCGTGTCGGTTTAGGAGATCTTGCGATCCTGATCCGGCTCGAACTGATGGCCCGATTTCTCCCGCTCCAAGTTCTCTTCGGAGCGTTTGCCCACCCAGTAATCGGCGTTCTTGATGCCGAGCTTCTCCGGGTGGAATACGGGGTCAATCCCTTGTGCCTGCTGCGCTTCATAATCCTTCAGACAGGTGAAGGCGGTTTTTTGCAGCAGCAGGATGGCGATGATGTTGAGCCATGCCATCAGGCCGACCCCGATATCACCCATGCCCCACGCCAGATCTGCCGTCTTGACGGTGCCGTAGACAGTGGCAGCCATCAGCGCAATCTTCAGCAAGAAGGTGAGCCAGGGGCGATTTATCTTGCGGTTGATGTAGGCGATGTTGGTTTCGGCGATGTAGTAGTAGGCAACGATGGTGGTGAACGCGAAGAAGAACAGCGCGATGGCCACGAAAATGCTGCCAAAGCCCGGCATCATGCTCTCCATGGCGGTCTGCACATAGCCCGGGCCTGCTGCGATACCGGCAATACCCGTGTAGATGGCGGCGCCGTCCGGCCCTTGTACGTTATAGAGGCCGGTGATCAGCAGCATAAAGCCGGTGGCGGAGCAGACGAACAGGGTGTCGATATAGACGGAGAACGCCTGCACCAGACCCTGCTTCGCCGGGTGACTCACTGCCGCAGCAGAGGAGGCGTGCGGCCCGGTACCCTGACCCGCTTCGTTGGAGTAGACCCCGCGTTTTACCCCCCACATGATGGCCAGACCCAGAATGGCACCGAAACCGGCATCCAGACCGAAGGCGCTCTTCCAGATCAGCAGGATCACGCCCGGCAGCTGGCCGATATTGAGGGCGATGATGACGCAAGCCACGATGATGTAGCCCAGCGCCATAAAGGGTACTACGGTACTGGCGAAGTTGGCGATGCGCTTGACGCCACCGAAGATAATAAAGCCGAGCAGCAGCGCCAGACCGGCGGCTGTGACGTTCGGATCGATATTAAAGGCGGTCTGCAGGCTTGAACCGATGGAGTTGGCCTGCACGCCCGGCAGCAGCACGCCGCAGGCGAATACGGTCGCGATGGCGAAGGTCCAGGCGTACCACTTCATGCCAAGCCCTTTCTCGATATAGAAGGCCGGGCCGCCGCGGTATTCACCGTTGATCTTCTCTTTGTAAACTTGACCCAGAGTGGACTCCACGAAGGCGGAGCTGGCGCCGAGGAAGGCAACCATCCACATCCAGAACAGGGCGCCCGGGCCACCGAAGGTGATGGCGGTGGCCACACCGGCGATGTTACCGGTACCCACGCGACCTGCCAGGGTCATGGCCAGCGCCTGGAAGGAGGAGACACCGGCATCGGTGCTCTTGCCATCAAACATCAGGCGCACCATCTCTTTCATATGACGCAGTTGCAAAAAACGGGTGCGCAGGGAGAAGTAAAGACCGACCCCCAGACACAGGTAGATGAGCGCAGGGCTCCAGATTACACCATTGATGGCATTGACGATTTCATTCATGTACAACAACTCCTTTGTTGTGTTTGTGGCGCTGTCTTGGCGAGATCTTGGCCTCGCTCTCTGTCACAGTTAGGGGCTCATTTGTTAACAGTCTGAGGTAAGCAAACGAGGGTGGCTCCGAGTGGTTTGGCAGGGCGCAAACACGCGCCATGCATGGCTTGTAACATATCGAGTTGTATCGGTGCTTCCCAGCGAAAAATGTTGCCTTGTTGCAAATTTGTGAATTGACAAGGGTGGGGGGATAATGGCAGGCAGCGTTTTCTATGAGTAAAGATGAGATCCTCCTTGTTGATCTGCGCCGGACAATGTGACGGGCGTAACACAATGGAAAGCAAACATGAGGCCAACAATGAAAAATGACCCTGACACCTTGACGATCCGTCCCCCTGAGGCAGACGACGGGAGCGCCATCGCCCACCTGTTCAGCCAATTGGGGTATCCTGCCGAAGGCGCTGACGTGACGGCGCGCCTGTTGGCGCCGGATCCCGCGAGCGTTGTGCTGCTCGCCTCCCAGGCCGACAAGGTGGTCGGTGTGCTGGTGTGGCACAAGCTGGCACCGCTGCATGTTGCACCAGCTTGGGGCCTGATCTCGGCGCTGGTTGTCGATGAAGGGGCAAGAGGGGCGGGAGTGGGCGCAGCCCTGCTCAAGGGAGCCGAAGCGATGGCGCGGGCCGCTGGTTGCGCCCAGCTGGAGCTCTCCAGCAGTCTCATGCGCGAGGCGGCCCACCGTTTCTATCTGGCGCAGGATTATCAGGAGCGGCCGAAACGGTTCGTCAAACTGCTGTAACCTGTTGTTTGCATCAAAAGAAGGAGTAGGCGTGCTGGGATGGTTCAAATGGCTGGGTGGTCGCCCGCAAACGTCCATGAGTGAGGATGAGTTGGCGCTGTGGCGTCAGGCGCTGGCGGCAGTGCCCATCTTGCAAGGGCTCAGCGACACCGAGCAGACGACGCTTATCGGCTTGGGGCAACAGCTGCTCAAGCGCAAGACCCTGACCCTGATCGGGGTCGAGCTCAGCCCACGCCAACAGGCGGTGCTGGCGCTGCAGGCGGCGTTGCCCATCTTGCACCTCGGCCTTGACTGGTATCGCGGCTTTCACGAAATCATCATCATTCCCGAACCCGTCACCCGGCGTCAGGAGGTGCAGGATGAGTTCGGTCTGGTGAGCGAGTTTGAAGAGGAGAACGCCGGTGAATCCTGGCCGCAAGGGCCGCTGGTGCTGGCCTGGAGCGAACTGCAGCAGGATGGCGACTGGGATGGCTTTAATCTGGTGATCCACGAGCTGGTTCACAAGCTCGATATGCTGGGCGGTGAGGCGGACGGTGCGCCGCCGTTGCCGGGGCAGATGAGCAGTCAGCTCTGGCAACAGGCCTTTCAGAGCGCCTTCGATGCGCTCTGCCAGCAACTCGACCGGGACGAAGTGACCGCCATCGATCCCTATGCTGCTGAACATCCCGCGGAGTTTTTCGCCGTCTGCTGCGAGTGTTTCTTTACCGATCCGCTGCGGCTGCAGCAGGTCTATCCCGCGGTATACCGGCAACTGAGCCAGTTCTTTAGCCAGGATCCCGCACTGCGTTTCCCCGCGACTCGCTTGCTGGCGGGGGAGGTGGACGTCGAGTCACTTGACTGATAATCGATCTGTTGAACGGTTATTCGAGATAGCAAAAAGGCACCCGAGGGTGCCTTTTTCACAATCTGAGTGGCTTGCCTATCAGGCAGCGGCTTTCAGCTGTACGGCGGCGGCTTTCTTGTGATCGCCGATCGGCATCACGGTGCGGCCGAACTGCTCGTTGATCACGGTGGCCATGGCCAGGTAGATGGCGCTGGCGCCACAGATGATGCCTTCGAAACCGGCGATGGTGCCGATCAGGGTGCTGCCGGTGAAGTCACGGGCGGCCAGCAGGAAGAACAGCACGGTCAGGGAGGCGAACACGAACTGCTTGGCGCGCGGGTAGTTAATGGTGCCAACCAGCATGAACAGGGTGAACATGCCCCACATCAGCAGATACCAACCCATGTAGGCGTGCGGAGTGGCTTCGGCCAGACCCATGGTCGGCATGATCAGCAGGAACACCAGGCTCAGCCAGAACAGGCCGTAGGAGGTGAACGCGGTCACACCGAAGGTGTTGCCACGCTTGTACTCCATGATGCCAGCAATGATCTGGGCGATGCCGCCGTAGCACAGGCCCATGGCCAGGATCATGGCGCTGATGGGGAAGAAACCTGCGTTATGGATGTTCAGCAGGATGGTGGTCATACCGAAACCCATCAGACCCAGAGGGGCAGGGTTGGCCAATTTTTCGCTCACGTGGCGTTCTCCAAAAATAGAGGTGGGGGTTAACAAAAGACGCGCGATTTTAGGCAGGCTGCGGCGCGCCCGCAAGGGGGCAAGGGGGATAAATCGTAAAAAAACTACGTGATTATTTGCATCAGAGGCCAAATGCTCACCAAGGCAGGCTGTTTGGTGAGCAAAAGGTGTCAAAATAGTTGAGGGGTTGTATTTTTATTACGCTTTTGTGCAGTGCGGCGGCCTTACTGATCCAGTGTCAGGATCACTTTGGCTTCCTTGTCCTCTTCCTTGACCTGGCTGTCGAGCACGAACAGCCGCTCCGGGGCGATCCCCTGGCTGTCGACCAGAAACTCCTTGGTATTTTGCGCCCGGCGCATGGCGAGATTGCGCAGGGATTTGGCGGTGATGAGCTGCTGATCCCGCAGCAGGATCACCGCCTGGGCCCGCAGTGCCGCGCTCTCTTCATCCAGATGGAGCCGAGCGGCCAGGTCATCCAGATCTTCGCCAAAGCGCTCTTCATAGGCCTGGGCCAGCGCCTCTTGCAGGGCGGGGTCCTGTTCCAGCAGGTCGAGATCCGCCTGATTGCCGGTGAGCTTGGCCAGTACCCGTTCCAGCTTTTGCCGTTGCAGGATGGGGCGCTCCTCGTTGAAGTTGACCTTGCCGCGAATGTTCATGCTGAGCTTGGGTCTATCCTTGAGGGCCTGCGCCAGCTTGACCAGTTTCTCCTGCTGGGTGGGGGTGAGATCGGGATCCCCCGGCAGGAAGGGGAGTTCGTCGAGATCTTCGGTGCCATCGGCCAGCGAGGCGAGCAGGGAGAAGGGGGAGGTGATCGCCTTGCTCAGGGTGTTGCCCAGCACATCCCAGAAGATATTGCCGATGCTGAAGTCCGGTTGATCGAGATCCCCCTTCACCTTGAGGTTCATCTGTATCACCCCGTTGGCATCGCTCAGCAGGGCGATGGCCAACCCCAGCGGGAGATCCTTGGCCTGATCGCTCTTGATCTTCTCGCCCAGTTGCAGCTTCTTGATGGTGATGTCGTTATCCCCCTCCAGCCGGTTGCCCTCCAGCTTGTAGTGCAGCTTCATGGAGAGCTGCCCCTTGTCGATGGCATAACCGGCATAGGTGCCCGAATAGGGGGTGAAGGTGGTGAGCTCCAGATTGTGGAAAGCGACCGCGATGTCGAGGATTGGGTTGGCCACCAGCAGGTTGGTACCGCCGCGAATGGTCACTGGCGCATAGCGATCCACCTTGCCGTTGAAGGCGAGATCGGAGCGTTGCCCCGGAATATTGCTGATATGGCGACTCTGGCCGCCCAGCGAGGCGATATCGGCCACAAAATCCTGACTCAGGCTGCGGTCGGCAAAGCGCAGGTTGCCCTGCTCTGTGCGCAGTTGGTCAATGGTGAAACGAAAGTCGGGAGTCTTGCTGCCTGCCGCCGCTTGAGTACTTTTGGTTGCCGCCGGTTGCGGCAACAGCAGCTGTTGCAGGTTGGTGGTGCCATCTTCGTTGATCTCGATGCGGGCGAAGGGCTTGTTCAGGGCAATCTCCTTGATCCGCATCTGCTGGCTGATGCCGTCGTACGTCAGACCGGTGAGAGCCAGGGTGTTGAACTCCAGCAGCCGCTGATTGTCTGCCCGATCGACCACCTTGAGCCCGTTGACATCGAGCCCTCCCTGCAGGGTCAGCTTGCTCAGATCTCCCTGGGCGGTGGTGGCGAGATCAAGGCGGGTCTTGCTGCTCAGCAGCCCGTTTTGCACCTTGATGCGTACCAGATCGGCCAGATAGGGCTGTGCCAGCGTCAGGGGCAGCCCCTGCTGGTTGATGTCGCCGCTTAAGGTGAAAGGAGTCAGGGTCAGTTGGCCATCAAAGGCGAGGGGGCTGCTCTGGTTGAACTGGGTGGCCAGAGTCAGTTTGCTCGGTTGCTCCCCCTTGCTGCCCATTGGCCCCAGCGCCAGCTTGAGGCCGGAGAGCTGGCGTGCCTGCGGTTTGCCGCTGCTCGATTCGGTGAGAGTGAGATCGCCCTTGTCGATGGTGATCTGCTTGATCTGCCACTGCCAGGGTTTGTCTGCCCCTTGTTTCTTGCCGTTACCGGCTGTCTTTGCTTGTTGTGCCGACTTGGGCGCCGCATTGTTGGCCACCTCGTTTGCGGCGTTGGCTTCTTTGACGGGCTTGGCGGGGGCCTGTTCAATCAGCAAGTCAGCCAGATCCAGTTCCTGCTGTGGGTTGAGGGTGGCCTTGAGCAGGGGCTGTTGCAGGGTCACCTTGCCGATCTGGAGCGACGGTTTCTGGCCATCGACAGCCAGATCGCTAAGGGCCAACTGGCCGAAGCGGGCAAATTCGTCGCCCTTGTGTTTTTTAAGCTGCCAGTTGTCTAGGGTCAGCTTGCCTTTGGACAATTGCCACAGTACCCCTTGCTTGCTCTCTTTAAGCTGGTACTCCACCTCTGCATTGGCGTGGCCCTTGGCCAGATCCAGCTTGAGATAGGGTGCCCAGAGCGGGGCGAAGGGTTTCAGCTCGACCTGCTTGAGGCTCACCTTGCCCTGACCCATGCCGCTCATCACATCGAGTTTGCCGTGAGCGGAGAGACTGCTTTTGCCGTTGATGGCGGCGTTCAGCTGATAGGCGGTCGGGTGATTTGCCTCGGTGCGCAGGTTATCGAGCTTGAGGGTCACTTTTTCCAGATTGAGGGGCGGCAACCAGCCAGGTTCGCTTTCCTTGCGTTGATCCTGATAGCGCACATGGCCGTCAGTGACATTGACACTGGCAATATCGACCAATAGCGGGGCGCTGGCTGTTTCGGGCTCGGGGGCGGGCGCAGGGGCGAGCAGGGTCGCCAGCGCATCGGTCAGATTGAGTCGAACATCCCCCTTTTTGTCTGCCAGCCGTTGCAGCAGCACCACGGGTTTGGTCAGGGTGACGGCGGAAAGCACGACCTCTTTCTGCTGCCAGCTGGCTTGCAGGTCGGGGGTGATAAAGAGCTGCTCAAAACGGATGATGGGCTGCTGTTTGGCATCGAGCAGGGCGGTCGCGCCGAGGGTGAGAGATGGGTTGCGCAGCCCTACGTCAATCTCCCCCAGCGTCAGTTGCAGGCCATAGTGTTCGGCCAGCCAGCCGGGCAGATAGCGCTGGACCAGACGGGGGGTTTGCCACAGCAGCAGGGTGATCAGGATAAGAAGCAGCAGAAAAGCGTAGGCAAGGTAGCGCAGCAAGCGGAGCTTGGGGGACGCGGGCTCAGTGGTGTTCATTTGGTGCACTCCCATTTGGTTCCCACCATGGTACAGAAAAGCTGGATAGTAATCATGGGGTTGCGTGCTGTTGTACGCCGTACTTTGTCCAAAGGCGATCCAGTTCCCCCTTTTGTTGCAGCGCTGCGAGCCACTGTTCCAGCTGGGCAGGGGTAATGGGGGCCTCAGGGTGAAGGATGGCGCGGTGTTGATACTGTTGATCCCATTTTTGCGAGATCAGCAGCAGGTCGGCGGTGTCGGGATGGGCCAGCAGATACTGGTTAAGGTAGGAAACGTTGAGAATGGCTACCTCGCCACGCCCTTTGAGCAGGGCTTGCAGGGCGCTGATGTTGTCCTTGACCAGGGTGATATTGAGCTTGCGCTGCAGGTAGAGGGGATCAGCATTGAACTGGCCGACGCCGTAGTGGTAGCCGGTCACCCCGATAAGATGATGCCGAGAGGGGTCATCGAAAAAGCGCTGATCCCGGCCCGTTTTGTTCAGGGCCACATAGACCTCACCACCACCGAGAAAGGGGGCTGTTATCTTGAATTTATCTGTGTCCCAGCCCCACTTGGTGTCTTCAAACAGCATCAGCGAGAAACGGCCCAGATCGAGCGCCTTGTAACGGTTGGCGGCCGAGGTGGGAACAAACACGAATCTTACCTCGTGCTGGATCTCGTTTAGCTTGGCGATGAGGTCCAGCGTCAGCCCTTCATAGCTGGAATCGGAGAGTTTGACCACAAAGGGGGCATAGGGGTATCCGCCAACCTTGATGAGGGGATGGCTCCAGCCAGAGAGGCTGAACAAGAGCAAAAACCAGCACCAATATCTCATGGGATCCCCAAGGCAATAGCTTGCTCCCAGATTCGGTTAATCTGCGCCAGTTTTCAAGCTGTTAAGGGAATTAACACAGCGCTGTTCGGCGGCTTCCAGCTCGGCCATCACCATCTGGATATCTTCCAGCTGCTGGTGCAGGGCACGGCGCTTTTCCTCGATCAGCTGGATCATGGAGTAGAGCTGGGTTTTGCTCGATTTGTCAGTGTCGTACATATCGAACAGCTCGCGGATCTCGGCCAGGCTAAACCCCAGCCGTTTGCCGCGCAGGGTCAACTTGAGCCGGATCTTGTCCCGATGGCTGTAGATGCGGGTTTGCCCCTCCCGCAGGGGGGTGAGCAGCCCTTCGTCCTCGTAGTAGCGGATGGTGCGCGGCGTAACATCAAACTCGTGGGCCAGCTCCGAGATGCTGTAGGTGACCTCCTTGCCGGGCAGGGAACGGGACATGGTCATGACTCCTGTTGCTGGGCGTGTGGCTGGCAGAGGCGGGCACGCAGCCGTTCGGCATTGGCGTGCAAGGCCTGACCGACCCGCGAGCCGTTGGGGCGAGCGAGCTGCTCGCTGACCCACTGGCCGGTGGCCGCCAGTTTGTCGAGATCCACTCCGGTCGTCATGCCAAGGCCGTGCAGCAGGTAGACCACCTCTTCTGACGCCACATTGCCGGAGGCGCCCGGCGCATAGGGGCAGCCGCCAAGCCCCGCCACCGAGCAGTCGATGGTGCGAATGCCGCGCTCCAGCGCGGGTAGCAGGTTGGCCAACCCCTGGCCGTAGGTGTCGTGAAAATGGACCGCGAGTCGACCCGCCGGGATCTCGTGCAGCACCGCATCCAGCATGGGCGCCACCGTGCCCGGAGTGCCGACGCCTATGGTGTCCCCCAGCGAAATTTCGTGGCAGCCGAGATCCAGCAACTGCTCGGCCATGGCGGCGACCCGTTTCGGGCGGGTCGGGCCATCAAACGGGCAGGCGATGACGGTGGAGAGGTAGCCACGCACCTTGATGCCGAGGCGGCGCGCCTCCTGCACCAGCGGGGCGAAGCGCACCAGCGACTCCTCCACGCTGATGCCGATATTGGCGCGGGTAAAACCGTCGGAGCAGGCGGTGAAGAGGCCAATCTCATCGGCGCGGGCGGCAATGGCTGCCTGCAAGCCTTGCAGATTAGGCACCAGTGCGCCGTAACGGGTTGAGCCCTTGCGCGGCAGTGCCTCGAACAGCGCTGCGGAGTCCGCCATCTGCGGCACCTTTTTGGCAGAGACAAAGGCACCGACCTCGATGCGCTGCAGACCGCTGTCGGTAAGGCGCTGGATCAGCTCCAGCCGCTGTACCAGGGAGAGGGGCGCAGCTTCATTTTGCAGGCCATCTCGCGGCCCCATCTCCACCAGACTGACCCTGTCGTCACGGACGTCCTGTGATCGGTTCATGGGTGTTCCTCCTGTGAAGCAGTCTCTTCGACAAAGCGCACCAGCACGGCCCCCTGGCTTACCTGCTCGCCCTGCTTGCACTGCAGGGTTTCAATTACCCCATCCCGCTCTGCACGCAACTGGTGTTCCATCTTCATCGCCTCCAGCACCAGCAGGGGTTGTCCCTTGCTGACTGTTTGGCCGGGTTCGACCAACACGGCTACCACGATGCCGTGCATGGGGGCGATGGCGCCCTGCACCTTCTCGTTTGCCTGATCATGGTAGTGACTGTGCAGCTGATCATCGGCCGCGAAGCGGATGCGCTGGCCCCCTAGGGTCATGATGAAGGCTGCCTCCGAGCCTGCGACCGTCTGAATGGGGATCTGTTGCCAGCAGTCACCCTGCTGCAGCCGGATATTATCGTCACCTCTCTGGTAGCAACGGGTCTCCCCTTGCCACTCAAACTGGCCGCCATGATCGTTAAGGGTCAATACCCGGTGCTCATCACCAATGCGTACCGCCGCTGCCCAGCAGCGAGCCGGCCCTAGCCGAAATCCGCAGGCTTGCTGCCAGGGGGCGGTGCCCGCAGGGCGGCTCGCCAGCCAGAGGGTGGCCAGCGGCCAGGCGAGTTCAGGAATGGGCTGCGCTGTGGTGGGAATGGGCCACTGGGTATGGTGGCCCATGGCCAGGACGTCAGGCTCTTCACAAAGGCGCAGCAAGAGCGCGCCGTTGTGCACCAGCGGGCCGAGATCCAGTGCCGCCAGCGCATCGGCCAGTTGGGCGAACGCCTCGGCGCGGCTCTGGCCGTGGGCGATCAGCTTGGCGATCATGGGATCGTAATAGGGGCTCACCTCATCGCCAGCGGTGACGCCGGTGTCGATGCGCACGCCAACGGGCCAGTGGAGCCAGTGGATAGGCCCGCTGGCGGGCAGAAAACCGGCCGCCACATCCTCGGCGTAGAGGCGCGCCTCCACTGCATGGCCGCGCAGCACCACTTCCTCTTGGGTGAGTGGCAGCGGCTTGCCTTCGGCCACGGCCAGCTGCCAGGCCACCAGATCCTGCCCGGTCACCGTTTCGGTGACCGGATGCTCCACCTGCAGCCGGGTGTTCATCTCCATAAAGAAGAACTCATCCTTGCAGAGCAGGAACTCGATGGTGCCAGCCCCCTGATAGTGGATGGCTTTGGCTGCGGCCACGGCTGCCTCCCCCATGGCGCGGCGCAGAGCCGGAGGGATGTCGGGGGCGGGCGCCTCTTCGATCACCTTCTGATGGCGTCGCTGCAAGGAGCAGTCCCTGTCCCCCAGATAGATGGCGTTGCCGAGGCTATCGGCAAAGACCTGTACTTCCACGTGGCGAGCCTGGGGCAGATAGCGCTCGAGCAGTACCAGATCGTCACCAAAGGCAGCCTTGGCTTCCCGTTTGACGGCTGCCAGCGACTCGTGAAAGTCGGCCAGCTGATCGACCCGGCGCATCCCCTTGCCACCGCCGCCACTGGCCGCTTTGATAAGTAGCGGGAAGCCAATCTGGCTCGCCTGATCGCGCAAGAAGTCCGGCCGTTGATCCGTGCCGTGATAGCCAGGCAGTACAGGTACACCGGCAGCCTGCATCAGCGCCTTGGCCCCCGATTTGTCGCCCATGGCGAGAATGGCGGCGCCGCTTGGGCCGACAAAGCGCAGGCCGCGCTGTTCGCAGGCGGTGGCAAAATCGCTGTTTTCCGACAGAAAACCGTAACCGGGATGGATGGCATCGGCGTGCGCCTCTTTGGCAATCTTCAGCACCTTGCCGGTGTCGAGATAGCTCTCTCTGGCCGGTGCGGGCCCCAGATGCCAGGCCTCATCGGCCAGACGGGTGTGCATGGCAAGGGCGTCGGCATCGGAGTAGAGGGCGATGGTGTGAATGCCGAGGCGTTTCGCCGTCTTGATGATGCGCACGGCGATTTCGCCGCGATTGGCAATTAGCAGGCGTTTAATCTGAGTGTGATGGGTCATGTCTCATCCTTGAAACGGGGACGCCAGGCAGGAGGACGTTTGTCGAAGAAGGCCTGCATCCCCTCCTGGGCTTCGAGCCCCACCCGTACCCGGGCGATGGTCTCGACGGTTTTCTCTTCGTAGAGGCGGGACGGGTGGGCCTCTATCGCTGCCAGCAGTCGTTTGGTCTCTTTCATCGCTTCCGGCCCGTTGCGGCACAGGCGCAGGGCTTGCGCCCGCCCTTCCGCCAGCAGTTGATCCGGTTTGCAGAGTTGATGCGCCACATTGAGCCGACAGGCGGTGATGGCATCGAACGGCTCGGCACTGAGCATGTAGCGGCGCGCCTGACGCATTCCCATGGTGCGCACCACGTAGGGGCTGATCACCGCAGGCACCAGCCCCAGGCTCACCTCGGAGAGGCAGAAGCGCGCATCATCGCTGGCCAGCACCAGATCGCAGGCGCAGATCAGCCCCAGCGCCCCGCCATAGGCAGCCCCTTGTACCAGTGCCACCGTGGGGAAGGGGAGTTCGTCGAGGGTCTGCATCAGCCGCGCCAATACCCGGGCGTCTTCGCGATTGTGCTCAAAATCGGCGTGAGCCAGATTGCGCATCCAGTTGAGATCGGCGCCCGCGCAAAAGTGTTTGCCTTCGGCACGTAGCAGCAGGGCGTGAGGGCGTTCGGTGAGATCATGACCATGGAGATGGGCCAGATCATCGAGGCAGTCGAGCAGCCCCAGCATCAGGTCGGCATCAAAGGCGTTGTGGCGGGCCGGGCGCGACAGCACCAGCTCGGCCAGCGGGCCGTGCCGCTCCAGCCGAAACGGGTTCTGGGAGGAAGTAAGTGGATCTGACATCGTTTTGCTCCTTACATCCGAAAGATGCCGTACTGCTCGGGTTCAATGCGGGCACCCTGACAGGCGGCGAGCGCCAGCGCCAGCACGGTGCGGCTCTGGGCCGGGTCGATGACGCCATCATCCCAGAGGCGGGCGCTGGCGTAGTAGGGGTGACCCTGGCGCTCATACTGTTCGATCACGGGCGCGCGGATGGCGGCCGCTTCCTGTTCGCTCAAGTCTTTGCCCTCGGTAGCCAGCTTGTCCCGACGCACCTGCACCAGCACCCCGGCAGCTTGCTCGCCCCCCATGACAGAGATACGGCTGTTGGGCCAGCTAAAGAGCAAATCGGGTTCATAAGCGCGGCCACACATGCCGTAGTTGCCGGCACCAAAGCTGCCGCCGACGATCAGGGTGATCTTGGGCACCCGGCTGCAGGCCACGGCGGTGACCAGCTTGGCGCCGTGCTTGGCTATCCCCTCTTTTTCCGCGCTGCTCCCCACCATAAAGCCGGTGATGTTCTGCAAAAAGATCAGCGGGATGGTGCGGCGGTTACAGAGCTGGATAAAGTGGGCCCCCTTCTGGGCGCTGTCGCTGTGCAGCACGCCGTTGTTGGCGAGGATCCCCACCTCCATGCCGCAAATACGGGCAAAGCCGGTCACCAGAGTGGTGCCGAACAGCGCCTTGAATTCGTCAAAGTCAGAGCTATCCACCAGTCGTGCAATCAGTTCACGGGCGTCGTAAGGGCGTTTGAGACTGGTGCCCACCAGACCGTAGAGCTCCTCGATCGGGTAGCAGGGGGGCTCGTAGCCGGGGCTGCTCTCTATCGGCTCGTTACCCAGATGAGTAACCAGCGTGCGGGCGATGGCCAGCGCATGGGCATCGTCACGGGCCATATGATCAGCAACGCCCGAGTGGGCGCAGTGTACCTCGGCGCCGCCCAGGGCCTCGGCGCTGATCTCCTCGCCGGTGGCGGCCTTGACCAGCGGCGGACCCGCCAGAAAGATGGTGGCTTGCTCCCTGACCATGATGGATTCGTCCGCCATGGCGGGCACGTAGGCGCCCCCGGCGGTGCAGAGCCCCATCACCACTGCCAGTTGAGGGATGTTTTGGGCCGACATGCGGGCCTGGTTGTAGA
The DNA here is from genome assembly GCF_019047065.1 of Aeromonas sp. FDAARGOS 1414. Classification (NCBI taxonomy): domain Bacteria; kingdom Pseudomonadati; phylum Pseudomonadota; class Gammaproteobacteria; order Aeromonadales; family Aeromonadaceae; genus Aeromonas; species Aeromonas sp. FDAARGOS 1414. The sequence goes on along the minus strand of NZ_CP077210.1, from coordinate 1,661,505 downwards.
AGATGCGGCCAAAGTGATCCCGGTCGGGGAACACCTCGTCCTGCATCGGCAAGAAGGCGCCACCGGAATCCACCAGATAGAGGCAGGGGAGGCGCAGCCGCTCGGCGATGGCTTGGGCGCGTAGATGTTTTTTCACCGTGAGCGGGTAGTAGGTGCCGCCCTTCACGGTGGCGTCATTCACCACCAGCATGCACAGGCGCCCAGAGACCCGGCCGATGCCGGTGATGATGCCGGCGGCGGGCACTGGCTCGTCATAGACCTGCCAGCCAGCCAGCGCCGAGAGCTCGAGAAACGGGGAGCCCGGGTCCAGCAGCTGATTGATGCGCTCGCGGGGCAGCAGCTTGCCACGGGCCTGATGGCGGGCGTTGTTGGCCGCGCCGCCTCCTTGCGCAATCTCGGCAATGCGGGCGTGGAGATCGTCGACCAGCCCCTGCATGGCGGCCCGATTGGCCGCATATTCCGGGCTCGCCGTGTCGAGGCGGGAGTGGATACGACTCATGCATTTTCTCCCATCAGCTCGCGGCCGATGAGCCAGCGGCGGATCTCCGAGGTGCCGGCGCCGATCTCGTAGAGTTTGGCGTCCCGCAGTAGGCGGCCAGTGGGGTATTCGTTGATGTAACCGTTGCCGCCGAGCAGCTGGATAGCGTCGAGGGCCATCTGGGTGGCGTTTTCGGCGGCAAACAGGATGGCTGCGGCGCAATCTTTACGGCTGGTGCGCCCCTGATCGCAGGCGCTCGCCACCGAGTAGACCAGCGCCCGGCTGCTGGCGAGGCGGGTATACATGTCGGCGAGCTTGCCCTGCACCAGCTGGAACTCGCCGATGGCTTGACCAAACTGCTTGCGCTCACGCACATAGGGCAGCACTACATCCATGCAGGCCTGCATGATGCCAAGGGGGCCCGCAGCCAGCACCACCCGCTCGTAATCGAGCCCGCTCATCAGCACCTTGACCCCGCCGTGCAGGGGGCCCAGCAGGTTTTCCTGCGGCACTCGGCAGTTGTCGAACACCAGCTCGCAGGTGCTGGAGCCGCGCATCCCCAGCTTGTCGAGCTTCTGGGCGGTAGAAAAACCGGGAGTGCCGGCTTCAACGATAAAGGCAGAAATCCCTTTGGGGCCCGCACTGGTATCTGTCTTGGCATAGATGACGAAGGTGTCGGCATCGGGTCCGTTGGTTATCCACATCTTGTTGCCGTTCAGCACGAAGTGATCGCCCTCGCGCTCCGCGGTGAGGCGCATGCTAACCACATCGGACCCGGCTCCCGGTTCGCTCATGGCCAGCGCCCCCACATGCTCGCCGCTCACCAGCGGGGGGAGATAGCGTGCTTTTTGCTCCGCCGTGCCGTGGCGGTGGATCTGATTGATACAGAGATTGGAGTGGGCGCCGTAGGAGAGGCCGACCGAGGCGCTGGCGCGGCTTATCTGTTCCATCACCAGCACGTGGGCCAGATAGCCGAGATTCACCCCGTCATACTCCTCCACCACCGTGATGCCGTGCAGCCCCAGTTCACCCATCCGGGGCCAGAGATCACGGGGAAAGGCGTTGCTCTGATCGATCTCGCTGGCGCGCGGGGCGATCACTTTCTGGCAGAAGGCCGCAACCTGTTCGGTCAGGGCATTCAGGGTCTCATCCATCTGCATCCATGCTCTCCTTGCGGATATGACAGTCGGGTAGGAAGGTTGGCTCGACCGGCTGACTCGGCGTTACGGCTGGCAGTGGTCGGTCCATTTTTGTACTTCACTTCTGCCACAAGTTTACGTTAGCGTAAACGTAAATCAATTGTTAATCTGTTGTGTGTCGATAGAGAGGTAGTTATGAGAGCGTCATCAGCTACCACGACAACAGCGCCATAGTGGCAGATCCGACTGACGCAGCGTGTGGGCGTCGCGTCATAAAGCACTAACTCAGGAAAGTAAGCGCGGGGTAACAAGCGTGGGGCAACAAGGGAGTGAACGACAAGATGGATTTTACCCTGACCGATGATCAACAGGCGTATGTGGAGGCGGCCGCCGCCTTTGCCGATGAGGCGCTCAAACCCCATGCCGCGCGCTGGGACAAGGAGCATGAGTTTCCGATCCCGACCATCAAGCAGGCGGCCGGGCTAGGTTTTTGTGGCCTCTATACCCCGGAGCCGTTTGGCGGATTGGGGCTACCTCGCCTCGATGCGAGCCTCATCTTCGAGCGCCTCGCCATGGGCTGTACCTCGACCACGGCGTATTTGACCATCCACAACATGGTGAGCTGGATGCTGGGTAGCTGGTTGCCCACCGAGGTTGCCAAGGAGTGGGTGCCCAAACTGGCCAGTGGCGAGCTGCTGGGCTCCTATTGCCTCACCGAACCGGGGGCAGGCTCAGATGCGGCGGCGCTCAAGACCCGAGCCACTCGCGAGGGTGATAGCTACCTCATCGAGGGAACCAAGGTCTTTATCTCGGGAGCGGGCAGCACTGACGTGCTGGTGGTGATGGCCCGTACCGGTGGTGAAGGTGCGAAGGGGATCTCTGCCTTTATGGTGCCGGCAGATAGCGCGGGTATCGTCTATGGCAAGGCAGAAGAGAAGATGGGCTGGAACAGCCAGCCGACCCGGGAGGTTGTTTTCAACGGGGTTCGCATTCCTGCCTGCTATCGGTTGGGTGAGGAGGGGGAAGGGTTCAAGTTCGCCATGCAGGCCCTCGATGGTGGGCGCATCAATATTGCCACCTGTTCGGTGGGCACCGCCCAGCAGGCGCTGGACGATGCGCTGGCTTATGTGCAGCAGCGCCAGCAATTTGGTCATCCGATCAGCGAATTCCAGAGCGTGCAGTTTCGCCTGGCCGATATGGCGACCGAGCTGGCTGCCGCCCGTTTGCTGGTGCGTCAGGCCGCCGACAAGCTGGATCGCGGGGCACCGGACAAGAGTGCCTGGTGTGCCATGGCCAAACGGTTTGCCACCGATGTGGGTTATCGAATCTGTGATGAGGCTCTGCAACTCTTTGGCGGCTATGGTTATATCCGCGAGTATCCGCTCGAGCGCTATCTGCGCGATACCCGGGTACACCGCATTCTGGAGGGCACCAACGAGGTGATGCGACTCATCATCGCGCGCAGCATGCTGACCGATCCCGGTTTGACGCTGGGCTAACCGGTGGTCGCATCAAGGGTGTGTTGCCTGCCACCCGATTTGCACCGTGCCATGCCGGTTTCGGCTTTGTGAGCCAGCCACAGGTTGGTGTCATTCAAGCCTGTCATCATGGCGGCAGCTTCATCGACAAGGACAATGTTATGACAAGGATCAGACTCGAATATCATGGCCACGTGGCCTATATCACCCTCGACCATCCCCCTGCCAACACCTGGACCCTCGCCAGCCTGCAGGCCTTTTTGCAGATGATGGTGGAGCTCGACAGTCGTCCCGATGTGGTGGCGCTGGTGATCCGCGGTGCGGGCGACAAATTTTTCTGCGCCGGTGCCGACCTCAATATGTTTGTCGAGGGGAATGTCGAGCTGGCCCGCGAAGTAGCCGAGGCCTTTGGCAAGGCCTTCGAGGCGCTGGCCCGTTTTCATGGCGTCAGTATCGCCGCCATCAATGGTTATGCCATGGGCGGTGGTCTGGAAGTGGCGCTGGCCTGTGATATCCGCATCTCCGAGCAGCAGGCGTTGCTGGGACTGCCGGAGGCCTCGGTGGGCTTGCTTCCCTGTGCCGGTGGCACCCAGCGTTTGACCGAGCTGGTGGGGCCGGGCTGGGCCAAGCGGATGATCCTCTGCGGTGAGAAGGTGAGTGCCTCGCTGGCTTACGAGATGGGGCTGGTGGAGGAGGTGGTGAAAACCGGTCAGGCATGGGAGGCGGCGCACCAGATGGCCCATCTGGTGGAGCGCCAGAGCCCGAGCGCCCTGCGCGCCTGCAAAACCCTGATCAATCAGGGCCGCAGTGGCCCGCGGGATGCCGCCTTGCCCCTTGAGCGGTCGCTGTTTCTCGATCTCTTTAGCGATGCCAATCAGCGTGAAGGGGTGGCCGCCTTCCTGGAGAAACGCTTACCGCGCTGGCAATATGGCCCAACAGAGTAAATCCATACGGAGCCGTTTATGAGTGAGCCGGTCAAGGTTAGCTGTTATCCCACCGAAGATGGCCATCAGATCGGGGTGTTGACCCTCGACAGCCCTGCGTCTCTCAACGCATTGAGCCTGCCGATGATCCAGATCCTGCAACAGACGCTGACCCGTTGGGAGCAGGATCCCGCCATCGTCTGTGTACTGCTGCAGGGGATGGGTGAGAAGGCATTTTGTGCCGGTGGCGATATCCGCTCCTTCTATTACCGCAAGCAGGAGGCAAGCGGATCGGAACTGTTCGAATATGCCCGCGACTTTTTCGAGCAGGAGTACCGGCTCGACCACCACATCCACTCTTACCGCAAGCCCCTGATCTGCGTGGCGGACGGTATCTGCATGGGGGGCGGCATTGGCCTGTTTGCTGGCGCCGATTTTCGGGTTGTCACCGAAAGAAGCCTGTTTGCCATGCCGGAGGTGACCATTGGCCTCTACCCCGACGTGGGAGCGAGCTGGTTTTTAAGCCGGCTGCCGGGGCGGCTGGGGCTCTGGCTCGGTCTGACTGGCGCCCGCTTCAACGGGAGTGATGCCATCGGTCTTGGGCTGGCGGATCACGCCATCGCCAGTGGCGAGCGCAGTGCGCTGTTGTCACGCCTCGCCGTGCTCGAGTGGACTGGCAGTGGTGATCCCCGTGAGCAGATCGATCTGCTGCTCACGGGGTTGCATGGTGAGGTGGCGGCTCGGTTGCCTGCGCCAGTATTGTTGCCCCATCAACAGAGGATCGATGCCCTGCTGGCGGGACGCACGCTGCAAGGGGTATTGGCGCGGTTGTTCGAAGCCCAGTTCGATGAACAGGAGACGGTACTCCAGCAGGCGCAGCAGCTCTGCCGCACCGGCAGCCCCATCAGCCGCGCCATTTTGTGGCGTCAATATTGGCAGGCTCGCCGTTACTCCCTGGCTGAAGTATTTGCCGAGGAGCTGACCCTCTCGGTCAACTGCGTGCTCAAGGGGGATTTTGTGGAAGGGGTACGGGCACTGCTGATCGACAAGGATAAAGATCCCCGCTGGCAACAGTTGCCACCGGAGGGGGAGTGGCTGGACGAGTTCTATCGCTGGCCGCAGGGGCGCAATCCGTTGGCCTGCAAGGAATAACATCTTGGCAACCGGCGGACGCCGCCATCAGCAACGCAAGGAGCAAGCGGGATGACAAGGATAGGGTTTATCGGGCTCGGCAACATGGGGGGGCCCATGGCGGCCAATCTGGCCAGGGCCGGGCAGACGGTGCAGGTGTTTGATCTGGTTGCCCAAAACATTGAGCGCGCTATCGCCTCTGGCTGCATCGCAGCGGGGGATGCCCGAGAGGCGGTGACCGGCTGCGAGGTGGTGATCAGCATGCTACCTGCGGGGGAGCATGTGCGCGACCTTTGGTTGTCTGAGGGGCAGGATCTGCTGGCAGCCCTGCCGGTTGGTGCACTGGTGATCGACAGCTCCACTATCGATGTCGACTCTGCCCGTCAGGTCGGGGAGGCGGCCCGCGCACGCGGTTTGCGCTTTATTGATGCCCCCGTATCGGGCGGTGTCGCCGGTGCGGCCGCCGGGACGCTCACCTTTATCGTTGGCGGCAACGCGGCGGATTTCGAGGCGGCGAAACCTCTGCTCGCCTGCATGGGGCAGAACCTGTTTCACGCCGGGACGCTGGGGGCAGGGCAGATCGCCAAGATGTGCAACAACATGCTGCTTGCGATCCATATGGCGGGCACTGCCGAGGCGCTGGCCCTCGGGGTGAAGGAGGGGCTGGATCCCGCCGTGCTCTCCACCATCATGGGCAAGAGCTCCGGCAACAACTGGAGTCTGGAGCGCTACAACCCCTGGCCCGGGGTGATGGAGAATGTCCCTGCCGCCCGCAACTATCAGGGGGGCTTTATGACCCGGCTGATGGTGAAAGATTTGGGGCTGGCCATGGCGCTGGCCGAGCATGGCCACAGCGCTGTGCCGATGGGGGCGCTCGCGCGTAACCTGTTCAACCTGCATGCCGCTCAGGGGCAGGGGAGCCGTGATTTCTCCAGCATCGTCGAACTCTATCTGGATAAACAGGATCCCGCCTGACGGGCCACCTCTCTTCAAGGCATCTCCCTTCGACCAGCTACAAGGAGCATTGATGGATATCAAAGATAAGGTCATCGTTATTACCGGCGCTGGACGTGGCTTGGGACGGGCCATTGCGCTGGCCCTGGGCGCACAGGGGGCGACGCTGGCGCTGCTCGACATCAATCGCGCCGATCTGGAGGCGACCGCAGCCCTGGTGCGCAGTCAGAATGATCAGTGCGATCAAGATAGCCAGTGTGAGCTGTTTGTCTGCAATGTGGCGAGCGAAGCCGAGGTTGAGTCGGTTTTTGCTGGCATCAAGGAGCGTTTTGGCGTGCTGCACGGTCTTATCAACTGTGCCGGCATTTTGCGCGATGGCATGCTGATCAAGGTGAAAGAGGGTGAGCTGGTGGAGAAGATGACGCTGGCCCAGTGGCAGAGCGTGATTGACGTCAACCTCACAGGTACCTTCCTCTGCGGTCGCGAGGGGGCGGCGCTGATGGCGCAAGGGGGGCAGGAGGGCGTTATCATCAACATCTCCTCTATCGCCCGCGCCGGCAATATTGGCCAGAGCAACTATGCCGCCAGCAAGGCGGGGGTTGCCTCGCTGGTGGTGACCTGGGCGCGGGAGCTGGCGCGCCATGGCATTCGGGTGATGGGGATTGCCCCCGGGGTGTTTGCCACCGACATGACGGCGGCGATGAAGCCTGAGGCGATGGCGCGGATGCAGCAGGCTATTCCGGTCGGCACCCTTGGTGAGGCGCAACAGCTGGCCGAGACGGTGAGCTTTATTTTTGCCAACGACTATCTGTCGGGAAGAATGATAGAACTGGATGGCGGTTTGCGTTTATAGGGATTTACATAATGGGCCCCGGTGTTTCCACCGGGGCTTTTTTATGCAGATTATTTATACAGAGAGCGCCTGAATGGCGATGCACAGGAACCATGCGAGTCAGGTTGTGTTGGCAGAAAAATGAGAAATATCAATGGGTCTTGGTTAATTTGAGCCAGCTCACAGGCCATATGGGTCAGTGCTGTAAAATTGCGCGCGGTCAAGGCGGTGCATGATTGACGGGACGAGGGATTGCGGTCGGAATAGTCATGCAATATAGTTGCCGCCTTTTTCACGGGGTCAGGATTCCCAGCCCCTCCCATATTGCGCGCAGTATGAATACGGACGCTCTGCCGCCGCCTAAATAAACAGGATTGAAATGGACAAGAAACTAGGGCTGGGCGCCCTCATTTCGCTGGTGATCGGCTCCATGGTCGGCGCCGGGGTCTTCAGTCTGCCACAAAACATTGCTGCGCATGCCAGTGCCGGGGCGGTCGCCCTGGGTTGGGCCATCACCGGTCTTGGCATGATCTGTCTCGCGCTGGTCTATCAGAACCTCTCCATGCGCCGCCCCGATCTCGATGGCGGTATCTTCAGCTATGCCAAAGCAGGTTTCGGCGATTTCATCGGTTTCAACGCCGCCTGGGGTTACTGGCTCTGCCAACTGCTGGCCAACGTCTCTTACGCCATCGTGGTGTTCAGCGCCCTGAGCTACTTCTTCGATACGCCGGACAACGTCATCTTCGGTGACGGCAATACGCCGGTCGCCATCACGCTGGCCTCCATCCTGATCTGGTCGGTGCATGCGCTGGTGCTGCGCGGGGTGCAGGTCGCTGCGCTGGTGAATATCGTCACCACCATCGCCAAGATGGTGCCGCTCATCGTCTTCTGTGTCGCGATCCTGCTGGCCTTCAACATGGATACCTTCACTCTGGATATCTGGGGCCAGAACAACATGGAGCTGGGCTCCGTGATGGATCAGGTCAAGTCCACCATGAAGGTGACCCTCTGGGTCTTTATCGGGATTGAAGGGGCCGTGGTGGTCTCTGCCCGTGCCCGTCATCGCAAGGATGTGGGCCGTGCCACCGTGCTGGCGCTGCTCGGCGCCCTGACACTCTATGTGATGGTGACCCTGTTCTCGCTGGGTGTCATGAGCCAGCCGCAACTGGCGGCGCTCAAGAACCCTTCGACTGCCATGATCCTCGAGGCCGTGGTCGGCCCCTGGGGCGCCTGGCTTATCAACATCGGTCTGGTGGTGTCGGTGATGGGGGCGCTGCTCAGCTGGACCGTGCTGGCCGCTGAAGTGCCCTACATCGCAGGCAAGACCGGCGTCTTCCCGGGCTGGTTTGCCAAGGAGAACAAGAACGGCTCGCCGCAGGTATCCCTCTGGTGCTCTACCTGTCTGGTGCAGATCTTCCTGATCATCATCTACTTCCAGAGCAGCACCTATCTGGCGCTGGTCAACATCGCCACCTCGGCGGCGCTGGTGCCCTACGTTTTCTCCGGTGCCTATGGCCTGAAGCTGGCATTGAAAGGGGAGACCTATCAGGGTCAACCTCATCAGCGCAAGCGTGACCTGCTGCTGGCCCTGGTGGCGACGGTTTACGGCTGCTGGCTGGTCTACGCTGCTGGTGTGGAGTACCTGTTGCTGGTGGCGCTGCTCTATAGTCCGGGCATCTTCATTTACTGGAAGGCACGTCAGCATCACGGTCTGCGCGGCCTTAACCGGTTGGAGCAGGGGATGACGGCGGCCCTGCTTGGCTGTGCCGTGCTGGCCTTCTACAAGGTGATGGACGGTACCATTCCACTGCACTAAACGGCACAATGAAGAGATGGCCCTCGCGCCATCTCTTTTTTTTCATGCAGATATCCACTGTTGCCCGGCCGTGTTGGCCAGTTTTTGTTTAACACAGGAATTTTTATGCTGTTTATGGGTTACCTCCTGCTGGGCGCCTTTGCCGGTATGCTGGCGGGGTTGTTCGGGATTGGCGGTGGATTGATCATTGTTCCCGTGCTGGTGGTCAGTTTTCGGGCGATGGGATTTGAACCCGAAATCATTACCCATTTGGCCCTGGGCACTTCCCTTCCCACCATGATCTTTACCGGATTCAGCTCGCTTAGAGCGCACCAGGAAGCGGGCGCCGTCGACTGGGTGATGATCCGCCGATTAGGGGCTGGTATGTTGGTTGGTGCCTGGCTCGGTGGTATGACGGCCAATCTGCTCAGTGCCAGTACCCTCAATATCATTATCGGCTGCTTCGCCTGGACTATGGCGCTACAGATGGGGCTTAACCTTAAGCCCAAGGCGGAAAGACACCTGCCAGGAGCGTTCGGCACAGGCATCGCCGGTACCATCATTGGCTGGATGTCAGCGCTGTTTGGCATTGGCGGTGGCTCGCTCACCGTCCCTTACCTGAGCTGGAACTCGGTGCCAATGCGCAATGCGGTAGCGGCCTCTGCAGCTTGCAGCATGCCCATCGCGCTGGCGGGGAGCCTCAGCTACCTCTATGCGGGTTGGGGTCATGCCGATCTGCCCGAGTGGAGTGTGGGCTACATCTATCTGCCAGCGCTGCTCGGCATTGTGCTGACCAGTACCCAGTTTGCCCGCCTTGGTGCCAAGCTGGCACACCGATTGTCACCAAGACGCCTCAAGCAGGCATTTGCTCTGCTGATGCTGCTGGTGGGGGCGAAATTTATGCTGTTTAGCTGATTCATTCGGCAGATTGTTGAAAAATAAGGCAAACGATCTGTTGGAGGGTAGAAAGCCGTTGCATTGAACGCCCAGTTTGCCTATTCTCCTCGCCGGTGGTCCTATTGGTCCTCTCGCATTGATAACCCGTCGACCTGGTCAGGACCGGAAGGTAGCAGCCAAGGCGGGGGACTCGAGTGCCGGGATGTGGCTGGTAGGGCCACCACTTGTTTCTGCAATTCAATAAGTTAGCTTCCTAAAGCCCTTGGTCATCCACTTTGTGTGGACGACGAGGAGCTCATCGATGAATCTCTGGCTCAGTCCCCACGACATCTGGTATTACCGGAAAGTCACCACGCTCCCCTGTGGTCGCCGCAAAGAGATCAAAAAATCCCTGCATACCCGAGACAAGCCGACGGCCCGTGCAGCTGTTGCGAAGCGGCTTGCCTGCGTGGGTTCCAGACCCAAGCCCATTCAGTTGCCTGCAGACGTCAATGTTGCCCCACATGAGCAATCAGTAGCCCGGAATCAGGGGGGGGGGTTATTGCTTGGTGACACGCAGGGTGGCGTTGTATTTGAGCCGACCATGGGAAATATGTCTGTTTATCTCGCTTAGCAGCGTCTCTTTATTGATGGGCTTGGTGATATATCCATTCATGCCATGGGAAAGATAGTATTGCTTGGATTCCGGCATCGCATCAGCCGTCAGGGCGATGATGGGGATATCTGCCCAAGGCATCTGGGAGGTGCGGATCCGGGTGGTGGCCACCAGGCCATCCATCACTGGCATCTGGACATCCATCAACACCAGATCAAATTCGGTGTGACCCAGTTTCTCCAGCGCCTCTTCTCCCTGAACGGCCAGTGTGACCTGATGGCCCACGGAGTCGAGCATGGCGCCGATCACCTTGCGGTTGGTGGCATTGTCATCAACCAGCAAGATGCGATAACTCTCCTGATCCAGCGGTTTGGACGGCAGGCAAACAATCGAGGGGGTCGTGGCTCTGGCGGGCCAGATGTAGGTAAAAGTACTGCCATGTCCCTCGCTGCTCTCTACCGAGATATCGCCGCCCATCAGGCGTGCGAGGTTACGGGATATTTCAAGTCCCAGGCCCGATCCGCCATATTGGCGGGTGATCGAGACATCCGCCTGGGCGAAACGTTGAAACAGGTTCTTTAGCTGACTTTTGCTCATGCCGATCCCGGTGTCCTGGATCGAGATGCGTATCGAGTGGCGATCCTGCTCCAACAGGGTGCTATCAACGCGAATATTGACCTCTCCCTGATGGGTGAACTTGATGGCATTGCTCACCAGATTGAAGAGGATCTGGCGCACTCTCAGCGGGTCGATCATCAACCACTCCGGCGTATCGGGGGCAACAGCCAGGGTCAGCTTGATCCCTTTTGCATCGCAGTTGCTCTGCATCAGGGCCCGGATATCCTCCAGCAGCTGGGGCAAGTGATGGGGGGCCAGTTGCAGCTCGATCTTGCCCTCTTCCAGCTTGGATACATCCAGAATGTCGTTGAGCAGACCGAGCAGATGGTTTGCCGATTCCCGCGCCGTCTCCAGATAGTCTCGCTCCCTCGGATCCATATCCCGGTCGGCCAGCAGTGAGAGCATGCCGAGAATGCCATTCATGGGGGTGCGAATTTCATGGCTCATGTTGGCCAAAAAGCTGCTTTTGGCTCTTGTGCCTGCCTCTGCCGCCTGATTTGCCCGCAGCAGTTTGTCATTGAGCTGCTGCATCAGTTTGTGCTGCAGAAACGAGATATTCATTTGCCGCCAGATCAGCAGGGCGAGCACAAAGAGCAGCGCAAATTGCAGGGTTGCGATGAGTGTCGTCGTGATGATCTGCTCCCTCACGCTGTCGCGACGCGCCACATCAAACAGGGTCGCCTGCTGGTTCACCTCCAGAGTCAGCTGATGGAGCAGGGGGAGCAGGGAGGCAAGCTGTTGGCGCAGCTCCTGATGGGCAAGATTGTCGAGCGGCTTGGTGGCTTCCGGGCCGAGCCAGATATCCGCCAGAGAGATGTAGGATCGAATGGCTTTGCTTGCCTGCTGGTAGATCTCTGTTTGCTGAAGCAGGCTGCGATCCTTGCTCTCCAACACCAGATCCATGCGGCTGACCAGAATATCGTATCTGAGCTGGAAGGTCGGTTGCGACTCATGGAGCAGCGAGCTTTGAAAACGCAGCGCTTCGTTATAGAGCTGGAAATAGTTCCACATCACGTTGTCTTCGCCCTGGCTGGTACTGCGCTGCAGATCCTGAAATTGCCGGTACTGGATGGTACCAATACCGGCAAAGGCAAGGAGCAGCACACAAAGCACCACAAACAAGAAACGTTGACTGGCCGCCATGGAACGCATGATGGGATCTACTCCACTTTTATCGCACTGATCTGCCAGATAGCCCGACCGTAATAGAGCTTGTTTTGCAGTTCGGGATATTGATCGAACGGATAGACAAGGAACAGCGGCCCTTTGTCACGCACCGACAGTGGCTTGCCATTGATCGTGCGGGCGAGGATGACCCGATACTGCTCGGCATCGCTTGTCGGCACCTGTACCGAGTAGTCATTGAGCGCGGTAATGGTGAGCTGTTTGCCGGTTGCCCCGACCTTGGCCAATACATCTTGCAGCAGCGGGCCGCGAAAGGTCTTGGCTTCGTCATACCAGGGGGTATGGGTTTTGATTTCGTGTACCGGTAGTTGATCCAGCATGGCGCTGTCCCACAGGGCCAGAGACTGATGAGTGGGGCTGCTGATGGCGCCTTCAACCTTCAACACGGCGCTGTCAGGGGAGGGGGCTGCGTATGCGGTGCCGCAAAGGGCTGCCAACAGTGGTGCGATGTAAAGGCCTGCTTTCATGATCTCTCCTTCCTGGAATATGGCGGCATGGGGGCCGAGCCAACGGTGGCTTGTGAGCTGTGTGCAAAGGCAAGCAATAATCGGGCCCGGTCTAATGGGCTTGAATTATCAGTCATTTAGCCTGTTATCGGGCGATCTCGGCCCAGGTGAATTGCAGTTTGCAACGTGCGGGGGAGGTTAATTGCAATTTGGCAATCAAAACGAGGCGTGGGTGTCGGCGAATAAGGCGCAAAGAGTATCATTTGGAGAACAAGTGCCGTGGCACTGCCCGGCATAACATTTGCAAAGTGCTGAATGCCGTGACAGCAAATAGTCTGAGAATCGACAAGGAGCTAGCAATGGAAAGCATGACTTACACCCTTAATGATACCCAGGTCGTGGTACTGGAAAACGAGTTTGACGCAATGGCCGTCAGTGAGCTCCGCCCGTTGTTTGAAACCCTCTCGACCCACCCGGGAGATATCCTGGCCGATATCAGCGATGTTCACTTTATCGACTCGTCGGGTATCGGAGCCTTGGTATTTCTCTATAAAAGATTGATTATGAACGGGCATCAGATGGCGCTTGTCTGTGGGCCTGGCCAACCTCATGACCTGCTGGAGATGCTGCATATCGACCGGGTGATCCCCTGCCATGAGAGCATCAAAGCCTATATGCGCTCTCGCGGCATGATGGCCGCTGCATCATGAAGCGGGTTGGTATCCTGCTCTCATCCATCCTGCTGTCGGGTTGCGCGCAGTGGCCGCCGGAGGGGTATGGCGGCATGGCGGAGGCAAGACCCACCCGAATTCCGGTCAATGAGGATGAACGGCGGGTCTGGTCTCGTTATGATGAGCGTCAGAAGGAACTCGACTTGCAGCTGACGGAATTAAAGCAAGCGAGTCTGCAGGGGTGTATGCCTGCCGAGTTGAAAAGACTACAATCTCAACGTATTGATATCGAACGGGATATGCACGGACGGCTCTGGTCGGATGTAGCCTGGCGTCAGACCGTGTTGGCACAATCACTACAACAAGTACGTTTGCGGCTGCAACAGACAACAGCGGATGGCTGTCGTGCTGATTGGTCAGGGCACCCCTTACGCCAATGGGGGCAGACGTAACAGACGAAAAGGATGTCTATGAAACGGGGCTCTCTCGAAGGATTGATCTGTGTTCTCTTGCTGTTGTTCACCTGCCCGTTACTGGCTTCCACCTTGTTGGCTCCCGGTGATCGGTTGGCCATAGTGCAACCCGGTGAGCCTGCTTTTGACCAACCTTTCCAGATCAACAAGCAGGGAGAGATTGCACTGCCTGAAGTTGGCAATGTCGTGGTGGGGGGGAAGACCCTGCCACAGGCGGATGAACTGATCCGTACCGCCCTCAAACCTGTTTACAACAACCTCTCTCAATTGACCGTCACCTTGCTGGAAAAGCGGCTGCTGATCAGCGTGATGGGCTATGTCAAAAAACCCGGCAGTTATGATCTGGCGCCCGATGGCAACGTGCAGATGGCCCTCGATGCCGCTGGCGGTCTGGTGCCTGGTGCCCAGCTCAACAATATGCAGGTGCGGCGTGGCAGCACGGTCTCTAGCTTCGACTACAAGCGTTATCTCGATACCGGCGATGCCAGCGTGTTGCCGCCATTGCAATCCCTCGATGTGGTGTTCGTGCCCGCATCGCCTTTGATCGGCAACGTGCAGATCGATTTTGATGCGGCGACCCTGGCGGCAGGTGGGGATGGCGATACCGGCAAGGCGATCAAGGTATTTGGCGAGGTCAACAGCCCCGGCGCCTTCAGTTTCAAGAGCGGCAACTCTATCGTGGATCTGCTGATGCGAGCCGGTGGGGTGACCCGCTTTGCCGGGGTGGAGCGGATCCGGGTGATCAATGGTGATGCCCCCGAACTGTTCGATCTCAAAGCCTATCTCGACTCCGGCAACAACAAGCTGCTCCCTAATCTGGCGCCGGGCGCCACCATCTTCGTGCCCAAGGATGAAGAGCAGATAAAACGGGGAGCGCGCACCATCTACATCATGGGCGAGGTGTTCAAACCCGGCGCCTATGAGGGGCGGGAAGGGGACTCCTTCCTCGATATTCTGGCCAATGCCGGCGGCCCGACCCGCTATGCCGAGAGTCGCCAGATCCGTTTGCTGCGCACCGATGGCACGATCGAACCCATCGACTTGCAGGCCTATACCGAAGGGATGCAAAAGGCGCTTCCCCAAGTCAAACCCGGTGATGCCATTTTTGTGCCGGAAAAGACCGATATCAACGAGAAGTCCTGGTTGAAAGTGGCACCCGGACGGGCGGTGATGGTGATGGGGGCGGTGCGGATCCCGGGCCGCTATGAATGGTCTGACGAGATGTCGTTGCTGGATCTGATCGCCCACGCCGGAGGACCCAACGAGCGGGCCGATATCGCCAAGGTGCAGATCCTGACCGCCGAAGGGGGGCAGGCCACGCCGACCCTGTTTGATCTCGACAAGTTCCTTCATCAGGGCGGGGCGCTGGCCAGCCTGCCGAAGATCCGGGCCGGATTCACCATCATGATCCCCGAGCTGCCCACCGATCCCAGTGACAACAAGTCCCAGTGGGTGCGCCAGTCACCGGACAGTTCCATCTATATCTTCGGTCAGGTCGGAGCCCCCGGTCGCTATGCCTTCAATGAGCAGATGGGCTTTATCGACATCCTGTCTGCCGCCGATGGTCCGACTGCGGCGGCGGATCTGCGCAATGTGCGTATCGCCCATCGCAGTGGCAGCACGGCGCGGGTCAGCAAGCTCGACCTTGCTCTCTACTTTGAAACCGGCGATGAAACCTTGCTGCCCAAGGTGCTGCCCGGCGACTCCATCTACCTGCCGGAGAAGAATCGTCCCTGGCTCGACGAGCCGAAGGAGAACACCATTCGGGTGCTGGGAGCGATAGCCCGTCCCGGTCGCTACCGCTTTGACTCCTCCATGACCCTGTTGGATCTGCTGGCCGAGGCAGGGGGCCCGACCAGCAGCGCCTATATCAAGAAGATTGTGGTGATCAACATGGCCACCAGTGGTCAGGGGGATCAGGCCCGCAGCTTCGATCTCGACGGCTTTGCCAAAGAGCCCGACTTTAGCCAGTTACCGGTGCTGCGCGCAGGGGACACCGTCTTTATCCCTGACAGCAAGAGCAGCAACTGGGCCATTTTCATGGATGGCATGCGCGACATTTTGACCACGATTTCGGTGGTGGCCCTGGTCGGGACGCTTTGATATGAGCATCCCCATTCAATATCTGGAGCTCGAATCCCTCTACGCGGCGACGGTCGCCCGGGGGATCCGCTCGCTGGCGGTCACCTCGTCAGAAGGGGGAGAGGGGGTGAGCTCCATCTGCGATGCGCTGGCAAGGCGCTCGGAGGCGGATGGGCTGCGCACCCTGCTGGTGGATCTCAATCTCTATCACCCCGGCCGCGCCACGGCGGTTGCCTGGGGTCCCAATGATGTGCCCGAGCCTGTGGCCACTGGCCGCTCCTTGTCCTTGCTCCCGGCGCCGGGCAAGGATCTGATGGCCTTTCGCAACAAGGATACCTTGCGTCAGCTGCTGGTTCGCTGGCTGGAGCATTACGATGTGGTGATCTTCGATACCTCGCCGCTCACCGCCCTCAATCGGGGCAATATTCCGGCCGATCAGGTGTGTGGGGCCTGTGAAGGGGCGCTGCTGGTGGTATTGGCCGGGGTGACCCCGACGACCGTGGTACAAAGTGCGGTGGATAAACTGACCCGTGCCGAGGCCAATCTGGTTGGCGCTGTCTATAACGACAAACTCAACCCGGGGCTGGCCAGCGAGATCCTGCGCGAACTCAACCGGCTGCCCAGTAACCGGGTGACCGAATGGCTCAAGCGCTGGTGTCGGCGCAGCGCCTTGCTCAATTTCCGGATCTGATCGCTCGCTGATGGAGGCCCGATATGGATGACTGGTTGCGATCTGCTCCGGCAACCCTGCAGGCGGTGCGCGAACTGCGCAACCGGCTGGCACAGGGACTCTCCCTGTTTCAGGTCTCCCCAAAGGATCAAGCCAACTGGCTGCTCTGTTTCAGTGAGCTGGCCACCAATAGCGTCAAACACACAGCTCCTCCTGCGACCCGGCTCTGGCTCACGCTGAAAGAAGATGAAACGGGCTTGAGTCTGATACTGGAGGATGATGGCGGCCCGCAACCCGGTCTTGCCAGCGCGCCGTTACCCGATGAGCTGCAGGAGGGGGGATACGGGCTGGCGCTGGTGCACCAGCTGTTTGCCGAGGTGCACTTCTCTCGCGACGGTGAGCGCAATCGCGTGACTCTTCGCCAGCAGGGCCCGGTCAACCAACTGCCGGTGCTCGCGGTGATCGACGATGACAAGGTGATGCGTGCCCTGCTCACCGCCTATCTCCATGAGCACTACCGGGTTGAAAGTTATGCCGACTCCCATGCCGCCCTGCTGGCGCTTGGAAAGCAGCCCCCCGCGCTGGTGCTCTCCGATATCGAGATGGAGGGGATCGATGGCTTTGGGCTGCGCCAGCAGTTGATGAAGGATCCCAAGATGAAGGGGGTGCCCTTTATCTTCCTGACCGGTCATCAGGATCAGTGGACCCAGAGTCGGGCGGGGGCGCTGGGGATCGATGACTTTCTGGTCAAGCCCATCACCAAGCAGGACCTGTTGCTGGCGGTTTCGCGGGTGCTGCAACGCTCGCAGCAGCTCAAGTCGCAATGGGGCGAACAGCTGGATCAGCGCATGACCTCGGCGCTGCGCCCGTTATTGCCCGCCACCTCCATAGGGGGATACCAGCTGGCGTTGCAAACCCGCGCGGCCACCGTGGGGGGCGGGGACTTTCTGCTGGTCAAGGATCGGGTGCTGTGGCTCGGGGATGTGATGGGTCACGATGCAGAAGCCAAGTTCTTTGCCCATGCCTATGCCGGTTATCTGCGCGGTTTGCTGACGGCGCACGATCTGGAGCGCGCCCCCGCCCGTTTGCTGACCATCTTGTCCAATGCGGTTCACAGTGATCCGCTCCTTGGGGCTACCCTGCTCACCACCCTCTGCATTGAACTCGGCAACGAGGGGCGGGTGCAGTGGGCCAGCGCGGGCCACCCGGCGCCCTGGCTGGTTGGGCCCGGCACCATCCGTCAGGTCGGCGTGACCGGCCCCTTGCCCGGTTTGCGCCCGGATCCCCACTTCGTGACCAATGAGCGTCAGCTCAAGCCCGGCGAGATCCTGCTGTTCTGGACCGACGGCCTGCTTGATAGCCGTGATGCCGCAGAGCGCCAGCGCTGGGAGTCGCAGCTAAAAGAGATCTGCCTGACTTCGGGGCCCGGTCTTGAGCAACTGGCTCATCGCATCGCCCGCTGGTTTGATGAGCGCATCAATGATGCCGCCCTCGATGACATGACCCTCTTGCTGGTCGCCTGTCCCGGCGCCTGATCCAGCCCCTCTTTGCCTGACTGGCCCGCTCTATGCAACGCCTCATTTCAGGTGGCATGGAGCCACGGGAGGAGGGCCTTATGTTACCCATGCAGCAGATCTGGCTGGCCATCGATGCACGTCAGGTCGGTGGAATAGAAGTTCACATTATCCACTTGGCCAACGATCTGCTGGCCAGGGGATTTCGCCCCACCATAGTGCTGGTGAGCAACCACGGCATGACCCCCTTTACGACCCTGCTCAAACAACAGGGCTTGCCCTACGAGGTGTGCCAAAACAGCCGCGATTTTATGCGCCGTCTGGCCCGCCAGCCTGCTTCTGTGCTGATCCATACCCACGGCTACAAGGCCGGGGTGCTGGGGCGGCTGACAGCCAGGTTCACCGGTAAATCGGTGGTCTCGACCTTTCACAGTGGGGATGACGGGGAGGGATTGCTGAAGTTTTACAGCTGGCTGGATCGCATTACAGCGCGTTTTGCGAAGTGTATTGCAGTAAGCGAGCCCATCGCTCGCAAATTGCCTGTGCCGAGCACGGTGATCAGCAACTTCGTCCCCATGCCTGCGACGCCGGCTACGGTAACTGGCAACCGGATTGCCTTTGTCGGCCGCCTCTCGCCGGAAAAGGGGCCGGAGGCATTCTGCCAGCTGGCCGCCTTCTGCCCGGATGGGGCGTTTCATCTCTACGGGGATGGCCCCATGAAAAGTGCCTTGTTGCAGCAGTATGGTGATCGCGTCCAGCTTCATGGTTTCCAGAACATGGCCAATGAGTGGCACAACATCGACCTGCTCTGCATCACCTCCCGCTTTGAAGGGTTGCCGCTGGTGGCCCTGGAGGCGATGGCTCACGGCATACCGGTCTGTACCTTTGCGGTGGGGGGCCTGGTCAATCTGATCGACCATAAATCCAATGGCTGGCTGGTGGAGCCCGGCCATGTGCGGGATATGGCGGAGCTGGTCAACTACTGGCTGCGCAGCGATGGGGTGGTGCGCAGCAAAATGAGTCAGGCGGCCCGCAACACCATCGCCCGCGGATACAGCGTGAGCAACAGAGTGACCGATATTCTGGCCGTCTACGGCGCCTGAATCACGGAGAAACCTGTCAAAACGAGTGGCCGCTGGCCACTCGTTTTTTTATGTGCCGGTGTTAGGGGTTGCAGGGGGCGGATTGCTTCTGTGATCACGCAACGCTCGGGTTTCTGCGGTTGGTCAAGCGGACATCCGGCCTGTGGATGGATGGGGCCAGATGATGGCGATCAGATCGCTGACTTCTCAGTGATCACTGCGGACGTGCCACAAAGATGCGCCATAAAAAAGGCCATTGCAGTGGCAATGGCCTGATGGGCGTTGAGATATGGTTGAGGTCGGCGCGGCGGAATTAGCGCCCCTTCTTGCCGACCATGATGGCAATCGTCTTGCCGATGATATGCATATCCTGCACCAGCCAGCGCCAGGGGTGGAGCAGGGCAACCGAGTAGGCCAGATCGAACGCCAGCTTGCTGCGCACATCATCCAGCGACTCGTCGTAACCCTGATTGACCTGCGCCAGACCGGTAATGCCGGGGGCCACTTCATAGGTGCGTTCGATAAAGTACGGCACCGCATCTTCCAGCCGGTTGGCGATCCCGGGTCGCTCCGGGCGGGGGCCGATCAGCGACATCTCCCCCTTGAGCACATTGATAAACTGCGGTAGCTCATCGAGCCGGGTTTTGCGCAGGAAGTCGCCGCTGCGGGTGATCCGGCTGTCCCCCTTGCCACACCAGACCGGCCCGGTAGCCGCCTCGGCGTCGGCGCGCATGGTGCGAAACTTGATCATGAAAAAGAGCTCGGTATGGGTGGCGTGGCTGCGCCCGATCCGCAGCTGACGAAAGAACACCGGCCCCGGGCTATCGAGCCGGATGGCCAGCATGATCAGCGGCCACAACGGCAGCGTCAACAGCAGGCCAAGAGTGGCACCGAGCAGATCCATGCTGCGTTTGACCACCAGGGTCAATCTTGGAATGGGGTGTGTCATACGGCTTTCTCCTGTGACATGAAACGTATGGGGGCGCGCAGGCAGTAGCGCAGGGTGCCCATGCCGTTGTACCAGTGTCCGAGCACCAGATAGTGGATCTTGCGAAACAGATTGGGCCAGGGGTGCACAGGGGTCAGCTGGATCAGGATGACCAGCAGATACCCCAGCAGTTGCAGCCCCAGCAACAGCTGAAATAGCAGGGATTGGGTGGCCAGCGGGATGGCGCAGAGCCACAGCAGGGTCAGGCAGAGCGGCATCAGCACCCGCAGCCCCTTGCCACTGGCAAAGTTGAAGGCAACCCAGCCGAACTTGGGGTGCAGCAGGGGCAGCAACCGCAGCAGCTGCTGGGTGTTGCCGGCCCCGATCCGCTGGCGCCGTGTCGCCTCCAGCACGGCATCGGAAACTTCCAGCTCCAGTGCGGCGCAGCGATTGTCATAGACCGCCCGATACCCTTTGGCGATGGCCTGCATCGGCAGGATGAAATCGTCGTTGATGGTATCGGCGGCCAGCGGGGTGAGGCACTCCCGGCGCATCATGTAAAAGGCCCCGTGGGCCCCCAGCATGCCGCCAAGGGCCGACTCGCAGAGC
The DNA here is from genome assembly GCF_019047065.1 of Aeromonas sp. FDAARGOS 1414. NCBI lineage: Bacteria > Pseudomonadati > Pseudomonadota > Gammaproteobacteria > Aeromonadales > Aeromonadaceae > Aeromonas > Aeromonas sp. FDAARGOS 1414. Next base: position 1,641,005 of record NZ_CP077210.1, on the reverse strand, counting down.
TTGATCTGGCTTTGATAGTGCCAGTAACTCTCCTCGCCCTGTGAGCCCGGTTGCCAGAAGCGGTATGCTTCCCCGACCACCCCTACCTTGGGATCGGCAAAATGGGCGACCGCCAGCAGCAAGCTGTCGATGGGCAGCAGGGCCGAGACATCGGTGAGGGCCACCAGATCGCTGTGCACCCGGGTCATGGCCTCGTTGAGCACGGCGACCTTGCCGCGATTGCGGGGGTGATCAAACAGCCTGATCTGCAACTGCTGCAGGGCGGGATCACCGAGCTGGCTTAGCGCAATGGGGTAGCTGTTGTCGCTGCAGCCGTCGAAATGCACATGCACCCACAGCTTGTCGGCGGGGTAATCGAGGCTGGCGAGGTTTTGCAGCTTGGCCGCGATGGTTGCCGCCTCGTTGTAGACCGGCATCAGCAAAGTGATGGTCGGCAGCGCCTCATCGGTGGCGTCTGTTTTGAATCCCCGATCCAGGGGGCGGGGCGGATTGGCTACCTTGCGCGCCTGCCGACCACCGAATTTGAGCAGCAGGGGATAGCCCACATGGTGGTAGACCACCAGTACAGCGCACAGCCAGAACACGATCATGATCCATTCCATGGGATGCTCCTCTGGTCATCGGGTCACTTGATCAGCGGCTGTAAAGCTGCTGATAGGCCTGAGCCATCCGGCTCAAGCAGCTTTGCTGGCACACAAACTCTCGGGTGACGGCACGCAGGCTATGGCACTGCAGCAACCCTTGTGCCAGAAGCTGGGCAAGGCGGCCGGGATCCCGCTCCGACAGGATATGGCCGCTGGCCTGGCAGACGATCTCTCTGGCCGCCCCCACGTCGCTCATCACCACCGGCACCCCGCAGGCCTGTGCTTCCAGCACGCAGAGCGGCATCCCCTCCGCCAGCGAGGGGAGGCAGAAGAGATCCAGCCCCTGATAGAAGCGTGGCATGTTTTCGACCAGCCCCAGAAAATGGACCCGATGGGCGATCCCCAGTTGCTGACACTGTTGTTGCAACGCATTTTGCAAACTGCCGACCCCTGCCAACGCAAGATGCACCTCCTGTGGCAGGGTGCGGACCGCCTCCAGCAGCAAGGTGTGACCCTTGACCGACTCAAGGCGGGCGGCGCAGCCAATCAACTTGACCCCTTGCGGCAGCCCCATCTCCTGACGGGCGAGGGCGGCGGCGCCCGGGGCAAAGCGCAGCTCATCGATGCCGTTGGGGATCACGGTTGGCGACAACTGTCCCAGCTTGGCCAGCAGCTGGTTGGCCACCGGCGTGGCATCGGCCACCAGAATGGGCTTGAAGGCGCGCAGCCCCCACAGGGCCAGCGTGCGCTGATGGGGATCATCGAGATACCAGGCATCGTGCTCTGTGTGTACCAGGGTGGGCACCCGGGCCAGCCGACTGGCCAGCCCGCCATAGAGCATGGGCCCCAGATGGTGGGTATGTACCGCGACGGGCTTGAGTTGGCGCAGCAGCCGGGTGAGCCGCCAGAGGGTCGCCAGCGACCAGCCCGCGGGCTTTTCCAGACAGTGAATATTGCCAGCAAAGGGATGCAGGGCTGGCCACGCTCTTAGCACATCCTCTTTGCGCCCTTCGAGGGAGATGATATGCACCGGCTGCTCGGCGGGGCTCGCCTGAGTGAGGTTGAGCACCATGGTCTCCAGCCCGCCGGGCTGCAGGTGCTGCACGATTTGTACGATGGAGCTTCTGCGAGGATGGGGTCTGTGCGACGGGGTTGATGACAACATGGTTCGCGCTCCGGCAAGGGAAGGGGTGACACCCCGGATAGCGGGAGAATGCGAATCTTGTACCACTCTTGCGATCTGCCCACAGAAGCGATCAGCTCCTCTGGTGGCACTGCCTTTGCATCGTGCGGGGGGAGGGCTTTTCTCAGGGAGTGATGCCATGCCTGTCCAGTTCTATTACAACCTCTACATCATTCTCTTTGCCGCCTGGCGCCGTCGCTATCTGCTGGTGATCCCGGTACTGGTGATGCCGCTGGTGGGCGTGACGGTCGGCCTGCTCACCCCCAAGGAGTATGAGAGCCGCACCACCTTTATGGTGCCGCAAGATGCCAACCAGACCCCGACCCTCAAGGATCTGATCACTCAGGAGAGTCTCAAGGATCGCTTTGCGGTGCTCGAAGCCCTGCTGCGCAGCCGTTATGTGCTGGATGGGGTAGCGCGGGATCGCGGTCTGGTCAATGACGAGACCCCGCCTGCCCAGCGCGATGCCATCATGGATTGGCTCTCGAGTGCCGTCTCGCTGCGGCTGATCGGCGATGAGGTGATCGAGATAAAGGTAAAAGCGGATTCGGCGGCCAACAGCGCCGGTTTGCTCGAAGCCATTTCGCGGCGCTTTTTCTTCAACCTGCTCAGCAAGGGGCGCCAGTCGGCGGAATCGTCCGAACGTTTCCTGCAAAGCCAGCTCGACAGCCGCCGCAGCGAACTGCAAGCGGCTGAGCAGCTGCTCGCCGACTTCAAACGGGAGCATGCCAGCGCCTTGCCCCAGCAGCAGAGTACCAACGTCGCCCGTCTCTATGGCTTGCAGGAGCGTTATGCCGAGAGCCTGATCACCCTGCAGCAGGCCAAGGCCCGGGTCGATCAGCTATCGTTGGGGCAGGAGAGCCAGCTGGCCCGCCAATTGGATGAGAAGCTGCAGCTGATGCGCACCGAGCTGGTGTTGCTGCGGGCCCGCTACAGCGACGAGCACAGCAAGGTGCAGAGTCTGCGCTATCAGATTGACCAGTTGCAGCAGGAGTTCGAGCAGCTCAAATCTCAACCGGATATGGCCCGCGGGCCCGAGTGGCAACTGGCCCAGACGCAGCTGACGGAGGCGGAGCAAAACGCCGCTGGCTTGAAGAGTCAGCTGGATGGGTTGGACAAGGTGGTCGACTCCCAGGGGGATACCGAGCGCCAACTCGCAGAGCTGGAGCGGGATCTGGCGGTCAAACGCACTCTCTATCAGGATTTGCTGCTGCGCTATGAGAAAGCCAAGGTAACCGGCGATCTGGGCAATTTCGAGCAGGGAGAGCGGATCAAGGTGATCGACAAACCCTTTGCCCCCAGCAAACCGAGCAACTACCCTCTCTGGCTGTTTCTGCTGGCGGGCATTGTTGGCGGGTTGGGGCTCGGCTGCGGTCTGGCGCTGGTGGCCGAACTGGCGGATGCCAGCCTGCGCCGCTCCGATCAACTGGCCGCCCTGGTCAAGGCACCGGTGCTAAGCCGGATTCCCTACTGCGAGCCAGTGCCGGACTATCCATCCCATAGTGATCATGCGCTGGATGGGCAGGTATTTCCCTTGTCACCGGAACCGGGTTGATTGCCGTAAAAACGGGCTATCAACCGGAATCTGAATATTTCTGAAAAGGCCTTGTGATAAGGCCTTTTTTATATCGTGCAGATAGCGGAGTAAACATCGCGGCAGGCCCATAAAAGAGGAGATAGGCTTCATTTTCTGTTTGCGTTTCTTGACGGTAGTTTTACCCAGTGGTACAAGTGGAGCCGGCGCAAGGCTATTGATAATAGGCTTATAAGTCGGATGCTGGTTGGTCATATAATGACTTTAAAATGATTTATAGGTTGTAGTGACATTTTGTAGGACGGAGTTGGATTTAAGGTGTTGCTAACATATTAATTGCACCTTCTCTTCAATGATTGTTATGTATTTTTTTTGATTCAATTAATAAGAAAGGAAAAAAATGAACGAGCAAGTTTCTGCAAGTGCAGAGGATATAGCACTTGAACGCTTGAAGGTAAATCAGAAAAAAAGAGAAAAAAGTGATGCTCTGCAAAGTTTTTTAGCTGTATTGACGGTGCTTACTATTATGTTGGGCATATTTTTTTGGGTTCAAGCGGAGATAGTGGCGTCAACATTCAGTTATCGTTATTCTGATCCGTATGCTTCTAATGCGGTCAAAAAAGAGGTGATTGATAATATAAAAGTTATATCTGGATTCCTTTTGCTTTTTGCAACAGTGTTTGTTTCTTATTTATTTATGGTTGGGTTCAACCCACGAGGATTACGTAAAAGAAAGGTAAGCAACAAGGAACAACAGTTCGATCTTGATGAGAAAAAAGAGATTGTCAAGTTATTAGACTCTTTACATACTGCTATTGAAAAAGGAAAGCTTGAAAGTGCCCTTTCAGAGCAAGAGCGGCAGCAAGTTATTTCTACTATAAGTCAGACTGTTGAGTCTCAACTGAATTCCAGCTTATTGGAAATGATCGAAAGTAAGTATGGAAATACAGTGTATCGAGACAAGTTGGCTAGCAAAGCAGAGAGGTTACTTAACAGTACAATCTCTCGACTCGAAGCATACAATGAAGATCTTAAAAAGAAAGCTTCGGTGAATCTTATATATGGTATTGCTTCTACCATTGGAGCAATCATGCTTTTAGTCTTTTTGCTAATGAATACTCAAGCACCAGAGACGAATTCTCAAATTGATACAATATTTTATTATACTTCTAGGCTATTTTTAGTGTTGTTAGTTCAAGGTGTTTCCATCTTTTTTCTAAATTTATATAAAGCTACGCTGAGCAATATTCTTTATATTAACAATGAGATTACAAATCATGAATCAAAGAGAGATGCTCTAGTTATGTCTTTAAACTGGAATAGTGAAGAAAATTTAGCTAATGTATTAAGTAGTTTGTCTTCAACAGAAAGGAATTTCATTTTGAAAAAAGGTGAATCGTCTATCTTTGATAGTCGTGTTACACCTGTTGAAAACCCAATCCCAACTAAAGTAGTAGCTGATTTGATCAAAAGCATTGGGAAATAGATATATAAAAATCAAATAATGAATAATTTGTAATGCATAGTATTCTCACTATGCATTACATTACATATTTAAGGTGGTTTTCGGCGGCATCAGCTCATAGGTTCGATTAGCCTATAGTCGTAATCGGGGTCCGCAGTGACACTCTCCGCCAATGTTACAAGTACGTCCAGACCGGTGTTAGTTCGAGAGTGCGTTTTTGGGATGGAAGAAGTGGCAAGATGAGAGTGAGTTAAATAAATATATTGTAGAAAGGCTGCGAACGTCTCACTAGGCTTCGCTAATCGAACCTACAGTTCTGATTTTTATATCTTTAGGAGATCTAAGTGAACCCTGAGAAAATATTTCAAGATAAAATTTCAGAATCTTTACTTAGGCTAGATGCTTCGTTAATTTACTTGAATCATTATAATGATGGTGGTCATTTATTTGACTTGGAGTCTGCTATTTTACAACTTAGGAAGGCTCTTGAATGTATAGTTTTTTCAAATATCGCCCCAAATGTAGAACAATATAAAAGGTTTAGAGAGGAAGCAAGTAGAGGCAGCTTTGAAAATGATTATCACGGTAAGCGAATCCTTCAGGCTTTAGGGAAAATCAACCCTGATTTTTATCCTATCCCTTATGAAGCGCCTAAGCTGCAAGCGGATGGAAGTTATCATTTAGATCAGCGGATAAATAAATTTCCTCAGGCATCTTTTGAAAAACTATATGATCGTCTAGGGAAGTTTTTGCATGCGGATAATCCATGGGGTAATGATAAAGGTTATGAAAATATAGCGAAAGATATACCAAATGAGATCTTAGCTATACAGGATATGATGACTAGGTATATATCAGTAGTAAGAGGTTCTGATTTAAATGGAGCTTGGCTTGTTGAGCGTAAAGAAGGTAGCAACCAAGTTATATTGTTTAAAGCGGCCGCTGATGGCGAATTTACGATCAAACGCAAGAACTAAGACTACGTTTCCAGCCCCATGTTCTGAGGTATCAGAGCTGCTGCAAAAATCAGGGAGCCATAGCTCCCTAATCGCAACACACGGGGGGATAAATCAGCCGATGGCGGGTGCCAGTTGCCCGTTGGCGGGCTGCAGGCGTCCCTGATTACGGCGTTGATAGCGCCAGGCCAGCAGTAGCGGCATACCGAGCAGCAACTGGGCGGCCAGCGGGATCTCCTCGATGGGGGCGGCCAGTGCCCCTTCCGGAATAATGCCCCCCTCAATTTCGGCCGCCAGTTTGAGCTCCAGCGCATTGCCAAAGTCGGCGAAGGTGGTGGCATTGATGACAAATGCATCCTGACCGCCCGCCACGTTCTCCACATACCACTCTTGCAGTACCCCATCGGCATAGTCCTGACCTATGGTGATGCCGTTGATGGTATCGATGCCGGAGGCGAGCAGTTGATCCCGCACGGTAGAGGTATCCAGCCCGTTGTTCTGGATACCGTCACCCGACACATCCATCACCTGGCGGGCGGCGGTGAAGTTGTTGGTATCAAACTGCTGGGCACCAAAGGCCATGGCCGAACCGGGGGCCGTCATCCCCGCATAGGGGCGTACCAGGGCATCCAGAGTGGCGGCGAAGTTGTTGATGGAGGTCATGTCGTAGAGGTGGAACCAGTCGGTCATCAGACTTTGCTGGTTGCTGCTGCTCCACATGATCATCTGTACGGCGATGGAGCCGAGTTTGCCGCCACTGGTGTCGAGGATGGCGCTTTGTACATCCTGACTGTAAAAGGCGTCCACATACCCCTGTAATTGCAGATTGAATTCCGATGAACTGACGCTGCCTGACACATCCATCAGCAGTTGCAGTTCGGTATCGACTTCGGTCAAGGCGTATGCGGGGGAGGTTACCAACAACATCCCCAGCAGCCCTGCCAACGGTTTGAGTTTCATTGCTCACTCCTTCTCCCTGGCGCTAGTGCCAGCAGGGGGAATGAATAAAGCGTGCCAGCTTTGTTGCATCCTCTGACTTGGCTTGGTCCGGGTGAGGTCGGGCAGGCATGGAACTTGCGACAGCGGTCAAAAGCGCTGATAACCGGCAGGAGTTGCGATGGAGATCCGTCCCTGGCAGTGGGCACCCAACTGGCTGCTACTTGGTTTGGCCAATCAGTGGGGCATGGTGTGGCTCAATATGGGCCACTTCAACCTGCTGGTGGTGTTGCTGATTGCTATCTGGTGGCAAATTGCATCGCGGGTTGCACCGAGCTGGCGCCCGCATCCACTGGCGCTCGCCCTCTTTATCCTGCTGATCCTGATCCCCAGCGCCAGTTGCAAGGCGCTGGCTTGTCTGTTGCTGGTGGCCTCGCTATGGCGCCGTCATCAGAGTGGCGATGAGCGGGCGGTGTTGCAGATTGTGCTCGCCTTTACCGTGGCGGTGTTGTGGGGGCAGCAGGTGTTTGCCCTGCTCTCCGGCCCTGTGCTGGCGCTCGATGCCTGGGGGGTGGGCCAGTGGTTGCAACTGCTGGGCTGGGAGACTCGCCTTGATGGCAATCGCATCGAGCGGTTGGGGGGCCATGCGCTGATTGTGCTCAAGGGGTGCTCCTCGTTTTCTCAACTCTATCTGGTGGTGCTCTCCTGGCTGGTCTCCTGCTGCTGGCTGGCGCCGGATCGGCCCCTCTACCGGCAGTGGCCCATGTTGCTGCTGGTTTGCCTGCTCTATATCGGGGCCAATCAGCTGCGGTTGGTGCTGATGAGTCTGGATCTGCGCTGGTACGGCTGGCTCCATACCGGCTCGCTGGCCCAGCTCTACCAGTGGGCCATCATGTTGCTGGTGATGACCATCCTCTTTATCCGGGGACGCCGTGATGCATCTATCTAGGGGATATCTGTTGCTGTTGCTGGTGGCGCTGCTCAGTGCTGCCGCCATGGGCTGGCGTTATCAGAACCGGGCAGTTAACGAGGGAGCCAAGCCGATGCTGCTGGAGCTGGTCCAGATGGGCTGGCGCTTGCGGGTGGCTACGCCGGTATTGGGCGGCACCTATGTCAGCTATCAGCTGGCCCATCCCCGCTGTGACGGCCTGCTGCAGTCCATGCTGGTGGCGCCTGATAGCGAGGCGATGTCAGTGACGCTGGCGGGTGAAGGGATGAGCCAAGGGGTGATGTTTTTAGGCGAGCTACACCAGAGTCCGCCGCTGCTCTCGTACCGTCTGACCCAGGGTTGGCGCAAATTGTGGGGGCTGGCCCCTTATCCCCTCTATCGGGTGGCCTTGCCGACTTCTTGCATTGACCTTATTGCGCCGCCGCTGGGGTGACCGACCCCGGTTCACCGTTTGGCAGAATGCGGATCAGCAAGGTATTGGGGGCCAGCATGGGGTCATAGCGGGGCTCCAGTTCAATGGCGCGAGCTCCCAGCAAGCGGGTGAGGGCAGTCAGCCGCACGCTCGCTATCCGCGCACTCTCCAGCATGTCGGTTTGCAACCCGGGGCCGCTTATCAACGCAATCCGGGCCGGATCCTTGCGTCCCAAAAACTGATGCAGCTGCTGCTCCTGATCCGCTGGCAGTTGTGTCTCCGCTTGCTGGTACTGCAGTTGCAGTTGGGGCTGTTCGGCCAGCTGTTGTTCCCGCAACTGGTTGAGGATCGGCAGGGTCTCATTGACCGGTTCCTGACGGGCGCAACCGGTGAGGATCAGCAGCGGCAGCATCAGAGGCAACAGGCGGGGCAGGGCGCTGTCTTTTGCTGTGGAGCGGGGAATCTGGTTGGCCATACGCAGTCACTTCAGGAGGATGAGTTGGCACCAGTTTGCAATGTTTTCAATCCCTTGGCCAGTTGTTCAATCTCGCGGCGCCACTGGATCCAGGCGGCAGAGGGCAGTTGCTCTGCCACCTGCCAGCGGGTCGGCATCTGATCCCGCAGGCGCTCCAGCAGCAGGGCGGCCTCTACTTGATAGCGGGCCTCCTGCTCCAGCCAGGCGAGCCAGCGCAGATCTTCGATGGCTTGCTGCAACAGTAACAGATCGTGAGAGAGGCGGTGCGCCTCGCAGGCTTGCGGGCCGAGCAGCATAAAGTCGCTCTCCCGCCCATCGGTGGGGTCATAGGGCAGGGCGGTGGGCATGCGGCCATGCCACTGCAAATAGCCCTCGGCGCCGCTCTGCCACAGATAGAACCCGGCGGCTCTCGGGGTGCCCAGATTGTAAAACCAGGGGGTGACCTTGTGCTGGCGCACCCGCGCCACATCGGCCTTGTCGGCGCCAAAGCCTGCGTTGATCAGGGCAATCTCCACCTCTGCCAGCAGACCAACCTGACCCGGATGATTGAAGTGGCCTGCGCGGATCACCGCCGGATCCCGCCGTTTCATCTCCCGCGCCAAGGTGGTGATGGCGGGCAGGGTGGCAAGATCGGGCTCATCAAAGAGGCTCCATGCAAGCGGGGGCAAGCCGCTGGCGGTCAGCCCCTGTTGCCGCGCTTGCCACTGATCAAGCTGGCTGGCAGGGTCGCCCCCCCAGCGTTTGAGCGGGGTATAGGCCAGCAGGGGGGGCACAAAGCCGAGCCCGGCCGCTTCTCCCATGATCTCCCGCATCCCTGCTTCATCTTGTGGCAGGGCGGGCGAGAGGCCGCTGATCCCCAGCTTGGCGAGCCGCTCCAGATCGCAGCGACTGGCCGTGGCGATCTGCTCTTTTAGCGCCTCGGGGTTTGGGCTTAGCCAGTTCAGATAGGGGGGGGCTTCGACATAGATGCCGACCGGCTTGCTGGCCGCGGACAGGGTCAACGGCAGCACCTCGATAGTCAGTGGCAGCTGCACCAGTTGCTGTTGGCTGAGCAGCTGAATATTGCCCAGATAGCGTCCCGCCGGGGCGTCTCTGGGGACGGTCATTTGCAGCACCAGACGCCGTGGCACCCCTGCCAGTAGGGTGAGCCCGGCGATCCCCTCGACCAGCTCCTGATCCGAGGGGGCCAACAGGGTGCCGCTCGCCTGCGGGCGAACCAGATGCCACTTGCCGTAATAGGGGATCAGCGCCAGCGGTGATCCTGCCTGTTCGGGGGGCTGGATCACCAGCAAGGGGGCCGGATCGTCGGTGGCGGCGTGTATGGCAAACTCCAGCAACAGCTGGCTGCCACGGGCCGCCAGCACCGGTTGTGAAGCCTGCTGCAACGCATCGGCCGCAGATAGCGGGGCGATCTGCAGGGTTGGGGCGGCATCTGTAATCGGCGTGAGGCTCAGTTGCTGCGAAGCAGGGGCTGGGGTTGGGGAATAGGGGGCCAGAGTCCACTTCTCCAAAAACAGCTGGCGCTGCTTGGTCAGCACGATGGCGGTAGCGTCGGCCAATACAGCGTGATCTTTCCCACTATTCGGGAGCGCCTCTTTGCTGGTGGGGGCCGGATAGGGGGCAAGCAGTAGTCCCGCCAGGTACTTGGCATCCGGTGAGTGACCTACCAGTGTGATAGTGAGCGGGCCGCCTGGGTGGTTCAGGGTGACATGAACGTGGCCGCCCTGTCGTGCCCCGAACAGCTGCCAGGGATCCGGGTTTGGCAGTGCCTCGCGGGATTGTCCCGCCAGATAGCGCTGCGTTAGCCACTCCTGCGGTTGCCACTGCTCGGCCCAGATGGGCTCGCCATTGACCAGAACGCTGCGCTCGAAGGGGTGGGGCAGATACTCCCACTCGCCGGGGTCATCCAGCCAGAGGGTGAGCTGGTAGCGCCCCTTGGCGACTTCCAACCGTACGCCATCCAGATTGCGCAGCCCATCGCGCACCAGGGCATCGCCGGAGGGGCGCAAGATGGCGGTGGGGTGGCCAATCAGCCGGGGATCCCCCGGGCTCAGGGGCTCAAAGCCGGTAAAGCGGGGCGCAGCCGCCGCCCCCAGATCCAGCGCAATGGTGCCCGCAGGCAGAGTCAGACCGGGCTCCCAGTACCAGCGGTGAATGGTCATTGAGGGGGCGTTATCGGCCATAAAGAGATAGAGCTTGGTGAGTTTGTCCAGCGCCAGCGCTCTGGGCTGGCTGGTGCGCCACTCACTCAAGGCAAAGCGCTGGGTGAAGGGGCCGGGGGCGACAATCCGCTCCAGATTGACCCGGCTGCGGTAGTTGACCGAGGCCTCATCGTCGATACGCAGGATCAGGGTTTGCGGGCGGGCGCTGGGGTTATGGCCCTCGATCACCAGTTCATCATCGCTGCCTATTGGCCAGTTGTGGGTGCTCAGATCGAGCCGCTGGGGTGTCTGGTTACCTGTCATGGGCAGCGGGGTCAGCCCCTCCAGCCGGGTGGTGGCCATCGCTGCATTGGCGCAGAGCAGGATAACCAGCCAGAGCCCTCTGCTCATCCGGCCAGCCCCTTCAACCAGTTGTTCAGCTCGGCAGCCTTGTGATCCCAGCTTTGCAGGGCCACCTGCTGCTGGCGCGTGTGGCGCCCTTCGCTGCGGGTCAGCCCCTCCCAGCCACTCTCCTGAAACCAGCCCGGATTGGATTGATCAAAGGCGGCCCGGTTGATGGCCTGGGCCAGGCTCTCCCCATCGTGGGGGAGCTGGATCTGCTCCCGATAGCCATCGAGAGCCGGAAAATCGGTGCTGACGATGGGTCGCCCTGCGGCCAGATATTCACGCAATTTCAACGGATTGCAGGCACGGATCTGGGCGTTGTCGACAAAGGGCAGCAGACTCACCTGCCAGTGCTGGGCATAGGCCGCCAGCGTGTGATGGGGACGGGGCCCCAGCAGATGGATATTGGGGAGCCCCTTGAGGGGGGAGATATCGGTCTGGACCGGGCCAATCAGCACCAGATCCCAGTGGGGCAGGGCGGCAGCCGTCTCTGCCAGAAGGGGAATATCAATCCAGTCGCTCAGGCTGCCGTAAAATCCGGCAATGGGACGGCCGGAGGGGAGATCCGCCGGGCGCTCTCTGGGGGGCATAAACAGCTCGAGATCCACGCCGTGGCTGAGGAGCCGGGTTTTATGGGGCGGAAACCGGCTGGCCAGCGCGGGGCTGGCGGCCAGAATGAGATCGGCTTTTTCCACCAGTCGGGCCTCGCAGTGGGCAATGGCCTGATGATCCACCCCTGCCAGCGCCGAGAAGTCATCGCCGCAGTAGTAGATCACCGCCCGCTCTTCGAGCTTGCCAATCAGATCGACGGCGCTGGGCAGGGAGATCCAGAGCAAGGGGCGATCCAGCTCGGGCAGCTGACGCCGGATCTGCGCCGCCAGCCAGTGGCCATTGATCTTGCCCGCCAGCCGACTGCCCGGCAGCGGCAAGGCGAGCGGCGGCAGAACCCGGGGGCTGCTGGCTTCGGATGGCGCAACCGACTGGCCGCCAGCATGGCGCGCGCCGCGCAGCACCGCCCCCAGTTTGCGGACGATGCGGGTGAGATCATGAAGGGTAAAGCGGGGGCAACGCATGCCGATGGAGTTGACCCAGAGCACTTGATAATCGTGCAACAGACGCTTGATCAGGTGTTGGGTGCTGGAGGGGTGCTGGCCCCAATCCTCTCCCAATACCACCAGTTGCGGCAGTGAGTTTGGTTTCATGCAAAGGTCTCCGAAGCGTGTGCGGGGTCGCTGTGATCTTGTGGCTGCAACGGGCGCAGTACGGTGGCCGGTACACCCGCTGCCAGCACACCTGCGGGCAGATCCCGGGTGACGACGCTGCCTGCGGCGACAATGGTACCGGCGCCTATGGTGACACCGGCCATCACCATCACCCCGGTGCCAAGCCAGACATCCTGCTCCAGCACAATGGCGCCCACCTGTTCATCGAGATCCGGCAGGCCCCGGGCGCGATCGCGGGCGTTGACTGGGTGCCCCGGGTAGCCCGCCAGAAAGGCACGGCCAGCAATTCTGACGTTATCCCCCAGCACTATCTTGCTGCCCACCGCCAGGGTGGTTTGCCAGCCAATCCCGACATTGCGGCCAATCACCAGCCTTGGTGTCTGGCTTGATGCCCGGCCGCTGATGGTCATGGCGGCGCTGAGGCGGCAGTCGGCACCAATTTCGATGGTGACCGGACCGCTGATATAGGGGATGCCGCCATAGAGGTAGAGGCGTGGGGCGGGGGCCGTGAGGCGAGATTGAAACAAGGGGGTCCACCAGAGGGTGCGGGTCAGGGTCGCCAACGCGTTGCTGCCGAGCAAATAGAGCCGATAAAGCAGCCGATGCAGGGGTGGGATCACGGGGAATGACCAGTGGCGGGCACTTTTGGCCAGTCGCCATACCCGGCGGGCCAGTGGCGTATCCCCCTGTTTGGCCCAGCTTTTCATCCTGTGCAGGTTGATGGTGTTCATGGCGACCTCTCCCTCTGGTGCAGTCCGTTGCTCGCTAAGCAGAAAGCAGGGATCGGGCCAACAGGACGACCCCAGTTAGAACGGGCCAAATGGGGCTAAGAGGAGGGGCAGATTGCGCTGGTCGGTGCAATTTGCAGCCAGCGTTGTGCAAAACGCAAATGCCAGTCTCATTCTGGGCCTGTTCAGGCCGGTTAAGCCGCACAGAGGGGCTATCGTATCTGGGCGGGAGTGAGTGGCGTGGGCTTTGCATTAGCGGTAGCTGACCCGAAGCGGGATGCTTCGGGTGGCTGGGAGGCCCTATGAAACTTGGTGTGAACCAGATTGCCATGCTCTATTACGCCGGTGGCTTGCTCCTGATGAAAGGGATCTCCCTGCTGATGCTGCCGGTGTTGACCCATCAGCTGCTCCCTCGTGAATACGGCCAGCTGGAGGTGCTGCTGACCCTCATCAATCTGGGTTCCCTTATTTTGGGCTTCGGGCTGGTGGATGCCCTCTACCGCTTTGCCGGATTGGCGAAAGATGAGCAGGAGCGCCAGCAGGTGGTGGCCCGCATGTTTGGTCTGGTCTGGCTGATCGCCCTGGCCAGTCTGGTGCTGCTCTGGCTGCTGGCACCTCTGGTGCAAGCCTGGCTGCCGGTGGAAACCCACCTTGCGGATGTGCGCTGGGTGCTCTGCGCCCTGCCGTTTGAAGGGGTGATCGGCGTGCCGCTGGCATGGCTGCGGATGCGCAATCAGGCGCGGCTCTTTTTCGTGGCGACCGCAGGCAAGGCGGTGATCCAGTCCCTGCTGACCGGCTGGTGGCTCTGGCTCGGTTGGGGCGTGAGCGGGGTGCTGGCCTCCGGCACCCTGACCTGCGTTGCACTGGCGCTGCTGCTGAGTCTCTGGCAGTGGCGAGATAGCGGGATCCGCTTTGACTGGCAACACTATCGGCCGCTGCTGCGCTATGGATTGCCCCTGGTGGTGAGCGGGCTGGCAGGCTTTGCCCTGAGCGGACTGGATCGCTGGTTGCTGGCCGATGTGGTGGGGGAGGCGCTGCTTGCCTACTACGCCGTTGCGGGCAAGCTCGCGCTGGCGGTGGGGTTGTTGCTGCAACCCTTTGCCCTCTGGTGGTATCCCCGCCGTTTCATGCTGCTGCGCGAGCCGGATGGACTGCGGCTCAATGCCCACTACAGCGTGATGGGGTCGGTACTGGGGTTTGTCACCGCGGGGATTGTTGGGCTCACCGCTCCCTTGCTTATTCGCTGGCTGACCCCGGAGAGCTATCACGGGGCGATCGCCTATATTCCGCTGCTGGTGCTGGGTATGGCGGTGCGCAATGTTTCGGACTTGCTCAATGTCGGCTGCTTTAGCGGCGAGAAGAGCAACGCCCAGATGGTGATCAATCTGGGCTGCAGCGCCCTTGGGGTCGCAGGCTTTCTGCTCGCCATCCCCCCCTTCGGGGTCGCCGGGGTGATCTGGACCCTGCTGCTGGTCTATCTGGTGCGGGCGCTCGCCTTTTATCTGGTGAGCCAGCGGTTGCTGCCGCTGCCGTATCGCCTCTCGACCCTCTGGGCCAGTTCCCTCGGGGCGCTGGCCATGGTCTGGCTCGGCCAATGGTGGGCAGGATCATGGCTCGTCTAACGCCAGCCATCTGGGCAAGCACCATTTGTCTGGTGCTGGCCCTGCTTTGGTGGCGGCTTCCCCATCCCTTGCTGTTGCCGGTGCTCGGCCTTGCCATTCCCGCCATCTGGTTTGCCCTGCGCTGGCCCTTCTTGATGGTGCTGGGATTTGTCACCTTCTCCTTTTTTCGGCTGCATGAGGTGTTCCCCCAGCTCTATCCCCTCAAGATCCCGCTGCTCTTCTCGCTGGCCGCCATCGGCGCGCTGGTCTGGCACATTTTGCTGACCGGCCGGATCAAGCCCTACTGGAGTCCAGCGCTGAGCTGGCTGACGGCTTTCTTTGTGATGGTCTCCATCGGTGTGCTGTTTGCCAGCAACCGGGGCGAGGCGATCGCCACCTGGACCGGCAGCTACAGCAAGATCTATCTGATGACCCTGGCCACCGCCTGGCTGGTGCGTACCCCGGGGGATTTTGCGTTGGCGGTGCGCACCTTCGTGGTAGCGGGCTGTCTGGTGGCACTGGTGGCCCTCTACAACAAGGCGAGCGGGATCGGGCTGGTGGAGGGGACCCGGGTGACCATAGGGCGCGAGCTGGGCTCTGTGCTGGGGGATCCCAACGATCTGGCGCTGGTGCTGCTCTTTCCTGCCGGCTTTTCGCTGAGCTTGCTGCTCAATCAGGGCAATGGGGTGGGGGGGCGTTTGCTGGGGGGGCTTGGCTTTGCGCTGACTGCGGCCGCCATTATCGCCACCCAGAGCCGGGGTGGTCTGCTGGGTATCTGCGCCGTTGGTGGCCTGTTTGCCTGGCAGCGGGTGAAGTCGAAAACCCTGTTGATCTCGCTGGGGATGGTCGCGCTGGTGGTGCTGTTTGCCGCTGCCGGGATCAGCGACCGGGCATCTGGCGGCGCCGCCGAGAGCGGGGTCGATGCCTCGGCCATGGGGCGGATCTACGCTTGGCAAGCAGCCTGGGGGATGGCGCTGGGCCATCCGCTGGTAGGGGTGGGCTTGTCCAATTTCTATTACAACTACTTCTTCTACAGCCCCCATTGGGATGGACTCAATCATGCGGTGCACTCCACCTGGTTCGGGGTGCTGGCTGAAACCGGCTTTGTCGGGCTGGCGCTGTTTATCGGCATGGTGACGGTGACCCTGCGCAGTTGCTGGCGTTGCCAGCTCGCTGGCATGCCTCCTGCAGTGATCACGGCGATGCAGGGGGTGATGGCCAGCATGGTGGGGTTTGTGATTTCGGGATCCTTCCTGACCCAGGGCTTTACCTGGCCCATCTATCTGGAATTGGCGCTGGCCGTCGCCGTCATCAAGTACGTGCAGCAGGCGGCCAGAGAGGTGAAGGCCACCTCTGAGGATCATCAGGAGGCAACCCGGTTGCCGGCAGTGCCACCAAAGGGAGCAAGAGGATGAACGCAACCCCTGTTTTGCTGGTTCACTACGGAGAGGACTGGATCCGCGGCAGCGAACGCTGCCTGCTGGATCTGCTGGCCCACCTCGATCGCAGCCGGTTTACGCCGTTGCTCTGGTGCAATAGCCCGACGCTGGCGGCAGAGGCGACCACCCTCGGGGTCGAAACCATGGTCGAGCCGTTCAGCCTGCTGCTGGGATGGCAGGCGCCACGTTTTGATCTTGCGGCCCATCGGCGCCTCTCCCGGCGAGCCAGAGAGCTCATCACCGAGCGGCAGATTGGGCTGGTGCATGCCAACAGCGCGGCCCCTTGTCAGTGGCTGGTGGGGGTCTGTCGGGCGTTGCAGGTACCGCTGGTGTGCCACCTCCATGCCCGTTACCAGCCAAGAGACAGATTCAGCCTGCGGGTTCATCAGGCAAGCGTGCTGATCGGGGTGAGCGAGCCGGTGTTGACCGGTTGGCGCCAGGATGGCTGCGCGGCCGAGCGGTTGATCCGGGTACCCAACGGGGTGGATGCCGCTCGCCTGAATGGTGGTGCTCACTGGCCGGTCGTCGGCATGCTGGGCTTGCCCCCGGGGGATATGATCATCGCAACCGTCGGCTCATTGATCAAACGCAAGGGGATTGATCTGCTGATCCGCTCGCTGGCTGCCCTGATGGCATCGGGGGAGGAGGCTCAGTTGCTGATTATTGGCAGCGGTCCGGAGCGGGAAGCATTGGTGGCGTTGGCTGTCGAGCTCGGTGTGGCCGAGCGGGTCCACTTTCTTGGCGAGCGGTCGGACAGTGCCGCTATCTTGCGAGGCGGGGTGGATCTGCTGGTCTCCGGAGCCCGTGAGGAGGTGTTTGGTCTGACGTTGGCGGAGGCGGGCATGTTGGGGCTCCCGGTCAGTGCCTACCGAGTGGGCGGCATCCCCGAAGTGGTGGAAGAGGGGGTGACCGGTTTGCTGGCAACCCCGGGGGATTGGGCCGAGATGGCTGATCACTGGCGGCAATTGAGCAATCCGCAGCGCCGATGTGAAATGGGGCGGGCCGCTCAGTTGCGTGCCGCACAGTTGTTCACGGTGGCGCGCTATGTCGACGGGGTCACGGCGGTGTGGGACGCCGCGCTGGCTGGTCGTTGGCACGCCACGGCCCCCACACCCTTCCGACCACTCATGCATTGGGCGGGGCAACGCCTCCTTGCCAGAGGTCGCAATATGCTGGCGAGTGGGATGGCAAGAGTGGCGCAAAAAGTGCAACTGGGGTTTGGCCGCCGCAAGGTGCCAGAGTAAGGGAGCAGCAAGATGAGCATGCAAACTGAGCCGGTGTTCGGAAAGGTCATCGTTGTGGATCCTATCCCGTTTCGCGGTGGCTCCAAGGTTGCGACCGAAGTGCTGCTCGATGAGTTGGCCAAACGGATGCCCGGGCTCACATGCCATGTGTTGACCCAGGATCCCGACTCCTGGTCCCGTTGTCAGCATCATCCTCTTTGGTTGCCCCACATATTGAAGGGGCGGGAGTCCGGCATCGGTTATCTGCTTAAACAGGGGTGGCAGACCCTGCTGATCCTCTGGCTGGTGTTGCGTCTGGGGCAGGTGAAGTGCCTGGTGGCGGCGTCCGGGCCGGGGGTGGATCTCTGCTGTTACTGGGCTGCCCGCTGGTTGCGGTGCCGGGTGGTTCAGCTGATCCATGGCCCTGTGGGGTGCTCGGGGCTCTCTGCCAGAGCCCTGCAGCGGGCGAGTTTTGTCTTTTATCTCGAATCAACCCGCAGCTCCCTGGCGGCATTGCTGGCCAGGCTTGGCGAGACCGAGTTCCCGTCACACTGGCAGCCATTTACCAATGGTTTGAGCGAGATTGATTGGCCCAAAGCGACTCTGGGGGGGCCTCGTATTTTGTGGGCGGCTTCGTTGTTGCGCTGGAAGGGGCTGGAGACCATGCTGGCCGCCCATCAACTGATCCCTGACGCTCGCCCCGAGCTGATGGTGTGCTATCTGCAGCCCAAGGGCACGCTGCAACCCTGCAGCCAGCCTCAGCCACAGCTGCCAGACACGCACTGGTATGCCAACCCCGCCAATCTTGACGAGATCCGATCTCGATGCGGCATTTTTGTCTCCACCAGTCATCAGGAACCGTTTGGTCTCTCCATTCTGGAGGCCATGGCGGCAGGATTATGCGTAGTGATCCCGGCCGATGGCGCCTGGTGGGATCGACACCTCACCGATGACGTGAATTGCTGCAAATATCAGCCAAACGATCCCGGCGATCTGGCGCGGGTGCTGGCCAGCCTCAATGCCATGCCCGACGTGGTCAAGCGACTTGGCCATCATGCCCGCCTGCATGCCATGGTCCATTACAACGCGGCGGATACCTATCAAAGCACACTGGATCAGTGGGAAGGTATGTTGCGATGGGATGCGTTGAGCCTTGCCGTGAGTGGTTAGCGCTTGCTTGGCCAGCAGGCGTGGCGGTTGCCGGTGCCACTGCTCAACTGAAGGTCCACGGATTTTTCTTGGTTGGCCCGTTTATCCCTCTCTCATTATTGCTGACTATTACTGAACGAGAACAATTATCATCGTTGCTGATGAAGAGGGATATTTACGCTTTGGTTAATTAGTCAAGGTGACGTTAAGGTAAATAGTATGAGTGTGAGCGGTAACATCTGTAACCTGATAAACGAGTTCGCCGCCAATTAAATATTATCACTTTGTTGCAGATGGTCTGCTGATGAACTGTTTATCTTACCGTAAAATTGAATGTGAATTCATGATGATGCGTAAACATATCCACCGTCGCGATATTTTACTCGTCTCGACATCGGATGATAAAGCATATCTGGATACCCTCCGATATGAATACATCATCTGCATCTTCTTACTGCTCAGGTTCAACAGACGGGGATGCAACCAGGGGCGCTGCCGCTAGTGCTTTCCGGCAGAGTCCATCTGCGCGAATTTACGGGAAATTCTGCCATGAAGGCCCTGGCAGCAAGGGCTGAGCGGGTCTCTTGTTCCTGCCATGATTTGGTGTTGCAAACCGTGCTGAGTCAGATATAAAGCCAGTAAAATATGCAATTCAGTGAGTAAAGGTATATTTGATTGAACATTTATTGTCGGGTGTCAATACTGTGAAATAAGCGGCATGGCACAGTCATTCCGCATGTTAATTTAACTGGGAACAAAAGGGTATTTGGTCCGGTGATTAATTATTTGCTGTCCAATTAAGTTCATAAAATTTATTTCCCTGCCAAATATCTCTTTGGGGGTAATTAATTCTGTTTGTGATGTGGCTCGCTATGTAAATAGGGGGAAGCCGGTCGAAGTTGATAGAGATCAATACTGTGATGTGGGTGAGTCCTTAGCATTTCTCCTATTAAGCATTTACCAAACAAGTGCTCACTACGGGAATAACTAGAATGGTCGAGGATAATTTTTTATCGGCTCATGGGATTAATCGCCGTGATTTTATGAAATTGTGTGCCGGGATGGCCGCAACCTTGGGATTAAGTCAGCATGCCGTCGCCAAGATGGCCACCGCGCTCACCAGCCCCGAGCGGCCGCCGGTGATCTGGATTGGGGCGCAGGAGTGCACCGGTTGTACCGAATCGCTGCTGCGCGCCACTCACCCCACCATCGAGAACCTGATCCTCAACACCATTTCGTTGGAGTACCACGAGGTGCTCTCGGCGGCCTTTGGTCATCAGGCGGAAGAGAACAAGCACAACGCCATCAAGCGCTATAAAGGCAAGTATGTGCTGGTGGTGGATGGCTCCATTCCGCTCAAAGATGGTGGTGTCTACTGCATGGTGGCCGGTGAGCCTATCGTCGACCATATTCGCCGTGCCGCCAGTGATGCCGCTGCCGTCATCGCCATCGGCTCCTGCGCCGCCTGGGGCGGTGTGCCTGCTAGCGGCGGCAACCCGACCGGTGCCGTCAGTCTCGAAGAAGCCCTCGGCAATATCGGCACCCCAATCATCAATATCCCGGGCTGCCCGCCCAATCCCCACAACTTCCTCACCACGGTTGCCTACTACATCACCTACGGCAAGCTGCCGGCGCTGGATAGCAAGAAGCGTCCGCTGTTTGCCTATGAGCGGCTGATCCACGAGAACTGCGAGCGCCGTCCGCACTTCGATGCAGGGCGTTTTGCCAAGGAGTTTGGCGATGAGGGCCACCGGCAGGGCTGGTGTCTCTACCATCTGGGCTGCAAGGGGCCGGAGACCTACGGCAACTGCTCGACCCTGGAGTTCTGCGATGTGGGCGGCGGCATCTGGCCGGTCGGCATCGGTCACCCCTGTTATGGCTGCAACGAGCAGGGGGTCGGTTTTAGCAAGGGGATCTTCCAGCTCGCCAAGGTCGAGAACCCGACCCCGCGGGTGGATAAACCCGATGTGAAAATTCAGGAGGGGGGCTATACCTCGCCCACCGCGACTGGCCTGATCGGTGGCGCCCTCGGGGTGCTGGTGGGGGTGAGTCTGATGACGGTGCGTGAACTCGGTCGCCAGCAGAAGCGCCACGAAGCCGGGCAGCACCCATCACGGGAGGAGTAACCGTGAACAGACGCAACTTCCTCAAATTTGCCTCCGTCGGTGCGCTGGCGGCGGGCACAGCCGTACCCGGCACCGCACTGGCGGCGGCCAAGAACAAGCCGCCCATTCCCGGCGCGCTCGGTATGTTGTATGACTCCACCCTTTGCGTCGGCTGTCAGGCCTGTGTGGCGGAGTGTCAGCGCCTTAACGGCAATCCGGCCAATCCAGCCGGGGCGCAAACCTGGTCCAACAACGACAAGCTGACCCCCTACACCAACAACATCATTCAGGTGTGGAAGAGCGGCACTGGCGAGCACAAGGATCAGCTGGTGGATGGCTATGCCTACATCAAGAAGCAGTGCATGCACTGTGTCGATCCCAACTGCGTCTCTGTCTGTCCGGTGCAGGCTCTTAAAAAAGATCCCAAGACAGGCATCGTTCACTACGACCCGAGCGTCTGCACCGGCTGTCGCTACTGCATGGTGGGTTGCCCGTTCGATGTGCCCAAATATGACTATGACAACCCTCTGGGGGCGATCCACAAGTGCGAGCTCTGCAACCAGAAGGGGCTTGAGCGGATCGATCAGGGCAAGTTGCCCGGCTGCGTCGAGGTGTGCCCCACCGGCGCCGTCATCTTTGGCACCCGCGAGGAGCTGATGGCCGAGGCCAAGCGTCGTCTGCTGGCGACTCCGGGCAGTGAGTACGCCTATCCGCGCCAGACCCTCTCTGCCAACGACCCTTACCTGCACGAGGTGCCCAACTACCAGCCTTACGTCTATGGCGAGAAAGAGGGGGGCGGCACCCAGGTGCTGGTGCTGGCCGGGGTGCCCTATACCAAGCTCGACATGCCCGATCTGCCGGAGCTCTCCTCCGGTGCCCGCTCCGAGCATATCCAGCACACCCTCTACAAGGGGATGGTGCTGCCCATGGTGGTGCTGACTGGCCTTTCGGTGCTCATTCGCCGCAACACCAAGAATGGTCACGATCATCATCACGATGATGGCCATGATCAGGGGAGGGCGCAGATCAAGGATCAGGGCACCACAAAGGGAGGCAAGGATCATGAGTAATCACAAGGCGTATCCCCTCGGCGGCAAGCTGGTCAGCTGGCCTGTGCTGGTGCTGGCCCCCTTTGCCGTGCTGTGCGGCATGTTGATTTTAAAACGCCTCGTCTTCGGGCTGGGCTCGGTCACCGATCTGAATGGCGGTTATCCCTGGGGACTCTGGATCTCGTTCGATCTCTTGATCGGCACCGGTTTTGCGTGCGGTGGCTGGGCGCTGGCCTGGGCCGTCTACGTGTTCAACCGGGGCGAGTATCACCCCCTGGTGCGTCCGGCGCTGCTGGCGAGCCTCTTTGGTTATTCCCTGGGGGGGCTCTCCATCACCATCGACGTGGGGCGTTACTGGAACCTGCCGTACTTCTACCTGCCCGGTCACTTCAACACCTCCTCGGTGCTGTTCGAGACGGCGGTCTGCATGACCATCTATATCGGGGTTATGGCGCTGGAGTTCGCTCCCGTGCTGCTGGAGAAGTTCGGTTGGAAGGCGTCACTCATTCGCCTCAACAAGATCATGTTCTTCGTGCTGGCGCTGGGGGCTCTGCTGCCCACCATGCACCAATCCTCCATGGGCTCGTTGATGATAGTGGCGGGGGAGAAGATCCATCCGCTCTGGCAAAGCTACGAGCTGCTGCCGGTCTTTTCGCTGCTGACCGCATTCATCATGGGTTTTTCCATCGTGGTGTTTGAAGGATCCCTGGTGCAGGCCGGATTGGCGGGGCGGGGCCCCAACGAGAAGTCGCTCTTCTACAAGCTGACCCAGGTGATCGACATCTTCCTGATCCTGTTTGTGGCGCTGCGCTTTGCCGAGATCGTCATCCACGACAAGTCGGAATACCTCTCCGAGCTCAATCGCTACTCCATCATGTTCTGGAGCGAGATTGCGCTGATGATCTTCCCGCTGCTGGTGTTCCACTGGGACAAGAGCCGCCGGGATTCGCGCATGTTGTTCCTGGGGGCCCTCAGCATGCTGCTGGGCGCAGCCCTCTGGCGACTGGATTACTCCCTGCTCGCCTTCAACCCCGGCAATGGCTACCACTACTTCCCCTCCGCGGAGGAGGTGCTGATCTCCTTGGGCTTTGTTGCCATCGAGGTGTGTGCCTATTTGCTGTTGATCCGGCTGCTGCCGGTACTGCCATCACTTGAACGTGTTCACCAAGATTATCAGGCCCGAGGGAAAGCCAACGTATGAGCCAACGTATCACCATAGACCCCATCACCCGCATTGAGGGGCACCTGCGTATCGACTGCGAAATCGAAGGCGGTAAAGTGACCAAAGCCTGGTCGTCCGGCACCATGTGGCGCGGGATGGAGGAGATCGTCAAGGGCAACGACCCGCGCGATGCCTGGATGATAGTGCAGCGCATCTGCGGGGTATGTACCTCCATTCACGCCATCGCCTCGGTGCGGGCCGTGGAGAACGCCATCGGTGCCAAGGTGCCGGTCAACGCCCAGTACATCCGCAACCTCATCATCGCGGCCCACAACATCCACGATCACATCGTCCACTTCTACCAGCTCTCCGCGCTGGACTGGGTGGACATCACCGCGGCCCTTGAGGCCAATCCGCAAAAAGCGGCGGACATGCTCAAGGGGGTATCAACCTGGTCCCTCAACAGTGCCGATGAACTGACCAAGGTGCAGGATAAAATCCGCGCCCTGGTGGCGAGCGGCCAGCTTGGCATCTTTGCCAACGGCTACTGGGGTCACAAGGCGATGAAGCTGAGCCCGGAGGTGAACCTCATCGCCGTGGCCCACTACCTGCAGGCACTGGAGTGCCAGCGCGATGCCAACCGCATCGTCGCCATCCTCGGTGGCAAGAGCCCGCACATCCAGAATCTGGCGGTGGGCGGCGTGGCCAACCCCATCAATCTGGATGCACCTAGCGTGCTCAACCTGGAGCGGCTGCTCTACGTGAAGAGCTTTATCGACCGGCTCGGCGAGTTTATCGAGCAGGTCTACAAGGTGGATGCCGCCATCATCGCTGCCCACTACCCCGAGTGGCTGAGTCTGGGGCAGGGGGCCAAGCACTACCTGAGCGTGCCAGAGCTCCCCACCGATGCCAACGGCGGCAGCTTCCTGATGCCGGGCGGCTATATCGAGAATGGCAATCTGGCGGGTTATCGCCCCATCGAGAGCCATCAGGATGGCTGGCTGATGGACGGCATCGCCGAGAGCAACAAGCACGCCTGGTACAAGGATGACGAGCCCCTCAAACCCTGGGAGGGCAAGACCGAGCCCGATTACACCGGCTGGCAGGATGACGGCAAATACTCCTGGGTCAAATCCCCCACCTTCTACGGCAAGGTGGTGGAGGTGGGGCCGCTTGCCGACTTGCTGGTGAAGCTCGCCGCAAAACACCCGGAGACGGTGGCGCATTTCGAGCAGCTGAACGGCATCTACAAGGCGCTCACCGGCTCGGCCATCAAGACCGAACAGCTGCACTCCACCATGGGCCGCATCATCGGTCGCGCGGTGCGCTGCTGCGTGCTGAAAGATACCCTGTCCCATCAATGGAAGGCGCTGGTCGACAACATCGGCAAGGGGGACACTACCGCCTATATCAAGGCAGAGATCCCGGCGGATAAAGAGTTTCGCGGGGTGGGCTTTGAAGAGGCGCCGCGTGGCATGCTCTCCCACTGGATCGTCATCAAGGGCGGCAAGATCGAGAACTATCAGGCGGTGGTGCCATCGACCTGGAACTCGGGCCCGCGCAACTTCAACGATGAACCCGGCCCCTACGAGCAATCGCTGGTGGGCACCCCGGTGGCGGATCCCGCCAAACCGCTGGAAGTGGTGCGCACCATCCACTCGTTCGACCCCTGCATGTCCTGCGCGGTCCACGTGATGGATACCCAAAATGGTGAAACGACTCAGGTGAAGGTGCTGTGATGAACACCTTGATCCTGGGCGTGGGCAACCTGCTGTTGAGTGACGAGGCCGTCGGCGTGCGCATCGTCGAGGGGCTGGGGCGCGAATACCGTTTCGCCCCCGGCATCGAGCTGCTCGACGGCGGTACCGCCGGCATGGAGTTGCTCGAAGCGATGGCCAGTCGCGATCACATCATTCTGGTGGATGCGGTGCGCAGCGGTAATCCGCCGGGCACAGTGGTGACCCTGAAGGATGAGGAGATCCCGACCCTGTTTGGCCGCAAGATCTCCCCGCACCAGCTGGGGCTGGCGGACGTGCTCTCGGCGCTGCAAATGACGGGGGAGTCGCCAAAGCGGCTCACCTTGATCGGGGTCGAGCCCGAGTCCCTCGAGCCCCGCATCGGCCTCACCCCTGTGGTGGCGGCTGCCATGGGGGAGGCGACGGATCGGATATTGACCCTGCTGGCCGCCTTTGGCGCGCCCGCCATTGTGCTCTCTGAGCAGGAGAAAGCTGAACAAGCACGGGAGGGCCTATGGCGCAGTCCAATTTAAGCGAGGCTGAGAGAGTGCTGGAGAGAGTACCGGAGACGGCGCAGGAGTTTGCCGGCTTTGCCAGCAATCCCGCGCCTCTGCTGGTAGCCCAGTACGAGCGGATCGCTCGCGAAGAGATGCAGGCGTTGCCCTTCTATCACCCGGACATGCCAATCGTTGCGGAGTGCGTGGTGTTTGAAGGTCAGTGGCTCGGCTGCGTGCTCACCCCCTGGATGCTGAGCGTGGTGGTGCTGCCGGGGCCGGATCAGCTTTGGCCGGTGCGTAGCAACAGCGATCGGCTCGCCCTGCAGCTCCCTTGCGGCAACATGACCTTTATGGTGGGTGAACTGCCCGAGACAGGACAGTTGCTGGCCTGCTCCCTGATGTCGCCGCTCGATCCCCATCTCGGAGCCGGGGAGGGGCGAGCACTGGTGAGCAGCACCCTCAAGATGCTGCTCTCCTTGCCGGTGCAGCAAGGGGCTGGCGGCGTGGATCTGGGTCGCAGACGACTATTCGGTGCCCGGCGCAGTCAACCGGCATAGTCGCTAGGTTTCACGCGAAATCAAGTTTAGAATAGGGGGCCATTTTGGCCCCTCACTCCCATGTTCAGACACGCATTTCGCCTCTTTTTTGAGTGATGATCCGTGAGTGGTACAAAACAAGAAGGATCCCCATGACTGTTTCTCGCAATTCCCTTCTCCATTACGCTAGATCCAGCGCTACCGCTCTGTTGGCCCTGCTGCTGGGCACTGCCTCTCACGCGGCGCTGGCCGCTGCCCAACCTGTGCCTGCCGAGCTCAAGCTCGCCATCGGCAGTGAGCCCACCGAAGGGTTTGACCCTCTGCTTGGCTGGAGCCACGGCAGCTACCTGCTGTTGCATAGCCCGCTGCTCAAGCAGAACGCCGATCTCAGCTGGCAAAATGTGCTCACCCAGTCGGTGACCCCGAACAAGGATGGCAAGGGGTGGCTCATTACCCTCAAGCCTGAACTGAAATTCTCCAACGGTGCGCCGCTCACCGCCGAAGATGTGGCCTTCACTTACAACAGCGCAGCCAAGGGCGGCGGCAAGATCGACATGGGCAACTTTGTCTCGGCCAAGGTGCGCTCGCCCACCGAGGTTGCCATCACCTTGAGTGCCCCCCAGAGCACCTTCGTCAACGTGCTGGGATCTTTGGGGATAGTGTCGAAGAAGGATTACGACGCAAAAGCATATGCCCAAAAGCCGGTCGGTGCCGGCCCTTACCGGCTGGTGAGCTTCCTGCCCGGTCAACAGCTGGTGGTGGAGGCGAACCCCTATTACGCCGGTGGCAACAATGACTTCAAACGGCTGGTCTTTGTCTTTATCGATGAAGAGAGCGCCTATGCCGCCGCCCAGAGCAGCCAGCTCGATGTGGTGCGCATTGCCCCGTCGCTGGCGCCCACCGTGCCTGCCTCCCTCAAACTCTGGGTGCGGCCGAGCGTGGAGAACCGCGGTATCGTCTTCCCCATTCCTCCTGCGGGTAAAAAAGATGCCAAGGGTTATCCCATCGGCAACGACGTGACCTCGGATGTAGCGGTGCGCCGCGCCATCAACTACGCCATCGACCGCAAGCTGCTGGCCGATCAACTGCTGGAAGGGCACGCCATCCCCGCCTACAGCGCGGTGGAAGGCTTGCCCTGGCTAAACAAAGCCACCGCCTTCAAGGATGGCGATGCCGCCCACGCCAACGCCCTGCTCGACGAGGCGGGTTGGAAGATGGGCAGTGACGGCATTCGCCACAAGGGCAATCTGCGCGCCGCTTTTACCCTCTGGTACACCAGTGGCGACAGCACCCGCCGTGATCTGGCGGAAGCGGTGCGGGCCATGCTCAAACCCATCGGTCTTGAGGTGAGCCTCAAGTCCGGCAGCTGGGAGCAGGTGGAGCGGGAGATGCATGCCAATACGGTGCTGATGGGGTGGGGGAGTCTGGATCCCATGGAGCTCTATCACCACTACCAGAGCGGTTCGGGTGGCGTGGAGTTCTACAACCCGGGCTACTACAGCAACCCTGTGGTGGATAGCCACCTCAAGCAGGCGCTGGATGCCCCGAACTGGCAGGCGGCCGTGCCGTTCTGGCAGCAGGTGGAGTGGGATGGCAAAACGGGCGCCGGAGTGCAGGGAGATGCCGCCTGGGCATGGCTGCTCAATGTGCAGCATACCTATCTGGCCAACCGTTGCATCGATCTTGGCAAGGGGGCGCCGGAAATCCACGGTAGCTGGTCCCTGCTCAACAACCTGCAGGATTGGCGGTGGACGTGCCGTTAAGTTCGCCCTTGAGTCACTCCGGTTATCTGTTGCTAAAAGCCCTGCTGCGTCTGGCAGGGTTGTTATGTTTGGTCTCGGTCGCCACCTTTGTGCTGCTGAGTTACTCCCCCATCGACCCCATCAAGGCCTATATCGGCAACGATCTGCTGCATGTGCCGCCGGAGCAATACGCCCGCATCGCAGCCCGCTGGGGGCTGGATCAACCGCTCTGGCTGCGCTACTGGCACTGGTTTACCCAAGTGCTGCAGGGGGATCTCGGTTACTCCATGCTCTACAACGCGCCTGTGGGTGAGGTCATTGGCCAGCGTTTTGCTGCCTCCTTCCTGCTGCTGGCGGGCGCCTGGCTGCTCTCCGGCTTTTTCGGGATTTTGCTGGGCCTCTGCGCTGGTCGCTATCTCAACCGCTGGCCCGATCGCCTGATTTGCCGCTTTGCCTACCTGCTCGCCTCCCTGCCCACCTTCTGGGTCGGCCTGTTGCTGCTCGCCCTGTTTGCGGTGCACTGGCCGCTACTGCCGGTCTGCTGCGCCTGGACGCCGGGGCTTGCTGCCGATGAGGTGGACTGGGCCATGCGGCTGCGTCATCTATTGCTGCCGGTGACGACCCTGGCGCTGCTCGGGGTGGGCAACATTGCCCTGCATACCCGGGGGCGGGTGGCCGAGGTGCTGGAGAGCGACTTTATCCGCTACGCCCGCGCTCAGGGGGATGGCGGCTGGCCCATGCTGCGTTTTCACGTGCTGCGCCACGCCCTGACCCCGGCGCTCTGCCTGCAGTTTGCCTCCCTTGGCGAGCTGATTGGCGGATCGCTCTTGGCAGAGAAGGTCTTCTCCTACCCGGGGCTCGGCCAGGCCACCGTGGATGCGGGGCTCAGGGGCGATATCCCCCTGCTGATGGGAATCGTGCTCTTCTGCACCCTGCTGGTCTTTATTGGCAACACGGTGGCCAGTTTGCTGCTGGCCCGCATCAATCAGGGCTGGGAGGGTGAGCATGCTGTTTAATCCGCTTCCCTCCATACTGCGGCTGGGTTTTGCCCTGCTCGGATTGGCGCTGCTGGCCACTTACGGCTGGAGCCTATCTCATCAGGATGTGCCGATGGATCTGCTGGCGCGCCAGCAGCCTCCCTCGCTGACCCACTGGTTCGGTACCGATCAGATGGGGCGGGATCTCTGGTTGCGCGCCTTTCAGGGCACCCTCACCAGTCTGGAGCTTGGCATCAGCACGGCTCTCTGCAGTGGCCTGCTCGCCATGGTGGCGGCAAGCGTGTCGCTCATTCATCCCAGATGCGATGTGGCGGTGCGGCTGCTGATCGATGCCATGCTGGCGCTGCCCCATATGCTGCTGCTGATCCTGATCTGCTTTACCGTGGGGGGCGGCATGCGCGGGGTGATCCTGGCGGTGGCGCTCACCCACTGGCCCAAGCTGGCGCTCATTCTCTGCGCCGAGGCGCGGCGGATCGCCTGCAGCGACTACGTGGTGCTGGCCCGCTGTCAGGGGATGGGGGCGCTGCGTCGCTGGCGCATCCACCTGCTGCCGGGGCTGTTGCCCCAGTGGTTTATCGGCACCTTGCTGATGTTTCCCCATGCGGTGCTGCACAGCGCGGCCTTGAGCTTTCTCGGTTTTGGGCTGGCGGCCCACGAGGCCTCGCTGGGCCTGCTGCTGGCCGATGCCCTGCGTTATCTGGCCGGTGGCGGTTGGTGGCTGGCCCTCTTCCCCGGCCTGATGTTGCTGCTGCTGGTTCTGCTGTTTGATCAGGCTACCCGCGCCTTGCAACAGCTGTTGTGGCACAGGAGTGAACCATGCTGAGTTTTGATCAGGTGACCATAGAGGCGGCCCACTACTCCTGGCTGGGGCGGCGCAGCTGGCAGCCTTTGCTGACCGATATCAGCCTGCAACTGGCGCCGGGGGAGATAGTGGCGCTGGTGGGGGGGAGCGGTGAGGGCAAGAGCCTGCTGCTGCAAAGCGCCCTGACATTGCTGCCGGACAATCTGCGGATGCGCGGCGCCATCTCTCTTGATGGCACTCCTCTGTGCGATGCCAGCCGGGCCCGTTTGCGCGGGCACACCCTCTGCTATGTGCCGCAGGGGGTAAGCGCCCTCAATCCATTGCTGACGGTGGAGCGTCAGCTGGGACGTGCGGCACGCCTCTGCGGCCAGAGCGGTTCTCGCGAGCGGCTCGGCGAGCAACTGCTGCGCTACCAGCTGCCCGCTGCCACTCTGGACCGCTATCCGCGTCAGCTCTCCGGGGGCATGGCCAAGCGCATTCTGGCCTGCACTGCGGCGCTCGGCGGTGCCCGCTTCATTCTGGCAGACGAGATCACTGCCTGGCTCGAAGAGGGGCTGGCCTGTCTGCTGCTCGGCCAGTTGCGTGAATTGGCCAATCAGGGCAGCGGTATCCTCTGGGTGACCCACGATCTGGCGCTGGCGGCTCGCTTTGCCGATCGCATCGTGGCCCTGCATCAGGGCCAGGTGAGCGATACCTTGAGTTGTCACCATCTGCGCCAGGGGCAGGGGAGCGAGATGCTGCGCGCCCACTGGCAGGCGCTGCCGGAGTTCAATGCACTCTTCTCTGTGCCGGAGGTTTCCTGATGTTGGAAGTACGAAATCTCACTATCGCCCAGGGGGAACGCCCCCTTTGGCAGGGATTGTCGCTGACGGTGAAAGCGGGCGAACGGCTCGGTATCTCCGCCCCGAGCGGTTATGGCAAGACCACGCTGGGGCGGGTATTGGCGAGTTGGCAACCGGTTGGGGCCGGCGGGCAGATCCTGCTGGATGGGCAGCCGGTGCCTGAAGAGGTCAAAGGCTATAACCCCATCCAGCTGGTGCCCCAGCACCCGGAGCTCACCTTCAATCCCTATCGCACCACCGGGCAGGCGCTCTGGGATGTGTGGCGCCCCGATGACGCCATGCTGGCCCGCTTTATGGTCAAACCTGAGTGGCTCGGCCGTAAACCCGGTCAACTCTCCGGCGGCGAGCTGGCCCGCATCGCGCTGCTGCGCGCCCTCGATCCTCGCACTCGTCTGCTGATTGCCGATGAGGTGACTGCCCAGCTGGACCCGCAAGTTCAGCGCCAGCTCTGGCTGGAGTTGATGGTTGAATGCGAGCAGCGCGGGCTTGGCATGGTGATATTCAGTCATCAGCAGGCGCTGCTGCGCCAGATCTGCCATCGGGTGCTGCGCTTTGGTGAGGCGCCTCTTGCTACGGGTGTATTGGCCGAAAGTGCGGCCTGAGGGTTAGTTCCCCCTCATCCCCAGCCCTTCTCCCGCAAGGGGAGAAGGGAGCAAATATGCTGTTCACCAGTAAGATTTTCTTCGGCGAATCTGGATACTGGCAGGGCATGATCGGTGTCGACTCTTTGCTTCCCTCTCCCTGGGGAGAGGGCCAGGGTTAGGGGCGCGATTATAAAATGCTGGCCATTCTTTACAGAACGAACCGTTGGCAAAGTGTGCAGGTAAAAGAGAGGGAGGCATCAGCCTCCCTCTTTTGTTTTCTACCGTTATCAGCGGCGTTTAACCGGTTGATTTCAAGCACTGGCCAGCCAGTTGAGCCAGGCATCCATCCCTTCGCCTGTAGTGGCGCTGACCTGGATCACCTGAATATAGGGGTTGACCCGTTTGGCGTTCTCGATGCAGCGGGCCACATCAAAGCTGACATAGGGCAGCAGATCGATCTTGTTGATCACCATTAGCTGGGCGGCGGCGAACATGTCCGGGTATTTGAGGGGCTTCTCTTCCCCCTCGGTGACGGAGAGGATCGCCACCTTGTACTTCTCGCCGAGATCGAAGCTGGCGGGGCAGACCAGATTGCCCACGTTCTCGATAAAGAGGATGCCCCCTTCATTGGCGGGCAGCTGGTGGCAGGCGTCGTGAACCATTTTGGCGTCCAGATGGCAGCCCTTGCCGGTGTTGATCTGCACTGCAGGGACGCCGGTGGCACGGATGCGATCCGCATCGGCGCTGGTCTGCTGATCCCCTTCGATCACTGCGCAGGGGCGTTTGTCGGCCAGCTGGCGCAAGGTTTCGCACAGCAAAGTGGTCTTGCCTGAACCCGGGCTCGACACCAGATTGAGTACCAGCTGGGCTGCCTCGTCGAAGTGTTCGCGGTTATGGGCCGCCAAGGCATTGTTCTTGGCCAGCACATCCATCTCGATGGCGATCAGCTGACGCTGCCCTATGCCGGGCACCGACAATCCAGCTTCCCCTTTGCCATAGTGCAGATCACCCTGCTGATGGTCATGGTCATGGTCATGGTCATGGTCATGGTCATGGCTGTGATCATGGGGATGCGCGTGGGAATGGCTGTGGTCATGAGAGTGGGCATGTTCATGATGATGGTCGTGTGGGTGATCATGCCCCTCATGGCTTATGGGAGCCCGCACCCCGTGGTAGTGGTGATGGACATCTCCCTGATGGTGATAGTGGTGGTGAATGATCAGGGTTCGCGGCGCACTCTGCTCGTGGTCATGATGGTGATGGGCGTCATGAGCATGATGATGGCCATGCCCATGTTCATGGTGATGTTCATGTTCGTGATGATGCTCATGATCGTGCTCATGGCCGGCGATCCGCGCCTGGCCGCATCCGCATACGCTACACATATCAACTTACCTCGATGTCGGTGATGCGCAGGCTATCACCCTGCGCGACTCGTAATTTGTATCCGCCACACCCGGGGCAGGCCTGCCCGCGTTCGGTGAGGGTGACCGTCTGGTTGCAGTCGTAACACCAGGCCTCTGCCGCCTGGTGCTGAAAGTGAAGCTGGGCCCCTTCGACGGCAGTGCCCTTGGCGGCCGCCTCGAAACAGAAGGCAATGGTGTCCGGGTCGACGCAGGAGAAGCTGCCGACCTCGAGCCAGAGGGCGGTCACCCTGGTAAACCCCCGCTGGGTGGCCTGCTCGGCCGCCAGATCGATAGCAGCCATGGCCAGAGACATTTCGTGCATGGTGACTCCTTAACCGTTATGGGGAGAAGCAGTGACTCCTCCCTGTAATTGACGGAACGGCATGGCTGCTCAACAGATCCGCGGCAGCAGCTCCCCTTGCGGCAGCTCCAGATAGCGGCGGCTGCCCCAGGGGTTGTTGAGGATCACCTTGTGGCGATCGCTCGCCTGCACCACGCCGATCTGGCTGGCGGCGGGGTTGAATTGCTGCAAGATGCCCAGCGCGTCCTGCGCCTGTTCGGCAGGCAGGGCCAGCACCATGGTTCCCTCGTTGGCGAGATCATGGGGCTCGAAACCGTAGAGCTCACACAGGCCGCGCACCGGATCGCACACCGGAATGGCTGACTCCTCCAGCTCGATGGCAACACCGGAGGCGCTGCTCCACTCGTTGAGCACGGCGGCAAGGCCACCGCGGGTGGCATCGCGCAGGGCGTGAGGGGTAATCCCCGCTTTTAGCAGCGCTTCTACCTGCGGCCATAGGGTGGTGCAGTCGCTCTTGAGATCGGAGCCCAGTTGCAGGGCGTCACGGGCCATCAGGATGCAGGCGCCGTGGCTGCCGATATCCCGCGACACCAGAATGGCGTCACCGGCTTTGAGGTTGCGTACCGAGATGCCACGGCTCTGCTCAGGCCGCGGAAAGGTGCCGACCCCGCTGGTGTTGATAAAGATCTTGTCGGCCGCCCCCTTGGGCACCACCTTGGTGTCGCCGCAGACGATACGGGCGCCGCTGTTGGCAAGCTCGGCCGCCATCGACTCGACGATGCGGGCCAGATCGGCGTAGGGGAAGCCTTCCTCGATGATAAAGCTGCAGCTCAGATACTCGGGCTTGGCCCCCATCATGGCGAGATCGTTGACCGTACCGGCGATGGCCAGCTTGCCGATATCGCCCCCCTCGAAGAAGAGCGGCGAGACGGTAAAGCTGTCGGTGGTGAAGGCGACTGGGCCGTTTACCGGCAGCAGGGCGGCATCTTCACCGCGCAGCAGGATCTCGTTGCCAAAGTGGCGAAAGAAGAGCTGATTGATCAGCTGGTTCATCTCCACACCGCCGCCGCCGTGGCTTAACTGAATTTCTCTCATTGGATCCCCATATATCGGTAGTAGGCATTGCAGGCCCCTTCGGAGCTGACCATGCAGCTGCCCATGGGCTGGGTCGGGGTGCAGCCCCGGCCAAAGACTTTGCACTGGTTCGGTTTGGCCAGGCCGCGCAGGATATCGGCGCACTGGCACGCCTTGTGGTCATCGATGGGAGTCTGATTGAGCGCGAAGTGGCGCTCCGCATCGCGTTTGGCAAAGGTATCGCGCAGGCGCAGGGCGGAGGCGTTGATATCCCCCAGACCTCGCCAGCGAAAGTGCTCGCGGGTCTCGAAAAAGCGCTCGACCAGCCGCTGGGCGGCTTTATTGCCGCTGGCGGTGACGGCGCGGCTGTATTGCACCTCCAGCGCGTAGCGACCCTCCACCTTCTGGCGCACCATCATCAAGAGCGCCTCCATCACATCCACCGGCTCGAAACCGCTCACCACCACAGGCACCTGATAACGATCGACGATGGGCAGGTAGATATCGGCGCCGGTGATGACGCTGACGTGGGAGGGGCCGATAAAAGCGTTCACCTTGGCGACCCCGTCGGCCATCACCGCATGAATGGCGGGCGGCACCAGCACATGGTTGATATGAAACAGCAGATTCTCGACCTCTTGCTCTTCAGCGGCAGCCAACAAGGCGGCCGTCATCGGGGTAGAGGTCTCGAAACCGATGGCGAAGAAGACCACGGTTTTCTCCGGGTTCTCACGGGCGATGCGCAGGGCATCGAGGGGGTCATAGACCGGGCGGATATCGCTCCCCTTGGCGCGCTGCTGGGCCAGCGTGCCCTTGGAGCCCGGCACCCGGATCATGTCCCCCAGGGTGACCAGAATGACGCTGGGCTGGCTAGCCAGCTCGATGGCCTGATCGATGCGCTCTTTGGGCATGATGCAGACCGGGCAGCCGGGACCGTGAACGAACTCGATGCTGGCCGGCAGCAGCTGGTGCAGGCCGTACTTCATGATGGTATGGGTATGGCCGCCGCACACCTCCATCACCCGCAGCGGCTCGGGCAGATCTTGGGCCAGTTCATTAATTTGGGCGGCGAGGGCGCGGATCACCTCGGGCTGGCGAAAGCCCTGAAAGAGATCATTGAGGGTCAGCATGGCAAGATATCCTGTTTGGGCATCAGGGCCACCATCTGGCGGAAGCTCTCGAGGCTGGCCTGTGCCTCCGCTTCGTCAATCTTGCTCATCACAAAGCCGATATGGAGCAGTACATAGTCGCCCACCTGGAGAGGCTCTTCGAGCAGCATGCAGCTGACGCGCCGCTGCACCCCCAGGGTATCGACGGTGACGCAGTTATCTTCGGGGTGCAACTGCACCACCTGAGAGGGGATGGATAGACACATGGATTTCAGGACTCCGACAAGGTGGCACAGCCGGTGGTGACAGGCTGATGCGTGGCAAGATGGTGGATGGCAAACCAGAGCTGACCGGCGGCGATGCCACCGTCATTGAGCGGCAGGGTTTCGCTGGTCAATACCTGCCGGCCGGTGCCTTCGAGTGCGGGCACCAGCTGGTCCATCATCACCCGGTTTTGAAAGACGCCGCCCCCGAGTACCACCGGATAGCCGGGGAAGCGCTCGGCAAGGGCGATGACCAGATTGCTGATGGCGCGGATAAAACCGGCGGCCAGGCTGGCGGTGGAGGTGCCTTGGCGCCGCTCGCTGACAAGGGTATTGATGAGCTCGGCCCACTCGATCTGCTGCGGCCCTTCCGCTGATTGGCTGAGATCAAAGGCGAGGGGGAAGGGCTGTTCATATGGGGCCAGCTGCAAGGCGGCTGCCTCCAGCAGGAGCCCGGCTTCGCCCTCGTAATCGGGGGTGTCGATTACCCCCAAGAGCGCCGCCACCGCATCGAACAGCCGACCGATGGAACTGGTGTTGGGGGCGTTTCGACCCAGCTGCCAGAGCTGGTGCAGATTGTTGATCTGCTCAGCGGGCAGTTGCTTGATCGCCGGAATATCGAGGGTACTGATCTGCTCCACGTCATATGACTCAAACAGCAGCCCCAGCAGCTGGCGCACCGGCTCGCGAATGGCCGCCTCGCCGCCGATCAGCTTGAAAGGCGCGAGGTGGGCAACACGATCGAAGCCCTGAACGTCTGCGATCAGCAGCTCGCCGCCCCAGAGGGTGCCGTCATCGCCAAGGCCGGTGCCATCGAAGGCAACACCCAGCACCGGGCCCGTGATGTTGTGCTCGGCCATCACCCCCAGCAGGTGGGCGTGATGGTGCTGCACCTCGAGGTGGGTGGCACCCTGATCCTGGCAATAGCCCTTGGCCCACTGATGGCTGAGGTAGCCGGGGTGGCGATCCGAGACCAGCAGTTCTGGCTTGAGGTCGTAGAGTTCGCGAAAGGTGGCCAGGGTCTGCTCGAAGTGCTCCTGCATCGGCAGGCTGTGCAGATCGCCGATATAGGGGCTGTAGATGCGCTGGCGGCCGAAGGCGAGCGCCAGCTGGTTCTTCTGCTGCGCCCCGACCGCCAGCAGCGGCGCCTTGACCGCCTCTTTCAGGCTGGGGGTGCAGGGGGCATAGCCCCGGGCTAGCCGCAACGTCTGGCGCCGCCCGCCGGCCCACTGCACCAGACTGTCGTCGCAAGGGTGCAGGATGGGGCGGTTGTGATCCAGGATGCCGTCAATCTCGCGGCCGAGTTCCCTGACCACCGCCTCGCACTCGATAAGGATCGGGCTGCCGCGACCATTAGCGCTGGTGGCCACCAGCGGCATGGCACAGGCGTCCAGCAGCAGCTGATGGAGCGGGGTATAGGGGAGCATGATGCCGAGGTAGGGGATGCCGGGGGCGATCCTCTCGGCCAGCGGCGCGGTTGTCAGTAGGGATTCTGAGAGCCGATCATCGTTTTTGCGCTTGCGCAGCAAGGTGATGGGTCTGGCCTGAGAGGTGAGCAGCTTCCACTCGGCCTCGCAGCCGGTGACATGCAATTTGGCCTCGGCAAGGGAGCCCATCATCACCGCCAGCGGCTTGCGCGCGCGCCGCTTGAGTGTTCGCAATCTGGCAACACTCTGTTCATTGCGGGCATCACACATCAGGTGATAACCCCCCATCCCCTTGACCGCAATCAGCGCCCCCGCTTGCAGGGCGCGGGCGGCGGCGTGCAGCGCCTCTTCGCGCTCGGCCAGCGCATCGCCACGGCCATTTCGCCAGCTGAGATGGGGTCCGCACTCGGGGCAGCTCACCGGCTGGGCGTGGTAGCGTCTGTCCAGCGGGTTTTCATAGGCTGCCGCACAGCGCGGGCACATGGCAAAGCCCGCCATGGCGGTATGGGGTCTGTCGTAGGGGAGGCTGCGGATGATGGTGTAGCGCGGGCCGCAGTGGGTGCAGTTGGTAAAGGGGTAGCGATGGTGGCGATCGTTGGGGCTGGCCACATCCCGGGCGCATGCCTCGCACATTCCCTGATCCGGCGAGATGGCGACCGTGGCCGCGCTCTGCTGCTGGCTCGCTTTAATTCGAAACTGGCCATGAAATTGGCCATCGAAGTCGGGATCATGAGCAAGGGGCAGTTCCCGCTCGCTGAAATGATCGATGCGGCTAAGTGGCGGCGCCAGTTCCCGCAGTTCGCGGGCAAAGCTGGCCAGCTGCTCAGGGGATCCTTCGGCGCCGATGGTGACGCCGTTGGCATCGTTCAGCACATAACCGGCAAGGCCGTGGCGCAGCGCCAGCCCATAGACGAAGGGGCGAAAGCCGACCCCCTGTACGATGCCGTCGATATGAAATTCGCGGCGCAGCCGGTTGGCCACAGGATTGGCAGAGCCAGAGGGGGCGATGGTGGCGCTCATGCCAGCTCCATCTCATCTTGAGTGGCTGGCAAACGCAGCACCCGGCGCTCGTTCTCCTCGCGCCGCACCCAGCCATCCATCTCCATGCGCAGGCAGAACGGAATGGCGTATTTACGCGACAAGCCGGTGATCTCCTTGAGGGATGCCATGTCGATCAGATCTCCCACCTGCTGGCCCGCCAGCACGGCGGCGACCATCTGGTTGTAAAGCTCGGCGTCGTAGTAGATGGGGCCATCGAGCTGCACCAGATACTTGAGTCTCGCCAGATTGCGCAGCTGCTTTTGCAACGCGCCTTTTTGTAGCAGGCCCTGCTGCAGGGCCGCGGGCAGCTGGCGGGTGATAAAGGGATCAAGCTCCACGCCGCCGGGGCCCAGTTTACCGGGCTCGTACCCCTCCTTGCCTTGATCTCGCACCACCTTGAGCACCAGCTGCGCCTCTTCCCCCAAATCATCTTCCGACTCGCCGCTGCCCTGCTGCCACTTCTCATGGTGCAGGCGAACAAGCTGCTCGCTCTTGAGCTGCTGGAGCAGGGCCTGAATGACCGGCAGTGCGATGCCAAAGCGGGTTGCCAGCTCGGCGGCACTAAGCGGTTCACTTTTCAGCGTCGCAAGCAGCTGGTCGCGGCTCTGGGCCAGCCAGCAGTTATCCAGTAGCCACTCACCGAGAGGGGTGACCTGCTCTGGCCGCTGGTCAAAGCGGCTAGCCTGCACATAGCCATTGAGCCCCAGCTGCAAGGCTGCGGGGTTGTAGCGCTCCAAGTCATCAGGCAGCTCGCCCAGCAGAGTGTGCAGTGCCTTGCGTCTGGCGGGGTGGATGTCGCCGCACCAGACGATGCGGGCGCCGTGCAGCAGTTCGCTGCTGCCGTGGCGAATGATGGCGAGCGGCTGGCCAAAGAAGCAGGGGATGGGGCTGGTAAAGATCAGCCGCGCCAGCCGGGTATCCTTGATGGGCAGCTCTTTTATAGGTGCCTCTTTTATCGGCACACAACGGGCCCGGCCATGCCAGCTGCCAAGGGCCACCTCGACCTCCTTGTTGTGCAGAAAGGGGCGCAGTGTCTTGCTACTCAGGCTCTCGGCGTTGAGTCGCACGATAAGGTGGGTTGCCGCCTCGCACTGGCCAGTGGCGCTGGTGAGGCAGTGACCGCGTGCCACCTCCTTGTGAGGCACTTTTTTAAGGCCCACCGCCACCCGGCAGACGGCGCCAATTTCATCAAGGCTCTGGTGATAGGCCTGCAGGGAGCGCACCTGCACCTCCCGATCGGCGGGGTAGAGGCGCAGCTTGTCCCCCACCTTGAGGCTGCCCTGCTGCAAGGTGCCGGTAAGCACTGTGCCGGTGCCGTTGGCGGTAAAGACCCTGTCTACATACAGTCGCGGGGCGCTCTGCTCGCGGGCTGCGTGTGAGGCTGGCAGTTCGGCAAGCTGGCGCACGATGGCGGCGTGCAGGGCAGCCATATTCTCACCGGTTTTGGCGCTGACGCTGACGATGTCGGGCACCATGCCGCTCTCGTCCATTACCCGCTCCAGCAGGCTCTCTTCCAACAGCAAAAGCTCGTCGGGGGAGACCAGATCGCACTTGTTGATGCAGACCAAGAGGCGTGGTACCCCCATCGCTTTGAGCAGGCGCAGGTGATCGCCGGTCATCGGCATCCACCCCTCGTCGGCGGCGATGACCAGCAGCACCAGATCCAGACTCCAGAGCCCCGCCACCATATTGCGGATATAGCGCTCGTGGCCGGGCACATCGATGACGCCTATGGTGTTGCCCTGACCGTCGTCAAAGTGGGCAAAGCCGAGATCCTGAGTCATGCCGATGGCCTGCTCATGGGCGCGGGCTGTGGTGATGCCGGTGAGCGCCTTGATAAGCAAGGTCTTGCCGTGATCCACGTGGCCGGCAAGACCGATAACGGCGCGATAGGGGGTCATGGGATCAGGGCTCCTCGGTCGCATTTGTTGCATTGAACGGGGCGGGCAGCAGCAACTCCTTGAGTTGGGCGATCAGCAGTTCCATCTCGGTAGGCAGCAGGGTCGCCATATTGAGCTGCACCTTCTGCTGGCGCACGGTGGCAATCACCGGCACCGGCAGTTCGCGCAGGGCGTCGAGCAGCTGCTGGGCCGGACGCGGGTCGGTGCATTCGAGCGCTGGTGCCGGGTAGAACTCGTCCGGCAGGGTGCCGCCGCCCACCACCAGCTGGGCGGGGACCGGCACAAAGCAGCCGGGCAGGGCGGCCATCAGCTGATCGGCTCTGGCCTGCATGGCGGCCGGGTTGCTCAAGGTGCGCTGGGCAATGCCCTCGCCGATAGGGGACTTGTTGAGCTTGTGGATGAGCAGGCGTTCGAGCAGGGCGTAGACGATGCGGCTCGGGCGGAAAGTGCGCATCATGGGGTGTTTTTCCAGCCGCTTGATAAGGTCGCTGCGGCCGCTGATGATGCCCGATTGCGGGCCGCCCAAGAGCTTGTCGCCTGAGTAGCAGACCAGATCCGCCCCTGCCTTGATGTACTGGCGCACCGAGGTTTCATCCGGCGCAAACTCCTCGGTGGTCAAGCCGGAGCCCTGATCCACCGCCAGCACCACGTGCTCGGGCAGGGCGCGTGCCACCTCGCCGATATCGGGGGATTCGGTAAAGCCGCGAATGGCGAAATTGGATCTGTGCACCATCAGCACCAGCGCGGTCTGATCGGTGATGGCATCCAGGTAATCTTTGGCGGTGGTGATATTGGTGGTGCCCACCTCCACCAGCTTGGCGCCGGAGAGCGCCAGAATGTCGGGAATGCGAAAGCCGCCGCCAATCTGGATCTGCTCGCCGCGGGAGACGATCACCTCGCGCCCCTTGGCCACCTCCTGCAGCAGCAAAAAGAGCGAGGCGGCGTTGTTGTTGACCACCAGCGAATCCTCGGCCTGGGTGAGGCAACGGAGCAGGGGGGCGATCAGCCCCTTGCGCCCGCCGCGCTTGCCGGTGGCGAGATCCAGCTCCAGATTGTTGTAGCCGGTGTTGAGGTCACGCACCTCATCCCACAGATCGGCACTTAACGGCGAGCGCCCCAGATTGGTATGCACCAGGGTGCCGGTGGCGTTGATCACCCGGGTTTGACGCTGGCGCAACTGCTGTCGGCAGTGCTTGGCAATCAGCGCCTCGATCTGCTCGGGGGCAACACCATGCTGGCGAAAATCTTCGCTCTGGCGCAGCTCGCTCAGGGTGTCGCGCACCGCCTGAGTCACCAGCGGGCGGCTCAGCGTCTCGATAAACCCGGCGAGAAAGGGTTGCTGCAGCAGCTGTTCCACTTGTGGCAGACGGCGCGTTGGTTGCTGGCTGGGCTGTGGCTGTGAATCTGGCGGTGAATCGTCGGCAGCCGTACCTGATGCGGGCTGGCGGTGGGAGATGGCTGGCGCGTGAGACGAGTTCGGCATGGGATTACCAGTGCAGTGCGTGGGTTCGGGATGCGCACCGGTTTGCCGATAGAGAGGCCGAGCTGAC
Organism: Aeromonas sp. FDAARGOS 1414; assembly: GCF_019047065.1. Taxonomy (NCBI): domain Bacteria; kingdom Pseudomonadati; phylum Pseudomonadota; class Gammaproteobacteria; order Aeromonadales; family Aeromonadaceae; genus Aeromonas; species Aeromonas sp. FDAARGOS 1414. The sequence goes on along the minus strand of NZ_CP077210.1, from coordinate 1,600,477 downwards.
GGGTTATGGCACTGCTGGCGATTTGCGGATGAATGCAAACTGGGTGCATCAATGAGCGGGTATAAATTAATGCTGCATCGATGCTGATAAATTAATTTTTGGCCAGCGAGATAACCTGAGTTCGGATTATATTGGCAAGCGGCAAGCACCTTTTTTAAGGTATTACTTCAAACATATTGAACAAACAATGGAAATAACATTCAGGCCAAAAAAATCAGCGGGAGAGTATTTGTCCAATAGATAAATTTGGCGGAAGAGGCAGGAATCGAACCTGCCAAAGCCTTCTCGGCTCACATCGGTTTTGAAGACCGAGGAGGCCACCAGACCCCATCAACTTCCGTAACGGTCGCCATTTTGTGGCAAATTTCTGTGACTGGCAACGCTTTTTTTGTCATAAAAAAGCGAGAGTTAGCGATTTTCTGAAAAAATCAAAGAACCTTGTTTTATATCAAGTTCAGCACAATTAGCCCGATGTTTTTAATTTAACATCGGGCATCGATCACATTGCCGGAACCGTCGGTCAATAACGGTCGTTAACAACTCGATAAATAATCATCGCTTGGCGTTGGCAATATTCCACTGCTCTAGTTTCTCTATTAACAAGTCGGTATCCTTGGCGGCATCAAGGTGCTGATAAAGATAATCCATCGCCTCGCTCACCATCTCGGTCATCGGGAAAGAGAACGCCACGATGGCCGGTTGTACCCCGACAAAGATCACCTCTGGGACAAAGGTCTTGAGCTCGTCGATCAGGAAATTGAGCGGCATATTGTGGGTCGAGAAGATAAACATCTCGGCGATGGTCTCGGGGGGGATCACCTGCAGGGTACCCGCCTTCTCGCCCATCTCGGCGGCATCCACCAGCACCACTCGCTCCGGTTGCAGCTCTCGCACCTTGTAGACCACATTTTCCGGCGCGATGCCGCCGTCGATATGGATCCAGCCGGGCAGGGGGGCGGCTTGCAGCTTGTCGGCGAGATAGGGGCCGGCACCGTCGTCCCCCATCATGGCATTGCCCACGGTCAACACGAGATTGCAGCCCATCAGCGGCTCCTTACCATCAGGTACATATGGGGGTCGTTAAAGAGGGCGGTGAGCTGATCCATAAAGGTGTTGGTCCAGCCCAGCTCTTGCTCATCGAGCAGATTGTCGGCTTTGCGCAGTCGGTCGAAGGCGCAGGCCAGCATATGGCAGTGCTCGCGATAGATGGTGATCTCGCCAAAGGTGAGAAACCCCTCCATCTTGCGGCGCGCTTCACTCCCCTCTGGCAGCTTGGCTACCCAGTCGCGATAACCGGTCAGCGAGCAGACCAGGTCTGCTCGCAGGCAATCGACGATGCCGAGGTGGTGGCCGATGGCGAGGCTGTAGTACATCACCTCCTTGGCCTCTTCCGGCACGTCGAACTGCTCGTCAACGAACTTGCGCGAGAGGCGGTAGAAAAAAACCTCGTCAGCCATGCACTGCCTCTCCCTTGCCGGCCGCCCGGTTGAGGCAGGCATTTGCGAGGTTGTTGACGATCTCCGAGAGGCGGGGATCGTCGTGCTGATCGAGGTAGCTCTGGATGCGCAGATCCACATCCTGCTGGGTCGCCCCTTCGAGCAGGGCCATGAACTCGTCGGCGATGATCCGCCCCTGACGATACCCGGCCATGCGGCGCGCTTCGCGCTCGATCATCACCCGGATTTCATTGGGGATGCCGGTGTGGCGCAGCTCGACCCGCTCACCCGGTTGCACCTCGTGGCTGGTGGCTTTGAGTTTCTGTTCCAGCAGACCAAGCGCCACCGCAAAGCCGTAGATGGTAGCCGCCGGTGTCGGAGGGCAGCCGGGGATATAGACATCTACCGGCACGATCTTGTCGGTGCCGCCCCATACGCAATAGAGGTCGTGGAAGATGCCGCCGTCACAGCCGCAGGCGCCGTAGGCGATGCAGATCTTGGGATCGGGCGCCGCCTCGTAGGCGCGCAGGGCCGGTACCCGCATCGCCCGGGTCACCGCGCCGGTAAAGAGCAGGATGTCGGCGTGACGGGGAGAGGCGACCACCTTGATGCCGAAACGCTCGGCATCGAACAGCGGGGTGATGGTGGCGAAGATCTCGATCTCGCAGGCATTGCAGCCGCCGCAATCGACCCGGTAGACATAGGCCGAGCGGCGAATGTCCTTGAGCAGGGTCTTCTTGAGTTTGGTGATCTCGGGATCCTGTGCCAGCGGCACGGCGCGGGTATGGGCATGGCCGACAACCGGTTCTATGCCTTTGATCTTGCTCATCACATCCACTCCTTTTGTGCGGCCATCGGTGTGGCTATCGGTGTGATCAGGGCCGAGTCAGGCTGGCTCAGCATGCTCTGTTTTCGTTTGCAGTCGGGGCAGTGGTGCAGCCGCTCCGGGTTGGTCAGCGGTGTGCCCGCCTGCTTGAGGGTGTCCTCCACCAGCGCCACCAGCTTGCTCGGGGCAAAGTAGGTGCCGCACAGGGTGCAGGGGGCCAGCGCAAAGCGGGCCTCCTCATAGAGATCCGCCTTGTTGGTCACCGCCAGCTCGAACTCGGGGGAGAGGGCGATGGCGCGGGTCGGGCAGACCTCCTCGCAGCGGCCGCAGAAGATGCAGCGCGCCATGGAGATCTCCCAGCGTCGTTCGCCGGTCTCCATGTCCACTTCCATCACCAGCGCGTTGGCCGGGCAGGCCTTGGTGCAGGCGGCGCAGGCGATGCACTGATCCGCCTGATATTTGGGTTTGCCGCGAAAATCCCGGTTCACCTCGTAAGGGGCGAAGGGGTATTTGGCGGTCGGGGTGCCAGCCTTGAGGATGGTCTTGAACAGCTTGATCATGATGACCCCTTATTTCAGCGGAGAGTTTTTGCGATCGATGCCGTAGCGCTCGATCTCCTTGTAGGAGACCACGGTGGATTTGCCCTTCTTGGGGTCGACCAGGGTGACCCGGTCGGTACAGGAGTAGCAGGGATCCAGACTGCCGATGATGAGCGGTGCATCCGCCACGGTATTGCCGCGCAGCATGTAGCGCAGGGCGGGCCAGTTGGCGTAGGTGGCGGCGCGGCAGCGCCAGCGGAACAGCTTCTGGTTGTCTCCGGTCATGCTCCAGTGGACGTTCTCGCCGCGGGGCGCCTCGGTAAAGCCCAGCGCAAACTTGCCCGGCTGGTAGGTGAAGCCTTCGGTCAGCAGTGGCCCTTCCGGCAGGTGCTCAAGACCGAACTCAATCATGTCGAGGGAGTCGTAGAGCTCGTGGATGCGCACCAGCACCCGGGATTGCACATCGCAACCCGCCTTGGTCTGGATCTCCATCGGCAGCTCGCGGTAACCGGCAAAGTCGTGGACCCGGCGCACGTCGCGCTTGAAGCCGCTCGCCCGCACCATGGGGCCGACGCAGCTGAAATCGCGGGCAATTTGCGGGTCGAGCTTGCCGATACCGATGAGGCGGGAGGAGATGTTGGCGGTATCCAGCAGCATGGCTACCAGGGGTTTGAGCTCATCACGCAGTTCGCGCACCAGCTGAGCACCCTTGATGCGATCTTCCTTGAAGATATCGCGGCGTACCCCACCAATCAGGTTGAGGCCGTAGGTCTTGCGGGCACCGGTCAGCAGCTCGGCCAGGGTCATGGATTTCTCCCGCACCCGGAAGAACTGCATGAAGCCGGTGTCGAAACCGGTGAAGTGGCTCGACAGGCCGATGTTGAGGATATGGCTGTGCAGGCGCTCCACCTCCAGCAGCACGGCGCGGATCATCTTGGCCCGCTCCGGTACCGGAATGCCCATGGCGTTCTCCACCGAGGTGGTGTAGGCGACGCTGTGGGTAAAGCCGCAGATGCCGCAGACCCGGTCGGTCAGAAACGCCACTTCGTTGTAGCCCATGCGGGTTTCCGCCAGCTTCTCCATGCCGCGATGGACATAGAAGAGGCGGTAGTCGGCATCGATGATGTCTTCCCCATCGACGAACAGACGAAAGTGGCCCGGTTCATCCGAGGTGATGTGCAGCGGGCCGACCGGCACGATGCGGTTGGCATCACTGCCGAGCTCATTGACGAAGGGGTAGGTCTCGGTGTCGGTGGTGGGCATGGGGCGCTGGCGGTAATCCATGGCATCCTTGCGCAGGGGATGAATGTCCTCCGGCCAGTCGTCCGGCAGCACCAGACGGCGTTCGTCCGGCAGGCCGATGGCGCGCAGGCCGTACATGTCGCGGATCTCCCGCTCGCCCCACACCGCCGCCGGAATGGTCGGGGTGATGGAGGGGTACTCCTGGGTATCGGCATCCACCAGCACCTTGACGGTGATCCAGCACTTGGTGTCGCCCTCCATGGAGAAGACGTGGTAGACGGCGAAGTGGCCGTTGAGGCTGCGCTCGTCATTGGCAAAGGAGAGCGGAAGCCAGCCCCCCAGCTGATGGAAGATCAGGCTGGCCGTCTCGACCAGACTGGTGGGCTTGACGGTAATGGTGGCCTGATCGGCGGTTTGCCACTCCTCGTCGACGATGGCGTGGGGCAGTTGTGCTCGCACCTGCTGGATGTAGTCGCAGCCGATGCGATCCGAAATGGCGATGGTCATGCAGTTCTCACTTTAATGTTCGGGAATGAGCATTCACAAATGATGAAATCGGAAAAAGTTGCTGTGCTGGCGGGCATGACTCAGATCCCGACCAGATAGGCGAGCAGCGCCAGCAGAGCCAGCCCCAACCCGTAGCGGGTGAGCTTGTGGGTGCGCACGAACTGGGTACGGGCCATGGCGTTTTCGATGATGCCGGCCAGCAAAAAGGCCACCAGCAGCTTGCAGGCGAGGATCAGCGCCGCGCCGATGAGCGCAGGCAGACTCCAGTTGGCCGCCTTGCCGAAGGGGAGGAAAATCACCAGAAAGAGCTGCACTACCACCAGTTGCTTGAGGCCGATGGAGAGCTTGAGCAGGGCCAGCCCCGCACCGGAGTACTCGGTGAGTGGCCCCTCCTGCAGCTCCTGCTCGGCTTCGGCGCAGTCAAAGGGCAGTTTGCCCATCTCGACAAACACCGCGAAGGCGCAGGCGGCACCGGCCAGCAGGGTGGCGATGGGCGCGGCCAGCGGCTGGGTCGCCACATAGCTGCTGATGTTGCCCAGATCCGAGCTGCCCACCATCATCGCCATGATGAAGCAGGCGAGCACCAGAATGGGCTCTACCAGAATGCCGAGAGTCAGTTCGCGGCGGGCGCCGATCCCTGCAAACATGCTGCCGCTGTCGAGCCCCGAGAGGGAGAAGAAGAAGCGGAAGATGGCGAACAGATAGATATCGGTGATGAGATCCCCGGCGATGGGGAAGGGGGACTCGTGAGTCAGGGTTGGTAGCGCCATCCCTACCAGCAAGAGGGCGGCGATGAGCAGCGCAGGCATCAGGTTGAAGATGATGCCGGCAGGCTCGGGGGTTACCTCCTGACGGCGCAGGAGCTTGGCGATATCCCGGTAATCCTGCAGCAGGCCCGGCCCCTGACGGGAGTGCATCTTGGCCCGCAGTACCCGGTTGAAGCCGGTGGCGAGCGGCGCCAGCGCCAGCATGGCGATGGCCTGGGTCAGGGCGAGGGCAACCATGCCCCAGCTCGGCATTTCAAGAACAGGCATATCAGACTCCTACAGCCATCAGGATAAAGAGCGCCAGCACCACGCCATGCAGCAACCAGCCGGTTGTCCCGCAGGTATCGCTCACCCCGTGCAGGGCGCTGGCCAGATCGAGCTGCGGCTGCTTGCGATAGAGCGGCGCGCAGAGTTGGCGCAAGGTGTGGGTGACACCGCCGGAGGTAAGGCTCATGCGCTCCTCATAGGCGTAACCACAGGCCCACGGGGTGCCAGCGTGACGACGACCCAGCTTGGGCCCCTTGAAGATGGCCAGTACCAGCAACGGGATGAGGAACAGACCCAGCAGGGTGATGGCGATAACGGGCGGGGAGAGGATCGCCTGGCTGCTATCGAGTGGCAGCAGGGTGGCGCCGGTGGCGACACTCATTTGGCTGGCAACCAAGGCTTGGCCATAGCTGGCGATATGGGGGGCAATCCAGGGGGCGCCCAGACCCAACACCAGACAGACGGCGGCCAGCAGCAGGGTACCTGCCACCATGGCGCCCGGCACTTCGCGGGCGTGGCTCGCCTTCTCGCTGCGCGGTGCGCCGCAGAAGCAGATGCCGTACACCTTGACGAAACACATCACCGCCATGGCGCCGGTCACCGCCAGCATCACTACCGCGAGCGGGGCGACGACAGAGGTGCCGAGTTTGGTCATGGAGAGCAGGGATTGGTAGATAAACCACTCGCTGACAAAGCCGTTGAGCGGCGGCAGCGCCGAGATGGCCATGGCACCGATGAGGAACGCCAGCGCGGTCCAGGGCATCAGTTTGGCCAGCCCCCCCATCTTGTCCATGTCGCGGGTGTGCAGGCGGAACATCACAGAGCCGGTACCCATAAAGAGCAGGCTCTTGAAGATGGCGTGGTTGAGCAGGTGATAAAGCGCACCGAGCAGCCCCAGCACCACCAGCGCCGGTTGCTGGTTGGCGATGCCGATCATGCCGATCCCCATCCCCATCAGGATGATGCCGATGTTCTCCACCGTGTGGTAGGCGAGCAGCCGCTTGAGATCGTGCTCGGCCAGCGCAAACAGCACCCCGAGCACTGCCGAGCAGGCGCCGAAGATCAGCACTACATAGCCCCACCAGAGCTGGCTGGCGCCGAGAAAATCGATGCTGACCCGCAAGATGCCAAAGAGACCCAGTTTTACCATGACGCCAGACATCAGCGCAGAAATATGGGACGGCGCAACGGGCTCGGCCACCGGCAGCCAGCCGTGCAGCGGCACGAAACCGGCGCGCAGGCCAAAGCCGCAGAAGCTGAGCAGGAACACCAGGGAGGCCAATCCGCCCGCCAGATGGTGCTCGCGCAGCGCGGCGAACTCCAGCGAGCCGCTTTCGCGGCAGAGCAGCCAGAAGGCGATCAGCACCAGTGCCATGCCGATATGGTTCATCACCAGATAGAGACGGCTCTGTTTGGCGGCCTCGGGGTTGGTCTTGACCAGCCAGTAGGTGGTGAGGGTCACCAGCTCGTAGCAGAGCAAGAAACCGAGCGCGTTGTCGGCCAGTACCATGCCCACCATGGCAAAGAGGAAGAGGTTCATCAGCGCGCCGATGGCCACATCCCCCTTGCCCTGATATTCGCGGATATAGGCAAAGGAGTAGAGGGCGACGGCGACGCCGACGGTGCTAATCACCAGCAGCATCAGTGCGGCCAGCATGTCGAGGTGCACTGAGCCCAGCAGCCAAAGCTGGCCGTCGACGGGGGTGCCTTGAGCAAAGATCTGGATGGCGGCGACCAGACCCGCGAGTGACCCCAGCAGGGCAAAGCCGCTATTGAGGCGGTTGGCCAGTGCGGGCAGCTTTTGCAGCAGCAAACCGGCGGCAGCGCCCAGCAAAAAGAGCAGGAGCGTGGCCATAACAAGGGGGGACAACATCAGCGAACTCCCTCTGTGGTGGATAAATCGGATGCAGGGAGCATCGTGGCAGGCGCCGAGAAGGCGGAGGCCCCTTGCGGGTTGGTGTCGGCCGCTTGCTGGCGACGGATACGGGCGGCGCGTTCGGTGTCGCCGTCATTGACCAGCTTCAGTGCCTGGGAGGGGCAGGCACCGACACAGGCCGGGCCGTCGGCGCGAAACTCGCACAGGTCGCACTTGACCGCGATGCTGCGCACCCCCGGCTCCCAGCTCAGCAGATCCTCGCCAAAGCAGCGCAGGCCGGCGGAGGTGGAGGGGTTGCTGGAGCGGATGGAGCAGGGGATATAGGTGTCGTAACTGGTGGCCACGGCCACCGGACGGCTGCCGCCGCTCTGGATAGCGCCAAAGGGGCAGGCCACGGCGCAGAGGTTGCAGCCGATGCAGAGCGACTCGTTGAGTTGCACGCAATCGCCGGTCTGGCGAATTGCCTCGACCGGGCACACCTTGATGCAGGGGGCATCGTCACAGTGACGGCACTGAACCGGCATGGTCGCCTGCTCGTGTCGCATAACGGTTAAACGGGGGGCTTGCTGCAAACCTTGTGCCTTGTGTACCTCGCTGCAGGCCGCCATACAGGTGCCACAGCCGATACAAAGCTTGGGGTCAGCGATAACGAAGCGGTTCATAGCCTACCTTGTCGTGTCGCGAACGGAGAAAGTAGGGGCAGGTTGGCAAGATACGGGCCAGAATGGTTTTTGCAGAGAATTTGGTTTTAAGTTGCTGTTTTTAAATGAGTAAAAAATCTTGTACTGATTGGGTCGAAGCGCTGATGTGGCTGTCGAACTGTGACGTTCGTCACTTGTGACGAACCATGACACTGATGCCACGAATAGTGATGTGCAATGAGATGCGGGATTAGCAGCATTCTCAGACCATTAGTGGCTTGTATATTAAGTTTATGTTTTATAATGACTTTATAGAAAAATGCAGAGCTTCATCACAAACTGAGTCGATCAGATATTAACTTAACCGGTTAACCTGTTAAGCTGTGTTCATAGTGAAGAGACAGACTGACAGCATGACGATATGGCACCGATAGTTTTACCCGTTCAACGCTGAGATTGTGAGCTCATTAGCACTTATGGTGTTTTTCGTATCCAGCGGATGTTTTGAGCACAGCACAGCACGTCGGGTATCGAGACTTTTCTTTGCCTAACCAGATAGTTTAAAATTATTAAATATGAGAAGTCACTTTGTATGAGGTCAGTAAATGTCTAGCAGTTTAAAGTATTTGACTATCAAGAATGACTTGATACAAGAAATTAATGAAGGGAAATATACTCCCGGACAAAAATTTTATAGCGAAGCAGAATTAAAATTAAAATATGGTGTCAGTTCAGCAACAGTGATAAAAGCCATCCATGAACTGGTCAATGAGGGGTTTTTATTTAGACAGCAAGGAAAAGGTACTTTTATTTCCAAGTCTAAAAAAAACAAGCATGTGTTGGTTTCAGAGAGTGATCTGAGTGTCAAGTTGAACAAATCACAAGTAACATTGATCAATGTTGCGAAAGAGGCTTCTGAGTCGATTAACAAAATATTGAATAGATCATTCGATTCTTATTTTTATAAGATTGTAAGATTGAAGTCAGATAATGATATTCCCTATGCAGTGCAGACATCTTACATACCAGAAAACTATTTAGATTCAAAGAAACTGGCTGAAAAAAGCGGGTATTTATCATTATACGAGCATCTGGCAGAGTTTAATAAAATTGACATGTACTCGATGCCATTCACTGAAGAGGTGACGGTAGTTAGTAACATTGATGTTCATATAGCTAAAGCTCTATCCATCCCAGAGGGAAGTGCCGTAGTTAAAATATTAAGAACTACCTATAAAACATCTGGTGAAATTATCGAGTATATCGAGACTTTTAAAAGAGTTGAGTCATTCTATTTAAAATTTGAATCGGTAAGAGGAGCAGGAAGTGGAAATACTGTTGATATCTCATGATGGTATCGCGAGTGGAGCAAAAAAGTCAGCTGAACTCATTCTAGGTCCGCAAGAAAATCTACATGTTATTGAGTTAACCGCAGTTGGTGGTGTTGGTGGATTTGCTACTGAACTTATTCAATACATCTCTAGCAAAATAATAAAAAGTCAGAACATAATTATCATTTCAGATTTGAAAAATGGGTCGCCATACAATACTGCTGTATCATATATCATTAATAATGATCTGGCTGATAAAGTCTCATTACTCACAGGAATGAATCTAAATATGGTATTGGAAACCATTATGCTTGATGGTGGTTGCGTAACTGGTATTGAACTGAATACCGTTATTGATACAGCCATAGATGGAATTTCTATGATGCAACCAAGCGATTATAATAAAGCAATCTCTACAGGTGATGAATAACATGCTTGAACATATAGAAATGTGGCAAATATTGCTATTGACTACATATTCTGCCCTGGCTATTTATGATGGAAATAACACAACCTTTGGTCTTGTTAAACCGACCATGGCTGGATTTTTTGCCGGCGTCATTATGGGCGATATTCAAACAGGGTTGATGGTAGGTGGTACATTGAACCTGCTGGTACTGGGTGTCGGTAACTTTGGTGGAGCATCAATACCTGATTATATGACTGGGGCACTGCTTGGCACTGCATTTGCTGTGATGAGCGGTAAAGGCGCTGAGTTTGGTGCAACCATTGCAATCCCGATCGGCCTGCTAATGGTGCAATTAGATGTCTTGGCTCGCTTTACCAATACCTTCATTCAGAATAAAGCCGAGCGACTTATTGCAAATGGCGAGCCATGTAAAGCGGCGAAAATGAATTTACTAGGGATCATTCCCACATCGCTGTCCCGTATGATTCCTGTTTTCTTGGCTTTGTCGTTAGGATCGGTGTTTGTTAATGATATCGTCTCCTACATTCCTGAGGCGATTATGAATGGCCTGAAAGTAGCCGGTGGAATGTTACCAGCGTTGGGTATTGCCATTCTGTTAAGATATTTGCCAATTAAAAAGAACATGTCTTTTTTGATCATTGGTTTCTTTTTGTCTGCCTATTTGTCTGTACCTGTGTTAGGGGTTGCATTAGTTGGTGTGGCTATCGCCATAGCATATTTCAACAGCAATGATGATGTTGTTCAAGCAACCACTAATGTACAAAATGAGGTTATGGGTGATGAATAAAATAACAAATAAAGTGTTTTGGCGCTGGTTCTTTTTTGGTCAGGCTGGTTGGAACTATAAAACAATGCAAGGCTTGGGGTACCTCTATAGCATTATCCCATTTCTAAAACACAAGTATAGATCCGAAAAAGAACTGGTTTCTGCCGCTGATAATCATGTCCAGTTTTTTAATTGTAATAATACGATGGCAGCATCAATTTTGGGTGTTAATATCGCGCTGGAAAATGATATTGGCACTGAAGGAAAAGATGCAATTACATCGACCAAGATGGGTTTGATGGGACCGTTGGCTGGGATTGGAGATACCCTCTTTTTTGTTATCCCGACGACAATTTGTGGTTCAATTGCATCATATCTGGCACTACAAGGTAATCCTCTGGGATTGTTGCTGTGGCCAGCCTTTGGTTTGATTCGTTTAATGTTTATGCGCTATAGCCTCAAAGTCGGTTATAACGAAGGGGTTAAACTGGTCGGGCAACTTAGCACCAAACTAAATAAAATAACAAAATCAGCAAATATATTGGGATTAACTGTCGTTGGTGCTCTTATTCCGACTGTGGTGAAAGCCAAGTTGAGCTTTGAGTTTAGTTATGGCGATGTTTCACTGAAACTGCAAAATATTGCTGATCAACTGATGCCCGGCTTGATGCCATTATTTGTTGTACTGCTGACCTATTGGCTATTAGGTCTGAAAGGCATGAACTCAACCAAAGTGATTTTCATTCTGATGTTCTTTGGTATCGTTACTTATAATCTTGGCATTTTTTAATCTCAAACAGGTAATAATATGAAAGGCATCGCACATATCCGCATTGATGATAGATTGATTCATGGTCAAGTCGCTACACGCTGGGTCAGCTATTATTCTGCCAACAGAATCATGGTGATCGATGATCATGTAGCAAGCAATGATGTTGAAAAGAATATATTAAGAATGGCCGCACCTTCTGGGGTTAATACATCAATCATTTCTACACAGACGGCCATAGATAATATTTCTTCAGGTAAATATTTTGGTCAGCAAGTGTTGGTATTGGTTAAGCATCCAGGCGTAATAAAAAAGCTAGTGGATGCTGGTCTTGAAATTAAAGAGTTCAATATCGGAAACATGTCCAATCGTCCCGAGACCACACAAGTGAAGCGTTCCATCAGTGTCACCAATATTGAAAAACTCGACATAATTGAGTTGATTAATCGAGGCATCAAGATCACTGCAAGAATGGTTCCTGATGATGGTGAAGAACTTATTACATCATTTACTAGTAATTTCTGGATTGCATCATGAGCCATCTCGTTGAGTTTAAGAATAATATTTTTAGCATCATTGAAAAGATTAGTAAGACCCAAACTGAGCAAATTGAATGTGCTGCTGAAATTTTCAAAAACACGGTCAAGAATAAAGGTATTGTTTATGCTATCGGTAGCGGCCACTCATTTGCTGGGGCGGTAGAGTTTGCTGGTCGAGCGGGGGGATTTGTAAATACTAGAGCATTGGATAACTTTTATGGCCATAGTGGCTGGTTTGAGAATGTTGAAGGGGTTGGAGATGTTTTTGCATCTCTCCTTGATCTTCAACAAAACGATGCCTTTGTCATAATTTCTAACTCTGGCAACAAAGCATTGCAGGTTGAATTGGCACAAAAACTAAAATGCGCAGGCATCAAGATAATTGCCATTGTTAACAGGAAAGATGCTGATAAGTCCATTGCAAAACACTCAAGTGGTCTAAAGCTTGCTGATCTTGCGGATGTAGTTATTGACAACTGCTGTTTTAAAGGTGATTGCTCAATTGAGATCCCTGAGTCTGAATTAAAAATTGGGCCTACTTCATCGATTGCTGTTGCCTATATAGCAAACTGTATATCAATTCGAGCCACGGAATTGGTTTGTGCCGCTGGTATTCCTGTTCCAATTTTACGTTCTATTAATCAACCGGGTGGTAATGAGTATAATTTAAAACTATTGAGTGAATACAGAAGTCGAGTGTTTACTATCTAGAGACTTTCAAAATGAAAAAGCTAAATAGTGCTCAGTTTGATACCTTGACTCCAATTACTGATGTGGAAGTCAAAGATGAGTTGAGATGGGCTTGTCATAAAATTAAAACCCTTGCAATAAAGATGGGTGACAAGTTTCCATCAGCTTGTGCTGTTAATAACAGGTATTTGCTAAAAGATAACAACGATTGGACCAATGGATTTTGGACCGGCATGTTGCTCATCGCGTATGAGTTTACTGGCGATGTGTTTTTTAAAAACAAGCTACAAGAAATAATCGATAGCTTTGTGTCCAGATTGACTAATCATGTCGTATTGGAACACCATGATATCGGCTTTCTTTACAGCTTGTCATTGCTTGCAGCTAAGCAGGTCTTTAAAACTGAAGAGTTCGACTCCGCCATTGTATTGGCAGCCGACAAGTTGCTTGCCAGATATCACTCTGATGCTAAATTCATTCAAGCGTGGGGAGACATGGATAATGATCAAGAATATCGACTCATCATCGATTCATTGATTAACTTGCCATTGTTATATCGGGCTCACGAAATGTCAGGTGATTCTAATTACGCTAGCGTAGCAGTGAATCACTTCAAGCGAGTAACTGAAAATATCTTCAGAGAAGATAATTCAAGTTATCATACCTATTTTTTTGACCGAGTCAGTAAGTTGCCGCTGAAAGGGGAAACATTTCAAGGGTATAATGACTCATCATGCTGGGCCCGTGGTCAGGCATGGGCTCTACTAGGGTTACCATTAACTTATAAATATCATCCAGAACTGACTGATATTGAAAAATATACGGCAGTATGTGAGTACTTTTTCTCACATTTGCCTGAAGATGGCATTCCATATTGGGATCTCTGTTTTCAGGCTGAAGATAATCAACCCAGAGACAGTTCAGCATTGTCAATTGCCATCTGTGGACTACTTGAAGCGAGCGCGCTATTTGAGCATACAGATTACCAGTACATATCTCGAAAATTACTGAAAAGCCTCAGTGACCACATGACATCGAGAGGTAATGAGGATTGTGACGGGTTATTGAAACATGGTGTCTATGCCTTTGCTCTAGGCAAAGGCATAGATGAATGTAACGTATGGGGGGACTATTATTATATGGAAGCCCTGTATCGAGTTCATTCAAATCAATGGCGAACTTATTGGTAATAAAAATGCAAGATACATTTTTTAATTGCGTAATGAAGAGCTTGTCAACCATTCATGAATCGCAGCGTCCGATTATTGCTGATATTGCTAAAAAACTGTCAGATAAAGTTTGTGATAATGGCATCATTTATATCTTGGGTTGTGGCCATTCACACATTTTTGCTGAGGATGTTTTTTATCGGGCTGGCGGGATAGCCTGTGTACGGCCAATTTTTATTGAGCCCTTGATGTTGCATGAAGGTGCCGCAAGATCGTCATACTTGGAAAAGCAAGAAGGGTATATCACAGAGCAATTATCTGCATATAATATTACTGATAAAGATGCGCTGATTGTTATATCTACTTCTGGTATTAATCCTGCTCCAGTGGAGGCGATTAACTGGGCAAAATCGTGTGGTGCATTGACGATAGGAATTACTAGCTATCAGTATTGCGATACGCAATCATCTCGACATTCTTCTGGGAAAAACGTAAGGGATGTTGCTTGCATCACGATTGATAATAATGTGCCAATTGGTGATGCGATTTTGAATCACGGTGATTGTACATCGTTCACACCAATATCATCGATTAACGGTATATATATCATTCAGTCATTGTTTTCTGAATTAATAAAAGAGATTGCTGATGCTGGTATAAATCCTCCAGTATTTAAAAGTGGAAATATTTCCGGTTCGTCTGAGCATAATGAATCGCTTGTAAAACTGTATAAAGACAAAGTTCCAGAATTAACCGCTAATAATTAAAATATCCTCTAAAGGTGACAAGCTATGAAAGGAAATGTTTTTACTCCGACCTTGATTATGTTGGGGCTGATGTCCGTATATGGAAATGCTAACGCCAGTGCTGTTAGCGATGATTTTCAAAAGGCATTTATTAATGACTCAAGGCTAAGTCTCAATAGTGCTTTGTATTTTAGACATCGTGATGTTAAGGATGCTAATACTGGCTCATATTCAGCTGATGGCTCCCAGGGCGGTATTAAGAACCAGACTGCCAATATCGCTCTTGACTTTAATAGTGGCTATTATAAAGACATTGTTGGTTTGGACTTCATGGCTGCCAGCAATATCAAGTTGGGATCGTCGGTAGGCCAGTCTGAAATCCTGCTTTATGATTACGATTGTAAAGGTGATGGCACATTAAATCCTTGTGAGAGCAGTTATGCTGCCATCCCCATTGCTGCGTTAAAGGCAAAGTATGGTGATGACAATGTTTTGTTTAAAATTTCAGGTGGGTATACCACAATAAATTCAGGTACTATCAAAAATAGTTGGGGCCTAAACCCTCACGCCTATCGTGGTATTGATAGCTCACTAGCATTGTATAACTGGAAGTTGACATATGCGTGGGCAGACCAATTTAGAAATGATTGGACCGATTCATTCCATGATATGACGAATACCTGGCATCAGAATGAAGCATCAAATGTGAGTGGTGTTAAACCAGGACAGATTATTGACTATATTCATTCGGCGGGCATCTCGTATAATATCGGTGACACTTTGTATGACCTGGCATATGGTGAAGGTGAAGGTTACCGGAAGAACTGGCATCTGTTGGTGACAGATAATCATAAGTTTGATAATGGTGCGGTTCTGACTTCCACAGGCTATTATCAGGGGGGTAAATATCTTGAGGAAAAATCCAACGTTAAAGACCCATCACTGGAGTACTATGTCGGTGCTGGCCTCTCACTTGCCAAAGATAACGTGACATATTTCACTGGTTATAGCCAAAATAAATCAGAGTCAACTAAGGATTACAATTTTAGATTGACACCATGGGCTAACTCTGACAAACGAGATTTCCAGCAAACATTGTCATCATTAGAAGATTATAATGTGGCAGGCGCGAAAGCTGTTAAGGTTGGCATCAAATATAACATGCTCGATTTTGGCCTCCCGAATTTAACACTTGGTACGTCCGCAAACTATGCATGGCATGTTGTATCTGATGTATCGAAAATAAATGAGCAGAGAACTTATGATGGCACCATGCAGTCATTGGATTTTTTGATTACCTATAAATTTAATGCGGGTGCAGTGAAGGACATCAATATGACGGTACTGCCGGCACTGTTCAGGTCTAAAGACACCAATGCCAAGCAAGATAGAAATGATATCAGAGTTATTTTTACTCACTCTTTGAGTCTGTTGAACTAATGCATTCTATATGAGAGTTGATCACTGATGGCGCTACATGATGAATGTACACCTACATGACTAATAGCCCATCGGCTATATCATCACTCTTTACTATCTACCTGATACAAGAGATAAATCATGGATATTCGTGAAAGTATTCATAGCGAACATGCAAAGCAACTTGATACCGAAGGCTTGCGCAACGAATTTCTAGTTGAGAATATTTTTTCGGCTGATAGAGTCAGTATGACCTATAGCCATATTGATCGCATCGTTTTTGGCGGAATAATGCCTGTTACATCAGAGTTGGGTATTGCCAATGATCTTGGCAAGGCATTTGGTGTGACCTATTTTTTGGAGCGTCGTGAGCTGGGGCTTATTAATATCGGTGGCCCGGGGATTGTCATGGTTGATGGTGCTACCTACGAAATTGGTAGTGCCGAGGCATTATATGTTGGCAAGGGTGCGCGTGAACTGAGTTTTGCCAGTGTTAGCAGCGATAAACCTGCAAAATTCTATTACAATAGCGCCCCAGCACATACTGCTTTCCCGACTCGAAAGATCACTCAGGATGAAGCTGCTCCGACAACCTTGGGTGATGCTGCTACCAGCAACCGCCGTACTATTTACAAGTATCTGGTTCCTGATGTATTGCCAACCTGCCAGCTGCTGATGGGGATGACCCAACTTGAGTATGGTAGTTTGTGGAACACAATGCCGTGTCATACTCATGAGCGCCGCATGGAAGTCTATTTCTATTTCAATATGCAGGACGATGCTGCCGTATTCCATATGATGGGTAAGCCAGCTGAAACTCGCCATATTGTTGTGCAAAATGAGCAAGCAGTCATTTCTCCCAGTTGGTCTATCCATTCTGGTGTAGGTACACAGGCGTATACTTTTATCTGGGGTATGGTCGGTGAAAACCAGGTATTTGGTGACATGGACCATGTTGCTATCAAGGAACTGCGCTAATATATCATATATCCATATTGCCGGTCGATTCGCTTCGACCGGCATCTTACTTTAAATCTGGTGCACGTAATCTCGTGCCATAGGAAATAGCATGATTCTTAACGCATTCGATCTGAAAGGTAAAGTCGCCGTCGTAACCGGTTGTGATACTGGCCTTGGACAAGGAATGGCATTGGGCCTGGCACAAGCTGGTTGTGATATTGTTGGTATCAATATTGTTGAACCAACGGACACCATGATCAAAGTTGAAGCGATTGGCCAAAACTTTTTGAGTCTCAAGGCTGATGTCAGTAAAGTTAGCGAGCTGCCACTGTTGATTGAGCAGGCCGTATCGCATTTTGGTCACATTGATGTATTGGTTAACAATGCCGGTATTATTCGCCGTGATGATGCGATCAATTTCAGTGAAAAAGACTGGGATGAGGTGATGGACATCAATATCAAGAGCCTCTTCTTTATGTCGCAAGCGGTTGCCAAGCAGTTTATGGCACAGGGAAATGGTGGCAAAATCATCAATATCGCATCCATGCTTTCATATCAAGGCGGGATCCGCGTTCCCTCTTATACGGCTTCAAAAAGTGGAGTAATGGGACTGACCCGTTTGCTGGCCAATGAATGGGCCAGTCATGGGATCAATGTGAATGCTATTGCTCCCGGTTATATGGCAACCAATAACACCGCTGCACTGCGTGCTGATGATGATCGTAATGCTGCCATCCTGCAGCGTATTCCTGCTGGTCGATGGGGCATTCCGGATGACATGATGGGGCCAGTGGTATTTTTAGCATCATCAGCTTCAGATTATATTAATGGCTATACCCTGGCCGTGGATGGTGGCTGGCTGGCTCGTTAATGATCAAGCATTGCTGCATTACCACTTGATAGGCGTTTTTCTGGAATACTGTATGACTAATTATGTTGAGATTTTAGCGCAATTGATCGGATTGCTGGCTTGTATGATTGGTGCGTTGGCATTTATACAACGGCAAGATATGAAACTGCGATCACTGCTTTGCCTCAATGGTGCGCTTTTATCGATACATTTTTTAATGCTGGGCGCGGTAGCTGCTGCAATTAGTTGTCTGTTATGTGCGGTGAGAACGTGGGTGTCAGGTTATTACCGTACCCAAGCAGTCATGTTGATATTCATGATTGCATCATGTGGTCTTGTAATTCCATATCTGGAACATCCCATGCAGTTTCTGACGGTGTTGGGAACAACGCTCAGCACTTACGCTTTGTTTCGGCTGGATGGTGGGCCCCTTCGGTTATGTATGCTGGCCAGCACTGTCGTTTGGTTGATCCACAATATTTGGGCGGGATCATGGGGGGGGATTTTATTGGAAGGGGGTTTTTTCCTCATCAACAGTTACACGATTTTAACGGTTTATGGGATCCGGATAAACAAGGAGAAAATCGATTATGTTGAGTAAGATTGCCCTGCTCGGGGAGTGCATGATTGAACTCAATGGCACACCTTTTGGCGACATGCAGCAGGCATTTGGGGGCGATACCCTCAATACCGCCATCTATCTCGCGCGAGCCTCCCAACCCACCGATATTCAGGTGAGCTACCTGACCGCCATGGGCCAAGACCCGCTCAGCCAGCAAATCATTGCGCGTTGGCAACAGGCCGGGATCGACACCAGTACGGTGCTCATCGATCAACAGCGTCATCCCGGCCTCTATCTAATCCAGCTTGATGAGCACGGCGAGCGCACCTTCCTCTACTGGCGCAACGATTCGGCTGCCCGTTACCTGATGCAGCATCCGCAGTTGCCACAGCTCAAGCAGGCCGTCAGCGACGTGGATGCGCTCTATCTCAGCGGTATTTCGCTGGCGATCCTGCCCGCGGCAGATCGGCAGGCGCTGCTGCTGTGGCTGGCTGAACTGCACCGGGCGGACGTGGCGATCATCTTTGACAGCAACTATCGCCCCGCCCTGTGGCAGAGTCCGGCCGACGCCCGGGCCTGTTACCAGCAACTGCTGGCCATCACCGCGCTGGCCCTGGTCACCGACGACGATGAGCAGGCCCTGTGGGGGGACGAGGATGTGACCCGGACCCTGCAGCGCCTCAAGGCGGCCGGGGTGCAGCAGGCGGTGGTCAAACAGGGGGCGGCTGGCTGCTGTTACCAGGCCCTGCAAACCGGGGAACCTGCCATCACTATCCCTACCCAAGCGGTCAGCAAGGTGGTGGATACCACCTCGGCCGGTGACTCCTTCAATGCCGGTTTTCTGGCTGGCTACCTGCAAGGACGGGCGATCGACGAGTGTGCCCGCATGGGCCACCGACTGGCGGGGATCGTCATCCAGCACAAGGGGGCAATTATTGCGGAAAGTGCCACCCGCAGTGTCACCGACAGCTTCATCAAACCAGCATCACACTAAACGAGGTCAACTGAATGTCATCCATTACTGAACAACTGCAGGCGCTGAAAGTGATCCCGGTGATCGCCATCGAGCAGGCTGAAGATATCATTCCACTGGGGGCAGCCTTGGCCAATAACGGGCTGCCGGTTGCCGAGATCACCTTCCGCTCCGCCGCGGCTGTCGAAGCTATCCGTTTGCTGCGCAAGGCATATCCAGAGATGCTGATTGGCGCAGGCACCGTGCTCAACCGCGAGCAGGTGAGCGCAGCCAAAGAGGCGGGCGCTACCTTTATCGTCTCCCCCGGTTTTAACCCCAATACGGTCAAGGCCTGTCAGGAGCTCGACATCCCCATCATCCCTGGGGTCAATAACCCCAGCACCATTGAAGCGGCGCTGGAGATGGGGCTGACGACCCTGAAGTTCTTCCCGGCCGAAGCATCGGGTGGTAGCGCGATGATCAAGGCGCTGCTGGCACCTTATACCCAGATCACGCTGATGCCCACTGGCGGGATCTCGACTCACAATATCAATGAATACCTGGCGATCCCGCGGGTCATTGCGTGTGGTGGATCCTGGATGGTCGACAAGAAACTGATCGCAGAGAAACAGTGGGAAGAGATTGGCCGACTCACTCGTGAAGCGGTGGCATTTCTGTCCCAGTGATTTTATAGGGCTGACTAAGCAATGGTGGGTCACATGGTGACGAGGATGAATTTGTGGCCCATTTACTGTAATTGATGAAGGATTTGTCGCGATAAAGACATTGGAGACGTTATGAAAGTAAAAAAGCTTGTTTTTGTTTTTTCATTATTCTGTGCTGCACATAATGTATTCGCTTTTGAACATCCCGGCGTATTACTTAATAAAACAGACATAGAATTTGTTAGACAAAAAGTTTCCAATGAGGTTGAGCCATGGTTCTCATCATATAAAAGTATGCTTGCCTCCCCATTAGCTAATCGAAGCTATTTGCCCACTGCCCAATGGGACAGCATGGCGTGTGGTGGTCCTGATGGCGAGGGAATTGCCCAACGCTGCAAAATAGAGAGAGAGGATGCTCGTGCTGCATATACCCAAGCTCTTGCCTGGTTATATAGCGGGGATAGTGTGTATGCCGAAAACTCGATAAATATAATGAATGCTTGGTCTGAACAGTTTACAGGGCATCACACTGGGCAAAACCAAGCACTTCAGGCATCATGGGCTGCCGCAGTATGGGCCAGGGCTGCTGAGATAATCAAACATACATATATTATCGACGGCAGTTCAAAATGGAATTCAGATAAAATAAAGAAATTTGAGCATATGCTCAGAAGTCGTTATATTGACGATATAAATGGACAAAAAACAGATTGTCATTTTGGGAATTGGCAGGCCGTCATCACGGAAGCAAAATTAAATTCTGCAGTTTTCCTTGATGATCAAAAACTGTTCGATGAATCTTTAGAGCGATTCCATAAGTATTTTCCAACATATGTTTACTTATATTCTGATGGTGGTTTGCCAAAACCAATAGCAGGCTGTTATTCCCATGATGAACTAGATAAATTCAACTCATATTGGAGTATCACTAATAAGACAACACCATTAAAACAAGGTCATGCACAAGAAACGTGTAGAGATTTGGAGCATCTGGCTTATGGAATAGCTGGGTTTGTTAATACGGCACAAACTGCCTATGTGCAAGGTGTTGATCTATATAGTCAAGAAAAAGAGCGGTTTATCTCGGTTATGGAATTTAATGCTGCATTAGATATGGCCGGGAACCGTGATTTGCTAAACGAATGTGGCATGAATGTTCCTGTTTTAGGTGGATTGAAAGGAACTATGCACATTGCGTATAACCACTTATCTAAAATAAATGGTGTCTATCTCCCCAATACTGAAAAATGGCTGCTTGAAAATGGTAGTCAACGGCCACAAGGTTTTTTTCATTATTTGTGGGAAGAACTAACTCATACTAAATAACATAAACGTTATTCTTGTTAATATATGTGTAACAGGGAGAGGGTGCGGCCTGTAAATACAGGCCGTATTTTATTACGATCATGCTACTCAGGTATCAGTTCGGGCTTGTTCTATGACCATTACGGTCTCTTTCATCGACTTCACTACGATATTTAAAACCTGGCATGAAAAGCATAGGGAATTTTAGCTGATTGACATAAGCCATTGGTGTGGCTTGCATCGCTTAAATATCCACCTGGGATCCCAGCTCGATAACCCGGTTGGGCGGGATCTCGAACTGATCCGGGGCGCGCAGGGCGTTGCGCTGCAGCAGCATAAAGAGCTTGCCGCGCAGATAGAGATACCATGGACGGTCTTTCATGATGAGCGACTCGTGGGCCATAAAGAACGAGGTCTCCATCATCCGGCAACTGAGCCCCTCGGCGTTGCAGCGGTGGAAGATCTCCTCCACGTTCGGGGTCTCGCGCCAGCCATAGCTGGCCACCACCCGCCAGAAGGTGGGGGAGAGCTGCTCGATGCAGACCCGGCGCACATTGTGGACGTAGGGCACATCCTCCACCCGCAGGGTGAGCAGGATGATCCGCTCGTGCAGCACCTTGTTGTGCTTGAGGTTGTGCAAGAGCGCATGGGGGATCACATTGACCACTCGCGACATATAGACGGCAGTGCCGGCTACCCGGGTCGGCGGGGATTTCTCCAGCGAGGCGATCATCGGCTCAAGGGAGTTGCCGTGCTCGTTCAGGCGGCGAATAAGCTGGAAACGCTCGCTCTTCCAGCTGGTCATCACGGTGAACATCACCGCCCCCAGGGTGAGCGGCAGCCAGCCGCCGGAGAAGATCTTGGCGAGGTTGGCGGCAAACAGCGGCACGTCGATACAGAGCAGCGCGGCAAACAGGATGGCCACCAGATACTTGTTCCAGTGCCAGCTGTTCTTGGCCACCGAGCAGGAGAGGATGGAGGTAAGCACCATGGTGCCGGTAACAGCGATGCCGTAGGCCGCCGCCAGATTGCTGGAGTGCTCGAAGCTCATGATGACGATCACCACCGAGATATAGAGCATCCAGTTGATGACCGGAATATAGATCTGGCCGGACTCCTGCTCTGAGGTATGAACGATGCGAATGGGGGAGAGATAACCGAGGCGCACCGCCTGCCGGGTCAGCGAAAAGACCCCGGAGATCACCGCCTGCGAGGCGATCACCGTCGCCATGGTTGCCAGCAGCAGCAGCGGCACCAGCGCCCATTTCGGCGCGAGCAGGAAGAAGGGGTTGGCAATGGCAGCCGGGTTATCTAGTAGCAGTGCCCCCTGACCGAAGTAGTTAAGCACCAGCGAGGGCAACACCACGATAAACCAGGCGAGGCGAATTGGATTTTTGCCAAAGTGGCCCATATCCGCGTAGAGCGCCTCCACCCCGGTGATGGCCAGCACCACGGCGCCGAGGGCAAAGAAGGAGGTGGTCTGGTACTGGACAAAGAAGCGCACCGCCCAGATTGGGTTGAGCGCACCCAGCACCTCGGGGTTGTGGATGATGCCGCGCAGCCCCAGCACCGCCAGCGTCATAAACCAGATCAGCATGATGGGGGCAAACAGCTTGCCCACCATGGCGGTGCCATGTTTCTGGATGGCAAAGAGCAGGGTCAGCACCAGCACCGAGAGGGTGACGATATAGGGGTCGAGGGCGGGGGTGAGAATGCTCAGACCCTCGATGGCCGACATCACTGACATCGCCGGGGTGATCACCACCTCGCCATAGAAGAAGCTGCCACCAATCAGGCCGAGGATGATCAGCAGCGGCGTCCAGCGGGTGGAGGCGTTGCGGGTCGCCAGCGACATCAGGGTGAGAATGCCACCCTCGCCGGCGTTGTCGGCCCGCATCACAAAGGAGAGGTACTTGACCGACACCACCAGGATCAGCAGCCAGAAGATCAGCGAGAGAAAGCCGAGAATGGAGGCCGGCTCGACGCCGAACCCGAATTGACCTGACAGGCACTCGCGCAAGGTATAGAGCGGGCTGGTGCCGATATCGCCATAGACTACGCCAATCGCCGCCAGCATGACGCCGGACATGGCTTGTTGTTTATCACAGTTCATGAGTTCATCTTGTCAGTTTGATGTTTACACGTTTGCCACAGCAGATCGCCCCGAACACATCAGGTATGTGTGGATACAACATCGGGGGGAAATCAAAGGATTGCGATGGGAAGGGAGCTAATCGGATATAAAGATGCGTTTCATGGGACACAGTCTGTTCATCTGTCGTTAAGCTTATAATGACACACACTCTGCGGGTTCATGCTCAGGTATAAATAATCAAAACGTCCTTTTGAGTAAGGTTATTAATTGGCCGTTGATTGAAGTATTCACCCGCTCTGCGGGCAACCGTTTGTTTTATCTGGGGAAGCGGTTTGGCCACTATTTTTTACCGAGACGAGTGAAAAATAGACGATAAAATAGTGACTAATTAATTGCTGGCAGGATGGCAAAGGGGAGGGCGCTGGGTAGCAATGGAGTCTTTATTTGGAAGGAGAAAATGTAGGGTGCAATGAACGAAGTGAATTGCACCAAGTATTAAAAGAGGCAAGAGGTGCTACGGTAATTATTACTCTCCATGATAGTGCTTCAATAAAAAGTAGCGGTCAGGACTATTTTTTACGCCGCTCACTTTACCGACTATTTTAAATCCCATTTTTTCATAAAATTTGGGTGCCTGAAATGAGAGAGTGTCGACTTGAGCAGCAATACATCCCCGTTTTTGTGCCTCACGTTCAGCAATCTCCATTAATTTAATGCCGAGACCCTGTCCTCTCTTGTCATTGTGTACCCAAAGTACTTCGATCAACAGTTGATGATAAATAGTTCGTCCGGCAATGCCACCGACAACTTCGTCATTATCATCATGAATAGCAACAATTAAAGGTTGGGAGCGTTCCTCACCCATTTTATCAAAGTTAAATTGTCTAAGGTTATCAACAAGTAGATTGAAGATGTCATCTTTATGTTCATTATGGATTTGAATATTCATCAAATCTTATTCCATTTAAATGTAATAGTAGGGTGCAATGAACGAAGTGAATTGCACCAAATATTGAAAGAAGCAAGAGGTGCAATGTGCTGCGCTTATTACACCCTACGATACCATGCGTTTATTTATGAAAGAGTATAAGCAAGACTTAAATACTTGAAAAATATTCTACGGTTCTCTAAAAGATCTTCACGCCATTTCTTAACCTCCTCCAACGACTTCCCATGATTGCCGATGTATATTTCGGCATAAAAAATTGATACAGCCTGTCCAAATGAACGTAATGTTTGTTGACTTTCTGTGAGCCCAAGGAGTAGAAGTTTTGATTCTGCACTGTTCAGGTTTTTATATGACCCATAAACATTTGCTCGTGCATCACGTAATTCTTTAAGTTGCTCTTCATTATGTGGAATGTTATTTTCTTGACGACGAGTAAAGTCGACAATTCTTGTCCAATAAATCATTGCATGATGTGAAAATACTTCTACTTGCTCTGCAACAAGTTCCAAGTTTTCAATCCTTCTAATTTTCTTTTGTTTCTCATCATCGTTTCTATGTTGAAGCTTAGTTATACGCCAAGTAGTAATTCCACTAATCAGTGCTCCGAGCCCAATCTTTATTGTTGTATCCAAAATCTCTAAATAAGTAGTTGCCATAAAAACTCCACGTCTGACATTTCTTGATGTGATCTATGTTTATATATTTTGGCTGCCACGGACTGGTAAGGGATGTTTTAATTTTACGACTCTGGTTTTTACCTCACGTGGGCCTAAGTTTTTATCATAAAAATACCAGATGTTAAATTTTCGCTCAGATGGATTTGTATCCGCTTCTAGATCATTCCAACCAAGGTAACCTGAAATTGTTTTTTGAATTAAAATTTTGCCTTCAGACGAGGCTTTTTTTTGCCAAGCTGCCATTACCGCTCCTAATAATAAATCGCAGAGCTGTATTTGAGCAGACGTTTTAGAGTCTTTAGTTACATAACTGTCTATAACGGCACTTAAATTTGTGCTTAGATTTACTTGATTATTCACAATGACATGTGACGCCTCATCAGCTTTTTTGTATCTAGATGCAATAGGATCTACAACTATACGAAATTGACATTCTCTACTTGGATGTGCCTTTAGTACTGCTTTTATTTTGGAACTGAGCAGAAGGTTAAAATGCTTTCGGCGAGCTAGATCATAATCACCATTATGATATTCTTTCTTTACATCAGATTTCTTTATTATTATGCAGTGGAAAGCAAGCCATTCTCTTTTAAAAAAGAGGTCGATGAGATCTAAATAAAAATTTCTAAATTGTTTGCTATGAGCTTTCTGCCATTTTATCTCATCATGATAGTTATACTTTTCTCTTAAATCTGTTACTAGCTTGGCGAAATCACCACGTCGCTGCCATTTCATCCAAATACTGCCAAAGCCATAGTATCTGGCTCCGTCAACACCAGATTCATCACACGCAATATTCCAAATCAATTTACCTGGAGCGTCCATGTTGACCTCGGTATATTACCCCTCTAAATAGGGTTAAATGAAATATATGGGGGCCATGTATCATATAATGTCCAACTGGCCTTTAGTTTGCTGTTGTTCACCTGCACAATCTTGCAGCTTATCTGCATAGAAACGACCCCAACGGAGCTGGTTGCCAACTGGCACATATTAACCGGAGGGAGAGAAAACTGAAGGGGCAGGGGCCTAAAACCGGCTCTGGCTCAACAAATCAGTCAATAAGCGGCCCATTTTTGTTCGGTTTGACTTGATGATGACTTGCCAGCTCGATAGCAAAACCAAGCAACTTGGCCACCGCCGCAAGCGGCTTTGGCGTGCTGAGCAGCCCATTTTTGGCCCTTGCTATGGTTTTTCTCCCCGGTGTTCCTTCCTCCGCTTGCCCGGTTTGGGATGGCCGAACCTTGCTGCAAACTCCTCTGAACGGCTCCGTTATACGGCTGGGGCAGGGGTTAGTCAGCTGGTGTCGAGCTCGTCACTTTTGTCGTGTCGATCACACTTCCCACCCCGTCGTCACTCTCGTTAGTAGTGGCATTTAGCACGCATCTCTTTCTAATTACTCCTTTATTTTCAGTTGCTTGTGATTTTTTATCGCACCTTTGGCCCGTTTTGGTCTGATAAATGCTTTGTGGGGGGGCTGGCCGCCTCTTTGCCTGTCGGCGGGCGGCCCGGTGTAACGAACCATTTAGGATCCCTCTCTATGAACAGCTTCGTGATTGCAGATCCCAGTCTCTGTATTGGGTGTCGTACCTGTGAGGTGGCCTGCGCCGTTTCACACCAGTCAGGGTCTTGCAGCGGGACCCTTGAGCGGGAGGGCGGCCTGCATCTTGCCATCGAGGATGGACATCTGGTCTCCAGGGACAGCTACTTTCAGCCGCGCCTGAAGGTGATCGTGGGCAGCAAGGTGACCACGCCGGTGCTCTGCCGCCAGTGTGAAGACAAGCCGTGCGCCATGGCCTGCCCGAACAATGCCATCGTCAGCGAGGATGGCTGCGTCAAGGTGTTGCAGGAGCGCTGCATCGGCTGCAAGTCCTGCGTGGTGGCCTGTCCTTACGGCGCCATGGCGGTGGTGCTCAAAGAGGTGCCCCCGACTGCCGATTCGCTCTTCAAGCGTCCGCAGACCAAGGCGCAGGCGCTCAAGTGCGATCTCTGCCGTCACCGCGAGGCGGGCCCGGCCTGTGTCGAGGTGTGCCCGACCCAGGCGCTGCGGCTGGTCACGCCGGAGCATCTTGAAAACCTGAACCGGCAGAAGCAGCTGGCCAGTGCCGAGGCACTGCTGGCGATGCCGGCGCGGGTGTGAGCGGGCTTGCCGAGCCGTTTTTCGTTAACAAACAAGAGTGTGAGTCATGAAAAAAGTCATTACCGTGTGCCCCTATTGCGGCACCGGTTGCAAAATCAACCTGCTGGTTGAAAACGACAAGGTGGTGGGGGCCGAAGGCGCCAACGGCCGGACCAACGAGGGGCAGCTCTGCCTCAAGGGCTATTACGGTTGGGATTTTTTGAACGACACCAACCTGCTGACCCCCCGTCTCAAGAGCCCGATGATCCGCCGCGAGCGCGGTGGCAAGTTCGAAGCAGTCTCCTGGGACGAAGCCATCGAGTTCGCCAGCAGCCGTCTCTCTGCCATCAAGGCGAAATATGGTCCGGACGCTATCATGACCACCGGCTCTGCCCGTGGCCCCGGCAATGAAGCCAACTATGTGATGCAGAAATTTGCCCGTGCGGTGATTGGGACGAACAACGTCGACCACTGCGCGAGGGTGTGACACGCCCCCTCAGTCTCCGGTCTGGAGACAACTGTAGGCAACGGCGCCATGAGCAACGCCATTCCCGAAATTCAAGAGACCAAGTGCCTGCTGGTGTTTGGTTACAACGCTGCTGACTCTCACCCCATCGTGGCCCGCCATATCCTCAAGGCGAAGGCAAACGGGGCCAAGGTGATTGTGTGTGATCCCCGCATGGTGGAGACCGCCCGCATCGCCGATCAGTGGCTGCCGCTCAAAAACGGTTCCAACATGGCGCTGGTTAACGCCTTCGCCAACGTGTTGATTAACGAAGGGCTCTACAACAAGGCATTTGTCGCCAACTACACCGAAGGGTTCGAGACCTTCAAGGCGACGGTGGCCAAGTACACCCCGGAATATGTGGAGGGGATCACTGGCCTCAAAGCCGCCGATATCCGCGCCGCCATTCGCACCTATGCCGAGTCACCTGCTTCCATGATCCTGTGGGGCATGGGGGTGACCCAGTACGGTCAGGCAGTGGACGTGGTCAAGGGGCTGGCGGGTCTGGCGCTGCTGACCGGCAACTTCGGTCGCCGCGGCACCGGTTGCGGGCCGGTACGTGGTCAGAACAACGTGCAGGGCACCTGTGACATGGGGATGCTGCCCCACCAGTTCCCGGGCTATCAGTCGGTGGCCGATCCCGAGATCAGCGCCAAGTTCGCCAAGGCGTGGGGCGTGGAGTCACTCTCCCAAAACCCCGGCTATCGCCTGACCGAGCTTGGCCACAAGGTGGAGGAGGGCAAGTGCAAGGCCTTCTACATCTTCGGTGAAGATCCGGCGCAGACCGAGGCAGATCTCGGTCAGTTCCGCCGCACTCTGGCGGGGATGGAGCTGGTGATCGTGCAGGATATCTTCATGACCCAGACCGCCGAGATGGCCGACGTCATTCTGCCCGCCACCAGTTGGGGCGAGCACGAAGGGGTCTACAGCTCGGCAGATCGCGGCTTCCAGCGCTTCTACAAGGCGGTGACGCCCCCCGAGAACGTGAAGCCGGACTGGGCCATCTTCTCCTTGATGGCGACAGCCATGGGTTATCCCATGGAGTACCACAACACCGAAGAGATCTGGGACGAGATGCGTGCGCTCTGCCCGCTCTATGCCGGGGTCAGCTACGACAAGATGGCCGATCTCAAGAGCGTGCAGTGGCCTTGCCCGACCGAGGATCACCCGGGCACCAGCACCCTGTTCGAGGGGAACGTGTTCACCACCCCGAGCGGCAAGGGCCAGCTGATCGCTTCCGAGTGGCGGCCGCCGCTGGAGCAGCCCTGTGCCGAGTACCCGCTGGTGCTCTCCACCGTGCGCGAGGTGGGTCACTACTCCTGCCGCTCCATGACCGGCAACTGCTCGGCGCTGCAAACCCTGGCCGATGAGCCGGGCTATGTGCAGATCCACCCGAGCGATGCCAAAAAGCTTGGGGTGAAGGATCAGGCGCTGGTCTGGATCTCGTCGCGCCGTGGCAAGGTGATCACCCGGGCCAACTACAACGACCGGGTCAACGCCGGGGTGGTCTACATGACCTACCAGTGGTGGATCGGGGCCTGCAACGAGCTCACCATCGAGCACGTCGATCCCGTCTCCCACACGCCGGAGTACAAGTACTGCGCGGTGAAGATCGAGCGCATCGACAATCAGCCTGAGGCGGAAGTGTACGTCCAGACTGAATACAGCGCGCTCAAGGCGAAATTGCGCAGCGCAGCCAAAGGCTGATCGCCCTAAAAAAGAGGTTCTGCACAAATAAGGGAACCCGACTCGGATTTATCGAGTCGGGCACCCTTTTATTACCCAAAGAAAGGGGTGTAAATGATGCAACATGAAATTGGTCGCTTATTCGGACTTTTCTATATTGGCACCTATCTGGCGGCGATATTGCTGGGAATAGGTTGCTATATTTGGCACGACGAGATGATATTTCTGCTGGGCTTCGGTTTTTTCGGCTGTTTTATGGCAGCGCGGCTCGCCATGAGCAGCGTATTTTCCGCCTTGAGTATTTCCAGTGCCTGGCTGATCGGGTTTATCTCCACCACCTTGATCAACGGCCTGCTGCTGGGGGTGATCACCCTGCTGATCTACCTCACGCACCAGAGCGTCGCCGCCGAGCTTGCCGACAACGCCAGCTGGCTGCTGATGGCCTTCCAGAGCCTGTCGGCCCTATTTATCTTCGGTGGCCTGAAGTGCTGCCACAGCCGGATCATCACCTCATAAACTGCCGATGGATGGGCAGCAAACGCCATCTCGAAACTCGCAGCCAGCGAAGAGGAGAGGCAGATCTGACAGTTGACGGCGGCTCACTTTTCGGGCGCCTTAATTGAGATCAAGAACTGATGAAATAACCGGTTAAATATGGCCATCAGATATATTAAATCGGATTGTAATGAAATTTGAGCTCATCTATGATGAGTCGCCATTCCAATATATCCCCCGATAACGATGTTACTTTTTGTTGTCGTTCGTTAATAACAACTCTGGAATTGCAACATGCGACAATTTTCGTCACCGCTTTTCTTATTGGCAGCCGCTTTTACGGGTTGCGGCTATTTATTTTGGTGACGGGTGCTTGTCGTGATGCGATGGCATGGACAGCCTGACTGGTGACTAAATCGATATAACGTGAGGCCGCAATGCTAAATGTGAGTGCCATCCCCCTGGACGAGATCTCTCCCATCTGGGACGACGGTTTCCTCCTGCTCTCCAAATCCCTCCTGTCGGCCGTGACGCTCGATGATTTTATCCACAAACTCAACAAGATAGATGCCAGCTTCGGCGGCGTGACCCGGGTCAATCTGATCCTCAACATGGGTGCGGACGAGGAGGCCATCTTCTACTTCATGGGACATTCCGGCCCAAAGCATCTGGTCTGCCCCAAGGCAGAGCTGCACCTCTCCCCCCGTCCTGCCAAAGAGACCCCGGAACAGGCCATCATTCTCGCTGCCGCCCGCTTTGAGAATCGCTGCCCGGCGCTGGA
The DNA here is from genome assembly GCF_019047065.1 of Aeromonas sp. FDAARGOS 1414. Taxonomy (NCBI): domain Bacteria; kingdom Pseudomonadati; phylum Pseudomonadota; class Gammaproteobacteria; order Aeromonadales; family Aeromonadaceae; genus Aeromonas; species Aeromonas sp. FDAARGOS 1414. The sequence goes on along the minus strand of NZ_CP077210.1, from coordinate 1,569,916 downwards.
TCGCGAAGGGGTCTACGGGGGGCTGCGCTCCTACTGCCAGCTCCCCATCACCACCGCCCGCAGCCACCTTGGCGGGGTCGAGTTTATCAACACCCAGCTCGACAGCTTCACCATGGAGACCCTGGCCAAGCTGACCCAGCTGGCGGCCATTATCGCCATTGCGCTGGAGAACGTGCTCGACAAGGAGCGCACCCTGGAGCAGGCCAACTCCCTGCGTCTTGAGCGCGACAGCTGCAAAATTCTGGTGGATGTGACCAACGCGGTAATCAAACTGGTGCGCATCGCCGAGCTGCCCAAGAGCCTGTTTGCCATCCTGCATCACCACTTCGGCATCAGCAGCTTGTGTCTGGCCGAATACAACGCGACCTCCGACAGCTTCAAGAGCTATCTGGTCAATCAGCACCAGAGCGATCAGCCGGGCATCATCGATCACTCCTGTTTTGAAAAGAAGTGCCTGCAGGGGGCCCTTTGCCATAGCGAGCCGTTTTTTGTCTATCGCGAACACGGCCACGGCTGCAGCAATCGCTGCCGGTTTACCTCCCAGATCCTGCCCCCCGATGCCGACAGCTCCTGCATTTTGCCGCTGCGTTATCGGGGCAACCTGCTGGGGGTGTTGATCCTCTCGCACCCCAACGCCGACTTCTTTGCCGATATCGATATCTCCTTGCTGGAACAGGTGGCGGCGCGCACGGCCATTGCCATGAACAACGTGCAGGCCCAGCAGGAGATCTCCAACACCACGGGGGCCCGCGAGAAGACCATTCGCATCAACGAGCCGCAGATGCAGGGGGAGTTCCCCCACATCATCTACCAGAGCGCTGTGATGGAGAGCGTGCTGGAGAAGGTGCGGCTGGTGGCCGAGAGCGACAGTACCGTGCTGATCCTCGGCGAGACTGGCACCGGCAAGGAGCTGATCGCCCAGGCCATTCACGCCCTGAGTGCCCGCCACGACCACGAGATGGTGAAGGTGAACTGCGCCGCCATCCCGACCGGCCTTATCGAGAGCGATCTCTTTGGCCACGAGAAGGGGGCCTTTACCGGCGCCCTGACCCAGCGCATCGGCCGCTTCGAGCGGGCCCACAAGGGCACCCTGTTCCTCGACGAAGTGGGGGATATGCCGCTGGACTTGCAGCCCAAACTGTTGCGGGTATTGCAGGAGCACGAGCTGGAGCGGGTGGGCAACAGCAACCCCATCGCAGTGGATGTGCGGCTGGTGGCCGCCACCAACTGCGATCTGCTCTCCATGGTCAAGAACAAGCGTTTCAGAAGCGATCTCTACTACCGCCTCAACGTCTTTCCCATCGAGTTGCCGCCGCTGCGCGAGCGCCGCGAGGATATCCCGCTGCTGGTCAACTTCTTCGTCAGAAAGATTGCCAAGCGGATGCGCCGCACCATCACCTCGATCCCTGCCGATGCCATGAAGATGCTGGTGTCGCTCCCCTGGTACGGCAATATCCGCGAGCTGGAGAACATTATCGAGCGCGCCGTGGTGATGACCCGTGGCCATGTGCTCAACCTCTCGCCCGATGAGCTGATGCCCCTCAAGGGCTACCACAAGATTGAGACCCTGGTCTATGACGAGCCCGCCACGCCGCTCTTTGCCGAGGAGGAGCCGATTGATGAGCGCGAGGCGATCATCGCCGCCTTGCGTGACTGCAACGGCATCGTGGCTGGTGAGCGGGGGGCGGCCAACCGCCTCGGCATGAAGCGCACCACCTTGCTTTCGAAAATGAAGCGGCTCGGCATTTCGGCCAGAGATCCCGAGATCATTGACGGGGTCGCACCATGAGAGAGGCCATAGAGCTTGAGGCGCGTGGCGAGCAGAACGAGCAGAGAGAACCGAGCGAACAGAACGAACTGGCACGTTGCGCCATCCACCGCGAGGTGGTGCACTACCGCGCCGATACCTTGACCTGCGACAGCGAGATGGCGCTCCCCTCCGAGACGCCGGTGGCGCTGGTCTACAACGGTATCGCCCACAGCGTGATGATGTGCTCGGCCTCCGATCTGGAGGATTTCGCCATCGGCTTCTCGCTATCCGAGGGGATCATCGACAGCCTGCTCGATATCCACGACATCGAGCAGATTGACGGCTGTCAGGGGATTGAGCTGCATATCACGTTGGCCAATCGCTGCGTTCATCGCCTCAAAGAGAAGCGGCGCACCTTGGCGGGGCGCACCGGTTGCGGCATCTGCGGCAGCGAGAGTCTGGAGCAGGTGATCCGCACCCAGCCAAGCTTGCCCGATAGTCAGCGTCTGGCGGTGGGCCATATCGACAAGGTATTGAGCGCGTTGCGCCCGCTCCAGCTGCTGGGCCAGCGCACCGGCGCCACCCATGCGGCGGTGCATCTGGATGGTGAGGGCAACATTCTCGCCATCCGCGAGGATGTGGGGCGTCATATTGCGCTGGACAAGCTGGTGGGCCATTTGCAACGCAGCGGTCGCCGTGATGGCGCCATTCTGGTGACCAGCCGCGCCAGCTTCGAAATGGTGCAAAAGTGCGCCAGCGCCGGTGTGGAGATCTTGCTCGCCATCTCGGCCGCCACCGAGCTTGCGGTCGAGCGGGCCGAGCAGACCGGGCTCACCCTGGTGGGCTTTTGTCGCCCCGGGCGGGCCGAGATCTACAGCGGCTGCCAGCGTATCCTGCTTAAGTAACAGCAAGAGTGAGAGCCTGCTAAAGGGCTTATAAATACAGCCAATAAAAAGGGCGGGGAGTGTGACTCCCCGCCCTTGTTGTATCTGCTGCTGTGGCGAATTAGCGCGCCAGCAGGATACGCAGCATGCGGCGCAGCGGCTCGGCGGCGCCCCACAGCAGCTGGTCACCCACGGTAAAGGCGGCCAGATACTCAGGGCCCATATTGAGCTTGCGCAGACGGCCCACCGGAATGCTGAGGGTGCCGGTGACGGCCGCCGGGGTCAGCTCGCGGGCTGTGATATCGCGATCGTTGGGGATCACTTTCACCCAGTCGTTATGGGCAGCCAGCAGCGCTTCGATCTCTGCCAGCGGCACATCTTTTTTCAGCTTGATGGTGAACGCCTGGCTGTGGCAGCGCAGGGCGCCGATCCGCACGCAGAGACCATCTACCGGAATGACGGCGTTCTCGATACCCAAAATCTTGTTGGTTTCGGCCTGACCCTTCCACTCTTCACGGCTCTGGCCGTTGTCGAGCTTGGTGTCAATCCAGGGGATAAGGCCACCGGCCAGCGGCACGCCGAAGTTGTCCACCGGCAGGGTGCCGGAGCGGGTCTTCTCGGTGATCTTGCGCTCGATATCGAGAATGGCGGAGGCGGGGTCGGCCAGCTCGACCGCCACTTCATCGCGCAGCATCCCCATCTGGGTAACCAGCTCGCGCATATGGCGGGCCCCGCCACCGGAGGCAGCCTGATAGGTGGCCACGCTCACCCACTCCACCAGATCGGCCTTGAACAGGCCTCCGAGGGCCAGCAGCATCAGGCTGACGGTGCAGTTGCCGCCGACGAAGGTCTTGATGCCATCGTTCAGGGCCTGCTCGATGACGTCGCCGTTGACCGGATCCAGAATGATGACGGCGTCTTTCTCCATCCGCAGGGAGGAGGCGGCGTCAATCCAGTAACCCTGCCAGCCAGCGGCTTTCAGGCGCGGATAGATATCCTTGGTGTAGTCGCCGCCTTGGGCGGTGATGATGATATCCTGCTTTGCCAGCGCCTCGATATTGAAGGCGTCCTGCAGAGTACCGGCATCGACGCCGAAGTTGGGAGCGGCCTCACCGGCCTGGGAGGTGGTGAAGAATGTGGGTTGAATATGGGCGAAATCCTGCTCTTCCTGCATCCGGCTCATCAGAACCGATCCCACCATGCCACGCCAACCGACCAAACCTACTTTTTTCATATTGTCCTACCCTGGATTGCTGCTAAAGAAACTTGCGATGACACCTGTAACCCCTTGTCTGGCGACGCCTGTTTACAAGCGGTTTACAGGCCATTTAAAAAATATGCGCTGCGAAAAATGCGTCTATCCACATTACGGATTGTGACGGCGTGCGCAAGTCGAATTGCGCAATATTCTGTGCCGTTTGCTGCATTAACCGGCAGCCAGAGCACCGCTCAGGTAGACGGGGAGGGAGAAGGTCAACATCAGACGAAAAGGCCACCGTTTATGGCGGTGGCCTGTCAATAAAGCGGTTGAGGACGTCCTCTGCTGTGGTCTGAGGGCGCAGTCGGCGAGTGAAACAGCCCGACAGCTTGGGCGCTTAGCCGTAACGGGCTAGAGTGAGCCCCTCATCGCTGATGGCGGGCTCGCTGCCGCTGATAAGATCGCACAGCAGCTGACCCGAACCGGCCGCCATGGTCCAGCCCAGGGTGCCGTGGCCGGTATTGAGCCAGAGGCCGGGAATGGGGCTCGGCCCCACCAGCGGGGTACCGTCCGGCGTCATGGGACGCAGGCCGGTCCAGAATTCAGCCTTGCTGATATCGCCCCCTGCGGGGAAGAGATCGCCGACCACCATCGCCAGGGTATCGTGGCGTCTCGGATTCAAGGCTAGGTTGTAGCCCGACAGCTCCGCCATGCCGCCGACCCGGATCCGCTCGTCAAAGCGGGTGATGGCCACCTTGTAGGTCTCGTCGAGCACGGTACTGCGCGGCGCGGCCTCGGCATTGATCATCGGCAGGGTGAGGGAGTAGCCCTTGACCGGATAGACCGGCAGCTCCAGTCCGAGCGGGCGCAGCTGCGGCCGCAAAAAACCGGTGGCATAACTGCCGAGCGCACAGACGATGGCATCGGCGCGATAGCGCTGCTCGCCCGCCCGCACCGCCACGGCGCGGCCGCGGGCTTGCTCAATCTCGTCGATATCGCAGTTGAAGACGAACTTGACCCCGAGCTTCTCGGCTTCAAGGGCAAGGGCCTTGGTGAAGCGGAAGCAGTCGCCGGTCTCGTCGCCGGGCAGACGCAAGCCGCCGACGATTTTTCCGCGCACCCGCGCCAGCGCAGGCTCTGCCGCTTCGCAGCCGCTGGCATCGAGGGATTGGTAGGGGACGCCATACTCCTCCAGCACCTCGATATCGCGCTGACTGGCATCGAGCTGGGACTGGCTGCGAAACAGCTGCAGGGTGCCGAGCTGGCGCCCTTCGTAATCGATGTTCAGCTCGTCACGCAGCAGCTTCATGCAGTCGCGGCTGTATTCGGCCAGACGCACCATGCGCCCCTTGTTGGTGGCATAGGCGGTCGGGGTGCAGTTGGCGAGCATTCTGAGCATCCAGCGTAGCTGGAAGGGATCGGCAGTGGGGCGCACGGTGAAGGGGGCATGCTTTTGCAGCATCCACTTGGCGGCCTTGAGGGGAATGCCGGGGGCTGCCCAGGGGGCCGCATAGCCGGGGGATATCTGCCCGGCGTTGGCATGGCTGGTTTCAAGGGCAACGCCCCCTTGTCGCTCCAGCAGGGTCACCTTGTGCCCCGCTTTGGCCAGATACCAGGCGCTGGTTACTCCAATCACGCCGCCACCGAGAACCACTATCTCCATATCGTCTTTCCTTGACTGATCTCCTGATGTGGCCACCACCATAATCAGCCGCCACAGGATATTCAACCGCTCTGCGCAGGATTGGGATCTCCGTCTGCCTGCCAGCCACAGGCTGGTGTTTGGTGCGATGACAAGCCTGATTGCCAGCGTAAATCGCTGTGATGTTGTGAGGGACATGGCCCGCTTACAACTGCTCCAGCTTGATCAGGTACTGCTCCGCGGTGGCCAGAATGGCCTGCTGCTGCGCTGCCGGTTGGCCATCCCAGTTGGCATAGGGGAGGGCGAGGCGGGGATTGCCGCCCAGTTTGTCCCGATTGCGCCAGAGAAAGTGCCAGTAGAGGCTGTTGAAGGGGCAACTTCCGTCGCTGTGGCGCGCTTTCACCTGATAGTGGCACCCCTTGCAGTAGTGGCCCATCCGCTCGAGATAGGCGCCGCTGCTGGCGTAGGGCTTGCTGCCCATCAGGCCGCCATCGGCAAACTGGCTCATGCCGCGGGTGTTGGGCAGCTCGACCCACTCGATGGCATCCACATAGATGCCGAGATACCACTGATCCAGCTCGTCAGGATCGAGCCCCGCCAGCAGGGCAAAGTTGCCGGTCACCATCAGCCGCTGGATATGGTGGGCGTAACCGTGCTCGAGGGACTGGCCAATGGCGTGGCGCACGCAGGCCATCTTGGTTTCTCCATTCCAGAAAAAGCCGGGCAGCGGCCGGTCGGCCCCGAGAAAATTGGTCTGTTTGTAGTCAGGCATCTTCTCCCAATAGAGGGCGCGGACAAACTCGCGCCAGCCGAGGATCTGGCGAATAAACCCCTCCACCTGTGCCAACGTGATAGTGGCCTGATTGGCCTGCCAGTGGGTCTCGGCGGCGCGGATCACCTCAAGCGGATGAAGCATCTTGCTGTTGAGGGAAAACGACAGACGGCTGTGAAACAGGCTCCAGCCCCGCTCGCTCAGGGCATCCTGATAGCGGCCAAAGTGGGGCAGGCAGTGGGTGAGAAAATGGGCGAGCAGCTCGCGACTCTGGCGCCTTGTGATGGGCCACGGCAGTTGGCTGGCATCTGCCTCGCCGATGGTGCTGACCCCGTGGCGGGTCAGCATGGCATCAATCTCGCTCACCTTGTTGGCAAAGGTGAGGGGTTCCGGGATGGGCTGGCTCGCCGGCAGCTTGGCGCGGTTCTCGTCATCAAAATTCCAGCGCCCGCCAAGGGGTTGGCCGCGCTCATCGAGCAGCACCCTGTATTGCTTGCGCAGGGCGCGGTAGAAGAACTCCATCCGGCTGTGAGGATAGCGCTGCCAGCCATCACGGGGGGTGAGAAAATGCTCGCTCTCCACCTCGGTGGCAGGGATGGCAAGGCCCGCCGCCCAGCTTTTCAACTGGCTGGCTAGGCGCCACTCATCCGGGCTCTGCCAGGCAAAGCTGTCGGCCTGATGCGCCGCGATTTGGGCTGCCAGCAGGCTGGGCAAGTCGGGCCAGCGGGCACTCTCATCAAGAGTCAGGTAACAGACTCGGTGGCCCGCCTTGCCAAGGGCTGCTGCGAAGGCGCGCATGGCGGCAAAGAAGGCCAGCACCTTCTGGCGATGGTGGCGGCAGTAGTCGGTCTCTTGGCGCAGCTCCGCCATTAGATAGCAGGTTGCCGGATCCGAGGTGCGAAACCAGCTGTGACCGGCGTTCAGCTGATCGCCGAGAACAAGACGCAGCTCCATCAGACTCGCTCTCCCACAGGTTGCTGGCTGCTGTGACGAGCGTTGCGACAGCGCTCGCTGCAGTAGCGAACCTCCTCCCAACTACGTGCCCACTTGCGCCGCCAGCTGAAGGGGCGCTGGCAGACGGGGCAGATCTTCTCGGGCAGATGGGGTTTGCGATGCATGATGGCTTCCGGCCTTGGCTGATGGGGGATGTGGCGTGTGGGTAGGGAGAATAACGAAGCGGGGGCGTGGACGGATCAACCTCACTGCCGGTTTGCCGCGCAGATGCCCACTTTGTGAGCGGGCGCACAGCCCGTCGGTGCGCCCCTTGTTTGCCAATTAACCAGCCGTTAACGTGGCGAGGCTGCCCGTTGGCAGCATCCATCAATGGATCTTATTGGCCACCGACTGGTTACAACCGACATGGAGGGGAGTGATGCCAATCGTGACAGCTACGCCCCGGGCAGCCTGCTTGCTCGCCCACTGGTACACCCGGGATCCCATTCTGACCCTCGATTTTCCTCACCGCTGATTGGCGGCACCCGCCGTTTGAATTTGTCAGCCGGACGACCCTGATCGCCCCGGCCTCTTTGCCAATCCCGATTTCAAACACACTGGCCTTGTGCCGGTGAGGAGTCTTTTATGCGTCGTATACCCGAGCCGTTTCGTATCAAGATGGTCGAACCCATCAAACAGACCACTGGCGCCGAGCGCCGCGCAGCCCTCGAGGCCGCTGGTTGGAACCCCTTCCTGCTGCTGGCCGAGGATGTTTATATCGATCTGCTGACCGACAGCGGCACCGGTGCCATGTCCGACCGCCAGTGGGCCGGCATCATGATGGGGGATGAGGCCTATGCGGGCAGCCGCAACTTCGTCGAGCTGGAGCGCACGGTGCGCGAGATTTTTGGTTACCAGCATGTGATGCCCACCCACCAGGGGCGCGGGGCCGAGCAGATCCTCTTCCCCGAGCTGGTCAAGCGCTGCCAGGGCAAGGCGCCGGTCTTCATCTCCAACTACCACTTCGATACCACCAAGGCCCATGTGGAGTTGGCCGGCGCGCGGGCCATCAACCTGCTCACCCCGAAAGCCCTCGACACCACGGCCCCTTACCCCTGGAAGGGGGATTTTGATCTCCCTCGCCTGAGCGACACCATCGAAACCCTGGGGGCCGCCAACGTGGCCGGCATCATCATCACGGTGACCTGCAACAGCGCAGGCGGCCAGCCGGTCTCCATGGCCAATATGGAGGCGGTCTCCGAGCTGGCCCGTCGCCACCAGATTCCGGTGGTGATCGATGCCGCCCGTTTTGCCGAGAACGCCTGGTTTATCAAGGCGCGGGACCCGGCCTATGCCAAGCGCAGCATCCAGGAGATAGTGCGCCAGATGTTTGCGCTGGGGGACATCTTCACCATGTCGGCCAAGAAGGACGGGTTGGTCAATATCGGCGGGCTCTGCTGCTTCAAGGAAGATCTCGACCTGTTCCGCGCCGTGCAGGTGCGCTGCGTGGCGATGGAGGGGTTTGTCACCTATGGCGGCCTCGCCGGGCGGGACATGGCGGCGCTCGCCATCGGCCTGCGCGAGGGGATGGATGAGGAGTATCTCACCTATCGCATCAGTCAGGTGGCTTATCTCGGCGAACGGCTGGCCGAGGCAGGCATCCCGATACAGACCCCCACCGGCGGTCATGCGGTCTTTGTGGATGCCAAGAAGCTGCTGCCCCATATCCCGGCCGAGCAGTTCCCGGCCCATGCGCTCGCCTGCGAGCTCTATCTGGAAGGGGGCGTGCGCGGGGTGGAGATAGGCTCCCTGCTGCTGGGGCGAGATCCCGCCACCGGCAAGCAGGAGGCGGCGGACTTTGAGCTGTTGCGCCTGACCATTCCGCGCCGAGTCTACACCCGGGATCACATGGACTATGTGGCCGACTGCCTGATCGCGGTGAAAGCACGGGCCAGCGACATTCGCGGACTCACCTTTGACTACGAACCGCCGCTGCTGCGCCACTTCACCGCGCGGCTGAAACCTGTCTGATCAGCAACCGGTCAGACTGGGTGATCAACCGCGCCAAGCCGTGAGGATCACCGGCTGCTCCCGGTTAAACGGCACAGTAAAAAAGCCCCCGCACCAAGGTGCGGGGGCTTTCGTTTATCGAAGCAAAGCCGGGGGTCAGACCGCCTGATACTCTAGCTCGACCGAGCCCAGTGCCTTGAGGGTGGACTGGGCGGAGTCACGCTGGCTGATCTGGCCGTTTTTGTTCTCCAGCAGCACGGCGCGGCGGATGGTGGCGAGATCTTCACCGTTAAGCACCGCATGGGCGCAGGCCATCTGCATCGGCGGCAGGCTGGGGTTGAAGGCGGCGTTCTCGGCGTAGCGGCCAGAGAAGATGCGGCCATCGGCAAACTGCAGCGCCACCGCGGCATAGCCCTGGCTATAGGGGGCGTAGCTTTGACGGGCAGCTGCCAGCGCGGCCTGCCACAGCGGGTCTTCGCTTTGAAGCTCAAGCTCTGCGTGATCCTGCGGGCTCATCAGCGCATCAGTGATGTCGAGATCAGCCGGGCCAAACGAGTGGGGCAGGAAGGATTGCAGGGCGCTCAGGTCATCGGGCAGAGAGACTTTCAGGATCTTGGCGGTGCTCAGCTCGTTCATAAACTGACGGCAGTGGCCGCAAGGGGTGTAGTTGACGGTGATTTCAGAGATCCCGGTCTCGCCACCCAGCCAGGCGTTGGAGATGGCGGACTGCTCGGCGTGGACCGAGTGGAACAGACCTTGCCCCGCAAACTCCATGTTGGCGCCGAAGTACCAGGTGCCGCTCAGGCCACAGGCGATGGCACCGACATAAAACTTGGAGATGGGCGCTACCGAGCAGGCGGCGGCCAGCGGCAACAGGGCGAGGCGCAGGGCGCGATCATCGAGACCTGTGGCGGCTTTCAGGGTGGCGACTTGCTCCGGCGTGAAGCGGGCGTTGAAGTCGGCACTATCCAGCATGGGCTGCACGGCTGCTTTGAGCGGGGCAGAGAGGGTATCGAATGGCTTGGCAAAACGGGGATGCATAGTGTGTCCTCAAAGGCCAATTGGGCGGCCATTGTAGGGAGCAAGCTCGGGTAAATGTGTGAGCCGGCTCACGCCCTGACGGGCAAACGGAGGGGGATGGTAATGGAAACGTTTGTCTTGTGCAAATTGTGCGGCAGGTCGCACCCCGAGAGGCCAGCAGGCCCCCCGGAATGGTCAACAGGTGGTCAATGGGGTCATCAGATCAGCCAGTGATAGATGGCAAACAGCAGCGGGGCGACGGCCGCGGTGAGGATCCCGCACACCACCATGGCGAGCGAGGCAAAGGCGCCCTGGGTGATCCCCTTCTCGGCGGAGGTGGCGGTGCCGATGGCGTGGGCACAGGCTCCCATGGCGAGCCCTTGCGCTTCCGGGTCGGTCACTTTCAGCAGTTTGAGCAGTGGATAGCCGATCAGGGCACCGACAATCCCCACCACCACCACCACGGCGGCCGCGATGGCAGGAATGCCGCCAATGGACTGGCTGACGCTCATGGCGAGCGGGGTGGTAATCGATTTGGTGGCAAGCGAAGCAAGTAGTGCCGGATCTGTGCCCATAAAATGACCGATCAGCAGGGTTGTGCACACCGAGATCAAGACGGAGGCGAGGGTACAGATTAGGATGGGCTTGAGCTTGGCCTGGATCTGGCGCGCCTGCTGATAGAGCGGCAGCGCCAGCGCCACCACGGCGGGCTCCAGCAACATGGTAATGGGGCTGCTGCCGCTCTCGTACTGCTCAAGTGGCAGATCAAACCAGAGCAGCAGGCCGATGATCACCGCGGTCGGCACCAGCACCGGATTGATGATGGGCCAGGGCAGGCGGCGATAGAGGGCGCGAGTGGCGAAATAGAGCGCCAGGGTCAGGGGAATGGCTAGCCAGAAGATCATTTGTTCATCCTCTGGTAGAGCCGACCGACGGTGGCGAGGATCAGCACGATCCCGAGCACGATGCAGAGCATGATGACGCCGAAGGATTGGCGCAGGGGCTCAAGCCAGGCCACCAGCCCGACCGCAACCGGCACGAACAGCACGCCCATGTGGCGCAGCAGCAAGCCAGCGCCCAGCTCAACCCAGTGCAGCTTGATCAACTGCAGGGAGAGCAGCACAAACAGCAGCAGCATGCCGATGATGCTGCCGGGAAAGGCGAACGGCAGGATGGCTGCCACGGATTTACCTGCCAGCAGGCAGGCGACGATGACCATAAAGTCACGAAAGTACAGCAAGGCGCGTTGCGCGATCACGTGAACCTCATCGACTGGGAAGAAAAATCGCAGTTTACCAGAGAGGCCGGGTCGCGGCATTAAAACAATAACAACTGAAATCAGTTCGTTTGAAGCTGATTTGTATGCAGATTATCTGTTGAACATCGTCTGATAGAACCCTTTTTCGAACTACAAGGAGTAGTGATGACATCCCTCTTGTCCCGAGTTCGCCAGCTGGCGAACGATAACGCGTTGCCACCCCATCTGTTGCAAACCCGTCAGTGGGAAGGGCCCCTGTGCCGGGTGCGACTCGACAACACCGGCGCTGATGCCACATCAGTTGACCGCTGGGTGCTGTTTGACGGCAAGCTTAGCCTGCCGGTGGAGAGCGCCATCTATGGCGAAGGATTCCAGATGCTGGCCCAGACCATGGGTAGCTGGCAATCTCCACAACATGTCGGCCGTTGCCCCGATGCCAGCGTCTATCGCATCACCGATGACAATGGCTATCACACCATTCACAACCTGCTGCTGGTGGAGCATGGCAAGGGGTGGCTGCTGCTCGCCTTTGCCAGCTGCCACCGTTTTGGTGGGGAGTTTCGCCTCTATCCTGATGGTCGCCTGCAGATCCTGATGAACTGCGAAGGGCGAAAACTTGCGGCCGGTGGGCACTGGCAGAGCGAGGCGCTGATCTGCCTCGAAGGGGCGGAGCGCGAGGATCTGCTGGCTGAGCTGGCACGGCTGATCGAGGTCGAACATGGCTCGCTGATCGGCAAGGTGAGTGAGCGCCCGAGCGGCTGGTGCTCCTGGTATCACTACTACGCCGAGGTAAGTGCTGCCGACATTCGCGAGAACCTGCAGGTGCGTGCCGAGCGTTTCCCGGTCCTGCGTTATGTGCAGATCGACGACGGCTATCAGGCCAAAATGGGCGATTGGCTCACACCATCGGCCAAGTTCGAGCAAGGCGTTGCTTCACTGGCTGCCGAGATCAAACAGGCTGGCTGCGAGCCCGCCCTCTGGGTCGCACCCTTTATTGCAGAGCCCGGTTCACAGGTGTTTCAGGATCATCTCGACTGGTTTGTGAAGGGGGATGACGGCCTGCCGCTCCCTTCCGAACGGGTTACCTACGGAGGCTGGCGCTGCACTCCCTGGTATGTGCTGGACGGCACCCACCCCGAGGTGCAGGCGCACCTTGAGCAGGTGTTCCGCACCCTGCGCGAACAGTGGGGCATCCACTACTTCAAGCTCGATGCCAACTTCTGGGGCGCCATCCACGGTGGCCGTTTCCACGATCCGGCAGCCACCCGGGTTGAAGCCTATCGGAGCGGTATGGCGGCCATCCTGCGTGGTGCTGGCGATGGCGCTTTCCTGCTCGGTTGCAATGCGCCCATCTGGCCAAGCCTTGGGCTGGTGCACGGCATGCGGGTGAGCGATGACGTGGAGCGCAACGGCCACCGCTATCGCCAGATCGCCCGCGAAGCCTTCTGCCGCGCCTGGCAAAATGACAAGCTCTGGGCCCTCGACCCCGACTGCATCTGCTTGCGGGATCGACCGAGCCAGCAGGCAAGCAAGGCGGATTACAGCTTCCATCTGGCAGCGCTGGTGGCGAGCGGCGGCATGATGCTGGCGGGTGATCGACTGCAAGATCTCGATGAGGAGCAGGCTGCGCAACTGCGCAAGCTGCTTGAGCTCTGTGCGGCCCGGGCACCCTCTGCCCGCTTCGAGTCGATGGATTTTGCCTGCGGCGAAGTAAGCCTGCCCGAGGGGGGCACTCTGCTCTGCCTGTTCAACTGGGAGGGGCAACCACAGGAGTTTCTGCTGCCGGAAGGGGGAACCGATTTTTGGCAGGGGCAGGCAGTCGGCACAACCGTGACCCTGCAAGGGGGCGAGGGGCGGGTGATCCACTACACCTGATCACAGCATCACCACATACAATTCAGGCTCCATCACGGAGCCTGAATTGTTTCATTCAGCGGTTATCAGTCACGTTTTTCAGTAACGCCACTCAAAACCAACGGCGTATTTGGCGGAGCCATAGCCCGGGATATCACTGCCGGAGGCGATCGCCTTGAGGGTCAGCAACGGGGTGATGGGCACCCCCAGACCAAAACCGATGGCCAGTTGATCATTGGGGTTCCCCATCAGATCGACCCGCATCACCCGATAGAGGGACATATCCTCGCTCAAGTGCATATAGGCTTGCGAAGCGCGGTTATAGACCTGACCAAACACCTCCAGCTGGAAACCTGACTGGGCGCTGATGGCCAGCGGTACCCCGACAAACTTGTAGAGATGGGAGCCGTTGAAGTAGCTGTTGGTGATCAGGGGAGTGAAATCAGTCTGCTGATAAAGGGTGTTGAAGTTCTGTTCTACGATGCGATAGGTCTGCTCGGGCAGGCGAGCAAGATAATCCGGCACATCGAACCGGTATGCGGCGTTGGCTGCCAGCGGCAGCAGGGCCAGTAATCCGAGCAGTGCGTGGTGACGAGGCATCAGCAAATGGCTTCCGTTCGGCCAAAGAGATCTCTTGCTTGGGAGACATCCGCTCAGGATGTTGCAAGATATTGGTTTTTGGGGAAATCCCCTTCGTCATTATGACCTGAAGAAGGGGATGGGCGGGAAGGATTTATTGTGAAACTACTCACAACTCATAAATCTTCCAGATAGTGATAAAGACTCTTTAGAATCGCAAAGTTCCGTTCGTTACTCTGGTTCTGCTCTGCCAGCGCCTCGAGATGGGGCACGTAGTCCGGCAGACGGCGGCTGAAGTAGTCGCTGCAGTGCAGGCGCCAGCGTTTCTGCTCCGCTTCGCTCAAGGTGTGCGGCCAGTTGCGGGCGCGGTAGCGGAACAGCATCTCCGGCAGCCGGGCGTCGGTAAAGGCGAACTCCCGCTCACCCAGCAGATCCGCGGGGGTGGCACGCACCAGATCCATGGTGGACTTGTCGCCATGGCCAAAGAATCCGGCGTAGAGCTGGGTATCGGGGTCGCTCTCATTGCTGCCGGCGAACTCCTGATTGAACACTTCCACAAGTTTTTCCCGCACCTCGGGGTGGGCGCGCAGCAGATCCAGGCTCTTGCGGCACTGCTCCCGATCGATGCCGAGCTCGTCGGCGCGCTCCGCGGTCAGGGTGGCGGCCGGCGCCAGTACCGGGCACTTGTTGATGTGTACCAGTTTGACCGGAATGCCCGCCAGATCCCCCAGCTCCTCTTTCTTGGTGTAGAGGCGCTCGCGGATCTCCTCGCTCGTGAGCTCGATAAGCGGGGTGGGGTCGCAGGTCAGATCGACCATGATCACCGCGTTCTGGTTGGTGGGGTGCCAGGCAAGTGGCGAGACCCAGCTTGCACAACCCTGCCAGGGGGAGAACATGCCGGAGACGTGCACCAGCGGCTTCATGGTCACCACGTCAATGAGGGCCTTCACCTTGTTCTTATTGCGAAGGTCAAACAGGTACCCGAACAGCTTAGGTTGAGCCTTTTTCACCAGCTTGGCCATCTCGATGGTGGCCAGCACGTCCGAGAGTGCATCGTGTGCATTGGCGTGGGCCACGCCGTTGGCGACTGTCAGCTTTTCAAGTCTGAAACTCGGTTTCCCCTCATCGTCAAAGGCCCACTCGATACCCTCCGGGCGCAGGGCATAGCAGGCCCGCAGCATGTCGAGGATATCCCAGCGGGAGTTACCGTTCTGCCAGCTGTAGGCATAGGGGTCATAGAAGTTGCGATAGAGGGTGTAACGGGTCACTTCATCATCGAAGCGGATGCTGTTGTAGCCAAGCACACAGGTATTCGGCGTGGCGAATTGCTCGTGGATCTGGCGAATGAAATCCGCCTCGCACAGCCCATCCTTCATCGCTTTTTGTGGCGTGATACCGGTAATCAGGCACGCCTCCGGATCTGGCAGATAATCAGCCGGCGGCTTGCAGTAGATGACCAGCGGCTCGCCAATGATGTTGAAATCCGCATCAGTACGAATACCGGCAAACTGCGATGGCCTGTCCTTGGCGGGGCTGATGCCGAAGGTCTCGTAGTCGTGAAAATAGAAGGTAGGATTTGTCTGCTGGTTCATTACGTGGTTCTGAATTGTGTCTATATGTTTGAAAAACAAGTCGTTATACGAGGTGTTATCTCAGATTGTCTCACTTTGTCCGATCTTGATTCAGTCCGTTCCAGACCAGTTTGGTACATATCTGTGTACACGTTAGGACGCGTTAATGTGTCAGTGAAAAATCAGATAACCAGTCACATGAGAGTCATATGCCACTTACTGATACGAAGCTACGGGCCCTCTATGGTCAGCCCTACTTTGGCAAGACGGAATTGTCAGACCGTGATGGATTGTCAGCTCGGATCACCGAGCGAGGCACCATCTCGTGGCAATATCGCTATCGCTGGCAAGGAAAAGCGGCGAGACTCAAAATTGGACGCTATCCCGACCTTAAACTCGCTGATGCCAGGGCGTTGATCCCTGCTATCCGTGGCGCTCTTGAACGTAATGAACATCCCAGAGTTTTTTGGGATAAACTCCACCAGAAGCATGATGTCACCCTGAAACAGTGCTGCGAGCATTTTCGTGAGCACCATTTGCCCAAGCTGCGGCCTCATACGGTCATGCTCTATGAGCATACCATGCAGCGCTATTTCGAACCTCTGTTTATTGGTATTCCGGTGGAACAGATCCCGTTTTCGAGCTGGCTGGAGTGGTTTGATAAGATTGGCAAGAAAAAGCCGAAAAACGCAGGGCATTTATTGCGCAGGTTAAAGTCCATTCTGAGTTTTTGTATGCGACGTAATCTCATGGGTGGCTCTCCGAAGTCGAAATTACGTATCGAACATGTTGGCTTTCAACCCGAGAGAGAGCCTCGCGTGCCGACCAAGCGAGAACTGGCTCACCTGCTGGGTTGATAACGAGGTCATGAACAACTGGTTTCACCACGACCATCATGGGCATCAGTCTCTATTCCTCCTCGTTAAAATACGGGGGTATAGGTAAAGGAGCATACGAGGAATGAGGCGGTGCAAACGGAGAGAGTGGTGCACCGAAAGAAGATATTAGGGAGGGGAAGCACCATCGCCCGTTGGCAGTGACGGTAATTTACCGGTTCAAGCAGTTGCTGGCAGGAAATAGCATTCTCAGGAAATGCAACGGTCAGGTAGGAGAAGTGGTGGCGCATATGAGTGCGATAAACAAACGGAACTCCTTGCTCTGCCTGTAAAGAAGCCCCAAGTGTTGTAGCAGCACATGGGGCTTCGGAAGTCATGACTTGCTGGCTGAGTTAGGCAACAATGCCCTGCTCGACATTTTGTGACTCGCAATCAAAACAGTTGCTCGTCGTCGGCATCCACAAAGAGCTGCAGACGGTCGCGTTCCTCATCCCGATGCAGCCGCAGGTGGATTGGATTGCAACAGGCCATGCAATCTTCGTAAAACTCCTGATCACCCTGGCTGGCATCCAGCTCGACCCGGGTATGGTGACCGCAGTGGGGGCAGACGATGCGCTTGCTGGTGTACTCGATCATGATAACCTCCTCGGGCCCTGAGGCCGCCTATCTACCCTGATTCTAGTCGGGCTGCAGGGGGTTAACCGCGAGCAAACGCACGTTTATGACAGAGATCAAGCCTGAGCGATGGCAAGGTGCAACCGGCTGGAGTGGTCGTGTGCGAGAAGCACAATCTGGTTGTGATTGACGGGTGAAAAGAGGGGAATTGCCAACGGTTGTTTGGCAATCACAGGGGGCTGGATGCCCCCTGCGGATATGAGAACGCGAGCGCAGCAAGGCGCCGACAGGCGCTACTTGACCCAGCTGGCCAGCATCTCGCTATTCAGCTCGGCCAGCGAGCTCAGCTGGTAGTTGGCGATGGCCAAGCGTGGGTCACCCACTAAAGCGGGGTCCGGCACGATCAGCGCTGTCATGGAGGCCGCCTTGGCCGCCAGCAGGCCGGTAAAACTGTCTTCGATGGCCAGACAATGAACCGGCTCTACCCCCAGTTTCTCGGCGGCGTGGATATAGACATCCGGGTGCGGTTTGCCGAAACGCTCCACCTCTGCGGAGTGCACCGCCATAAAGCGATCGCGAATGCCAAGTTTGCCGAGCACCGCTTCTACCATCGCAAAGGGGGACGAGGTGGCCAGACCCACTTTCAGGCCGCTTGCTTCGATAAGGTCGAGCGCCTCCAGCACGCCGGCTTTGGCCTGACCTTCGGAGAGGATCAGGGCGTTGACCCGATCCAGAATGCGCTGTACTACCTCTTCCTGAGTCGGGCCGCTCCACGGGCGCAGGCGATACCAGTGGGCGACCAGCTGATCGATGCGCACGCCGATGGTCGATTCACAATCCTCGACGGTGTGGGGGTGACCCAGTTCGGAGAAAACGGCGATTTGGGCCCGTTGCCAAAAGGGTTCCGAGTCGATCAGAACACCATCCATATCGAAGATCACGGCAGCTAACATCTTGTACTCCTGACAAATTTGAAGAGGGGATTATAAGCCTGACGGGCAAATGCAAAAGGGGCATTGCCATGCCCCTTGCGCCCGATCACATCGGCAAACGTTTGTTTTGCTATGGCAAAAAGTCCTTAGAACAGCACTTCGACCTTGGCGGCCACGGCTTTGGCTTTCTCTACCGCATCCTGGCAATCCGCTGCGCGGGCCAGCGCCACGCCAAGACGGCGGCGACCGGCGATCTCCGGCTTGCCAAATAGCCGCAGCTGGGCGCCCGGCACCAGTGCCAATGCCTCACCAATCCCCTGATAGCGGATATTCTGGCTGTGCCCTTCGCGCAGCACCACGGCAGAGGCGCTCGGCCCGTACTGGGTGATGGTGCCGACCGGCAGCCCCAGAATGGCGCGCACGTGCAGGGCGAACTCGGAGAGATCCTGAGAGATCAGGGTCACCATGCCGGTATCGTGGGGGCGAGGCGAGACTTCACTAAACCACACTTCATCCCCCTTGATGAAGAGTTCGACCCCGAACAGGCCGTAACCACCGAGGGCCTCAACCACCTTGGCCGCTACCTCTTTGGATCGGGCCAGCGCCAGTTCGCTCATCATCTGCGGCTGCCAGGATTCGCGATAGTCGCCATCTTCCTGCCGGTGGCCGATCGGCTCGCAGAAGTGAATGCCATCGACGGCGCGTACCGTGAGCAGGGTGATCTCGTACTCGAAGGGAACGAAGCCCTCGACGATCACCTTGCCACGACCGGCGCGGCCGCCTTCCTGGGCGTAGGTCCAGCTCTCATCCAGCTTGGCGAGATCGCGCAGCACGCTCTGTCCCTTGCCGGACGAACTCATCACAGGTTTCACCACGCAGGGCAGGCCGATAGCCTCGACGGCGGCGACAAACTCCCCTTTGCTTTGGGCAAAGCGGTAGGGTGAGGTGGGTAGACCCAGGGTCTCGGCGGCGAGGCGGCGGATCCCCTCCCGGTTCATGGTGAGCTGGGTAGCGCGGGCGTTGGGCACTACCTTGACCCCTTCTTGCTCAAGGGCAGCCAGGGTATCGGTGGCAATCGCTTCAATCTCGGGGATGATGAGGTCGGGTTTGACCTCGGCAACCAGGGCACGCAGGGCGTTGCCATCGAGCATGTCCAGCACGTGGGCTGCGTGGGCCACCTGCATGGCGGGGGCATTGGGGTAGCGGTCGGCGGCGATCACTTCGATCCCGAACCGTTGCAACTCGATGGCGACCTCCTTGCCAAGTTCGCCGGAGCCCAGCAGCAGGGCACGGGTGGCGCCGGGGCGGGTTGCGGTTCCAAACATACGATCTCTCCTGATGTCGATGGTCATTGTTGATGATCGCTATTACACGAATAGCGGACAAAAAAAGAGGCACGCATGGCGTACCTCAGGAAACGGGTTTGTGAGCGCGCTGCTCCAGATGGGTCAGCAAGGTAATGGCGCCAATGATGATGGCGGCGCCAAGCCACAGACGGCCTGGGGGCGCCCAGCCAAATACCAGCCAGCCCGCCAGCACGTTCATCGGCAGCTTGGCAAAATCGAAAGGCTGTACGAAGGAGGCCTCCGCCACGCTGTAGGCGCGAGCGATGGACATCTGGGCCAGTGCCGTCACCACGCCGGAGGCGGCTACCAGCAGCCACTGGCTCTCGCTTGGCCACTGCCACTCCGGCAGGGCCAGCATGACGTTGAACGGGGTACTGAAAATAAGCAGATACACCACTATGGTGTGGGATGATTCGTTGGCCGCCTGATAGCGCACCATCAGGGAGTAACCTGCCCAGAACAGCGCCGCCGCCACCGGCAGCAGGGAGGCCCAGTTGAATTCGTCAGTCCAGGGGGCGAGGATCAGCATGGCGCCGGCAAAGCCCGCCAGGGTGGCCAGAATGCGGGTGCGGCTCACCTGCTCCTTGAGCAGCAGCGCGGAGCCCAGGGTGGCAAACAGCGGCGAGGTCATCAGCAGGGCGATCCCCTGCCAGATAGGAACGGGGTACGCCAGTGCCCAGAGCCAGAGCTGGATGCCGATCACCGCCAACAATACCCGCAACAGGTGCAACCGGAACTGATTGGTCATCAGGGATTGGCGCAGGCCATGGCGAACCAGCCAGGGCAGCAGGCAGATCAGGGCGATCAGGTATTGATGGAAGGCGACCTGGGTAGAGGCAAGGCCGAGTTTGAAGCTAACATACTGGCTCAGGCTGTTGACGGCGGCGAAGCAGAGTCCTGCCACCATCATCCAGATTGCACCGGCCAAAGGAGAGTGCCTGCGCGAGGGTATCATGGGATCCGGGTCGCTGGAAAAAAGTGCGGCGGATCATAACGGCAATCGTTTGTTCTGCCAAGGGTTGAAGCGCGGCCGCAGGGTTGGCTGGCGAGGAAGTGGCCTTGCATCAAAAAATTTGAACAAGTTGAGCATCTATTTTCGCTATCAGCAAATAAGCGCAATGTTTAGAGTGACCTCCATCGACAGCAACGCTGTTCAACCGACAACCAAATGGAGTTTCACCATGGCCAATATCCTCGTACTCAAATCCAGCATCCTGGGTCAATATTCCCAATCCAACGCCCTGATCGACGGCTTCCTGGCTGACCATCAGGATGATGTCGTCACCGTGCGTGATCTGGCAGCCCTCAACCTGCCGGTGCTGGATGGCGAGCTGGCCTCCGGCCTGCGCGGTGGTGACAATCTCAATGAACGTCAACTGGCGGTGATCGCCCAGTCTGACGAGCTGATCGCCGAACTCAAGGCGAGCGACCTGGTGGTGATTGCGGCCCCCATGTACAACTTCAACATCCCGACCCAGCTGAAAAACTGGATCGATCTGGTGGCTCGCGCTGGCGTCACCTTCCGCTACACCGAGACCGGTCCGGTGGGGATGGTTGAAAATACCCGTGCGCTGGTGATCAGCCCCCGCGGCGGCATGCACGTCGGCAGCGCCACCGATCTGGTAACCCCCTACATGCGTACCGTGCTCGGTTTCATCGGTATCAAAGAGGTGGATTTCATCTACGCCGAAGGGATGGGGATGGGCCCGGATGCCCAGAGCAAGGGGATGGAAGCGGCCAAAGCACAGCTTGAGGCTCTGGCTATCTAAGGGCTCTCTTCTATAAGGGCTCTCTATCCCGTCAGGGGTTATCTCTTCAAGGAGTTGCCCAGCCAGAAACAATAACGCAGCCATCAGGCTGCGTTTGTTTTTTGGCTCGATATGATTGCGACAGACGTTGCTGCTACAGAGAGTATCGCGGCAAGCGGTCGGTATAGACGTTCTGGCGGAGTCACTACTCCATCATAAAGCGGCGACAACCACGCACCAGCAGCAATGCCACCGTGACCAGCAGGCCAAGCAAGAGGGTGGTCAGCCACTGTTCGGTACTTTGCGGCAAGTGGGGCGTGAAGAGGCTGATCATCAACAGGGTACAGAGCGTGATCAACAGGCTCTGTCGGGTCATCAATATCATGGGTCATCCTTGGTTTGCTCACCTGAAATGATTTTAATGCCCTCTTGTGACAGGGTGATGTATCCGTGCATCACTCTGTTGGGGCTCTTCAGACCATATCAGGTTTTTACCGCAGAGCCAGCGCCATCACTGGCGCTGTGATCCCGATCCCGCTAGCTCTCTTTATCTGAACTGTTTCTGCGCTGGCTGGTAGTGAAAATCGCCGCTGGCGAGCCGCGCTTCCAGTGCCGCCTGATCGATCTCCTGCGCCTTGCAGAGATCATCCAGATCGTCATAGCGATCACGCAGCTGCATATTGACGACGCTCAGCAGCATGTTGATGTCCATGGTGGCGAACTTTTTCAAATCCATGATTATTTCTCCCGATCCAGTGATTGCAGCTGCTCAATGGCGGCGCTGACGCTGTGCAGATGCTGGCGGATCGCCTCGCGGGATTCGCTCGGCAGATAGTCGGTCAGGGTGTGTTGCCAGCTGCCAGCTTCACTCTTGAGCTGCAGGAAGAGGGCGAGCCCGGCATTGGTGAGGGAGACCAGGCTGATGCGTTTGTCCTGCTCGCTGCTCTCGGTAAAGATGATCCCTTTTTCGACCAGACGGCGGATCTCGCGGGAGATGCGCACCTTGTCCATGCCGCTCGCCTCGACCAGCTCTTTCTGGCTGATGGGGTAATTGGGGCCGAGCACCATCATCAGGCGCCACTGCGGCACGGTCAGCTGGTAGCGCTGTTCATAAAACTGTTCGAAGGTATCCCGTAGCATCTCGGCGGCATGTACCAACTGATAGGGCGGGTAGTGAGCGAGTAACGCTATGATTTTTGACATATTACACCCTGCTGTGACGGCTGCATCAGATGCAGTTTCTTTTGATACTTTGACATTGATGATACGAAACTCAAGCTGATTTGTCTGACCCGGTTGCGATGAAATGTGCGGTGGCGCACGCCCTCAAGGAAAAACCGGGTCTGACCGACGGGATTTTAAGCCAACGCTGTTCAGCCTTTACGCAACCAGATGAGGGCGTTCTGCTTGAGCCAAGCCTCGCGAGTGTGGATGGCGTAGAGCGCGGCCTCGTCACGGCTGCCCGCTTGCCAGCTTTGCGGCTCCTGTTTGGGCAGCTTGCGCTGACCCAGCAGGCAGGCCGGAATGTGCGGGTTGGCCTCGATGGCGACCAGCAGATGGGGCTTGGCTGCCTCGGCACCCTCGGTGGCAAAGACCATCAGCGCCTTGTTATAGAGCAACCAGCTGGAAGCTTCATCAAAGCGCACCAGCAGGGCGGCCAGCGCCTGCCAATCCCCTTGCAGTGCATAGAGAGTGGAGAGGTTGTAGCGGCAACCCGGCTCATCGGCCACGCAGATCGTCAGCAGATCCAGATACTCCGCTTTGGCTTCACCCAGCTTGCCAAGCCGCAACAGGCAGTCGGCGCGGCCGGCTCTGGCGGCCAGCAGGGGGCGCAGTTCGGGGGCACTCCAGCCGTGGCCGGCGATTTGCTGCCAGAAGGCTTCATCAAAGAGCGGAGTGGCATCGGCGATGATCTTCTCGAACCAGCCGAGGCGGGCCTGATGATCGCGGCAGCTGTCGGCCAGCTCGAACCAGGTCTGCCACTGTTGGGCCTGCTCGCCATTGAGGGCGACATCAGGGCTGGGGGCTGCCTGATACTGGTCGAGGTTGAGCAACTGGTTGAGGGCGGTTTTCATATTCTGGCGCTGGCGTTTGCAGAACTCGACAAAGGGGAGTTCGCTGGCGGCAGCGCTATAGAGCATCTGGGCCATCTGCTTGTCGCGAAACAGGCTCAGCTCGGCGGCCAGACTGAAGCGGTACTGGGTGGTCGGGTCGTTCAAATCCTTCGGCTTGGGCCAGGTGGCAAAACCCATGCTGAAGCCATAACTCCATTGACCGAGGGGGTGGCTCTGTTCGAACACCTGCTCGGGGTTATCGCTGGGCAGGCGGCATTGACTCGGCAGTGCCAGCTGGGCGTCGTCGGCCTGGGATTCCAGCTCGGCGATCAGGTGGTTGAGGGCTTCTGCGCTTTTTTCATCCAACTCGGCATCCTGTTCCAGCAGACCAGCCAGCGGGCGTTGCCAGTCAGGGCTTTCCGGCCCCACCAGACGAGCACAGAGAAAACCGTGCAGGGCCGGGTAGGTCATGTCCTGATCGCTGTGGCTCTGGATCCATTGATTAAGATGGCGGGTGCGAGTGGATGGGTTCATCGACAGTTCCTCTGGATTTGAACAGCCGCGAAGTCTACCTAAAAGTGGGGTTATTTGCAGCAAATGGCCGCCTGTTTGGCGATTTAATCACCATTGGCGGATAAGATAGGGGCGAAAGGGCGGCTCGTGGTGGCTTGGGGACTAGGCCGGATCACCGCTCTTGAGGTAACATGCGCGCCCATAGGGGCCATGTTCAGTTGGCCCATCCGGGTAATGAAAAAAGAGAGCACCATGATACAGATTGGCAAGATGAACACCCTCACCGTTGTTGAACTCGAAGACCGTGGCGCCTGGCTTGCGGCCGATGAGTACGGTGAACTGCTGCTGCCCAAGCGTCAACTGCCGGAAGGGGTGAAAGAGGGGGATAGCGTGCAGGTCTTCCTCTATCTGGATGCCGATTGCGAGCCGGTGATCACCACCGAGAAGCCATTTGCCATGGTGGACGAATTTGCCGGTCTGAAAGTGGTCAATGCCAACAAGATTGGTGCTTTCCTCGACTGGGGCATGAAAAAGGATCTGTTTGTGCCCAGCCGCGAGCAGAACAAGCCGATGCAGGTGGGCCACGTTTATCTGGTGCGTCTGCAACTGGATAACGAAGGGCGCATGGTCGGCACCAGCCGCATCGAGCGTTTCCTGACCCCGGCCGGCAGCAACTTCAAGGTCGGTGACGAAGTGACCGCGCTGCCGGGGGAGCACTCGCCCCTTGGCATCAAGGTGATCGTCAACGGTCAGTATCCCGGCATGCTGTTCAAGAACGAGGTGTTTGGCCGGGTGATGACCGGTCGGCCGCAAACCGCCTGGGTCAAGCAGGTGCGCGAAGATGGCAAGCTCGATCTGACCCTGCAAAAGCCGGGTCTGGCGCGGGTTGATGACGCCGGTGAACGCATTCTGAGCCGGATGAAAAAGCAGGGCGGCAGTCTGGCGGTGGGTGACAAGAGCGAACCCGAGCTCATCTACAAGCTGTTCAGCATGAGCAAGGGCACCTTCAAGAAGGCGATCGGCGGCCTCTACAAGCAGGGCAAGATCGTCATCGAAGATAACGCCATTACCCTTACCGACGCCGGTGCCGAGCAGGTACAAGCAGGCGAGCAGGCGCAGGATAGCGAATAAGATGCCGAGTCCCTGTGTTGGCCTCTGCAAGGCGAAAGATGGGCTTTGCCTTGGTTGTGGCCGCACCCTGACCGAGATCGGCCACTGGCCGGAGATGGATAGCAAGGCCCAGCTGGCGGTGATGGCCGAGCTGGATGGCTCGAAAAGTACTCATCGCTGCCCGGGTTGTGGCGAACCGGCCTATTGCGCCGTCTCTGCCGGTCAGACCATTGAGCAGTGCTGGTGCAGCCAGTTGCCGGTATTGCCGATGCAGGAGGCCAGCGCTTGCTGGTGCCGCCGCTGTCTGGCCAAGGCCATCGCGGCGCAGGATTAGCAGAGAACAGCAATAAGAGTGCACAGAAACAAGAAAGGCGCCGATGGCGCCTTTTTTATGCCTGCTGCTGGCGATGCCAGCGCGCATGCACTTGATCTTCGGTCAGCAGACGGGGCAGCAGGAAGGTGGCGAAGATCACCTCAAACTCATCCTGATGATCCAGCAAACCGACCCACACTTCGACCCAGCGCTCCATATCGACCGGCTCACCCAGCTCGGTCGACCAGTCGGCATTGGGCAGGGTCGCCTCCACGGCGCCACGCTGCTCAAACTCCAGGGTGATGTCGACTATTTGTTCGGGGGCCAGCATATCGGCGGCCTGCTCAAGAAACTGATCATAGGCCCATTCGACCAGCTGATCCGGGGTACGCTGTTCCATGAAATCACTCCAGATACATCGAGGTTCGCTACTGTAACAATTATTGGCTGTGGCGGCCAGACCAGTGCGTCGGGAACGCCTGGCCTGTCCAAGTTGCCCTTGGGGGAGTATGGTTAAGGCACGGATCAGCTGGCAGGGAGTGAGGGGATGAAACAGCGGGGACGGCGGCAACAGATCAAGCGACGGCGCGAGGCCTGGTGGTGGCACTATCTGCCGCTTCACCGCGAAACGGTGGGCGGCCATCTGGGCCCACCGGAGAAACCCGATGAGCCCTGAGGATCAGTCGGCCTGATGCACCCGATTGAGGGTGATCTGGCCCAGTTGTCCCATCTGGCGGCGGATCCAGACCGAGCGCTTCTGCACATAGGGTGAAGGGGGCTTGACCCGATAGCGCCACGGATTGGGCAGGGCAGCAGCCAGCAGGGATGACTCGTAGCGGGTCAAGCGGCTGGCCGGTTTGCCAAAGTAGGTGCGGGCAGCGGCTTCGGCGCCATAGATGCCGGGGCCGAACTCCACGATATTGAGATAGACCTCGAGAATACGGGCCTTGTCCCAACCCAGCTCCATCAGCAGGGTAAACCAGGCCTCCAGCCCCTTGCGCAGGAAGCTGCGATCACTCCACATAAAGAGGTTCTTGGCGGTCTGCTGACTGAGGGTGCTGGCGCCGCGCACCCGTTCGCTGTGCTGGTTGTGCTTGAGGGCCGCGTTGATGGCATCCATGTCAAAGCCGTTGTGATCGGCAAAGCGCTGATCCTCGGCGGCGATCACCGCCAGTTGCAGCTCCTTGGAGATGGACTCCAGATCTACCCATTGATGGCGCACCTGGGTGATCTTGGCGGGCGGAAAGAGGGCCCGCTCGATACGCCAGCTCCACATCGGCGGATCGATAAAGCGCAGCAAGGCGACCGAGCCGACCGAGCAGAGCAGCCCGGCCAGCGCGATCTTGCCTGCCCACCTCAACACCCGGCGCCCAAGGGATGCAGATGGGCGCACGGGGGCCACGGCGTCAGGGCTAGACTCCCACTGATAGTGGCTGGGATCATCGGGATCCGGAATTATTGGGGCAGCCATTCGATGTGGCAGAACTTCTCGTCAACACGGCGGGAGAGCAGCATGCGGGCAAACAGATGCTCATACTCTTGTTCTTCATTGCCAAGGCCAACCCAGATCTCGGCATAGTCGGTGTCGCTCACCGCAAAACCCACGTCCGCTTCCCAGTCATCGGCCGGGTCGGTTTCGGCCAGCAGGCCGCGGTCGTTGAACTCCTGATTGAAACGGGCGATCTCCTGCTCCGGCAGGTTGTCAGAGGCCAGCTCCATAAAGAGTTCGAGGGCGGTATCGAGCAGTTCCTCGACGCTGTGCATTTCGTCATTCATAGACATAAGCGGTCTGTTCCAGAAAAGAGAAAAAGGTGCCAGCGCAGATCACTGCCTGCGGGGCGGCGCTATTCTAGCGGTCGGCAGACCCCTTGGCGAGATGAGGCGAGCCGCTGTGACCTGTTTTTGTGCCAATAAAAAACCGGATCCTGCCAGGGGATCCGGTTTCATTGGGGGAAGGGGTCACGCATAGGGCGTCAGCTCATCCCTTCTTGTTGTCATCGGCGAAGGTGATGTTGAGCTCCAGCACTGACAGCTCATCACTCTTCTGATCCAGTTGAACGGTTATCTTCTCCGGATCAATGTTGACGTATTTACGGATCACATCGAGGATATCCTGCTTGAGCTGGGGCAGGTAATCCGGCCCCCCTCTGGATGAACGCTCGTGAGCAACGATGATCTGCAACCGCTCTTTGGCCAGTTGTGCGGTGTTCTGTTTCTTGTTGGAACGAAAATAATCCAATAATGACATGTTTAACTCCCGAACAGTCGGCTAAAGAAGCCCTTCTTCTCTTCTTCCAGAAAACGAAATTCCTTGGCATCGCCCAGCAGGCGGGACACCGCATCTTCGTAGGCCTGACCGGCATCGGACTCCTTGTCCAGGATGACCGGCTCGCCGGAGTTGGAGGCGCGCAGCACCGCCTGGGACTCCGGGATCACCCCGAGCAGCGGGATGGCCAGGATCTCCTGCACATCCTGCACGCTCAGCATGTCGCCGCGGTTGACGCGGGTCGGGCAGTAGCGGGTCAGCAGCAGGTGCTCCTTGATGGGGTCTTCGCCACGCTCGGCGCGGCGAGACTTGGAGGCTAGGATGCCAAGGATGCGGTCGGAGTCACGCACGGAAGAGACTTCCGGGTTGGTGGTGACGATCGCTTCATCGGCAAAATAGAGCGCCATCAGTGCGCCCGCCTCGATCCCCGCCGGGGAGTCGCAGACGATGTAATCGAACTTCATCTCCGCCAGTTGATCCAGGATCTTCTCGACCCCCTCACGGGTGAGGGCATCTTTGTCCCGGGTCTGGGAGGCGGGCAGGATAAACAGATTTTCCGAGCGTTTGTCCTTGATCAGCGCCTGATTGAGGTTTGCTTCCCCATTGATGACGTTGACGAAGTCATACACCACGCGCCGCTCGCAGCCCATGATGAGATCCAGGTTTCTCAGACCGATGTCAAAGTCAATGACCACTGTCTTGTGACCACGCTGGGCTAAGCCGGTGCTCAGGGCCGCACTGGTTGTGGTCTTGCCAACGCCACCTTTACCCGATGTAACGACTATGATTCGCGCCATTCTCGCTTCCTTGTAACTCTATTTGATACGGTCTATTCGGAGTTGTTCATTGTCCAGCCGGACGTGTACCGGTTGCTGGATCAGGCCTGCCGGCAACGCATCGCTCAGCTGGAATGTGCCCGCGATGGAGAGCAGCTCGGCCTGTAATTGCTGGCAATAGATCCGGGCCTGGGTGTTGCCCCGGGCACCGGCAATGGCTCTGCCACGCAGGGTGCCATAAATATGAATGCTGTCGTCGGCGAGTACTTCGGCTCCCGGACTGACGGACCCCAGCACCACCAGCGAGGTGCCGGCGGCGTAAATCTGCTGGCCGGAACGAACCGGTCCCACATGTACCTTGCTCGGGATCAAGGGGGCGGGTTCGGGCTCGGGAACCACCACAGGAGCGGCTGGCGCGGGGGCAGGCTCGGGTTCCGGTTCGCTCTTGCGACTCTTGCCCGAGGCCATCACGGCCAGTCCCACCGCCTTGGCGGCCGTCTTCATCTCTTCACTGCGCGCACCCGTGATGCCGACCAGCACAAACTCTTCGGACTCCACCAGCTCCTTGAGCTGTTCGAAATCGGGAATATGTTCCAGTCGGGAAACATTGATCACCAGCGGCGCACAATTAAAAAAGTAGGGTGCTTGGGCCACTTTTTCGGCCAACAACTGACGTATCCGCTCAGGCTCGCCATCGCTGATATGCAACACAGAAATAGTGAAGGTGGTCCCTTTCAATTCGTTATCGCGCTCAACCATGAATCTTCCCCGAGGCAGAGATGCTAATCCGTTATTGTTATTCAATTCCTGATGTTATAGTTTGCCCCCATCAGAGGCAATAAACTCGTCGGATTATATCAATTTCCATGTTGTGTGCAGTCTATAAAAGTCGCAAAAAAGCCGAGACCTACCTTTTTGTTGAAAAAAGAGAGGATTTTTCCCGCGTTCCCGAGCCACTACTGAGCGCATTCGGGCGTCCCGAGCTGGTGCTGATGACCAAGTTGGATCCGGCCAAGCCCTTGGGTCTGGCTGATGTCGGCAAGGTGATGGCCGCGCTGACCAACCAGGGGTTCTACCTGCAGGTGCCACCGCCCCCTGAGAATTTGCTGGAGCAGCACAAGGCTAGCCTGAAAAAACCATCCTGAATATCCAGCCCCGTGGTGTGTTCTGCCCAGCGGGGCTAATTCTTTGTGACTCTGCATGACGCATTCCGGCCCTAGAGAAGTGGCCTGCGATAATCCCGTGACAGGATCTGGCCAAATTAACTCCCCCCTTTGGTGATATTCACTTTTCGCTGTTTAAATAGAAAGTCAATCTGCTCCCAACACCATATCCTCAACCTTTGCTGGCGCTCACAAAAATAGCGAGTGGCGCGTACTCATATCCTCCATTTCAACGGCTATTGGCTCATTCATCGATTATTTTCAACCTCTTCCTTGGGCGCTTTTTTGGCCTCCACTGCGTGATGAGTTGTCCATCAAAGGGCGCGTAAAGAGGGCGGTGATAACTGTGCTAAAACCAGTTTGCGCGATGCGCTGTGGCCAAAATGATGAGCTAACCCCCTGTTTGTGTGCTTGATTGTTTGCCCTGATCACGAAAGTGCCACATAGGTGGAAATCAATGTGGCGGCGTGATAATCCGCAGGGTGAGCGGTAACCGCGTCTTGCCAAACAAGGGTATGCCCAAAGGGGAGGGGATTGAGCTGAGGGGCCATCTCGATATCGATTAGTTGTGGAATCGTGACCGGGGCAAGATAGCAGGTACAGGTTTCATGTAGGGGCGTAATGTCCCTCTCAATGCATTGAGAAGAGTTAATCAAGGTATGTAATTAGAGAGGTATGCAGACAAGGCAATCCGCATTGCGGTGGCGTAGCAGGAGTATATCCGCGACGCCCTACAGTGAAATGGTCGGTATGCCGGTATAAGTGCCCAGCATTCCATTCGGGCAATAAAAAAGGCGGGATATCCCGCCTTTGTTCAGATGAGGGTCGTAACCCTTATTTATTCGCAGGCAACCTGCATCACCTTGATGGCCAGACCGCCACGGGAGGTTTCACGGTACTTGGAGTCCATGTCCTTGCCGGTGATGTACATGGTCTCGATCACCTTGTCCAGAGAGACGCGCGGCTTGGAGGTACGACGCAGGGCCATACGGGAGGCGTTGACTGCCTTCATGGCTGCGATGGCGTTGCGCTCGATGCAAGGCACCTGTACCTGACCGGCAACCGGATCACAGGTCAGACCCAGGTTGTGTTCCATGCCGATCTCGGCAGCTTCACAGACATGCTCCGGGCTACCGCCCATCAGCTCGGTCAGACCGGCAGCGGCCATGGAGCAGGAGACACCCACTTCACCCTGACAGCCCACTTCGGCGCCGGAGATGGAGGCGTTCATCTTGTAGAGGATGCCGACGGCACCGGCAGCCAGATAGAAACGGGTG
Organism: Aeromonas sp. FDAARGOS 1414; assembly: GCF_019047065.1. NCBI lineage: Bacteria > Pseudomonadati > Pseudomonadota > Gammaproteobacteria > Aeromonadales > Aeromonadaceae > Aeromonas > Aeromonas sp. FDAARGOS 1414. Next base: position 1,539,496 of record NZ_CP077210.1, on the reverse strand, counting down.
TACTCGTCGCGGCCAACCGGCTGGATGAACTTGTCGTAGTAGGCCAGTACGGCCGGGATGATACCGGCAGCGCCGTTGGTCGGGGCGGTGACAACGCGGCCACCGGCAGCGTTCTCTTCACTCACGGCCAGAGCGAACATGTTGACCCAGTCAACGATGTTCATCGGGTCGCTCGAGAGGTTCTCGTTGGTGTTGAGCTGACGGTAGAGCGGTGCGGCACGACGGGGTACGCGCAGCGGGCCGGAGAGAACGCCTTCGGTACGGCAGCCGCGCTCGATACCTTCACGCATGGTGTTCCAGATTTTGCCGAACTTCTTGTAGATCTCTTCCGGAGTGTTGAAGCACTTCTCGTTTTCCATCATCAGGGCAGAGATGGAGAGACCGGTCTGGCTGCAATGGGCAACCAGCTCGGCGGCGCTCTTGAACGGATAGCGTACGGACATGTCGCCGCTGTCAGCCTTGCCGAAGTTCTCTTCGTCAACGATGAAGCCACCACCGATGGAGTAGTAGGTCTTGCTGTAAACCACTTCATCTTCGATCAGGGCAGTCAGCTTCATGCCGTTTTCGTGCAGCGGCAGGGCTTCGTCGTGGAATACCATGGCGTCACGCGGGAAGCTGACGGTGTGGCAGTGCAGGCCGATCGGCAGGCGCTCGGTCTGCTCAACACGGGAGATAAACTCGGGGATGGCATCGATATCGACATTTTCCGGCAGGTTGCCAGCCAGGCCCATGATGATGGCAGTGTCGGTATGGTGGCCTTTGCCAGTCCAGGAGAGGGAGCCGTAGACATCGACATTGATCCGGGTTACATCGCGGATCTTGCCGCCCGCGCGCAGCTCGTCAACAAACTGTTTGGCCGCTTTCATCGGGCCAACAGTGTGGGAAGAAGAGGGGCCTACACCGATTTTGAAGATATCAAAAACGCTGATCATGTCACTATTACCTCAGGGTAGAAGGGGGCGGCATGCCCACTCACAGAAATTTGGGAGATCCATGGAACGCGCTTGTCAGCGCAGGTCACAGAACCAGATAACCGTAGTGTAACGGCTCCAGACCTAAAAAAAGTTGAAATAGATCTATTTTTGTTGAATCTGAGGCGCGAGTATAAAATTTATTTTTGTGCTTATCCATTTTGTTAAGCGTTTGCCCATAAAAATACCCGGCGATGCCGGGCATTTAGGAACCAAACGGAGTCATTTGCCGTTTTTTAACATTCGGTAATGTTAACGGCGAGGCCGCCACGGGCCGTCTCCTTGTATTTGGTCTTCATGTCGTTGCCGGTCTCCCACATGGTCTTGATCACCTTGTCCAGCGACACCTTGTGCTCGCCGGTGCCGCGCAGGGCGAGGCGGGCGGCATTGATCGCCTTGACCGCCCCCATGGCGTTGCGCTCGATGCAGGGCACCTGCACCAGTCCGCCGATGGGATCGCAGGTGAGGCCGAGATTGTGCTCCATGCCTATTTCGGCGGCGTTCTCCACCATGGCCGGGCTGCCACCCAGCAGTTCGGTCAGCGCGCCAGCCGCCATGGAACAGGCGACTCCCACTTCTCCCTGACAACCCACTTCGGCGCCGGAGAGGGAGGCGTTCTTCTTATATAAGATGCCGATGGCAGCCGCGGTGAGGAAGTAGCGGATCAGCGTCTCGTCATCCACCTTGTGGACGAAGCGATCGTAGTAGTGCAGCACGGCGGGAATGATGCCCGCGGCGCCATTGGTGGGGGCGGTCACCACCCGGCCACCGGCGGCGTTCTCCTCGTTGACGGCCAGCGCAAACAAGTCGACCCACTCCATCACCATCAGCGGATCCTTGTTGAAGTTGGTCTCGCAGCTGAGCTGGCGGAACAGCCCCGGGGCGCGGCGCCGAACCTTGAGGCCGCCCGGCAGCACCCCTTCGCTCTTGCAGCCTCGCTCGACGCAACCCTGCATCGCCTGCCAGATCTTGCGCAGCCCCGCTTTTATCTGCTCATCGCTACGAAATACCCGCTCATTGGCGAGGATAAGCCCCGAGATGGAGAGGCCGCTCTCCTGACAGTGGGCCAGTAGCTGGGCGCCGCTGTCGAACGGGTAGGGGACTGGATGTTCGGCATCGGACTTGGCGGCCTCTTCTTTGGCGGTGGCAAAGTGGCTCTCTTCAATGATGAAGCCGCCCCCGATGGAGTAGTAGGTCTGGCTGAAGCGCAGGTTTTCCTCTTTATCAAAGGCGCGCAGAGTCATGCCATTGGTGTGGGCCGGCAGGGTTTTGCGGCGGTTGAAGATGATGGCACCGGTGCGGGGAAAATGGCTTGGCTGTTCGCCAGCCAACTGCAGGTTCTGCTCCTTTTCCACTTGCGCCAGAATGGCGGGGATGGCATCGATATCGACCGATTCCGGTTCAAAGCCCGACAGCCCCAGAATGATCGCCTTGCCGGTGCCGTGCCCTTTGCCGGTCTGGCCCAGCGAGCCGTAACACTCCACTTCGACCCGCGTGACCTGTGGCAGATGCCCTTGCAGCTTGAGCTGCTGGACGAAGGCATAAGAGGCACGCATGGGGCCGACGGTATGGGAAGAGGAGGGGCCAATTCCGATGGAAAACAGGTCAAACACGCTGATCATGACATCAATCCGGTGATGGTTTATGTCTGTTTATTCTAGGATTTTTGCCGTGGATGGAAAGCGGGGATGTGCGGTGCTGTGACATGGACACAGATAATAGGGCTGGGGGGAACCAAGAAGGTTGAAGGGGCTGATCCCCTTCAACCGGCCTGATCAGTCGAGAAATTCGCACAGATAAGCTGTGGGGGTTTTCACTTCCAGTTTGAAGGAGGAGTGACCGGCCACCAGGAAGGATTCACCCTGGCTGTAGGTGTGCCACTCATCTTCATCAGCCAGCTGGATGGTGAGGGCGCCCTTGATCACTGTCATCCGTTCGGGGGCGGCAGTGTTGAACAGGTAGTCACCGGCGTTCATCACCCCGACGGTTGATTTCTCGCCTTTTTGTTCGAAACCGATGGATTTTACATTTCCGTCGAAATACTCGTTAACTTTCAGCATCTTTACATCCCTGTGTGTACGTTTGTGCAGCCAAACTAGCACAATCTTTTGCCAGTTGTCATGGGGGATGAGGTAAAAATCGCCGAGACCGCTTTGAATCTTCACTTTTTCGCAAACTTATTAATAGCCAAGGTTAATGATTTGCTGATTTAAAACAGCAATTAAATGTGAGATAACACGCGCAAACAGGGGAATGGGCAGCCGCTCATTCCCCTGTTTGGTTAATTGCACTGGGAAAAGTGTGAATTTTGCTACATAAAGGAACATATTGTGTTAACTAAAGGACTCATTAAAAACATCGGCTTCCAGGTTGTGGTCGCCATGGTACTGGGCGCAGTGGTCGGCGCGTTCATGGGTGAACAAGCCACCGTGTTTGCACCGCTCGGTACCCTGTTTATCCAGCTGATCAAGATGCTGGTGATCCCGCTGGTGGCGGTTGCCATCCTCTCCGGCGCCGCCAATCTGGGCGCCAGCCCGGCGGCAGGCAAGATCGGTGCGGCTACGCTGGCCTTCTTCCTCGTGACCTCAGCGTTGGCCGTGTTGCTGGCACTGGTGATGGGGCAGATCTTCAAGCCGGGTGTCGGGGTCGATTTCGCTTCCGTCGCCTCCATGTTTGGCGGAGACTACGCCGATAAAGGGGCGCTGCCGGATGCCGTCGCCACCCTGCTTGGCATGATCCCCACCAACGTCTTCAACTCCCTCAACGAGGCTAACATCCTGCAGATCCTGGTGTTCTGCATGTTCCTCGGCATTGCGCTGGCCAAACAGCCGCGCGAGCGGGCCAAGCCACTGGTCGATGGGCTCAATACTCTGGTGGATGCCTTCGTCTGGATGATCAACAAGGTGATGATCATCGCGCCGCTCGGGGTGTTCGGTCTGATGGCGGAAGCCATCGGTACCTATGGCTTCGACGTGCTGACCCTGGTACTCAAGCTGTTCGTGGTCTATGTGGCAGCCATCCTCATCTTCGGCTTTGTGGTCTATCCGCTGCTGGTGATGATGTTCTCCAACACGCCGGTAATGAAGTACCTCTCTGCCATGAAGAAGCCGCAGATCGTGGCCTTCTCCACCGCCTCTTCCATGGCGACCCTGCCGGTCAATATGGAGACCTGCGAGCATGATCTGAAAGTGACCAACGCGACAGCCTCCTTCGTGTTGCCGCTGGGTGCCACCATCAACATGAGCGGCAACGCCATCTATTACGGTCTGGTCGCCATCTTCTTCGCGCAGGTTTACAACATCGATCTGAGTGTCGGTGCCTGGGCGGCCATCATTGTGACCTCCACTCTGGGCGCGATCGGTCAGGCCGGTGTGCCGGGCCCAAGCTTCCTGGTGGTTGCCGTGCTGCTGGCGGCCGGGATCCCCATCGAAGGGTTGCCGCTGCTGTTCGCGCTGGATCGTCTGTTCGACATGATCCGCACCTCCCTCAATATCACCGGCGATGCGGCCTGTGCTGTCATTGTTGACCGCTTCAGCCCGGAATATGACCCAGAGCGCTGGAACAAGGCATAATTGCTTTGAGCTGGACTGAGATATAACAGCCCTAAGCTGACACTGAGTAACGCGAGCCCCTGCCATGATGGCGGGGGCTTTTTTATATCTGCCGGACAAGTATCAGAGCAACGGTGTGCACAAGAGATTGCTGACGGATTTAGCTGTGTTGAATGGAGAGCACAGGAGGGGAAAGCATCAGTTGTGGGCATGGGCCGTGTGGCGTCAACCGGCCTGTTATAGATGCCGGGGTAGGGGATTGTCAAACGGCGGGTAACAAAAAGGGGAGCCTTGCTCCCCTCGGATATGATTTGCTGCTGGTTCTACTCCATCAGGCCATATGGTTAAACCATCCTGGTTACACCCTTGTGGCGAAAGAAACAGCGTCAACGTGATGAAATCATATCTATGTTGACCATCTCGGCATTATTACTGAAAAGCGCCAGTTGATGGCGATTAAACAGACATGGCAAAGAGGGTCGGTCCGGATTGATGCCTCTCTATCCGGCTCAGAACTGTGACAGTGAGGGCAGAGAGACAGCAACCAGGGTGAAAAACACCGTGAAAACGGCAGTAACGACAAACTCTTTCATTTTTCTCTCCCTAAGTTGTTGGTTGATGTAGTCAAGATACCATAACAAGGGGGTAAAACAAGGTGTAAGTTGATAAAACAGCTGCTTTATGTGTGTGGTTGGTTGAGATGGCTATTTTTGTCATATTGAGCTGATTTTATCACCTGCTATGGCAGGTTAGGCATTCAAGATTCTGTTTTTATGGTTATTTCATTTAAATTCAATTAGTTGGTGAGCTGTTGGCTGGTTTGGTGAAGGGTTTTGTATGGAGCTCAAGTGGCGTTTTATAAGTTTTCACCCTCGTAATAGTGTCATTAAGGCCATAAAAAGTGCGCAAGGCAATGATTTGACGATTCCTGACGTAGATAGCCCATCCAAAAGAAGTCTATGGAGAGAGTCTGGTTGCCAACCCTTGTCACACCATCACTTTATCAGTCCGGAGTCTCCGCATTTTTACAGCAATACACTGGGTTCATAGGGAGGAGAGCCGTGCATCGGGGGGATACACAGTAGCATCTGGCTGTTTTATCACCGCCAATTTCCCCGTTGGCCTCGGAATAGACATGGCCGCAGCAAGAGTGAGGTGCGCAATAGGCCAGAGGCGTACTCTCTGGCTGGGCTGGGCTGGGCTGGGCTGGGCTGGACTGGGGGCGAGCAGCGATTTGCGTAGCCGGTACATCTGCGTGAGTCATGTGAGTGCAATACGAGAACTGCGCCGGAGCATGGTTGGGGAAGATATCTGAATCCCCTCTACAAGATTGAGATATAAAAAGCGGCGTATGACGAGGAGGCTGAACAAGCTGGTTTCAGGGGCGACAGAGCACAGGTCAACGCAATCCGGTTCGCAGTGATAAAACAACCACGACAATACCGGAACTCTGTTCGTAGGCTGATGCCGGTTGGTGTGAGGAGGGGAAGGCTAGTGATCTGTCTGATGGCGCAAGGCTGGGGAATCAGGCAACCCATATGGTGAGGGTCACACAGCGTGCCGATGCCCCCGTTTTTGCAAGATATAAAAAAACCCTCCGATGGAGGGTTTTTGTCATCCACAGCCGGTAAAAAGCCGCGAGGCTTAGAACAGGGTGGTGGAGAGGTTGTACAGCTCCTGATCGAACGGACGCTTCATGTTCTCGATGCAGTCGATGATGTCGTGGTGTACCAGCTCGTTGCGCTGAATGCCGACGCAGCGACCACCGTGACCAGCCAGCAGCTGCTCAACGGCGTAGGCACCCATACGGCTGGACATGATGCGGTCACGAGCAGTCGGGGCACCGCCACGCTGGATGTGGCCGAGGATGGTGGCGCGGGTTTCACGACCGGTCAGGGCTTCGATGTCCTTGGCCAGCGCGTTCACGTCGGTAACGTGCTCGCAGATGGTGATGATGGCGTGCTTCTTGCCCTTGGCTTCGCCTTCCTTGATCTGCTTGAGCAGCTTCTCTTTGTCGAAGGCTACTTCCGGCACGATCACATACTCGGCACCACCGGCAACGGCGGCAGACATGGCCAGATCGCCACAGTGGCGACCCATGATCTCGACCACGGAGATACGGTGGTGGGAGCTGCAGGTGTCGCGCAGGCGGTCTATGGCGTCAACAACCACGTTCAGGGCAGTATCAAAGCCGATGGTGAAGTCGGTACCGGCGATGTCGTTGTCGATGGTGCCCGGCAGGCCGATGCAGGGGAAACCCTCTTCGGTCAGCTTCTTGGCACCCATGTAGGAGCCGTCACCACCGATGACGACCAGCGCATCGATACCGTGCTTTTTCAGGTTTTCGATCGCTTCGGCGCGCACCGCGGGGTCTTTGAAGGCAGGGAAACGGGCGGAGCCGAGGAAAGTACCACCACGGTTCACCACGTCGGAGACGCTGTGACGCTCCAGCTTGACGATGCGATCCTGGTGCAGACCGAGGTAGCCATCATAAATACCGTAAACTTCCAGGCCATGATGCAAACCGGCGCGAACCACGGCGCGAATGGCTGCGTTCATACCCGGTGCGTCGCCACCACTGGTCAAAACACCAATACGTTTGATTTGTTTGGTCATGAGTGCCTCTGGATCTGAGTTGTCAAATACGAATGTTTAAATAGACAAGCCACTTTTACTATATCGGCTTTCATATGGGATGCGGGGGCCACCATAGGAAAAGCGATACAAGAGAGGGGACGAGCCCCTCTCTTTGCCGTAATCAGCGATTACTTGGCAGCGCCAGCGATGATCTGGGAGAAGTCGTCCACTTTCAGGGACGCACCACCGACCAGGCCACCGTCGATGTCCGGCTGACCGAACAGGTCGGCTGCAGTGGCGCCAGTGACGGAACCGCCGTACAGGATCTGTACTTTGGCAGCAACAGTGGCATCAAAACCGGCCAGGTACTGACGGATGTGAGCGTGAACGGACTGAGCGATCTCCGGCGTGGCAGTCTTGCCAGTACCGATGGCCCATACCGGCTCGTAAGCGATAACGGCGTTGTTGAAGGAGGCGATGCCGCAACGGTCGATAACAGCTTTCAGCTGGGTCTCAACCACGCTCTTGGTCACGCCGGCTTCGAACTGCTCCAGAGTTTCACCGATGCACAGAACCGGCACCAGGCCGCCTTTCTGGATCGCTTCGTACTTGGCAGCAACCACGTCGTCAGTCTCTGCGTGCAGGGTACGACGCTCGCTGTGGCCGACCAGAGAGTAGGTGCAACCAAAGGCTTTCAGCATGGAGGGGGCGTTTTCGCCGGTGAAGGCACCAGACTCGTGAACGTCAGCGTTCTGGGCACCGTAGGCAATCTTGCTGCCAGCGGTCAGTTGCTCAACCAGACCCAAAAAGATAACCGGCGGGCAGACGGCGACTTGCACAGAAGGATGAGCGGCAGCAGCCGGGGTCAGTCCTTTGATCAGAGCTTCTACAGAAGCTTTGGTGCCGTTCAGTTTCCAGTTACCCATTACCAGGTGCTGTCTCATCTTGTATATCTCCTAGGCATTTGATTGCGCGACATTATATGAATTGAACCGAGCCCAAGATAGCTGACCCGGCGGCAAATGACGTAATTTTTTTTCGCTTTCCTGATCCAAATCAGGAATGAAACGCTTGATCGCTCATTCGTTAACCTGCCCCCGCAAGCGAGCCCACCATACCCCAATCCATTCGTGGATGGCAGCTTCGGAATACATCAAATAACGCCCTTTGGGTAAATAACTGTAGAGGGGCTGGGGTACCTGGCTCTGCTTGGCGGTGTAGTCGGTGGGGGCCGGCACGGCATTGAGTCCCTGACCTTGATAGAGGGCCATGGCGCGCGGCAGGTGGGTTGCTGAACTGACCAGCGCCACCTCTTTTCCCTTGAGGTGACGACTGATACTGACCGCCTCATCATGAGTGTCTTTGTTGTTTTCAAACAACGTCATCCGCGAACGGGATATGCCGAGGCTCTCAGCCATCCGGGCATTGACCTCGGCATTGGAGAGGGGATCCCCCGATACATAGCCGGAGAAAACCAGCTCGGCGTCGGGATAGGCCTGGGCGAGGCGCACCCCCTCCAGAGTTCGTGCCAGCGAGATATTGTTCTGCCAACTGCGCATCGGCACCACCGGGTCGCTGACATGGCCATTGCCGAGCACCACTATGGCGTCGATGTTGGGATGCTGGCTCACCTCGAACGGCGGGTAGGTCTGCTCCAGCCCGCGGGCCAGTTCATAGCTCATCGGCCGCATCCCCATCAGCGCCACAATGAGCAGCGAGAGAGTGGCCAGCAGTTTGCCGGTTTTCTGAAAACGGGTGAACCAGAGCAGCAGCAGGGCGACCAACAGCAGGGAGAGGGAGAAGGGGAGCGGCATCAACAGCTGACCCAGCCACTTTTTAATCACAAACACGGCAGACACTTCCTTGAGTTTTCAGCAAATTCGGGATGTGACAGAATACCTCTCTTTTTTGGGATGGCCACAACCCTGTGGCGCTAATGTTGAGTTTCTCCTTGAAGCACGATCAGAGTTTTGACGGGCGCGCCGACAAGTTCGCCCGCAACATTTACGACTCCACCAAGGGGCGCATCCGCACCACCATTGTCTGGAGCGACATCGAAGCCTGCCTGGCCCGCCTTGGCAACCGTCCGCTGCGCATCCTCGATGCGGGGGGCGGTTTTGGCTATTTCGCCCAGAAGCTGGCGGCCATGGGCCATCAGGTGGAGCTGTGCGATCTGTCAGCAGAAATGCTGGAACTGGCCCGCAGCCAGATCGCCGAGAAGGGGCTGGAAGACAAAATCCGTCTCATCCATTGCCCCATTCAGGATCTGAAGCAACACGTGACCGGGACCTTTGATCTGGTGCTCTGTCATGCGGTGCTGGAGTGGCTTGCCGAGCCGCGCCAGACCTTGCTGGGTCTGTTCCCTTTCGTCAATGCCGGGGGCATACTGTCGCTGCTTTTCTACAACCGTCATGGTTTGCTGTTCCAGAGCCTGGTGGTGGGCAATTTTGACTATGTGCGCCTTGGTCTTCGCAAGAAGCGTCAGACAGCGCTTACGCCCACCAATCCCCAGCTGCCGGAGCAGGTCTATGACTGGATTGGTCGCGGGGGGCTGCGCATCATCGGCAAGACTGGGGTGCGGGTGATCCACGACTATATGCGTCACAAGCAGGATCAGGTGGAGAAGTTCGACGATCTGCTGGCCATGGAGCAGCAATATTGCCGTCAGGAGCCTTTTGTCGCCCTCGGCCGCTATATCCATGTGATGGCCCAGAAGCCGGCCAGCTGACTGCTCGCGGTTCACGTCGATGTGAACCATGTTTTCGATGCTACCGGATGTAGCCGCGCGCACGATTTTGCGCCCAATACAACAACGAGATGACAACATCATGATGAGTACATCCCGTACCCTGCCAGAGCGTTCTTTGCCGGAGCTAGTAGGGTGGGTCAGGCAGGAGGGGTTGGCGTTGAGCCTGCCAACCGACCGGCTGGCCTTTCTGATTGCAATCAAGACCCTGTCCGAAGATGAGTCGGACCTGTCGGAAGCGGCGCTGCACGACGCCTTTGGCTATGTCAGCAGCGCTTTCGGCCAGATGGACGAGACCCTCACCGGTCGCGCCAACAATGCCATCAACGATCTTATTCGCCAGCAGCTGCTGTCGCGCTTCAATACCGACATGGTGGCGGGGGAGAGCCTCTACCGCCTGTCACGCCTGGGTGTGAGCATCGTCGACTTCTTTATGGATCAGCGTCAGGTTGACTCCATCAAGCTCTCCATTCTGCTCGAACACCTGGCTGCCGAGCTCGACACCGCCCGCAAGGCGGCGCTCGAGACCAACACCCGCGAGCAGTGGGATGCCGAGGTGCTGCCGCGCCTCACCTTCTCGCTGGAAGAGACCCTGGGGCGCATCGATCTCACCCAGCGTGCCATGGATGAGCAGCAGAATCAGGTCAAGAGCGAGATCGCGGCCCTGCTGACCCAGAACTGGGTCGATGCCATTCACAGCTGCGAAAAACTGCTGCACGAGACCGGCCAGACCCTGCGCGAGCTGCAGGATACCCTGGACGCTGCCGGCCACCGCCTGCAGGCGGGGCTGCTCAACATTCAGGAAGCGGCGCAGGGGCGCGATGATCTGTTCCACGTCGAGGAGCTGACTCACGCGTTGCAAGGTCGTCTTGACGTCATCACCAGCTGGGGTCAGCAGTGCATCGAGCTCTGGTCCCGCTACGACAGACACGTCCACAAATTTATCCGCAACGCCATCGACATGGACAAGAACCGTGCCTTCAGCCAGCGGCTGCGCGAGTCCATTCGCAATTTCGAGCAGCACAACTGGCAGCTGCGGGTGGCCGAAGAGCCCCGTCTGCTGGAGCTGCGTGACGAAACCATCGCCATCCACGACGAGGAGGTGACCGGTGAGGTGCCACTCGAGATGGAGTACGTCCAGATGGTGGATATCAACCAGGAGCTGGCCGAGCGCATCGAGCGCTATCTGGCCCGCTACCCCGAGCAGGGCCAGCAGCTGGATCTGGCCGATGTGCTGCGGGAATATCTGCTGGACTACCCGGCCCATGCCCACTTCGATGTGGCGCGTCTTCTGATCGACCAGGCCGTGCGCCTGGGCCATGCCAGCGGCGAGCGCGAACTGCATCGCCAACCCGCATGGAAACCCATTAACCAAGCTGGATCCAAGGTTCAGGCCTATGTCATTGATCAATTCTGAGTTTCCCTTGCCGCTGCGCCTTGCAGAGGCGATTGCCAACCCCTTGTTTCCGCGCATCGACACCGCCTTGCGCTCCGGTCGCCACATCAGTGCCGACGAGTTCGAGCAGCATTCGGCACTGGTCGAATATCACAGCGAGCTGGAGATCTTCTACGGCCGCTATCAGGTGGAGCTGATCAAGGCACCGGAAGGCTTCTTCTACCTGCGCCCACGCCCGAGCTCCGACATCGGCACCACTGTGCTCTCCGAGCTCGATATGCTGGTGGGCAAGGTGCTCTGCTACCTCTACCTGAGCCCGGATCGTCTCGCCTCGGAAGGGGTATTCGCCATGGCCGAGCTGCAAGAAGAGGTGCTGAGCCTCGCCGACGAGAAGCAGCTGCTGCGTATGGTCAACAGCCGCTCCGGCGGTACCGATCTCGACAAGAAGAAGTTGCTCGAAAAGATCCGTACCTCCATGCGCCGTCTGCGCCGCCTTGGCATGATCACCGCCCTTGGCAACGGGGATAAATTCCGGGTCAACGAATCGGTGTTCCGTTTCGCCGCTGACGTGCGTTCCGATGAAGATCCGCGTGCCGTTCAACTGCGGATGATCCAGGAGGGTGAAGCCATCTTCCACGACGACGAAATGCCGAGCAGCGACTCGCTCTTTGATGACATCGAGGCGGATCTCGATGAAGAACAACTGGATCTGGAGGTATAACCGGTGCGAGGCAAGTTCAAATCCCTGACCATGGTCAACTGGAACGGCTTCTTTGCCCGGACCTTCGATCTCGACCAGCTGGTCACCACTCTTTCCGGCGGCAACGGCGCGGGCAAGTCCACCACCATGGCGGCCTTTATCGCGGCGCTCATCCCCGACCAGTCACTGCTTCACTTCCGCAATACCACGGAGGCGGGCTCCAGCAGCGCCTCCCGTGACAAGGGGCTCTACGGCAAGCTGCAGCGCGGCCACTGCTACTCCCTGCTGGAAGTGATGAACAGCCGCGAACAGCGGATCTGGGTCGGCGTTCACCTTGAGCAGGTGGCCAACCGTGACAACAAGGTCAACATCACCCCGTTTGCGCTGGTGGATGTGCCGGAAAATCTGGCTCCGACCGATCTGCTGCTGGAGAAGCTCGATGGCGGCAAGGGGCGGGTACGTGCCTTTACCGACCTGAAAGGGGCGGCCGCCGAGCTGGGTGCGCTGAAAGTCGCCAAGTTCAATACGGTGACCGACTATCACAACTTCATGTTCGAGTTCGGCATCACCCCGAAGAAGCTGCGTGATCAAAAAGATCGCGGCAAGTTCTATCGCCTGATCGAGGCATCCCTCTACGGCGGCATCTCCTCGTCCATCAGCCGTTCCCTGCGCGAATACCTGCTGCCGGAGAACTCCGGGGTGCGCAAGGCGTTTGCAGACATGGAGGCGGCCATCTATGAAAACCGTCGCACGCTGGAAGCGATCAAGGAGACCCAGGGTCAGCGGGATCTGTTCAAGAACCTGATCACCGAAACCACCCACTATGTGGCAGCGGACTATGTGCGCAACGCCGCCGAGAAGAGCCGTCTCTCCGAGCTGGCCCTCAAGGCGCGCCAGGAGCTGGCCGACAAGCGCCGTATTCTGGCCGAAGAGAAGCAGCGCGCCATCTATCTGGCCGACGAGGTGGAGCAGCTCACCAACCGCGAAAAATTGCTGACCGACGAGCTGGAGTCTGCCTCCGAGCACCTTGCCAAGGTGATGGCGGCTGTCAGTTTGCAGAAAAAGATCGAGATGTACCGCGCCGATCTGGCGGATCTCTCTGACAAACTCGAGCAGCAGCAGGCGGTGGTGGAGGAGATCCACGGCCAGCTGCTGGAAGTGGAAGAACGCAAGGAGCTGGCGCAGGCAGAAGTAGACAGCCTCAAGACCCAGCTGGCCGACTACCAGCAGGCGCTCGATATCCAGCAGACCCGCGCGATCCAGTACCGTCAGGCGGTGCAGGCCCTTGATGCTGCCCGCGAGCAGTGCGAGCTGCCGGGGCTGACCGCCGAACAGGCGAGCGACACCCTGCACCAGTTCCGTAGCGCCGAGCAGAGCCTCACCAGCCGGGTGCTGGGGGCCGAGCAGCAGCTGGCACTGGCCAAGGCGGCAGTGGCCGAGCACGAAGCGGCGCTGGCGCTGCTGCTCAACATCGCTCCGGAAACAGTGCGCGAGGCCGCCTGGCCTACCGCGCAGGCGCTGCTCAAGCGTCACATCGAAGACAAGGCTCGCATCGCCCAGGGGCAGGGGCTGCGCGCTGCGCTGGCTCGCCTCGAGAAAGAGAGTGAAAGCCAGAAGAGTCTCTTCAAGTTGCGTGACGAGCTGCAGCAGGCCTCTGGCCAGCTGATTGCCAGCAGCGATGAGCTGGAGATCTTCCTCGAAGCCCAGCGCACTCGTCAGGAGGAGCTCTCCGAGCAGCAGGCGGAGGTGAATCAGCGCCGCGCCAGCCTCGAGCATCAGGGCACCCAGCTGGGCCGTGATATTGCGGAGCTGACCAAGCTGGCGCCGCGCTGGCTGAAATCCTTTGAAAAACTCGAGCAGCTGCGCGAGCAGAGTGGGCTGCCGCTCGCCACCGCCGAAGAGCTTTCGGCCGGTATGCAGACAGTGCTCGACAAGGAGCGCGAGTTCGAGCAGGAGAGCAACCGCATCGCGGCGCAGAAACAGGCGCTGGAGCTGCAAATTCGCAACCTGCAGTTGGGAGCCGGCGAGGCGGATCCGCGTCTTGCCCGCATCGCCGAGCAGGTGGGGGGCGTGCTGCTCTCCGATGTCTATGACGACATCTCCATCGACGATGCCCCTTACTACTCGGCGCTCTATGGCCCGGCTCGCAGCGCCCTGGTGGTGCTCGACCTTGAGGGCGCCATCGAGCGGCTGAAAAAGCTGGAAGATTGCCCGGAAGATATCTACCTGATTCAGGGCAACCCCGACTCCTTTGACGAGGATCTGGTGGAAGCGGACGAGCTGGGGGACGCCGTGCTGGTACGCACCAGCAAGCGTCAGGTGCGCTTCTCCCGCTACCCCGAGCTGCCGCTGTTTGGCCGCGCTGCCCGGGAAAAGCGGATCGAGCAGCTCGACCTTGAGCGTGAAGGGCTGATCGAGGGTTACGCCAAGGCTGCGTTTGAGCAGCAGAAGTACCACCGTCTCTACGGTCACTTCCGCGACTTTATCGGCCAGCATCTGGATATCGCCTTCCGCCCCGACCCCGAAGCCGAAGTGCAGGCCAAGCAGGCCGAACTGCGCGCGCTGCAAGGTGCCATCGGTGAGTGCGACAAGCAGCTGGCTGAAGCCAAAGCGGCCGCCGCCCAGCTGACCCGCCATATCCAGCTGGTGCAGGGGATGCTGCCCTTTGCCCACCTGTTTGCCGAGACTGATCTGGCGGCCCGCCTCGAGGCGGCTCACGCCGATGTGGAAGCGCTGAAACAGGCCGAAGCCTTTATCGCCAAACACGGCAAGTCGCTGGAAAAACTGGAAACCATGGTGCAGGTGCTGCGTCAGGATCCGCAGGATCTTGCCGTGCTGCAGGCCGCCTATGATGAGTTGAGCGACCTGCTGGCTGAGCAGAAACGCCGTTGCTACGCCCTCGATCAGCTGGTGGCCCGTCTGCCGCACTTTGCCTATCAGGATGCGCAAGATCTGCTGGGCAAGGCCTCCGAGATGAGCGAGCGACTCAAAGAGAAGCTTAAAGCGGCCGAGCTGGCAGCCCGCACCGCTGGCGAGCAGCACAAGCAGATTGCCCAGCGTCACACCGAGGCGTTGCAGCTGCGCACTGCGCTGAATTCCAGCGTCGAGGCCAAGCGCCAGACCCTGACCGAGTTCGAGCAGGAGCTGGCGGCCATGGGGCTGACCCTCTCTGACGATATGGAAGAGAAGGCGCGCGCCCACAAGAAAGAGATCGAAGAGCTGCTGATCCGCACCCGTTCCCGTCGCACCAGCGCCGAGGCCCAGTTGCAGGTAACCAAGCGCGAGATCGAATCCCTTGGCGGTCGTCTCAAGCTCGAAGGCAAGGATTACTACAGCGCCCGTAAATCTCTGGTGGGTCACAAGGCGAGTTGGTCACGGGTGGTGCGCCTGGCGCGGGAGACCGATGTCGAGAAGCGCCTCAACAAGCGCGAGCTGGCGTACCTCGACAGCGACGAGCTGCGTTCCATGTCGGACAAGGCCCTCGGCGCCCTGCGGGTAGCGGTGGCCCACGACGAAGCTCTGCGCGATGCGCTGCGACTGTCGGAGGGCAACCGCAGCACCGAGCAGAAGGTCGCCTTCTACGTGCAGGTCTACCGTTACCTTAAAGATCGCATCCGCAACGACATCATCCGCTCCGATGATCCGGTCGAAGCGATCGAGGAGATGGAGATCGAGCTGGCCCGTCTCGCCGACGAGCTCAAGCAGCGGGAAACCCACCTGTCGCTCTCCTCCCACGAGGTGGCGGCCAAGATCACCAATATCATCCGCCGCGAGCAGAACCGCATCCGGGTACTCAACCAGGGCTTGCAGAACATCGCCTTCGGTCTGGTGCGCGGGGTGCGCCTCAACGTCAACATCCGCGAGGCCCATACCCGTCTGCTGACGGCGCTGGCCGATCAAACCGCCATGCACAACGATCTGTTCGCCGACAAGGAGCTCAGCTTCTCCGAGGCGATGGCCAAGCTGTTCCAGCGCCTCAATCCGCAGATCGAGCAGGGGGATCGCAGCTATCAGGTGATGGGCGACGTGCTGCTCGACTATCGCAACTATCTGGAGCTGGAGATCGAGGTGCAGCGCGGAGCCGATGGCTGGCTGCGGGCCGAGAGCGGCGCACTCTCCACTGGGGAGGCGATCGGTACCGGTCAGGCGATCCTGCTGATGGTGCTGATCAGCTGGGAGGAGGAGTCCCGCCGTCTGCGCGGCAAGGATATCGCCCCCTGCCGCCTGTTGTTCCTCGACGAAGCGGCCCGTCTGGATGGCAAATCCATCGCCACCCTGTTCGAGCTGTGCGAGCGGCAGGATATGCAGCTGCTTATCGCGGCGCCCGAGAACATCAGCCCCGAGAAGGGCACCACCTACAAGCTCATCCGCAAGGTGCAGGGCAAGCACGAGCACGTACATGTGGTGGGCCTGCGCGGTTTCGGCTTTGCCGACGACAAGCTGATTGCCTGAGAAGTCTCTGGCCCATCCCGACAAAGGATGACCGGTAACTAGTTGAAAGGGAGGCATTTGCCTCCCTTTTTGCATGGAAGATATGGCAAAGTAGCCGCGCGGTCGCTGTTGCCTGACAACAAGACGAGTAACATGATGAGTGCCTTGGAGCTATGGCAAGGTGAGGTCTCCCGCCTGCAAGCGTGTCGCCAGCGTCACCGGCCGTATCGAAGAAGAAAAATTGCGCATAGAGAAAAGAAGAAGAGAGGAGAGGGGAAAGGTGCAACATATCCAGAAAGGGCTGCTGTTATCTCTTTGCCTGCTGTTGGCGGCCTGTAGCAGCCGTTATGACGAGAGTCACGGCGGCAGCTGGCGCGGCTATAGCGAGACCGGCTACGCCAGCTATTATGCCGACCGTTATCACGGCAAAAAGACCGCCAGCGGCGAGATCTATCGCAACAACCTCAATAGCGCCGCCCATATGGAATTGCCCTTTGGCGCCATGGTGCGGGTCACCAACCTCGCCAACGGCAAGAGCGTAGTGGTCAAGGTCAATGACCGCGGCGCCTTTAAAAGTGGGCGTATTATCGATCTCTCCAAATCTGCCTTTAGCACCATCGGCAATATTCGCGACGGGATTATCAAAGTAAAAATAGAGGTGCTCTAGGCTGGGTGAACCCGTTTATACACGAAAATGGATGTTGATGAATGATATTGGAAGGCTGACATCGACCAGTCAGCCTTTCGGTAGATAAAGATATAACATTGATATGGATCAATATTTAATTCAGCTAAAAATGGATTTGTTATCAATGGAAAAAATCGATGATCGTGATTGATATTTATTTTAGCTTATCTCGCCTGTTCGGCCTTACTATGGGGCAAAAGGAGGGATTAGTGATGATTATCTATGGTAAATATGGTGGTGCAGCGCTGAGAGCTGTTCATCTGATGGTGCAGAATAATTATGGACATGCCACCGCCTGGGATATGGCTATTGCTGAAGCATTTGGTGATGATATTAGTACAGGGAAATTCAAGAATAATCCAAAGGTAACTTTTTTGACTCTTTGCAGTCTTGGTTGTATCAGTTGCATCATGCCAGTTCATTATGTAGCTGCGACCAAAACCAGAGCATATGTGTTGGCTGCCATTGATTTATTGTCACACAAGGATATTACCAAACCGATCAATCCCGAGCAGTTATGGCTGGAAGTGGTCTCGGCCTGTAAGAGCGGCAAGGTTGTTAAGCATAACAATCAGATGGATGTCATTCTGACACTCTGGTATGCCGGTGTGCTTAACCCCGAGTGGGATAGGGATGCCATCAGGATAGACTATCGACGAATATAAAAAAGCCAAGGTAATGAATACCTTGGCCATGAAACATCAATTGGTTCTGGTCAGGGATGCACTATCGGAGTGTGCGAATGGCTTGCCATACACCATCAGGTTGGTGGTTTGACTGTATTTGAGGAGATCTTTCTCTGAGAAGTCCAGAGTCATCGAGAAATCCGTGGTGGAATCATTAATGGTCATATAATTGCTTTCCGCAATACCGCGCTTGCCCGTCTTGAACTCGATTTTGTTACCCGCTTTGCCTTCAGTGACCACACAGACTGCACGGGGTATACAGTATGAGTTGTAAACAAGCTGATTAGTCTTGTCATAAATCAGATAGCCGCGTTGGTCATGAAATTTCCCATTATCGCTTTTTCTGAATACTTCCTGTTTGTAATACATGGCTACCAGATATTGTTCGCTGGCATTTTTAGCATCGGCTGCCGGTTCAAAAGTAATGACTTCGTAAAAGGGTTCCACTGCCGGCCCCCCTTTGCCAACTTTGCTACCCTCCTGGCCGGGTGCTACATCTACACCACCAGCATCGGTGCTTTTCCATGTGCCAGCCAACTGAGCTAATGGACCAAAATCCAGACCGTTGATAATAGTGCTGGACTCTGCGTGAGCGAGCGTGGCACAGGTAATTAATGCTATGGGTAAGATAACTTTATTCATTGTGATAACTCCATCACTAATAATGACTTGCGAATAAATATGTTCAGCAAAGTAATTGTTATAACGCACCAAGGGTGTGGTCAATGATATTGAGTGATGGTGGTTCGTTTTTGTGATGTATGATTTGCTTTTTCGTGGCTAAATAAATTGAATTTGATATAAGACAATGTTGTATTTTTTCATCGCGCTTCCTCAGATATATCGTGATAGAGATAAAGGAACATTGACATGATGCGATGATTATTATGTCAACGGCGTGAATATTTCACCCAGCCCCATCAATTGAAGGCGATAGCCACTAACTCTGTGGCACCCTGACCCCTTTATCGAGATAGAGGCTGCTGTAGTGGGCGCGGTGGGTGACAAACATCACCTGATGGCGGCTGCCGTCGGAGAGGATAAGGAAATCGCCCGCCTGGGCAGGGCTTTGCAAGGAGACCTCCTGCTCGGGGGCGGTCAGGCGGTCGACATCATCTTTGAAGGTGAGGGTGTAAGAGAACATATGGCGCTCCACTGCTGGCTCATATCAAACACTCCGTTGAAGGTAGTTGCTGACAAGGGGGCGCGCGGCGCCCGATTGGCGCTGTTAGACCAAATAGCGGTGATGAGAATGTGCGTGGTTTCAGCTGGGTTGTTCTGCTGAGGTGCGCTTGAGGCGTTTACATCAAGGCCATTGGTATCAAAACGATGGTAAAGGGGCGAAAGGGGGATGAAAAAACCGCCTATTGGCGGTTTTTCTTATTCGATGGGCCCTACTTCAGGGCCTTCTTCAGCTTCTTGATCTTGCCTTCATGCTTGGCAATTTTCTCAAGACGAGCGGCGATCTTCTTCTTGATCTCTTTCTTGCTTGCTTTGGCCATCGGTGCCGCTCCTTTGCAGTGGGGACACATCAAGTGTCAGTGTGGGTCTTCCCTTTGACGTCCCAGAGTGCCACAGGGCTCCTTTGTGAACCAGCACTCTGTTGCTTTAATAGCCAGCTCGCTATAACTGCAAGGGGCTGAGCCAACGCAGCAGTTGCTGGCTTACCTGCGGGCTGGAGAGCAGGGCCATATGGCTGGTGCGATAGACGATCAGGGTATGAGCGGGCAGAAAAGCCAGCTGATGGCGCGCCTCGTTGTGCTGGCCGAGGGCGCTGCGAAGGGGCACCAGCCCATCGCCAATCAGCCGGTCGGCCAGCAGGCTGCGCTTGGCGGCAGTGGTCGCGGCGATGGCATAACAGTTGACGCTACAGGGCAAGGGGAGTGGGACGCGGGGATCGCGCAAGGGCGTGGCGGGATCGGGTGGGGCGAGCGTCTCGATCACCTTGCCGTGGCGCAGATCCCTGATGCCTGCACTGCGCAGCCGCGCCAGTCTGACGAAGGGCTCGCTGTAGGCAGTAGCGGGCAGCAACTGCTCCAGCCAGTGACCGGCATGTTCGAGCGGCGCGCCGTGGTGTGGTGTGCCGAGAAATATCAGGTTGGCAAGGTGTGCAGGCCAGGTGAGCCCGGCCTGGCTGGCATGGTGGCAGGCGCTGCGGGCAACCAGTCCGCCCATGCTGTAGCCCATTATCGTTATCTCTTTTAGGTCTCCCGACCAGTGGGCGAGCAACTGTTCCAGCAACAGGGCAAGTTGCTGCCCGTTTTGTGAAATGGGCAGGCCCGAGTTGTAGCGCAGGTAAAGAGGTTGATAGCCAAGCGCGGCGGCAAGTTGCTCTCCGTGATTGACTGGCTTGCCTTGATGCTCGGTCTGCCACTGCAGATCGTTCATGCAGAGGCCATGGATCATCACTAGCACCCGTCCCTCGCGGGGTAGATCCTTTGGCATCGCCTGCCAATCGAGGGGCTTGCCCTGATAGCGCAGGGTCATGGGGGTGGCGAGAGCATTGTGGTGCTCAACCAGCTTGTCCCCCAACACGCCGTTGAGCGTGGCGATCAGGGCCGCGCGTTTCGGGGTTTCGGGGATCTGGTGGGGCGGCGGTGTGGCTGGCAGGCGGCTGAGCAGATGGTTGATGCCGCTGCTTAGGTTGTTGGCGGTGCCATGTACCCCCTTGTAGACCAGTCCGGTGATCCCGGCTGTTTTTCCCTCATCTCGTCCCTTGAGCCCCATACCGCTCAGTACCGCCTGATGTACCGCTTCAGTGATCTCTACCGCGGCGGGCAGCGCCAGAGTCAGCAGTTGCGCCAGCTCGCGGATATCCGAAAGATGCCAGGAAGAGGATGGCGATGGGTCTGTGGCGTCGGTCATGGCAAGCCCTTGTGGAAGCGGGTATCGCGTTGTCGTGCCGCGAAGAGCGCAGCGTATCTCTATATCAAACCAGCTTGCGCCCTTTGTGGCAGGTTTACCAGTAACGGGCCATGCATGGCGGGGCTGATAAGGACCGCTTGCGAAGCCGGTCACGGTAATGACAGGGAAAATCACCTCTACTTCGTCATGTGAAGCCACATGGAGAGGTGAGGATGTCGCTGTTTGATGAGGTGCGGGTACAGGATTTGTGTGCACGGTTGCTCGATAGCCAGAACGAGAAGGGATGCACCCTTGAGAGTCGGCATGGCCGCAAGTTGAAAGAGTTGTTGCAGACGAATTGTGGGTTAAGACCTTTTGGGCGAAGCGCTCGTCATGTATTAACCGAGGCGGGACGGGCTTATCTGATCAGACAGCTGGCGCAGGTAGTTCCCCCCGAACCGGACAAGGGGGAGCAGCTGCAACGAATGGGAGTGAGTTTACCTGCACGGCTCAATCAGGCCTGCTTTTATGCCCTCTGGCATGGGGACAGCAAGCATTCGCGGTCAGCAACCCTTGCAGCGCCACAGCTTGCGAACTTGTCGCTCACGCAGGATGAGGTGATCCGCATCCGAACCCTCGAACCGCTCTCACTGGTCGATCGGCAGGGTCAGCAGCACGATATGACGGCAATGATGGCGCTGCTGGGGGAATTAGCGTTGCCGGAGCGGACTCTGGGCACGCTGGCGGCCATCGGCTGGCAAGGGGATCGGGTCATTACGGTGGAGAACAAGGGGGCCTTTGTCGACTACCCGCTGCAACCCGGGCAACTGCTGCTCTTTGCCCCCGGTCGCAATACCACCCTGGCCAAACAGCTGATCCCGCTGCTGCCTGCGGGCGTGCAGTGGGCCCATTTTGGCGATCTCGATCAACGGGGTATCGATATTGCCATCGAGCTGGCGCGCGAGCTAAATCGACCGGCCATGCTCTGGCTTCCCTGTGAGCTGCAACCTTATCTGGATCACTATGCCCGTCCGGTACGCACCTTTGCGACGGACAGTGGCAAGGTGCCCTGGCGTGTGACGACGCAGGCTGATCAGGTCGATGATCATGGCTCGCCGGCAGACGTTCCCTGGCTCGAGAAACTGATCACAGACGGGACTTGGCTGGAGCAGGAGGTATTGATTCTGGCCCCTCACTGGCGGAGCTGGTCATTG
This sequence comes from Aeromonas sp. FDAARGOS 1414, assembly GCF_019047065.1. NCBI lineage: Bacteria > Pseudomonadati > Pseudomonadota > Gammaproteobacteria > Aeromonadales > Aeromonadaceae > Aeromonas > Aeromonas sp. FDAARGOS 1414. Next base: position 1,517,692 of record NZ_CP077210.1, on the reverse strand, counting down.
GACGCGATGGGCAATCAGGTGTGAAACGGGGAGCCCGCGCTCCCCGTCATTTCGTGGTCAGCTGTTTACTTGGCGTTGATGGGCCCCTTGGTGCCGGCATCATTATCGACCCAGCCGTCTTCACCCTTGATGCGGCGATCACCCTGAATGGTGTAGATGACCATGCCATCCTTGAACACTAGCGCGCCATCGGATTTCTTGGCATTGACCTTCTTGTCGTTGACCCACACCTGATCCTTGCCATCGATGCGGATATTGGCCACGATGGCGCCGGTTTGGGGGAAGGTGGCGATCCAGTTGCCCGCATAGGGGCTGTCGCTGGTTGCCGCGGCCGGAGTATTGCCAACACCGGCTGCCGCGTTCTCAGCCTTGGTTTTGTTGATATCGCAGCCATTGAGCTCGCTCACCTGAGTGCAGCCTGAGCGCTCCAGCTTCTGCTCATAGCTCAGATTCAGACCGCCCTCCGTGGCCGGGGCGGCCGTGCCAAATCCCGCCTTGGCATTTTCCGCTTTGGTTTTGTGAATGTCACAGCCTTGCGCCTCGGTGACCTGGGTGCAGCCGGATCGCTCCAGTTGCTCGGCATATTTGGCACTGATGGCGTGGGCAGGGGTGATACCGAGCAGGGTCAGGGTGATGAGCAGTGCAGCATTCCTGGACATAGATAATCCCTCAAAGATGTAAGTCATGCAGGTTCATCCGCGCAGTTGCGGTCGTGAACGTCGGCCTCTCCTGAGCATCCGAGACATATGCGCAGTTGGCGTATTCACGTTAGCACCTTGGGCCAACAACCGCGCCCAGCGATGTGGCCGGAAGATAAGGCGAGAGGCGATACGAGCGGGGAGTGCAGGGGAGACGAGATAGCAGCAGTGTCAACGCTGGAGAGATCATTCCAAGAGAAAAGGTGTTGCGGGCATTATCATAATGATAACGACAGCCCCGCTGATATCATTTCAGCCCTTGAAACTGACCTTTGATGATAATTCTCACCGATGGCGAGATATCACCTCTGATTATTATCACTCGGCTATTTTATGGCTTGGCTGATCCGCTCACCTTTTTATTGAATAAACCGCTTAAATAGCCGCTGATTTTGTGGGTGGCATCACACACTTTCGCCATTTATTAATATCTGCCTGCATTTTATTGGTTTGGCACGGTTATTGATTGCCTCATATCGACGCTAACCGACGCGCTCACCCACAACCGGGATGCTGGTGACATCGTGAGTGAAAGGGGAGCTATCCATATCTCATCCAATGATTGGGGCGAACGATGAAAGCAGTTAACGAATTAATCAAAGAGATCAGGGCACTCAAATCCAACCTGCATGAAAAAGATTTTCTGCTGACCTGGGAGCAAACGCCTCAGGAGCTGGAGCTGGTATTGAAACTGGCCGAATCACTCAAGACCCTGCGCGCCGAAAATATCTGCACCAAACTGTTTAACAGCGGGCTCGGTATCTCGGTTTTCCGCGATAACTCCACCCGAACCCGCTTCTCTTATGCCTCTGCATTGAACCTGCTCGGTCTGGCCCAGCAGGATCTGGATGAGGGCAAATCCCAGATCGCTCACGGCGAAACCGTCCGTGAAACCGCCAACATGATCTCCTTCTGCGCCGATGCCATCGGGATCCGTGACGACATGTTCCTCGGTGCCGGCAACGCCTATATGCGCGAAGTGGGCGCCGCACTGGATGAAGGGTTCGAGAAGGGAGTGCTGCCCCAGCGTCCGGCGCTGGTCAACCTGCAGTGCGACATTGATCACCCGACCCAGTCGATGGCTGATCTCGCCTGGTTACAGGAGCACTTCGGTAGTCTGGAGAGCCTCAAGGGCAAGAAGATTGCGATGACCTGGGCCTACTCCCCCAGCTACGGCAAGCCGCTCTCCGTGCCCCAGGGCATCATTGGTCTGATGACCCGTTTCGGTATGGACGTGACCCTGGCCCACCCGGAAGGGTATGACCTGATCCCGGACGTGATCGAAGTGGCCAAAGAGAACGCCAAGGCCTCCGGCGGCAGCTTCCGTCAGGTCACCTCCATGGAAGAGGCTTTCAAGGATGCGGATATCGTCTATCCCAAGTCCTGGGCCCCCTACAAGGTGATGGAGCAGCGCACCGAGTTGCTGCGCGCCAATGATCACGCCGGCCTCAAAGAGCTGGAGAAACACTGCCTTGAGCAGAACGCCAAGCACAAGGATTGGCACTGCACTGAGGAGATGATGAAGCTCACCAAGGGGGGCGAGGCGCTCTATATGCACTGCCTGCCGGCCGATATTTCCGGCGTCTCCTGCAAAGAGGGCGAAGTGACCGAAGGGGTATTCGAGAAATACCGTATCGCCACTTACAAAGAGGCGAGCTGGAAGCCCTATATTATCGCCGCCATGATCATGGCCCGTAAATTTTCCGCCCCGGCAGAAACCTTGGAAAATCTGATTAAAGAGGCGCAAAAGCGGGTGAAATAAATAACGGTAGGGCAGGGTGAATATTCATCCTGCCCACGCTGTCGAATCCATTATTTCGAGTTTTCTCCCCGTGGTATCTGAATAACGGATCTCCCGGCGAGGCAGCTCTTTGTCAGGTAACGCCTAGTGAGGTAAGCATGTCCCAATTTTCGCTGAAGATGGATATTGCCGATAACCGCTTTTTTACCGCCGAGCCATCTCCGCTGTTTTCGCGCGCCGAAGCACAAAAGGCTCGCGCTTTTCATAAAAAACTGGCCGGTTATGAACCGACCCCATTGTGCGACCTGAAAGATCTGGCCGCCTATATCGGGGTGAAAAATATATTGGTCAAGGACGAGTCAAAGCGCTTTGGCCTCAACGCCTTCAAGATGCTGGGTGGCGTTTATGCCATCGCCAACCTGCTCTGTGAAAAGTACGGGGTGGCCATCGAGGATTTCTCCTTCGATCTCATCAAACGCACCATCAAGGAGCCGATGACATTCGCCACCACCACAGATGGCAACCACGGTCGTGGCGTTGCCTGGGCCGCCAAACAGGTGGGTCAGCATGCGGTGGTCTACATGCCCAAGGGCTCGGCCCAGGAGCGGGTTGACCACATCCTCAATCTCGGTGCCGAGTGCATCGTCACCGACATGAACTATGACGACACCGTGCGCCTAACCATGAAGATGGCCGAAGAGCGCGGCTGGCACATAGTGCAGGACACCGCCTGGGAGGGCTACACCAAGATCCCGACCTGGATCATGCAGGGTTACTCCACCCTGGCCGACGAAGCGGTCGAGCAGATGCAGGCCATGGGCATCAAGCAGCCGACCCACGTGTTGCTGCAGGCTGGCGTTGGTGCGCTGGCGGGCGGTGTGCTCGGTTATCTGGTGGACTGCTTCGGGGCGAAAAACCTGCACAGTATCGTGGTCGAACCGGATCAGGCCGACTGCATCTACCGCTCCGGCGTGGCGGGGGAGATGGTCAACGTGGGGGGCGACATGCGCACCATCATGGCCGGTCTCGCCTGCGGTGAACCCAATCCGCTCGGCTGGCCGCTGCTCAGAAGCTGCACCACCCAGTTCATCTCCTGTCACGACAAGGTGTCGGCATTGGGCATGAGAGTGCTCGGCAACCCCCTTGGCAATGATCCGCGCATCATCTCCGGCGAATCCGGCTCGGTCGGTACCGGCGTGCTGGCGGCAGTACGTCACCACCCGGATCGCGCGGCGCTGATGGCGCGCCTCGGGCTAAGTCGCGACTCCGTGGTGCTGATCATCAACACCGAAGGGGACACCGATGTGACCCACTACCGGGAAGTGGTGTGGGAAGGCAAGCATCCTGCCTGCGATTAACCCCGGCTGTGAGTAATCCCTGCGAGAGCAGAGACACGAATTGAAGCATTGATCGCGCCTCGCCAACGGGGTGCGGTAACGGGCACAGGGCGCTGCCGACGAACAGGCCGCGCACTCTCAGTTGTTATGGAGAATCACAATGAGCAAGCAAATTCCGTTTGAAATGGTGTTGGAGAAGGCCTACCAGTACAAGGCCGAGATGAGTCAGTTCCTGCGCGATATGATCGCCATCCCGAGCGAGAGCTGCGATGAAGAGCGCGTCGTGCTGCGCATCAAGCAGGAGATGGAGAAGGTTGGTTTCGACAAGGTCGAGATTGACCCCATGGGTAACGTGCTGGGTTATATCGGCCACGGCCCGCACCTGATCGCCATGGATGCCCACATCGATACCGTCGGTGTCGGCAACCGCGCCAACTGGACCTTTGACCCCTATGAGGGGATGGAAGATCACGAGATCATCGGTGGCCGCGGCGCCTCCGATCAGGAAGGGGGCATGGCCTCCATGGTCTACGCGGGCAAGATCATCAAGGATCTGGGGTTGGAAGATCAGTACACCCTGCTGGTGACCGGTACCGTGCAGGAGGAGGACTGCGATGGCCTCTGCTGGCAGTACATCATCGAGCAGAGCAAGATCCGCCCCGAGTTCGTGGTCAGTACCGAACCCACCGACTGCCAGATCTACCGTGGCCAGCGTGGTCGCATGGAGATCCGTGTGGAAGTGCAGGGGGTGAGCTGCCACGGCTCTGCGCCGGAGCGCGGTGACAACGCCATCTTCAAGATGGGCCCGATCTTGGGCGAATTGCAGGAGCTCAGCCACAACCTCGGTCATGACGACTTCCTCGGCAAGGGCACCCTGACCGTCTCCGAGATCTTCTTCACTTCACCAAGCCGCTGCGCCGTAGCGGATAGCTGCGCCGTCTCCATCGACCGCCGCCTCACCTGGGGCGAGACCTGGCAAGGTGCGCTCGACGAGATCCGCGCGCTGCCTGCGGTGAAAGCCGCCGGTGCCGAGGTCTCCATGTACCAGTACGACCGTCCGGCCTATACCGGTCTGGTCTACCCGACCGAGTGCTACTTCCCGACCTGGAAGGTGGAAGAGGATCACATCACGGTCAAAACCCTCTCCAAGGCGTACACCCAGCTGTTCAACAAGGCGCCGGTGGTGGACAAGTGGACCTTCTCGACCAACGGGGTCTCCATCATGGGTCGTCACGGCATCCCGGTCATCGGCTTTGGCCCGGGCAAAGAGCCGGAGGCCCACGCCCCGAACGAGAAAACCTGGAAGGAGCATCTGGTCAAGTGCGCCGCCATGTACGCGGTGATCCCCATGCTCTATCTGGCCGAGCTGGACAAGTAAGGGGACTGCCGGGCGGTGACTCTCATCACCGCCCGGCTGTTGCTGTGTGGCCAGTGCCCCGTCTTTCGCAGGCGGGGCCTTGCTGTTTGACGCGAGCTGATGTGCGAGGTGGTGAGGATGAAACGGCTGATCAAACACGGTGTGCTGGTCGATGCGCAGGGTGAATATCGTCAGGATCTGCTGATCGAGAACGGGGTGATCCTTGAGCGCGCCGCCGATATCCAGCCCGATGGCGAGACCGACGTGATCGATGCCAGCGGCTGCTACGTGATGCCGGGCGGTATCGATGTCCACACCCACTTCAACATTGATGCCGGGATTGCCCGCAGTTGCGATGACTTTTTCAGCGGTACCCGTGCCGCCGCCTGTGGTGGCACCACCACCATCGTCGATCACATGGGATTTGGCCCGGCGGGGTGCAACCTGCATCACCAGCTGGCCCGCTATCACGATTACGCCGTCGATCAGGCGGTGATCGACTACAGCTTTCACGGCGTGATCCAGCATGTGGATGACGCCATCCTCCACGAGATGGCCACCATGGTGCAGGAGGAGGGGATCAGCAGCTTCAAGCTCTATCTTACCTACCAGTACAAGCTGGGGGACCACGACGTGCTGCGCGCCCTGGCCCGCCTCAAAGAGGTGGGGGCGCTTGCCACCGTTCACCCCGAGAACGACGCCGCCATTGCGGCGCGCCGGGCTGCTCTGCTGGCCGCCGGCCATTGTGAGCCCTGGTATCACCCGCAAAGCCGCCCGCTGCAGTGCGAGGCGGAGGCCATCGCCCGGATGATCAATCTGGCGGGGCTCGCGGGCAATGCGCCGCTCTATATCGTCCATCTCTCCAACGGCTTGGGGCTGGAGTATCTGAAACTGGCGCGCCGTCAGGGCCAGCCGGTCTGGGTAGAGACCTGCCCGCAATATCTGCTGCTCGATGAGCAGTGTTATTACAAGGAGAACGGGGTCGACTTCCTGCTGAGCCCGCCGCTGCGCTCGCGCTGTGAGCAGGACAAGCTGTGGGTCGGCATCGCAGCTGGTGACATCGACACGGTGGCGACCGATCACTGCAACTTCTCCCACGCCCAGCGCATGACCTTGTCAGGTGGCGATTTCAGCCGCTGCCCCAACGGCTTGCCTGGGGTCGAAAACCGGATGCTGCTGCTGTTTGCCCACGGGGTGCTGGGGGGGCGCATCTCGCCATCACGCTTTGTAGCTCTCACCAGCGCCAACCCGGCGCGCCTGTTTGGCCTCTGGCCGCGCAAGGGCAACCTGCAACCGGGGGCTGACGCCGATCTGGTGATCATGGATCCCCGTGGTGACACCCTGATTTCCCATCAACAGTTGCACGACAACGGCGACTACAGCCCCTACGAGGGGATGCATTGCCCCGGCCGGATCAGGCTGACCCTGAGTCGCGGCGAGATAGTGGCCCGCGATGGCGAGTTTCTGGGGCGCCGTGGTCACGGCCGCTTTCTGGCCAGAGCGCCCTTTGACCCGGCCTTGGCGCCGGATCTGCACTGGCCTTGCCCCGCGGTGGCAGGCTGACAATCCGTTCGAAACACGCAGAGCAGCAAGGTTATGTGAACAACGAAAGGTGGGCCGGTATCGCGCCGGCTTGTCCCATCACTGGAGATAACAAGATGAAACAGAGAATCGTACTGGCCCTTGGCGGCAATGCGCTGGGCAACAACCTGCCCGAGCAGATGAAAGCGGTGCAGAGCACGGCGGGCACCATTGCCGACCTGATCGCCCAGGGGCACGAGGTGGTGGTGACCCACGGCAACGGCCCGCAGGTGGGAATGATCCAGCAGGCGTTCGAGGTGGCGGCCCGTCATGACTCCAAGGCGCCCCATCTGCCCATGTCGGTCTGCGTGGCCCTGAGTCAGGGTTATATCGGTTATGACCTGCAAAACGCCCTGCGCGAGGCCTTGCTGGCGCGTGGTATTCACAAGCCGGTTGCCACTTTGGTGACCCAGGTGGAGGTGGATAAAAACGATCCCGCCTTCCTCGACCCGAGCAAACCCATCGGCGGTTTCTTCAGCAAGGAGGAGGCCGAAGCATTGATGGCCAAGGGGGAGCGGCTCAAAGAGGATGCCGGTCGCGGCTATCGCCGGGTAGTGGCATCCCCCAAACCCGTCGACATCATCGAGAAAGAGACCGTCTCTGCCATGCTGGCTGCCGGTCAGGTGGTGATCACCGTCGGGGGCGGCGGCATTCCGGTGCTGCGCGAGGGCAATCACCTGCGCGGCGCCAGCGCAGTGATCGACAAGGATTGGGCCAGTGCCAAGCTGGCGGAGCTTATCGACGCCGACATGCTGATCATCCTCACGGCGGTAGAAAAAGTAGCCATCAACTTCGGCAAGCCCGAGGTGCAGTGGCTCGATACCCTGAGCGTGGCCGATGCCAACAGCTTTATCGCACAGGGGCAGTTTGCCAAGGGATCCATGTTGCCCAAGGTGGAGGCGGCGCTCTCGTTTGCGACATCCCTGCCGGGGCGCAAATCCCTCATCACCCTGCTGGAGAAGGCGGCGGACGGCATTGCCGGCAAGACCGGCACCCTGATCAGCTTGTAGCCTCGTCTTTGATGGTTGCAAACAGGGGGCCCAAGGCCCCCTTTCTGTTGGCCGGTGTCAGGGATTGGCAGAGGGGAAGCATGGGCCGGCCAGCTCTTATCCACGGTGGGCAGGGGGGCGGCAGAGGTGTAAGATGGCGCCCCGAATGGCGGACGTATCGACCGCAGCAACAAGGCAGCATAATGAATAGCAAGTTGAACATGGCGGCGCTGGTGGGATTGATCCTGCTCACCGCCATCTGGAGTTACAGCTGGATCGTGATGAAGCAGGTGATGCTCTACGCGGGGGCCTTCGAGTTCACCGCCCTGCGCTGCCTGTGCGGGTCTCTGGTTCTGCTGCTGGTACTGGCCCTGCGCGGGCGGCGTTATCTCAAACCTACCCCGTTTCGCTATACCCTCGCCATCGCCCTGTTCCAGACCTGCGGCATGGTGGGGTTGGCCCAGTGGGCGCTGATCAGCGGCGGGGCGGGCAAGGTGGCTATTCTGAGCTACACCATGCCGTTCTGGGTGGTGATCTTCGCGGCGCTCTTTCTCGGCGAGCGGATGCGCAAGCTACATTATCTGGCGGTCGGGGTGGCCGCCTGCGGCCTGCTGCTGGTGATCGAGCCCTGGCAGTTGCATCTCGATTCCATGAAGAGTGCGCTGCTGGGGATTGCGTCCGGCATCTGCTGGGGGATCAGCGCCATCATCGCCAAACGGATGTATGCCCGCCATCCTGGGGTGGATCTGATGTCCCTCACCACCTGGCAGATGATCTACGCCACCCTGGTGATGACGCTGGTGGCCGCGCTGGTGCCGGAGCGCCCCATCGACTGGCAGCCCTACGTGATGGGGGCGCTGGCCTATAGCGCTATTTTTGCCACCGCCATTGCCTGGAGTCTCTGGCTGTTTGTGTTGAAAAAACTGCCGGCGGGTATCGCCAGTCTCAGTACCCTGGCGGTGCCGGTGAGCGGCGTGCTGCTCTCCTGGTGGCTGCTGGGCGAAAATCCGGGGCCGGTGGAGGGGAGCGGCATCGCCCTTATCGTGCTGGCGCTTCTCGTCATCAGCCGCAAGGGCAAGCGCTCTGTGGTGTCGGTGGCGGGGGAAACCCGTATCAAGCACGGTTGAGTGGTGACTGAGCTGCCAGTGCTACGATAAACGGCACTCAAAAGAGCCCGCGACAGGGGACCAGCCCCTAGTTACAATGGCGTGGTCTGACTGTGCTGGAGCACAGGTATCTGATTTATTGTGATTATTTCAACGAACCTAACGGCAAGGATGAGACCGTATGATGACGCTGGTGTGGTTGGCTGTAGGCCTGGTGTGTCTGGTTGTGGGGGCCGAATCTCTGGTGCGGGGCGCATCTCGCCTCGCCACCATGATGGGGATATCGCCACTGGTGGTGGGATTGACCATAGTGGCCTTTGGGACCAGTGCTCCCGAGCTGGCTGTGAGCATCCAGTCTGGCCTCGAGGGGCAGGCAGGGATCGCAGTGGGAAACGTGGTCGGCAGCAATATTTTCAACGTGCTGTTTATTTTAGGTATTTCGGCACTGATCGTACCGTTGACCGTCTCCCAGCAACTGGTACGTCTCGACGTTCCCTTGATGATAGTGGTCTCTTTTCTAGTGTTGTTGCTGGGCTACGATGGCCGTATTGCACCACTGGAAGGGGCGCTGCTGTTTGCCGGCATCATCGCCTACACCGGGTTTCTCTTTGTCCAGAGTCGACGGGAAAACAAAGCGGTGCAGGCGGAGTATGAGCAGGAGTTTGGTACCCGTGAAGCGAGTACGGCGGGCAACTGGTTGCGCAATCTGCTCTTTATTGCCGCAGGTCTGGGTCTGCTGATCCTCGGCTCCCGCCTGCTGGTTGGCAGTGCGGTTGAGATTGCCCACTACTTCGGGGTGAGCGATCTGATCATCGGCTTGACCATAGTGGCGGCCGGTACCTCCTTGCCCGAAGTGGTGACCTCCATCGTCGCAGCCCTGCGCGGGGAGCGGGATATCGCTGTGGGGAACGTGGTGGGCAGCAATATCTTCAATATCCTCTGCGTGCTGGGGCTCACCTCCATCGTCACTCCCGGTGGGCTTGAAGTGTCGGCCACCGCCCTTCAGTTCGATATTCCGGTAATGATTGCGGTGGCGCTTGCCTGCCTGCCCATCTTCTTTACCGGTTACACCATCGCCCGCTGGGAAGGGGCGCTGTTTCTGGCCTACTACATCGGCTACACCTGCTGGCTGATCCTCCACGCTACATCCAGTCCGCTGCAAGGTCAGTTCAGCGCAGCGCTAACCGGTTTTGTATTGCCGCTCACCGCCATCACTCTGGTTGTGCTGGCGGTGCGAGCCTGGCGATTGCAACGAACCCGGTCGTGATGCAGGTTCCCCTGATGTAAAGGAGCTGCATCAACCGACAGGCGGAAAAAAGCCCCACCATCATGGTGGGGCTTTTGCTTGGTGCTGAACTTGGTGCTGAAGAGGGACGCGAAGAGCCGTTATCGGCGCTGGGCCAGATGCATCATGGCTTCCAGCACGGCGCCGCCGATGGCGCGTGCCTTGTCCGATACCGTGGTAGCATCGGCCCGCTCGCCTCTGGGGTCGATGTCACCGATCTTGAAGCCGACGGTCACCTCGATGCCATCGCTGAGCAGCCCCCGCACCATGCCGGAGAGGGGCGCGATAATGGGGGCGTCCCCCACATGGGCGATCACATCCCCCTCCTGCACCAGATCACCGAGCTTGATAATGCTCTTCATCACTCCGGCGACGGGGGCGCGCACCACCCGGCGGGCGGAGTGCCCCTCGATCACCCCGGGAATGCCGGTATTGGGCTGGGCGGGGCCCTGATAGATGACCCGGCCCAGATGGTGGCCGCGGTTGGTCTCAATGACCGCATCGCAGTCGCGCCCCGCCTCAAACCCCGGGCCAAGGGCTACCGTAATGGGGGCCATCTCCTTGTGGGTGCCGAGATTCTGCTTGGCGAGGATGGCATCCACCAGATAGCGGGGTTTGAGCTCGGCGAGGGTGGCACAGTCAGGGTCAACCAGCAGCGGAATGACGCCCCGATCCAGCTGCTCGAACGCCTGTTCGACGTTCTCGACCCGCTTGGCACGCACTCCCTCGACCCTTGTTTCGCCGTCGAACATCCCCTGAGCGAAGGCGACGGTGCGGCGGATCACCGTGGGCTTGTCGAGATCCAGCATCACCACCTTGAAGCCGGCATTGTGCAGGCGCAGCGCCACCCCGGTGGCGATATCGCCGGAGCCGCGCATCACCACCAGCTGATCCCGCTTGAGGCGCACATCATCCTGCATCAGACCGCCTGCCTTGCCGTTTTTCACCTGCAACAACTCGGCGAGAATGCTGATGGCGATCTCCTCGGGGGTCTCGGCGCCGATGTTGTAGCCGATGGGGGCGTGCAGTTGCTGCAGTTGCTCCTGGCTCACCCCTTGCTGGCGCAGCGCCTGGGTGAAGGTCTGCACCTTGCGCTTGCTAGCGAGCAGCCCCAGATAGGCGAGGGGGCGATTGATGAGCCGCTCCAGCGCCTCCTTGTCCTGATGGTTGGTGGCGATGATGACGAAGTTGGCGGGCTCGATGGCCAGCGTCTCGATCACCGCGCTGATGGTATCGGCCTGTTTGAGGTGAGTGCCGGTGGGGAAGTGATCGGGATTGAGGCTCCCTTCAAAGCAGTCGCCCACATGGATATCAAAACCCAGCGGCGCGGCGGCATGGGCCAGCGCCCGGTTGACGTGACCGGCACCAATGAGCACCAGCCGTGGCCGCAGGCCATAGACATCGATATAGACCGACATGGCGCCACCACAGTCTGACCCTACCGCATGTTCACCGTTACGGGCCATCCGGCCATGGAAGATGCGCGGCTTGCGCTCGGCAATGGCGGTCATCGCTTCCTCGATCACCAGCCGCTCGATCATGCCGCCGCCTATGGTGCCGAGGATCTGGCCATCGGCCATTACCAGCATCTGGGCCTGATGGCGGGGGGTGGAGCCACGGCTCTCGATGATCTGGGCCATGGCAAACGGCGTGTTCTCCTGTTCCAGTCGGGCTGCGTGTGTAAACAGATTCATAAGGTACCTCTTCTTATCCTTAAACCATCATGGGCGAGGCGGCTGTGCCTCATCCTGAGCGAAGTAACCGAGTGCGAGGCGAATGGGTTGTGGTTCGCGAACCGCCCCCTGCCAGATGGTGTGGAGCTCGGGGTGGCGGGTATGCAGCTTTATCAATTCATCGAGCCACGACGCCTCATTTTGATAATCCCCATTGATAAACCAGATCCGGCGCGCTCTGGCCGGGGTGCCCTTGAACAGCCCCTCGGGGTGGGAGAGCAGCTGGTGAAACAGAACCCAGTCGAGGGGGTCACCAGCCTCTATCCCGCACAGGGCCTGAAGCTCTGCCCAGCGGTGGATCTGCTGCGGGTCGGCCTTGGCCCCCACCATGGCGCCGCCCGTCAGGGCGATCACCCAATCACTGTGCTGAGGAATGCAAGGTTCGTGCAAAGCGGGCACTTTCAATAACTTGTGATGGGCGCCATCCGCTTCGACCAGGATCAGATCGAAGCGCTGCTGCCCCTTGATGAGATCAATCTGCTGGGGCGTGGGGCCCGCCACCTTTCCGGTGCGCTCGTCGAGATGGCTGAACAGGGCAACCAGCGCCGGGCCATCCGGTAGCGTCTGACAGCGGGTAAGTTGACGAACGGGATCCGTCTCGATAATCAATTCCCGATAGTGTGACGGGGCAGGCAGAAACATCCGGGTGGTGGTGGTAATTAGCACCCTTTTACCCTGTTGATAAAAATACTCCGCCAGCCAGAAGAGGGTGCTGGTTTTTCCACCGGCCCCGCAGAGGCTAATTAAGGTGGTATGGCTATCAATATTTTTGGTGAGCGAGTTTAATAGCGGATCTATATCTGGAAATGCGACAGCAACAACGTGTGGGTGCGACATAATGACGACCAAAATAAATATCGAAGGGAGTGGGAAACAACGTTGCCAGGAACAAGAGCAGTGTGACTGTATAATAACGGCGGCGGGTTTATCTTCCCGAATGGGTACTTGGAAAATGATGCTACCTTATTGCCAGGGGACAATGCTTGATGCAAGTCTCAAAAATGCCCTGGCTTTTTGTCAGCGGGTTATTCTGGTGGTGGGCCATCGTGGCGAGGAGCTTCAAGCCCGCTACGGATCACGGCCGGATATTGTTGTCGTCCACAATCCCGACTATCGGCAGGGGCTGGGCAGCTCCATCCGCTGCGCTCTGGCGGCCAGCAATGCTGACTACCTCTTTATCAGCCACGGGGATCTCCCCTGTATCCCGCGCGATGTCTATCAACAGCTCTGGCAGGCACGGGGCTGTGAGATACTCTTTCCCACCTGGCTGGGGGAGGCGGGCCATCCGGTGTTGCTGCCCAAATCCCTTGCCCGCGAGTTGGCAGCGGCCCCGGTGCAGTCGTCGGTACGGCGCTGGTTGCAAAGGCATCCGCACCGTATGGTGCCCGTCGACAGCCCCTCCATCCTGTTTGATGTGGATACCCCGGAGCGCTATCAGGCGCTGCTGGGTGGCATTCTTGAAAATGAGAGTTAGCCCACGAAATAACCCTGTTTTAAAAAGATAACGGGGAGATAAATGGCGTATCAAAGTGATATTTCTCGCACTTGATCTGATAGGGTGAGTTCTTTTTGAACTGCTCATTAAGTAAATTTCAGAGTGATTGATAACTACTCGCAATACCCATAATGGTGGCATCGTAAATTCTCTCCATTAATTGGAGCTGCCTCACGCTTTTACCGTAAAAAATAGTTTTGCCGATGGAGTGGCCTGATAGTTGCTCCTCTCCTTGCCAAGGGGGAATGCCCGTGCGGGATACCCCATTTATTCATGCTGCCAATGGGCAGAACAGCTGCAAGGAGATAGCCATGGGCGATATTATGCGACCCGTTCCCTTCAAGAACCTTCTGACCCGTATTTTTGCGGAATATAAAGAGAGTCAGAGCATTTTCGGTATTCCCGCCGCGCAATTCTATCGCAAGCAGGACGAGCGCAAGATCAAGGTGTTCGGTGAAACCTGCGAGACCCCCATTGGCCCGGCAGCCGGCCCCCATACCCAGTTGGCCCAGAACATCGTCACCTCCTGGCTGACCGGCGGGCGCTTTATCGAGCTCAAGACGGTGCAGATCCTGGACCGTCTCGAACTGGAAAAGCCCTGCATCGATGCCGAAGACGAGTGCTTCAACACCGAGTGGTCTACCGAGTTCACCTTGCCCAAGGCGTTTGACGAGTATCTGAAGGCCTGGTTTGCCCTCTATCTGCTGGAGGAGGTGTTCGATCCGCGTCTTGAGGGGGAGGCCAAGTCTTTCATTTTCAACATGAGCGTGGGTTACAACCTCGATGGCATCAAACAGCCACCGATGCAGCAGTTCATCCACAGCCTGATGGATGCCAGCAGCAATCCGAAATTTGCCGAATACCAGCAGGTGGTACGTGAGCTGGTGGCCGATGAGCAGTTTATCGCCGAGCTGGGACTGGGGGCGCGCCGCGATCGCCTGCAACAGCTGGTAGATCGTATCCCGGCCAATCTGGTGCACGGCGTTACCCTCTCTACCATGCACGGCTGCCCGCCCAACGAAATTGAGGCCATCTGCCGCTACATGCTGGAAGAGAAGGGGCTCAACACCTTCGTCAAACTGAACCCGACCCTGCTAGGCTACCCGCGGGTGCGCGAGATCCTCGATACCTGCGGCTTTGATTACATTGGTCTGAGCGAAGCGTCGTTCGATCACGACCTCAAGCTGGATCAGGCCAAGGCAATGCTGACCCGATTGATGGCGCTGGGGGCCGAGAAGGGGCTCACCTTCGGGGTCAAGCTGACCAACACCCTTGGCACCATCAACCGCAAAGGGGCGCTGCCGGGGGATGAGATGTATATGTCCGGCCGTGCGTTGTTCCCCCTCTCCATCAACGTGGCCGCTGTGCTGTCCCGCGCCTTCGATGGCAAGCTGCCCATCTCCTACTCCGGTGGTGCCAGCAAGTTCAATATCGCCGAGATCTTCGAGACCGGTATTCGTCCCATCACCATGGCCACTGATCTGCTGAAACCGGGTGGTTACCTGCGCCAGATCGAGTGTCTCAAAGAGATCGACGCCTCCGACAGCTGGGGCATGAGTCAGGTGGATGTGGCCAAGCTGGAAGCGCTTGCCGCTAAGGCCCTCACCATGGATTACACCCAGAAGGAGTGGAAGTCCGACGATCGCATCGAAGTGGGTGGCGGCCTGCCGCTGACCGACTGCTACGTAGCGCCCTGCGTCACCGCCTGCGCCGTGCATCAGGATATCCCCGAGTACATTCGCCTGATGGGCGAGGGGCAGTATGTGGCAGCCCTTGAGCTGATTTATCAGCGCAACGCCTTGCCCGCCATCACCGGCCATATCTGCGATCACCAGTGCCAGTACAACTGCACCCGTCTCGACTACGACAGCGCGCTCAACATCCGCGAGCTGAAAAAGGTGGCGCTGGAGCGCGGCTGGGAAGGGTACAAGGCTCGCTGGCACAAACCGGCAGGCAGTGGTGACAAGCACCCGGTAGCGGTCATTGGCGCCGGCCCCGCCGGTCTCTCCGCTGGTTACTTCCTGGCCCGCGCCGGTCACCCGGTCACCGTGTTCGAGCGTGAAGCCGATGCCGGTGGCGTGGTCAAGCACATCATCCCCGAGTTCCGCATTCCGGCCGAGCTTATCCAGCATGACATCGACTTTGTCGCCGCCCACGGGGTCAAGTTCGAGTTTGGCTGCGATCCGGCACTCACCGTCGACAAGCTGCACGCCCAGGGCTTTACCTATGTCTTCGTCGGCATCGGCGCCGACAAGAATGGCGGCATGCGTCTCGAAGGGGGACACGAGCGGATTTACAAATCCTTCCACTTCCTGCGCAGCTTCAATCAGGGCAAACCGCTGCCGCTCGGCCGCCATGTGGCGGTGATCGGCGCCGGTAACACCGCCATGGACTGCGCCCGCGCTGCCCTCAAGGTGCCGGGTGTCAGCGATGTGACCGTTATCTACCGTCGCAGCGAGAAAGAGATGCCCGCCTATCGCGAGGAGTATCTGGAAGCGGTGGAGGATGGGGTGCGTTTCTGCTTCCTCACCAATCCGGAGCGCTTTGACAAAGATGGCAAGCTCACCGTGCGGATGATGGCGTTGGGGGAACCTGACGAGCAGGGCCGCCGCCGTCCGGTGCCCACCGAGCAGACCGAAGTGATGCAGATGGATGCGCTGATCACCGCCATCGGCGAGCAGCCTGACTGCGAGGTGCTCAAAGCGATGGGCATTCCCTTGGGCAGCGATGGCTGGCCCGAGGTGGACAGCCAGACCGGCGAAACCAGCCGTCGCAACGTCTTCCTTATCGGTGACGTGCAGAGCGGCCCGTCCTCCATCGTCGGTGCCATCGGTGGTGCCCGCCGCGCCGCGGATCTGGTGCTCTCTCGCGAGCATATCGCCAGCCAGCAGAGTGAAGTGACCATCCAGCCGTCGGGCAAGGATGAGATCTACCGTCGCAAGGGGAGCATCGCCGTCACTATGGTCGACAAGAATGAGCGGGATGCCTTCGTGGCGCAAGAGGCGCACCGTTGCCTCGAGTGCAACTACCTCTGCAGCAAGTGCGTGGATGTCTGCCCCAACCGGGCCAACGTCGCCATTGCGGTGCCGGGCTTCAAGGATCAGTTCCAGACCCTGCACCTGGATGCCTACTGCAACGAATGTGGCAACTGCGCCCAGTTCTGCCCGTGGCAGGGCAAGCCCTATCAGGACAAGGTCACCATCTTCAGCCTGCCCGAGGACTTCGACAACAGCCGCAACCCCGGTTTCTATCTGGCGGATGGTGGCGAACTGCGGGTGCGTCAGGGTGGCGAGACCTATCGCCTGACCATAGACGCCCAGAGCCGGATCAAGGATGCGCCAGCGGCCCTTGGCGATATGTGCCGGATCATCAGCCATGTCCATGCTCATCACCACTACCTGCTGGGGGCCGTCGAGGCCTGAGCGAACCACGAATAAGCGAAGGAGCACACCATGTTTATTCTGAAAAACGTCACCGCTGTCCAGCTGGAGCCGACCCGGGTGCTGGAAGGGGTGGATATCGCCATCGAAGGCACCCTTATCAAAGCGGTGGGGCCCAATCTGCGGGCCCTCTACCCGGAGGCCAACTATCGGGAGATGGGCGGCAAGCTGGTGATGCCGGGCATCGTCTGTGCCCACAACCACTTCTACTCAGGCCTGTCGCGGGGGATCATGGCCAACATTGCCCCCTGCCCGGACTTTATCTCCACCCTGAAAAACCTCTGGTGGCGGCTCGATCGGGCGCTCGATGAGGAGTCCCTCTACTACAGCGGTCTCATCTGCTCGCTGGAGGCGATCAAGAGCGGTTGCAGCGCGGTGATCGACCACCACGCTTCGCCCAACTTCATCAAGGGCTCCCTGAATGTGCTGCGCAAAGGGTTTATGGAGGCGGGCCTGCGCGGCATGACCTGCTTCGAGACCACGGATCGCAACGGCGGCCTCGCCGAGCTGCAGGCTGGGGTGGAGGAGAACATCCTATTTGCGCAGGCCATTGATGCCGCCAAGGCCAAGGGGAGCGAACCCTATCTGGTGGAGGCCCATATCGGCGCTCACGCCCCCTTCACCGTACCCGACGAGGGGCTGGCCATGCTGCGCGAAGCGGTACAGGTCACCGGTCGTGGTCTGCATATCCATGTGGCGGAAGACCGCTACGATATGGCCCACGGTCACCACCACTATGGCAAGGAGCCCATCGCCCGGCTGGACGAGTTTGGCCTTGTCGACAGCAAGACCCTGATCGCCCACGGCATCTACCTGAGCCCGGCTGACATCGAGCTGCTCAACAGCCGCGATGCCTTCCTGGTGCACAACGCCCGCTCCAACATGAACAACCATGTGGGCTACAACATGCACCTGCCGGAGTATCGCAATCTGGCGCTTGGCACCGATGGTATCGGCTCCGACATGCTCGAAGAGCTCAAGTTCGCCTACTTCAAACACAAGGATGCCGGCGGAGCGCTCTGGCCCGACAGCTTTGCCCGGTTCCTCTGGAACGGCAATACCCTGCTGGAGCGCAACTTCGGCGCCAAATTTGGCCGCCTGGAGCCGGGTTACAAGGCCGACCTCACCATCTGCGACTACGCCGCACCGACCCCGCTGGCGCCGCGCAACCTCGGCGGCC
The DNA here is from genome assembly GCF_019047065.1 of Aeromonas sp. FDAARGOS 1414. Classification (NCBI taxonomy): domain Bacteria; kingdom Pseudomonadati; phylum Pseudomonadota; class Gammaproteobacteria; order Aeromonadales; family Aeromonadaceae; genus Aeromonas; species Aeromonas sp. FDAARGOS 1414. Next base: position 1,499,750 of record NZ_CP077210.1, on the reverse strand, counting down.
ATCTCGCCTTCGGTATGGGCTCATCCTCGGTCAACAGCGTGATGGTCGAGGGACGCATGGTCTATCAGGATCGCGAGTTCGCCTTTGACGTCGAGCCCATTTATCAGCAGGCCAGCAAGGTGGCGAGCCGCCTGTGGCAACGGATGGATCAGCTGGCCTAGGGCCACCCTCCACAGTTTTGGACCGGATTGCCCGCCCTGTGGATCTCCCCGGCGGCGGGCTGCAAGAGTAAGGACGACACATGATTGAGCAATTCTTCCGACCCGAACAACTGGGTCAGGCTTTGGAACTCAAGGCCCGCTTTGGCAACGACGCCGTCTACATGGGGGGCGGCAGCAAGCTCAACGCAGCCCCGACCCGCACCGACAAGAAGGTCGCCATCTCGCTGGACAAGCTCGGACTTGGCCAGATTGAGCAACAGCACGGTCAACTCCACATCGGCGCCACCGTCACCCTGCAAGCCCTCAAAGATGACCCCCGTACCCCGGCCGCCCTGTGCGAGGCGCTGGGGTTTGTCTACTCCCGCCATCTGCGCAATCAGGCCACCATTGGCGGCGAAATTGCCTGCCAGCAGCAGGACTCCCCCTTGCTGCCGGTGCTGCTGGTGCTCGAAGCGGTGGTGGTGCTGGAGAACAACCTGCTGCAACCCATCGACGCCTATCTGGCGGGTCAGCGCAATGCCCTGGTGCTGGGGGTTGTGCTGCCGGAGCCTGAACTGCGCTGCGCCACTCGCCGCATCAGCCGCAACGCCGATGGCTTGGCGGTGATGACTGCCGCCGTCGCCCTCGATGCCCTTGGCGAGATGCGGGTCGCCGTTGCTGGCGTTACGCCGCAGCCGATGCGCCTGCGTGATGTGGAGCGCCGCGATCTGCACGATGCCGCGCTGGAGGCGGCCGTGAGCGAGCTGGTTGCACCGCGCGAGGATCTCGGCGGCAGCGTGACCTACAAGCGCTATATCAGCGGGGTAGTGGTGGCGGATCTGCTGGTCGAGTGCCAGCAGCAGGAGGTACAGGCATGATGGAACTCAACTTCACACTGAACGGTGCCCTGCGCACCGTCATCACCCCGGCTGGCGAGAATGCCCAGCGGGTGCTGTTCAACCAGTGCCGGATGCACTCGGTGCGCAACAGCGACGACGGTTTTGGCTTTGCCGGCTCCGACGCCATTCTCTTCAACGGCAAGGTGATCAACGCCTCCCTGCTGATCGCCGCCCAGCTGGATGGAGCCGACGTGCGCACCGCCGAGTCGCTGGGCAGCTGGAACCAGCTCAGTCTGGTGCAGCAGGCAATGGTGGATGTGGGTGTGGTGCAGTCCGGCTACAACGATCCGGCCGCCGCGCTGATTGTCACCGACCTGCTTGATCGCCACCCCGAGCCCACCCGTGATCAAATCGACGATGCCCTCTCGGGCCTGTTTCACCGCGATGGCGGTTATCAGCAGTTCTATCAGGCCATCGAGCTCGCCTGCTCACGGATGAAGGACCCGGATTATCTGTGCCAGATCGCCCCGGAATTTCGCGACGATCTGCGCCATATCGGCAAGAGCTGTCCGAAAGTGGACGCCGCCAAGATGGTGCAGGCCAAGCCCTGCTACGTGGAGGATCGGGTTACTGAAGATGCGCTGATCATCAAGATGCTGCGCAGTCCCCATCCTCATGCGGTGATCACCAAACTCGATGTGAGCCGCGCCGAGGCGCTGCCGGGCGTCGTGCACGTCATCACCCACCTCAACTGCCCGGATGTCTACTACACCCCGGGTGGTCAGAGCGCCCCCGAGCCGTCACCGCTCGATCGCCGCATGTTTGGCCGCAAGCTGCGCCACGTAGGTGACAGGGTCGCCGCCGTGGTGGCCGAGAGCGAAGCCATCGCATTGGCGGCCCTCAAACTCATCGAGGTCGAGTATCAGGTGCTGCCAGCGGTCATGAATATCGATGAGGCGATGGCCCCCAACGCCCCCCTGGTCCACGACGAACCTATCGTCTACATGGCCGGTGCGCCGGCGGATCTGGAGCAGCAGAACGCCTGCTCGGTGCGCCGCGGCGACGAGCACATGATCATCAACTTCCCCATAGGTTCCCGTCCGCACGAGAACCTGGCCGCCAGCGTCCATGGCCAGATCGGCGATGTGGCCAAAGGCTTTGCCGAGGCGGACGAGATTGTCGAGCGCACCTACGAATCGACCCAGGCCCAGCAGTGCCCGACCGAGCCACACATCTGCTTCACCTACATGGATGGCGATCGTCTGGTCATTCACGCATCCACTCAGGTGCCGTGGCACGTGCGCCGTCAGGTGGCGCGCATCGTCGGTATGAAGCAGCACCAGGTACATGTGATCAAGGAGCGGGTAGGGGGCGGCTTTGGCTCCAAGCAGGATATCCTGCTGGAAGAGGTGTGCGCCTGGGCGACCAGGGTCACCGGCCGTCCGGTTACCTTCCGCTACACCCGTGAAGAGGAGTTCATCAGCAACACCTCCCGCCATGTGGCCAAGGTGAAGGTGAAAGTGGGGGCCAAGAAAGATGGCACCATCACCGCCATCGACATGGATTTTCGTGCCAACACCGGCCCTTACGGCAACCACTCATTGACGGTGCCGAGCAACGGCCCGGCGCTCTCCCTGCCGCTCTACCCGTGCGACAACGTGCGCTTTACCGTCAACACCTACTACAGCAACATCTGTCCGACTGGGGCCTATCAGGGTTACGGCGCGCCCAAGGGCAACTTCGCCCTGACCATGGCGATTGCCGAACTTGCCGAGAAACTGGGCATCGATCAGCTCGACATGGTGGAGCACAACCGGGTGCACGAGGGGGACATCCTCAAGGTGCTGGGTGCCATCGGCGAGGGCAAGATGCCTACCTCGGTGCCCCATGCGGCCAGCTGCGCCCTCGAACCCATCCTCAAACAGGGCCGCGAACTGATTGCCTGGGATAGTCCCAAACCCGCCGACGGGGATTGGCGCATCGGTCGTGGCGTCGCCATCATCATGCAAAAATCGGGGATCCCGGATATCGATCAGGCCAACTGCATGGTCAAGCTGGAGTCTGACGGCACCTTTATCGTCCACTCCGGTGGCGCCGATATCGGCACCGGCCTCGATACCGTGGTGGCCAAGCTGACCGCCGAGGTGCTCGGTTGCCCGCTCAGCGATGTGCATGTCATCTCCGGCGACACCGACCACGCCCTGTTCGACAAGGGGGCCTACGCCTCGTCCGGTACCTGCTTCTCCGGCAATGCGGCCAAAAAGGCGGCCGAGAACCTCAAGGAGAAGATCCTGTTCCACGGCGCCGCCATGCTGGGCGAGCCGGTAGCAGATGTTGAACTGGCGTTCCCGGGTGTGGTGCGCGGCAAGCAGGGGGAGGTGAGCCTCGCCAAGCTGGCCCACAAGGCGGAGACAGGTACCGGCTTCGGTATTCTGGTGGGCACTGCCAGCTACATCACCTCGGAGCTTGCCTTCCCGTATGGTGCCAACTTCGCCGAGGTGGCGGTCAACGTCAGAACCGGCGAGATCCGGCTCGACAAGTTCTACGCCCTGCTCGACTGCGGTACCCCCATCAACCCGGAACTTGCGCTTGGCCAGATCTACGGGGCGACCATGCGGGCCATCGGCCACACCATGACCGAGGAGATCTGCTACGACAGCAAGGGCATCCCGCTGACCCGGGATCTGAAGAGCTATGGCGCGCCCAAGATTGGCGACATTCCGCGCGACTTCCGGGCCTTCCTGGTGCCGAGTGACGACAAGGTTGGCCCCTACGGCGCCAAGTCCATCTCGGAGATCGGGGTCAACGGCGCGGCGCCTGCCATCGCCACCGCCATCCACGACGCCTGTGGTGTCTGGTTGCGCAAGTGGCACTTCACGCCGGAGCAGATCCTGCGCGAACTGGGCAAGCTGGAGCAAAAAGTGTCGGCATAACAAAAGAAAAGGTGAGGGGCGGGCGCCAGCTCGCCCCCAGCGCCTGACGGCGGAATGAGTACTCCGCCTACATTCTGTGTGATGGGACAAACACGATGTCTAAAACAACACGCAAGCACTCGGATCTCATTTACGAGCTGGAAGACAAACCCCCGTTTTATCAAACCCTGATGGGTGCAGTGACCCATCTGCTGGCCATTTTTGTCCCCATGGTGACCCCGGCGCTGATCGTCGGTGGCGCCCTGGGTCTCTCCACCGAGATCACCGCCTATCTGGTCTCCATGGCGATGATCGCCTCCGGTATCGGCACCTGGCTGCAGGTGAACCGTTATGGCCCCATCGGTTCGGGGCTGCTCTCCATCCAGTCGGTCAACTTCTCCTTCGTGACCGTGATGATCGCCCTCGGCGGCGCCATGAAAAAAGATGGCATCCACGAGGAGCTGATCGTCTCGACTCTGCTTGGGGTCTCCTTTGTCGGTGCTTTTCTGGTGATGGGCTCCTCCTTTGTGCTGCCCTACCTCAAGCGGGTGATCACCCCGACCGTGAGCGGGGTAGTGGTGCTGATGATTGGTCTGAGTCTTATCAAGGTGGGGATCATCGACTTTGGCGGCGGCTTCTCCGCCATGAGCAGCGGCACCTTCGGCAAATACGAGTACATCGGGCTGGGGCTCTTGGTGCTCTGTGTCATCGTCGCCTTCAACTGCAGCCGAAGCCCGCTGCTGCGGATGAGCGGCATTGCCATCGGCCTGCTGGTGGGTTATGCGGTGGCCCTGATGCTCGGTATGGTGGATTTCTCCGCCCTTGATAACCTGCCGCTTATTACGGTGCCGATCCCGTTCAAGTACGGTTTCTCCTTCGATTTTCACGCCTTTATGTTGGCGGGCACCATCTATCTGTTGAGCGTGCTGGAGGCGGTGGGGGACATCACCGCCACCGCCATGGTCTCCCACCGGGATATTCAGGGGCCTGAATTTCAAAAACGGCTCTCCGGCGGCGTGCTGGCGGACGGGTTGGTCTCGGTGATCGCCTCGGCACTCGGCTCTTTGCCACTCACCACCTTTGCCCAGAACAACGGCGTCATCCAAATGACCGGAGTGGCGTCACGCCATGTGGGCAAGTTCATTTCCGTCATTCTGGTGCTGCTGGGGCTTTTTCCCGTAGTAGGGCGCTTTTTTACCACCATACCGTCACCTGTGATGGGGGGCGCCATGGTCATCATGTTCTCCATGATCGCCATCGCCGGTGGTCGCATCATCATCAGCCACGGCTTCGATCGGCGGGAGACCCTGATTGTCGCCACCTCGCTGGGTCTTGGGCTCGGGGTCTCCTATGACCCGAACGTCTTCAAGGTGCTGCCGACGGGTATCTACATGCTGGTGGAGAACCCCATCTGTGCCGGTGGTATCACCGCCATCATCATGAATCTGGTGTTGCCGCAAAGCCGCAAACGCAAGGCGGCCGTCAGGGATGCAGAGGCGGTGGAGGTGATCCAGCTGAGCGACAAGCCGGATGTGATCTTTACCGCCCGCAGTGCGGGCCAGCCATCGGCCAGCAAGGGTGAGGGTTCACCAGAGCCAGTACCCGGGGAGGCGGTGGCGCCACAGGTGGAACGGATCTGACGGTTAAACCGGCAAAAAACGTCAACAGAACAAGAAAAACAGGGAAACGGTTATGAAAAACGACAACTCTGTCAAAGCGGTACGCGGCAGCTTCTTCGATATCACCCGGGTGGTGGATCAGCCCGAGGAGATTGAGTCCAACGCCCGCCTTATCGAGGATGGTCTGCTGATCATTCGCAACGGTTGCATCGACTGGTTCGGTGAGTGGGAGGAGGGGAAAGATCGTATTCCGGCCGAAGTACGGGTGCGGGATTATCGCGGCAAGATGATAGTGCCGGGCTTTGTCGATACCCACATTCACTATCCCCAGAGCGAGATGGTCGGAGCCTATGGCGAGCAGCTGCTGGAGTGGCTCAACCGCCACACCTTCCCGGCCGAGCGGCGTTACAACGATCTCGAGTATGCCCGCGAGATGTCCACCTTCTTTATCAAACAGCTGCTGCGAAACGGCACTACCACGGCGCTGGTGTTCGGCACCGTTCACCCCGAGTCGGTTGATGCCCTGTTCGAGGCGGCCAGTCGCATCAACATGCGGATGATCGCGGGCAAGGTAATGATGGATCGCAACGCGCCCGACTATCTGCTCGATACCGCCGAGAGCAGCTATGAACAGAGCAAGCAGCTTATCGAGCGCTGGCATGGCAACGGTCGACTTCTATATGCCATCACACCACGATTTGCACCCACTTCGACATCCGAGCAGCTGTCGATGGCGCGGCGACTGCGCGAAGAGTTTCCCACCACCTATCTGCACACCCATCTGTGCGAGAACAAGGACGAGATCGCTTGGGTCAAATCCCTCTTCCCGGCGCACAAGGGTTATCTCGATGTCTATCACCAGCACGGCCTCACCGGCCACAACTGCGTGTTTGCCCACTGCGTCCATCTGGAAGAGCAGGAGTGGGATTGCCTGAAGGAGACCGGCTCCACCATCGCGTTTTGTCCCACCTCCAACCTCTATCTCGGCAGCGGCCTGTTCAAGCTGCACAAGGCGTGGCGCAAGCAGGTGAAGGTGGGGATGGGCACCGACATCGGCGCCGGCACCACCTTCAACATGCTGCAGACCCTCAACGAGGCCTACAAGGTGATGCAACTGCAGGGCGAGCGGCTCTCGGCCTATCAGGCCTTCTATCTGGCCACCCTGGGCGGCGCCCATTCGCTGGGGCTGGATGAGAAGATCGGCAGCTTTGCGGTGGGCAAGGAGGCGGACTTCGTGGTGCTCGACCCGGTCGCCACCCCGCTGCAGCAGCTGCGTTATGACAACTCCACCACCCTGCGGGACAAGCTCTTTGTGCTGTTGACCCTGGGGGATGACAGATCCATCTACCGCACCTATGTGGATGGCCAGCTGGTGCATGAACGGGGGTAGGGCTTGTAGTGGGCAGCCGCGGCGCAGCCCCGACGAATACGGCGGCTGGCGTGCCCCACAGGAGGCCAGTCTTGCCGCACCACAGGGGATCTCCCCACATAGAACGTGAAATGGCCCGGTTTTTTGACCAGCAAGGCAAACGTTTGAGTCAAGGCTGCCTGCCCTGGTCTGTCTGTCGCATCTTCTGCCACCATCGCCTGTTTCTCATCAGACTGGCGCTCGGCAGACCCGCAGATCCTGTCGCCATTTCGTCATGGAACATTCAGGCGCGTGTGAAGGAGTTGGGTATGACCCAAGCAAACAGCAGGACAAACAGCGTGGAACAGCTGGCCAATGATGACGCCAGCCCGAGCGCAGCAAAGCAACAGCCGCTCACGGCTCTTGATCGCTACTTTATGATCAGCGAGCGGGGCAGCAACGTCAGACAGGAGGTGCTGGCAGGCCTCACCACCTTCCTTGCCATGGTCTACTCGGTGATAGTGGTGCCGAGCATGCTCGGCAAGGCGGGCTTTCCTCCCGGCGCCGTGTTTGTCGCCACCTGTCTGGTGGCGGGTTTTGGTTCGCTCTTGATGGGGCTCTGGGCCAAGCTGCCGATGGCCATCGGCTGCGCTATTTCCCTCACGGCGTTTACTGCCTTCAGTCTGGTGCTGGGGCAGCAGATCCCCATTCCGGTGGCGTTGGGGGCCGTCTTCCTGATGGGGGTGCTGTTTACCGCCATCTCGGTGACCGGGGTGCGTAGCTGGATCCTCGACAACCTGCCGATGGGGATTGCCCACGGCACCGGCATCGGGATTGGTCTCTTCCTGCTGCTTATTGCCGCCAACGGGGTGGGGCTGGTGATCAAGAACCCGCTCGAGGGGCTGCCGGTGGCGCTGGGGGCTTTTACCTCCATGCCGGTCATCATGTCCCTGATCGGCCTTGCGGTGATCTTCGGGCTGGAGAAGCTGAGAGTACCGGGGGGGATCTTGCTGGTGATCATCGCCATCTCCATCTTTGGCCTGATTTTCGATCCGGCGGTGAAGTATCAGGGCTTGTTCGCCCTGCCGAGCCTCTCGGACGATCAGGGCAAGTCCCTCATCTTCAGTCTGGATATCATGGGGGCCCTCTCGCCGCTGGTGTTGCCCAGCGTGCTGGCGCTGGTGATGACGGCGGTATTCGATGCCACCGGCACCATCCGCGCCGTGGCGGGGCAGGCCAACCTGCTCGATAAGGATGGTCACATCATCAACAGCGGCAAGGCACTTAGTGCCGACTCGGTCAGCAGCATCTTCTCCAGTCTGGTGGGGGCGGCCCCGGCTGCCGTCTATATCGAATCGGCCGCGGGCACGGCGGCGGGGGGCAAAACCGGCCTCACCGCGACCGTGGTCGGTGGCCTGTTCCTGCTGATGCTGTTCCTCTCGCCGCTCTCCTATCTGGTGCCCGCCTATGCCACCGCGCCAGCCCTGATGTATGTGGGGCTCTTGATGCTGAGCAACGTCACCAAACTCGATTTCGATGACTTTGTCGGGGCCATGTCCGGGCTGGTGTGCGCGGTATTTATTGTGCTCACCTGCAATATCGTCACCGGCATCATGCTCGGCTTCAGCTCGCTGGTGATCGGCCGCATCTGCTCGAAGGAGTGGCACAAGCTCAACGTCGGCACCGTGGTCATCGCCCTAGCGCTGGTGCTCTTTTATGCTGGGGGGTGGGCTATTTAGGGATAACCCGCCCGTTTGGGGTCGCACTGGCGGCCCCATTTTTATATCTGCGGCGCTCTGATCGTCAACGTTGGTTACCATGCCTTAGCCGCTGGTGCCATCGCGATACCATTTTGATAAATCCTCCTACCAGATTGATAGGCTCCCACCCTTGCTCTCCTCGCTCTGCCGTTTTTTTCACCGCAAATGTGCCCCGTTTGCTCAGGGGCTGCCCTTGGCTTGTTGCTGCGAGCCAACAAAAGCGGGCTAGATGGGATCCCCTTCACACTTCTCCCCATTCTCCTGACGATGGCGGGAAACAGGCGCATATCTTGCTGTTTTTTATGCCGGTTCCAGATTTTTCCATTCGAAAAAGGACTTGCATATGTCCATAGGATTACCGCTCAAGCGGGTGGATGCCGAGGCCAAGGTGACCGGCAGCGCCCGCTATACCGATGACAACATCATGCTCGGGATGCGCCACGCCAAGTACGTGCGCAGCAATATTGCCCATGGCAAGGTGCTCGCCATCGACGCGACCGAGGCGCTGGCCCTGCACGGGGTCGAAGCCGTGTTTACCCATGAAGATGTCCCTACCACCTGTTTTCGCACCGCCGGTCACGCCTGGTCTCTCGATGAGGCGAAACGGGATGTGAAAGACCGCCGTCTGCTCACCGACCATGTACGCCACTTTGGCGATGGGGTCGCCATCGTGGTGGCGCGCGATCCGCTGGTGGCCGAAAAAGCGGCCGCGCTGGTCAAGGTGACCTACGAGCCGCTGCCGGTGATGACGGATGCCGACAGTGCGCTGGCCGACGGTGCCTATCCCATCCACCCGAGCGGCAATCTGCTGCGCCAAAGTCAGCTTCGCGCCAATGACCCGGAGCATGCTATCGCCGCGGCCGATCTGCAGTTTCAGGGGCACTACCGGACGCCGGTGGTACAGCACTGCCATCTGGAGACGGTGACCTGCTACGCCTATATGGATCAACCGGACCACATCATCGTCGTCAGCAGCACCCAGATCCCCCAGATAGTGCGCAGCCGGGTGGCCAAATCCCTCGGCCTGCCCTGGTCGAGCGTGCGGGTGATCAAGCCCTATATGGGCGGTGGTTTTGGCAACAAGCAGGATGTGCTGGAAGAGCCGATGGCCGCGTTTCTGAGCTACAAGCTTGGCGGCGTGCCGGTCAAGGTGACCTTGAGCCGGGAGGAGTGCTTTTTTGCCTCCCGCACCCGCCACGGCTTTGCCATCGATGGCAAGATGGGCCTCAACCGCGATGGCACCCTCAAGGGCTATCAGCTCGACGTGCTCTCCAACACCGGCGGCTATGCCTCTCACGGCCACTCCATCGCCAGCGCCGGGGGCAACAAGATCAGCTACCTCTATCCGCGCAGCGCCTTCGGTTATGACGCCAAAACCTTTTACAGCAACCTGCCCACCGCCGGTGCCATGCGCGGTTACGGCGCGCCGCAGGTGATTTTTGCCCTCGAATCCATGCTGGATGACGCTTGCGCCGAACTGGGGCTGGATCCACTCGATGTGCGTATCGCCAACGTGGCGCGCGAAGGGGATGTCAATCAGGTCAACCAGAAGACCATCTACAGCGCCGGGTTGCCGGACTGCCTGCTGCGTGGCCGCGAGATGTTCGAGTGGGATCGACTCAAGGCCGAGTGCTTGGCGCAGGATCCTGCCAGCCGGGTGCGCCGTGGCATCGGGGTGGCCTGTTTCAGCTACGGCTCCAACACCTATCCGGTGGGGGTCGAAATTGCTGGCGCACGCATGCTGCTCAATCAGGATGGCACCGTCAATCTGCAGATCGGTGCCACCGAGATAGGGCAGGGGTCGGACACCGTCTTTGCCCAGATGGCGGCCCAGACGTTAGGCATTCCGTTTGAGCAGATCCGGGTCATTTCGACTCAGGATACCGACATTACCGCCTATGATCCGGGCTCGTTCGCCTCGCGCCAGAGTTATGTGGCGGCCCCAGCCATCCATCAGGCGGCGCTGCAACTGCGGGCCCGCATCCTCTCGCTGGCGGCCCAGCTCTGCCATCAGGATGTAGGGTCGCTGACCCTGATCGACGGCTACGTGGTGCTGGCCGGTGCGCCGGACAAGGTACTGATCAGCGTCGCCGAGGTGTCGGTCAACGCCTACTACCACCTCACTATCGGCGGTCAGATCACCTCCGAGGTCTCCCACAAGACCACCACCAACCCGCCCAGTTTCGGCTGTACCTTTGTCGATCTCAGCGTTGATATCGATCTCTGCAAGGTAACCATCAATCGCATCATCAACCTGCACGATGCAGGCAAGATCCTCAACCCGCAGTTGGCTGAGGGGCAAGTGCACGGCGGCATGGGGATGGGGATCGGCTGGTCCCTGTTCGAGGAGATGATCATCGACGCCAAGACTGGCGTGGTACGCAACCCCAACCTGCTCGACTACAAGTTCCCCACCATGCTGGATTTGCCGGAGCTTGAATGCGACTTCGTGCAGACCTACGAGCCCCAGTCGGTCTATGGCCACAAATCCCTGGGGGAACCGCCCATTATCTCGCCGGGCCCGGCGATCCGTAACGCCATTCGCATGGCCACTGGCGTCGCCATCAACGAGCTGCCCATCACCCCCAAAACCCTGTTCCGGGAGTTTGTCGCAGCGGGTTTGATTGGCGAGGGATCAGGGGAGGAGCAACACCATGTTTGATATTGCCCGTTACTACAAGGCGCACAGCGTGGCCGAGGCGGTCGCCCTGCGTCAGGCTGATCCCGAGGCGCGTCTCTTGGCAGGCGGCACCGATGTAATGATCCAGCTTCATCACCTCAACGCCGCCTATCGCCATATCGTCGATATTCACGACTTGCCCGAGCTCAAAGGGGTGAGCGAGCTGCCTGATGGGTCGATCCGTATCGGCTCCGGTACCACCTTTACCGAGCTCATAGAAAACGAGCTGGTGCAGCGCCGCCTGCCGATGCTGGCCGAGGCGGCCGCTACCATCGCCGGCCCGCAGATCCGCAACGTCGCCACCTATGGCGGCAATATTTGCAACGGTGCCACCAGTGCTGACTCGGCGGCGCCTACCGTCGCGCTTGAGGCCGAGCTTGAGATTGCTGGCCCTAACGGCACACGCCGCATCCCCATCGCCGGTTTTCACACCGGCCCGGGCAAGGTGGCGCTGCAACCGGCGGAAATTCTGGTGGCATTTCACTTTGCGCCGGATTCTCACGCTCATGTGGGCTCCCACTACTTCAAATACGCCATGCGCGATGCCATGGATATCGCCACCATCGGCTGCGCCGCCTACTGCCAGATTGAGCATGGCCACTTCAAGCGCCTGCGGCTGGCCTACGGGGTTGCGGCCCCGACCCCGGTGCGCACGCCTCACGCGGAAGCGGCGGCCGAAGGGCAACCGCTGACTCGTGCCACACTGGCCGCGATTGCCGAGGCGGTGGTGGCCGATGTGGCGCCGCGCTCCTCCTGGCGGGCTGAAAAGGAGTTTCGTTTGCACCTTATCAAAACCCTGGCGCAGCGGGTGGTCGCCTGCGCAGTCGAACGTGCCGGAGGCAAGATCCTATGATGCAACCGCAAAGTTGTCCCGCCTTGGAGATCCAGTGCGAGATCAACGGCAAGCCTTACTCCTATGCAGTGCCGCCCACCATGTCGTTGCTCCACTTCCTGCGCGGGCAGGGGCTTATCAGTGTGAAAGAGGGGTGCAGTGTCGGTGAGTGCGGCGCCTGTACCGTGCGGGTGGATGGCACTGCCATCGACAGCTGTCTTTATCTGGCGGTGTGGGCCGATGGCAAATCCATTCGTACCGTGGAGGGGGAGCGCAAAGGCAACGAGCTTTCCGATGTGCAGCAGGCCTTTATCGACGAGGGGGCGGTGCAGTGCGGTTTTTGTACCCCGGGCCTCGTGATGGCGAGCGCCGCCCTGCTCGACAAGACCGAACGCCGTCCGCTGACCGATGCGGAGATCCGCCGCGGGCTGTCGGGCAACCTCTGCCGCTGTACCGGTTATCAGAACGTGGTACGGGCGGTGAAGAAGTGCTGCAAGGGTTGAGCAGCAGTTTGCATCTTCGGTGACAAAAGCCGCGTAACAAGCGATAAAATCAAAGGCCCGTCTCGCAAGAGGCGGGCCTTCTCTCTTCGTCTGTAACCGGTGCGATTACCCTTTTTGCGGCTCGATCACCAGTTTGCCATCCTTGACCGGAATGGTGGCGCCGGGGGCTTGCTTCATGCGGATCACCCCCTCCTGACCGGCGAGGCGATAGGTCACGTCATAACCAATGGTGTTGACGCTCGTATCCTGCACGGTTTTGCAGCGCTGCTCGGTGGTGGTGTAGGTATCCCCCGCCTGCATATTGCCCTGCACCTGATTGCCGGCGTAGCCACCCGCGACAGCCCCGGCTGCGGTGGCCACCTTCTTGCCGCTGCCGCCGCCAAACTGGTGGCCGACCACGCCACCCAGCGCCGCGCCGACCACGGTGCCGAGGATCTTGTGCTCATCCTGTACCGGCTTGCGATGGGTCACGGTGACGTTGCGACACTCCTGGCGGGGAGTCTTGATGGTCTCGGTGACCGGCTTGCTGGCGATCACCTCGGCAAAGGTGGGCTGAGGTGTAAAGAGGGAGCCGCTGGCCGCCGCCGAGAGCGCCAGGGCCGAGGCGATGCCAATACCGATACCTGCCATCATGGATCTGTTCATCTTGTTGTTCTCCTGCATACCCATCCGGGCTGTTCCAATCTGGCGCCATTTTGTCATAACCGGTTGGCCGGACAAGGCGAGGGGGATGGGTCTGCGACAGGCGCTGGCAAGGTCAAAAAATAGCCACCCCGAAAAAGTGTCTGGCTTTAGCGACAACGGACTTAAAGTGACCAGTTTCCGGCGCATGGCGGGCTTTGCCAGTGTGATAAGGAGCAATTCGAGTCGCAATTTGCAAGGCGGGCGGTGAGCAGAATGCCAGAGTGGCAAAGTGCTGACGGGGGCAGGTCAAGGGAGGCCTTGAGCAAGGGCTCCGTTCGTTGAGATGGCCACGCAAGTGGTTGATAAATGGCTCCAGCCCCATCGGATGTTGGCCGATAAGAGATCACGGCAAGCATTTTGCTTTGATTGGGTGAAGCAGAGGGTGAACGGGTCGGCAGACAACTGCGTAAGACCTGATATGAAGATGTTCACCCGAGATCACCGGATCAACGAGGGGGGAGATATGTCAATGTTACCCAGCTGGATCACCCCGGCCATTCAGGCCAACATCATCACGGTGCAGCAGGCCGAACGTCTGCTCTCATCCCTCTACCTGCCCCTGGCCGAGCAGGGAGAGGAGCTTCCCGCCGATATCGCCGACATCAGCCTCAAGCTCTACTGCTTCCGCCAGCAGGGGCGGGTACGCCACTAAGGCTGACAAAAGAACACCCCGCGCCAGGCACGGGGTGTTGTCACTCATGTATCACAGGCCCATCAGGCCAACATCACTTGCGCCACCAGCATCAGGGCGCCAAATCCCAGCACAAAGCCCACCATGGGCAGCACGAACTTGACCCACTTGTTGAACTGGATGCCGAGCATCTGCAGAGTGACCAGCACCAGTCCGGTGGGGGCCAGGAACAGCATGGCGTATTGGCCCCAGTTGTAGGCCGACACCACGATATAGCGGGGGATCATCACAGTATCCGCCAGCGGCGCCATGATGGGCATGGAGAGCACCGCGAGCCCCGAGGAGGAGGGCACCACCAGCCCCAAGAGGGTGAACACCAGCATCTGCGCCACCGCGAACACGGCGCCGTGCATGCCGGAGACCAGATCGGAGGCGTAGGCCAGAATGGTGTCCGAGATCATCCCCTGATCCAGCACCAGATTGACCCCCCGTGCCAGCCCGATGATGAGCGACACCGCCACCAGCTCCGACGCCCCCTGAGTGAAGGCCTCGACCGCCTCCTTCTCTTTGAGACCCGAGATAAAAATGATGATGATGGCGATGGTCAGGAAGGAGGCCGCCATCTGCGGAAACCACCAACCGGCCATGGAGACGCCCCACACCATCAGCGGGAAGGCGAGGATAAACAGAGTCAGAATGATCTTGCGGCGCAGGGTGAAGGGCACCCCTTCGTCCATAGAGCCCTCTTTGAGAAAACGGGCGCGAAAACTCTCTCTGTCCTCATAGGTGTAGGAGAAGGCCGGGTTGGCCTTGATCTTCTTGCAGTACCAGTAGAGATAACTGATCACCACCAGGGTGCCCACCAGACAGCCGACGGCGCGAAAGATCAGCCCCTCGGTAAAGGGAATGCCGGCGGCATTGGAGGCGATCACCACCGAGAAGGGATTGATGGTGGAGAAGGTGGTGCCCATGGAGGCGGCGAGGAAGATGGCCCCCACGCAGACGATGGAGTCATAGCCGAGCGCCAGAAAGATGGGCACCAGTATGGGATAGAAGGCGACCGCCTCTTCCTCCAGTCCGCAGGTGGTGCCTCCCAGCGCCATTACGAAGCAGACCAGCGCCACAAACAGGAACTCGTTGCCCCGGGTCTTGTGTGAGAGGGCGACAAGCCCCGCACTGAATGCGCCTGTCTTGTTGATGACGCCGATCAGCCCCCCGAGCACCAGAATAAAGACGATGATATCCGCCCCCTCTATGGTGCCCTTGACCATGCTGACTGCCACGTCACTGAGCCCCTTGGGCGCTTGCTCCAGCCGTGCATAGGTGCCGGGAATGGCAATGGGCTTGCGGATGGTGCCGTTGGTAAATTGCTCTACCGCGATATTGATATTGAGTTTTGCCAGGGCATCCTGGGTTGCGGGAAGTCGGCTTATTTCCCCCTGTGGGCTATTGACCATCAGGCTTTCACTGGCCGGATTATAAGAGAGTTTGGCATAGGCGCCCGCCGGAATTATCCAGGTCAGCGCAATGGCCAGCAACATAATAAGAAACAGAATGGTAAATGCAGTAGGGAATTGTCTGCGTGGTGTGGTATTCGGCACGGCACACATAAAATGCTCCTTGATAAAGCAGGTTTGGGCTCGGCGGAATATCGGGTCGATAGGGTTTCTGCGTCATACATCCAAGGTACGCAAATTCACTGTGTATTGCGTAGTGATTGGCGAGAAATCTGGCCTGATATTGGACATCCGGTAGATTGTTTCACGTTGTAACCGTAACCCGTGCGCGGCTGGATGAACATGGTGCCATGCTCGCTTTATGGGATGGCTCACAAAATTTATTTCCCATGGATTTAACAGCTGATATGAAATAAAAGTTATTATGCAATAACTATTTCAGCTTTCGTTTTGCGCGGCTTGCCTTAAATAAAGGTCATGAAAATAGTACGTGCCGAGATGAATGGAATGACATATAAAGCAGCTTTGGTAGAATAATATTCCACCATCGTCATTTTTCGTTATTCGCCAAAAACAGCCTGTGAAAAAAATGGCACGTTTTCCCGTAATGAAATATTTTTTTGCAACGAAAACAGGGGCCCCTGTTGGCAGCAGGCTGCCCCTGTCTAAGACGTTTTGCTAATACCTGCCGCCGCAGGCTCGCTGTTAGGCTGTCATCCCCATAAGAGACCAGTGACGGGCAGGATGCCCATGTCGCTTGCAGATCTCTGAATCATCCCGAAACTGCCCGTTTTGTGCCACCTGTGAGGAAGGAATCCGATGACAGTGCTGAACATCTATGAGCGCGACCTTGCCAAAACCGCCGCCAATTTTGAGGCCCTGACCCCCATCAGCTTTTTGGGGCGGGCGGAGCGGGTTTATCCTGACTATCCGGCGCTGATCCACGGCTCGCTGCGCCAGAGCTGGGGCGAGACCGCCTGCCGTTGCCGCCAGCTTGCCTCGGCCCTGCGGCTGCGCGGTATCGGGGAGGGGGATACCGTCTCCATCGTTGCGCCCAATATCCCTGCGATGTTTGAAGCACACTTCGGGGTGCCCATGAGCGGCGCCGTGCTCAACACCATCAATACCCGGCTCGATGCCGAGTCGATGGCTTTTATCTTCCAGCATGCCCAGAGCAAGGTGGTGCTGGTGGACAGGGAGTTTGGTGCCGTGGTGCGCAAGGCGCTGGATCTGCTGGAGAGCCAACCGCTGGTCATCGCCATCGACGATCCCCTCTACCGGGAGGGGGCGCTTGTCAGTGACCTCGACTATGAGACCTTTATTGCCACTGGTAACGGCGATGAACCCGGCTGGTTGCCGCAAGATGAGTGGCAGGCCATCTCCCTTAACTACACCTCCGGCACTACCGGCAATCCCAAGGGGGTGGTCTATCACCATCGCGGCGCCCACCTCAATGCCATCAATAATGTGCTCTCCTGGGAGCTACCCAAACACCCCGTCTATCTCTGGACATTGCCGATGTTTCACTGCAACGGCTGGTGCTTCCCCTGGACGCTGGCGGCCACCGCCGGGGTGAGTATCTGCCTGCGTCATGTGCAGGCCGCCGCTATTTATGAGGCGCTGCACGAGCACAAGGTGAGCCACTTCTGCGCGGCGCCCATCGTGCTCAATATGCTCAACAATGCCGATCCGGCGCTCAAGCGGGGGCTGGATCACCCCATCAAGGTGATGACCGCTGGCGCTGCGCCCCCCGCCACCGTGATCGCCGGTATGGAAGCGATGGGGATCGCCGTGACCCACGTCTATGGCCTCACCGAAACCTATGGCCCCTGCGTGTTGTGCGAGCCGCAAAGAAGCTGGCAAGGGCAGGATGCCACGGCGCTCTCCCGCCTCAAGGCACGGCAGGGTGTTGCGTCGCCCCTGCAGGGGGAGATGCGGGTTATCAATCCGGTCAGTGGCGAGTTGGTGGCCAAGGATGGCAAAACCATGGGGGAGATAGTGCTGCGGGGCAATGTGGTGATGAAGGGCTATCTGAAAAATCCGGCGGCCAGCGCCGAGGCGATGGCGGAGGGGTGGTTTCGCAGTGGCGATCTGGCGGTATGGCACCCAGATGGTTATGTGGAGATCAAGGACAGATCCAAGGACATCATCATCTCCGGCGGAGAGAATATCTCCAGTCTGGAGGTGGAAGATGTGCTCTATCGCCATCCCGATGTGGACGAAGCGGCGGTGATCGCCATGCCCGATGAGAAGTGGGGGGAGGTGCCCTGCGCCTTCGTGAAACTGAAAGAGGGGCGAGAGACTACCCAGGCGGAGCTGATCGCCTTTTGTCGTGAGCAGATGGCCCACTTCAAGGCCCCCAAACGCATCATCTTCACCCCGCTGCCGAAGACCTCGACCGGCAAGGTGCAAAAGTTTGTGCTGCGCAAACAGTTGGGGTAGCGGTCTGTTCGTAAGGAGCCAGCACAGCCATTCATAGGAGGGAGATACAAGGGGTCTGGAGAGCTGCTGGCCCTCCCGTTGTATGGCTAGGGAGCCTTGCACGCGACGCAGTTGCGGCCGCTCTGTTTGGCCTGATAGAGCATCTGATCTGCGCGGGCGTAGAGGCTCTCCATCAGCTCCCCTTCGCCATTTTCCACCAGTCCGGCGCTGATGGTGATGACCAGCTTATCCCCATCGGGCAGGGGCAGCGGGCTTTGCATCACCTGCAGGCGCAGCCGCTCGGCCAGGGATGCGGCGGCCGAGAGGGTGGTGTTGGGCAGCAAGATGGCAAACTCGTCACCGCCGATGCGGGCTAGCACATCTTCGCTGCGCAGCACCGATTGCATCACCCTGCCCAGATGCACCAGCGCGCTATCCCCAAGGGGATGACCGAAGCGATCGTTGATGCACTTGAACTGATCCACATCCAGCACCATCAGCACCGAGGTAAGGTGGTGGCGCATGTCCAGACTGAGGTTCTTCTCGCACAGTTCGAAAAAGAAACGGCGGTTGTAGAGACCGGTGAGGCCATCGCGCACCGACTGTTGGTGCAGCTGCTCCTTGAGCTGGTGCAGTTCGGTAATGTCGGAGGAGATCCCGATCAGGGTCGGGGTGCCATCCCCCAGCAGAAAGGGCACCTTGACCGACCAGTAGTAGTGCTGATTGCCTTCGGGATCGGTCAGCATCTCTTCCCCGGCTTGCAGCTCACCGGTTTCGAACACCCGGTTGTCCAGCTGCCACAGCTGGTTGGCTCCGTGTGGGGAGAACAGCTCATTATCGCTGCGGTTGATGATCTGTTCGGCGGGTAAACCGAGCAGGGCACACACCTTCTGATTGACGTAGAGAAAGCGGTGCTGGCTGTCCTTCATATAGATATGGGCATCCACGTTGGCCAGGATGATCTCCAGCAACTGATGCTGCTCGGCCATACGGGCCTCAATCAGCTTGTGTTCCGTGATATCGGTGGAGATGCCGCACAGACCGATCAGCGTGCCATCCCGGTCGTACATCGGCTTTTTCACGCTCCAGTAGACCCGTTTCTCTCCCGTGGGTTTGAGGTAGTTGATCTCCTCCCGGGCGATGGCGACCTGCTGCTCCAGCACCTGACGATCATTTCGTCTCAGATCTTCCGAGAAGTCGAGGTCAAAAAAGGCGCGATCATCCTTGCCTTGCAGTTCGGCCAGGGTACAACCAAAGAGATCCAGCACAGCCTGATTGGCATAGATATAACGGCCATCCAGATCCTTGGTAAAGAGGTAAGCCCCCATCTCGTTAAAGATGGATCTGAGGTGATCCAGCTCGTGCTGCAATCGGGTGGAGAAGGGTTCATCCTTCATGAAGTTGGCCATCCTTGGGTCGCTGTGATGGGTTGGCTGAACACGAGGCCAACGTGCATCAACTGCTTTAAATTAAGCACTCTTCACGGCATATTTCTCATTTATTTCCGCAGGTTCTGCGTTATGTCACATGGTTGTAACCTCTTAGCAAATCAAAGGAAATCAGTTGAGTCCATGGTTGTTGAGATAGCTTGCCACCATGTATCGACCCCGTATCATCGGCTCTCGACAGAGAAGTTGAACAACAGCTAAATAAACCTCCCCGAGTGGCAAAAAGGGTAACGAACAGGTCTTTAGTCAAACTATTTCCTCGGTGTCCCTGATATCATCTCCAGCAACGCAATATGGAGAGATACGAGATGGTAGTGGCACCGTTTAATTGGAATGACGCAGTTCAGTGGGACGGGCCGGGGGCCATTGCGGGTTGCGAAGAGATCTTGAGTGCCGATCGGCTGGAACGTGCCCGCTATGCCGAGTTTCTGACCAACTACCTCGCCGCCGAAGGCAAGCAGCGCAACTATATGCTCAACCTCAATGCCGAATGGGGGGCGGGTAAAACCTGGTTTATCAAGCGCTGGTATATGGAGCTGAAAGCGCATTATCCCACTGTCTATATCGACGCCTGGCAACAGGACTTTTCCGATGATCCTTTATTGACGGTTATTTCGTCGATTATCGACCAGTTAAAAATGATTGCGGGAAAAGAAAACCCGATTCCAGAAGGGATGCGTCAGCGGCTGCTTGGATTATTTAAGGTCGGCGGCAAACTGGCATTGAAAGCGGCAATTAAGAAGGCTGGATTGGAAGAAGATGATTTTTCTCTGGAAGGGGATGATGCCAATCAACTGGTCGATGCTTTATGCAGTAATCAGAAAGAGCGTTATGAATCTATCCAGTATCTTAAACAAGAGATAAGGCAATGGGTGGAAGGTGCTGTTGGATTAGGTAATGGAGAGCTTGATTATCCCGCTTTTATTTTGATTGATGAACTGGATCGCTGCCGCCCCTCCTATGCGGTAGAAATGCTGGAAACAATCAAACATATATTCGACATTCCCAAAGTTGTGTTTGTATTGGCAACGGATACCGAACAGTTGCAACATGCTATCAAGGTAATATATGGAGATGGGTTTGATGCGCAAAATTATTTAGGTCGATTATTTATACGCCGCTTTACGCTAAAAAACATATCTCGCCATGAATTTATTACATGTTTGCTAACTTGGGATGAATCGTTATCATTGTCTACTAGCATATGGCCTATCCTTACAAAGTCACATATATTAATAAATATAATATCATCGGTAAGTGACTACTTGTCGTTAAGCCTTAGGCAGACTGAGCAGCTTGTAGATAGAGTTATTGCCGTTATCAAAGGTTTATTAAAAGAAAATGTAAATATAGGAAGTATAAATTTAGTATTTTTGGTCTATCTTTTTGCATTGTATGAGCGTGATTATGATCTTTATCTACAGGTTTCTTCTTGTCGCATAGCTAGAGCTGGTGGTACAGATTCTATAGAGGCTCAACTAGGGAAAAGGAATGATGTTGCAATAACATTGGAAATAGTGCCAAGTAAGACACTTAATAAGCCAAGTAATGGTAGGTGGGCTGATGGTAATTACAACATGTCGTTAGTGTCATTGTTAAGTTCATCATATGAAATGATAAATGCAAGCAAGCAATACAAGCCGTATACTCTTGGTAAAGATCATATTTTGGCTAGAGCTATAAATTCAGATATAAGTAATAAGAAGCTTAGTCACTTTGAGGCGGCACTATTAGCTCGACCTGAGTTATCTCAACTTGAGAATCGTATAGAGGTTTATAAAAATATAGTTGAATTAGCTATACATCTTGAATGAGTAAAGCCGGGATAACCCGGCTTTATTATCAGTTTATTTATTATGCCGCTTATAAAGCCGCTGTACCACATCCTGTAACCCCAGCCCCTCGTTTTGCAGCAGCACGGTCAGGTGGTAGAGCAGATCGGCGGATTCGTTGATGAGCTCCTCCCGATCCTTGGCCATGGCGGCCAGCGCCACTTCTACACCCTCTTCGCCCACCTTCTGGGCGATGCGCTTGGTCCCTTTGCCGTAGAGGCTGGCGGTGTAGCTGGTGGCCGGATCGGCCCCTTTGCGGGCGGCCAGCACCTGTTCCAGCTCTGCCAGAAAACCGAGTGGTGGCACCGGGTGACCATGGAAGCAGGAGGTAGTGCCCTTGTGGCAGGTGGGGCCGACGGGGTTGGCGGCAATCAGCAGGGAGTCCTGATCGCAGTCGGTGCTGATGGCCACGAGTTGGAGCACATTGCCCGAGCTTTCACCCTTGGTCCAGAGCCGCTGTTTGCTGCGGCTAAAGAAGGTGACCTGACCGCTGCTCTGGGTCTTTTCCAGCGCTTCACGGGTCATAAAGCCCTGCATCAGCACCTCGCCGCTGGCGGCGTGCTGGACGATGGCGGGGATCATGCCATCACATTTTGCCCAATCGAGCTGCTCGGCAAGGGGGCGCGCGCTGGCGGTGGTTTGTGCATTATCAGAGAAGTTATTCACGGATGGCGACTCCTTCGGTTTTCAGCCAGCGTTTCAATTCGGGAATGGGGATAAGGCCCTTGTGGAACACAGAGGCGGCCAGCGCCCCGTCCACATCGGCGAGGGTGAAGGCATCGCGAAAGTGCGCCATGGCACCGGCGCCGCCGGAGGCAATCAGCGGCACCTTGCAGACGCTGCGCACCAGCTTGAGCTGGTCGAGGTCATAACCCTGACGCATGCCGTCCTGATTCATCACGTTCAGCACGATTTCGCCCGCGCCGCGTTTTTGCACCTCCTGCACCCAGTCGAGGGTGTGCCAGGCGGTGGTGCGGGTGCGACTCTCGTCACCGGTAAACTGTTTGACCTGATAGTGGCCAGTGTCGGCGTCGGAGTAGGAGTCAATGCCCACCACCACGCACTGCACGCCAAAGCGCTCGGCCAGTCGACTGATGAGGGTCGGGTCGGCCAGGGCCGGGGAGTTGATGGAGACCTTGTCGGCGCCAAATTCAAGGATCTGGCGGGCATCTTCCACGCTTTTGATGCCACCGGCGACGCAGAAGGGGATATCGATCACCTCCGCTACCCGGCTCACCCAGCTCTTGTCCACCACCCGGGCATCGCTGGAGGCGGTGATGTCATAGAACACCAGCTCGTCAGCGCCCTCTTCGGCGTAGCGGCGCGCCAGCTCGACAATGCTGCCCATCACCTCATGGTTGCGAAATTGCACCCCTTTGACCACCATGCCATCTTTCACGTCGAGGCAGGGGATAATGCGTCTTGCCAGCATCAGTTGCCTCCTGTGGTATCAGATGCGGGGGCTTGCCAGCAGGCGATGGCGTCACCCACCGAGAACTTGCCCTCCAGCAGGGCGCGGCCAAGGATGATCCCCTTGACGCCGGAGCCCTTGAGCGCCTCGATATCCGCGATGCCGCCAATGCCGCCGGAGGCCTGAAAGGCGACGCTCGGGTAGCGGGCGCAGAGATCCCTATAGAGCTCGACGTTGGTACCAGCCAGGGTGCCGTCACGGCTGATGTCGGTGCAGAGCACATGCTTGAGCCCGGCGGGGAGGAAGCGCTCGATCAGCGCTTCGATGGTCACCCCGCTGTTCTCCTGCCAGCCTGCCACCGCGATATGGCGATTGCCCTCCCCATCGATATTGACGTCCAGCGCCAGCACGATCTGCTCGGGGCCATATTTCTCCATCCAGCTTGCCACCCGATCCGGGGATTTGACGGCGGTGGAGCCAATCACCACCCGGCTGGCACCGGCGGCCAGCAGATCCGCTACATCCTGTTCGGTGCGCACGCCGCCACCGACCTGCACTGGCGCTTCGGTGGCCGACAGCAGTTGGGTCAGCAGGGGCAGCTGGCGCGCCTTGGTATCCTTTGCACCGTCCAGATCCACCAGATGGAGCTGCACCGCCCCCTGGGAGACATATTCATCGAAGCGGGCCTGCGGGCTGCTGCTGTATTCGGTCTTCTGGTCGTAGTCCCCCTGATAGAGGCGAACCACCTGACCGTTGATAAGGTCAATTGCGGGAATGATCATGCTAGTCACAGCTCCAGAAAGTTTTGCAGCAAACGGGCACCGGCTGCGCCTGAGCGCTCCGGGTGGAATTGGGCGCCGAAGAAGTTGCTGTGCTCTGCAACCCCACCGACGATGGCGGTAAACGGCTGGCCGTAGTCGCAGGTCGCCAGCGTCGCTTCGGTCACCTCCAGCGCATAGGAGTGCACGAAGTAGAAGTAGCTGCCGCTCGGGACCCCCTTGAGCAGAGGATGGGTCTCGTCATGCTCAATCTGGTTCCAGCCCATATGGGGTAGCCGCAGATTACCGACCTCCATCAGCCGGATCTTGCCCGGCACTATGCCAAGGCAGTCGATAAGCTGCTCTGACGAGTCATCCGTACCCATGCTCTCTTCGGAGGCCTCAGCCAGCATCTGCATACCGAGGCAAAAGCCCAGCAGCGGCTGCTTGGCGGCGCGAATAAGGGGCACCAGTCCGCGCTCGTTGAGGTTTTTCATGGCGGCCACCGCGGTGCCGACACCGGGCAGGATCAGCTTGTCCGCCTGCTCGATATCGGCTGCCAGGCTGGAGACCAGCGGCTGCACATCAAGGCGTTCGAACGCCATTCTGACCGAGGCCAGATTCGCGCAGCCGGTATCGATAATGACCAGCTTCTGCTTGCTCACATCCATCACAGCACTCCCTTGCTGGAGGGAAGCTCGCTCCCTTCCACCCGAATGGCCTGACGCAGGGCGCGGCCAAAGCCTTTGAACAGCGCCTCCACCTGATGGTGGGTGTTGCCGCTGCCCACCTTCATTTGCAGGGTGATGGCCATGGCGTCCGACAGCGAGCGGAAGAAGTGGGGCACCATCTCGGTGGCCATCTCGCCCACGTTGTCACGGCCAAAGCCGCTCGGGCAGTCAAACACGAAGTAGGGGCGACCGCTCAAGTCCAGCGCTGTGCTCACCTCCTGCTCGGTCAGCGGGCGCGCATCGATCACCGCTTGCACCTCATCCATCGCCAGCACAAAGCCGAAACGGCCGATACCGCGCTTGTTGCCAAGGGCTTGACGCATCGCCTGACCCAGCGCCAGCCCCACATCCTCTACCGTGTGGTGATCGTCGATATGCAGATCGCCGCTGACGTTCAGCTTGAGCTGGAAACCGGCGTGGGTGGCAATTTGATCCAGCATGTGATCAAAGAAGCCGATGCCGGTGGCGATCTGGTTGCCGCCGCTCTTGTCCAAATCCACCGCAACCTGAATGCAGGTCTCCTTGGTGTTGCGCTCCACCGAGGCAGTGCGGCCCTTGGACAACAGCTGATCACGGATGGCGAGCCAGTTGTGATCCTGCGGGTGGTAGCGAATACCGCCAATGCCCATATTCTCGGCGAGTTGCAGATCGGTCTGGCGATCGCCAATCACGAAGGAGTTGGCAAAGTCGATGCGACCGGAGGCGAGATACTCCTTCACCAGCCCGAGGTGGGGCTTGCGGCAGCTGCAGCCGTCGGTGGGGAAGTGGGGGCAGATCAGCACCTGCTCCCACTTCACCCCTTGCGATTCAAACAGGTGCATCATCAGGTCGTGGGGTGGCTGGAAGTTCTCCAGCGGCAGGCTGGCGGTGCCCAGCCCATCCTGATTGGTCACCATCACCAGCACGTAGCCTGCGGCCTGCAACTCGCGCAGCACCGGAATGACCATGGGCTCGAAGCGCAGTTTGGCGAGGCTATCTACCTGCTTGTCGGTCACCGGCTCTTCAATCAGGGTGCCGTCGCGGTCGATAAACAAAAACGGGGTCTTCATCGCTACATCCTTGTCTTACAAAGTGGGAGAGGGCAGATCACGCAATACCGCCAGCACGGCATCCATCTCGCCCTGATAGCCGACGGTGACGCGAATGCTGTTATCCAAGCCGGGTTTGGTCGAGAAATCCCGCAGTATGATGCCAGCGGCCTTCATGGCGGCAAAGACGGCGGCGCCATCAACAAAGCGCACCAGCACGAAGTTGCCCTTGTCCTCGAATACTTCATTCACGCAGGCAAGCGTTGCCAGCTCTGCCTTGAAGGCGGCTTTTTGCTTGTTGAGCTCTATCACTCGCTCCTGCATCAACTCCAGCCCCATGGGGGAGAGGGCCTGCGCCGCGATCTGGGCGATGGGCTCGGGGATGGGGTAGGGGGCGATCACCTTGGCCAGCATGGCGATCACCTCGGGGCTTGCCAGCGTAAAGCCGCAGCGGATCCCCGCCAGGGCAAAAGCCTTGGAGAGGGTGCGGGTCACCACCAGATTGGGGAAGCGGGCCAGCAGGTCCACTACGGACGCCTCGGGGCAGAACTCGATATAGGCCTCGTCCACCACCACGATGGCGCGATCCCGCGCCTTCTCCAGCAGGGCAATAAGTCCATCGCGACCCACCAGATCCCCGGTGGGGTTGTTGGGGGAGCAGAGAAACACCAGTTTCACGTCACTGAGGCGATCGGCGATGGCGGGCCAGTCCGGCTGGCGGCTGGCGGTCAGCGGCTGTTCGACGATGCCGACGCCACAGGTCTCGGCGCTGATGGCGTACATGCCGTAGGTGGGCGGACAGATGAGGATCTGATCTTCACCCGCTTCGCAGAAGGTGCGAATAAGCAGCTCGATGGCCTCGTCGGCGCCGCGGCTCACCAGCACCTGATCGGGATTGACCCCGGCGTAGGCGGCATAGCCGTTCACCACCTCGGCCGGTTGGCACTCGGGGTAGCGGTTGAGGCGGCTCCCCTCGATGGTGAAGGGATAGGCCTGCGGTGCCTCGTTGGCGTTGAGCCAGACGTGGCCCTTGCCGCCGATGCGGCGGGCCGATTGATAAGGGGTGAGGGCCCGCACCACGCGGCGCGCCAGATTGGCAATGCTCATGACAAATCCTTCTGCTGTGCTGTTGGTTGGGGCGCGGCGGCCAGGGCGTTCAATCTCAGCGTCACGGCATTTTTGTGGCCATCGAGCCCTTCGGCCTGGGCGATGCGCTCGACGATAGGGCCAAGGCCGCGAATACCTTCGGCGCTCAGCTCCTGCACCGTGTAGCGGCGCTGATAATCCGCAAGGCCAAGGCTGGAGCAGGTACGGGCATAGCCATAGGTAGGCAAGGTGTGATTGGTGCCGCTGGCGTAATCGCCGACTGATTCCGGTGTCCATGCTCCCAGGAAGATGGAACCGGCGTTCTCGAGTTTATCCAGCAGATCGCGCGGGGCGCGGGTCTGCACAATCAGGTGCTCCGGCGCGTACGCGTTGGAGATGGCACACGCCTCGGCCAGATCATCGCAGAGGATCACCAGACTGCTGCCGAGCGCCTGCGCGGCGATATCCCGGCGGCTCAACTTGGCCAGCTGGCTCTTGATTTCCCCTGCGATGGCATCGGCCAGCAGTGGCGAAGTGGTGACCAGCACCACCTGACTGTCGGGGCCATGCTCGGCCTGGGAGAGCAGATCCGCCGCCACGAAGGCGGGGTTGGCGCTCTCGTCGGCAATCACCAGCACCTCGGAGGGGCCGGCGGGCATGTCGATGGCGGCGCCGCGCCAGTCGCGGGATACCTGCCCCTTGGCTTCGGTCACATAGGCGTTGCCCGGGCCGAAGATCTTGTCCACCTTGGGAATGCTCTCGGTGCCGTAAGCCATGGCGGCGATGGCCTGGGCGCCGCCGATGGCGAACACCTTCTCGACGCCGCAGGCGCGGGCGGTAAACAGGATCTCGTCGCTGGCCGGAGACGGGGTGCAGAGCACCACTTCACGGCAACCTGCGATAGCAGCCGGAATGGCCAGCATCATCACGGTGGAGGGGAGCGGCGCGCTGCCACCCGGCACATAGAGGCCGACCCGGCTGATGGGCTGGGTACGCAGCTCGCACACCACCCCGGGCTGGGTTTCCACCCGTACCACAGGCTGCACTTGGGCGGCGTGGAAGGTGCGAATATTGGCAATCGCCGCTTCGATGGCGCTTTTGATGTCGTCATCCAGCCGCGCGCAGGCAGCTTCAATCTCATCTTCGCTGACGCGCAACCGCTCACGGGGGGCGCGCTCGAAGCGCAGGCTGAGCTCGCGCAGGGCCTCATCGCCACGGCTGCGTACCGCTGCGATGATCTCTTTGACCACGGCGCCGATATCGGCCTCGTCATTGAGGGCCGGTCGGGTCAGCACGTCGGCCTGCTGGGCAGGGGAGAGGGTCTTCCAGATCAGGGTCTGCATGATATCCCTTCCTTATTCCATCATTTTTTCGATGGGCAGCACCAGAATGGAGCTGGCACCGAGGGCCTTGAGCTGCTCCATGGTCTCCCAGAACAGGGTCTCGCTGGAGACGACGTGCAGCGCCACCTGATTGGTGTCACCGGCCAGCTGCATGATGGTGGGGCGCTCGGCACCCGGCAGCAGATCGGTGATGGCATCGAGCTTGTCTTTGGGGGCGTGCAGCATGATGTACTTGCTCTCGCGGGCCTGCTGCATCCCCTGAATGCGGGGCAGCAGTTTGTCGATGAGCTTCTGCTTGGCATCGGACAAGGGGTTGGGGGCCTGTACCAGTACCGCCTTGGAGCGGTAGATCACCTCCACCTCTTTGAGGCCATTGGCTTCCAGGGTCGCGCCGGTGGAGACCAGATCGCAGATGGCATCGGCGAGACCCGCGCGGGGTGCCACTTCCACCGAGCCGCCCAGCATCACGCTCTTGAAGCCGAGACCCTTGTCGTCAAAGAAGCGCTTGAGCAGCCCGGGATAGGAGGTCGCGATGCGTTTGCCGGCAAGACTCGCTGGCCCCGTGTAGTTCACATCTTCTGGCACCGCCAGCGAGAGGCGGCAGCCACCAAAGTCCAGCTGCTTGAGGGTTTTGACCTCGAAGGGTAGTCCCTGTGAAGCGCGAATAAGCTGCACCTCTTCCAGCACGTTCTCGCCGATGATGCCAAGGTCAACCACCCCTTCCATCACCAGACCCGGGATGTCGTCATCGCGCACCCGCAAGATATCGATGGGCATGTTCTCGACATGGGCGATAAGGCGCTGCTCGCGCAGGTTGATCTTGAGGCCGCAGCTCTTGAACAGGGCTTGGGAGTCCTGGCTCAGACGACCGGACTTTTGCATGGCGATACGCAGACGTTGTGTTTCCATTGCTCGATTTCCTTCTAGTCAAAAACGAAAAAACCCTCGGAAGTGGGTGCTTCCGAGGGTTTATGAATCTTGCGGTCCTTTTGGAAGTCACCAGTTAAGTGTCTTCCAGCAGTCAACCTCCTGAAAGACTAGTCGGGATGATGATGGTGATGAGTCTTCAGGGTGGTGAACTTCATGTAATCAATCCTTTACAAAATAAGATGTCGTAATTGACGCCTGATTTAAACTACCTGCCTTGACAGAAAATGCAACCCAAAATTGTGATTTGATCGATTAAAGTTGAGAAAACGGTTTTCTGGTCGATAACTAGACAATAACCCCCGCAGGAGTTTGTATCATGCCCAGCCAGGACCTGTTGTTCCCCATTTTGCCCCGGGCACCTGCCGCGCCCGGTAGCGAAGAGATCAAGCGGGAAGTGAACCAGATCAGCAAGAAACATCAACTGCGCAAGACCGGCACTGACAACAGTGACTCCCAGCAGCGCCAGCAGGCATATAACACGCCCGCCAAGCGTGATCAGCCAAAGGCGGAGGAGGGCGATCACAAGCCGGATCCCGATCACCAGATCGATCTGTTCGTCTAGGCGCAGAATCAGTCCCGCTTTTGCCACACTTTTGGCATAATGGCCGCTTTTGCTGCGGGACGCCCTTTTGACCATCCAGACCCTGTTCAAGCCAGATGGCCCTCTGGCCAGCCATATCGACGGTTTCAAAGCCCGCGCTCCCCAACTGGAGATGGCCGAAGCGGTCGCGCGCGCCATCAAAAGTGGTGGCCGTCTGCTAGTGGAGGCGGGGACAGGTACCGGCAAGACCTACGCCTATCTGGTGCCTGCGCTGGAGTCCGGCAAACGGATCGTGATCAGCACCGGCTCCAAGAACCTGCAGGAGCAGCTCTTTTACCGGGACCTCCCGACCATCACAGGCGCGCTCTCCTATACCCCGCCGGTGGCCCTGCTCAAGGGGCGCAGTAACTATCTCTGCATCGAGCGGATGAACCGGCTCTTGAGCGAATCCCACCTGCAAAAACCGGAAGTGCTCAATGATCTGGTGAAGGTGAAATCCTGGTCGACCGCCACCGACAATGGCGACGTGGGGGATATTCCGGGGCTGCAGGAGAACGCCGAGATCCTGGCTCATGTCACCAGCACCAATGAAAACTGCCTCGGTCGCGATTGCCCCTATTACGACGACTGCCATCTGGTGGTCGCCCGTCGCCGCGCCATGGATGCCCAGGTGGTGGTGATCAACCACCACCTCTTCTTCGCCGATATGGCGGTGAAAGACACCGGATTTGGCGAGTTGGTGCCGGAGGCGCAAGTCTATGTGTTTGACGAGGCACACCAGCTGCCGGAGATCGCCACCAACTACTTCGGCAAGTCGGTAGGCAGCCGCACCATTCAGGATTTGGCACAGGATATCCAGCTGGCCTATCGGGCCGAAGCCCACGACATGGCCCAGCTTGGCAAGGCGGCGGATCGGCTCGCTATCGCCAGTCAGGACTTGCGTCTCGCCTTCGGGGTGGATGGCGGTCGCGGTAATACCCGCGACATGCTGCGCCAGCCGCTTTGGGGGCAGGCTCTGGCTCGTCTCAACGATGCCATCGGGCTCTGCTACGAAGTGCTGAAACTGGCTCTCGGCCGTGGCGAGCAGCTGGATCACGCCTTCGAGCGAATCAGTGAACTGCGCACCCGCCTGGGTGAAGTGCTGGCGGTCAACCAGACCGGTTTCTCCTACTGGTACGACTGCTCACGGCTTCATTTCACCCTCAATCTGACGCCGCTGTCGGTGGCCGAGCGATTCAGTGCCGAGGTGCAAAGACCGGAAGTGGCCTGGGTCTTCACCTCCGCCACCCTGACGGTGGATATGCGTTTTGATCACTTCAAGGCCGAGCTGGGGCTGGCGGGCAGTGCTGAGCTTATTCTCGACAGCCCGTTCGACTATGGCGAGCAGGCGCGGCTCTGTGTGCCCCGTTATCTGCCGGAGCCCAACGCCTTTGGCCGCGGCGAGCAGCTGGCCAATTTGATGATCTCGCTGATCAACAAGACACCGGGCGGCTGCTTCTTCCTCTGCACCAGCCATCAGGTGATGCGTCAGGTGGCCGAGGTGCTGCGCCGGGAAATTGGTCGCACCGTCTTGCTGCAGGGGGAGGATAACAAGCAGCGGTTGCTCAAGGAGTTTGTCGAGAATGGCCGCGCCGTGCTGGTGGCGACCAGCAGTTTCTGGGAGGGGATCGACGTGAGAGGGGCGGCGTTGTCGTGTGTTATCATCGACAAACTGCCGTTTGCCAGCCCTGATGATCCGCTGCTCAAGGCGCGGGTGGATGATTGCAAACTCAAGGGGGGGGATCCCTTCGCCGAGCTGCAGTTGCCCAAGGCGGTGATTGCCCTCAAACAGGGGGTGGGACGGCTTATTCGTGATCGCAGTGATCACGGGGTGCTGGTGATCTGTGATCCACGAATGGTCAACAAACCTTACGGCGCCACCTTTATCAAGAGTCTGCCCGCCATCCCCCGTACCCGGGAGTTGGGAACGCTGGGGCGTTTTTTCGATCGCACTGAACGCGGTGAATAAGTGTGCCGCCAGCTAACAGATTTGAACAACGGGTGAGCGTATCTCGCTTGCCGGTTATGTAATTGACTGATTTTATAGAGATTGGAAAGCATGAACGAGTTGAAGATCCTGGCCGTTGATACCGCCACCGAAGCCTGCTCCGCCGCCTTGCTGGTGGGTGACAAGCTGTTCTCCCGCTGGGAGGAGGCGCCACGGGATCACACCCGAAAAATCCTGCCCATGGTTCAGGCTGTGTTAGAGGATGCCGGGATAAGTTTGAGTGACCTCGATGCCATTGCGTTCGGTCGCGGCCCGGGCTCCTTTACTGGCGTGCGGATCGGCATCAGTGTGGCGCAAGGTCTGGCGTTTGGTGCGGGTGTGCCGCTGATTGGCATCTCGACCTTGGCCGCTATGGCGCAAGGCGCCTATCGACTGGATGGCGCCGAGCAGGTGCTGACCGCCATCGATGCGCGGATGAACGAGGTATATTTCGGCCGCTATGAGCTCATTGATGGCCGCATGCAGCTGGTGGGGGACGAGGTGGTGAGTGAGCCCGCGGCGCTGGTTGATGCCCGTGGCAAGCTGACGGGCCCTGTGACCTGCGTCGGCACCGGTTTTGAAACCTATGGCGAGACCCTGAGTGGTCTGGCCGATGAGCTGGCGGTGAGCCAGGTGCGCTTCCCGGCGGCAGAGGACATGCTGCCGCTGGCCCGCGCCGCCTGGCTGGCGGGGGAGGCGGTGCCGGTGGAGCAGGCGACGCCGGTCTATTTGCGTGACAAGGTGACCTGGAAAAAACTGCCGGGTCGCGAATAAGGGCAGGAGCACTGACGTCATGTCGCTCTTGCCGATCATCAGCTGCAACACAAGCGGGTGGCCCGACGGGCCACGCTGGCAACAGGAGAGAGACATGATGCGTAATACCAGAAGCGACATGATGAAACGCGGGATGGTGGTCGGGGCGCTGGCTCTGCTGCTCGGGGCCTGCAGCTCGGTCCCCAAGGAGCTGGCCTATGAGCCCGAAAACCAGCTGGTGGCCTATCAACCCGCCCTTGGCGGAATGGAGGGCAAACCGGCCCGCTGGAGCGGCGTTATCTCGGCGGTGCACAACAAGGCGGATCAGAGCGTTATTGAAGTGGTCTATCTGCCGCTCAAGTCCAATGGTGTGCCGGAGCAGACCGAACAGAGCCCGGGCCGTTTTCTGGCCATCATGAAGGGTTTTGTCGATCCGACCCTCTACGCCAAGGGGCGCAGCCTGACAGTGCTTGGCACCATAGGCCAACCGGTGGATAGCCAGATTGGCGAGCACAAGTACCGCTTCTCGGTGCTCAATGTGACTGGCAGCAAGCTGTGGCCGCCAGTCAAGGAGGTGGAGGTGCGCTATATGGACCCCTACTTCTACGACCCCTTCTATGATCCCTTCTGGCCGAGACGGCCGCTGCGTCGTTAAGGCTTGCCATGATCAAGAGCATCAAAAGCACTCTGCACGAACGTCTGCTCACCTTGGCAGATGGTCGGCAGGTGGCCCTGCTTGAGAATCAACTCGCGGGTCAGGCTCAGCAGGGCAAACCCCTGCTGATTGCCCTGCACGGCTGGCTCGACAACAGTGCCAGCTTCTTGCCGCTGGCGCCGCATCTGGGGGATTTTCACCTCATCTGTGTCGATCTGCCGGGGCACGGTCACTCCGATCACAAAGCCACCCCCTATGTCTTTGTCGACTGGCTGGACGATCTCTACCAGATCGTGCAGGCGGCGGGCTGGTCGCGTTTCACTCTGCTCGGTCACTCCCTCGGGGCGCTGATCGCATCCGCCTATGCCGGGGTGTTTCCCGAACAGGTGGAGCGGTTGATCATGCTGGAGGGGCTGGGCCCGCTCAGTCAGCCCGATGAGGAGGTACCTGCCCAGCTGCGACGTGCGATTTTAAACCGTAGTCGCACCCGGGAGCGCAGTGCCAACGGCTTTGCCTCCATCGATGAGGCTGTCGCCGCCCGTTGCAAGGTGGCGGATATCACGCCGCAGGCGGCGCGTCTTATCTGTGAACGGCAGCTTGAAGAGCGGGCAGGGCGCTGGCACTGGCGCAGCGACCCCCGTTTGCGGGATCTGTCGCCCCTGAGAATGAGCGAAGGGCAAGCCCGAGCGCTGATGGCGGCTATCCGCTGTCCTGTGCTGTTGATTCAGGGGGAGCAGGGCTTTGCTGCGCTTGAAGCCCAATGGCAGGCCCGTCAGGATGCCTTCCAGCAGATCGAGCGGGTCATATTGGGTGGAAACCACCATTTTCATATGGAAAATTCGGTTGATACGGCCGTTTGTATCGTAAAGTTTTGTCAAGTTCGGTAGAATCGCCAGCTTTCAATAATTCCAGGTTTGTTTTCTCCCTCACATTTTTCTGTTGTTAATTTGCTGTTAATTGATGTTGCGCTGTGTAAATATGTGCGGCATTAGAGCATCAGCTTAAAACAACCGATTAAAATGGATGTGAACCGGGACGGAGGCAACACAGTGAGCGCACAGGTGCTAGTTATGCAGGAGAAGTTTGTGGAAAGAGTCTGGCTGAAACGTTATCCGGAAGGGGTCC
Source organism: Aeromonas sp. FDAARGOS 1414 (assembly GCF_019047065.1). Taxonomy (NCBI): domain Bacteria; kingdom Pseudomonadati; phylum Pseudomonadota; class Gammaproteobacteria; order Aeromonadales; family Aeromonadaceae; genus Aeromonas; species Aeromonas sp. FDAARGOS 1414. The sequence goes on along the minus strand of NZ_CP077210.1, from coordinate 1,466,257 downwards.
CCGCCGAGATCAATCCAGACCAATACAGCTCCCTGGTCGAGATGTTCGAATCCTCGGTGACCCAGTTTGCCGATCAGCCCGCCTTCGTCAACATGGGCCAAACCATCACCTACCGCCGGCTGGAAGAGCAGTCCCGCGCCTTTGCTGCCTACCTGCAAAACGAGCTGAAGCTGGAGAAAGGGGATCGGGTTGCGGTGATGATGCCTAACCTGCTGCAATACCCCATCGCCGTGTTCGGCATCCTGCGCGCCGGCATGATCGTGGTCAACGTCAACCCGCTCTATACCCCGCGCGAGCTGGAGCATCAGCTCAAAGATTCCGGTGCCAAAGCCATCGTCATCGTCTCCAACTTCGCCCATACCCTGGAAAAAGTAGTCTACGACACCCCGATCAAGCACGTTATCCTGACCCGGATGGGTGACAACCTGGGGCTGGCCAAGGGCACCCTGGTCAACTTCGTGGTCAAGTACGTCAAGAAGCTGGTGCCGAAATACAATCTGCCCCACGCCACCACCATGCGTCAGGCCCTCTCCAAGGGGCGTTTCCTGCAGTACATCAAGCCGGAGATCACCAACGACGATCTCGCCTTCCTGCAGTACACCGGTGGCACCACCGGCCTCTCCAAAGGGGCCATGCTGACCCATCGCAACATGATTGCCAACGTCGAGCAATGCCTCGGCGTCTACGGCCCCATGCTGGAGCGCGGCAAGGAGTTCGTGGTCACCGCGCTGCCGCTCTATCACGTCTTCGCCCTGACCGTGAACTGCCTGCTCTTTATGCGCATCGGTGGTTACAACCTGCTGATCAGCAACCCGCGCGACATCCCAGGCTTTGTCAAAGAGATCAAGAAGTACCCCTTCACCTGTATTACCGGGGTCAACACCCTGTTCAATGCGCTGGTCAACAACGAAGAGTTTCAGGGGATCGCCTTTGACAAGCTCAAGCTCACCATCGGCGGCGGCATGGCAGTGCAGCGCGCGGTTGCGGAGAAGTGGAAGACACTGACCGATACCCCGCTGCTGGAAGGCTATGGCCTGACCGAGTGTTCGCCACTGGTGAGCGTCTGCCCCTACGATCTGACTGATTACAACGGTTCCATCGGTCTGCCGGTCTGCTCTACCGAGATCCGGCTGGTGGATGACAACGGTCAGGTGATCCACGCCCTCGGCACCCCAGGCGAGATGCAGGTGCGCGGCCCGCAGGTGATGGTGGGCTACTGGCAGCGTCCCGAGGCGACCGCCGAAGTGATGCAGGATGGCTGGCTCTGTACCGGTGATATCGCGGTGTGCGACGAGCAGGGCTTCTTCAAGATCGTTGACCGCAAGAAGGACATGATCCTGGTCTCCGGTTTCAACGTCTATCCGAACGAGATCGAAGATGTCGTTGCCCTGCACCCGAAAGTGCTGGAAGTGGCCGCTGTCGGTGTGCCACACAAGGTCTCCGGCGAGTTGGTGAAGATCTTTGTGGTCAAGAAAGATGCAAAATTGCAGGAGGACGAGATTATTGCCCACTGCCGCAAACATCTGACTGCCTATAAGGTGCCGAAACTGGTAGAATTTCGTGACGAACTTCCCAAGACCAATGTGGGCAAGATCCTGCGGCGCGTACTGCGCGACGAGGAGATTGCCAAGCAATAACCGGACTGCGGCTGCAGAAGCCTCTGCAAACCAGCACCGTCGTTATGCAAAACCGTGGGTCATCCCACGGTTTTTTCTTTTTGGCCCTGATCAACCGCGCAGGCACAGATGCACTATCAACTTATCACTCAGCAAGCCGAACTTGAGCAGTATCTCGCTTCTCTGGCCGACGTTCCCCTGGCTATCGATACTGAATTCGTTCGCACCCGTACCTACTACCCCCAGCTTGGCCTGTTCCAGATCTATGACGGCGAGCATCTGGCGCTGCTGGATCCGCTGACGCTGGATCTCTCCGCCCTCTGGCAACGACTGGGCAAGGAAGGGCAGATCGCCATCCTGCACGCCTCTGGCGAAGATCTGGAGCTTATCCAGCATCAGGCGGGCCACCTGCCCAACCAGATGCACGACACCCAGCTGGCTACCGCCTTTCTCGGTTACGGCGTCTCGGTTGGCTTTGGTGCGCTGGTGAACGAATTCCTCGGGGTCGAGCTGGAAAAAGATCAGGCGCGTACCGACTGGCTGGCCCGCCCGCTTACGCCACGTCAGCTCGAATACGCGGCGGCGGATGTGTTCTACCTGATGCCGCTCTACGAGAAGGTGATGGCCAAACTGCGGGAAAGCGGTAAGTTTGCCTGGTTCGAGCAGGAGTGTCAGAACCACTCCGCCCGCAAGACCCAGGGTAGCGATCCCCGTCAGGCATATCTTGACATCGTCAACGCCTGGCAACTGGGTCGCCGCGAGCTCGCCATTCTGCGCGAGCTGGCCGCCTGGCGCCAGCAAGAGGCGGTGCGCCGCGATCTGGCCCTCAACTTTGTGGTCAAAGAGCTGCACCTGTTCAAGGTGGCAGAGCGTCGTCCTGCCTCCCTGAGGGATCTCAACGAGCTCGGCCTCTCGCCCATCGAGATCAAGATCCACGGCAAGCGGATGCTCGATATCGTCGCCAAGGCGCAGCAGAGCGATCCTGACAGCTGGCCCGAGCCCATTCGTCGACTGGTGGACTTCCCCCAGTACAAGGCCGAGCTCAAGTGCATCAAGGCCATGGTGGAAGAGAAGGCCAAGGCGAGCAATATTCCGCCCGAGCTGATTGCCAGCAAGAAGATCATTCACCAGTATTTCACCTGGAGCTGGCGGATGAACGATGAAGAGCGGGCCCGCAGCGACAAGCCGATGCTGCTGCAAGGGTGGCGTCATGAGCTGGTAGGTCACCTGCTGGCACAATAAGCCACCAGACGGTTGCACCTATAAATCAATCCTCACCCTCGGGTGGGGATTTTTATTGGGCGAAAGAGACAAATGGGCATGCTGAAATGTGGAACGCAGGTGGGACGTGGCAGGTCGGATGGCAGGAATCGAGAATGAAAAAGAGAGCAGAGAAGAAAAGGCAGCGGCTAATACCGCTGCCTTTTTTGATCACCAGATAGGCTGGGTCAGGTAGGGGTTGCTCGCCTTCTCGCGGCCGAAAGTGGAGCTGGGGCCGTGGCCCGGGATAAAGACGATCTCGTCACCCAGCGGCAGCAGGGTCTCGGTGATCGACTTTATCAGCGTCCCGTGATCGCCACGGGGGAAGTCGGTGCGGCCGATGCTTCCGGCAAAGAGCACGTCGCCAACCCAGGCGAGCTGCTCGGCTTGGGAGAGCAGCACGATATGGCCCGGGGTGTGGCCGGGGCAGAAGTAGACATCCAGCTCGCACTGGCCAAGCTGCACCTTGTCACCCTGCTCAAGCCAGCGATCCGGCGTGAAGGCGGGGGTATGGGCGAAGCCGAACATCTGGCTCTGCTCGGGCAGCATGTCGAGCCAGAAGGCGTCCTCCTTGTGGGGGCCGGTAATGGCTACGCCGGTTTTTTCCCGCAGCTCGGCGGCAGCGCCCACATGATCCAGATGACCGTGGGTCAGCAGGATGTGGGTCAGGGTCAGGCCGCGTTTGGCGATGGCGGCCAGCAGTTTGTCCGCTTCGCCGCCCGGATCGATCAGGGCCGCCTGATGAGTCTCGTCACACCAGATGAGGGAGCAGTTCTGGGCGAACTGGGTGACCGGGATCACCTCGAATTTCAACATAGAGTTCCTCTCTTGGGATGGGTCAGCCGCGCAGCGCGCTGGCATGCTGCTCGGCGAAATAGTCGAGGCAGGCCTGCTTGTCACCGCGAAACACGATGCGCTCCTGCTTGTTGCCAAGCTGATAGAGATACATGGGGTCGTAGTAGCGGGTTAGCAGCAACGTGATCCAGGCCAGATGCAGCGCGGTATCGCCGCTCTTTTCCTGCTCGGTGAGGGCGGTCTGCATCAGGGCATCCAGCTCGCGGTGGGCCTGATCGCCAAGACGGCGCTTGAGGCGGGCCAGCGCATCGGTGAGGTAGGCGGCAAACAGCGGCCAGCCGGCTTCCTGGCCATACATGGCTTGATAGCGCAGCCAGAGATCGTGCACGTAATCTTCACGGATCTGCTCGGCCCGATCGATCTGCGGAACATCCACCACCACCAGCGGTGCCTGACTCATGGCTTCATGGAGGGAGAGAGGCAGGCAGCAACGGCCAATCAGGCGGCTCTCATCCTCGACCACGAAGGTCTGCTCGCCGCGATGGCGGCGTTTAAGCAGCTCGATGGCGAGGTTGTTTTCAAAGTTGATGTTGCTGGGCTGGCCGCCGGGCAGTTGACCGAAGGAGGAGCCCCTGTGATGGGCGTGTCCTTCCAGATCGAGCGCCTGAGCTACGTGGTCCAACATATGGGTCTTGCCGGAGCCGGTCATGCCGGTCAGCACAGTCCAGCGACACTCGGCAGAGGCCTTGTCCTGGGTGTCGATCAGGAAACGGCGCAGCTCCTTGTAGCCTCCGGCGACGCGGGGGCGAGTCACCCCCGCATCAGCCAGCCACTGTTGTACGGTTTGCGAGCGCAGGCCGCCGCGAAAGCAGTAGAGCACGGCATCGGGCTGCTGGCGCAACTGCGCCAGCCAGCCTTCGAGTCGTTCGGCACGTACTGCTCCCCCCACCAGCTTGTGTCCAAGCTCAATGGCGGCGGCCTGACCCTGCTTCTTGAAGCAGGTCCCCACCTGGGCGCGCTCATCGTCTGTCATCAAGGGCAGATTGGTCGAGCAGGGGAAGGCCCCCTCCTTGAACTCGATGGGGGCGCGCACATCAATCAACGGCACATCGTCCAAAAAGAGTTCGGCGTAGTCCGTGGCCAGTGGCAATTCACTCATTGGACAATCTCGATAAAGCGGGAGCCCTCAAGGGGCTTGATCTGGCCGATGGGCGAGAGCGCAAGGCCAGCTTCGTGCGCGATGGCGAGCAGCTCGGCTTCGCTCTCTTTACCCACTGCGACCAGCAGGCCGCCACTGGTTTGCGGATCGCACATGATGTTACGGGTGCGATCGTCCATGGCATCGAGCTTGTGGCCGTAGGAGTCGTGGTTGCGCAGGGTCCCGCCCGGTACGCAGCCCTCGGCGAGGTAGTAATCCACCTCATCCAGCAGCGGCAGTGCCTTGAAGTCGAGGCGGGCGCTGACATTGGATCCTTCGCACATCTCCAGCAGATGGCCCGCCAGACCAAAACCGGTCACGTCGGTCATGGCGTGGACACCCGGCAGCTCGGCAAAGCGTTGACCGATCTTGTTGAGGGTGCACATGGCGTTGGGGGCCAGTTGCTCGTGTTCCGGCTTCAGCTTGCCCTTCTTCTGGGCGGTGGTGAGGATACCGATACCAAGAGGCTTGGTCAGATAGAGGGTGTCACCCACCTTGGCAGTGTCGTTCTGCTTGATGGCGTCCAGGGGCACGATACCGGTGACCGCGAGGCCGAAGATGGGCTCGGGGGCATCGATGCTGTGGCCACCGGCTAGCGAAATGCCCGCTTCGTGGCATACCTGACGGCCGCCGTCGATCACCTGCTGGGCCACTTCCGGCGCCAGGGTATTGATGGGCCAGCCGAGGATGGCGATGGCAACGATAGGCTTGCCGCCCATGGCGTAGATATCGCTGATGGCGTTGGTGGCGGCGATGCGGCCAAAGGTGAAGGGGTCATCGACGATGGGCATGAAGAAGTCGGTGGTGGAGACAATGCCCTGACCGTTGCCGATATCGACCACGGCCGCGTCATCCTTGCTGCTGTTGCCAACGATCAGGGTCGGGTCGTTGAAGCCCGGGATCTGGCTCTTGAGTATGGTGTCGAGTACCTTGGGAGAGATTTTGCAGCCGCAGCCAGCGCCGTGGCTGTATTGGGTCAGACGAATGGAAGACATACTTACCCCTTTTATTTGCAAACAGAGCAGAGGCTCTGTGGAGCCGTCTTGGTCAATGGGCGGCCTTGTAGAGAGAAGGACAAGAAGCCGCAAATATGGGTGGCCTCGGTGCCAACAGGGGCAGCGATGACTGGCAGTTATGAAGGACCGCCAGGCCGGACGGGGAAGAAAAGGGCGACAAGGTGCGCCAGCGCAGCCCCGCCAAGGGCCACAGGACGGGGCATTATGCCACATTTGCCCCTTGGGGTTCGAACAGGAATTCACATAAACAGCAGGGAATTGCCCTCACTTCCCTGTCATCTGTCTGGATCCGGCGCTGGCTGATTGATTGCAGTACAGATGCAGCAAAAAGAACGCCAAAGAGACCAAAAGCACGCAACCGCCGATCTACAACAGGAGAGCTTAGTGACCACCACATTTTTGGTTAACCACCCCATCACCACGGCGCAGTTTGCGGCGTTGTTGGCGCAGACCTCGCTGGGGGCGAGACGGCCGCTGGACCATCCGGCCATCCTGCAGGGCATGCTGGATAACGCCAATTTGCTGATCACCGCCTGGCAGGGCGAGACCCTGGTCGGTGTGGCCCGCTCGGTGACCGATTTTCATTTTTGCTGCTACCTCTCGGATCTGGCGGTGGCCGAGTCGGTGCAGGGGCAGGGGATTGGCAAAGCCCTTATTCGCGAGACGTTTTTGCAATTGCAGCCGGGCTGCAAGCTGATCCTGCTGGCCGCACCGCAGGCAGTGGCGTACTACCCCAAGCTCGGATTTAGCCAGCACCCGAGCGCCTGGGTGATGAGCAGTCTGGATGAACTGGTACTGGATGAGTTGGCATAAAACCGTCAACTCATCCAGGCAGGGCGAGATTAACTTATCCGGCCCGCTCCAGCGTCGGTTGCCGTGACTTGCCCCAGCGGCGCAGGCGCCGTTGTAGTGGTCGCTCCAGCAGGTTGTAGCTCAACGCCGAGAGCCCGATCAGCACCGCCAGCATCAGCAAGGTTGCCACTACCCCCAGCAGCGGGTTGGTCTGGCCATACCACCACTCGGTGATCCCCGGCGCCAGATAGTGGATGAGCTCGCAGCCGGTGAGTAGCACCAGCGCATGGAGCAGGTAGATGGAGTAGGAGAGATCCCCCAGCCAGTTGGTGAAGCGGTTATCCAGGAGGCGCAGCAGCGGGCTTTGGCGATTGCCCTGGCAGGCGGCAATCCAGATCAGCAGCACGTAGGAGGCGATCAGCAGCAGTGTCAGCTGCGGCGTCATGGTGAACTGCATCAGCGCAAAGGGCAGCACAAAGGCGACCAGCAGCGGCAGATCTCGCTTCATCATGGGGAAGTTTTCCGCGGCCTTGACCCTCGGCAGCAGCCACAGGCCGAGCACAAATTCGCTCACTCCGCGCCCCACCGCCAGCACGCCGCTGGTGACATCCAGGGTGCCGCGACTGTGCACGATAAAGGCCAGCACCGTCAGCGCCAGCAGGGGGGCGAGATGGCTCCAGCGACTGCGGGTGACCGCCAGCGGAATCAGCAGCGGGAACAGCAGGTAGCTGATCCACTCCACGCTGAGCGACCAGGCGGCGAAGTTCCAGGTCAATCCGTGATCGGTCACCACCTGCAGCAGCAGGAAGGCGCTCGGCAGCGCCTCGGCCGGGGTGAAGGGGGAGCCGAAGGGGGGCATCCCTTCCCACTCCCACATCTTGAACAAGGGGCCGGCGTAGAAGCCCACCCCGTGCTGCGCCTTGTAAAGCTCCCAGCCGACCAGCAGTAGCAGGGTGACGAGGTAGAGGGGATAGACGCGGGTCAGCCGCAGCCAGAGAAAACGGCCATAGCTCACGGTGCGGGGTGTGCGGGTGAAGGCCTCCCCATAGACATGGGCCAGCACCACGCCGCTCAAAATAAAGAACAGGTCGACCCAGAGGTAGCCATTCTCGATGAGTTGGGTGTGGCCTGCTATCGACTCCATCCACTGGGGAAAGAGCAATAATCGGGCATGGAACAGCACCACCATCAGGGCAGCGATGCCCCGCAGCGGCGTTAACAGCGGCAATGATTGATTCATAACGGGATCCCTTGTGATGTTCAGCTTGGCCTGACATCGATCTTTGTTGTTGTACCGCCCATCAATCCTGACGGGACGGTTGCCCCGGCTTGGCTGCCGCAGGCGGGATCACACTACGGAAAAGAGAGTCATACGGATGTGATTTGAATCATAAATGTGCAGCTTTTGTGCAATGAAATTTAAACAGAGAAGCCGTGGAGAGCAGGTAGGGAAAGAGGAGGAGAGGAAACACCAATAAAGCAGAGAGGGTGGTCATTCAGGCCTATACGGCGCGGGCAAAACAATCAGGCCCGCAAGGGGCCTGATTGATCACAAGGGGAGGGTGGTTGCCGATCAGCGGGCGCGTACCACCAGACCCTTGAGGTAGAAGCCTTCCGGATAGGCGGTACCGATAGGGTGATCGGAGGCCTGGGAGAGCAGCTCCAGGATCTGGGCATCGCGACCGGCATCAAGCGCTGCATCGGCAACGATCTTCTGGAACAGGCTCTGCTCCATCAGGCCGGAGCAGGAGTAGGTCAAGAGCACGCCACCCGGCGCCAACAGCTGGAACGCCAGCATGTTGATGTCCTTGTAGCCACGGCAGGCACCCAGCAGCTGCGCCTTGCTCTCGGCGAACTTGGGCGGATCCAGCACGATGACGTCGAACTTCTCGCCCTTCTCGCGGTATTCACGCAGCAGCTTGAACACGTCGTGACGGACGAACTGGGTGTTGCTGGTATCCAGCCCGTTCAGCTCGGCGTTCTGGCGGGCGATATCCAGCGCATTCTGGGAGAGATCGACGTTGACCACTTCCTTGGCGCCGCCCTTGAGGGCATAAACGCCAAACCCACCAGTGTAGCAGAAGCAGTTGAGCACCCGCTTGCCTTCGGTGTACTTGGCGGCAGCCTGACGGTTGTCCCGCTGATCCAGATAGAAACCGGTTTTGTGGCCGTTGCGAATATCCACCAGGATCTTGACGCCGCCATTCTCCTCGATGACCACCGGCTCGTTCGGGGTCTCGCCATAGATAACGCCGGTGCGCTCTTTCAGCCCTTCCTTCTTGCGCACTGCCACGTCGGAGCGCTCATAGATGCTGCACTCGGGGTAGAGGGTACGCAGTGCCTGCGTTATCAGCTCACGCTGGAACTCGGCACCGGCGGAGAGAATTTGGCATACCAGAAAATCGGCGTAGCGGTCGATGGTCAGACCCGGCAGACCGTCGGACTCGGCGGCGCAGAGGCGGTAACCGGTGAGGCCCTGACGCTTGATCAGCGGATCGCGAGACTCCTGCGCATATTTGAGACGACGGATAAAGAAGTCGAGATCGACGGTTTCATCCTTGTCGAAGGTCCAGACCCGAGCACGGATCTGGGAGCTGCCTGACCAGGCGCCACGGGCGAGCCACTTGCCATCGTTGGCATAGATCTCGACGGTATCGCCGTCAATGGGGTTGCCCTGAACCCGCTCAATCCCCTTGGAGAAGATCCAGGGGTGGCGACGCAGCAGGGATTTTTCGCGGCCTTTGACGAGATAGATGGAAGCGCTCATGGATGTTTGCCGATGGTAGAAAGAAAAGGGGCCACATTCTATGTGCAATAGTGCGGCTAAGCCAGCCTTTGCTGGTATATGGCAGAGTGACGAATTGTACGTCTGGACAACGCCCGAGTGTTGCATATGCAAGATTTGCAGAATCTCAATGTTGGCGTTTCACGCTGTTTATCTTATATGTCACAGTTGGTTGTGCTTGTTTTTTGTTCAGTGCTGGTCGCTATGTGTGCACAATGTAGTCAATAAAGCGTTTTAACCTTACTTTATAGTGATTTTCGCTAAAGAGTCATTTGATGATGTCGATAGTGGGGAAGACCATTTTGAATCTTTCCTGTATCGAGCTGTCCATGTCCCTCTCCATCGCTACCAATATTTCTGCCCTCAATGCTTCTCGCCATCTTGGTCAATCATCCAACATTCTGGATTCGGTATATCGACGACTCTCATCCGGCTTGCGCATCAACAGTGCCGCTGATGATGCAGCAGGCTTGCAGATCAGTAATCGCCTCACCAGTGAAGTGAACGGGACCAACACCGCTATTCGCAACGCCAATGATGGGATCTCGGTGATCAACGTCGCCGATGGGGCGCTTGATGAGTCGGTGAACCTGATGCAGCGGATGCGCACCCTGGCACTGCAGTCGGGAAGCGGTGCCAATACGGCAGAGGATCGCGTAGCCCTGAATGCTGAGTTCAAGCAACTGCAGTTGGAGATGGACCGGATTGCCACAGGTACCCGGTTTGCCGGACAGGACCTGCTGGCGGGGAGTTACGAAGGTATCTTCTTGGTCGGTGCCTATGCAGGACAGAATACCGTCATTACCGATCTCAATGCCCAGACCAAAAATCTGGGGGAGATGGAGTGGCGAGCGCGCAGTCCGGCAGGAAGCAAGCCAGGGGCGTATGACATTGCTGATCTCAAGCTTTCATCTCAGCCTATCACCCTTAATGGCGTCACTTTTGACAAGGACTATTCAACTCTGGAAGCGTTCGTGGCAGATATTAATGGCACCACCTTTCCCAATAATCAGGGGCCGGTACAAGCGCAACAACTGCCATTTTCAGTCGCCTCCGCGGTCGATTTATCCGCATTACCCTCCTATATCGATGTGGCGGGTCACTCTGTGGATTTGACCACAGGCATTGATATGACCGGATGGGATCCGGTCAATCCGACAGCAAAAAATAGTGCCATCATGGCAACCGTGGTTCAACGCATCAACAGTACTGCGCAATCGGCAGGTCTGGGTTTTTATGTGAGTGCCTCCAACAACAGCAATCCCGCCAGCAATTCATTGACCATGCATAGCGCTCAGGGGAACAGCCTTGCGCTGGCGAATGGCACAACCCCCCCTCCGCAGCCAGCACCACCGGCGCCTCCGGTGATCAGTAGTTCCTCTCTGAGCTCTCTGCTACCCGATGTTACATCGACGACGTATATCGGTCAGATGGAGCTGCGCTCATCAGGCGACAAGTATTCCAATATTGATATGCAGGGATCCAGCTTGCATGCGCTTGGCTTTTATCAAGAGGACAAGAAGAAATATACCGTTGATAATATTGATGTTCTTAGTGAAGACAACGCCAGCAGGGCCATCAAAACCCTGGATGTGGGTATGAAACAGCTGGGTGTTCAGCGCGCTCGGCTCGGTGCCCAAGCCAACGCGCTGGATTCACGGGTACGCAATCTGGCCAATGCCAATGAGAACCTCAGCGCTGCCCGCTCAAGGATCCGGGATGCCGACATGGCTGTGGAATCGGCTCGCTTGGTCAGCACCCAAATCTTGCAGCAGGCGAGTGCTTCGATTTTGAGTCAGGCAAACAGTCGCCCCAATGCGGCCCTGAGTTTGCTGCAATCCTGAGCGGGACTGCCAGCTGGCATAGCAATTGGTCGCTATCATTCATGGTCACTATCCATAAAGACAAAGAGGCCACCCAATGGGTGGCCTCTTTTCTTATTGCTTCTTGTTGCCGGATGCTATTCGGCAGCGTCAGAGAGTGATCCCCTTGAGTGCCTGGGTCAGCTCGCTGGCGGTGGCTTTAAGTCCCTGCGTACCGGCTACCGAGGCGCTGGCAGACTCCTCCACCTGCGCCGCCTCATGGCGTACCTGATCCAGATTGTGAGTGATCTCGGCGGCGACCGAGCTCTGCTCCTCGCTGGAGGTGGCGATCTGGGTACTCATCTCCAGTACCGCATCGCTGTGGTTGCTCAGCTTCTCGATATCGAGCCCCACCTCGCTGATGAGCTGCTGGCTGCTGGCGGCACGCCCCACGGTTTTCTCCATGATCTCGTTCAGCGCGCCGGTACCGGTCTGCAGCTCTTCGATCATCTGCTGGATCTCCACCGTAGCCTGCTGGGTACGGCTGGCGAGGGTACGTACTTCATCCGCTACCACCGCAAAGCCGCGACCCTGCTCACCGGCACGGGCCGCTTCGATGGCGGCGTTGAGGGCCAACAAGTTGGTCTGCTGGGAGATGGCGTTGATGACGTTGACCACCTCGTTGATCCGGTTGGCATTGTGGGTGAGCCGCTCGACCGCGCCGGAGGCGTTGCCAATCTCGTCTGCCAGGGTACGGATCGCTTCGATGGTGCGGGCTACCCGGTTGGCGCCATTGGCCGCCTCTTCGCTCGACTGGCGGGTCTGCTGCAGGGTGTCGTTGGCATTGCGCGCCACTTCGCGGATCGCCGCCGACATCTGCTCCATGGCAGTGGCCAGTGAATCCATGTGCTGGCGCTGGGAACGCGCCATGGTCTCGCCTTCGCGGGCATGGTCACGAAACTCGTCGGCGGCCATGGTCAGCGCTTCGGCAGACTCTTCCACCAGTTTGACGATCTGATGCTGGCGGTCGGTAAAGCGGTCGATGCTGCCCGCCAGGGTAGAGAACTCGTCGCGTACCGGGAAGAAGTTGAGGCGGAAGGTGAGATCGCCGTCCGCCACGGTTTGCAGCGCCTTGTTGGTGGAGTAAAGCGCTCCGGACACAAAGGTCATCATATAGTGGATCACCAGCGCCATCAGGGCGGCCAGCGCGCCGATCAGAAGCAGGGTCGAGCCCTGACCTTCCCACATGGAGAGGTTGCCGGTGTCAAGATCACCGGTGACGTAGCCTGCCTGACCCGCTGGCGCGGTAAAGAGGTAGTGATCTCCTTGCTGCTGCAACCCGCTGCTGCCTTGCTGGGTCAGACGCAGATCAGCAGGCAACACCAGAGTGGGCTGCTGGCTGACCAGCTGCGCCGTGGTCTCGACCCGTTGCTGCAACTGCGCTACCCGCAGGGAGATCTCCTGCTGATGGCTGGCCGCCAGCATATACCAGCTGAGGAAGGCGATGATGAAGAGAGGTAACCAGAACGCGATATGGAATTTTTCACTGATGGTGAGGTGAATGAGATAGCGGTCAACCCACCGGAATTTAACTTCTTTCATAATGGAGCTGCATCCTGCAGAGATAGAGTGTCGGGCACATTATCGTCTCGGGAATTTTTTTCTTAAGCGGAAGGTGTGAGAAATGGGAGAGCAATCGTTTGTCATTCGGGTGTGGGGGCAGGTGCAGGGGGTGGGATTTCGCTATTTCACCCGTGAGCGGGCGCTGCAACTGGGTTTGCGGGGCCATGCCTACAACCTGGAGGATGGATCGGTGGAGATCCTCATCAGCGGTCCCGCACAGGGGGTGCAGATGATGCTGGGTTGGCTGGAGCATGGCCCACGCACCGCTCGGGTGACCCGGATGGAGTATGAGGAGGCGCTGCCGCCCACCGGTCAGGGCTTTCACACCAACTGAAAGGGCGGAGACGAGATGGACGCTGACAAGGAAGGTCTGTTGCTGACTCAGGCAACAAGCTGGGTCGCCCGTTATCAGGAGGCGGCGCGAGCGGTGCGCGAAGAGGCCAGTGAACCGGCCGTGCATGGCTACCGTATCGCAGCGCGCCGCTTGCTGGCGCTGCTCGCCCTGTGGCGGCCACTCACCTATCATCCCGAGCTGGAGCGGCGTCTGCTGCGCTCGGTCGGGCGGCTCTCGGCGCTGCGGGATGCTCAGGTCTACGCCGAGCGTTTTGGCAAGCCGCCTGCCAGCACGGGCAATACCCACAAATCTGCCTGTCGCGTACCCCTGTTGTCACGGCGACTGGCCCGCTGGCTTGCGGCGGTGGTGCAGGTGCAGGATGCGCGTGCATTGGCGTTCCTCTATCAGCAGCATCTGGCCCTGCGCCTTGATGAGGCGCAGAGCGCTCTCGATGAACCTATTCCCTGCGTTGGGAAATCTGCCAGCTCCCGTCAGCAACAGTTGCGCCGCTGGCATCGGCTACGCCTCGAGATCAAGCAGGCCCGTTATGGCGTGGAACTGTTACTGGATCTGGGGTGTGGAGATCCGAGCTGGTTGAGCACTCTGACTCACTGGCAGGAGCGACTCGGCCAGTTGCAGGATTGGCGTCAATGGCGGCGGAGGTTGCGAGCAGAGCAGGGGAACACCTGCAAGCAGATGAAACTGCGGCAGAAGTTGAAGGGGAAGATCACCACCCGATTGCGTCAACTGGACTGCCAGCAGGCGGAGCTGGTGGCGCTCAAACTGGCGATGCTGGCAGGCCACAACATGGAAGACATGGCAAGTCGGCTGGTCAGGTATTCAGAACAAAATGTATCGACCGCGAATCCCGGTGGTGGATAGCCCCGAGACCGCAATCTGCGGAAGTCATCCGCGACCAGCATCTACAGAAACTATCCAAGCCAAATATGTGAGACAAAAAAAAGAGAGGCCGTTTGGCCTCTCTTCTTCTATCTCGCTGTGGTCGCAGTCAGCGATGTGCTTACTTGACGCGCATCCCTGGCTGGGCACCTTCCTGCGGCTCCAGGATCCAGAGATCCTTGCCGCCCGGGCCTGCGGCCAGCACCATGCCTTCGGACATGCCGAAACGCATCTTGCGCGGCGCCAGGTTGGCCACCATCACTGTCAGCTTGCCTTCCAGATCTTCCGGGTTGTAAGCGGACTTGATACCGGCAAACACCTGACGGGTTTCGCCGCCGATATCCAGTTGCAGCTTGAGCAGCTTCTCGGCTTCCGGTACCGCTTCGGCCTTCTTGATCAGCGCGACGCGCAGGTCAATCTTGGCAAAATCGTCATAGGTGATGGTTTCGCTGATGGGGTCATCAGCCAAGGGGCCGGTCACTTTCGGTGCCTGCTCCTTGGCCAAGTCTTCCTTGGAGGCCTCGATCATGGCTTCAATCTTCGCCGGCTCGATGCGGGAGAAGAGGGCCTTGAACGGCGCAACGGTATGATCGACCAGCGGCATCTCGATGCCATCCCAGCTGAGGGTTTCGGCCAGGAAGGCTTCGGCACGCTCGGCCAGCAGCGGCATGACGGGCTTGAGGTAGGCCATTAGCACGCGGAACAGGTTGATGCCGACCGAGCAAACCGCCTGCAGCTCGGCGTCAGCCCCTTCCTGCTTGGCGATAACCCAGGGCGCCTTGTCGTCCACGTAGCGGTTGGCCTTGTCGGCCAGCGCCATGATTTCGCGGATGGCGCGGCTGAATTCGCGGCTCTCATAAGCCTCGGCAATGGCGGTACGAGCATTAGCGAATTCGGCGTAGAGCTCGGGCTCGGCGCAGGTTGCCGCCAGCTTGCCGCCAAAACGCTTGGCGATAAAACCGGCGTTGCGGGAGGCGAGGTTGACCAGCTTGTTGACCACGTCGGCGTTGACGCGCTGCACGAAATCTTCGAGGTTCAGGTCCAGATCGTCGATGCGGCTGTTGAGCTTGGCGGCGTAGTAGTAACGCAGGCACTCCGGATCTAGGTGGTTCAGGTAGGTGGATGCCTTGATAAAGGTGCCCTTGGACTTGGACATCTTGGCGCCGTTGACGGTCACATAGCCGTGTACGTTGACCTTGGTCGGCTTGCGGAAGTTGGCACCTTCCAGCATGGACGGCCAGAACAGGCAGTGGAAGTAGGCGATATCTTTACCGATGAAGTGGTAGAGCTCGGCGTCGGAGTCCGCTTTCCAGTAGCTGTCAAAGTCGATGTCGCCACGCTTGTTGCACAGGTTCTTGAAAGAGGCCATGTAACCGATGGGGGCATCCAGCCAGACGTAGAAATACTTGCCCGGGGCGCCGGGGATTTCGAACCCGAAGTAGGGGGCATCACGGGTGATGTCCCACTGCTGTAAGCCGCTTTCGAACCACTCCTGCATCTTGTTGGCCATCTCTTCCTGAATGGCGCCGGAGCCGCGTACCCACTCAGAGAGCCATTTTTCAAATTGCGGCAGGTCGAAGAAGAAGTGCTCGGAGTCCTTCATCACCGGAGTTGCGCCGGAGACAGCAGATTTCGGTTCGATCAGCTCGGTCGGGCTGTAGGTAGCGCCGCAGCTGTCGCAGTTGTCGCCATACTGCTCCGGAGATTTGCACTTGGGGCAGGTTCCCTTGACGAAACGGTCCGGCAGGAACATGGATTTTTCCGGATCGAACAGCTGGGAGATGGTGCGGCTCTTGATAAAGCCACCATTTTTCAGGCGGCCATATATCAGCTCCGCCAGCTCGCGGTTTTCGTCGCTGTGGGTGGAGTGATAGTTGTCAAAGCTGATGTTGAACCCGGCGAAGTCGGCCTGGTGCTCCTTGGAGACAGCGGCAATCATCTCTTCCGGGGTGATCCCCATCTGCTGTGCCTTGAGCATGATCGGGGTGCCGTGGGCATCATCGGCACAGATGAAGTGCACCTGATGGCCGCGCATTCGCTGATAACGAACCCAGATATCGGCCTGGATGTGTTCCAGCATGTGGCCAAGATGGATGGAGCCATTGGCATAGGGGAGGGCGCAGGTTACCAGCATTTTACGAGGATCAGTTGCCATATTACGTTCTTGATGTGCTTGTTGGGATGATAGAGTGCCGTGCATGTTACCCGAATTGGGGGTAGCCTGCCTAGGGTTGTGGCTGTGCCAACCTTGGCAGCACCTGCTGTTACGATGGCAGGCAAGCCACTGATTTGTGTGCGGTAACCGTTCACCTCAAGATAATGACAAGATAATGAGGAGTTAATGGTGATTGATTCAGTAAAACAGATCCTCGCCGAATTTAAGCCAGCTGGCTGGCACAAGGATCTGGTAGATGCCGGATTCGTTCGCGAGATCATCAATCAGGGTCAGGGGCTCACTATCCGGCTGGTATTGCCGTTTGCCGGTCTTTCGCTGCTCGATCAGCTCAAAGAGAACTACGATGCCAGGCTGCGCAGCGCCACCGGCGCCGCCCGCATCGACTGGGCATTGGAGATTGACGTCGCCAGCATGCCGCGGGCGCAGGGCCTCAATGCCGTGCAGGGCATTCGCAACATCATCGTCGTTGCTTCCGGCAAGGGCGGGGTGGGCAAATCCACCACAGCGGTCAATCTGGCGCTGGCGCTGCAAAAAGAGGGGGCGCGGGTCGCCATTCTCGATGCCGATATCTATGGCCCTTCCATTCCCACCATGATGGGCACCCTCAAAGAGCGCCCGGTCAGCCATGACGGCAAGCTGATGGAGCCGGTGATGGCCTGCGGCCTCAAGAGCAACAGCATCGGCTATCTGGTCTCCGAGCAGGATGCCACCATCTGGCGCGGCCCGATGGCGAGCAAGGCGCTGGCGCAGATCCTCCATGAGACCCGCTGGGGCGAGGTGGATTATCTGGTGGTAGACATGCCGCCGGGCACTGGCGATATCCAGCTCACCATGGCCCAGCAGGTGCCGACTTCGGCGGCGGTGATCGTCACCACCCCGCAAGATGTGGCGCTGGCCGATGCCCGCAAGGGGATCGCTATGTTCAACAAGGTCAATGTGCCGGTGCTTGGCATCATCGAGAACATGAGTTATCACGTCTGCAGCGCCTGTGGTCATCATGAGCCGCTGTTCGGTACCGGTGGCGGCCAGAAGATGGCAGAGCAGTATCAAGTGGCACTGCTTGGTCAATTACCGCTGCACATCGATATCCGCCAACACATGGATGATGGCTGTCCGACGGTGTTCGGCGCACCGGAAGGGAGCCTGGCTCAGGCTTATTTGAAGCTGGCGCGCAGGGTAGGGGCTGAACTCTTTTTCAGCGCAAAACCGATTGCGACCCCCCTCTATGCCATGGCGCTGGATGAATAATCGGCGGTCGGTCACTTGAAAGGGAATTGAGGGTGGGCATGACCCACCCTTTTTTATATAATGGATCGGTTTAAACCATCCCCACTGCTCTTCTCTTTTAGGTATTTGTCATGTCTGATACTCAACATTCGTGTGTGATCATCGGTATTGCGGGCGCATCTGCGTCTGGCAAAAGTCTTATAGCCCAGACCATTTATGAAGAGCTGGTGGCCGAACTGGGCGCAGGTCAGATTGGTGTGATCACCGAAGATTGCTACTACCGTGATCAGACCCACCTGACCATGGAAGAGCGGGTCAAGACCAACTATGACCACCCCAACGCGCTGGATCACGACCTGCTGGTACAGCACCTTAGCCAGCTGGTCAAAGGTGACGCGGTTGCCATTCCCCAGTACTCCTACACCGAACACACCCGGATGAGCGAAGTGACCCCGTTTGCCCCGCGCCGGGTGATCATTCTGGAAGGGATCCTGCTGCTGACCGACAGCCGTCTGCGGGATCTGATGGATGCTTCCATCTTTATGGATACCCCGCTCGACATCTGCCTGCTGCGCCGTCTGGTGCGTGATGTGCAGGAGCGTGGCCGTACCATGGACTCCGTGCTCAAGCAGTATCAGAAGACAGTGCGTCCGATGTTCCTGCAGTTTATCGAGCCGTCCAAACAGTATGCCGATGTGATCGTGCCCCGTGGTGGCAAGAACCGCATCGCCATCGACATGCTCAAGGCGCGTATTCGCCACATGTTGATTGGTTAAGATGAAACAAGCCGGGTGATGCCCGGCTTTTTTAAAAGCACAATTTGTCAGGAGAGTCGCCCAATGCGTCTGTGTGATACCGATATTGAACGCCATCTGGATGAAGGCAAGATCGTCATTGAGCCACGGCCCGGGGTAGAGCGGATCAGTGGTGTCAGTGTCGATGTGCTGCTGGGTAACGAGTTTCGGGTGTTTCGCGATCATACCGCGCCATATATCGACCTGAGCGGCCCGAGCAGCGAGATGGCCGATGCCATCGATCGGGTGATGAGTGACGAGATCCACATCCCCGATGGCGAAGCCTTCTACCTGCACCCGGGTCAGCTGGCGCTGGCGGTGACCTACGAATCCGTCACCCTGCCCGCCGATATCGTCGGCTGGCTGGATGGCCGCTCTTCACTGGCGCGCCTGGGTTTGATGGTGCACGTGACCGCGCACCGGATCGATCCGGGTTGGTCCGGTCGCATCGTGCTGGAGTTCTACAACGGCGGCAAACTGCCGCTGGCACTGCGCCCGAAGATGAAAATTGGCGCCTTGAACTTCGAGATGCTCTCCGGCATCGCGGCCCGTCCCTACAACAAGCGGGAAAATGCCAAGTACAAGAGCCAACAGGGCGCCGTTGCCAGTCGTATCAATCAGGACTGATAACTGGCAACACGGCAACGATGCAAGGGAGCACAAGGTGCTCCCTTTTTGCATCTGGAATCAAACGGATATGGGGTTGATGGTGCTGGTCGGATGAGATTGGCGGGGCAGGGACGTTTTATCACCACTTTCGCCCGTTTTTCTGTCATAAAAACGTCATAAAAATGAAATTATTGGCTTAATTGTCAGCTATTTTTGCCCTTTCCCGCAATCATTGATGGCTTTAATTAATCGATGGCAAGCCGCATGAAGACTGGCTCTAGGATATTTTTTTCCAAAAAGCTCTTTTTTTTTATGGCTGAAATATTTCAATGGTGGCTATGGTGTTGGCCGCCATCTGGCATAATCCGCCGCAACTCATAAACAGGCTTTTTTTTATGTTTGAAATGTTTAGTGGTTTGGGTTTGTGGTGGTCAATCGGTTTGGTATTGGCCGTTTTTTTTGTGCTTGCCTATGAATTTATCAATGGCTTTCACGATACCGCCAACGCGGTAGCAACGGTTATCTATACCAAGGCGATGCCAGCTCACCTGGCGGTCGTCGCATCGGGGATCTTCAACTTTTTTGGCGTCATGTTCGGCGGACTGGGTGTGGCCTATGCCATTGTCCATCTGCTGCCCATCGACCTGCTGCTTGGGATGGACTCCACCCAAGGGTTGATCATGGTCTTCTCCTTGCTGTTTTCCGCCATCGTGTGGAACTTGGGCACCTGGTTCTTCGGGATCCCGGCCTCCAGTTCACATACCTTGATCGGTTCCATTCTGGGGGTAGGCGGCGCCTATGCCTGGATCACCCATAAACCGGTGACAGAAGGGATCAACGTGGGCAAAGCGATCGACATCATGCTCTCCCTCATCATCTCTCCCACAATCGGTTTCATCATCGCGGCGCTGCTGCTGCTGGCAATGAAACGCATCTGGACCAGCAACAAGATCCACAAAACACCGGAAGAGCGTCAGCTGGTCGATGGCAAGAAGCACCCGCCATTCTGGGCGCGTCTGACCCTGGTGGCCTCGGCCATGGGCGTCAGCTTCGTGCACGGCTCCAACGATGGCCAGAAGGGTATCGGTCTGGTGATGCTGGTGCTGATCTGCATGGCACCCGCCTATTTCGCGCTGGACATGAACAGCCGCTCTTATGACCTGGATCGGACCCAGGATGCCAACCAGCGCATCATGGAGATCTACCAGCGCAACCAGTCCGCCCTCTCTGGCGTCATCAACTTCTCTGCACCTGCAACGGCTCAGGAAGAGCTGATGACTCACTGCTCCGCCGATGGCGTGCTGCAGGCGATGGCCACCCTGGATGCCCGTCTGGGTGCCGTGCGAACTTATGATCAGATGAGCCTGACCGACCGCCGCGAAGTGCGTCGTCTGCTGCTCTGTATCGATGACACCGCCCGCAAGGCTGCCAAGCTGCCGCTGCCAGCCAAGGAGCTGACCGATCTGGCCAAATGGCGCAAGGATCTGACCGCGACCGCTGAATATGCACCGACCTGGGTGATCGTTTCCATCGCGCTGGCGCTGGGTTGCGGCACCATGGTGGGCTGGCGTCGTATCGTCCATACCGTGGGCGAGAAGATCGGCACCACCGGCATGACCTACAGCCAGGGCATTGCGGCCCAGATCACGGCAGCAACCTCCATCGGGGTCGCCAGTCTGACCGGTATGCCGGTGTCCACCACCCACATTCTCTCTTCTGCGGTGGCGGGGACCATGGTAGCCAATAAATCCGGCCTGCAGAGCCAGACTATCAAGACCATCCTGATGGCCTGGGTGTTGACTTTGCCGCTGACCATGCTGCTCTCCGGCGGCCTGTTTATCGTCAGCCACCATCTGTTTGGTGGTTAACAACGTTATTTTTTCTAAGGGCCTGCGGGCCCTTTTTTCATATCTGTGATCCGCTTTAATATGCCAACAAACAAATTTATGTACTAAAGTTATCAATAGTCATGATGCTGAACATTAACGCTTGAAATGGACTTTATCAGGGATATCCAAAGCGCAAACAGAGGAGAAAGCACGGCGTTTTCCTGTAGCAACACTCCCTTCAAAATCCCGTTCACCCGTTCCGCTAGCGCATTATGGTAACAGTCATACCCATCCGCCATCGAGCATTTCACCCCGTACCTTTCATGTAATGACTTATACAAACCCAAGCAATACTGCACCGCCGTCACAGGTTCAGGTACAGCGGGCTGGCAGATAGGTGATATCTGCGACCCAGACCTGCTCCGGTGCTACCGGAGTGACCTGCTCTGGCCCCACCTTGAGCTAGTTGGGATGACGGTAGAAACGGTGAAAACTGTGGGTGGTCTTGTGATACGCCCGTCTGGGTGGCACCAGCAGGCGATGCTCGGTCAATATCTGAAACAGCCTGTCCCGCCCGACCTTGAGCCCGCCATCATCCTGACCCTGCAGCAGATAATGCAGCTTGCGAGTGCCCACCCGCGGTTGTCGCAGTCGAACCTGACGCACGAAGCGCACCACCTGCAATCCCTGTGCATGGCGCTCGTCGGCGACCCGATTGCGCTTGTAGTAAGCCTGCCGGCTTATCCCCAGAAACAGGCAAGCCCTGACAATAGTCAGCCTCTCGACTTGCCGCTGCGAGAGGACTTGCCGGGTCGCTTTTTTACGATGGAGACGCCGTAGTCATTCTTCAGTACATCGACGACGGCCTCAAAGAACTGGGCTTTCTGACTCATCAGCGCCAGCTGTTGCTCGAGTTCCTTGATGCGCTGTTCGGGCGTCTGGTTGTCGGTGATGCTCCTGCCGGCACGTACAGAAGCCCCCTGGCTCCAATCTTGCCGACCATGTTTACGCAACCATACCAGAACGGTGGAGCGGCCCTGAATGCCATAACGCACCTGAGCCTGTTTGTAGGTGAGCTCGCCTTTTTCAATCTGCTCGACCAGCGCCAATTTAAAAGTCAGCGAGTAATCGCGCTGTGTCCGTTTCACACCTTGTCCCATCGGGTTCTCCATTTATTGGGGGGAAGGTGTAAACCATATTCAGGACGGGACAGCGAGAAATAAAAAAGCCACACTGGTTGGTGTGGCTTTGTTTAGGGGTCAACCCGGGTTGCTTAGGGGCGACCGGCCGGGCAGGTGGCCACGTTGACGGCGGCAGTGCTGCCACCATGACGACCTGATGTGCTCACCTCGTTGCGTACCAGCGGCGGGTAGTTAACCGGCTCACGGGCAGGCAGGGCAGGAGCTTCGGCAGGGGTTGCCATCGGCGCGGATGCTTTGCGGGCTCGAGCCAGCAGGCCAGCTCCGTGAGCTACCTGTTTGGTGACGGCCGGAGTCTCTTCCACCGCAACGGCAGCGACAGGAGTCAGGGCTTCGACAACAGCAGCTGGCATTTCGACTGCAACAGGTACAGCTTCCACGACAGGAGTGTTGACTGCAGGGGCTTCTTCAACAACCGGAGCGGTTTCAACCACGGTTGCGGCAGCCACGTCGACAGCCGGAGCGTCGACAGCCGGAGCGTCGACAACGGCAACTTCCGGCTCTGCTGCAACCACGACCTCAGCGACAGCTGCAACAACCGGGCTGGCAGCCACATCGGCTTGAGTTGCTTCGACCTGGGCAGCAGCCTGCTCGGCCGCTTCTTCAGCAACGGCTTCGACAACCACATGCTCGGTCAGTGCCGCAGAGGCTTGCAGAGCAGCAGCGACGGCTTCAGCGCTCGGGATGGTAACAACAGGCACTACCGGCTCTTCAACCTGCGCTTTGGCAATATCTGCCTGGGCTGCGGTGGTCAGAGTGGTGGTATCTTGCTGTTCTTCGTCACGCTGGCTGCGGACATCTTCGTTGATGCGCTTGCGGCGCTGACCTTCGATACGCTGGCTGCGCGGAGTGCGGCGTGAACGGCGCTGGCCTTCACTCTGCTCTTCCTGCTCGTTACCCACGGTGGCATCGATCACTTCAGCTTGCGCTGGTACTTCGTCAATCGGCAGGGCAGGGGTGTCAGCAGCGGCGACATCGACGCGGATCTGCTTGCGCAGTTGGCGACGTTCGCGGCGCTCGGCCACTTTCTGCTCTTTCTCCTGACGTGGCTGGACGGCAGTTGCATCAACGCCGTCTACCGCTTCAACAACGACTTCGGCGCGCGGCTCACGGGGAGCACGAGGTTCACGGGCTGGACGTGGCGCACGTTCCTGGCGCGGCTCGCGAGGTTCGCGCTCCTGACGGGGTTCACGTTCCATGCGCTGTTCGCTACGCACCTCACCACGGGCTTCACGCTCCTGACGAGGCTCGCGCTCTTTGCGGGGACGGCGATTGCGGTTTTCACCGGCTTCGCGGTTGCCACCTTCACGCTTCTCGCCAGCTTCCGCATTGTTGCGGTTGCCACGATTGTCGTCACGACGGGGACGCTGACCACGGCCACGACCTTCTTCGCGCTGGTGGCGTTGACCTTCATCCTTGCGTGCTTCACGAGCAGCAGGTTTCTCGGCGGGCGCTTTCACGTCGGCAGGGGCTGCATCGCTGCTGAACAGGCCGGTAATGCCTTTGATCAGCTTGCTGAAGAAACCGGCTTCGGCAGGGGCCGCAGCAACGGGAGCCGCTGGCTGTTGCGGTGCAACAGGGGCTGGTTGTGCCGGTTGGGCAAAGCCTTGCAGCAGCGGTTGCTCGCGCTCGATCACCTGAGCTTGCTTCGGTTGGTAGACCGGCTTGGCAATCTCGGTTTTCAGCTCGTAGCTGGCTGCTTCCGGGATCTCGTTCTGACGAATGCGGGTTACTTCGTAGTGCGGGGTTTCCAGATGCTGGTTCGGAATGATGTAAACACGCACATCATTGCGCTGCTCCAGACTGGCGATGGCGGCACGCTTCTCGTTAAGCAGATAGGCGGCAACATCCACCGGCACCTGGCCGTGAACCTGCTCGGTGTTGTCCTTCATGGCCTCTTCTTCGATGAGACGCAGGATGGACAAGGCGAGAGATTCGTTGTCACGGATCACGCCTTGACCCTGGCAACGGGGGCAGATATGGCTGCTGGATTCGTTGAGGGAAGGGCGCAGACGCTGGCGAGACATCTCCAGCAGACCGAAACGGGAGATCCGGCCCAGCTGGATGCGGGCACGATCCTGATGAACCGCTTCACGCAGACGGTTTTCCACTTCGCGCTGATGGCGAACCGGGGTCATGTCGATGAAGTCGATAACGATCAGTCCCCCTAAGTCGCGCAGACGCAATTGACGGGCAATTTCGTCGGCCGCTTCCAGGTTGGTTTGCAGCGCCGTCTCTTCGATATCGCCGCCCTTGGTGGCGCGGGAGGAGTTGATATCGATGGAGGTCAGTGCTTCGGTCGGATCGATAACGATGCTGCCGCCGGAGGGGAGGCGCACTTCACGCTGGAAAGCTGATTCAATCTGGCTCTCAATCTGGAAGTGGTTGAACAGGGCAACCTCACCCTTGTACAGCTTTACACGGTTGAGGAAATCGGGACGTACCAGCTCGATATGAGCCTTGGCGCGTTCGAAAATCACCGGATTGTCGATCAGGATCTCGCCCACATCGCGACGCAGATAGTCACGGATGGCACGCACGATGACGTTGCTTTCCTGGTGGATCAGCACCGGCGCGGCGCGCTCCTGAGAGGCCTTGTGGATGGAGTCCCAGTGGTTGAGCAGAACGTTCAGATCCCACTCCAGCTCTTCTGGCGACTTGCCCACACCTGCGGTACGTACGATCAGGCCCATGCCTTCCGGCACGGTCAATCCGCTCAGGGCTTCTTTCAGTTCAGTCCGCTCATCACCCTCGATACGGCGGGAGATACCACCGGCACGGGGGTTGTTGGGCATCAGTACCAGGTAGCTACCTGCCAGGCTGATAAAGGTGGTGAGGGCTGCACCCTTGGTGCCACGCTCTTCCTTGTCGATCTGGACGATAACTTCCTGACCTTCGCGAACCACTTCTTTGATGTTGGGACGACCCTGATAGGAGTAACCGGAGGGGAAGTAATTGCGGGCGATCTCCTTCAACGGCAGGAAACCGTGGCGCTCGGCGCCGTAGTCGACAAAAGCAGCTTCAAGGCTGGGTTCTACGCGGGTGATCTTACCCTTGTAAATGTTCGCTTTCTTCTGCTCGTGTCCCGGACTTTCAATATCCAAATCGTAGAGCTGTTGTCCGTCAACCAGCGCTACGCGCAACTCCTCTTCTTGAGTTGCGTTGATAAGCATTCTTTTCATTGAGTTCTCATTATTGTGTCATTTTGATTTCCTCCATCTGGGTCCTGCCAGCGCCGGCCTCGGGTCTTCAGCATACTGGGGCAACCTCCCGGTTGGGGTATGCATGAGGCGCAAACTAAGGGCGTTCTGGTCATCACTTCTCGAGAAGGAATGAATAAGGATGCCGAAATGGAGACAAATAAACGGTGATGTTTGTGTTCTCCATGCGTTGTACCTCGCACCCGGGAACCGTCATGTTCTTGTATACACGGTGTTTCGGGATTGGGTGGCATACTTTTTGGCCACTTAGTACAAGGCTTGAACACAATGACAAAACCTTGTTTATTATCCCATTTAAACCTCTTTTATAGCAAGGCGCCATTTTTCAACAAACCATGCAGCCAAGGGGCGCTGGCAGTGTTAAAATCCGCGCCATGACACAGATACAACAACAAGTGCAGCTGCTCACCATCGAAGCTGAGCATGACGGGCAGCGCATCGACAATTTTCTCAAGACTCAGCTAAAGGGCGTCCCCAAGAGCCTGATCTATCGCATCCTTCGCAAAGGTGAAGTGCGAGTAAACAAAAAGCGCATCAAACCGGAGTACAAACTCTGCGCAGGTGACGAGGTGCGGGTGCCCCCCGTGCGCGTTGCCGAGAAGAATGAGCTGCCTTCAGCCAACCTCGGTGTTATCCAGCGTCTGGAGAGCCAGATCCTGTTTGAAGACGATGCCATGATCGTGCTGAACAAGCCCTCCGGCATGGCAGTACACGGTGGCAGCGGCTTGAGTTTTGGCGTTATTGAGGGGCTGCGCGCCCTGCGTCCGGAAGCCCGCTTCCTCGAACTGGTTCATCGACTGGATCGCGACACCTCTGGGGTATTGCTGGTTGCCAAAAAACGCAGCGCCCTGCGCAGCCTGCATGAACAGTTGCGCGTCAAGACCATGCGCAAGCAGTATCTGGCGCTGGTACGCGGCAAATGGCAGGCTCACGTCAAAGTGGTCAATGCACCGCTGCGCAAGAACGATCTGCAGTCTGGCGAGCGGGTGGTGCGGGTCAGCGCCGATGGCAAGCCCTCGGAGACCCGCTTTCGCATCGTGCGTCAATTCGCCGAAGCGACCCTGGTCGAGTGCAGCCCCATCACCGGTCGTACCCACCAGATCCGCGTGCACACCCTGCATGCCGGTCATCCGATCGCCTGTGACGATAAGTACGGTGAAGCGGCGTTTGACGAGAAAATGCGCAGCCAAGGTCTGAAACGGCTCTTTTTGCATGCCTGGAAGCTCAGCTTCACCCATCCGGCCGATGGTCGCGAAATGCAGGTAGAAGCGCCGCTGGCACCTGAGCTCGACAACTTCCTCAACGGCTTGCCACGCTGATGCAGGATATCCGGCTCGCCATTTTCGATTGGGACGGCACCCTGATGGATTCGGTAGGCCGGATTGTTGCCTGTGTGCAAGGGGCCGCCAGAGATTGTGAGCTGGCGGTACCTGCTCCAGCCCAGATCCGGCAGATCATCGGATTGAGCCTTGATGTCGCCATGTCCCGTCTGTTCCCTTTAAGTAGTGGCAGTGGCAGTGGCAGTGGCAGTGGCAGTGGCAGTGGCAGTGGCAGTGGTAGTGCCTTTGATGAGCGCCAGATTGCCGCACTCATCGATCGCTATCGTCATCACTATCTGCACGATGCCACCCCCAGCCCGCTGTTTGCCGGGGCAGGGGAGTTGCTGCATGATTGGCGGTCACGAGGGCTGCAACTGGCCGTCGCGACCGGCAAATCACGCCGTGGGCTGGATCGGGTATTGGATGAGACCGGACTGCGCCCGTTGTTTGTAACCAGTCGCGGGGCCGATGAGGCTCGCTCCAAGCCTGATCCGCAGATGCTTGAGCAGATCCTGGATGAGCTGGGGCTGTCAACCCGGCAGGCGGTAATGATCGGCGACTCTGTTCACGATATGGCGATGGCTGAGGCGATCGCCATGCCGCGTATTGGTGTCACCTGGGGGGTGGATAGCCGCGATGCCCTCCGTCGTCACGGGCCAGTGGCGGTGGTGGATTCTATGGCGGCTCTTCGCGGGCTGTTATAGATGCCTCTCTTTAAGAGACATCAATCTGATTGATAACAGAAGCCCGGTGTATTGATCGGGCTTTTTATATCCTCGATCTAGCTTATCTATTCGTCTCGTCCGCAATCAGGGCAGGGCAATACCGTGGCGCTCCAGCAGTTCGATCAGGCCGATCAGTGGCAGACCGATCAAGGCGTTAGGATCGCGCCCTTCCAGCCCCTTGAACAGTACGATGCCCATACCTTCGCATTTGAAGCTGCCAGCACAATCGAGGGGCAGTTCAGCCTCTACATAGCGGCGAATGGCGGCTTCGTCGAGATCGCGAAAGTGAACCGTAAACGGTTCAATCAATTGATGAATCTCATTGGTTGCAGCGTTAAGTACGCACAGGCCGGTGTAAAAGGTGACGCTGCGCCCCTGAGCCGCCATCAGCTGTGCTATGGCATTGTCTATGGTGCCCGGTTTGCCGAGGATGTGGCCATTGCAGACACACACCTGATCAGAGCCGATGATCAAGCCGTGATCACGATATTGGGCGATGGCATCAGCCTTGGCACGAGCCAGTCTGGCCACCAGCGCCTCGGCGTATTCGCCAGCCAGCGGTCGCTCATCCACATCGGGGGCGGCACATTCAAAGGGGAGACCAAGCTTCTCCAGCAGGGCTTTGCGATAGCGAGAAGTTGAGGCGAGGATCAGATTCTGTGGCATAATCGAGTTACCGATGAAAGCAGGTACCGGCATTCTAGGGACTTGTGACGTTAAAATCATCGGCGGTAAGGACTTTTTCCTTTGACTATCAGTTGTTGGACCTATATTATTCGCGCCCTATGCAAAAGGTGAAGTTGCCCGTTAAGGTTGATCCAGTCCGTAGTGCCTTGAAGCTGCTCGACTATGTCGGGATAGTGGAAAAGTCGCAGATGCCCAGGCTGGAGGAATCAACCGCTGGCTTGCAGAGTGATATCGATGTATCACTGCACTTTGGCAAAGATGTCCAGAAGTTGACCGTTATGAAAGGCACTGCCCATGCCAAGGTTGACCTGGTTTGCCAACGTTGCGGAGAGACATTCGAACACCTCTGTGAAGCTGAATTTATCTACACTCCGCTGTTCGAAAGAACAAACGAGGAAGAACTGCCGGAAGCTTATGAGCCCATTGAGTTGGACGAAAACGGCGAGATAGATCTTCATCAAATCCTGGAGGATGAGCTCATCCTCTCGTTGCCTCAAGTCGCAATGCATTCTCTGGATGCATGCCCGAGAGGAAACATGGAGATGACTTGGGGTGAAATCGAACCTGCTGATGAGCGGCCGAATCCCTTTGCAGTTCTTGAAGAGCTTAAACGTAAGTGAATTTAGGAGTTAGCCTACAATGGCCGTACAACAGAACCGTAAAACCCGTGCCAAGCGTGGCATGCGTCGTTCCCACGATGCGCTGACCACCGCTGCCCTGACTGTTGATCAGACCAGTGGCGAAATTCATCGTCGTCACCACGTGACTGCCGATGGTTTCTACCGCGGTAAAAAGGTAATCGCTTAAGGATTGCCTTTGTCTACGCAAACTGTCGCGCTAGACATCATGGGGGGAGATATTGGCCCCTCGGAAACAGTGCCTGCCGCCGTGCAGGCACTGTCTCTTTTACCCCAGCTAAAACTGATCCTGGTCGGCGACCAGCACCAGACCTCCTCTCTGCTGCAGCAACATGGCTTGCTGAATCATCCCCGAGTCCGTTTCGTACATGCATCCCAAGTGGTTGGCATGGGCGATAAACCGATCGTGGCGCTGCGTACTCTGAAAGACTCCTCCATGCGGGTGGTACTCAATCTAGTGAAAGCCGGTGAGGCCGATGCCTGCGTCAGTGCCGGCAACACAGGTGCGTTGATGGCGATGGCCAAGTGCGTGCTCAAATCCCTGCCCGGGGTAGACAGACCTGCCCTTATCAAGGCGCTGCCGACATTGAGCGGCAAACGTACCGTGATGCTGGATCTAGGCGCCAACGTCAGTTGCGATGCGGATACCTTGCTGCAGTTTGCGGTGATGGGCTCCGTCGTGGCCGAAAAGGTAGAAGGCATTACATCACCCCGTGTTGCTTTGCTCAACATCGGCGAGGAGGAGATCAAGGGCAACGATCTGGTGCGCCACAGCGCCGAATTGTTGCGTCAGTGCCACGCACTCAATTATGTCGGGTTCGTCGAAGGGGATCGTATCTTCAGCGGCGATAGCGACGTGATCGTCTGCGACGGTTTTGTCGGCAATGTCGCCCTCAAGACGGCAGAAGGGGTGGTGCGGATGATGGCCCAGCTGGCCGGATATCCCCGCAAGAAACGCACTTTTCTTGGCCGGATCGCCGGATTTATGTTCAAACGACGTTTTTCTTACCTGAACCCCGACCAGTATAACGGAGCAAGTCTGTTAGGATTGCGCGGCATTGTGGTAAAAAGTCATGGGCGGGCCGAACGGCGCGCTCTGTGTAATGCGATCCTGCTGGCCGCACAAGAGGCCAAACATCAACTTCCACTGCAAATAGCAGATCGCCTTGAAGCTGTCTTCTCTGACAGGGATCTATAAGAACTCTATGCATAGCAAAATTCTGGGTACTGGCAGCTACCTGCCGAGTTCAGTGCGTACCAACGCCGATCTCGAGCAGATGGTTGAGACCAGTGATGAGTGGATCGTGGAACGTACCGGTATCCGTGAGCGCCGTATTGCCGGGGCTGACGAAACCGTTGCCACCCTCTCTTACCAGGCCGCCCTGCGCGCCCTGGATGCAGCCGGTCTGACCGCTGCCGATCTCGATATGATAGTGCTGGCCACTACCAGTGCTGAAAATGCCTTCCCGGCTGCCGCCTGCGAACTGCAGGGGCTGCTCGGCGTTCCGGGCATTCCTGCCTTTGACGTGGCTGCTGCTTGCGCAGGCTTCACTTATGCGCTCTCCATTGCTGATCAGTTCGTCAAATCCGGCGCAGCCCGCCATGTGCTGGTCGTTGGGGCCGATGTGCTCTCCCGCATGTGCGATCCGCAAGATCGCGGCACCATCATCCTGTTTGGTGATGGGGCAGGGGCTGTGATTGTCGGTGCCAGCGAGACGCCGGGCATTCTCTCTACCCATCTTCATGCCGATGGCCGTTATGGCGATCTGCTCAAGCTGCCGCAACCCCGTCGCGGCATGCCAGGGGCCGAGCTCGAAGCCTACATGTACATGAAGGGCAACGATGTCTTCAAGGTCGCGGTCACCCGTTTGAGCGAGATCGTAACCGAAACGTTGGCCGCTGCTGGCATCGAGCCGAGCGAGCTGGATTGGCTGGTGCCACATCAGGCCAACTTCCGCATCATCAGCGCCACTGCCAAGAAGCTCGGCATGAGCCTCGATAAGGTGGTGTTGACCCTCGACAAACACGGCAATACCTCCGCTGCTTCCGTCCCCATCGCCTTCGATGAAGGGGTTCGGGATGGCCGGATCAAACCGGGTCAGCTGGTACTGCTGGAGGCCTTTGGCGGCGGTTTTTCCTGGGGCTCGGCGCTGGTTCGCCTCTGATCTTCGGCGGGATGGTGTCTCCATCATCCCGTCACCGATTTCATTTTTGTCTTATCTAAAAGGAATCAATGATGACCCAATTTGCCATTGCCTTCCCGGGACAAGGTTCCCAGTCCGTTGGCATGCTGGCCGAGCTGGCCGAACAACATGCCGTGATCAAGGAGACCTTCGCCGAGGCGAGTCAGGTGCTGGGTTATGACCTGTTTGCCCTGGTGATGGATGGTCCGGTTGAAGATCTGAACAAAACCTGGCGCACCCAGCCTGCACTGCTGACTGCCTCTGTCGCCCTGTGGCGCCTGTGGCAACAGCTGGGTGGGGCAACCCCTGCCGTCATGGCGGGTCACAGCCTGGGTGAGTATTCCGCGCTGGTTTGCAGCGGTGCACTCGATTTTGCCGATGCGGTCAAACTGGTCGAGCTGCGTGGTCTGGCCATGCAGGAAGCGGTACCGGAAGGCACCGGCGCCATGGCGGCCATCATCGGTCTGGATAACGAATCCATCGCCGCCAACTGCGAAAAAGCGGCACAAGGGCAGGTGGTCTCTCCGGTCAACTTCAACTCCCCGGGCCAGGTGGTTATCGCCGGTCACAAAGAGGCCGTTGAGCGAGCCAACGTGCTGATGAAAGAGTCGGGCGCCAAGCGTGCGTTGCCGCTGCCGGTCTCCGTGCCGTCTCACTGCGCGCTGATGAAACCTGCCGCAGAAAAACTGGCAGCTGCGCTGGACGGGATCGAGATCAAGGTTCCAACCATCGCGGTCATCAATAATGTCGACGTATCCTGTGAACAGGATCCGGCCGCCATCAAGCAAGCACTGGTACGTCAGCTGTTCAGCCCGGTTCGTTGGACCGAGACTGTCGAGCGGATGGCCAATGAGGGGGTTACCCTCGAGATCGAGATGGGACCGGGCAAAGTGTTGACCGGGCTCGCCAAGCGCATCGACAAGCGCGTGGAAGGTATTCACGCCAACGATGCCGCCTCTTTCGAGCAGGCGCTGGCCCAGATCAAGTAAACAGGAGCAAGTGATGAGTTTTACCGATAAGGTTGTGTTGGTGACCGGTGCCAGTCGTGGCATCGGCCGTGCGATTGCCGAAACATTCGTGGCCCGTGGCGCGAAAGTGGTCGGTACGGCGACCAGCGAGAGCGGTGCCGAGGCGATCAGCGCCTATCTGGGCGACAATGGTTGCGGCATGGCACTGAACGTGACCAGCCAGGAATCCATCGAAGCCGTCTTCGCCGCCATCAAGGCGCGCTTTGGCGACATCGACATCCTGATCAACAACGCGGGTATCACCCGTGACAACCTGTTGATGCGGATGAAAGATGACGAGTGGAACGAGATCATCGATACCAATCTGACCTCGCTTTACCGTCTGAGCAAACCGGTGTTGCGTGCCATGATGAAGAAACGTCACGGTCGCATCATCAGCATTGGCTCCGTGGTGGGAACCATGGGCAATGCCGGTCAGGTCAACTATGCTGCCGCCAAGGCCGGTCTGGTTGGTTTTACCAAATCGTTGGCGCGGGAAGTGGCATCCCGTGGTATCACAGTGAACGCGGTTGCTCCCGGTTTCATCGAAACCGACATGACCCGTGCCCTGAATGACGATCAACGTGCCGGCATCATGAGTCAGGTGCCTGCCGCCCGTTTGGGTGATCCAAAAGAAATTGCCGCAGCTGTGGTATTCTTGGCTTCTGATGAAGCAGCCTATATCACCGGCGAAACCCTGCATGTTAATGGCGGGATGTACATGGTGTAATCAATTTGTCGTAAGATCTGTTCAAATTTGCGATAGTACGCCGAAGTTTGGCACATTTCGTGGTTTGACCAGCGGCAAGCTACTTGCAAACTCACGTCAATTGAATAAACTACCCCAACCAGACGCAAATAGCGTATTTTTAAAGGAAAATTCAGGTCATGAGCAACATCGAAGAACGCGTAAAGAAAATCATCATCGAACAACTGGGTGTTAAAGAGGAAGACGTTAAGAACGCTGCCTCCTTCGTCGACGACCTGGGCGCTGACTCTTTGGATACCGTTGAACTGGTAATGGCGCTGGAAGAAGAATTCGATACCGAAATTCCTGATGAAGAAGCCGAGAAGATCACCACTGTTCAAGCGGCTATCGACTACATCACCGCTAATCAGGAATAAGTTCCTGTTCTGAAAGAAGCGGCCCAAGGGCCGCTTCTTTTGTATTTGTTCCCTTTCAAAACACCTCTCGGAGACTACCTCAGTGTCAAAACGCAGAGTCGTGGTGACCGGCTTGGGGATGCTTTCCCCGGTGGGTAACACTGCCGAATCCAGCTGGCAAGCACTGCTCAACGGGCAGAGCGGCATTTCCCTTATCGAACATTTTGATGCCAGCGAGTTTGCAACCCGCTTCGCAGGTCTGGTCAAGGATTTCGATCCCGAGCAATACGGCATCAACCGTAAAGACGCTCGCAAGATGGATCTCTTCATTCAATACGGCATCGCAGCCGGTATGCAGGCACTGGATGATTCCGGCCTGACCATCAATGAAGAGAATGCCGAACGTGTCGGCGTGGCGATTGGCTCCGGTATCGGCGGTCTGGGTCTGATTGAACAGAACCACGAAAGCTTGGTCAACGGCGGCCCGCGCAAGATCAGTCCCTTCTTCGTTCCGTCCACCATCATCAATATGGTGTCCGGTCATCTTTCCATCATGAAAGGTCTGCAAGGGCCGAACATCGCCGTGACGACCGCCTGTACCACTGGTACCCATGCCATCGGTATGGCTGGCCGGATGATCGCTTACGGTGATGCCGATGTGATGGTCGCCGGCGGTGCCGAGAAAGCCTCCACCGCGATGGGGATGGGTGGCTTCGCAGCAGCCAAGGCACTCTCCAACCGCAACGACGAGCCGCAAAAAGCGAGCCGTCCGTGGGATAAAGATCGCGATGGTTTCGTGCTGGGTGACGGTGCCGGTGTACTGGTACTGGAAGAGTACGAACACGCCAAGGCCCGTGGCGCCAAGATCTACGCCGAGCTGGTCGGTTTTGGCATGAGCGGTGACGCGTACCACATGACTGCGCCTCCTGCAGATGGCAACGGTGGTGCTCGCGCCATGAAAAATGCTATCAAGGATGCCGGCATTGCTCCCGAGCAGATTGGTTACATCAACGCGCACGGTACCTCCACCCCGCTGGGTGATGTGGCCGAGCTGCGTGGCATGAAGTCGGTGTTTGGTGAGCACGCCAAATCCCTGATGGTGAGCTCTACCAAGTCCATGACCGGTCACCTGTTGGGCGCCGCCGGTGCCATCGAGGCGATCATCACAGTGTTGGCCCTGCGTGATCAGGTGGCTCCGCCCACCATCAACCTGGACAACCCGGATGAAGAGTGCGACTTGGATCTGGTACCCCATGTGGCCAAGCCAGGCAGCTTCGAGTACGCCCTTTCCAACTCGTTTGGTTTTGGCGGCACCAATGGCTCACTGATCTTCAAACGCGTATAATTTGCCGCAGGGCAAAGACACAGGCCCGATACTGCCGGTATCGGGCCTTTTTTATCGGAGGGATCCCTTTGCTTATCAATGGCATGAAGCTTGATACCATCTCGGCCTATGATCGGGGGCTGGCCTATGGTGATGGTCACTTTACCACCATGGCGGTCAGGGAGGGTCGCGTGTTGCAGTGGCCTGCCCATCTGGCACGGTTGCAGCTGGCCAACAACCGGCTGGGATTGGTTGAACCGGACTGGGAGCTCTTGACCCAGGAGGTTGAAGAGATGGTGGCCGAGCAACCACAATGCGTGGCCAAGGTGATCCTGACCCGCGGCGAGGGGGGGCGGGGCTATGACGGCAGCGGATGTCAGCACACAACCCGGATTGTCACTCTGGCGCCGTTTCCCACTCACTATGGCCAGTGGCAACAGGAGGGGATCGAGATGGTGGTGTGCCGCCAGCGGATCGGCGATGCCCCCATGCTGGCCGGGCTTAAAACCTTGAATCGTCTGGAGCAGGTATTGCTAAAAAGCGAACTTGTCAGCCGAAATGCAGTCGAAGGGATAGTGCTTAACAGTCGCGGTTTTCTCATTGAAGGGGTCAGTGCCAATCTGTTTTGGCGTCGGGGCAAGACGGTGTTTACGCCCGATCTCGCCCGCGGTGGTGTCGATGGCATCATGCGCCGCCAGGTGATGGCGATGTTGAAACAGATGAGTATTGAGTTGCGTGTGGTAGAGGCTCCGCTGGAGTCACTATGGCAGGCGGAAGAGGTGTGGCTCACCAATACCCTGATGGGGGTCGTGCCGGTCAATGGCATCGAGGATATCCATTATCCCCCAGCGGTATTGAGTCGCCGTTTACAGGAGCGTTTGGTCATTGAAGTTTAATCGGCTTTACACCCTGCTCGCGGGGGCGGCACTGACGGTAGCCGCTGCCGGGGGCTATGTACATTACAAATGGCAACAGGTAGAGACGCTCACCAACAAGGGGCCGACCCGGCTCTTTACGGTGGAGAAGGGCGCCCATGCGGCGCGCCTGATCGCCGAACTGGGTGAGGGGGAAACCAGCCCCTGGGCGGTGCGGCTCTGGCTGCGCAGCCATCCCGAACTGGTGGCCATCAAATCGGGCACCTATGAAATCAAGGAAGGGGCCCCTCTCAAGGAGACCCTTTCCCTGTTCGCATCGGGCAAGGAGTTTCACTTCAGCCTCACCTTCGTCGAAGGTTCCCGTTTCGAGGATTGGCAAAAGCAACTCTCCAGCGCCCCATACCTTGAGCGGTTGACCGTCGAGCAATCCGAAGCCGACCTGGCGCAGGAACTCGGCATCGAGAATGGCAAGCTGGAGGGTTGGTTCCTGCCGGAAACCTATGCCTATACCACCCATGCCAGCGATCTCTCGATCCTGCGTCGCGCCCATCAGGATATGGAGACTTTCCTGCAGCAGAGCTGGGAGAAACGTCAGGCCAACCTGCCTTACAAGACCCCTTATGAGGCGCTGATCATGGCCTCCATCATCGAGAAAGAGACCGGCCAGCCGGACGAGCGGGCGCAGATCGCCTCCGTATTCGTCAACCGTCTGCGTCTGGGCATGAAGTTGCAAACCGATCCCACCGTCATTTACGGGGTGAAGGATCGCTTCGATGGCAACATTCGCCGCAGCGATCTGACCGACAAGAATCCCTACAACACCTATGTGATCGACGGCCTGCCGCCCACGCCTATTGCCATGCCGGGCAAGGCCTCCATCGAAGCTGCGCTTAACCCCAAATCGACCGACTATCTCTATTTTGTCGCCAAGGGGGGCGGTGCCCACTATTTCTCCAAGACCCTCGACGAACATAATCGGGCGGTTCGCGAATACATATTGAAGAAACCCTAATGTCTAAATTTATTGTGATCGAAGGATTGGAAGGGGCAGGGAAGAGCTCGGCCGTGCGTTATGTGACCGAATATCTGCAGCGCCACGGCATCAACCGGATCGAGTGCACCCGCGAGCCGGGTGGTACGCCACTGGCCGAGCGGATGCGGGCCATCGTCAAAGAGGTGCACAACGAGCGCCTCACCATCGAGGCGGAATTGCTGCTGATGTATGCCTCCCGGGTACAACTGGTGGAGACCCGCATCAAACCCGCACTGGCCGACGGTGTCTGGGTGGTGGGGGATCGCCACGATCTCTCCTCCCAGGCCTATCAAGGCGGTGGCCGTGGTATCGATGCCCAGCTTATCGGTGCCATCAAGCAGGCGGTGCTTGGCAACTTCAAGCCGGATCTCACCCTCTATCTAGATATCGATCCTGCCCTTGGCTTGCAGCGCGCTCGCCATCGCGGCGAGCTGGATCGCATCGAACTGGAGCAACTGAGCTTCTTCGAGCGTACCCGAACTCGTTATCTCGAACTGGCCGCCAAGGATGATTCCATTGTGGTGATCGATGCGGCGCGAACGCCGGAACAGGTCAAAACGTCCATTGAGTGTGCATTGGATCACTATCTGTCGAACGAGCCGCTATGTATCCCTGGCTGATCTCAGACTGGCATGCCCTGAGCCAGACGGCCCAGTCCGGTCGTCTCGGCCACGCCTGGTTGTTGCTGGGCGATCCCGGTCTTGGCAAGGAGCAACTGGCTGAGCGGCTGGCGCGTTTGCACCTTTGCCAACAACCGGATCGTGGAGAACCGTGTGGTCAGTGCCACTCCTGCCAGCTGTTTGACAAGGGCAATCACCCGGATCTCGGCACCATAACGCGCGACAGCAAGACCATCGGGGTCGAGGCCATTCGCGAGATCTGCACCCGGCTGCAGGGCTCTGCCCAGCTCGGCCGTGGCAAGGTGGTGATCATTCCTGATGCGGAGCGGATGACCGAATCGGCAGCCAATGCCCTGTTGAAAACCTTGGAAGAGCCGGCCGGCGACAGCTTGCTGTTGCTGATAGCCTCCCAGGTTTCCCGGTTGCTTCCCACCATTCTCAGTCGCTGTCACAAACATGTCTGTCAGTTGCCTGCGGAAGGGGAGACAGTACGCTGGTTGGCCGAGCAGGGTCATCAGGCCACTCTGGCTCAGGTGCGGATCTGTCAGGGGGCACCGCTGCGGGTACTCGACTATATCGAGCTGCAACAGGACGGTACTCGCCGCGAACTGCTGGAACAGTTTGTCGCCCTGAGTCAAAGTCCGGTCAAGGCGACGGCACTGTGCAGCCAGCTTGGTCAGGAGACGCAGGTCAGGTTGCACTGGTTGCAGCTCTTCTTGTGTGATGCCCTGAAAACCCAGGCCGGATGTGGTCACCATCAGCTGGCCATGCCTGATCTGGCCATCTTGAGCCAGCGGTTGGCGGAGCAGCACTCCAGCGAAAAACTGCTGGAGGCAGAACAAGATCTGGTTGCCCTGAAAGCGGCCTGTCAGCCGGGTCAGCTCTCCAATCCCACCATCCATCTGATGAACTGGCTCAGTCGCTGGTTATAAGTACCGACAAGCAGAAAGGTTTTATATGTTACTCGTTGATTCCCACTGTCATCTCGATCGCCTCAGCTATGGCAGCAAGCAGACCAGCATGTCTGATGTACTTGCCAAGGCCGCGAAACTGGACGTGGGATATTTTCTCTGTGTCAGTGTGACTCAGGCACAGTTCCCGACCATGCTCGAGGCGATCGCTCCCTATCCCCAGGTGTTTGCCTCTTGCGGTGTACACCCGCTCAATCAGGAACCCGGGGTGGATGCAGCCTTGTTGCTGACACAGGCTGCGGACGAAAGAGTGATCGCCATCGGCGAAACTGGGCTTGACTACTTTTATTCCCCTGAAAACAAAGAGGTGCAGCAAGCTTCTTTCCGCGAACATATCCGGGTTGCCTGCGCGTTGAACAAGCCGCTGATCATCCACACTCGCGATGCCCAGCAAGATACCTTGCAGATCATGCGTGAAGAGGGAGCTGATCAGGTGGGCGGTGTGCTGCACTGTTTCACCGAGTCTCTCGAGATGGCGCAAGCGGCGATGGCGATGGGGTTCTATATCTCCATCTCCGGGATCGCCACCTTCAAAAATGCGTCTGCACTGCAAGAAGTGGTCAAGGCTCTGCCCCTCGACAGATTGCTGGTCGAGACCGACTCGCCCTATCTTGCACCTGTTCCGCATCGGGGGAGGGAGAACGAACCTGCCTTTGTGCGTGACGTTGCGCAGTTTATTGCCGATCTGCGTCATATTCCGCTTAATGAATTGGCAGAAGCCACCAGCCGGAATTTCTTTGAACTGTTCAAGCGGGCGAAAAAATAACACAGAAGCCCCGTTGCTCGGGGCTTTTATATTTCAAATACCAAGCTGGATTACCCACCTGAAAATCAACCTAGCACAACGTTATCTCTCACCCACCCAGTCAATTCAACTCGTTCATCCATACAAAACTGGGTGAATGATATTCCGATGTTTCGTTTTTTCACCGTGGTCAAAGGGTATTAAAACATCAGGCTATAAGTATCGATAATATTCATTATCGATACTTGATGTGTGTGGAGGATCCTGTAAGATCCTCTCAAACTTCATATGAATCATACTGTTCCGTGGCATATCCAACCTTGTCCAATCCAGCTCATCAGTCACTGCAGACTGTTTTCGATGCACAGCTTAATAGTCGGGCACGCCGCTTTTTGCGCAGTGCAAAAGCGGATTCCACCCTCAATGCCTATCAGGCGGATACCCGTATTTTTGTCTTCTGGTGCCAATTACACGGGCTTGATCCGCTGCAAACGACCCATCACGACATCATGAACTTTCTCGCTGATCAGGCTGACGGCGTATTGGCAGACTGGGTATGGTTGGATAAAGAGGAGGGGAAAGGGGAGTTGCGTAATGGCGAGCCTCGAAAACCGGCAACCCTGGTGAGACGGCTGGCGGGGATCCGTTATGCCTTCAAGCAGAAAGGCATTCATCCCATGCCCACCGAGCATCCTGAAATCAAGGAGATGATGCGCGGTATTGTCAGATTGGGAGATAACCGCAAGCGTAAAACCGGTGCCCTGACGCTGCAGCCATTGACCCAGGTGCTTGATGGCATCGATACCGGTGATCTGGCGGGTTTACGTGATCACACCCTGCTACTGCTGATGTTTAGTGGCGCTTTGCGCCGCTCGGAAGCGGCCAGAATTGAGGTGAGCGATCTCGATTTTATGGGGCAGGGGATCCGTCTTCGCCTCAAACCGAGCAAACATCAGCTGCATGAAACCGAGATCGCCCTGATCCCAGGCAAGCACTACTGTCCCGTCTCGGCACTGCAAAAGTGGCTACACAAAAGCCGGATCAGCGAGGGGCCGCTATTTCGGCGCATGAATCGTTGGGGTCAACTGATGGCCGAACCACTCGGCCCCCAGGGTATCAATCTGATGATCAAGCGGCGAACCGGCCAAACCATCGATGATCTCTATGTCAGTGGCCATAGCCTGCGCCGTGGATTTATCACCTCTGCTGTAACTGCCGGAAAGCCGATGAACAAGATCATTGAAGTCACTCGCCACAAGGATATGCGAACCCTGCAGGAGTACTTCGATGACGCCCACAAATTCTCCGATCATGCCCTTAATGGCTTGCTTTGACACAACTGCGTCACTTCATTTTTTATGTTAAATGATATCCTGTTGATCTGATGATATATTTGCCGTGCAGCCAGCAGCCCAAAGGGGAAGGGCATCTTCCAATGGATAATGGCATGTAATGAGAGATAACAAACTCAGAAACGTAATATCGCAAGGACATAGAGCCAAGAAATGACAGTGCGTGAAGAGCAAGAAGCGGCCCCCCAAAACAATGCCGAGCGGCAGCGCCAACATGTAAAACGCAAGCAGGAGACCCATACCCGATTGCAATGCTGGATCAGCAATCGCCACGCCGAGCGATTGGCCGCTCTGGGTATCCATCTCGAAGACAGTCAGGCATCACTCATCGAGCAGGCGATCGATCTGCTTTACCAACATGAGCTGGGTAGAGAACCTCCGTTTGAAAACAGAGTCGCCACACAGGTCGAAGAGACCGTTGAATAGACACAAGAGTGAAGTAACAGCGATACGTGAAGAGATAAAAAAAGCCAGGTACGAATTCCTTGTACCTGGCATAGGGGAATTGGCTCCTTGCAGAGCCGTGCGCTAACTGGTGTTCGGATTGCCTTAAGCTTAGACAAGGCTCAAGGCTTTTCAAGATCCGAAGAAAAGTTCAACCAGAGTGTGGGTATTTCAGACTCGTTCAAGTGCTTATGCACCGAGCGGCCCACTACGCATTGAACAGATTGTTGTCACGCACCAGCTCGCGGGGGAGGGCATTCTTGACCCGACTCCCCACCCATTTCCCCATGCCCAGGGTATGCCCCTGATAGCGGACGATAACCTCGCCAGTGCCAGCATCCTGCTCTGGCCAGACATCACGCCCCATCATGAATTCCCGCGCATTGGCGCTATCAAGCTCAACCACGCCCTTGCTCGCTTTATCGCCATAGGCCAGAGCCCACTCATGAGTGAGGCGATAGCCTTTCTTGAAGGTTTCGGCCAACTTGATGCCGATGCGATCGAAACGCAGCTTGCCCTGCACCTGATCAAACTGCTGGGGAAAGAGCCAGATCTCGTCATTGCGGCCAAACAGTTGACCCTGCGGTGCCACTCCGAAGTTGGCTTCAATCTCGCGCAGCATGGGCTCTGACTCTTTTGCTGCCAGTGGCAGGAAGGGGAATTTGCCCAGCTTGCCCGGCTTGAACATGGTGTTGGGTACCGAGTGATGCTTGCGCAATCTGGCCACGAAAAAGCCTTCACTGTCGAAGATCTGGGGCCAAACGTGCAGATATCCTTCAGGTGTGCAGGCTTGCTCTGCATGGGGAAACAGGTCGGCCAGCGAGTCAAAACTCAAGGCATCGCCAAACTTGTCCAGCAGGGATTGGCAGACCGCCTGATTCTCCTGCTCACTCAAGGTGCAAGTGGAGTAGACCAGTACGCCACCCGGTTTCAAGGCATGGAAGGCACTCTCCAGCAGCCCCTGCTGCACCGCCGCGATCTCGTCGATGCTCTCGATACTCCAGTTGCGCAGCGCATCTTCATCCTTGCGCACCGTACCTTCACCGGAGCAGGGGGCATCGAGCAGGATGGCATCGAAGGTCTCCGGCAACCACTGGCCAAATACCTTGGCATCAAAATGGGTCATCCCCACATTGGTCACGCCGCAGCGCTGGATATTGGCGCTAAGCACTTTCAACCGGCTGCTGGAAAACTCGTTGGCAACCAGCATCCCCTGATTGTTCATCAAGGCGGCTATTTGAGTGGTCTTGGAGCCGGGGGCCGCCGCCGCATCCAGCAACATGCCATCCGTTTTGATCTTGTCGCTGGCAAAGAGTGCCGTCACCGGCAGCATGGAGCTCGCTTCCTGAATGTAGAAGAGCCCGCTCAAGTGCTCAGCGGTGTTGCCAAGTGGGACGGTTTCATCGCTGCGGGTCAGCCAGAAGCCAGTATCACACCAAGGCACGGGGTCGAGCTGCCAACCCAGTGGCTCCATCAGGGCGACGAAATCCG
This sequence comes from Aeromonas sp. FDAARGOS 1414, assembly GCF_019047065.1. Lineage (NCBI taxonomy): Bacteria > Pseudomonadati > Pseudomonadota > Gammaproteobacteria > Aeromonadales > Aeromonadaceae > Aeromonas > Aeromonas sp. FDAARGOS 1414. The sequence goes on along the minus strand of NZ_CP077210.1, from coordinate 1,424,563 downwards.
AGACGGCGATCTTCAAGGTATTGACCCGAATGCTGCGGCGCAGCGGACGTCGACAACTGGCCACAAACTCATCCATCGAGAGATGAGCCGGCATGATGGCCGCAATGTGGCGTAAAAAGTAATCGGGAAGGAAGGTGTTGTCGTGCACTGTGCCGTCTCGTTGACCGAAAAAGAGGGGCGATATCCTACCACAAGGCTAAGAATATTCTGAATCTGAACCCTATCAACAGGCACCGGAATATAAAAAAGCCCGGCGCGATGCCGGGCTTGGATGAGATACAAAGGGAAGAGATCAGGGCTGGATACGCGGACTCCACTCCAGCCACTCTTTCTCGGCCTTGCCGTAGAGCGGATAGCTGTGGCCAGCCTTGACGGTTGGCCCCATCTCTCTCTCCGGCGTATTGAAGGCGATGCCGCCGGCCAACAGACTCTGCACCGTCTCCACTTCGATAGTGCCGCCAGTCAGGCCAATATCCGCCTTGACCCCGGAGACATTCCAGAAACGAGAGTTGGCCCGCACCAGATGGGCATACTCCTGATCCACGTTGACATCGATCACCACCTCGCTGCCATCCCGAGCCAGCGCCACCTTGGTGACACTGCCCACCACCATCTTGCGAAACAGCAGCGGGCTGCCGACGCTCAGGCCATTGACGGAGGGGCTCTTGAGGGTCAGGGCCAGACCCACCGGGCCGACCTGACTCAAGGGGAAGCGATCTTTGCCAGCGCCTTTACCGGGTTGTGCTTCTACAAACGCCCCCTTGATCAGGGTATCGAGGTGAGCGACACCGCCCAGCCCCAGCTTGGCCTGCACCAGAGTGAAGCGGGCACCGGACTGCAGGAAACGCTCGGCATAGTGGCCATCGAGTTCCGCCTTGAAGATCACCTGACCCAGAGACGGCTCCAGCTCGATCTCTTCAATTTTGCCGATATCGACCCCACGATAGCGGATCGGGCTGCCAATCCCGAGCCCCGGATTGCTATCTGCCACCAGTGACAGCTGGCGCACCTTGGCCTTGGCTTGCTCTCTGGAATCGAACAGTTGATGACTGCTGCGGCCATTGGCCAACCGGTCGAACTCGATAGCGCCGCGCAGCAGGGTAGCGAGGTTGCCCACCTTGACCTGCACCCCATCGACCCGCACCTTGGTGTCGATGGCCGGTTTTTTCCAAAACTGGGGTTGCTGGGCGAGGAGGGGAGCATAGACGCCATCAATTTCTAGCTCGATCTCGACCCCCTCTTTGGCGGCGCGCAGCTGTTTGACTTTGCCCGCTTCCAGCCCCAGATAGAGCACAGGTGAGCCAATGCCAATGCCATCGGCCTGATCTGCCTTGAGCAACCAGCGCTGCGGCTTGGCATCACGGGTACCGAGCAGTGCCAACTCCTGACTCGGGTAGAGACGGTTAATCCGCTCGCCACTGCTGGCTTGTACCAGCTTGATCCCGCCCCCCAACCAGGCACTGGCCGGACTGGTTTCTACTTTGATGCCGCTCAGATCGGCATCGATCTGCAACGGGGCGGCGCGATAGAAGCGGGCACGGTTGAGCAGATGGCCATAGTTCGGCGCCATCACCAGCTCAACGCTGGCATTGCCGCGCGCATCCAAGGTGAGCTGGCTGATACGGCCCACATGCAATCCCTTGTACCAGACAGGTGCATCCTGATTGAGCCCCGCCAGATCGTCAGCCTGCAGCGTCACCTTGGTACCGCTCTGGGGCGCGCGATCGGTCAGGGTCATCTTCTGTACCGGTTTGCCCGCTACATAGTCGAGGCGAATGGCCGGGCCGGAGAGCAGGCGATCTGCATGCTGCACGCCGGTCGCGGAGAGGGAGACGCTCTCCCACACCAGTTGACTCTTGTCAGTAATGCGGTAAGCCTGCTCCGGGTTGATCAGCGCTGTGACCACACGGCCTTTGTCGGTGAGGCGAATGGGGTCGATACGACCAATCTCGATCCCCTCATAGAGGATGGGCATCCCCTCCTTGACCGGAAGATCGCCAGCCGCAATGTCGATACGCTCGCCACGCGCCGCTTCCGCCAGCCCTTTATAGAGGACGAAAGTCTGTCCCTTCTCCGGTTCCGGTGAATCTTTGGGCGAGTCAAAGGCAATGCCGCCGCTCAGGATGGAGGTAAGGCTGCCAGCCTCCACGTTTACCCCGGCCAGACTGAAGGAGCCCTTGATGCCGCTGATGTTCCAGAAGCGGGTATCGGCTTTGACCAGATGTTCGAAACGCGGCTCGATCACCAGATCCAGAATGACATTCTGGTTGTCCTGACCCAGGCGGGTATTGATAACGCTGCCCACCTCGATGCCGCGGAAATAGAGCTTGGCGCCAATCCCCACAGAACCCAGCGAATCGGCGGTCAGGTGCAGCATGCGTCCCTGAGCCTGATAGCCGGGGGGAGGGCCCTCAAGGGCATCGAAGGTCTCCTCCAGCGGATTGCTTTCACGCCCCGGTTGCAGGTTGATGTAATTGCCGGAGACCAGAGTATCGAGGCCGGAGATCTCGGTCAGCGATGCCTTGGGGCTCACCAGCCAGAAGTCGGAGCCTTTGCGGATCAACGGCCGGGCACGGCTGTCAATCTTGGCCATTACCGCAATCTTGCGGCCATCTTCAGCCAACTCCAGCTCCTGCACCACACCGATAGCCACCCCCTGATAACGAACCTGGGTTTTACCAGGCAAGATGCCGTTGCCCTGGGCGAAGTTGATCTGGATAAGCTGGCCACGGCTCAATACCTGCTGATAGAGAAAGCCACCTGCCAGCAGCAGGGCTATCAGGGGTAACAGCCAGACCGGCGATAACCAGCGACGCTTTTCGATGACGGGTTCAGCCCCGATCATAGTGACTCCTTATTGGCTGGATTAAACAGCACATCAGACAAAAACAGAGAAATCATCAACGGGCCGCCTTGTCCCACAGTAAACGGGTATCGAGCATGCGGGCCGACATCATGGTCAGCACCACCACACCGGCAAAGGCGGTGGCCCCCGGGCCTGCGCGGACACTCAGCAGCACACCCCGATCGACCAGTGCCACCATCAGCGAAATCACGAACAAGTCCAGCATTGACCAGCGACCGATAAAATCGATCACCCGATACATCACCAGCTGGCGCTTGCGCCGCACCGGCTTGGCCCGCTGCAACTGCCAGCAGATCCAGCCCAACCCCAATATCTTGCCCACGGGTACCAGTATGCTGGCGGTGAGGACTATGGTGGCAATCCCGCTCATCTTGCTGCGATAGAGCATCATGATACCGCTGAAGATGGTATCTGACTGCAGTAACCCCTTGTTGTAGAAATGGGTAATGGGCAATAGATTGGCAGGCAGCAACATGAAGGTAGCGAGCGCCAGCAAGCCCCACGACCAGGCGAGGGAGCGGGGAATGCGCACCTGCAATTTGCTGCTGCAACGGGGGCAGACTGCCCCGGCTTGATAACGCACCAGCAGACCGCAGGTATGGCAGCGGCAGAGCCCCATCTCACGGGCGCTGGTCATGTTCCGGCTCCTTTAACGGGATCCGCGCCCAGTAGGGGGCGGGGTCAAACAGGATCAGCAGGGTCATGTTGAGCAGCATCAGAATACCGAGACTGAGCAACCCGCCACCGAGGCGCACATCGGCGATGTCAATCAGTTTGAACAGGGCAACCAGCAGGCTGACGATATAGACCTCCAGCATGGCCCAGTGGCGAAACACCTCGACCAGCTTCAAGGTGACGGGAAGAATGTGCCAACGTTTGGCCAGACCCGAAGCCAGCACAAAGATCCCCGCCAATAATCCCACCGGCGCCAACACCGCGCACCAGAGCACCAGGCTGGCCACCCACCATTCGCCCTCGCCAAACAGTACCAGAATACCGCGCAGCAGGTCGGCGTCGGTGTTGACCCCAGCCAGCCGCAGATAGATGAGGGGTTCGAAAAAGGCGGAGGGCAGCAGCAGAAATCCGGTGATGGTCAGGGCCATCAACTGGGAGGGACGAAAGGCATAACGGCCATAGAGATGTTGGTGACAACGCGGGCAGTGGGCATGACGACGCAGCGGCAGCGCCTTGCGCTGAATAAGCAAGTCGCACGCCGGACAGACAATCACGGAACCGGGCTCCATCATACAATTCAACCTGTTGAAGGAATTGGTGAAATTTACCCTAAAACCGGTTTCCTGTCTTGCCTGCGGCCGGAATGTTACGAAAGTATAATTGACGTTAACGTAAACGTGATATTAGATAGCCAAACTAGACAGGTGAAAGGAGTCATGATGTCAAGTTTGTCCCCCTCGGCAGGCCTGCGCTTTCGCACCGCCCTCGCCAATGAACGGCCCCTGCAGATCGTCGGCACCATCAATGCCTATATGGCGCTGATGGCCGAGCGCAGCGGTTTTCAAGCCCTCTATCTCTCAGGCGCCGGAGTAGCCAATGCCTCCTACGGCTTGCCGGATCTCGGTATGACTTCCCTCAACGACGTGCTGATCGATGCCGAACGGATAACTGCTGCGACCCGTGTGCCGCTGTTGGTCGATATCGATACCGGCTGGGGCGGGGCATTCAATATCGCCCGCACCATCCGCGCGTTCGAGCGGGCCGGAGTTGCCGCCGTCCATATGGAAGATCAGGTGGCCCAAAAGCGCTGCGGCCACCGTCCCAACAAGGCGGTGGTGTCGCTTGAGGAGATGTGTGATCGCATCAAGGCAGCAGTGGATGCCCGCGAGAATAGCGAGTTCGTCATCATGGCCCGCACCGATGCACTGGCGGTGGAAGGGATGGAGTCGGCTCTTGAACGCACTGCCGCCTATGTGGCCGCCGGTGCCGACATGATCTTCGCCGAGGCGGTGACCGAGCTTGCCCAGTACGACCAGTTCAAGCAAGCGGCCAACGTGCCGATCCTCGCCAACATGACCGAGTTCGGCAAAACCGAGCTGTTTGACAAAGAGCAACTGGCCGCGCACGGAGTTGACATGGTGCTCTACCCCTTGAGTGCCAACCGGGCCGCCAATCAGGCCGCCCTCAACGTCTATCACCATATTCGCCAGGATGGCCATCAACGAGCCGTCGTGGAGACCATGCAGACCCGGGAGTCACTCTACGACTTCCTCGGATATCACCACTACGAGCAGACACTGGATCGTCTGTTTATAGCCAAGGAATAGGAGGCAGCTTATGGGACAGCAAAAACCGTTGGGTGGGGCAGGTCTGCGTGGCCAAAGCGCAGGGGAGACCAGTATCTGCACAGTAGGCAAGAGCGGCACTGGTCTTACCTATCGCGGCTATGACATCAAGGAGCTGGCCGATAGCGCCCAGTTCGAGGAGGTCGCCTATCTGCTACTCAAGGGAGAATTGCCCGATGAGCAGCAGCTTGACGCCTACAAGCGCGAGCTGCGTCGCCTGCGCACCTTGCCCCAGCCGCTGCTGGAAGTGCTGGAACGCATTCCCGCCGATGCCCATCCCATGGATGTGCTGCGCACCGGCTGCTCCATGCTCGGCGATCTGGAGCCGGAAGATGGCTTCGAGCATGAACACGAAGTGGCGGATCGGCTGCTGGCCGCCTTTCCGGGCATTCTGATCTACTGGTACAAGTTCAGCCATGAAGGTATTCGTATCGCCCTCGATACCGACGAAGAGTGTATCGGTGGCCATTTCCTCGCGCTGCTGCACCAGAAAGCGCCGAGCGAGCTGGAGCGGCGGGTGATGCATGTCTCCCTCGTCCTCTACGCCGAGCATGAGTTCAACGCCTCCACCTTTGCCGCGCGAGTCTGCGCCTCAACTCTTTCCGACATGTTCTCCTGCATCACCGCCGCCATCGGCACCCTGCGCGGCCCGCTCCATGGCGGCGCCAACGAGGCGGCCATGGCGATGATCGAACACTGGCAGGATGAAGCGCAGGCAAGGCGCGAACTGCTGGCCAAGTTGGCGGCCAAGGAGAAGATCATGGGCTTTGGCCACGCCATCTACCGCACTTCTGATCCGCGCAACGTCATCATCAAGGAGTGGTCGGCCAAGCTTGCCGAGGCGGTGGGGGATGATCACCTCTATCGCGTCTCCTGCGAGGCGGAGAAGGTGATGTGGGAAGAGAAAGAGCTCTTTCCCAACGCCGACTTCTTCCATGCCAGCGCCTATCACTACATGGGGATCCCGACCAAGCTGTTCACGCCTATCTTCGTCTGCTCGCGGGTCACCGGCTGGTGCGCCCACGTGATGGAGCAGCGCGAGCACAACCGGATCATCCGCCCGAGCGCCGATTATGTCGGCCCGGCCCCCCGTCACTTTGTCTCTCTACAACAACGATAAGGAAATCACGATGTCCGCCAACGTCGACGTCAACCACAGACCCGAGCCCGATCAGGTGCTGGTCGATATTGCCGATTATATCTGCAACCACCCCGTAACCAGCGAGGCGGCTCTCGACACCGCCCGTTACTGCCTGATGGATACGCTCGGCTGTGGCCTCTTGGCCCTGCGCTTCCCCGAGTGTACCAAGCACCTTGGCCCCATCGTACCCGGTACTGTCGTACCCCACGGTGCCCGGGTGCCCGGTACCCAGCTCTGCCTCGATCCGGTCAAGGCGGCCTGGGATATCGGCGCCATCATCCGCTGGCTCGATTACAACGACACCTGGCTGGCCGCCGAGTGGGGTCACCCCTCCGACAATCTGGGCGGTATTCTCGCCACTGCAGACTGGCTCTCCCGTACTCGCGTCGCCGATGGCAAGGCACCGCTCACCATGGCCGATGTGCTGGTGGCCATGGTCAAAGCCCACGAAATTCAAGGGGTGCTGGCGCTGGAGAACTCCTTCAACCGGGTCGGTCTCGATCACGTGGTGCTGGTCAAGGTCGCCAGCACCGCCGTGGTGACTCACATGCTGGGTGGCACACGCGACCAGGTGATTGATGCGGTCTCCCAGGCCTGGGTCGATGGGCAAAGCCTGCGTACCTACCGTCATGCCCCGAATGCGGGTTCCCGCAAGAGCTGGGCGGCGGGGGATGCCACCTCCCGCGCAGTGCGCCTCGCCCTTATCACCATGAGCGGCGAGATGGGCTATCCAGGCGTACTGAGCGCCCCCAAGTGGGGTTTCTACGACGTGCTGTTCAAGGGCAATCAGTTCGCCCTGCATCAGGGGTACGGCAGCTATGTGATGGAGAACGTGCTGTTCAAGATCTCCTATCCCGCCGAGTTCCACGCCCAGACTGCGGTAGAGTGCGCCATGAAGCTGCATGGGCAGGTGAAGGGACGGCTGGAGGAGATCGACCGTATCGAACTCACCACCCATGAGTCGGCTATTCGTATCATCAGCAAGGTCGGCGCCCTCAACAACCCGGCCGATCGGGATCACTGCCTGCAGTACATGGTGGCGGTGCCACTCATCTTCGGTCGCCTGATCGCCGAGGATTACGAGGACGATGTCGCCGCCGATCCCCGCATCGACGCGCTGCGTAGCAAGATGGTGGTGCAGGAGGACAAACGCTACAGCCGCGAATATCTGGAGGCGGACAAGCGCTCCATTGCCAACGCCATCCAGATCTTCTTCAAGGACGGCACTCACACCGCCAAGGTCGAGGTGGAGTATCCAGTCGGCCATCGTCGCCGTCGGGAGGAGGGGATCCCGCTGCTGGTGGAGAAATTCCAGCACAATCTGGCCACCCGCTTCCCGGCCAAACGGGTCAGCGACATTCTGGCCCTCTGTCAGGATGGGCCGCGCCTTGCCGCCACTCCGGTACATGCCTTCATGGATCTGCTGGTGATCTGACCGGTCTTGTATTGGGCAACATATCTGCAAACAGTGATAAACGAAAAGCGGGCTCATCGGCCCGCTTTGTTATTCTGGCGGCTTATCCCTCGATAAGCCTTACCCCAGCACACAGCTGTCGCCGTTAAAGAGCGCCGTCATGATGGCCGTCTCGCGACTGGCGATGGTCTCGAGAAACTCGTTGGCACGCCCCATCTGATGACACACCTGATAACCACGCTCGACAAAGGAGAAGAGCTCGCCAAGTCCCGCCAGATGAGCCGGGCCCGAGACTAGTTTGAGGGTCGCCCCCAGCAGCGGTTTTCTCGCCAGCCTGTCCAGCGTCATCCCAAGCTCGCTCACCAGCGCAATCTGATGTTCCCGGCGCGCCTGTTCACCCACGGCACGATAGGCGATGGTGTAGTGGTCTGGCGTGATGGGATCAATGCCATCAATGCGCCGCAGCGCCACCACCATCAGGTAGTCCAGCTCTTCGGAGAGGGCATCAAGCTCGATCGCCTGCGCCAGCACCTTGAGGCCGGACTCCGGCAACAGCCGCTCGGCGGTTGGCATCACCCGCATCACGTCCGCATCGCGGCGGGCGCAATCCCCGGGGCCATAGAGATCGGTCAGGAAAAACTCGGCGGCAGGGCCGTAGCGGTCACTCTCCAGCAGATCACGATGGGTCCGCCCGAGTCGGTCGGCCTGCCACTGGCGTAGCCGATCCCGATCCTGCTGATCTTCCGGGTGGGCACGCATCTGCTCGCGCAAGGCTGCAACCCGCTTGAGCTGGCGGTAGAGCCGACCCAGGGTGCTATCGTCGTCGTGGGCATGTTCTTGATGCGTCATCTACAGCTCTCTGGCCTTGGGCCCATTGATGGGGATTCGGTGATACGAAGATACAAGTGAATGAAAAACAAGCAGCTTTTGCTGACCGTTCCGTGACAAGTGTAGCGCGCACGGGGGAGGGAATAAATGCCATGCCCCGCTGATGGCCTGCATCCCTCTCGACTCTGTTAAGTGAGTCCCATTTATGTGAACCATCCTTTCATTTGTTGTGAACATGTGTTTAATATCAATAACTAACTTATGACCCAGAGTAACGACCATGTTCTTCAACTCGCTCGCTGGCAGCAGCGCACTCTCTACCATCCAGATCAGCCGTCAGCATCCGCTGGGACTGGCCGCCGCACGGCTCGCGGCCGAAGCCATCGCTGCGGACATGAGCGAGAGCTATCAACTCGATTGCGAATGGGCAGATGAAGAGGAGACCGAGCTACACTTTCGCGGCTCAGGGGTACATGGCACTCTCACCCTGGACGAAGATACCCTGGAACTGGAAGTGCATCTTGGTTTGATGCTGTTACCGGTACGCAGCGTACTGGAGCAAGAGATCCTCGATTATGTCGACAATCGCTTACCTTGCCCCAAACGTGTTTGAAACTTTTCGTCGGACTGGCTTTAAATAAACCAGCTGTAAACGATGGCTGTTTGAAATAAGTTGGCAAGCCATATGGTTTGTCAGATTTATTATTCGGCGAGGTCTCGATTCTATTTTGTAAGTAATCTTTCATCTTTATTTCATATTTCGAGTCGGCACTCTTTAATGTCATTCTGATTGCATCAAGTCTTCATCCGGATATGAGGGCAGGAGCAATTTGCCGTCTCGGTAAATTCATTTTGTAGGGAAACAACCATGCCACTGAGTGAATTTATCTCCTGCGTCGATACCGCCTGGTTACGCATGGACAGACCCAACAACCTGATGCAGATCATCGGTGTCCTGATGTTTGAAGGAGAGCTTGATGAAGCGCGTCTGCGGGCCGGATTAAACCATACCATTTCGGTGCAACCCCGCTTCCACCAGCGAGCCGTGCTGGAGGGGGGCTCCTACTACTGGCGTCATGATCCCGATTTCGATCTCGATCAGCACCTCAAGCGAGTGATCCTGCCGGGTGAAGCGGGCAAGCTGGAGCTGGAGAAGCTGGTGGCCGATCTCGCCTCGACGCCGCTCAACCACCAGCGCCCCCTGTGGGATATGCACCTCACCGACACTTCGCTGGGTGGGCAAGCGCTGGTGGTGCGCATTCACCACGCCATGGGCGACGGCTTCTCGCTGGTGCGGGCCATGCTGACCATGATGGATAACACCCCGGAAGGGGCGCCGCGACCACCGTCACCGGAGCCACTGGATGACAGCGATGACGAAGATGAGGAGGATTGCCACCAGGGCAGCCGTCTGGTGCGGGCCGGTCTCAAGCTGACCGGTAGCCTCTGGTCCAAATATGTCGAAGTGGTCACCCATCCCACCAAGGCGGTGGATTACCTCAAGACCGGGCGGGATGTGGCGAGCGAGCTGTGCAATATCGCCACCCTCGGTGATGATTCACCCTGCCGCCTGCGTGGCAAGACCACCAGCACCAAGCGGGTGGCCTGGTCGGAGCAAATTGATCTGCCGGATATCAAGGCAGTGTGCAAGGTGCTGGGCTGCTCGGTCAACGATCTGCTGATCGCCGCCACCGCAGGGGCGTTTCGCCACTACCTGCAGGAGAAGGGGGATGATGCCAACAAGGTCAAGATCCGCGCCCTGGTGCCAGTCAATATGCGTGCACCGGACGATGAGGGGGCGCTGGGCAATCGCTTCGGGCTGGTGGCCCTGGACTTGCCACTGGATGTTGAACACCCGTTACAGCGGCTCTATACCGTACGTGACCGGATGCAGGCGCTGCGCACCTCGCTGCAACCCGTGGTAGTGCTCAACTTGTTACATGCCCTTGGCATGGCCCCCAATGCGGTGCAACAGCAGGCCGTCGAGCTGCTCACGGCCAAAGCCAGCGCGGTGATCACCAATGTGCCTGGCCCGCAGCAGACCCTCTATCTGGCTGGAGCAAAATTGCGTCAGCCGCTGTTCTGGGTGCCGCAATCGGGGGATATCGGCGTCGGCGTCTCCATCCTCTCTTACGATCACAAGGTGCAGCTGGGCCTTATCACCGACAAGAAGCTGGTTCCGGATCCGGATCGGGTGGTCGAGCGGTTTGCAGTGGAATTCGAGCAACTGCTGTTGCTGGTGCTGATGGAGCCGGAGCTGTTGTTTGACCCCAACGGGCTGGATGCGCTGCTCGGTTGAGCGTGCACTTAAGCGACCGGTGACGGCGTAGCCAACCGGTCAGCATCCATCATAAAAGAGGCCAACCCGCGGGTTGGCCTCTTGTTTTACTACCTCTTAGTGGCAGGAGTGGCGGTTAATCCTCCAGCTCCTCGCGCGCCGCCTCCACATCGAGGCGCTCCATGGCATCCATGGGTTCGCACTCGGCCGCTTCGGCATAGAGGGCTTCGGCCGCTTTCAGGCGGCTCTTGCCGTGCAGCATCACCTGAGCGTTGGCGTACTCCATGCGGGCGATAGCCGATTCGGGGATCAGCGCCAGCGCCTCCTTGAAGTGACGCTCGGACTCCTCCTTCTTGGCGCCATAGGTGAGGCCGCCGATCATGGCCCCCAACTTGTCGACGATCTCCGCATGCCAGGCGCCAAAGGCAATATGGGCCTCGGCGTGATCTGGCGCCAGCTCCAGCGCCTTCTCAAGGCTTGCCTTGATCTTGTCGCCAATGCCTTGCGAGAGGGCCTTGGAGATGGAGATCACCTGGCTGTAGCGCCCGAGGGCCAGCGCGTGGAAATACCAGGCGTTGGCGTTCTTGGGCTGACGCTTTTGCAGCTTCTCGGCATGGCTGGCCGCCCGCTCGAAGGCGGCGCGCTTGGCATACTTGTCTTCCAGCAGATAGCTGGCGTGGATCACCAGTGCCTTGTTTGCCACATTGAGGCCCGCCTCACCGGCCGCTTCGCCAAGGGCGACGGCCCGGGCAAAATCCCCGGCATGATAGGCCCGCCAGGCATCCTGTACCTGCTCATCCTCGGGCCAGGGTTCGGCATCCCCCTGATGGAGACGCTCCCAGTTGTCCGCCAGCTTCTGGCCAGCATACTCATAGGCCGCATCCGCGTAGGGGAAGGGGACAAATTCGAGTTGTGAAGTGGTCATGCTTGTTCTCCCTGTAGCATGTGAATCAAACCTTGTCGGTGTAGTGGTGGGCGAGGGCGCCCAGATGAGCGCGGGCATCGGCCCGTAAATAGGGTGCGACCAGTTGCATCACCTGAAAGACGCCGAGGGCGATATCGGCGTCCGCCTTGGGGTGCAGTGCCCGCTGGTAAGAGATCCAGAATGTGCCCACCAGCGCCACATTGGCCGCCAGCGTGCGCATCTGTTGCGTCGTGCCCTCCATCAGCCCGACCGTATGCAGATGGTTGCAAATGGCGATGGCGGTCTGCTCCTTGCGGCGCAGCAGGGCGGAAAAGCGCTGTTCCACCTGATGATAACCACTCATCAGGGTCGCGATATCGTAGTAAAGGAAACGGTACTGCCAGATGGCTTCAAACATCAGGTGGAGAAAGAGCCAGATATCTTCGGGCTCATCGGACGGGGTGCTGACCGCCTCCAGCAGGCGATCCATCTGCTGTTCAAATTCGCAGAACAGGGCGTTGACGATCTCCTCCTTGTTGTGGAAGTGGTAGTAGAGATTGCCCTGGCTGATCTCCATCTCGGCCGCAATGGCCGAGGTGGTGATGCTGGGTTCCCCTTGTCGATTGAAGCAGGCGAGGGCAGTGGTCAGGATCCGCTCCCGGGTACGGCGTTTGGGTTTGCGATCCATGCTACTCCTTTGGTGATGAACGGCGCACGCCGTGGCGATAGCGTTTGGCAAGCCAGTGCTGCAACTGCTCCAGCGACTTGTCGAGGGCGGCGACCGAGCCAATGCCGGGGGCCAACAGGGTGCGATCTTCATCGGCCAGCGCGGCCAGATTGAGTTCGAGGCCATGCTTGGCCAGCATCGGCGCCAGCTCGTCACGGCGCTGCCAGAGATCGCGGCGGGTATGCTGGTAAGCGTGCTCGCAGAGGCGGCGGCGATCCCGATAACTGAACACATTGGTGAAGAACATCTCGCCATCGGCAGAAGAGGGCTCAAACAGCAAGGCGTCGGCGTCGGGATATTGGTGTTTGTAGCGATCCATCCCCACATGCATGCGGGAGTGGATGATGGCGCGAAAGGTCTGGGCCAGCACCACCGGCAGACCGCTGTCCACCAGATTGGTGGGCGCGCCGGCGGCCATGTCCGCATCATAGGGCACCAGCGGATTGATGCAGAACACCAGATCCGCCCCCTCTTCCAGCGCTACCGAAGCGTGCAGAGTCTTGATCAGCGCCCCGTCCACATAGTAACGACCGTTGATCAATGAAGGGGGAAAGAGGCCGGGCAGGGCGGCTGACGCCTGTACCGCCGCCGAGATAGGCACGTCATCGAGCCCCGGGCTGCCGAAGGCGACCGGATGGCCGGTATCGAGTTCGGTAGCAACCACAAATAGTCGGCTGCGCAGCTGGCGAAAATCGTTGCTGCGGCCGGGACGAGAGAAAAACTGGGTCAGGGTGCGATCCACCCCGCGGTTGTCGAACAGTCCGGTCGGAATGGCCTTGGAGAGCCCCTGCAGCGATTCAAACAGGCTGCGCTTCCAGGGCGCCGCCAGATAGTAGGTCAGGCTCTGCCACGCCAGCGGCGGGATCGAGGTCAGGCGGTCGGCATATTCACGAAAGGCGGGGCGCAGCAAGGTGGCCGGGTCAAACATCTCCCCCGAATCATCGCTGAGCAGGATCCGCACCAGCTTAGCCGGCGAGATGCCGTTGGCCAGCGCCGAGGCCACCACGGCCCCCGAACTGACGCCGACATAGATATCGGCATGGTCAAGGCGCAGGCCGTTGATGCTGTCAGAGAGGGCAGCGCAGGCACCGATCTCGTAGATGCCGCCGAGCGGCCCGCCGCCAGCAAGGGCAATTGCGATGGTACTCATAGCGTCGCCTCTCTATCCATGACATTCACCATGACAAGACCGGCCCAGCACAGGGCATGGGCCGGTATCAATCACCTTCCGTCACCGCGAGGGATCAGGGCAGGACGCTCTCTGCTTTGGCTTTCACCTCTTTCACCGCATCTTCCGCAGCGGAGAGGAGATCGGCGGCCTGCTCAACTACGGCCTCTTTAGCCTTGGCTACCGGTGCCTTCTTTACCGGAGGCTTGCGGGCAGCGGGCTTTTTGGCGGCAGCCGGTTTGGCTTCAGCGGCAGGGGCCTCCTCTTCCTGTGCATCCAGCAGTTGCTGGACCACATCGGTCAGCTCGGCCATGCGCTTGGATAGCTTGTCGATATCCTTGCGGGTCGGAATGCCGAGGCTGGCCACAGCGCGGGCCACGCGATCTTCAAACACCTGCTCCAGACGACCCCAGGTATTGGCGGTCTTGTCGGTCACAGCGGCAATCTTCTCATCTGCGCTCTGACGGGTTTTTGCTTGCAGCGCTTCACCTTCCTGCACCAGGGCTTCAAAGATCTTGCCACCCTCTTCCTGTGCTTTGGCATAGGCACCCAGACCCGCCAACCAGATCTGCTGGGTGGACTCCTTGATGGTGGAGGTGAGTTGGTTGTCGGTCACTGACCCTGCCAGCGCTTTCAATTTCTTAGCCATGATCTTCTCCTTGAATAACGACAGATAAATGTAATGGCGACAACGAAACTGCAATCGGGTTGTGGCATTACTGATTTTTCAACTTCAGTCTAGGGACAAAAAATAGAGGGTTCTACCTAATAACGGAACAGGCACACCACCGAAATTAGGGTTTGCTCACGAACCGACAATCAAATTGCGGATTCCCATATGAATCGTGATATATCTAACAACCTAGTAACACCCTAATCAGTAGCAGGATTCTCTTTATGAACTATTTCATTACTGGCGGTAGTGGTTTTATCGGGCGTCGATTGATCAAAAAGTTATTCCAACAGCATCCCGACTGTATCGTCTATTTTCTGATGCGCGCCTCTCATCAGGATAAATTGCCGGAGTTATTTGCATTCTGGAATGTGGATGAATCGCGCGCAGTCCCGGTTTTTGGCGACATGACGCAACCGCTGCTGGGGGTATCGGTCGAGATACAGGAGCAGTTGATCGGCAAGATCGACCACTTCTTCCATCTGGCTGCCATCTATGACCTCAACGCCAAGGCAGGGATCCAGCAGCAGGTCAACACCGAAGGGACCCGTCATGCTGTTCAACTTGCCGAGCGGCTGGGGGCGGGGCAGTTCCACCACTGCAGCTCCATCGCTGCAGCGGGCCTGTTTGACGGTCTGTTTCGCGAGGACATGTTCGATGAGGCCGAACACCTCGACATGCCTTACTTCCAGACCAAGCACGAAGCGGAAGGGATTGTGCGCAATGAGTGCACAGTTCCGTGGCGAGTCTATCGACCGGGGATCGTTGTCGGTGACTCCAATACCGGCGAGATGGACAAGATCGACGGCCCTTACTACTTCTTCAAGACCATTCAGAAACTGCGTCGTCTGCTGCCGCCCTGGATGCCAGCCATCGGGGTTGAGGGCGGGCGCATCAATATCGTGCCGGTCAACTTCGTGGTCGATGCCATGGTGCATATCGCCCATCAAGAGGGCGAGGAGAACAAGACCTTCCACCTGACCGACCCCAACCCGATGCGGGTTGGCGACATGCTGAGTACCTTCTCCCGCGCCGCCCATGCGCCAGAGCCTGCGATCCGCATCAACGCCTCTCTCTTTAACTTTATTCCCCGCCACCTGACCGCCATGCTGATGACCATGGCGCCAGTGCGCCGCATCCGCGATGCCGCCATCGCCGATCTGGGTCTGCCCAAGGATGTGTTCCGCCTTATCAGCTACCCCACCCGTTTCGACAGTCGCGAAACCCAGCGGGTACTGAAAGGGACAGGCATCGAAGTGCCACCGCTGCACAGCTACGCCTGGCGGTTATGGGATTACTGGGAGCGCCACCTCGACCCGGAGCTCTTCATCGATCGCTCCCTGCGTGGTCGGGTAGAAGGCAAGGTGGTGCTGGTGACCGGGGCCACCTCAGGTATTGGCCGTGCAACCGCGCGCAAGCTGGCGGGGGCGGGGGCCAACGTCGTTACCATCGCCCGCGACGAACAGAAGATTGCCGAGACTAAAGCTGAGTTTGCCGAGCTGGGGCTGACCATCGAGATCTATCAGGGGGATCTCTCCAATCTGGCGCAGGCCGAGGAGATCACCGCTCGCATCGTGGCCGATCACGGTGGCGTCGATATTCTGGTCAACAATGCCGGCCGCTCCATCCGCCGCTCCATCGAGGACTCCTTCGATCGCTTCCACGATCTGGAGCGCACCATGCAGCTCAACTACTTTGGTGCGCTCAAGGTGATCATGGGGGTGCTGCCCACCATGATTGAGAAGAAAAAAGGGCACATCATCAACATCTCCTCCATCGGGGTGTTGACCAATGCGCCGCGCTTCTCCGCCTATGTTGCCTCCAAATCGGCCCTCGATGCCTGGGTGCGTACCGCCGCCTCCGAGTTTGCCGATAAAGGGGTGAGCTTCTCCATCATCAATATGCCGCTGGTGAAAACGCCGATGGTCGCGCCGACCAAGGTTTATGAGCAGGTGCCGATGATGACGCCGGAAGAGGCGGCCGATCTGGTGTGCGATACCATCATCAACAAGCACGTTCGTCTGGCTACTCGCCTCGGGGTATTTGGTCAGGTGGTTCACGCTCTGGCACCGCGCGTCGCCCAGGTCATCATGAACACCAGCTTCCGCACCTTTGCCGATCCCAAGGATGGCGACAAGTCCAAGGCCACCGCCGATCAGGTTGCCGTCTCGACCCTGATCAAGGGGATACACTTCTAACCAGTTGATGCGATAAAGAGATCAACAGGGGCCTGAGCAATCAGGCCCCTGTTTTATTTGGAATAACAGTTGAAGGACGAATAAGGAGGGTCAGACTCGGGACAACAGATCAAGCAGCAGATCAGTCGTGCGATGGGAGTAGAGCAGAGAGAGATGGCCAATGGCAGGCAACTCGATATCTTCCATTCCCACCAATCGTTGCCGCTCTTGCGGCATCACCACATTGTCGTGACTGGTGCGCACCGAGATGCCGGGCACGCAAAGCGGCACAGAGGCAAAACGCTGCAACCAGCCGGAACCGGGCTCCATCTCACGGGCATTGGCCCCAAGCCCAAGGGCGGCCAGCTGACTGCCCTGATGAGGCGTAGCCAGCGTGATCAGGCGCGCGACCTTGTCACCACCATGAATAGCCAGATAGTCGCGGCAGACCAGCCCCCCCATGCTGTGACTGACCAACACCAGCTTGTCAGCCCCGGTCTGCGCCAGCACATCGTCAATCCGGGTGGCCAGCAGCGGCACCATCTCATCGATATGACCAAATGGTGGCATCAGGGTAATAGTGGCGACCACATGGCCTGAGGCTTCCAATCGGGCGCGCTGGGTGCGCCAGATCCCGCGACTGCAACCGTAACCATGCACCAACAATACGGGGCGCTGGCATGGACGCAGCCGATCGGGTGCCATCAGCAAAGGCTCGAACGGTAGCAACAAGGTGAAAGTGTAAAGGTAGGCCAGCATCTCCTGCGCCATCATCTTCACCCTGCGCCAAGGGCCGATAGCCGGGGAGGGGTAGAAGCGGGTAAACAGCCAGCTGCCGAGCACCACCAGACAACGCAACCCAAGCAGGGCAAACACCACAAACAGCAGGGTCAGCAACCAGGGGAGTCCCACGACCAAATGGGCGATACTCCCGAGGAGCAGCGCCTCTACCATCAGCAGAATAAACAGGTGTCGTACGATCGTCATAAGGCCATGATCCGACCAGTCTGGCGTGGAAGTCAAATGACACTTTGAGACAGCTTGATCCAGCGCGGCTTTTGTCGCTAAACCCCGGCGAACTCTTTTCCGGTGAGGTTATTTGCAATACTGTATATCCATACATATACTCTATCCATCATCACCAAGAGGAGGCCATCATGGCTGTCGAGATCAAATATGTGGTTGTTCGTGGGGGAGTGGAAAAAATGACCTTTGCCAGCAAAAAAGAGGCCGATGCCTATGACAAGCTGCTGGATACGGCCGATGAGTTGATGACCCTGTTGGCTGGCGCCCCGATCGAGCTGGCACCAGAGCAGCAAGAGAGTCTGGCATTCTACCTGGCAGAACAGCGCGATGTGCTGCAAACCCTGCTGCGCGGCGGCAAGGTTCAGGCAGGCACGAAAGAGGAAGAGGCCCCAGCAGCCAAGCGCAAGGATAAGCCACTCAAACAGGTGGCCTGATTGCACAGACCTGCTATTTCTCGGGATAAACAGCTCGCCGCATTCATTTTATTTGCATTTAAAACCATATTTACGGCTATTTACCCCGAGAATTTTCTAACAAAGGTGCATATCCAATGCATAACTGAATAGCGTGCACCACTGAGCGACACCAGCCAGGTCTATGAGGAAATAATGAGCAAACAGTGGAGAGAACGTTATCCAGATCGCTCCCGGTTACCTTAATCAGCAACAACAAGAGGCAGTACCAATCCCAATTGAAGCCGCATTCATCTATCACGAGCCCTTTTCTAGCAACTCGGCTCACAGGCTCATATCGACTCATCTCAGCATCAACAAGCAACACCATGACTCAACAACCATTATCCTTGCCGCCAGCCATGCCGCTGTTTGACAGCCTTATCTATCTGGAAGCCGGTAACCCACAGGTCAATCAGTACCTTGCCAACCTCAGCCTCAACGATGTACCCGATGCCGGTCTGGTTTACGAACTGGCGGTCGATTGGCTGCTGGAACAGCGCAACAGCGAAAACAACTACAAAACCTATCGCAGCGAACTGACCACTTTTTTGCACTGGTGCTTTCACGAGACGGCCATCAGCCCGAAAGATCTCACTCGCCGCATCATGATCCGCTATCTCGACTACTGTCAGTCGCCCCCTGACGAGTTGATCGCCTATCGCAACGTGGCGCAGTTTGTCCTCGACAAGGAGTGGGGAGAGCGGTTGCCCAACCCGCAATGGCGACCGTTTCTCGGCAAGCGGGAGCTGGGCCGCACCTTGCCCTATCGCCTGAGCGAGCAGGCGATGAAGACCAAGCTCGCCATCTTGTCGGCCTTCTTCCAGTTTCTGATCCAGGAGGAGTACATGGACAGGAATCCCGCTCTGCTACTGCAGCGGGTCAAACGGCCGCAACAGTTGGAGGCCAATGATCAGGTGCAGGTCTTCAGCGAGTTGCAGTGGTCATACGTGATGCAGGCCGCCGATACCCTTGCCAACGACCATCCGGAGCAGCACGAGCGCAGCCGTTTTCTCATCATTCTGATGTATGCCTGCTATCTGCGGATCTCTGAGGTGGCGGCCCGGCCGGGCTTTACCCCTGTGATGGGGCAGTTCAGGCGGGATCGCAAAACCGGCGTCTGGGGCTACTTTATTCCGCAAAGCAAAGGGGGCAAACGGCGTACCGTAGCGGTATCCCAAGCGCTGCTGGCGGCACTCGAGCGCTACCGCCGTTTCCTCGGTCTCTCTCCCTTGCCGACACCGGATGAACAGACGCCACTGTTCGTTCGTCATAAAGCGGCAGCCCACGGCCGCGAGCAGGGGGAGATCAACGCCAACCTCGGCATTCGCCAGTTACGGGATTTGATCATGGTGATCATCGGTAAAGGGGCAGAATTGGCAGAGCAGGATGGATTTGCCCAGGATGCAGCCGAAATGCGGCAACTATCTCCCCATGCGATCCGCCATACCGGGATCACCCATGACATCAATCTGCATGGGAGACCGCTTTCCCACGTACAAGCCGATGCAGGACATGACAGCATCGACACCACTTCGAAATACCTGCACACCAGCAACAGTGAACGACATGAGAGCGCGCAACAAAAACCGCTAGACAGATTGAGCCAACAAACGAGAGATAATCGTTCAAAGGGCGGGTGAGCATCGTGACCTAAAAAAGTGATTCATTAAGGTCTCATTCAAGCTGGTGCCGTTATTTTGTACTTCTCTGGATAGCAACCGGTTCAGGGAACAGCAGGGCTGTTAAGAACGAGCAGGTAGCCATCCGCGGGATCAATATTTATTCCGTATCAGAGAGAAAAATAACCAAATCGCTTGCTCAAACATCGAGACAACCCCCTATGCCGATAGACATTATCAAGAAGACCTACAAGATTGTCGGACAAGGCGATCTGATGGCGCAATTTACCCTTATCCCCTCAGGCACGTTGAATATCTGGTTTCCCGAAACAGGATTGCAGATGGAGGCACCCTGTAGCCAACTTCGTTTTGAAAATGACACCCTGCTCTATACCAACGGCATGCACTACAGCCAGGCGAGAGCATTCTGGTCGTTAACACTTCACTCTGTCGATATGAATGAACTGAAGAGGTTAATCATGGATATGTGCAGCAATGTCCACATATCCCATCCGCGAACGCCCATACCCAAACGCAAACATTGGCTAATAGCCTGATCAGCCGGAATGAAAGAACAAGACCCGTCTCGCAAAAGGCGGGTCTTTTTCATTCTCTCTGTGGAGTGCATTGAGGTCTAAAAAGGTGATTTGATGACTTATACGAATGGTCATCGTCGTGGGCTACCGAAAACTCTCAGGAGCCAGACGCCACCTAACGTAAATATATGAATGGTTACGTTAAATTCACCATTATAAAAGTCACGGAAACCAAGAGGGAAGGGAGCGCTTATTGCATCAAGGGCATTGATGATCCGGCACTGTTGTAAGTTGAACTATTCAATACGGGAAATTTGCATTTTTAGCATTTTGAGTAAGGGCAGGGGATCTGTCCACCCATTAAGGCGACTACTTTAACTAGGTCAAGACAGCCTCTAATAGTGGACTCTTGTCTCAAGATGGGACATTTGTGGTTTCAAAATATCGACTAAGGGGAGGGGACATGGTCCCAAGACATGTTCGGGTACAGCTAAATGAGCAGTTGGTGAACTAGCCAATTCTATTGCCAACGCTATGGCACCAAGCACGATGCATTGCCTGCTTTAGGTGAGGTTCTTCTGCATTTGGCTGCAAGGTATCAAGATGGTTCTTCATCATGGATCGCATTGACCGGAGTTGTGTCGCCGTAGTGGTTAAATTCACTCAATGTTATCTCTCACAGAGATGCCGATAAATGGGGTTATCGGCATAATTTGTAAAGACTCTGTTATTTTTGACCTTCAACATGTCTCACCCAGAAATGACCGAGATCATCAGCGTCCTGCAAACCGGCAGCGCCTGGCCTGTGGATGTGGTGCGGCGCATCAGCCCAGGGGAAATGTCCGACGAGCTCCATGCTGCACGCCGCGAGGTCGCGCCAATCGATCATGCCTGAGCCATTCAACCCGGTGAGCAATGTTTAGGGCTGGCCTATAGCACTAGCGTTCACCGACAGGCCACGGGCGCGGGCCTCCCGCAGGCAGCGCTGCCAAAAGTACCTGCCACTGGGCGAATCCCATTTAACCTGGTAACGACTGGATAGCCAACAAATCGCCTCCAGCGGCAGATGGGCAAAATCCTGTTGATGGGTGTACCAAAAGGCCCGCCAGTCGTGGATAACCGCCACACGGTTGACCAACTGCCAGCGGCAGATCCACAACGGGGTGTCCTTATGAATCAACACCAACGCACCGGCCAACGGGAACACGTCGAACCACAGCAACTGGTGGTCATCGGGCACACTGATATCTAGCTGCCGAAACCGATGGCGCCGCAGTGGTGTCAACAGATCGACACCGGCGGTTAATGCATCCAGCAAGAGTCGATCCTGTGGGCGACGGCTGTGTTTCATCGGAAATAACTCCAAAACGTAGAACCCCATCACTGCGCATAATGCATATTATGTTAAATATAGTATCTTGTTTCCTGTCACCGCTTATTGAACTGTGTATAATGGCAACAATTGATCCTATCTTCGACCGGATGTCTTAAGTGGCTGAATTAACATCAGAACAATTAAAACCCGCTTTTGCGATTGAACAGTTCCCCAGGCTTTGTGAGCTTGAGCCCATCCCCTTTGCCGCTCTGCAACCCAGAGCAATCTCCGGTATCAAACGTCTGGCCAGTTTTGATGGTGATTGCCCGGTTATGCTGCTCAACGGTTTCCCCGGTGCCGATTATGAAGATGTGTGCCGCACTCTGATTGCCGACTCCAATGGTAAGGATGGCGATCTGTTCGACCTCTGCTATACCGAGAATCTCAACAACCCGTTCAAACCTATCTGGCTGCGACTGCAACCCGGTACTGGCGTTGAGTTTTGCGAAATGGTTGGCGAGCTACTCAAGTTGCTTAGCCACCATCTCGATGCCGAGCGAATCGTAACCCGCATCATGCGCAAGCAAAACAACGATCCAAAGATCGATGACTTTCTCTCGGATCTGGCGGCCCATGTGGCATTGGGACTGGAGTTTCAGCATCCGGTGCTGATCAACCTGCTTATTCATCACGAAGAGCAGGAAGCACCGGTAATTTACGGTCGTGATCTCAACTGGGATACCCTGTTTGGTTCCATCAACTATCAGACAGAACAGGGTTCTGTCTACGCGAATCAGCACTTGCTGGAACCAGGTTTGCTACGTCAGGCCAATGGTGGCTACCTTATTCTTCAACTGGATGAGCTGCTCGACCAGCCTCATCTTTGGTTTAAGCTCAAAAATGCTATGCAAAAAGGCGAGCTGGACTGGAACGCCTATCAGGAAGGCAAGACACTAACCCCCTTCTTTGCACCTGAAGCGACCCCCATCAAGCTCAAGCTGATCCTGGTGGGTGACCGACTGGACGTGGCTGAGTTCCAGATGCTGGATCGTGACATGTCAGAGCGTATATTCCTGCGCGCCGACCTGGTATCTGAAGTAAACATAGAGGAAGACCTGCAGGAGTTTCTGCAGTATCTGGCCTGGTTACGCGAACGCTGGAACTTGCTGGATTTCACACCGGCAGCCCTTGTCGCACTCTGCCGCCATGCCAGCAGACTCTGTGATCACCAGGAGTGGCTCTCTCTCTCCGCGGTACAACTCTCCGCCATCATGAGGATGGCTGACAGTCTGGCACGGGAGCTGGAAGCGGAAGAGGTCACCGACGAGCACATTCGTGGTGCGCTGGAGGAGCAGGATTATCGCCTCAACTATCTGGTTGAGCAGTCCGATCAGGGCGTCATCGACGGCCAGATCCTGCTGCAGACTGATGGTGAAGAGATTGGCCAAATTAATGGTCTCTCCGTCATTCAGGTCTCCGGTCACCCATATGACTTTGGCGAACCGGTACGCCTGACCGCCACTGTTCACTTGGGTGATGGCGACGTGGCGGATATCGAGCGCAAGGCTGAACTGG
Source organism: Aeromonas sp. FDAARGOS 1414 (assembly GCF_019047065.1). Classification (NCBI taxonomy): domain Bacteria; kingdom Pseudomonadati; phylum Pseudomonadota; class Gammaproteobacteria; order Aeromonadales; family Aeromonadaceae; genus Aeromonas; species Aeromonas sp. FDAARGOS 1414. The sequence goes on along the minus strand of NZ_CP077210.1, from coordinate 1,401,561 downwards.
CTGGCCATATTCATGCCAAGGCGATGATGATCATTCACGGCTACCTCTCCAACAAGTTCGGTGCCGAGAACCCCTCCCCTCTGTCGGCCAATCTGGTATTCGAACAGTCTTACCACGAAATCGATGGCGACAGTGCCTCCCTAACCGGCCTGTGTGCCCTGCTCTCTGCCCTCGCCCGCCAGCCTATCTATCAGCACTTTGCCGTGACCGGCGCGGTCGATCAGTTTGGCAATGTGCAGGCCGTTGGTGGTGTAAACGAGAAGATTGAAGGCTTCTTCCGGGTATGCAAGATCCACGGACTTACCGGCAAACAAGGGATTATTCTGCCAGGCACCAATGTGCAGCAGTTAAACCTTTCTGATGAAGTGATCGCAGCGGTCGAAGCAGGCCAGTTCCACATCCATCCGGTGGACCATGTTGAAGAGGCCATCGAGCTACTGACCGGTTGTGTGGCCGGTGAGCCTGATATGCCTGACACCTTGTTTGGCCGTATTCAGGAGCGTCTGGATGAACTGAACGGCACCACAGCAAAAGCCGGGCTAATACGCTCGCTGCTGGAGCGCTGGTTGGGCCGTTAATGAAGTGATCGGAGTTGTTTAGCTAACAACTGTACGCTAGATTGACGCAGCTTTATTCATTTGAAGGAAACTCAGTGTGACCGTAGACAATCCAACCATGGAAGCCCGCCTTTCCCTGTGCGAACAGGGCAAGAACTCTTTTACCCGTGAGGAGCTGCTGGCTTGCAGCCGTGGCGAACTGTTTGGTGAGGGTAACAGTCAGCTGCCCGCCCCCAACATGTTGATGATGGATCGCATCGTCAAGATTAATGACCACGGCGGCGAGCACGGCAAGGGAGAGATCCTCGCAGAGCTCGACATTACCCCTGATCTCTGGTTCTTCGATTGTCACTTCCCCGGCGATCCCGTGATGCCTGGCTGTCTCGGTCTGGACGCCATGTGGCAGCTGGTTGGCTTCTTCCTAGGCTGGAAAGGCGGTCCTGGCAAGGGTCGTGCTCTGGGCGTGGGTGAAGTGAAATTCACCGGCCAGATCCTGCCGACCGCCAAGAAAGTGACCTACAAGATCACCTTCAAGCGGGTCATCAACCGCAAGCTGGTGATGGGAATTGCTGATGGTGTGGTCGAAGTCGACGGCCGTCCGATCTACAGCGCCACCGACCTGAAAGTGGGCCTGTTCAAAGATACCACCGCATTCTGATCTCTCTGATTGGTGGTAAAACAGCATTAACGCAAAGGGGCCACAACGGCCCCTTTCCTTTTGTAATGAGTGATGAAGTACCTGCTACTTCATGAAGAGGCCTGAGCCCCGCCCTTCCATGGCGTCACGCCAACCACCAAGCCAATGCCCTCGGGCATCCAGGCATTGATACGGACACGCTTCTTTCTGTTTGCCGACCACGCCAGCCTGATAACCACGAGCACGAGCTCTTTCCAGACGGTCCCGCTTCTGTCTCTTCATCATCTACGACCCTCTTCGTGGAACAAAAAAAGCGACCAATTCTGCATCGGTCGCTTTCATCTTTACTCCTGCGAGCGCACTCGGTCAAACAAAAACTTCCACCCTAACCGGGCTATGTGACACAAGGCACTGAACTGGATTAAGTTTTAATTACAGGGAACTCACTCCTGATTTTTGAGTCCTTCCAGCTCTTCCCAACGAGCAAATGCCTCCTCCAGCGCCGTCTCGGCGGCACTCAATGCGGCCAGTTTGGGCTGGGTCTGCTCGCTTGGCAGGGAGAAGAAACCGGGGTGGTTGATCTCGGTCTGCAGGGTATCCAGCTCTGCCTCCAGCTGTTCCAGTCGAGCGGGTAGATTATCCAGCTCCAGCTGCAACTTGTAAGAGAGCTTTTTGGCTTTTGTGGCAGCAGGCGCCGGCGCCACGACAGGCTCTGGCGTTTTGCTCTGCGCCTGTTTGGCGACTTGCTGCGCAGACTGCTGTGCCTGTTGTTGAGCGCGGGTGGCCATCATGTCGGCGTAACCGCCCACATAATCGCTGATCTGCCCGTCCCCTTCAAACAACCAGCAACCGGTCACGGTATTGTCGATGAAACGACGATCGTGGCTCACCAGCAACAGGGTGCCGGGGTAGTCCGCCAGCAGCTCTTCCAGCAATTCCAGCGTTTCGACATCCAGGTCGTTGGTTGGTTCATCGAGGATCAGTAAATTACTGGGCTTCAAGAACAATTTGGCCAACAGTAAACGGTTTTTTTCGCCCCCTGACAAGGCTTTCACCGGGGTGCGTGCCCGTTTTGGTTCAAACAGAAAGTCCTGCAGGTAACCGAGAATGTGGCGGGAGCGGCCGCGCACCATCACTTCCTGCTTGCCCTCCCCGACGTTGTCCACCACCGTCTTCTCGGGGTCGAGCTGCTCACGGTACTGATCGAAGTAGGCCACTTCCAGATTGGTGCCCCCCTTGACCGTGCCACGACTTGGGCTCAACTGGCCGAGCAGCAGCTTGATGAGCGTCGACTTGCCGCAGCCGTTGGGGCCGACCAGCGCAATCTTGTCGCCGCGCAGCACCTGCAGATCCAGCCCCTGGAACAGGGTGCGATCACCAAAGTCCAGCCCCAGGCCTTCACTCTCAAATACCAGCTTGCCGGATCGGCTTGCCTCATCCAGCTGCAGCTTGGCCTTGCCCTGCAGTTCACGGCGCTGGGTCCGCTCCATCCGCATCGCCTTGAGGGCGCGCACTCGCCCCTCATTGCGGGTACGACGGGCCTTGATCCCCTGGCGTACCCACACCTCTTCCTGGGCCAGCTTGCGATCGAATTCGGCGTTCTTGAGCTCTTCGACCCGCAACCACTCCTCTTTCCCCTGCAGGTACTCGTCGTAGTTGCCGGGCCAGGAGGTGATCACACCGCGGTCCAGATCGATGATCCGGGTCGCCAGCTTGTGGATGAACTCCCGGTCGTGGGAGATGAAGACGATGGCGCCGCGAAAATCCTTGAGGAACTCTTCCAGCCAGTTGATGGCATCGATGTCCAGGTGGTTGGTCGGCTCGTCCAGCAGCAACAGATCCGGATCGCAGGCCAGCGCGCGGGCCAGTGCCACCTTGCGCAGCCAGCCGCCGGAGAGGCTGTCGAGGGTCACGTCGGGATCCAGACCGAGCAGGGTCAGCACCTGGTTGATGCGAGTCTCGAACTGCCAACCATTCTGGTAGTCGAGCTGCTCCTGCAGCTGACTCATCTTGCGGATGTTGGCATCGGAGGCATCGTGTGCCAGTTCCATAGAGATATGGTGATACTGCTTGAGCAGCTCCCCTACCCCGGCCAGCCCTTCGGCGGCGTAGTCAAACACGGTGAGCTCGCTCGACGCGGGGGGATCCTGCTCAAGACGAGTCACTTTCAAATCTTGTTGCAGCACCAGACGGCCGTCATCTAGCGGCAGTTCGCCGGCGATGACCTTCATCAGGGTGGACTTGCCCGCCCCGTTGCGCCCCACCAGGCAGAGGCGCTCGCCCCGCTCGATGGTGAGCTCGGCCTGATCGAGCAGCGGAAAATCACTGAACGACAACGACGCGCCGTGCAATGTCAAAAGAGCCATTCTTGTTCCTTATTGCTAATGAAAAAACGGGTGGCAGACTGGCTCTCCCCCCGTTTCATCGTCAAATCGTCCGCTCACCCCTGCCTGGCAAGCCACGCTTGCAGCTCAGCCAGGGTGAAGGGCCAACCCAGTTCACGCCCCGTTTCATCCCGCAATACCGGGATACGGACCCGATAGGTTGCCAGCCACTGCGCATCATCCATGATGTCGCACTGGCGAGTATCGGCCGCAAGACCGGCCTGCTCCACCAGCGCCCACGCCTGTTCGCACAGGTGGCAGCCGTCGGTGTGAAACAGGGTCAGCATCAGGCCTCAGCCTCCGCATGGGTAATGATCCAGCAGTTGTGGATATGCTGGTTGCGCTCGAAATCCTTGGGCCGGGTCTTGCCGGTGATGTTCTGGGCCTTGAGGCCAATGGCCTCGAGGCCGGCCAGATCCATCTTGAAGTGGCGCTTGTTGTTGGAGAACACCAGGGTGCCACCCGCGGCCAGCAGCCGCTTCAGGTGCTGCATCAGCAGCAGATGATCGCGCTGCACGTCGAAGCTCTCATCCATCCGCTTGGAGTTGGAGAAGGTGGGCGGATCGATGAAGATGAGGTCGTACTGATCGTCCGCCTCGGAGAGCCACTTCAGGCAGTCGGCCTGCACGAACTTGTGCTCTCGGCCCACCAGCGAGTTGAGGCGCATGTTGTCTTGTGCCCAGTTGAGGTAGGTGCGCGACATGTCCACCGTGGTGGTTTCGCTGGCACCGCCGAGCCCAGCGTGCACGGTGGCACTGCCGGTGTAGGCAAACAGGTTCAGGAAGCGCTTGCCCTTGGCCATCTGACCCAGCATGCGGCGAGTCTGACGGTGGTCGAGGAACAGACCGGTGTCGAGATAGTCATAGAGGTTGACCCACAGACGGGCACCGTACTCCTGCACTTCCATCCGGTGCTGCTCTTCGGAGAGCTTCTGGTACTGCTGTTTGCCTTCCTGACGCTCGCGCACTTTCAGGATCACCTTCTCGCCATCCATGCCGGTCACCTTGATGGCGGCCTGCACCATGTCGAGCAGACGCTGACGGGTCTTCTGGGCGGGAATGTCCTTGGGCGCCGCGTACTCCTGCACCACCAGATAGTCCTGATAACGGTCGATGGCGGCGTTGTATTCCGGCAGATCGGCATCGTAGAGGCGATAGCAGTCGAGGTTCTCTTTCTGTGCCCACTTCTCCAGGGTCTTCAGATTCTTGCGCAGACGGTTGGCAAAGTCCTGTGCCACCTCTTTCTGGGAAGCAACGGAGTCCTGTGCAATCTGGTAGTTGCGCAGCTGACACTCGAGGGCGCCGTTGAACAGGCGGTATTGCTTGTCGGCGCGAAGACGCAGACAGCTCAAGAGCTCGGGGGATGCGGAAAGAATGGAGACTTTCCAGCCCTGGAAGCTGCGACGCAGGGCATCACCAAGGGCCTGGTGGACTTCCAGCAGTGCCGGGAACTCGCCAAGACGCTCGCCATAGGGGGGGTTGGAGATCAGCATGCCGACCTGACGGGCCTCCCCTTCCACTGCCGGCATCGGCAGCGGGTTTTCCAGCGCGGTGACATCAGCCTGTTTGAAAGTGATGAGATGGGCCACGCCGGCGGCTTTGGCGTTGTCGCGGGCTTTGAGCAGCACGCGGCTGTCGGCATCACAACCAAACAGCTTCACTTCACACCGCTGCATACCGCGCTTGGCCCGTACCTGAGCCTCCATCAGCAGGCTCTGCCACAGCTCGCTATCGTGCTGCAGCCAGCGATCGAACCCGAAGCGCTCACGACGCAGGGCCGGTGCCATGTCGGCGGCGATAAAGGCGGCTTCCACCAGCAGCGTACCGGAACCGCACATGGGGTCCATCATGGGCTCGCCGGCCCAGCCGCTACGGGCAATCATGGCGCAGGCCAGGTTCTCTTTGAGTGGCGCCTCGCCGGTGCCCTGACGATAGAAGCGCTGATGCAGCGCCGGGCCTGACAAGTCCAGCGTGATATTGGCCTTGCCCTTGCCCAGGTGCGCCATGATGCGAATATCCGGCGACTTCTTGTCCACGTCAGGACGCACGTGACCGCGCTTGGTGAAGCGATCGACGATGGCATCCTTGATCTTCAGGGCGCCGTACTGGGTATTGCGAATGGCCGGATTGGTACCGGTAAAGTCCACGGCAATGGTGGAGGTACCGGAGAAGTGCTCTTCCCAGGGAATGGTGTGAGCACCCAGATAGAGATCCAGGTCGTCATTCATCTGGAATTCGGACAGCACCAGCACGATGCGGGAGGCGAAACGGCTCCACAGACAGGCCTTGTAGCCAATAGCCAGTTCGCCTTTGAAATGCACGCCAGCCACGGTCTCACGGACCTGCTCTGCGCCCAGGTTGGTCAGCTCGATGGCCAACAGGTTTTCCAGCCCTTTGGGGCAGGTTGCAAAAAATTCTTTCATCACGCTCACGGGGAACCCATAAAAATAGTGCCGCATTATACCTCATCAGGCGGACTGGAGCATGCAAAAGTCGGCGCAAACAGCAGGATGGAAACAGATTGATATGGGGCGATAAAGGTAAAAGGCCCCATGACTACCCGATGGCGAGATCATGGGGCCAGACATCATTTAGCGGCTCACTTCATGCGAGCCTTGAAACGGGGATTGCTTCTGCAAATCACGAACAATTTGCCGCGGCGGCGCACCAACTGACAATCGGGATGACGCGCCCGTGCGGATTTGAGTGAACAGACGACCTGCATTCAGGACTCCTTCTTGCTTGAAAATGCGCCAAAACGCTTGTTGAAACGGGCAACACTTCCCTCACTAGAAACCTGCTTCTGCTTGCCGGTATAGAACGAGTGCGACTGGCTGGAAACATCGAGCGATACATAGGGATACTCCTTCCCGTCTTGCCACGTATAGCGGCGATCGCTCTTGATGGTTGAACCGACCAGGAAAAAGGCATCTGCCGCCGTGTCATGGAACAGCACCAAACAATAATCAGGATGAATATGAGGCTTCATAGCAACTCCATTTTGTTATGTTATAACAAAATGTAAGTGAGAATAGCTCTCGTTTCAAGCAAAAAATGTCGTATGAAGAACATCGCTGCAGTGAGTGATGTGTTGATAGTTAGGGGGAGACACTACGCAAGCAGAACGAAACAAGAGGAAGACACCATGCTTGCAGCACGGAAGACCAAGATACTGCGTGGGTTAGAACACAAGGTGCAAGTGGATGTAACAAGCCTCAAGAGAGGCTGGATCACAACCATGAAGATCAATGAGAATGGGCAATATGTACGCGGATCAATGAAGTATCAGAAACGAGGCGCGATTGAGGTGACAACAGTAAAAAGAGGCAGCGGTGTAATCACAGAGATAAAAAGATTGGTGAAAAGATATCAACTGACCTGACGATATTGCTCGGTCACGGTAATACGCGGCTTCATCCGGTTATTCATCACCTTGATCACCCCGAAACGCGGCAGAGTTTTACTGGTGGTCAATACCAGATCGGCTGTGAGGTTCAAACAGACGCTGGCCTGCTCCCCTGCCTCAATGACCATAAATTCGCCGTTACCATGGGGTGTATTCATCAGGACCAGATCACCGTTTTGCGGGATCACTTGCGGATGTTGTTCACTAAAAAACCAGCTTTGCGGCATCAGGGGTTTATAAAAACGACTGACCGCGATGGCATTAAGCACCAACTGAACCTGATGCGGAATACTCCACTCAAGTTCGGCTGCTTTATCCATCAACTGATAATAGAGGGCGGCATCATCGACACAAAAAGGCTGGGTCGCAAACGAGCTGGGCACCAATTGTCGCCCCTTATACTCGGTCGCAAATAACATGTTATCAGACAGGTCCAACATCAGGCGGTCATTCTGGGCATCATACTGCCATTGCCAGCTATCGGTCGGTTGGATAAACATGTTGGAGCCCTTACTTGATAATTACCAGTTGACTTTATTCCATATGCAGGAAATCAGCAACGTCAAATAAAGGGCTCCGCCATCTATTTCTTAAATATTGGTCACAATCTCTTTGACCAGCCCCGGCCCTTTATAAATAAAGCCGCTATAAATTTGTACCAGACTGGCACCGGCGGCCAATTTTTCACGGGCGGCCATGGCACTATCAATACCACCCACACCGATAATTGGCAGAGCACCATTGAGCGCCTTGGCCAGATGACGGATCACCTCGGTACTCTTGTGCTGCAGCGGACGACCACTCAGGCCACCCGCTTCACCGGCGTGGGGCATGTCATAAATCATCTCGCGCTCGAGGGTGGTATTGGTGGCGATAACCCCATCAATACCATTCCGTACTAGCGAAGCGGCCACCTGATCTATTTCTTCAAGGCTTAAATCCGGGGCAATTTTAACCGCCAGCGGCACATACTTTTTATATTGGGCGGCCAGCTCTTGCTGACGCACCTTGAGGGCGGCCAGCAATTCATCCAGCGCCTCGCCATATTGCAGTGAACGCAAACCCGGGGTGTTGGGGGAAGAGATATTGACGGCAATATAACCGGCATGATCATAAACCTTGTCCATGCAGATCAGGTAATCATCCTTGCCCTGTTCGATGGGAGTATCTTTGTTTTTGCCGATATTAATGCCGATGACTCCCTGATATTTGGCCTCTTTTACCTTGGCCACCAGATGATCCACACCCTTGTTGTTGAATCCCATCCGGTTGATGATCCCCTCTGCCGGAATAACCCGGAACAGGCGCGGCTTGTCATTGCCGCTTTGGGGTCTGGGGGTGACGGTACCGACTTCGATAAAACCAAATCCCATGGCGCCCAGCGCGTCAATGCACTCACCATCTTTATCCAGACCGGCCGCCAATCCCACCGGATTGGCAAAAGAAAGCCCCATGACAGTGACGGGGCGTTTCGGCAAATTCTGGCGGAAGAAACAATCGAGTGGCGTACCGAGAAGGCGGGGCAAATATTTCATGGAGAGATCGTGAGCCTGTTCCGGATTGAGTTTGAACAGGAAATGCCTGGCGATGGGGTACAACATCTTTGCTCCTTAAAGAAAGCCCCGGCAACTGGCCGGGGCTTTGGGTGTAATGTCGGTGTCATGCCTTAATCTGGCAATTAAAGTGCCCGACAATTCAACTGGAGCAGGTTCAACTCTCGCAAGGCCACCGAGAACTTGGCGAACTCGTGGGTACTGGTGGTCTTGAAGTCGGCCAACATATGGGTCCAACGGGACAAGAGTTGCTCATGCTCCGAAATCCAGTCGGCCAGTATGGTAGCGCATTCTCCCTGATCTTTGCACCCTTCCAGTACCACAGAAGTGAGACTGCGTTGCTGCCAGTCCAGATCTTCGCGGAAGGAGGCTCGCGCCATCGCCTGCCAGTGGTTGCCGACCGGCTGATGGTTAATCTGGTCGAGGAACCAGTGCAGATCCAACTTGGCACCGAGGCGATAGTAGACATTGGCGGCGCGCAGGATATCGGTCTTGTGCTCCGCGGCAATCTGCGCCAGATCCAGGCTGGAAAAGAGGCTGCTCATATGGGCGACCTGACGGGCAATGGCCTCCGGCACCTGTTTCTCCATCCACTTGGCAACAGCCTGACGATGCTCGGCCACTTCGCTCTCATCCATCACCTCGTAGAGGTGCTTCCCTAAGGTCTCGAACGCCGGACGGAAGAAGGCGATGTTCTCGCTGATGCTCCAGCTGCGATTGCGGGCACGCAGGAACCAGCGGGTGGCACGGCGCACAATGCGGCGGCTGTAGAACATCAGCTCGAGCTGAGTCTGGGCATCCACCAGGTTGTCGCACCCTTCGATATCGCGCCACAGCTGGTTCATACCAAACACTTCGCGGGCCATGGCGAAGCAGCAAGCCACTTCTGCCACCGAGGCTCCGGTCTCGTCCTTCATCCGGCTGGCGAAGTTGAGCCCCATGTCGTTAACCAGCATGTTGGCCACCCGGGTAGCGATGATCTCGCCGCGTAGCGGGTGATCGGCCAGCTGTGCACCAAACTGCTGCTGTACTTTGGCCGGGAAGCTAGTGACCAGCATGTTGGCGAGGAAGGGCTCGTCGGTCACTTCCGGGCAGTTGAGCTGCTCTTTCAGCACCATCTTGCCGTAGGCCACCAACACCGCCAGTTCGGGGCGGGTCAGTCCCTGCCCTGCCGCCATCCGTTCGGAGAGCTCCTCGTCAGAGGGGAGGAACTCCAGCGCACGATCGAGCTTGCCTTCCCGCTCCAGTCCCTGAATAAAGCGCTGCTGCTCTTTCAGTTGTTCAGAGCCGCGGAAGCTGGTGACCGAGATAGACTGGGACTGGCGATAGGCGTTGGTGATCACGATCTGCGCCACGTCGTCGGTCATCTCATACAGCATCTGGTTACGCTGCTTGAGGGTCAGATCCCCTGCCGCCACCAATTGGTTGAGCAGGATCTTGATGTTCACCTCGTTGTCGGAGCAATCCACCCCGCCCACGTTGTCGGTAAAATCGGTATTGATGCGACCGCCCTGACTGGCGTACTCCACCCGGCCGAGCTGGGTAAAGCCGAGGTTGCCCCCCTCACCCACAATGCGGGCCCGCAGATCGCGACCGTTGACCCGCAGAGCATCGTTACTGCGATCGCCCACCTCGGCATCGCTCTCGCGAGCGCTCTTCACATAGGTGCCGATGCCGCCGTTCCACAGCAGGTCGACATTGAGGCAAAGCAGTGCCTTGATGAGCTCGTTCGGCGCCATGCTGGCCTTGTCGGTGCCGAGTAGTGTCTGCATCTCGGGGCTGAGCTTGATGGATTTGGCCGAGCGCAGGAAGATGCCGCCCCCTTGTGATATCAGCTCGCGGTTGTAGTCATCCCAGCTGGAGCCCGGCAGATCGAACAGGCGCTGGCGCTCGACAAAACTCTTGGCCGCATCCGGAGTGGGGTCGACGAAGATGTGCATGTGGTTGAACGCGCCCACCAGCCGGGTGTGCTCGGAGAGCAACATGCCGTTGCCGAACACGTCGCCGGCCATGTCCCCAATCCCCACGCAAGTGAAGTCGGTGGTCTGGCAGTTGACGCCAATTTCACGAAAATGCCGCTTGACCGACTCCCAGGCACCACGGGCGGTGATGCCCATCTTCTTGTGGTCGTAACCGACCGAGCCGCCGGAGGCGAATGCATCGCCGAGCCAGTGACCGTATTCGAGGCTGATCTCGTTGGCAATATCCGAGAAGGTGGCTGTGCCCTTGTCTGCGGCGACTACCAGGTAGTAGTCATCCTCATCGTGACGCACCACGGATTTGGGCGGGATCACCTCGCCGCCGATGATGTTGTCGGTCACATCGAGCAGGCCACGAATAAACAGGCGATAACAGGCCTTACCCTCCTCCTGGATGACAGCACGGGGCGCCCCCACCGGCATCTGTTTGCAGTAGAAGCCGCCTTTTGCCCCCACCGGCACAATGACGGTGTTCTTCACCTGCTGGGCTTTCACCAGACCCAGCACTTCGGTGCGGAAGTCCTCTTTGCGATCTGACCAACGCAGACCGCCACGAGCCACTTTACCCCAGCGCAGATGCACCCCTTCCACCCTCGGCGAGTAGACGAAGATCTCGAATTTCGGCAGCGGTAGCGGCATGTCGGTGATGCTGGAGGGAGCCAGTTTGAAGGAGATGTAGGGCTTGATGTTGCCCGCCTTGTCCAGCTGGTAGTAGTTGGTGCGCAGGGTAGCGTCGATCATCTCCACATAGCGGCGAATGATGCGATCGTCGTCCAGGTTGGCGACCTGATCCAGCTTGGTGGCAAGCTCCTCATGCAACTTGGCTTCTGCTTTGGCATCCTGCTTGCCAGCCGGGTCGAGGCGCTGCTCAAACAGGGTAAACAGCAGCTGGGCGATATCAGGGTAACGGGTCAGGGTCTCTTCGATATAGGACTGGCTGAAGGAGACGCCGGTCTGGCGCATGTATTTGGCATAGGCGCGCAGCACCGACACCTGGCGGCCGGTGAGACCCGCCCCCAGCACCAGCCGGTTGAAGCCGTCATCTTCCAGCTGCTTGTTCCAGATGGCGGCAAACGCCTGCTGGAAGCGCTGCTGGCTCTGGGCCAGATCAAAGGGCTGCTCGCCATGCAGCAGCATGGAGAAGTCGAGGATCCAGAACAGATCGCCCCCCGGAGTGCGTACCTGATACGGGGTCTCGCCGATCACCCGCAGTCCCATGTTTTCCAGCATCGGCAGCACATCGGAGAGGTGAATGGGCTCGGTGCGGTGGAACAGCTTGAGCCGTACCCGACGATCGTTGTCCTCCTCCTGCGCGCGGTAAAACAGCATCCCCAGCGGCTCGGCTTCGCTCAGGTTATCGAGCGCCATGATGTCGGCCACGGCAGAGCCAGGCAGCACATCCTCCTTGTAAGCGCGAGGGAATGCAGTACTGAAACGGCGGCGCAGCTCGTTGCCACGGGCCTCGCCATAGTGGGAAAGCAGCACGGAGTCGAGTCTGTCGTCCCAGCTGCGGGCCGCTTCAATCAGGTTGTTCTGTACTTCGTTCACATCCACATCCACGTTGTTGTTGTTGACCCGCACTATGTAGTGGGTCCGCGCCAGCACGCCTTCGGTGAAGTAGACGTTGAACTCCACCTCTTCGTTGCTGCCAAAATACTTCTGCAATATTTGCTGGGTCTTGATCCGCAGCGCCGTGTTGTAGCGCTCCTTGGTGACATAGACCATGCAGGAGAAGAAACGACCATAGACATCCCGGCGCACGAATAGCCGCAGCATGTCCCGCTCCTGCATCTCCAGCACCCCAAGACCGGTGGCCAACAGCTCCTCTTCGCGGGCCTGGATCAGCTCATCGCGCGGGTAGGTTTCCAATACGTTCAGCAGCGCCTTGTAGGCGTGGGAGCCCTTCTCGTGACCGGAGGCAGCCATGATGCGTTCGAGACGATGGCTGATGAGCGGGATCTGGGTCGCGCTGGTGTTGTAGATGGAAGAGGCGTAGAGGCCGATGAAGCGATCTTCCCCGATCACCTTGCCATGCTCGTCAAAGCGCTTGATGCCGATGTAATCCACATAAGCCGGACGGTGCACCCGGGACTTGCTGTTGGATTTGGTGAGGATCAGCAGGTCAGAACTCAGAGCAGCGTGACGGGCGCTGGCCGGCATGTTGCCAAGGCGCTGACCCACCTCCTTGATGGAGTTCTTCATCAGCCCAAGGCTGGAGCTCGCCTGCGGCAGGATCTCGTGATCCCCCTCCACCGCCTTGACGTCGTAACGGCGATACCCCATCAGGGTAAAGTTGTGGGCAGCTACCCATTTGAGGAAGGCAACGCAGGAGGCCACCTCCTCCTTGCTGACCGGGTGCTTGCGCTTGGGCAGTTCGTCGATGATCTCATTGAGCTTGGCCAGCATGGGCTGCCAGTCGCCGACTGCCAGCGCCACTTCACCGGCCACGAAGTTGAGCTCGGCAGCCAGCGCGGCCATCAGCTCCTCGCTGGTGAGGTGATCGATCTCGATAAGGAAGGCCGTTTCAACCGAGGTCTGCCCGTCGGTGTTGTCGAGCTCCAGAATGGCATCAATCTTTCCAGCCGCACCACGAATGAGGTGCAGCGGTTGGTGCAGCATCATGTGGGCGGTGATATTGAGCCGTTTGAGCGCCATCCGGATGGAGTCCACCAGGAAGGGGGAGTCCTGCAGGATCACCTCGACGATGGTATGGGGCGATTGCCAGCCGTGACGGGTCAGCTCGGGGTTGTAGACCCGGATGTAGGGATCGGTACCGCTGCGCTGATTGAGGGCATTCCACAGGCTCAGGGCCGCACCGTAGAGATCGCTGTCATTGCGATCGTGCAGATCGGAGCTCGCCATGTTGCCGTAGAACTTGGCAACGAAGCGCTCGACCAGAGAGGCGCTGTTTTTGGGCAACTTTTGATGGATCAGGCTGAGAACGTTTTCGAGCAGAACTGAGGTAGGGGCGTCTTTCAATGCCATTTTTATATTCCTTATCGGACGACATTAACCACCGACGCAGAGGCAACCACCCTGGTTACCCGCTGGTGCAGAGTTGTTGCGAAGTGTAATGGCTTGGATAAGGGAAGGCGAGGAAAGGTGCTAACGAGATGTTAAAAACAAGGTGCAGATCACGGCTTAAACTGTGAGAAATTTTGCAAATAACCAAAAATACAGAAATTCCCACTACCTTTGTGCCAGTTTACCGGATGGATAGTGACGCAAAGCAGATAAACAGTCGGTAATCTGTTCGATTTTTGTTAATTTATGCGTTCGAGGCTGATAAAGCGGTAATCGTCCTGGGTTTTCAGCCGAAAATAGCCATGCACACCATTGATGGCGACAAAGGGCCGTATTTTTTCTATGCCAAGCTCCAGGGTCAATCCCTGTTCGCTGCGCACCACCAGCCGTCTGGCATGGCCCTGATACATCAGCATCACCTCGTCACTGCTCAATGAGAGCCGAAAAGTAAACTGCTTCACGCTTGCTCCTGATCACACGACAAATCACACAATAGGGGCAGGCGCATTCACGCCCCTGCCCCGTCAACACTTACTGCTGTAGTGCCTTGCTGACCTTCTCGAACAGATCCCGTGCCAGCCCCTCAAGGTTGGCAAGACGGGTCAGCTCGGCGCGGATCAGGGCCTTGCGCGCCTCATCCAGTCGCTTGAACTGGATAAGCGGAGTGATGAGACGGGAGGCCACCTGCGGATTCACCTCGTTGAGATCGATCAGCAGATCGGTCAGGAAGCGGTAACCGCTGCCATCCACCGCATGGAACTGCACCTGATTGCTCATGGCGAAGCTGCCGATCAGCGCCCGCAACCGGTTCGGATTGCGAATGCTGAAAGTGGGGTGACTCATCGCCTGTTTCACTTCACTCAGCACATCGGCAGCCGGTTTGCTGCCAATCAGCCGCAGCCAGTTGTCCAGCACCAGTCCATCCTTGGCCCACTTGCCTTCAAAATCGGCCAGCAGCGCAGCGCGGCATGGCAACAGATAGCCGTTGGCCACCTGCAGCGCCGCCAGGGTATCGGTCATGTTGTCGGCAGTTGCATACTGCTCGCGCACCAGCGCGTCGGCATGCTCCGCATCCAGCGCAGCCAGATAGCCGAGCACTACCCCTTTGAGGGCCCGTTTAGCCATGTCGGCATGCACCACCTGATAACCATTCAGACGCAGACTCTGATAGGTTGCCGCCAAGCGCGCACCAAAGGCCTCGGCAAGACGGGTGTGGATCGCGTCGCGCACCTGATGGATGGCATCGATATCGGCCACCTCGAACAGCTCGGCCAGGGTCGCCTCACCGGGCAGCGCCAGGATCTCCGCCTTGAGGGCCAAATCCAGTTCACTGTCGTCCAGAATGGCGACGAAGGCGGCCAGCAGGGTTTGGGAGAGCTCAACCCCCTGCCCGTGCTGGACCCGCGCCACCCCATCGATGACCGCTTTGTTGATCAGCATCTGGGCCGCATCCCAGCGGGCAAACTCGTTGCGGGCAAAGCGCATCAGGAAGGCGAGCGCTTCGTCGCTGTAGTCATAGTGCAGCTTGACCGGCGCAGAGAAGTCCCGAAGCAGAGAAGGAACCGGTTTGACGGGCACTTGATCGAATTCGAAGGTCTGCTCCGCTTCCAGCACATCGAGCACGTTGCCGATGGCCTTGCCCTGATACTGCAGAGGAATGACGGCACCCTGCTCGTCATAGAGCTCGATATCGAGGGGGATATGCAGCGGCAGCTTCTGCGGTTGATCCTGAGTCGGCGGGGTATGCTGGCTGACATGGAGGCGATAGATACCGCTCGCAGCATCATACTCGTCGGTAAGGGTCAGCTCGGGGGTGCCGGACTGGCTGTACCAGCGACGGAAACGACCGAGATCCACACCGGAAGCATCCTCCATCGCCTGCACGAAATCATCACAAGTAGCGGCCGAGCCGTCGTGACGCTCGAAGTAGAGGCGCATACCGGCCTGAAAGGCATCTTCCCCCAGCAGAGTATGCATCATGCGGATCACTTCCGACCCCTTCTCGTAGACGGTCAGGGTGTAGAAGTTGTTCATCTCGATCACCACATCCGGGCGGATCGGGTGTGCCATGGGGCCGGCATCTTCGGCAAACTGCGGGCCACGCACGGTACGCACGTTGTTGATGCGGTTGACGCCACGGGAGCCCAGATCGGAGGAGAACTCCTGATCCCGGAACACTGTCAGCCCCTCTTTCAGGCTGAGCTGGAACCAGTCTCGACAGGTGACGCGGTTGCCGGTCCAGTTGTGGAAATACTCATGACCGATCACCCGCTCGATACCGTGGTAGTCGCTGTCGGTGGCGGTGGCCGGATTGGCCAGCACGAACTTGGAGTTGAAGATGTTGAGCCCCTTGTTCTCCATGGCGCCCATGTTGAAGAAGTCCACCGCAACGATCATGTAGATGTCGAGATCATACTCGAGGCCAAAACGCTGCTCATCCCAGCGCATGGAGTTGATGAGACTCTCCATGGCAAAACCGGCGCGATCGAGGTTGCCCTTGTCGACGAAGATCTCGAGGGCCACCTTGCGGCCGCTCTTGGTGGTGTAGTGGCTGCGCTCCACATCGAAATCACCGGCCACCAGAGCAAACAGGTAGCTCGGTTTGGGGAAAGGATCCTGCCACTGCACGAAGTGACGGCTGCCATTCAGATCACCGCTGTCGACCTTGTTGCCATTGGAGAGCAGGAAAGGATATTTGGCTTTGTCAGCGGTAATGCGGGTGCTGTAGCGCGCCAGAATGTCGGGGCGATCCAGATAATAGGTAATGCGACGAAAGCCCTCCGCTTCACACTGGGTGCAGTAGGCATCGCCAGACTTGTAAAGCCCTTCCAGCGCGGTGTTGGCGGCCGGATCCAGCAGGGTGACAATGGTCAGCACACATTCGGCAGGCAGGTTGAACAGGGTCAGAGTGCTCTCGCCTTGCTCGTAGTGGTCACAGGGAATGCCATCAATGGCAACGCTCTTGAGGGTCAGCTGCTCACCATCGAGGACGAGCGGCGCATTGTGCTCGCCGTTGCGACGAATGCGGGTGATGGCGGTGACCTGGGTCAGCGGCTCCTGCAGTTGGAAATCGAGGTCGATGGTGTCGATCCAGTAGAGCGGCGCCTGATAATCCTGGCGATATTTGGCCGTCATGGCCTGGGAGTGATCGGTCATTATTGTCTGCTTCCACGCTTGTTAAAGGCGAGAAAGAGGCTGTCACAACCAACTGGCGGGGTCAAACAATTTGCATTACGTCAGATACGCCAGACAAAAAGAAAGGGCGACCGCAGTCGCCCTTGTGCATTGGAGGTCGCCTTGTCAGCTGCGTTTGCTGACCTTGGCCAGATCTGCCGTGATATTGGCCGCTTCGATGAGATACTCATCGGGCGCTTCAAAATCAGCGGGCAGTTCGTCCAGACTCTTCACCGCCGGTTTGCCAAGGCGAGCCAGCCGCTCGTTGGTGCGTTTGAGCGCTTGCTCATCCTGTTTCGCCTGCTCGGCAACACGCTCCGCCTCGTTGAGGGAGACCGACTTCTTCTCCTTCTCCACCTTGTAGTCGGCAATATCTTGCATCACGTAGGCGAACTCGGGATCCTTGGCGATGCGGGCATCATGAGCCGCCTGCAGCTTGGGCAGCAGAGTAGTGAAATTGCCCAGAGTCTGATAGTTGGCAGAGGCTATCTTGTCCCACGGCAGCGCATTGAACTCACGGCTTTCACCCGTCTCTTCCGGCGCAACCGGTGTAGGGAAGCTGATATCCGGCGCAACGCCCTTGTTCTGGGTACTGCCACCGTTGATCCGGTAGAACTTGGCGATGGTGTACTGCACGTGACCCAGCGGCTGCTCGTAGAAGTCATAGACCTTGGCGAGGCTGCGATGCTGCTGCACTGTCCCCTTGCCGAAGGAGTTTTCCCCAAGGATCAGGGCTCGCCCATAATCCTGCATGGCGGCAGCAAAGATCTCGGAGGCCGAGGCACTGTATCTGTCGATCAGCACCGACATGGGACCGCCGTAATAGACGTTGCCATCGTCGTCACCGTTGACCGTGATACGGCCCATATGATCACGGATCTGAACCACAGGACCGCTGCCAAAGAAGAGACCACTCAGGGCAGAGGCTTCAGTCAGGGCGCCACCGCCGTTACCGCGCAGATCGATGATCAGACCATCGATCTTCTGCTTGTTGAGGCTGGAGAGCTCCTTGATCACGTCGTCATGCAGATTGACGTAGAAACTCGGGATCTCGATGACACCAATCTTCTTGCCTTCGGCGTTAATCACCTTGGACTTGGCGGCTCTGTCTTCAAGGCGCACCTTGTCGCGGGTCAGCTCGATCTGCTCGGTCTTGGCGGTTGCGCCCTTGCCGCGCTGAATTTCAAGCTTGACCTTGCTCCCCTTGGGCCCCTTGATGAGCTCGACCACGTCATCGAGACGCCAGCCGATCACATCGACAATCTTGCCATCTTCCTGCCCTACCCCGGTGATCTTGTCATCGGGTTTGAGGTGGTTGGATTTGGCAGCCGGGCCACCGGGCACCAAAGAACGGATGACGGTAAAGTCATCTTCCGCCTGCAACACGGCACCGATCCCCTCCAGCGAAAGGTTCATCTCGGTGTTGAAACGATCGGCACTGCGCGGTGAGAGGTAACTGGTGTGCGGTTCGATGGCGCGAGCGAAGGAGTTCATGAAGAGCTGGAAGACATCCTCACTCTCGGTCTGGGACATCCGCTTGATGGCATTGTTGTAACGCTTGCCAAGCAGCTCCTTGATCTCGGGCCACTCCTTGCCGCTGAGCTTGAGACTCAGGGCATCGAACTTGACCCGCTGACGCCACAGCTCGTTGAGCTCTGCTTCATCTTTGGGCCAAGCCGCCCCTTCCCGATCAAACACATAGTTGTCGGTCTGGGTAAAATCGAAAGGAGTATCAAGCAGTTTGAGGGCGTATTCGAACCGCTCATAACGCCGCTGCTGACTCAGGTTGAACATCTCGTAGGCGGGAGCCAGACGACCTCTTTCGAGGTCGGTGTCAAAACCGTTACGGTACTTTTCAAAACGGCTGATATCAGAGGCCAAAAACAGGTTGCGGCTGTAGTCCAGATTCTCCAGATATTTATCGAAAATCACGGAGGAAAAGGCATCGTCCAGCTTGAACTGTTTGTAGTGCGAGCGGGTAAACAGATTGGTAATTCGCTTGCTGGCCGTAGCATGTTGGCTCTCTTGAGCCAACACAGGCAAATCACTCTCCTTGAGCACCGGCTCGATGGCCTGTGCAAGCCCGGCAAGCGCCAGGCTACAGGCAACGAGGGAAAAACGAATTACGCCATGCTTCAACATTTGTCTCCTTAGAGAACCAAGTGCTCTGATTTGACCCGCACCATCATGCCGGTCTGCAGTTGGACCTGTACATCGTCCTTGGTTACTTCCTTGATGGTTGCCGGAACCGGGAATTTACCCATAACGACGCGCACATCCTGGCCCACTTTCAGCGTAGCGGCATCCACTTTAACCAGCGGAGCGTCAGCGACCGGTGCCTTGGCGGCAGTTTTCGGCTTGGCAGCTACATCAGCTTTCTCGGTTTTGCGCACAGCAGGACGACGAGGCTTCTTGGCCTTCTCATCCTTCTCTTTGGTATTGGTACGACGGCTGGCGAATACACGCTCTTTGCTCTCTTTCAGAGCTTGCTTGGCGTGCTCGATGTGCTCTTCGGTCAACAGCTCGCCCGGGTTGCCCTCCAGATCGACGCGAGCCTGGCCAGCTTTGAGACCGTGCAGGTAGCGCCAGCTGGAGGTGTATTGACGCAGTGCGGAACGCAGCATGGTCTTGGAGACTCTGGCATCGTCAGCAAGACGCTCGGCCAAATCCTGGAAGATGCCAATCTTGAGCGGCTTGGCCTCTCCTTCAGCAACGAAGCAGGCCGGGAATTTCTCGACCAGGTAGGCAACGATCTCTTTACTGTTCTTCAGCTTCTCAGTGTTTTCCATGTATAACCTTGGCTTTCATATAAACGCACGGGCACGTCCCGAGCACAACAAAGGCCCCATTATAGAGAGCTTGGGGCCTTTTGCGAACCATCTAGCAATGACTTAGAGCATGCTTTCCAAAATTTGCACCGTTTCTTCGAGGCCAATCCGGTCTTCCTGGTCGAAACGGTTAAAAATCGGACTGTCGATATCGAGTACCCCGATGATCTCGCCACCACGGCGCACCGGGATCACGATTTCCGAGTTGCTCGCGCCATCACAAGCGATATGACCATCGAACTGGTGGACATCGTCAATGAGCTGGGTTCTCCCCTCTGCCACTGCCGTACCACACACCCCACGGCCGACCGGGATCCGCACGCAGGCCGGTTTGCCCTGAAATGGCCCCAATACCAGGGTCTCGCCCTGCAACAGATAAAAACCGACCCAGTTGATCTCCGCCAGCTCCTGATTCAGCAGTGCGGAGAGGTTGGCCAGATTGGCAATCAGATCGGTTTCCCCCTCCAGCAGCGCCTTAGCCTGCTGGTTGAGGGTGCGATAAAATGGTTGTTTTTCAATCATGATTAAATGAACTTCACTCCCTGATGGTTTGGGGAAGGTAACGCCTGGCCGGGAAATTTCAAATATTTTTTCCACTCCCCGCTCCTTGCGCCGTTATTCCCGGGCAACGGAAAGCGCCAATTGCTGGCGTTGACCATTACTCCACTCGATATTTAACAACCAAATCATGACGGGTGATGTACAACTCCCCACCTGGGTTACCCCCTGCCACTGTCCGTCTATTTCTTCAAAGCTCACCGGAATGGTGCCCATAAACATATCTTTGCCTTCGAGTGTCGCTTTCACCGGTTTGATGGCCGGATCGCCGCCGGTAATAGCGATGGCAAAGTCATGTTCGGCGCGCAGCGGTAATTCCTTGATGGCGACCGTCAGCGACTTGTCACCAATCAGCGCGCTGCAAGGGGTGTGGGAAAGATCACAAATCTGATCTTTTTTCTGGTCAGCAGAGACGCTGTTATCGGCCGAAAACCAGGTGCGATAAGCCATCAGCGCCAATAACAGCGCCAATACCAGTACGAGGTGCAAAACTTTACGTGCGGTAAGTCTCTCTTTCATCAAAAACAGCCCGATTAAGATGCAATTAAAATAGTTTTTTGTGATCTCGAACAAGGTAAAAAACTGCCATATCGAGACCGGACGGAGCCAAATATATCACTGTTTATACTGTTATTTTACCTGTCACTTCAGTATCATTCCCATGCAGTTTTCATTTAGCCATCTTTTGCTTTTCCTTTCGTTAACAGATGTTAACAACTGGTCGGCGGTGGCTGATGAAGCCAGTCCGGTCCTCCGGATACAAAACCAAACAACAGCAGCATCGGAAGCGGAATATAACGATGAGCCATACAACTAACCATCCTGAGTACAACTACACCGTTGTTCGCCAGTTTACCGTCATGACGATTGTCTGGGGAATTGTCGGCATGTCGGTTGGCGTACTGATCGCAGCCCAGTTGATCTGGCCTGCCCTCAACTTCGAGACCCCGTGGCTGACTTACAGTCGTCTGCGGCCCCTCCATACCAACGCAGTGATCTTCGCCTTCGGCGTCAGTGCACTGATGGCCACCTCGTTTTACGTGGTGCAGCGCACCTGTCAAACCAGACTGTTTGGTGGCCCGCTGGCTACTTTCGTCTTCTGGGGCTGGCAAGCAATCATTCTCTCTGCCGCCATCTCTCTGCCGCTGGGTTACACCTCCGCCAAAGAGTATGCCGAGCTGGAGTGGCCGATTGATATCGCCATCACTGTGGTATGGGTCGCCTATGCCATCGTCTTCTTCGGCACCCTGATGAAGCGCACCACCTCCCACATCTATGTGGCGAACTGGTTCTTCGGCGCCTTCATCATCACCGTTGCGGTGCTGCACATTGTCAACAACATGGAAGTGCCGCTCTCCGGCATGAAGTCCTACTCCATGTACTCCGGCGCCATGGACGCCATGGTGCAGTGGTGGTATGGCCACAACGCGGTAGGCTTCCTGCTGACCGCCGGCTTCCTGGGGATGATGTACTACTTCGTACCCAAGCAGGCCGGTCGTCCGGTTTACTCCTATCGCCTCTCCATCGTCCACTTCTGGGCGCTGATCTCCCTCTATATCTGGGCCGGTCCGCACCACCTGCACTACACCGCACTGCCAGACTGGGCTCAGTCACTGGGCATGGTGATGTCCCTGATCCTGTTCGTACCTTCCTGGGGCGGCATGATCAACGGCATCATGACCCTCTCCGGTGCCTGGCACAAACTGCGTTATGACCCCATCCTGCGCTTCCTGATCGTCTCCCTATCTTTCTACGGCATGTCGACCTTCGAAGGCCCGATGATGGCGATCAAAACCGTCAACGCCCTCTCCCACTACACCGACTGGACCGTTGGTCACGTTCACTCCGGTGCGCTGGGTTGGGTTGCCATGGTCTCCATCGGTGCGGTCTATCACCTGATCCCGAACCTGTTCGGCCAGGGCCGGATGTACAGCGTCAAGCTGATCAACGTTCACTTCTGGCTGGCGACCGTGGGCACCGTGCTCTACATCGTTGCCATGTGGATTTCCGGCGTGATGCAGGGCCTGATGTGGCGTGCAGTCAACGAAGACGGCACCCTGACCTACAGCTTCGTTGAAGCGCTGCAGGCATCCTATCCCTTCTATTTCGTGCGCTTCCTGGGTGGCTGCTTCTTCGTCACCGGCATGTTGCTGATGGCTTACAACGCCTATCGCACCATCACTGCGCCCAAAGGTTCTCTGGAACCTGTCGCCCAGCCAGCATGATTGAAGAGGTCAACCCATGAGCAACAATAACCGTCACGAAATATTTGAAAAAAGCGTTCCCATGCTGGTGGTCGGCATCATCTTCGCCATCAGTCTGGGGGGCCTGGTTGAAATCACTCCGCTGTTCTTCCAAAAGCAAACCACCGAGCCGGTGGAGGGCCTCAAGCCCTACACCGCTCTGCAGATGGAAGGACGCGACATCTTCATTCGCGAAGGCTGCACCAACTGCCACAGCCAGATGATCCGTCCGTTCCGTGCCGAAACCGAGCGTTACGGTCACTACTCGGTCGCCGGTGAGAGCGTCTGGGAACACCCCTTCCTGTGGGGTTCCAAGCGTACAGGTCCGGATCTGGCCCGTGTCGGTGGCCGGTACTCCGACGAGTGGCACAAGGTTCACCTGATCAACCCGCGCGATGTGGTACCGGAATCCAACATGCCCGCCTATCCCTGGCTTGATACCAATGTGCTGACTGGCGAGATGACCGGCAAAAAACTGGCGCTGTTCCGCGATCACTTCGGTGTGCCCTATACCGACGCCGATATTCAGGGTGCTGGCGAAGCCGTCAAGGGCAAAACCGAGCTGGATGCGCTGGTGGCCTATCTGCAATCACTGGGTCATGCCCTGAAATAAGGAGGCGAAAATGGACTACGGCACATTTCGCGGTCTGTATACCTTGCTGTTGATGGCCATCATGATTGGCATCATCGTCTGGGCCTACAGCAAACGCCGCAAGACCTCTTTCGACGAGGCTGCCAATTTGGTTTTTGCCGATGATGAGCAACCCGGTGCTGATAAAAAGAACGCAGGAGCGAAACAATAATGAGCACTCTGTTTAGCATTTTTGTGACTGTCATCAGTCTGGGAACCATCCTCGGCTGCTTCTTGCTGCTGATGTGGTGCCGCAAGGACAAGATGGGTGTTGAAGAAGGCAAATCGATGGGTCACTCCTTCGATGGCATCGAGGAGATCAACAACCCGCTGCCGAAGTGGTGGACTTACATGTTCCTCTTCTTCATCGTCACCGGTCTGGTTTATTTGATCGCCTTCCCGGGGCTTGGCAACTTCAAAGGCCTGCTGGGCTGGCAAAGTTCCAACCAGGACGTGCGCTCACTGGCCGAGTCCAAAGCTGCAACCGAATCGGCCAAGGCTGAAGGTCGCGCGGTGGAGTATGACCGTGAGGTCGCCAAGGCTGACGAGATCTACGGCGCCAAGTTCCGTGAACTCACCTACGAAGCGGATGGCAAAACCTATCGTGCCATCACCGAGATCGCCAAGGATCCGGAAGCCCTGAAAGTGGGTCAGCGTCTGTTCCTGCAGAACTGCTCCCAGTGCCACGGCTCTGACGCCCGCGGTGGTCGCGGTTTCCCGAACCTGACCGACAGCGAATGGCAATGGGGCGGCCAGCCTGATCAAATCAAGACCACCATCATGGGCGGTCGTCAGGGGATCATGGCTGCCTGGGGTGAAATCCTCGGCAAAGATGGCGTTCAGGAAGTGGCCTCCTATGTGCTGAGCCTCTCCGGTCGCAAGGTCGACCTGGTGGAAGCGAAGAAAGGTGAAGCACGCTTTGCCATCTGCGCTGCCTGCCACGGGGCCGATGCCAAGGGCGGTGTTGCCGTCGGTGCGCCAGATCTGACCAACAACACCTGGCTCTACGGTGGCTCCCGCGAAGTGGTGGTGCAAACCATCACCCACGGTCGTCACGGCGTGATGCCAGCCTGGAAAGATATTCTGGGTGAGGACAAGGTTCACCTGCTGGCCTCCTACGTTTACAGCCTGTCTCATCAACAGTCTGCCAAATAAGGTTCGCCCGTAACGTTGTAACATGTGATAAACACGTGATTACACAGCAAAAAGCCTCGACTCCTCGAGGCTTTTTGTTATCTTGTGTTGCGTAAAAACCATCTTCCACGTTAATCATTCGTTTCATGGCAGTAGCAATCATGACCCAACCTCTATCCAAACCGTGGTATCGCCAATTCTGGCCCTGGTTTATCATCGCCCTCCCCACTGCCGCCGTTGTCGGCAGCATCGCCACCGCCATCATCGCCAGCAAGGATGGGGTCAATCTGGTGGCCGAGGACTATTACAAACAAGGGAAAGAGATCAATCAGGACTTGAGCAAGTTTGACCGCTCCGAAGCCCTCAATATCCGCTTTGGGCTGGAAGTTGACGGCAACGAGCTGACCCTCAAACCCATCAGCGGTGACATTCCTGCCGGGCAAGCTCTCTATCTCTCATTGTTCCACCCGACCTTGGCCGGTCAGGACAGCGAACACATGATCACCGCCGATGCGAGCGGCACCTATCGCCTCCATTTCGACAAGCCGCTGGTCGGCAAGTGGCATATTCGGGTCGATGCCTTTGACCACGAGTGGCGATTGCAAGAGACCGTCCAGCTGCCGACCCTGGCCCCTGTCGAACTCGACCCGAAAGGACGCTAAGCCATGACCGGCTGTTCTCACTGTGGCGAGCCGGTTCTCGCCAGCGCCCCTGCTGCTTGCATTCTGCATTCAGGGGGACATATAGCATGACCCCCTGTTTTCACTGTGGCGAGCCGGTACCCGCCAATAGTGGCTATTCCCTCGAGATAAAGGGGATTGTTCGCCCCATGTGCTGCCCCGGTTGTCAGGCGGTGGCGGAAACCATCATGGAGTGCGGCCTCGCCAGTTACTACGATCACCGCACCGCCCCCGGTACCAAGGGGGATCTGGTACCCGAGGAGCTGGCCGCCCTCACCCACTACGATCTGGCAGAAGTGCAACAGGAGTTTGTCACCGACAACGGTACCCTTCGCGAAATCCAGCTGACAGTAGAAGGGCTAACCTGCGCCGCCTGTGCCTGGCTTATCGAACGCCACCTGATGACCCTTGGTGGCCTGCGCTACATCAACGTCAACACCACCACCCACCGGGCCCGTATCAAGTGGGATCCAGACCAGCTCTCCCTGAGTGACATCCTCAAGGGATTTGCCCAGATCGGCTATCGCGCCTATCCGTTCCAGACCCATCAACAGGAAGCCCTCTACGCCAAAGAGGTGCGCAGCTATATGTTCCGGCTGGCACTGGCGGGGCTGGGCTCGATGCAGGTGATGATGTGCGCCGTGGCCCTCTACATGGATCTCTTCATCAGCGTTGAAGATGAGTTCATGGTCTACTTCAAGTGGATAAGCCTGCTGCTCTCCACCCCCATCATGATCTACTCGGCCCAGCCCTTTTACGTGGGTGCCTGGCGCAGCCTGAAACAGGGTCACCTGTCGATGGATGTGTCGGTGTCGCTGGCGCTGATCGGGGCTTTTATCGCCTCCATGTGGGCCACCGTGTTCAATACCGGTGAGGTCTATTACGACTCCATCACCATGTTCGTCTTCTTCCTGCTGCTGGGGCGCTTTCTCGAGTTGCGGGCCCGGCGCAAGGCGTCGGAGTCGAGCTCCAACCTGGCGCGACTGGTGCCCATCATGGCGACCCGCATCGATGAGGAAGGGGAACATGAGGTAGCGGCCAAGACCTTGCAGGTCGGCGATCGGGTACGTGTGCTGGCTGGCGCCACCTTGCCGGCGGATGGCATCATTGTCGAAGGGCAAGCCAGCCTCAACGAATCCATGCTGACCGGTGAACAGCTGCCCCTGCTCAAACAGCGCGGTGATCAGGTCTATGCCGGCACCATCAACACGGATGCCCCGCTGCAGATCCGGGTCAGCCACCGTATCGAAGAGTCTCGGATCGCCCAGATCATGCGGCTGCAGGATCACGCCCTCGATGATAAACCGGCCATCGCCCAGATGGCGGATCAGCTGTCGCGCCACTTTATTCTGGTGCTGCTGATCATTGCCGCCGCCGTCTGGACCTTCTGGCACTTCCATCAACCGGATCAGGCGTTCTGGGTCACCCTCGCCGTGCTGGTTGCCACCTGCCCCTGTGCCCTGTCGCTGGCCACCCCGACGGCGCTAACCTCGGCCACCGCCAATCTGACCCGCAACGGCATTCTGCTGCGCCGTGGTCATGTGCTGGACGTGCTGACCAAGGCCAACCGGATCGTGATGGACAAGACCGGTACCCTGACCACAGGTGAGATCAGTCTGACAGGCACCACCACCTTGGCAGAGATGGACGAGACGCACTGCCTCGCCATCGCCCGGGCCATGGAGGCGCAATCCGAACACCCCATTGCCCGCGCCTTCCGGCTGCCCGCCGACAGTATCAATGTGCTGCCATCCGCCCGCGAGATCACCCCGGTCATCGGTCACGGCATCACAGCGCTGGTGGATGGCGTACGCTACCGCATCGGCAGTGCCCGCTGGCTTGGGCTGGATCCGGCGCAAGAATGCGGCCGCGGTCTGGCTATCTATCTGGCCGACGAGCAGCAGGTCTTGGCCCGCTTCAATCTGGAAGATACCCTGCGCCCCGATGCCAGGGCGCTGATCGCGGCATTCAAGGCGGCAGGTCTGCAAACTACCGTGCTGACTGGTGACAGCTCTTTGCAGGCAGACGAGATTGCCCGCGAGCTGGGCGTGGATGAGCTGGTCAAGGGGGTCTCACCCGATGGCAAGCTGGCCTACCTCAAGGCCCGGGAAGCCCAGGGGGATATCAGCATCATGGTGGGCGATGGCATCAACGACGCCCCGGTACTGGCCGGAGCTCACGCCTCGTTTGCCATGGCCGGTGGCACCGATCTGGCGAAAAACAGCGCCGATGCCATCTTGCTGGCCGATGACTTGAGCCGACTGCTCGAAGCCAGAGTGCTGGCAATGCGTACCCGCAAGATCATCATCGAGAACTTCGCCTGGTCCATCGGTTACAACCTGCTGGTGCTGCCGCTGGCGGCCTGCGGCTGGCTGCCCCCCTATCTGGCGGCGGCGGGCATGTCGCTCAGCTCACTCATCGTGGTAACCAACTCCATGCGCCTCAACCGATGAGGCAGGTGGCGGAAAATAGCTGAAAATGTGGCCTGCCTCCGATGCAGGCCACATTTCTCACTGATAGCGGCTGGCCCCCTGCCCGAACAGGGTTACCATAGGGGACGCTTGCCAAGGATGAACGCCAAGGTACCTCTCATGAATATAATTTTTGTCCTGATCCCCATCGCCATCCTGTTTGTGATCATCGCCGGGGTCGTCTTCTTCTGGGCCATTCGCTCCGAACAGTTTGAAGATCTCGACCGGCAGGGTTCCAACATCCTGTTTGACGAAGAGCAACCTGCCCACAAACCCGCAAAGCCTGCTGACCATGACCCACAACCTTGATCTGGCCGGCGCCCTGCTGGTCGGACTGGCAGGCTCTGCCCACTGTATCGGCATGTGCGGTGGCGTCTCCGCCGCGCTCTCCATGGCGATCCCCGCCAACAAGCAGCACTTCTGGGGGCGGCTCGCCTATCTGCTCAACTACAACCTCGGCCGGATCCTGAGCTATGTGATTGCAGGTGCCCTGGTGGGCGGCCTGCTCGCCACCACCAGTGAGCTGGGCGCTGGCAAACACGCTATTGCCGGCTTGCGTCTCGTGGCAGCGCTATTGATGATTGCGCTTGGTCTCTATCTGGCGGGCTGGTGGCAAGGGATCTTGCTGCTGGAGCGGCTCGGCGCCAGACTTTGGACACGTATCAAACCGCTGGCGGGCAAGTTTCTCCCCTTCACCTCACCTGTGCAGGCACTGCCCTTTGGCATGGTGTGGGGTTGGCTGCCCTGCGGGCTGGTCTACTCCATGCTGACCTGGAGCGCGGCAGCCGGTTCGGCCAGTGGCGGGGCGCTCATCATGCTATTTTTTGGCCTCGGCACCCTGCCCACCCTGTTTGCGTTGGGCGGGCTCGCCGATCGCCTGAGATACTGGCTCACCCTGCGCAGTTTGCGCCTTGGCGGTGCCCTGCTGCTCATTTTGTTCGGGGTGCATACCTTCTGGATTGGCATTGCTTCCTTTTGAAACCCTATCCAAAACGGATGAGTTGATGGTAAACTTGTTTGATATAAATCAATTATTCGTATGAGCCTATGATCCCGGAAAAGAAACCTGGCAGACGTATCCAGAGCGGTGGCTGTGCAATTCATTGCCAGGATTGCAGCATCAGTCAGCTCTGTATCCCTTTCACTCTGAACGACAACGAGCTTGATCAGCTGGACAGCATCATCGAGCGCAAGAAGCCGATCCAGAAGGGTGAAGAGCTGTTCAAGGCTGGCGATGAGTTCAAATCGCTCTATGCCATCCGTTCCGGGACCATCAAGTCTTACACCATCACCGAGCAAGGGGATGAGCAGATCACCGCGTTCCACCTCGCTGGCGATCTTGTCGGTTTCGATGCCATCCACAAACAGGCACACCCCTCCTTCGCCCAGGCGCTGGAAACCGCCATGGTGTGCGAGATCCCCTTTGAAGTGCTCGACGATCTCTCCGGCAAGATGCCCAAGCTGCGCCAGCAGATCATGCGTCTGATGAGCAACGAAATCATGGGCGATCAGGAGATGATCCTGTTGCTCTCCAAGAAGAATGCCGAAGAGCGCCTCGCCGCCTTCCTGCACAATCTGTCGGTACGCTTCTCCGAGCGCGGTTTCTCCGCCAAGGAGTTCCGTCTCTCCATGACCCGTGGTGACATTGGCAACTATCTGGGATTGACTGTCGAGACCATCAGTCGTCTGCTCGGCCGTTTCCAGAAGTCCGGTCTCATCAGCGTCAAAGGCAAATACATTACCGTGCTGGATCAGGTCGCGCTGGGCATGATGGCCGGTGCCACTCGCCCGCCCTGCGGCTGATTTTTCCGCTTACCCTCCCGCTTTTCTCCTGCTTTCCCTGCCGGATCCTTTCCTCTGGAATGTGATCCGGTACGTTCCCCATACCCTCCTCCTGCGCTAAGCTGTAATGGCTAAGATTCTGCTGTCATTGGACTTTTCCAAGGAGGAGAAGATGGTCAAATATCAGAATATTCTGGTGGTTATCAATCCAGAAGAGGAGCGTCAAATCGCCCTCGAACGGGCAGTCAAAGTCGCCGAGCTGGACGAAAACGCCCATCTGACCCTGCTGCTCACCATCTATGACTTCTCGTATGAAATGACCGCCATGCTCTCGGTGGACGAGCGGCAAGAGATGCGCGACGGCGTCATTTCACAGCGACGTGAGTGGCTGGACGAGATCCTGACCCCTTATCGGGCACAGGGGATCGAGTGCGAAGTGAAAGTAGTCTGGCACAATCGTCCCTTCGAGTGCGTCATTCAGGAAGTGCTGGAGCAGCGCCACGATCTGGTGGTCAAAGCCACTCATCATCACAGCTTCCTGCAAACCTTCATCTTTACCCCCACCGACTGGCACCTGCTGCGCAAATGCCCCTGTCCGGTGCTGCTGGTCAAGGAGGGTCACTGGCAACGGGGCGGCAACATCATCGCCGCCATCAACTGCTCAAGCGACGATCCGGATCAGAAACTGCTCAACGAACGGATCACCCAGGAGGGAAGCGACATCGCCGAGCTGCTGGGCTCCAACCTCTATCTGGTCAACACCTACCCGGGCACCCCGGTCAACGTGGCCATCGAGCTGCCGGAGTTTGATCCCAACGCCTACAACGAGGCGATCCGCAAACACCATGAAAGCCTGCTGCTCAGCCATGCCGACAAGTTCGGTATCGGTCATCTCTGGACCCGGGTTGCAGAGGGGCTACCGGAAGAGGTGTTGCCGGATATGGCCGAAGAGCTCAAGGCGACCTTGATGATCATGGGCTGTGTAGGGCGTACCGGTCTTTCTGCAGCTTTGCTCGGCAATACCGCCGAACATGTGATTGACCGCCTCTCCTGCGACATCCTGATCCTCAAACCGGCGGACTACAGCTGCCCGGTCGACAGTCGTCGCAATCGATCATAAGGTGCCTGGCACCTTGCCCTCCCCCGGGACATGGCTATAATAACGCGCTTATTTGTGTCCCGGGTTTTACGAGCATGCTAGAAGAGCTGAACGCCAAAGAAAAATACAGTTTCAACAAACTGCAAAAGCGCCTGCGGCGCAACGTAGGTCAGGCCATTGCCGACTTCAACATGATTGAAGAGGGCGACAAGGTCATGGTCTGCCTCTCCGGCGGCAAGGACAGCTTCGGTATGCTCGACATACTGATGAGCCTCAAAGCCAGCGCCCCCATCCATTTCGATCTGGTTGCCGTCAACCTGGATCAGAAGCAGCCCGGTTTCCCCGAGCACGTGCTGCCCGAGTATCTGGATTCCCTCGGCATCGAGTACAAGATCGTCGAGGAAGATACCTACTCCATCGTCAAGGAGAAGGTACCGGAAGGCAAAACCACCTGCTCCCTCTGCTCACGGCTGCGCCGCGGTATTCTCTACCGCACTGCACAGGAGCTGGGTTGCACCAAGATTGCCCTTG
This sequence comes from Aeromonas sp. FDAARGOS 1414, assembly GCF_019047065.1. Taxonomy (NCBI): domain Bacteria; kingdom Pseudomonadati; phylum Pseudomonadota; class Gammaproteobacteria; order Aeromonadales; family Aeromonadaceae; genus Aeromonas; species Aeromonas sp. FDAARGOS 1414. The sequence continues at coordinate 1,370,891 of NZ_CP077210.1, read as the reverse complement.
GCCACCACCGCGACGACATCCTCGAGACCCTGTTCCTCAACATGTTCTACGGTGGCAAGCTCAAGTCCATGCCGCCCAAGCTGGTGAGCGACGATGGCAAGAACGTGGTGATCCGCCCGCTGGCCTACTGCAAAGAGAAGGATCTGATCCGCTACGCCGACGTCAAAGCCTTCCCCATCATTCCGTGCAACCTGTGCGGCTCGCAAGAGAACCTGCAGCGTCAGGCCATCAAGCAGATGATGCAGGATTGGGATCGCCGCTTCCCCGGTCGTATCGAGACCATGTTCACCGCCATTCAGGACGTGATCCCGAGCCACCTGCTCGATCACAAGCTGTTTGACTTCAAGAGCATCAACCGTGACTCCGGCATCATCGATGGCGGCGACAAGGCGTTTGATCCGCCCGAGATGCCAAAGGCGCCGCTGCTGGATATCGACGAGATGGACATGCTGGATGTGATTGAAGTGCGCTAAGCCGCGCTCACAGGGCAAACGCCACGCAATAAAAAAGGAGCGATAATCGCTCCTTTTTTGCTTTCTGGATTGGCCTGTCACTGCGGTGACAGCACCACCAGCATCAGCCTTTGTGCAGCCAGGGGGTCAGTCGCAGCACGTCACCCTGCAGGCGCAGTTGCCCAGCAGCGAACGCGGCCAGTTGCTCATTGCTAAGCAACAGATGGCCTTCCTGCCAGGGCAGCGCTTCCTGACGGGCGCCATCAATCAGATAAGCAGTGCCGCTCTGCTGCACCAGGGTAATACGTACCCCTTCCATCTTCGGCAGGAAGTGCTTGCCGACCATGCCCGCCATCTTGTCGAGCAACGACTGCATCTGCTGCTGACGGGCCGCCAGCTCGGCCAGCGGCAGCTCGGGCCCGTTCGGTGCGTCAGCCATCACCTGTACCGTCATATCGCATGTAGCGTGCTCTTCTTTCAGGCCGACGGTTACGATCCCCTTGTCGAGGTTGAGATCCTCATCAAAAGGCAGGCGCAGTTCGCTATCGATTGTTACCTCGCCCGCAACCTCCTTGCTGTTGGTTGCAACCCGGGCAAAGGTGAGGCCACAGCGCTGACCATTTTGCGGATCGGTCAGATAAAACCCCAGTCTGGCGTGACCAAACTCCCCTTTGGCAAAGGTCTTCATCTGGCTGTAGAAGGTGCTGTATTGCAGATCCAGCACCGGCTCAGCCAGCGCCAGCCCTGGCAGCAAGAGCGTGGCCAGCAGGCTCTGGCGCACAGCCTTGGTCACTCCATATCGACGGGTCATTCAACGTCCTTTTGCATCATGCATTGAAATGGTTGGGGCCTTCTGTCACCTCGTTAACCTCTACCCCCACCCCGCAGAGATCCCGATAGAGGATCCCCTTGCAGTTGAAATAGAGCGGTGCCACCCAGATAAGCCCCAACCCCATGGGGATCAGGGCCAGGAAGAAGAGCGCAGCCATCACGCCGTGAAACAGCACCAGGCTCGGCCAGCCGCGCAAGAAGATCTTGAGCGAGACCACAATGGCCTGCGGCGGCGTCATGCCGCGCTCCAGCACCAGCGGCACGGTAAAGAGCAGCCCCATGCCGATCAGGGCCGAGGGAATGAAAGAGAGTACGGCGGGCAATCCCAGCAGATCGAATAGCGGGCCAAACAGGCTGGTGAGCAGACTGCCAAGCAGGCTCAACATGCCGAGGCGCACAAAGTGGCGGAAGAAGTCGAACACCTGGTTGGCACGGGCGCGCACCCCGACCGACTGCTGCAACCCCAGCATATCGAGGGAGCTGGTCATGGGGGCCATCACCACCGTCATCAGCAGGCTCAGTACCATGGCCACATTCATCTGGCTGTCATCCCCCAGATAGGGCAACAGCAGCACATTGCTAAGCAGGATCCAGATCGCCGTCACCCCGACAATCGCCAGCAGCAGGCCAAATCCGGTACGGCGGGTCTGTTGCCATCCCTCCTGGATGACCCCTTTCAGATCAAGGCGGTAGCCCTGGTTCAGAGACTGCTCAAGGGAGCCGCCAATACGCATTTTATTACTCAATTGACTATCCAATATCGAAAACGACCAAATCAGGTGGCACATTATAGCGATTTGGTCTGCTATTCGTAGCCGTTTTTCCTGCGCACTTGCGGCTAATTCGGGCCAAAAAGCCTTTAATTTCATGTGTCGGCTGCATAGAATGCGGCCCTCTTTCAACACGATGGCCACTGGCTGGGGTGAGACTGGCGGATGATGAACAATCCACAGGTAATTGTCGCGCTGAACAAGATCAGCAAAAAATACGATGGCAAGGTGATCCTGAGTGACCTTGACCTTGAAATCTATGACGGTGAATTTCTTACCCTGCTGGGCCCTTCCGGCTGTGGCAAGACCACCCTGCTGCGCCTGCTGGCCGGGCTCGAATCGGTCGACGGTGGCACCATTCATCTGGCCGGTGACGAGATCACCCATATCCCCGCCGAACACAGGCACATCAACACCGTGTTTCAGAGCTATGCGCTCTTCCCCCATATGACGGTGTTTGAAAACGTCGCCTTTGGCCTCGAGATGCAGAAAGTGCCTGCCAGCGAGATCCGCCAGCGGGTCGAGGAGACCCTCGCCATGGTACAGCTCACCGAGCTGGCCAATCGCCGCCCGGATCAGCTCTCCGGCGGGCAGCAGCAACGGGTCGCCATTGCCCGCGCCGTGGTCAACAAGCCCCGCCTGCTGCTGCTCGACGAATCCCTCTCGGCGCTCGACTACAAGCTGCGCAAGCAGATGCAGAGCGAGCTCAAGGCGCTGCAGCGTCGCCTTGGTATCACCTTTGTCTTCGTTACCCATGATCAGGAAGAGGCACTCACCATGTCTGATCGCATCCTGGTGATGGAAGGCGGCAAGATCATCCAGCGCGGCACCCCGCGCGATATCTACGAATCGCCAGCCAATCTGTTCGTGGCCCGCTTTATCGGCGAGATCAACGTGATGGATGGCAAGCTGATCAGCCAGCGCGAGCCCGGTATCTGGCAGGCGGAGGTAGAGGGGCGCGAATGTCTGCTTCATACCACCTTGCCGTTCCAGCCTGACGACAAGGTGCTGGTACTGCTGCGCCCGGAAGATCTGCGCATTCTCGATCAGGATGACGATCAAAGTGGCGCGCTGCGGGGCAACATCCGCGAGCGCAACTACAAGGGGGCGACGCTGGATTCGGTGATCGAACTCGAAAGCGGCAAACAGCTGCTTATCTCAGAGTTCTTCGACGAGGATGACCCCGACTTTGACTACCGTCTGGGTCAGGAGGTGGCGATCCACTGGGTCGACAGCTGGGAGGTGGTGCTGCCCTATGAGCCTCACTAATCTGCGGGTAGCGCACAGCTTTGCCCACAACGGCTTTCGCAATACGGCTATCGCGCTGATCCTCGGCTGGCTGACGCTGTTTGTCTTCCTGCCCAACCTGATGATCATCGGCGTCAGCTTCCTGACCCGTGACGAGTCCGAGCTTATCGCGCCGCTCTTTACCCTGAGCAACTATGGCCGCCTGCTGGACCCGCTCTATTTCGAGGTGCTGCTCCACTCCCTCTGGCTGGCGCTGCTCGCTACAAGCATCTGCTTGCTGGTGGGCTACCCCTTTGCCTGGCTGCTGGCCCATCTGCCAGCACGTATCCGCCCGCTGTTGCTGTTTCTGGTGGTGGTGCCGTTCTGGACCAACTCCCTGATCCGCACCTATGCCCTGAAAGTGCTGCTCGGCACCCGGGGGCTGATCAATGGCTGGCTGCTGGATCTGGGGCTTATCGAGCGGCCGCTGCAGATGATGTACACCGAGGTGGCCGTCATCATCGGGCTGGTCTATGTGCTGCTCCCCTTTATGGTGCTGCCGCTCTACTCCAGCATCGAGAAGCTGGATGGCCGTTTGCTGGAGGCGGCGCGAGATCTTGGCGCCAACGGCTGGCAGCGGCTGGTGCGGATCATCCTGCCCCTCACCCTGCCCGGCATCATCGCCGGTTGTCTGCTGGTGTTCCTGCCCGCCATGGGGATGTTTTATGTCTCCGATCTGCTGGGGGGCGCCAAGCACCTGCTGATCGGCAACCTGATCAAGACCCAGTTCCTCAACAGCCGTGACTGGCCCTTTGGCGCGGCCATCAGCGTGATGCTGACGGTGCTGATGGCGCTGTTGGTCTACTGCTACTGGCGGGCGGGCAAGCTGCTCAGCAAGAAGGGGGAACTGACATGATGCGCGCACTGAAGGCTCTGTTTCTGCTGCTGGTGTTTGGCTATCTCTATGTGCCCATCTGGGTGTTGATCGCCAACTCCTTCAACCTGTCGAAATATGGTATCGACTGGCGCGGCTTTACCCTGGGCTGGTATGAGAAGCTGTTTGCCAGCGCCAGCCTGATGCAGGCGGCCCAGCACTCCCTGACCATCGCCGCCCTCACCGCCACCGCAGCCACCCTGATCGGCACTCTCACCGCCGTGGCGCTCTTTCGCTATCGCTTTCGCGGCAAGCAATACGTGAGCGGCATGCTGTTTGTGGTGATGATGTCCCCCGATATCGTGATGGCCATTTCGCTGCTGACCCTGTTTGTAGTGACCGGCATTGCGCTCGGCTTCTGGTCGCTGCTGATCGCCCACATCACCTTCTGCCTGCCGTTCGTGGTGATCACCGTCTACTCGCGGCTGTGCGGTTTTGATGTGCGGATGCTGGAAGCTGCGCGCGATCTGGGGGCTGGCGAGTGGATCATCCTGCGCCGCATCATACTGCCGCTGGCCCTGCCGGCGGTGATGGCGGGCTGGCTGCTCTCCTTTACCCTGTCGCTGGACGACGTGGTGGTGAGCTCCTTTGTTACCGGCCCGGCCTACGAGATCCTGCCGCTCAAGATCTACTCCATGGTCAAGGTAGGGGTCTCCCCCGAGGTCAATGCCCTGGCCACCCTGATGCTGGTCGCCTCCCTCGGGATGGTGCTGCTGGCGCAACTGTTACTGCGTAAACGGCAGGGTTGACCCTGCCCGTTTCGTCCCCGCCACCTTTGGCGAACTCTGTCACGGTGGGCCGCAAGGCCCCATAACCCCAAGGAGTTGTTGATGACAATCCAACACAAGGCCGGCGCCCTGCTGGCAGCCGCCCTCACCCTCACCACCCCGCTGCTGAGCCAGAGCGCTCACGCGGCCGACGACAAGGTGGTCTACTTCTACAACTGGTCGGAATATGTGCCGGACGGCCTGCTGGAGCAGTTCCAGCAAGAGACCGGCATCAAGGTGATCTACTCCACCTACGAATCCAACGAGACCCTCTACGCCAAGCTGAAAACCCATGGCGACGGCTATGACGTGGTGGTGCCCAGCACCTATTTCATCTCGAAAATGGCCAAAGAGGGAATGCTGCAGCCGCTGGATCGCGCCCAGCTGCCCAACTTCAAGCACCTCGACCCTACCCTGCTCAACCACGAGTACGACCCGGACAACCGCTACTCCATCCCCTATATCTGGGGCGCAACCGGGATCGGCACCAACACCGACATCATCGAGCAGCCGGTGACCAGCTGGAAGCAGCTCTGGGCACCGGAGTGGAAAGAGAGCCTGCTGCTGATGGACGATGCCCGCGAGGTGTTCCATATCGCGCTGGTGCAACTGGGCTACAGCCCCAACACCCAGGACAAGGCGCAAATTGCCGAAGCGTTCGAATACCTGAAAAAGCTGATGCCCAACGTCAAGGCGTTCAACTCCGACAACCCGGCCGACCCCTTTATCGCCGGTGAGGTCAATATCGGCATGCTGTGGAACGGCTCGGCTTACGGCGCCCAGCGCGAATACCCCTCCATCCAGATGACCTATCCCGATGAGGGGGCGGTACTGTGGATGGACAACCTCGCCATCCCGGCCAAGGCCAAGCATGTGAAAGAGGCCCACGCCCTGATCAACTTCCTGATGCGCCCCGATGTGGCCGCCAAGGTGGCCGAGGCGATTGGCTACCCCACGCCGGTCAAGGATGCCATTCCCCTGCTCACCCCGGCGTTTCGCAACAACCCCATGGTCTTCCCGAGCGACGAGATCAAGCGCAAGGGCGAGTTCCAGTCTGATGTGGGTGATGCCTCCCGCCTCTACGAGCAGTACTTCCTGCAGCTTAAAGCCATGGTGGCCAAGGCCGGTTAAGTCGGCGGTTAATCGACCCTCTGACGGGCTTAATGGATAAAGGGGGCAATATTTGCCCCCTTCTCTTTTTAACCACCAGCGCAATTTTTAAGCACAACAGTCATAGACACTGAGAGGCACAGGCGCGCATCGATTAACAGCAAAATATATAGATAGTCATCTTTAAGCCAGACAGACCACAATTTTTGTAAGTGCTCCACTGCAGCCGGCTTCAGAGCAAATTTGTAGGGAAATATGAGGGGGGGGGCGATGTATTTCTCCATTTAGAAGGGAGGAACTCATAGCGACCCCACTGTGGAGATATAGGCAAAACGGATGTGTTTATGGGGAATAACTGTGCAATTTTATCGAAACAGCTAACGTCCGATTACGATTCGCTAATCTAACTAACAGTCTTTATACCCCCTTTTCATAGGACAAATTATTATTTAGTGGATCGCCATATGCACTCTCTAAAACAGTATTTTGTTCAGTGCTTGACATTTTGTCCTCCATAACGAATTTAAAATTAACTATCGATGGTAGCGGTTTATTATGAACTTTATAGTTACGTCTATATGTGTTTACTTCTCTTTGATTCAGTCGCTTACAAACAACACCACCTTTTAATTTGTTAAGACCAACATCTGGTCGGCATGAAATATTTACACTCCCCAGTTTTAACTCACTCCAATTGCTGTATGCTGAAGATAAAAAATACCCTTGACGATTATGTTGATCTGAAGGGTTAGCTTTCAAATTAGCCTCCAACTCGGAACCTGCCTTCACTATAAAATAGCCAACAGAATCTAACACCCAATTACATCGGTCAGGCAATAAATAGTCTTTTGACACTTTTACACTGAATCTGTTTGATTGATATTTCTTAATGGGGTTATCTATTTGCCATCCCCTGAGTCTAGTATTTGCAGGTATAACACCGAACGCATAAAAAGTTTTGCTGCAAGTAGAGTCAGTTTTATTAGATGCAATGAAAGTACTATGAACAGCTAATTGATAGCCCTTATCAAAAGGAAACTCGCCCTGAATAGTAAACAATTCTGTTGGGGTGGGATTAATCTCTGGCTCAATATAGGGCTCTTTAAGCCACCAGTACCACCCTCCGCCTATCACGGCCAAAGCTACAAAACCCGATATCAGTTTGGTTTTATTTTTGATATTGCTTGAGTTTCCCTTTTCATCATCCATTGATCACCTCTTTATTTTCCTTAACCTACTTCCTACCTTTCCTTAAGACTCTCAATTTCGCTGAGTTTCACTCCCCTTCTCTTAGTAAACAACATGGCTACTGCATATATATTTCCAACTACCTACATGCTGTTTTATAACCGGATTAAAGCATGATAAAACATTACAGCCACCATGAAAGCCGTGGAAAGTTTGTAGAAGAACATGGTATCAAACACAAACGATTGCAGTCATCAAAAAGTTATCTAAAAAGGCCGTTTTCTGTTTGATGATCTAAATGAAGATCAGTCTTGTTAGATAGGATTCATTGTAACGACCCAAAAATTAGAATATCTGATGACGATCATATCGTGCAAGAGCGGGAGAACAACCAAGGACGCTATTGTGCCCCAGTCCTTTCAGTACCAACCGCCCATCCTCAGGTATCAACTATCCCATCAAGTTCAACACCATCTGATTTGCGCCCTTAGCCGAGGAATTTATGAAATGGGCAAACAAACCGATTAATTCTGCGCTTTTTCATCACCTCTAAGGGGTGTAGATTGGTTGAGGGGGCAAACGTTGCCCCCTCTCTTTTTTCATGACCCCTCGAGGTATCACGAAAACACATTTTTCGCCGATATCGCGGGTGGCCTGAGCCAATCAGGAGTATTCATGTCCGATCTGACCCTCTATTTCGCTCCCGGCACCTGTGCCATGGCCGTGCAGATTGCCCTGCTGGAAGCAAATGCCCCGTTCCAACCCCGTCTCGTCAACCTCGCCGCCGGTGAGCAGCGTGATCCTGCGTATCTTGCCATCAACCCCAAAGGGCGGGTGCCTGCCCTTGTCACCGAGCAGGGCACCCTGACCGAGACACCGGCCCTGCTGCTCTATGTGGCGCAGCGCTTCCCCGCAGCCAAGCTGGCACCGCTGGACAACCCGTTCCTGCTGGCCCGCATGCAGGAGGTCAACAGCTTCCTCGCCTCCACTGTGCATGTCTCCCACGCCCACGGTCGCCGTGGCAGCCGCTGGGCCGATGACGAGCAGGCCATTGCCGCCATGCAGCAGAAAGTCGCCAGCAATATGCGTGACGGCTTTGCCCAGATTGAGCAGCACTATCTGGCAGGCCCCTGGGTGCTGGGCGAGCAGTTCAGCGTGGCGGACATCTATCTGTTCGTGGTCGCGGGCTGGCTGAAAAGCGATGGGGTCGAGATCAGTGAATTCCCCAAGGTTGCCGATCATTATCAGCGCATGCTGAGCCGTCCGGCGGTCGCCAAGGCACTGGCCAACTAACCATAAAATCAATAGCTCGATGAATAACAAGGGTGTCAAGGCTCTGCTGACACCCTTCCTGCCTCCTCCCCTGCACTTCTTCTCCCGCCTTTGAGATCGTTTTCACATTTCCGTGGTTTTGCCGTGGCCCTTCCTTAGTAAAAGGCCTATCTTTGCGCCATGACGCAACCGGTTGCGTAACCGGTTGCCTAGCGGTTCACAGATTGACGGGCCAAGGCCTGATGAGGTGCTGTATGAAACGAGGCGTACTGCTCAATGCTCCCCTGAGTGCTCTGGTGGCACAGATGGGCCACACCGACGAGATCACCGTCTGCGATGCAGGCTTGCCCATTCCGGCAGGTCCGGAGCGGATCGATCTGGCGCTGATGGCGGGGACGCCCAGCCTTGCAACCGTACTGACCGCCCTGCTCACCGATCTGGTGGTGGAGAAGGTGATCATGGCAAGCGAGATCAAGCAGATCAGCCCCGCCGCCCATCAGGCACTGGTCGATCAGCTTGAAGCGCACGCAGCCGCCCAGGGCAAACCCATCGCCATCGAATACTGCCTGCACGAGGAGTTCAAAACCCGCTCCCGCCAGAGCAAGGCAATCGTGCGCAGCGGCGAGGTGACTCCCTACGCCAACCTGATCCTCTGCGCCGGTGTGGCGTTCTGACATTCTTCAAAGAAGGCCTCTTCAAGGAAGCTGCAAATGAGCACAACCTCCCCCCTCTCACCCATTCTGGAGCTGACTGGGATCGTCAAGACCTTCCCCGGTGTACGCGCCCTCGACGAAGCGGGTCTACGGGTCTATCCGGGCCAGGTGATGGCCCTGCTCGGTGAAAATGGCGCCGGCAAATCCACCCTGATGAAGGTGCTGACCGGTATCTATCAGGCCGATGCGGGCAGCGTCAGCTATCGCGGCCAGCCGGTCCACTTCAAGGGCCCCCGCGACTCTCAGGATCAGGGGATCAGCATCATCCATCAGGAGCTGAACCTGCTGCCGGAGTTGTCGATTGCCGCCAACATCTTCCTCGGTCGTGAACCCCGTACCCGTTTTGGCAGCATCGACCACAAACAACTGCGCGAGCGGGCAAGCGGCCTGCTGGCACGACTTGGCGTCAAACACGGGCCGGATACCCGACTCGGGGATCTCTCCATCGGCGAACAGCAGATGGTGGAGATCGCCAAGGCGCTGTCGTTCGATGCCAGCGTCATCATCATGGATGAACCCACCGATGCGCTGACCGATACCGAGACCGATCAGCTGTTCAAGGTTATCCGCGAGCTGCGTGAGCAGGGTTGCGGCATTGTCTATATCTCCCACCGCCTCAAGGAGATCTTCGAGATCTGCGATCGGGTCACCGTGCTGCGCGATGGCAAGTGGATCGGCGAGAAGGCGGTGAGCGATCTGGATGAAGACAAGATCATCGAGATGATGGTGGGCCGCCGACTGGAAGAGCAGTACCCGCGTCTTGAGCGCGAGCTTGGCCCCGTCAGCCTGCAGGTAAAAGATCTGGCCGGTCCCGGCGTGCGCGGGGTGAGTTTCTCCCTGCGTCAGGGGGAAATTCTGGGTTTTAGCGGCCTGATGGGTTCCGGTCGTACCGAGCTGATGAAGCTGATCTATGGCGCCAGCCCCATCAGCGCCGGTGAAGTGGCAGTGGACGGTCATGCTCTGGTGCCCAAAAGCCCGGCCGATGGGCTGACCGCAGGCATCGCCTATATCTCCGAAGATCGCAAGGGGGATGGGCTGGTGCTGGAGCTGTCGGTGCGCGAAAACATGAGTCTGTGCGCCCTCGACGAGTTCATCAGCAACGGCAAGATCGACGGCAAGGCCGAGCGGCAGGCGGTGAGCGACTATGTGCGTCTGTTCAACATTAAGACCCCGAGTCAGGATCAGCTGATAAAGCTGCTCTCCGGCGGCAACCAGCAGAAGGTGGCCATCGCCAAAGGGCTGCTGACCCGGCCCAAGGTACTGATCCTCGACGAGCCGACTCGCGGCGTCGATGTGGGGGCGAAAAAGGAAATTTATCAGCTGATCAACCAGTTCAAGAAGGAGGGGATGAGCATCATTCTGGTCTCCTCAGAGATGCCGGAAGTGCTCGGCATGAGTGATCGCATCATGGTGATGCACGAAGGGCGCATCAGCGCAGAATTCAACACCCGCGATGCCAATCAGGAGAAGCTGATGGCGGCGGCAGTCGGTAAACAGTGGCAAGCAGAGCAAGAGGCATCCCAATGACAACCCAAACCCTTTCCCGCCGTGGCGTCATGAGCAAGGCGTGGTGGATCGAGAACAAATCCCTGGTCGCGCTGCTGGTGCTGATTGGTGTGGTCTCCTTTCTGAGCCCCAACTTCTTCACCGCCGACAACCTGCTCAACATCCTGCGCCAGACCTCGGTCAACGCCATCATGGCGGTCGGTATGACGCTGGTTATCCTCACCGCCGGTATCGATCTGTCGGTCGGCTCTGTGCTGGCCCTGTGCGGTGCGCTGGCCGCGACCATGGTCGCCATGGAGCTACCGATCTGGCTGGTGGTGCCCCTCACCCTGGGTGCCGGTGCCCTGCTGGGCGGCGTCAGCGGCCTCATCATTGCCAAGGGCAAAGTACAGGCATTTATCGCCACCCTGGTCACCATGACCGCTCTGCGCGGCATCACCATGGTCTATACCGAGGGTCGTCCCATCTCCACCGGTTTCAGTGACGGCGCCGATCACTTCGCCTGGCTTGGTACCGGTTACCTGTTCGGTCTGCCGGTGCCCATCTGGCTGATGGCCATCGTCTTCCTGCTCGCCTGGTTCATGCTCAACCACACCCGTCTCGGTCGCTACATCTACGCCCTGGGCGGCAACGAATCGGCTACCCGCCTCTCCGGCATCAATGTGGATCGGGTGAAGCTGGCGGTGTATGGTCTGTGCGGCGCGCTCTCGGCACTGGCAGGGCTTATCGTCACCTCCCGTCTCTCCTCTGCCCAGCCGACCGCCGGCATGGGTTACGAGCTGGATGCCATCGCCGCTGTGGTGCTGGGTGGTACCAGCCTGATGGGCGGCAAGGGCCGCATCATGGGCACCCTGATAGGTGCGCTGATCATCGGCTTCCTGAATAACGCCCTCAACCTGCTCGACGTATCCTCTTATTACCAGATGATCGCCAAGGCCAGCGTGATCTTGCTTGCCGTGATGATCGATAACAAAAGCAATCGTTGATAAGACAAGCCACACACAAGGAATGAAATGATGAAAAAGCTCAATACCCTGCTCGCTGCCGCCATCATGTCCGTGCTGGGCACCGCCCAGGCTGCCGACCATACCCTGGCGATGGTGGTCTCCACCCTCAATAACCCCTTCTTCGTCACCATGAAGGAGGGTGCCGAAGCCAAAGCCAAAGAGCTTGGCTACGAGCTGGTGGTACTGGATTCCCAGAATGACCCGGCCAAAGAGCTCTCCAACATGGAAGATCTCACCGTGCGCAAGGTCGGCGCCATCCTGATCAACCCCACCGACTCCGAAGCGGTCGGCAATGCCATTCGTCTGGCCAACCGTGCCAGCATTCCGGTACTGACTCTGGACCGCGGCGCCGCGCAGGGTGAGGTCAAGGCTCACATTGCCTCCGACAACGTGGCTGGCGGCAAGCTGGCCGGTGACTTTATCACCGAGAAACTGGGTACCGGTGCCAAGGTGATCCAGCTGGAAGGGATTGCCGGTACCTCCGCCGCCCGCGACCGTGGTGAAGGTTTTGCCCTGGCGGTGGCAGCCAACAAGCTGCAGGTACTGGCTTCCCAGCCGGCCGACTTTGACCGCACCAAGGGTTTGAACGTCATGGAAAACCTGCTGGCTGCCCACCCGACCGTTCAAGCCGTCTTTGCCCAGAACGACGAGATGGCGCTGGGTGCCATCCGCGCCGTGCAGGCTGCCGGTAAAGAAGTGATGATCGTCGGCTTCGACGGCACTGACGATGGCAAAGCCGCCGTAGCCAAGGGTAAACTGGCCGCCACTGTAGCCCAGCAACCGGCCCTGATCGGTGCCATCGGCGTCGAGACTGCCGACAAGGTGCTCAAAGGTCAACCGGTAGAGAAATCCATTCCGGTACCGCTGCAAGTAGTCAGCAAGTAAGTGCTCGAGGGGAGGTTCGCCTCCCCTTTTCCCTCTCGTTCAGGTGCCTCCCGGCTTGGGCTCACTCCATCACAGTGTTCAAGCCAAGATGCATCAGGAGTACTCAACATGAATCGTCTCGTCGTTCTGGGCAGTGTCAATGCAGACCACGTGCTGCGCGTTCCCCACTTTCCTCGCCCGGGTGAAACCCTGACCGGCCACAGCTATCAGGTGGTGCCCGGCGGCAAGGGGGCCAATCAGGCGGTTGCGGCCGCCCGCCTTGGCGCCCCCGTCTCCTTTATCGCCCGTATCGGCGATGACGCCATCGGCCACCAGATGAAGAGCGGCTTTGCCAAAGATGGCATCGACGTCAGTGCCGTCGAACTCGATCCCAAGCTCCCGACCGGTATCGCCATCATCTATGTGAGCGATGAGGGGGAGAACAGCATCGGCATCTCAGCCGAAGCGAACGGTGCCATCACCCCTGCCGTGGTGAAAAACCACGAAGCGATGATCGCCGACGCCCACACCCTGCTGTTGCAGCTGGAAGTGCCGCTCGAGAGCGTTCATGAAGCTGCACGGCTGGCCCGCGCCCACGGCACCCGGGTGGTGCTCAACCCCGCCCCCGCCCGCCCGCTCTCCGCTGAGCTGTTGGCGCTGGTCGACCTTATCACCCCCAACCAGACTGAAGCCGAGCTGTTGACCGGCGTCAAAGTCACCGACGAAGCAAGTGCCCGCGAGGCGGCCGCCCGCTTCCACCAGATGGGCATTGCGGATGTGATGATCACCCTGGGGTCGCAGGGGGTCTATTGCAGCAACGCCCAGCAGCAACAGCTGATCCCGGGCTTTCGGGTCAAGGCGGTGGATACCACTGCCGCAGGCGATACCTTCAACGGCGCCCTGCTGGCGGCGGAACTGGCCGGAGCCGATTTCCACAGCGCGGTGCGCTTTGCCCACGGGGCGGCGGCGCTCTCCGTGACCCGATTCGGAGCCCAGAGCTCCATTCCGAGCAAACAGGAGGTTGACGCCTTCCTGCTTGAGCAGACTGCGCAGGGGCACTGATGGCCAATATCAAGGAGGTGGCGGCGCTGGCGGGTGTGTCGACCACCACCGTCTCTCATGTCATCAACGAGACCCGCTTTGTGGCCGAGGAGACCCGCGAACGGGTCTTCGCCGCCATGCGCGATCTCAACTATGCCCCGAGTCTGGTGGCCCGCAGCCTTAAGGTGAAGGAGACCAACAGTATCGGCATGCTGGTCACTACCTCCAGCAACCCCTTCTTTGCCGAGGTGGTGCGCGGGGTGGAACGTTACTGCTTCGAGCAGGGCTACAACCTGATGCTGGGCAACACCGAGGGGCAAGCCGAGACGGCCCTCTCCTACCTCAAGATGATGCTGCGCAAGCGGGTCGATGGCCTGCTGATCATGTGTAGCGAAGGACAGCAAGAGGTGTTCAATCAGCTCGACTGGCTCAAGAGCCTGCCGGTGGTGGTGATGGATTGGGGGCTGGTCAGCGAAGATGTGGATCTTATCGCCGACAACTCCTTCCACGGTGGTTATCTCGCGACCCGCCATCTGATTGAGCTGGGCCATACCGCCATCGGCTGCATCACAGGCCCCCATAGCCGCGCCCCCGCCAACCAGCGCCAAGCTGGCTTTGAACAGGCGTTGCAGGAGGCGGGTCTCATCGTCAATCAGGAGTGGATCCAGGAGGGGGATTTTGACTGCGCCAGCGGCCATCAGGCGATGACTCGTCTGCTGGCATTGCCCGAGCGCCCCACTGCCCTCTTTGTCTGCAACGACATGATGGCGATGGGAGCCATCAGTGCCGCCCATCAGGCGGGGCTGGTGATCCCGCGGGATATCTCCATCGTCGGCTATGACAATGTGGCGCTGGCCGAATTTATGTCGCCGCCGCTCACCACCGTCAACCAGCCCAAAGAGGAGCTGGGTCGCCTCGCCGTCACCCGCCTGTTGGCGCGGATCAACGGCGAAGCGGTGGAGAATCACCTGATCACCGTCGACCCTGACCTGGTGATCAGACAATCTTGCGCGCCCCGCCCCTGATTTTCAGGGGAAACAAAAGAACAAGGCGACCCCAAGGTCGCCTTGTTTCATTCTGTCTCTTACCGCTGCAATACCGCTTTTTGCCCTCAGTCCAGCGACCGGGTCTCCCTGGCTGCCAGCACTTGCAGTGGCACCAGCCCCAATCGTCTGGCCAGAGGTTGCAACAACTCGCCATCTTCATCACCCTGCGGCAGCCAGTAGCGGACAGGCCAGCCGGCTGCCAGCTGCGCCGCGGTGGTGCTGCCAATCTCTCTGAGTGCCAGAGTGCAACCCTGCTGCCGCAATCCCGCCAGCAAGACACCATCCGGCTGCAGCGTCGGTACCAGCAACACCAGCGGCGTGCGGGAAGCCCCCGGCAGATAGGCCAGTAGATGGGTCAGCTGGGCCTGGTTGTCGAGCGGGACCAGCAGTGCCCGACCATCGGCATACTGCGCCTCGTGCGCTTGCAGCACACGGGCCAACACGGGCCCCAGCACACCGCACTCCTGCAGCCAGCGCATCTGGCAGGGCGCCCCCAGCTCACGCCACTCAAGCGCCAATTGCCACATCTCGTTGCCCTGTCCATCCGTCAGCGCCTGCAACGCCACTCGCAGCGGTGCAGGCTCGCGCCCTGCCAGCCACTCTCGCAGCTGATGAAGCTGCTGCTGACTCAACTGCAACTGCTGCAGCATGGCTGGCTCAAACCAGCTGATCGCCCCCTCCTGGCTACGCTTGGCCTGGTTGAGGGCTAGGATCGCCTGATCCAGCAACCGGGCGGCATCCTGTTGCTGCGCCTTGGCGACCCCGAGTCGACAGGCCAGATCGAAGCTGCACTCCCGGGTCACGAACTCGAAATGGAGCAGATCCACCAGCTCATGAATGGCGGTTTCCAGCGCATCATCTGCCTTGGTCAGCACCACGGCAAATTCGTCACCACCGAGGCGGTAAGCGTGACTGCCATGAGCCTGTTGCAGCTTGTTGGCCACCATCTGCAACAACCGATCACCGACCTGATAACCCAGCAGATCATTGACCTGCTTGAAGCGCTTGAGATCGAGCACCACCAGGGCGCTCACATCATCGGCATGCAGAGCGCGAGAGAGCTGCTCCTGCAGGGCACGGCGGTTGCCAAGCTGGGTCAGGGGATCGAGCAGGGCAAGCCGACGGTTCGCCAGATTGGCGCGAATAAGGGCAGCGACCAGAGCGCCGCCAGTCAGCAACAGGATCAGTTGCCAGATCTGCAGCCAGAACAGGCTGTTGCGGATTTGGCTGACCGAATGCTCTCGCTCCTGGCCGGAGAGGATCTGATCCCCTATCTGTTCGATGAGACGGGTCTGGCTGGCGATCGCCTCCTGCAAGCGGGCAAGCTCAGCCCCCTCGCGCAGCGCACCGGCCTCCATCTGGGGTTCGAGCTGCTTGATCTGCTCGAACAGGGTGGCCAGCGCCTTGCCGAGCCCGTGCCGCTGGCGCATCTCGGCGGTCTCGCTGCTGATGAGGAAGATGTCGAGCCGGTTCCACAGCAGATCGTAATCGAGGCTCAGGGTCTCCATCGACAGTCTGCCAGCCCGATAGAGCTGCAGGTCGTAGAGGAAACGCTGGGATTCGAGCATCACCTGGCTGATGTTCCAGTGGACATTGCGGTAGAAGGTATCGACCAGCTGCTCTTGCCGATACTGCAGATAGAGGCTGCTGCCCGACGAGAGCAGAAACAGCAGCGACACCGCAACCAACAGCAGATTTTGGCGGGATAGCCCCATCAATCGACGATCTCGATGCGGGTCACCTGCCACACCATGCAGTTGTGGATAGCTGGCACGTCCAGCTTGGGATAGGTGGTGAACGGGATGAGCAGCCAAAGCGGCCCCTTGTTGCGCCGGGTCAGCGGTTTGCCATCCTCCTGACGCACCAGGGTCAGCGGCACGCCGTCGAACAGGGCCAGATCTACCACCTGCTGATAGCCGTTGAGGGCCGAAACGGCGATCTTGTGAGCATCCGGGATCCCTTGCGCCGCCAGCACGGCTGACAGGGTCGGCCCGCGATAGTGGTGGGTGCCCTGGGTCCAGGGGGTAGTCGTGGTGAATTCGGTCTGTGGCAAGGCGGAGAGGGCCGCCTCATCGAGGGTCACCTGCTGGCCATCTGGCAGTACCAGGATCATCAGGGGGATGGAGGCCGATGCGCTGGCACTGGCCAGCATCAGGAGAAAAAAAGCGATCCATTGCTTTACTGCGGTCATGGTAATTTGCGCCAACTGCGTCCCATTTTTTAAATGGTTGCCAGTGTGGCGATTTCACCGAACCATTGCAACTGTCCCGTCGCACACTAGCTCAGGGACCGCGCATCTCCATCCAGTTGTGCCCCTCGACTTGCCTCGGTTGATGAATGCCGCACGCCTCCAGCAACTCATCGACATAGGCGGGCACCAGCAAGGAGGCCGGCCCATAGCGTTTTTCGTCAAACTGGCTACCTACCTCGCTCGGCTCGAGATTGAGCTCGATGGTGTGCGCCCCGTTGAGGCCCGCCTCATGGACAAACCCGGCCGCCGGATAGACAGCGCCAGAGGTGCCGATGGAGATAAAGAGATCGCACTGGGCCAGCGCACTGTAGATGCGATCCAGCCCGAGCGGCATTTCGCCAAACCAGACCACATGGGGGCGCATCGGCTGAGGGAACTGGCAGCAGGAGCAGAGCTCGTCCTGATGGAGATCACCGCGCCACTCGATCACCTGACCGGACTCTGGGCAGCGGGCCTTGAGCAGCTCCCCGTGCATATGGATAAGGTTCTTGCTACCCGCGCTCTCGTGCAGATTGTCGATGTTCTGGGTGACCAGGGTGACCGTGCCGGGCAAAAGCCGCTCGAGACGGGCCAGCGCATAGTGGGCCGGATTGGGATGAACCTGGGGCTGTTGCAGCTGTTTGCGGCGGGAGTTGTAAAAGCGCAGCACCAGTTCGGGATCCCGGGCATACCCCTCGGGGGTCGCCACGTCCTCGACCTTGTGCTCTTCCCACAAACCGTCGCAGGCACGAAAAGTCTTGATGCCGGATTCGGCAGAGATCCCCGCGCCGGTCAGGATCACGATATGTTTATATGACTGCGCCATAAGCTGCTCCGTCTATCCCCGCACAATAAATGTGACCTTAGCACAGGGAAAAAAGTGTCACTATTCGCCCTTGGTCTTAAGCGGCGCCGCTGGCGGTGCGGGTAACCAGGCATCCAGTACCGACAGATCCAGCCTGACAAAGACCATCTCCCGCCCGGTTACCAGGGTCAGCGGCAAGCCAAGGCGCTTGAGCAGGGTCAGCATCGGCCGGTTCTGGGCCAGCACTTCCGCCGTCCACTCCCGGATCCCGTCCGCCCTGGCCAGCAGTGCCAGCGCCAGCAGAATGCGCCGCCCCGCCCCCTTGTGCTGGAAGTGATCCGCCACGATGCAGGAGAACTCTGCCCGATCGGGATGAAGGCGACGGCGGATTGATTGCGCCTGAGCCAGCGGCTCACCGGCCAGATCAGTCAGCAGCAGCGAAATCTGTTGTTCGGGGTGGTAATTGAGAAATTGGGCCACCTGTTCCGGTGGCGGCGTCCGTTTCGGGCGCATAAAACGCAGATAGATGCTCTCTTCACTCAATGCATCGTAAGCGGCCAGCATGCGGGCAGGCGCCACACCATGCAGCTCGCGCAGCAAGCAAGGCACCCCGGAGACCTGCATCGCCAGTGGCAGCGCGGCCCGGGAAACCGGATGGGGCCAGCCCTCCAGCCCTTTGCCAAGGCGCTCCCGGTGCATGGGCCAGCAGAGGTAGCGCGGCATGGCTTACCAGCGCCCCGTCATACCGCGCTCTCTCCATACCTCGACGTCGAGCAGGTTGTAAGGATCATCCAGATAGACGGCGATCCCCAGCTCTCGAACCCGGGCCATAAAACGTCCCAGCAGGGAGTCCATGGCCAATGACTCTATTTCGGGTAAAAGCGCCTGCCCCAGCAGCAAAGCGCTCAACGGCAAACGCTCCAGCAGATCGAATGGCAAATGCTGGCTGTTATCGAGCAGCAACGCCAGCTTGCTCCCCGCCAGACTCGCTTGCAGTACCAGCGCAAACCGCTCTCCATTGCTCAACAGGTGATCCCGACGATGGATCAATAATGTCAGCTCTGTGGGGCTACGTGACTGATCCGTCAACCACTCTTTAAGTGCCTCCCAGCGGCCGGGTAAACCCGTTACCGCCAGCCAGACCGGATGAGGAGTCGCGGGGCTGGAGAGCAGCCCAAGTTGCCCCTGCACTTCCCCCTGCCAACGACGAATTGTTCGACGTTGGCCACTCAGCCGACGCTGACGCAGAGGCCCCAGATAGAGTCCGCGCAGCAACCTGAGCAACTCGTTGCCATCGAGTGGCTTGGCCAGTGCTGCCAGCACATTGAAACCGGCATCGTGCAGCAGACGGCGGGCACCGTCGATCAATGTCTGCTCGTGCGCCGACAAGAGAATGATCGGCAACCCGCTGCGCTGAATTTGCGGCTGGCTCATCAGCAGGCTGATGGCATCCTGCTCCACCAGACTGAGATCACACACCAGCAGACTGATGTCGCCAGCCTCCAACGCAGCAAGACAGGCAGTTTCATCCTGCACCCACTGGCAGGAGAGCCCCAGTTCGGCGATAGCTTGCTGTAACTGCATCCCCTGAAACGGGTGATCCTCGAGCAGCAGCACCTTGTTAGCGGCCAGCCAGTTGCACCAGTCACGGTAACTGGCGGCAAGTCCTCCCAGCCAATCTTCACCAATGGCATAAATTCCCTGATGATGCTGCAACTCGGGGAAATAGTCCGCCTGCTGGTGAGCGGCAGGATCGTAAAGGGCAATGGCTCCTGC
Organism: Aeromonas sp. FDAARGOS 1414; assembly: GCF_019047065.1. Lineage (NCBI taxonomy): Bacteria > Pseudomonadati > Pseudomonadota > Gammaproteobacteria > Aeromonadales > Aeromonadaceae > Aeromonas > Aeromonas sp. FDAARGOS 1414. The sequence continues at coordinate 1,351,352 of NZ_CP077210.1, read as the reverse complement.
CGCAAACAACCCTTCCCACTGCCAGCAGGCGTCCGGTTGGGTGCGCTGCAAAGTGACATAGGAGGGGAGTGTCGTGCTCTTTGCCAGCTCATGGGAGGCCCGATCAAGCGCATACAGCAAGACAGGGCAAAAATCTGCCGCCCCGTGCTCTTCCGAGTCGAGCAACGCCAGCAGTTCTTCATCAGTAATGATCATCTTGGGTCCTTTTCGAGAAATGCTGGCTGAACTCATCCAACGCCCGGTTCAAACTGCTCTGGAGAGCTGGATGGGGGGCTTGTTGCCACTCGTCAATCACCGTCACCAGCGCCGTGGCTCCTACCATTCTGGCGGCCCCCTTCAGCTTGTGTAAAGCAGCATTCACGCCAACTTCATCTTCTTCTGTGCAGCAGCGTTCAAGTTCGGCCAAATCATCACGGGTAGCCTTCAGATAAAGGGCCGCCAGTTCATCGGTCAGCAACGAGGCAACCGGCGTCGGGGCGACAGCATTGCTCCCCTCTTTGCCAATATGGCGCAGCAAGGTCGCCAGCACCTTGAGGGCGACCGGCTTGTCCAGATGACCATCGCAACCGCAGGATTGCAGCTCCCTTGCCGCTTGCTCACTGAGATCTGCGGTGATCACATAGACCGGAAGACGGGCCCAACGGGCGGATTTGCGCAATTGCCTGCACAGTTCGGCCCCGTTCATCACCGGCATCTGCAGGTCTGTCAACACAAGATCCACCTGGTGCTTCACCAGCATCTCCAGCGCTAGCTGCCCATTGGCGGCACTGACTACGCTTGCACCGAGTTGCCCCAGTTGCATACAGATCAGCTCCCGGTTGACATCGTGATCCTCAACAAGCAGTACCCGCATACCAAGCCCGGGCTGCATCTCACCCACAGGTTGCTCTGATGTCATCCGTGGCTGGAACAGGCTGATCATGGTGCCCGGCACCCAGGACTCCCCCTGCCATGACCAGTGATACAGACTATCCTCGTCTATCTCGGCCTGCAGCAGATCAACCGCACGACTGGCAACATGAATACCGAGCCTGGACAACCAGGGCGTGACCCCCAAAACCTCATCGTGAGGCAGTGAGAGGGATAACTGGCGTACTCTTGGCTGCCAATCGATATCTTGCTGAACCTGTTGCAACGGCAACTCGCAGAAGAAGCGGCTACCACCGCCCGGGCGTCCCTCGACATCGATAAGCCCCCCCATCTGCTCGAGCAGCTGCTTGCAGATGGCCAGACCAAGGCCGGTGCCCGGCGCCCGCAACTGCCCTTCAACAGCAAACTGTTCGAATGGCATAAAGAGAGTGGGACGCATCTTGGCGGTGATCCCCGGCCCTTCATCATCGACCCCGAAGCGCAAGGTCGATGCGACTACCTCGACCCACAGCACCACTTCCCCACGCAGGCTGAACTTGATGGCATTGGAGAGCAGATTGTGGAGCACTTGCCGTACCCGATGGGGATCGAGAGTCAGCAAGGCTGGCAAGGCGGGGTCAAGCCGCAATCGTAATTGCAGCCGTTTGGATCTGGCCTTGCTCCAGTGCACCGCCGCCACGTGCTCGCACAGCTCGGCGAAATCGGTGGGCTGGGGCGAGAGGGAGAGTTTGCTGTTTTCGTTGCGACTAAAGTCGAGTACATCGTTGAGCAGGCCGAGCAGCTCATCCCCCGCCTGACGCACCCGCGCCAGCGCCGAATCCTGCTCTCTCGACAAAGGAGTGCTGGCCAGCCACTCCAGCAAGCCGAGCATGGCGTTCATCGGCGTGCGGATCTCGTGGCTGATGGCAGCCAAAAAGCGCCCCTTGGCCAGAACTGCCTGTTGCGCCTGCTCATGGGAGTGCTGCAGAGCCTGATCCTGCTCGACCCGGGCAGTGGCATCCTGCATCACCGCATAAATTCGCCAACCCTGCGGTTGACTGCGGCCACGGCCATAGAACTGCAACCAGCGTAGACCCTTGGTCGGATGGTGATAACGCAGGGTGAATGCGAAGGGTTTGCCAGCCTGCAACATGTCGAACATCTCACGGCTTACCCGGCGGCGATCCTCGCGCTCCAGCATAGTGAGCACCCGTTTGGGCTCACGACGGATCTGCTGGCTCGCCAGCCCCAGCAGCTCGTAACAGCCTCGGCTGATAAACTCGATCCCCCCTACCCGTCCCCGCTCGAACATAAACTGCAGCACCACGCCGGGGACTGTATTGGTCAGGGCACGCAGGCGGCGCTCTGCCTGACGCAGAAAACGGGCCTGCTCACGCAGCACACTGATATCCGACAGGGCGATGAGATCGGTGGCGGGGGCCTGCTTGTCCAGCCGCAGCGGATGCTGGGCATAGGCGAAGACCTGATCCCCCAGCACCAACTCCCCTTCACTCTTCTGAGGCTGCACCGGTGGCAGCATCAACTGCTGCGAATAGCGCAGGGCCAGACGTCGCCCCTGTTTATTGGATTTGATCACCTTGCCCTGGCTGTTGCGCAGATAGACGGGCACCGGCAACGCCTGAAACATGGTTTCCCGCAGCTCGCTCTCGATGGCCAGCGCCTTCTCGGCGGCGTGACGCTGGGCCACTTCCCGTGCCAGTTGCTGGCGGGAACGCCAGATCCCGCCGATGACAATACCGCTGATCAGCAGTGCCATGGCAATGGAGCCAAACCAGGCGGCGTAGCTCACGCCGGGCTGCTGCACGACGAGCAAGCGGCGCCAGCGCTGGTTAAGTTCGTCGATCTGGGTGCTGGTCAGGGCCATCAGATTGCGATCCATCACCCCGGCCAGTTCGGTCTGACTCTTGTTGATGGCAAAGCCAAGACTGAAGCGATCTTCCAGCTCCTCGATATTGAGCCCTTCCAGCAAGTTGGTACGCTGGGGATATTGCAGCTGATATAGCTCGCTCAGCATGGCGTCAGCCTTGCCTTGCTTGATCGCTGATAACCCCTGCTCGAGGCCGTCGGTGCGAAGCCACTCCTGATCACCAAGCAGGGCGAGCAAGGAGGGATCGTAGAGGGATTCAGGCACCAGAATACGCTGCCGCTTGAGCTGGGTGATGCGAGCGGCAGCCAGCTTGCGCTTGCTGATCAAGGCAAACCGATTGGTGGAGATCGTCCGACTGAAAATGAACTGATCCGTCAATGCCGGGGATTCCGGCAAGCCGGCCATCATATCCGCCTCACCAAGGCGCAGCTTTTCTACGGCCTCCGCCTTGCTGGCTGCAGGCACCAGCTTGTATTTCAAGCCGGTCTCCTGGGTGACCCAGCGCAGCACATCCGCGCTCCACCCTTTCGCCTCCCCCAGATCATTGACGCCGCTATAGGGCATCAACTCAGGATTGACCACCAGGCGAATGGTGCGCCCGCGGCCGGATAACCAGGCCTGCTCGGTATCGCTGAAGTGAGGCTGGTTGACGTAGAGCGACCCCTGATCGAGATAACGGGCCAGATCGGTATAGATAGTACCGGCGGGCATATGACGGATCAGGGTGTCCACCAGATTGGCCAACTCAGGCTGATCACGCATCATCAGGCGATAGCTGATGATCCGATCCTCACCAAACAGGCGGCGCAGGCGCAACCCATCGGCAGGAAACTCGCGCATCAGATAGCGCAGTTGCAGATAGTCCCCCAGATAGGCGTCACCCTTGCCACTCTGCAGCGCGTCGTAGACCTTCTCTCCGCTCTTTAGGGAAATAATGCGCGCCTGAGGATAGAGCTCGTGCAGCAGGCGGGCTGAGTCTGCCACCGAGTAGACCAGAAAGCGGGCCTGTTTGAGATTTTCACCCTTGTAGAGGATGGCGGCATCGGTCTCCATCATCGGACGACTTAACCGCATGCCCTCCACGGCCTTCTTGCGGGTTCCGACATAGGGAATGATGTCGCAGTCACCCTCTGCGAGCCCGTTGCGCAATGTCTGCCAATCGGGCAGCTCTTTGAGCACAAGTGGAATAGGGAACAGCTCCTGCAACCGGGCGAGGCGATCCTTGAGCAGTCCCCCCTCGGCCATCAGGTATGGTGGAGGAAGCGTCGCAGGATAGCAGAGCGAAAGCTGACTCAGTGAATTTACATAAGCTTGGGTCGCCGGCGCCAACGGCAGCACTGTGGTCTGCAAAGGCTTGGCTTGCAATGGCAGTGCCAGTACAGCACCCAGAAGAAAAATGGGGAATTTGGTCATCTGAAAACAAAAGCCAGGCATCTGCCTGGCTTTTTATCACTCGTTGGGTTCAACATTTTCTACCCTGGCCTTGAGCTTCTGGCCAGGCCGGAAGGTCACCACACGGCGGGCGCTGATCGGAATATCCTCGCCCGTCTTGGGGTTGCGTCCGGGACGCTGATTCTTCTCACGAAGGTCAAAGTTACCGAAGCCTGAAATCTTGACTTGTTCACCACGCTCAAGCGCCTGTCGGATTTCCTCAAAGAAGGCTTCCACCATATCTTTGGCTTCACGCTTGCTCATCCCGAGCTGGGTGAACAGGTGCTCTGCAATGTCGGCTTTGGTAAGCGCCATAGATCAATCCCTCAAGGATGCATTCAACTCTTCACCAAGGGCCCGCACGACATTGTCTACGGTCTCGGCAATCTCTTTCTCCTCCAGGGTGCGCTGGGTGTCTTGCAATACAAGACTGATGGCTAGGCTCTTCTTGTCCTCTGCCATACCAGCACCCTGGTATACGTCAAACAAGTTTATTCCAACTACCTGATTTCCGCCAACTTTTTTAATTACCGCAAGCACATCACCTGCCAGAACCTGACGATCGACCACGACGGCGATGTCGCGACGGTTCGCCGGGAACTTGGAAACTTCGGCTGCCACAGGCACCTTGGCCGGGGTCAGCTTGTCCAGCTCCAGCTCAAACATCACCGCGCGGCTCTTGAGGCCCAGCTTCTTCTCGAGGCTCGGGTGGATCACGCCGATGTGGCCGATGATCTCGCCATTGCGCAGGATGGCTGCGCTCTGGCCCGGGTGCAGGGCGCTGTGCTCGGTACGCTCGAAGGTAAAGGTGGCCCCTTCGGCGGTCAAGTCCAGCACCGCTTCCAGATCCCCTTTCAAATCAAAGAAGTCGGCTGCGCGGGTTTTGATGTCCCAGTGCTCGTCGCTCTGGTTGCCGGTGATGATACCGGCCAACATCGGCTCCTGACGGATGCCGTTCTCGGCGCTTTCATCCTTGATGAAACGCAGACCCTGTTCAAACAGACGCACGCGCGGCTGCTGACGGTTCTGGTTGTAAACAACAGCTTGCACCAGACCCGGGAACAGAGAGACACGCATCGCGGACATTTCGACCGAGATCGGGTTCGGCAGTACGATGGCATCGCTCTGCGGGAACAGGGTTTGCTGGGTCTTGGGATCAACGAAGCTGTAGGTGATCGCTTCCTGGAAACCGCGGTCAACCAGCAGGTCGCGTACGCGCTTCAAGGTCACCTGCCCTTCTGCCTGCTCAACCATCGCCAGAGAGGCGGCCGGTTTCAGGTTCGGAATGTTGTTGTAGCCGTAGATGCGAGCCACTTCCTCGATGAGGTCTTCCTCGATGGCGATATCGAAACGCCAGGAGGGCGCCAACGCAGTCCAACCGTCAGCATCCACAGTCACCTGCATGCCGAGGCGAGTCAGGATCTCGACCACCTGAGCATCCGCCACGCTGATACCGATTACCTTGTCGAGCTTGGCGCGACGCAGCTTGATGGGTGCCGCTTTCGGCAGATGGGCATCGGATTTGACCTCGATGACCGGACCCGCGTCGCCGCCGCAGATATCCAGCAGCAGGCGAGTTGCACGGTCCATCACCTTGGCTTGCAGCTCCGGATCCACCCCGCGCTCGAAGCGATGGGATGAGTCGGTGTGCAGACCGTAAGTACGGGCACGGCCGGTGATGGAGAGCGGCGCGAAGAAGGCACACTCCAGCAAAATGTCGGTGGTGGTCTCGGATACACCAGTGCGGTTGCCGCCGAAGATACCGGCCATGCAGGCAGGACCTTTGGCATCGGCAATCACCAGGGTGGTATCTTTGAGCTTCACTTCGTTGCCGTCGAGCAGGGTCATCGGCTCGTCAGCGTGGGCGCGACGTACCACCAGTTCCCCTTCCAGGGTAGCCAGATCGAAGGCGTGCATCGGCTGACCGTATTCCAGCAGCAGATAGTTGGTGATGTCGACGATGGCGTCGATGGAGCGAATGCCGCCACGGCGCAGCTTCTCTTGCATCCAGAGCGGGCTCTGGGCCTGCAAGTTCAGCCCCTTGATGACGCGGCCCAGATAACGGGGGCAATCAGCTGGTGCTTCAACCCGGATCGGGAAAGTTGCATCAATAGTGGCAACAGCTGGTGCCCAGGTCGGCTCGACCACGTCGACGCTGTTGAGCACGCCGATTTCACGGGCCAGACCGGCGATACCGAGACAATCGGCACGGTTCGGAGTCAGATCAACATCGATGGAGACGTCGTTCAGATTGAGGTAGTCACGAATATCGGTACCGATGGGGGCATCGGCCGGCAGCTCGATGATGCCATCGGCTTCAACGTCGATACCCAGCTCACTGAAAGAGCAGAGCATGCCGTGGGACGGCTGACCACGCAGTTTGGCTTTCTTGATGGTGAAATCACCCGGCAGGGTCGCCCCTACTTTGGCCACACACACTTTCAAGCCCTGACGGCAGTTTGGCGCGCCGCAGACGATGTCCAGCAACTCGGCCTCACCCACGTTGACCTTGGTCACCCGCAGCTTGTCGGCGTCAGGATGTTGGGCGCACTCGACCACTTCACCCACCACCACATTGTTGAACTGGCCAGCCACCGCTTCCACGGCGTCCACTTCCAGACCGGCCATGGTGATCTGCTCGGCCAGCGCGTTGTCACTCAACTCGGTGCGGACCCACTCCATCACCCAGGATTTACTGAATTTCATGTTCTCTCGCCCTTACTTGAACTGCTTGAGGAAGCGCAGGTCGTTTTCGAAGAAGGCACGCAGGTCGTTGACCCCGTAACGCAGCATGGTCAGGCGCTCAACGCCCATGCCGAAGGCAAAGCCCGAGTATTTTTCCGGATCGATGCCGACCGAACGCAGTACGTTCGGGTGAACCATGCCGCAGCCCAGCACTTCCAGCCACTTGCCGTTCTTGCCCATTACGTCCACTTCAGCGCTCGGCTCGGTGAACGGGAAATAGGAAGGACGGAAGCGAATGGTCAGGTCTTCCTCGAAGTAGTTGCGCAGGAAGTCGTGCAGAATGCCCTTCAGCTCGGTAAAGCTGGCATGCTCGTCAACCAGCAGGCCTTCAACCTGATGGAACATCGGGGTGTGGGTCATGTCGTAGTCGTTACGATAGACGCGGCCCGGTGCAATGATGCGGATCGGCGGCTGCTGATGCTCCATGGTGCGGATCTGCACACCGGAGGTGTGGGTACGCAGCATCAGATCAGGATTGAAGTAGAAGGTATCGTGATCGGTACGCGCCGGGTGATGAGCCGGAATATTCAGCGCATCGAAGTTGTGAAAGCCATCTTCAATCTCGGGACCACGGGCAACCTTGAAGCCCATCTCACCAAACAGGCGCTCGATGCGCTCGATGGTGCGGGTCACCGGGTGCAGACCGCCATTCTCGATGCGGCGGCCCGGCAGGCTGACATCGATGGTCTCGGCGGCCAGCTTCTGGTTCAGCACGGCGACTTCGAGCGCTTCACGACGCTCGTTCAGCGCATCCTGAACCTGCTGTTTTGCCTGGTTGATCACGGCGCCCGCGGCGGGACGCTCTTCGGCAGACAAGGCACCCAGGCCCTTCATCTGCTCGGTAAAAAAGCCCTTTTTACCCAGATATTTGACCCGGATTTCGTCGAGGGTCGCGATATCGCTCACGCCCTCAATTTCGGCTCTGGCCTGGCCGACTACTTCTTCAAGCTGTTGCATGTCTTCCTCGTCACCACTCCCGATACAGGAGCCTTTAGGCTAAATAAGGTCAAGAGGGGAATAATACAAAAAAAGCCCCTTCGCTGACCATAGTTAAGGTGGGCTTTTCTCCCTACAAATCATTTTGTTATATCAAGCGAGTCTCATCGATTTACCGTCACTCTTTAAATAGTAGAATAAAGACATGGTTTGTTGGCATACAATCCATTTATAGAACTAGTGATCTCCCACATGTCACTTTGTATGGAGAAAACTGTAGCGCGTGTAAAACAGTGGACAAAACGTGGACGGGAGAAAGAAAAACGTGATGTAAAACCGTGAATGACATGTCTAGTCCTGAAATAGGTTTACACATTTTCAACTAGCATTTTTCTACTCAGAACCCTCTATGTACCGCATCGGGGGTTCTGTATTTCAACGCATGATGCGGCCGCTCCATGTTGTAAATATTCACAGCTTCACGCACCATTTCCCGCGCTTGCGTCAAATCCTACGGGCTTTGCAACAACAACTCTCCTTTCAAAATCCCGTTCACCCGCTCCGCCAACGCATTCTGGTAACAGTCATACCCATCCGTCATCGAGCATTTCACCCCGTACCGTTCATGCAATGACTGATACAGCCCCGAGCAATACTGCACGCCGCGGTCTGAGTGATGGATTAGCGCCCCGCCGCCACGCCGTTGCTTCAGCGCTTTCTTGAACGCCATCGCTACCGACTCGGCGTGCATCCCCTCGTGCACGTGATGGCCCACTATCTTGCGTGAGTAAGCATCCGTCACCAGGCTCAGGTACAGCGGCCCGCTCCTGGCTGGCAGATAGGTGATGTCGGCGACCCAGACCTGCTCCGGTGCCACCGGCGTGACCTGCTCCGGCCCCGCCTTGAGCAAGTTGGGATGACGGTAGAAACGGTGAAAACTGTGGGTGGTCTTGTGATACGCCCGCCTGGGCTGGACCAGCAAGCGGTACTCGGCCAATATCCGAAACAGCCTGTCCCGCCCGACCTTGAGCCCGCCATCATCCTGACCCTGGAGCAGATAATGCAGCTTGCGAGTACCCACCCGAGGTTGTCGCAGTCGAACCTGACGCACAAAGCGCACCACCTGCAGCCCTTGAGCATGGCGCTCGTCGGCGACCCGATTGCGCTTGTAGTAAGCCTGCCGGCTTATCCCCAGAAACAGGCAAGCCCTGACGATGGTCAGCTTCTCGACTTGCCGCTGCGAGAGGACTTGCCGGGTCGCTTTTTTACGATGGAGACGCCGTATTCATTCTTCAGTACATCGACGACGGCCTCAAAGAACTGGGCCTTCTGACTCATCAGCGCCAGCTGTTGCTCGAGTTCCTTGATGCGCTGTTCGGGCGTCTGGTTGTCGGGGTCAGGCATGGTGATGCTCCTGCCGGCGCGCACAGAAGCCCCCTGGCTCCAATCTTGCCGACCATGTTTACGCAACCATACCAGAACGGTGGAGCGGCCCTGAATGCCATAACGCACCTGAGCCTGTTTGTAGGTGAGCTCGCCTTTTTCAATCTGCTCGACCAGTGCCAGTTTAAAAGTCAGCGAGTAATCGCGCTGTGTCCGTTTCACACCTTGTCCCATCGGGTTCTCCATGTATTGGGGGGAAAGGTGTAAACCATATTCAGGACGGGACAACAGATACAAAAAAGGAGGCCTGAGCCTCCTTTATTTTTGATAACAGTGCTGGAATTAGACCAGAGCTGCTTTAGCTTTTTCAACCAGGGCGGTGAAAGCCAGCTTGTCGTGAACGGCGATATCGGACAGGATCTTGCGATCGATCTCGATAGAAGCCTTCTTCAGACCGTTGATCAGACGGCTGTAGGACAGACCGTTCTGACGGGCAGCAGCGTTGATACGCGCAATCCACAGCTGACGGAATTGACGCTTTTTCTGGCGACGGTCACGGTAGGCATACTGACCAGCTTTGGTTACCGCTTGTACCGCTACGCGGTAAACACGGGAACGGGCGCCGTAGTAACCCTTGGCGGCTTTCATTACTTTCTTGTGACGAGCACGAGCAGTCACACCACGTTTAACTCTTGGCATTTTTCACATCCCCCCTTATGCGTACGGCAGACAAGCGACAACACGTTTGTGGTCGGCAGCGGAAACAAAAAACTTCGGTCCCAGCTGACGCTTACGCTTACTGCTCTTCTTGGTCAGGATGTGACGCAGGTGGTTATGCTTGCACTTGAAGCGACCTGAGCCAGTCTTCTTGAAGCGCTTTGCGGCGCCCCGGTTGGTTTTCATCTTCGGCATTTCATACTCCGCATTGTGAGTGACAACAAAATCGCAAGGCGAACCGACTCATGGAGCGAGCCCCATGAGTCAATTTCTTGTGGGCCTTAAGATTTCTTCTTAGGTGCGAGGACCATCACAGCTTGACGGCCTTCGACTTTCGGGAACGATTCGACTACGGCTAACTCTTCCAGATCGTTCTTGACGCGCTCAAGAACCTTGATACCAAGATCCTGGTGTGCCATTTCACGACCACGGAAGCGCAGGGTGACCTTAGCCTTGTCCCCGTCTTCCAGAAAGCGAACCAGGTTGCGTAGTTTTACCTGATAGTCGCCTTCGTCAGTGCCAGGACGGAATTTGATCTCCTTGACCTGGACGACTTTCTGCTTTTTCTTCTGTTCTTTGGTGGTTTTGCTCTTTTCGTAGAGGAATTTGCCGTAATCCATGATCCGGCAAACGGGCGGCTCGGCGTTCGGACTGATCTCGACCAGATCCACTTCGGCCTCTGCGGCCAAGTTCAGTGCTTCCTGGATAGATACGATGCCAAGAGCTTCGCCATCCAGACCAGCCAAACGAACTTCTTTCAGACGGATCTCTTCATTGATCCGGTGAGCGCGGGCTTGCGGTTGCTTGCCCAGTTTTTTTCCGCCTTTTATAGCTTATTCCTCCACTTTCTTTTGTCCGCGGGTCTGAACTTCCTGGGTCAGCAGAGCGATGAACTCTTCAACAGGATAAGTGCCCAGGTCAGCCCCTTTACGAGTCCGTACTGCAATCTTACCGGCTTCAACTTCTTTATCGCCGCAGACCAGCATGAAAGGTACTCGCTTCAAAGTATGCTCGCGGATTTTAAAGCCAATCTTCTCATTTCTCAAGTCCGCTTTTGCGCGAAGGCCCGCATCATTCAATGCTTTGGCTACTTTCACCGCATAATCGGCCTGATTGTCCGTGATATTCATGACCACCGCCTGAGTCGGAGCCAACCAGGTCGGGAACAGACCGGCGTACTCTTCAGTCAGAATACCGATGAAGCGCTCGATAGAACCCAAGATGGCCCGGTGGATCATCACAGGTACATGGCGATCGTTGTTTTCGCCCACATAAGTGGCACCCAGACGACCAGGCAGGGCAAAGTCGAGCTGCACGGTACCACATTGCCACGCACGATCAAGGCAATCGTGCAGGGTAAATTCAATTTTTGGACCGTAGAACGCCCCTTCACCCGGCTGCAAATCGTACTTCAGACCGTTGAGCTCCAGCGCTTCGGCCAGCGCTTTCTCGGCGCGATCCCACATCTCGTCAGAGCCGATACGCTGCTCGGGACGAGTAGAGAGCTTGACCACGATGTTCTCGAAGCCAAAGGTACCGTAGACGTCATAGACCATACGAATACAGCCGGAGACCTCTTCCATGATCTGCTCTTCGGTACAGAAGATGTGAGCGTCATCCTGAGTGAAACCGCGCACCCGCATCAGACCGTGCAGGGAACCGGACGGCTCGTTGCGGTGGCAGGAACCAAACTCGGCCATACGCAGCGGCAGATCGCGGTAGGACTTCAGACCCTGGTTGAAAATCTGGACGTGACCCGGGCAGTTCATCGGCTTGATGGCGTACTCGCGGTTTTCGGACTGGGTGGTGAACATGGCCTGGGCATACTTCTCCCAGTGACCTGAACGCTCCCACAGGACGCGGTCCATCATGAACGGACCTTTCACTTCCTGATAGTCGTACTCTTTGAGCTTGCCGCGGATAAAGGTTTCCAGCTCACGGAAGATGGTCCAGCCATCGTTGTGCCAGAACACCATACCGGGTGCTTCTTCCTGCATGTGATACAGGTCGAGCTGCTTGCCGATCTTGCGGTGGTCGCGCTTGGCGGCCTCTTCCAGACGCTGCAGATAGGCCTTGAGTTGCTTCTTGTCAGCCCAGGCGGTACCGTAGATACGCTGCAGCATCTTGTTGTTGGAGTCGCCACGCCAGTAGGCGCCGGACATCTTCAGCAACTTGAAGTGGTGGCAGTGACGCATGTTGGGCACGTGCGGGCCGCGACACATGTCGATGTACTCTTCGTGATGATAGAGACCTGGCTGGTCATCACGGGCAATGTTCTGATCCAGGATTTCGACTTTGTAAGACTCGCCGCGCGCCTCGAATACATCGCGCGCTTCTTGCCAAGAGACTTTCTTCTTGATGACGTCGTAATCCTTGGCTACCAGCGCCAGCATGCGCTCTTCCAGGGCAGCCAGATCTTCATCGGTCAAGGTACGGTCAAGATCAACGTCATAGTAGAAGCCGTTGTCGATGACAGGACCGATGGCCATCTTGGTCTGGGGCCAAAGTTGCTTGATAGCATGACCCAACAAGTGGGCGCAGGAGTGGCGCAGGATGTCCAGACCTTCTTCGTCTTTGGCAGTGATGATGGCCAGCGCTGCATCGGCTTCGATCAGCTCGCACGCATCCACCAGTTCACCGTTTACCCGACCGGCAATGCACGCCTTGGCGAGACCGGGACCGATGTCCGCAGCCACATCCATGACGGAAACAGAGTGGGCAAATTGACGTTGGCTGCCGTCAGGCAGAGTAATGATTGGCATTATGTGTTTCCTTATACAGTGGTGACCCCTACCAAAGGTCACATGCGGGATGGAAAAGAGATTCAAAAAGGTGATGTTCTGGTTCTCCACAGCACTTTGCGAAGACGGCCTGACACGCAAACAGCATGTCTAACATGACAAACCAAGCCAAAACGGCCCCCATGCTACCAGAAGTCGGGCGTGCTGTATCGGATTTGCAGATATTTTCTACAGTCAAATGAGTCGCCTGCCGACTATTCACCAAGCAGGGATTGCCAGTTGAAGTCAAAGTCACTGCTCCCCTCCTCGGCCAGCGCCAGCTCTTGCAGCACCTGAAGCGCCAGCTTGTTGCCCTTTTGTGCCGCCTGATAGAGCCACTGCTTCGCCTGAGGCAGATCGACCCTGCCGCTGACCCCCATCAGATGAAGGACGCCGACTTTCAGCATGGCCGGGACATCACCATTGCGGGCAGCCTGATCCATCCAGTGAAAGGCTTGGCGCAGATCTCGCTTGACCCCAACACCGCGCAGATAGAGCTCTGCCAGCCGATATTGGCCGAAGGGATCCCCTGCCTGCGCCGACTGGCGATAGAGGCTGATGGCCTGATGGATATCCTGCTCGCTCCCCTGCCCCACCTCATGACTCCAGCCCATCAGGGCTTGCGCCCGAGGTTGGCCTTGATCGGCCAGTGGCGACCAGATCCGGGTCGCCTCATCGAAGTGACCGGTACGCCAGGCACGGTTGGCGGCAGCCATCTCCTGCTCGGTGGAGAGCGGAAGCAGACGCCAGATAACAAGGGCAAGCAGACCGATAAACAGCCAGCGGGAAGTGGTGGGTCTCATGATGATTTCCGTGATCCAGTTCTCATTTTGTCTATGTAAACGAAATGTAGCGCCGCGATCAAGCTAGAGATCCCCACGAAAACCCTTTTTGCACCCGGTCGACCAGCAGTTGTTGTCATTTATCCGGGGCACCTGCAAAATAACTGTATGTATGAACAGTGTCGGTGCACACCATGGCAGGACGAGGCAGTCCCCACAATATCGATCACCGTTTTAGCGGCCCCCTTGTCGAAGCGGTCGATGACGGCTGGCAACCATCAGATTGGGATGCCGCCTTTACTCCTTCTGTCCCTGGCACCGAGGTGCGAGAGATCGATGCACGCAGCATCATCAGCTACAACAGCTCGCCGGATGTCCCCTTTGGTCGCTCCATCAACCCCTATCAGGGGTGCGAACACGGCTGCATCTACTGCTATGCCAGACCCAGTCACGCCTATCTGGAGCTCTCCCCTGGCCTCGATTTCGAGAGCAAGCTGTTTGCCAAACGCAATGCAGCCGACCTGCTGCACCGGGAGTTTGCCAAACCTGCCTATCAGCCACAGACCATCTTCATTGGCGCCAATACCGACCCCTATCAACCCATCGAGCAGCGCTATCGCCTCACCCGCCAGTTGTTGGAAGTGATGCTGGCACACCGCCACCCGGTCGGACTCATTACCAAGAGCGCCATGATCTTGCGCGACCTCGATCTGTTGACCGAGCTGGCCAGAGAGGGACTGTGTCAGGTGATGGTGTCGGTGACGACCTTGAACGAAACCCTGCGGCGACAGTTGGAGCCCCGCGCCAGCACGGGTGCCGGCCGCTTGAAAGTGATCGAGAAGCTGGCCAACGCTGGCGTGCAGGTGGGGGTACTGGCCGCCCCCATGATCCCGCGGCTCAATGAACCGGAGCTGGAGCAGATCATCAAATCGGCCGCCGAGGCAGGCGCCAGCTGCGCCGATTACATCCTGCTGCGCCTGCCCCACGAGCTGGCGCCGCTATTTGGGGACTGGCTCGATACCCACTATCCGGGCCAGAAGGAGGCTATTTTGAATCAGTTGCGAGCAAGCCGCGGTGGCGGGCTCAACAGTACCGCCTTCGGCACCCGCATGCGCGGCGAGGGGCACTTTGCCGATCTGCTGGCCCAGCGCTTTCGCCTTATCAGCAAGCGCCTTGATCTGGGCAGACGCCATATTCAGCTCAGGATGGATGGGTTTATCCGCCCCGGGGAGCAGCTGTCGCTCTTCTAATCCCCCCTTTTACGCCCTGCATACATCAGATGCACAACCCTTGCCTGCCAAGAGGTTGAGAGGAAGGCCTGCCGCAACACATCCTGTGGAAACCCCGCTTTTCAGAATTTTCCAACGAAGTAGCCATGTCGCGACAAGAAAGCGCTACCCGGTAAAGAGAGGGCTAACGCCTTAGCCTGCGCGCTGATCCCGACCCTGCTGCACCATTTCAACCGGCAGTCGCGAGGGTTCATGGGCCACTTCGTGCTCATCCTCTTCATACTGCGGCACCTCTGATTCGCCCCATACCCGGCTCCACCAAATTTCCCACGTGATCCAACTGGTCATATGCAGCTCCTGACGGTGAAGGTGATAGCAACAACGCACCACTCGCCCGGCAGGATAGCGGCTGGGAATGACAGGGAAATGACAAAAAAATCAGTTGTAAAAAGGCAACTGGCGGTGGCGAGGAAAAGCCGAAACAGTTCACATATTCGGCGAAATCACTCTGAAAGCGGTCACAAATCTGCAGGTTGTGGATTGCAGCTCACTCTGTTCCCACCAAAGCTGGGTTGCCCATTCAGGCATCTATAAAAACAGGGACACAATAATGAAACACACAGCGGGAATATGGGCGATCGCAGGCATGCTGATCGCCCCCTTGGCGCACGCCGACGTCATACTGCACGCCTTCAACTGGAAGTACAGTGAAGTGACCGCCAAAGCCGACCTTATCAAGTCGGCCGGCTACAAACAGGTACTCATCTCGCCGCCTCTCAAGTCATCAGGCAACGAATGGTGGGCCCGTTACCAGCCGCAGGATCTGCGCCTTGTCGACTCACCCCTTGGCAATAAACAGGATCTCGAGCAGCTGATCGCCGCCATGAAGGCGCGGGGCATCGCCGTCTATGCCGATGTGGTGCTCAACCACATGGCCAACGAAAGCTGGAAACGCCAGGACCTCAACTATCCCGGCAACGAGCTGCTGCAAAGCTACGCCAGCAACCCGGCCTATTTCGAGCGCCAGAAACTGTTTGGCGATCTGGGGCAAAACTTCCTCTCCGGTCAGGATTTTCATCCCGAAGGGTGCATCAGTGACTGGAGCGATCCGGGTCATGTCCAGTATTGGCGTCTCTGTGGCGGTGCCGGTGACAAGGGGCTGCCGGATCTGGATCCCAACAACTGGGTAGTCAGCCAGCAACAGGCCTATCTCAAGGCGCTCAAGGGGATGGGGATCAAGGGCTTTCGGGTCGATGCGGTCAAACACATGAGCGATTACCAGATCAATGCCGTGTTCACCCCCGAGATCAAACAGGGGATGCATGTGTTTGGCGAGGTGATCACCACAGGGGGCGCAGGCAGCGCCGATTACGAGCGCTTCCTCAAACCCTACCTCGACAGCAGCTGCCAGGGTGCCTATGACTTTCCGCTGTTTGCCTCCCTGCGCGGGGCGCTAGGGTATGGCGGCAGCATGAACCTGCTGGCAGATCCGGGAGCTTATGGTCAGGCGCTGCCGGGTAGCCGCGCCGTCACCTTTGCCGTGACCCACGACATCCCCACCAACGACGGCTTCCGCTATCAGATCTTAAGCCAGACTGACGAGAAGCTGGCCTATGCCTATCTGCTCGGCCGCGATGGTGGCTCGCCACTGGTCTATTCGGATCACGGCGAGACCCAGGCCAAGGATGGACTGCGCTGGCAGGATTACTACCAGCGCTCCGATCTCAAGGGGATGATCCGCTTCCACAATGCGGTGCAGGGTCAACCGATGCAGCTGATCGGCAGCGGTGACTGCTTCGTGCTGTTCAAACGGGGCAAACAGGGGCTGGTCGGCCTCAACAAGTGCGACTATGAGCAGGAGTACTGGCTCGATACCGCCAAATTCGAGATGAACTGGTATCGCAACTATCGTGACGTGCTCGACCAAGACGCCGTGGTCAACGTGCAGAGCCAGTGGGTACGGGTCGCCATTCCCGCCCGCAGCGCCAAAATGTGGCTGCAGGAGTGATCCAGCCGTAAGATCAGCGGAGAGTCATAAAAAGCAGACAAATAAAAAGAGCGACCACCAGGGTCGCTCTTTTTGCTCAGAGACGTTGCTCGGGTAACTGATGACGATTACTCGTCGCCCGCTTCCCCTGCATCGACCGCATCAGTGCCGGTCGCGGTATCGGTACCTTCAGATACCTCACCGTCAACAGCCAGTGCGTCGTTCTCGTCTTCGTCGCTCTCGGCGATGCGCTGCAGGCCAACCACGGTCTCGTCTTCACCGGTACGGATCAGACGGACACCGCCGGTGTTACGGCCAATGACGCTCACCTCGGCAACACGGGTACGCACCAGGGTGCCGCCGTTGGTGATCAGCATGATCTGGTCGGTATCTTCGACCTGGATCGCATCGATCACCTTGCCGTTGCGCTCATCCACCTTGATGGAGATAACGCCCTGGGTACCACGGCTCTTGGTCGGGTATTCGGCCAACGCAGTCCGCTTGCCGTAACCGTTCTCGGTGGCGGTGAGGATGGCACCTTCGCCGCGCGGAACGATGAGGGAAACCACCTTGTCACCGGCGCCCAGCTTGATGCCACGGACACCGGCGGCGGTACGACCCATCGGACGCACGCCCTTGAAGGTGCCCTTGCTTTCGGTGCCTTCGCCGTTGTCGCTGCCATCATCGTCGTTGCCAGCATCATCGTCGGTTTCGACCTCATCGCTGGCATCCGCATCGGCGCGACCGCTGCCTTCGGCGAAGCGAACGACTTTGCCCGCGTCGGAGAAGAGCATGATCTCGTTGCTGCCGTCGGTGATATCCACCCCGATCAGCTCATCGCCCTCTTTGAGGTTGATGGCGCGGATACCGGAGGAGAGCGGACGGCTGAAGTCAGAGAGGCTGGTCTTCTTCACGGTACCGTTGGCGGTGGCGAAGAAGACATACTTCTCGGCGTCATATTCCTTCACCGGCAGGATAGCGGTGATACGCTCACCCTCTTCCAGCGGCAGCAGGTTGATGATCGGACGACCACGGGCGCCACGGGATGCTTCCGGCAGCTGGTAAACCTTGAGCCAGTAGACCTTGCCACGGGTGGAGAAGCACAAAATGGTGTCGTGGGTGTTGGCCACCAGCAGACGCTCCACAAAGTCCTCTTCCTTGATCCGGGTGGCCGACTTGCCACGACCACCGCGGCGCTGGGCCTCGTAGTCGGAGAGCGGCTGATACTTCACATAACCCTGGTGAGACAGGGTAACCACCACATCTTCCGGGGTGATCAGATCTTCGATGTTGATCTCGGCACTGGACATGCTGATCTCGGTGCGACGCTCGTCGCCATACTGCTCGCGCACGGCCAGCAGTTCATCGCGGATCACTTCCATCAGACGAGCCGGGCTCGCCAGGATGTGCAGCAGCTCGGCGATCAGGTCCAGCAGAGATTGGTACTCTTCCAGGATCTTCTCGTGCTCAAGGCCGGTCAGCTTGTGCAGACGCAGGTCAAGGATGGCCTGGGCTTGTTGTTCGGTCAGGAAGTATTGACCTTCACGGATACCGAACTCGGGCTCCAGCCACTCGGGCCGTGCCGCGTCGTCGCCCGCTTTTTCCAGCATGGCGGCCACGTTGCCGAGTTCCCAGCCCTTGGCAACCAAGCCCGCTTTCGCGTCGGCCGGGGTCGCGCTGTGACGGATCAGCTCGATGATGGGATCGATGTTGGCCAGCGCAACCGCCAGACCTTCCAAAATGTGCGCCCGATCCCGCGCCTTGCGCAGTTCGAACACGGTCCGGCGAGTCACCACTTCACGGCGGTGCAGCAGGAACGCATCCAGGATCTCTTTAAGGTTCATCACCTTGGGCTGGTTGTTATCGAGCGCCACCATGTTGATGCCGAACGTGGTCTGCATCTGGGTGTGCTTGTAGAGATTGTTCAGCACAATCTCGCCGGACTCGCCGCGCTTGATCTCGATAACGATGCGCATGCCGTCTTTGTCAGACTCATCGCGCAGGGCACTGATGCCCTCGATCTTCTTCTCTTTGACCAGCTCGGCGATCTTCTCGATCAGTCGAGCCTTGTTCACCTGATAGGGGATCTCGTGAACGATGATGGTCTCGCGACTGGTCTTCTCGTCCACTTCAACTTCAGCTTTGGCCCGCACATAGATGGAGCCACGACCGGTACGGTACGCCTGCACGATGCCGGAACGACCGTTGATAATGCCGCCGGTGGGGAAATCCGGGCCGGTGATGTAGGTCATCAGCTCGTCAATGGTGAGGTCGCCGTTTTCGATCAGCGCCAGGCAGCCATTGACAATCTCGGTGAGGTTGTGAGGCGGAATGTTGGTCGCCATGCCCACCGCAATACCGGAGGAGCCGTTGACCAGCAGGTTGGGAACCTTGGTAGGCATGACCGCCGGGATCATCTCGGTGCCGTCATAGTTCGGCACCCAGTCCACTGTCTCTTTGTCCAGATCAGCCAGCAGCTCGTGGGAGATGCGGGCCATCCGCACTTCGGTATAACGCATCGCCGCGGCGCTGTCGCCGTCGACTGAACCGAAGTTGCCCTGACCATCGACCAGCATGTAACGCATGGAGAAATCCTGCGCCATCCGGACAATGGTGTCATACACAGCGCTATCGCCGTGCGGGTGATATTTACCGATTACGTCACCGACCACACGGGCCGATTTTTTATAGGGCTTGTTCCAGTCGTTCCCCAACTCGTTCATAGCAAACAGAACGCGGCGGTGAACCGGTTTCAAGCCATCACGCACATCCGGCAGAGCTCGTCCTACGATCACGCTCATGGCGTAATCAAGATAGGAACTCTTGAGCTCTTCTTCGATGTTGACCGGCGTGATCTCTCTGGCCAGATCGCTCATAGAAAGCCTTATCCCTAATTAGTTGTTCTTTGGCTTAAACAGCGCGACATGGTAACACACTGAGCCAAATACCTTAAGCCACAAATCGGGATCAGATCGGGCTGGTGTGACAAAGTCCGTCCGTTATAATGCCCGCCAGGACAATAGATTGCGCCCATGACTCAGAAGCGGGCGCCCTGCCACAGGATCTTCGAAAAATGAACAGTGATGCCAATGTCGATCTGACAGAAATCGCCAAGTTTGAAGCCATCGCCTCCCGCTGGTGGGACATGGAAGGTGAATTCAAACCCCTGCATCAAATCAATCCGGTACGCCTTGACTGGATCACCGACAAAAGTGGCGGTCTGTTTGGCAAGCGCATGCTCGATATCGGATGTGGTGGCGGTATTCTCTCCGAGAGCATGGCCCGCCGTGGCGCCAAGGTCACCGGCATCGACATGGGCAAGGAGCCCCTCGGCGTCGCCCGCTTGCACGCCCTGGAACAGGGTGTCGAGCTCGAGTACCGCCAGATCACCGCCGAAGCCCATGCCGCCGAAGTGCCGGGCCAGTATGACGTGGTCACCTGCATGGAGATGCTGGAGCATGTGCCGGACCCCGCCTCCGTGCTGCGCGCCATCGCTACCCTGGTGCGCCCGGGCGGCCGGGTGTTTGTCTCCACCATCAACCGCAACCCCAAATCCTATCTGATGATGATCATCGGGGCCGAATACCTGATGAAGATGGTGCCCAAGGGTACCCACGATCACAAAAAATTCATCACCCCGGCCGAACTGTGTCGCATGGGGGAAGCAGCTGGCCTGCTGGTGCGGGACATGAGCGGCGTCCACTACGCCCCCCTCACCAACCAGTTCAAGCTCGGCAAAAATGTCGACGTCAACTATATGGTGGAGTTTGTCCGCCCGGAGCACGGTTGATGAGTGCCTCTCACCCTCTTCCCCTGCGCGGTGTGCTGTTCGATCTGGATGGCACCCTGCTCGACACAGCCCCGGATCTGGGTGCCGCCGTCAACCACGTGCTGATCAGCGAAGGCTTTGCGCCGCTCTCTGACGACATCATTCGTCAGACCACCTCCCACGGAGCGCTCGGGCTGCTGAAAGCGGGCCTCGGCGATGAACTGCTTGAAGAGCTGGGGGCCACGCGCCTGCGCAATGCCCTGCTCGACTACTACGCGGCCAATCTCTGCGTCGGTACCCGCCCCTATGAAGGAATGGTGGATCTTATCGAGTGGCTCGACGAGAAACAGCTCCCCTGGGGCATCGTCACCAACAAGCCGGGCTTTCTCACCGAGCCGCTGCTGGCGGCCCTGCCACAGCTCGCCAGCTGCGGCGTCACCGTCAGTGCCGATACCCTGCCAGTACGCAAGCCCGACCCCGCCCCCATGTTCTTTGCCTGCGAGAAGCTGGGGGTCGAGGCGGCTCACTGCCTCTATGTGGGGGATCATGTGCGGGATATCGAAGCAGGCCGCAATGCCGGCATGCGCACTGCGGTCGCTGGCTGGGGCTATCTCAATGATGAGGAAGATCCCGCACAGTGGGGCGCCGATCTGCAGTTTGATACCGTGCAGGCCCTGCACCACTGGCTGCGCTATGAGTTTACGGCCAAGGCGTAACGCGCAGCCTTACCGGCTGATATGCGATAACGGGGCGAAGAGACTCTTCGCCCTTGCATCTCTTCCTTTACGCTCCTGCGTCCTGCGCCACCATCACTCGTCTATTCATGGATAATAAAGGCAGCTTTCTGCCTGTTGGATACCCATTTGACAAGCTCGCAACCATCACAAAACGGCCACAAACCACCGTCATCTGATGCAAAGCCCTTGCCACGCTGAGCCCGCGGCTGCGACAACTGGACAGCTTTTGACCCTTGTTGCATAAGGGATAATCAGCCGCCGTTTGCTAGTAAAAAGCCCCCCGTTTCGCAAGCAAAAAAAGTTATTTAAATTTTCCATCTTCGATCGGGAGACTTGCTTTTAGCGGAGCGGACGAATGAAAACCCGCTCACTGTGAGCGGTCACTAACTGATGGGGCAAGACTCACAATTTATCCACAGCTCGTCACTTATCCACACATTGCAATGGCGGGCTGACCTCACTATCTTGTAGCTCGAACTTAAAATAACACTACATCTTGTGATTCATCGCACAATCTCTACCCAACTCCCGCACACCGCCGGAGCCTGGGTGGCGCCATTGTGCGATGGTTTTTCGGGAATCAACTGAAGGTCATCAGCCAATGAACTTGTTTGTGACGAAGCGTAACGGACACAAAGAACCCATCGATCTGGATAAAATTCACCGCGTGCTGGACTGGGCCGCCGAAGGGCTCGACAACGTGTCGGTCTCCCAGGTAGAGCTCAAGTCCCACATCCAGTTCTATGACGGTATCCGTACCGCCGACATTCACGAAACCATCATCAAGGCGACGGCTGACCTCATCTCCGAGCAGACCCCTGACTACCAGTACATGGCCGCCCGTCTGGCCATCTTCCACCTGCGCAAGAAGGCCTACGGCCAGTTCGAACCGCCCCACCTCTACCAGCACGTGGCTCGTCTGGTCGACATGGGCAAGTACGACAAACACCTGCTGGAAGACTACACCCAGGCTGAATTCGAAGAGCTGAACGCGCACATGGATCACTGGCGCGACATGAACTTCTCCTACGCGGCGGTCAAGCAGCTGGAAGGCAAGTACCTGGTACAAAACCGCGTCACCGGCGAGATCTACGAGAGCCCGCAGTTCCTCTACATTCTGGTAGCGGCCTGCCTCTTCTCCAAGTATCCGAAAGATACCCGTCTGGACTACATCAAGCGCTTCTATGATGCGGTCTCGACCTTCAAGATCTCGCTGCCGACCCCGATCATGAGCGGCGTGCGCACCCCGACCCGTCAGTTCAGCTCCTGCGTACTGATCGAGTGCGACGACAGCCTGGACTCCATCAACGCCACCGCCAGCTCCATCGTGCGTTACGTTTCCCAGCGCGCCGGTATCGGCATCAACGCCGGTCGCATCCGCGGTCTTGGCAGCCCCATCCGTGGTGGCGAAGCGTTCCACACCGGTTGCATCCCCTTCTATAAATACTTCCAGACTGCCGTGAAGTGCTGCTCCCAGGGCGGCGTTCGCGGCGGTGCGGCCACCCTGTTCTACCCGCTGTGGCACACCGAAGTGGAAAGCCTGCTGGTGCTGAAGAACAACCGCGGCGTGGAAGAGAACCGTGTTCGTCACATGGACTACGGCGTGCAGATCAACAAGCTGATGTACCAGCGCCTCATCAAGGGCGGTGACATCACACTGTTCTCCCCGTCCGATGCGCCGGGTCTGTACGACGCCTTCTTCGCCGATCAGGACAAGTTCGAAGAGCTCTACGTCAAGTACGAGCAGGATCCGGCCATTCGCAAGAAGACCCTGAAAGCGGTAGACCTCTTCTCCTTGATGATGCAAGAGCGTGCCGGTACCGGTCGCATCTACATCCAGAACGTGGATCACTGCAACACCCACAGCCCGTTCGACCCGAGCGTGGCGCCGGTACGCCAGTCCAACCTCTGCCTCGAGATTGCGCTGCCGACCAAGCCGCTCAACAACATCGACGACGAGAACGGCGAGATCGCTCTGTGCACCCTCTCTGCCTTCAACCTGGGTGCCATCGACAAACTGGAAGATCTGGAAGAGATGGCGGATCTGGCCGTGCGCGCCCTCGATGCCCTGCTCGACTATCAGGACTACCCGATTGCCGCCGCCAAGAAGGGCAGCATGGGTCGCCGTACTCTGGGTATCGGCGTCATCAACTACGCCTACTACCTGGCCAAGAACGGTGCCCGCTACTCTGATGGCTCCGGTCTGGCGCTGACTCACCGCACCTTCGAGGCGATCCAGTACTACCTGCTGAAAGCCTCCGTGCAGCTGGCCCGCGAATTCGGCCCCTGCCCGCTGTTTGGCGAGACCACCTATGCCCAGGGCATCCTGCCCATCGACACCTACAAGAAGGATCTGGATGCGCTGTGCAACGAGCCGCTGCATCTGGATTGGGAAAGCCTGCGCGAAGAGATCAAATCCGTGGGTCTGCGCAACTCCACCCTGACCGCCCTGATGCCGAGCGAGACCTCCAGCCAGATTTCCAACGCCACCAACGGTATCGAGCCGCCGCGCGGTTTGGTCTCGGTCAAGGCGTCCAAAGACGGCATTCTCAAACAGGTAGTGCCCGAGTATGATCGCCTGAAAGATCAATACGAACTGCTCTGGAAGCAACCGAGCGTTGACGGCTACCTGCAGCTGGTCGGTATCATGCAGAAGTTTGTGGATCAGGCGATCTCCGCCAACACCAACTACGATCCGGCCCGTTTCGAAGGCAACAAGGTGCCGATGAAGCAGCTGCTGAAGGACTTGCTGACCGCCTACAAATACGGCCTCAAGACCCTCTACTATCACAACACCCGTGATGGTGCAGACGACACCCAGACCGACCTGCAAGATGACGGTTGTGCTGGCGGGGCTTGCAAAATCTAAGTCACGGCAAGATCTGATAACCGGGCGGGAGCGACAAGCTCCCGCTCTCCTGTTTTCTCCATACAGACATTCTGGTAACCATGGCCTATTCAACTTTCTGCCAAACCCAAAACGACCAGCTCAAAGAGCCGATGTTTTTTGGCCAATCGGTCAACGTAGCCCGTTATGACCAGCAAAAGCACGAAGTGTTCGAGCGGCTGATCGAAAAGCAACTCTCCTTCTTCTGGCGCCCGGAAGAGGTGGATGTCTCCCGTGATCGCATCGACTATCAGGCCCTGCCGCCGCACGAGCAGCACATCTTCATCTCCAACCTGAAGTACCAGACTCTGCTGGACTCCATTCAGGGCCGCAGCCCCAACGTGGCCCTGCTGCCGCTGGTATCCATTCCGGAGCTGGAAACCTGGATTGAGACTTGGGCCTTCTC
Organism: Aeromonas sp. FDAARGOS 1414; assembly: GCF_019047065.1. NCBI lineage: Bacteria > Pseudomonadati > Pseudomonadota > Gammaproteobacteria > Aeromonadales > Aeromonadaceae > Aeromonas > Aeromonas sp. FDAARGOS 1414. The sequence continues at coordinate 1,326,826 of NZ_CP077210.1, read as the reverse complement.
CGAGACCATCCACTCTCGCTCCTACACCCACATCATCCGCAATATCGTCAACACCCCCGCCCAGGTGTTCGACGACATCGTGACCAACGAGCAGATCTTGAAGCGCGCCGGCTCCATCAGCCATTTCTACGACGACCTGATCGAAGCGACCGCGCTCTACAACCTGCATGGTGAAGGTACCCACACCGTCGCTGGCCGCGAGGTGACCATCACCTTGCGCGAGCTCAAGAAGAAGCTCTATCTCTGCCTGATGAGCGTCAACGCGCTGGAAGCAATCCGCTTCTACGTCAGCTTCGCCTGCTCCTTTGCCTTCGCCGAGCGTGAACTGATGGAAGGCAACGCCAAGATCATCAAGATGATCGCCCGCGACGAAGCGCTGCATCTCACCGGCACCCAGCACATGCTGAACCTGATGCGCAGCGGTCAGGACGACCCGGAGATGGCCGAGATCGCGCTGGAGTGCGAGCAAGCCTGTTTCGACCTGTTCAAAGAGGCCGCCATTCAAGAGAAAGAGTGGGCCGAGTACCTGTTCCAGGGAGGCTCCATGATCGGCCTGAACAAAGACATCCTCTGCCAGTATGTCGAGTACATCACAAACCTGCGGATGGCCGCGGTCGGCCTGCAGCCAGCCTTTGCCGGCACCAAGCAAAACCCGATCCCCTGGATCAACACCTGGCTGTCGTCCGATAACGTGCAGGTCGCCCCGCAAGAGGTGGAGGTCAGCTCCTATCTGGTGGGTCAGATCGACAGCGAAGTCAATGCCGACGACCTGGGTGATTTCGAGCTGTGAGTGACGCCACCAACACGCTGACCCCTGCCCCGCACGCACCTGCCGAACAGCATGCGGTCGTGGCACCACGGGTACATACCCGGGATGGTGCCGTGCTGCACGCCCATCCCGGCGAAAGCGTGTTGGAGACCCTGGAGCGCCATGGTCATCATGTGGAGTTCCAGTGTCGCAGCGGCTATTGCGGCGCTTGCCGCACTCCGCTGATGGCTGGCAAGGTGCACTACCCCAATGTGCCGCTGGCATTTGTCGCCCAAGGGGAGTGTCTCCCCTGCTGCTGCAAACCGGTCGGCGCCATCCGGCTGGATATCCAGAAGAGCTGACACCGCCACCAGCTGCCACTCTCACAAAATAGAAAGCCGCCGGAGCAATCCGGCGGCTTTCTTTGTCTCTTCACATTGCTCGAGCGCCCGATTACAGACGCCCAAACCCTCAGAGTATTACAACCAGGGGGCAGCAGTCGGCCCGTGGTGCAGGCCCAGCTTCCAGACACGGCCAAAGTGCTTGTAGTGACCGGCCGCGACACCTGCCTTCTCACCCATGCCGTGGTAGAGATCGAGGTGACCCTTCTTCACCGCCCCGCCCACATCCAGCGCAATCAACAAGCGCAGCTGGTGCTTGCCGGTCCAGTTGCCCTCTTTATCGAGCAAGGGAACTTCGGCCAGGATCGGGGTACCCATCGGCAGCAGGGTCTTGTCGGCAGCGACGGCCGCCAGCGGCAGCAGCGGGATACCGGCGGCACCGATCACATCATTAGTCGGGCGACGCTCGAAGAAGACATAGGAGGGGTTCTGCTCTACCAGCTCCTTGACCCTGTGCTCAGGTTGCTGGTTGGCCCACTCCTTGATGGCCTTCATCGACATCTGCTCCTTGGGCACTTCACCGCGGTCAATCAGCACCCGGCCAATGCTCACATAGCCGTGGCCGTTCTTGCCGCTGTAACCCAGATATTGCAGCCTATCGTCGTCACCGTAGTGAACAAAGCCCGATCCCTGCACATCCATCAGGAAGTTGTCGATAAGGGATTTGCTGTAACCCAGCTCCAACCCGCGGTTGGCAAGGGCGCCCTGGTGGATCTGTGCCCGGGTCGGACAACGGCTGCCGCAGTTGGGCATGGCATAGATGGGGTACTTATACTCGGCATCCGGGCGGTGACGCACCTCCAGCACCGGCGAGTAGTAGCCGGTAAAGAGCACGTTGCCCATCCGATCCGCACCGCCCAGCTGGGCCAGGCTGATGCCGTAACGGGTGATGTCGGCCGGATTGCCGCCGTTCGCTACCCAGCGGGAGAGCAGACGATATAGTTCACCATAACGGCTCGCCATCCGCCCTGAACGCTGCATGACAATGCGACTCTGGGGGCCAAACTTGCTGTAATCGGCACTGGCACGACTGTTGACCCGCTCGACCCGCACCAGATCCCCCGGCAAGGTACCGTCCAGATACTGCTTGCCCAGATTTTCCGGCACCTCGCAGTTGAGAAAACATCTGTCATCAGTCTGTTTTTTTGGCACCTCTGCTTTGTCAGAGTTACCCGCACACCCGGCCAACCCCAGCACTATCGCGGTCAGCCAGAATCCGTGTTTGTTCATATGTCCTCATTTAACACCAAGAGTCCTGCTCGGCGGCAAGATGCCAAATTTGCAGGGGGAAAGCAAACGACATCAATCACTTGAAGAGAGATTTCTCCAAAGGGAGGATGCTGGGTTATAACAAGGTGACAGGATATGCGAGGTAATGGATGGAACAGCTCGAAATATTCCCGTTGCAGAGCCCCTGTATCGGGGTCTGCGAGGTGAACAACAAGGGCTATTGCAAAGGATGCCTGCGCAATCGCGAGGAGCGTTTCAACTGGCAGAAAATGAGCCCGGCCCAGCAACAGGATGTAATGCGTCTGTGTCGCGCCCGCAAGGCGCGGGTTGAGGCTGCGAGGCGCAAAGCGCTGGAAGGAGCGCAACCCCAGTTGCCAGAACAACAAGGCTGGGAGTTTTAACCACTCCCTATCTTCCCCTCACAGGTTACCTATCCTCCCGACAAAACAAAAAGCGGCCCACAGGCCGCTCTTGGTTATGACGTCTTGCCGGGTGGCGAGGCTTATGCCGTGGCCAGCTTGGCCTGCTCTTCGCCGCGCTTGAGCATGGCGTAGGAGACACCGGTCAGCAGCGAGCCTGCTGCAATGGCCACGATATACATCATGACATTGCTGATGGCGTGCGGGATGAACAGCACGAACAGACCGCCGTGGGGAGCCATCAGCTCGCAACCGAACAGCATGGAGAGCGCACCGGTCAGGGCGCCGCCGACCATGCAGGCCGGGATGACCCGCATCGGATCCTTGGCGGCAAACGGGATGGCCCCCTCGGAGATAAAGCACAGACCCAGCACGAAGGAGGCCTTGCCCGCTTCCTGTTCCGCCTTGATGAACTTGGCGCGGGCCAGGAAGGTGGCGATCCCCATCCCCAGCGCCGGCACCATGCCGGCGGCCATCACGGCAGCCATGGGGGCGTAGGTTTTGGAGGCCAGCAGGCCGACCCCGAAGGCGTAGGCTGCCTTGTTGACCGGGCCACCCATGTCGAAGCACATCATGGCACCGATGATGACACCCAGCAGCACAGCGTTGGCAGAGCCCATGTTGTTGAGGAACTCGGTCATGGCATTCATGATACCGGCCACAGGGCCACCGACGACGTAGATCATCACCAGGCCGGTAAACAGGCTGGCAAACAGCGGAATAATCAGGATCGGCTTGAGCGCTTCCAGGGTAGTCGGCAGGCGCACCTTGTCACTCAGGTATTTGGCACTGTAACCGGCCAGAAAACCGGCGACGATGCCGCCAAGGAAACCGGCGCCCAGCGAGCTTGCCAGCATGCCGCCGATCATGCCGGGAGCGAGACCCGGGCGGTCAGCGATGGAGTAGGCAATGTAACCGGCCAGCACCGGGATCATCAGGGCAAAGGCAGAGCCGCCACCGATCTTCATCAGAGCGGCGGCCAGAGTGCCTTCCACCTTGAACGCCTCAATCCCGAACACGAACGAGAGCGCGATAATCAGGCCGCCCGCCACCACCATCGGCAACATAAAGGAGACACCGGTCAGCAGATGCTTGTAGGGGCCAGCTTTTTCCTCTTTCTTGGGCTGGCTGGCACCGCTGTGACGATAGGTTTTCGCCTCGGTCCACGCCTTGCCCAACTCGGCACGGGTTTTCTTCAGTGCCGCACCGGTACTGGTGCGATAGACCAGCTTGCCGTCGAAACGAGCCATGTCCACCTCGATATCGGTGGCGAGGAACACCAGATCAGCGGATGCAATCTCCTCGGCGGTCAGGGCGTTCTGGGCACCGACCGAGCCTTGGGTCTCGACGCGGATCTGATAACCCAGCTGTTTGGCCATGGTCTCCAGCGCTTCTGCCGACATAAAGGTGTGGGCAACGCCAGTCGGGCACGCTGTCACTGCCACGATGCGCTTCCCAGCGGCGACCGATTTGGCGGCAGCAGGCGCGGCTTGATGACGATAGACGCTGGCACCGCTGGTGGCTGCTTCCAGCAAGGCAGCCGGATCCTGCAGGGCGAGATCCATGCTGCCCTGATAGACTCGCTTGCCATCATAGGCGGCGAGATCCACCGGGGCACTGGCGACAACCAGCACCAGATCGGCGGCGGCAATCTGCTCCTTGCTCGGTACTTGGCGGGGCTGCACGCTGGAGCCGACGTCGAGGGTGAGTTCCCAGCCAGCCAGTTTGGCCTGCTGTTCTATCCGTTTTGCAGCGAGAAAGCTGGTGGCAATGCCCGCCGGGCAAGCCGTAACCAAGATTGCTTTCATTGGGCATCTCCTGAGTTTTCCATTGAGGGGGTATTGCACTGAACCGGTGCCAGCGCATCCAGACGCTCTACGCGCACCTGTTCAAGTAAAGGGTTGAGCACATTGATATCGTCAAAGCCGACCGCCACCTGACTGACCGCCAATGCCGAGACGGCGGTGGCCAGCCGCAGGGTCTGCTCCGGCGCCCAGCCAAGGCTCAGACCATGGGCGAGACCTGCCACCAGAGAATCGCCAGCACCAACCGTGCTGACCACCTGCATCCGCGGCGGAATGGCGTGCCAAACGGCATCTGGGGCAAACCAGATGAGGCCATCGGCGCCGTTGGAGATCACCACGTTGGGGATCCCGCTCGCCTGCAGCGCGCGGGCACACTCGGCCTGCTCGCTCAGGGTCTTGATGGGGCGACCAGCCCATTGGCTCAGCTCCTCCAGATTGGGTTTGACCAGGGTCGGCGCCGCCTTGATCCCTTCGCTTAACGCCGCACCGCTGCAATCGAAGATCACCTGCTTGCCCTTGGCCTTGAGCAGGCGGATCAGATGGGCGCAGTAATCGGGGGCCACCCCTTTGGGCAGGCTGCCCGCCAGCACGAACCACTCGGCGTGAGGTGCCAATTTGTCGATGGCCTGCTCCAGCGCGCACACTTCCCCTTGCTGGATGGTGAGCCCCGGCAAGTTGAGATCGGTGACCCGACCGGACTGCTCGGAAATCTTGACGTTGATGCGGGTGCTGCCCGCGACACGGACAAAGTGATCATCCAGCGCACGCTCTGCAAACAGGGAGACAAAGCTCTGCTCATTGTCTGCGCCCAGCCAGCCGGTGACGCCCACCTCGCGGCCCAAGTCCTTGAGCACCATGGCGACGTTGATCCCCTTGCCTGCGGCACGCAGGTTGGCCTCGCTCACCAGATTGACCTCACCGAGGCTCATCGCCTCGAGGCGAGTAGTGAGATCAAGGGCCGGATTGAGGGTGATGGTAACAATCTTCATTAATGCGCCCCCTCGCCGAGACCAGCGGCGATGGCCTCACCGATCCCCTTGAGAGCCGCTTCGGCATCAGCCCCTTCGGCGCGAAACGCCAGACGGTGCCCGCATTTGACCCCAAGACCGATCACTTTCATCAGGCTCTTGGCGGAAACCGCTTCGCCGCTGCCATCCAGATTGGCCACCCGGATGTCGGATTCAAACTCTTTGGCCACCTTGACCAGCATGGCGCCGGGACGAGCGTGCAAGCCGTGGGGATTGATGATGGTGAAGGTTTCGGAAAGACCGCTCGCGGGGCCTGCTTGCAGCATGGCCAGTCCCTCGCCGCCCGCCAGCGTCGCCAGCTGACCAGCAGCCGCCAGTTTGGCCAGATTCTCCAGCTGCGGCAGATGGCCGCTATCTGCGGCGCACAGCAGTAGCATGGCGCTGACCGGCAGCTCCCCTGCGCGAAGTTCGCTGCTGGGCGTTGCCAACACCCAGCCAGTCTGGGCCGCTTGCGCCCGGGCCAGCCAGATGCCCTCGCCCAGATAGGCGGGATCGCTTGCCAGCAGCGCGCTCACCATGGCGGCATCGCCCCAGCCCGCCGATTTGGCGCGGGCGGCTGCTCCCAGCAGCAGTTGATCGCGATCATCGGCCGGGAAGTCAGCCAGGGTCAGGTATTGCACCTCTTTGGCGGCAGTGGCGCCAGTCAGGATGTTGATGATGGTGTCGGCATCGGTGGCCTCTTTGAGCTGAGCTGCCGCCTGCTCGTCACCCAGCACATGGGTGAGCTGGCGCAAAATGCCCAGATGCTCGTCGGACTTGGCGGCGATGCCGATGGCGACATAGGCGATCTGCCCCTCATCCCACTCGATACCATTGGGGAACTGGGCCACCATGACGCCTGTGCTCTTCACCAGATGACGGGTATCGGTGGTGCCGTGGGGAATGGCGATGCCACTGCCAAGATAGGTGGCATGCTGCGCTTCACGGGCCAGCATCCCATCCACATAGCCCGCTTCCACCAGACCGGCTTCGGTCAGTTTGCCTGCCAGCAGGGCAATGGCGTCCGACTTGGTCGCCACCGACTGCCCCAGCAAGATCTGCTCTCGCGCCAACTTCAACATAGAGACTCTCCATCAGGTTCCGGCCGCGCCGGTACGTCACAATTGAACATTCGGGTAACTCGCCAGCTGACAATAGACCCGAACACGGTTGACTGTGATCGGAGCCTGATTTTCAGGCCACTGGGTCTCTTCGTTGCTGACAGGCTGAATCGTTTCACTTACACTCAGACTGAATCGTTTCAGCGAATTGATCAAGTACCCACAAAGAGTGCTTTTCAATGATATGATCCCGCGCACACTTTTCGGTGCCCTCACCCGGCAGTGACCGTGGGCCTTGCAACTCAAACAGAGCCAATATGATGAAACTGGATGAAATCGCCGCCCTCGCCGGTGTCTCGCGCACCACGGCAAGCTATGTGATCAATGGCAAGGCCGACCAATACCGCATCAGTCAGGCCACCCGCGACAAGGTGATGGCCGTTGTCACCGCCCACAACTATCAGCCGGACAGCCGCGCCGCCTCCCTGCGCGGCGGCCAAACCAAGACCCTCGGCTTTATCCTGCCCGACCTTGAGAACGCCAGTTACGCCAAACTGGCCAAACGGCTGGAACAGGGGGCCCGGGCACAGGGATATCAGCTGCTCATCGTCTGCTCGGAAGATGAGCCCGCCACAGAAAAAGAGCTGGCCCAGATGCTGGTGAGCCGCCATGTGGACGCCCTGCTGGTGGCCAGTTGCCTGCCGCCGGACGACCCCTTCTACGGTAAATTGCAGGCGCAAGGCAGCCAGATCCTCGCCATCGACCGGGCGATGGCCGCCGACAAGTTTGTCACCGTCGCCAGTGAAAACGAGAAGGCGAGCTTTGATCTCACCAGCTCCCTGCTCACCCCGACTCTGCGCCATATCGCCTTGATCACCGCGCTGCCGGCACTCACGATCAGTCAGGAGCGCAAAGCCGGTTTCGAGCAGGCGGTCGCCAGTCACAGCGCGGCTCGCCATCTGTGCGAGGGGGATCACTTCTCTCGCCTTGAGGGGTATCGCCTGATCAAAGATCTGCACCAGCAGCTGGGTCAACTGCCCGAAGCGCTAATCACTACCTCCTATATCCTGATGGAGGGGGTACTCGACTACCTGTTGGAGCAAGAGATCGATATGAGCCAGCTCGCCATGGCTACCTTCGGGGACGATCGGCTGCTCGACTTCCTCCCCTTTGGCATCAACTCCCTGCCCCAGCAGCACGACGCGCTGGCGAGTCAGGCGCTGGAGCTAGCGCTCAAGGCGGTCAATGGCGACTACCAGAGCGGGCTGCACTATGTGAGCCGCACCCTCAAGCGCCGTCGCTAACCTGACCGCTGCAGACCCGATTTGCTGTCAATGGGTGGGTAAAGCGAACAGATGACAATAAGGCTGCCAGCATCGGCAGCCTTATTGTTTTCCCCCACAACCCTACCCGCCCGCTTTGCTTTCTCTACCGTCTGGCCGACTAAACAACTGGCCTCCACACTCCTTTCACCCCACAACTAAACGCCAACGCCACGACAAGGCACTCCCCCATCCGTGCAGTAACCACTTGGCTGACCTGTATCAATGAGCCCCTGCCAGTCATTTTTTTGGTGCTTTTTTCTTCAATTAGCTACCGCTGTCATCATTTATTTCCACTTATTGCCACAAGCCAGCACAAGATCCGTATAAAAGAGGTTGTTTCCGCTATTTTGATCCGCTAACTTGGCAACCATCTTTTACAACTGACAGGTTTTAGGTACAGATGTTCCCGTTCCGATATTGCTAGCCTCCGGCCCTATCACCGGAGGCACCTTCTGATAACGCCAATTAGCCCCCTCTTGTTGACGTCACTGCTGGCATCGCCTGTTTGCACTGACACCGCTACGTTCGGATGGATAACATGAATACCAAAACCCTGGGTTGTACCCTGTTGATTGCCGGCACCACCATAGGTGCCGGCATGCTGGCCCTGCCGCTGGCCTCCTCGTCCCTCGGCGGCCCCGCCACCCTGATGTTGATGGTCGGCCTCTGGGCCCTGATGACCTTCACCGCCATGCTGCAGGTGGAAGCGAGCCTTGCCACCGGCAAGTGGTACCTGCACCAACTGGCGGACCATCTGCTCGGCCCCTGGGGCAAGCGCATCGCCTCCTTCTGTATCCTGATGTTGTTCTACTCGCTGGCCTCAGCTTACATCAGCGGTGGCAGCAGCCTGCTGGCACAGGCGCTGGCCGATGCGGGCATGACTCTCAGCCAGGAGCAGGCTGCCTGGGCCTTTACTCTGCTGTTTGGCGGCATGGTCTGTGTCGGCACCCGCTCGGTGGATTACCTCAACCGGCTGATGTTCACCGTCAAACTGGTGATCATGGTGGTGGTGCTGGCGTTGCTGTTGCCCCGCACCGAAGGGCAGCATCTGCTCTCGATGCCGCTGGGTCAGGGCCTGTTGCTGGCGGGCCTGCCGGTCATCTTCACCTCGTTCGGCTTTCACGGCTCCATTCCGAGCGTGATGCTCTACCTCGGTGACTGCCCAAAACAGCTGCGTCGGGTCTTTGTCTGGGGCTCAGCCCTGCCGCTGATCCTCTACGTGCTGTGGCAGGTGGCGATCCTCGGTCTGCTCGGCCAGCAAGCCCTGCTGCAAACCGGCGGCGCGCTGGACAGCCTGCTGGCCAACGTCGGCAAGCTGGTGAGCTGGCCTGCGTTTAATCAGGCGATGCACCTGTTTGCAGATCTGGCACTCGCCACTTCCTTCCTCGGGGTAACGCTGGGGCTGTTCGACTTTATGGCCAAGGCAACCCTCCGCAAGGACAACTGGCAGGGCCGCACTCAGACTGGCCTCATCACCTTTGTGCCGCCATTGCTGTTTGCCCTCTACTTCCCGCAGGGCTTTATCATGGCCCTCGGCTACGCTGCCATTGCGCTGGCGATCCTCGCGGTACTGCTGCCGGTGGCGCTGGTATGGCAGAGCCGCAAGCAGGCGCCTGCCCACCACTACCGCGCCCCGGGTGGCGTAGTGGCGCTGGGAGTGGCCGCCGCCATGGGCGTGCTGATTGTTGGCGTCCAGATCAGCGTCAGCATGGGGCTGCTGCCCGCGCTGTAATCCCCGATACTGAAAGCAAAGCCCCGCCAATTAACTTGGCGGGGCTTTGTGCTATCAACGCTGCCATGATTCTGCCCATTCCCTCCTCGCACAAGAGGGATAAAGGACGTTTCAGCTACGCTTTTTCCATATGCAATGGAGTGGGGAGCAAGGTATGAAGTGGGCTGGCTGGTGGCTGCTGTTTTGCCTGAACTCGATTGCCCAGGGCGCGCCCCTGACTCTGGCGGCGCCCGTGGAATATATCCCCCTGCTGCGCCCCTTCTATGAGGAGTGGTTTGGCAAGGCCAGGGTCGATTTTACCTTTATCCCCTGTACCAGCGCCCGCTGCAAAAAGCTGCTTGATTCCGATAGCACCATCGCTGGCGATATCGCCCGGATCAAGGGCTTTGAGCAGACCCATCCGCATATGATCCCGGTCGGCACGGCGATTGGCGAAGTGACCATCTATGCCCAGAGCAAGCAGGACGCCAGCTGGCCACCCGCCAGTCAGGAGCGGGTTGGCTGCCTGCGCGGCATTCAGTGGTGCAGCCGCTATCTCGACAGTCGACGCATCGTCTGGTTCAACGATGAGAAGCAGGGTCTCGCCCTGCTCCAGCGCGGCAGAACCGACTGGGTGATCCGGCTACTGCCCACCAATCAATCCCCCCTTGCCGCACCATGGAAACGGGTCTCCGATATCGAGGTTTATCTCTACCTCAACAAGAGCCGCCAGGCCGATATCGCCGCCCTTGTCCAATCCCAGCAGCAGCTGATAGCGAGCGGCCGCTGGCAGCAGATGCAGGAGCGCTACTTCTCGGCCCTGCTGACCCCCATCCGCTGATCGGGGCACCACAGAACAAACCGCCAAGAACCGTGTTTTATACAATCTTTTTTGCCACCGAAGCCTGAACGGACAGTTCAAAACCCGTTCATGCCCGCTCGCTACACTGCCCCCTCGTTTATCGCTTTCAGGAGCCTGAAAACAATGATGTTGCATCTCACGAAGAGTTCCCTTGCCCTTGCCCTTGCTCTGCTGGCAGCCAGCGGCGCCCTCAGCGCGGCCGAAATCACCAACAACAATATCACCGAGGCCGACATCAAGGCGGCGCAGGATGCCTGGGGCGCGGCGCTCATCAAGATCAGCGATGACTATCGGGCCGGCGGCATTGAGCGCGCCAAAGCCACCGCCGAGGCGGTACTCGACAGCGCTTATGGCTACCAGCAGGGGCCGGTACTGTTCAAACCTACCCTCGCCGGTGGTGAGCAGACCTTTCGCACCACCCGCGAGGGGGCGCTGGCCTATTTTGTCGGCAACAACAGCGCCTATCCGGCAGATAGCGGCTTTGCCCTGAAAAACTGGCAGAGCTACCGCTATGACAATGCCGCCGTCTATATCAACGGCAACATGGCGCTGACCATGGGCAAGGTGCATCTGGTGGATCGCGACAACAAGGAGACCACGGTCGACAAGAGCTGGGGTTTCAAGAAGGGGGATGATGGCAAGGTGCGCATCGTGCTGCACCACTCCTCTCTCCCCTACGGCGCCTGACTGGCGAAGTGCAGCTGACAGAGCACGCCACCTAAAACCAGACAACAAGCCCTGCCAGACTGGCGGGGCTTTTTTATCCGGCAAGGGTGCTTTGGGCGCCATGCTGCGGGCCATGCGGGTGCACGCCAACTTTGCCGAGTATGTCCCCCTCGCCCTGCTGCTCATCTATTTCGTCGAAACCGGCAGCCATGCCCCCTGGCTGGTTCATCTGCTAGGGAGTGCCCTGCTGCTTGGTCGCCTCTGTCACGCCTTCGGCATGAGCCGCACACCGGAGCATTTCCGCTATCGGGTGGTGGGAATGGGGCTGACTTTCACCGTCATTTTGCTGAGTGCGGCCTGTCTCCTGATCACCGCCCTGCTCTCCTGATCAGAGCAGGTCAGCCAAACGCGGATCTGCAGAAGCAGAAATAGAAAAGCCCTGCCGATATGGCAGGGCTTTTCGTTTAACCGATCAGGGTGGGAGAGTGGCTCTCCTTGCCCTTACTGGTTATGGCTGGCGCGACGGGGACGACGGGCCTGAGCCGGTTTGCCAGTGCCCTCAGCCGGACGCTGACCACCTTGCGGCTTGGGCTTGCCGCCGTTGCCAGTGCGATTGCCACCACCGTTAGCACCGGCGCCATTGCCGGAGCGACCGGCGCCTTGACGCTGGCCTTGACCTTGCTGACGCGGTGCACGGCGCTGCTCACTCGGATCGCGCGGCTCTTTGCGCAGCGGCGCGCCGATACCACGGGCGATGTTGTCGAGGGTCTCGCGGGAGGCTTCAAAACCAGCCACCTGCTCGCAGGGGATGTTCTGCTTGGTCAGACGCTCGATGGCTTTGATCAGTTTGCCTTCATCGGCCGCAACCAGGGAGATGGCGTGACCGGCCGCGCCGGCACGACCGGTACGACCGATACGGTGCACGTAATCTTCCGCCACGTTCGGCAGCTCGAAGTTCACTACCTGCGGCAGCTTGTCGATATCGAGGCCACGGGCCGCGATGTCGGTCGCCACCATCACGCGCACACTGCCATCCTTGAAACCGGCCAGCGCGCGGGTACGGGCGCCCTGGCTCTTGTTGCCGTGAATGGCGGCAGCACTGATGCCGTCTTTTTCAAGCTTCTCGGCAACGCGGTTGGCGATGTGCTTGGTACGGGTAAAGACCAGCACCTGCTGCCAGTTGTTGCTGGAGATCAGGTGGCTCAGCAGGGCAATCTTGTTGGCCTTGTCGCACGGGTGCACCAGCTGCTCGATACGCTCGGCGGTACTGTTGCGCGGGGCAACTTCAATGACAGCCGGGTTGTCCAGCAGGCCAGTGGCCAGCTCGCGAATTTCATCGGCGAAGGTGGCGGAGAAGAGCAGGTTCTGGCGCTTCTTCGGCAGCAGGGTCAGGATGCGGCGGATGTCGCGGATAAAGCCCATGTCGAGCATGCGATCCGCTTCGTCCAGTACCAGGATCTCCACCTCGTCAAACTTGACGGCGTTCTGGTTGTAGAGATCGATCAGACGGCCCGGACAGGCCACCAGCACGTCCAGACCACGGCGAGTCGCCATCATCTGCGGGTTGATGCTCACGCCGCCAAATACCACGTGGCTGCGCAGGGGCAGATGCTTGCCATAGTTGCGCACGCTCTCGCCCACCTGGGCGGCCAGCTCGCGCGTCGGGGTCAGTACCAGCGCACGGACGCGGTTCGGAGAGACCTTGCGCTTGCTCTCCATCAGACGTTGCAGCATCGGCAGGGTAAAGCCTGCGGTCTTGCCGGTCCCTGTTTGGGCCGCCGCCATCAGATCGCGGCCAGCCAAAACGGCGGGGATCGCTTGTTGCTGAATGGGAGACGGGGTGTCGTAGCCTTGTTCGGCAACGGCACGCAACAAGGGTTCGGCCAGACCGAGGGAAGTAAAACTCATAGTTACCTGCTAGGGATAGGGGCGCCGACAATCCGGGATGGGGCTCCTCTGCTGAGCCGATGCCATCTCGCCAGACTCGGGCCTGTTGAGAACACAACGATTTCCCCGGGGAGCAGAGCAAAGGGGAAAGAATAGGGGCGCAGTCTAACGGAGTTGTGCCGGATAAACGAGAAAAATGTGATGCTCCTCCCAGCACGCACAGAAAAGCCCTCTGCTCTCCACCGAATAATCCCGTTGACCAGTGAAGCACGCACCACACTATTAACTGACAACTTATTACCTGTCCCGCCATCGTGATGCGCGGGTCGCAGGCGCACGGGATAGCAGAGAACAAAAAGCAGAATAACGAGGTTAAGCTATGAGCACGCAATATCGTCCCCACGGCAACTGGCAGGCCAAGCTCTGCCTGCTGCTGCTTTTGCTGACCCCTTCCCTGCAGGCCAGTCAGACCCTGACCGTGGCCTGGAGCCACTGGCCCCCCTTCAGTCAAATCAACAACCGGGGTGAGCTGGACGGGCTGGATGTCAGCCTGACTCGCCAGATCCTCACCCAGGCGGGCTTTGCCCCCAAATTTCGTGAGATCCCCTGGGCGCGGGCACTCCATCTGGTGGAGCACGATCAGCTGGATGTGGCGATGGCCGCACTACCACTACCGGAGCGGCAGAAGTATGCCCGCTTCTCTGCACCCTATCGCCAGAGCGCCTATGTGCTGTTGAGTAATAACCCGATTCCAGGCCATCAGGATCGCTGGGGAAAGCTCGATACCTTGTCCAAACTGTGCCACAACAAGGATCTCAAAATTGGCAAACTGCGCGGTACTCGCCCCATTCATCAAATGGACGAGTGTCCTGCCCTCAAGGGGGCGACCGAGTACAATGCCGATGATCGACTAATCGAACTGCTGCTGGCCCGCCGTCTCGATGGCATCATTATGGAGTGGCAATATGCACGCTATCGGCTCTCCCAATTGGGCGCCGAGGGGTTTATCAGTTGTCAGCTGTTGCTGCACCACCAGCCGGTCAGCCTGATGTTTGCCAAAAACAGCATGAGCGAAGAGCAGCTCCTCAAGGTCAACGAGGCCATTCACGCTATGCCCAAACACCATGGGAAGTTCTCTCCCCCCAACTGCCGTCTCGATACCGATCCGCAGGACGCTGATCACTCTTGATAACCGACGAGTGATAGAAGTACCGCAGAGCATAAGAACAAAGGCGACCCGAAGGTCGCCTTTGATTTGGTTGACGAACCAGCACCCTGAACAGGGTGCGATCAGTCGATGTGCAGCAAGAGCGATCAACGCAGCTGTGGGGTATGGGTCAACACCCCCTGATTCTGGGCACGATGGCGCAGCAGGTGATCCATCAACACCAGCGCCAGCATGGCTTCGGCGATGGGCACGGCGCGAATGCCGACACAGGGATCGTGACGCCCCTTGGTGATCATCTCGATTGCCTCACCTTCGGTATTGATGGTCTTGCCCGGCACAGTGATGCTGGAAGTCGGTTTGAGCGCCATGCTCACCACAATATCCTGACCCGACGAGATGCCGCCCAGAATGCCACCCGCATGGTTGCTGGCAAAGCCCGCCGGGGTCATCTCGTCGCGATGCTCGGAGCCTTTTTGCTCCACCACCGCAAAGCCATCACCGATCTCCACCCCTTTCACCGCATTGATGCCCATCATGGCATGGGCAATGTCGGCGTCGAGACGATCAAACACCGGCTCACCCAGGCCCACCGGCACATTGCGCGCAATGACCTGCACCTTGGCACCGATACTGTTGCCCTCTTTTTTCAGGTCGCGCATATATTGATCGAGCGCTTCCAGCTTGCCCGCATCGGGGAAGAAGAAGGGATTCTGCTCAATCTGCGCCGCGTCAAACGCCTCAGCCTTGATGGGGCCGAGCTGGGAGAGAAAACCAGTGATCTCGATGCCATGTACCTGTTTCAGGTACTTCTTGGCAATCGCCCCCGCCGCCACTCGCATCGCGGTCTCGCGGGCAGATGAGCGACCACCGCCACGATAGTCCCGCTGACCATACTTCTGGTGGTAGGTGTAGTCAGCATGACCCGGCCGGAACAGATCCTTGATATCGGAGTAATCCTTGGAGCGCTGATCGGTATTCTCGATGAGCAGCCCGATGGAGGTGCCGGTGGTCTTGCCCTCGAACACCCCGGAGAGGATCTTCACCTCGTCCGGCTCGCGGCGCGGCGTGGTGTAGCGGGAAGTGCCGGGCTTGCGCCGATCCAGATCCCCCTGCAGATCCGCTTCGCTGATCTCCAGCCCAGGCGGGCAACCATCGACCACGGCGCCCAGCGCCAGGCCGTGGCTCTCGCCAAAGGTGGTGACCCGAAAGAGTTGACCAAAACTGTTCCCTGCCATGCGCGCTCCTGCTTAGTTCTTGTAGATGGCGAAATGATCCTGATACTGCACCAGCTCTTCACGGGTCATCACAAAGACGCCGTGACCGCCGTTTTCGAATTCAACCCAGGTAAAGGGGATCTCGGGGAACTGGGCTTCCAGATGGATCATGCTGTTGCCTACTTCAACCACCAGCACACCGTTATCCTTGAGGAAATCGGCGGCATGGGCCAGCAGACGCTTGGTCAGCTTGAGACCATCGGAGCCGGACGCCAGCGCCAGCTCGGGCTCGTGACGGAACTCTTCCGGCAGATCCGACATGTCTTCGGAGTCCACATAGGGCGGGTTGGAGACGATGAGATCGTATTTGTCGCCCGCCGGCAGATCGCGGAACAGATCGGAGCGGATCGGTATGACCTGCTGCTCCAGCCCGTGATCGTTGATGTTGCGCTCGGCCACGTTCAGTGCATCGATGCTGATGTCGATGGCATCCACTTCCGCTTCCGGGAACTCGTGGGCCATGATGATGGCGATACAGCCGGAGCCGGTGCACAAGTCCATGATCCGGGTCGGTTCATGTTTGAGGAAGGGCGCGAAACGGTTGGCGACCATCTCGGCAATGGGGGAACGGGGAATGAGCACCCGCTCGTCCACGTAGAACTCCCAACCGGCATACCAGGCCTTGTTGGTCAGGTAGGCGGCGGGTACCCGCTCCTGTACGCGGCGGATAATCAGTTCGGCGATACGGTGACGCTCGCTGCTGGTGAGACGGGAGTGGCGCATGGCCGGGTCTACATCCGGTGGCAGATGTAACGCGGGCAGTACCAGCTGCACAGCTTCATCCCAGGCGTTGTCGGTTCCATGACCGTAAAAAATCCCGGCGTCGTTGAAACGACTCATGGCCCAACGCAACATGTCCTGGATGGTGTGCATCTCGGCAACCACCTCATCGATAAATATCTTGTCCAAATCCACCTCCAAGTCGAGTAATATCCGGCCCGAGCCCCGTTTACGTTGCGGGCAAGACGCATACCTAATACATGAGCATCTGATGAAAAAAACGCCCTCACCGACAGACGAGGAAACCCTGCTGTTCCGCGATGCGATAAAAGGTACCCGGAAAATCAAGCAAGATACCATAAGGGCCGAGTTACGCCCGGTCAAGCAGAAACGCGAATTGCGCGAAACCCGCGAAAAGCTTGGGGTTGACCACTATTTCAGCGATGAGTATCAGCCCCATCTCGACGATGATGGGCCGACCCGTTACGTGCGGGAAGATGTGTCAAAATTTGAGCTGAAAAAGCTCAAGCGGGGCATTTATCCGCCGGAGATCTACCTGGATCTGCACGGCATGAACCAGCAGCAGGCAAAACAGGAGCTGGCCGCCCTGCTCACCCTCTGCCAGAAAGAGAACATTCACGTCGCCTCGGTGATGCACGGCATCGGCAAACATATTCTCAAACAGCGCATTCCCTGCTGGCTGGCCCAGCACCCCAATGTGCGCGCCTTCCATCAGGCTCCCCGCGAATGGGGTGGCGACAGCGCCATTCTGGTGTTGCTGGATATCGAAGAGTAGAAAAAGCAGCGCACAAACTAACTCTGCCCAACCGGTCGATTGAATCGCAGTGGTGATATAGAGGAGTCAAGATTGACCACCAGCATGCCGCCGTTGGGCAACTGCCACGCGAATAAGTCATCAAATCCGGCGGTCGTTAGGGCGCGGATCACCTTGGCGACCACACCGTGCGCCACCAGCAATACCCGCTCCCCCTGCATGGTCGAGGCCAGTGCCGTTAGTCCCTGCGAGACTCGGGCAATCACCTCATCCAGCGTCTCACCGCCAAGCGGAGCCTCCGCCCAGCGCCGGGTGATGTTGCGCACCCACAACTCGGGATAACGCGCCTTGGCCTCTGCCTGCGTCAGTCCCTCAAACAGACCGACATGCCGCTCACGAAAGGCCGGAGCAAGCTCCACAGGCAACCCCAACTGGCGTGAGAAGATCGCGGCGCTCTCTCTTGTTCGCAGCAGGGGCGACGCCAGCAACCGATCGAACGGGGCCAGTGTGGTCGCTATCTCATCGGCCAGCCAGCATATATGCCGCGCGCCATCTTGGTTGAGCCCGATATCCAACGCCCCTTGATAGCGCCCCTCGGCGTTGGCTTGGGTCTCTCCATGGCGGATCACTATCAGCTCCATGGTGTACTCCTCTTTCTACGTGGAATATCACAAAACTACTTCCCTTTCGGATAACGGGGATGATCGTCCTGGATCGGCAACCAGGAGAGCTGGCTGACGGTATGGATGTGATAGGTTGGTGCGACCGTTTCGGGGTTATCAAGTGAGACAATAGCCAGCGTCAGGTACTCGGGGTATTGAATGCTGCGATAGCTGAGGGTGGCGCCACAGGTTGCACAAAAGCCGCGTCGAATCGCCTCCGACGAGGCGTACTCAGTCAATACGCCGCATAGCCATTGCACCTGTTTCACCCGAAAATCCATCCAGGCGCCGACCGGAGCGCCGGTCGTGCGCTGACAATCCCGGCAGTGGCAAAAATCGGTAGCAAAGGGAGCAGCTAGCACCTTGTAGCGGATTGCACCACAATGGCAACCCCCCTCTAATATCCCGTTACGAGAAATCACCATCTTGTTTACCATCCAGTCCACGTTTGAAGGCATATATTGCCAGCCTAACATCCCGTTACACTAAGTTGATTAGTGCAGAAAACCAATGATATTTGCGATTTATCAGCGCCCGTTTCAGATAGTATTGACACAGTTCACCATTGTTCAGACAGAAGATAACCACTCTCACCTCCCATCATAACGGTTATGGGGGCTCTGATTATTCATCCCGCTGACAATATGAGATATTGCCACTCACTACTGGCCTGCGAATATAAGACAAGCTCACCCGAGCCCATATAAATCTGTTCGTCGCAGCCATATTCCACGCTATTTAATTGGAACCTGCATGATGAAGTTATTCACTCCCCTGGTGGTTGCCACGGCGATCTTCTCTTCCGTGGCGATAGCAACCCCCTCTCCCCATATCGTCGGCGCCACCCTTGGCTATGGCACCCAGTCATTCAAAGCACAAAATGGGGATCAGGCCGATGGCGGTGACAATATGACTGCCGATCTCTATTACCGTTATATGTTCAACGATTATATCGGTATCGATTCAGGAATATTGTTTGGTACCGGTGGCGTAGTCAGCGCCCTCTTCGATGCAACCCTCAATGACGTAAAAGATATCCATTACAAAGGGATCCGCTCTGCCTTGTATGCACAATTCCCGGTCTCTTCCGGCAACAGCTTTTATGCCAAACTGGGTGCCAACGCCCACAGAGTCGAATACACGATCAACAAGGAAGATCAGAGCAACTCCGGGGTCGGTTTTTATGGCGCTGCGGGTTGGCAATATCGCTTTGATTCGGGTATCGGACTCAATGCGGAGTACCAATATATCCCCATGCCTCGACTCGATGTCAAAGGGGTCAGTGTCGGTCTCAACTACCGTTTCTGATCCCGCCTGATGGGGTGACAACAGGCCGATAACGGGTAAAAAGCAGGGAGATATCTCCTCCCTGCTGCCTGCTTGTTTCCACTACCGATAGATCATGGTGATTGACCATGATCCCAACGGCAACCTTATTTGGTCACCACCACAGCCCAGGGGCCACCTTTGGCGGGATCATCCCCTTGCGTCCACCATTTGGCCTGATAGACGGCGCCCTTGTAGCTCACCTTGTTGCCCGCGGTATAGACCTTGCTGGCCTCCCAGGCAGACTGGCCATCAATGGGCGGGTCAACCGGATCGACCGGGGCAGGATCGAGCTTGGCGACGATCCGCACTTTCGGCCAGTTGGCGTGGGAACCGTAGAAGTTGGTCACGCACTTCTCGTAATCACCCGGCACCAGCGCAGAATAAGCGGTCTGGAAGCCCACCAGCTCACACTCGAAGGAGTAACCGCCCGGGCGATCAGGATAGTACTTCCAGTTGCCATCCCAGTTGGTGTAGAGCACGTCGGTAGCGCCGTTGAGATTGAGGCTGCCATAGGGAGTCTGCTGCCAGCAGGTGTTCTTCTCATCCGCCTTGACCGGGATCTGGTAGTGGTTGGCCAGCCCTTCCCAGTAGCGGATGCGATTGACCGGCTGCCCCTTGTCCTTGTTCTGTTCACCACACTCGATACCGCCGTTGATGACGTTGATGGTGGTACCGAAGCCATAGCCGATACCGGCGTCAGCTTCCCGTTTGGAGGGTACCCAGGTGCGATCAATCACGTGCAGCATGGCCGGTTTCGGGGCCTGCGGGGTGAGGAAGAACCAGATGGCAGAAGCGAGGTTGAGCCAGGAGTCCGCCACCAGCCCCGGGTTGTTGAGCAGCACTGAGGCATCGCCATCAAACATCGCCTCGGAGAAGGCCCCGTAGTTGAAGTGGTAAGAAAGCTGCTTGGCGCCGCGGCCAAAGTAACCTTGTCCGGTACTGCAGGGCCACTTCTTGTTCTGCCAGTCGTTCTGGCCACAGCCGGTGGTATAACCGGTCTGTCCCTCTGACCAGCCCATCTCCCGCACATGCACCAGCGCCTGTTGCCACTCCTCCAGCCCCAGCGGGTTATCGGAGACGTTCTCCTTGGCAATATGGCCGCCGGTCTCCTGAGAGAAGTGGGCAAAGGCCGTCACAATGGATTTTTTACAGATCGCATCAGAATCGCGCCCGTCGTTATATTCGCCGCAGAACGCAGGAAATTTACCGATGGCCCGCAAGAAGCGGACATAGGTATATTCCGGCGCGGCCATCTGGGTTAAATAATCCCATTCAGATTGGGGAAATACCCGTTCAACCCGTTTTACGTTGTCAGGATTGCTTGCCAGACCCGGTTCAATGGCATCGACTATTTTATTTGACCGGGTGGCCAGTGCCTTGGCCCATATTGTATACATGGGGTTGGCCGTCTTGGCCTTTTCCACCGCGGCCAGATCCGGGGCCGCAATCACATATCCTCCCGCATTTTGTGGATCGGGTTGAATATTCATGGTTGCACTCATTACGGCATAGCTGGGCAATACGCAAGCGGCAGCGATCAGCCAGACACAACGCTTGGGTTTGAACATGTTTATCGTCCTTGTTTGAATTAATGCGCTCCAAGAGTAGGTGTTCCAACAACTAAATTCACGATGAAAATTAAGAAATGCGCGTAATTTGTGAACCATTTCACCTTGTGATATTCAGTGCAGCTGAAACAAAGAAATAGAACCCAAACGAAAACGCCAAAGCGTGATCTTTCGCCCATTTTTAGAACAGTTGAGACGGCCAGGTGGCCTGCCATACGGTCATTGTTCGTGATAAAAAAAATGGCTGACCCGCTTCACCAGTCAGCCATCAACAATGTTCAAATAACGCTCACAAAGAGCTCGCTGTCAGGCGCGCACGGCACGGATCAGGATATTGCGCGGGGTCATGGGTTTGGCACAGAACTCCCCCACTTCGACCCGATAACCCTGCTCTTGCAAAAAGAGCGCGCGATCCAGCGCCAGCCAGATCTCGAGAGGACGGCGAAACAGATGACGCACCAGCTCCATGCGGGCGACATCACCAAAGCGACGCTCCCCGTGCTCCAACCAGGCGGGATAGTCGAGCCCGGCGGGCAGCACAATCCCTTTGCGTTCAGCAGCCCAAACGCAGAATGCCTCGAAGGTGCCGGTCAGCAGGCTCTTTTGCATATTGGGCACCGGCAGATACTCATCTATGCCACGCACCTGACGCTGCAGGCAGTCAAACCCGAGACGCCACACCACTTCCTGCTCACGCAAGCGGGCTATCCGCGCACCGCCGGTGACCGTCTCCTGTAGCGGCAACTTGAGATCCGCCTTGCTCAACACCAGCTCGCTGGAGTTGGCCGCGGCCGACAGCGGGCGATAGTAGCTGGTACGGATCAGGTGGTAACAACAGGGAGAGATAGTCACGCCGCGGGCACTGCGTTCGGCCACCCGCTCCAGCAGATGGGTGTGCAGCTCGCCGCAGGCATGGAGTGCCATAGCGTGATGTTCGGGGGCGATCAGCGCCGCCGACTCGGGGGCAAAAGCATCGGCGCAGGTAAAGGTCATATTCGCGCCATCCCGCTCGGCCAGCAGCCGACCTTCGTCACAAAGCTGCCCTTGCAACTCCAGACTGAGGATAGGAGCCTGTCGATGAAGTGACACCAGCCGCCCAAGATGCCCCTTGCCAGCACACCACTCCAGATAGGGGCCCTGATGGGCAGGCAGACAGGCGGTGAACGACTCGATCTGGGCCTGCTTGCGCCCCGGCATATGCAGCGCCATCTCCTTGCTGCAAGTGATGGGCTCAGGGGTAAACGGGGCAAGCTGGCTGAGTTGCTGCAGCTCGGCTCCCTCGGCAATCCAGGGGGCAAGCAGACTGCTGAGGGCATCCATATCCGCATCGAACTCCGCCAACTGGGTCAGCGTCAGCCCATTGAGCAACGTCGCCAGTTCGGGCACCTCATCGGCAAAGGCCATGGTCAAATGATGATATGGCTGATATTGCCACCAGCGTCGGTAGCGGGTGAGCAGTCGATCCAGTTGTTGAAAACGTTGAGCCAGCACGAATGCCCCTGCCTTGCAGTCAAAAAGGAGGCTCATTCTAGCGATCCCGCTTCAAATTGCACTCTCAATACCTGACGATCAGCACTGCGCAACACCACCACCAACCCTGTGAGCCAGGGCAGATCTGACAAAGTGCGGGGTTTTATGCTATATTCGCCCCCCT
Organism: Aeromonas sp. FDAARGOS 1414; assembly: GCF_019047065.1. Lineage (NCBI taxonomy): Bacteria > Pseudomonadati > Pseudomonadota > Gammaproteobacteria > Aeromonadales > Aeromonadaceae > Aeromonas > Aeromonas sp. FDAARGOS 1414. The sequence goes on along the minus strand of NZ_CP077210.1, from coordinate 1,304,554 downwards.
CTTTCACGCGCCCCGCCCTACGCGGGACGCTTTACACTAGCTATGGGACCAACAACATGACCATCAACGCCATTCTGCAAGCGCGCGCGGGCGCCAAGTGTGAACTGTGCAGCGCCGAGCAGGCGCTGACCGCCTTCGTGGTGCCTCACTCCCCCGCCAGCGACGATGATCACAGCGTTGCTATCTGTGACACCTGCCGTGGTCAGCTGGAACAACCGGATACCCTAGTGGTCAACCACTGGCGTTGCCTGAGTGACAGCATGTGGAGCCAGGTGCCTGCGGTGCAGGTGATGGCATGGCGCCAGCTGAAAGCTCTCTCCGGCAAGGGTGAAGTGTGGGCTCAGGATCTGCTGGACATGATGTACATGGAAGACGAAGCCAAGGCTTGGGCTGAAGCTGGTATTGCTGACGAAGATGACGACAGCGTACCGACCGTTGACTCCAACGGCGCCGTGCTGCAAGAGGGCGACTCCGTTACCCTGATCAAGGATCTGGACGTGAAAGGCGCCGGTTTCACCGCCAAGCGCGGCACCCTGGTCAAGGGCATCCGTCTGACCAACAACCCGCTTCATATCGAAGGCAAGGTCAATGGCGTGCAGATCGTACTGGTTGCTGCCTACCTGAAAAAGGCCTAAGCCTAGGGCGATTGCTCTACTGTCTGCTGCCAGAGCACAAGCACAACGAAAAAGGATGGCGTCACGCCATCCTTTTTTATACCCGCTTGCCGCAAACGGCCAACCTGAGTCCATAACAAGCCAGCCAAAGCAAAAAGGCGCATCCGAATGGACGCGCCTTGTTTACATGGCCGATGCCGTTAACCGGCAGCGGAAACGGTCACTCAGGAGGAGAGTTTGCCATCGAGCTCTGCAATTTTCGCAGACCAGTAGGCCGGACCGGTTTCGTGGATATTGTTGCCTTCGGAGTCGACCGCAACGGTCACCGGCATATCTTCCACTTCAAACTCGTAGATCGCTTCCATGCCGAGATCGGCAAAGGCCACCACGCGGGCCTTCTTGATGGCCTTGGCCACCAGATAGGCTGCGCCACCGACGGCCATCAGATAGACGGCCTTGTGCTGCTTGATGCTCTCGACGGTTTTCGGGCCGCGCTCGGATTTGCCGATCATGCCGATAAGGCCAGTCTCACCCAGCATCATGTCGGTGAACTTGTCCATCCGGGTGGAGGTGGTGGGGCCTGCCGGGCCAACTACTTCGTCACGCACCGCATCGACCGGGCCAACGTAATAGATGAAGCGGTTGGTGAAATCGACCCCTTCAGGCAGCCCTTCGCCATTTTTCAGCATGTCGGCGATACGCTTGTGGGCGGCGTCGCGACCGGTGAGGATCTTGCCGGAGAGCAGCACGGTATCACCGCTCTTCCAGCTGGCCAGCTCGGCCTTGGTGATGCCATCGACGTTGACGCGGCGCACATTACCACCCGCTTCACGGGTGATCTCCGGCCAGTCACTCAGTTTCGGCGGAGTCAGTTCGGCAGGGCCTGAACCATCCAGCTCGAAGTGAACGTGGCGGGTGGCGGCGCAGTTGGGGATCATCACCACCGGCTTGGAAGCGGCATGCGTCGGCGCAGATTTCACCTTCACATCCAGCACGGTAGTGAGGCCGCCCAGACCCTGGGCACCGATCCCCAGCTTGTTGACCTTGTCGTAGAGCTCGACCCGCAGCTTCTCTTCAGTGGTTTGCGGGCCACGGGCGATCAGCTCCTGAATGTCGATGTGCTCCATCAGGGCCTCTTTGGCCAGCACCGCCGCTTTCTCGGCGGTACCGCCGATGCCGATGCCCAGCATGCCGGGCGGGCACCAGCCTGCGCCCATGGTCGGCACGGTTTTCAGCACCCACTCGACGATATCGTCAGAGGGGTTGAGCATCACCATCTTGGATTTGTTCTCGGAGCCGCCACCTTTGGCCGCGATGCTCACTTCCACCTTGTTGCCGGGGATCATGTCGATATGCACCACGGCAGGGGCGTTGTCTTTGGTGTTTTTGCGACTGCCGGCCGGATCGGCCAGCACGGAGGCGCGCAGCGGGTTGTCAGGATTGGTGTAGGCACGACGGGTCCCTTCGTCCACCATCTCCTGCACCGTCATGTCGCTGTCCCACTGGACTTGCATGCCAATCTTGACGAAACAGGTCACGATGCCGGTGTCCTGGCAGAGCGGGCGATGACCTTCGGCGGACATGCGGGAGTTGATCAGGATCTGGGCCAGCGCATCTTTGGCGGCCGGGTTGGCCTCACGGTCATACGCCGCTTTGGCAGCCTGAACAAAATCCAACGGGTGGTAATAGGAGATGTACTGGAGGGCATCTGCGATAGAATCGATGAAATCCTGTTTTTTTATAATGCTCATATCATCCTCACTGGTCCTTGTCTCTACCACGGAGCAGGGCAAGGGCTTCCATATGATGGGCCGTGCTGACGTGCTGGCTAAAAACTATCAACCAACAAAAAACGAACGACACGGCAGTTTTTTCTTAAGTCACCGACACCTATGATACGCTTGCCCACCAGCACCGACTAGGGTTCGGGAACCAAACTGTTGCCTGTGTAACATAAAATGACGCCAACACTTCATATCCATCATCTAGACCATAGTGCTGAACTCCATCAGCTTTTTGCCCGCCTGCAACATCAGCCGTGGGCCATGTTGCTGGAATCGGCGGGACCACTCGGCGCCGATAACAGCTTTGATATCATCAGCGCCGATCCGCTGGCGACCCTCGAAACCCGCGGCGAAGTGACCACTCTGCGTGTCGGGGCGAATATCAGCAAACACCACGAAGATCCCCTCGCCCTGCTGGCCCATACCCAGCAACAGCTGCTGGGGGAGCTGGATCTGTGTGCCACTCACCTACCCTTTATTGGCGGCGCCCTCGGTCTCTTTGGCTATGATCTCGGCCGCCGCTTCGAGCGACTGCCAGTGCAGGCCGCCGCCGATATCGCGGTGCCAGACATGGCGGTGGGCATCTACGACTGGGCGCTGCTGCGCAATGTGGCGACCGGCGACTGGCAGCTGGTGCACTGGGGGGATGAAGCGGGCCTTGCCAACCGGCTGGCCTGGCTTGAACAGCAGCAGGCCAAACCGGCCCCTGCTTTTGCCTTGCAGGGGTCGTGGCAGAGCAATATGAGCCGCGCCGAGTATGGCGAGAAATTTGCCCGTATTCAGGAATATCTCGCCGCGGGGGATTGCTACCAGATCAACCTGACCCAGCGTTTCAGCGCCCCCTATCAGGGGGATGAGTGGCAGGCCTACTGCCTGCTGGCAACCGCCAACAAGGCCCCCTTCTCAGCCTTTATCCGTCTGCCGGAGAGCGCGCTGCTGAGCCTCTCCCCCGAGCGGTTTCTGCTGCTCGATGGCCGTCATATCGAAACCAAACCCATCAAGGGCACTCGCCCTCGCCACCCCGATCCGGTGACCGATCGGCAAGTCGCGCGGGAGCTGGCGCAAGCCGACAAGGACAGATCAGAGAATCTGATGATCGTTGATCTGCTGCGCAACGATATCGGTCGGGTCAGCCGGCCAGGCTCGGTCAGCGTGCCTCATCTCTTTGCGGTGGAGTCGTTTCCGGCGGTACATCATCTGGTCTCCACCATCCATGGTGAGCTGGATGCACGCTGGCAAGGGGTCGATCTGCTGCGGGCCTGTTTCCCGGGTGGCTCCATCACCGGCGCCCCCAAAATCCGGGCTATGGAGATCATCGAAGAGCTGGAGCCCCAGCGCCGCAACGCCTATTGCGGCAGCATCGGCTATCTCAGCCAGCACGGCCGGATGGATACCAGCATCTGCATTCGCACTTTGATCGCCGAAGCGGGTCGCCTGCACTGCTGGGCCGGTGGCGGCATCATCGCCGACTCTGACGCCGACAGCGAATATCAGGAGACTTATGACAAGGTCGCCCGCATCCTGCCGCCGCTGTCGGCGCTGTAACCCTCCCCACTGTCAGGTCAACGCACAGGAGAGCTCCCCGCCATGGATCGCCACGAACTGCTGACCCGCTTCCAGTTGCAGCGACCCGCCCCGGCCCATCGCCTCGCCATCGGCGGGCTCAGTCCGGCGGCGGTGTTGATCCCGGTGGTGATGCGCGATGAGGGGCTCAGCGTGTTATTGACCCGGCGCAGCCCCCGGCTGCGTCATCATGGGGGGCAGATCAGCTTCCCCGGCGGGCGACAGGATCCCGGCGACGAAAACCTGATTGCCACAGCGCTGCGGGAGACCGAAGAGGAGCTCGGCATTCCGGCCCGACTGATTGAAGTGATCGGCACCCTCAACCCGCTCAATACGGTGTCACGATTCGAGGTACTGCCGGTGCTGGGGCTGCTCGATGGCAACTATCCCCTCATCCTGAGTCCGTATGAGGTGGATCACGCCTTCGAAGTGCCGCTGACCCATCTGCTGGATCGACGCAACCACATCCCCCTAACCCTTTCCAGAGGGGGGAAAGCACACACCATCTACTGGATCCCCTGGCAACAGCACTTTATCTGGGGGGCTACCGCCAGCATGATCAACCAGCTAGCCCAGCATCTCGCAAAATAACAATTTACCTACATTTGGCTGAGCGAGATTTAATCATTAACACTAAAATAACGTGCCAATTGATAAACAATAATTGAATTTTTCTTGTTTTGATCACATTTCCATAAGAAAGTGCGGTTTTTCGTGCCGTAAAGATGAATTTGATCAACATTTTTGATTAGAAAAACCGTATCCTTGCGCCGACTTAATAAGAACCACACATTCGGGGTGAGATAGATGTCAAACACAGTCACTGGCACGCAGGGAGTTGCGGCGTCAACAGAGCAAGGGATCAGCTCTACTCAAACCACTCGTTGGGAAAAACGCGACTCTACCTGGGTCATCAGTCTGTTCGGGACCGCAGTTGGCGCGGGGATCCTGTTCCTGCCGATCAACGCGGGTATGGGCGGTTTCTGGCCGCTGGTCGTCATGGCGCTGCTGGTAGGTCCCATGACCTATTTGGCACACCGTGGTCTGGCCCGCTTCGTCCTCTCCTCCAAAAAGCCAAATGCAGACATCACCGAAGTGGTGGAAGAGCACTTTGGCGTGGGTGCCGGTAAATTAATCACCCTGCTCTACTTCTTCGCCATCTACCCCATCGTGCTGATCTACGGCGTGGGTATCACCAACACCGTCGAAAGCTTTATGGTCAACCAGCTGCAGATGAGTGCCCCGCCGCGCTGGATCCTCTCCATCGTGCTGATCATGGGCATGATGTCGGTGATGCTGGCCGGTGAAAAGCTGATGCTGAAAGTGACCGAGCTGCTGGTTTATCCGTTGATCGCCATTCTGGCCGGTATCTCTTTGTACCTCATTCCGGACTGGACCGGTGCCGCGCTGGAGCAAGTGCCCTCTGCCAAGGATTTCGCCACTACCCTGTGGCTGACCATCCCGGTACTGGTTTTCTCCTTCAACCACAGCCCGGCTATCTCCAGCTTCTCCCTGGCTCAGCGCCGCGACCACGGTGATCAGGCTGTCGAGAAAGCCGATGCCATCCTCAAGCGTACCGCCATGGTGCTGTTGGGCTTCGTGATGTTCTTCGTCTTCTCCTGCGTCATGAGCCTGACACCGGCCCAGCTGGCAGAAGCCAAGGCCCAGAACATCGCCGTGCTCTCCTATCTGGCCAATCAGCATGCCAGCCCCATCATCTCCTACTTCGGTCCGTTGGTTGCGTTCGTGGCCATCGTCTCCTCCTTCTTCGGCCACTATCTGGGTGCCCGTGAAGGTCTGAAAGGGATGATCGTGCAGAACATGCGCAAGTCAGGCAAAGAGCCGAACGCCAAGAAAGTCGAGATGTTCATCATTGCCTTCTTCATCCTGACCCTTTGGGGCACTGCCATTGCCAACCCCTCCATCCTGGGCATGATTGAATCCTTGGGCGGCCCGATCATCGCCACCATCCTGTTCATCATGCCGATGTACGCCATCAAGCGCGTACCGGCCATGGCGAAATATCAGGGCCATATCAGCAACGTATTTGTCGCTGTGATGGGGATGATCGCCATCTCCGCCATCCTCTATCAGTTGGTCGGTTAATCCCCTACCTGCCGCTGATAGCAAGAAGCCAGCCGAATACTCGGCTGGCTTCTTTATCTCTGCACTCTGTGCCTCCGCAATTGCCCTGCTCTCTCCTTATTACTCTCCTCACCTTGTTGTATATCTGCATGCTCACAAGCACCATGACTGAGCACGTCGGGTATCAACATGATTAACCCCCCATGCCCGCAGCTCAATATCGCCAACACGTTTACTCCCCCTCACCAAACCATGATGGCGTATCTGATAGGACGGGTTCATCTGCCGCAGCCAGCCACCTCCATTCTTCTTTGATGCTGTGATTGTCTTGAAGAGCTAGGGTAAGCCATAGTAATCGGCTCTTGACAGAGCAGACAAAAGTGTGTGACGCACAACAGAGGGAGTAAGCACAACTCGAAGGGATACAGATAAGGCAGCACCCTGGACAAGGGCGACAGAATATCCGGCACATCAGCCAATGAGATTGATCAAAGAGGAAAAGAGAGCAAATCCGGCAATAAAAAGCGCCCTCCGAAGAGGGCGCAAGTGTGTTGTGAAACTGACCCTACGAGATCAGGCTTCGCGGCTCGGTACCGGAGCCACATCCAGCAGGGTTTCATCTTCGGCCATGCAAGCTGCGGCGGTGAACAGCACGTCGGTGGAGCTGTTCAGCGCTGTCTCGGCAGAATCCTGCAACACGCCGATGATAAAGCCGACTGCTACCACCTGCATGGCGATGTCGTTGCTGATACCAAACAGGCTGCACGCCAGCGGGATCAGCAGCAAGGAGCCACCGGCGACACCGGATGCGCCACAGGCGCTGACGGTGGCAACCACGGAGAGCAGCACAGCCGTTGCCATGTCCACTTCCATCCCCAGGGTATGTACCGCCGCCATGGCGAGCACAGTGATGGTGATGGCAGCACCCGCCATGTTGATGGTGGCACCCAGCGGAATGGAGACCGCGTAGGTATCTTCCGGCAGACGCAGTTTTTCACACAGCGCCATGTTGACCGGAATGTTGGCGGCAGAGCTGCGAGTAAAGAAGGCGGTCACGCCGCTCTCTTTGAGGCAGGTCAGCACCAGCGGATAGGGGTTGCGCTTGATCTTCCAGAAGACGATCAACGGGTTGACCACGAAGGCGATAAACAGCATGCAACCGATCAGCACCACCAGCAGTTGGGCATAGCCAAACAGGGCGTCAAAGCCGGTCTCTGCCAGAGTGGAAGCAACCAGACCCAGGATCCCGAGCGGGGCACAGCGGATCACCGCTTTCACGATGGCGGAGACACCGTGAGACAGGTCAGTGATCAGCGCCTTGGTGCTCTCGTTGGCATGGCGCATGGCGATACCCAGACCGATAGCCCACGCCAGAATCCCGATATAGTTGGCATCCATCAGCGCCTTGACCGGGTTGGTCACCACGTTGAACAGCAGGGTCTGCAGCACCTCTGTGATCCCGCCTGGCGGGGTGATCTCGGCAGTATTGGCCACCAGATGGAGGTTGGAGGGGAACAGGAAGCTGGCAATCACCGCGACCACGGCCGCAGAGAAGGTACCAAACAGGTAGAGCGCAAGCAGCGGGCGAATATTGGTCTTCTGACCCTGCTTGTGACCAATGATGGCCGCCATCACCAGTACGAATACCAGCAGCGGGGCTACCGCTTTCAGTGCACCAACGAACAGACTGCCGAGCAGACCTGCCGTTTTCGCCCACTCGGGGGCAAACAGTGCCAGCAAGATACCGAATACCAGACCAACCAGGATCTGGCTGACCAGACTGGTGCTATTGACCAGCCGAAGGAGGGGGTGTTGTTGTGTCATCAAAAAAGTCCCTAAGCACCGTAGTGCATGAATCATGAGTCCTGTCTGCAACCACCCATCGGGAGACCCCTGTCGCCCGAATGTGGTGTCTGTGGCCAGCCTTCTGTCGGGCCGATCCGCCAGTCACCGGATTGCATGACGGAATATCCCATTCGCCATCTTTTTTTTCCAGAGACTCACCAAAAAATATCCCGTTTATATCACAAAAAACCGCAACAAAATCTCAACAGCAGCGCAACCACCCATTTTTGTACGTTTTATCGGCACTCTCTGCTCTCGACTTGGCAACCATTCCTGTGTCATCCGTGACCGGCGTCGCTGTGCTATCATCCCCCATTTGCCGCGGAGCCTTGCCATGATCCCATCCCTGCTCAACCAATATTTTGGTTTCTCCGCACTCAGACCAGGTCAGGAGGCGGTGATCAGCCGGGTGCTGGCAGGTCAGAGTGCCGCCGCCATCTTTCCCACCGGCTCCGGCAAGTCCCTCTGCTATCAGCTACCTGCCCTCGCCCTGCCTCACCTGACCCTGGTTATCTCGCCGCTGCTGGCGCTGATGCACGATCAACTCACCTTCCTCAAAAGCAAGGGAATAAGCGCCGCTACCCTCGACTCAAGCCAGAGCCCGGAGGAGAGTCGACGAGTGATGCAGCAGGCGCTGGATGGCCAGCTCAAGATCCTGATGATTTCGGTAGAGCGACTCAAGAACGAGCGTTTTCGCCGTTTTATCCAGCAAGTGCCCCTATCACTGCTGGTGGTTGACGAAGCTCACTGTATTTCTGAGTGGGGCCACAACTTTCGCCCCGACTACCTCAAGCTGCCGAGCTATCGCCATGATCTGAAGATCCCGCAGGTGCTGCTGCTCACCGCCACCGCCACACCGGCGGTGATTCAGGATATGCAGACCAAATTCGGCATCGCGCCGGAGGGGGTCGTGGTTACCGGTTTCTATCGCCCCAATCTTGATCTGGCGGTCATTCCCCTGGCGCCCGATGCGCGGGATAGCTGGCTCACGCAGGAGTTGGCCAACGATCCGGCGGCCCCCACCATCGTCTACGTCACCTTGCAACACACCGCAGAAGCCTGTGCCGAGCAACTCATTAGAGAAGGGATCAACGCCCGCGCCTATCATGCCGGACTCGACTCGGCGCTGCGCAGTCAAATCCAGCACGACTTCATGGCGGGCAAGGTGGACTGCATCGTCGCCACCATCGCCTTTGGCATGGGGATCGACAAAGCGGATATCCGGCGGGTCATTCACTACGATCTGCCCAAATCCATCGAGAACTACAGCCAGGAGATTGGCCGCGCCGGACGGGATGGCCAACCATCGCGCTGTATCGTGCTGGCCAACCAGAGCCAGCTGCCGGTGCTGGAGAACTTCGTCTACGGCGATACGCCGGATTTGAGTGCCATTCTCCAACTTCTTGCCATCATCAAGCAGAGTGGAAGCGAGTGGGAATTCACCCTGCTGCGCCTCTCCAACGACACCAATATCCGCCAGTTGCCCCTTAAAACCCTGCTGGTCTATCTGGAGATGGCGGGCATCATCACCCCGGCCTACAGCTATTACGCCGACTACCGCTTCAAATTTGTGCTGGATAAAGATGAGATAGTGAGCCGCTTCAATCCGGATCGCCGCCATTTTCTGGAGCAGCTGTTCACCTGCGCCCCGCAAGCGCGCAGCTGGTGCACCATGGACTTTGATGCCCTCTGGCAGGGCTATCAGGGGGAGCGGCAGCGGGCCGTTGCGGCGCTCGACTACCTGCAGCAGCAAGGCTGGATCGAGCTTGAAAGCAAACAGATGACCGAGGTCTACCGGATCACCCGTCAGGGGTGGGACAACGAGCAGGAAGCAAATGCCCTGCACGCCCTGTTCCTGCAAAAAGAGCGGAGCGAGCTGGCCAGACTGCAAGCCATGCTCGACTTTTTCACCTCAAGTGAGTGCCTGAGCCACCGCCTCGCCCGCTATTTTGCCGATGAGGTGGCGCCGGTTCATTGTGGCCACTGTTCGGTTTGTCGCGGCGAGGTGGCACATCTCCAGCCCCTACCCTCACTGACCATGCCAAACGAGGCGGGGATCCGCGCCTGGTGCGATCCGCTGATTGCCAAGACAGGTTCGGTGGATGCGCGTGTTCTGGCCCGTTTCCTGTGCGGCATCACCACACCGCTGGCCAGCCGGATCAAGGCCAAATCGCTGGCGGGTGCAGGCCAGTTGGCCGCCCACCCGTTTGCCCGCGTCCTGGCGGCAGTGCAACAAGCCTACCCTTGCTAGATGAGTGCTGGCGGCGTCAATAGCCACCAGCAGAAACAAGCGTTTACAGACACAGAAAAAGAAGACCCTCGCGGTTGCGAGGGTCAAGCCAACGGAAACGTGCTTAAACAGAGCTTGGTGAGGCAACAGTCAACTCTCTTGCTAAAGCATCTTGCTGCTCACACATCGCCAATCTATGGCACTCAAAATGTAGCGTCAATGTAAAAATTAGAGTCTGAACTCCAAACAAAGCAATTTACGTTGACGTTCACGTAATGATATTTTCATTCATAACCCCGCCAACCCGCAGCCCGATTGCCTTTCGTCAAACCCCTTAATCTTTTCGCAATAAGTTCCCTGTTTCCCATAAACATTTATTTTTTATGTCTTTGACATTTACCTCACTATCGTGGCAAAAATAATTTAACAGTCAGTAACATAGCGGTGTTGTTGACTGACCCTCCCCGCAAAAGGATCGGGCAGGTTTCTTCAGAATTTAACCTATCAACCGTGATGGATTACTGGAGTCTGTTGACTAGGCTTTAAAAGCGCACAACACAAAAGCAGTCATCCACTTTTTTCAGGGTAAGCGACTATAACGAGGGCAAAGTTATGGGCATATTCGAGCATTACCAACAGCGATATGAAAAAGCGAGAGAAGAGGAATATACCATCCAGGAGTTCCTGGATATGTGTAAGCAGGACAAAGCCTGCTACGCCTCCGCAGCCGAACGTCTGCTGACCGCCATTGGTGAGCCGGAGATGGTAGACACCTCAGCCAACCCCAGACTGAGCCGACTCTTCTCCAACCGCGTCGTGGCACGCTATCCCGCCTTCAAGGATTTCTACGGGATGGAAGAGGCCATCGAACAGATCGTCTCCTACCTCAAACACTCCGCCCAGGGGTTGGAAGAGAAGAAACAGATCCTCTATCTGCTGGGCCCCGTTGGCGGCGGTAAATCCTCGCTGGCAGAGAAACTCAAATCCCTGATGCAGAAGGTGCCCATCTATCGCATCAAGGGCTCACCGGTCAACGATCACCCCTTCTGCCTGTTCGACATCGAAGAGGATGGGGAGATCCTGGAAAAAGAGTACGGCATCCCGCGCCGTTACCTGCGTCCCATCATGTCCCCCTGGGTGGCCAAACGCCTGCACGAGTTTGGCGGCGACATCACCAAGTTCAAGGTGGAGAAGGTCAACCCCTCCATCCTCGATCAAATCGCCATTGCCAAGACTGAACCCGGTGATGACAACAACCAGGACATCTCCTCACTGGTCGGCAAGGTCGACATCCGCATGCTGGAGCACTTCGCCCAGGATGACGCCGATGCCTACTCCTACTCAGGTGCGCTGTGTAAAGCGAACCAGGGGGTGATGGAGTTTGTGGAGATGTTCAAGGCCCCCATCAAGGTGCTGCACCCGCTGCTGACAGCAACCCAGGAGGGTAACTACAACGGCACCGAGGGGCTCTCCGCCCTCCCCTTTGACGGCATTCTGCTGGCCCACTCCAACGAATCCGAGTGGCAGCAGTTCCGCAACAACAAAAACAACGAGGCCTTCCTCGACCGCGTTTACATCGTCAAGGTCCCTTACTGCCTGCGCGTCTCCGAAGAGGTGAAGATCTACGAGAAACTGCTGATCAACAGCGAGCTGACCGAGGCCAAATGCGCCCCGGGCACCCTCGAGCTGCTGGGCCAGTTCTCTGTGTTGTCACGGCTGAAAGAGCCGGAAAACTCCAGCATCTACTCCAAGATGCGGGTCTATGATGGCGAGAGCCTGAAAGACACCGATCCCAAAGCGAAGAGCTATCAGGAGTATCGCGACTACGCCGGTGTGGACGAGGGGATGAATGGTCTCTCTACTCGCTTTGCGTTCAAGATCCTCTCCCGCGTCTTCAACTTCGACCACGCGGAAGTGGCCGCCAACCCGGTGCACCTCTTCTATGTACTGGAGCAGCAGATCGAGCGCGAGCAGTTCCCGCAAGAGCTGCACGATCGCTACCTTGAGTTCATCAAGGGCTATCTGACCCCACGCTATGTGGAGTTCATCGGCAAGGAGATCCAGACCGCCTATCTCGAGTCCTACTCCGAGTACGGTCAGAACATCTTCGATCGCTACGTCACCTACGCCGACTTCTGGATCCAGGATCAGGAGTACCGTGACCCCGAAACCGGCCAGCTGTTTGACAGAGCGTCCCTCAACAGCGAGCTGGAGAAAATTGAAAAACCTGCCGGGATCAGCAACCCGAAAGATTTCCGCAACGAAATCGTCAACTTCGTGCTGCGTGCCCGGGCCAACAATGCAGGCCGTAACCCCAACTGGACCAGTTACGAGAAGCTGCGCACCGTGATCGAGAAGAAGATGTTCTCCAACACGGAAGAGCTGCTGCCGGTTATCTCCTTCAACAGCAAAACCTCGGCCGAGGAGCAGAAGAAGCACGATAACTTTGTCGAACGGATGATGGAGAAAGGCTACACCCGCAAACAGGTGCGACTGCTCTCCGAATGGTATCTCAGGGTACGCAAGTCATCCTGACCCTGACTGTTCAAGGGGGAGTTATGGCGCATTTTATCGACCGCAGGCTCAACGGCAAAAACAAAAGCGCTGTCAATCGGCAGCGCTTCATCCGCCGCTACAAGAAGCAGATAAAACAAGCGGTCTCGGATGCTGTCTCCAAGCGCAGCATTCAGGACGTAGACAAGGGTGAGAGCATCAGCATCCCGACCAAGGATATCGGCGAGCCCCATTTTCATCAGGGACACGGCGGTAAACGGGAGATGGTGCATCCCGGCAATGATCAGTTCGTCTCCGGCGACAAGATTGACCGCCCCAAAGGAGGGGGCGGTGGACAGGGTTCCGGCGAGGGACAAGCATCCAATCAGGGGGAAGGGGCCGATGATTTCGTGTTCCAGATCTCCAAGGATGAGTATCTCGATCTGTTGTTTGAAGACCTGGAGCTGCCCAGGCTGCAGAAAACCCAGCTCAATCAGCTGATGGAAGTCAAAACCTACCGTGCTGGCTACACCTCAAACGGGGTGCCCGCCAACATCAACGTGGTGCGTTCCCTGCAAAATTCGCTGGCGCGGCGCATGGCGCTGCAAGCAGGCAAGAAACGCCAATTGCATGAACTGGAAGATCGGCTGGCCCTGCTGACCACCGATCCCAACGAGCACTTTGCCGAAATAGCCCTGCTTGAGAAGGAGATCAGGGAGCTGAAACGACGGATCGATGCAGTGCCGTTTATTGACACCTTCGATCTCAAGTTCAACAACTTCGTCAAACGGCCCGTCCCCTCCAGCCAGGCGGTGATGTTCTGTCTGATGGACGTCTCTGGCTCCATGGATCAGGCCACCAAGGAGATGGCCAAGCGTTTCTATATCCTGCTCTATCTGTTCCTCAGCCGGACCTACAAGAACGTCGAGGTGGTCTATATCCGCCACCACACCCAGGCCAAGGAGGTGGACGAACACGAGTTCTTCTACTCCCAGGAGACCGGCGGCACTATTGTCTCCAGCGCCCTCAAGATGATGAATGACATCATCAACGAGCGTTACCCCGCCAACCAGTGGAACATCTATGCGGCGCAGGCATCGGATGGTGACAACTGGGCTGATGACTCACCGCAGTGCCGTGAAATTCTGGCGCGGGACATCATGCCAAGGGTGAGGTACTACTCCTACATCGAGATCACCACCCGTGCCCACCAGACCCTGTGGCACGAATATGAGTCGGTAGCCAACCAGTTCCCCCACTTTGCGATGGAGCACATTCGCAAAGTCGAGGATATCTATCCGGTGTTCCGCGAGCTGTTCAAGAAACAAGCGGCGTGAGGAGGTCACATGATCGAAACAGAAAAACGTGTAGCGCCACTGGATGACGGACCAGACTGGAACTTCGATCTGCTGGAGACCTATCACCAGGAGATCGCCCGGGTCGCCCGTTTCTACAAGCTGGACACCTACCCCAACCAGATCGAGGTGATCACCGCCGAGCAGATGATGGATGCCTACTCCAGCGTCGGCATGCCCATCGGCTATCAGCACTGGTCGTTCGGCAAGCGCTTTATCCATACCGAGCGCAACTACAAGCGCGGCCAGATGGGGCTGGCCTACGAGATCGTCATCAACTCCGATCCCTGCATCGCCTACCTGATGGAGGAGAACACCATGCCGATGCAGGCGCTGGTGATGGCCCACGCCTGCTACGGTCACAACTCCTTCTTCAAGAACAACTACCTGTTCAAGGCCTGGACCGATGCCTCCTCCATCATCGACTACCTGCTGTTTGCCAAGAACTACATCACTCAGTGTGAAGAGAAGCACGGTATCGAGGCGGTGGAGCAGTTGCTCGACTCCTGCCATGCCCTGATGAACTTTGGGGTGGATCGCTACAAGCGTCCCCAGAAGATCTCGATGGCTGAGGAGAAGCGGCGTCAGAAGGCGCGGGAAGATTATCTGCAGACTCAGGTCAACGAGCTGTGGCGAACCCTGCCCAAGCAGCATAAAGCCGCGGGGGTAGAGGACAGGCGCTACCCCGCAGAGCCCCAGGAGAACATTCTCTACTTCATCGAGAAGAATGCCCCCTTGCTGGAGCCCTGGCAGCGGGAAGTGGTGCGCATCGTGCGCAAGATCAGCCAGTATTTCTATCCGCAAAAGCAGACTCAGGTGATGAACGAGGGGTGGGCCACCTTCTGGCACTACACCATCCTCAATCACCTCTATGACGAAGGCAAGCTGAGCGATCGCTTCATGATGGAGGTGCTGCACAGCCACACCAATGTGGTCTATCAACCTGCTTACAACAGTCGCTACTACTCGGGGATCAACCCTTATGCGCTAGGGTTTGCCATGTTTACCGACCTGCGCCGCATCTGCGAGAACCCGACCGAGGAGGATAGATACTGGTTCCCCGACTATGCCGGCAGCAACTGGGTCGAAACCCTCCACTTTGCCATGCAGAACTTCAAGGATGAGAGCTTTATCAGCCAGTTCCTCAGTCCCAAAGTGATGCGGGATATGAAGCTGTTCGCCATTGATGACGACGATCTGAAGAACTATCTGAAGGTCTCCGCTATCCACAATGACGAGGGGTACCGTCAGGTGCGCAATACCCTGTCGGCCCAGTACAACCTCAGCAATCTGGAGCCCAATATTCAGGTCTACAACGTTGCCGTGAAGGGTGATCGCTCCCTCACCCTGCGCTATGTGCCCCACAACCGCATACCCCTTGGCGACTCACGCCATGAGGTGCTCAAACACCTGCATCAGCTGTGGGGGTTTGATGTAGTGCTGGAGCAGGATAACGGTGAACTGCCACCCGATATTATCGGCCGCTGCCCGGAGCGCAAACCGGGGATCTGACCCGTGACGTGATATCTCGACGGCCCACTTCGGTGGGCCGTTTTTTAATCGGTTGCTTCTGCCAGCATGAGCGCTGCCCAAGCCGTACAACCCGAACAAACCACAACATAGAAGGAGGCCCGCATGGTGTGCGGGCCTCTTTGCCTTGCTGTCACTCGGCAGCGATTATCAGTAGAAGGTATGTTGCTCTGCGGCCATCGCCTCGAGACGGGCACAGGGGGCGAACCGGTCGCCGTGGCGCTTCTGGTAATACTCCAGACGGCCAACCAGATGATCGATCCCGAGCGTGTCCATATAACGGAACGGGCCGCCAAGGAAAGGCGGGAAACCGATGCCGAAGATGGCGCCGATATCGCCATCACGGGCCGACGCCACCACACCACTATCCAACGCCATGGCCGCTTCGTTGAGCATCAGCAACACGCAGCGCTCGGCGATCTCCTGACGGGCCAGCTTGGCAGAAGGCTTGATGCCGAGCACGCCATAGACGCTCTCGTCCACCGTCTTCTTGCCCTCTTTGCCAGTCAGCTTGTTGCGCGGTGCCGCCTTGCCATAGAGGTAGAAGCCCTTGCCGTTCTTGCGTCCCTTGCGATCATTTTGCAGTAGTTTGTCGAACGCCTTGGGCGCCTGGAACTGCTCGCCGCCCAGCTCTTTCTCGAGAATGGGGGAGATCTTGGCGCCCACGTCGATACCGACCTCATCGAGCAAGGTGATGGGGCCAACCGGGAAGCCAAAGTCCAGCAGCGCGCTATCCAGCACCTCCACCGGCTCCCCTTCCAGCACCAGTCGCGCCGCTTCGTTCATGTAGGGCGCCAGGATGCGGTTGACGTAGAAACCGGCTTCGTCCTTCACCACGATAGGCGTTTTACCCTGAGCACGGGCAAAGGCCAGAGTGGTGGCGACCGTCTCGGCACTGGTGCCAGCGTGGGGGATGATCTCCGCCAGCGGCATCTTGTCCACCGGGCTGAAGTAGTGCAGCCCCACGACTCGCTCTGGGTGCGCCGCCTCTGCCGCAATCTGGTTGATGGGCAGGGAAGAGGTGTTGGAGGCAAACACTGTGTGCTCACCGCACTCACGCTCCACGTCTTTCACCATCTGGTGTTTGAGCGCGAGATCTTCAAACACCGCCTCCACCACTATGTCGACCCGGTGAAAACCGGAGTAGTCGAGGGTACCGGTCAACAGGCTCATCTGCTTTTCCAATTCGCTGCGCAAGATGTGACGGCGCTTGAGCTTCTTGGCCAGAATGTCGTAGCTGTAGCGCATGGCATTGCCGATGCCACTACTTGCCACATCCTTGATCCGCACCGGCACACCCGCCTTGGTGGCGGTGACAAACGCAATGCCGCCACCCATCAGACCACCGCCCAGCACAGCAGCATGGGCCACCTTGCGTGGCTCGGCCCCCTGATAGGTGACCTCTTTCTTCATCTCGGTGGTGGCAAAGAAGATGGAACGCAGGGCGGCAGACTCAGCAGTCATCACCAGCTCGCCAAAGTGACGGGATTCGGCGGCCAGACCGGCCTTCATCCCCTCCTCCACACCGATACGCACCACCTCGAGGATCCGCTCCGGCGCCGGGTAGTTGCCACGGGTCTTGGCTTTCACCCCCTTGCTGGCCTGATCGAACAGCACCTTGCGACCCAGCTTGTTGGTCTCCAGCACCTTGCCCTGCAGATCCCGTTTCAACTGATGGCGCGGTTTGCCCTTCTTGGCCAGCTTGATGGCGGCCTCCAGCAAAATGGACGGCGGCACCACATCGTCCACCAGCCCCAATTTCTTGGCTTGTTTGGCCCGCACCTGCTTGCCGGTCAGCATCAGATCCAGCGCCTTTGCCACCCCGATAAGGCGCGGCAGACGCTGGGTACCGCCAGAGCCTGGCAGTAGACCGAGCTGCACTTCCGGCAATCCCAGCACGGTTTTACCGTGATCGGTCACCACACGGCCATGACAGGCCAGCGCCAGCTCCAACCCGCCACCGAGGCAGGGACCATGAATGGCGGCGATCACCGGAATGGTCAGCCCCTCGATCTCGGCAAAGATCTCCTGCCCTTCTCGTGACAGGGTCTCGGCATCCTTGGCACTGGTGCAGGCGGCCAGCATGGTGATATCAGCACCAGCGATGAAGGAGTCCTTTTTGCCGGAGGTGATCACCAGCCCGATCAAATCCTTGTTGCGTTTTACCTCGTCCAGTACGGAGCGGATCTCCTCGACAAAGGCGGCTTTCAGGGTATTCATGCTCTCGCTCGGCACATCCATGGTGAGGATGCCGATGCCATCTTTGCGAACATCAAGGGAAAAAGTCTTAGCGCTCATCATTCAACCTCCAACACCATAGCCACGCCCAATCCACCCGCCGCACAGGCGGTGTTGAGCCCCAGTCCCCCACCGCGACGACGCAGCTCATGCAAGGTCTGGGTGATCATCCGCGCACCGGTCGCGGCAAAGGGGTGGCCATAGGCCAGCGAACCGCCGAGGACGTTGAACTTCTCCATGTCCACCTCGCCGATGGCCTGATCGCGGCCCAGCTTGTCACGGGCAAACTCGTGGCTGGCAAACATCTTGAGGTTGGCCAGCGTCTGGGCGGCAAAGGCTTCGTGCATGTCGATCAGGGTCAGTTCGCTGAGCGTGATGCCGGCTCTGTCCAGCGCCAGCGGCGTGGCGTAGGAGGGCCCCATCAGCATGTCTTGCCAGACATCGATAGCCGAGAAGGCGAAGCTGCGGATATAGCCAAGCGGTTCGAGGCCCAGCTCTTTCGCCCGCCCTTCGCGCATCAACAGCACGGCAGCGGCGCCGTCAGTGAGCGGGGTGGCATTTGCAGCAGTGACTGTGCCATGGACTCGGTCAAACACCGGCTTGAGCTTGGCGTAGCTCGCGAGATCCGAGCTTTCACGAATATTGTTGTCCCGCTCGAGCGGTGATTTGTAAGGCGGTACATGAGCGGTAAACACCTCACCGCTGAGCTTGCCATCGGCCCAAGCCTGCGCGGCCAGGGTGTGGGAGCGATGAGCCAGCGCATCTTGCGCCTCGCGGCTGATCTGGTGGCTCTTGGCCATCTGCTCAGCGGTCTGCCCCATGGAGAGGCCGGTCGAATATTCCGCCACAGCGGGCGGCACCGGCAGCAGATCCTTGACCCTCAATGTCCTCAGAATATTGAAGCGCTGCTGCAGATTGCGCGCCTTGTTGAGATCCACCAGGGCGCGGGCCAGCTTCTTGCTCACTCCGATAGGCAGTACGGAGGAGGAGTCAGCACCGCCAGCGATGGCGATGTCTACGGTACCGGCCATGATGGATTCGGTGACGTTGGCCACCGCCTGAAAGCTGGTGGCGCAGGCGCGGGAGACGCTATAGGCATCGGTATTGACGCTCATGCCGGTACCGAGCACGATCTCGCGGGCAATGTTGGGGGCTTCCGGCATCTGAACCACCTGACCAAACACCAGCTGGTCGATAAGCTTGGGATCGAGATCGGTACGGGCAAGCATCTCGCTCACCACCAGTTTGCCGAGATCGACTGCAGGCACGCCATGAAAGGCGGTGGCCTGCTTGGCAAAAGGGGTACGCAGCCCCGCCACGACGGCAATCCGTTCGCCCTGGCGAGTCGTCAGTTTCAATGGCTGTTTCATCCTAGCTCCTTGGTTTAAAAGGCAGAGGTCTGACCTCATTGAGCCACATCTTAACAATCCAATCACAAGTTTCATACAGCTGATTGAAACTAAATTAAGCACGGCAAGGCCCCTTTGCTCGCCCTTGGGGAGCAACTGGAGTATAAAAAGATCAACTTCCATAAAAACAACGGGTTTATCGCATGGCAGCGGCCGAGTTCAGAGCACTTAGGGACTATCTTGGCAGTCAGATCCTGGGGCAGGAGGAGCTAATAGAAGGGCTCCTGATTGCCCTGTTATGTGAAGGACATGTGTTAATCGAAGGGGCTCCCGGGCTGGCCAAAACCCGCGCCGTCAAGGCGCTCGCTGGCGCCGTCGAAGGGCGCTTTGCCCGTATCCAGTTTACCCCCGACCTGCTTCCTGCCGATCTCACCGGCAGCGAGGTGTTTCACCCGCAGGATGCCAGTTTTGTTTTCCAGCCAGGCCCCCTCTTCAACCATCTGGTGCTGGCAGACGAGATCAACCGGGCGCCAGCCAAGGTACAATCAGCGCTGCTGGAAGCCATGGCCGAACACCAGATCACCGTGGGCAAAAAGAGCTGGCGGCTGCCACCTCTCTTTATGGTCGCCGCCACCCAGAATCCTATCGAGCAGGAGGGAACCTATCCCCTGCCGGAGGCCCAGCTCGACCGCTTTCTGCTCAAGCTGATGGTGGATTACCCGAGCCCCACGATTGAACTCGCCATCTTGCAGCTCAACGCCAGCGGCGAACAACTTGGCGCGGCGCCAGTGACCCTGAGTCAGACCAGCTTGCAGCGTGCCCGCAGCGAAGTGCTGGCGGTAACCATGCAAAGCCGACTGGAGCACTATCTGGTGGAGCTGGTCTGCGCCACCCGCCCGGGCAGCGGCCTTTGCCCTGCCCTTGAGCCATTGATTGCCGTGGGGGCCAGCCCTCGGGCTACGCTGGGGCTGGCTCGCTCCGCCCGCGCCCGAGCCTGGCTCGCCGGACGAGATTATGTGCTACCGGAAGATATCCAGCTGCAAGCCTATCCGGTGCTGCGCCACCGCCTTATTCCCAGCTATCAGGCACTGGCCGACAATCTGGATAACGATATCCTGATCGCTCAACTGCTGGATCAGGTGCCATGTCCCTAGAACCCGGTCTGCATCCCGATATCGCCCTGTCGCTGCCACGACTGCTCAATATCCGGCTCTGGGCGAAAGCCAAGAAGCCACCTCACGCAGGCAGAAGCAGCAGCGAACGCGGCAAACCGGGCCGATCTCCCGGACTCACGTTTCGAGAGCTGCGCGCCTATCAGGCTGGTGACGAGGTACGCCATATCGACTGGCGAGTGACCGCACGCCTCGGTCGTCCCTATACCCGCCTCTATAGCGAGGAGCTCGATCAGGCGCACTGGCTGCTGCTCGATCTCTCTCCCGCTATGTATTTCGGCTCCACGCTGCAACTCAAGGCTCGCCTGGGATGCGAGCTGGCGGCAGCCCTGATCTGGCAAGGGGAGCAGCAGCACAACACCCTGATCTGCCACGGGCTTATCCCCCATCACCAGAGCCAGCGCGGCAGCGTGCTGCCCCTGCTCGAATCCCTCTGCCATCACTATCAGCAAGGGCTGGCCCGCCGGGCGCTTTCTCACTCACTGGCCGATACCTTGTCCGGCGTGAAGCTGCCTCACGGAGCCAAGCTGACGATCATCACCGATCACAGACCCTGTGAGTCGGCGCTCTGTCAGCAGTTGCAACTGCTCTCGCAGTACCACGATATTCACTATTGGCAGATCCGTGACCCCCTCGAGGCTGCCCTTCCCCCTGATGGCCAGCTGCCGGTGGCCATTGATCGGCCAGGGCAACACTATCAGGGCTGGCTGGATGGGGGCCATGCCGGTTTCTCCCAGCGCTACCGGTATGCCGCCGAACAGCAACTGACCCACGGCAAACAGTTGCTGTTGCCATTGGTGCAGCGCCTCTATCTGCTCGATAACGGCCAGACGCTGCAACAACAGTGGCAGGAGGGGTTATGTCATCAGGGATGATCACGCACGCCGACGTCGACATTACCAGCCCCGCCTCCGAGGCCATCACCCCGCCACTGGCCGCCCTGATGCGCGACATCCACCCGGGGCCGGATCTGATTGAACAGAGTCTTGACCCCAGAGTGCAGGCGCTATTGTGGCTCCTGATCGCCGGTTTTCTTCTGCTGCTGCTCGTCCTGATTGCCCGCAGGGTGATACGTTACCGCCGCTGGTGTCTCCAGCTGGAGGGGGATCCGGCGCTGCTGGTGGCGCAAATACAGGAGGCCCTGCGTCATGAAGCGCTACAGCGCTGGCCCGAGGCGCGCCAACTGCAAGGTGAGGCGTGGCTCGCCTTCGTCGATCGTCACGGCGGCAGCGATTTTAGCCAGTTCTCGTCTCACTGGAGCAGTTGGCTTTATGGCAGCCAGAACCCGACTCGCGAGCAGTGCGAACAGCTTCAGCAACATTATCGCCGTTGGGGTCAAACCCTCTTCTTCCAGCTCGCCCCCCGCTCGAGGCGTAAAACCGCGCGGAGGCATCCATGATCCTGGCCTGGCCCTGGTTTGCGCTGGCGCTGGTGCTTCCCTTGCTGGTGCGCTTCGGCTTGCCGCCCCTGCGCCGCGGCTATCTGGCTCACCCCGGGTTTGCCCTGCTGTGTCCTCAGGCCGGATTACCGCTCTGGCGCGCCATGCTGCTCTGGTGCGCCCTTATCCTCGCCCTCTGCCGCCCCCAGTGGTGGGGGGAACCGGTTATTCAATATGAAGGGAGTCGGGATCTGCTGCTGGCGGTGGATTTGTCAGACAGCATGCGCACCCCGGATATGCTCGATAACGGCGAGCAGCAAGCACGGCTGACGGCAGTGCGCCAGCAGATCAAGGCGCTGATCGCCAAACGGGCCGGAGACAGGGTGGGCCTCATCGTATTTGCCGATCACGCCTACCTGCTCTCTCCCCTCACTCAGGAGATCCCGGCGCTGTTGACCTTGAGCGACGAGCTCGATTTTGATCTGGTCGGCCGAACCACCGCCCTTGGCGAAGCGATCCAGCTGGCACGTCAGCATGGGGATCCTGGTCGCCCCACCGCCCTGCTGCTGGTCACTGATGGCCGCAATACCGCAGGCAATGCCGACCCGCTGCAGGAGGCCAAACTCGCCGCAGCGCAGGGAATACGGATCTACACGCTGGGGGTCGGGGCCGATCCCGATACCTTTATCCAACCCTACGATGAGGCGGGCAGCGGTCAGGCCGATCCCAGCAGCGAACTGGACGAACCGCTGCTTAAAGAGCTGGCGCAGATCGGCAAGGGGCATTACTTTCGGGCACGCACCCAAAGCGATCTCGATACCATCAACGCGACTCTCAATGCCCTTGAACCTGCCCCAATGCCGATTGCCCACTACCAGCCGGTGATCGAGCTCTACCCCTGGCCGTTGGCACTGCTTTGTGGCTTGTTGCTTCTGCCGTCAGGGCACGGCAGGCTCGAGTTTCGCATGGTGCGTAGCTGGCTGACACGAGGTGCACGCAGATGGATCTGATCTTGCTCCGCCCCCTGTGGCTGATCGCACTCATCCCCTGGCTCTGGCAAGGGTGGCGCCGTCGTCGCCAGCCCCTGCTGCTCGCACCTGCGATGCAGGCTTATCTGCTGCCAACCTCCCGTCCTCAGCGCCCCTGGCTCTGGCTGGCAACCCTGCCCGTGATTTTGGCCCTGAGTGGACCGGCACTGCGCGGTGAGCTGCAACAGCAGCCTGCAGCACCGCTCGATATCTGGCTACTGGACTTGTCACGCTCGATGACCGCCACCGACCTCAAACCGGATCGGGCGACTCGGGTCAGATGGCAGTTGCAGCAGCTGTTGAGCCACGCCAAGGGCGAGCGCATTGCGCTGATCCTCTACGCAGGCGACGCCTACCTCGCCATGCCGCCCACCCGGGATCATCAGGCCCTTTCGCTGCTGCTGCCCGACTTGCGCCCCGATATCATGCCGTTGCAGGGCAGCAACCCGGCACGGGCGGTGGAACTTGCCATGAAGCAGATTGCTCCCGGTGAACAAGCGCGTCTGCTGCTGATCACCGACGACCTCACCCGGAATCAGATGACCCAAATCGCCGCCCTGTGGCCCTGCCAGCAACGCCTTCTTTGCCGCGACACCCAGTCGGCACGCCTCGATATTCTGCTTGCCAGCAGCGGTCAACCGGCCCCCATGCCCGCCATTCCGGCCAATGAGTTGGGGTTTGCCGCCCGCATGCCTGCACAGTTGCCCGTCCCCGATAGTCAGGCCATTGCCGCTCTGGCCAACCGTCTCGGCGGTGAGCTGCAGTGGCTTGGCAGCGACGTCCCCCGCTTTGCCCCGCTGCCCACGACTACCTCGGCCCTCACCCCGGCACCACTGGATCTTGGCCCCTGGCTGCTGCTCCCCTTGTTACCGCTTGCCTTGCTGGCCAGAGTTGGCGCTCGGTTGATGGTGGCGCTGATGGTGGGAGCTCAGCTGCTTGCGCCACAAGATCTGCAAGCAGCAGAGAGAGGGGATCTGCAAGCGATGCAGGCTTATCAAGAGGGGGATTTTCAGCGGGCTGCCCGCACCTTCAACGATCCAGTCTGGCGCGGCAACGCCTGGTATCGGGCCGGAGCCTATCGGCAAGCTATCTCAGCCTATCAAGAAGCAGCGAGTGCCACTGCCCACTACAACCGCGGCAATGCCCTGCTGCAACTGGGGGAGTTTGCCGCAGCCAAAGAGGCCTATCTGGCCGCTCTGGCGCTTGAACCCGGGCATGAAGATGCGCTCTATAACCTCTCTCTGTTACAGGGCGCAGCGGCGGCTGCTCCCGATACCAGCAACAGCAAGCAGCCCAAGCCATCGGCTGAACAGCAGGCAGCAGCAATGCCCCTGCCACCCTCTCCCCCGGTGTTGCTGCTGGAACAGCGACTGCGCAAAGAGGCGCTGCGCCGGGATCTGATCAAGATGGAGGAGCCCTGGTGACGCGGGCAGGATGGGGGTTGTTGCTCGCACTCGCGAGTCCACTTTGCTGGGCCTTGCCCCCCCGGGCAGAGCTGCTGCCGGGGGCCGATCCAAGCGATTGGCTGCTGATCATCGAAGCGGATGGCGAGCGCCAGAGCAGCGAACTGGAGATCACCCCCCTACTGCGCCAGTTTGCAGTGGGCAGAGTGACCATGAGCCGGGTCACCACCCCGGTACAACAACTGACTCGCTGGCAGATCCCGCTGCACCAGAGCAATTCACCCGCAAATACAGAGGTGGTGATTGCCCCGCTCAAGCTGGGAAATGAGTTCACCCCCTCGCTCACCCTGCCATTGAGAGAGGTGAAAACAGCGGCGCGGCCACAGCCCGAGGCACCCTCGCCCCTTGAGATGCAGGCCAGCCTTGATCATCAGGGCCCGCTCTATCCCGGCCAGCCGGTGATCTACCGGCTGACACTGTGGCTGCCCACCAGTATGCAAAACCCGGCCTTGAGCGAGCTCAGCTCTGCCCACTTCACCATCCGTCGCCTCGGTAGCGACGAGTGGATCGCACCCGCTCAGGCTGGTCTGCCCGGCAGGCTCACCCGCAGCTGGCTAATTCAGGCAAAAGCGCCGGGACTCTGGTACCTCGACTCACCCCGCTTGCAGGGGCAGCTCACGCCGCAAGGGGGCAAGCCGCAACGGCTCTCGGCCCGCGCGGCACCGCTAGAGGTGAGGGTCGACAAGGCCCCCGCCACGCCAGTGGCCACCCGGCTGACCCTGAGTCAACGGCTTGAACCGGCCTCCACGGGGGAAGTGGGTGAACCACTGATCCGTATCCTCACCCTGACCATGGAAAATGGTGACAGCGGCCAGATACAGCTTGCCCCCCTGATGGCCCATCAACTGCCAAACGGCATACAGGCACATCCCGATGGCGAGCAACAGCAGGAGCGTTACCGAGACGGCAAGCTGCTGTTTGAGCGACAGTGGCGCCAGACTCTGGTCGCGGAGCAGAGCGGCGACTACCAGCTGCCCCCCATTGATCTGCCCTGGTTTAATACCCAAAGTGGCCGGATTGAGCAGGCCAGCCTGCCTGCCATCACGCTGACGTTTCAGGCAACGACAAATCGGCAACCTGATCAGCAGACATCGCAGATGGCACTGCGAGAGAGCCTTTGGTGGGTCGTGCTGGCCGTGACGCTGCGTACGCTATGGCGCCACTGGCCCCGCTGGCGTGCCTTCTATCAACTGCAACGAGCCCTTGCCCGACACCAGCCGGATGCCAGTCGCAAGGCGCTGATCAAGTGGGCGACCATGCGCTGGCAGGTCTCCTATTATCAATTAGGCCAGTTGCCTGACGCTGGGCATAATCGGCTCGGCAACGGGCTAGCCGCACTCGAGCGAGCCTGTTTTGCACGGCCCTCTTCTGGCCAGCCCATCGAGTGGCGCGCTCTGGCGCGCACCCTCAGGGCTGATGAAACGGCCGGTATTGCGCATCTGATTTACCTGCTGGCGCACGGGAGTTCCCGCTCCCGCCGCCACGCCCCCTGACAAGGATTGCCCTATGGCACTGCTGTTTTTTAGAAAAAAACGTGCTCAGCAGCATATTGGTGGAAATGATCCGGCCACTTCGCCGGTCTCTGATCCCATGGCTGACAAACAAACCAAATTTGAAGCACTGGTTCATGCGCTGCATGGCGATCTCTATCGGTATGCCTACTGGCTGACCCGGGATCCCAACGTGGCGGAAGATCTGGTGCAAGAGACCTTCCTGCGTGCCTGGAAGGCTATCGACACCCTGCAGGATGACAAGGCGGCCAAAGGGTGGCTGATCACCATCCTCAGACGGGAAAACGCCCGCCGCTTTGAACGCAAACAGCTGGAGCTGGTGGATCTCGACGATCACCCTCAACCTCAGCACGATGCACTGCACAGCGAACAGGAGATGGAGAACGAGTGGTTGCACCGTCACATCGCCCGGTTGCCCGAGGAGTATCAGGAGCCACTGCTGCTGCAAGTCGTGGGAGGATTCAGTGGTGAGGAGATTGCCGAGATGCTCGGCCTCAACAAAAACACCGTCATGACCCGACTGTTTCGCGCCCGCAACCAGATCAAGGAGGCGATGGAGCAGAAGAACCAAGCAAGAGGACACGGACATGGATGAACTCGAATTTCGCCGCAACGCCATGATCCAGCCCAACGATCAACAACCGGACTTTCTCAAAACCGCCGAAGCAAGCCAGGCTAATCGGAACTACCTCGACGAGATGAAGCAGTTCGACAGAAGCCTCAAGCGTGCCATGCAGGTAGAGGTTCCCGCCGGACTGGCCGAGCGGATCCTGCTCAGGCAAGCCATGCTGCAAGACAGTGATGCGCCAGATGATATGCCGCCATCCCGACCCCTTGGCACGGCGCCAGTCAAGCTCCGGACATCAACATCCTGGCGCCAGATCGCCCTGGCTGCATCGGTCGCCTTCCTGCTGGGAATGAGCACCCGCTGGATCACGCTGCCAGAAACGGCTCCTGCGGCCCTCTCCCTCGCACAGGTGGCGATGGCTCATGTCTATGGCGAAGAACCCTTTATTGAAGGTGTCGATGAGCAGGTCAATCTGCATAACATAAATGCCAAGATGGAGAAGTATGGCGCCACCTTAAGCGGGATGGATGGGCTCAAGGTGACCTATGTCAATCACTGCTCGTTTTATCAGGGACCAGCCTTGCACATGGTGATCCAGGGAAAGATGGGCCCTGTCACCCTCTTTTTAGTGCCCAAACATGTGCCATTAACCCTGCAACAGGCCACCTTTGAAGATGGCACCCTCAAAGGGGAGATAGTCCAGCTCAAAGGCGCCAATATGGTACTGATTGGCGAGATGAAAGAGCCACTTGCCCCCGTTGCCAACGCCCTGCAGTCACGTCTGCAGTGGGACATTTAACATCGCCGGTTAACAACCTCAGATCCATTCTCAATAGCAGGCGGCGGTCACCAGCCGCTGCCTGTTCCCCCCCTGATTACTCCCCTTTGTCACTCATTTGCCTCAAGATTTCGAAAAATTGACAAAATTATTTTTGTGACGCAGATCGGCAATCCAGGTCAATAATCCATCTTTAGGCCATGAAAATGATGAATTAAACAGCAAGTTAAAACAAATGATTAACACATCGATCACTTTTATGTATTCTGCTGTCACTGGTCTGATTTCTTACCTCCTACCAGATCCATAGAATCACGCCAGAATTGATTGGGAAGAAGCTGAAATAAAAACGGATTTTGTCGAGGTTTGCATTGAACGTGCAGCCAATATCGGCAAAAAAATCTGCCTACAAGAGAGAACACCATGACGACAACTATTTTCAAGAAGAGCCTGATTGCCGCCACCATCGCGCTGGCCACCGGTCAAGTCCATGCTGCGGCATTCCAGTTGAACGAGCACTCGGCCTCCGGTCTGGGTCGCGCCTATGCCGGTGAAGCGGCTATCGCCGACAACGCCTCCGTTCTGGCCCGTAACCCGGCCGCCATGACCACCTTCGACAAGATGGCAGTTTCTGTCTCCGGCACCTACATCAAACCGGATGTCGATGTGGATGGTGCTGTTTACGCTGGCGCGAACAAAATGGCTCCAGCCAGCGAAAGTGGCATTGCTCCGGCAGCCTTCGTTCCCGCCTCCTACTTTATTCAGCCGCTGAATGACCAGTGGGCTTGGGGTATTGGCATCTTCTCCAACTACGGTCTCTCCACCGAATACTCCAAAACCTTCCCGGCTGGTGCCGGTGCTGGTGATACCGAGTTGATGACCTTCAATATCAACCCGAACATTGCCTATCGTGTCAACGAACACTTCAGTGTCGGTGCTGGTATCAACGCCGTTTACGGTGCCGCCGAACTCAACCGCTATGCCGGTCTGCTGGGCCCGCTGAACCCACCTAGCCAAGGTGGCCCGCTGCCGACAGATACTCGTCTGGCTCACCTGAAAGGCGACACCTGGGGCTTTGGCTGGAACGTTGGTACCCTGTATGAAGTCAATGAAAACCATCGCTTTGCACTGACCTACCGTTCACAAGTCGATATGAGCTTTGACGGTGATTTCCAAGGTGCAAGCTCACTGAATCGCACCGTGGATGGCAACCTGAAGCTGGATCTGCCTGCACAAGCCGAGTTCGCTGGTTACCATCGCCTGAGCCCGCAGTTTGCTGTTCATTACTCTGTAAACTGGACTGACTGGAGCGCCTTCCAGGAGCTGAAAGCAACCAGCAGCCAATGTGCTGGCGGCGTATGTCTGCAAAAAGATGAGAAGTTCAAAGATTCTACTCGCTACTCCATCGGCGGTACCTGGTATATCAACCCAGCATGGGAAGCTCGCATGGGCTTTGCCTATGACAACACCCCGATCGAAGCTGACTACCGCAGCCTGAGCATTCCCGACTCAGACCGTATCTGGTACAGCGCCGGTGCCACCTACCATATCAACACCGATATGAGCGTTGACTTTGGTATGGCTTATCTGGACGGTAAAGAAGTTGACGTCAACGAAGGTCTGCGTAGCCACTCCGACAGCCTGCGTTGGAAAGGAACTTCCCACGGCAACGCCTTCCTGGCTTCTGCCCAGTTCAACATGAAGTTCTGATTATTGATAGAATGGAAAGAGCGCCGCCAGGCGCTCTTTTTTTATCCATAACTTAGATTTCAGCGCACACATGTAGCACACACGTGTTTATTTTTCTTTTCCAATCAAGCTATTAGAGTGCATCATCCCAGCATTTAATATTGTTTTATCCAGATGCTGGCCATTACCGTTGCCTTACTGGTCATACCATATAAAATCCTGCCTCCATTCATATGACCGATTGAACCTTCGGGTAACAGCAAGGATTTTGCCATGCATCCCATCATCAAACCGTCCGCCATCGCCCTGCTGGTGATCGCGGGTCAGACCCATGCCGCCGGGTTCCAATTGGCTGAACAGTCCGCTACAGGACTGGGACGCGCCTTTGCCGGTGAGGCAGCCATCGCGGATAACGCCAGTGTACTCTCCCGCAATGCAGCAGCCATGACCCGCTTCGATCAGATGGCGCTCTCTGGCGGAGTCATCTATGTCAGTCCTGACGTCAATATTGAAGGCAACACCCGCTTGCCGACCAAAGCCGGTATCGTCACCTCCGATGCCAGTGCACACGATATCGCCGCCGCAGCCTGGGTACCCAACGCCTATCTCATCATTCCACTCAATGAGCAGTGGCGACTCGGCTTCTCGGCAACCTCTTACTACGGCCTTGGCGTCAAGATGCCGGATAACTACAGCGCGGGACACTTTGGCAATGTCTCCGATATCAAGACCATGGATCTGGGTACCTCACTCGCCTATCGCATCAATGAAATGTGGTCAATTGGTGCCGGGATCTCTGCTATTCAGGGCGAAGGCGAAGTCGGTGGCACCTTCCCTTCTCGCAACCTGATCGCAAAACATTTGCAAGGGGATGGCTGGGCATGGGGCTGGAATATCGGCACCTTGCTGGAGTTGTCGGAGCAAACCCGGATTGGGCTCTCATACCGCCACGATGTCAATTTGACACTCTCGGGTGATGCCATTCTTGGCCTGCCCAACGGCAAGGAGCTAAAAGACACAGGTTCTCTGGATCTTCCGCTACCCGCAACGGCAGAGCTTGCTGCATTTCACCAGCTGACCGAAAAACTGGCGATCCATGGCAGCCTGAACTGGACCAACTGGAGCAAATTTGTCCAGCTGGAAGCCGATCTGGATACACTGCCCAACATGCATATCAAGGATGAACACTGGGAAGATAGCTGGCGCTATGCGATCGGGATGACCTATCAACTGACTCCCCAGTGGCAGCTGCGCTCGGGAGTTGCTTACGATGCGAGCCCGGTACCAGCGGATCGCCGTACTATCTCCATTCCTGATGCCGACCGGATCTGGTACAGCCTGGGGATGGGTTATCAGTTCACCCCCAACCTGACCATGGATCTGGGGTTAACCCTGATCGATGGCAAGAAGGTTGATGTTACTGAAAAAATGGAGTTGCAACCGGGCAACCCGCAGAGCACCTCCACCTTCCAGGGCACCTCCGAGGGAGATGCCTGGCTGGCTGGCGCCCAAATGAGTTATCTCTTCTAAGTTCCCTCCCTGCAGAAAAACACTATGCCAATTATTGCCTTACCGAACAGGGTCAAAACTGGCATAGTGTTCTGCAACACCATAAAATCAACCCAGTACCCATACTGGAGCAAGGCATGTATTCCTACGTAGCCAGACAGCCGATCCTCGACAGAGACCTCAATACCCATGCCTATGAGCTGCTCTTTCGCGATAGCCTGAATAATGTCTTCCCGAGCATCTCCTCACAACAAGCCACCTCCCGGTTGGTGGTCGAGCAGTTTCTGCAACAGAATATCGATCAGCTGTTGGGTGGCCGCCCCTGCTTTATCAATTTTCCCCACTCACTGTTACTGGAAGGACTGGCCGAGTGCCTGCCACCCGAAAAGGTGGTGATCGAAATTCTGGAGGATGCCCCTCCGGATGATGCCCTGCTGGAAAAGGTGAAGCAGTTGCACAAACTGGGCTATCAGCTGGCACTCGATGACTTCACCATGTCGCCGGATTGGGAGCGCTTCCTCCCGTTTATCCACATCATCAAGTTTGATCTGCGTGACACGCCCCTGTTGCAGATCAGGGTGTTCATCAAGCGCCATCAGGCGCTGGGACTCACCTATCTGGCAGAAAAAGTTGAGGACAAGGCTGAGTTCGAACGAGCCAAAAAGCTGGGGATCCAGCTGTTTCAGGGCTTTTTCTTCAGCCGCCCCGAGATGGTCAAACAAGCCACTATGGAACCCGCCCAGGTCGTGGTCATGCAGTTGCTCAATGTGGTCAACGAGACAGAACCCGATATCAACAAGATCGAGCAACTGCTCAGCCAGGATATCTCTCTGTCACTCAAGTTGCTGCGCTATGTCAATCATCTCAAAGGCCATGCCAACCCCATCTCCTCGTTTCGCCAGGCTGCGATATACTTGGGCAATACCCAGCTAAAGCGTTTTGTTTCACTGGTGGCTGCGACCAGTGCAGGCAAGGGGAAAAGTGCCGAGCTCTACCAGATGTCGATGATCCGTGCCCGTTTCTGCGAGTTGCTGGCGCATACCCATGCGCCGACCCTGCAGGCTCAGCAAGCGTTTATCACCGGTCTCTTTTCGCTACTGGATGTGCTTATGGAGCAGCCGATGGACAAGCTGCTGGGGACTATCCCCCTGATCGAGGATATCCGGCTGGCGCTGCTCGAGCGCAAAGGCACTCTCGGTTTCTATCTCGCATTTTGTGAAGACTACGAGAATGCCAACTGGCCCAAAGTCACGGCCCGAACAGCCCGCCTGGGGTTGAATGAAGATAAGGTAAGCCACCTTTATCTCGCGGCAACGACCTGGGTGAACGAGCAACTGCAAGCGATGGATACCGGCGATTAAGGGATCTCTACCGCAATAGCGGTCGCCTCTCCGCCACCGATACAAAGAGACGCAATGCCTCGTCTCTCTCTCCGCAACCTCAATGCCGAGATCAGCGTCACCAGAATACGTGCTCCACTCGCGCCAAGCGGGTGACCCAATGCGCAGGCGCCACCATGAACATTCACCTTGTGATGGGGGATCCCGCACCCGCTCATGGCCAGCATGGTGACCATGGCAAAGGCTTCGTTGACTTCGAACAGGTCAACCTCATCCACTGACCAGTCGAGACGAGCCAGCAGTCTGGATATTGCGCCAACGGGAGCGGAAGTGAACTCGGCCGGCAATGCCGCATGGCTCTGATAACCGACGATCCGCGCCAATACAGGTACCTGCCAAGCTTGCGCAGTGGCACCATCCATCAATATCAGCGCCGCCGCGCCGTCCGAGATGGAGCTCGAATTGGCCGCCGTAATGGTGCCATCTTTACCAAATGCAGGCTTCAGGGTCGGGATCTTCTCCGGCCTCCCTTTGCCCGGTTGTTCGTCTTCGGCCAGCAACAAGCGATCACCGCGATAGACACTTGCCAGCTCGGATGCAAACGCGCCGGCTTGCTGCGCAGCGCGGGCACGCTGCAACGACGCAAGGGCAAACTCATCCATGGCAATGCGGGTCAAACTGGCATGATCGGCGCTGCGCTGGGCGTGTATTCCCATCAACTGGCCATCATAGGCATCCTGCAATCCGTCGAGGAAAAGGTGATCAAACAGCTGTTGATGGCCCATCCGA
Organism: Aeromonas sp. FDAARGOS 1414; assembly: GCF_019047065.1. Taxonomy (NCBI): domain Bacteria; kingdom Pseudomonadati; phylum Pseudomonadota; class Gammaproteobacteria; order Aeromonadales; family Aeromonadaceae; genus Aeromonas; species Aeromonas sp. FDAARGOS 1414. Next base: position 1,272,243 of record NZ_CP077210.1, on the reverse strand, counting down.
AAACCATTGCGGGCATTATCCAGCAGATAGGGGGCCCTGCTCATGCTCTCCATCCCCCCAGCCACCACAATCTTGTTATCGCCCAGACGAAGGGAATCTGCCGCCAGCATCACCGCCTTCATGCCGGAGCCACACACCTTGTTGACCGTGGTAGCAGGCACACTCTCTGGCAATCCCGCTTTTAACATCGCCTGCCTTGCCGGCGCTTGTCCCACACCTGCCGAGAGCACATTGCCCATAAACACTTCATCGATCTGCTCGGGAACAAGCCCGCCCTGTGCCAACGCAGCGGCAATGGCACAGGCCCCCAGCTCCGGGGCCGCCACCTCTGCCAGTGCCCCTTGAAACGCCCCCATTGGCGTACGTTTTGCTGCCACAATTGCAATATCCATTTGCCCGCCTCTTTTAGTTACATGGTCATAACATAGGTTTTCTATGCCATGGGAACAAGAGTTGCAGTGCAGTTTACGTTTAGGTAAGGTGCCAGCAGGATTTAGCTCGCCAAGAAGTTTATATGAACAAAAACAAGGATGAAGCCCGGAGCTACAGCATCAGTGAACTGGCTCGGGAATTTGATATTACGACGCGTAGCATCCGTTTCTATGAGGATCAAGGGTTACTCAATCCCGCCAGAGAAGGGCAGACCCGCATCTACAGCAAGCAGGATCGGGTTCGTCTCAAGTTGACCCTGCGTGGTAAGCGGCTCGGTTTCAGTCTGGCCGAGATCCGGGAGTTGTTTGATCTTTATGATGCCGACAAGAGCAGCCGCACCCAGCTGCAAACCATGCTCGGGCTGGTTACCGAGAAGCGGGAGACGCTGCAGCAGCAGATGGAAGATATCAGGATGGTGCTGCTGGAGCTGGATGCCGCGGAGCGGCGCTGTCAACAGGCATTGCAGCAACTGGGTCGTTAAAGAAGGGGGCCGTGAGATCCCCTTCTCATGCTTCAGATAACAAAAAGCCACTCCTGAGAGTGGCTTTTCTGCTACCTGACGGTTCGTGATTAAACGCGAACGAAGTCCAGGTGAACCAGCTTGTAACGTACCGGGTGACGCTGGATAGCTTTCACTTTCACGTTAACTTCTTCGCCGTTGATAACCAGAGTCAGTACGGACTCATAGAATTCCGGCTTTTCTTGGGCCAAGATGAATTTCTTGTGGTCAACAGTGATGGACTGGGCTTCTTTGCCTGCACCGTAAACGATGGCAGGAACTTGGTCAGCTTGACGCAGGCGGCGGCTCGCACCTTTCCCCAGGTCAGAACGGACTTCAGCTTGGAATACGAAAGACATAGTATGTATCTCTTTTAAAGGAATGTATGGTGCAAACTGCGACCGGTCAGCACCTCGCAAAACGAGCGCGAATACTACCATGGGCCAATAGCGGATACAAGGCTCATCCCGCGCTTTAACGCCCCTGCTCAAGACGAGCAAATTGCTGTTGCCGCTGGGCCGGACTCAACGCATCAAACTGCGCAAGCGTCTCGGCGCGAGGACAGTAGAGCCCCTCCCCGGTTTTGACCCGGATACTGTTACCGAGGCCCGCCCTGTTTTCTGCGGCCAAGGCCAGCAGATAGCTGTAAGTATCTGCCCCCACCCTGCTGGATAGCTGATTGGCGATGCGCCACAGCGTCTCACCCGCCGCGACCCGATGGCACACTGAGCGCCCCTCGCCAACCGCCGGCGCAGAGAGTGTCAGTGTGGTGCTATCAGATGACACGCTGGCCGCCAGCAGACCATCACTGCGACTCCCCCTCTCGCCAACTGCGGCACCAAGCAACGCCAGCAATGGCTCTGCTTCGTAGCGGGGGGCGACCGCCAACTGAACCGGCATGGCACGAGGAACGTTGAACTCGGCGATAAAGGGCGCTATGGGTTGCGATGGCTCAAAAGGTGAAACACTGCCATGCTGCACGGTTGCAGCGACCTGGCCGGGGGCGACCCCGTAAGCCATCTCGTCGATGCGCCGCAGTCTTGCCAGATAGGTTTTGGAGAGCTGCGCCTCCCCCTCGAACAGATCGAAGGGGGGCACCAATCGGGCGGGAAAGAGGATCTGCCAGCGACCGTGCTTCTGCTTTTGGGCCAGCGGCGGAAACTGATTGCCACGCCAAGCCACAAACATCGCAGGCGGCGTGCGCGCCAGCGGGTAATATTCCGGGTTCAACTGCACCCAGGTTTGTTCCGCAATGGGTTGATAACCGCTGATCACCACCTGCGCCACACTCAACCAGACCCCCAGCATCCTTGCCTCCCTGACTTGCGGTTTGAAGGGGCTACCTGACCGGCAACCCCTTCTTATCACGCGCTATCATGCTGTTAAAACAGTTAGATAGCAGCTTAGCACTGAGCGATGGCGTTAAGCACCCGTTTATCGGAGACCGGATAAGGGGTGCCCAGATTCTGGGCGAAGAACGACACCCGCAGCTCCTCGATCATCCAGCGGATATTGGCCACCTCGGTGGGCACCAGCTGGGATTTGGGGATCTTGGCCAGCAGCGCCTTGTACTCCGACTCCACACTGTGCACCTTGAGCATGTAGACCCGATCCCGGTTGGAATCGATGGCCAGCTTCTCCAGACGTCGCTCGATGGCCCGCAGGTAACGCAGCAAGTCAGGCAGCCGCTGCCAGCCGGTCTCGGTGACAAAGCCCTTGTGAATAAGGTTGCCGAGCTGCTGCTGGATATCTGACATGGCAAAGGCGGTGTCGAGCTGCATCTTGCCCTTGAGCCGCTTCTTGATCTCATGGGAGAGCGTCAGCACGGCTTCCACCTGCTTGGCCACCTCCACCACCGTATCGTTGAGCTCGGCGCGGACATACTCCTTGAGCGCCTCGAAACCGGCCTCGTCCCAGGCCAGCCCGCCATGTTGCTCGATCAGCTTGTCGCAGCCACAGGCGATACAGTCATCAATCAGCTCCGCCACCTTGCCAAACGGGTTGAAATAGAGCCCCAGCTTGGCCTTGTTGGGCAGCTTCTCCTGCAGATACTTGATGGGAGATGGCACATTGAGCAGCACCAGCCGGCGCTGGCCCGCCCACATCAGCTGCTGCTGCACCACAGGGCTCTCCACCAGCTGAATGGCGACCGAATCCTTCTCGTCTACCAACGCCGGATAGGCTTTCACCTCGAAGCCGCCGCGCTTCTGGCTGTACTCCTGGGGCAGCTCGCCAAAGCTCCACAGGGTGAGACCGGACTGCTCGATGTCATCATCCGCCACTTGCGACAGGGTCTCCTGCACCTTGCCACGCAGCGACTCTTTCAAGGCTTCCAGATCTTTCCCTTCCGCCACCTTCTTGTGCTTGTCGTCCACCACCCGGAAGGTGAGTTTCAGGTGCTCGGGCACCGCATTCCAGTCCCAGGATTCGCGAGGTACGGTGACGCCGGTCATGCGGCGCAGTTGACGCTCCATCTCGTCCAAGAGCGGCCCCTGCTCGGGGTTGATGCTGGCAAGCAGCGCATCGGCATAGTTCGGCGCCGGCACAAAGTTCTTGCGCATCGGCTTGGGCATCGACTTGATAAGGGCCACCAACAGCTCGTGGCGCAGCCCCGGGATCAGCCACTCGAACCCCTTCACCTCCACCTGATTCAGGAGCGGCAGCGGAATATGCAGGGTCACGCCATCGGCGGCCTCCCCCGGCTCGAACTGATAGGTCAACTTGAGCTTGAGGCGCCCCTGCTGCCAGAAGTTGGGGTAGTCGAGATCGCTGATGTGGGCGGCATCCCCTTTCATCAGCATCTCTTTCTCGAAGTTGAGCAGCTCGGGATCCCGCTTTTGCGCCTCTTTCCACCACTTGTCGAAGTGACGAGCGGAGATCACCTCCTCCGGCAAACGGGCATCGTAGAAGCGGAACAGATCCTCGTCATCCACCAGAATGTCGCGTCTACGGGATTTGTGCTCCAGCGCCTCCACCTCGGCCAGGAGCTTGCGGTTATCGCTGAAGAAACGGTGACGGGTCTCGAAATCCCCCTCCACCAGGGCGCGGCGGATGAACAGCTCGCGGCACAGCGCCGGATCGATGCGGCTGAAGTTGATGATGCGCTCGTTGACTAGGGTCAGGCCATAAAGCGTCACCTTCTCCTTGGCCATTACGGCGCCATTTTTCTTCGACCAGTGGGGGTCGCTGTGGTGCAGCTTGATGAGGTGCCCCGCCAGCGGCTCCACCCACTCGGGTTCAATCTTGGCGTTGATGCGGGCATAGAGGCGCGAGGTCTCCACCAATTCTGCGGCCATCACCCACTTGGGCGGCTTCTTGAACAGACCCGAGGCCGGGAACAGGTGGAAACGGCCGTTGCGGGCGCCAAGGAACTCGGGCTTTTCCAGATCCTTGTTGCCGATGTGGCTCAAGAGGCCGGTCAGCAGGGCACAGTGCACCGTCTTGAAATCCGCCGGTTCATGGTTGGCTTTAAAACCCAGCTCCTTGACCGTCTGACGCAGCTGGAAATGGATGTCCTGCCATTCGCGCACCCGCAGATAGGAGAGAAACTCCTTCTGGCACATGCGGCGGAATGGATTGCTGCCAAGGGCATCCTGCTGCTCTTTCAGGTAGTTCCACAGATTGACGAAGGCGAGGAAGTCGGAATCCTTGTCCTCAAAGCGCCTGTGCTGTTCGTCGGCGGCCTGCTTCTTCTCCATGGGCCGCTCGCGGGGATCCTGAATGCTGAGGGCCGCAGTGATCACCATCACCTCGCTCAAGCAGCCGGTCTGCGCCGCGCTGATCACCATCTTCGCCAAACGCGGATCAAGGGGGATGCGCGAGAGCTGGCGACCGGTCTCGGTCAGCTGCAACTTTGCTTCGCGATCGCCGGTGGCGGGCAGCTCGCGCACCGCCTCCAGCTCCTTCAAGAGGGTCAGGCCGTCCTTGATATGGCGCGATTCCGGCGGCTCCACGAAGGGGAACGCCTCCATGTTGCCAAGGCCGAGCGCCAGCATCTGCAGGATGACGGAGGCCAGGTTGGTGCGCAGGATCTCGGGGTCGGTAAAGGCGGGACGGCTGTTGAAATCCTCCTCCGAGTAGAGACGGATACAGATGCCGTCCGCCACCCGACCGCAACGCCCTTTACGCTGGTTGGCGCTGGCCTGGGAGACCGGCTCGATGGGCAGGCGCTGCACCTTGGTGCGCCAGGAGTAGCGGCTGATGCGGGCGGTGCCCGGATCAATGACGTAGCGAATGCCCGGCACCGTCAGCGAGGTCTCCGCCACGTTGGTGGCGAGTACGATGCGCCGTCCGGCATGTTGCTGGAACACCTTGTTCTGCTCGGCGTTGGAGAGGCGAGCGTAGAGCGGCAGCACCTCGGTGTCGCGCAGATTGAGCTTGCGCAAGGCATCGGCGGTATCGCGGATCTCCCGCTCGCCGTTCATGAAGATAAGAATGTCCCCGAGCCCCTCGCGGGCCAGCTCTTCCACTGCGTCGAAGATCCCCTGCAGTTCGTCGCGCTCTTCCAGCCCTTCGCTCTTGTCACTGGTAAGTGGGCGGTAGCGCACCTCCACCGGATAAGTGCGGCCGGAGACCTCGATCACCGGCGCCTTGTTGAAATGGCGGGAGAAACGTTGCGGGTCGATGGTGGCCGAGGTGATGATCACCTTGAGATCGGGGCGCTTGGGCAGCAGTTGCTTGAGATAGCCCAGAATGAAGTCGATATTGAGGCTGCGCTCGTGGGCCTCATCGATGATGATGGTGTCGTACTGGGTGAGCATCCGGTCGTTCTGGATCTCGGCCAGCAAAATACCGTCAGTCATCAGCTTAATGTGGGTCTGCTCGCTCACCTGATCGGTAAAGCGCACCTTGTAACCCACGTAGTGACCGAGTTCGGACTCCATCTCCTCGGCAATACGGGCCGCCACGGTGCGGGCAGCCAAACGGCGTGGCTGGGTGTGGCCGATAAAGCCCTTCACCCCGCGCCCGAGCGCCAGACAGATCTTGGGGATCTGGGTGGTTTTGCCCGAGCCTGTTTCCCCTGCAATGATCACCACTTGATGTTCTTGAATGGCCTTGGCGATCTCCGCCTGCTTCTGACTGACCGGCAGGTTGTCCGGATAGGTGACCTTGGGCACACCGGCCAGACGGGTTTGATAGCGCGCTTGCGCGGCATCCAGATCGGAAGCGATGGTCTCCAGCACGGCAGCCTGTTTGCCTTCAGGCAGCTTCTTGACCCTGTGCAGACGGCTGGAAAGGCGGCGAGCGTCGAGGTTCATGCAGGCAGAGAGACGGCGGCGCAGCGCCTCGATAGAGAGAGACAAGGTACGAATTCCTTAAATAGGTGCCCAGAGGGGCCATATCGATAAGCTGGGAGCGATCCTAAAGAGCGAGCGGGGGCGGTGCAAGCCTTAACGTAGCGTTATCTATGGGAAGACCGAGAGATTGGCCGCTCCTCAAACATGACAAAACAACCATTGTAAGATGGCATAACATGAATAAATGGCAGCATATGAAATAGCCAAGGCAAGCCGAAGCTTGCCTTGGGAGAGAGAAAAACAGGATTAACCGTGGGTGTGATGGACAAAACAGGTAGTGAGCTGGGCGTGAATGGCCTGCATGACGTTGTGGCGGTTGATGACACCGAGCAGACGCCCTTCCTCCACTACCGGATAGATCTTCGGCTTTTGCCCCATCATCATCTCCGCCAGACTCAAAATGCTGGTATCGGGACCCACCGACAACACCTCCTTGCGCATCACATCCTTGACCTGCGCTACCTGTTCGCAGTGATAGGCCTCCTTAAGCAACACTGCGATGCAATCCTGCTCGGAGATCCAGCCAATCAGATGGCCCTGGCCATCCACCACCGGGCCACCGAGCTGATGACTGTTCAGAAATTTCTCGACCGCAGCTTGCACCATCATGTCGGCAGTGAAGGTGATGGGTCTGCTCTGCATATAATCCTTGGCTTTTAGCGATTCCATATCTGCTCCCCTACGGTAGTCCATCAAGCTGGCGTCTTGTGCGCCGGTACCGGCACCATGCTCGGCTTGTTCCAAGCATAGCTGGCTCGCAGCAGTATGAGTCAGCGGCCAGCCTCTCCCTCAATTGATGGCATGATCCGGCTCGCGATCCGGAATGGCTGCCATCATCATCTGCGGCAGGTGATCGGCCAGCACCGCCACTACAGCGGGATCGACCCGCCCCTGATCCGCCAGTTGCTGCATAAAGGTCAATGCGTCACGGGCAGGCAGACCGCGCCGATAAGGTCTGTCCTGCACCATGGCCTGAAAAATATCGGCGACCCGCAGGATCCGCGCTTCGAGCGCCATGGCGGATGCCGGCAGGTGGAACGGATAGCCCTCCCCGTCAGGCTCCTCATGGTGATAGGCCGCCCAACAGGCAATCTCTTCAAACCCTTCGATATGGCGCAGGATCTGGTAAGTCTCGAAGCTGTGGGTATTGATGATGGCCCGCTCCTCTTTCGTCAGGCTGGCAGGCTTGTCGAGGATCTCGTCCGGCACCCTGAGCTTGCCCAAATCGTGCAGCAAACCGGCGATCTCCAGCATGTCACAATGGATGGCACTGACTCCCATCTGCTCGGCCAATGCCCGAGACAACCTGCTCACACCGAGTGAATGCGTCATCGTGAATGGGCTTTTGGCGTCGACAATGCCGGAGAAGATCTGCGCCAGCGCTTTTAGCTCCCCGTTGAAAGTCAGGCAAGGCTCCCGCACCTGCAGCATCTCCAACATGTAATCATTGATGGAGCGAGCCTCCAGCTGCAGCCAGAATGCCTCAGAGCGAGACGCCTTGAGGAAGGCATCCACCAGCTCGGGGGCAAAGAACTCGTCACGGAAATCCTGCAGGCGTGCGCGGATCTCGTTGGTATGCATCAACAATGAACCATCGCCATAGTAGGGCGCCGCCAACGCATCGCAGCGATCCACCAGAAAGATAAGGTTGGCCTGACGGGCTACATTGGGGTCCACATCGGCCATCTCGCGCAACAGGTGCCAGTGGGTGTGGTGATAACGGATAGGCAGGGCCAGTGGGGCCAGCAAACGGAAATCCTTGAGCAGCTGATATCCCACCTCGCAGTGGCGCTGGGAGGACTCCCAATCGAACTCACTAACCAGATGGTGATGGGTGATGGTCGAGGAGACACCAATATCGTGCAGCACGCCGAGCTCAAACAACAAACAACATTCAGCTGTATCCAGCCCCAATACCCGACCACACTCGGCCGCCATGATCCCGACCCGTTTACCATGGGCCACATCGCCAATTCCTACCAGATCCAGTGACGCAGACAAGGCATAAACGACCTGTCTGAGATCCACCTGAAGCGAGCACGAACCGGCTTCCTGCGCTCTGTTCATGATCCCTGTCCCATGCTGTTTTGTGATGATGCAAGGGTGTCGTTTTACTCCTTGCTACTGATAAATCTAGTCATTAATCCCATGGTTTACCTCATCACGGTTTTGCAAAAAGCAGTGCAAAGAGGCTTATAGAGCCCTTGTATCCCTACTACCGCTCAACCGGGCCTCTTTCACGCGAACAAGACCTGCTGCTCGATGGCATTGCCGGGATACACCCAACCGGCGTAGAAGGATAAAAGCGGTCATCGCACAGCATATGCGAGCAGTCGCGACACCATAAGGTTCCGCACACTGGCGTTAAACAAAGCTCGTCTTGCAGCTAAATGCAGTCGCGCGGTGCTTCGGATGGCTGAAGAGGTTTCAGATATGAAAAGCAGGCGAGAGGTTATGCTGTCTTCATCAATCTGGTTTTCTGTCTTGGTGACCAGCGAGAACAAATAGAGATCGTGCATGTTGATATCACATCTTTGAGCCGTACAACCAGGCATTAATTTTCTGCAGTTATCCATAGATAAAAACAATAATATTCCACGTTCCACAAACCTAAAAATATAATTCCTGATTGGCAAGATAGTTAAAATAAGGCGTGACAGCGTATTCATACCTGAGCTTTATCATGCTTCAGTATTTTTCGTGAAATGGCGTTGGGCTACTGTAGCTTGCCACGACTATTTCATACTAACAGTAACCCTTACAGCAATGGCCTCACCAATATAATTAATAACCAGCACCGCCAATAAATATCAACAATCAAACAGCAAACTCATTTACTTTCAGTTGTTTTTCTAATCTAAATCCCGATTTGGCTGGATTGAATATATAACCAGACCCAGAGACATTTGTCAGGCATGAGCAATCTTCATCTGCTTTCCTCAAGAACTTTCTAATATTTGACAATGAAACCGAAACGGTATTGTCGCAGACAATACGATTAGTCCATACACTATGTAAAATTTCATCTTTTGAGATCAATCGCCCTACGTTATTTATCAAATAAATCAATACATCCCTGTCTTTTTTACCCAGCCTAGACTGTACCAACAATCCCCCCAATGCTTTGTATTCGACAATACCATTTTGAAGATCAAAGGTAACTCCCTTATCTCTATTTACCATTTTTATATACATATCATTTCACCTCGACCAATACAGATTCACATATGCCTGATAACTAAGCAGCAATAATCCTATGTTTTAATCAAAATGTAGTGATGCTAAAATAATAAATTTATAAAAATAAAAAAGTCTTTCTTTTCAGTATGTTATACCAGAACTATCTCATCTGTCATAGTAATTTCATTGTTCATTCATCACTCAGAATGCTCAGTAACAGGCAACCTTTTCAAAGGTCATCTCCTGTATTATTCAATACTCAAAACCATGAAATAACGACTTGATTAATCTTATATCACTGCTATATAAAAAGAGTTCATGAGTATCCTCACATGACATAAAGAATACAATGCTGGTTAAATATAATGCTGATTCGACGCAAATTTACATGAAAAGATATGATTTAATAGGGAGTTAATTTAGATCTATCTATTATCCGATAGCTATGTAGCTATTTGCCAGATCATCGCAGAGAGTTGTCACCAGCTTTGATAACTGTATTTTTACGTTACCGCCTCTGATTATCTCAGGAACCGACATTAGATATGTCTACCAGTCACTTGATAGCTTTATTTACCATAACGTATCAAGCCAGATTTAAACTAGACATGATTTGATATTTATTGTCAAGCTGGCATATATTTAACAGCATTATCAACAACCACTAACAAGTTAATATAACACCAAGAAATTTACCACAACAATAAATATTCAGATGACAATCAAAGCAACTTCTCACATCCTGCTTATTTTGCTTTATAAACATCTCCATCTGTTGTAAAACTACGCAACTAATAAACGGTTAAGATTTGTGTCAAGGTTTATAGTGAGACACCTCACTTAAAATTTTCTATAATTAATGGATTAGATAAACTAATTAATACTGAAACTATGATGAGCGACATCTCACTATTGAGAACAAATAATATACAGGGTGCTTGAATAAGAGTATTGCAACTATAGTAATGTTACTTATAGAATCACTAAAAGTAAGGCTACCGTAGATAGAGGTCTAAGGATTAGCTTTCACTGGATGAGAGCCTTGTTTATAACGTAAAATTTAATCATTGGTGGTTTTGCATGCTGGACTACAACCCCGTCTCAGGTGACGTCACATGGAACTCAGAAGTGATTGCTCGATTAAGCAAAAGCGAGACACTGATTTTTTCCGCTTTACTAAAAAAATTAAATCAGTTTTCCAGTAAAGAGGAACTGATTGAAGAAGGGTGGCCTAACAAGTTCGTCTCTCCCAATTCATTGGCAGTTGCTATAAAAAACATCAGAAAAGTACTACAAGAAACTGACGGGGCTTTTAAGATAGAAACCGTTCACAGGAGAGGTTATATACTTCATGGCGCAGCAGACAAGATCCAATCTAGCATGATTGCTCTGCAACCTCCTTGTGACTCGTCAAAAAATAAAAATGAGATAAATACAGAGAATAAAGCAACCGAATCAAGTTCAGATGAAGTAGATGAGGCCATTATTGATATGGCCAAAATTAACGCAAAGATCATAGCGCAAGAAAATCATGCCAGTTATTTTAAAAAAACATTTGTCAAAACACTATTCTCGCTGTATTGCGTAGCGATCCTGTCATTAGGTATCATATATTTCTTTTCTTCAGGTGAGCTTTACTGCTATCAGTTAAGTGAAAAAACAAAGATATGTGGCGTTTTTGAGCTAAATAAAAGCAAGCAAAAGTCAATATCTGACGATATACAAAAGAAATCTGGTCTTTATCTTTATGGATATGACAACAATGATCAAGACATTAAAGTTCATAGCGTTGACTAGTTTCATAGTCCTCCATACTTATATTATTATTCCAGTTATCAATGGTATGGGGTGCAATTATAACTCAGAGGCAAATGATGTAAAGATGAAATATATAAGCACATGTCGATTCGGCATTGTAGAAACAATCGCATGGAACAAGATTAGTGGAGAGAAAAAACTTTTTAAAGGAATCTTGGCAAAAAAGAAAGACGATTTGTTTTTTTTTGTAGTTTATTCAAAAGAACTATCCAAACCTATATTCGATTTTGATGATGGTCTAAATGTAAGGTTTACCGATGCTCATATATACTCGGCGAAGCAAATTCATGCGGGGCAATACGATTGGGTTCTTCTAAGAAACCCATCGTATCGTGTTTACAAGGTAAATATGGCTGGCAAGTTGGGATTTTGGTAATGCTATTCTTGCTAGCCAATGATATTAAGTAGCATAGCTTTTAATTTTATATCGATTGACGCCTTCTTTATCGGCTTAGAGCCAATCTTTTATGTAGCTTAACATGGCCTCTTCTTTCATTGGTTTTGAGAAATAGTACCCTTGCACATATTTTACCCCCAAGTTTTTCAACACCCAAAGCTCGTCTTCTTCTTCAACACCCTCAGCGATAACGTACATACCCGCTTCGTTCGCATAAGTTAATATGGAGTTCAAAAGGCGCTGCATGGATAGTGAGTTATTAATACCAGACACTAGATTCCTATCAATCTTGATTGCATCAAAAGCCCCCATACTTAGTGTAGAAAAAAAGGCATAGCCAGTACCAAAGTCATCAAGGTAAACTTCTACTCCGAGTTCTTTTATTTGGCCAACCGCATTCATGAACACTGACTGCTCAACGATTGGTACCGACTCAGTAACTTCTAAATTTAATGAACCTCGTGGCAATTTACATTCTATGATCACCTTTTCCATTAAGTTTCTAATTATCCCACAATTGAAGATGATCTGAGAGGGAGATATGTTGACTGTAACGGGATAACCTGACTTTAGAATAAAATTTACTGCGCATTGTACCATAAGTTCAAACAGTGCATTCATATGGCCATATTCTTCAGCCCACTGAATTATATCAACCGTGCTAAAATTAGGATGTCGCAGTAATGCTTCAAATGACTTTATTCTCCCCTGCTCAATATCGTGTAGCGGCTGGAATACCGCATAACATTCCCCCAACATTAACTCTATATTAAATGTTCTTTGCAAATAAAATGTCTCATGATTTTTTCGGTAGTCCATCTTTTCTTCAAAATACACTGGCGCACGATCATGGGAGCATTTGGCTGCATACATGGCCATATCCGCTTTATCAAGCAACTCTTCTACTGTAACTGCTTGATGAGGATAAGCGCTAACTCCAATAGAAATACCAATTGAAAATGTGCGCTTTCCTATTGCGATGGGCTGCGTTATTTTTTCGATTAGTTCCTGACAACGCTGCAGGGCTACACTTTTCTCACCAGGAATAACAAAAGCAAACTCATCACCACCAAGGCGTGCGACAGGGCTATTCATACCTAAGATTGATGACATTCTTGATGAAGATATCTTTAATACAAGGTCACCGGCAGCGTGTCCCATAAAATCATTAATTTCTTTAAATTTATCAAGGTCTGCATATGCGACCAGAAACTCTTCATTGGTGTTACATTTTTCACTTAATACGCTCCTGAATCCCTCTCTGTTAAGCAAGCCAGTCAAAGGGTCTATTAGTTTACTTTTTCTAAGCTCATCTACCGTTTTCTGCAGCGCATGTATAATGTGTGTTTCTTTCTTCCGCATTATCAAGATAATGCTGGTACTAATGCATATACTGTAAAATAAAATAAAATCATAAAGAGATAAATCCAAAGCTACATTTACAGCAGCGCAAAAAGCTGAGACCAACGCCGCAATAACAATTCTCACATAGGGTCTGGATTTAATAAAAAGACAAATAAATGATGCCATCAAGATTAATGCAAACGTTTCCTTTGACAAGGTATGAAAAAACTCATTTACTATAAAAAAAACAATTGATGACAGTGACACCAATAAACAAAAGTTCATCATCTTCAGGTTTTTGTTGTCAGGAATGAATTGCTCTGACAAAAAAAGATATGATGTAAAAAAGGTAAATGCCATTAGGTTTGCGGAAAACAGCTGATATACCAATTTTTCTGAGGAACTAGGGAAAACCAGGACAGATACACTTGCAATAAGAGTACATAAGGCTCCACCAAAATGGAGCCATAAAAATGATAGCACTTCATTGTCTTTTGAAAGAAAAGATATTGATGATTGCCAAAAATTCAACACAAATAGAAAGCCAATGATAAATACAGTGTTATTGACAGCATACATTATCAATGATGACCAATAAGACCCCATTCCCATAGGATAATTTTGGCTACTAAAATAGAGTAAGTTGAACCCTATTACTGTCATGAAAATTGATATTAGTGATATTGTCTTATCTATGCAGCGACCAAATGCCCATAGAAAAAATACCAGATATGCATTAGGTGCCCAGATAATGCTGTATTCAGAATGATGATGCCCATCATTTTTCAATGTATGGAATACATCTTGATAAATCATATTACAGAGTGTTAATGTACACAATGCAATAACAAGTGTAGTATTCTTGATGGCACTCATAACATGACCTTATAGGAGACATCATCCAGATTTTTTGCTAAATGAGCAGTTGAAATATAATCGCCCATCAATGCAAAAAATGGTGTCCGACAAGCTATATCCAGATCTGTCTGACTTTGCACTCTATCTAATATGAGTTGCATTGCCAGTTTTTCTTTAACATAGAAGCAGGTATCAATAAAGTGATTAACTTCCGCCAAATTAGACGGAGGCGGTCCTAATCTGACATATTTAAATAGTTCTTTAACCACCTGGAAATCTCTGGGTTCGTTATCTTTCCAGTTATACCCTCCCAGACAAACCATATGGCCACTATCGACTATTTTAAATAGTGACTTTTGCCACTCCTTATCATTTTTATGATATGGTAAATTCAAGTCAAGAATCAACTCTATCTTTTGAGAGCGCAGACTATCCATCAATGCTATTAGCTGGCTAGATATTTTTGATAATACTCGTGGTTCAGCCTTAAAAAATAACTGACATGGCCGACGTCCAGCTTGATGATATGCCTTGCAACACTCTTCAAGAAGTGACATTTGTACACAGGTGATCATCAAAAGCAAATCGTGATCACAGGAATGATAGAATGAAGCCGCCTCCATACTGAGTGGTCTAAAATAGAAACCAGCCATTCTTTTTTTAGGGTCTTTGCTATAAATATCCTGTACAAATAATCGAGTGTAGCTATTCCACCACTCAATATCATCCTCACCGATGTTCCAACTGTTATCCTGTTCCATTTCATCCCCAATCTGACCGGTCTATGATGTTTCAAATTTGGCAGATTGAGATTTTAAGTTGAGCCATCAAAAAGATGATGATTAATAAAATAATAAAAACCACTCACCAAGACAGATGATGGCAACATAACGCATTGATTTAATGCGATTTTATGGATAACCATACAAATGATTGAATCTCCAAGAATGATTTTTTTACAACGTGAAGTTTAATTCTTCAGGCTCTATTTTTTGAGCCACATATATTAAAACTCGGCAACCGTCCTCTGATAGCTTTCATATTTGTACTTCTGCATGGGGTTGGTTTTATAACCATTCCAAGCTCAACGAGCTGTAGTATATGGATATCACTCTTGTTGTTCAGTAGTGATGGCGTGAATAACCGCAGTGCAAAATTGAGGGGATAATGGTGATCACATCACCACTATCCCCGGTTAGTTCCATTCAATCGGTATCGTTCCGGGAAACAAGGCCTCCTCAACGACGTATGCACGCTACCTGGCTAGGCTGTGTGTCACCGAATCCACCAACGAGACCTGTGTGCATATAGACGGCGGCATGTGCACTAACAGCAAGAGGGTCGTACGTCTCACTCGTCCAATAGTCATCGAAAGAGCCACCACACTTGTTAGCCAGTGGCCATCCATGAACATGACACAAGGCATAATTCTCACCAGAAGAAGGAGATATCTCGACAAACAATGCCTGCAATTCAGCTACCGTCGGTAGACGGCGTCCGATGCTATTGCAGTAGTTGTCGGCATCCAGCCAATTCATGGTTGCCGGATCCGGCTTGAGGAATCTTGTTATCATCAATTCTGTAAAGCTGACCGTTGCCGCTTTTTGCACGGTATCGCTATTTTTCGCATATAGCGTCACCTCCACATCCTCAACCACGCTGTTGCGCAGTGACACGATCACCTCACCAACGTCATTGGTAGTGGTCGTCCATGGCGACTCGTTATCGAACGTGGCGGTGCCCTTGTCAGCACTGAACTGCACAGTGATCGGCACATTTGCCAGAACCGACCCAGCAAGGTCTTTGAATTTGGCCACTATTGTGTTCAAGGCCTTATTATTGGCGGGCTGATTATTGGTGCCCACGGCTAATCTATCGAGCACCGGGTAGAGTGCGAAGTTGGCATCACTGGTCATGCCCGTGTCACCGGAATTGGCTTCAGCCCTTGCCGTCACGGCGACCGTCTCAGCCTGGGTGTTGATGAGGGTCACTGTTGCCAGACCACTACTGTCGGTCACACTTGTCGCTGCGCCCAAGGTTGCCGTGGTGCTGCCATGCGACCATACCACGCTAGCGCCCTGCATGGGGTTCCCCTCGATATCATGCACAGTCGCAGTCAGCAGGTCAGCGCTGACGTTATCCGCAGGCTGATTGTCAGTGGTGGTCACCAGCTGGGCCACTCTCGCGGTGGCAGGGTTGGCGGCCAGAGTCACCTGCAGTGATGGAGGAAGAGTGGTCAAGGGAGCGCCATCCAGCTGTGGCGTCAGGGTGACAACGCCAGACTTGGTCCCCGTCAGGATGTACTCATAGATGCCATTGCCCCGGTCGTTTTCCATCAGGGAGATAACATCTGTATCCACACCGCTATAACCTAGCTCCACCCGATCACTGATGCCGATTACCGGTGTTTGATTGTCGTCTTTGAGGGTCAGCGTCAAAACTGCGTTATCAACCCCATCCGCCACTATGGTGGACTTGTCGACACTGAAGGTGGATTTGGCGGGGTCTGGCCGCCCCTGCACCACCGCAGAGAGCGAACTGCTTATCTCGACCCCCTCGGACGGATCGGTCACCGCCGGATTGGTGGCCGGGATGACCGCAAAGCGAAGCTGTTTGCCACGCTCGGCATCGGTCAACAGATAGCGATCACCTCTGGCGAGTTCGATGTCACTATTATTCAGCCAGCGCAATACACTGCCCTGTTCCTCATCAGTATCCTGGTCATTAAAGGTATATGTTCCCAGCAGGGTATCCCCCACCAAGGGCGCCGCCGGGCCAGTCAGTGTCACGCCAGATGCCACTGGCGCACGCCCCTGCACCGACAGGGTGTTGGCACTTTCGGCCATTGCTCCTGTCGTTTGCCCCAGCACCAGCCACAGTGCCAGATATGACAAATAACGAGATATCACCTTCATTCAAACACTCTCCGGTTTACGACAGCACCATCACCTGCTGTAACTAGCCAGCCTCGCCATTTTTACAGGCCAAGCTGATTAAAATGGTGGGCGCCCGCGGGCGCCCTGTATTACTGATTGATGTGCCCACCTCACCTTCCCTGGCAAGGCAGGACAACCCGTTATCCATCCGATAACCATCAACCTCTTGCTGCGGGCGATGGTCCGAATATCATGCCCATCCAGCCGGGGCTGGTGATGGCTTTACTTCTTGGTGACATCAACCCGCAGCTTGCGCTTCTGATCATCCTTGCTTGGGGTGTAGGTTTCACTGACAGCCCCAGGAATGTTGATGTAGTTGCCACCTGCACCATCCTCAATTTGCCATGTGTAGTTGTAATCACTCGCCACCCCAACCCCACCGGCACTGGTAGTGACCTTGGCCCTGAGTTCGGTCGAGACAATCGGATTGCCAGCAAGCGCAGCGTCAGTGGCCGCAATGACGATCTCGACGGCATCCACCTCATTGGGATCAACCACATCAACAGAACCATCGCCATCAGGAGAGCCCCCCGCCGCCGCAACTTCATTCCCCTGATAAGGGTCTGTCGTGGTTGCATCGGTTTGCGGAATCACTCCTGCAGTGATTTGGGTACCAAGATCTGCCAAAGTCAGGGTATAACTATCACCGGTTACCCCCATATCAATGCCATCGCGATACCACTTGTACTCACTCGGTGCTTGAGCATCCATATCCGGATCATCAAAACCTTGTTCTTCAATTTTGAGGCTGTCACCTACATCCACTCGACCGTTGTTGTTGACATCGACATAGTTGAATGACACTCCAGTCAACGTTGGGGGTCGCCCCTTCACAGTATCGGTTGGAGCCGATGTCAGCGCGCTGGCGCCACTGGCTACCCCCCACATTACCATTGCGATCGATACCGCGATTTTTTGCTTTCTCATCACTTGCTCTCTTCCTTTTGGCTACAAAAAATGACTTACATGGCGTCGATAAACGCCACTCCGGATGCTCACAGCGCCGCAACAATGACGCGCACCCGTTTCTTCTGATCCTCTCGCACGGGTAAATAGGTCACGCTGGTCGCCCCAGCGATATCCACAAAACGTCCAGTACCGACCCCCTCCTCGACCTGCCACTGCCAGGTCAGTCCTGTGCGGCACGCGCTCGAGCCGCAGTCAGGCACGGCCGTCAGTACAGACCCCACCTCAGGAAAGCCGTTAACCAGCCCGGTAATCGTCACTCCCATCAAGCTCGCGAGGTAATTCACACTGCTAGCCGGCCCCGTGTTGCCGCTCTTGTCGGTAGCCGTGGCAGTAATGGTGCCACTCCCCTGCACCGTCGGGGCTTCCAGGCTGTAGTTGCCATCCACGTCCGCGGTCGTGGTGCTGGTCGTGCCATCCGGCCAGGTAATGGTCACCGTGCTGTCCGGTTCAGCCTTGCCACTGACCTCCGGCTTGTTGTCGCTATTGCGATCCGTCGCAACCAAGGTCGGAGCCCCAGGTGCCGTTGAGTCGGTGTAGTTCACGCTGGTAGCCGGCCCCGTGTTGCCGCGCTTGTCTGTAGCCGTGGCGGTGATGGTGCCACTCCCCTGCGCCGTCGGGGCTTCCAGGCTGTAGTTGCCATCCTCATCTGCAGTCGTGGTGCTGGTCGTGCCATCCGGCCAGGTAATGGTCACCGTGCTGCCCGGTTCAGCCTTGCCACTGACCTCCGGCTTGTTGTCACTATTGCGATCCGTCGCAACCAAGGTCGGAGCGCCAGGTGCCGTTGAGTCGGTGTAGTTCACGCTGGTAGCCGGCCCCGTGTTGCCGTGCTTGTCTGTAGCCGTGGCGGTGATGGTGCCACTACCCTGCGCCGTCGGGGCTTCCAGGCTGTAGTTGCCATCCTCATCTGCAGTTGTGGTGCTGGTCGTGCCATCCGGCCAGGTAATGGTCACCGTACATTCCGGTTCCGCTTTACCAGTGGCCTCTGGCTTGTCGTCACCATTGCTGTCGGTCACTGTCAACGTCGGGGCCCCCGGCACAGTTGCATCATCAATAAACTCAAACTCCATGCTGTCACTCGCCACATGCCCACTCGGGAAGGTGACCTCTACATCCAGGCGATACCGAGTGCCGGGGTTGGGTTGCCCAGGCGCAACCAGCTCACGCCCCGTCAGTACCTGTGCAGGCCCCTGAAATGTCAGGCGATAGCGGTACTGGTAACCATCGCGGTCCGCTTCTACATCCCCCTCAATACTCTCAATCGGGATCCCATTTCGCGCTTTGGCAGGCTTCTGACGGGGGTCAACCACCCCCCAGTCAACGTGGTAGTGAGCACCGGGGCGAAGTTGAACAAAGTGTTCTGCCAACTGAATAGCGGGTTGCAGCCCAGAGTCTTCCGAGACGACAACAACCCCTTCCGCGATGGCTTCATGGCCATCAATGTCGGTGACGATGGCAACGATCGGATATTGATTGGATTGGCCAATGCGATAGATGGGCAAGACCGGAAGTGTAAGGGAACGTTTGTCCTGCCCAACCGTATCGGCAGGGCCAAGTCCACTGAGCCCCAGGATCTCGCCAAACCACTGGATGGAGGCTATCTGGCGGGAATGCTGAATGTTGAGCGTCAAGGTCAGGGCTTGCCCCTCTCCCGCAGAATACTGGTCGTTGAGAGAGGCCTTGAGGAGTACCTTGTCGCGATACTCGAGCACCATGTCATTGTTACGCTCAACCAGATCGTGGCGCATACCTGCCAGCGACTTGTCGACACGGGACGGATTCAGCATGTCCGAGAGCGTAGCCCCCAGCTTCCACTCCAGCCCCAGCGTAAAACGGGTGTCATGTTGCCTGCCGCTCGCTTCAACTTGCTCGACATCCATCTTGAGTAACGGGAAGGGGTTATAGTGCAGACCGGCAGTGATGGCATGCGGATCGCGCTCAAGCTGATCTGCGCCCAGCAAGTCAACCCGCTCCCCCAAATACTGCTCGGCAGTGAGCGATGCGCTCCATTGCGGATAGGCCGGCAGATAGGCCTCAAGACGCACATCCATACCGCGTGCTGCGCGCTCTTCCATACCCTCAAACCGTGGGGAGTCATGCCAACTGCTCAGTGGGGTATAGAAGTTGGCGCCCAACTTGAGATGATCACGCCAGGCTTCGGCCCCGACTCCCGTACGCCAGTGTCGATTGGTCAGGTCATAATCAGCAAACAGGTTGTAGCCCAGCATCCAGCTGTCGAGGAAATGACGCTGGCCCACCCCTAAGTTAGCGATGGTACGCGCCTGCCCATTTCGGCGTAGACCAAACTGGGTAAACAGCAGGGTCTGCTGCTCTTCCGCAAGCGGCAACAAGAGATCAGCCTCGGCAGTGACCATATTGAAATCGTCATCCAGCGTCACCCGGGTTCTGGCTGTACCCACCGCCCCCAGCAAGGATGCTGCATAGGCATTGGCCTCCTCTTCAAAATGGGTGACCAGTTGCTGACGCCAATACTGCTTCTCTTGTTCTGACCCATGATGCGGTGCAGTCGCATCCTGTGTAACGCTCTGCGCGGAAGGTGGTAGATGCCGCAGACTTCGTTTAAACCCCTTAACCAATTCACTGTGGTTTTCCTGATCTGCCGGCATCTCTGACTCGGCAGGTGAAAACAGCTGCCCCAAGCGGGCAGCCTGCTCGGCAACCTTCTGCTCGACATCCACAGGGGTTGGCGTAGGCGCCGTCAAATGCAGTGGATTGGCGCCTGACAGCGCAGGTAAAACGGACGCACGCGGTAAATTGATAGTGTCACCTACCGGCAAATGAGGGGCGTTTAGCGCCAGGTTGCCATTTAATGCCAACAGTTGGTGAGGTGTTGTGCCAAACTGGCGTGAGACAGAACCAAGCGTATCTCCCTTTGCGATCTGATAGCGGATAAGTTCAGGTTGCTTGGCTGCGGGCATGGAGAGTTGCCCAGCCGCATAAGCCACAGGAAATAATGCCTGCTGTCCTAAAAAGAGATAAGTCCAGACGCTTTGATGGACTTTACTTGGTGTGAAACTCATAAATAGACCCTTGAGTATATCTTTAGCGGCAGGACTATATATGAGGGGCTGCATTTGAGATCTATATATTAAATTTTAAAGTCACAATAAATAAATAATAAATGTAATTAATTTAAATAACCCACCTTGGTATCAGCTTGATACATATAGCATTTCTCTTTATATCAGCCATAAACACAAACAAAACAGACCTCATTGAGCCCCATTGCATCAGGCATGCTCATTTAACTGGAATTCAGAAAACGTGACAAGCATCACAATTAAATCTATTTATAATACAGCTTGAGTTCAGGTTTGCTGCGATGTCAGTCCATGAGCACCCCTGTTCCCCTAATACATTTTAAAGTTCAAAAAACATCCACCAACAAAGAATCTTAATTTTTATCAGCATCCTACTTCACCTTGGTATATTTCTGTGTCACCACCGCTCGAACATTGATCCACTCTGGCAAACGTTTCCGATTAAACAGTACATCAGCTGTGATTTACTCGCGGAACAGAAACTTCATAAGCAAAGCACGAATAATTTGCGTGCCTCCTATGAAAAGAGAGTGCATCGCCATAAATAGAAAAGAGGTCGACACCTCTTCATATTAAAATAATAAATTAATGTTATGCCAATTGGTTATTTTCTTTATTCATTTACGACATCAGTGCTAAAAAAAACAGTACCACTCCTCCATAAAATTCAATTAAGGCTAAAAAAAAGCCATTTTTGTGAGTCAGGTAGCGCTATTGATTTTTTTTAGTCACACCAGTGGAATCGTTTACACTACTGTTGCGCCAACCACATTAATTAATCGGCATTTTATTGTTCTGTCTGCCGTCAGCATTAATTACTCCCCTCTTTCAGAGACCAAAGGTAGAGAAATGGAAAAGATCTGCAAGATAAGTGGTCGACGCACGGAAATGCTCGTTAACCTGACGCAAGGAGCTGAAATTATCTATTGGGGCAACAAGTTAACATTGACGCCCCCGGAGCGCTGCCTATCCCTTGATCGGCCAGTGCCTTTTGGCCGACTGGATTGCGATGTCCCGTTAACTTTGTTTCCGGACTCCGGTTCGGGCGTCTTTAGCTCCCCTGCATTGGAAGGGCATAGAAATGGTCAGGATTGGTCTCCGGTCTTCACTATTCAGTCTGTCGAGCACGACGAACATTCCCTACGCCTTGTCAGTCATGATCCTGTCGCTCGCCTGTGTCTCTTGACTGAACTCACCATAGATCCTCTTTCTGACATTGTCGCCGTGCGCCATACCCTGAACAATGAAAGCGAGGAGCCCTTCACGGTAAACAGGCTCGCGACAACATTGCCATTACCCATGCGCGCCATTGAGTGTTTGTCATTCTACGGGCGTTGGGTTAATGAGTTCCAACAGCATCGACATATCCTGATGCACGGTGGATTCCAGCAAGAGAACCGCCGTGGTCGTACGTCTCACGAACACTACCCGGCGCTCATCATCGGCACCAAAGGATTTGATGAACAGCACGGAGAAGTATGGGGAGCTCATCTGGCCTGGAGCGGTAATCATCGAATGCGAGTTGATGTAAAGGCTGATGGTCGTCGTTTCTTGCAGGCCGAAGCACTCTACTACCCGGGGGAAATTTGCCTGCAAAAAGATGAACGCATCACGACCCCCTGGCTCTATACAACCTATTGTGCTGATGGCCTGAATGGCATGAGCCATCAATTTCACCAGTTTGTGCGTGAGCACATCCTGACCTTTCCGCAGCGACGCAACTATCAGACATGCCGACCGGTACATCTCAACACATGGGAAGGTATCTACTTTGAGCATGATCCAGACTACATCATGTGTATGGCCACTGAGGCAGCCAAGATGGGTGTGGAGCGCTTCATCATTGATGATGGCTGGTTCAAGGGCCGCTGCAATGATAGGGCGGCACTGGGTGACTGGTACCTGGATAAGCAGAAATATCCTGATGGTTTGCAGCCGGTTATCGAACATGTCAAAGCCATGGGCATGGAATTTGGCATCTGGGTTGAACCAGAAATGATCAGCAAAGATTCTGATCTATATCGCCAACACCCCGACTGGCTGATGGAACTCGATGGCTATGAGCAACCAACAGGTCGCAACCAATATCTGATCGACCTGCAGAATCCTGATGCCTTTGCCTACTTGTTGGAACGTCTTGATGACCTGCTGAGCCGCTATGATATTGCCTATCTCAAGTGGGACATGAACCGTGAAACGGTCCAGCCTGCTCACCACGGACAAGCTTGCCAAACACGCCAGGTACAAAATGTCTATCGACTGATGGACGAGCTTAAAACAAGGCATCCACATATCGAGATTGAATCATGTGCTGCCGGTGGTGGCCGTATCGATTATGAGATCCTAAAGCGAGTGCAACGTTTCTGGCCATCTGATAACAATGACGCACTCAAACGTCAGGAGATCCAGAGCGGGTTTAGCTATTTTTTCCCGCCTGAAGTGATGGGCTCTCATATTGGCGCTCGACATTGCCATGCCACTCGCAGAGTATCCGACATCGACTTCCGCGGGATCACAGCCTTGTTTGGACATATGGGAATAGAGCTCGATCCGGTCAAAGAGTCGGACGAAGAGAAAGCTGGCTTTGCAAAATACATCGCATTGCATAAGCAGTATAGAAACCTGCTTCATAGCGGAATCACCTACCGTATTGAAAGCGACGATCAACAAGCTCAAAAAATCCATGCCGTCATAACTCCTGATGCCAAGCATGCATTAGTGATGGTTGCACAGCTAGATATGCCTACATATGCCCACAGCGGCACTTTACGGATACCGGGATTAATCGCGCAAACACAATATCGCGTCAACGTCATCGCGCATCCGAATAACTTTCATAATGGCCTGGTTAACAAGCAACCCGTCTGGAGCCTTGCTGGTATCGTATCAAGCGGCGAATGGCTGCGCCAAGTAGGTCTGGCAATGCCAATTCTTGATCCAACTACGGCCATCTTGATCGATATATCAGCGTTATAAATTGACAGTTTAATTATCTCGATTCACAAATAATCAGAGCGAAACGGCCATTGAATTATGGCCGTCCTCGATGTCATCGACATGATTAAAAACCGGCCAAGATAACCCTTTGGGTTTTCATTATATTTAGACTAAATCTTCATTATTTCACGTTATTGTATTAATCAAGAAAAATCACACATGACACTCACAATAAGGATGAAACTTTATGAGTATAAGCAATGTCGCCAAACTTTCCTATGGTATAGGAGCCCTTGGTAAAGATTTGGCATGTTCGATAATTTACATTTATTTAATGTATTACTATACCGATGTCGTTGGCCTTGAAGCTGCATTCGTAGGCACTTTATTTTTAGTCGCCAGAATTTGGGATACGTTCAACGACCCCATCATGGGTATGATTGTTGATAATACTCGCAGTCGCTATGGTAAGTTCAGACCATGGATCGTTATTGGTACCCTGATAAATTCAGTCGTGATGGTAGCTGTTTTCTTCACCCATGAGTTTGAAGGAACCGCACTATACATTTATACAGCTATCAGTTATATCCTCTGGGGAATGACATATACAATCATGGATATTCCCTACTGGTCGTTCATTCCCGCGCTAACCAGCAATAAGAAAGAGCGAGAGCAGATTGTGGTGATCCCTCGCCTGTTTGCAAGCTTTGCCTGGTTTGTTATGGGAGCCTTTGGCATGAAAGCTATCGATATTTTGGGTGATGGCGATAGTGGTGCCGGCTTCGCCAAGGTATCGATGATTATTGCGCTAATATTCATTTTGAGTGCTTTGCTGACCGTATGGAAAGTAAAAGAAGATAGCGCTATTGCGACCAAGGTGTCTGAGAAGATCAACTTTAAAGATGTAAAAGCGATTATCTTCCAAAATGATCAACTAAAGGCTTTGATAGGTATTGTGTTGTGCTTTAACTTGGCAATGCAGTTAGCCGGTAGTTTTGCTATCTACTACTTCACTTATGCGATGGGCGATAAAGATATGTTCGCCGTCTTCATGGGATTTGCGGGCTCTGCCGAGATCATCGGACTGGTGTTATTCCCACTGATCGTCAGCAAACTATCTCGCCCCATGATTTGGCGCCTTGCTTGTGTTTTCCCACTGATGAGTTATGTCATCTTGCTGCTTACCGGTCATTTTATGCCAGAGAATACACTACTGATCGGAATGGCAGGAGCCGCAATGAAGTTGGGCTCAGGCTTTGCCTTGGCGATGTCAACTCTTATGCTGGCAGATGTGGTTGATTACGGTGAATACAAGATGGGCATGCGCAGTGAAAGTGTCGTCTTCTCGGTGCAAACCATGCTGGTGAAAGCTGCCAGTGCATTTGCCGGCTTCCTGACTGGTATTGGGCTAACAATAGTTGGCTATGTCCCAAATACTTTGCAAAGCGAAGGCACTGTGCTGGGAATGCAGGTCTTGATGTTAGGCATTCCGAGTCTGCTAATTTGTCTGAGCTATCTGATTTATAAATCAAGTTATAAGCTCAATGGTAAATTTCACGATGAGATACTGGCCGCACTGGGTCGAGTTTGAATATAGAGAAAAACAACTTGCAAGAAATAAGTGAGTTCGTCATTTAGGTTCTCACTGATAGTCGCATCATTTTCACATTAATAGCTCTAGGTTACCTGGTGAAATAGGTCGTGCCTTTTATTATCTTAACGATGCAAAGAAAACCCATTTAATATTGACAAGTAAGGAAAATACATGAAACTAAAAAAATCAAACTGCTTCAGTCTGCTTTTATTAGCGATGCAGCCTTTGTCTTCTCAGGCTGCATTTGAAAATTTCACAACTATGGGATATGCCAAGTGGGGCAATATAAACACGAATAACGATGAACGTAATGGGGGTAAAGGAGAACTGGATGCTGTACTACGAGCCCAGGAGGGGTATGGCAACTATCGTCTTGGTAATGAGATGAACTGGTGGGAGTTGGGTTTCAAGGCTGACTTGTGGCGGCAAGAGGAGGCTTACTTCGATTTCACATATTATATTGGCAGTGGCGACAAGTGGAGCGATGTCGGTACATTACAGGTCTGGTCTTCTGCTCATAATATATTGCCAAGTTTGCCTGGCGCGGTAGTCTGGGCCGGGGAGCGATTCTATCAGCGCCATGAAGTTCACATGATCGATGTCAAGTATTGGGATGTCTCTAACAAGGGCTTTGGTATTGAAAATATTGACGTTAGCGGCACCAAGCTTCATCTCGCCTATTTCACCCCGGAGAGCAGTTATAATGCCCTTGGTGAAAATGGGGCCTACCATGACGAGATCCGTTCGTTACACCACTTTGATGTTCGACTATCCGATATAAATATAAGTAGTGGTGCTCATATAACGCTCGGTTTGAACTATGTATTCGCCCAGAATGATCATTTCGAACAGTTTGATAACAAAGGTTATCCAAATCAGGATATCACGGATAGCGGTGCAATGCTGAGCATGCTATACCAGCAGAAGTGGGCTCTAGGTAGTAATACGCTCGCTATGCAGTATGGTATCGATGGATTGGCTGGCGGTTTGATGAGTGCCGAGGGAGCCTCAGCAGTAAAATATGCGATTGGAGTCGACCATGATGGCAGTAGTTTCCGCGTTATAAACCATGGCGATCTCTTTTTTAATGACAAGTGGAGTGCTCTTTATTCAATAGCTTATCAAAGCCTGGAGCTTGATAATGAGTACGGCAGTGACTGGTTCAGTGCTGGTATGCGTCCGCAATATAGTTGGAATGACTTTACAGCAACGGCTCTTGAAATTGGTTACGAGCGCGTCAAGGCTCAAAATGGTTCAGGTGTGAACAACTTCTCCAAGGTAACGTTGGCACAAATGTTCCAAGCTGGCCGCTCTGTCTGGGCTCGACCAACCCTGCGTTTATTTGCCACCTACGCCGAACTGGATAATGAGTGGAGTCGTCAAGGCGATGTGTATGGCAAACCTGTTAAGTTGACTGGCGATAAAGCCGTTAGTCAAAACGAAGCGACTTTCGGCTTTAATATCGAAGTATGGTGGTAAATATATTGACTAAAAAATGTCGCCATACTAAATACTAGTATTACGTTATCTATGCACAATGCCAGTCAGTTATATATGACTGGCATTGTTATTAGTTGGTTGTATGTGACACGACATATACCTGAGTCGTGTTTACAATGATTCATTACGAAAACTCTGTGCCTCTAGGCTATATCTCATATTGATGTTATTGATAGGCATGGTTGCACGATAGTGACAGTTCTATATAAATATCTTTAATAAAGAGCGTGATAAATATTTCTCTGTGAGGAAGCCTGCAATATTTTTTGGTAACCTCCGATAAAAATATAGCAAAACCGTTCTGATGAGGTTAAGTAATCAACACTTCCCTAAGGGAAACATCATGGCTCATTTTTTACAAACTTGATTTTTATGAGATAGCTTCTACACCAGAAAATAACGAGTTTGTTATCTCCATCAGATGAGATATCCAGCTTGGTGAACTCGAATCTTCTCCATGAATCTAACCTGGTGTAGAAAGTATGTTTATAACACGCCATAAAATAGAAGCGCCGGATGATACCCGGCGCTTCATCATGATGGTCTGGCAGGCTTCACTTAATAAAGGGTGCAGCCCCAACGGTAACGACGCTCAAGCAGTTGATACTCGGGACGCACGCTCTGACTCCAGGAGTCATCCCCACCCACCCCCATGTGGGCGCCATCGAGACACACCCACAGCCCCTCTTCAGCCACCAGATCGCTCTGGTGACGGGCGGCGGCCAGCTGTTGCTGACTGAAGCGGCTGGCACTGAAATGGAAGCTGCCGCTCACCGTCGTGCTGCCCAGCTGCAGCTGACGGGTATCGCAGCGCAAGCCGTTGTCACTCGGGAAGATGTAAGGGGTGTGCATCGCCTCCAGCGGCAAACTCCAGCGCCCAAGATCGGCGCCCAGCAGGCGATCCGGATAGTTCTCGTGAGGGCCACGCCCCAGCCATTCGGCTCGCGCCGGTACCTCGGCCAGATGAAGCAGCAGACCGATCCGCGGCAGCGACGGCAGCACCTGTGCCAGCTCGGTTTCTATCTCCAGGCTCATGGCACCATCGTCGGTAAAGCGGTGATGCCAGTGACTCACCAGCAGCAGCTCATCGTGGTGGAAGTAACCATGGCTGACCCGGATATCCCCTCCAGCGACCACGATCCCCAAACAGCGGTGCTGCCACTGACCGAGACCACAGCCCTGCCAGCGAGCAATCCAGGAGTTGGGGTCGGCGTGATCCGCTTCGCTGGTGCCAATGTCGTTGTCGAGCGGCGCGCGGTAGAAGTGATCCATGATCGGCGCCAGCAACAGCTCCTGCCCCGATTTTTGCCAACTGGTGATGCGACCGCTCTGCTTGTCGAGCCACCACTGGCTGCTTGCGGCGGTGATCCGCCAGCCATCCGGCTGCTCGCTCAGGGTGGCGGCAGCGGCGGCAGCAGGTAGAGCAAGGGGGGTCGGCAGGGTGAACTGCTGACGGGCGACCTTGTGATCCGCCTGCGACCACAGGGTGGCCTCTGGCTGCACGATGGCCAGATCGAGCCAGGCCAGTGAGCCTGCCGCAAAGGCGGGCAGTGTCTCGCTCAGGGTCAACTCGACCACCCCTTGCGGCGCCAGCATGAGGGAAACCTCCCCTTGCTGCTGCACATGGCCGTTCTCGCACAACTGCCAGCAAAGCTGCTCGTTGTCGGTTTCCCGAAACAGGTATTCACTCTCGATCCGCACCCGCAGCGGGGTGTGCTCAAGCAGAGTGAAGCGGAACGGCTGCTGGGCGCGCTTCGCCTCGCACAGGGCGGGATGGGGGGTGCGATCCGGGAACAGCAGACCGTTGCAGCAGAACTGGCGATCGTTTTGCACATCACCGAAGTCGCCGCCATAGCCCCAGTAGTGGCGACCATCGGCGGTGTATTTGTCGAGCCCCTGATCGACCCAATCCCAGACAAACCCGCCTTGCAGGCGTGGATGATCGCGAAACGCCTGCCAGTAGTGGGCGTAGCCCCCCAGACTGTTACCCATGGCGTGGGCATATTCGCAGAGGATCAACGGCCGGTGCTCGCCGGGCAGGCCGATCCACTTGGCCAGCGCCCACTTTGGCACCGCCGGGAAAGGCTGATCCTGATGGGTTCTGGCATACATGGGACAGATAATGTCGGTCGCCGGGGTATCGGCCCCGCCCCCCTCATACTGCACCGGACGGCTCGGGTCGCTGCGCTTGATCCAGCCATACATGGCATCGTGGGCCGGGCCGTAACCCGACTCGTTGCCGAGCGACCAGATGATGATGGAGGGGTGGTTGAAATCCCGCGCCACCATGCGGGTCGCCCGCTCCAGAAAAGCGTTGCTCCAGGCGGGATCCCGCGCCAGCCGCCCCATGGGGGTCATGCCGTGAGTCTCCAGATTCGCCTCGTCCACCACATAGAGACCGAGCCGATCGCAGAGGCGATAGAAGTCGGGGTGGTTGGGATAGTGGGAGCAGCGCACCGCATTGAAGTTGTGCCGCTTCATCAGCAGCAGATCCCGCTCCATGGTGGCACGATCGATGGCATAACCCCTGGCGGGGTGGTGTTCATGGCGGTTGGCACCACGGATCAGCAGCGGCTGACCGTTGACCCGCAGCAGGCCGCCACGGATCTCCACCACCCTAAAGCCCACATCGCACGCCTCGCTCTCGATGGCCTGACCCTGTTCGTCCAGCAGGGTCAGGGTCAGGCGATAGAGATGGGGCGTCTCGGCGCTCCACTTGCGCGGCGCAGCCACGTCGAGCCAGCACTCGGCGCGATCGTCATACGCCCCTTTTTCATCAATGGCTTGGGTGCCGATCGGCTGGCGCAGGGTCGCGACCCGCTCGCCACCGTCATAGAGATTGGCCTCTACCGACAGCCCAGCCCCATTGGCGACTTGCAGGGCAATCTTGAGACGGCCATCCCGATAGCAGGCATCCAGCTCGGGGGTCACCCGCATATCCATCAGATGGCGGGACGGTTTGTGCAACAGGCTGACGGAGCGGAAGATCCCCGACAGCCACCACATATCCTGATCTTCCAGATAGGAGCCGTCGGACCAGCGCAGCACCAGCACCGCCAGCCGGTTGCGACCGCTCTGCAGATATGGGGTCAGATCGAATTCGGCGGGCAGCCGGCTGTCCTGGGAGTAACCGACCCAGCGGCCGTTGCAGAAGAGGTGGAAGGCGCTGCTCACCCCGTCGAAGATGATCCGGCTCTGACCGCTTGCCAGCCAGCCGGCGGGCAGATCGAACTCGCGGGAGTAGCAACCGGTAGGGTTCTCTGCTGGCACCCGGGGCGGATCGCAAGGAAAGGGGTACTTGATATTGGTGTAGATGGGGCCATCGGTGGGCGGCCGCGCAGCCGGATAGGCGGCATCCAGCTGCCAGTTGCCCGGCACCGTGATGGGGCAGGCATCCGTCAGATCCTGCGCCAGCCAGCTCTCGGGCACCAATTCGGGAGCGGCAAAGAAGGAGAAGCTCCACTCGCCATCGAGCAAGAGATGGGAGGAAGAGGCCAGATCCCCCTTGGCATCCGCTTCGCTGCGCCAGCTGAACATGGGGGTATGGGTGGGTAAACGATTAACACTGGTCACAGCCTGTGTTTGCCAATCGGCACGACAAATGATTTGGTGTAACGCCATACTGTTATTCATCTTTTATAACCTTTTTCAAATCTCTGATTACAAAATGGTCGGTTAGTAACTAGCGGCTTTTTTTGAAACCATCGTTCTACCCTTTAACAGCCCAAGTGGTCCCATTCCCGAGAGGGTAAAGACAGAAATAAAGGTGAAAGTTGCGGCAATAATGCCCAATACCAAGTAGGTTTCACGAAAGCCCATCACCTCATACATAGATCCAGCCCACACAGACATAAACATGGTTGCTAGCTGCTTGAAGAACTGATAGCCAATCAACCAGATAGTCGCACTAAAGCGAACATCAAATTCACTAGTGATGTACTTGAATGTACCGACCAACAGGAATGGAACTTCCAACATATGTAGAGTTTTCAGCAAAATGACATGGCTAACTGTCTCGGCGAATGAGGAGCCGATGATTCGAATAGACATGATGGTCCCAGCGATTAGCAGGGCATTTTTTCCGCCAATTCGATTCACAATCAGTGGGGCAAAAAACATGATGCTGGCGTTCAGTAACTCCCCCATCGTAGTGACATAACCAAAGTAACGAGTACCTTCTTCTTTTGTATCAAAGAATGCGGTAAAAAAATTCGCGAATTGCTGATCAAATACGTCATAGGTACATGCCACCCCGACGACATAGAGGGTGAAGAACCAGAATTTTGGTTGTTTTAACAATCCCATTGCCAGTTTTACGCTAAACCCTTTCTGATTGGCGCCAATACTATCTAGCACTTCACTGGTGCTACCACGACCAGGGTTGATAAAATAGAATAAAACCGCCATTACAACAGCAAAAGCAGACCCCATCCAGAACACGAACTCATTGTTGATGGTAAACATGATCCCTACAATAGAGGCACAAAGGGCCCAGCCTATTGCGCCAAACATCCTTGCTCGGCCAAACTCGAACTGACTGGAGCGACTCACCTTCTCAACATAAGCCTCTATGGCAGGAGCCCCGCCTGCAAATACAAAACCGATGTACATGCCCCCTACGATAGAACCGAGATAGATGTTCAATTTCAGCAATGGTGCCAATACATAAAGAAAGAAGGGCGCGAAGAATACCAGTAATCCAATGATGATCCAGAGCAAATTCTTTTTCAGCCCTAACTTGTCAGAAATCAGCCCAAATACTGGCTGAAATAGAAGTGCAAATAAAGAAATAGTGCCGAAGACAATTCCAGTTTCAGCCTTGCTGATACCATTGACATCATGCAGCCAAATCGGGAAAAATGGAAAATAAGCTCCCATTACAAAAAAGTAAAGAAAAAATATGGCACCGAACATTACCATATTTCTATTCAATCCAAACAATCTTTCTATACTCATCAAATATCCATCCATTGTCCATAATAAACCATTGACTTGAGAGAATGTCCTCAGACTGCCCTCGCCTCATGACAAGATTACGAACTAATTACGATGCATATTGTGACGTAACACACACCAATGTAAACGATTACACCGGCACCATATGGAAGTATATAAAAAAGAGACCCCACTAGCACAATCAAATAATAAATTTCTGATTATAAAAATAATAAAATATGGAAAATTAAAGCAACTTCATTAATAGAATCGAAATTATGTAATGGAGGTTATAGAGATAGCGACCTGATCTCATCAGGTCATTAAGCAGACCATGGTGATAACTGCTCCCCCTACGATGGTGGCCAAGATGATTAGACCACTACAAACTCGTTGGTGATGGGGGGACAGGGACGCTCCCATGATGCAGACTTGATAGAGGGTAGTGGTGATCAGATCACCGAGTCCTCAGTTAGTTTCATTCAAGCTGCATCAATTTGGGCAACAATGCTCCCTTTCAACATATAACTGGGACAGTGCCTTCAGTTACCCGCGCGCGCCGCCAGTACCCGCTCCACCGTATCGACGATGGCCTGAGTCTGGGGATCGATCTCGATATTAGTCTGCCAGCCAGCCTTGACCCAACCCAGGTTGGTGCGGGCCAGGGTCTCGGGGATCAAGTGAACGCAAAACTCCCGCTCCCGCTCGCGCACCTCACCTATGGTCAGGCTGATGCCGTCGATGCCGATGTATCCCTTGGTCAGCACATATTTCATCAGCTCGGGAGCAAGGCGATACCACACCTGACGGTTGTTGGGTGTGTCGATCACCGAGGTAACCTCTGCCATGCCAATGATGTGGCCAGACATGGCATGACCGCCGATCTCGTCACCAAAGCGGGCGGCCCGCTCCACATTGACCTTGTCCCCCACCTGCAACAAGCCGAGATTGGTGAGACGCAGGGTCTCCTGCATCAGATCAAAGCTGACCAGCTCACCCTCGACCCGGGTGACGGTCAAACAGCAGCCGTTGTGGGCGACCGAAGCGCCAAGGACCAGCCCTTCCCCCCACGCCGGGCTTGGCATGCGGATAACATGGGTACGGAAGTTGGGTTGCTCCTCGATGGCCACCAGTTCGGCGGTCCCCTGCACTATGCCAGTGAACATCTCTCGTCTCCTGCTACGGCAAAAAGGGCAGGTTAACCTCGGGCAGAAGGTGAGACAAGGGTACAGGCTGACAAGCTTGCGCCCGATCGCTATAGTGACGCCGTTCACATCCGGGTAAACAAGGAAAAAAGAAATGCAGGTATATCAATGTTGTGAAGCGATCCGTATCGCCTATAACCAGATTGGCTCCGGCGAGCAGGGCTATGTGCCGAAGGCCATCGCCGCCACTATCCGCGCCCTCAACGCGGTCGCCGCCGATGAGCGGGTACCCGCCGAACTGCGTGAACAGGCCGCCTATGCCGCTGCCAACCTGCTGATCAGCGATCACGAAGACGCCTGATCCTGCCCCTGGGGCGGCAACTATTTCGTCCTGGCTGAATTTCAGGCTAGAATGCCTCCCCCACCCTTTGCACTTTCGTCCGAAAGTGCAAAGGCTCTTCCCGATTTCCGCTCTTTTTTACTCTTATCTGATCCACTCGGAGGTGTCAGTGCAACGTTATTGGTCCGAGGCGAAGCAGCTCGTCCGTCTAGCCAGCCCCATTCTGGTCGCCCAGGTGGCCCAGGTGGCCATGAACTTCGTCGATACCGTGATGGCGGGTCAGGTGAGTGCGGTCGATCTGGCCGCCGTGTCGGTGGCGTCCAGCTTCTGGCTACCGGTGATCCTGCTGGTGCAGGGGATCATCATGGCGCTGACCCCCATCGTCTCCCAGCTCAATGGCGCCCGTAAACGGGAGGCAATTCGCCCGGCCGTCCATCAGGGCTTCTGGCTGGCACTGATCGTCACCCCGCTGGCGATGATTGCGCTCTATTACAGCCCGCTGGCATTGCAGTTCATGGATGTGGAGCCGGTGATGGCGGCCAAGACCACTGGTTATCTGCACGCCATCCTGTGGGGCCTTCCCGCGTTCGTGATGTTCCAGGTGCTGCGCAACTTCAGTGAGGGGCTCTCCCACACCATGCCTACCATGGTGATCGGCTTTGTCGGGCTGGCGGTCAATATTCCCGCCAACTACATCTTCATTCACGGCCACTTCGGCATGCCGAAACTGGGCGGGGTGGGCTGTGGCGTGGCTACTGCCATTGTGCTGTGGGCCA
The DNA here is from genome assembly GCF_019047065.1 of Aeromonas sp. FDAARGOS 1414. Classification (NCBI taxonomy): domain Bacteria; kingdom Pseudomonadati; phylum Pseudomonadota; class Gammaproteobacteria; order Aeromonadales; family Aeromonadaceae; genus Aeromonas; species Aeromonas sp. FDAARGOS 1414. The sequence goes on along the minus strand of NZ_CP077210.1, from coordinate 1,238,227 downwards.
TGCTGCTGGCGATGATCCTCTATGTGAAGCTCTCCCGTCACTTCACCGAGATCCGGCTCTTCTCCCAGCTGGCTCGCCCCAACGGCAGCCGGATCTGGCGCTTGTTCCGCTTGGGCTTCCCCATCGCCATGGCGATCTTCTGCGAGGTGACCCTGTTTACCGTGGTGGCCCTGATGCTGGCTCCTTTCGGTGCCGAGACTGTGGCGAGCCACCAGATTGCGCTGAACTTCTCCAGCCTGGTCTTTATGCTACCCCTCTCCATCGGGGTGGGTGTCACCATCCGGGTCGGCCACAGTATCGGTGAAGGGCAACCCCATCACGCTCGGGTGGCAGCTCGCACCGGCTTGATGCTGGGGATGGCCATCGCTGCTGCCACTGCCGCCATGACGGTGCTGCTGCGCGAGCAGATCGCCTCCATCTATACCGATGATCAGCAGGTGATCGTCCTGGCGGCCATCTTGCTGTTCTTCGCCGCCATCTATCAAATCTCGGACTCTGTGCAGGTGGTCGCGGCCGCCGCACTGCGCGGTTACAAGGATACCCAGGCGATCTTCTACGTCACCATCGTCGCTTACTGGGGACTGGGGCTGCCCACCGGCATGATCCTGGGTCTGACCGACTGGCTGGTGCCGCGGATGGGGCCGCAGGGATTCTGGATCGGCTTTATTGTCGGCCTCACCAGTGCAGCCCTGATGCTGGGGGCGAGATTGCGCTACATCTATGGCCGTTTTGCCACTCCGGAAGCCTGCACTACCCTGTCGCGATCTCAGTAACAGGGCTTGGCAAGCGACAACTCGCCTGCAAAATCAACAGGCTGCGCAAGAACTGGGCAAACAGTCTCCTTTGTGCATATGGCCTGTTGACAGCCTTGGGGGGCATGGGTAGTATGCCGACCACGTCAGCAGCGCTGGCGTAGTGAAGTAAGAGAAAGTGGGTTTATAGCTCAGTTGGTTAGAGCACTACCTTGACATGGTAGGGGTCGTTGGTTCGAATCCAATTAAACCCACCACTTTTCTGTGATGCGTCCTTAGCTCAGCTGGTTAGAGCACCACCTTGACATGGTGGGGGTCGGTGGTTCGAATCCACTAGGACGCACCATTACAGAACACTGATTATGCGTCCTTAGCTCAGCTGGTTAGAGCATCACCTTGACATGGTGGGGGTCGGTGGTTCGAATCCACTAGGACGCACCATTCAGTTTCAAAACTTTGCAGTTATTCCAGATGTGGGTTTATAGCTCAGTTGGTTAGAGCACTACCTTGACATGGTAGGGGTCGTTGGTTCGAATCCAATTAAACCCACCACTTCTGCATAAAGAAATAAAAGTCGCATTGCGCACCCTGCGTCCTTAGCTCAGCTGGTTAGAGCATCACCTTGACATGGTGGGGGTCGGTGGTTCGAATCCACTAGGACGCACCAGATTAAAAAAGCCCGCTCATCGAGCGGGCTTTTTGCATTCTGCCATGCAGCCACTCCCCTGCCCCGCCACTTCGTTCAGCACAATTCGGCAATGGCGCAGAACCTTGTTCCCATAAAAAGCCCGTGTCGTCTGATAAACGACACGGGCCGGATAGATGCCGCCAGCGCCTCAGCTCTGCACGGCAATCTCGTACTTCTTTATCTTGCGATAGAGGGTGGCAATCCCAATCCCCAGCGCCTGTGCGGCCAGTTTCTTGTTGCCGAGCCGCTGCAGGGTCTCTTCTATCATCTGTTTTTCCATGCTCTCAAGGCCGCTCTCACCCGGAACGGGTTCAGGCAGCTTCTCCGGCGTGGCGGCGAGCGGAGCTGTGGCAGGCACATTGAACGATGCATCCAGGTTGGTCACCGGGATCGACTGGGCGGTGACGCGATGGGGCTCCTGATTGCGGATGATGTTGGGGGGCAGCAGGCTGGCGTCAATCACCTCGCCCGCCTGGCTGACGTTGACCAGATATTCGATGAGGTTGCTGAGCTCGCGGACGTTGCCCGGCCAGCGATACCCCTTGAGCAGCGCCATTACCTCGGGCGCCAGACCGGGATAGACGATGCCGATGCGGCTGGTGTGCAGGTTGAGGAAGTAGTGGGTCAGCAGCTCCACGTCCCCTTCCCGCTCCCGCAGCGGCGGCAGGTTGAGGGGGATGACATTGATGCGGTAGTAGAGATCCTCGCGAAACTTCCCTTCGGCGATGTATTGATCGAGATGCTGGTGAGTGGCGGCGATGATGCGAATATCCACCGGCACCGGTCGGCTGGCCCCGATGGGGGTCACCTCCCGAAGCTCCAGCACCCGCAGCAGCTTGGCCTGCATGGTGAGCGGCATGTCGCCAATCTCGTCAAGGAACAGGGTTCCCTGATGGGCCGCCTGGATCAGGCCCTGTTTGCCACCGCTGGAGGCACCGGTAAAGGAGCCCTTCACATAGCCAAACAGCTCGCTCTCCAGCAGTTGTTCGGGAATAGCGGCACAGTTGATGGCGATGAACGGCTTGTCCTGCCGCGGACTCAGGCGATGGACGGCGCGGGCCACCACCTCTTTACCGGTGCCGCTCTCGCCACAAATCAGCACGCTGGAGGGACTCTGGGCGATGCGGTGCAGCAGTCGCTTGAGGGTGCGCATCGGCTTGCTCTCGCCGATCAGCTGATCGATCCGCACATCCGGATCCGGCTCCTGCACCTGACCGGAGTGGGACTGGTGAAACGCCATCAGAAAGAGCTGCTGCCCCTGCACATGATGTAGCTGGCCGATGATCAGCTCCTGACGACCTTCAAAGGTGATGATGTGCTGGAGATGACCACTCAGCCCCTGTTGGGAGAAGGTGAGCGGGCGGATCCCCACTTCGCGCCCCTGCAGCTGTTCCTGCTGGCAACCCAGATGATGGAGTGCCGCCTCGTTGGCGTAGAGCAGTTGACTCTTGTCATCGAGCAGCAGGCAGCCCTGATCCATGTTGGTCATCAGATTGAGGAACACCTTGTTGACCCCGTCCGACAGCCCGCGCGAATCGAGCAACTTGGCCACAAAGATGGTGGAGATGTGGCGCACATAGTCACACACATCCTGCAGATTGTTGTTGAGGCGCGCCTGCTGCTCGTCGCTGAAGGCCACCAGACTGATCACCCCGATACAACGCTCGTCCACCATGATGGGCACCCCGAGGAAGGCGCGCTCACGGCAACTCTCCTTGCAGGTACAACCGTCACACACCGGATCATCGCTGGTGTGGGTAACTATCTTCTCCCGCTGATTATCAATCACATAGCGCAGCAGGCGGGAATCCCCCTCCAGCTGACGTCCGAAGAACTTGCCATAAGGCCCGGTGCCAGCCACCCGAACCATATCGGCATCCACAATCTCGACCTCAAGCTGCAGCACACTGGCCAGCATCTTGGCAAAGCGCAAGATGGTCGGCTGGATCTGCATCAACAGACACTGGTTGCTCACGGATCTCATCCATCATTCCTTTTTGTTCTTGTTATCCTCCCCCTAAAGGGAGTCATGCTGGCCAGATACTAAGGGATATCAGGGGGAACTACTTCGGGGGGGATCACGAAAAGGGAAAATGATCCGTATCCTCCGCGACTTCAGAGGCACAGATAAAATTCAATAAAAACATAAAGATGAAAACACATGCAGCAAGATAAATCACTTGGGCCAGCCAAGCCTGCAGATCTGCGGAATCCATCGACAAATCATGCTGAACGTGGGGAAAACAACCACTGAAATGGCATTTGGTTCACGCACCGCGTATCTGTTTCAAGACTTGGCACTCATGGTCGAAATCCGCTTTATCTTGCGGCTGAATGTAACTTTGCCAGCGGGCAAACAGCTCGGCCGTCGGATATCGATGCAGACGAATACCGGTGCGATAGAGTTTGGGAAAGAGTGGGTCTGGCTGGGATCTCACGACCAGACCGCGCAGCATCTCGCCAGAGGGAATGGCAATCACCAGCTCATCCCCCTCTTTCAACCGTATGGCCCCCAGAATACCGATGCCGCCGATGGCTATGTCGCGCACTACCACATAGGGCACAGGGTTGAGCAACTCCAAAAACCAGTTGCGACGGCTGCATTCTGCCTTGTAACCACCGCCACTGAGGATAAAACGGCGGTGTCTGCGCCAGTCATAACCGGTAGGCAATGCCGGGTCATAGCGCGATTTTGCCTGCCCCAAAGGATCAGATTGCTCACTTGTGCCCATCCGGTTTCCCTCACTGGCATTGGTTAAACAGTGTCAGTCAGCTCTTTTTCATACTATAGCTGTCGCCGTTATCCCTGGGGCTCAGGGCCGGATACGGGGACGACAGATGTATCACGGAGGCAATGATGGACAGAGATGGCATGGAAAAGCTTGCTGATCCTGATAGGCTAACTTTCCCCTGCAAGGATGAGATGCGAACTACTGTGACTCGGTTCGATCAAGCAATTGGCCAGTGAGTCGCACCGTCGCACCAATGCAATCTGGCTTAGCCGGGCAGATGAAGTGCCAGCCAGACCGCCAGCGGGATCACCAGCACAGAGAGGGCATTGCCGCCGAGCACGATACTGGCCACCTTGTCCGGCTGGCAGTGATACTGCTCGCAGAGCATGTAATTCAACACCGCAGGGGGCAAGGAAACCGACAACATCAACAGCGGGATCCACTCCGTCTTGAGCGGCAACAGCCAGATCGCCAGCAGCAGCGACAATCCCCCCGCCAGCAGATAGAGCAGGTTGCACTTGAGCGCGAGGCCCAGGTGATCGAGCTCCCCCTCCATCAGGCGAATACCCAACGCAAAGAGCATCAGGGGCACCGAGATCTGGCCAAGCAGCGAGGCCGTGGTAACCACATATTCCGGCAGCGTAATGTGCAGGTTGGCCACCAGCAAACCGGCCAGCGCGGCCCACAGAACAGGGCTGCGCAGCCACAGCCAGCGGGAGGTATTGGCCGAGAGGATAAACATGCCGACCGAAAAGTGCAGCAGATTGGAGAGCACAAAGAGGATCACGATGGCCCCCAGTTGTTGCTCGCCAAACGCCAGCACCATCAAGGGGATACCGAGATTGCCGGTATTTCGGAACATGGCGGGCAAGATCAGCGCTGCCCGCTCAATCCCTTTGAGTTTGATCAGTGCGAGCAGCAGACCGGGTAACAGGATAACCAGCGCCCCCGCTGCAATCAGCGGCAGATGCTCCGCCAGCGCCAGCGGGTACTTGACCAGCGCGGAGAAGACCAGCGCCGGGGTAAACAGCTCAATATTGGCCCGATTGACGTAACCGAGAGCGGCCCCCGGTCGCAATCGCCCGTAGAGGGCGCCGAGCCCGACCACACCGAACACCGGGATGACGATATTGAGCAAGGCGCTGAACATGGGCGGCGTCCGTTACAGTTCGCGGGCCGATTTGCCCATCAGCACCACCGGATCCAGCGTCACTTCCAGTGCCCCGTTACTGACCCAGAGCTGACCATCGGAGATAGTGCAGGTGAGCTGCATGGTGCGCTCGACCATGGCGGTCAGCGGCAGAGTCTGGCTGTCGGAGAGTTCGATGATGCTGAGGTTGTCATGCTGGCTCAGCTTGCCCTGGTTCTGCTTCCACCAGACGCTGGTGCCACGACCGCCGTAGAGGTAGAGCACCACCTGACGGGCGCGGTTGCAGGCTTTTTTGAGCCGTTTTTCATCGGGTTGGCCCAGCTCGATCCAGAGCTCTATTTCGTCCGAGTAGTTCTTGCACCAGAGCTCGGGTTCATCATCGGCGCTCAATCCCTTGGTGAATTCCAGTCGCTCGGCGGCGTGCCAGGCAAAGGCCGCCAGCCGGATCATCATCCGCTCATCGGTTTCGGAGGGGTGGCGCGCCAGCGTGAGGGAGAAGTCCTGATACAGATTGCGATCCATATCAGACAAACTGATCTGGGCCTTGAATACGGTTGCCTTGAGAGCCATAGAAAACCTTGAACACCTGATAAGAGAAGGGTGAGTGGGAAATACGGGCGCCAGTGTAATCAAAATCGGCGGCAGGTTCGACCATCCGGACCAAAGATTTCCCCTTCCCTGCCGGGATAAGTGCTTTAAAAAACACAAAAAAACAAATGCCAGTCCGAAGACTGGCATTTGGCGGCATGGAGAAGCGACTCACTTCTCGGCGGACTGTACCCCGAACGCATTCAGCAGCATGCAACAGGTCACTGCCACCGCCACGAATCCGCTCAGAAAGATAAAGGGCATGGCCCCATATCCCAGTACTGTCCAGATGGTGTGTTCAAGAAGACTCATTGTTGTGTCCTTCATCCGGTGAAAGGTGTGTTCCTTCTGGCGGATATTGGCTCCGCTCTTGATACGTCCATTTGACCTCAATCAGCGGTTGGGTCCTATGCCACCAAAGTGATAAATGCAGGGTTCATTTGCGCTGGATCAAGCTTTTTGGCCAAATATCCATGCAGTTCAAGCAATTACCACCAGCAATCAAGGATAGACACGAACACGGCAGAATAAAAAAACGCGCCGGATGGCGCGTTTCTTGGACAGCACAGGCAAGGGATCAGTTGTCGCACAGATCGCTTGGCATGTCCTGACGCAGACGTGTCCACAGCTTGCCGGACTCGATACCGTACTGACGCACCGTCATGAACACGGCTTCGTGGTTCTTGGTCTCCGCCAGATTGAGCAGGGTCTTGTAATAGGCATCTGCGGTCTCGCGGGCCTGCTTGTCGGAGAAGTAGTAGCTGCCAACCCGGCTGTACAACCCTTTGAAACCGTTCAGGATCAAAGCGTAGATCGGATTGCCGGAAGCAAACGCCAGCTGGTGGTGCAGGCGATAATCGAACTCGGCATAAGCCTGTGCGTTGTTCTCGACCCCATCGGCGCCACGCAGGATCTCGGCGGCCTGCTCCGGATTGTGACGGATCGCCCCGCGGATAAAGATGGTGCAGATGTGAGTACGGGCTGAGAGCAGCTGAGCTATCAGATCAGGTACCTTGTCCTGATCCAGACGGGCCAACGTCTCCAGAATATTGAGGCCGGAGGTTTCCCAGAAATTGTTCACCTTGGTCGGCTTGCCATGCTGTATGGTCAACCAGCCATCACGGGCCAGTCGCTGCAGCACTTCGCGCAAGGTAGTCCGCGTCACCCCGATCAACTCGGATAATTCACGCTCGGCGGGCAGAATAGATCCGGGAGGAAAGCGATTGTTCCAGATGGACTCGATGATGTATTCCTCGGCAAACCCAGCTGGGCTCTGCGCTTTTATAACCATGAATTGACTCTGTTGTAATGCGTAAAAAGGCTGACGAATGATATCAAAGCGATGATGGCTGGCAAGCATAAGGTCAGTCCTCTGCTCACATATGGCAAATATAGTGTTGGGAATATGTATCTAATCGCCGCAGGGGAGCCAGCCAACCCCGACAAGGTGGTTATAAAACAGACACATGGGCAGAGATCCATCGGCTATCATTTATAATCGTCACGCTTTTTGATTAAAATCACGAGGAATCAGACAGATAAAGGCCAACATCCGGAGGCACAGGTCGAATCATCCTTGACTGCATAGAAGCAGATCCTAACAACAAAGTTGAGACCCATTATCATGCCAATAAGCCTAGGGCAGGCATTCGCCAAGAACTTCTTGGGCAATGCACCACAGTGGTATAAAAGCGCCATCTTGCTATTTCTGGCGATCAATCCGGTCGCTTTCTACCTTGATCCTTTCATTGCGGGCTGGTTACTGGTCGTTGAGTTTATCTTCACCCTGGCCATGGCCCTCAAGTGCTACCCTCTGCAACCGGGTGGTCTGCTCGCGATCGAAGCCGTGTTGATCGGCATGACCTCCGCCGATCAGGTCAAGCACGAGCTGGTCGCCAATATCGAGGTGCTGCTGTTGCTGGTGTTCATGGTGGCAGGCATCTATTTCATGAAGCAGCTGCTGCTCTATGTCTTCACCAAGCTGCTGATCGGCGTACGCTCCAAGATCCTGCTCTCCCTCTCCTTCTGTCTGGTCTCCGCCTTCCTGTCAGCTTTTCTCGATGCCCTGACCGTGATTGCCGTGGTGATCAGCGTCGCCACCGGTTTCTATGCCATCTATCACAAGGTCTCGTCCGGCAAGGAGTTTGGTCACAGCCATGACCATACCGATGATAAGGAAGTCGCCGAGCTCAATCGCCAGGATCTCGATGATTTTCGCGCCTTCCTGCGCAGCCTGATGATGCATGCCGCCATCGGTACCGCGCTGGGTGGTGTCTGCACCCTGGTGGGCGAGCCGCAAAACCTCATCATCGGCGAGCAAGCCAGCTGGAACTTCGCTGAATTTGCCATTCGTATGTCCCCTGTGACCGTCCCCGTCTTTATCTGCGGTCTGCTGACATGCGTGCTGGTGGAGCAGTTCCGCTGGTTTGGCTATGGCGCCCGCCTGCCGGACACGGTGCGTGCCATCATGGAGGAGTACAACCGCTACGAAGAGGCAAAACGCAGCCCGCAAGACAAGGCCAAGCTGATCGTTCAGGCGTTGATTGCGGTCTGGCTGATTGTCGGCCTGGCCATGCACTTGGCAGCCGTTGGCCTGATTGGCCTCTCGGTTATCGTGCTGGCCACCTCCCTGACCGGGATCACTGAGGAGCACTCGCTGGGTAAAGCCTTCCAGGAGGCACTCCCCTTCACCGCCCTGCTGGCGGTCTTCTTCAGCGTGGTCGCCGTCATCATCGATCAGCAGCTGTTCAAGCCGGTGATCCAGCTGGTACTGGCAGCCAAACCGGAGAACCAGCTGGCCCTCTTCTATCTGGCCAACGGGGTGCTCTCCATGGTCAGTGACAACGTCTTTGTCGGCACCGTCTACATCAATGAGGTGAAGACGGCCATGCTCAATGGTGCCATCGACCGCGCCCAGTTCGATCTGCTGGCGGTAGCCATCAACACAGGTACCAACCTGCCGTCGGTCGCCACTCCCAATGGTCAGGCCGCTTTCCTGTTTATGCTCACTTCGGCATTGGCGCCGCTGCTGCGTCTCTCCTATGGCCGCATGGTCTGGATGGCGCTGCCCTACACCCTGGTGCTGGGGCTGATCGGCTTTTTCTCTGTCGAATTGCTGCTTGGTCCTGCCACCGAGTGGTTCTATCAGCACGGATGGCTGGTGATGGAGAGTGCGCTACCAGCGGTACAGCCGGCGCTGCATTAATCAATTGAGATGGTTTCCGAGGGCCCTTTCAGGGCCCTTTTCTTTTCGGTTCCGCTCTGCTCTAATTCAGCCACTGTTTTTTCTGAGAGATCAATGAGATGATCGAGTTTCTCCGCCGTATCGCCGCCCATCGGCTGGCCTGGGGTCTGTTGGCAGCATCAGCCCTGTTCCTCGAGTTGTGCGCCCTCTTCTTCCAGCATGTGCTGGGCCTCTCCCCGTGCGTGATGTGTGTTTACGAACGGTTGGCGACCCTGGGTGTGCTGGCCGCCGGTCTGCTCGGCATGGTGGCGCCGGATAAGTGGTATGTTCGCTGGAGTGCCATGTTGCTGTGGGGCTACAGTGCCTTCCGCGGCTTCCAGCTGGCCCTCAAGCATGTGGACTATCAGGTTAACCCCTCCCCGTTCAACGTCTGCAGCCCGTTTGCCGACTTCCCGAGCTGGGCTCCGCTCGATCAGTGGCTCCCCTGGCTCTTTATGCCAGAAGGGGATTGTGCCCAGATAACCTGGCAGTTCTTCGGTTACTCCATGCCCCAGTGGCTGGTCGTCATCTTCGCCGCTTACCTGTTGGTCTTCACCGTGGTGGCCATCGGCAATCTGGTGAAAGGGCGCTGCTGCAACTGATTGTCATGCCCGCGTGGAGATAAAAAGGGGGAGCCATAATGGCTCCCCCTTCTCGTTCTGGTTGACCGTATTTCTGGTTATGCCTTGGCTGTACTCATCTTGGCCTTGACCGCACCAATCACCATGGGCAACAGGGAGATACCGATGATGCCGAAGATCAGCAGGGTAAAGTTGTGACGCACCACCGGCAGATTGCCAAAGAAGTGGCCGGCATAGACGAAGGAGAGTACCCACAGCAGGCCGCCAACCAGGTTGAACGCCAGGAAGCGCGGATAGGTCATGGCCCCCATCCCTGCCACGAACGGCGCAAAGGTACGCACGATAGGCAGGAAGCGGGTGATGATGATGGTCTTGCCACCATGCTTGGCATAGAAGGCGTGGGTCTTCTCCAGATAATCCCGGCGGAAGATTTTGGAGTCCGGGTTGCGGAACAGCTGCTCGCCGAAGAAGTGCCCAATGGTGTAGTTGACCACGTTGCCCAGCACGGCAGCGATGATCAGCACGGCCGCCAGGGTATGGACGTCCAGCACGCTGCCCACGGTAAGCGCACCGGCGGCAAACAGCAGGGAGTCACCCGGCAGGAACGGCGTCACTACCAGCCCGGTTTCACAGAAGATGATCAGAAACAGGATGGCGTAAACCCAGACGCCATAGTTCTCGAACAGCTCTTTCAAATGCACATCAACGTGCAGGATAAAGTCGATTGCAAAGAGGATCAGATCCATTTTTTCCATACCCATAAAGTGAACGGCGTGGAGTCTACGCCAATGCCATTCGGGCGACAATCACCGAGGCAGCCTCTTTTTCATCCCGCAGCGCCCACCTTCAAATGAAACCGTTTTTCTGCTTCCTTCGAGGATGGGAGCACAAAGAGAGATGCCGAGCATGGAGTTGAAAAGGTGAACTAGGAGGCCTGTTCCAGATCGCTGCGCACTGCGGGGGGCAGGCAACGCTCCCAGCCCCATAGCAACACCAGCAGCAGGGTCACATCATCGAACCATCCCAGCAAGGGCACCACGTCGGGGATAAGATCCACCGGACTAATGCCATAGAGCAGGATAAGGATCACCAGTCCCCTCGCCCACCAGGGGGTACCGGGATGGCGAAAGCCCTGATAGAGACGACGAAGTCGTTGCCAGACAAGCCAGCGTTTGCGGCTCATGATTCGATCAACTCGCTGCGCAACTGCTGGATCTGATCCCGTAGTGCCGCCGCCTGTTCGAACTCCAGATCACGGGCATGTTGGAACATCTGCTCCTCCATCCGTTTGATCTCTTTGGCAATCTCGCTGGCAGAGCGAACATGGTACTCCCCTTGCGGCTCGGCCGCCTTGCGCATCCCCTTGCCAGGTTTGCCTGCCGTGCGGCAGCCTCCCATGTCCATCACATCGCCAATGGATTTGTTGAGCCCTTTGGGGGTGATCCCATGCTTGAGGTTATGGGCATGCTGCAAGGCGCGGCGCCGCTCGGTCTCCTCAATGGCGACCTTCATCGAGTTGGTGATGGTATCGCCGTAGAGAATGACCTTGCCGTTGAGGTTACGCGCCGCCCGGCCGATGGTCTGGATCAGCGAGCGGGTGGAGCGCAGGAAGCCCTCTTTATCTGCATCGAGAATTGCCACCAGCGACACTTCCGGCATGTCGAGACCTTCCCGCAGCAGGTTGATGCCCACCAGCACATCGAACTTGCCGAGGCGCAGATCGCGAATTATCTCCACCCGCTCGACCGTATCAATGTCGGAGTGGAGGTAGCGCACCTTGACGTCGTGCTCCGCCAGATACTCGGTCAAGTCTTCCGCCATCCGCTTGGTCAGGGTCGTGACCAGCACCCGCTCCTCGACGGCGACCCGCTTGCGGATCTCGGAGAGCAGATCGTCCACCTGAGTAGTCACAGGACGCACCTCGATCTCCGGATCGAGCAAGCCGGTTGGGCGCACAACCTGCTGCACCACATCGCCGCCGGACTTCTCCAGCTCGTAGGGGCCGGGAGTCGCCGAGACAAACACCGTCTGCGGCATCAGCGCTTCAAATTCGTCGAACTTGAGCGGCCGGTTGTCCAGCGCCGAGGGGAGCCGAAAGCCGTACTCCACCAGGGTCTCCTTGCGGGAGCGGTCCCCTTTGAACATGGCGCCGATCTGCGGCACGGTCACATGGGACTCATCGATGATGAGCAAACCATCCCCCGGCAGGTAGTCAAACAGGGTGGGCGGCGGCTCCCCCGGCGCACGGCCGGAGAGGTAGCGGCTGTAGTTCTCGATGCCGGAGCAGTAACCCAGCTCCTGCATCATCTCCATGTCGAACTGGGTACGCTGGCTGATGCGCTGCTCCTCCACCAGCTTGTTGAGGGACAACAGCTGCTCGCGGCGGCTGCGCAGCTCCTCCTTGATATGCTCGATAGCCCCCAGAATAGTCTCGCGCGGGGTGGCGTAGTGGGTCTTGGGGTAGATGGTGTAGCGCACCACCGTCTGCTCGATGGCGCCGGTCAGAGGATCGAACTGGGAGAGGCGCTCCACCTCTTCATCAAACAGCTCTACCCGCAGGGCCAGCTTGTCCGATTCGGCAGGGTAGATGTCGATCACTTCACCGCGCACCCGGAAAGTACCGCGTTGAAACGCCATGTCGTTACGGGTGTACTGCAGCTCGGCAAGGCGACGCAGGATATCCCGCTGGTTGATCACATCCCCCACTTTCAAGTGCAGCATCATGCTTAGATAAGCTTGGGGATCCCCCAAACCATAAATGGCCGACACCGAAGCAACGATCACCACGTCGCGCCGCTCCAGCAACGCCTTGGTGGCGGACAATCGCATCTGCTCGATGTGATCGTTGATCGAGGCATCCTTCTCTATAAAGGTGTCGGTGGTCGGCACATAGGCTTCGGGCTGGTAGTAGTCGTAGTAGGAGACGAAATACTCCACCGCATTGTCGGGGAAGAACTCCTTCATCTCGCCATAGAGCTGGGCGGCCAGGGTCTTGTTGGGAGCCAGGATCATGGTCGGGCGGTTCAGGGTGGCGATGACGTTAGCCATGGTGAAGGTCTTGCCCGAACCAGTCACCCCGAGCAGCGTCTGATGAGCCAGCCCCGACTCGATGCCATCCAGCAGTTGGGCAATCGCCGCGGGCTGATCCCCGGCGGGTTGAAACTGGCTGGCTAACTTGAACAATTTGCTCATGAACACTCCCGACACAAAACAGCAGAGGAGCAGTGTAACCGAGGGTTTGGCAGCGGTACACCCGTGCCATCATCCCGCGAATGGCTTGACCACCTCGGACACCTTCTGTATGATGCTCCTCCTTGCCTGATGTTCCCCCGTAGTTCAGTCGGTAGAACGGCGGACTGTTAATCCGTATGTCACTGGTTCAAGTCCAGTCGGGGGAGCCAAATTCCTCACCATCTCGGTGCAAGTTATCCACTTTAGTGCCCTCTCCTGCCAATTTTAATGCACAAGATCCTTCTTGCTGCTGACGCTCCCTTTTGTTACCCGTTCTGGCTCGACAGAGTTTTCTCCTGTCGCATCTAACTATTTGATTTTTATACAAACATTTTTCTTCCGGTATTTTTTGAACAGTCCTTGCATCCCAGTACTGGCGCGGCTTTCAGGGCGATGAACAAGTTTCATGAACAGGGTTATCCACAGATTCTGTGGGTAAGTGCAGCAAGCCCTGTCAGGACGCGGGATTGCCTGTTATCCCCTGCAACAGGAGACCATTTTACAGGCTAACCTGATTTTATTCTGTTTTGTCCCACCCTCTGTAACTGTTGATTAACAGGCTCTATTGGCACTTTCCGGAGATATCTTTTTGCCAGCCCTTTCCCCATATGGGAATGACGCTAGTATCTCGTCATTTGACTCTTTTACGACCAAGAGAGCCCCAGGTTGAATCTGCTGAAACCGATCTGTGGCGAAGCGCTAGACAGCAGAATCTAAAATCTCACCCATGACAGTGCAAGCCCGGCTGCAACCAGCATGTTTCACTAATTGACAACGGGAAGGAGAGCAAAAATCACCTGCTTTTTTCCGATGCTCCCCTTATCCCGCCGCCTGCTCATTAAATAGCGTCCGATAACTTCCGATTAATCCCCCCTTATGCTTCTTTATTAGTGATAGATACGGCACAATATCGGCCCCACTTTTTTCCTCGGTTTTTCCGGGCATGACTATAGATTTTGTGACACTGCTGCATCAAAGCGACTCCCTGCTGCTCTTCGTGGTATTGGCCTTCGGCCTGCTGCTTGGCAAAGTGCGGATTGGCAACTTCCAGATTGGCAACACCATAGGTGTGCTGTTTACCGCCCTGCTGTTTGGCCAGATGGGCTTCGAGTTTACTGCCACCACAGAAAACGTCGGCTTTATGCTCTTCATCTTCTGTGTGGGGATTGAGGCTGGCCCCCACTTCTTCAGCGTCTTCCTGCGCGATGGCATCCACTACATCACCCTGACTCTGGTGATCTTGCTGACAGCTCTGCTGCTGACAGTGGGGCTGGCCAAGTTCTTCAATCTGGGGCCGGGCATGGCGGCGGGGATCCTGGCGGGTTCCCTCACATCGACCCCGGCGCTGGTGGGTGCACAGGATGCCCTGCGCAGTGGTCTGCTCAACCTGCCCCATCAAACCGATATGCAGGCGGTACTCGACAACATGGGCATCGGCTACGCCCTGACCTATCTGGTGGGTCTGGTTGGTCTGATGCTGGTGGTGCGCTATCTCCCGTCACTGGCACGACTCGATCTCAATACCGAAGCGCAAAAAATCGCCCGTGAGCGGGGCCTCTCCGACAGCGACAGTCGCAAGACCTATCTGCCCATCATTCGCGCCTATCGGGTTGGCCCCGAGCTGGCAGCCTGGATTGGCGGCCGTACCCTGCGGGAGACCGGCATCTATCCCCACACCGGCTGCTATGTGGAGCGGATCCGCCGCAACGGCATTCTCGCCAGTCCCGATGGGGATGCCGTCATTCAAGAAGGGGACGAGATCGCCCTGGTGGGCTATCCCGAGAGCCACGAGAAACTGGACGTCAACTACCGCAACGGTAAAGAGGTATTTGATCGCAACCTGCTCGACCTGCAGATCGTCACCGAAGAGATAGTGGTGAAAAACGACGCCGTGGTCGGCCGCCATCTGGTGGAGCTCAACCTCACCGAGAAAGGGTGCTTCCTCAACCGGGTGGTACGCTCCCAAATCGAGATGCCGTTCGATCGCAACATCATGTTGCAAAAAGGCGATGTGCTGCAGATCAGCGGCGAGAAACAGCGGGTCAAACTGCTGGCCAACAAGATCGGCTTTATCAGTATCCACAGCCAGACCACAGATCTAGTGGCTTTCACCACCTTCTTCGTGCTCGGCTTGCTGATCGGCTCCGTCTCGCTGGTGTTCGGCCAGATTGAATTTGGCCTCGGCAACGCCGTCGGTCTGCTGTTGGCTGGTATTCTGATGGGGTATCTGCGGGCCAACCACCCCACCGTGGGTTACGTACCGCCCGGAGCCCTGCGACTGGCCAAGGATCTCGGTCTTGCGGTCTTTATGGTGAGCACCGGCCTCAAGGCGGGTGGCGGCATTCTGGATCACCTGAGCGAAGTGGGTGCCGTAGTGCTCTTCTCCGGCATGTTGGTCACTACCCTGCCGGTGCTTGTCGGTTATCTGTTCGGGGTCTGGGTATTGAAAATGAACCCGGCGCTGCTGCTCGGCGCCATCACTGGTGCCCGTACCTGCGCCCCCGCCATGGATGTGGTCAACGAGGCCGCCAACAGCTCCATTCCGGCGCTTGGCTACGCAGGTACCTATGCGGTGGCCAACGTGATGCTGACGCTGGCAGGCTCCTTTATTATCGGCTTCTGGTTCTAACCAGTAACCATCACAAAGAAGGGAGCCTCAGGCTCCCTTCTTGCTATCTGCCTTTCTCCCGAGATGCGGAGCAGGCTTATTGGTGTGATCTCACCTGACACCAACCATCAGCGCTGAACTCTGCCCCCTATCCTACAATGGTTGACGCTCTGCTCTGCTCTGCTCTGCTCTGCTCTGCTCTGCTCTGCTCTGCTCTGCTCTGCTCTGCTCTGCTCTGCTCTGCTCTGCTCTGCTCTGCAATGAGTGATGGCAGATCACGGAAACAAAAAAAGCGCCCTGAGGCGCTTTTTTCATATCAACCGGATAATCATGCTTTGAACTTGCTGAACACCAGGGAGGCGTTGGTACCGCCAAAGCCGAAGCTGTTGGACATGACGGTGTTGAGCTCTGCCTCTTCGTACTCGCGCACGATGGGCAGACCTTCGGCCTTCTCGTCCAGAGTCTCGATGTTGATGCTGGGAGCGATAAAGCCGTGCTCCATCATCAGCAGTGAGTAGACAGCCTCGTGCACGCCGGCAGCGCCGAGCGCATGGCCGGTCATCGCCTTGGTGGCAGAGATCTTGGGACCGTTGGCACCAAACAGAGTCTGGATGGCTTCCAGCTCCTTGGTATCGCCAACCGGGGTGGAGGTACCGTGGGTGTTGATGTAATCAACCTTGCCAACCCCCTGCATTGCCATCTTCATGCAACGCACCGCGCCTTCGCCGCTCGGCGCGACCATGTCATAGCCATCGGAGGTAGCACCGTAACCGGTCAGCTCGGCATAGATGTGAGCACCACGGGCCAGCGCATGTTCCAGCTCCTCAACAACCAGGATGCCGCCGCCACCGGAGATAACGAAACCATCGCGATTCGCATCATAGGTACGGGAGGCTTTTTCCGGCATGTCGTTGTACTTGGTGGAGAGGGCCCCCATGGCGTCAAACTGGATGGTAGAGGACCAGTCCAGCTCTTCACCGCCACCGGCGAAGACCACATCCTGTTTGCCAAGCTGGATCAGCTCAAGCGCGTGACCGATGCAGTGAGCAGAGGTGGCGCAAGCTGAACTGATGGAGTAATTGACACCCTTGATCTGGAACGGGGTCGCCAGGCAAGCAGAGGTTGTGGAGGACATAGTGCGCGGCACCATGTAAGGGCCCACACGCTTGACCCCTTTCTCGCGGGCGATGTCCACAGATTCCGAGGTGTTCTTGCCGGAGGCACCACCTGAACCGACAACCAGGCCGGTACGCTCGTTGGAGACCTGATCTTCCGCCAGACCGGCATCTTCAATGGCCTGCTGCATGGAGAGGTAGGCGTAGGCCGCAGCGTCGCCCATGAAACGCATGACTTTACGGTCGATCAGTTCAGACGGATCGAGTTTGATGTTACCCCAGACACGGCTGCGCAGGTTGTGCTGCTCGAACTGCTCGGAATAGGTGATGCCGGATTTACCTGCTTTCAGGGAGGCCAGCACTTCTTCCTTGTTGTTGCCGATACTGGAGATGACGCCGATACCGGTGATCACTGCTCTTCTCATTAATTCATCTCGTCTGGAAAAACTGGCGCCAAGTCTACCCGCTTTCGGCTGCCAAACTGGTCTGCTTTCACGTAGAATGCCCGCGATTTTGTGACGCGAGCCGAGGAAAACGTGAGTCAAACATCCTTACATCATGCCCGATTGGACTGGAATGAAGCGGGAACTCCTGTCTCCAGTGACTTCGGGGATGTGTACTTTTCCAATGATAACGGTCTAGGTGAAACCCGCTACGTCTTTTTGCAGCAAAACCGACTACCTGCGCGATTTTCGCACCACGATAGTGACAGTTTCGTGATAGGTGAAACAGGTTTCGGCACAGGCCTTAACTTTCTGGCGACAATGCAAGCCTTCCTGGAACAGGCGCCTCAATCCGGCAACGGCTCCCGTCTGCACTTCATCAGTTTCGAGAAATACCCCCTGACCCAAGACGATCTGCGCAAGGCGTTGGCCGCCTGGCCTGAACTTGACCACTTGAGTCAGGATCTTGTCGCCCAATGGCCGCTGCCGGTTTCCGGTTGCCACCGCCTGCATTTTGCGGGTGGCCGCATTCGCCTCGATCTCTGGTTTGGCGATATCAAGGATATGCTGCCGCAGGTGCCTCACCGAACAGAAGGTCTGGTGGATGCCTGGTATCTGGATGGTTTCTCCCCTGCCAAAAACCCGGAGATGTGGACACAGGAGCTGTTTGATGGTCTCGCTCGCCTCGCCCGTCCCGATTGCTCCATCGCCACCTTTACCTGTGCCGGTTTTGTCCGTCGCGGCCTGATTGCCGCCGGTTTTGCCATGAAGAAGGTGAAGGGCCACGGTAGCAAGCGGGAGATGCTGGTGGGGGATCGCACCGACAAGCAGCCGCAGCAGACCATAGCCCCTTGGTATGCCCGTCCTGCCGGACGCGCTGGCGAGGTAGTGATCATCGGCGGCGGCATCGCCTCGGCCATGACGGCGCTCTCTCTGGTGGAGCGGGGTCGCAAGGTGACGTTGCTGTGCGCAGATGGCGAACCGGCCACCGGCGCCTCGGGCAACCGCCAGGGTGCGCTCTATCCGCTGCTCAACGGCGAGCACGATGCCCTGTCACGCTTCTATTCGCTCGCTTTTGGCTATGCCCGCCAACGGCTACTGGCGTTGGCCGCGCATCATCCCATCGCTTTTGCACTGTGCGGGGTAACCCAGCTCGGTTATGACGACAAATCGGCAGCCAAGCTGGCGAAAATGAGCCAAGGCCCCTTCCCCCCCGAGCTGATGTATCCCCTCTCTACAGCGGAGGTAGAGCAGGTGGTTGGCCTGCTCTGTGGCCACAGCGGCGTCAGTTACCCGCTGGGAGGCTGGCTCTGTCCGGCCGATTTCACCCACGCAGCTATCAGAGAAGCGCAAGCCAGCGGGCTGCTTGAGGTGGCGTTCAATACCGAGGTGGTCGCTATTACTGAACTGGCCGATGGCTGGCAAATAAAAAGCAAGGATGGCCGCCACTGGCAGGTCCCCAATCTGGTGGTCGCCGCCGGTCACCAGTTGCCCGCGCTGCTCCCCTTTGCCGAGCTACCGCTCTATCCGGTGCGCGGTCAGGTGAGCCATGTGCCGACCACGGCCAGCTTGCGTCAGCTCAAGACTGTGCTCTGTTATGATGGCTACCTCACCCCGATGCACAACGAGCAGCACTGCATCGGCGCCAGCTATGGCCGCAACCAGAGCAGTCTCGAGTTTCGTGCCGAGGATCAGGCGCAGAATCAAGCGCGGTTGCAAGCCTGCCTGCCACAGCAAGCCTGGCCCGCCGAAGTGGATGTGAGCGGCAATGAGGCGCGCGTAGGGGTGCGTTGTGCCAGTCGGGATCACCTGCCAGTGGTGGGGTCAATCGTCAGATTGGCAGGCCTAGAGGATCACTATGCGCATCTGCAGCATGATCTGCACAACGCCCAGCCGCTGCCTCTTCACCCCGGCCTCTATGTGCTGGGAGCGCTCGGCTCACGGGGTCTCTGCTCGGCGCCGCTCTGTGGCGAGCTGCTCGCCAGCGAGATCTGCGGCGATCCCCTGCCGCTGGCTGCCGATCTGCTGGAGGCGCTCCACCCTGCCCGTTATTGGGTACGTAAACTGCTCAAGGGCAAAGCTCTGGTCTAAACCGGACTCTGCAAACAAATAGAATGGCCGCTCATCGGGCGGCCATTCTATTTATCAAATCATTCGATATAGAGGCGTGTTGGCAGGATATCGGACCCTCTATAGCGCTCACTTGGGCCAATGCACCCCGAGCTGTTCGCCATAACCCGTCTGACGCTGGAAATCGTCTACCCGTGCCTTCACCTTGTTCAATTCGCCACTGCCCGCAGCCCAGGCGGCATAGCGCAACGCCTGGCAATCTGCATGGCCTGGTAGTGCCGCAATCGCCCCGCCCACCTGATTTCCGCCTTGCAGCACCATCTCTTTGAAACGGGATTCATAGTCAAACATGCTGGAGAGCAGCCGACCCCAGCGCTGGCGAGCAGGGTCACTCCCCTCCGAACTCTGACGCCAGCGGGGCAACAATACAGTGGCATGAGTCGTTACCGTTACCCGTTTGAGCTGGCAACGCCCCGGCAACTGGTCGGTTTCCAGCTGCCAGTCCACCTGATAACTCGCCTTGCCGAGCACAGGCTTGCCATTCACCTTGGGGGCACTCTGAGCAATGGCGCGTGCCAGTTGATCTGGCTGGGCAGCACTTACCTCATAAAAACGGACATTGATGCGGGACTCTGGCACCACTTGCGGCCGGCTCGGCTGAGCCTGACTCATCAGGGGCAACAGCAATAGCACGCTCCCCACTACTCCATAAACCTTGCTGACCATGCCAGACTACCTTCCTTGATTGCACGGGCGGAGTACCAACCTTGGTGAAACCCACCGCCACACAGATGACGGGTATAGCCTATGTGTGACCAAGAGGCGGCGCAATACAATGATGAGCCCAGAAATCAGAGCAAGCTCACAGGTTGCGTGAGCAAAGTATGGCACAAGGATGAAACTGTATTTTTATTGAGCAGGACGACTGATGCGCTGCCAGTCGAGGTGATAGTTTTTCACATTGATGTCATGACCATCTATCTGAATGAAATGATCATTTTTAAGACGGTTGGCAAAAAAGTCCTGATCTGCCCCCTCATTGAGCCACAGCTCGCAAAGTCCCCGTTTTCCCTCTTTGGCATAAAATCTCGGGGTGACCAGCAACGCGACCCCATCTACCCGGATGGCATGACGGGCCAGGCAGTTTGCTTCGGTGGTTTTGGATGCCAGCGCGGCAAAACGGGGTCTGTTCCCCTCGGCAACCACCAGTACGCCGTAAGAGTGAGGAGCCATGAGACGCCGCATGGCGACCGCCTGATGAGGACCGGTTTGATGAAAACCGTCATTGGTTACCGCAAACACGCAAGTAGGTGAAAATAGCATCGCGAGCAGGAAAAGAGAGCGTTTAATGCCTGAAAAATCACCAATCACCATATAAAAGCCTCAAAAGACAACCAAGGCTGGCAAGGGTAGGTAGCCAAACCCGCTGGGTAAAGTACCTTTACCTTTTTTTAATTCTGTTCATGGGGTTAAACGTTGATTTAGCTCACACAACATCCTGTTTCCAGTCGCCACTCTACCCCTATCGGAATAGACTCCTTCCACTCTCATCCAATCAGAAGGCAACATATGCTGGAACTCATTGTTGGCACCCTGGTCACCCTGGTGGTGGGCCGTGCCATTTTCAAAGGATACTCCGCAACCGGGGTGCTGCTGAGCGGCGGCTTGCTGCTGCTGGTCATCACCGCCATGATGGGCAAGCCGGTATTGCCGAGCAAGGTGGTCAGCACCGGTTATCTCGCAACCGATATCTTCGAATACGTCCGCTTCCTGCTCAATGATCGTGGCGGTGGACTGGGGATGCTGATCATGGTGCTCTGTGGCTTCGCCGGCTACATGAGCCATATCGGCGCCAACACCATTCTGGTCAAGCTGGCCAGCAAACCGCTCGGCATCATCAAATCCCCCTATATCCTGCTGGTGGCTGCCTATCTGGTGGCCTGCGCCATGTCGCTGGCGGTGAGCTCCGCTACCGGCCTCGGCGTGCTGCTGATGGCCACCCTGTTCCCGCTGATGGTCAACATGGGGATCTCCCGTGGCGCGGCTGCGGCCGTGTGCGCCTCGCCAGCCGCTATCATTCTGGCACCGACCTCAGGGGACGTGGTGATGGCTGCTCAGGCCGCCAACATGCCGCTGCTGGATTTTGCCTTCAAGCTGACCCTGCCCATCTCGCTGGTGGCGATCGCCTGCATGGCGGTGACCCACTTCTTATGGCAGCGCTACCTTGATCAAAAATCCGGTGAGCACAACGAGCCGGTCGCCCCGGGTGATCTGGTGACGACTGCGCCTGCCTTTTACGCCATCCTGCCTTTTACCCCCATCATCGGAGTGCTGGTGTTTGACGGCAAATGGGGTCCGCAGCTGGATATCGTCACCATCATCGTCATGTGCATGGTGCTGGCCAGCCTGCTGGAGCTGGTGCGGATCCGCAATGGCAAGGAGCTGCTGGACGGTCTGCAGGTCTGCTGGCGCAACATGGCTGATGCCTTTGCCGGTGTGGTCATGCTGCTGGTCGGTGCCGGTGTCTTCGCCCAGGGTCTGATGACCGTCGGCTTTATCGACACCCTGCTGGCTCACGCGCAGGATCTCGGTTCGGGTGGTCTGATCATGATGCTGTCACTGGTGGTGATCACCACCCTGGCCGCCTTCACCACCGGCTCGGGCAATGCTCCCTTCTACGCCTTCGTGGAGTTGATCCCCAACCTGGCCAGCAGCCTTGGCATCAACCCGGCCTATCTGGTGATCCCAATGCTGCAAGCCTCCAACCTGGGTCGCACCATTTCTCCGGTCTCCGGGGTGGTGGTCGCCTGTGCGGGGATGGGCAAGCTCTCGCCGTTCGAGGTGGTCAAGCGCACCAGTATGCCGGTCGCCGTCGGCCTGCTGGTGGTGATCGTCGCCACCCAGATCATGGTACCCGCCTGATCGCTGACCAGCCCGGCACCCTGCCGGGCTGGTATCCTCCCCCCCCTTTGCAGTAGACTCGGTGCTCATTTTCCCCCTAAGGAGGACCGAGATGAGTATTACGGTTCAACTTGCCCATTTCAGTGATTGCCACTCCCACTTCGATGGCGCGCCCATGAGCTTCTCCCCTGTCGGTGAAGGCCAGTGGCGCACCCAGTGCGGCGGTTATGCCCGGATCCTGACCCGACTGACCCAACTGCGTGCCAAAGCCGCAGCAGCCGGCCAGCGTTTTCTATTTCTGCACGGTGGCGACTCCTTTCAGGGTTCGCTCTATTTCAACCGCTTCAAAGGGCGCGCCAACGCCGACCTGCTCGCCATGCTGGCCCCCGATGCCATGGTACTTGGCAACCACGAGTTCGATCTGGGCAACGGCCCGCTGGTGGAGTTCTTGCGCCAGCTCGATTTTCCGGTGCTGGCCGCCAATCTGGACAACAGTCAGGAGCCAGCCGACACGCCGCTGGGGCTGTGGGATATTCCCCACCTCTACGACGCCCATCAGCCCTGGCATCGCCGGGTGATCGACGGGGTTCCCTTTGCACTGCTCGGCATCACCCTTGCCCAGATGGCTGCCATCGCCAACCCGGATCCCCACACCCGTTTCCACGCGGTCGCCGACACCCTCACCAGGGTGTTGCAGGAGATCAAGCGCGAAGGGATCCAGCATATCGTGCTGCTGAGCCACCTCGGGCTGGATCAGGACAAGCTGCTGGCCGAACGCTTCCCCGAGCTCAGTCTCATCATCGGCGGCCACACCCACAGCCTGCTCGGCGATCTCGCGCCGCTGGGTCTGCCAAGCGAAGGCAGTTATCCGCTGATGAACAACGGGGTGGCTATTTTGCATGCTGGCCACAGCGCCCTCTGCCTCGGTGTCTGCGAGCTCACCTTCGATGAGGCGGGCCGCGTCGTGCAGAGTCAGGGTCAGCTGGAGTGGCTCCCCTGGCAGCCCTGGCCGTACGCCTCCACGCCACCTGTCGGGCTCACCTTCTGTGAGCCGGACCCACAGCTTGAACAACATCTGGCCAAACGCTACCGGCCGGAGATTGAAACCATGAGCCAGCGCATCGTCACCCGACTGGCGGCGCCACTTCCCCATCAACGGCTGCCGGATGCCACCCAGCCCCACGGCAGCCAGCTCGCCCCGCTGGTGGCCCGCGCCATGCTGACCGCCGCCCGTGAACAGGTAGGCGAGGTGGACTTTGCCCTGCACAATGCTGGCGGCGTGCGCTGCTCGCTGGAGCCGGGCCCCCTGAGCGAAGCGGATATCGCCGGTCGCCTGCTGCCGTTTGCCATTCCCCTCACTCTCTATCGGGTGCACGGTCACGAGTTGGCGGAGGCGCTGGAGAATGCCATCGACAACGCCACCAACAACGGCGTGGTCGGCAATGGCAACGGCAGCTTCCCCTACACCGCAGGGGTGCGATTCACCTATCAGGCCGATCGGCCCAAGGGCCAGCGCATCACCCGACTGGAGTGGGAAGCCGCCCCCGGCCAGTGGCAAGCGGTCAATGCCGCACAGGTCTATCGCGGGGTGTCGAGCGCCTATACCGCCTCCGGCAAGGAGGGTTACACCGCACTGGCGCGCACCCTGACCCAGCACAATCAGGAGCTCGGCATCACCCTGGCCGACGCTTTTATCCGCTGGGCCCGTCACCTGCCGACACTGGAAGCGCAGCCCCCCCTGCTTGAGTACATCCATTGATGCAGAGGGGGAATGGCTGGCTTCGCCACATCCCCCTGACGGCCAATATTGCCGCAGCCAGCGCCCGGTTCCCTGCAAGAACCGGGCTTTTTCGAGAATATTTGCCCCACACGGGCCTGCCCCATTGCATCGCACTCACTAGCTCGGCAAGATAGGCCCGCTTTCAAGACTAGCTGCAGGAACAGGCGACTTCATGAATCACTCCATCCGTTTCACTCCCCCTCGCGTCAACCCGGGTATCAAGCCAGCCATTGTGCTGCTGACCGCCTTGCTGGCGCTGCTCTTCTGTCTGCGCAACCCGCTCTTCCACGCCATGGCGCCGGGGTTTGATGCCTCGCTGTTCGCGGTGATGGGCAAGATGTGGAGCGAAGGGGGGGTGCTCTATCGCGACATGATCGACATCAAGGGGCCGATGATCTTCGCTCTCGACGCACTGGGCTATCGAATGGGGGGATTTGTCGGGATCTGGACACTGGAGTGGGTGCTCTGCTGGCTCGGATTGCTGGCCAGCTGGCAGGCCTTTGCCCAGCTCGGACTCTCGTTCAAGGCGCGCCTTGGCGCCATGCTGGCGGTGCTGGCTCTCTACGGCACCCGTTACTACTACGGCAACATGACTGAGGACTGGACCTTCCACCTCGCCCTCATCGCCCAGTGGGCCTTCATCACCCTGCTGCTGGACAAGGGATTTCGCTGGTGGCCGGCGCTGGTGGCGGCCCTCACCTTCGCCATCGTCGCCTGGATGCGCACCAACAACGGCGCCTTCTGGGGAGCCTGGTATCTGGTGCTGTTCTGCCACTGGTGTCTGCATGAGAAGTGGCGTGATGCCATCTTGCTGCTCATCTCCAGCCTGCTGGGGCTGGCGCTGATTGGCGGCCCGCTTTACGCCTACTTCCAGCAGCATGATCTGCTGGCGGCCTTCAAATACTACGCCTTCGACATTTTCTTCGAAGGGAGCTACGGCAATGGCTTCTCCCCCATGGTGGGCGCCGTCGGCCTGCTGCGCACCGGCCTTGTGATGCTGCTGCCCGCCTTTATCATTCTGATGCTGAGCCGCCGTCAGGAGTGGTATCTGCCCGCCCTGCTGGCAACCCTGTTTGGGGTGCTGTTTACCCTGATCGCCAACTCGGTCTCCGGCCATGTGTTCGATCACTACGACGTGCTCTATCTGCAACTGGCAGTGCTGCCGCTGGCGGTATTGCTGGATCGCAGCGAACAGCAGGCAGATGCCATCGGGCTGCTCTGCATCTCGCTGGTGGTGCTCACCGCCAGCTGGCTGCTGGCCCAGCAGCTCGGTTTTGGCTGGAGCACCAAGGAGTGGTCCCTCGAGCGGGTCAACGAGGTGCTCGGCACCAGCCTGCTGTGGGCGCTGCCGGTGCTGATCCTCATCCCCCTCTGGCGAGCCTGGGATGTGCGCAGTGCCACCCCCTGGCTGGCGACGCTGGCCATGCTGCTGCTGATGATCAACAACGCCTGGGAAGGGACCCTCAAGGGTCGCCCCTTCAATCCGGCGGCGCAGGTACGGGTCGATCGCATCAAGGCCGAGACAGTCCCGAGCGACAAGATCTGGGTCGATGGCATCCAGCCGCAATATTATCTCTGGACCGATCGCCAGCCAGCGTCCGCCTATCTCTTCTTTGCCAACGTCAATCCGCCCTATGACGTGCGCGAGCGGGTGCTGGCCGATATCCAGCGCCAGAATCCGAAGTTCATCCTCGCCAAGCCGGATCGGGTGAGCGAGGAGCTGAAAAAGCCGAGCTCCCCTTCCCATCTCGCCTTTTATCAATACCTGACCAGCCACTACGAAGAGGTGGATCCGGGTCTCTATCGCCGACGCTGATCGTCAATACGCCCCGCAGGGCGGCCATTGTTGCAATGGCCGCCCTTTTTCTTGCGCCAGAGCCCCTTGCAGCAGCGGCCCGCAGTAGGCAAGCCCGCCCGAGATAACTACAATGACGCTCTTTTTGATGTAACGAGTGACACCATGGCGGAACTGACTTATCTGGGCGGCTATCCCGACCCCCTCAAGGCACAGGTACAGCAGATGATTGCGGCGGGCAAGTTGGGGGAGATGCTGGCCAAACGCTATCCGGAAAGCCACCAGATCCAGAGCGACAAGGCGCTGCTCGCCTACACCATGGAGCTGAAGAACCGCTACCTCAAGAGCTCGGCGCCCCTGTCAAAGGTGGTGTTCGATGGCAAGATCAACGTGATCAAGGATGCCCTCGGCCTGCACACCTACGTCAGCCGGGTGCAGGGCAGCAAGCTCAAGGCCAAGAACGAGATCCGCATCGCCGCCCTGTTCAAGGAGGCACCGCCCCCGTTCCTGAAAATGATCGTGGTGCACGAGCTGGCCCATATCAAAGAGAAAGATCACAACAAGAGCTTCTATCAGCTCTGCCAGCACATGGAGCCCGACTATCATCAACTGGAGTTTGATCTCAGGCTCTGGCTCACCTGGCGCGATATCGACAAGGCCAACCGCTAGGCTGACACCCGTTTCAGGGAGGAAACATGTCATTTGCCGCCACCCGCTTTATTGCCACTTTGGTAATGACCAGCTTGGGCCGCGCAGCCCATCCCCGCTGCGCGTCACGCGGGCTGCTGGCCCTGCTGCTTCTGCTCGCGGGACACAGCGCCCGGGCCGATGAGCGCTGGCAGAGCGACAGCTATCTCACCGAGAGCTTTATGGCCATCGCCATGGAGCGGGAGTATGGCGAAGCCAGGCAGACCCATTTTGCCCGCTGGCAACAGCCGATCCGGCTGCAGCTTGTCAACGAGTCGGGCGACAAACCCCTGCAGGCCGATGTGGTGAAGGTACAGGCGGCCCATCTGGCTCGCATCACCGGCCACCCCATCAGCATGGTGACCGCAAAGCCCAACCTTACCCTGATCATGACCGACTACAGCAAGATGAAGAGCTGGGCCAACCGCACCATGGGGGGCGATCCGTCGGTCGGGATGGCACTCAAGGAGGGACTCTGCCTGGCCAACTTTGCAACCAATGCAAAACACGAGATCAGCCGTGCCACCATCATCATTCCGGTAGACTACAGCCGGGCCAAGGGGCGCTTTCTCGACTGCGTGGTGGAGGAGTTCACCCAGGTGATGGGGCTACCCAACGACTCGGACAAGGTGTTTCCCTCCATCTTCAATGACAACAGCATCGACAGTTTCCTGACCGGCCTCGACTATGTGCTGCTCAAGCTAGCGTATCACCCAGCCCTCAAGGCCGGGATGAGCAGCGATGAGGTACGCGCAGCCCTGCCGCTCGCAATCAAGGATCTGCGCGCCAAAGGGGAGATCCGCGAAGCCAATCGCCGGGTGCAGCAGCAGAGTCTGAAAAGCTGGGCGGAGTTGTAACGGGCATGGCTCAACCCAGAGTCAGACAAGCCACTGCGACTCACCACCAACAAAAAACGCAGCCACCTAGCTGCGTTTTTTGTTGTCCGAGGATCAACGGTGCGTTATCGGGCATGCACGTTTATACGCCGCCCATGTATCCAACGCCCGTGTTATCCACTGACCGAGCGGGATCAGGATGCGACATTCTCTTCCGGCATCCAGCTCTCGGCGTTCTCCCACACCTCCTGCACCATGGCTTCGGCCAGCTCTTTGTCTTCCTTGCTGGCACGGCTGACGGTCAGAGCCATGGCACTGCCCGGCGCGACCCGCACATGGATGTCGGGGAATTTTTCGCCAAGCTGCTTGAGCAGCTCCTGACGCAGCGCCTCCATGGTCGAGGTCGGGATCTGATGTTTTCTGTCGATGATGATTTCAAGACGCATAGGAAACTTCTCCATGATTTATAACTGTATTTTTATACAGTATTCATGGGAAGTAAAGTGCCATCTTGCACCAATCAGAAAAGATCCAGCTGCTGACCACAGATCCGGTCGAACGACTCGCCGATAAAGGGCAGAATGGCATCGGCAATGGGCCGCAACTGCTTGTCTATGTAGTGTTCGTAATCGATGGCGCTGCGCCGGTACTCCAGCGGTTCGGGGCCATTGAGGGTCATCAGATAGGCGATGGAGCCCCGATGCTGATAACGCAGGGGCAAACCGCGACGCAGGTTCTCCTCATCGGCCAGCCGCGCCGCCCGCACATGGGGTGGCACGTTCTTCTGATACTCCTCGAGCTTCTGGCGCAGCCGTTTGCGGTAGATGAGCAGATCGTCGTGACGACCGGCGCGAGTCTCATCCACCATGGTGCGCACATAGCCGCTGGGATCTTCATCGTGAAACACCAGCTCATAGAGGCGGGTCTGGAATTGCTTGGCCAGCATGGTCCAGTCGGTGCGCACCGATTCGAGCCCCTTGAACACCAGCTGTTCACTCCCTTCACTGGCCTTGCCAACCAGCCCCGCATAGCGCTTCTTGCTGCCCTTCTCCAGCCCGCGGATGGTGGGCATCAGGAAGCGGCGATAGTGGGTCTCGTACTGGATCTCCAGATAGCTCGGCAGGTTGAACTCGCACCTGATCAGTGCAGCCCAGTTATCGTTGATCATTTGCGCCAGTCGCTGGCCGATCTCGTCCGCCTCATCGGGGCTGGTCTCGCGCCCCAGATGGACAAAGGTGGAATCGGTGTCACCATAGATCACCTCGAACCCCTTCGCCTCAATCCACTCGCGGGTCTGCTGCATGATGCTGTGGCCACGCAGGGTAATGGACGAGGCTAGGCGCGGATCATAGAAACGGCAGCCCCCCGACCCCAGCACCCCGTAGAAGGAGTTCATGATGATCTTGATGGCCTGGGAGAGTGCCTTGTTGCTGGCAGCCTTGGCCCGATCCCGCGCCGCCCAGAGGGTAGCGATGAGACCCGGCAAGAAGTGGCGCTCGCGGGAGAACATGGCGCCGCGAAAGCCCGGAATGGCGTGCTCGGGATGCTGCAGCCCCTCGATGAGCCCCATGGGGTCGATGCAGAAGGTGCGGATGATGCTGGGATAGAGGCTCTTGAAATCGAGCACCAGCACATGACGATAGAGACCGGGTTTGGAGTCCATCACATAGCCGCCGGGGCTCGCCAGCCCACCGTCGGCTGGCAAATTGGGGGCCACGTAGCCGCCACGATGCAGCCGCGGCAGATAGAGGTTGGTAAAGGCCGCCACCGAGCCCCCCACCCTGTCCAGCTCAAGGCCGGTGAGGGAGGCGCGTTCAATGGCAAAAGGGATGAGGTGGCAGAAATCGAAGATTTCCCACACCAGCTTGCAATCTTCCAGGTTGTAGCGGGCCAGCGCCTCCTTGTCGGAGTGGAACAGTTCGGTGATCTTCTCCCCCCGATTGGCCACGTCCTCGATATCCTTGCCACGGCCAAGCAGTTCGCTCGCCACCGCATCCAGGCTGTAGCTAGCAAACTGCCAGGTAGCGCTTTTCAGGGTATCGATGCCGTCGAGCACCATGCGCCCGGGAATGATGACGTTGCCAGTCTGGGGATCGCCCCGTGACGAGCGCCAGAAACAGAGCTCGCGCCCCCGCCCGAGCCGCAGCCGCCGCTTGTTAAGCTCGGCGCGGCGTAGCAGCAGGCGAAAATCAAAATTAACCACGTTCCAGCCAATCACCAGATCGGGGTCATGCAGGCTGAACCAGCTCTCCAGCGCACTCAGCAGGGCGCTCTCGTCCTCTACCCACTGGACCTGGGTGCCCCAGCTCTCGGCATCCGCTCCCGAGGTACCGATCATGATGACCCGCGCATCCTGCTCGCTGTAAAGACCGACCGAGAAGAGGGCCCCGTCCATGGCGCACTCCACATCCAGTGACACCCAGGAGAGGGTTGGCGTCACCGCCTGCGGCGCGCAGCGCGCCTCGTTCACCTCCCAGTAGCCCTGCTTGCCCCCCTTTTTTACCGCCCGGCCATCAAAGCGCACGCCAGCTGTGATGAAACGCTCCATCAGAAACCGCTCCGGCAGCCGGATATCCGCCTCGAAGTGCTCAAGTCCGCGAATAAGCAACAGCTCGATGGCGCGGTGAAAGGCGCTCAGGGTGGCGAAATAGCAGCCCACCACCGGGCGACCGTCGAAGGTGTGCATCGGCAGGCGGCGAAACCGCCCGCTCACCCCGGCCCCCTTGAACAGCTCGGCGGCTTCTGCCATATGGCTCTGCGGCAAAAAGAACACCGGCTCCTGCCCCGGCACCACCACCCGTACCGGCCCCTGCGCGCTCCAGAGCCACATCACGATTTCGGTGGTTGCAGGCAGCCCGTTGCGGCCGCGCACGTCCCGACCGTGGCGGGTCAGGATAAAACCGTCGAGGGGCGGAGTGGCGGGTACAGTGGGCTGGGTTGCAGTCATGAAGCGTAAAGGGGCTGTCCGAGAATGGGACTATTGTACGTTCATACAGTGCCTGCTCGCAATCATCACGCTGGCTGCGAGGCGGGAGTCAAACTGGTAAGCTCGATCCGGTCGTTATTCCCGCCCATCCCGTTCTGACCACTCTTCGCCGACAAAAGGAGTCTATGTGGCAATCTATTCCCTGCTGGATCAGCTGGCTATCCCCTACCAGCGTATTGATCATCCCCCAGTGTTTACCTGTGAGGAGGCGAGCAAGTTGCTGCCCGACCTGCCCGCAGCCAAGACCAAGAACCTCTTTTTGCGCGATCCGAAAAGCGAGCAGCTGTTTCTGGTGGTGAGTCCGGAGGAGCGCCGGGTCGATCTCAAGGCGCTGGCAGCCATGCTCGGCGTCAAGCGGCTGAGCTTTGGCTCCCCGGAGCGGCTCGATGCGGTGCTCGGCCTCACCCCGGGATCGGTGACCCTGCTCGCCATAGTGCGCGACAGGGAAAAAGCGGTAGAGCTGGTGGTGGACGAGGCCATCTGGCAAGCCGAGCAGATGCAGTGCCATCCGCTGGTCAACACCGCTACTCTGATCATCCGCCTCGACGACGTGCGCCGTCTACTGACCCATCTGGACAGGGAGGCCATCGTAATGCGCTTGCCTGCTGCAACCTGCGATTAGCACAACAGCTGGCGGTTGGGTTCACCCTGCCGCCAACACAACCACCTCTCACGCAGCGAAATTGACTGACAAGACAATAAAATGGCTCCTTGTGCGCTGATAAATCGAGTCAGCAATTGCCATCGTGCAAGAAGTCGGAGGTGAGCACATTCGGCCATTTAACCAATTGATAATAGGCTGGATTCATGTTGTGATCGGCCACTGCCAGCGGGCGATACCCCATCGCCTGTTCGTTCACAGGTGACTTCCCAGAGAGCCCCTTGATGCCAAGTCTGTTTTCCTCGGCCCAGTTGTTGAGTCTGGTGCTGTTCGTCACGCTGTCACATGTGGGGGTCGCCACCATTTTCGCCGCCATGTGGCACACCCATCGCCAGATCAGGGCATTGATCTACTGGTCAGCGGGGGAACTGGTTATCGCGGGGGCTTTTTGCTGCCTGCTGCTGCGCCCCCTTGAGGGAAATGCATCCCTTGCCAATATTCTCTGCACCAACCTGCTGTTGATGTCGACCACCCTGCTCTATGAACGGGGGATGCGCCACTTCTTTCGCCGTGAAGCCGACCAACTGGGCTGGCTGCTGCCCACCGTTACCCTCGGCGGTTTCGTCCTGTTTGCCCTGACCGCCCTGCAGCAACCCCTCTTTGATGTGCATAGCCGGATCATCGTACTCTCCGGCGTGCTCTCGCTGCAGATTGCGCTGCTTATCTGGCAGCTCTGGCGCTACCAGCGGCTGGCCCCCGTCTATCGGGTGCTGCGCTTTGCCATTCTGCTGCTCGGCCTGCAACTGCTGTTGCAACTACTGCGGATCGCCAAACACCTCTGGCAACCGGAGCTGGCGGCCAACTCCTTCACCGACCCGCTGCTCGGGCCTGTGATCCTGCTCAGCCTGCTCTTTACCATCGCCCGCAGTTATCTGCTGCTGAGCCTGGTCCACACTCGCCAGCAGCAAGCCTTGCTGGCCACCCAGCGCAAGCTGGAGCGGCGCGCCAATCAGGATGAGCTGACCGGCCTGTTCAGCCGCCACTATTTCGAACGCCAGGTTGCCCTGCGTGCCCGCGAGGTGAGGAGCCCCAGCCAGCTACTGCTGATCGATCTGGATAACTTCAAACAGATCAACGACCGCCACGGCCACCCCGCCGGTGATGCCATGCTGCGGGCCGTGGGTCGGGTGATCACCAATACCCTGCCTTCTGAGGGCATGGCCGGTCGGCTTGGCGGCGATGAGCTGGCCCTGCTGCTGATGGCGGACCCGCAGACCCTGCCCGACTACTGCCACAGCCTGCAACAGCAGATCGCCGAGGCGACCCGGGAGCTGGCCGGTGGCCCCATCAGCCTCAGCATCGGCCTCACCTCGCTGCACCCTGACAAGGGGTTTGAAGCTGCCTACCTGCGCGCGGATCGGGCCCTTTACGCCGCCAAACAGGCTGGAAGGCAACGGGCCTGCGTACAGGAGCTCCACCACAACGAGCCGCAACCGCTGCCGCCCTGCGCGCTCCTGTCATGAGCGCAGTGCTCGCTCTGCAGTGCCGACCGGCCAGGCTGGCAGATGCTCCGGCTTACTATCGCTATGTCACCGAATGCGCCGAGGACGGACAGCCGCTCTATCAGGTGGCGCAATTTGACCCGAACGGCTGGTTACAGAGCCTGCTGGACCACGCCGAAGGGCGCAACTTGCCCAGTGGATACCTGCCGACCACCACCTATTTTGCCCTCGATGGCGAGGAGATCATCGCCACCCTGCGCCTGCGTCACGGTGACAATGAGGCAACCCGCCAGTGGCTGGGTCATATCGGTTACGAAACTCGCCCCTC
The DNA here is from genome assembly GCF_019047065.1 of Aeromonas sp. FDAARGOS 1414. Classification (NCBI taxonomy): domain Bacteria; kingdom Pseudomonadati; phylum Pseudomonadota; class Gammaproteobacteria; order Aeromonadales; family Aeromonadaceae; genus Aeromonas; species Aeromonas sp. FDAARGOS 1414. The sequence continues at coordinate 1,205,630 of NZ_CP077210.1, read as the reverse complement.
TCGCCGTGGCGAAGGGGCCGCGACCGTGCTGCTGCGCTGGGTACAACAACAGGTGCTGGCGGCGCCGGTGCTGATCTGCTGTGACCAAGACAATCTGGCCTCCCGCAAGGTCATTACAGCAGCCGGTGGCGTGTGGCTGGGACGGCGCTTCCATCCGGGGGATCGCAACTGGCTGGAGATGTATCAACTAGCCCCCTGCCCCAGCCGACCATAGCCGCTGCAGTAATAAAAAGAGCGCCCCGAAGGCGCTCTTTTTGCGAACGTGGCAAGACCGTTAGTAGCTGTCTTCCTGCTCCGCCTTCATCCGGGCCTGACGGGCATAGGCCTCCTCCTCGGCGCTCTCGATCTCCTGCAGCACCGAATCGAGATCGATGGCGGCGCGGCTCTCTTCAAAGTGACCGGTCAGCTCGCTATCGGGGGTGAGTTTGCCATCTTCAAACAGCGCCCACATCTCCTGGGCATAACGGGTCTTGAGCAGCTCGGGGGCATACATGCCGTAGTAGTTGCGCATATTGTTGACGTCGCGCTCCAGCATCGCCTTGGCCTGGTTGTTGGCGGCGGCATCCACCACCTGGGGCAGGTCGATGATGACGGGGCCTTGTTCATCCACCAGCACATTGAATTCGGAGAGATCGCCGTGGATAAGACCGGCGCAGAGCATCCGCACCACGTAACGGATCACCTTGGCATGGTCGATGACCGCCTGCTCGGGGGTAAGCGCCACATCGTTGAGGCGCGGCGCGACATTGCCATCCTCATCGGTGATAAGTTCCATCAAGAGGACTCCATCGAGGCAGACATAGGGCTGCGGCACCCGCACACCGGCCGCCGCCAGCTTGAACAGGGCGTCGACCTCGGTGTTCTGCCACACCTCTTCATGCTGTTTGCGGCCGTACTTGGAGCCCTTCTCCATAGCGCGAGCGCTGCGGCTGTTACGCACCTTGCGCCCCTCCTGATAGACCACGGCCTGCTTGAAGCTGCGCTTGGACGCCTCTTTATATACTTTGGCGCAGCGGATCTCGTCGCCGCAGCGCACCACATAGACGTCGGCCTCTTTGCCGCTCATCAACCGGCTGACGACCTCATCGACCAGGCCGTCATCAACCAGAGGTTGGATTCGATTTGGAATTTTCATGGCCGCCCTTTTACCCTATTTCCGCTCTCGAAGATAGCTCCGCGCACGCTCACCTGCCTCTCCCTTTCATAAGACACCCTGTTATCCCCTGTTTGCGCTGTTTTTGTCCACCCGTTCGCCTTAAAAACCACCATCAGTAGACCAAATACGAAAGGCGCCTGTGCCAACAAAAATGGCCCGCAAGCGGGCCAATTTTCAAGGTTCAGGCGGCAAGCCCTGACGAATACGCTGGATCCCCGCTTCATAGAGGCCGTCATCCCCCTCCTGATGCTCCAGGGTTTCGAAGATCTTGAGAAACCACATGTACTGCTCGGGATGGCGCGCCACCTGCATCTCCACCACCCGGTTCATGGCATTGACGTCTGCCAGCAGATCGGCGGTGGGATAAGGGTCAAACGGCGGCTCGATCTCCAGCAGATATCGTCCCTCATCCTCGTCATAGCTGGCGAAGATGGGCACCGCTCTGGCACCGGTCAGTTTCACCAGCTTGGGCAAGGCTGGCAGGGTTGCCTTGGGGCGGCCAAAGAAGGGAACAAACACGCTCGCCTCGCGGCCGTGATCCTGATCCGGTAGATAGAAGAAACTGGCACCGGCGCGGATCGACTTGATCGCAGGCTTGATCCCGGCGCTGCGCTCATAGACCTTGCCTCCTTTGGCCCGCTCGCGGTTGATGTACCAGTCGAACACCTCATCTTTCGGGCTCTTCATCATGGTGCACATCTCGATGCCCATCATGGAGAAGTAGCGGCCAATCATGTCGACCGCCCAGGTGTGAGGCACCACCAGAATCACCGGGCAGCCCGCAGCCTGCTCCGCTTGCACATGCTCCCAGCCGGTGACCTTGATGCGGCGGGTCAGCCGCGCCTTGCTGCGCCAGCTGAGCTCGCCAAAGCCCATAAAGGTCTTGAGCCCGACCCGGATCGATTTGAGCAGCAGCGCCTGACGTGCTGCGGCATCCAGCTCGGGAAAGCAGATCTTGAGGTTGGTATCGGCGATATAGGCCTGCTTTTTCGAAAAACGCAGCAGGGTCGGTGAGACCAGATCGGCAAAGCGATCCCGCAACCTCGCAGGAGTAAATGCCAGCAGGGAGAGCAGGCCCAGTGCGAACCAGCTGCCCCACCATTTGGGATGCAGCAGGCGGCTATGAAATGAGGTATCAAATACCGGATCTAACGCAGACATGGCGACCATCAAGTCATCAAAAACAAGCGGTTATTGTAATTATCCTGACATTTTTTTCTACCCTGGGGAGGCTGGCCATCAGCCTGCAAGGCACAGATCAGACTAGTTATCATAAAAAATGGCCCACCTGGGGCCATTTCAATCAATCTTAATTCAGGGTCAGCCGTGGGGCGACAATCCCTTGCGGATCCGCTGGATCCCCGCCTCGTAGAGGCCATCCGGCCCCTCCTGATCTTCACGGGTATCGAAGATCTTGAGGAACCACATGTACTGGCCCGGATGGCGCGTCAGCTGCTGTTGCACCATATCGTTCATCCGACAGGTATCGGCCATCACATCCTCGGTGGGATAGTTGTCAAACGGGGCATCTATCTCAAGCCGGTAACAGTGGTTCGCTTCGTCATAGCAGGCGAGCAGCGGCACCGCCTTGGCGCCGCTGACCTGAACCAGACGGGGCAAGGCTGGCAGGGTCGCCTTGGGGTGGCCGAAGAAGGGAGCAAAGATGCTCTTCTCGCGACCGTGATCCTGATCCGGCAGGTAGAAGAAGCTGCGACCACTCTTGATGGTTCTGATCACCGCCTTGATCCCGGCGCTGCGCTCGTAAACGCGGCAACCGTTTTTGGCCCGTGCACGGTTGAGGTGCCAGTCAAACACCGGATTGCGTGCCCGTTTCATCATGGTGCACATGGGCACCCCGCGCTGGGTGAAGCAGTAACCGGCGGCATCCACCGGCCAGGTATGGGGCACCACCAGGATCACCGGACGACCGGCAGCCCGCTCCGCCTCGATATGCTCCCAACCGATCACCTGCATCCGGCTCATCAGATAACGCTGACTGCGCATGGTGAACTCGCCAAATCCCAACAGACTCTTGAGGCCGACCCGGATCGAGGTCAGTGCAATGGCATCCCGCTCTTCCGGGCTCTTGTCCGGAAAGCAGATCTCCAGATTGGTTCTGGCGATATAGATCTGTTTTTTCGAGATACGAAACACCAGCGGTGCCAAGGCTTCGGCCAAACGGTCGCGCAATCGCACCGGCACAAAGGCCAGCAGCATCAGCACACCGAGCGCCAGCCAGCTGAACCAGTAGCGGGGATGCAGAAAACGGGCTTCAAAAGAGGAGTCAAATACGGGATCTTGGGACGACATGTATCGGGGTCGAGCGAAAAAGTGGTGCTGCATTGTAGTCGTCCTGACAGGTAATACCAGTTAAATCCATGTCAAATAGCCCGCCACTGGCGCCACATCAAAAAACCATAAAAAAATGCCCCGCACTGCGGGGCATTTTGCTCGTTACACAACCAGGGTGGAGGCTCTTTGTCCATCCATCGTATGACTGGTCGTTTATCCCGTCGCTCTCGGAGCGCACTGCTTATCCATTTCCCGTTGTCACATCATCAAGGTTTATCGGTGAGCCCCTTGGCGAGCCATGCCGTTATTCATTTCGGTATTACGCTGCGGCAGAAAAAACATCAGGTAACGCAGTGCCACATACCCGACGATCACGGTAGCCACCCCCAGCTCGAAGTGAGCCAGCAGTCTGATCTGCTCGACGTAGTGACTCCCTTGCGCAAACCCTTCCACCAGATGAGCCACTTTGAACAGAGCGGTGGCACCGATCACCAGCGGGAAGGTGAAGGCGGCATAACCCGGCGAGAAGGGCAGACGCAGCAGTTTGATGAAGGCCAGATAGATGATGCCGGTCATCAGGATGGCGATCCCCAACAGCACGGCCACCAGCAGCAGTGACGGCTCCTGACTGACAGTCAGGTAACCGGCCAGAGAGAGGCTGGCAGGGGCAGCCAGAATGGCAATGGTCGGTTTGGCGGCATCCGGCACTTCATGGCTGAAGATCAGGCGGTAGAGCATCAGCGGCAGCATCAAGCCGTAGCAGATGATCCCGAACCAGAGCAGACCGTTGGCCAGCGGGGCAAACTGACCACCCGGGAAGGCGACGTCAGCCACGATGATCCCCACCGGCGGCACGAACCAGCTCGGCACCATGTGGTGGATTTCAAACTCTTTGGCGCGATGCCAGATAAAGGTGGCCAGGAACAGCAGATGAACCGCCACGGCAAACAGCCAGAGGGCCTCGCCCGCTTGCGGCGCAATCATACCGAGCGCTTTGGAGACCACCATGGTGCCCATGGCATAGGTCGGTACCACACTGCCCACCACGGGGTGAGCGAGATCCAGCAACAGCAGGCGGGGGTGAAGCAGAAACTTGAAGGTCAGGATCACTAGCAGCACGGCCGCAATGGCAGCACCCAGCAGTTGCATCCGGCCATCGAAGTGACCGGCATTTTCCCAACACCAACCAAGGCTGGCGATGCCCAGCGCCAGACCCGCCATGGGGGTTGGGGCGGCAGCCAGTGATTTACGGGTTCTTGCGATCATGATGACACCTTTCTATTGATGACGATGGCGATAGGATAATGGTCCCTTATCGTTTACGATATCTAAATGAATTAAATCAATCATTCAGGAAAACCAAACACGATGAAACTGACCCTGCAGCAGCTGAAAGTGTTCGCCACCATTGCCCGTTATGGAAACCTTGGCCTTGCCGCCAACGAGCTCTGCCTGAGCAAGGGGGCCGTCTCCCAGTCGCTACAGGAGCTGGAGCGCCAGCTCTCCACCCCGTTGTTTGACCGCATTCACCCCAGATTGCAGCTCAACAACGAGGGGCGCCTGCTGCAACCGGCCGCCGAAGAGCTGCTGACACGGATGCAAGATATCGAGAACCTGTTCAGCCCCGATGCCGAGCCGAGCGGCCAACTGCGCCTTGGTGCCAGCCAGACCATCGGCAACTACCTGCTCCCCACCCTGCTCGCCAGCAGCAAACAGGAGCTGGGGCTCCCCCCCAAGGTGACCATCAACAACACTCACCTGCTCTGCCATGCGTTGGCCAACTTCGAGCTTGATTTGGCACTGATCGAGGGGGAGAACCACCACCCCGACCTGCTCGCCGAACCCTGGCTGCAGGACGAGATGCTGGTGGTGGCCCCACCCGGTCACCCGCTTGCCAACAAGAAGGAGCTCTCCCTCTCCCGTCTGGGGGGCGAAACCTGGGTATTGCGTGAAGCACAATCGGGCAGCCGCGAGCAATTTATCCAGCAGATCCAGCCCGAGTTGCCCCGCTGGCAACCAGGGCTTGAACTCAACACCCTGGAGGCGGTGATGCTGGCGGTGGAGAAGGGGCTTGGCATCTCCTTTATCTCCCGGCTGGCAGCCTCGGATCGCCTGGCAGATGGGCGGCTGATCGCCCTGCCCCTCTCCCGTCGCTTCCCGCGCCAGCTCTCCCTTATCTGGCACAAGCAGAAGTACCACTCCACCTCCCTGCGCCACTTTATCCACTTCTGCCGGGCTCAGGTGAACAATGCCGAAGTGAGCCGCGCAGAGTAACGCCCGATCGGAGCGCCGCTGGCTGGTCCGCCCACCAATAACGGAAAAAGCAGAGAGGGAGCCACGGCTCCCTCTCTTTGATCCGCTTCTGAGTATCACTTCGCCAGACTGCGCAACCAGCTGATCTCCTCGCCCCAAATAGACTCGTCTATGGTCTCGAGGATCAGCGGAATGCGATCGAAGCGCTCATCATTCATGATGTGGTGGAATACCGCCTCTCCCAGATTGCCCTCCCGCAAGCTGTGGTGGCGATCGACCCGGCTGCCGAAGGTGCACTTGGCGCCGTTGATATGCATCCCCTTGAGATAATGAAAACCCACCGTGCGATCGAACTCGGCAAAGACGGCAGCGCAGCTCTCTGCAGTGCGCAGATCGTAGCCGGCGGCAAAGGCGTGGCAGGTATCGAAACAGATCCCGACCCGGCTCTTGTCCTCCACTCCCTCGATGATGGTGGCTAGGTGCTCGAACGACCAGCCGAGGTTGGTCCCCTGGCCGGCGGTATTCTCGATTACCGCCGTCACCCCTTCACTGCGCTCCAGCGCCCAGTTGATGGACTCGCTCACCAGCTTGAGGCTGGCCGCCTCTGGGATCTGCTTGAGATGGCTACCGGGGTGGAAGTTCAGATAGCAAAGCCCCAGCTGCTCGCAGCGCTTCATCTCGTCGAGAAACGCATCGCGGGATTTGGCCAGACCATCGGGATCCGGGTGGCCCAGATTGATGAGGTAACTGTCGTGGGGCAAGATCTGCTCCGGCAGAAAACCGGCCTTGTCACAGGCCGCCTTGAAGGCACGAATGGTGGCATCCGACAAGGGGGCCGCCTGCCACTGACGTTGATTCTTGGTAAAGAGGGCAAACGCGTTGGCCCCGATGGCCTGGGCGCGGGCGATGGTATTCTCCACCCCGCCGGCCGCACTGACGTGGGCTCCGATATATTTCATACAATCTCCTCAATACGGCAAGCCGCCATTATGCCGCTCCCGCCCGGCCACGCCAAACCGGGATATCCGATAGCGGGTATCGACAAATAGTGCCGCCTATACAAGGCGCTGCGTTTCATGGCGTAATCGGCCTTCGCTGTGGCAACCTCTCAGTTAGAGCCCGCCCGCGCCAGCATGGCGCCCATAAAAAAACGCAGCGTATCGCCTGAGCAATAACACTGCGTCTTTGGGTCTCTCGGCCGTCCCCCTTGCCGTGACCCGAATGGCCAGCGACAAGGGAGCAAGAATGCGCGGGGAGAGTCGCCTTAGAAGGGCATCTTGAAGCCTGGCGGCAGTTGCATGCCACCGGTCAGCTCGCCCATCTTGGCCTTGTTCTGCTCTTCCACACGGCGCACGGCATCGTTGCAAGCGGCGGCAACCAGATCTTCCAGCAGCTCCTTGTCATCTTCCATCAGGGAGGGGTCGATCTCGATGCGACGGACGCTGTGACTACCGGTCATGGTGACCTTGACCATGCCTGCACCGGCTTCACCGGTCACTTCCATCTGAGCCAGCTGCTCCTGCGCCTTCTGCATACGCTCTTGCATCTGTTGGGCCTGTTTCATCAGGTTCCCCATTCCACCTTTACCAAACATATGTCGTCTCTCGTCTTGAAATCCGGCATCCAGCGCCGGGCTGTGGGCTTGTCTGTCCTAGATGGGGACAGCCAAACTGCTTTTCAACCGGAAGCAAGCTCCCGGCCACGGAATTTAGCGGTTGAGGGGCTCGATGCTCTCGTGATGGAGCACGGCACCAAACCGCTGAACTAAAAACTGCACGTTGGGATCCTGCTCCAGATCCCGGGTCACCTGCTCGCGCACCCCGAGATAGAGGCGATGCTCGATCTCGAGGGGGGTCTCCTTGTCAGGCACCACACCGAGCGTTACCTCGACCTGCACCGGTTGACCCAGCGCTGGCCCGATGATCTCGGCCAGATCGGCGCGCGCCTTGTCGCTCACCAGATGGCGCTGCTCGGGCTTGAGGGTTAGCAGTACCTTGTCCCCTTCCCGCGTCATCACCGAGTTGATGGCCAGCTGGCGCAGCCGCCCTCCCACCTGAGTGTGAGCGATCAACTCGGCCCAAGGGTCGCCGCAACCATTGAGCAGCGAGGAGGGAATCAGACGGGTCGCCTCCCCCTCTTGCGGCTCGCTGTCGCTTTCGAGCTCATCCCAGTCGATGGTCTCCATCACTGGTTGAGGGGGTTCATCCTGCGTCACAGGGGCAGCAGCCACCGCCGTGCTTGCAACGGGCGGCTGGGTCGCTGGGGTGGACGTCACCGCTGGCGCCGCAGCGCTGCGCTCACCGGGTCGATAGCTCGGCTGCCCGTCGAGATCCCAGGGTGGCAGATCGGTTGGCTGGGCCGGTGCCGTGACGGGGGCGTGACTCATTGCTGGAGCCTGCTCGGCAAAGCCCTGATTGAGGTACTCTTCGTATTCCCCGTTGTCACCCTGTGGCTCGTAGCCATCGCCATAGAAATCCACCGGCGGCAGATCATCATAGTGACCCATCGCCGCCATCCCCTGCCCGGCCGGTTGGCCGACCGGAGCTGGCTGTTGCGAGACGACCGGTGCAGCAGCGGGCGCGACAGGGCGAGCTGGCGCAACTGGTACTGCGCGCGGCGCAGGCGCCGCCGGGGCATCCTGACCTCGCTGGCGGCTGCGCAGCATATTTCGCTTGCCAAGCAGACTCTGCATGCTCGATACCGCTGATACCGGTTCAGCAGCGGCAACAGGCGTTGCTGTCGCTGCGAGCGCGGGCTCGAAGGGGGCGGTCAGCGGCTCGCCACGGGAATAGTCGGTATCGGCTGCGGCAGACGCTCGATCATCCGCATCTGCGGGCTGTGCAACCGAGTGCGCAGACACATCGGGCTGCACATGGGGTAACGCGGGCTCGGGTTGATACCCCATGCCTGCGGCTTCACGCAGCAGTTCATCCTGCTGGCTGAACAGCTCGGCGGCTTGTGCCTCCTCCTCGCTATCGGCGGGGTTGCCGATGTCATCCACCATCGAAGGCAGGAAGACATCAACCGCGGGCACGGCACTGGTAGCAACAGGGCTGGCTAGCGGTGCAGGCACGGCGCCGCTGATCGGTGCCAGTGCGGCCGATTCAGCGGCCGGGCGCTTTCCCGGCAAAGAGGCAACCGAAGTAGCGCTGCTCGCCGCACCGCTCGTCATTGACGGGGGCAACGCGGTGAGGCTGGCCGGATGCAGGGCATCACACCTTGGGGAGAAGGCGAGCATCCGCAGGCAGGTCATCTCCAGCGCAGTGCGGCCATCGGGGGCCCAGGGCAGATCTTTACGGCCACCCAGCACGATCTGGTAGCAGAGCTGCACCTCTTCCGGGCTCATCGCCTTGGCCAGTTGCAGCAGGGAATCGGCATCCGCCCCCTGCTCCTGCACGCTGGCAGGCAGCAGCTGCGCCATGGCGATGCGATGGAGCAAGCCTTCCAGCTCGGCGTGGAGCTGATCAAAATCGGGGCCCAGGGTGGCGATCTCGGTGATCTTGGCCATAGTCGCGGGGGCATCTTGCCGCAAAATGGCTTCCAGCAGCTGGTGCAGATGGCGGTGATCGAGCGTGCCCAGCATCGCCAGCACACTCTCGAGGCGCACGCTGCCATTGCCGTGGGCCAGCGCCTGATCGGTCAGGCTTAGTGCATCGCGCATACTGCCGTCGGCGGCTTTGGCCAGGGCCAGCAGGGCGCGTGGCTCGAAGGGCTGCCCCTCTTGATCCAGCACCCATTCGAGCTGCTTGGCGATCTGGGTCTGATCCAGACTCTTCAGATGAAACTGCAGACAGCGCGAGAGAATGGTGATGGGCAACTTCTGCGGATCCGTGGTGGCCAGCAGAAACTTCACATAGGGGGGCGGCTCTTCCAGGGTTTTCAGCAACGCGTTGAAGCTGTGGCGCGACAACATGTGCACTTCATCGATGAGGTAGACCTTGAAGCGGCCGCGGGCCGGACGGTACTGCACGTTGTCGAGCAGCTCGCGGGTATCTTCCACCTTGGTGCGGGACGCCGCGTCAATCTCCAGCAGGTCGACAAAGTTGCCCTGATCGATCTCGCGGCAGGTATCACAGACGCCGCATGGGTGGCTGCTGATCCCCTGCTCGCAGTTGAGGCTCTTGGCCAGAATACGGGCGATGGTGGTCTTGCCGACCCCGCGGGTACCGCTCAGCAGATAGGCGTGATGCAGCCGTCCCTGATCCAGGGCGTTGGTCAAGGCGGTCAGCACATGTTGCTGGCCTACCACTTGTTCAAACGTATGGGGGCGCCATTTACGCGCCAGAACCTGATAGCTCATAAATCCATCATGCAGGGAAGACAGGGCATTGAGGCCGGATGCTAACACAAATGGCGGGCTGGCTGTATCGGCTATCGGTCAGAGCGGGAGGGATCGCTTGATTTTCAAACCGATGCCCGCAAGGGCACCGGTTCAATGCAGGCCCGATGCAGAGGATCGGGCCGAAGAGGCATTACTCGCCGGCCAGCTCGACCAGTGAGACTACCTTGATGCCAGCAGCAGTCAGGCGGGCATCGCCACCCAGAGACGGCAGGGAGATGATGAAGGCCGCATCGGCAACTTCACCACCGGCACGGCGGATCAGCTTGACGGTCGCATCAACGGTACCACCGGTCGCCAGCAGATCGTCCACGACCAGCACCTTGTCACCAGGCACGATGGCATCGGTGTGCAGTTGCAGGGTGTCAGTGCCGTACTCGAGGGCATAGGACTCCTCGATCACTTCGCGCGGCAGCTTGCCCGGCTTGCGGACCGGTACGAAGCCCAGCCCCATGGCATAGGCAACCGGCGCGCCAAAGATGAAGCCGCGAGCTTCGGTGCCAACAATCTTGGTGATCCCTTGATCACGATAATGATTGGCCAGCAGATCGATGGTGGCCTTGAAGGCCTCGGCATTCTCGATCAGGCTGGTGATGTCACGAAACAGAATGCCCGGCTTCGGATAGTCGGGAATGGTCTTGATGCTTGCTTCGATAAATTTCAGGGTTTCCGGATTCATGTGTTGACCGCTTATTTTTTTGACCCAGGGGTGGCCATTTTTTCTCAATTCCCTTCTGCGGGAAATAAAAAAGCCTGTCACGCAAAAATGACAGGCCGACTCCATAGCATTATTGCTGCAATAGCTTAGGGACTTCACTTCACCATTGCAACTGGCTCCAGCACCGGCAGACGCATTAACCAGGTGAGCAGGATCACCATTATGATAACCAGCAACCCCTTGACCCACAGCAGTGGCACCACCGCCAGCGACACCGAAAAGGTGAGCAAAATGAAGATAATGGCGCGCCGTCTGGCCTGACGACGAATGCCGCGATACTGCTGCCAATCGACGATGGGCGGGCCAAACCAGGGATGGGTCAGCAACCAGCGATGAAAACGGGGCGACGAGCGGGCAAACAGAGCGGCAGCCAGCAACATGAAGGGGGTGGTCGGCAAGAGCGGCAGCACAATGCCCACAATACCGGTGGCGAATGCCAGCCACCCGAGCGCCATCAGACACCAACGCTTCATTCCTTCTCCTTGCGTGATTTATCTCCCTCTAGCCTAACAGAGTTTGAGCGGGTGCTGACAGCGGGCCGCAACCCCACTACAATCTGCGCTCTTTTTTCTTGCCACTCTCGTCGGAAAGCCGTTATGCGCGTTATTTTGGCCCCCATGCAGGGGGTACTGGATCACCTGATGCGGGAGGTACTCACCTCTGTCAATGATTACGATCTCTGCGTGAGCGAGTTTATCCGGGTCGTCGATCAGCTGCTGCCCGCCAAGGTGTTCTACCGCCTCTGCCCTGAACTGCTGCAAGATGGCAAAACCCGCGCAGGCACCCCGGTGCGGGTACAACTGCTGGGGCAACACCCCGAGTGGCTGGCCGAGAACGCCCTGCGCGCCATCGAGCTGGGCTCCCCCGGCGTCGATCTCAACTTCGGCTGTCCCGCCCCTACGGTCAACAAAAGCAAGGGCGGTGCGGTGCTGCTCAAAGAGCCCGAGACCATCTACCGCATCGTCAAGGCGGTGCGCGAGGCGGTGCCTGCCCATCTGCCGGTGAGCGCCAAAATTCGCCTCGGTTACGACGACAAGGATCTCTATCTAGAGAACGCTCAGGCGGTCTTTCATGGGGGAGCCAACGAGCTGGCCGTTCATGCCCGCACCAAGCGCGAAGGGTACAAGGCCCCCGCCCACTGGGAGTATGTGGACGCCATTCGCCGCGCCCTGCCCATCCCCGTCACCGCCAACGGCGAAATTTGGGATCATAAAGATGCCCTCACCTGCGCCAGGGTCTCGGGTTGCGATGCCCTGATGGTCGGGCGCGGCGCCATCTCCCTGCCCAATCTGGCCAACGTGATGAAAACCGGCTGCCCGCACATGAGCTGGGCCGAGGTGCTGCAGTTGATGGTGAGCTATACCGAGCAGGATCTGGCCAGCGAAAAAGCCGACTACTACCCCAGCCGCATCAAGCAGTGGTTCAGCTATCTCAAGCGGGAATATCCCGAAGCGGACCAGCTGTTTCAGGAGATCCGGGTGCTCAAAGAGACGGATCCGATCCGCGATGCCCTGCTGCAAGCAGCCAAAAGCCACGGCTAACCACGTTTAACTTGACGCATATCATCTTGATAGAGTTATCGGATCCCTATACTGCCCCGAATCTGTCGTCTGTCCTGTGGGGGATAATGTGTGTGAAATGACGCAAGCACAGTTGACTGTCTGGCGTAATCGCCTGCTGTCAGACTGGGCCCAAGTAAGAGAAACGCTGATCGGTCAACTTAAAGCCTGCCGCCGTGACGAGTGGGCCGAACAGGTCGGTCACTGCGAGCAGGATCAACTGGTGGAACTGACCAGCCGGCTGGATCTGCCGAAGGTAGAGCAGAGCGTGGCCCGCCTCAAGCGGATCGATGCGGCACTCTGCCAGATGGATCTCGGCCTCTATGGCCTCTGCTCCGATTGTGAAGAGCCGCTTTCCATCGAACAGCTGGAACAGGATCCGACCCTGCAACGCTGCCCGCGCTGCGAAGCCCGCTATCGCAAGGGATTCCACGCCCACGAACTGTGATGGATGCACCTCTGTGCATCCACTCACCCCTCTTCTCTACTGGTTAGTCCGTCATTCCTGTCCAATACTCAACCCTATCAGCCGATCCGGGGGGATAAGGTGTGTACAGAGTCTTGCTGATATGGTGTTTATGCTGCCAAGCAATAGCACAAGAGCCCCTGGTTGTAGGCTGGACAGAGTGGCAACCCTTCAGTTTTCGCGATAAGCAGCAACAGTTGCGGGGGCTGGACGTTGAGCTGGTCCACGCCATCTTCCAGCGAGCCGGTTATCAGGCCAGATTCAGCGAAATGCCTTGGTCTAGGGTGCTTCATGAACTGCGTTTTGGCACGGTACAACTTGCCATGTCTGCCAATATCACCACCGAACGACAACAATATGCGCGATTCACCCATCCCTACCGGGAAGAGCAGGCCGTTATTATTATCCGCCGGCAGGATGAGCAACGCTGGCGCGACATTACCTCGCTGGCATCGCTGCGCGAACGAGCTGACTTCAATATTGGTGTACTCAAGAATTTTGATTACGGCAATGCCTTTCGCCAGCTGATGACCGAACCCGAAATGCAACCACGCCTGCAGATACGCCTGAGGCTGGATCAGCTGTTGAAGATGCTACGGGCTGGGCGAGTTCAGGGGCTCGTGCTAGACCCCCACGGGATGCAGGGGTTGAGTGATGATGGAGATATACTTTCCGAATTCAAGATCCAGCTGCCGCTCGAGCAGACACCAGTACACCTGATGCTAAGCAAAGAGAGCACCACAAAGGCGCAACTGCACCGGATCAATCAGGCCATCCATCAGTTGAAACAGAGCCCCGACTATCAGCAGATCCTCGACCGCTACCAGTTCAGATCACTGCAACCATAACAAAACACTCAATGAGCAAGGGGAGCATCCGCTCCCCTTGCCGTCTCAAGCAAACCCTATCTTGTCTCAAACTAACCTTGTTGCGACTTGCCAAGACGATTTGGCCACCGATGACATGATGGGTTACCTCTGCCCGTCAGCATCCCAGCACAATGTCAGCAAGATGGGCGAAGTGGTGGATCTCGTGGGTCGCATCGCATTCGCCCGAGTGCCGCCTCGGGTTATACCAGCAGGTGGCCAATCCCTGTGACGCAGCCCCGGCAATATCAGTTTTCGGATTGTCCCCCACCATTAGCACTCTGGCCGGATCCGGCTTCCCCATCAGGGAGAGGGTGTGCTGGAAAATAGCCGGCGCCGGCTTGGTCACCCGGATCTCGTCAGAGATCACCAGGGGCTCGAACCACTCGCTCCAGCCCAGTTTTCCAAGTCTGCCACGTTGGGGGACGCTGAAACCATTGGTGATGATCCCCATCCGCACCTTGCTGCGCAATTGCTGCAGGGTCTCGACCACCCCTTCGAGGGGCATGCTAAGGGCAATGATCTGCTCCAGAAAGGTATTGTTCATCGCCATGGGGTCGGCGGCAACTTGCTGGGCAAAGAGGGAGAAGCGGGTCTGCTGCAGCACTGTCGCATCGATCTCGCCATCGTTGTACTGCTGCCAGAGCTCATGGTTGATAGCATGGTACTGCGCCATGCTGGCGTCATCGGCCTCCACACCATAGATCTGCAGCGTTTGCACCAGTGCCTCGGCGACCGGGAAATCGAGCAGGGTTTCATCCAGATCGAACAGCACCCAGTCATAGCTTGGTTGTTTCACAGAAATCCTTTTATCAGTCAGATTATTCGGAAGCTGAGTGCCCCACTCGACCGAGTGGGCCAGCCAGCAGATCCAGCGTGAGCCGCACACCAAAGCCGGTCACTTCGCTGGAGACCACCCCATTGCCCCCCTTGTTGCGAAAACCGCTCAGGTCGAAGTGCAGCCAGGGCGTCTGCTCGGGGATAAAATGGGCAAGAAAGCGGGCCGCATCAATGTGATCCGGCGAACTGCCTGGTGCACACTGCAACAGATCGGCCCACTCGCTCTCGATATTTTCATCGTAATCCTCATCGAGCGGAAAGGGCCAGACTCGTTCACCGCTGTGCTGACCCAGCTTGACCAGCGATGCCAGCCATTCGCGGCGATTGGTAAAGACGCCGCTATAGCGACTGCCCAATGCCCGCTTGCAAGCGCCGGTCAGAGTCGCATAATCGATCAGCAGATCCGGAGTATCCTGCGCCGCCATCGTCAGGGTATCGGCCAGCACCATTCGTCCCTCCGCATCGGTATCCACCACTTCGATGGTGAGACCATTCATCGCCGTCACCACTTCACCCGGACGATAAGCCTGGGGACCGATATGATTCTCGGCAATCGCCAACCAGCAGTGAACCTCATAGGGCAGCTGAGCCCGACTGATGGCATAAAGGGTACCCAGCGCCACCGCACTGCCCCCCATATCGAGATGCATGCCATACATGCTGCCGGAAACCTTGAGGTTATAGCCACCTGAGTCATGGCAGATCCCCTTGCCCACCAGCGCAATGCGGCGTACCGGCTTGGGCGGGTAGTAGCTGAGCTTCACCATGGCCCCCTGATTATCTTCCGAACCGCGGGCTACCGCCAAAAAAGCCCCCGCTCCCAGCTCGGCCAGCTGCGCCTGATCGTAGTGATGGCACTGCCAACCTTCATCCTGAGCCAGCTGGCTGACGAACTCGCGATAGCTGGCCGCAGTCAGCTCCGAGGCGGGTAACACCGCCAAATGACGAGCCAGCCCATTGCCCCCTGCTTCGCTGTAGATACGAGCCAGATCCAGCACTACAGCAGGAGAGACCGACACATGCTGATAGTTCCAGCCACTTTCGCTACGGCTTTTGCTGGTCGGCAACGGTAGATTGGCGGCCAACAGAGCCGACAACATCAATTCAGCCAGCATCACCCACTCTGAGGGGGAGAACCCCTCCAGATGCAGCCCGAGCCGCTCTACCTTGAGCCCGGAGAGCGGGGCTATCCAACCTCTGACCTGCTTATAAAGACGGTGATCCCGCGTCACATTGCCGGTCACCAATATGACCAGCAACAGGGTGGAACCATGCATCAGGGTGAAAGGTGCTTTTTGCCCAAGTGCCAACTGGGTATTGATCCCCGACAGGGCCGGTAGCGACAGCAATGCTTCCTTTTGCTCTTCGGCGATCAGCAGCAGTTGCAATGGCAAGCCCTGTGAAAGGGTCTCGGTCAGCGTGGCATCCCGGCTTTCAATAGCAGGAGGAAGATAGGTAAAAGGAGTGATCACAGGCGCGTGCCTCATCCATGAAGAGATATCTGATGATACCTAACAAATGGTCGAGACGACCAGTTATGGTCTTGAAAAAGCGCAGGAAACAGCATTAATCGCCATCGGTTGCATACCCGATGGATATATATTCAATGTAATGAGGGGGAAAAGAAGAAAACTATCAGGAAGTTGGTTGCGGGGGCCGGATTTGAACCGACGACCTTCGGGTTATGAGCCCGACGAGCTACCGAGCTGCTCCACCCCGCGTCCGAATTGTCACCCTCAAGCCGAGCAGTAGCTTGATGGCGTTTGTCTGCTTTCGACTGTTGACACAATCGCAAGCTGACGAAAAGTTGGTTGCGGGGGCCGGATTTGAACCGACGACCTTCGGGTTATGAGCCCGACGAGCTACCGAGCTGCTCCACCCCGCGTCCGAATTGTCACCCTCAAGCCGAGCAGTAGCTTGACGGCGTTTGTCTGCTTTCGACTGTTGACACAGTCGCAGGCTGACGAAAAGTTGGTTGCGGGGGCCGGATTTGAACCGACGACCTTCGGGTTATGAGCCCGACGAGCTACCGAGCTGCTCCACCCCGCGTCCGAATTGTCACCCTCAAGCCGAGCAGTAGCTTGATGGCGTTTGTCTGCTTTCGACTGTTGACACAATCGCAAGCTGACGAAAAGTTGGTTGCGGGGGCCGGATTTGAACCGACGACCTTCGGGTTATGAGCCCGACGAGCTACCGAGCTGCTCCACCCCGCGTCCGAATTGTCACCCTCAAGCCGAGCAGTAGCTTGATGGCGTTTGTCTGCTTTCGACTGTTGACACAATCGCAAGCTGACGAAAAGTTGGTTGCGGGGGCCGGATTTGAACCGACGACCTTCGGGTTATGAGCCCGACGAGCTACCGAGCTGCTCCACCCCGCGTCCGAATTGTCACCCTCAAGCCGAGCAGTAGCTTGACGGCGTTTGTCTGCTTTCGACTGTTGACACAATCGCAGGCTGACGAAAAGTTGGTTGCGGGGGCCGGATTTGAACCGACGACCTTCGGGTTATGAGCCCGACGAGCTACCGAGCTGCTCCACCCCGCGTCCGAATTGTCACCCTCAAGCAGAGCAGTAGCTTGGTGGCGTTTGTCTGCTTTCGACTGTTGACACAATCGCAGGCTGACGAAAAGTTGGTTGCGGGGGCCGGATTTGAACCGACGACCTTCGGGTTATGAGCCCGACGAGCTACCGAGCTGCTCCACCCCGCGTCTGAGGTCGCCAATAATAGGCGCCAGCGCACAGATTGCAAGTAAATATCTCAAAAAAAGTTTATTCGTAGATTAATCAGACAGAGAGTGAGGACATTAGCAGCATCATGCTGTTTTTTCAGGCAATAGAGTCAAAGCCACATACCAGGCACTATACTCAGTGAGATGAACACTCCTCATTTTGGGTAGGTATGATATGCGCATCTCCGCCGGTCACTGCCGTCAGTTGGGGGCGACACCCGACAACCGCGGCGTCAACTTCGCCATCTGGGCCCGCTTGGCCAGCCGGGTAGAGCTGCTGCTTTTCTCCAGTGCCGAAGATGATAGTCCCGAGGTAATTCCCCTCTCCCCCCGTTTCAACCGAACTGCCTACTACTGGCATATCCATATTGAAGGACTCCCCATCGGGCAACGCTACGCCTACCGTATCCAGGGACCATGGCGTCCCTATTGTGGCACCCGCTTTGATGGTGACAAGGTTCTGCTCGATCCCTATGGGCGCAGTATTGAACTGGGCCCCAACTATGACCGATGGGCGGCTGCACGCCCCGGCAGCAATATGGCTTGCTGCGCCAAAAATCGGGTAGTCGATACCCGCCACTACAACTGGGAAGGAGACAAACTGCCTGCTCACTCTCTCTCCCGCTCGGTGATTTACGAACTCCATCTGGGGGGGTTTACCAACTCCCCGAGCTCCGGGGTTGATCCTGCATTGCGGGGCACCTATCTTGGATTGATTGAGAAGATCCCCTATCTGCAATCTCTCGGGGTCACCGCCGTTGAACTGCTGCCGGTGTTTCAGTTCGATCCTCAGGATGCTCCCAGGGGGCTATCCAACTACTGGGGATACAGCCCCATGTCCTTTTTCGCCCCCCATGCCCAGTACGCCTGTGGCGATGATCCGCTGACCGAATTTCGCGATATGGTCAAGGCGTTGCACAGGGCCAATATCGAAGTGATCCTGGATGTGGTCTATAACCACACCGCCGAGGGGGGAGATGATGGCCCCACCTTCTCGTTTCGCGGCATCGACAACGAGGCCTACTACATCCTCGACAACAACCAGAAGGACACCAACTACTCGGGCTGTGGCAACACCTTCAACGGCGCACACCCGGTGGTACTGCGGATGATCATGGACAGCCTGCACTTCTGGCGCCAGGAGATGCACGTCGACGGCTTCCGGTTTGATCTGGCTGCCATTTTGTCGCGGGATGAATCGGGCCAGCCACAGGCCAATGCCCCGACCCTGCGCACCATAGATACCGATCCCAAGATCGCCGATATCAAGTTGATCGCCGAGGCCTGGGATGCAGGGGGGCTCTATCAGGTGGGATCACTGGCCGGCGCCCGCTGGCGTGAGTGGAACGGCCAGTTCAGGGATGATGTGCGCCGCTTTCTGCGCGGGGATGACAACAGCGTCACCGCCTTTGTCGAACGGTTGTGCGGTAGCCCCGATATCTATCACTATCACCATGCAGATCCCGAGAAGAGTATCAATTTCGTCACCTGCCACGACGGCTTTACCCTGTGGGACTGGGCCAGTTACAACAACAAGCATAACGAGGCCAATGGCGAGCAGAACCGTGATGGCTGTGATCACAACTTCAGCTGGAACCACGGCCATGAAGGGGTAACGGACGATCCCCAGATCAATGCCCTGCGCACGCGCCAAGCCAAGAACATGATGGTGGCAACCCTGTTATCGGTGGGATCCCCGATGCTGTTGATGGGGGATGAACTGCTGCGCACCCAGCACGGCAACAACAACGGTTACTGTCAGGACAACGCGACCTGCTGGATGGATTGGCAACCAACTCCCCGCAGCCAGGAGATGTTCCGCTTCATGAAGGAGCTGATCCAATATCGCAAACATCTGTTCCAGCGCCCGGAGCAGGAGAGCATGCCACTGTCGCTCACCGAAATCCTGCGGCACAGCGAGATCTGCTGGCACGGAGTCAATGCCATGCAGCCAGACTTCAGTCCGCACTCCCATGCCATCGCCATGTCGGCGCTGTCAAGCGAAACCCGACTGGCCCTTTACGTACTGTTTAACGCCTACTGGGAGCCCCTCACCTTCAACCTGCCCAGCCCGCCCAAGGGAGTTGGCGGCTACTGGCGGCGGATCCTCGATACCGCCCTCCCCTCACCGCAAGATATCTGCACTTTTGGCATGCCACTGGAAGGGTTGACCAGAGAGTATCTGGCCCAGCCACGCAGCAGTTGCCTGTTTATCTGCGGGGCCGATGACTTCTATTGATTCTCGAGAGTCAGATATGAAAAAGCCCCGGGCCTTGGCTCGGGGCTTGCTCTTTTCAGTGTCAGTGTCAGATCAGCTGGTACAGCACGCTGGTAGCGGCGATCTGGGCGATAAGCAGGCCACACAGGGAAGTGGAAACCACCACAGGCGCGGTATCACGCTGCAAGTAGAGCGGGCTGAACCAGAGCAGCAGGGAAGCCACCAACAAGGCAGCCTGTGTCACCACCGCCGGGATCAGATCATCGAGATTGGCTTCAGCCCCTTGCCAGCCCACCAGCACGGCCAGCCAGATAAGGCTGGCCATGGCGCCCGCCAGCGCAGCCAGCGGCAGAAGAGTATTAAACGCCTTGAGGCGGTGACGGGCTCGCAACAGCATCAGGTGAGCAAAGGCCGCTCCCAGCATCACCATCTGCAATAAACCGCTCACCCAGCCCTGCAGCTGCAGCAGCCCGAAGCCATAAACAGCGAGTGGCAACGCCGGTAGCCAGAGCAGCGTTGAGGGGACTGCACGCTTGCCCTCCAACCGTGACTGGGCCAGCGACAAGCCGACCCCGAGCACCAGTGCGGCACCACCACTCCAGATCAGCCAACTGGCTGCCTTGGCCTCTACCGCCAGCATCAAGGAGAGCGCGGTAATGACCCAGATGGAAAAGAGCTGCTGAGTGATGCGTGAGCGCTGGCCAGGGCAGATATCACCGCGCCACAACACGATACCGAGGGCAATGAGGGCTCCAAGCGCCATCAAGCCGGTAAGGGGAAAGAGCCAAAGTGGGAGTTGGACGAACATGACGCCTCCAGCAGCAAGAATTCGGGGGCGCCACCGGGGCGCCGGAGAAGAGTGGGCGAGTATACCCAAACCTGCGGCTATCCCCAATCACGACAAACAGACCGGCAAAAAATGAGCAGATGCCCCGAAGGTCATGATGCTGCCGACAGGCCCATTATCACACCGACTTCACACCTGACCGCGAGCCAGTGCCACCACCCGGGCAAACATCTGACGCAGCACGGGAGGAATATGCTCGGCACCAAGCCGCTCGGCTTCTTCCACCACAGCCAGCGCCATCCCCGGCTTGCTGCGATGATGAATCGCCTTGTTGATGATATGACTGGCACTCCACATGGCTCGTCCGCCCACCCCTGCTTCCCGCCGGAACACGGCTTCAAAACCATTGTGATAGAGGTAATGTTCAATGTCAGAGGCTGGCAACTGAGTCAACCGATCCCGTTCCCGCTCCCCTTTGAGTTGGCCCCGGGCCGAAGCAGCATACTTGAGCCCCGCCTCGTCGCCATCGGTCAACAAGTGCCATTCGATACCAAAATCCCGCGCCACCTTGATCAGCGGTGACTGGCCGCACTGGGCAAACTCGATAATCCGCACCCCTTCGGCCCGCAAACTGTAACCACAGATCTGGGCCAGCTCGGAGAGCAACCAGATTTCGGTCTCCCCCTCCACCAGCAGCCAGCAACGGGCAAATAGCGACATCGGGCGGTTGATCCGCACATGGAAGGCGATCTTGCGCAAATCGTCGCTGCTGTAGCGCTCGCCCCCCAGCTGGTGACAGAGGATATCCTGCTGCCGACGCACCAGTCGTCGTACCTGATTGAGCGGCAGTGAAGAAAGCAAGTCCCCCGAGTTGGTGGTGAGCAGCTTCTGGCCCGGCAGTTGTTCCAGCAGCCCCCACGCCAGCGCCAGCATGGTGGGGTGCAGCCGGCTCTCAGGATCCTCCAGGATCATGATGGGACGGGCCCCCTCCTCCAGCTCGCGATTGCCTCGCGCCTGCAGCAGGGTCGCCGCCATCCCGGCCATCGCCAGTTGCAGGGTGCGGTTATCGGCATGGCGCAGCAGGGTGTGCAGGTTGCCAGGATTGCGCAACGTCATGGGACGATTGATGATGTCACGCTGGCTGCGCGGTTTGTTCTTGATGGGGGCCAGAGCGTTGAAATAGTGATCCATCAGCTGGCGCACTGCTTGCAGCGCCTCCTTCAACTCCGGCTCCCCGATGCGCTGGGGCTCATCGATCAGCTTGTCGGCCAGTTCACTGAGTCTGTGCTCCGAGAGATCTCCCCACTGCAGGGTTTCCACCCCGTTGCGGGCACTGCGAGCGTCCCGCAGCCGGAACACCGGGTTCATGGTGATCAGCAGGCTAACCAGTTCGTTAGTATTGGCAATAGGCAGGCTCTTGCCCACCCCGTCGAGAAAGTCGTGAATGGTGAGCACAGAGCCATCAGCTTGCAGCTCGGCACTGGCACGATAGTGGATGCGATGAAACTTGTCCTTGTGCAGCACCCAGGAGGCGCCAAGACGAGCCAGACGGCGAGAATGCTGGCACATTTGTGGCCTGTGCTCACTGAAGGTGAGCACCAGTTGCAGATGACGCGAAGGGGCCAGCTCGGGATCTTCCGGTTGGTGAAAATCATCGGCGGTGAACTGATAGGGCTCGGCATTTTGCCCCAGCAGACACCAGAGCGCGCGCAACAGGCTCGACTTGCCCCAGGTATTCTCGCCAATCAGCACTGTGGTGTGATCCAACCCGAGCGAAAGACGATTTATACCGCGAAAACCTTTTACTTCAATACGTTCCAGAAACATCCTGCAATGTCCACGTCACTCAGATTGAGCAATAGTGGCAAAGTTAACTGGAAAATCCTATCGGCAGCCGGGCTTTTTCAACGTGAACTGTGAGGCACTGCAGGTTCGGGAGGGGTGACGACAGCGGTGCGATCTTGCGGGGCATTCCAGTGGCTGAACCAAAGGTGACGGGTACGGATTTGACGTTTGCGATAATTCAATGGGCATTCCTTTCAATGGATAAGTGGTAGAGAGTACACCTCTTTTGCCCAAAGTCTCAGGCTTATCTGTGACGGGAAGATGACAATTGCGCCCGCCACTGCCCCGGCGTCAAACCAAACGCCTCGCGAAAACGATTACCGAAATGGGCCTGCGAAGAGAAGCCACACTGACTGGCGATGCTGGCCAGCGGCTCGGGGCCAGTCAACAGCTGCTTGGCCCGTTTGAGCCGCAGCCCCAGCAGGTAACGGTGGGGCGGGCAGCCGAGACTCTGGCCGAACATGCGGGCAAAGTGATACTCGCTCAGCCCCGCCTGCTGGGCCAGCTCTGCCAGCGTGACCGAATCGGCCAGATGGGCCTGCAGATACTCCTGCACCCGCTTGATCACCACGGGCGCCAGCCCGCCGCGCAGAGGCGGCAGACCGGGAGCCTCCTCGGTGTGGTGGCGATAGGCGTGGAGGATCAACATCCAGGCGCCGTGGGAGAGTGCCAACCGATCGACCCCTTGCTGCCACTGAAGCTGCATCAACTGGCGCTGCACCAGCGAAGCCGCCTGCGGATCGTCGATAAAGGTCTTGTCCACCAGTTGCAGGTGGCGCCCCTCCTTGTCACACACCTCCTCGGCGATACGGGTGAGGTGAGCCGGGGTGAAGTAGAGATGAAAGAAGCGAAACTCTTCGCGCACCAGCCACTCGGATCTGTGGTGATCCGGCATGATGCACACCTTGCCGGTGCCGCCGTGGCCACCCGGCCCATCGAGTCGCTCGGTCTGCTCGCCTCCTTGCAGATAGACGCTCAGGGTGTGGTGGCCCGGCTTGTGATAGCGGGTCTGGTCATAGCAGTTGCACCAACTGGCGACGCCAAGCCCGGGTTCGAGCCAGCAAGCGTCGTCCAGCCGGGCGCCGGTGCTGACCAGAGCATCAAATACCCCTGCTGTTTTCATTCGCCCCTGCCGCCTGTTCCGGTGTAAGTGTTATGTCGCTGCCACCCATCTTACCGACCGCGCCCGCAGATGACAGCGCAGGGCGATGAAAAACCGCAAGATGGTGCAATCCAGCCATCAGGGCTTGCCCCATAGTGGGTCATCTCTCCCTGACTCACCGGAACAGTGATGAACCTGATGCTCTATCTTGCCACCGTGCTTATCTGGGGCAGCACCTGGATTGCCATCGCCTGGCAACTTGGCCCCATCCCCATCGAGGTGTCGGTGCTCTACCGCTTCCTGCTGGCTGCGGTGGCACTGTTTGCCCTGCTCACCGCCAGCGGCCGCTTTCCGCGCCTGCCGTGGCATGGCCAGCGCTATGCGGCGCTGCTCGGTGCCCTGCTCTTTTCCACCAATTTTCTCTGTTTCTACCACGCCACCCGCTATATCCCGAGCGGCATGTCGGCGGTGATCTTTGCCAGTGCCAGCATCTTCAACGGCCTCAACCTCTGGCTGTTCGAGAACAAGCGCCCCACCCTGCGCTGGCTGCAAGGCTCCTTGCTGGGGCTCTTTGGCACCCTGCTGCTGTTCTGGCCGGTGCTGGCGGATGCGCAACTGGGTGCAAACGGCTGGAAGGGGCTGCTGCTCGCCTGCGGCGGCACCCTCTGCTTTTCGCTGGGCAATCTGGTCTCGGCACGGGGCCAACGCCATGGCTACCACGTACTGCAACTGGTGCCCTGGGGCATGGTTTACGGCGTGGTGCTGTTGCTGGGCTGGGTCATATTGCTAGGCCAACAGCTGGTGGTGCCGACCGATGGCCACTATCTGGTGGCCATGGTCTACCTCGCCCTGTTTGGCTCGGTGATCGCCTTTACCGCCTATCTGACGCTGGTGGGGCGCATCGGTGCCAGCAAGGCCTCCTACGCCACCGTGCTCTTTCCATTGGTGGCGCTTACCCTCTCCACCTTCTATGAAGGCTTTGTCTGGCAGCCGGTCTCGGTGGCCGGAGTGGTGATCAGCCTGATCGGCAATCTGGTGATCTTCGCGCCGCCCTTGAGCGAATGGCGCATTCGACCGGCCAAGGCAGCAAACGACCCTTGCTCCTGAGCCAGTCAGCCCCTAAGGTAGCGCTGATCAATCTGTGACGATCCTGATGGCGATAAACAAGGGGGCGAGATGTTACTGGAAGGGCTGGAGACGCTGAGCCTACTGGCAAGTGAAGGAACCATGGCCAAGGTGGCCAGTCGCCTCTATATCAGCCAGTCGGCGGTGAGCAAGCGGATTGCCCAGCTGGAGCAGCGCCTCGGCAAGAAGCTGATCGAGCCGGAGGGGCGCCAGATCCGCCTCACCCCGCAGGCCAAGGAGCTGCTTGAGCGAGTGGCCCCGAGTCTGGCCGAAATGAAAGGGGTGCTTGCCGATAGTCAGGATCTGGCGGATCAGAGTCCTCTCCCCATCGCCTGCTCCGAAACCCTGCTGGCGGGTTATCTCGCCCACTTCATGCGCGACTATCTGGAGCACGATCCCCACCTTGCCCTCTCTACCCACCACACGCCGGTCATTCTGGCGCGGGTGCGCAGCGGTGATGCCCTGCTCGGCATCTGCGCCGGTCGGCTCCCACCCGGCCATGGCCTCGGCGCCGATCTGCTACTGGAAGAGCCCTTTTATCTGGTTGGCGAGGCGCAGCAGAGCCTGCCGCCAGCCAGCGCAGAAAGCAGGCGCAAGATCCTCACCATGGATCTGGAGAACCCCTCCAACCGCTACCTGCGCGAACCGCTGGCAGATATGGGATTGGAGCCCACCATGGAGCTCGACTCCTATCTGGCGCTCATCGAACTCGCCAAGGCAGGCATTGGCCCTGTGCTGCTCCCCGCTGGCCTGCTGGGGCTGGTGGGAGAACAGGGGGAGATGGCGCGCCCACTGCCCGGGCTAGGCCGTCCCCTGCATCTGGTCTACCGACCAAACAGCCTAAAGCGAGAGCGGATCGCCAGGCTGGTGAGCGCCCTGCACCAACACTTTCGCCACTGCAGCGACACACCGCGCTAGCGCTGTAAAACACCAGATATGACAACGGGGCCCAAGGGCCCCGTAAACATCCGATTCGTCGTACACTCCCCGCAACTCAGATCCAGGCAAATAGCTCCGGATACTGGCTCCACACCAGCTTGGCAGACATCAGCAAGGAGACGGTCACCAACAGTGGCTTGATCAGCTTCACCCCTTTTTTCAGCACCATCTTGGAGCCAAAGCGGGCGCCGATAAACTGTCCCAGCGCCATGCAAAAACCGACACTCCACACCACCTTGCCACCGAGCGCAAAGAACAGCAGGGAGGCGATATTCGAGGTGAAGTTGAGCAGCTTGGTATGGGCGGTGGCGCGCGCCATGCCAAAACCCGCCAGCGCTACGAAACCGATGGCAAAAAAAGAACCTGTGCCCGGCCCGAAGAAGCCGTCATAAAAGCCGACACCGCCCCCCACCAGCAACGCAAACAGCATGGGAGTCAGACGGCGGGAGCTCTCGGCATCGCTTACCCGCGGCGAGAAGTAGAAGTAGCAGGCAAAGGCCATCAGCAGGAAAGGGAGCAGGCGCTCGAGAATGGCGGCGTCTATGGTCTGCACCGCCAGCGTGCCGATAGCCGCACCGATAAAAGTGCAGATCACCGCAGGCCAGATCATGGCCCACTCCAGCAGCCCCTTGCGGGCATAGAACCAGGTGGCGGAGAAGGAGCCAAAACTGCTCTGCAGCTTGTTGGTGCCGAGCACCAGCGCGGGCGGCATGCCGGTGGCGAGCAACGCTGGCACCGTCAGCAGACCGCCGCCACCGGCGATGGCATCGATAAAGCCGGCGACAAGCGCTACACCGAACAGGGCAAACAGGGTAACCAGTTCCAATTCCATCCATAGACCTCACGAGAGTGGGTTGCCCTAAGGGGTTGGGCAACCGGAGAACACCAAAACGACGTTGTGCGGGGAGCACAGGCTGTCCGCTATCCTAGCGGGCCACTGACCATGAATCTAACGAAACAGTGGCAGCCAATTGATTCCTGATTTTCATTAATTTGAGCGGCCACGCCCCTGCCCCAACCCTCAGAGGGCCCGTTACAGCGCGGGTGACGGGACTTCCGCTTCCTTGATGGCCGCCAGCGCCTCACATAGATGATCCTCATCGGCACCGGGGAAACGGCTGACCCGACCGGCCATGTAGCGTCTGCTGAACAGATTGAACCAGTGCTGCAATGCCTGCCCCGCCTTGAGCTCCCCCGCCACTTCCAGCACGCAGGCCGCCACTTCGGCGGTGCAGAGGTGCTCGTCGCAGTTGGCCACCCGCATCCCATAGGTCGAGAGCGCATCGGGCTTGATGGCCAGCACCGGAAATCCGTCGAGATAGGGGCTCTTGTTGAACATCTTGCGCGCCTCCGGCCAGGTGCCATCGAGCAGGATAAAGAGCGGTTTTTTACCCGGTGCCAGCGTCACCTCGCCGGTCAGGCGGGCAGGCTCCTTCTCGCAAGCGGGAAAGACCACATAGGGCTGCCAGGCTGGATCGGCCAGCAGGGCCAGCAGCTCGGGATGGGGCTGGGTACGTGACCAGAGAAACGCCCAGGTAGTGTCCGGCAACACATCGGCAATGAGGCGACCGGTGTTGGAGGGTTTCATCGGCTCACTGTCATACATCAGCAGGCAGAAACCTGCCTCTGCTTTGAGTTCGGGGCGCCACTCGCAGGCACACCAATCCTCGCGCAGCTGACAGGCCGGACAGCGGGCCAGAGTGCCGCCACGGGCAAGAAACGGTCGGGTAGAGATACTCTTGCGCCAGGCCCGCAGGCGGTTGACGGCGTGATCAGGAACAGGCTTCATCTAGGTTCACAACTGGAGTCAAAACAGGAACGGCAGCGGTGCCAACATGTCACGGCGCCACAGGGCGCGATAACAGGGGGACTGCCGGAAAAGCGCAAGATTGTACCGAGTTACGCGCTGGCGGAACAGCAATCCCTGCCCTTTTCGCCAGACACTGCGCCAACTCCTCTTGTCTTACGACTCCTGACAGCTGCGCAGCAGCTCCAGCAACAGGCTGCCATCGCGCAGCGCCTTGTGCACCTGCACCGAGGTGGGCTTGGTGGGATCTTCGTAGAAGTGGGTGGATTCAATCTGCAGCCGAACCAGATATTCGGCGGGCAACTGGCTGGCCAGCGACTGGTGCAGCATGGGGAACAGCAGCCGATCGGCACGGGTGATCTCGCCCCCCAGCAGCAGCTTGCCCGGATTAAGCAGGCAGATGAGATTGGAGAGTACCTTGGAGAGGCGGCCCGCCGCCTGATGGAGAATATCCTGACAGAGGCCGTTGCCCGCCAGCGCCAGCTCGCACAGCTCGCGGATGGTGACGCTCTCGGGCAAGTCGTGCTCCTGCATCCGTTCGCGCAGATCCCGGTATTGCGCCTCCAGCGCCTGATTGGTCACTAGGGTGCAGGCACAACCAAAGCCGCCGCAGTAGCAGCGCTGGCCATAGGGCTCGAGCTGCAGGTGGCTGAGATCCCCGAGCAGCGCATTCTCGCTCTCGATGAGCTGGCCATTGACCACCATGCCAACCCCGATGTCGTTGTGGACAAACACCAGCACCGCATCGGCGCAATTTTTGGCGGCCCCCCACTCCCGCTCTGCCTGGATCCAGGTGCGCACATCACCACTCACCAGCACAGGTACCGAGAACACCTCCTGCAAGGTCGGCCCAAGCGGCCAGTTGCGCAGATCATAGAAGGGGAAATGTTTGACCATACCGGAGTGACGCTCTACCTGTCCGGGTAGACAGAGAGCGATACAGGCCAGATTGAGGGACTTTCTCGGCAAGAACCCCTGGATCGCATGTACTAAGCTGCCCAGCAGGTCGTTACGCTCAAGCTCGGTAAAGAGGTGGCGATGGCGGGCCAGGGAGCGGCCTGAAAAGTCGAACAGCGCCATATCCACGTAACCACGACCAAGACGCATGGAGAGAAACTGGAAGCGGCGCTCGTTGATGCGCAGCAGGGTCTGACGACGACCGCGCCCCACCGAACTTTCGCCACAGGTCACCACCAGACCACCATCGAGCAGTTCACGAGTGATCTTGGTGATGCTGGCAGGCGAGAGGCCGGTCAGGCGGGAGAGATCGGTGCGCGACAGCTCCTTGTGCTCCTCCAGACTGGCATAGACCAGGCCATAGTTGAGCTGACGGATCAAATCGATACTGCCTTTCACGATCTCATTCATAGGGTATGGATTAAGGGCTGAAACTGGGGCCACCGATTTTCACACATTATTGCTCGATCCCCAAATAAAGCGCGGTCTGAACCGGGGTTCAGACCGCATTGTTGAGTGAATATCACCGAGATGGTCGGGCTCAATAACGGAACTGGGAGACCAGTTTGCGCAATTTGTCACCGGTATTGGCCAGATCGCGGGTGGTGCTGTTGGACTCCATGGCTGCGTCGGTCAGCTCGCTGACGATCTGCTGGATCGCTACCAGGTTCTTGTTGATCTCCTCCGACACCGCATGCTGCTCTTCGGCGGCGGTAGCGATCTGGATATTCATATCGTTGATGGTACTGACCGCCATCACCATGCTGTCGAGGGAGCTGGCAATATGGCTTGCCTCCTGCACCGTCTCCTGACTGCGATCCTCGCTCGCCTGCATCACATCCACCGCCTGCTTCACCCCCCCTTGCAAGCGCTGGAGCATCTCATTGATCTCTTTGGTGCTCTGTTGGGTACGACCGGCCAGCGAACGCACTTCATCCGCCACCACCGCAAAGCCGCGACCCTGCTCACCGGCACGGGCCGCCTCGATAGCGGCATTCAGCGCCAACAGGTTGGTCTGCTCGGCAATGCCGCGAATGACCTCCACCACCGAGCCAATCTTGGCGGTCTCTTGGGCCAACTGTGCGATGACGCCAGCAGCAGTATGCACCTCCCCCACCAGTCGGTTGATGCTGTTGATAGCCGTACTGACCACACCACGAGCTGCGTCGGACTCACGGGCGGCATCACTGGTTGCCGTCGCCGCGTTGGAAGCACTGGCCGCCACCTCCTGGGCAGTGGAGCTCATCTCGGTCACCGCAGTCACCACCTGATCGGTTTCCCGGCTATGGCCATGCATCTGCTGGTCATAGTGCTCGCTCAGATGGTGCAGCTTGTCAACAGCGGTGAAGAGATGGTTACTGGTCTCGCCAACCTGACTCACCACCGACTGGATCCGCTCGACAAAGCGGTTGAAGGCGCTGGCCAGCTGGCCAATCTCATCGTCGCTCTGCACCTTGAGGCGCTGGGTGAGATCCCCGTCACCATTGGCAATATCGTTCAATGCCAGCACGGCATCAGCCAGCGGCTTGGTAACCCGATTCCCCACGATCACGGTCGCCGCCAGGGTGACACCCAGGATCAGCAAGATCACCAGCACACTGCTCTGCAGCGACTCGTGCATATTGCTTTCGCGCTCGGCGCGCAGGGCCGCCAGCTCGTTGTCGATGTCATCGATATAGAAACCGGTACCGATAACCCACTGGTATTTGTCGAGCGCAATGTTGTAGGCGAGCTTGGGAGCATCACGACCAATGGAAGGTTTGGCCGTCCAGTACTCGGCAAAGCCATCCCCCTGACGGGCCACCTTGATAATGTCCTGGATCAGCAACTTGCCCTTGGCATCCTTGTCGTTCCAGCGATTTTTTCCCTCCAGCTCGGCACGGGTAGGCAGCAATATGGTATTGCCCTCGAAGTCATAGACAAAGAAATAGCCATCGCTGCCGTAACGCAACGGCCTGAGCAGCTCTTTGACCTTCTGACGATTTTCCGGAGAATCCGGCTGTGCATAAACGGCATCGACGGCGGTTTTGGCCATCATGATGTAACTGCTGAGCAGCGCTTTACGCTCCTTGATGGCATTCTCCCTCGCCACCACCAGCTCAGACTCCAGGTCGCTCTTGGAGACCATGTAGTTACTGAGATTGACCACCAGGGCCATCAGCAGCACGGGTACTGCACCCAATAACAGGATTTTCTGTTTTAGCGTCATCTTTCACATCCTTGCAGCTGTTTTTATTGGAATTCCTTGCTTACCCATCAGTATAGGTGCTGGCAGGGCGAGCCCAGCTTTCGTTACAATTCCCTTAAACAAATCGGCCAGAACGTGAAAATCATGAATCTTTGTCCTTGCGGCTCAACCCTTTCTCTCGAATTGTGCTGTGGCTTACGTCACAGTGGCGCGGTGGCTGACACCCCGGAGCAGCTGATGCGCTCGCGCTACAGTGCTTTTGTGCTTGGTCTGGGGGAGTATCTGGTCTATAGCTGGCACCCGGCCCACCTTGGCGGTCTCACCGCCGAAGAGCTTTCACGCATCGAAACCCGCTGGGATGGTCTCGAAATCATCGCCAGCCAGGGCGGCCCGGAGGATGAAACCGGGATGGTGGAGTTCAAAGCCTGGTTTCTGGAAGGGAATGAGCGTCACTGCCTCCATGAGCGCTCTCGCTTCGTGCGTTATCAGGGCCGCTGGGTCTACACCGAGGGAGAGCAGGATCCGGCGCCCCTCAAGGCGGGGCGCAACGATCCCTGCCCCTGTGGCAGCGGCAAAAAACACAAAAAGTGCTGCGGCTGACCCCTAACACACCCACCAGACTCGTCAAACAGTGACAAGGGGCATCCGATGCCCCTTTTTTGTGCCTGTTATTCGCCACCAGCCCACAAACCGATGCGATAACAAGCGTGACAAATGTCACATAATGCTCATTAACGCGCGAGCAAATGAGCGTTTGCGAGCGCAAATTTGGCCCATATCAAACATTTCCACTCAGAAGTAGGCCACACTGGCCTCATCTGGAAGAGATGAGACGGGCAACAATGAAAAGAATAACTACACAAGTCGTCATCATAGGCGGCGGTGCCACAGGGGCCGGCATCATGCGCGATTGCGCACTGCGCGGCATCGACTGCATCCTGCTCGAGCGCGATGATATCGCCGCCGGCACCACCGGCCGCAACCACGGCCTGCTCCATTCCGGTGCCCGCTACGCGGTGACGGATCAGGAGTCCGCCCGCGAATGCATCCAGGAAAACCGCATCCTCAAGCGGATTGCCAGCCACTGTGTCGAAGACACGGGCGGCCTCTTCCTCACCCTGCCGGAAGATGACATCAATTTCCAAACCACCTTTATGGATGCCTGCGCCCTGGCCGGTATCGAAACCCGCCAGCTCGATCCCGGTGAAGCCCTGCGCATGGAGCCCAACGCCAACCCGGCGATGATCGGCGCCATCCATGTGCCGGACGGCACGGTCGACCCGTTCCGCCTCGCCGCCGCCAACGTGTTGGACGCTAAAGAGCACGGCGCGCGCATCTTCACCCACTGCAAGGTGCTGGGACTCTTGCGCACACAAGATAGGGTACACGGGGTCAAGGCGATCAACACCCGCACCGGCGAAGCGTTCGAGGTGGAGTGTCAGGAGGTGATCAACGCCGCCGGCATCTGGGGCCAGCAAATTTGCGAATACGCCGATCTCGGCATCCGCATGTTCCCTGCCAAGGGATCCCTGCTCATTATGGATTACCGCATCAACCAGCTGGTGCTCAACCGCGCCCGCAAACCGGCGGATGCGGACATTCTGGTGCCGGGCGATACCATCTCCCTCATCGGCACCACCTCCAGTCGCATCGATTACAACAAGATTGACCAGCTCACCGTCGAACCCGAAGAGGTGGAGGTGCTGCTGCGCGAGGGGATCAAGCTTGCCCCCATCATGGCCCGCACCCGCCTGCTGCGCGCCTACGCGGGCGTTCGCCCGCTGGTGGCGGTGGACGGTGACGACACCGGCCGCAACATCAGCCGCGGCATAGTGCTGCTGGATCACGCCGAGCGCGACGGTCTCAAGGGCTTTAACACCATCACCGGCGGCAAGCTGATGACCTACCGCCTGATGGCCGAATGGGCCACCGATCTGCTGGCCAAAAAGCTTGGCAACAGCAAGCCCTGCCGCACCGCCGAGCTCAATCTACCCGGCTCGCGGGATCCGGAGAAGGTCTCCGCCCCGGGGCTCTCGGTGCCTGCCGAAGGGTCGGCCCAATACCGCCACGGCGAGCGGGTCATCGCCTTCTTCCGTGACAATCCGAAAGCGAACGCCCTCATCTGCGAGTGCGAAATGGTCACCGCGGGCGAAATCGAATACGCCCTGCGCGAGCTGGATGTGGACAACCTCATCGACCTGCGCCGCCGCACCCGCCTCGGCATGGGCCCCTGCCAAGGCGAGCTCTGCGCCTACCGCGCCGCAGGTCTGATGCAGGAGTATGGCAAGGCTGACGGTCGTCAGGCCTGCGTCATGCTGCGCCAGTTCCTGGAGGAGCGTTACAAGGGCACCCGCCCCGTCCTGTGGGGCGATGCCCTGCGCGAGGCCGAGTTCACCTACTGGATTTACGAAGGGCTGTTTGGCCTGGGAGAATGGACGGCGCCGCAGCTGGTTGCCGATACCCCACGCGGCCCAACCAGCGAGACCACTCACAAGGAGAGCCGTCATGAAGTTTGACAATATCGTTATCGGCGGTGGCATGGCGGGACTCTCGGCTGCCCTGCGGCTGGTGGAGGCAGGCCAGAAGACCCTGCTGATGGCCTCCGGCCAGAGTGCCCTGCACTTCTCCTCCGGCTCGGTCGATCTGCTCGAAAGCGAGGGGGATCCCCGCGCTGCGCTGCCTGCCTTTATGGCAGCCCATCCGGATCACCCCTACAGCAAGGTGGGGATGCAAAATATCGAAGCGAGTCTGGCCGATCTGCAGCGCCACTGCGCCGAGCAGGGATTGCCGCTGGTTCGCCACGACACCAATCACCAGCGCCTGACTCCCATCGGTACCCTCAAGCGCACCTGGCTCTCCCCCGATACCTGTGCCTGCGTCACCGATGCGCCGATCCCGGACGTACTGCTGCTGGCCACTCTCGAAGGCTTTCGCGACTTTCATCCGGCACTGGCGGCGGCCAATCTGGCGACCCATCCGCGCTTCGCCCACTGCCGCATTCTGACTGGCGAGATCCGCCTGCCCCAGCTGGCCGAATTCAGCCGCAATCCCCATGAGTTTCGCTCTGCCGACATCGCGCGCCTCTGTGACAAGCACCATCTGGTGGCCGATTTGGCCAGCGAGATCAGTCGAATGGTGCAGGAGAGCGGCGTGCCCGACTGCCGCCATATCGTGCTACCAGCCTGCCTGTCGCTGGGGCTGGTTGGCCCGCGTCTGGCGGAGCTGGAGCAACGTACCGGCTGCACCATCAAGGAGGTGGCGACCATGCCGCCGTCGCTGATCGGGATGCGGATGCAGG
This sequence comes from Aeromonas sp. FDAARGOS 1414, assembly GCF_019047065.1. Classification (NCBI taxonomy): domain Bacteria; kingdom Pseudomonadati; phylum Pseudomonadota; class Gammaproteobacteria; order Aeromonadales; family Aeromonadaceae; genus Aeromonas; species Aeromonas sp. FDAARGOS 1414. The sequence goes on along the minus strand of NZ_CP077210.1, from coordinate 1,172,149 downwards.
AGGCGCTCAAGCGCCGCTTCATGGCCCTTGGCGGCACCTTCCTCACCAGCGAGCGGGTGCTGGGCGCCCGTTACGAGGGGGATCGGGTGGTCGGCGTACACACCCAGAATGGCGATGATCAGCTGTTTGAAGCGGACAACTTCGTGCTCGCCTCCGGCAGCTTCTTTAGCCGCGGTCTGGAGTCCCGTCTGCGCGGCATTCGCGAACCCATCTTCGATGCCGATGTGCTGAGTCTGGAGGAGCGCGACGCCTGGGCCGGTCGTCGCCTGTTCGACCACCACCCCTTTATGGGTTTCGGAGTCAAGACCGACGACAAGCTGCGTGTGCTGCGTGGCGGCAAGCCGCTCGCCAACCTCTACGGCGCTGGCAGCGTGCTGGCTCACTATGACCCCATCAAGGAGGGGTCAGGTTCAGGTGTCGCCGTTGCCACCGGCTGGCAGGCCGCCGGCCATATTCTGGGCGCCGCCCAATGATTTATTTGTCCCATATCCCGTGCCTTCACACCCTACGGGAGGAGAACTGACATGCTACTGGATCACGCCAACCAAACTTTCGATCAGTGCATCAAATGCACCGTCTGTACCGCCTACTGCACGGTGGCCAAGGCCAACCCCGCCTACCCCGGCCCGAAACAGGCGGGCCCGGATGGCGAGCGGCTGCGCATCAAGAGCCCCGAGCTGTTCGATAGCGCCCTCAAGCACTGCACCAACTGCAAACGCTGCGAAGTAGCCTGCCCGAGCGGAGTGCGCATCGGCGACATCATCGCCAAGGCCAAGCATCAGTACAGCGGTTTCACACCGGGGATCCGCGAGTTCGTGCTCTCTCACACCGATCTGATGGGCAGCATGTCTACCCTGATGGCCCCGGTGGTCAACTTCACCACCGGCCTCAAGCCGATGAAGCTGGTGCTGGACAAGGCGCTGGGGGTCTCATCCCACCGCGATCTGCCCAAATACTCCCAGGGCACCTTCCGCGGCTGGTACAAGAAGCAAAAAGAAGCGCAGGCCCGTTATGAGCGCCAAATAGCCTATTTCCACGGCTGCTATGTCAACTACAACCATCCTCAGCTTGGCAAGGAGCTGGTGCAGGTGCTCAACGCCATGAACATCGGCGTGCAGTTGCTGGAGCGGGAGAAGTGCTGTGGCGTGCCGCTCATTGCCAACGGCTTCATGGACAAGGCCAAGCAGCAGGCGGCCTTCAACATCAAGCAGATGGAGAACTCCCTGCTGGGCAACGAGATGCCGCTGCTGGCCACCTCCTCCACCTGTGGCTTTACCCTGCGCGATGAATATCCCCACCTGCTGGAGCAGGACAACCACAAGGTGAGGGATCGCATCTCACTGGTGACCCGCTTCCTGTGGAACGAGTTCTACAAGGGCAACAAACCGGCGATGAAGCCGCTCAATCTGCACATCGCCTACCACACCCCCTGCCACATGGAAAAAATGGGGGGCGTCATCTACACCCTCGAATTGCTGCGCGCCATTCCCGGGGTCAAGGTGACGGTACTGGAGTCCCAGTGCTGCGGTATCGCCGGCACCTACGGCTTCAAGTCGGAGAACTACCAGACCAGCCAGACCATCGGCGAGGGGCTGTTTGATCAGATCAACCGCCTCTCCCCCGATCTGGTGATCACCGATTGCGAGACCTGCAAATGGCAGATCGAGATGAGCACCAGCTTCCGCTGCGAGCATCCCATTCATCTGCTGGCCCAGGCTCTGGCATAAGATGAGCGTGACCATATCCGCTGGTGTAAACCCCGAAGCCGGGGTATTCGTTGGTTCACCACCATGCCTTTGGGGCTACAACCCAAACAGTATCTGATCACGATAAGACCTGAGAGGAGCCGGCATTGCCGGCTTCTCTCATTGATGTTGCCGACCATCTCGCCCATCGGCGGAACGCCCGGCCCGTACAGACTGTAACCGACAGCCCTCTCAAAAAAAAGAATATTTATTCATTTATTATTTTTATACCCATAAATAGATAATTGATATGACAGATAACCCTGCATGCCTTGCCAAATAACACAGGCATACCTCAGGTGTCGCTCCGTCCCGCCACAGAGACTCATTACACTTCCAATATTCTGACTTTCTTAATAATTTAACCGGGATCTCATTTCTGTCTGTTGGTGCTCTCGGTAATTGATCTAGCGCAAGCCCCCCTCTGATAAATCATCATTCTTTTTACCCATTTGGTAATATCCAACTCGAGCAATCGCATAAAAACATGGGTTTTATTCACTAATAACAATGAAGCGGCCTGCCTGCTCCTGCTTGGCGGGGGCGAACCAATGCCCACATCCAGGATGGAACTGTCAGGTCTGGCAATGAGATCGATTAGGGAGTGATGATCGTGAGTTCACGCAACAGACAGATCAAGCTGGGCCTCGCCGCCCTGCTGCTGACTACCAGCCTTGGCACCAGCGGCTGGGCACAGGCAGCCGATGACACGCAACCCAAAGGCAAGATCGAGGCGCGCAGCGAGCTGTTCGCCAAGGATCACGCCGATCAGTTCACCAGCTGGCAAGCCACCAGCGAAAGCAAGGAACGCACCGATGCGCTGGCGGAAGATCCCAACATGGTGGTGCTGTGGGGCGGTTACCCCTTCGCCAAGGATTACAACAAGCCACGCGGTCACTTCTATGCCCTGACCGACGTGCGGGAAACCCTGCGCACCGGCGCCCCCAAGACCGCCGAAGATGGTCCGCTGCCCATGGCCTGCTGGAGCTGCAAAGGCCCGGATGTGGCCCGCGTCATCGACGAGCAGGGTGAGGATGGCTACTTCAAAGGGATGTGGGCCAAGGGCGGCCCCGAGATCGTCAACACCATCGGCTGCGCCGACTGCCACGACACCGCCTCGAAGGAGTTCAAGGAGGGTAAACCGGCCCTGCACCTCTCCCGTCCCTATGCCGATCGGGCCATGACAGCCATCGGCAAGCCGTTCAAGGAGCAGGGGCGCTTTGATCAGCAGTCCCAGGTGTGCGGCCAGTGCCACGTGGAGTACTACTTCAGCGGCCCCACCAAGGCGGTCAAATTTCCCTGGGACAAGGGCACCACGGTGGAGCAGATGGAGGCCTATTACGATGAAATCGGCTTTGCCGACTGGACTCATGCCCTCTCCAAAACCCCCATGCTGAAAGCCCAGCACCCCGAGTACGAAACCTGGCGCGCCGGCATTCACGGCCAGAACAACGTCGCCTGTGTCGATTGCCACATGCCCAAGGTGCAGAACGAGCAGGGCAAGGTCTACACGGATCACAAAGTGGGGAACCCCTTCGATCGTTTCGAGCAGACCTGCCGCAACTGTCATACCCAGAGCAAGGAGATGCTGCAGGGGATCGTCAAGCAGCGCAAAGAGGCGGTAATCGAAACCAAGCTGAAGGTCGAGAAGCAGCTGGTACACGCCCACTTTGAAGCCAAGGCGGCCTGGGATGCCGGCGCCACCGAGGCTGAGATGAAGGATATTCTGCAGGACATCCGTCACGCCCAGTGGCGCTGGGACTACGCCATCGCATCCCACGGGGTGCAGATGCACGCCCCCGAAGTGGCCCTCAAGGTACTTGGCAGCGCGCTGGATAAAGCCGCTGACGCCCGCACCAAGCTGGCGCGCCTGTTGGCCAGCAAGGGGATCAGCCACGAGATCGCCATCCCCGACATCTCCACCAAGGAGAAAGCGCAAGCCGCCCTTGGCATGGATATGAAGCAGTTCAACAGCGACAAGGCCCAATTCCTCAAGACCACGGTCCCCGCCTGGGATGCCGAGGCCAAAGCAGCCGGACGGCTGGCACAGTAACGGCGCCTGCGGGTCCGGCGCCAAGTCGGGCCCTCAGCGGATGGAGGCTTCCTATGGGTGATTTAACGATGGATTTTTTACGACTGATGCTGATGGCAGCCATGCTGCTCACCAGCCTGCAGGGTCAGGCGGCCGAGCCGGCAGCAGCCCCTGTTCCAGCTACACATGAGGTGGAATTTTTACGCAATCCCGACAAGGCCTGCACCGACTGTCACAAGGAGCAGAGCGAAGGGATGCACGGCAAGCATGGTCAGGCGACCAATCCCAACAACCTTAAACCGGTGACCTGCACCAACTGCCACGGCCAGCCCTCCCCCCAGCACCGGGAAGGGGTCAAGGATGTGATGCGCTTCAGCCACAGCCTGAAGGATAAAGAGAGCATCAAGCTTTATCCCATCAGCGAGCAGAATGGAGTCTGCATGAGCTGCCACGAGCCTAAAGAGCTGCGCGAGGCGCTCTGGGCCCACGACGTGCACGCCACCAAGCTCACCTGCACCAGCTGTCACCAGTTGCATCCGGCCAAGGAGCCCATGGTGGCGATCCCGGAAAAATCCCGCATCAAGCTCTGCGTCGACTGTCACAGCAAGCAACATGAGGCCAGCAAGGCCCGGCAGGAGCAGTCCAAACCGGCTACCGGCAAGGAGGCATCATGAGCTGCTCTCGCCGTGACTTTATGGCGGGCATGGGCGCAGGGGCCCTTATCATGATGACGGGGCCGACTCGCACCCTTGCCACCCCCCTTGCCCACAGCCAGACCATAGACGGGGTCCGCTATGGCATGATCCACGATGAGACGGCCTGCATCGGCTGTACCGCTTGCATGGATGCCTGCCGGGAAGTGAACAAAGTGCCAGAAGGGGTCTCGCGCCTCGAGATCATCCGCTCAAGCCCCATCGGGGAATTTCCCGACGCCGAGTACCGCTTCTTTCGCAAGTCCTGCCAGCACTGCGACAACGCCCCCTGCGTCCACGTCTGCCCCACCGGCGCCTCCCATATTCGCAAGGAGGATGGCATCGTCGATGTCGACGCGGATCTCTGCGTCGGCTGCATGTATTGCCTCGCCGCCTGCCCCTATCAGGTGCGCTTTATCAACCCGGTCACCCGAGTGGCGGACAAATGCGACTTTTGCCGCAAGACCAACCTGGCGGCGGGCAAGGAGCCGGCCTGCGTGGAATCCTGCCCCACCAAGGCGCTGGTGTTCGGCAATCTGGATGATCCGGACAGCCCCATCGCCCAACGGCTGGTGAAGGAGACCACCTATCGCTACAAGCAGGCGCTCGGCACCTCGCCCAAGATGTACCGCGTGCCCAAAGGGGAGATAACCTCATGACCATGCAAGCGGCATTTCAATTCCTCTCCCTTGTCTGGGGATTTGTCCGATCGCCATCTACCGCAGTAACAGAGGGAGGAATGGATCATGTTGCATGACGCATTTCACTTCCCTTCACTTGTCTGGGACTGGCCGATCGCCATCTACCTGTTCCTGCTCGGCATCTCCGCCGGAGCCACCACCCTCTCGGTGCTGTTGCGCCGCAAGGGGGCAGGCAGCGAGAGCGGCATCATCAAAGCGACCGCCATTCTGGCGCCAGCGAGCGTGATATTGGGGCTGCTGATCCTTATCTTCCATCTGGCCCGCCCCTGGACCTTCTGGAAGCTGATGTTCCACTACCAGTTCGACTCCGTGATGTCGATGGGGGTCATGCTGTTTCAGCTCTATATGGCGGTGCTGTTCGCCTGGCTGGCGGTGGTGTTTCGCACCGAGATCGAGACAATGCGCTGCCGGTTGCTGAAAGAGAAGTTCGCCTTTGTGGATGGGCTGATTGGCTGGCTTGCCCGCATCGAGCGGCTGCTGGCCCCGCTGTTGCTGCTGCTCGCCGTGATGCTGGGGGCCTACACCGGCTTTCTGCTCTCGGCGCTCAAGACCTATCCGCTGTTGAACAACCCGGTACTGCCTGTGCTGTTTCTGGTCTCGGGCATCAGCTCCGGCATCGCCTCCACCATCTTGCTGGCGGTCACCCTGTTCAAGGAGAACCATCACAGCCAGGGGGTGAGCTTTGTGCATCGCTTCGAGCGGCCGATGCTAGCGGTGGAGGTGTTGCTGCTGGTCTGCTTCTTTACCGGCCTCTACTTCGGTGGCGGTCAGAAAGAGGTGGCCATGTGGGCGGCCATCGGCAGCGGCTTCTGGGCTCAGGTGTTCTGGGTCGGGGTGGTGGGCATCGGCATGCTGCTGCCCCAGTTACTGGCTCTGCTGACCCCCACGCCCCTGCGGGAGCGAAACGGCCATCTGGTACTGGTCTGCAGCCTGACCCTGGTGGGGATCCTGCTGCTGCGCTACTTCGTGCTCTACGCCGGCCAGATGACAGTAGTTTAAAGGTATGATCACCAGCGCCAGCCACCTTCGGGTGACTGGCGCTGGCTCGTTGATTCGCGAGTGAAATCTAAATGGGGATAACAACGTTGGAATTTCTTTATCGAGGGTTCAACTGCCATATGACAGTGACCGATGCAATGGTTCCCAAATCGCTATCGGATGATCCGGAGCAAGGCGCTGAGTTTGGTGATGACAGAGTTCAATGCGGAGACTCCGATTTCACATGCGGACTCTCTATCACTAATACCATTCACTCACACGAATACGGTGGGAATGGTGAACCAACGGGAGGGATATCGACTACCCCGCATTTTGAAGTAGCCAAACGCTATGCCTTGGGAAATGGAAGGTTTGCCAACGGCCATGTCATCCGAATGTCCATCCCAGAATTAAAGAAAGCTGGCGTAACCATCTATCGAGTCAATGATTGTCTTGATACCCCCTCAGTCCCTTCGGATGACGAACATTGGCTCTATTTCAAAGGCGCGTTTCCTCAAAGCACCATTGTGGAAACGATCCACGTCTACTCAGAAGCGCCTTCCGAACCTGAGTTGAAAGACTGAAATTTGTCATTAATTCAATTAATGTCTAATTGCATTTGGAGGTTATGTGCTGGCGGAGCTCGGCTATCTCTCACTGTTGCTGGCGGCGGCACTCTCCTTGCTGCAGGGCACCCTGCCCTGGCTGGGATTACGGCTCGCCTCCCCGACTCTGCTGCGCAGCGCAGCACCGCTGGCGCTGATCAATGCCGTCCTGCTATTGGCCTCCCTGCTGCTGCTCGCCAGCTGCTTTGCCCAAGATGATTTCACCGTCAGCTATGTGGCCCAGCACGCCAACAGTGCCCTGCCCCTGGGCTTCAAGCTGGCGGCGGTATGGGGGGGCCACGAGGGCTCCATGCTCTTTTTCGTCTTTGCGTTGGGGCTGTGGGGCGCTCTGGTGGCCCTTTGCTCCAAGCGGGTCGATCCGCTTATTACAACCCGGGTATTGGCCATCATGGGGCTGATCGTCGGGCTGTTCGGCCTCTATACCCTGATCTTCTCCAGCCCGTTTGACCGCCAGTTCCCGGGGCCGCTGGAGGGGCGCGATCTCAACCCCATGCTGCAGGATATCGGCCTCATCATCCACCCGCCCCTGCTCTATCTCGGTTACGTCGGCTTTGCGGTCAACTTCGCCTTCGCCATGGCGGCGCTGCTCTCGGGGCGGCTCGATGGCGCCGTGGCTCACTGGAGCCGCCCCTGGGCGCTCGGCTCCTGGGTCTTTCTCACCGCCGGCATCGTGCTGGGTTCCTGGTGGGCTTATTACGAGCTCGGCTGGGGTGGCTGGTGGTTCTGGGATCCGGTAGAAAATGCCTCCCTCTTGCCCTGGCTGCTCGGCACCGCCCTGCTGCACGCCCTGATTGTCTGCGAGAAGCGCGGTGCTTACGGCCATGCCGTGCTGCTGCTCTCCATCTTTACCTTTGCCCTTAGCCTGCTCGGCACCTTCGTGGTGCGCTCCGGGGTACTCACCTCGGTGCACGCCTTTGCGGTGGACCCCAGCCGCGGCCTCACCCTCTTGTTGCTGCTCGGTTTGCTATTGACCTGCGCACTCACCCTGTTTGCCCTGCGCGCAGACATTCACGCCCCCTATGCCCGCTTTGGTTTGCTGTCAAAGGAGGGGCTGCTCGGCGCCGCCATCCTGCTGCTCTGCGTGGCCTGCGCCAGCGTGCTACTCGGCACCTTCTACCCCATGGTGTTCCAGTCGCTCCATCTGGGCTCGCTGTCGGTGGGCGCCCCCTATTTCAATACCATCTTCGTGCCGCTGGCCCTTTGCCTGATGGTGCTGATGACCCAACTGCCGCGCCTGCGCTGGCAGCTGCTTGTCGCAGGTTCCCGACTCAACACTTTGTTGCCGCCACTGTTTGGCCTGCTTGGTGGCGGGCTGCTTAGCCTTGCCTATCTGGAACAGGGATCGTTTTCCGCTAGCTGGAGCGGTATCCTCGCCAATATGGTGAGCCTCTGGCTGATGGCCAGCCTGTTGCTCCCGCTCTTGCAACTGACGTCGCGGCGTGAGCTCACCCTCAATCGGTTCGGCAGCCTGCTGGCCCACCTCGGGGTGGCGGTGTGCGCCCTCGGCATCGCGCAGGTGAGTCACCACAGTCAGGAAGGGGGCACAGTGCTTGGTGCCAACCAACCCTACCAGCTCGGCGCGTTCGAGTTTCGCTATGAGAGGCGCGAGCCGGTGATCGGCCCCAACTATACCGCCGAGCGGCTCACGCTTAGCGTGCACAAGAACGGTAAAGAGGTGGCGCGGCTGACGCCTGAGCGGCGCCTCTACAGCGTGCGCACCATGAACATGAACGAACCCGGCATCGCGTGGGGAATGTTCGGCGATCTCTACGTGGTGCTGGGTGAGAAGATGGGGCCAGATGCCTATGCCATGCGGCTGCACTACAAGCCGCTGGTACGCTGGATCTGGTTCGGCGGCCTGTTGATGATGGCGGGCGGCACCCTGCGCCTGCTCGCCCGTCGCCTCTTGCTTGCCTCCCGTTCCGTTGCGGTTAGCGCCTCCCATCCCCGGCTCGAACAGGAGGCGTTATGAGATCCCGCCTGCGCCTCTTTCTTCCCTTGCTGCTGACCCTGAGCCTCGGCGCCCTGCTTTGGCTCGGCCTTAGCAACAATCCCTACAGCCAGGATGAGGCGACGCTCGGGCGTACCCTACCTGCGTGGCAAAGCGACAATCTGCTGGGTGGGAGTCAGATCCAGACCGCCAGCCTCAAGGGCGAGCCCTTTGTCCTTAACGTCTGGGCCAGCTGGTGCACCAACTGCCGCGCCGAACATCCGCTGCTCAGCGAGCTCGCGGGTACCGTGCCCCTCTACGGTCTCAACTATCGCGACAAAGGGGATGCGGCCCGCGCCTGGCTTATCCAGGCGGGCAACCCCTATCGCGCCGTACTGGCCGACCCTGACGGCAAACTGGCTCTTGAGCTCGGCGTCTACGGCACGCCAGAGACCTATCTGTTTGATGCCGATGGTGCCCTGCTCGCCCGCCATACCGGCGAGCTTACCAAAGGGATCTGGCAACGTCAGTTTGCCCCCCTGCTCGACCAGGCGCGAACTGACGCGCAAATGAAGGCCGCTGCAACGGCACACGCAATTGCGCCATCTATTGCAACATCAGCTCGGGAGACACAGCCATGATGTGCCGCTCTCTTGCCTGCACCCTGCTGGCCCTCGGCATGCTGCTGAGTGCAACTGCATATTCCAGCGGGGTCGACACCTATGAGTTTCGCCACCCCGAGCGGCAGACCCGCGCTCAGGATCTGGCCCGCGCCCTGCGCTGCCCTCAGTGCCAGAACCAGAACCTGGTGGAGTCCAACTCCCCTATCGCCCGGGATCTGCGGCTCGAGGTCTACCGCTGGGTGGACGAGGGGCAGTCTGATGAGCAGGTGATTGCCCGCATGACAGAGCGCTTCGGCGATTTCGTGCGCTACGATCCCCCCTTCAAGGCCAGCACAGCGCTGCTATGGGGCGGACCCCTGCTACTGTTGGGGCTGGCGCTGTTGACCCTGTTTCGCCGCCTGACACGTACAAAGGCGCAACCCATCCCTGCCGTTAAGGCCATCGTTGAGGCCCCCCCTCAACCCGCCGCCGATCCGCGCAGTGAATTGAATTTGCTGATCATGCACGGGGAGCAGGCAGGCCTCTCCCCCGACCAACCACTCTACAGGGAGCTGAGCGCCGCCCGCCTGGCCAACGCCATCCCGGCGGCTGAGCTGGCCCTGCGCGCGCAACTGGCCAGCCAGCATGACAATCGCGGCCGCAATCATCGGCACGGGCGGGCCCTGTTGCTGCTTGGCCTCCTGGCCATCGCGGCTGTTGCCGCTGTGTATCTGAGCACCGGCCGCTATCAGGCGTGGCAGGCTTATCAGTCGCGCCCCGATCCGCTGGCGGGATTGAGCCCGCGGGATCTGCAGGACAAGGAGCTGGGAAGTCTGCATCAGAAGCTTCAGCGCAATCCTGCCGATCTCGACAGCTGGGCGGCGCTCGGTCAGCTCTATCTCTATCGGGACGAGTACGACAACGCCCTGCTCGCCTACCAGCGTCTCGCCCTGCAAGAAGGGGGCGCCAGCGCTGCGACTCAAGCCGCGCAGGCTACCGTGCTCTACTATCAGGCGGGCCAGCAGCTGACTCCCGAGGCAACCCGCCTACTGGAGAGCGCCCTCACGCAGGATGGGGGGGAAGTGAGCGCCCTGATGCTGCTCGCCTCCGATCACTTTCTGCATGGTCGCTACCGTCAGGCCATTGCGCTATGGCAGCAACTGCTCGATGAAGAGCGACCCCGCATCAACCGGGCCGCACTGATCGAGGCAATTCAGACCGCGCGAATGATGGGTGGCTAGCCCGGCAGATCCGTTGCATCTTTTCAGGACGTTAGCGCCTTCTTCTTCCTGCCAAGCACTGCGCAATGCCAATCAATGCAAAACACCCCCATGCGGGGGTGTTTTGTTATTGGGCCACCTTGGCAGGTTTATCTCGACACCCGCTTAAGGTCGTTCGCCAGCGGCCAGACGGCGGTTGATATCGGCAACGACCGGGGCGATATCCGCCAGAGTGTCGATGACGTAATGAGCACCCGCCGCCCGCAGTTTGGCCTCGGCCGGTGCGCGCCGGGCGGCGATCTCCGGCTCGCTCATGGCGACAAACTCGTCCCAGGTGGCGCCAAATTCGTTGCCGGAAACCGACAATCCCACCGTCCACATGCCCGCGTTAAGCCCTTCGCTGATACCCGGCACGGCGTCATCCACCTTGATGCAGCGATGCACGGCGCTCACTCCGAGCTCAATCACGTTGGCCAGCGCCATCCAGGGGCCGGGGCGACCACCTGCCTTGAGATCGTCAGTGGCGACCCAGTGATCCGGGCGATAGCCGTGAGCGGCCGCCGCAGGCACCAGCGCCTCCATCACCGGACGGGGATAACCGGAGCAGGAGCCGATGCGCAGTCCCTGTTCCCGCAGAGCATCCAGCACCGGCAACACGCCGGGGATGGGGGCGGCAAAGCGGGTCACGGCGGCAATCTGCAGCGGCATAAAGGTGTGATAAATGTGGTCCACCTCGGCGTGGCTCATAGGATGGCCGAAGCGGGCCTGCCAACGCGCATCCAACGAGGGCAGACGGCCCAGCGCGGCGATATGATCCCACTTGCCAAGGCCCATGGGCTGGCGCGCCTCATCCAGGGTCACGGGAAAGTCATAGGCGCGGGCGAAGGCCTCGACGAAGATGGAGGTGGGGGCGAAGGAGCCAAAATCGACGACGGTACCAGCCCAATCGAGGATCAGCGCCTCCACGTCGGTGGTCGGGTCTACAGCAATCTGCAAGTCAGTCATGGTGGTGTTCCTGTTTCGGTGAAAGTGCGATCTCGCCAAGGGCGCGATCGAGAATGGTGATGGCGCGCACCAGATCGGCGCGGGCGATATTGAGCGGCGGCGAGAGCTGGATGACATTGCCCTGAGAGACCTTGAAGCTGAGCCCCAGTTCCAGACAGCGGTAGAGCAGCCGCTCGGCGGCCTGGCTATTGCGGGCACGACTCTGGTGATCGACCACCAGATCGAGCGCCCAGAGCATACCGATACCGCGTACTTGTCCTATCAGCGGGTGACGCTCGGCCAACTTGCCGAGCTCGGCCGCCATAAAGCGGCCATCCTCCTGCGCTTTTGCCAGCAATCCCTCTTCACGGATGGTAGCGATGGTCGCGAGCGCCGCCGCGCAGCCGATGGGGCTCTTCTCGTGGGTGTAGTGACCGAGCGAAATAGCTGCCGCCTGATTGAAACGGTCGCGGGTGATGAGCGCCGCAAACGGCACCACCCCGCCCCCCAACCCCTTGCCCAGACAGATGATGTCGGGTTCGATGCCGAACTCTTCAAAGCTGAACCAGTGGCCAGTGCGCCCCAGGGCATTGGGGATCTCGTCGACGATCAACAGCACCTTGTGGCGATCGCAGATCTCCCGCACCCGCTGCCAGTAGGCCTTCGAGGGCACCTGCACATCGGTGTTGCGGATAGGTTCGGCGATAAAGGCGCCGATGCCTCCCTCCTTCTCGATGACGTACTCCAGATAATCGGCGTAGTGCAGGTCATCCCCCTCCCCGCGATACCAGACACCGCGATAACGGGTGGGCGGCGGGATGCGCTCCACGCCGGCCATCAAGGGGCCCATACCAGCGCGAAAACAGGCCTCGCCGCCGACCGAGATGGCATCGAGGGAGGCGCCGTGAAAGGCATCCCACAGGGACACCACCTTGCTGTTGCCGGTGATGAAACGGGCGAGCTTCAGGGCAATCCCCACCACCTCGCTGCCGCCGGGGGCGAACAGCACCCGGTTGAGATCGCCCGGGGCCAGCTCGGCCAGGGTGCGGGCGCAGTCGATGGCAACCTGATGGGTGTAGCGGCGGGGCGCGAACGGCAGATCGGCGAGTTGCTGCTGCACCGCGGCCACCACCCTGGGGTGACCGTGACCCAGCTGATGAACGCTGTTGCCGTGAAAATCGAGGTAACGCTTGCCCGATACGCTGGTCAACCAGCTCCCCTGCGCCCCCTCGATCAAATCCAGACAGGGGGTGGAGAGTGCCTGATGGAGAAAGTAGCGGCTATCCTCCACCAATCCGGCCTGTACATCTTCGCTCTGGCCCGCCCACCAGCGCGCCCGCCCCTCGCCGAGGTTGATATCCCCTTCGCTGTCGGCGCGGCCACTGCCGTGCAGCTTATGGTCATACAAATCGCGACCACGCAGATCACGACCCTGAGCCAGCATGCTGGTCATCGCGCGTCCCCTTGCCAGTAGCAGGCGCTGGCCATGGCGGCGAGCAGATCGCGCACCCGCTCAGGGGTCACGTCGCCGATATTGCCGATACGGAAGCAATCGGCTTGGGAGACCTTGCCCGGATAGATAACAAAGCCCTGCGCCTTGAGCCGCTGGTAGAAATCGGCGAAGCGGTAGTCAGGGTGGGCCGGAGAGTAGAAGGCGGTGATGATGGGGGATTGCCACTGTTCTGGCAGCAGCGGCGCAAAGCCAAGCGCAGCCATCCCCGCCACCAGCGTACGCTGATTTTCACTGTAGCGCTGATGACGGGCTTCAATGCCCCCCTCCTCGTCCAGCTCACGCAGGGCCTGGGAAAAGGCAAGCACAGTATGGGTGGGCGAGGTAAAGCGCCACTTGCCCCCCTGCTGCTCCATGGTCTGCCACTGGGCGTGCAGGTCGAGGGAGACCGAGCGGGCGCGACCGGCGCAGGCCACCAGCGCGGCGCGGCGAGCGATGACGAAGCCAAAGCCCGGCACCCCCTGAATGCACTTGTTGGCCGAGCTGATGAGAAACTCGATGCCAAGGTGTCCCATGTCGATGGGTATACCGCCAAAGCTGCTCATGGCATCGACGATCAGGCGGATGCCGCGGCGCTGGCAGAGCGCAGCCACCTCATCGAGCGGATTGAGCATGCCGGTGGTGGTCTCGCAATGTACCATGGCCAAATGGGTGATCTCGGGGTGGCGCGCCAGCATCGCCTCGATGGCGGCGGGTTCGGGGCGGGTGGTCTCACCGCAATCGAGCTCATGGTGACGCAGGCCAAGACAACGGGCCATCTCCCCCATGCGGGCACCGTAGGCGCCGTTGTTGATGATCAGCAGACACTCATCGACGCCTATCGCCGAGCCCAGTACGCTCTCCACCACATAGCTGCCACTGCCCTGCAGCAAGACGGCGCTGTAGTCACTTTCATATTCAGGGCCGGTGGCGAGGCGCACCAGCTCGCGGCGGATGGGCTCCACCACGCCTTGGTTGTAGTCCGCATCCCAGGTACAGCTGTCTTGCAGCATGGCGGCGCGCACCGTGGCGGTGGTCGAGAGGGGGCCCGGGGTCAGCAGCAGGTAATCGACGGCGGCGGGGGCCGCAGGAATATGGATCATGATTTCGCTCCTATTGGTATATACCAGAATGAGCGCATTGTGGGTAACTCCCCCGCCAAGGTCAAAGGGGTGGCGCTACGTGCAACAAAAAATTCATTTTCAGCGCAGGGATCGCGATAATCTAGGAAGCCTGAACAACAGGGGCGATTCTGGTATCTACCAACGCATGTTGATGTTGCCGTGAAACGACCGGGCAGATGACCTGTCCTGTGCCCAGCCCATTGCCCAACTCATTGCATAACCAGGGATTTTCATGAGCAAACCGCAATATCTGCAGATCAAGGATGCCCTCGCCAACCAGATCTTGGCAGGGGGTCTGGCCCCCAACGACAAGCTCCCCTCCGAGCGGCTGCTGGGGGAACTCTATGGCACAACAAGAGTCACCATCCGCGAGGCGCTGGTGCAGCTGGAGGCGAACGGCCTTATCTATCGGGAGGATCGCCGCGGCTGGTTCGTCACCCCGCCGCGCTTTCGCTTGAACCCCAGACGCACCTCCAACTTTCACCAGATAGTGCGGGAGCAAGGAGGAGAACCGCACACCGAGCTGCTGGAGAAAAGCCGCCAGGCGGTGCCGCCCGCGTTGATGGCGCAACTGCAGCTCAAGCCGTTTGACAGCCTCTTTTTGCTCAAGCGACTGCGCTACGCCAACGGGCGCGCCATCTGCTACTGCGAGAACCACTGCCTGCCCGAGCGGGTGCCCGGCCTGCTGGCGCTGGATCTCAACGGCAGCCTGACCGAGATCTACCAAGCCCATTACGATCTCCACTACGCCCGCATGCAGGTGCGCTTTTTCCCCACCGCCCTGCCGGACGAAGTGGCCAAGGCGCTGGGGGCCACCGCTGGCCTACCCGCCCTGCGCCTCGAGCGGCTCAACTTCGATCAGCACGGACGGGTGCTCGACTTCGATCTGGAGTACTGGCGTCACGACAGTCTGGAGATCGAGGTGGATACCCAGGATTAGTCACGGATAAATCAGGAACGGCAAAACGTCACGGGGCTGTCACGGTCACGTCATAAAGATCCCCTAGCCTCTCTCTCGACCAATCTGGTTTATACCAAACCAATTTAACTGGAGAAGAGGATGAAACAGGGAACCCATCTGCTGGCCGCCGCCGTGCTGGCTGCCATGACCGCCCCGGCACTGGCCGCGACCGATCTCACCGTCTACACCGCCTTCGAACCGGAGCAGCTCAACGAGCTGAAAACCGCGTTCGAACGCCAGCATCCGGACATCAACATCAAGTGGGTGCGTGACTCCACCGGCGTTGTCACCGCCCGCTTGCTGGCAGAAAAAGCCCAGCCCAAAGCGGATGTGGTATGGGGACTGGCCGCCACCAGCCTGATGCAGCTCGATCAGCAGCAGATGCTCAATGCCTATGCACCGAAAGGACTGGAGAAGCTCGACAGCCGCTTTCGCGACAGCAAGGCCGAGCCGCACTGGATCGGTCTGGACGCCTTCTTCAGCGCCATCTGCTTCAACAAGGTAGAGGCGGAGAAACAGGGGATCCCGGCCCCCACCAGCTGGGCCGACCTCACCAAGCCCATCTACAAGGGCAAGGTGATCATGCCCAACCCCAGCTCCTCCGGCACCGGTTACCTGAGCGTTGCTGGCTGGCTGCAGACCATGGGCGAGCAGCAGGGCTGGCAATTCATGAACGGCCTGCACCAGAACATCGACCGTTACACCCACTCGGGCTCCGCCCCCTGCAAGCTGGCCGCCAGCGGCGAGACGGTGATCGGGATCTCCTTCGACTTCCCGGCCACCAGCCTCAAGGCCAAGGGTGCCCCCATCGAGGTGGTGTTCCCGAAAGAGGGGTCAGGTTGGGATATGGAAGCTGCCGCCATCATCAAAGGCACCCCCAAGCTGGATGCCGCCAAACAGCTGCTCGACTTTGCCGCCACCGAACAGGCCAACGCCCTCTACAACAAATCGTTCGCCGTGGTCGCCATCCCCGATGTGGCCCAACCGAGAGCGGGCTATCCGGCGGATATCAAAGGCCAGATGATCGACAACGACTTTAGCTGGGCAGCCCGCGAGCGTAACGCCATCCTGGCCCAGTGGAGCGCCAGCTTCGACGGCAAGACCGAAGCCAAACAGTAAGCGTGAAGGGCGGCGATTTGTTCACGCCAGACACACCGCTGCCAATAAACTGCCAGTCGAAGGCCAACAGCTGTTGGCCTTCGCTTTTTGGTTTTAACTTCCCGAGTTTGCATTGCCTTCAATTAGCGATGCTTAGTCCATTCGCACAGTGCCCAGCCACTTGTTGGCGACCCGATCTCATTTGACTGTCATCAAGCTGTCATCCCCCGATCACCTGACCGTCACACTTCACCCGCAAACTGGTATATACCAAATCAGTAGCGAGTCGAACCATGACCCAGCCCTATCTGGACATTCAACATCTCAACAAGCAGTTCGGTGCTTTTCAGGCCCTTAAAGGGATCTCTCTGACCATTGAGCCGGGGGAGTTTATCTGCTTTCTCGGCCCCTCCGGCTGCGGCAAAACCACCCTGCTCAGAGCCATCGCCGGGCTGGATCTGCCGGACAGCGGCGAGATCTGGCAAGGGGGTCGCAATATCTCTCGCCTGCCGCCCCAGGAGCGCGATTTTGGCATCGTGTTTCAGTCCTACGCCCTCTTCCCCAACCTGACGGTGGCCCAGAACATCGCCTTCGGGCTTGAGAATCAGGGGCTGGCGCGGGATCTCATCAAGGAGCGGGTGGACCACTGGCTGGGGCTGGTGGATCTCACTGCCCAGTCCCACAAATACCCGAGCCAGATCTCAGGCGGCCAGCAGCAGCGGGTGGCGCTGGCCCGGGCCTTGGCCCTCTCCCCCGGCCTACTGCTGCTGGACGAACCGCTCAGCGCCCTGGATGCGCTGGTGCGCACCCATCTTCGTAGCGAGATCCGCGCCCTGCAGCAGCGCCTTGGCATCACCACCATCATGGTGACCCACGATCAGGAAGAGGCGCTGACCATGGCCGATCGCATCGTGGTGATGGAGGGCGGCCGCATCGTACAGGTGGGCACTCCGCAGGAGATCTACCACCAGCCATCCAGCCGTTTCGTGGCAAGCTTTGTAGGCACCATGAACTTCCTCGAGACCCTGGTGCTGAGCCCCACTCAGGTGCGCCTCAACGAACAACCGCTGACACTTGCCAACCAGGCCTCTGCCGGCAGCAAATTGCAGGTGGCGATCCGCCCCGAGGCGATCACCCTGAGTGCGCCGAGCGAGCCGTATCTTGGCCAACATGGCGTTGAAGCAACCATCGATCAGGTGGAGTTTCTCGGCGCTGCCCAGCGTCTTATCTGCACCGCCGACACCTATCTGGGCCCGCAGCAGATCCTGGTGGAGCGCCCGACCCACGAGCTACCCCGCCACGAACAGGGTGGCTGGCGCAGCGGCATGCGCTGCTCGCTGCACTGGCCTGCCGGGGCGATGCAGCTGTTTGAAGGAGATCGCCCATGACAGCCCCCTTCGCGACCTCCTCCCTGCTGCCACCAGTGACAGCCCGCCAAGACTCTCGCTGGCAGCGGCTCTGTCGCGGCTGGAGCCGGGATCAGCTGTTGCAACTGTTCCTGCTTGCGCTCGGCATCGCCCTGCTCACCGGCGGCTTGCTGCTGCCGCTGCTCACCATGTTGCAAAAGAGCCTGCAGGATGAGAACGGCCTCTGGGTGGGCCTTGCCAACTTCAGCGCCTACTTCGACTCACCTCATCTGGGGCGCACCATCGGCAACACCCTCTGGCTAGGGGTGCTGATCACCGCGCTGGTGGTGACCATCGCCTTTGGCTACGCCTATGCCCTCACCCGCACCTGTATGCCGGGCAAGCCCCTGTTTCGCCTCATCGGTTTGATCCCGCTGTTGATGCCCTCCCTGCTGCCCGCCATCAGTCTGGTCTACTGGTTTGGCAATCAGGGGATCGCCAAGGGGCTGCTCGGCGGCGAGAGCATCTACGGCCCCATCGGCATCGTCATTGGTCTGGGCTTCTGGTGCTTCCCCCACGCCCTGATGATCCTTATCACTGCGCTCGGCCAGAGCGATGCCCGCCTCTATGAAGCCTCCCGGGTGCTCGGCAGCAGCGGCTGGCGCACCTTTGTCACCGTCACCCTGCCTACCGCCCGTTATGGCCTGCTCAGCGCCGCCATCGCCGTCTTCACCCTCACCATCTGTGACTTCGGGGTAGCCAAGGTGATTGGCGGCCAGTACAGCGTGCTGGCTACCGACATCTACCGGCAGGTGATCGGGATGCAGAACTTCTCGCTGGGCGCCGTTGCCAGCGTCACTCTGCTGCTGCCGGCGCTCTTGAGCTTTGCGCTGGAGCACAGAGTGCGCAGCAAGATGCAGGAGCAGAGCAGCACCAAGGCGGTGCCCTATCAACCCAAACCCCATCGGCTGCGGGATCTGCTGGCGCTCGGTTGGTGCACGCTCTGGGCCCTGCTGTTTCTGGCACTGGTCGGGATGGCGGTTTACGGCTCCCTGGTGCAGTTCTGGCCCTACAACCTCGGGCTGACGCTCGATCACTACGCCTTTGACAGCAATAGCGTCTATGGCTGGCAGCCCTTTACCAACACCTTGCAGTTGGGCCTCTATACCGCGCTTATCGGTACCGTGCTGGTGATGGTGCTGGCCTGGGCGCAGGAGAAGGGACGCCACTTCCCATGGCTTCGCCAGTTGCTGCATCTGCTCGCCATGCTGTCGCTGGCGGTACCCGGCATGGTGCTGGGGCTCGGCTACATCTTCTTTTTCAACGGCAATCCACTCTTTGGCAGCCTCTATGGCACTCTGCCGCTGATGGTGCTCTCCTGCGTCATCCACTACTACACGGTGGGTCATATGACGGCGCTGACCAGCCTCAAGCAACTGCCCAAGGAGCTGGAGCTGGTGGCCATCTCATTGCGCATTCCGCTCTGGAAGGCGTTCTGGCGAGTCACCCTGCCCGCCTCCCTACCGGCGCTGCTGGAGATCTTCATCTATCTGTTCGTCAACGCCATGACCACCACCTCGGCGGTGATCTTCCTCTACTCGAGCGACAGCGTGCTCGCCTCCATCGCCGTGCTCAATATGGAGGATTCCGGCGACACCGCAGCAGCAGCCGCCATGGCCACCCTGATCCTGCTGGCCGCCGCCACCGTCAAGCTGCTCCAGCTCTTTTTGAGCCGCGCCCTGCTGGATCGCACCCAGCGCTGGCGCCACCAATAACCTTATCGAGGAGTCATCATGTCCACTATCCCCTTCTGGCTGGCCGAGGCGCTCGCCGCCGAACAGCCCGCGCCGCCCACGCCCCTAGTCGGCAACCACGAGGTCGATGTCTGCATCGTCGGCGGCGGCTTTACCGGGCTGTGGAGCGCCATTGCCCTTAAACAGGCCGAGCCCCACCTGCACGTCATAGTGCTGGAAAAAGATCGCTGCGGCAGCGGCGCCTCCGGGCGCAACGGCGGCTGTTTGCTCACCTGGTCGGCCAAATACCTGACCTTAAAGCGCCTCTTTGGCGAGCGGCAGGCCGCCTGGCTGGTGCAAAGATCCGAGCAGGCGGTGCACGAGATCGCCCGCTTCTGCGAAACGCACAACATAGAGGCACAGCTGAGGGTCGAGGGCACCTGCTACACCGCTACCAGCGAGGCGCAGCGCGGCCTGATGGAGCCGGTATTGCGGGAGCTACAGCGAGCCAACCTTAACCAGTGGCAGGCGATTGAAGAGGGTGAACTGGCGAGCCAGAGCGGCTCCCACGTTCATCTGGAGGGGCTCTATAGCCCCCACGCCGGTTCGGTACAACCGGCGCTCTTGGTGCGCGGCCTGCTGCGGGTGGCGCGGGAACTGGGGGTCGAGGTTTATGAGCACTCCCCCATGCAGCGCCTCGAAGCGGGTCAGCCGGCGCGGGTGCAAACGCCGCAGGGGGAGGTGCGCGCCCGCAAAGTGGTGCTGGCCCTCAACAGCGCCATGGTGCAGCACTTTCGCGAGTTTCGCCGCAGTATCGTGCTGGTCTCCTCCGATATGGTGATAACCGACCCCGCGCCGGATGCACTGGCCGCCCAGCAGCTTGCGCACGGCCGCTCCGTGGTGGATGGCCGCACCTTTGTCCATTACTACCGCTCCACCCCGCAAGGGCGGCTGATGCTGGGCAAGGGGGGCAACACCTTCGCCTTTGCCAACCGCCATCTGGCCGAGTTCGATGCGCCGAGCCGTTATCTTGCCCCCCTCACCCGCACCCTGCGCCGCTTCTTTCCGGCACTCAAAGAGGTGCCCATCGCCGCCAGCTGGTGCGGCGCCTCCGACCGCTCGGTAGATGGCCTCCCCTTCTTCGGCCACTGGCGAGGGCAGCCCAATATCGTCTATGGCCTCGGCTACTCTGGCAACGGAGTGGCTCAGAGCTGGATGGGTGGCCAGATCCTGGCGGCCTTGGTGAGAGACGAGGTGAGGGAGGAGGACAAACCGTGGCGTGACTGCGCTCTGGTAAGCGGCCCGCGCGGCTATTTTCCGCCCGAGCCATTTCGCTGGCTGGGCGCCATGGCGGTACGCAATGCCATCCGGCGCAAGGAGCGGGCGGAAGATGAGAACCGCCCGGTGGCCTGGTATGACAAACAGCTGGCCAAACTTGCCGATGCCGCTGGCAAGGCAGACAAGTAAGCGCGCTGACGCCAATCCCGCACGGTTCAGCCCCGTCTGACTGCAACAAGCAAAGCGCCGACCCGCACACCTTGCGGCGCCTGTTATGGCGCCGCCTTTGCCTGTACTTCCGTGCCAATAAGCAGGGCTGGCCTTGCCTGCCACACCCGTGCCGGGTCGGACTCGGCAATAGCGGCGGCGATCAGCTGCTCGCTCCAGCGACGATGCAGCAACCACATCCTCTGGCCCGCCTCCCCATCACCACGGGTGCACTGCTTGGTCACATCGGCGGTGCGATAGAAGTAGCGCACCAGACTCGTGAGCTCAGCCTCCGGCCAGCGGCAGCCAAAGTCGCGCAGCAGGGATGACCAGAAGTCAATCTGGCGCCGCTCGTGCTCCTGCTCGACCACGTGCAGTTCGGGGATGAGATCCATGGCGTGCCACAAGGCACCATAGCCGACAAAGCGACGCTCAAGCTCTTCAAGTGCAAGATCCAGCAGCACCAGCACGTGCGGCCAACTGGTCGCCTGGGTTCGGATCTGCTCTTGTGCCTCACAGACAGCTGCCAGCCACCCCATAGCGAGACGGCAAATGATCGCCTCCTTGTTGGGATAGAGGTGGTAGAGCGATTTGATCCCGACACCGGCCCGATCAGCAATGGCATTGGTGTTGAGGGCGGCAAAACCTCGCTCCTGCAGCAACAGCAGGGTGGCCTGTTCAATGCGACTCGCCACCTCCTGACTGCGCTGCTGCCGGGGCTGACGCCGCATATGCAGGGCGGCAGGCACTCGTTGTTCTGACATCTTCTCTCCTTCGAACCACTGAGGTCCCCTCTTTGCCCGGGTCACGACCGGTAGTGGCTCATTGACATCCATGAGACAAGGTAAACAAAAAGTTAAATAAATGCAGTAATTACTGGATTTTTTCAGAATAGCTGCAATAAACATATCTGCTCAGATCTGCAGTAATTACTGCATTTAACCCAAGGAGAGCAGTGCAATGGATAGCAAACATACCTCAACCCGATTTGGCATCACCCTCCTGTTGGCCGCAGGCCTGCTCGGTGGCTGCCGAAGTGACACCAATGATACGAATGGGGCAACGACCCTCTATCTCAACGGCAAGATCCACACCCAGGATGGGCAGCGTCAGGTAGCCGAGGCCATGATGGTCAGTGACGGCCAGTTTATCTATGTGGGCAACCAGGAGGGGGCCGAAGCGCTCAAGCACCCCACCACCCGGGTGGTGGATCTGCAAGGCCGAATGGTACTGCCCGGCCTGCATGACAACCATATCCATCTGCTCGGTACGGTGGCGCTGGACATGTGCGATCTCGATGGCAAACCCGTCACTCTGGATCAGCTGGCCGCCAAGATCAGCACATGCCTGCCCCGCTATGCGGCCAAACCGGGGGAGTGGCTGGTAGTCAACCAGTGGTCTCCCTACGAGGGCAATACGGCAACCGCCAGCCATGCCACCCTGCTGGCAGCCCTCGATGCCGCCGCCCCCGACAATCCGGTGGTGCTGGCCGGGGTCGATGGCCATGCCAGTGCCTACAACTCCCGCGCCCTTGCCATGGCGCAGGATAACGACGGCAACACAATCGGCTTCAATGGAACTACGCTGGCCCCCGGCGGGGTCTTCGAGCCCTTTATCCCCTATGTCGACCTGACCAGCGGAGTGGTGCGTGACACGGCCCGCAGCGCCATTCCAGTGCCCGATAGCGGCGTTCTGAGCGCCAGTGATGAGCAGGCAGCCAGCCAATACGACCAGATCCTGCCCGCCATTGCCGAGCTGATGGCCTCTCGCGGTATCACCAGCATTCAGGATGCCTGCGCCACCGACTTTATCCGCCAGCGACTACTCACCATGCAGTCACGGGACCTGCTGCATATGCGTGTCACGGCCGCCACCTGCTTTAGCGATGATGATTATCAGGGCAAACTCGATATAGAGGGGCATCTTGCCAAGGCCAGCCAGGTGAGAGAATCCTTTGCCAACAACCCGCTGATCAAGGCCGATGCGGTCAAGATCTTCCTCGACGGTGTGCTGGAAGGGGATCCCTTCACAACCCCCCCCTTCCTGCCCAATGCCGGCATGCTGGCAAACTACCACACCCCCCATCTGGCCAGAGACCCGGCTACCGATGAAGTGACCATCACAGCCGACAGCGAGGAGTCCGGCAACAACGGGATCGTCAACTACCGGGAGGCCGACCTCACCCGCTATATAGGGGCGCTGGACAAGGCAGGCTTCAGCATCCATATGCACAGCATCGGTGATCGCACCACCCGCACGGCGCTGGATGCCCTCACCGCCGCCCGCGCCAGCAACGGTGATAGCGGCATTCCCCACACCCTGGCCCACCTGCAGGTGGTCCATCCCGATGATCAAAAACGGCTCGGCGAGCTTGGGCTCTACCTCACCTTTACCTATGCCTGGACCTCCCCCCAACTGGCCTACGACATGCTGGTTGCCTCCTTTATCCAGCCGACCCGGGTGGGCCAATCCCTGAGCGATGCCCTCTATGATCCCCTCGGCTATCTGCACGGAGCCCTCTACCCGGTCGAGAGTTCGCGCAAGGCGGGGGCCATACTGGTCGCAGGCAGCGATGCCCCGGTCGACAGCCGGGATCCCCGCCCCTTCGAAAATATGGCGACCGGGATCATCAAGGCTCCCCAAAGCGGCGATGATTATCGCGCCAGCCAGCGCATCACCCTTGACGAAATGCTGGCGGCCTACACAATCAATGGCGCCCGCGCGGTGCGCCAGCAGGCTATCAGCGGCTCGATCGAGGCGGGCAAATCGGCCGACTTTATCGTGCTGGATCGGGATCTCTACCAGCTGGTCGCCGCCGGCAAGCCGGAGCAGATCGCCGATACCCAGGTAGTCCAGACCGTCTTTCGCGGGCAAACCATCTTTAACCAGTAGGACTCTGGTAGTAAGACAAGTCATCAGCTGCGAACAGAATGATAATACCGACCCAAGGGTCGGTATTTTTATTGCGGAGTTTTTTCTTAAGAAGACTCCTAATATTGAGAGGTTCAACACTGGCAGTCCAAAATACTTGTGGCATACTACATGACCCCAAGCGTCTGGATATGTTTTACTGCTCGCATTGAGGGCTAAGTGCTGTAATGGAGTCACAGCGCATAAAATAATTAAATAGCACGGAGGCCTTTATGAAAGATAAAGAAAAAATAGCCGTATTTATTGATGCTGATAATGCACCCGCAGGTAAAATAGACATAGTTCTTTCAGAATTAGCTAGATACGGCGTTGTAAATATTAGAAAAGCATATGGTAACTGGAAAAACCCTAATCTTAAACCATGGGAAGATGTCCTACACGACTATGCCATACAACCAGTACAACAATTTGATTTAACAAAGGGTAAAAATGCGACAGACATGGCATTAGTCATTGATGTAATGGACGTAATATATACAAAGGATATTGACATAATATGCCTTGTATCATCGGATTGTGATTTTACACCTTTAGTTACCAGAACACTTGCTGATGGGAAATTTGTCATCGGATTTGGAGAACGGAAAGCACCATTACCATTCGTTAATAGTTGTTCTCGATTTCTATATCTGGATGCCGAGCCAGTGCTGGAGCTACCCATTCAAAAACAAAGTAAAAACATAAAGGGTGACACAAAACTCATCAATTTACTCCGGCAGGCAATAGATGCTATTGGCGAAGATGATGGCTGGGCTATGCTTGGTGAGATTGGCAACCACATTTCAAACCATGCTTCATTTGATCAACGAAACTACGGATTTAGAAAGCTGAGCGATCTATTCCAGTCCATCGATCTCTTCGAGATGAAAAAAACAAATGGTTCAGTTATTTGGGTTAGAGACAAAAGAAAAGCAAAACAACTGAATAAGTCCACTCCACCCTTACAATCCGTAGCAAGTAAAAACTAATCATAAGTCTCTAGGGTCGAAGAACGATACGAATCCTGACATACGAAAATATACTCCCTAATAAAAACAGTTAATACGTTAGTGTCATCGTTAGGGAGTTATGTGAAGTGATAACAGAAAGCCATTGTCTTGTTAAATAGGTTTATGATTAATGACAACATCCTTATTTTTTTAAATGATTAACGTGAAAGCACCAACCCCAAAAAAGTCTAGCGTTAGAATAAGAGATAATAATTCCGAACACGGCAATGCCCACCAGCTCCTGACAATACCCCATCAACTGTATATAGTTTGCAAATTTCCAGAGAAGACCACCCGTTCTCCTACTAAATGTCACTATTTCACATGTGTCAGCCAAAACAATATTGGTGCCGATAAGCAAAAATCCAGCGCCGACAAAAAAGACAAGCAGCACATGACCAACCACAAGTAACTGGGCGCGCTTATCTCCATCAGAAAAAATAAAATCCAAACCAGAACATAAGCAAAGATAACGGGATCAGGTTAAACGCAATGTCACCAATACTTTGGTAGATGAAGAATTATCAAAAATTGCTGCGTTGCCAACCACAACAAGCATCATGATAAACAGCAGAAAAAACCACCTCATTGTTTCCTCCAAGCACCGAGAGCGCGGCCATAAAAATGTTAGCACCTCATCGCCTCAACTTGTGACGTCAAATATCAAGTGCGCATTATTGCGCCAACAAAAGCGGAATAAATAAGGATGTGGTTAAGCCGTAAAACAGATTTATAGGCATATTTATGTGATGGCATGCCATACCATAATGGTCGTTTCCCAGTGACCGTGGGTTGATTTATGTATTGCGTTGAAGCCTTGCTCACGATAGAAGCCAACATTATGTGTTTCACACTGCAAGTAGAGTGTCGCAACACCACGGGAAACAGCCATATTCCTGGCAACATTCATCAATTTTTTAGCGATACCTTTTCTGCGGTGTACTGCTGAAACATAGATACCACCAATCCAGAACTCATATTCAGGGTGATTTTTATTTTCCTGAATTTTAATCTCCAATGTTCCAACCAGTTCTCTATCGTCATGCGCCACCAAGCTAAATGGGATATCTCTATTTAAAGCTGTGACTTCAACCTTTTTACGTACCATCTCTTTCGTAACGCCGGGCACATGAGAGGCCCATTCATCGAAATACCAGCCGACTATTGTCGATATATGATGCGGATGATCTGCAAGCAATGAAATTTCCATATATCCTTTTTCCCAAGGCAAAACATATTCTTTAATTCGCGAGAATAGATAATGATGTTCTATTATTAGGCATAAAAAGCCGCCCATCGGGCGGCACTTTTATTAGAGATAACGGGCTAACAGGAATTACCAGCCGGTCACTTCGCGCAGGGCCTTGCCGATATCGGCCAAGGAGCGGACGGTTTTCACGCCAGCATCTTCCAGCGCGGCAAACTTCTCGGCGGCAGTACCCTTGCCACCGGAGATGATGGCGCCAGCGTGGCCCATCCGCTTGCCGGGAGGGGCAGTAACACCGGCGATATAGGAGACCACCGGCTTGGTGACGTGGGCCTTGATATAGGCAGCCGCGTCCTCCTCGGCGTTGCCGCCGATCTCGCCGATCATCACGATCGCTTCGGTCTGCGGGTCGTTCTGGAACATTTCCAGAATGTCGATAAAGTTGGAACCCGGGATGGGGTCGCCACCGATACCGACGCAGGTGGACTGGCCAAAGCCCTCGTCAGTGGTCTGCTTGACCGCTTCGTAGGTCAGGGTGCCGGAGCGGGAGACGATACCCACCTTGCCCGGCTTGTGAATGTGGCCCGGCATGATGCCGATCTTGCACTCACCCGGAGTGATCACACCTGGGCAGTTGGGGCCGATCATCCGCACGCCGGTCTCTTGCAGCTTCACTTTGACGTCCAGCATATCCAGCGTCGGGATGCCTTCGGTGATGGTGACGATGAGCTTGATGCCCGCGTCGATCGCCTCTAGGATCGCGTCCTTGCAGAAAGGTGCCGGCACATAGATGACGGAGGCAGTAGCGCCGGTCGCTTCGACCGCGTCACGGACGGTGTTGAACACCGGCAGGCCCAGATGGGTGGTGCCGCCCTTACCCGGAGAGACGCCGCCCACCAGCTGGGTACCATAGGAGAGCGCCTGCTCGGAGTGGAAAGTACCCTGACCGCCGGTAAAGCCCTGGCAGATGACTCGGGTGTCCTTGTTGATCAGTACGCTCATCAGTTGGCCTCCGCTGCTTTGACGACTTGCTGCGCGGCATCGGTCAGACTCTTGGCCGCAATGATGTTGAGGCCGCTCTCGGCCAGCTTGATACCACCCAGCTCGGCGTTGTTGCCTTCCAGACGGACCACGACGGGCACCTTGACCCCCACTTCCTTGACCGCACCTATGATGCCTTCCGCGATCATGTCGCAGCGCACGATGCCGCCAAAGATGTTGACCAGCACCGCTTTGACGTTGCTGTCGGAGAGGATGATCTTGAACGCCTCGGTTACCCGTTCCTTGGTGGCGCCGCCGCCGACGTCAAGGAAGTTGGCCGGCTTGCCGCCGTGCAGGTTGACGATGTCCATGGTGCCCATGGCCAGACCCGCGCCGTTGACCATGCAGCCGATGTTGCCATCGAGGGCCACATAGTTGAGCTCCCACTGGGCGGCGTGCGCTTCGCGGGGGTCATCTTGTGACGGGTCGTGCATCTCGCGCAGCTTGGGCTGACGATACAGTGCGTTGGCGTCGATGTTGATCTTGCCATCCAGGCAGTGCAGGTTGCCCTGCGCGGTGATCACCAGCGGGTTGATCTCCAGCAGCGCGAAATCGCAATCCAGGAACATCTGGCCCAGACCCATGAAGATCTTGGTGAACTGTTTGATCTGATCGCCGACCAGACCCAGTTTGAAGGCCAGTTCGCGGGCCTGATAAGCCTGCGGACCCACCAGCGGATCGATAGCCGCCTTGTGGATCAGATGGGGGGTTTCGTGGGCAATCTTCTCGATATCCACGCCACCTTCAGTCGAGGCCATGAAGACCACGCGGCGCGAACCACGGTCAACCACGGCGCCCAGGTAGAGCTCTTTGGCGATGTCGGTGCAAGATTCCACCAGGATCTTGGTGACCGGCTGGCCGTTGGCATCGGTCTGGTAGGTCACCAGATTTTTGCCAAGCCAGTTCTGGGCAAAAGCACGGATCTCGTCCTTGCTCTTGGCCACTTTCACGCCGCCCGCTTTACCGCGGCCACCGGCGTGTACCTGGCATTTGACGACCCAGGTATTGCCGCCAATCTTGTCGGCCGCTTCGGCCGCTTCTTGTGGGGTAGCACAGGCATAACCTTCGGAGACCGGCAGGCCATACTCGGCAAACAGCTGTTTTGCCTGATATTCATGCAGATTCATAGATGCTCTATCCGTGTTGTAGGTATTTCCGTCCGGGGCTGGTGTTTCTCAATCCCCTGTGAAGGGGGCCTGGGCGGCCCCTCGTTATCTTTCAATCGCTCGGGTATTACTCAAACGTCCAGCAGCACATCCGGCTCGGGGCGCAAACCCCTTGCCCGGGTGCCACAGGCTTAGACGTCCAGCAACAGACGGGTCGGGTCTTCCAGCAGCTCCTTGACGGAGACCAGGAAGCCTACCGATTCGCGTCCGTCGATGAGACGGTGATCGTAGGAGAGCGCCAGATACATCATCGGCAGGATCTCGACCTTGCCGTCAACGGCCATCGGGCGATCCTGGATCTTGTGCATGCCCAGAATGGCGCTCTGGGGCGGGTTGATGATCGGGGTGGACATCAGGGAGCCGAACACGCCACCGTTGGTGATGGTGAAGTTGCCGCCAGTCAGTTCATCCACGGTCAGCTTGCCGTCACGGCCCTTGCCCGCCAGATCCTTGATGGCCTTCTCAATGTCCGCCAGGCTCATGTTGTCGCAGTCGCGCAGCACCGGCGTCACCAGACCACGGGGGGTAGAGACGGCGATGCTGACGTCGAAGTAGTTGTGATAAACCACGTCATCACCATCGAGCGCCGCGTTCACTTCCGGATAGCGCTTGAGGGACTCCACCACCGCCTTCACGTAGAAGGACATAAAGCCGAGCTTGATGCCGTGCTTCTTCTCGAAGATCTCGCCGTACTGCTTGCGCAGATCCATGATGGGCTTCATGTTGACCTCGTTGAAGGTGGTCAGCATGGCGGTGGTGTTTTTCGCTTCCAGCAGACGCTCGGCGATGCGCTTACGCAGACGGGTCATCGGTACCCGCTTCTCGCTGCGACCGGCCAGTGCGGCAACCGGAGCGACCGGAGCCGCAGCAACGGGAGCGGCGGCTGCAGGCTTGCTCAGGGCCTTGATGTAGGCTTCCACATCATCCTTGGTGATGCGACCGCCCTTGCCGGTGCCGGTCAGCTTGGCCACGTCGATGTCGTGCTCGCCAATCAGACGACGCACCGAGGGACTCAGGCCATCGGCGCCATCATCGGCCACCGCTTCGGCCGGCTTCTCCTTGGTCTCTTCACCGGCTACGGCAGCCGCCTTGATGGTGGCAATCAGCTGGCGGGAGAGGACGGTCGCCCCCTCTGCCTGCAGGATGTCGCCCAGCACGCCAGCTTGCGGTGCCGGTACTTCCAGCACCACCTTGTCGGTCTCGATGTCGACCAGCACTTCATCACGGGCAACCAGATCACCCGGCTTCTTGTGCCAGGTGGCAATGGTGGCATCCGCCACTGATTCCGGCAGATCCGGTACCTTGATCTCGATAGTCATCTAATCAGTTCCTTGTTACTTCTTGTTCAGGGCTTAGGCCAGAGTAAGGGCATCTTCCACCAAGGCTTTCTGCTGCTTGGCATGGACGGACATGTAACCAACCGCCGGTGAGGCGGACGCCGGACGACCGGCATAACGCAGGGTGGCTCCGGTCGGCAGCACGTCATCGTAGTTGTGACGGGTGCAGTACCAGGCGCCCTGGTTTTGCGGCTCTTCCTGACACCAGACAAAATCGGTGACGTGGCTGTAATCGTCCAGAATGGCGCGCACTTCCTCTTCCGGGAAGGGGTAGAGCTGTTCGATACGCACGATCGCCACATCCTTCTGCTCCGCCTTGCGACGGGCTTCGAGCAGGTCGTAGTAGACCTTGCCGGAACAGAAGACCACCCGCTTGACCGCTTTCGGATCCAGCGCGTCGATCTCGCCAATGGCGTTCTGGAAGGTGCCTTCCGCCAGCTCTTCGAGCTTGCTCACCGCCAGCGGGTGGCGCAGCAGGGATTTGGGCGTCATCACGATGAGCGGACGGCGCATCGGACGTACCACCTGACGACGCAGCATATGGAACACCTGCGCCGGGGTTGAGGGCACGCACACCTGCATGTTGTGCTGGGCGCACATCTGCAGATAACGCTCCAGACGGGCGGAGGAGTGCTCCGGGCCCTGCCCCTCGTAACCGTGCGGCAGCAACATGGTCAGGCCGCACATCCGGCCCCACTTCTGCTCACCGGAGGAGAGGAACTGATCCACCACTACCTGGGCACAGTTGGCGAAATCGCCGAACTGGGCTTCCCATATGGTGAGGCCAGCCGGCTCGGCGCTGGCGTAACCATATTCAAAGGCCAGTACCGCGTTCTCGGTCAGCACAGAGTCATACACCTCGAACGGGCCCTGCTCGTCGTGCAGGTTGCACAGCGGGGTGTAGGTGCTGGCATCGGTCTGGCTGTGCAGCACGGCGTGGCGGTGGAAGAAGGTGCCACGGCCGGAGTCTTCACCGGTAAAGCGGATGCGGGAACCCTTGTCCACCAGAGTGGCGTAGGCCAGGGTCTCGGCAAAGCCCCAATCCACCAGCTTCTCGCCCGCTGCCATCAGACGGCGGTCTTCGTAAATCTTCTCGACCTGACGCTGCAGCACGTGGGTTGCCGGATACTGGCTCACCCGCTCGCCGAGGCTCTTGAGGTGATCCATCGGCACGGCACTCTCATAGGCCATGTTCCAGTCGTGGCCCAGATACGGCGTCCAGTCGACGGAGTGTAGCTCCATCGGCCGCCACTCCTTGCTCACCCGCTCACCGCGATCCAGCGCTTCACGATACACGTTGACCAGTTCGGTCGCCCGCTCCTGAGCGAGGCTCCCCTCGGCCACCAGCTGATCGGCGTAGATCTTGCGCGGGGTCGGGTGCTGCTTGATCTTCTGGTACATCAAAGGCTGGGTCGCGCTCGGCTCATCCGCTTCGTTGTGGCCGTGACGACGGTAGCAGACCAGCTCGATCACCACGTCGCGTTTGAAGGTATTGCGGTAATCCAGCGCAATCTGGGTCACCAGCACCACGGCTTCCGGATCATCCCCGTTGACATGCAGCACCGGCGCCTGCACCGCCTTGGCGATGTCGGTGCAATATTCGGTGGAGCGCAGGTCACGGATATAGGAGGTGGTGAAACCAACCTGGTTGTTGATGACGATGCGCACCGTCCCGCCGACACCATAGGCGCGGGTCTGGGACATGTTGAAGGTCTCGGCCACCACGCCCTGACCGGCCATGGCCGAGTCACCGTGAATAGTGATGGGCAACACGCTGGAGCCATCCTTGTCACCGCGACGATCCATGCGGGCACGGACCGAGCCGATGACCACGGGGTTGACGATCTCGAGGTGAGAGGGGTTGAACGCCAGCGCTAGGTGGACGTTGCCACCCGGGGTGGCGAAGTCGGAGGAGAAGCCCATATGGTACTTCACATCACCGGTACCCCAGGATTCGCCATGCTTGCCGGCAAACTCGTCGAACAGATCCTGCGCGCGCTTGCCCAGCACGTTGATCAGCACGTTGAGACGACCGCGGTGGGCCATACCGATAACGGCCTCTTTGCAGCCCTGCTCACCGGCGCGACGGATCAGCTCCTTGAGCATGGGGATCATGGCGTCGCCCCCTTCCAGCGAGAAGCGCTTGGCTCCCGGGAACTTGGCGCCCAGATATTTCTCCAGCCCTTCGGCGGCGGTCAGGCTCTCGAGGAAACGGGTCTTCTCTTCGAGGGTGTAGCTCCCCTTCCCTTCAATGGATTCGAGGCGCTGTTGCAGCCAGCGCTTCTCTTCCGTGGAGGTGAGGTGCATGTAGTCGGCACCTATGCTGCCGCAATAGGTCTTCTTCAACGAGGCGTAGAGGTCGGAGAGCACCATGGTCTCGCGACCGATGGCGTAGGAACCCACATTGAAGGTGGCCTCCATATCTGCGCCCTGCAGGTTGTGGAACGCAGGATCCAGTTCGGCAACGGTTTCACGCTGCCACAGGCCCAGCGGGTCCAGATTGGCATTCTGGTGACCACGGAAACGGAAGGCATTGATCAACTGCAATACCCGCACCTGCTTGGCATCCACTTGCGGATCGGAGACGGGGGCACTGTAGCGAGAGGGATCCTTGGCCAGACGACGGAAATAATCGCGGACCTGGGAGTGGGGTTGTTCGACCGCATGGCCATTGACCTGGGGCAGCTCGCTAAACAGGCTGCGCCACTCATCGGATACGGAGTCAGGATTTTCCAGGAAGGATTCGTACAAATCCTCGATATAGCTTGCATTCGCACCAGCCAGGTGAGATGACTCCAACCAGGCCTTCATCACGCCGTTATGCATTTCTATCCCTTGTACTTCTTGTTACTGCTACGCAGCTTGTAGGGTTCAAACAGCCATCCTGCCACGGGTGGGATGGCTATCCGGAAGTCGGGCCAGCACAGGGCCGGCCCAAATACTAAACAGCCCGATTGAGCAACATCGACTTGATCTGGCCAATCGCCTTGGTCGGGTTCAAGCCTTTCGGACAGACGTTCACGCAGTTCATGATGCCGTGGCAGCGGAACACGCTGAAGGCGTCGTCCAGATTACCCAGCCGTTCGGTGGTCGCGGTGTCGCGGCTGTCAGCCAGCCAGCGGTAGGCGGCAAGCAGCCCGGCCGGACCGATGAACTTGTCGGGGTTCCACCAGAAGGAGGGGCAAGAGGTGGAGCAGCAGGCACAAAGAATACACTCGTACAGGCCATCCAGCTTGGCACGCTCTTCGGGGGATTGCAGGTGCTCACGCACCGGCGGCAACTTGTCTTCATTGATGAGGAAGGGTTTGACCTTCTCCCACTGGGTGTAGAACTGGGTCATGTCGATCACCAGATCACGGATCACCGGCAGGCCGGGCAAGGGGCGGATAACGACCTTGTTGCCCTTCTTCAGCAAATCGGAGAGCGGGGTGATGCAGGCAAGACCGTTCTTGCCATTCATGTTGAGACCGTCAGATCCACAAACCCCTTCGCGGCAGGAGCGGCGGAAGGCGAGCGTGGGATCCAGCTCTTTCAACTGGATCAGTGCATCGAGCACCATCATGTCGGAACCTTCAGGAATATCAAGATGATAATCCTTCATATGGGGGACGTTATCAACATCCGGATTGTATCTGTAGACAGAGAATGTGACGTTCATAGGGCTGGCTCCGCAATCAGTAAGTCCGAACCTTGGGCGGGAACGCCTCACGGGTCTTGGGTGACATGTTGACAGCACGACGGGTCATGGACTCGGTGTCCGGATGATAGAGGCTGTGGCACAGCCAGTTCTCATCGTCGCGATCCGGGAAGTCGAAGCGGCAGTGAGCACCGCGACTCTCGGTACGGAAGTTGGCGGCAACCGCCGTGGCAAACGCCGTCTCCATCAGGTTGTCCAGCTCCAGGCACTCGATGCGCTGGGTGTTGAACTCTTTGGAGGTGTCATCCAGACGTGCTGACTTGAGGCGCTCGCGGATAACCTTGAGCTCGGCCAGCCCCTCTGCCATCGCAGCCCCTTCGCGGAACACGGAGAAGTTGTTCTGCATGCAGCGCTGCAGGTCTTTGCGGATCTGCACCGGGTCTTCCCCGTCACGGCAATTTTCCCAGCGGTTGAAGCGGGCCAGTGCGGCATCCAGATCCGACTCAGAGGCATCGCGACCATGTTCCATCTCGCCCAGAGTGTTGACCAGATGCATGCCGGCCGCGCGGCCGAACACCACCAGATCCAGCAGGGAGTTGCCACCCAGACGGTTGGCGCCGTGCACCGAGACGCAGGCAATCTCGCCCACCGCAAACAGACCGACCACCGGCACATCGTTGCCGTTCTTGTCCTGGGTCAGGCACTGGCCATTCACGTTGGTCGGCACGCCACCCATCATGTAGTGGCAGGTCGGGATGATCGGGATCGGCTCTTTGACCGGATCCACGTGGGCGAAGGTGCGAGAGAGCTCGCAGATCCCCGGCAGACGGGATTCCAGCACCTCTTTGCCGAGGTGATCCAGCTTGAGCTTGATGTGCGGGCCCCAGGGACCGTCGCAGCCACGGCCTTCACGGATCTCGATCATGATGGAGCGGGCCACCACGTCGCGGCCGGCCAAGTCCTTGGCGTTCGGGGCGTAACGCTCCATGAAGCGCTCGCCATCTTTATTGAGCAGATAGCCGCCTTCACCACGGCAGCCTTCGGTTACCAGCACCCCTGCCCCGGCGATGCCGGTCGGGTGGAACTGCCACATTTCCATATCCTGCACGCCGACGCCAGCACGCAGCGCCATACCGACACCGTCACCTGTGTTAATGTGGGCATTGGTGGTGGACTGGTAGATACGACCGGCACCGCCAGTCGCCAGCACGGTGGCCTTGGCCTTGAAGTAGACCACTTCACCGCTCTCCATATCGATGGCAGTACAACCCACCACATGGCCATCCTGGTTTTTCACCAGATCCAGCGCATACCACTCGGAGAAGACGGTGGTCTTGTTCTTGACGTTCTGTTGGTAAAGGGTGTGCAGCAGGGCGTGACCGGTACGGTCGGCGGCCGCTGCGGTACGAGCAGCCTGCTCGCCACCGAAATTCTTGGACTGACCACCAAACGGACGCTGGTAGACAGACCCGTTATCGAAACGGGAGAAGGGCAAGCCCATGTTCTCCAGCTCATAGATGGCTTCGGGGCCGGTTTTGCACATGTATTCAATGGCTTCCTGATCACCGATGTAATCGGAACCTTTTACCGTGTCATACATGTGCCACTGCCAGTTGTCATCGTGGGCATTGCCCAGCGCAACCGTGATACCGCCTTGGGCGGAAACCGTGTGAGAACGGGTTGGAAAAACCTTGGACAACAGAGCGCAGCTCTTGCCGGACTGGGCAATCTGCAGCGCGGCGCGCATACCGGCACCACCGGCACCAATCACCACAGCATCAAATTCACGAGTTGGAATAGTCACCTTACACACCCCACAGCACGACGAAACCCGTCATCAGATAGACAAACAGCACCACGACCAGGGCAAATTGCAGCGCCCCGCGCAGCCCTACCGGCTTGATATAGTCGGTCAACACCTGCCACAGACCGATCCAGGCATGGATCAGTACGCAGAGCAGGGCCAACAGGGTGAATACCTTGGTGAAGGTATTGGCGAAGAAACCTGTCCACACCTCGTAGGTGATGTCGTTGAACGCGACAAAACTCACCAGATAGAGGACATAGCAGGTCATGATGAGGGCGGTGGCGCGGATCAGGATGTAATCGTGAACGCCGCTGCGCCCGAAAGTTGCAGAATTGGTTACCATACAAGCACTCCCGCCAATACAGCCAGGATCGCGGTGATCACGAAGGCCACACGGGCACTCTGATTACCGGATTCCAGCTCTTCCCAATAGCCCATGTCCATGACCAGATGACGCAAACCGCCCACAATGTGGTAAGCCAGCGCAGTCAGGATCCCCCACAATACGAATTTGACCAGGAAGTTGTCCATGATGGACACCACGGTCTCAAATCCTTCGGGAGAGGCGAGTGAAGTGCCAAGCATCCACAGCAAGATGCCCAGTGCAACAAAGGTAATAACCCCTGAAACACGGTGCAGGATGGAGGCGATGGCAGTGACAGGAAAGCTGATCGTTTGTAGGTCGAGGTTGACCGGTCTCTGTTTGTTTTTCACGCTTGCCCACTCAGCTCTATTGAGCACGTTAGTTATTGTTTTAACTCACACTTGAGGGCACGGGATGGTGATTGTTGGCTATTTGTTACCAAAACACTCTGAAAAAGCCAAAACGCGAATTTTTGGTTTCACATCAGGCTTTGCCAAAGCGTTTCAAACACCAGCAGCCATGACCCACGTGGCGCAGTATATCGACGGCCTTAACCGAAGACAATCAAACAGCTACAAAGAAAACACAAAACCGCAAACTTGATCGCATATTTAATTTAACATTCCGTTAATGCCTTTAATGCCGCCCCAGCAAAATTGACATTGATAGGGAACTCTGTTTCAAATAGGGCGCTCCAGCCACCTCGGTATGGGTAACAACCTTTGCCAGCGTCATAAAAGTCGTAATAGAGTAGGACTGGAACCAAATTATAAAGAGCAAAGGAGACGTGCTATGGCTGATAAGATAGCCACCCTACACCTGCCCGGGAAAGATCCGGTTGAACTGCCGATCCTCTCTGGAACCGTTGGACCGGATGTTGTCGATGTTAGAAAGCTGGGTGGGCAAGGGTATTTCACCTTTGACCCGGGCTTTATGGCGACCGGTTCTTGCAAATCTGCCATCACCTACATTGACGGGGATCAGGGTGTCTTGCTGCACCGTGGCTACCCCATCGCCCAGTTGGCCAAAGAGTCCAACTACCTCGAAGTCTGCTATATCCTGCTCTACGGCGAGGCGCCCACCAAGGCACAGTTTGCCGATTTCCAGCGTACCGTGACCCGCCATACCATGGTGCACGAGCAGATTGCCTTCTTCTTCCGCGGCTTCCGTCGTGACTCCCACCCCATGGCCATCATGTGTGGTGTGGTGGGCGCACTCTCTGCCTTCTATCACGACGCCCTGGACATCAACAACGAACAGCACCGCGAGATCTGCGCCTTCCGCC
Source organism: Aeromonas sp. FDAARGOS 1414 (assembly GCF_019047065.1). Taxonomy (NCBI): domain Bacteria; kingdom Pseudomonadati; phylum Pseudomonadota; class Gammaproteobacteria; order Aeromonadales; family Aeromonadaceae; genus Aeromonas; species Aeromonas sp. FDAARGOS 1414. Next base: position 1,135,639 of record NZ_CP077210.1, on the reverse strand, counting down.
TCATCTCCAAGATGCCGACCCTGGCGGCCATGTGTTACAAGTACTCCATCGGCCAGCCGTTCATGCATCCGCGCAACGCCCTCTCCTATGCAGGCAACTTCCTGCATATGATGTTTGCGGTACCGACCGAGGAGTACAAGGTCAATCCGGTGGTCGAACGCGCCATGGACCGCATCTTTACCCTCCATGCGGATCACGAGCAGAATGCCTCTACCTCAACCGTCCGTCTGGCTGGCTCCTCCGGTGCCAACCCGTTTGCCTGTATCGCCGCAGGTATCGCCTCCCTGTGGGGTCCGGCCCATGGTGGTGCCAACGAAGCCTGCCTGCGCATGCTGGAGGAAGTAGGCTCGGTGGATCGCATCCCCGAGTACATCGCCAAGGCCAAGGACAAGAACGATCCGTTCCGTCTGATGGGCTTCGGTCACCGTGTCTACAAGAACCATGACCCTCGTGCCACCGTGATGCGCGAAACCTGCCACGAAGTACTGACCGAGCTGCAGATCAAGGATCCGCTGCTGGACGTGGCCATGGAGCTGGAGCGCATCGCGCTCTCCGACCCCTACTTCATCGAGAAGAAACTCTACCCGAACGTGGACTTCTACTCCGGTATCATCATGAAGGCGATCGGTATCCCGATGAACATGTTCACCGTGATCTTCGCCATCTCCCGTACCATCGGCTGGATTGCCCACTGGAACGAGTTCCACTCCGATCCGGATAGCAAGATCGGCCGCCCGCGCCAGCTCTACGTGGGCCACCCGCAACGGGACTTCACGCCGCTTGATCAACGCTAATGAACTGAATCAACATGGTTTGTTACAAAGGCGGTCATTGACCGCCTTTTTGTTTGCCGCTTTAATGCCCTTTTCAGCTCAAGGAGCCCTTATGAAACCTCTGCTTGCCAGCGCCGTCCTGCTGCTCACCGCCTGTCAGGGCACCACGGTCCAACAGGGTGAGACCCTCTATATCAACAGCCAGCTGGTCGATTGCGTCGGGGTTGGCCCGATGCAGTGCATGCAGGTTCGCAGTGATGAGCAGCAGCCCTGGACGCTGTTCTACCAGAATATTGAAGGTTTCCAGTTCGAGCCGGGCTACCGGTATCAGCTCACAGTCAGCAAGGAGCAGCTCACCGATGTACCAGCCGATGCCCCCTCCCTGCGCTATCAGCTGATCAAGGTGGTGAACAAGGTCGCCAGCAAGTAACAAACACTATCAAAAAACGGGGGATGGCTGATGCCATCCCCCGTTGGTTTATGGGTACTGCGCCTCATCAGGCACGATCAGGTCGGCGCCAGCGCCATATGTAGCAGCGGATAGGGCTTGCCCTGACCATCCAGCGGCGAGCGACCCGTCACGGTGAATCCCATCTTCAGATAGAAGCCCACCGCCTGTTCGTTCTGCTCTTTGACGTCAACCAGCGTCGCGCCGCACTGGCTGATGGCATGTGCCACCAGCAAACGCCCCACGCCACTGCCGCGCACCGCCGGTGCCACAAACAGCATCTCTATCTTGCCATCGCATAGCCCGCAAAAACCGGCAATACGCCCCTCTTCTGTGCGGGCACAGTGCAGTGTCACCGCATCGAAGTAGTGCTCCAGAATAAGCGGCTTGAGCGCGAGGATCTCGGCCTCGGGCAGGAAGTGGTGGGACGCCCGCACCGAGGCCTCCCACAGCGCGATCAGGGCCGGATAATCGGCCCGCGTTGCAGTATCAATCTTCATCAATGACTCTGTGTTGCAGCCCGCAGGATGACTGTGGCCTCCCCGCGAGCCAACCTGATTAGCGCGCCTGTACCGCTTGCAGCAGCACCGACATATCAGCATCAAAGTGGCGGCTGCGGATCGCTTCGCGAATATCCGCTTCGCTATAACGGCTGCCCGGGTAGACCACCACGCAGGAGGTGTCGCCCGGTTTGAGGAAGTGGGTCTCGCCAAACGGGGTATAGCGGGTGGCACCGATACTGATGAGCGCATGGGGAGGATGTCCCGCCTGCGCCAGCAGTCCCTGAATGTGCTCCGCCGGCCCCTCATCCTGCTGATGATTGAACTTGTCGATGGCCCAGTCGAGCAGCTTGCCGTGGAAGTAGCTGTAGTCGATGGCGGCGCTGTCTACCCCGTAAGCGTGCAGCTCGCCATCGCGCTCCAGATAGCAAGCGATGCGATAGTCATCGAGCTCGCAACCGGCGGCAAAACCGGAAAGCGGCAGCAGATTGGCCGCCAACCCCTTGCTCTCTTCGCCCCAGTTCTTCTTCTCGCTGATCTTCTTGGCATTGGGACGACGGATGGAGCAGTCGTTATAGGCGCCAAAGGCACGGGGATGGATCGCTACCACCTGCTTGCCGGCATACTCCAGCTCGCACCAGAGGGCCACTTCCGGCTCGATCTGCACCTTCTCGTCACCACTGACCGCCGCCTCCGGCAGGAAGATAGCCTTGTCGCTCAACGGGAATACCCCGAGCTGACCCGGATGGCCCGGCACGAAAAAGGGGAACAGCGCCTTGGGCGCCGTGGTATCCCGCACGACTACCGCTACGAAGTCCGACGCTTCACCCGCCTGCTCCAGATGACCGGCGAAATTCCCCGCGACCCCGAGTCCGATAAATTTGCTCTCTGCTGCTATCTGCATCTTGCTCACCTGCATCTTGACCACGCAAGGTAGCAGGCCCGTCGCCCACTACCGCTAAAGTGGCAAGATTAAACCACAAGGGCCCCGCCTTCGCCCAGTCCGGCCCTGTCGTGGTGTGCGCCAGTCCACTTTTTTAGGGGCGAGAAGGCTGTGGTGAAACAGCCATTGCGTACTCTTCCAGCTACGCTGGTCACCACGCAGGAAACAGTGCGTTTCCTGTCTCTCCCCTCTTTCTCCTTGGGACTCAACCTCATCTTTGTTAGGCTGCCTGCATGCAAAACAACGGTGCGCTTGAGTGCGCCACTGCTCATCACGGTAACCCCATCGGAGAGAAAACGGATGATCGACAAACTCGCCTGGCTCACCTTTAAAGATCGGCAACTGCTCTGCGCCCGCTCCCACGGCAAAGCCATCTACTACATCCCCGGCGGCAAGCGGGAACCGGGTGAGAGCGACGAGGCGGCGCTGATCCGCGAGATTGAGGAGGAGCTGGCTGTCACCCTGCAGCCCGATACCCTGCGCTTTGCCTGCGAGTTCAGCGCCCAGGCCGATGGCAAACCGGCAGGAGTCGAGGTGCGACTGCGCTGCTACACCGGCGAAGCGAGCGGCACCCCAATCGCCTCGGCCGAAATTGCCGAGCTGCGCTGGCTCGATAGCTCTCACCTCGATGAGCTCTCCCCCGTCTCTCGTCTGCTTTTTGCCTGGCTGGTTGAGCAGGGGTTGATCCGCTGACCCCATAGCCGGGAGCGATACAAACAAAAAAGAGGTGAGCCAATGGCTCACCTCTTTTGCTTCAGACATGGCAGCAATCAGGGCAGTATCACCGCTCGCACCTCCACCTTCGGCGAATCAAACGCATCTTGCGCGGCGATCAGTTGCAGCTCGTAAGCCTGCTGGCGCCAGGTCTCCTGCAGCACCGCATCCACCGAGGCGTTGGTGCGCTCGAACGCGCTGACCGCATCGTGACCGGCCAGCAAATTGGCCAGCATCAGGGCGCTGATAAGATCGCCCACCCCCACCGGCTGGCGGGCAAAGTCATAGAGCGGACGGGCAATCAGGTAATCCCCTTGCGGGGTCGCCAGCAGCATCTCGAAGCGGCTGGAGTCCTGCGCCGCACGACCGAGATGCTTGACCAGCACCAGCTTGACGCCGCGGGCCAGCAGCTGATGGGCAGCCGCGCGGGTCTGATCCAGATCAGCCAGATGGGTATCGCAGAGGGTCTCCAGCTCCAGCAGGTTGGGGGCCATCATGTCGGCCACCGGCAGCGCCTGCTCGGTCAGGAAACGGGTGACGCCGGGAGCGACGATACACCCCTTCTCCGGATGCCCCATCACGGGGTCGCAGAAGTAGATGGCATCCGGGTTGGCCGCCTTGACAGCGTTGACCACGGTCAGGATCTCGTCCCCCTGCTCGGCAGAACCAAGGTAGCCACTCAGCACGGCGTCACACTGGCTCAACACCTCGATATTGCCCAATCCTTTCACCAGCGCACTGATATGACCCGCCGGCATCGCCATCCCCTGCCACCCCTGGGCATATTGGGTGTGGTTGGAAAACTGCACCGTGTTGATGGGCCATACATCCATACCAAGGCGACGCATGGGGAAGACGGCCGCGCTGTTGCCGGCACAACCAAAGACCACGTGGGACTGAATAGAGAGAACGGATTTCATCGGGAATACCACAGCAAAGGATCAGCAAGGTGGGCAATATATCGGATGAAGATAACGATGCGCCACCTTGGCGCGGGATGAACAAGTAATTTCCTGACTAAAGACAGGTTTTTTACGCCATTTGGCCCACGTCAACAAAGTGAGCGGCGCCATGATCCGCCGCATCACCGTCCATCACATGCCGCTGTGCTCAACGGCATAACGGGCAAAGTGATAGACCCATCCCTCATCACACGGCATGTCACTGGGTGGCGAAATCAGCTCAGGCAACACAGTCACCTTGCCACCAGCGGCATATTGCAGGGCCATCAGGGCGCAGAGCGCCGCATCGTAGCGATCGGTGCCGGCCAGCACGTCCGCAGGCAGCAAGGCCGCCAGCTCGGGCCGTGCCGAGGAGGCCTTGCCGCCCACTTTGGCCAATGCCGGATAGACCTCCAGCACGGCGCGACTGGCCTTCGGGGCAACGGTCGGCACCAGTTGCAGACCCGAGAGTCGCGGCAGCATGGAGAGCGCCAGGGTGGCATTATTGCCAAGCCGGTCGAAGGTGGCCGACAGCGGCTTCTTGCCGTACTGCTGATACAGCCAGCGCTCGCAGTCGCGATAGGCGTAGGGGTTGTCTATCTCACGCTCGGGAGCGGCGCAGCTATGTGGCTGGCCATTTAGCAGATCCCGCAAGGCGCGGGGAAAGGCAAGCGGCGCATCGATACCGAGCGCCAGTTGCGGGCAGGCTTCTACCTGCATCAGGGTCAGCTCGTTTTGCAGGGCGGGACGCAGCAGGGCGGCCAGATCCGGCGCCACCCGCGAGCTCAGGCGAAACAGCGGCGACACCCCGAGCCAGTGCAGGCGGTTGGATTCGGCCTGCCAGCCCACCACGGCCACCGCCTGGGCACTGCCCTGCCAGCCACGCACATCCCAGCCGATCCCGATTGCACTCATCTGCCCTGCCGTCATCAATTACCTCTGTTCGCCTGTCACAAGTTGCAAGAGGCACAGGGTAATCAGCAGAGGCCCTTAACGCAAAGCGAACTGCCTTGGTCAGAACGATTTCTGGAAGTTCACCAGTGGCAAAATGGGGAACACGCCGTTGGCGGCATAGTTGGCCAGCCCGATCTGCAAGCCATCGAGGTGCTTGGTCGCATTGATAAAGCCAATCTGGAAGGTGGTACGCTCGGCATAGTTGACGAAGCCGACGTTGGCCAGCGCATTGCCCTTGGCGATATTGACCGCCCCCCAGTTAAGCCCCTGCACATTGTTGGTCAGGTTGACCAGCCCCAGATTGACGCCGGTATCCTGCCCTTCGTGCCAGTTGATGGCGTTGATGGCGACCCCGCCAAACTGGTGGCGCACCCGACCAGCACCCAGGAATACCCCGAGCTGCAGGCCGCTGAACTGATCCACATCGGAGAGGGCGAAGATTGGCAGATCAATACCCTTCACCTGACCGGTCCGACCGTAGAGCAGCGAGGCGCGCGCCCCTTCCACCTGATGGGACGCGGGCAAATTGACCCCTGGCAGCGAGACCTGCACCGGAGTACTGGCCTGCGCGACACCGCACAGAGTAAGGGCGCTGCATGCCAGCAGCAGGCGGGAGAGTGTCATGGGAAGTTCCTTGGGCCATAGAGAGTGGCCCGATCCTAACAGTCAGGGGAGAGTGTGGGCACACCAGCAGGGACGAGGTGCGTCACGATACGTCACGGGTGGCCCTCTCACCTCTCCTTCAGGACTTGCGAAAGCGCCACCTCAAGGACAATCGGCCACTTTTTCGCAACGAGTGGCCCCTCTTCCTTTCTTTGCCTGAGCGAACTGCCTAAAATAGTCGCCCTGCTGTATCCGGCATTCATCCATCTAGAGGATTTCCCATGGAGACGTTTCTGCTCGAAGGTCACCCCTTCGTTGCCTTGTGTGACCTTATCAAACATCAGGGGTGGGCCGATTGTGGCGGCGCCGCCAAAGCCCTCGTTGCCGAAGGGCTGGTCGAGGTGGACGGTCAGGTGGAGACCCGCAAGCGCTGCAAGATCGTGGCCGAACAGGTGGTCAACTTCAACGGCATGAAGGTCGTGGTGAAAGAGGGCGTCAGCCCGGAGATTGGCTAAACCCGTTTCGGGGAGCCACTCTCCGGCAACCCGCTAGCTGGCCTTGATCGACAGGGTCAGCACAAAACGCGCCATCGCCTCATCCCCGTTCAATGACGGACAGGTGGCTACCACTTGGATGGGGCGATTGATGCGCTGACCGCTTGCCAACGATTCGTCGATCATGGCGTCAATCTCCTCCCCCGCTGCGCAGTCGAACTGCACATCCCCCTCCGGTCGTTTCAAAAACTCTCCCTGCACATCCTTGAAGGCAAAGTGCACCTTCTTGCGCCGCTGCCGCCCCTTCTCCATCACCAGCAGACCGCCTACCAGATCGGCGCCGGTCGCCAGCGCGCCAAAATACATGCTGCCCAGGTGGTTGCGGGTACGCCAGCCAAGGGGAATGCGAATGCGCAGCGCCTTGGCGTTCATCTCTTCGATGATCGGGGCACAAAACCCGATGACGGGAATATAGCGCCAGGCAAACAGCCGGAGCGCCAAATTGGCTTTGAAGCGTTGCAAATCCATATGCGAACTGATCCGATGAGTTAATGTAAACAACATGTTGCCTGCATCTGCGCCATTCGACAAGTACAGGGATCACGGTTACGACCTTTTGCCCAACCCAAAAAAACAGAGGGAACCGCACCGGTTCCCTCTTTTCGTTCATGTCGCTGTTACAGCAAATGTGCCGCTCAGGCGCGCTTCTCTTCGAGCCAGGCCCCCTGACTCTGCATCTCGAACAGCTGGGCATAGTGACCGCCGAGGGCCATCAACTCACCATGGGTACCCCGCTCGCTCACCTGACCGCGGGAGAGCAGCAGGATCTCGTCCGCATCGACGATGGTCGAGAGGCGGTGGGCGATGGCGATGGTGGTGCGGCCACGACGGGCAGCAGAGATCGCCTGCGACAGCGCCAACTCGGTCTGGGAGTCCACGCTCGCCGTCGCCTCATCCAGAATGAGGATACGCGGATCTCCCACCAGTGCACGGGCAAAGGAGAGCAGTTGCCGCTGACCGGCGGAGAGGTTCTTGCCTCCCTCCTCCATCAGGGTGTTGATCCCCTGTGGCAGGCTGCGCACAAACTCGGCCAGCTGCACCTCGCTCAGCGCCTGCCAGAGCCGCGCTTCGTCTATTCCGGCCCGACCGAGACGCAGGTTTTCCGCCAGAGTGCCGACGAAGATAAAGGGATCTTGCTGCACCAGCCCGATGCTACGGCGTACCGCTGCCAGCGACAGGGTATCCAGTGCGTGATCATCGAAGCGGATCTGCCCCTGACCCAGCGGATAGAAGCCCATCAGCAAGCTGATAATGGTGGACTTGCCGCTGCCGGTATGGCCCACCAGCGCCAGCATCTGGCCCGGTTTTGCGGCAAAACTGACCTCCCGCAGCACCTGCTGCTCACCATCGTAGGAGAAGCTCACCCGCTCGAAACTGACCCGCCCTTCCAGCGGGCGCAGCTCGCCCTCGGTGCTCTCGCGGGTTTCATCGAGCAGGGCAAAGACCCGCTCCCCCGCCACCATCGCCTGCTGCAGCTGGTTAAGCTGGTTGGTCATCTCGATGAGCGGCTCGATCATCCGCCCCAGATAGCTGATAAAGGCGTAGAGCACCCCCACCTGAATGGCACCGGCGTGGCTCACCCCCTCGTGGGCGAACAGCGCCAACAGACCGATTAGCACCATCATGTAGAAGAGATCGATGAGCGGGCGCAGCAAAATGCCGTTGATCTTGAGGCTCTTGATCCGTGCCGACCAGTGCTGCTGGTTCACCTCGGCAAAGGCGTTGGCAAAGTGGCGCTCCTGCACCATAGCCTGAATGACCGGCATCCCCTGCAGCGACTCGTTGAGGCGGCTGTTGATGTCGGAGAGCAGACTGCGGGTCGCTCGCACCACCGGCACACTCAGTTTCTGGTAGAGCCACATCACCCCGCCCACTGCGGGCAGCAGCAGGGAGCAGACCAGCATCAGCCGCAGATCCAGCAGCGCCATGGAGATGAGGATGCCGCACAACAGCACCACCTTTTGCACCAAAAGGCCGATCACCTGCACATAGAGGTTCATGATCGCCTCGGTGTCGTTGGTGATGCGGGAAATCAGCGAGCCGGATCGATGCTTGTCAAAGTAGCTGGCCGGCAAGCGGATGGCGGTGGCAAACACCTGCTCGCGCAAGGTTTGCACCACCGCCTGGGCGATACGGTTAAAGCGCAGGGATTGCAAATAGAAGCCCGCCGCCGAGAGTATCTGCAAGCCCAGATAGCCCGCTGCAATCAGGGCTATGGTGGGCAGCACGATATTGCGAGGCGCCAGATAGTCATCGATAAAGAGCTTGATCAGCAGCGGCCCGGCCACTTCGGCGCCGGTAGCAAGCAGCAAACAGATCCCCGCCTGGATCAGCCAGCGAGGATACTGGGCGCAGTAGGCGAGCAGTCGTTTAATGGTCGGATTCACAGGCTCTCCTCCACCGCTTCTTCGAGACGCTGATAACGCACCATATCTGCATACCAGCCATTGTGCGCCATCAGGGCACCGTGATGACCCCGTTCGCTAACGGTCCCCTGCTCCAGCACCAGGATCTCGTCGGCCTGCTCCACCGCCGTCATGCGATGGCTGACTAGGATCAGGGTGCGACGATGGGCCTTGAGGGCATGCAGAATTTGCTGCTCGGTGTGGGCATCCACCGCCGAGAGCGCATCATCGAGCACCAGAATGGACGCCTCCAGCAGCAGGGCGCGGGCAATGGCCAGCCGCTGTTTCTGGCCGCCGGAGAGGGTCACCCCTTTCTCCCCCACCTCGGTCTCATATCCCTTGGGGAAGCGCACTATGTCATCGTGGACACAGGCAATGCGCGCCACCCGTTCGACCTCCTCGCGGCTCGCATCGGGTTTGCCCAGGGCGATATTGGCGGCGATAGTGGTGGAAAACAGGAATGGCTCCTGCGGCACATAGGCAAACTGGCTGCGCAGTGTGGCGAGCGGCAGCTGGTCAATCGGAACGCTACCCATGACAATCGAACCGTGAGTCGGATTGGCAAGGCGCATCAACAGCTTCAGCAAGGAGCTCTTGCCTGCCCCGGTGCGCCCCACCACCCCGAGCATCCCCCCTTGCTTGAGGGTAACGTCGATATCCGCAAGCAGGGTGCGCTGCTCAAGTTGATAGCTCACCCCTTTGATCTGCAAAGGAAAGGCAGAGGTAAACGCGGCCGGCTGGGCTGGCTCTTCGATATCGCTGCGCTCCCCCAGCAGGCTTTCGATACGGGAGTAGGCGGCGCTGCCCCGCTCGATGATGTTGAACAGCCAGGCGATGGCAAACATCGGCCAGATCAGCTGGCCGAGGTACATGGTGAAGCTGGTGAGCTCACCCAGAGTCAGCTCATCGCGCAGCACCAGCACACTGCCCCCCGCCACCGTGAGGAAGTAGGAGCAACCGATACAGAGATAGATGACCGGATCGAATTTGGCATCGATGCGGGCCACCGCCATATTGCGCTCCCCCGCCTGTTTGGTCAGCTCGGCAAAGCCTTCATCTTCCAGCGATTCAACCGCATAGGATTTCAATACCCGTACGCCGGAAAGGGCCTCCTGGGTCTTGTTGTTGAGCTTGGAGAAGGCCCCTTGCGCAGCCTTGAACTGGGTGTAGATCTGGGTGCCGAAGCGGTTCATGAAATAGGCCATCACCGGCAGCGGCAGCAAGGAGACAAGCGTCAACTGCCAGGAGTACTGGCTGCACATGATGGAGAGCACCAATACCCCGACCATGATGGAGTCCACCAGAGTCAGCACCCCTTCGCCAGCGGTCATCTCCACCGCCTGAATGTCATTGGTGGCATGGGCCATCAAATCGCCAGTACGGTGGCGCTGATAAAAATCGGGGCTCATCCGGGTGAAATGGCTGAAAAGGCGATTGCGCAGCACATAGGCCAGACGGTAAGAGGCACCAAACAGCATCACCCGCCAAACGTAGCGCAGCAGATAAATCAGCACACCCAGACCAAACAGCCCCGCCAGATAGCGCATCAGGGTACCATTGTCGAGACCACCCCTGGTGATGCCATCCACCACCCAGCCCACCACTTTGGGCGGAATAACGGTCAACAGGGCCACCATCAGCAGCAGGGAGATGGCGGCCAGATAACGGGGCCACTGCTCCTTGAAAAACCAGCTCAATCGTAGAAATACGCTCACACCACCAACCTTTAGCGCTCTCTGCCCGTGACCGCTCCAAGGAGCGGCCATCAGAGAAGCCACGCAGAAATAGAAGAATGAAAACAATCGCCTCCGGCTGGAGGCGATTCGAACGAAAGCTCATCATATCCCGAACCGGGATGGTTGAGAATAATTACTATTTAATTCACTGTGACATGCGATCATTCCCTGATGAATAGGGATTATACGAATTTTCATGCTGCTCACCGGTCAACAGGAAGTGTGACACCTCTTCCCGGGTCTGGCTGAACACCTGTTGCAACTGCTCCAGATCCGTCTCGCTCAGCACCTCGTTTTGCCGCAGGCGCCACTCCAGCTCGCCAGCCACCAATTGCAGACGGGCCGCCGAGATATTGGCAGACACCCCCTTGAGGGTGTGCAGCAGCTTGCTGGCCACCTCGGGCTGCTGACGGCGCAGGGCGGAGCGGATCTCCCACAGATCGTCCTTGTGCTCCGACATGAACAGCTTGAACAGGATCTGCAATGCCTCCTTGTCCTGCTCCAGCCGCTTGAGTGCATCCTGCAGATCGAGGATCCCGATCATATCCGGCGGTTTCACCTCCATGATCCCCGCCTGCACCACCCCTTGCGGCTTCACCCACTGCAGCAGGTTGTTGTAAAGATCCAGCTTGCTCACCGGCTTGGTGACGTAACCATTCATCCCCACCCCCAGGCAGCGCTCCTTGTCTCCATGCATGGCGCTGGCAGTGAGGGCTATGATGGGCACATCGTGCTTGTCGACCATTTTGCGGATCTGGCGGGTGGCATCGAGTCCGTCCAGCACCGGCATCTGCAGGTCCATCAGGATCACGTCAAAAGGCTGCTCGGCAACCCGCTCCACCGCCTCGCGACCATTGTTAACCACGCACACTACCGCATCGACCCGACGTAGATATTCGATGATGAGCTGCTGATTGACCCGGTTGTCTTCGGCCAACAGCACTCGGGTACCCTGCAACAGGGATTTGAAGTGCTGCTGATCCCCCTGAGCCTCTGCCTTGCGCAGATTGAGTTCATAAGAGCTGCCGTTGAGCAACTCGTCCACCTTGGCCAGCAGGGCATTCTCGGTCATCGGCTTGGGCAGAAAATGGGTCAGCCCCATGCTGTCCATCCGGGCGTGCAGCCCCTCTCTGGCCCAGGCGCTGATCATCAGGATGGGTATCCGCCGCCACTGGCTGTGCTGATACATCTCCAGCGCCAGATCGAGTCCATCCTCCTGCCCCATGCGCCAGTCGAGGATTGCCAACCGCAGATTGGGCCCCTCTTCACGCAATAATTGACGGGCACGGGAAAGGGAGTTGACCGGCAGCACTCGCACACCCGCCCGAGTCAGGATGTCCCGAGCCAGATCCAGCACCAGTTCGTTGTCATCCATCACCATCACCAGCGGCTGGTTTTCGAAGAAAACTTTCCGTCCAGCCACACCGTAGACCGCCTGCGCCATCGGGATATCGAACTTGAACAGAGAGCCGACGCCAGGCTTGCTCTCTACGGTGATCCGCCCCCCCATCAGCTCCACCAGCCGCTGGGAAATATTGAGCCCAAGACCCGAGCCGCCATATTTGCGGGTATTGCCCGCCTCCAGCTGGGTAAACGCCTGAAACAGTTGGGTCTGCTTCTCTTCGGCAATGCCGATGCCGGTATCGCGCACACTGAAGCGGATCCGCATTGGATGGGAGTTGGCCAGATCGATGGAGACTTCGACCTCACCACGTTCGGTGAATTTGATGGCATTGTTCACCAGATTGACCAGAACCTGCCCCAGCCGCAGAGGATCCCCACGCAAGAAGACAGGCACCTCCGGCGATTTGCGAATGATCACCTCCACATGTTTGCGCTCCGCCAGATCGGCAAACATGCCCGCCAGCGAGTCGAGCTGCTCGCTGAGATCGAAGTCGATCTCCTCTAACGTCAGCTTGCCGGACTCCACCTTGGTCAGATCGAGAATGTCGTTGATAAGCAGCAGCAAGGTATCTGATGAAGACTTTATCTTGCCCAGATAGTCCCGTTGTTGCTGATCCAGCTCTGTCTGCAGTGCCAGTGAGCTGAAACCGATGATGGCATTCATGGGGGTGCGGATCTCGTGGCTCATATTGGCCAGAAAATCGCTTTTGGCCTGTGCCAGCAAGGCCGTCTGACGGGACAACTCGCTCAACTTCTGATTACGACGCCATAGGGTATAGGCCACCAGCACAAAACTGATCAAGGCACCGCCAAGCACCATTAAATAGAAGCGGTTCAGCAATGATGAAGCCCGCTCCAGCTTATCCATCTTCCAGCGCACCAGGTTATCGCTCACCTGCATATCGATGAGACGATGGCGCAGGGTATGATAAGCCATCACCTGACGACTCAAATCCTTGCTCAGGTTAACCAAGGTGATCACCTCGGGTTGCGAGCCGTAATGGGAAGCAAGAGCACGCTGCAACAAGCTCAGCTGTTGCTGATACTGGTTATCGGCGCTGTGTTGCAAAAAATGGCTGAGTTGGGCCAACTCATTGAGATCACGATGCAAGAGGCTCTCTGCCGGCGTGATAGCGCGTACCTTCTCAAGCTGATGCTGAAAGGGTTGCACGATATATTCCACCGCCTTTTCCATGCTGTACAGTCTGGCCAGCTCCATCTGGTAGAGATCCAAATCCTGCAGCAACCTCTGTGAAAGAGGCGTTTGCTTAACCTCAGCATCACTACGAACCCTGTGAACAAAGCTATCGAGGATACCGGATAACTGGACGAGCCGTTGCTGAACATTGCTATCATTGGCACTCTCACGACCAAGCAGGTAAACACTGTCGGTGTTGATCCGGTTCAGCACTGCCTCCGCTGCCTGATTCAGGCTGTATGCACGCTGCTGTTGACTAAGCAGTTGCCAGCAAAGAACCGAGAAGCCGAGCAACAAGGCAGCAACAAGCAGCAGTACCACAGGGCTCTTCCGTGATCCTTTATTCATCCCGTTTTGACTCTCTACTTATAATGGCCGCTGAATTGTCCGGCTTGAGCAGAGCTCGGAGTGGAAGTGTCCACCCCAGCCGAGCGCTGTGTTAACGTTATTTCACTATTTTAACTCTGGCACTAGTTTCATCACAGCCACCAGAACCGATCTTTAAGGAGACTATTATGTCATTTATCACTACTTATTGTAGCCACTGCTTTACAAGAAACCGCCTGCCCTCCCCCCATGTAACCCACTCCGCCAAATGTGGGCACTGCAAGGCGTCCCTGTTCAGCCAAACCCCTTGCCTCGGGAAGGCGGATAACTTCGATACCCTGATCAACTCCGATATTCCGGTCGTTGTCGATTTTTGGGCCAGCTGGTGCGGCCCTTGCCAGCAGTTTGCTCCAGTATTTCATGATGTTGCCCATGAACTCGAACCACGGATGCGCTTTGTCAAAGTCGATACCGAGCAGCAGAGCACCATTGCCGCCCGTTACGCCATTCGCAGCATCCCCACCCTGATGGTCTTCAAACAGGGTAAAGTGGTGAACCAGATAAATGGATCCCTGCCCAAGAACATGTTCAAGCAGTGGCTGGAACAGCTCATGGATGTTTAACTTATGTTTCAGAAATGTTTGATTTATGTATTTATTTCCTCATTTTTATCAATGAGTGTGTGAGTAGAGACTGATTTTCAATATGTGAGCCTGTTTCAAACAAGTGAATGGATGTAATCTCGGCAACACAAAAACAACCATAAATTAACCGAGAGAACGATATGCACACATCGGCTGTACCCGCTACTCCATCTCGTTGGCTGGATATCAAGACCGGGATCGTGATCCTGGATCTGCTCCTGCTATGCAGCATGCTCGCTTGGCTCCCTTTTGATCCTATGGTCAACAAGGGGCTGGGCATTCTGGTCTTTATAGCTATTCTCTGGCTGACCGAAGCGGTCAACATCACTATCACCGCGATCTCCATCCCGGTACTTGCCACCCTGCTCGGGGTGTTTGATATGAGCAAGTCGTTGACCGACTTCGCAAACCCGGTGTTGTTCCTCTTCTTTGGCGGTTTTGCCCTGGCGGCAGCGCTATCCAAACAGGGGCTAGACACCCAGATTGCCGGTAAGGTGATGCAGCTCGCCAAGGGACACCTCGGCTGGGCTGCCATCGTACTCTTCAGTATTACTGCGGCACTCTCCATGTGGATCAGCAATACCGCTACCGCCGCCATGATGATGCCGCTGGCCCTTGGCATGCTCAAAGGTCTCGACATTCACAAGGAGCGCCGCACACTGGTCTTCGTATTGCTTGGTGTTGCCTACAGCGCCAGTATTGGCGGCATCGGCACCCTGGTAGGCAGCCCGCCCAATGCCATTGCGGCCGCCCAGATGGGGCTGGGCTTCACTGACTGGCTGAAATTTGGCATTCCTGTTGTCCTCATCTTCATGCCAGTAGGCATCGGGCTGCTCTATCTGGTAACCCGCCCCAACCTCTCACATCAGGTCAGCACCGAGCGAGTGACCATAGAGTGGACCGGCCAACGCAAGGTGACCATGCTGATATTTCTGACCACAGTGCTGTTGTGGATTGGCTCCCAGCCTATTGCCCAGGCGCTGGGAGGAATACCTCAATTTGATACACTGATCGCCATGGGAGCCATCATCGCCATCGCCGTCAGCCGGGTGGCCAGCTGGGATGACATCAACCAGAACACCGACTGGGGAGTACTGATGCTGTTTGGTGGCGGCTTGACCCTGAGCGCCATCCTTAAGCAGACCGGGGCCAACGCCTTCCTGGCGGAGCACCTATCCAACGGTCTGGCCACCATGCCGATCTTCGTCATCCTGCTCTGTCTTGCCACCTTCGTGGTGTTCCTGACCGAGCTGGTATCCAACACCGCTACCGCCGCTCTGCTGGTTCCACTGTTTGCCGGAGTCGCAGAGGCACTGGGAGTCTCTCCCATTGTCGTATCCGTGCTGATCGCTGTCGGTGCCTCCTGCGCTTTCATGCTGCCAGTGGCTACCCCGCCCAACGCCATTGTCTTCGCCAGCGGCCATATCCAGCAGCGTGAAATGATGCGGGCCGGCCTGGCGCTGAACCTGGTCTTCACCGTCATTTTGACCCTGCTTGCCTATTTTATGGGCGACATACTGCATTGATGGCTGGTGGCTCGCTCGCCGGGCTCCTCAATCAACACCAGGTTCCAACAAAGCCCCGTATCATCGGGGCTTTCTCTTTTCCTGCACCCCAACGGCCATCTGTCACATCCCTGACCATCGTCAGCTTGTGCCATGCGACAGCAGCGAGAGTACACATGATGATGACTTCAGACTTATGAGCGATACGGGTGCCATGAGATGAGGTGTTCCCGGGAAAGGCTGGTAATAACGACATTAAAATAATATGTGATGCCCTGTACATCTATCACAGATGATCAAGCTTTTTGCAAATGGTGTACAAATATTTACGAATCCAAGCAGCTATAAAAAAACCCCGCATAGCGGGGTTCTCATATTAAGAGGTGATCAACCGATGTTGCAGGGTTTCAGCTTCCAGATACGATCCACATAGTCCTGGATGGAACGGTCTGAGTTGAACTTACCCATGGTGGCCGAGTTGATGATAGCCTTCTTCGCCCACAGTGCCGGATCCCGATACCAGGTATCGATCAGCTTGTGTGCATCCGAGTAGGACTGGAAGTCCGCCAAGGTCAGGTAAGGGTCTCCCCCTTCCAGCAAAGAGCGCTTGATGGAGGCCAGCTCACCCGGACGACCCGGCGTGAAGTAGTCGGTATCAAACCAGTCCAGCACGGCCTTGAGCTCGGAGTTGGCATAGTAGAAGTCGTATGGATTATAACCGCGCGCCTTCAGCGACTTCACTTCGTCCACGTTCAGACCGAAGATGGCACAGTTTTCGGCCCCCGCCTCTTCGGCGATCTCGATGTTGGCTCCATCCAGCGTCCCGATGGTGATTGCACCGTTGAGTGCCATCTTCATGTTGCCGGTACCGGATGCTTCGTAACCAGCAGTAGAGATCTGCTCGGAGACATCTGCCGCCGGGATCAACTTCTCGGCCAGACTCACGCGGTAGTTCGGCATGAACACCACTTTCAGCTTGCCCTGGATACGAGCATCGTTGTTGACCCGATCCGCCAGCTTGTTGATGGCATAGATGATGTCTTTGGCCAGCTTGTAACCGGGCGCCGCTTTGGAGCCGAAGATAAACACACGCGGATGCATGTCATAGTCCGGGTTGGCCAGCAGACGACGATAGAGTGCCATGATGTGAATAAGGTTCAGTTGCTGGCGCTTGTACTCGTGCAGACGCTTGATCTGAACGTCAAAGATCGCCTCGGCACTGACATCGATACCGGTTTCGTCTTTGATGACCTTGACCAGCTTCTCTTTGTTATGACGTTTGATGGTCATGAACTGCTGCTGGAACGCCTTGTCGTCGGCAAATTTCACCACGCCACGCAGTTTGTCCAACTGCAGCGGCCACTCCTTGCCCACCACCTCGTTATAGAGTGCAGCCAGTTCCGGGTTGCACGCCAGCAGCCAGCGACGCGGGGTTACCCCGTTGGTCACGTTGCACATTTTTTCTGGCCACAGCTCGGCATACTCGGGGAAGAGATCTTCCTTGACCAGCTTGGAGTGGATCTCCGCAACGCCGTTCACTTTGGAAGAGCCGATGACGCAGAGGTTGCCCATGCGCACCTTGCGTACACTCCCCTCTTCGATGATGGAGAGTTTGGCTTTAATGGCATCGTTACCGGGCCACTTGGGTTCGACCAGCTCGTTCAGGAAACGGGCGTTGATCTCATAAATGATCTCGAGATGGCGTGGCAACACCTTCTCGAACAGGCTGACAGACCACTTCTCCAGCGCTTCCGGCAGCAGGGTGTGGTTGGTGTAGGAGAAGACCTGATAGCTGATCTCCCAGGCGGCAGCCCAGTCCAGCCCCTCTTCATCCACCAGCACTCGCATCAGTTCGGGAATGGCGATAGTGGGGTGAGTATCGTTGAGCTGGATAGCGATCTGGGCCGCGAAATTGCTGAAGTCGCTCTCATGTACCCGCTTGTAGCGGCGCATGATGTCCTTGATGGAGCAGGCGCAGAAAAAGTACTGCTGGATCAGGCGCAGCTCTTTACCGGCATCGGTCTCATCGTTCGGATAGAGCACCTTGGAGATGGTTTCGGCCTGTGCTTTCTCGGCCTGAGAGTCGATGTAACCACCGGCGTTGAACACGTCCCAGTCAAAAAACTCGGAGGCTCGGGACTCCCACAGACGCAGGATGTTGACGGTGCTGCCGCCAAAACCGACGACCGGGATATCCCAAGGCACCCCTTTGATCTTGCGACCCGCGTGCCAAACCTTCTTCAGGCCGCCATTGTCACCAAACACGGTCTCGACATAGCCATAGAGGGGGACTTCCTGTACCGACTCCGGACGGCAGATCTCCCAAGGGTTGCCATATTCACGCCAGGAGTCCGGACGCTCAATCTGGCGGCCATCCTGGATCTCCTGACGGAACAGACCGTGTTCGTAGTGGATACCGTAGCCCACAGCCGGGTAGTTCAGGGTTGCCAGCGAGTCGATGAAGCAGGCAGCCAGACGACCCAGGCCACCATTGCCGAGCGCCATATCAGGCTCTTGTTCACACAGGTCGGTCAGATCCAGACCGAGTTCGCTCAGCGCCTCTTCACAAATCTTGTAAAGAGAGAGGTTATGCAGGTTGTTGGAGGTCAGACGCCCCATCAGGAATTCAGCAGAGAGATAGTGAATCGCACGAGTATCTTTCTTGAAATGAGTCTGCTGAGTGCGGGTCAGGCGCTCGTACACCTGTTCATTGACAGCCGCAGCAGTGGCTTTCCACCACGCTTCGGGAGAGGCTTTCTGTTCGCTTGTTCCCAAGGTAGAACGCAGGTGACGCACGATACTCGCCTTGAGCTGATCTTTATCCAGTTGGAGATCCTGGTCTGTCTTCTTCTTGGTAGCCATAAACCATATTCCTTCGTTACAAATAAAATTGTTATCCCGCTTGCGGGACCGGCGCTGTTGTTATCTCAAAATATGTACCGGCGTGAGAATACTAACTAAAGCGGCAGAATTAAAAGTTAACGCAAGTCACACTTTAACCGATAAAAACAGCCTGAAAAGCTTGAAAACCCTTTCCTTTAATTGATCGTACAAAAACAAACATTCCCTTTATTATCATAAACTTAATGAAGAAATAAAAATATTCTGGCATGAATAGGTTTTCAGAGATTGCCAAGCCTTGAAAATCCCTGAAAATAGGCAGCAAGACGGCACATTGAAACCGATTTCAATGTGCCTGAAAAATTACCGTATAAATATGAAGCAATCATTGCACCCTTAAAGATGTGCTTTGAACTGATTGCTCAATGGGTCGTAATGGTACCCAATCTGATCCAGACGCCCTGCCAACTGCTCTTCACTCATATCGTAATAGGCCAGCAACTCCTCCAACCCGTCACACTCAAGCCTTAGCTTCTCATTGATGATGCCCAGCAAGATGTTGGCATCAAGACGTTGCAAGGTACTGATGTCCATGGCGGCACCTCCTGTAAATGACCTGTATAACCATGGGCGGTTACGCAAGGTTTGTCCATAGTACGAAAAACACCCAGTCTGTTTTATATTAAATAGTCTTTAAAAACATAATGTTACTAACGACACATGCCAACGCCATCACATTATTCAGCAAAAACACCTTGTCACTGCCACAGGATAGAACTACTGTATGCACATACAGCTTGGATATTCATACAGGAACCCCATATATGAACCAGCCCCTGCACCCACAGCCCTTTGCGATGAATCGTGTCATGAGCAAGCCCTGGCCAACCAGAACCGCCTGCAAAGCGGAGTTGGCTCATTATGGTGTGACTATCCAGTCTGATGATCAGTTTCTGAGCGAGCTGACAAAGCTTGGGGAGGCTCATACCGGCTGGATCTTGTTGATCGCCCCGCCGGGACGCCCCACAGTCAGCCGTCTGGAAGAGCGAGGTATCGATCCCAAGAGAGTGCTGGTGGTACATAGCCCCAAAATCAAGAACTGGCAGCAAACCCTGGAGCGCAGTCTGGGCAATGGTCACTGCGCCGCCGTATTTACCTGGCTACCCGAGCAGATCGAGCTGGATCACGTCAAGCTACAGCGACTGGGACAGCAATCTGGCGTACTCACCCGCTTCTTTGGCGCGAAACGGACTAACCTCGGCACACCTCTGCTGGCCTATGCAGAGCAAGATATCTATCTCAATCATTAAGACAAAAAACGAACGCCTACGTAGGCTCTCCCGCGGGTCGCAGTGACAAGGGCGCAAACAATATGTGACCAGCGGCTTTATTTGAAAGACAAGCGTGCAACAGCCTGACGGTAGGCATCGGAGATCATTTGACCCTGCTTGCTGCAAGCAGACAAACATCAAAAGATGTAACGGATAAAGAAGCAGAAAATAAAACCTGAACTGAACTATCATGCAGCCCAAGTATTCAAACCTGCGGGACTTCCTGCCCACCAGCGAACCCGTTTGAGCAATATGATGAGGCTGAAAGTCATTGCATTCATTTGAGCTGATCACGACAATTTTCTCCCCGGAGTGACCCTCTCCTTGAAATACCGGGTAACAAGGGGTATAACCACGCGTTTTATCAGGTGTAATAAGTGAGCGGTATGATGCAAGCCCCCTTTTGGCAGACCAAGAGTCTGCAGCAGATGACTGAATCCGAATGGGAATCCCTCTGCGATGGTTGCGGAAAATGCTGCCTCAACAAGCTGATCGATGAAGATACCGACGAACTGGTTTTCACCAATGTCGCCTGCAATTTGCTTAACACCAAGACCTGTCAGTGCTCTGATTACGCCAATCGTTTCAAAAAAGAGCCTGACTGTCTGCAGATCACCCATGACAAGATCGCCGAATATGACTGGCTCCCCTCAACCTGCGCATATCGCCTGCTGTCTGAAGGTGACGCTCTTCCAGAGTGGCATCCTCTGCTGACCGGCAGTCGTTCCGCGATGCATCAGGCTGGTCAATCCGTCCGTGGCAAAGTCATTCATGAGGATCAGGCGGGTGAATGGATCGATCACATCATCACCTGGGCCAGCTGACACGCTCAACCCGCTATTCTCCAGAGGCAAGGGCTGTACAATGTGCAGCCCTTGTTGTTTCCGCAAGCAGGGTTTGTAGCTTCACACATATCTGGCTGGCTAAACCAGACCCCCTCCCAACTGCGCATTGAGAGAGAGAGGCAGAGGCAGAGGCAGAGGCAGAGGCAGAGGCAGAGGCAGAGGCAGAGGCAGAGAATGACTCCATAGTCACAGGCTTACGGGTATTGCTTTATACACACGATGGCGTCTCTCTTCACCCTGTATCCTGATAAGCCTGTTCCACAAGCCATAGCAACACTGATGCAATGGCAGGCAAAGCAACCGTCCTATTCCCTTAGAGCGTGAATAACACGTTATCGCAATACAGGCTGTGCCAAGTTCAATCCTGATGAACGCCTGCGCCATAGCCCTGATCAAATACCCCATGACAACTGTTGTGACTACGATGGAACTGGATGTAAGCCTACTCCCCTAAATCACACGCATAAAAAAACCGGCGCCTTGGCGCCGGTTTTTACTCACTATCTCTCGATTACAGAGAAGCAGTGAAGGTACGGGTGATGACGTCTTGCTGTTGCTCTTTGGTCAAAGAGTTGAAGCGAACGGCATAACCGGATACGCGGATGGTCAACTGCGGATATTTCTCCGGGTTTTCCATGGCGTCCAGCAGCATTTCACGGTTCATCACGTTAACGTTCAGGTGCTGACCACCCTCTACGTTGGATTCATGGTGGAAGTAACCGTCCATCAGGCCAGCCAGGTTGGCTTTCTGGGCTTCCATATCTTTACCCAGTGCGTTCGGAACGATGGAGAAGGTATAGGAGATACCATCTTTAGCGTAAGCGAACGGCAGCTTGGCTACGGAAGTCAGGGAAGCAACAGCACCTTTCTGGTCACGACCGTGCATCGGGTTTGCACCTGGGCCGAACGGAGCACCGGCACGACGGCCATCCGGGGTGTTACCGGTCTTCTTGCCATATACCACGTTGGAGGTGATGGTCAGAACAGACTGGGTAGCAACAGCACCACGGTAGGTGTTCAGCTTCTGAATCTTCTTCATGAAGCGCTCAACCAGGTCACAGGCGATATCATCGACGCGAGCGTCGTTGTTACCGAACTGCGGGTATTCGCCTTCGATTTCGAAGTCGATGGCAACGCCATCTTCGTCACGAATCGGCTTGACCTTGGCGTACTTGATGGCAGACAGGGAGTCAGCGGCTACAGACAGACCAGCGATACCACACGCCATGGTGCGATATACGTCACGGTCGTGCAGCGCCATCAGAGAGGCTTCGTAGCTGTACTTGTCGTGCATGTAGTGGATGATGTTCAGCGCAGCAACGTATTGCTTGGCCAGCCAATCCATGAAGTGGTCCAGACGATCCATTACGTCGTTGTAGTCGAGGTACTCGGACTTGACCATCTCGGTTTTCGGACCGACCTGGATCTTGAGCTTCTCGTCCATACCACCGTTGATTGCATACAGCATGGTCTTGGCCAGGTTGGCACGAGCACCGAAGAACTGCATCTGCTTACCAACGATCATCGGGGACACACAGCAAGCGATGGCGTAGTCATCGTTGTTGAAGTCCGGACGCATCAGGTCGTCGTTCTCGTACTGAACGGAAGAGGTCTCGATGGATACCTTGGCGCAGTACTTCTTGAAACCGACCGGCAGCTTCTCGGACCACAGAATGGTCAGGTTCGGCTCAGGGGACGGGCCCATGGTGTACAGGGTGTTCAGCATACGGAAGCTGTTCTTGGTGACCAGGGTACGGCCGTCAACGCCCATACCAGCCAGGGTCTCGGTAGCCCACATTGGGTCGCCGGAGAACAGTGAATCGTATTCCGGGGTACGCAGGAAGCGAACCATACGCAGCTTCATGACCATGTGGTCCATCAGCTCCTGGGCTTCTTGCTCGGTGATCAGGCCTTTCTGCAGGTCACGCTCGATGTAGATATCCAGGAAGCTGGAGGTACGACCGAAGGACATGGCTGCACCGTTCTGGGACTTGACTGCCGCCAGGTAGGCGAAGTAGGTCCACTGTACGGCTTCTTTAGCGTTCTTGGCCGGTACGGAGATATCGCAACCGTACTTGGCAGCCATCACCTTCATCTGTGCCAGGGCACGGTGCTGCTCGGAGATCTCTTCGCGCAGACGGATGGTGGCTTCCAGGTTGACGCCGTTTTCCAGGTCAGCTTGCAGGGACTTGAACTGGGCCAGTTTGTCGGCCATCAGGAAGTCAACACCGTACAGAGCAACACGACGGTAGTCACCGATGATACGGCCACGGCCGTAGGCATCCGGCAGACCGGTGATAACACCAGACTTACGGCAGTTCAGGATGTCTTTGGTGTAAACGTCAAACACGCCCTGGTTGTGAGTCTTGCGGTATTCGGTGAAGATCTTCTCGACCATCGGGTCCAGTTGACGACCGTACACTTCGCAAGAAGTTTTAACCATCTTGATACCGCCGTTGGCGATGATGGCGCGCTTCAGCGGCTTGTCAGTCTGCAGACCAACGATCTGCTCCAGGCTCTGATCGATATAACCGGCATCGTGTGCGGTAATGGTGGAGGGCAGGTCAGTATCAAAATCAACCGGCGCATGAGTGCGGTTCTCGATTTTGATCCCTTCCATGACCTTGTCCCACAGCTTGGTGGTCGCTTCGGTCGCGCCAGCCAGGAAGGACTCGTCACCTTCATACGGGGTGTAGTTCTTCTGGATGAAGTCACGGGTGTTGACAGAGGTCTGCCATTCACCGGCCGCGAAGCCTTCCCATGCTTTTTGGAACTGTTCGTTAAGTTCTGCCATTTTTCATTACCTCACACGGTATTGATGTAGTATCCCGCAATCATCCTTAATGATGACGACGGAAGATAAACCAGTAAGTCAGACCAACCATCACGCCACCACCGATGATATTGCCGATGGTCACGGGGATGAGGTTGTGTAGGACGAAGTTGGATACGGTCAGGTCAGCAAAGGTTGCCGGATCCTGGCCGATGGCCTGCCAAAATTCCGGACTAGCCACGCTGTGGATAGCGATACCAACCGGAATCATAAACATGTTTGCGATGCTGTGCTCGAAACCTGATGCAACGAACATGGCAACCGGCAGCAGCATAACCACTACCTTGTCAGTCGCGCTGCGGGCACCAAAAGCCATCCAGGCAGCAAGACATACCATCAGGTTACAGAGGATACCCAGCGCCACCGCTTCGAAGAAGGTGTGGTGAATTTTGTGTTGGGCCACTTTGAGGGCGTTAAGGCCCCACTGACCATCTGCTGCCGTGTACTCTGCAGAAACAATGATCAGCGCCACCATCAGCAGACCGCCAATCAGGTTGCCGAAGTAGACCAGCCCCCAGTTCTTGAGCAGCTGAGCCCAACTGATGCGATTGGCAGCCTTGGCCACCAGCGTCAGGGTGGTGGAGGTGAACAACTCGGCACCGAGCAACACACAGAGAATAAGTCCGAGAGAGAAGCAGAGACCGCCCACCAACTTGGCCATACCCCAAGGCATGGAGCCGGTCCCGGTCGTCACTGTGATGTAGAAGATAAATGCGATGGCGATGAAAGCGCCTGCGGTGATGGCCAGTGGAATGACCTTGTATGCCGGCTTGGTAGCCTTGGCATAGGTGATGTCTTCAGCCAGTGCAGCGATGGCTTCGGGCTTGAGACAATCGAATGGAGATTCAGCTTTCAATTATTTTCTACCTGAATGTTTTGCCTGTTGAAATCATAACAAAGGGCCAAATAGCCAAAATTGACATTGATCAAGTTTATCAGAGTGCGAATGTAATTTTACTACAAATATTTTAGTGCGATGGCTACGCCACTTTACACCAGGTATCAGCTGAAACAGAAATATCACATTTTTAATGCAATGATTTTAAAGAATTTATTCCAGAGCATGGAAATATGGTATTGGCAAGATATCTTTGCAGTTCAACAGCACATCCCCTGCCCTGCCATCAACCCCCTTAGGGGTATTTTTTGTTTTTTATTTCATCTTTGAATAACAATCCCGTGCCTTGCCGCACGATAAACAGAAGGGGCCACTCGGCCCCTTCCTTTACAGCAATGATCACGCCCAGTGATGGGCTCGCTTGGCCTTCTGCAGCTTCTCGTAAGCCGCCAGCAGCTTCTGGTGCAGCGGGAACTGGGAGAGCGACAGGTCGGCCGCTTCCAGACCGTGGAAGCGTGCTTCGCCACTGGCGTTGGCCCATGCCTGTGCCAGCGTCTCTTCACCATACATGCGAGTGAAGACGGCGCGATACAGCTCGGGGTCGCGCTCCTCGTCGAGGAACAACTCGACGCAGGCACGCAGGGCGCGGTAGTAGCTGGCACGCTCGGCAGTGAACACCGACTGGTTGAACTCCATGGTCCAGTCGATGAGATCGAGAGCAGTCTCCAACTCACCGGCGGCCAGCGCCAGCATGGCTTTCAGCTCACCAACGCGCAGGGTGTGCAGCGCGGTCCCCTTGGCAGCGGCGATGCCCAGCAGCTCGCGTACACGGGTACGCTCGTCGTGCCCCTCTTCATCCAGTTGATCAAACAACGCCATGTACTGCTCGGCATCCCAATCCAGTGATGGCAGTGCCAGGATCACTTCGCGCAGGTTGGCGCCCATATTGTTGTTGGCCAGCAGCAGATCTTCGGCCGGATAGATGTCGGACATGCCCGGCACCAGAATGCGGCAGGCGTAGACACCCAGATGCTCGTAGTCGGCGATATAGACCGGCTGCTCCAGCTCATGGAAGATGCCGATCAGGTGATCGAACTCCTCCTGCGAGGTGCCACGGAAGTCCCAGTCGGCAAACTCGAAGTCCGCATCCTGCTTGAACAGATCCCAGCTGATAAGCCCCGAGGAGTCGATGAAGTGGGTCTCGAGGTTGTGGTGATCCGCCACCTGCTCGTTGTCGAATGACGGCGGCACAAACACGTCGAGATCCTTGAGACCACGGCCCTGCAGCAGCTCGGTGACGGTACGCTCGAAGGCCACTTCGAAGCGCGGGTGAGCGCCGAAGGAGGCAAAGCAGGTGCCATTGCTCGGGTTGAGCAGCACCACGCAGATGACCGGATAACGGCCACCCAGAGAGGCATCGAAGCTGTAAATGGGGAAGCCTTCCGCTTCGAGCGCCGCGATGGAGGCGGCAATCCCCGGATAACGGGCAATCACCTCGTCCGGGATCAGCGGCAAGCTGATGGCCTCGGCGATGATCTTGTTCTTCACGTGGCGCTCGAACACCTCGGAGAGCGCCTGGGTGCGCGCTTCGGTCTTGGTGTTGCCGGCGCTCATGCCGTTGGAGACATAGAGGTTGCCGATGATGTTCATCGGGATGTAGACGGTCTCGTGGTCAGACTGGCGCTCGAACGGCAGGGCGACGATACCGCGCTCCTCGTTGTTTGACTGCAGATCCACCAGCATGTCGGCGGTCACTTCACCGTCCGGGTTGTAGAACTTGCGGGTGAAGCTATCTAGCAGACCGGCCGGGAACTGGTCACCCTCGATGGGGAACCACTTTTCGTTCGGGTAGTGAACGAAATCGCCGTTGGCGACCTGCTCGCCAAGATAGAAGTCGGCGAAGAAGTAGTTGGTGGAGAGACGCTCGAAATATTCGCCAAGGGCAGACGCGAGGGCCGCCTTCTTGCTGGCACCCTTGCCGTTGGTGAAGCAGAGGGCGCACTCTTTGTCGCGAATATGCACCGACCAGACGTTCGGCACGGGGTTGAGCCAGGAGGCCTCTTCGATATCAAACCCTAAGGCTTGCAGCTTGGTCTGGAAGCGTTCGATGGAGTCTTCCAGCGCCGCGTCCTTGCCGGGAATAAAAGTGTGGTCAGTCATCACGATATCCTGATTTTTATTGGCTCATGTTCGGCCGCAGATAATAGCAGGGGTCGGCGGCTTTGGCAGGACAAAAATCAGCAAACAGGGATGAGTCGCACGTTGAGAAACCGGCTTATCCCAGCTCCCCCGCCACAAACAGCGCGGGCCCAGGGATTGCCCGGGCCCGCTGGTTACGCAATGCGATACATCGTCAGAGCTGCTTGCCCTGGCTGGCGATCACCTGGCTGTACCAGTGGAAACTCGCCTTCTTGATCCGGCGAAGGGAGCCCCCCTGCTCGTCACGCTCCACATAGACGAAGCCGTAACGCTTCTGGTAGCCGTTGAGCCAGCTCAGGATGTCGGTGAACGACCAGGCACAGTAGCCAAGCAGTTCCACCCCGTCCTGCATCGCCTCCTGGCACGCCTTGACGTGGCTGCGCAGGTAATCGATGCGGTACTCATCGTTCACCTTGTCGCCCGCCTCCAGCTTGTCGAACTCGCCAAGGCCGTTCTCGGTGATCATCAGCGGCAGACCATAGCGGGAAGAGAGGCGACGCAACGCGATGCGCATCCCGGTCGGGTCGATGGCCCAATCCCAGTTGCTGGTCTCAAGGTGCGGATTGGGCGCCGTCTTGTAGAGGCCGGGGATGCCGCTCGATGGCGTAGTACCCTTCTTGCCGGTGGTGTTGATCCGCTGCAGGGTCTGACCGCCCAAGGGGTTATCTGTGTAGGTCAGGGTGTAGTAGTAGTTGACGCCGATGTAGTCGGGCGTCCCCTCTCGCAGCAACTCCATATCGCCCGGCAGGATCTCCGGCGCCTCGCCGTTTTCTCGCAAGTAAGCGAGCGCCGCCTGGGGATAGCGGCCAAAGCAGTAGGCATCCAGCCACCAGAGGTTGTTGAACTCCTCGGCGTTCTCATAGGCCAGCATATCTTTCGGATCGCACGACGCCGGATAGGCCGGGGAGTAGGCAAAGCTCGGGCCGATGAGGCCATTTGGCACATGCTGGCGAAACGCCTTGATCACCCGGGCATTGGCCAGAAACGCGATGTGGTTGGCGGCAAAGAAGCGCTTGCGATCCTGCACAGCGGGTGGATGGGTGCCGAGCTGATAGGCGTTAGTCAGGTTGTAGTTCTGCTCGTTGAGGGACACCCAATACTTCACCTTGCCGGCAAAGCGCTGATAGAGGGTCACGCAGTAGCGCTCGAAATCCTCGATAATGCGTCGATCTTCCCAGCCGCCGTACTCATCCTGCAGCGCCTGCGGTAGATCCCAGTGATAAAGGGTCAGTACCGGCTCGATCTGGTGGGCCAAGAGGGTGTCGATCAGCTTCTCGTAGAAGGCCAGCCCCGCCTCGTTAACCTCCCCCCGACCGGTGGGATAGATGCGCGGCCAGCTCACCGAGAAGCGGTAAGCCTTGAGCCCCATCTCGGCCATCAGCGCCACGTCCTCTTCCATGCGGTGGTAGTGATCCACAGCCACATCGCCGTTGCTCCCCTCAAAGGTCTTGCCCGGCAACTTGGTGAAGAGATCCCACACCGAGGGCCCCTTGCCATCGGCATTCCAGCCCCCCTCCACCTGATAGGCGGCGGAGGCTGCGCCCCAAAGAAAATCGCTCGGGAAGTCGTTGAACTTGTGGTGATGCATCTGGTGTTGCTCCTTCTGCGCTGATGGTGTCAGCCATCTCTGATAACTCGGCGCCCCCTGTCGGGGCGCCCGAAATGAATTGGCATAAGCATCCATCACTTCTAAAATTCCGTCCAATGACAAATATGACCACTCAACATTCCCAACAGGAATGAAAGGAGCCCTGATGGAGCTACGGGATCTGAAAGCCTTCGCCACTCTGGGGGAGGTGCTGCACTTCGGCCAGGCGGCGGTACGTCAGCACGTTACCCAGTCGGCCCTGAGCAAACAGATAAGGCGGCTGGAGGAGGAGCTGGGCGGCGAGCTGTTCGAGCGCAACGCCAGTACCACTCGCCTCACCGGACTGGGCAGGGCGCTGTATGAGGATGCCCGCGCTGTGGTCATCCAGAGCGAGCAGCTATCGCGCACCGCCCGCGACGTGCTGGCGGGCAATGTCGGCACCCTGCGCATCGGCTTTGGTGTGGCCACCAAGATCCTGGTGCCCGCCGCCATCGCCCGTTTTCGCGCCGAGCGGCCGCAGGTGACCATAGAGCTCAACGATCTCTCCACCCACCACCAGCTACTGGCGCTCAGTGAAGGCAAGCTGGATCTCGGTTTTTGCCGCCTGCCCGCCCCCAAGGGGTGGCACGCCCTGCCGGTGGTCGAAGCCCACTTTGTCGCCGTACTGCCCGCCAGCTACCGCGATGTGAGGGAGTTGGCGGATCTGGTGGACAAACCGCTGGCGATCCTGCGTCGGGACAAGGCCCCATCCTTTTACGATCACCTGATGAACTATCTGGCCCAGAGCGGGCTGCGTTTTCGCGATATCCAGTACGTCAACGACTTCGCCGCCGGTGTTGCCACCGCGGCGGCAGAGATCGCCTGGACCCTGGTCCCCTCCTCCACCACCATAGAGCACCCGGATGTGCTCACCCTGCCCCTTAGAGACGGGGAAGCCTGCTGGACCATTGGCCTTATCCGTCCGCCCCACAGCAAGGGGCCCTTGATCGATGCCTTCTGGGCAACCATCGCCGATATGGCGCCAAGATAGGCACGCTGTTGGCAAACAGCAGATGGCGGCCGCGCATCAACGATAGCGTTCGACGATACGCGCCAACTCGCCGCTTTGTCGCAGCTGTTGCAGGGCCCGGTTGAACTCGGTTATCCGGGTATTGAAGCGGGAGTGCTTGCCGATGCAGAGATTGAACGGGGTAGAGGCAAGCTGCAGAGGCACCTCGACCACCTGCCCGGACAATCCCAGCTGGTTGAGTTTGAAACGCGCCACCAGTGGGTCGGTCACCATCAGATCCCCCCGACCCGCTGCCAGCATTTTGAAAACATTATCGACATTGATGGTGTGATGAACGGTGAAGCCCGCCAGGTTCTCCTTGCCCCAGCCGTTACCGAAATAGTCGAGAAAGGTAAGCGATTTGAAGTCGCTCAAGCGGCTGGCACGCTGAAATTCCGCCATTCGGGGATGGGCACGCTGGGTAAAAATGGTTAGCACAGTGGTAGTGACCGGCTCTTCCACAACCAGGGTATAGCTGCGCCGCTCCCGGGTAGCGATAGTGACAAAACCATCGGCCTGCGCCATCCGCACCAGTTTTTGCGCCCGTTGCCACGGATAACCTTCATGGCGCACCCGCAGCCCCATCTGCGCCGCTACCCGATCCATCACGTCGATCATCAGCCCACGCATCCTACCCTGTTCGTCACGCCACGAATATGGGGCAAAGTCGTCAAAGTAGACCATCTTCAACTCGGCCGCTGGCGCCGCCCATGCACTCTGCCACATCAGCAATCCCCAAAGGATTGCGATCCTAATACCAACACCCATGGCCGCGACTCCATCCACTTCTGCCAACTCTGAGCCTAGTGCAAAGCGGGCTGCGGCAAGGTTCAGGATCCAGTGGAAAAGTGGCCAACGAAAAAAGAGAGAGGAAGCAGTGGCTTCCCCTCTCTCGTTCGTTTGTCAGCACGCCACCTTACCGATGGCGGTCACGGCTTGCCGGTTACGCCAGCTCGGCCCGCAGCGCCCTGGTGGCATCAACCATCACCTTGAGGGCGGCTTCTGTCTCTTCCCAGCCGCGGGTCTTGAGGCCGCAATCCGGGTTGACCCAGAGCCGCTCGGCCGGGATCTGTTTGGCCGCCTTGCGCAGCAACCCCTCAATCCAGCTCTGGCTCGGCACATTTGGCGAGTGGATGTCGTAGACGCCCGGGCCAATCTCGTTGGGGTAGTTGAAGCGCTCGAACGCTTCGAGCAGCTGCATCTGGCTGCGGCTGGTCTCTATGGTGATCACATCCGCATCCAGCGCCGCTACCGCCTCGATGATGAGGTTGAAATCGCTGTAACACATGTGGGTGTGGATCTGGGTGCTGTCCGCCACCGGGCTTGCACTCAGACGGAAGGCCCGCACTGCCCAATCGAGATAAGCCTGATGATCCTGCTTGCGCAGGGGCAAGCCTTCGCGGATCGCCGGTTCGTCGATCTGGATGATCTTGATGCCGGCGGCTTCCAGATCTGCCACCTCATCGCGAATGGCCAGCCCGATTTGCAGGGCGGATTGCTCGCGGCTCACGTCTTCGCGCGGGAAGGACCAGCAGAGGATGGTCACGGGGCCAGTCAGCATCCCCTTGACCGGCTTGTCGGTCAGGCTCTGGGCAAATCGGGTCCATTCGAGCGTCATGGGGGTCGGGCGGTCGATGTCACGGGTGATCACCGGCGGCTTGACGCAGCGGGAGCCATAGCTCTGTACCCAGCCGAAGCGGGTGATGGCAAAGCCATCCAGCAGTTCACCGAAATACTCCACCATGTCGTTGCGCTCGGCCTCACCATGAACCAGCACGTCCAACCCGATGGCCTCCTGACGCGCGATGGCATCGCGGATCTCGGCCTTAATGCCCGCCTCGTAGGCACTGTCATCGATGCGACCGGCGCGCCAATCCTGCCGCAATACCCGGATCTGCGAGGTCTGCGGGAAGGAGCCGATGGTGGTGGTGGGCAGCAGCGGCAGCTTGAGATCCGAGCGCTGCAGCTCTGCCCTGACCGGATAGGGGCTGTGGCGATCAAAATCGCTGTTGGTGAGGCTGGCGAGCCGTGACTGCACCGCTTTTTTGTGCACCCGGCTGTCGGACTCCCGATCGACGATGGGCTGGCTGTAGGCAGTGATTTTGTCGAGTTCGCCCCCATCCAGATACTCTCTGAGCAGTCCCAACTCG
This sequence comes from Aeromonas sp. FDAARGOS 1414, assembly GCF_019047065.1. Taxonomy (NCBI): domain Bacteria; kingdom Pseudomonadati; phylum Pseudomonadota; class Gammaproteobacteria; order Aeromonadales; family Aeromonadaceae; genus Aeromonas; species Aeromonas sp. FDAARGOS 1414. The sequence goes on along the minus strand of NZ_CP077210.1, from coordinate 1,104,317 downwards.
AAACATTTTTGCAAGGCAAAGGCGAACCAGCTGCGGGTCTGGGGATCCAGCTCCTGCTCCAGGGTCAAATCCACCGGGCTATGCAGCAAGGAACAGGATGAGGCCACCCAGAGCCGCTCGCCGAGTTTGGTTTTCAGTGCCTTCAGTGTCGGCGCCAGCTTGGCCAGATTGGCACGCCAGACGTTGCGGCCGTTGATCACCCCTGCTGAGATGACCCACTGGGCGGGCAGATGCGGCACCAGGGTCTCCAACTGCTCGGGGGCAGCCACCAGATCCAGATGCAGGCCATCTACCTTGAGGCTGGTGATAATGTCGCGCTGATGAGCCACCGAACCGAAATAGGTGGTGAGCAGCAGCTTGCAAGGGCCCGCGAGGCGCTCGTAAGCGTTGAGGTAGGCCAGCCGCCACTCGTCCGGCAAGTCCAGCGTCAGCGCAGGTTCATCGATCTGTACCCACTCCACCCCTTGGGCGGCCAGTTTGGCCAGGATCTCCTGATAGACGATGAGCAGGCGATCGAGCAGTTCAAGGCGGGAGAAGCCGCTCTCTTTCTCCTTGCCAAGCCACAGATAAGAGACCGGCCCCAGCAGTACCGCCTTGACCGGCAGCCCCAGTGCTTTGGCCTCTTCTACCTCGTCAAACAGCTGGCTCCAGCCCAGCTTGAAGCGCTGGTCACGGCTAAATTCCGGCACCAGATAGTGGTAGTTGGTATTGAACCATTTGGTCATCTCGGCGGCCGCCGCCGCCGGGCCGGTCGGCGCACGGCCGCGGGCCACCCGGAACAGGGTGTCGAGGTCGGTCTCGCCATGGCGGTGGCGGGCAGGCACTGCATCTACCAGCAGGCTGGTGCCGAGCACCTGATCGTACCAAGCAAAGTCCCCCACCGGCAGCAGATTGACCCCGGCGCCGTGCTGGGCCTGCCAGTGGCGCTCACGCAGCGTCTTGCCCACGGCAACGAGTTCGGCCTGAGTGGTCTCGCCACGCCAGTAGGATTCGAGGGCAAATTTCAGCTCGCGCTTGGCGCCGATACGGGGGAAGCCCAGGGTGTGTGCTCGTGTCATAGGTTCATTTCCTTATGCTCATTCATCTGATGGGAACTGGATGATTTAGCCATCCAGATGTTTACACATCCAAAATGACAAGATAAGGTGACGCTGGCTATTGAATCCTCTTCAACTGGCTCTCAAATAATCCTCAACTGACCGCCGAACAGGTTAAACGCGAGGATACAGAGGCCCGTTCTTGCATGTGTCAAGAAGCGCAGCAGCAAGACGGCAGGAGGCTGAGGCTAAAGGTCAGGCCGCGCCGGCCGCAACCTCAGCGCCATACGCAATCTCACAAGGAGCCATCTTATGGCAGTGCCAAGCAATGCAGGGATAGAGATCAAACACTTGAAAACATTGACCGCGCTGGCCGAGCAGGGCTCGCTGGCCGGTGCGGCGCTGACCCTCAACCTCACCCAGTCCGCCCTCTCCCACCAGCTCAAAGAGCTGGAGACCCGCCTCAATCTGGAGCTTTACCTGCGCAAAAGCCGTCCGCTGGTGCTGACCGCAGCCGGCAGCCAGCTGCTCGCCCTCGCCCGTCAGGTGTTACCTGCGCTATCCCAGACCGAGAAGCAATTGCAGGCCTTGCAGAGCGGCGATGCGGGCAGGCTGCATCTGGCGCTCGATTGCCACAGTTGCATCCAGTGGCTGCTGCCGCTGTTGCCGGAATTTCGCCGCCAGTGGCCTGGGGTGGATCTGGAGGTGGAGTCAGTGCCGGGCTTTGATGCCATCAATGCCCTGCTAGGCGGCCAGCTCGATCTGCTGCTCACCTCCGATGTGCAGGCCCGCGGCGATCTCCACTTCGAGCCGCTGTTTGCCTTCGATCTGACTCTGGTGATGGCGCCGGATCACCCCCTCTGCCACCGGAGCCACATCAAGCCGGGCGATCTGGGGCCGGAGGTGCTGCTGGTCTATCCGGTAGAGCGCAGCCGCATGGATATCTTCAGCCGCTTTTTGCAACCCGCCGGGGTGGAGCCCGCCCGCTGCAAGCCGGTGGACAACACTTCTGTGATGCTGCAGATGGCCGCCGCAGGGCTCGGGGTCGCCGCCTTGCCGCGCTGGGCCAGCGAGGAGTTTGTCAGACAGGGGATGCTCTGCGCCCGTCCCCTCGGCAGCGGTATTCGTCGCCATATGTACGGCGCGGTGCGGGCCGCCGATCGGGATCAAGCCTGCCTGCAGAGTCTGTTCGAGCGCATTCGCACCAAGATGGAGGGATAGCCCTCCTCAGCGAGGCTGGCCGACCTCTGCCAGCAGTGCAGGCAACTTTGACTTGATAAAGTCGATGAGGGCTCTGACCGCCGCTGACAGGCCGCGCCGCGCGGGATAGAGCATCACCAGCTTGCCATCTTTGGGACGCCACTCGGGCAACAGTTGTTGCAGCCGCCCATCCGCCAGCTCATTCACGCAGGCGTAAAGTGGCAAGCCCACCATTCCTAGCCCCGCCAGCGCCGCCTGTTTGAGGGTTTGCACATTGTCGCTGCGCAGCAGCACATTGACCGCCACCTCCTCACTCTCCCCGCTATCGTGCCGTAGCCGCAACAGATCGGCCTGACGCTCCAGCGAGCTGAAGAGCAGGGCATCCTCTCCCTCCAGCTGGCGTGGATGCGCCAGCGCATTGTGGCGCGAGAGCCACGCCGGGGTCGCCAGCACGCCCCACTGCACCGTACAGAGCGGCACCTGCACCAGACTGGAGGGGGGTTGCTCAAAGGCCACCCCGCGGATCACCACATCCAGCCCCTCCTCCAGCAGATCCACCTGCCGATTGCTGGCTTGCACGGCGAGCCTCACCTTGGGGTATTGCGCCATAAAAGCGGGCAGCAAGCGGGCAAGCAGCGCATCGGCAATGGTAATGGGCACGCTGATGCGCACCAGACCGCTCGGCTCCTGCTGCCGTTGCCGCACAGCCGCCTCTCCCGCCTGCGCTTCGGCCAGCATCGCCTGACAGTGGCGATAGAGCACCTCACCAGCATCGGTCAGGCTGAGTTGGCGCGAGGTACGTTGCAGCAGCCGGGTATCCAGCCGCTCCTCCAGCAGCCGGATCCGGCGCGAGATCCGCGACTTGGGCACGCCAAGCGCCCGCGCGGCGGCAGTGAATCCCTGCCGTTGCACCACATGGGTGAAGAGATAGAGATCATTCAAATCAAGTTCCAGTGGTGTCATCGAGCAGCCTTGGTCAGGGTGAGGATCATTCACATCGTTCCATTAATGGAACGATAAGAACCTATTTCACCAGATTGTCGCCATTTTTGCAGCCATCATAATGGCCCTGTCCCCATCAGACGGTTGCTGCGCGGGCAATCCGCTCCACCAGCAAGGGCCGTTTGACTGTTCCGATATCACAAGGAGTTCACCATGAAACTGCGACAAATCTGCTCTGCCACCCTGCTCGGTCTGGCGACCCTGACCGCCACGCTGGCCACCACAGCGACACCGGCCATGGCCGCCGAGGCTGCCAGCCATCCGACCGTATCACCCAACCGCTATCTGGAGATGCTCTCCCGAGACAATGCGGTACTGCTGCTGGTCGACCATCAGGTCGGCTTGCTGAGCGGCGTGCGCGACACCACGGTGGGCGAGCTCAAGCACAACGTGGTGGCGCTGGCCAACGCCGCCCGCGCCCTCGGCGTGCCGGTGATCGTGACCGCGACCATGCCCGATGGCATGTGGGGCCCCACCATGCCTGAACTGACCAGTGCCCTGCCGGATGTGAAGGTGATCAACCGCACCGTCATCAACGCCTGGGACGATCCTGCCGTGCGCACCGCCATTGAGAAGACCGGCCGCAAACAGCTGATCATCGCCGGTGTATCCCTCGAGATCTGCGCCAGCTTCCCGGCCCTCTCTGCCAAGGCTGCCGGCTATGATGCCCGGGTGGTGCTCGATGCCTCCGGCACCTTCAACGAAGCCAAGCGCACCACTGGGCTGCAACGCTTGCTGGGGGCCGGTATCCCGGTCACCGACTACGCCTCTGCCGCGGTCGAGATGCTGCGCAGCAACGTCGACCCCAAGGCGCACGATGTCTACAGCGCCCTCGACATGCCTTTCGCTACCCTGGTGTGGCAGATGCAAGAAGGTGCCAAGAAGTCGTAACTCGCCCGCCTTCGGTCAGATGACCGAAGGCATCTTTTATCTTCTGGAGGATCCATTGATGACCAGACGCCTGACTCTCTCCGCCCCCGTCAAGGGCCAACCACTGCGCATTGGCAGCGGCTTTGAAGCACATCATTTTGGCGAACACTTTTTCAACGGTCTGATAGACCCCGTGGTGATGGTGGATCACTTCCAGATGACCGCCCCCACCTTCGAGCCCCATCCCCACGCCGGGATCTCTGCCGTCACCTATCTGTTCGAGGATTCGACGAGCCCCCACGTCAACTACGACACCCTCGGCAATCAGGGCCCCATCGAACCGGGCGCGCTCCACTGGCTGGCGGCCGGGCGCGGGGCCGTACATACCGAGCAGCCGGAAGGGGCATCGCCCTATGTCCACGCCCTGCAAATCTTCGTCAACCTGCCTGCCCGTCAAAAGATGGCGTCGCCTTTTACCGTCCACGCAGACGCAGCCACCATCCCCGAGTTTCATGGCGAAGGGGTGCGAGTACGGGTGGTCGCAGGCCACAGTAACGGGATAACGGCACCACACTCGGCAGAACTGCCCCAACCCTTTACCCTGCTCGATGGCCATTGCTCGCCCGGCAGCCGCTTCACCCATCTGCTGGCGGCAGGCTGGAATGCCATGATCTATCCCCTGACCGGATCGCTGACCCTTCAGGCGGAGGGAGAGCGGCACCTCATCCCGGCAGGTCACGGGATGGGTGTCAGCCTCTCTGCCGATGGCGGCGAGGCGGTGGCTCTGCAGCTTGAGGCCACAGAGCCCTGCCACTTCGTGCTGCTCTCAGGCCAGGCACTCAATGAACCCCTGGTCAAACATGGCCCCTTCGTCATGAACAGCCACGACGCCATTGCAGATCGGCTGCATGCCTATCAGCGCGGCGAATTTGGTCAGCTCAACGATGAGTGGCTGCGCAACGGCCAATATCGGCCATGAGCACGCTCGCTGGCCACCAGCCACAAAGCACGCGCTGGCCTCTGGTCTTCCTCGCCATTTTTGCCGGTGCCAGCGGCGCCCTCTGCCTTGGCAAAGTGCCCGCCGTACTCGGCATACTGCGCAGCGAGCTGGGGCTGACACTGGTCGAAGCCAGCTATCTCGCCTCAGCTTTCAATACGCTGGCGATCCTCTGCAGTCTCTTTCTCGGCCTGTTGCTGACCCGCTGGAGTGGGCGGCAAACCGGGGTTGTCGGGCTTTTGGTTATCGTCACAGGCGGTGCGTTGGCGCTGCCCGCCACCGGGCTGGCCATGATGCTGCTGTCGCGCATTGTCGAGGGGATTGGCTTTTTGCTGGTCTCGGTGGCTATGCCCGCCTTTATCGTGGCGGTGACCCGGGAGGAGGATAAACGGCTGGCCTTGAGCCTGTGGGCGGTCAACCTGCCTCTCGGGGCGGCGGCGGGTATGCTGCTCACCCCCTGGCTCACGGCGCAAGGGGGCTGGCGGCTGGCCTGGCTGCTCCTGATGATCCCGCAACTCTCTGCCCTGCTGCTTCTGCTCGCCAGTCGCTCAGCAGATAAACTGCGGGTCTGGGCACCCCAAAACTCGATCAACTCGGGCCACCCGCTGCGCCAGCTCACGGTGCTCCGGCAGAAGGCACTCTGGCGCTACGGGTTGGCGTTCACGCTCTACAGCCTGATGCTCTGGGCGCTCTTTGTCTGGCTGCCAACCATGTTGCAAGGCAGCCCCGGGATTGGCCAAAGCCAGATCGCCCTGCTTTCGGCGCTGGCGGTGGTCGCCAATATTCCCGGCAACCTGCTGGGGGCATGGCTGCTGCGCCGGGGCGTGGCGCGAGATCGGCTCATCAGCTGGGCACTGGGCCTGATGGCGCTGTGTGGCATGATCGCCTTCTGGCCCGGCCTGTCGCCGTGGTGGGCCTATGGGCTCTGCCTCGCCCTCTCCCTGGCGGGCGGTATGGCGCCGCCAGCCATCCTCTCGTCTGCGCAGGAAGTGAGTCAGGGGCCGGTACAACTGGCCATCGTGCAGGGCTTTTTTGTCCAGCTCGCCAACCTCGGTCAGCTGCTGGGGCCCTTGCTGCTGGCGGCCCTGATGACGGACAGCGGCCATTGGGGGAGCGCTCGCTGGCTCTTTCTGGGCGGCTTGCTGCTGGTCGCGCTGCTCTATGCCGCGGGCCACCTGCCGGACTCAAGCATGGCTGCGAAACAGGCTCGATCGCATTCGCGGCAAGATGGAAGATGACGAATAGAGAGGGAAACATCACAGTTATCGCAGGGAATGCTGGCCGGACAAGAGGCTGTTCAGTATGTTAACTGTTTAATCATGCTTAACGGTAGCCACCATGTCTCAAGTCGATCTCAATCTCTTTCGCGTCCTCGATGCGGTGATCCGCTATGGTGGTGTCACCACGGCCGCCGAGATGATGGAGATGACCCCCTCGGCCATCAGCCAGGCCATCAGCCGCCTGACCACCCTGGTGGGCGAGCCGCTGTTTGTCCGCCAGGGACGCGGCATCACCCCCACGGCGCGAGCGCTCAGTCTGCACCACGAGATCATGGTGCCGCTGCACGACATGGAGCGCAGCCTGCAGCGCACCGATCTCTTTGATCCCCAGACCAGTCGGCGCACTTTTCGCATCGCGGGGGTGCCCGATATCGATATCTTCTTCCTGCCGGAGCTCAACAACCTGCTGCAGACCCAAGCCCCCAACTGTCAGCTGGAGTGGAACACCCAGGTGCAGGACGAAGCCCTGCGCCAGAACAGCCTCTATCTGCACAGCGTGGATCTGGTGCTGGCCACCAAGCCGATGGCGGAGCAGGGGATCGAAAACGAGCAGATCATGTCCCAGGCCCTGCGCATCGCCTGCCGCAAGGATCACCCCAGGATCCGCCAGGCCCCCGACATGGCCACCTTCTTCAACGAAAAGCACGTGGTATTGCAAACCAGGCGGCTCGACAGCTTGCTGCTCAACACCCTGACCAAGGCGCCGCTGCCGCCGCGCCAGATTGCCTACGAGAGCGACTCCCTGCTCACCGCCCTTCATCTGGTGAGTCGTACCGACTGGCTCTGCGTCGCTAGCCAGTGGCACATGGAGAAGCTGGGGCAGGCGCTGGATCTGGCCAGCTATCCCCTCCCCTGGCTCTCGGAGGATTGCCCCGTCTACATGAGTTGGCACAAGAGCTCCGGTCAGGATACCGGACTTAATTGGCTCAAAGATCAGGTGCGGGCCGTCAGTTCGTTTTAAGTATGCTTAACAGTCAAGCATGCCCATCTACTCATCCGGGCTATCGCCCTTCTCGACAAACCGCCTTATGGATAATCCCCCTTCAGGATAATCGGGCGCCTTTTCTCAACCATTAAGGCGCAGCTCATGACGACATCGTCGTGCCGAAATAGCTGCGCAGCGCCTCCACCACCCGCCGCACCTTCTCCGGGATCTCCCGCTGCGGCGTGATGGCGTGGATCTCCATCGGCTGCACCCGAAAACCGGGCAGCAGTTCCAGCAGACGCCCCTGCGCCAGATCCTCGCCAATCTCCCCCTCCGGTTGCAGCGAGATCCCCTGCCCTGCCAGCGCAAACTGGCGCAAGGGCAACACGTTATTGCAGAGCACCTTGGCCTTGAACCTCACCCTGTGCTCGCCCCCCTTTTCATCGAGCAGCAGCAAACCGTTGCCCAGCATGTCGCCGCAAAGCCAGTCGTGAGTCGCCAGATCGTCGGGCATGCGCGGCGTCCCCTTGCGCGCCAGATAGGCGGGAGCGGCGCAGAGCAGCATTCGGGTCTGCCCCAGTTTACGGGCAACCAGGGTTGAGTCAGGCAAACTGCCTACCCGCAATGCCACGTCGATCCGCTCGGCAATCAGATCCCGCTTCTCGTCGTCGGCGATGATCTGGATGGTGAGGCCGGGGTGGGCCTGCAACAGCGGCGAGAGAGCCAGTGCCAGCGGCTGGCCCGCCATCCCCACCGGGGCGGTGATCCGCACTTCACCGAGCAGGGCGTCGCGCACCTCCGAGAGGCGCAGTTCGGTCTCGCTCAGAGTCTGCTGCAACGCCCGACACCCTTGCCACACCACCTCTCCCGCCTCGGTCAGACTGAGACGACGGGTGGAGCGATGGAGCAGGGGCAGTCCGAGCAGGCTCTCCAGCTGACTGATATGCTGACTGACGGCGGAGGGGGTCATGCCAAGGGATTTGGCAGCCCCTGTCATGCTGCCCGCTTCCACCACGGCGGCGAAGATGGCGTAACGTCTGAGCTGTTCCATTATTAAATTCAGCTTATAAGTGAATGCATTTTTGAGGTGATTATTAAATCATAAATGGCGGCGTAGGATAGCCCCATTCCAACAGTGAAGGAGAGTTCCCCATGAAGATTGCCCTGATCGGTGCGAGCGGTTTTGTCGGTTCAGCCATCCTGAACGAGGCCATCAGCCGCGGCCATCACGTCACCGCCATCGTCCGCGATGTCAGCAAGGTGGCCGCCCATCCGCAGGTCACCGCCGTGGCGGTGGATGCCCAAAACCCGCAGGCATTGGCCGAGGTGCTCAAGGGGCACGATCGGGTGATCAGCGCCTACAACCCGGGCTGGACCACACCGGATATCTACGACCAGTACCTCAAGGGCGCCAACGCGATCGTCGCAGCAGCCAAAGCGGCCAACAGCTGGCTGCTGGTAGTAGGTGGCGCCGGCAGTCTGGAGGTTGCCCCCGGCGTGCAACTGGTGGATACCCCTGAGTTCCCGGCTGAGTGGAAACAGGGGGCGCTGGCGGCCCGCGACGGTCTCACCGCCCTGCGCCGTGAAACCACCCTCGACTGGCGCTTTGTCTCTCCCCCGGTGTTCCTCGAACCGGGCGAGAAGAGCGGCGGCTATCGGATTGGTGGCGATCAGGTGCTGTTCAGCGGCGAACAGCCTGCCGGGATCACCGCCGGTGATCTGGCTGACGGTGTGATGAACGAGGTGGAAAAACCGGCTCACCAGCGCCAGCGCTTTACCCTGGGTTACTGAGAGCCAGCAGGCGGTTAAGGCCAGAATACGCGGCCACTCGCCCGTGCACCCGGTCAGGTGAAAACCGCTCAATCAGAAGGGAGGCATCCGCCTCCCTTCTGTTTTGGTCATTTTCTGTTTTAGCCATTTTTGCCGCTGGCAGCTTGCCTGCCTCCCAATCATTCCCCTTTTAGCTCTCAATGGCTGCGCAAAAAACCGTCAGCCCATCAGACGCCGAATTCCATTTCGAATTTTGTATATAACTAAGAATAATTTGTTGTTTCCGTCTTATAACACCGAACAGTAGCATCCCTTTTATTCCAGATGGCGCCACACCGCTGCGCATACAGCCACACTGTCGCGCCATCCCGTATAACGAAAGAGTGAGGAGGTGCACATGGAACATTCACCACTGCCGATCATCGATCTGGCTGCCCTCAACGGGGCACCCGAGGTGCGTCGCCCTATGCTGGCCCGCCTGGCCGTGGCCGCCCGCGACGTCGGCTTTTTCTATCTGACAGGGCATGGCCTGAGTGACGCCGAGCAACGAGAGACTCTGGCGCTGGCAGAGCGCTTCTTTGCCCTGCCGGAGCAGGAGAAGCTGGCGGTGCAGATGGTCAACAGCCCCCACTTTCGCGGCTACAACCGGGTCGGTGCCGAGCTGACCCGAGCGCGGCCGGATCTGCGGGAGCAGTTCGATATCATGAATGAGGCGCAAGCCCTGCCTGCGGACCTGATCCGTGAACCATGGCAGCGGCTGATCGGCCCTAACCAGTGGCCGACCGCCCTGCCAGAGATGAAAGCCCATCTGCTGGCGTGGCAGGATCGGCTGAGCGACATCACCCTCACCCTGCTGGCCGCTTTTGCCGAGGTGCTGGAGCAACCGGCCAACGTGTTTGACGACAGCATCCGCGGCGCCCCCTACCAGCACATGAAGCTGATTCATTACCCGGGGCAAGAGGCGGGCGGCAGCAGTCAGGGAGTCGGCGCCCACAAGGATCCCGGCTACCTGACGCTGGTGATGCAGGACAATCACTCGGGGCTTGAGGTCGAGACGGCCGACGGCTGGATCTCCGCGCCCCCCCTGCCGAGAGCGCTGGTGGTCAATATCGGCGAGCTGCTGGAGCTGGCCTCCAACGGCTATCTCAAGGCGACCCTGCATCGGGTGGTAAGCCCGCCGCCCGGCGTATCGCGCCTCTCCTGTGCCTTCTTTATGGCGGCGCGGCTCGATGCCACCGTGCCGCTGCTCAGCCTCTCCACCGCGCTGGCAGCGCAGGCGCAAGGGCCGGAGAGTGACCCGACCAACCCGCTCTTCTATCAGGTGGGGGAGAATGTGCTGAAAGGGCGGCTGCGCTCCCACCCGGATGTGGCGGCACGTCACTATGGGCCGGTGGAACCCGCTCGCCTCCCGCGCACAGAGAGCGAAGCGATACCGGCCTAAGCAGCGCAGAGATCCGCAGCCGGGTATATGCACAAGCCACAAGCCGCATGGATATACCCGCGCTGACAAAAACAACAAGCAACGAACAACAAAACAAGTCATGGCCAGAGCCTGGCCATCACGGAGCAACACGATGAAATTCAAGACCATGAGCGTACACAGCGGCCAGCGGATCGACCCCCAGACCGGCGCCCTCACCACCCCGCTCTACCAGAGCAGCACCTTCAGCTACTTCAACGCCCAGGCGGGCAAGGAGCGCTTTGCAGGTCAAGCCCCCGGCTTTATCTACAGTCGCTTTGGCAACCCCACCACTGCCGAGCTGGAGCAGAAACTGGCGGAGCTGGAAGGTGCCGATGAAGCGCTGGTGGTGGCGAGCGGCATGGCGGCGGTGAGCGCCATCATGTATGCCCTAGCCGACAGCGGCGATGAGGTGGCCTATATCGGCCCGCTCTACGGCGGCACCGATGCCTTCCTCAAGCAGACCTTCAGCCGCGCCGGCATCAAGGTCACCGCCTACGAGAGCGATCGAGATCTGCTGGCCAACATCCGCCCTGCCACCAAGGTGGTACTGTTCGAAACCCTGACCAACCCCACCCTCAAGGTGGTGGATCCGCGGCTGGTGGTGGAAGCGGCCCGCAAGGTGGGCGCCATTACGGTATGTGACAACACCTTCCTCACCCCCTACCTGCTGCGTCCGCTGGAACTCGGGGTCGATGTAGTGATGCACAGCGGCACCAAATATCTGGGCGGCCACGGCGACATCATCGCCGGGGTGGTGGCGGGCTCTCACGCCCTGATGAAGTCGATCCGTACCGTGGCCCTCAAGCATATCGGCTCCCCCATCGGCCCGCAGGAGGCCTACCTGCTGCAGCGTGGAGTCAAGACCCTGCCGCTGCGGATGGATGCCCACCTGCACAATGCGCAGAAAGTGGCCGAGTTTCTGGCGGCCCAGCCGGCGGTGAAGAAGGTGATCTACCCGGGGCTTGCCAGCCATCCGGGCCACGATGCCCTAGGCGCCTTCGCCAGCGGCTTTGGCGGCATGGTGAGCATTGAGCTGGAAGGCGGGTTTGAGCGCTGCGCCACCCTGCTCGATAACCTGCAGCTGTTCGTGCAGGCGGTGAGTCTGGGGGATCTCGAGAGTCTCGCTTGCCATCCGGCCAGTACCACCCACGCCGCCATGGACGAGGCGAGCCGCCTCGCCGCCGGAGTCAATGACGACCTCATCCGCTTCAGCATCGGGGTGGAAGATGCTGACGATCTGATCGCCGATCTGGCCGCCGCGCTGGCGCAGATCTAACCGGGCGCGCTTTTACTCGCCGACAAAACAGCGGCGAGTGATATGCCTCAAACACAACAACGGCCCATCAAGGGCCGTTGTTGTTTGTTGCGCTATGGAAAGACGGGATTTACTCCTCCCACACCACCACCTGGGATGAGGGCCAGCGATCCCCGACCTGGGCGTACTTTTGCTCCAGCAGGTGACGCTTGATCTTCATGGTGGGAGTCAGCACACCGTTCTCGATATTCCAAGGAGTCTTCACTACCAGAATGCCGCGAATTTTGGCATGAGATTCCAGCTGATCGTTGACCCGTACCCGCGCCGCTTCCAGTCTGGCGTTGACCTCCTCCCGATTGCCCTTCATGGCACTCTCGGCCAGCTGCACCAGCGCAATGGGCTGGGGCATGCCATAACCAATCACGCAGAGCTGTTCGATAATGGGCTCCTGCCCCAGCAGTCCCTCGATGGGCACCGGCGCCACATACTTGCCCTTGGCGGTCTTGAACACATCCTTCATCCGGCCGGTGATGGTGAGATAACCCTCCTTGTCCAGCTTGCCCATGTCGCCGGTATGGAGCCACCCCTCGGCATCGATGGCCTCGGCGCTGTGCTCGGGATCCTTGTAGTAACCCAGCATCATCCCTTCGCAGCGGCAGAGGATCTCCCCCTCGTCGGAGATCTTGATGGTCACCCCGATCCCCGCCTTGCCGACGGTGCCGATCTTGTCGGCGCGGAACGGGTAGTTGATGGTGGAGTAGGCGTGGTTCTCGGTCATGCCCCAGGCTTCAGTCACCTTGAGGCCGATGCTCAGATACCACTCAAGCAGCGCAGGGGAGACAGGCGCGGAGCCGCAGCCGAGTACCCGGGCCTGATCCAGCCCAAGCCCCTTTTGCAGCTTGCGTTTGATAAGGCCGGAAATGAGCGGGATCTTGAGCAGCAACGCCAGTTTGTTCTGGGGCAGCTTCTCGTGGATCTTGATGCGGAACATGGCCCACAGCCGTGGCACCGAGATAAAGACGGTGGGACGGCAGCGTTTGACATCTTCGATAAAGGTGTCGAGGGATTCGGGGAACGCGATGGTAGCGCCGCCATAGAGACTGCCGCCATAGATGTAGACCCGCTCGGTAATATGGGCCAGCGGCAGGTAGGAGAAGCCCCGATCGGCCTGGCTCAGGCTCACCGTCTCCACCAGCTTCTCGCACGACCAGGCGTAGCGCTCGACGCTCAGCATGGCCCCTTTCGGCTTGCCGGTACTGCCAGAGGTGTAGACCAGACTCAGCAGGGAGTCAGGGGCCTGCACCGGGCTGTCAGGGATCGGCTCGTGCGCCTCCAGCAGGTCATCCCACTGGTGGCTGGCTGGCATGGTGTCATAGGGGAAGGCGATGCGCAGCAGATCGGCGGGTACGCCAGCCTCCTGACTCTTCCAGTCATCCAGCTTGCCGACGAAGATCGCCTTGGCTTCGCTGTGGCGCAGCACATATTCGATGGTATCGACGTTGGCAGTCGGGTAGATGGGCACGCTCACATACTGCCCCATCTGCATCGCCAGATCGGCGATAAACCACTGGGCGCAGTTCTTGGAGAGCAGCGCCACCTTGTCACCGGCCACCAGACCGAGGTGACGCAAGGCCGTCACCATCCGCCGCGCTTCATCGGCCACTTCACCCCAGGTGAAATCGACATATTCGCGGTTGATGGTTTGACGCAGGTAGGTTCGATCAGGACACTGCCGCTCCCAGTGATAGAGCATCTCGAGCGGCAGTTTATTGGCAATGCGTGAGGAGGAGGCCATAGTTTAATCCCTGAAACAAAAGGCGAAACTTATTATTAACCTTTCACTAACTTCAGGGGAAGGATAAACTCAAACTTCAGTTTGAATTGTGTATCCGATCAAGCTTCTGCATCTTGTTGCAAACGACTCCACATCGCCTGCACCAGTTTTTCATCCTCTTCAGATAGCTCACCTTGCAAGATCGCCTCGTTGAGGCTGCGCAGCACATAGCTCTTGACGTCCCGCACCAGGGTCTTGCCTTCCAGCTCGGCCCGGGCAACGGCCAATGAGATATGACCTCGCAGGTAACCCCCCGCAAACAGCTCATCGTCGGTCGCGGTGGCAACCATGCTGTCGATCAGTCCCAACAACTTGTGCTCAAAATCGTGAATCGTCATGTAACGCAGCCTCATTTGCGGCAAAAAATTCGGGGGTATGGAACCGCAATCCGGTTGATTGCGGCTCTCTGGCGCCAGGCCAGCAGCGTCCTTGGCGTCCTATTCCGGGTTGGCCACCGGGTAGATGACCTGATCCTTGTATCCCGTGGTTATTCGCAGATAACCACGCAACGCCCGGTTTAATTGCGGATCATCGGTGTCCACCAGCAGCGGCCTGCCCGCAAGGGCGGCAAGCTTGGCTTTGGTTGCCAGCACCTGGATATTGTCCAGCCCGACACACCGAATCACCTCAGGACTCAATTGCTGATTTCCGCGCCCGAACAGATGTCCCTGTCCGCCTATCAGGGTAATGATCAGTCGGCAGCGACGGCCGCGGATCCGGGTCAGGATCTCGGCGGCGCTGAGATCCTGCCCGATAAGTCGGCTATTTTCCACCAGATCCACACCGAGCAAAGTATTTTCCAGACCGAGCTCAGCCATACAGGCTGCCACCGTGCTGCCGGAGCCCATCAGATAGAGGGTATCGGGCTCCATCTGCTCCACCACACCGGCGGCGAGATCCGCCAACACCAGCTCTTCGGACTCCTTGCCCCCCTGTTTTACCGCCTGTACGTAACGCAGATCGCCGGGCACCTTCAGCTGGCCGTAGTGGCGGGCCCGCACCTTGCCCACGCGAAACGCCTCCTCGTCGATGTCGCGCACCTCGGCATCGATCAGGCTGAGCAGTTCCCCTGCGATCATCCGCGCTACCACCCGCCCGCTGGCAGCGGGCGTCACCCCGTAGACGCCGGAGTGGATCTTGCACCCCGCCGGAATGCCGAGCACATGGCAAGACTCCCCCACCGCGGCGCAGATATCCCGCGCCGTGCCATCGCCACCGGCAAACAGCAGCAGATCGACCCCGGCTTCGCGCATCAACTCGGCAGCGTGGCGGGTATCATCGGCCGAGGTGCTCTCCCCGACCGGTTGATAGATGACCCGACAGGGCAACCCCAGCTCGCGGGCCACCGCCTCCCCCATCTCTCCCGCCACCGTCAGCAGTTCGAACGGGATGCTCAGCTCGCACAGTGGCAACAGAGCTTGCCGCGCTCGATCTTGTGCTCTGGGCACGGCACCACGAGCAAGCGCCTCATCCACCACGCCGTCACTCCCCTTGAGCCCCACTGCGCCGCCAATCCCGGCGACCGGATTAATAATGAACCCTAATCGAAACATGCCTGCCTCCCTTGCGATGGCCCCCATTTTTATCTTTTCCCCCCTCTGGGACAAGCAGTGGCACCCCTGCTAGAATTCGCATCTTCAATTTTCCAACCAATGTTCAATCAAGGTTCAATCATGCTGGAATGGGTTCTTGATCCCTCCGCCTGGGTCGCTCTCGCTACCCTTACCCTGCTCGAAATCGTGCTGGGCATCGACAACATCATCTTTATCTCCATCCTGGTAGGTCGCCTGCCGGAGGCTCAGCGCCAAAAAGCGCGCATTCTGGGTCTGGGGCTCGCCATGGGCACCCGGATCCTGTTGCTGCTCTCGCTCGCCTGGGTGATGCGTCTCACCGAACCGCTCTTCACAGTGCTGAACGAGGCTATCTCGGGCCGCGATCTCATCCTGCTGCTGGGGGGTCTGTTCCTTATCGGCAAGAGTACCCACGAGATCCACGCCACTCTGGAAGGCGCCGCCGAGCCACAGAGCGTCAGCAAAGCGGCCTCGGGCTTTATCAGCACCCTGATCCAGATCGCCATTCTGGACATAGTGTTCAGCCTGGACTCGGTGATCACTGCGGTCGGCATGGCCGATCACGTGCCGGTGATGGTGCTGGCCATCATGATTGCCGTCTTCATCATGATGTTTGCCGCCAAGTCTATTGGCGATTTCGTCGATAACCACCCCACCATCAAGATGCTGGCCCTCTCCTTCCTCACCCTGGTGGGGTTTGCCCTGATGGCGGAGGGGATGGATCTGCACATACCGAAAGGCTACATCTACTTCGCCATGGCCTTCTCGCTGGTGGTGGAGATGATCAACATCCGCCTGCGCAGCCATCACGACAATAACGGGCAAAATAGCGCGCAGTAACCCTGCCCCCACATGCCCTCGCGACCCCAGCTGTCGCGATCAAAAAGAGCGCCGATCGGGCGCTCTTTTTTATGGGTAACGAAACGATGAAAGGGTTATTGATCGCTGATGACGATGGCAACCCGGCGGTTGGCGGCCCGGCCCTCTCTGGTCTTGTTATCCGCCAGCGGCATGGTCTCGCCACGGCCATGGATCTCCAGATTGGCTGGCTTCATGCCGACCGAGACCAGCACATCGGCCACCGACTGAGCCCGCTTCAGGGAGAGCTGCTGGTTGTAGCTGCTCTCGCCGGTATTGTCGGTGTGGCCATCCACCCGCGCCTTGTCCAACCCTACGCCAAGCAGTGTTTTACCCAGTTTTTCAACGGATTGGCGAGTCTGGGGATTGAGCGCCCCCACGTTGTTGGCAAACAGCACCCGGTTGGCCAGATCCAGCGTCCACCCCTCATCGGTCAGATAAAAGCCTTGCTCCTTGAGCACGGCGATTTGCTCCGGGGTCAACCCCTTGGGGGCGCTCTGGCAACCGGCCAGCAGCGACAACATCAACCCCAGCAGGGTCACTTTCAACAGGTGGGTGATCTTCATGGTTTGCTCCTTGTTTATGTTGTTATTCTTGCCAGTCAGGCGATGGTTTGCTGTTCGCTGCGGCGCGCCCGTTTCGCCAGATACATGGCTGCATCGGCCTGATCACACAGCACGCTGGCACTCATGCCCGCCTGATAGACGGCGAAGCCGACACTCACCTCTGCCACCAGCTGACGACCGTCACGCAGCGCCACCGGTTCGCTCATCGCTTGCTGGATGCGGCCAATCACCTCTTCCACCTCATGCTGTCGCTGGAGTGGGCCAACCAGCACCGCAAACTCGTCACCACCGAGGCGAAACACCAGATCATCCGGACGCAGCTGATGTTGCACCCGTCTTGAGAGCGCGATCAGCACATCGTCACCGGCGTTGTGCCCCAGCGTGTCATTAATTTGCTTGAAACGATCGCAGTCGAGATAGAGCAGCGCAAACCCCTCTTGCTCGCCGAGGGAGATGGCCTGCGCGAGCCGCGCTTCAAACAGGGCGCGATTGGGCAGTCCGGTGAGGGCATCGTGGGTCGCCTGATGGAGCAGGCTGGCATTTTCGCGGGCCTGCTGGGCCTGCCAGGCTTGCAGCTCGTCCAGCAGGGCGTTGAAATCCTCTCCCAGCTCATTGAGCTCGACGATATCGGCCGGTGGCGCCCGCATTCCCAGGGTGCGCTGTCGACGCACCGAGTGGGCGACCTGTGCCAGTTGTCGCAGTGGCGAGGTGATCGCGACCTGCATCCGCCCGGCGACATAGAAGGCGCCCATCACACTCAACACCAGGCAAACCACCATCACCAGCAGCACCGAGAGCAAGAACAGCAACAGATACTCGCCATGACCGCGCAGCTCTATGGTGGCAATCTGCTCACCGCCCCGCAGCATGGGATAGGTGACCGGTCCCGGTAACAGCAGGCGGGCAAGATAATCTTCGACTGTGGCCAGCGGATTGCTGACGGGACGAACCCATTTAGCGAGCTGTTGACCATTGGCCAGCAAGATACTGGCTTCGGCCACCTCTTCCTTGGCAACGATGCCGCTAAGTGCCTCGCTCGCAGCCTCCTCATCGTGGAACACCACCGCAGCCTCGGCGCTGTAGCTGATGGCGCGGGCCACCAGTTCCAGATTGTGATCGGCGTAGAAGCGTACTACCAGCAAAGCAACCAGGGTAAAGAAGAGTCCCGCCACGCTGACGGCCGTGATGGCGGCCACCAGATGGGTTCGCCCCAGGCTCTGACGTAGGGTCGGACGACGGGGATCCGCGCTGACCTGTCGTCTCATGGGACCCCCTTGTCGGCACGGGCCAGCTTGAGCACAGCGGGATGTACTCGTACGCCGCTCAGGGCCAGGGCATCGAGGTTCACTTTAAACCGCACTCGCACGCTGTCCGGCGAGGTCTGCAGGCAGAACACCGAGCTGGTGGAACAGTCGTGGTTGTATTCGCTGATGCTGAGCACTGAATGACCCTGCAAGCGCGCAAACAACGCAATCCGGGTCGGCTCGTCGACGACGCCGAGATAGAGCACATCGCAATTATCACTGATGGCCGGATCACTCGCCTCGTAGCGATTGACCTGCACGGCACGGCCATTGGCCTGACGATCGATGGTAAAGAGGGCTCCGGCATACTCCGTCGGCGCCGCCACACACAGGCGCAGCACCGCAGGCTCGGTGGGCCAGCGAGTGTAACTCATGATATCGAGCACCAGCTCTCTGACCGCCGTCGCCCGGCTCTCTGCGGCCGTTTCCGCCAGCGCGTGAGGCAACAGCAGACCAAACCCTAACAGCAAGGGCGCCAGGCGAGCGGCGAAACGGGGAGAAAAGAGTAACAGCATGATCGGGAAGTGGCCGCCTTGACAACACCGCTGCAGTGGCATAGCGGTTCGGGTACATGTATCCAGATAGTAAGTTGGTGGACACTGGCCTGACAAGTCTCCCGAAGCCCTCCCGCCCGGAAGCCGTGTAAAGAAAACAGAGAGCCCGTCTGGTGACGGGCTCTCTGTTGGCTGGCATCCGGAACAACTTACTTCTTGCTGATGCCATATTCCCGCAGCTTGTTGGCGATGGCGGTATGCGACACGCCCAGGCGTTTGGCCAGCTGACGGGTCGACGGGAAGGCGGGATAGAGCCGGGCCAGCAGCTGGCTCTCGAAGCGCTTCACCGCATCGTCGAGGTTCCCCTCAAACCACTCGTCGATCAGCGGCATGGTATCGGCCGCCACCGGCAGGTCGATCTGCTCGGGCCCCAGCTCATCCCCTTCCAGCAGTGTCATGGCGCGGTAGAGACAGTTGCGCAGCTGACGCACGTTGCCCGGCCAGCGGTAGGCGGTCAGGTAGTCGGCCATGTTGCGGGTAAAGCGCGGACGGGGTCGCTGCAACTCGCTGGCAAAGCGGGAGACAAACTGCTGGGCCAGCACCATGATGTCTGCCTTGCGCTCTCGCAGGGGGGGCAGCGTCAGACTGAGCACGTTGAGGCGATAGTAGAGATCCTCGCGGAAGGTTCCTTCGTGCACCAGATCCAGCAACTGCTTCTGGGTGGTGCAGATGAAACGCACGTTGACCTTCACCTCCTGCTCGTCACCGACCCGGCGGAACACCCCATCCTGCAGCACCCGCAAAAACTTGGTCTGCAGATGGGGAGACATGTCGCCGATCTCGTCCAGCATCAGGGTGCCGCCGCTCGCCAGCTCCAGCACGCCGCGCTTGCCCTCGGTGTTGTTGCCAAAGGCGCCGGGGGCATAACCAAACAGCTCGCTCTCGGCCACGTTATCGGGCATGGCGGCGCAGTTGAGGGCCATAAAGGGGTGGCTGGAGCGCAGGCTGGCCCCGTGACAGGCACGGGCCAGCAGCTCCTTGCCGGTACCGGTCTCACCGACAATCAGCAGCGGCGCGTCCTGCATCGCCAGTTTGCGCGCTTGCGACAGCACCTCTTTCATCTTGGGGCTCTCGGCCTGCAGATGCTCGAAGCCTCCCACTTCCACCGCATGAAGCGCGCTGAAGTGCAGGCCGACCCGACGGGCAGATTTGAGCACCACCACGGCACCGGCCAGCGCCTGCTTGCCGCGGGCTTCTGCCACGAACAGCGGCATCAGATCTGCCAGATACTCTTCGCCATTGAAACTGAGCTTGCAGGTCTGCGGCTTGATCTCGCTCGCCTCCAGCCAGCGGGTGAAGGAGAACCCCTTGACCAGCGAACCGAGCGCCACCCCGCGCACCTCCTCCACCGGCAAGCCGAGGGTGGTGAGGGCAGACTGATTGGCCTGGGTCACCTTGCCCTTGCTGTCGAGAGAGAAGACCAGATCCGGCAGCGCCTTGAGCAGCGCCTCGATTTCGTGGTGCTCTCGCTCGGAAGGCATGTAAGGGATGGTCTTGACGTCGTAGACGCCGGGAATGCGGCGGATCTCCGGCATCAAATGCTGAAAATCACTGAACTCCAGCTCGGGAAAGTTGAGATAGATGATGCCTGAGGTATCGATTTCGATGCCGCGCAGATCGATATTGTGCTCCACCAGGCGGTCGAGCAGTTCCCGGGTCAGGCCCAGGCGGTCTTCACAGCTGACTTCAAGACGCATTCGGGACACACTTCCTAGCTAACTCTATGAATGAGCGGATAATACAGTCTCGATCCCCCCAGTGCGAGCGCCAGCCCATAAAAATGCGGGCCTGCCCCGCTTTCGCAGGCAGGCCCGAGTCAACCGATGACGCTGGTGTGGGGTGCGATTAGCGGAGCAACTGATCGGTGCGCGCCGCCATGATGAAGTCGTTGCGATGCAAACCGCCGATCTTATGCATCCACCAGCTGACGGTCACCTTCCCCCATTCGGTCAGAAATGCAGGAAGGGGGATACTCCGCCTCAACCTGTTCTCAGATTATCTGGGCAATTGGTCTGTACGCGCAGCCATGATGAAGTCGTTGCGGTGTAATCCGCCGATCTTGTGGGTCCACCAGCTGACGGTCACCTTCCCCCACTCGGTCAGGATGGCCGGATGATGGAACTCCGCTTCCGCCAGCTCCCCCAGGCGGTTGGTAAACGCCAGCGCATCCTTGAAGTTGCGAAACGTAAATTCCCGCCGCAGTTGCAGCGCCCCCTCCACCACCAGCGGCTGCCAGTCGGGAATAAGCTGCATCAGCTCGCGCAGCTCCTCATCGCTCACCTTGGGGGCATCGGCGCGGCACGCTTCACACTGCTGGCTGGCCAGTTCGGACATGGGTTACTCCTGCTTGAATTAATGAAAATGAAATAGGGTTGTTTGCTTTTGGTCAGCTCGCCTGTTTGCCAGCGGGAACCTCAAAGCGCGGCGGATAGAGGCCAAGCCGACTGGCCTCGGCCAGAGCAGCCATGATCTCCTCCCCGGTCAGCTGGTAGAGATGATCGAGACTCGGCAGCACAAAATAGGTGGGCTGCATGATGTCGATGCGATACGGGGTGCGCAGCACAGTCAGTAGATCGAAGGGTTGCAGCAGCGGTTTGCCACAGAGGGCATAGGCGGTCTCGCCGATGGAGGAGAGAATGCCGCCACCGTAGATACGCAGCCCGTCCGGCGTTGCCAAGAGGCCAAACTCCACGGTGAACCAGTAGAGCCGCGCCAGAAAAACCCGCTGCTCCTTGCTCGCCTGCTGCCCCAACTGACCGTATAGGTGGGTGAAGTGGGCAAAGGCCGGATTGGTCAGCATGGCGCAATGGCCGAAGATCTCGTGAAAGATATCGGGCTCTTGCAGGTAGTCGAGCTCGTCGCGGCGCCGGATAAAGGTCGCCACCGGAAACTGGCGATTGGCCAGCAGGGCGAAGAAGCGATCGAACGAGATAAGTGCAGGTACTGCCGCCACCGACCAGCCGGTCGCAGGCTGCAAGACGGCGTTGATCTCGGCCAGCTGGGGGATGCGATCACGGGGCAGCCCCAGCCTGTCGAGACCGGCCAGATATTCGTTACACCCCTTGCCATCGAGGGCGGCGAACTGGCGTTCGATCAGGATCTGCCAGGTACCATGCTCCTCGTTGCTGTAGTGGATCACCCCGTCAGCATCCGGCTGGTGGGCGGTGTAAAAGGTTGCCATAGCGGTTCCATCCTCTGGCGCCACATCAAGGCGCCTTGCCGTTTCATCACGGCTTCACTGTAACGAAATGGCAACAAAAAAAGCAGCCGACCCATGAGTCGGCTGCCTGGAACAGTTGTAAATAAATTGTGACAACCCGCTCACCAATCCCCACTACAGCTTGACCATGATATGGCGCGGCACTGTGTAATCCTCCAGCGCATAGAGGGAGAGATCCTTGCCGTAGCCCGACATCTTCATGCCGCCGTGGGGCATCTCGGAGGTGAGCATGAAGTGGGTGTTGATCCAGGTGCAGCCATATTGCAAGTGGCTGGCCACCTTGCTGGCGAGGCTCAGATCTTTGGTCCAGACCGACGAGGCGAGGCCATAGTCCGAGTCGTTGGCCCACTGCACCACCTGCTCGGCATCGCTGAAACGGGTCACCGACACCACGGGGCCAAACACCTCGCGGCGCACGATCTCATCCTCCTGCCGGGCCCCGACAATCAGGGTCGGCTCGAAGAAGAAGCCGTTGCCGGGACGGATCTTGCCCCCCGCCGTCACCTCCACATGACCGCTGCTCTGGGCCCGCTCGACAAAGCTGGCGACCCGGTTGCGCTGTCTGTCCGAGATAAGCGGCCCCATCTCCACCCCCTCCTCGTACTGGCTTCCCACCTTGATGGAGGCCACCGCATCGGTCATGGCGGCGACGAACTTGTCGTAGATCTTGCCCTGGGCATAGATACGGCAGGCGGCGGTGCAATCCTGGCCTGCGTTGTAGAAACCGAAGGTGCGAATGCCTGCCACCACCGCCTCCAGATCCGCATCGTCGAAGATGATCACCGGCGCCTTGCCCCCCAGTTCAAGGTGGGTGCGTTTCATGGTGCGGGCGGCGCTTTGCAGGATCTTCTGGCCGGTGGCGATATCGCCGGTGAGCGACACCATCCGCACCAGCGGGTGCTCCACCAGCGGCGCCCCTACACTCTCGCCCCGCCCGCAGATGACGTTGATAACGCCGCGGGGGAAGATCTCGCTGGCCAGCTCCGCCAAACGCAGCGCGGTGAGCGGGGTCTGTTCGGAGGGTTTGAGCACCACCGTATTGCCCGCCGCCAGCACCGGCGCCATCTTCCAGGCCGCCATCATCAGCGGGTAGTTCCAGGGGGCGATACTGCCCACAACACCTATGGGATCACGGCGGATCATGCTGGTGTGCCCCTCGAGATACTCCCCCGCCAGCGGCCCTTGCAGGCAGCGGGCCGCCCCGGCAAAGAAGCGGAAGCAGTCCACCACCGCGGGCAGCTCGTCGTTGAGCACAGCCAGATAGGGTTTGCCGCAGTTGAGGGATTCCAGCGCCGCAAACTCCTCGGCGTGGCGCTCGACGAGATCCGCCAGACGCAGCAGCAGATTGCTGCGGCTTGCCGGGGTGGTGCGGCTCCACTGGGCGAAGGCGCGCTGGGCACCGTTCACCGCCCGGTTCACCTGTTCGAACGAGGCTTCGGGCACGGCGGCGATCTGTTCGCCGTTAGCCGGGTTGAGAATGGGTTCGGCCTGCCCCTCGCCGGTCACAAACTGGCCATCAATCAAGAGTTGGGTTGAGAGTTTCATGGTTGCATCCTTGCGCACGCGTTGAATCATCATTTGCCACTGCCAGCAACATCATGGGTGTCGCGAGTGAGGTAGTAGGCAAGCAAAATGGGGATAGTGGTGAAGGCCACTATGATGAGGGCCACCACGTTGGTGACCGGCCTGTCTCGGGGACGGATCAGCTCCTGATACATCCAGATGGGCAGCGTGGTCTGCTGGCCCGCCGTAAAGGTGGTGACGATCACTTCGTCAAAACTCAGGGCAAAGGCCAGCATGCCCCCCGCCAGCAGCGCCGTGGCCAGATTGGGCAGGATCACGTAGCGCAGGGTCTGGAAGCCGTCGGCCCCGAGATCCATCGACGCCTCGATGAGGCTCTGGTTGGTGCGGCGAAAACGGGCCAGCGCATTGTTGTAGACCACCACCACACAGAAGGTGGCGTGGCCGATAACGATGGTCCAGAAGCTGAACGGGATCTCCATCAAGCCGTAGGCGGAGCGCAGCGCGATACCGGTGACGATGCCGGGCAGCGCGATGGGCAGCACCAGCAAGAGCGACACCACCTCCTGACCGAAGAAGCGGCTGCGGGCAATGGCCCCTGCCGCCAAGGTACCGAGGATCATGGCTGCCAGCGTCGCCAGCCCCGCTACCTCCAGTGACAGCTGGATAGCACGCCACACATCGGGACGATTGAGGGTCACCTCGAACCACTTGAGGGTGAGCCCGGGGGGCGGAAACTGGTAACTC
Source organism: Aeromonas sp. FDAARGOS 1414 (assembly GCF_019047065.1). NCBI lineage: Bacteria > Pseudomonadati > Pseudomonadota > Gammaproteobacteria > Aeromonadales > Aeromonadaceae > Aeromonas > Aeromonas sp. FDAARGOS 1414. The sequence continues at coordinate 1,080,344 of NZ_CP077210.1, read as the reverse complement.
TTGCTCTCGCTGGTGAAGGCGTAGAGGAAGATAAACAGAATGGGAAAGTGCAGGAACAAGAGTCCACCGATGGAGGCGTACTTGAGCAGGCCCGAAGGGCGCTCTCCCTGACGGCTCACTAAGCTAGCTGACATGACGGCCTCCTTGCTGCCGGTTCAAAGCGATAGAGTCAAAGCGCATCAAAGGCTCCTAACCGTTTCGCAATCGCCAGATAGATGGCGATGATAAGGATCGGCACCAGCGAGAAGGCGGCGGCAAAGGGCAGATTGCCCGCCGTTCCCTGCTGCATGTAGACCACCTGACCGATATACATGGTCGAGTTGCCGATGATGCCGGGGATGATGTAATCACCTAGGGTCAGCGAAAAGGTGAAAATGGAGCCCGCCACCACACCGGGCAACGCCAGCGGCAGGATCAGGTTGCGAAAGGTCTGGGCGGGTGTTGCCCCCAGATCGCTGCTCGCCTCCAGCAGGGATCGCGGAATACGCTCCACCGCCGCCTGAATGGGCAGGATCATGAAGGGCAGCCAGACATAGACGAACACGATAAAGGTGCCGAGCCGCGAGAAGGAGAGCGACGGGCCCCCTATCACCGGCAAGGAGAGGATGGCATCGAGCAGCCACTCCAGCCCTATGCTGTCGGCCAGCCAGCTTACTACCCCCTCCTTGGCCAAAATCAGCTTCCAGGCGTAGACCCGCACCAGATAGCTGGACCAGAGCGGCAGCATGATCCCCACATAGAACAGCGCCCGGGTCTTGCCACTGGTGTAGCGTGCCATGTAGTAGGCAACCGGAAAACCGAGCAGGGCGCAGGCCAGGGTCACCAGCAGCGACATGCCGACGGTGCGGCCGATCACATCCAGATTCTCCGGCCGTAGCAGGGCGACGAAGTTTTGCAGCCCCAGCTCGTGGCGCACCTGACCGCTGAACTCGTCCAGCCCGAACAGGGAGTTGGAGAGCAACATCAGCAAGGAGCCGACATAGATGATGCCGAGCCACAGCAGCGGCGGCCCCAGCAGGATCGCCAGCAGCAGGCCGGGCCGCCCATAGAGCAGGGTCGAGAGGCGCCGTAGCGGCCTGAAACGGGCTGGTTCGGGCTGATGGTTCATGGCAAGACTCGCACTGTGAGGGGCACTCATGGCTGCGCCCCCTGATGGGCGCCGCTCAGGCGATGGATGGCCTGCTCCGGCCAGCTGAGGCTGACCCTGCTGCCACGGGCCAGACGGGCCTGCCCCTCATTGGGGTGGTTGACGATGATCTCGAGCTGCTCCCCGAGATCAACCCGATAACGGACGAAGGGACCCAGATACTCCACCTCGCGGATCTCCCCCGACCAGCCCGGCGCGCCCGCCTCACCGAGCCGGATCCGCTCCGGGCGCACCATCATCTGGCTGCCGTCACCGCACAGCCGTCTGGCCTGCTCCCCTTCGAACAGATTGACGGTACCGACGAAGCGGGCTACAAACGGCGTCGCCGGAGCGTCGTAGATGGTATCGGGCGCAGCGATCTGCTCGATCTTGCCCTGACTGAAGATGCAGATCCGGTCGCTCATGGAGAGCGCCTCCTGCTGATCGTGGGTGACGAAGATAAAGGTGATGCCCAACTGGCGTTGCAACGCCTTTAGCTCAAGCTGCATCTGCTCGCGCAACTTGAGATCGAGGGCCCCCAGCGGCTCGTCCAGCAGCAGGATGCGTGGCTGGTTGATAAGCGCCCGGGCGATGGCGATGCGCTGGCGCTGGCCGCCGGAGAGCTGGCTTGGGCGGCGCTTGCCGACCCCGGGCAGTCGCACCAGTTCCAGCATCTCGTCCACCTTGCGGTAACGCTCCGCCTTGGCGACCCCCTTGAGCATCAGGCCATAGCCGATGTTGTCGCGCACATCCATGTTGGGAAACAGGGCATAGTCCTGAAACACGGTGTTGAGGTTGCGATCATAGGGCGGCACGGTGGAGCAGGGTTCGCCAAACAGGCGGATCTCCCCGTCGCTCGGGTACTCGAAGCCCGCGATCATCCGCAGGCAAGTGGTCTTGCCGGAACCGCTCGGCCCCAGCAGGGTAAAGAATTCCCCGGAGGGGATCTGGAAAGAGATGTCATCGACCGCCTTCACCTCGCCATAGTGGCGGCTGACCCGGTCAAATTGTACGGCGTTCATGGGGCGTCCTTGTCTGTGCTGGGATGGGCCGGACTCCTGTCCGGCCCGCTTGATTATCCGCTCTCGGCAGTCGTGCAGAGGAGGCGCAGCTCCCCTGCCGTTGGCAAGGTGGCAGCGGTTCCGACCACCTTGCTCACGCCGCCTTAGCGACCGCCCAGAATGGCGATATAGTCGGAGACCCAGCGGTAATAGGGCACGCAAGTTCCCTGGCTCTTGCACTGGGAGACCGGAGTGCGCCAGAAGCGAACCCGATCGAAGTTGTCGATACCGTTGGTTTTGCACCCGGTCGGGCCCAGCAGGGCATTGCCCTCGCAGGCGGCAGGCACCACAGGCACCGAGCCAAACCAGGCGGCGAGATCCCCCTGCAGCTTGTTGCTCAGGGAGTGCTCCAGCCACTTGTAAGCGCAGGTGAGGTTCTTGGCATCGCTGTGCACCATGCTGGTATCGGCCCAACCAGTCACTCCCTCTTTCGGCACAGTGGTGGCGATGGGTTGCTTGTCGGCGATCAGGGTATTGGCCTGGAACGGCCAGGAGCCTGACGCAACCACTCCTTCATTCTTGAAGTCATCGATCTGGACGAAGGCATCATGCCAGTAGCGTCCCACCAGCTGGCGCTGCTTGCGCAGCAGATCGAGGGAGGCCTTGTACTGATCCTCGTTCAGCTCGTAAGGATCCTTGATGCCCAGGGCAGGCTGATGGGTCATCAGATAGAGGGCGGCATCGGCGATGTGGATCGGGCCGTCAAAGGCCTGCACCCGCCCCTTGTTAGACTTGCCATCCGCCAGGGTCTGTTCCTCGAATACCACGTTCCAGGAGTCCGGTGCCTTGGGGAACACCTTGGTGTTGTACATCAGGATATTGCCACCCCACTGGTAGGGCACGCCGTAGTGCTTGCCATCCACAGTGTGCCAGGGGGCATTTTGCAGCCGGGGATCAATCTTGCTGTAGCTCGGGATGAGTGCCAGATTGAGCGCCTGCACCTTGCCACCGGCAATCAGACGCAGACTGGCATCGCCGGAGGCGGTCACCAGATCGAAGCCCCCCTCGTTCATCAAGGCCACCATCTCGTCCGAGGTGGCCGCCGTCTTGACGCTCACCTTGCAGCCGGTCTCTTTCTCGAATCCGGTCACCCAGTCGTAGTTCTTGTCGGTCTCGCCACGCTCAACGTAGCCAGCCCAGGCCACGATATTGAGCTGGCCTTCACCCTTGCCGAGCTCGGTCGGGGCAGCCTGGGTCTGGCCTGCCAGCAGCGCCGGAACAAGAGCCAGCATCAGAGGGGTCAATTTCATCATGCACTCCTTGCATTGTGTTGACTTGCATCAGGTGAAGGAACGCCACCATCGGCGTTAACATCCTGTTAACCAGCAATGAGCTTAGGGGAGTGGCAATACGATGAATATTTCAATTTTTGATGGCTCAGGTATCAGCTAAATCGATATCGAGTGCAGATGAATCTGTTTTTTGGTGGCTACCCCGCAAGAGATGGCTAGCGAGGGAGCGCCTGACGGGCCCGCAACCGGCTCTGATCCCGCGCAATATCGATAAATTCCCGCGCCGTCCAATCCAGCCGAGAACCACGGCGCCACACCAGCCCGATATCGATGGCGGGAATGGGCTCCTTGATGGCGCGCGCCTCGACCCGCTCCTGCTCCAGCGACCAGGGGCGATAGGCAAAATCGGGCAACAAGGCGACCCCGAGCTGGCTCGCCACCAGACTGCGCACTGCCTCCACCGACGCGGTGCGCAGCACGATACGGGGGGAGATGCCGTAGCGGCGCAGGCCGCCACCGATGATCTGATCGAGCTGATCGGCGGTCAGCGAGATCATCGGCTCCTCCCCCAGCGCGGTGAGCGAGAGGGTCGACTCGGCGCAGAGCGGGTGGTTGGCGGCCAGCCAGAGCCGCAGCGGCGAACGGGTCAGCAACTCGGTATCAAACGCCTCTTGCCGGATGGTGCGGTTGGTCATCAGGATCCCCACATCCACCTCACCGTTGACGATCTGGTGCTCCAGAAAAGGCTGTTCATCCTCCTTCACCTCAATCTGTACCGCCGGAAAGGCACGGCGAAAACGGCCGAGCGCCTCTGAGAGGTAGTAACCCGCCACCAAGGTGGTCACGCCGATGGTGAGTCGCCCCTGATCCTGCTGGGCCACCGCTTTGAGGGAGTGGCTCGCCTCGGTCATGGCGCCGAGAATGCGGCGGGCGTGGAGCAAAAACTGGTGGCCCTGAGTGGTGAGAGTGACGCCGCGCGGATTGCGCTCGAATAGCGGGGCGCCGAGCTCGGTCTCCAGCTCGCGAATGGCGCTGGTCACCGCCGACTGGGAGATATGCAGCTCGGCGGCGGCGCGACTCACTGAGAAGCTGTCGGCCACGGCCACAAAATAACGGATCTGGCGAAAGGTAAAGTTCATCGGGCATCCTTGCCGATTGGTACAATGAGTGTGATTGGTAAGATTGACTGCCAGCTTAACCGTAAACGGGCGCCTCGCCAAAACCGGACACTGCTGCCAACTCAATGATCTGCCGATTAAAACCATGCCCCTGCGGCTTGGTGAGCACAACAGGGGCATGGGTCATCGCAGCAAGGTGCAGACAGGGCTATCAGGATTTGTTGAGATACCCCGCCAGCTGGCCGATCAGCCGCTTGCGCAGCTCGCCCAGTTTCGGCTTCTCGTCCGCACACCAGGGCAGCGGGCGGCACGCCTCTATGGTGCGCAGGCCAAGGCGAGCGGTGAGCAGGCCCGCCCCCACCCCTTGCGCCGCGCGGGCAGAGAGCTTGGCGCTAAGCTCGGCCCCCAGCAAGTCCATCCCCACCTCGGTCACCAGCTCGGTGGCGCCGGCGTAGAGCATGTTGCGAAACACCTGACGGATGAGGCGTATGCGGCTCCAATAGCCAAGCTCGATGGCGTAGACATCGGCGATATCCTCGATCATCCGCAGGTTGCGCCACAGCATCAGCATCATGTCGACGGTGGCGAGCGGGCTTAGCGCCACCAGCACGGCAGCCTCCCCCGACCATTTGGCCACCCGCGCCTGCGCCAGCTTGTCGCGCTCGCCGAGTACCAGCTGGCTGTAGAGGGTCAGCACCTCCCGATCGCTGTGGCTCTCGTCGAGCTGGGCCAGCCAGGTCTGATACCCCTCGCGCCCCTTGTCGCCACTTTTGACCGCCAACCCTTCGCAGAATGCCTGCCCCTGCCCGACCCCCTGATGGGCCAGCAGATCTTCTGCCCGTGAGCGCACATCCTGACGCCGTTTGAGAGTGCGCAGCCGCAGCCACTCGCGCCCCACCACGCTGGCGGTTCCCGCCGCCACCAGCGCCGAGGCCGCCAGCCAGGCGCTGCCCCAGAGCGGGGTGGTGAGGAATTGATCGTAAAGAAAGGCGCCATACTGGCCCAACGAGAGCAGACCGACCGCCCCCAGCCCCCACGCCAGCAGCCGATGGCGGCGGCGCGGTTTGCTGACGAGGGTGCTCTCCACCTCGGTGAACTCGTCCAGCTCGTCGAGGCGCTCGAAACTCGCCTCCTCCAGCCGCTGGGCCGGTGCGGGCGGGCGCTCGTCACTGGCCACCGTCAAGGCAGGCTCAAGGATCACCTTGCCCTGCAGCGGTGGCCGCTCTTTTATCTGATCGTTCATCGCATTGTTCTCCTGTGCGCAGCCTTCGGCTCAGGTGCCAAGACCGCACACCGTTATTCGAGGTGATCCCCGAGCAGAAACTCCAGCGCTGCATCGAGCCGGATATGGGGCAGCGCCTGATGGGCGCTCATGGGCATGGGACGAAACGCCTGAAAATCAAAACCCTGACTGTTCCACCACTGTGCGGGGGGAATATGAGGCGGCACTTCACCCGGGAACAGCAGCAGCGGCTCACCGCTCAGGCTGGTGCCACGGATGGCGGGAAACTCGCGGCCATTGGCCACCCCCTTGCCCACCTCGGTCGCCTTGATGGCGGCGAGCGCCAGACACTCAGTGGTGATCCCCTCAAAACGGGCCTGACCGCGGCCGCTGCGCACCAGATGCTGCAGCAGGGAGACCATGGGCGCATGCTGTTCGGGGGTGACGTGATCGGCTTTGCTCGCCACAAACAGCAGCTTGTCAATACGGGGCGAAAAGAGTCGCCGCCACCAGTTGCTCTTGCCGTAGGCAAAGCTCTCCATGATGCGGGCGATGGCCTGCTGCATGTCGCCAAAGCTGGCCGCCCCGGCGTTGAGAGGCTGTAGGCAATCCACCAGCACGATCTGGCGATCAAAGCCGGCAAAGTGCTGCTCATAAAAACCCTGCACCAGATGCTGTTTGTACTGCTCGAAGCGCTGCTTGAGAGTGGCGTAAAGAGTGCCATCGGCGGGCTCGCTGGCAGGCATATCCCACACCCAGGGGACAAACTGCAGCATGGGGGCACCGGCATACTCGCCCGGCAAGACGAAGCGGCCGGGCTGGATCAGGTGCAGCCCCAGCTCCTGTTTGCAAGCATGCAAGTAGGCGGTGTAACGCTCGGCTAGCTCAGCCACCGGCCGCTCTTCGAAGCGCTGATCGACCTGCCACCCGGGTGTCAGCCAGCTGGCGGCAAGTGCCTGCAGCTCTGGGCGACGAAGCTGCTCGCGCACCTGTTCGCTCCACTGCTCGTAGCTCATCTCAAGGAGCGGCAAGTCGAGCAGCCACTCCCCGGGGTAGTCCACCAGATCCACGTAGAGGGTCGAGATCTCCCCCAGATGCTTGCGCAGAGGATGACGGGTGCGATAGCGAATTTCGAGACGCACTTCGGCCACGCCGCGGGTGGGCTCGGGCCAGGCTGGTGGAACGCCCAACAGGGAGTCGAGGCCACGTTCGTAGGCAAAGGTGGGAATGTGGGCATTGAGCTGCGGCACCCGGCGGGCGCCGAGGATACGCCCCTGACGCAGGGCATCCCACAACGGCAAACGGCCGTCGATGGCCGCGTGTTCCAGCTGGTTGACCAGTGCCGTGATAAAGGCGGTCTTGCCGCTGCGAGAGAGGCCGGTCACCGCCAGCCGGATATGGCGATCCCGCACCCGGTTCACCACGTCGTTCGCCTTGTGTTGCAGGCGAGTCAACTTCTGTTCCAGTTTATTGAGTATCAAGGCTTGATCCGTTCTCCCTTGGTGGTTGCATCCGGCGTGATTGGCCGTGCGAGAGGTCGACCGCTTATCCACGTCTGGATAGTTGTCGTCGATGGTGGATCATCACAGAAGATTCCACCATCGACATTGAGTGCTTTGGCAAGCACTACAGCTTGCGAAACTCCCGCTGCAGGGTGAACTCCCTGGAGGTCACCAGCTTCTCGATCCGCTGAACTCTGGGCTCCAGCGCGTCAAGTTCCTGCGCGATGCGGCCCAGCGCCTGATGAGGGGTGATCCCCGCCTGCCAGCTGCGCGCTTTCATCCGCACCTCGGCAAAGTCGGCATCCTCTTGCGAATAGAGGGTGACCGGCTTTTTGTCGAGCAGGAACCAGGCTGCGATATAGGCGGTGAAGGTAATGAAACCTGCGAAGATAAGGCCACTGATGGCGAGCAGCCGCACGATCCAGGTCTCCACCCCGAAGTACTCTGCCAAACCGGCACAGATCCCGGCTATCTTGCCGCGCTGGGGATCGCGATAAAGGTTACGCCCTTCACGACTGACACTGCTCATACCTTGTTCCTCCAACCGGGTACTTCCGCATCCAGAATCGATTCCAGCGCGCCCACTCGCTCCTGCATCTTCTCGGTGCGAGCCAGCAGCCCTTGCAGCTGTTCCCGCTCGCTATCGGCAAGACCGGCGCCAATCCGCCCCTTGGCACGATAGTGCAGCACCAGCCAGATGGGAGCCACCACCACCATGAAGACCACCATGGGAACCATCAATACGCCCAGCAGATCTTCCATCTGTTACTCCCCCTGTTTGCCTTCGCTTTTACTGTCGCCCTGACCCAGCTTCTGGCGCATGGCTTCCAGCTCACGGCTTATCTGATCGTCCACTTCCAGCTCGGCAAACTGCTGCGCCAGCGCCTTGTCGGACTGACCCAGATCGGCGCGCGCTTCCATTTCGTCGATGCGACGCTCCATCCGCTCAAACTTGCTCACCACCGCCTGGCTCTCGCCACGGGCTACCTGGCTCTGCACATTGAGACGGCTGCTGGCCGCTTCGGTGCGAATGGCCATCGCCTTTTGACGGGCGCGGGCATCTTCCAGCTTGGCTTCGAGCTGGCGGATCTCCTCACCCAGCTTCTCGATACCGCTGTCGACCGCTTGCTGCTCGCGGTAGAGGGTCTCTGACAACTCGGTCTGTTTCTTCTTCTCGATAAGGGCGGCGCGGGCCAGATCTTCACGCCCCTTGGTCAGGGCCAGCTCGGCCTTGGCTTGCCACTCGTCGACCCGCTCCTGATGACGGGCGACCTGACGGCCAATCTCTTTCTGGCTGGCGAGGAAGCGAGCCAGATTGGAGCGTTCCTTGACCAGCTCGTCCTCCATCTCCTGGATGATCAGGCGCACCATCTTCTGGGGATCTTCTGCCTTGTCGAGCAGGGCCGTCAGGTTGGAATTGATGATGTCGGCCAGACGGGAAAAAATACTCATGATTGCACTCCTGTTATTGGCATGGCGTTGTTTCTCCATTGACAATGGCAACTTGTGTGCCAATCTGGAACAAAATTTAACTTGTTGATTTATATGGGGCAGAATAGCCGGATTGCAAGATTCCTCGCGCAAGAGATGATTAAAATCACCAACTTTTGGTAAGATTTACCAGCTTTTACAACTGACAGGGATCACTATGACCACGGCCACGGAAAGCCTGCTGGGGGAATCCAACGCATTTCTCGAGATCATTGAGCAGGCCTCACGGCTCGCCCCGCTGCGCAAACCCGTGTTGATCATCGGTGAGCGGGGGACGGGCAAGGAGCTGATCGCCCACCGCCTACATTATCTCTCGGCGCGCTGGGATCAAAGCTTTGTCACCATCAACTGCGCCACCCTGAGCGAGAGCCTGCTGGAGACCGAGCTGTTCGGTCACGAAGCGGGATCGTTTACCGGCGCGGCCAAGCGCCATCAGGGCCGCTTCGAGCGGGCCGATGGCGGCACCCTCTTCCTCGACGAGCTGGCCACCACCAGCGCCAGGGTGCAGGAGAAGTTGCTGCGGGTCATCGAGTATGGCGAGTTCGAGCGGGTGGGTGGGGCCAAGCCCCTCAAGGTGGATGTGCGGCTGGTCTGCGCCACCAACGAGGATCTCCCTGCGCTGGCCGACAAGGGGCAGTTTCGCCACGATCTGCTCGACCGGCTCGCGTTTGATGTGATCACCCTCCCCCCCTTGCGGGAGCGGCGGGAAGATATCCTGATGCTGGCGGAGCATTTCGCCCACAGCATGACCCGGGAGCTGGGTTATCCGCTGTTTGCCGGTTTCTCGCGCAAGGCAACCCAGCTGCTGCTGGATTACCACTGGCCGGGCAACGTACGGGAGCTGAAGAACGTGGTGGAGCGCAGCATCTACCGTCAGGGCAATCCCCAACTGCCGCTCTCGACCCTGGTGCTCAACCCGTTTGATTCCCCCTGGCGACCACAGGCCACGCAACCTGCGCAAGAGGCCCGAAGCGAGGTACAATCTGCATCCCCCCTCGCCTTGCCGCTCGATCTCAAGCAGGCGGTGGCGGAGTACGAGATTAATTTACTCAAGCAAGCGATGCAGCAATCCCAGTATAATCAGCGCAAAGCCGCTCAACTGCTGGCCTTAAGCTATCACCAGTTCCGTGGCATGCTACGCAAATATCAGCTGCTGGATGGCGATAACGATGCAGAACAAGAGTGAAGGAGCGCGGTTGATGCCGACTCCAGCAACACGCCAGCCTTCGCGCTGGCACATTTGTATCAAAACGTGCGTACAAAACCCCTATAAGAACATGGTTCAACAATGAGAATGCTCACACCCTTGCTGCTGGGTCTGCTGGTGCTGGTCACCGGCTGCCAGAAGCAACCCGAGGCCTCCAAAACCGGACTCATCTATTGTGCTGAGGGATCCCCCCTCTCCTTCAATCCCCATGTTTCCAACTCCGGGGTGACACTGGATGCCAGTGCCCGTCCGCTCTACGACCGCCTGCTGGAGGTGAACCCCAACACCCTGGCGCTGGAGCCGGCGCTCGCCACCAACTGGCATGTCAGCGAGGATGGCCTCACCTATACCCTGACCCTGCGCAAGGGGGTGACGTTTCACCATACCCCCTGGTTCAAGCCCACCCGCACTTTCAATGCCGATGACGTGGTCTTCACCTATGCCCGCCAGCTTGACGAGCAGCACCCCTATCACAATGTCTCCGGCGGCGATTACCCCTACTTCTACAGCCTGGGGCAAGATCTGCTGATCAAGCGGGTGAGCAAAAAGGGGCCGCAGACGGTAGTGTTCGAGCTGAACCAGCCGAACGCCTCCTTCCTCGCCACTCTGGCCAGCGACTATGCGGTGATCCTCTCCGCCGAATACGCCGAGCAGATGTTGCAGGCGGGCACCCCAGCCCTGCTCGATAGCCGCCCTATCGGCACCGGGCCGTTCAGCTTCAAGGAGTATCGCCACAACGAGTTCATTCGCTATCTGCGCCACCCCGGCTATTGGGGCGGCGATGCCAAGATTGAACAGCTGGTCTACGACATTACCCCCAAATCCGCCAAACGGCTGGCCAAGCTGCTGACCGGCGAGTGCGACGTGATGAGCACCCCTTCCGCCAGCCAGCTCTCGGTGATCAAGCAAAATCCGGCGCTGAGCCTCTCGGTCCAGTCGGGGATGAACGTCGCCTTTTTGGCCCTCAATACCCGCAAGCCGCCATTCAACAACGTCAAGGTGCGGCAGGCCATTGCCAGCGCCATCAATATCGACAACCTGCTGCAAGCGGTCTATTTCGATACCGGCCTGCCCGCCAACAGCCTGCTGCCGACCCTCTCATGGGGGTACAACCCCAGCCTGCCCGAGCGCAAGCCCGACCTGAAACGGGCGCGCCAGCTGCTCAAGGAGGCGGGACTGGAGAAAGGGTTCGAGATGCAGGTACTGGTACAGCCGGACGCCCGCCCCTACAACCCGGATGCGGTCAAGACCGCCCAGCTGATCCGCAGCGATCTGGCCAAGGTCGGGATCAAGCTCAAGATCGTGCAACGGGAGTGGCCGGTGATTGAAGGCCGTCTCACCAAGGGGCAGTACGACAGCCTGCTCTCCGGCTGGATTGCCGACAACGCCGACCCGGACAACTTCTTCCGCCAGCTGCTGAGCTGCTCGGCAGTGGAGCGCGGCAACAACTACAGCCGCTGGTGTAGCCCGGCCTTCGATCAGCTGCTGGATGATGCGGTCACCACGCCCCAGCTCTCGTTCCGGCTGCGCAACTACTACTATGCCCAGACCCTGCTCAACGAACAGCTGCCGCTGATCCCGCTGGCACACGCCTTGCGTACCCAGGTCAGCCGCAGCGACATCGAGGGGCTGACGCTGATGCCCTTTGGCGGCACCTCCTTCAACCAGGCTCACAGGGAGTAAGCATGCTTCTATACACCTTGCGCCGCATCAACCTGCTGCTCATCACCCTGCTGGCGCTGACCTTTGTCGCCTATCTGCTGGACTATCGGCTGATCGGCAATCAGCTCAGCTTCTGGAGCGGCTATCCCGACTTCCTGCGCCGCATTTTCGCAGGTGACCTGGGGCTCTCCAGCGTCTCCGGGCTACCGGTGCTGGACGAGATCCGCCACTACTTCCCGGCGACCCTGATCCTCTGTCTGGCGGCGTTCGCCATCTCATTGCTGGTGGGCATTCCTCTCGGCACCCTGGCGGCCCTGTCCCAGGGCAAGACGCTGGATCTCTCCATCATGGCTGCCGGTCTTATCGGCTATGCGGTGCCTGTGTTCTGGCTGGCGCTGCTGGTGGTAATGCTCTTTTCGCTGGATCTCGGCTGGTTGCCAGCCTCCGGGCAGATCAGCCTGCTCTACGACGTGCCCCCCATTACCGGCATCGCGGTGATCGATGTGCTGCTCAGCAACGAACCCTGGCGGCAAGCGGCGCTGCACGATGCCCTGCGCCACCTCATTCTCCCATCACTGGTGCTGGCGGTGGTGCCCACCACCGAGGTGATCCGCCATGTGCGCAGCTCCCTCATCGACGTGATGAAGCAGAACTACATCAAGGCGGCGGCGAGCCGGGGCCTTTCCAAGGCGCAGATCGTCTGGCGCCATGGTCTGAAGAACGCCCTGCCGCCGGTACTGCCGCTGCTGGGTCTGCAACTGGGTAGCGTGCTCACCTCCGCCATGATCACCGAGGTGGTGTTCGAGTGGCACGGGATCGGCCGCTGGCTCATCAGCAGCATCGCCCTGCAGGATTACGCCGCCATTCGCGGCGCGACTCTGGTGGTGGCCAGTTTCGTGATCCTGACCAGCGTCAGCACCGAGTTGCTGACCACCCTTATCTATCCGGCACGGCGCAAAGAGTTGTATGCCAAACAAGATTGAACGCGCTCATGGCGTGACCAGGAGCCAGGTATCCTATGCAAGATAAATCGAACATCTATCCCGAGCTCAAGATCCTCTCGCCCCTTGAGCAGACGTGGGCCTCCTACAGCCGCAATCCGTTGGCGATGGCGGGGCTCTGGTGCTTTTTGCTGTTGCTGCTCATCACGCTGGTGGGGCCGCTGGTCGTCCCCTACGGCATCGATGAACAGCACACCGACAAGCTGCTGCTCGCCCCCTCGTGGGCGGCGACCGGCAACATCGACTACTTCCTCGGCACCGATGATTTGGGGCGCGACATGCTCTCCCGGCTGGTGGTGGGGGCACGTCTCACCTTCGGCTGTGCCCTTGTCGTGGTGGTGATCGCCATGGTGGTGGGCTCCGCCATCGGCATACTCGGCGGCATGAGCAAGGGGCTGAAATCGAGCGTGCTGCACCACCTGCTCGATACCCTGCTCTCCATCCCCTCCCTGCTGATGGCCATCATCATGGTTGCCATTCTGGGGCCGGGCCTTGGCAATACCCTGATCGCCATTACCCTGGCATTGATCCCCCCCTTTATCCGGGCCACTTACAACGCGGTGCATGCCGAGATGCAGAAGGAGTACATCATTGCCAGTCGGCTCGATGGCTCGCCCCCCTTCAGGATCATGCGGCTGGCTATTTTGCCCAATATCGTCGAGACCCTGGTGGCCCAGACCACCCGCACCTTGTCGGCGGCCATTCTCGATATCTCGGCGGTCGGGTTTCTCGGTCTCGGCGCCCAGTCTCCCCAACCTGAGTGGGGCACCATGCTGGCCGATTCGAGCGATCTTATCTATCTCGCACCCTGGACCGTCACTTTGCCGGGCATGGCTATCCTGTTCAGCGTGCTGGCCACCAACCTGGTTGGTGAAGGCATCCGCGAAGCACTCAAAGAGGGGAATGACTGATGCCGCTGCTCGATATTCGCAATCTCACCATCGAGATCGACACCCCGCAAGGCAAGGTCAAGGCGGTGGACAAGGTGAGCCTGACCCTGACCGAGGGGGAGATCCGCGGTCTGGTGGGTGAATCCGGCTCCGGTAAAAGTCTGATCGCCAAAGTGATCGTCGGAATCGAGAAGGACAACTGGACGGTACGTGCCGACCGGATGCGCTTCAACGACATGGATCTGCTGACCATGGCCCCCAAGGAGCGCCGGCGCATCATGGGCCGCGAGATCGCCATGATCTTCCAGGACCCCATCAGCTGTCTCGATCCCTCCGAGGAGATCGGCACCCAGCTGGAAGAGGCGATCCCGACCGATTCGTTCGAGGGACAATTCTGGCAGCGCTTCCAGTGGCGCAAGAAGAAAGCCATCGCCCTGCTGCACCGGGTAGGCGTCAAGGATCACCGCAAGGTGATGCGCGCCTATCCCCACGAGCTGTCGGATGGCATGTGCCAGAAGGTGATGATCGCCATGGCCATTGCCAACCAGCCGCGTCTGCTGGTAGCCGACGAGCCCACCAGCGCCATGGAGTCCACCACCCACTCCCAGATCCTGCGACTGCTGGACAAGATGAACAAGCTGGGCAACACCACCATCCTGATCATCAGTAACGACATCGCCGCCATCGCCAATCTGACCGATACCATCAACGTGATGTATTGCGGCCAGATGGTGGAAGTGGGCACCCGGGAGCAGATCCTCGAGACCCCGCATCACCCCTATACCGATGCCCTGCTCAAATCGATCCCCGACTTTGACAAGCTGGTGCGCCACAAGTCGCGCCTCGAGACCCTGCCCGGCGTCATCCCGCCGCTGCAACACCTGCCCATCGGCTGCCGTCTGGGGCCGCGCTGCCCCTACGCCCAGAAGCAGTGCGTGCAAACTCCGTTGATGAACAAGATCAAGGGCCATCAGTTCAGCTGCCACTTCCCGCTGAACATGGAGGAGCCAAAAAAATGATGACCGTTAATGCCCCCATGAAGGAGCCCCGCTTGTGATCGAGCCATCCCTGTTGCAGGTCAGAGGCCTTAGCAAAACCTACCAGAACCGTACCGGTCTGTTTCGTCGTCAGGCGGTGGAGGCGATCAAGCCCCTCTCGTTCGATCTCGAAGTGGGTCAGACCCTCGCCATCGTCGGCGAGGCAGGCTCCGGCAAGAGCACCCTCGCCCGCATTCTGGCTGGTATGATCGAACCCACCAGCGGCGACATCGCCATCGACGGCCAGCTGATGGTGCATGGCGATTACCAGACTCGCTGCAAACTGCTGCGGATGATTTTTCAGGATCCCAACACCTCGCTGAACCGCAAGATCCGGGTCGGCCAGATCCTGGAGACGCCGCTGCGTCTCAACACCGAGATGACCGAGGAGGAGCGCCGCGAGAAGGTGGTGCAGACCCTGCGTATGGTGGGGATGCTGCCGGATCACGCCCTGTTCTATCCGCAGATGCTCTCCTCCGGTCAGCAGCAGCGGGTGGCGCTGGCGCGGGCACTGATCCTCAACCCCAAGATAGTGGTGGCCGATGAGGCGCTCTCCACCCTGGATATCTCGGTGCGCTCCCAGATCATCAACCTGCTGCTGGAGATGCAGGAGACCATGGGGCTCAGCTATGTGCTGGTAGCCAACGATCTGGGTATCGTCAGCCATATCAGCGACGAGGTGCTGGTAATGCACGAAGGTCGGGTGGTGGAGCGCGGCAAAACCCTCAAGGTATTTGCCGATCCCCAGCATGAGGTGACCCGGCGTCTCATCCAGAACTACAACAACGAATACCGCAAATAGAGAGGCGCTGGCCGCCTCCCTTGCCGCTGTGTTTCGCCGAGCTCACTCGGCATGTCTAGTCCTGAAATAGGTTTACACATTTTCAACTAGCATTTCTCTACTCAGCCCCCCCTATGTACCGCATCGGGGGTTCTGTATTTCAACGCATGATGCGGCCGCTCCTCGTTGTAAATATTCACAGCTTCACGCACCATTTCCCGCGCTTGCGTCAAATCCTGCGGGCTTTGCAACAATAACTCTCCTTTCAAAATCCCGTTCACCCGCTCCGCCAACGCATTCTGGTAACAGTCATACCCATCCGTCATCGAGCATTTCACCCCGTACCGTTCATGTAGTGACTGATACAGCCCAGAGCAATACTGCACGCCGCGGTCCGAGTGATGGATTAGCTCCCCGCCGCCACGTCGTTGCTTCAGTGCTTTCCTGAACGCCATCGCCACCGACTCGGCATGCATCCCTTCGTGCACGTGATGGCCTACTATCTTGCGTGAGTACGCATCCGTCACCAGGCTCAGGTACAGCGGTCCGCTCCTGGCTGGCAGATAGGTGATATCTGCGACCCAGACCTGCTCCGGGGCCACCGGTGTGACCTGCCCTGGCCCCGCCTTGAGCAAGTTGGGATGGCGGTTGAAACGGTGAAAACTGTGGGTGGTCTTGTGATACGCCCGCTTAGGCTGCACTAGCAGGCGGTGCTCGGCCAATATCTGAAACAGCCTGTCCCGCCCTACCTTGAGCCCGCCATCATCCTGACCCTGGAGCAGATAATGCAGCTTGCGAGTGCCCACCCGAGGTTGTCGCAGTCGAACCTGACGCACGAAGCGCACCACCTGCAGCCCTTGAGCATGGCGCTCGTCGGCGACTCGATTGCGCTTGTAGTAAGCCTGCCGGCTTATCCCCAGAAACAGGCAAGCCCTGACAATGGTCAGCCTCTCTACTTGCCGCTGCGAGAGGACTTGCCGGGTCGCTTTTTTACGATGGAGACGCCGTAGTCATTCTTCAGTACATCGACGATGGCCTCAAAGAACTGGGCCTTCTGGCTCATCAGCGCCAGCTGTTGCTCAAGTTCCTTGATGCGCTGTTCTGGCGTCTGGTTGTCGGGGTCAGGCATGGTGATGCTCCTGCCGGCACGTACAGAAGCCCCCTGGCTCCAATCTTGCCGACCATGTTTACGTAACCATACCAGAATGGTCGAATTGCCCTGAATGCCATATCGGGCTTGTGCTTGCTGGCAACTGAGCTCGCCTTTTTCAATCTGCTCGACCAGTGCCAGTTTAAAAGTCAGTGAGTAATCGCGCTGTGTTCGTTTCACACCTTGTCCCATCGGGTTCTCCATTTATTGGGGGGGAAAGGTGTAAACCATATTCAGGACGGGACAGCAGGATCAAAAAAGCCCACTGCATGCAGTGGGCTTTCTGTTACCAGCGTTGCTGCTTAGGCTTGCAGCAGCAGACGGTTGATACGGGAGACGAAGCTCGCCGGATCGTTCAGCCCGCCCTGCTCGGCCAGCTGGGCCTGTTCGTGCAGCAGGGTGACCCACTCACCGAACAGAGCCTCGTCTTCAATGGTGTCGAGTTTCTTCACCAGCGCATGGTCAGGGTTGAGCTCCAGAATGTACTTCTGCTCCGGTACCGGCTGGCCGGCCGCACGCATGAGCTTGATCATCTGGGTGCTCATAGCGTAGGCGTCAGTGACGATGCAAGAGGGTGAATCGGTCAGACGGTGAGTGACACGCACCTCTTTCACTGCATCGCCCAGGCTCTTCTTGACCCGCTCCACCAGACCGGCGTTAGCTTTTTCGGCCTCTTCCTGCGCCTGCTTGGAGGCTTCATCTTCCAGATCGCCGAGATCCAGTTCGCCACGGGTGACGGAGATGAGCTGCTTGCCGTCGAACTCGGTCAGGTGGCTCATCAGCCACTCGTCCACTCGCTCCCACATCAGCAGCACTTCGACACCCTTCTTGCGGAAGATCTCGAGATGCGGGCTGTTCTTGGCAGCGGCATAGGAGTCGGCGGTGATGTAGTAAATCTTCTGCTGACCTTCCTTCATGCGGCCAACGTAATCCTCGAGAGAGACTGTCTGGGCTTCGCCCTCGCCAGCGGTGCTGGCAAAGCGCAGGAGCTTCGCGATCTCTTCGCGGTTGGCGTAATCCTCGGCCGGGCCCTCTTTGAGCACGTTACCGAACTCTTTCCAGAACTTGGCGTACTTCTCGGCATCGTCTTTCGCCAGCTTGGAGAGCATGGTCAGGACGCGCTTGGAGCAAGCCTTGCGCAGGGAGGCGGTCACCTTGTTGTCCTGCAGGATTTCACGGCTAACGTTGAGCGGCAGATCGTTGGAGTCCAGCACCCCTTTGACAAAGCGCAGGTAGGTCGGCATAAACTGCTCGGCGTCGTCCATGATAAAGACGCGCTGTACGTAGAGCTTCAGACCGTGCTTCTGCTCGCGGTTATAGAGGTCAAACGGTGCGCGGGCCGGTACGTAGAGCAGGCTGGTATACTCCTGCGCCCCTTCCACCCGGTTGTGACCCCACAGAAGCGGGTCTTCAAAGTCGTGGGCGACGTGCTTGTAGAACTCCTGATACTCCTCGTCCTTGATATCTTTCGGGTTACGGGTCCACAGTGCCGTGGCGCGGTTGACCTGCTCCCACTCGCCCGGGGTGCCGACGATGGTCTCACCATCCTCTTCCCGATCCGGGGTACCCTCTTTGTACATTTCCACCGGCACGCTGATGTGGTCGGAGTATTTGCTCACCACGGAGCGCAGACGCCAGTCGTCGAGGAACTCGTCCTCTTCGGCACGCAGGTGCAGGATAACATCGGTACCGCGACCCTCTTTGGTCACGTCAGCCACGGTGAAGGAGCCTTCCCCTTCCGATTCCCACTGTACGCCCTGCTCCGGCGCGGTGCCGGCGGCGCGGGAGACCACGGTCACCTTGTCGGCCACGATAAAGGCGGAGTAGAAACCGACCCCGAACTGACCGATCAGCTGGGAATCCTTACCCTGATCGCCGGAGAGGTTTTTGAAGAATTCGGCGGTGCCGGACTTGGCGATGGTACCCAGATGCTCGATCACCTGATCACGGGTCATACCGATCCCGTTATCGGAGATGGTCAGGGTACGCTTCTCTTTGTCCACCACCAGGCGCACACGCAACTGGCCGTCGTTTTCAAACAAAGAGGCATCGGAAAGCGCCTTGAAGCGCAGCTTGTCCGCCGCATCGGATGCGTTGGAGATCAGCTCGCGCAGGAATACTTCTTTGTTGGAGTAGAGGCTGTGAGCCATCAGGCTCAGCAGTTGTTTGACTTCAGTCTGAAAGCCGTGGGTTTCGGCATGAACACTTTGGGTCATGGACCAATCCTCAGAAACATCGGGTTGAACATATGCCCAACCTAGATGGGGACGGCCAATCAAATATCAAGGGGGCGAATGTGCAATCCTGCTCATTCGCCCCCTTTTTCCATTCAACTGCCGATTTTCTGATCAAGCCGCAATGATACAGCCCTATCCCGCCCCTTATTTGAGGCGCTGACGCCCCATCAGGGAGTGGGAGAGCGTGGTGCCATCCACCAGCTCCAGCTCTCCGCCCACCGGCACACCGTGGGCGATGCGGCTCACCTCTACCCCGGCAGCACGGGCCATATCAGCGATATACCAGGCGGTAGCATCCCCCTCGATGGTGGGATTAGTAGCGAGGATCAGCTCACTGATGTGCTCTTCCTTCAGACGGCGCTCGAGAATATCGAGCCCCAGCTCCTCCGGGCCGATGCCGTCCAGCGGCGACAGATGGCCCATCAGCACAAAGTAACGACCGGAAAACTGACCGGTCTGCTCGATGGCCGCCACGTCCGCCGGGCTCTCCACCACGCAGAGCAGGCCATTCTCTTCCCGCTTGGGATTGGCGCAGATATCGCAGCGGTCGTTCTCGGTAAAGGTGCGACAGTGGCTGCAGTGACCAATCTCGGTCAGGGCGCGAGAGAGCAGCTGGGCCAGACGCAAACCGCCGCTGCGCTCACGCTCGAGCAGGGTAAAAGCCATCCGCTGGGCAGACTTGGGCCCCACCCCCGGCAATACCTGCAGGGCTTTCATCATCTCATCGAGCAGGGGACTGAACTTCATAACACTCCTTACACGGGCCTGCCCCTCGCCACCACCAGGGCCACGACGGGTCAGCAAAACAGGATAACGCCAATGGCGCAGGACTATACCCGAGCCGGCCCATGACTGCCATTTGCTTTGCTGGCCAGCGCAAAAACGCGGCGCTTATACTTGGTCAAAGACAAACGGGTGGTGTAATAAAAGATCGCTCCCCTCATCAGGACAAGGAGGTTAAATGGAGACACAACATATAAAGCCTCTGGTCCGCCGAAACGGACTAACCCTGATCTGGGCCGGGGGGCTCATCACCAGCCTGATGCTATTACTACTCTGGTTGCTTGTGGAAGGCCGGGTGCTCCCGGCCTATATATTGTTGCTACTGAGTGGCATGATGATAACCTTGATAGGCTGGTTCAAGCTCAATGAGCCCCCGATCAGCCTATCCCTATGCCAGCACTCCCTCCACTATCACCACAAATATGGCGGCTGGGCACTGAAGTGGCACAACATCCAGCGTATCGATCAACCCAGAATCCATGTTGGTTGGGATCTCCAGCCCCTGCCCTATATCGGTTTCAAGATAAAACAGTATGACGAGTTTCTGACACTGATCACTCCCAGACTGGCCGTGCATCTGTTGACAGAGCAGCGCCCTGTGTTGCTGCATGCCCTGCATAATGAGCAGCTCCATGGGCAGCCAGTGCATACAAATGACCCCTTACAAGGCATCGACTGGCTGGAGGAGAGTCACTTTTGCTCCCCGCAAGGGCTGCACTACGATGGCGCATTGGCCATGCTGGCTCAACGGATGATTCGCATGCGCCACTTGCTCGGTTATGACCTGTTGATCCCGGTAGGCAGCCTGGATCGGGAACCGGATGATTTCCTCAAACTGCTGCGCCAATACAGGCAGGAGGCGATCGTCTCTCCACTACCTTCATCAGAGCCACACGCTCAATAACCCCCCTGCCAAGTGGTTGTCGCTACGTCCCAGGCACTAAACGGTGAGCTATCCAACGCGGTTGTAACACCCATTAGACGATTGCAGAGAGTGCTGATGAGAACTACCGATTCCCATAACACTAAATACTCATACCCTGAAGTAACCACCCTTCACCATGTGGTGCGGTGTTTATTTGAACAGTTAACTGCCATGGGTCATGGCAGTTAAAGAGGCTCATTTTTCGACATTGGATGCCAAAACGCTCAAGCGCTCTTGGCAACACGTTTTTATTTGTAATGGCTAACCAAAATCTAATTACCATACAAGTAACCCGAATTGCCGACGCACCTCCTACAGCGAATCATCACTTTTATTTAAGCCTTATTTTTTATACACTTAAATACATGTCGGGAGATTATTGGATGGCTTTTCCCTCAGATAACGAAGGATGTCGAGCCGAGTAAAACCAATCAGGAAGCAGAACACGTGTCCTCGAGAAGCAAACAAACCGTCAAGCTTGATGATGTCGCGGCCCTGGCCAAGGTGTCCCCCTCGACAGTCTCACTTTATGTACGTCATCCAGACAAGGTAAAAGCCAATACCGGCCATAAAATTCAGCGTGCCATTGATGAATTGGGTTATGTGCACAACAAAATTGCCAGTCAGTTTACTGCCGGGCGAAGCTCGGCAATGGCAATTATCGTTCCTTCCATTTCCAATATTACCTTTAGTACCTTTGTCCAGCAGATTGAACATATCGTGAGTGATGCAGGTTTTCAGCTCTATATCGCATCTCATGATCACTCAATGGAAAAAGAGGAGCAGCAGATCCGCTCCATTTTACAATGGTCTCCTGCCGCCATAACCCTCACTGGCGCGAAGCACAGTGATACTACGATTCGTATGCTGGAGCACAGTGCGGTGCCTGTGGTTCAAGCATGGCAAATCGGTGAAGCCAGTCCGTTTGTCGCGCAGGTCGGTATCGATCATTTTCAGGTGGGTTACGATGCCGCATCTTACCTGATACGCTCCGGCTGCCATAAAATTGCCTATTTCACGACCCGTTTTAACGATGACGTGCGTGCGCAGAGCCGCTACAGCGGCTTTTGCCAGGCACTTGAGACGGCGGGTATGGATCCCTTGTTGGTCGAAATCCCTTACAGCGACAATATTTACCCCGCCGCACGCGAACTACTCATCAAGACACTGCTCAAAGAGCGCAAACTCGACGGCATTTTTGCATCAAACGATACCATTGGTACTGCATTGCTGATGGAGGCGATTGCACGCAATATCCCGGTACCAGAGCAACTCTCTATCATCGGGTTTGGCGATTTTCCAGGCAGCGGTTATCTGGCCCCCGTGACCTTGTCCAGTATCAATATCAATATTCACTCTGTTGCCAGCCAGGCTGCATCCATGATGTTACGGATGGCTCGCGATCCCGATTATAGAGGCGAGATCATTGATGCCGGATTTGACTTGATCCCCAGACAGAGTACCCGGTTTGTTTTGTGACCAAGCCAATATAGTCACACCATGATCCATCACAAAACCATGGCCTTGATAAATAGCCCATGAAGATAAATGCCCCCCATGTATCTACCAGAACACTATCCATTGCGTCAGATATTTTTAAGCAGGGCACCAGTTACTGCCAGCGCTACAAGGTTTTGGTTAAGTAATATCGCTGATGAAACACCGGGCACTTTTCCAACGTCATGACGACTGAATACCCCCGCGCTTGGTAAAAAGGCTTTGCTTGAAAACTAAAAGTATCGAGCTGTGAAAAACGGCAGCCGCGCTCGCGGGCAGCCTGCTCCATCGCTGCCAATAACCGGCCTCCTACACCGCGCCCCCGCAGACTGCTGGCCACCCACAGATACTCGATATAGAGCCAGTTGCCGTAGGTATGGCCGCTGCATCCTCCGGCACGACGTTGCTGCTCATCCTGATAGCCGCTGCATCCTCCGGCACGACGTTGCTGCTCATCCTGATAGCCGCTGCATCCTCCGGCACGACGTTGCTGCTCATCCTGATAGAAGATGGCAAGTGGGCGACGTATCTGTTCACCGACAAACTCACGATTGGTTGTGATCAGATTGTCTCGTAAAAAATCGATGTCGTCCTGGCTGGGGTTTTGCACAACGTCAAGAGTGTCAATCATGCTGCTCTGCTCCTCTGGTGAAACATAATGGCCGTGAACATTGTCACGGCCATGGGTTATCCGGGTCGCATCCTCTATGGCGAACGCCGGTGCGATTTACGCCAGATCCTTTAGCTCGGCAAACAGCGAAGCCCAGGGACTTTTGGCACGATAGAACACCGGGGGCTGGCCAATCGGTGCAGGCAGAGTGACCCGCTGGCCCCCTGTAAAGCGCTGGCCGCTCCAGATATGAGTCCACTGCTCACCTGCAGGCAGGTAAGTTGTCCACTCACGCACATCCCCTTGGTGAACCGGTGCCACCAGCAACTCTGACCCATAGAGGTATTGATCCTGTATGACGTAGACCTCGGGATCATGTTCAAAATGCAGCATCATGGCACGTTGAACCGGATACCCTTTCTCAGCCGCTTCATCCACCAGGCTACGTAAGTAAGGAGTCAGGTGGCAATAAACTCGGGTCATCCGGGCAAAATGCGCCAACGTACTGCCATCCTGGTCAAACTGGAAGTTCTCATCAGGGCGGTTACCTTCGTGGGTACGCATGACTGGGGTAAAGGCAGCCATTTCAACCCAGCGGTCAAACAGCTCCTTGGTTCGACGGTTGCCAAACAGTGAGGTGTAGCCACCGATATCCGAGTGGTGATACGCGTTCCCCAACATACCGGAGGAGAGCGCCCCCGAGATCACCGTGACCAGACCGTCGTGACGGCTGAAATCGACACATTGATCGCCTGCCCACAGTAGCGGGCAGTATTGCTGCACCCCGGTGTAACCGGCTCGCATAAAGAAAAGGGCATCACCGGTTTGGCCGTTCATCGCGATCGCTTCTGCGTTGCACTGGGCCCACAGAGTCGGCCAGGCATTGTGCATCAGCTTGGCATCGACACCGTTGTGCAGGTAGATGTTATCGGTCGGCAGGTACTCGCCAAAGTCAGCCATCCACCCCTTGATCCCCATGTCCAGCATGTTTTTACGCAGCACGGTATCACGGAACCAGGCCATGGCGTCTGGATTGGTAAAGTCGATACAGCCGCAATAGAATTCGCCAAAGTCGACCAGCGCAACCTGACCATCCTTGTCCAGCGCCATATAGCCGAGCTCTTTGGCGATCGGAAACAGCTTGCCATCTTCACACAAGTAGGGGTTGACGTAGGCCATGAACTCGATGCCCTGGTCATTGAGCTCCTTGATCCTGGCGGGCAGATTGGGGTAGCGATCCTGATGGTGCTGCCAATCCCAGTCCCAGAACAGGCGCTTGCCAAACGAGGTGACCCGCAAGCCGCACCAGTCTTCACTCCACAAACCCGAAACCTTGATACCATGGTCAAGGGCGTTTTCCAGACGACTGAAGGTATTGACCTCTCCCCCCTTCAGACCAAGGATCGCCCCCTTGTAAACCCACTCAGGCAACCTGGGCTGGCGGCCAAACCGGGCGGACAGTTTTTCGATAATGCCCAGATAGCTCTCTGCGGTGCGCAACTCGATGGCCTGCGGGATCGCCCACACTTGCAGCTCATGAAACCCTTCGTGACGAAAATCGAAATCGGCATAAGCGGTGGTGTCGATATGGCAGCTGTATTTGCGAGAGGAGACAAACGTGGGTTGCGGATAGTTGGTGTGGTAGTAATCCCCACCGGCTTTGCCCATCACATCGGCTTTCCATTTGATCTCGCTGTGGGGATGGCGACCAACACCGGGCTCTGAGGTCCACAACGGAAAGTGACGGCCACGCAAATCAAAATAGGACATCTGCTCGCCACAACCCCAGACATGCTCTTTACGTTCGGCCGGCAATCTGACCCAAAAGCGGTTATATGCCTCGTCCAGTATGGTCGGATAAAGCATCACATCATCGCCATCACACACCACAGCCACCTGTAGCAAAGCCGGGGTCAAGGCATTCGGGGCAAAAACGAACAGGTTGTTGTCAACCTGTTCGATATGAGTCAATGCGACGCGAGACTCGATGTAGTCTTCGATGTCAAAGTTGCCGCGATAAATTTCCATTTTTTCCCGGCCCTTGCCTATATAAAACGCTGGGGCATCCGCTTGATGAGAAAATAACAACTGCTGCTGGTGCTGAATCGTTAACGCCTGTGACGAAAATTCGAGTTGCATTGCATAAGCTCCTGTTTAGTCGGGCCATCCCCGCTTGCTCGCAAACACAATAATAGCGCTACGATTTCATTTCAATCGCGTAAAACCCAAACAGCGATCTCGATCACCAATCAACACCCGCCACATGAAAAGGTTTGGCTCGCTTGCAAACACTATTTGTAAGAGAATCCTTAACCACCAGCGCAATCTCTCGATCTGGATCCCACTTTTCAACAATGACACTTGCGCCAATAATCGCATCGCTACGATTATTGGACTGCCGGATGGATTCCACACTATGGAGAATAAAATGGTTGTTCAGGCGCATATCGAAAGCAGACTGCCTTTTAGGGAAAAACTTGCCTATGGCGTCGGCGATTTTGGTTACAACTTTGTATTGAATATCACCACCCTCTACCTGCTTAAATTTCTGACCGATGTAGCAGGTATCAATGCGGCGTGGGCAGGCGTCATCTTTTTGGTGGCGAAAGTGTTCACCGGCTTCACCGACCTGGGCACCGGCATTTTCCTCGACACCCGCAAGAGCTTCGGACCTCGCGGCAAGTTTCGTCCGATGCTGCTCTGGACCATAGTGCCCCTGTTTGTCTGCAACATGTTGCTGTTTTGCAATTTTGAGCTCGACAGCGAGACCAAGACCACCCTGTTCATCGTCTGCTTTATGGCCTTTGGCCTGTTCTTTAGCTTGGGCAATGCCAGCTATGGCGCCATGGTGCCCTCTATGACCAAAAATGTTCAGGATCGCGCAGAGCTGGCAGCATGGCGTCAGGGCGGAGCCAACACCGGCCTGTTGTTAGCCACCGTCGGTTTCATGCCCATCGCCATGTTGTTTGAATCCCAGGAGACCGGCTACATGGTGGCAGCCCTGGCCTACACCTCGGTCGGCTTGGCGGCGGTGCTCTTTTGCTACCTCAACGTCAAAGAACACCACACCATCATAGGTAATGACCCTGACCAGATAGTCGAGAAGCCCACCATCAAGGAGGGGCTCAAGGCGGTACTCAAGAACAACCAGTTGCTGGTGCTGGCAGTAGCCAACCTGCTGACCCTCTCCGCATTCAACGTCAAACTCACCGTGCAGGTCTTCTACGCCCAGTACATTCTGGGTGATGTCTCCATGGTCTCTTACATGAGCTTTGTCAGCATGGGGTGCATCTACCTCGGGGTGTTGTCTGTGCCTGCGCTGGTACGCCGCTTTGGCAAAAAACCTGTCTATCTGGCCGGATTGTGCCTGTGGATCTCCGGCGACATTGCCAACTACCTGTTCGGTGGCACCGTCATGAGTTACGTGCTGTTCACCTCGCTGGCGTTCTTTGGCACCTCTTTCGTCAACAGCCTTAACTGGGCGTTTGTCTCAGATACCGTTGAGTACGGTGAGTGGAAAACCGGTACCCGTACCGAAGGCTTGGTCTACTGCGGCATGACCTTCTTTAGAAAGTGTTCGCAAGCTATCGCAGGGTTCGTCCCCGGGTTTGCTCTGGCACTGGTTGGCTACATGCCCAATGTGGAGCAAACCGATGCCGCCAAAGCCGGGATCACCGGACTGATTTTCATCTACCCGGCAAGCCTGGCCATCGTAACGGCACTGGTGATGGCCCTCTTCTACACCCTCAACGAGCAGCGCTATCAAGAGATCATCGCCAGCCTTGGTGCCCGCCGTGTGGCGACCACCCAAAGCTGACTCTCATGCAACTGGCAGCGGCGTGCTGGCCACGCTGTTGCTCTCTTCAAGGATGTGATCCCATGACATATCGCAATGTGGCAAGTGACCGTCTGGCATGGCAGGAAAAGATGGCCTACGGAGTGGGTGATCTCGGCTATAACTTCCTGCTCAACTGCACAACTCTCTATTTGCTGATCTTCCTGACCGATGTGGCAGCCATTCCGGCAGCATGGGCCGGAGCAATCTTTCTGGTTTCGAAGTTCTTTACCGCCTGCACCGATCTGGTGACCGGCAGCGTGCTGGATAATCGTTCCGAGCTCGGCCCCAGAGGTAAATTTCGCCCCTTCCTGCTCTGGACCATAGTGCCACTGGCTCTTATCAACACCGCCCTGTTTACCAGCGTTGAGCTCCCGGTCATCGCTAAAACAGTACTGTTTACCCTGCTGTTCATGATGTTTGGTGCCTTTTACAGTTTTGGCAATGCCTCCTATGGCGCCATGGTCCCGGCCCTCACCAAGCGACTCCAGGACCGAGCCGAGCTCGCCGCCTGGCGCCAGGGCGGAGCCAATACCGGATTACTGCTCTGCTCGGTGGGGTTCATGCCGCTGGTATTGCTGTTTGACAAACCACAGGTCGGCTATAGCGTTGCGGTACTGATTTATTCGGTCATGGGGGCAGCAGCAGTACTCTTTTGCTACAGCAGAGTTCGTGAACGCCATGTGCTGCCATCGGTTGTCAACGAATCGGGGTTTTCGGCAGTACAAACCAACGCACGGGCCGTGCTGGCAAACCGTCCGCTGGGCATCCTGGCGCTGGCCAATCTGCTGACGCTAGCAGCGTTCAACACCAAGCTGATTGTTCAGGTTTTTTACGCCCAATATGTGATTGGCGACGTATCGATGATCGCCTACATGAGCTTCATCAGCATAGGGTGTATCTACCTGGGTGTATTGCTGGTCCCCTTTGCCGTGCACCGTTTTGGCAAACTGCCTGTCTATCTGGCCGGCATTGGCGTGTGGATATGCGGTGACCTGCTCAACTACCTCTACAGCGAGAGTGCTCTCGATTACATCCTCTTCACCTCCCTGGCCCTGTGGGGATCCGCTTTCGTCAACAGTCTCAACTGGGCGTTCATCTCTGACACCGTCGAGTATGGGGAATGGAAAACCGGCATCCGCACCGAGGGGCTGGTCTACTGCAGTCTGACCTTCTGCCGCAAATGCTCGGCCGCGCTTGCGGGCCTCATTCCCGGGCTGGTGCTGGCATGGTCAGGCTATGTTCCCAACGCGACGCAAAGCACCGAGACCCAAAGCAGCATCGCCAATCTGATGTTTCTCTACCCGATCTGCGCCCTGATTTGCGCTGCAGCCTTGATGTTGCTGTTCTACCCGCTCACTGATGCCCGCTATCAACAGATCGTCCGGGAGCTGGCACAACGCCATGCCCTTGCTTCTCCCCGGAGACCCCATCACCGGATAAATGAGCAATCTACTCCATCGCCTGACAGCCATCCTCTTCGCGCAGGTCAGAATGGCTGAATTTAACATACTGTTTTTATTGAATTAATCCTTAATCAAATCAGACAAAGAGAGCGCTATTCCTATGTCATTCAACAGTGAAAACCTGGCCAAGCTCGATATCTCGGCGCTGCGTAGCCAACGCTGGTATGCCCCCGACACCATCCGTGCCTTCGCTCACCGTCAGCGCAGTCAGCAAAGTGGCTTGAACCGCGACGAATTCATGGGCAAGCCAGTGATCGGGATCATCAATACCTGGAGTGAAATGAGCCCCTGCCATAGCCACCTGCGTGAGCGCGCCGAGGCCGTCAAGCGAGCCGTCTGGGCCGCGGGAGGCTACCCCGTTGAATTGCCCGCGCTGTCGGTCGGGGAAGTATTGGTCAAGCCGACCACCATGCTCTATCGCAACTTTCTGGCGATGGAGGCAGAAGAGCTGCTGCGCCAGCATCCTATCGATGGGGCCGTGCTGCTCGGCGGTTGCGACAAATCCACGCCAGCCCTGCTGATGGGTGCCATTTCGATGGACTTGCCGGTGATCTTCTGCCCCGCCGGCCCCATGTCGAGCGGCAAATGGCGCGGCCATGTCACCGGTGCCGGTACCCATACCAAGAAGTTCTGGGACCAATTGCGCTTGGGGGCCATTACCCAGCATGACTGGATCGAGCTGGAGGGGGCGATGACTCGCTCCATCGGCACCTGCAATACCATGGGCACGGCATCCACCATGACCTCCATCGCCGATGCCATGGGCTTTATGTTGCCGGGGGCCAGCTCCATCCCCGCCGCTGACTCGCGACACGTCCAGATGGCAGCCCAATGCGGCCAAATCATCGTCGACATGGTGTGGCATGATCACAAACCTTCCCGCTGGCTGACCCGAGCCAACTTCCTCAATGGCGTAGTGGCCTACATGGCGCTCGGCGGCTCCACCAATGCCGCGATCCACATGATTGCGATGGCCAACCGGGCAGGCATCAACCTCACTCTGGAAGACATGGAGTCGGTAGCACGGGAAGTCCCTGTGCTGGCCAATCTGTTTCCCTCTGGTGATCAGTTGATGGAGGAGTTCTTCTTCGCCGGCGGTCTGATGGCCCAGCTGAAAAAGGTGGAGTCATTCCTCCACCTCGATGCGATCGGGGTCACCAATCGTCCCGTTGCACAGTGGATTGCCAACGCGACATGTTATGACGACAACGTGATCCGCTCGCTCGATAACCCTGTGGTACCGCTCTCCCGTGGATGTGCATTGACAGTATTGCGCGGCAATCTGTGTCCCAACGGAGCTGTGATGAAATCATCTGCCGCCAAACCCGAACTGCGTCACCACAAGGGCCCCGCCATCGTCTTTGACAGCCATCAAGAGCTCTCGGATCGCATCGATGACCCAGCCCTTGAGGTAACCAAGGAGTCAGTGATTATCCTGCGCAATGCCGGCCCGGTCGGCGCGCCGGGCATGCCGGAGTGGGGCAACCTGCCAATCCCGAAAAAGCTGCTGCAACAAGGCGTCACCGACATGGTGCGGATCAGCGATGCCCGCATGTCCGGTACTCACTATGGCACCTGCATCCTGCACGTTGCCCCTGAAGCGGCCATTGGTGGCCCACTGGCACTGGTACGTACCGGTGACCTCATCGAGCTCGATATCGCCAATGGCCGTCTCAACATGCTGGTCAGTGATGAAGAGCTGGCCGAGCGCCGCTGCACGCTCAAACCGGTACACAAAGTTTATGAACGCTCTTATGCCGCACTCTATCAACAACATGTGACCCAGGCCGATCAGGGCTGTGACTTCGATTTCCTCCAGGCTGGCAGCAAAGTGCCCGAGCCCCCGATTTTTTAAAGGAGCAAACAATGAATCCGTTCAAACTTGCGATTACTCAAGGTCCACGCCCACTGGGCACCTGGATGATGACTGGCAGCGATACGGTGGCGGAAGCCATGGCGACTGTCGGTTTCGATTTTTTGGTGCTGGACCAGGAACATGTACCGGTCGATAGCCTGGATGCGATCCGCATCGATCGCGCCATTCGTGCCAGCAACCCAGCCACCACCCCACTCTACCGCCTGGCCTGGAACGACACTGTGTTGATCAAACGGGCGCTGGATGGCGGTGCAACGTCGCTGATGGTGCCGTTTGTCAACAGTGCAGCAGAAGCCCGCAAAGCGGTAGAGGCGGCCTACTACCCTCCCCTAGGCAAACGCGGCTTTGCCGCGGTGCATCGTGCGTCCGGTTACGGTGCCGACCCCGAATTCGTGCGTAAAGCCCGGGAAGAGCTCTGCCTGATCCTGCAAATTGAGACCCCTGACGCCATTGATGCCATGGAAGAGATGGCCATTGAAGGAGTGACCGGCTTCTTTATCGGCCCCGGCGATATGAGCGCAGCCATGGGCCATATTGGCAATCCCTCTCACCCCGAGGTGCAAGCCAAGATCCGCGAAGGGCTGGAGAAGTGCCAGCGATTGGGATTGCCTTGCGGGATCGTCGGTGGCAACCCCGAGCTGGTGAACAAATATCAAGAGATGGGTTTTAGCTTCGTGGCGCTCGGCTCCGACATGAGTTACCTGCTGGCTCGCGCCCGTGAACAGCTCGCCGCGATCCGGGGGGAACGTCTGAGCATATCCGGTGGCGAGGTTTACTGATGAAGAGGCTTCACCGCCAAAGCGGCCCGCTTGATCTGGAGCTCATCCCCGAGCTCGGTGGCGCTATCGGCAAACTGACCTGGCATGGCAGGGAGATCTTGCGCTCTCTGCCCGATGGTCAGAACGTCACGGTCAACCAGGGGGGCTGTTTTCCCCTGGTACCTTACTCCAACCGTATCGCTCATGGACGGTTTCACTTCGCCGGATGTGATTACGCCCTGCTGCGTAACTTTGGCGATCATCCCCACTCAATTCATGGCAACGGCTGGCAGCAGCCATGGCAAGAAGGGGATGCAGATGATGACTCTGTCGTGCTGACCCTGCACCATGACGCACAGGGAGCATCCGCGGCGCAATGGCCCTGGCCTTATCGGGCAACTCAGCGCTTTACCCTGCAAGATAATGCGCTGCATATCGTACTCACTTACCACAATCTGGCCGATCACGCTGTCCCGGCTGGGCTGGGCTTTCACCCCTATTTTCCCCGTGCGGCGCACGCCGAGATCCAGTTCGACGCAGGCGGTGTGGTACTCAACGACCACAAGTCCCTGCCCACTGGTCTCGCGCCACTACCGGCCCAATGGAACTATCGCACCTGGCGCAAACCTGAACCCGCCAGTGTCGATAACTGCTTCCATCACTGGAGTGGCTGTGCACGGGTGCGCTGGCCAGATGAGAAGCTGATGGTGACCCTGAGCTCACCCGATGCGCCTCACGCCATCCTGTTTCTGCCGCCCGCCGATCGTGACTTCATCGCCATCGAGCCGGTTTCTCATATCAACGATGCCATCAACAACGGTGGCTTTGGTGATCCTGCGCTGGCCATGGCCACTGTGCCAGCCAATGGGCAGTTGCAGATCGCCATGCTGCTTGAGGTTTCTCACTATGCCTAATCCTGCTCTGCTACTGGCCGACTACCGCGGCCATCTGCCCGAGTGCCCGACCTGGAGCACTGCTGAACAGGCGCTCTACTGGACCGATATTCTCGAGCGTTGCCTGCACCGCTATCACCCCGAAAGCGGCGCCATGACGACAATCCCCTTCCCCGAAGAAGTGGGCTGTTTTGCCCTGCGCGAACAGGGTGGCTTTATCGCAGCGATGCGCACCGGGATCTATCTGTGTGATCAACACGGGCAAATTGAGCGTAAAGTCGCCGATAACCCCAATAACCCAGCGCTGGCCCGTTTTAATGATGGCGGTACCGATCAGGCGGGTCGTTTCTATGCGGGCACTTACTGGAGCCCACGAGATTACAACGGCGCCCTGCTATGCCGGGTTGATGCCGAGCTGCAGATGTCGGTGATCCAGTGCGACATTCTGGGAGCCAATGGCTTGGCATTCAGCCCAGACATGCGCTGGATGTACACCACTGATACCCCCAACCGCCGCCTTTATCGCACTCCGTTGGCCCGCGACGGTTCACTCGGTCAACGGCAACTGCTGCGCGAGTTTGCAGCCCGCGCCGACGAAGGGCGCCCGGATGGGGCTGCAATCGATGTCGAAGGATGCTACTGGAGCGCCCTGTTTGATGGCCATCGTATCGCCCGCTTCTCTGCAGAGGGGGTATTGCTGGCCGAATATCCCTTGCCGGTACGTTGCCCCACCATGGTCTGTTTTGGTGGTGAAGACATGAAGACCCTCTTCATCACCACCACTCGCGAAAATATGGACGCCGCCGAACTGGCAGCACGTCCGCTCTCAGGTGCGCTGTTCAGCATGCGTGTTGACATCGCCGGTCTTGCTAAACCCACATTTAAGGAAAACAACGGATGAAAACTATCGGCTTTATCGGTCTTGGTCTGATGGGCGAAGCGATGTCAAAGAACATCGTCAAAAAATTTGATGGCAATGTGTTGGTATTCGATATCAATCAGGAGGCTGTCGCCCGGGTGGTCGATGCAGGCGCCATCGCCTCCCCTTCCATTGCCAGGTTGGCAGCCGATGCGGATGTGATCATCTCCATGGTACCGCGCTCCGAACACGTCAAAGCGGTCTATACCGAACTGCTGCCACACCTTGGCCCCGGCAAGATCACCATCGACATGTCCACCATTGACCCGGCAGTGTCAATCGCCTTATCCCGCCAGGTAGCAGAAACCGGTGCCGTGATGCTCGATGCGCCCGTGGTCAAATCGGTCCCTGCCGCCGTGGCTGCCGAGCTCGGGATCTACATAGGTGGCGACCTGTCCGCCTACAAAAAGGTCAAGCCATTGCTAGCCATGATGGGCAGCAACCAGATCCACCTGGGGGGCAACGGCCGTGGTTTGATCATGAAGGTGCTGCACAACACCTTGGTCGCCCAAATTCAGAACAGTGTCAACGAAATGCTGGCCACCGCCGATCATTTCGGCATCGATAAAGAGAGCTTCAACACCGCCGTCTCTTACGGTGGCGGCAGCAACTTCTATCTGACCAGCAAGATAGGTGCCCTGATCGCCGAGAACTACAACACTGTCTTCTCGCTGGAGAACATGGCCAAAGATATCGGCATTATGAAGAACCTCATGGGCGAAGAAGCGCTGACCCTGCCCGGAGTCGAATTGGTGAATAACATTTACCAGCAAGGCCTGAATAACGGTTTGGGCCATGAGGATTTCTGTGCCACTTATAAGTTGGTAAAGCAAAACATTCAATAGCTGGCTGATAAAAACCATCGCATGAGGTAATTAATTTACCTCATGCCAATCGCTGTACGATTTAATATCAACTTACCATTGGCGAGTCAATCACTATGCGTATCCACCCCAAAATATGCTTAATCCCTCTTATATGCTGCAACGCAGCTTTCGCAGGCGGTTATTTTGAAAGCCGTGAGGCATTTAACTTTGCTACCGACCAACATGAGTTATTGTTGCGACTCGGCTATAACTGGGAATCTGGTGCGGGTATTATGGCCAGCAATGCGTATAATACCGATAAACTAGACAAGCTAAAGCACAGTTATAACGAAATTGAAGGGTGGTATCCGCTATTAAATTTAACCACCAAACTCTCGGTCAATGCCGGTGGTTTGGTTAACTCCTCTAGCTCTGGCTCTGGTGGCTCTGCGTATCTGGATGGAAAGTACAACTTTACCGATAACTTTTCCGTTATTGCACGATACCGTTACAATCATCAAAATTATCTAACTACGGATCTTGATGGTTATGGCGATAATAACGATACCAATGAATACGCACTGTATATTGTCAATAAAATAACACCAGCTTTGACCCATACTTTTGAATCGCACTATTTTTCTCGCGTCAATAATTTCAACAGTGCTAATGGGAAAGATCATCACTGGGAGCTAACCAGTCAAACCCGCTATCGAATCAATCCACAATGGATGCCTTATCTGGAATTACAGTGGTACGATAGAAATATTGCCTATGATGCAGAGGCATACCGGATCCGTATTGGTGTTAAATACTTTTTCTAATGTTGCCAGATGAATTCAATCTATGACTCACGGAGAGCAGTTATGAACTATTCCCAGCAAGTACAATATCACTCTATTGCCGGCAAGGTCGCCGTTATCACAGGTGGCGCCAGTGGCATTGGCGAAGAGTTGGTGCGCGCCTTTGTCAGCCAAGGTGCCAAAGTCGCCTTCCTCGATTTTGATAAATCTGCAGGCGAAGCACTCGCGCATGAGCTCGACTGCCTGTTTCTGTTTTGCGATGTCACCGACCTGACTCTGCTCAAAGCGTGTTTTACGACCATTGAACAACAGCTGGGCAGTGTCGATATCCTGATCAACAACGCGGGCAGCGATGATCACCATAAAATTGAGGATCTGACCGAGGAGTATTTCGAAAACCGCATCAATATCAATCTGCGTCACCAGTTGTTTGCGATCCAAGCCGTGTTGCCAGGCATGGAGCAAAAAGGGAGCGGCAGCATCATCAATATGGGATCCATCAACTGGATGCGGGGCCGCCCCGGGAGAGTCTGCTACTCCCTGTCAAAAGCCGCTATCCATGGTTTTACCCGTACCCTGGCGCAGGAGTTGGGCGCAAGAGGCATTCGGGTTAACAGCCTGGTCCCAGGCGCAATCCGTACCCCCAAACAGGATGCGATGTGGGCGCAACTCGACCCTGCCGCGGTGAACCAGTTTGTCGAACTGCAAGCACTCAAATTCCGTCTCGATGGCTCACATTGTGCTCGCATGGCCCTCTTCCTGGGTTCTGACGAATCCAATGGCTGTACCGGCCAAGATTTCATTGTTGATGCGGGGCTTACTCTGAACTAAGGCTCTGTCCCAAGGCTGTCTGCTTGAAATGATGAGGTTTGAGCAATATCTGGCTGGCATGGCATTCAACCATGCCGGGCAATCCAGAAGAGGCAAATGCTGCAGATATTGCTTGTTTTTATAGATACGCGCTTGGCTAGATGGGACAGGTCTCGATGCAAATGGGGAAAACGCCATTAATCCGAGCAAGAGTGGTCTCCATGACCCTCTCTTACATCTGAGGGTACCGGAAGAAGATCCCACCATCTTCAGAATGATGCGATCAACTGATATGCAAACCATCAACAGTTGAGATAGTCGGGGCGCATAATAAATCATGCATAAAGAAAAACCCCTGCTCTAAAGCAGGGGTTTACTGTTTGGCGGTGAGGGAGGGATTCGAACCCTCGATACGTTGCCGTATACACACTTTCCAGGCGTGCTCCTTCAGCCACTCGGACACCTCACCAAATTTTTGCTCACTGCTTTATGTGCTTGAGCTGCACATTCGCTGGCGGACCATGCCGCGGCGACGGGGCGTAATGTAAGGGATACGATGGCTTTTGGTCAATGCAATTTTTTACTTTTTGCGTTCATTTGCTCAATATCCGAACCAAGTGACTAAAAATATGCCGTTTCGTATCCCTTTCAATCAATTTACTGCCGCTTCGTGCAAATGTTCACCTTTGAGCGCCTCTTCCAGCGAACCGTAGAATTCCAGCTTGCCGGGCTGCGGTCGCACCTTGGCGCGAGCCAGGGTCTTGAGCGGTTGGAACTGCAACTCGGCCACCCGCAACTCGACACCGGCTTTGGCCATCTGCTTGCCAAAGTGGAGGAAGGCAGACAGGCCGCCCGCATCGAGGATGGAAACCGCTTCCATCTGCAACACCAGCACCTTGTGCCCTTTCACTTGCGCTTCCAGCTCGGCAAAGACCCGTTCGGCCGCGGCGAAGAAGAGCGGGCCGTTGATCTTGTAGAGCAGGCCATTGTCCGGCACCTCGTGGGCATAGCGCTTGTGCTCGGCCAAATCGTGCAGTTTGGTCATCTTGGCGATTTCGCGCATAAAGAGCAGGGAGGCCAGAATCACCCCGAAGGTGATGGCGATAACCATGTCGAAAATGACGGTGAGTGACAGGCAGACCAGCAGCACCAGCACATCGGATTTGGGGGCACGACGGATCAGCTCCACCACCTTGTGCGCTTCACTCATATTCCAGGCCACGATGAGCAGTAAGGCAGCCATGGCCGAGAGCGGCAACCAGGAGAGCCAGGGGGCCAGCACCAGAATGGCTGCCAGCACCACCAGCGCATGGACGATCCCCGAGACGGGGGACGTAGCGCCTGCACGCACGTTGGCGGCAGAGCGGGCGATGGCAGCAGTAGCGGTAATGCCGCCAAAGAAGGGGGCGAAGATGTTGCCAAGCCCCTGCCCCACCAGCTCGGCGTTGGAGCTGTGTTTGCGACCGGTCATGCCATCGAGCACCACGGCGCAGAGCAGCGATTCGATCGCCCCCAACATTGCCATGGAGAAGGCGGCAGGCAGCAGCCGCTCAACAGCCGCCAGGTTCCATTCAACCGGCAAGCCATCCGGTCCGGGCAAGGCCCAGGGCATCACCAGAGTTGGCGCGATGGGCGGGATCCCCATCCCCTGGCTGCCATCGGCCAGGGTATAGCTGAACTTGCTGCCGATGGTGGCCACATCCACCCCAAAGTAATGGAGGCCAAAACCCAGACCTACCCCGACCAGCACCGCGGGCAGGTGGCCGGGCACCGGCAGACGCAGGCGCGGCCAGAGCAGCAGCACGGCCAGCGTTGCGACCCCCACCAGGGTATCGCCCCACTGCCAGCTTGGCAGGGCGGCGGTCAGCGCCTCGACTTTGCCCAGATAGGTTTCCGGCATCTCGGGCACGCTCAGGCCGAAGAAGTCCTTGATCTGCAAGGTGGCAATCACGATGGCGATACCACCGGTAAAACCCAGCGTCACTGACGGGGGAATGTACTCGATAAGGCGGCCAAGACGGGCCATCCCCATCGCCACCAGAAAGAGGCCTGAGATGAGCGTCGCCATCAACAGACCACCGACCCCGAACTGCTGGGCGACCGGATAGAGGATCACTACAAAGGCAGCGGTCGGGCCGGAGATGGAGTAGCGGGAGCCACCGGTCACGGCGATCACGATTCCAGCAATGATGGCGGTATAGAGACCGTGTTGCGGCGGCACACCGCTGGCGATGGCCAGTGCCATGGCGAGCGGGATGGCGATGATGCCCACCGTCACACCGGCGATAAGATCACGGCCGAAGCGGGCCATGCTATAGGGTTCATCAATACAGGACTGGCGTAAGGCTATGGCGAGCTTCACGCTATTTAAAGAGGCTTGCTTGTGCATGTATATCGTAATACCAGAAGAGGGAGATAAAGGCCGGAGAGATCCGGCGCCCGATCATCATCAAGGGCCGGCAGGGCTGTCGACGCGGCGATGGTATCCTGCGTAACCTTACTCCAGACGGGCCATTTTTTCGATGGGCAGGATCAATGAAAAGCACTCTGCCCCATGATTTGGCCCATTTACCGCCAAATCGCCGATCTTGACTCCAGCTCTCCCCCTTTTAGCCACAAAGATTACCATTTGAGCCTCACTGTGTTACCAGCACGTTCGCGACATCATGCTGTCATCATCAGGTTGATGCGAACCGAACCAATGCCCCCTTGGGCCGGTTGGGGGGAGCGATGGCAAGGGACTGATTGTGCTGAAAATAAACCGCAAAGCGCAACTTTTGGGCAAACAATCCGAAAATCCGGTTTTCGAGAAATTCGCGGGTTGACACCCGCCGCCCTGGTCATTAATATTCGCCCCGTCTTAACGAGACAGGCAATTCCTCCTTAGTTCAGTCGGTAGAACGGCGGACTGTTAATCCGTATGTCACTGGTTCAAGTCCAGTAGGAGGAGCCAATTCCCTCGTAGTTCAGTCGGTAGAACGGCGGACTGTTAATCCGTATGTCACAGGTTCAAGTCCTGTCGAGGGAGCCACATTTAAAGCCCAGTTTTCGAGCTGGGCTTTTTCATATCCATCTCTCCATTGTTTCAAGCTGAGCCAGCTCCCCCTCACCGCTTGCTCTGCCGCATTCCCCTCGCAGTGAACGATCCACTCTCCCTGTTTTCTCTCAACTCAAATTCGACTAACTTCCAAAACGTCCTACTACAGCCAAGTAGCTGCTTCATTGTGTCTTGGTTACCTCGCCACCGGCAGGTCCTCCCAGCGGGTGGTGTAGCAGGGGCTCAGGTGCTCTTGTCGCATCATCCACTCAGGCGACCCCGTGCCTTGGCTGGCAAAGCCTACTCGCCCCAATCCCTTGGCTTTGATCTGGTCCATCACGGCCATCAGCGCGTCCGATTGAGCGGAGGACGGGGCAAACAGGTCAGCCTGTTGCTGCCCCTTGGGGGTGAACTCACTCAGCATGACCCCACCCTTCTGATAGCGGTAACCGTCGCGCCAAATCTGCGGTAGCAGCACGTTCACTTGCTGCAGCAGCAACCGGGTATCATCGCTAGGGCAGACCAGCCGGATGCCCGCCTGCTCACTGTAGTAAGGGGCTCGTTCATCAAAGGGGCTGGTTCGCACGAACAGGTGCACCCGCTGGCAACACATCCCCTCGGCCCGCAGCTTCTCGGCTGCGCGAGCCATAAAGCCTGACAACGCTTGGGCCATTTCTCCACGGTCAGTCACTCGCTCACCAAAGGAACGGCTCGAGAGGATCTGCAGCTTCGCCGCCGGTTCAACGGTCAGCTCCGCGCAAGGCAGGCCACGCAGCTCCTGTACGATCCGCTCGACCACCACGCCGTATTGGGCGCGCAACCCTTTGGCATCACTGGCCACCAGGTCTGCCACGGTGTTGATGCCTTGTGCCACCAACTTGGCCCCCAAGCGCCGCCCGATGCCCCACACCTCATCCACCGGGGTGATGGCCATCAGCCGGGTGCGTCGCGGCTCGTCACGCAAGTCCACGACACCACCTGTGGCAGGCCACTTCTTGGCGGCATAGTTGGCCAGCTTGGCGAGGGTCTTGGTTGGGCCAATCCCGACCCCTACCGTTAGGCCGGTCCACTGCCACACTCGCTGCCGGATCTGTTGCCCATAGGCTGTCAGGTCCCCGGCAAACGACTCCGACAACGCCATGAACGCTTCATCGATGGAGTAGACCTCAAGCTCAGGGGCCATGGTCTCCAACGTGCTCATCACCCGGCCCGACATATCGCCATAGAGCGCGTAGTTGGAGCTGAATGCCACACCGCCATGCGCCTCGAACTGCTCGCGGATCTTGAAGTAGGGCCCGGCCATCTTGATACCCAGCGCCTTGGCTTCGGGGCTGCGCGACACCACGCATCCATCGTTGTTGGAGAGC
Organism: Aeromonas sp. FDAARGOS 1414; assembly: GCF_019047065.1. Classification (NCBI taxonomy): domain Bacteria; kingdom Pseudomonadati; phylum Pseudomonadota; class Gammaproteobacteria; order Aeromonadales; family Aeromonadaceae; genus Aeromonas; species Aeromonas sp. FDAARGOS 1414. Next base: position 1,041,242 of record NZ_CP077210.1, on the reverse strand, counting down.
ACCACGATCGGGCGGCCACGCAACTCAGGGCGAAACAGCCGCTCACAGCTGGCGTAGAAGTTGTTTACATCAACGAGCGCTATAGCCATCACGCTGCCTCAGATTGCCAATCACATGGGTGACCACTCCGAACAACTCCAGGGAGAGGCTCATACAAGGGTCGATAGGCGCGAACGCCGGATTGGCTGGCAACAGCCGCAACCTCGGCTTGAGCTGCAAGGTCTTTACCGTGAAGCCGCCATCGAGTAGTGCAATCACCACATCACCATGGCGCGGGGTGAGGCTCTTATCGACCACCAGCAAGTCACCGGGAAAGATGCCGACCCCGGTCATGCTCTCCCCCTCGGCACGCAGATAGAAGGTTGCTGCAGGGTGGGCCACGCAGTGGGTGTTGAGGTCCAACTTCCCTTCCAGATAGTCGCTGGCTGGGCTGGGAAAGCCGCAAGAGGCGCGGTGCAAAAACAGCGGGATGGTCACCTCGGCGGGTGATGGGTCTGGGGTTAACAACTTCATGGCAACAACACCTGTATTTATATACAGCCATTATAGCGCACCACCTTTGAACCAGCGCAAGTCCTCATCCACAGATGTATGAATCACACGCACACCCACAGTTCCAATGCTTCCACCAACAAAAGGGCATAGCAGGAAAAGCTCACCGCGTGCTAATTTTTGCTTTCTGACTAGGAACTCCGCAGATAATACCGTCAAGGCAGAATGTGGTTTCCCAGCCTAACGTGGCATGTTCATTTCCATTTGTGATAGCTGTTAGGAGGCATTTCCATAGATATAAAGGAATCCTGCAGCCAACATTTCACCTTCGAGATGCTGTTTCACTGTGGTGAAACTTGGCAACGCATCCAATGCCCAAACTTGCCTGCACAAACCGAGAGTTGGCTGGCCTACCGTAAACTGGCAACGCATATTCTCGATCCGCTGGTAGAAACATTTGGCCACCCATTGCTGACCTATGGGTTTTGTGGGGTAACACTGCGCAAAGCTATTCTTTCCAACGCCTCCCCCGGTATAGCCCCCACACTGGACCAACATGCGGCCTGTGAACTCAATCAGCGAGGAAACGTTATCTGTCCTCGGCAAGGGGCCGCGGTTGATCTGATATACCCAGGGAAGAACAGCTATCAGGTAGCCCTTTGGTTGGCGCAACACACCCCGTTTGATCGTCTCTATCTCTATGGCGCAGACCGGCCACTGCATATCAGCTATGGGCCCGAGCAAAACCGCGCCTTGGTCGAACTCACCACTCACCATGAAAGACGAATGCCCAAGCGGCTGACACTCACCCAACTCAAAGGAATGTGCTGATGCTGACCCCCGAGCGCTTCACGCAACTGGTCGCTGCCCTGCCATACAAAAAAGTGCTGCCCGACGCGGTCTATCTGCACAAAGAGACCCTGGCCACAACCAGCCCACAGCTCTACCGCTTTGTCTGTGCGGTGGCACAAGCGCTCAAACTGCCGGAGTGTGAATGGGATCTGGTGAAGTTGGCAAAGCAGGACTTTAGGCTGTCCCTGCTCAGCTACCCCACCTTCTTCGAAGAGGCCTACCCCAGCCTCAAGCAGAGCGTGACCGTTGACCTGGCCAAACTAAGCCATACCGTTACCCGCTACGACAGCCAGGACAATCCCCCCATTCTGCATCGCAAAGAGTGCATGCTGACCCCCGATCACCCACAGGCAGAGAGCTGTCGCCAGATCACCGAAGAGGGGGAGTTGGCGGGACTTTACGATCATCCCCGCATGATTGGCTTCAAAGCCTCGTGGGAACGGCTTATCGCAAGACACGGCTACCAACTGGTTGATGGGCGCCTGTTTCGCATCTCCGCCCTGCCGCCCGAAGAGGGTGGCCCACAAATTGATCGCCATAAAACCGCGCTGGTTCGTCATGAACTCTCGGCCCCCATGAAGATGCTGGCACGCCATGGTTATCTCAACGGCGACTATGCGCTGTTTGATTACGGTTGCGGCCGAGGGGATGACCTGCGGGAACTCGAAGCACACGGTATTGACGCGCTGGGCTGGGACCCGAACTTTCGCCCGGATGGCGAGAAGGTGGTCTCCCATCTGGTCAATCTCGGTTTTGTGATCAACGTGATTGAGGATCAAGATGAGCGAATGGAGGCACTGCTCGGCGCCTGGGAGCTGACCCAAACCCTGCTGGTCGTCTCGGCCATGCTGGCCAACGACAGCTTTATTGCCCAGTTCACCCCTTATAAAGATGGCATCATCACCTCGCGCAACACCTTTCAGCGCTACTACAACCAAAGCGAGCTCAAGCACTACATAGACAAAACACTGGATGAAAATGCCATCGCCGTTGGGCCCGGCATCTTTTACGTGTTCAAAGACAAGCTCGAAGAGCAACGCTTTTTGGCACAGCGTCAACGCCGAAGCCACAGCTGGCAGCAGCTGACCTCGCCCACCCCCAACCATCAGGCCGCAGCAGCACTACTGATCACTCGTCATCAAACGCTGTTTGAAGCCTTCTGGCAGCGGGCGCTGACCCTTGGGCGAATCCCGGCCAATGACGAGTTTGAACAAAGCGACGAGTTAAGAGATATAGCAGGCAGTCATCGCAAAGCCATGACCCTGCTTGGCCAGCATTTTGACCTTGCCCAGTTAAAGCAGGCCGAGCTGGAGCGGCAGCAAGATTTGCTGGTCTACCTGGCGCTCAACCTGTTTGGCAAACGCCAAGCCTATACCCAGTACCCCAGCGAGCTGCAGCGGGATATCAAAGCCTTTTTCGGTGGCAACCCGCAGGCACAGCAGGCAGCCAAAACGCTGCTCTACCAGATTGCGGATATCGCCCTCATCAACCAGGCCTGCGAGCTGGCCCATCAACAGCTACCCAACAGCCTGCTCTATCCTGGCCATTCACTGCTACTGTACAAATGCTTTGTTGCGCAATTACCGCCTCTGCTGCGTGTCTACCTCGGCGCGGCCTGCCAGCTCTACGGTGACTTGACCGATATCGACGTGATCAAGCTGCACATCCACTCCGGCAAGGTGAGTCTGATGGGGTATGACGACTTCAGCAAACCCATTCCCCATCTGGTGGAGCGGGTCAAGATCAAGATGGCCGAGCAGGAGGTCGACTTCTTTGACTACATCAATGAGCAGACCCGGCCACCACTGCTCAACAAAAGCTATCTGATGGCACCGGATGATCCGAGCTTCAAGGCACAACGAGCACTGGAGCAAAGATTAAGCAAGTTACTAGCAATAGACTTGGCTCAGGACCTCAACCTGAGCGGCTCCCAATTTAACAGTGCATTAGATCATGCTGATATGAAAATCATAGGTTACCGAATACATCGAGGCAAAAAACGTTAATTGATAAACAATGAGGCATCAAAATCAAATACATCAATGAGCTGGCGCTGAACACCAATTCCTTTATCTATCATAATATCTGCCAGTTGCTCACCATCAATCAGAATAATAGGCACACAGCCAGGCTTGAATGAAATTTCCTCAGCTTCTTTGGTAAATCCGCTGGTCGTCATGAATATTCCCTGCTCAAAATCGCCGGTAATATCACCCCGAAATGCAGATACTGATGGACGCCCGACCTTATTATCTTCTGCATATCGCTTGCACTGCACTGCTACGCGCATTTCAGCAAGCCCCATTTTCAACAATCCTCTTACATCAATGCCGCCATCTCGACCACGAGATGTTAACTCCATACGAGTAAATCCATATTTTGATAAAAATAAGCGACAAAACGATTCAAACTGCTCAGGAGAAAAGCTCCGCAGGCTGCTTAAAATTTCAGCTTTTACTTTCTCACGCTGGACAGCAGCCAAATCAAGGATCTGCTCTATATAGTTCTCAACTTCCTGAGCAGAGCGTTGCTGTTCCGAAGAAGAGGTATTCTGTTCAGGCTGTAGGACTTCTTTCACATCTGACAGCAGCTCATATGACCCATCATCGTTCTTTTGGAAAAAACGCTGCTTATGCATGGAGCCTAGTGACTTGTTGGCACAGTGGCGATCCATGGTGACACGAATCACCGAGTGAGGTGATTTGGCCCCAAACTCATATAGCTGATGTGTCACGATTACGTCATACACCTCATCTACCGAGGCAGAATGCCCAATCAATAACAAAGCCTGCTTAGCTGCTTCAACGATGGTTCGATTAGTCACTGTAATTTCTTAATCCGATCAACAAGTTCTGCCAATGGTATGTCTTTTGTCATGTGGCACCAAGAGATCCGTATCGCACCTTCAATTCTTTCTTCATCCAGACCCATAGCCATCAAGACATGGCTGGGCACATAACTTTGAGAGGTACATGCAGAACCATTCGATAACGCAACAATGCCCTTAAGGACAACGAGTGCTGCTTCAGAGTTGATCCCAGGAATTGAGACATTCAAAACATGACTAGCCGTGTTCTGGCCATTTTCAATACACCCGAGCGGGCGAAGGGCAGAACGTAATTGCTCCTTGATCTGCTCGCAATAACGACGACGCTGCTCGCTATCACGTTTGGCTTCTTCACAGGCTTGACCTAAACCTGCAATCAAGGCAACAGGAAGAGTGCCTGGCCGCAAGCCTCGCTCCTGCCCACCACCAAACATCAGCGGGGTAAGAGGTGCCCTTTTAAAATTGCGCCGCTTCAGTAACAAAGCTCCCACACCTTTTGGAGCATACATTTTATGACCACTGACACTGATCATGTCGATACGTGGATCTTCAAGAACCTCAGAATATTTGCCATAGCTCTGAGCCGCATCTACATGGAAAAAAGCATCATGGGAAGTAAGCACTTTGCACAACTCGCTGATTGGCTGAATAGACCCAGTTTCATTATTAATGTGCATGATCGAAACCAGCACGGTGTCGGGGCGCAATGCATCACGAAGATGCGCAGGATCCACCATGCCTGAAGAATCCATCGGCAAATACGTGACCTCAAATCCTTTAGCCTCAAGTTGAGCAATTGGTTCCAATACAGCCTTATGCTCAATAGGCGTTGTGATGATATGTTTGCGTCCCTGTTGTTCCGCATATTGAGCAAGTCCCAAAATAGCTAAATTGTTGCTTTCGGTTGCACCACTGGTGAAATAGACATCAGACTTGTCAGCACCAACAACAGCTGCAACCTGCCCTCTCGCCCTCTCAACAGCTTGCTTTGCTACAACACCGAACTCATGAGTACGGCTCCCAGAATTACCATATTCCTCAGTCATATAGCGCACGACAACCTCTGCGACCCCTGAAGAAACCGGGGTTGTCGCATTGCAATCCAAGTAAACTGCCATTATCCTTGCCACCTCTTTCAATGTTCGTACGTACACACGATTTTTGTTCGAACCCATCGACATGGTGTCACATACAGTGTGGAGCGCAAGAGGTTACCATGTTTGAACCCTCCTTTGAGTTCGTTTTTCCAGCAATTCGTGGTATCCAGGCGGGCTCTGAGTACTACGTGTCAATGTGTCCTCTCAAGCTATTGCCACGCATCTTCAGGTTTGATGATGAGGATCTCTCGCCTGAACTGCGCGCACAGAGAACCCTCAACGTAGGGCGGATCCCGGTGATGGCTGACTATATAGTTCGCAATAGAGATTCCTACGTGTTTTCTGCTATCACCGCCTCGATTGACGGTGATGTGAGATTTGAGCCAATGGGAACCAGTGGTGAAGCGAGCCGTATCGGGGCCCTCAGAATTGGGTTGGACGCACAATTTATCATCAATGACGGACAACATCGCAGAGCTGCCATTGAAGCAGCCCTAAAAGAAGATCCATCCTTGGCAGATGAAAGCATCTCTGTGGTTTTTTTCCTCGATCAGGGATTAGCTCGTTCACAGCAGATGTTTACAGACCTCAATCAGAATCAGGTCAAAGCCAGCAAATCTCTGGCCATCGCATACGACCAACGAGATAAGAGTGCTGCTGTCGCTCGGGCTGTTGCATCCAAATCCAAAGCCTTTAAAGGGATTGTCGATATGGAGCAAAACAAACTTGGTAAACGCTCCCGCAAACTCTTTACTCTTAGCGCTATTCATCAGGCAACTCATGCCTTGTTTAGCAATTGGGAAAGCATTGACATAACTAAAGCGACCCGTGAGGCATGCCGTTTTTGGAATGAAGTAGATAATGTCATACCAGAATGGAAACTCGTCAGGCTATCCAAACTGACTGCTGGGGAAGTTCGTGAAGACTTTATCCATAGCCATGCCGTAACACTGCACGCATTAGGTTTGGTTGGTAAGACTCTTCTTGAAAAGAATTATGACCTGAAGCAATCCTTATCTGGGTTATTGACACTAGATTGGCTACGTCAAAATGCAGAAATATGGGAAGGTCGGGCTCTGATCGCGGGCCGTATTCAAAAGACATCAAATACGACGTTATTAACTGCAACACTGATCAAACAACACCTTGACCTCCCCCTCTCTGAAGGAGAGGTACAAGCTGAGTATCTATTTAGAAAAGGTAAGGCATGAGTACCGAAATACATACCCCTTCCCGTTCCGCATTTGATGCGGCCGGGTTTACAGAGACAATTCGGTTCTTGGTTGACCGCACCAAATCACTTTATCTTAGTGATCAGATCCCCTGGGTAATTGGTTACAGTGGTGGTAAAGACTCCACCGCTATACTCCAGCTGGTGTGGTATGCCATGCAGGAACTGCATGCCGAAGGTAAAGCCAATAAACCTGTCCATGTGATCAGTACTGATACGCTTGTTGAAAATCCGATTGTTGCCATGTGGGTAGGACGCTCATTGGAACAGATGCGACAAGCGGTAGCTGAGCAACACTTAAATATTATTCCACATCGCCTGACACCAGAAGTAAAAGATCGCTTCTGGGTCAATTTGATTGGTCGTGGTTACCCTGCGCCTCGCTATAAGTTTCGCTGGTGTACCGATCGACTCAAAATCAGTCCATCTAATAACTTTATTAAGACAGTCGTTAAAAATAACGGTGAGGCGATTCTTGTTCTTGGTACGCGAAAAGCGGAGAGCGCGACAAGAGCAGCAACAATGGAAAGTTACGAGAACAGAGAAGATAATACTCGTAGCGCTGTTGGATTAACTGTTAACAAACAGCTTGATCGTGTCTGGATATATACTCCTATCGCCGACTGGAGTAATGACGATGTCTGGCAATACCTGATGCAAGTTAAAAATCCATGGGGTTTTAAAAATCAAGAGCTACTTGGTATGTATCAAGGTGCAACTGCGGATGGTGAATGTCCTCTCGTCGTTGATAAGTCAACTCCTAGTTGTGGAGATAGTCGTTTTGGCTGTTATGTCTGTACCATGGTAGGTGAAGATAAATCTATGGCTGCCATGATTCAAAATGACACTGAAAAAGAGTGGATGTTGCCCCTCCTGCAGCTCCGCAACGAAATCGACATTAATGATTCAAATAAAGAGCGCAAAGGTAAAAAAATACAAGCAGACAAGGAGCGTCGTGATTTTCGTCGAATGAATGGCTCCTTGACCGTTCATATCAATGAATATGGGGCGGATCTGGTTCGTGGTCCTTATCGGCAGCCATTTAGAGAACACATGCTCCAAAAAGTACTTGAAGCACAAAAAATCGTACAAGAGATAGGACCAGATGAAGTCCGCAACCTAGAACTACTCTCTTTGGAAGATTTGGAGGCAATTAGACATATATGGCTGGAAGATAAACACGAGGTTGAAGATAGCGTTCCTCATATTTATGAACGTACGCTGGGTAAAAAATATCCAGGTATTAAACGCTCATATCATAGTTTATTAAATAGCAATATAATGGGAAAATTGAGAAATAAATGCTCCACGTACAATGATCCCGATGGTTTACTCTACGAACAGATTAGAACACTGATCTCAATTGAAGATAAGCATAGCAATATGCTGCGTCGTGCAAATCTATATAAAGAGCTGGACACAAGCTTGCAAACCATGGCCTTCAACAATATTCAAGAGGCCAGAGACTTTGCACTGAACAGAAAACTCAATGAAAACAAAATAAAACTATTACAACCAAATTTACCTGAGCAGGATAAAGAACAACTATTGTGGGAGAATGAGAAGCTACAACTTGCTTTGACTAACAATAGCCATTTCTTGGAAGATGAACAAATTGATATTGAAGAGCTATCAGCATGATTTTTGAACAACTCGTGTTAGAAAATTTTGGTATCTATAAAGGACGCCATGAGGTTGACCTTGATAGCCCCGATCATAAAAGACCTATAATCCTCTTTGGTGCACTCAATGGTGGTGGTAAAACAACCTTTTTAGATGCCTTGCAATTGGCTCTTTATGGCAAACATGCCAAATGCTCCAATCGTGGTCGCCTTAGCTATCCAGCATATCTGGAGCAGGCGATAAACCGTTACGCAACGGAAAAAAAAGCTTCTCTCTCACTTCGCTTCAGACATACCATTCTCGGTAAAGATCATACTTATGAAATAAATCGAGCTTGGGAGAAAGAGGCTGACAAAGAGTGTAAGGAAGTAGTTGTCGTCAGCCATAACGGTCATCCAGATGCACTATTGAGCGAGCATTGGGGAGAATTTATCAATGAATTTATCCCGCAATCACTGTCTGAATTGTTCTTTTTTGATGGTGAAAAGATTGAACATCTAGCAGATCCCGCTCGCTCTGCAAGTCTGGTAAAGACGGGTATCGAAAGTCTGCTCGGTCTTGAATTGCTGTCACAGCTCAATATTGACCTTGACGTGCTGAAAAAACGAGGTCAAAACCAGCTGCTGGATCCCAAGCAAAAGGTGAAACTAGAAGAAGCTGAAACTCGGCTTGCAGCCATTTTGGAAGCTCAAAATACATTACAGAATAACCTAATTGATATAGATGAACAGATTCTAGATAGAGAAGCTGAAGTAGCCTATTGGCGACAACAACTGAAAGATAATGGCGCTCATCTTTTACATAAAAAAGATGAGATCTCTCGTCAACAAGTTGAAATTACAACAAAGATAGATGGCATCAATAGCGAGTTGATGAAACTTGCTGCAGGGTCATTGCCTTTGAAGCTCGTCTCTTCATTAATAGAACAGACCAAGTTTCAGCTTTATAAAGAAGATGAGATAAAACGCTATCATATCGCTCGCTCTTTACTTATTAACCAAGAGAATAAAATATTTGGATTGTTAAATAAACGAGGTACAGAGCAAAGTATTATCCAGTCTCTGCAAACCGAGTTATCTAAAGAACGAGAGGCTTCTGATCAGCTCTACTCTGAACCCTGCTATTTAAACAGTAGCCCTGCAATTTTCGATGGTCTTGCTGAACGGCTCGCTGCCGAAGAACAGGAAGCGTCGTCACTAATGCAGGAAAAAGAAAAATTATATGAAAAACTGCAATTCGTAGAACGACAACTAGCTGCTATTCCTGAGTTAGCATCTGTTGAGCATATTATTACACGCTCAGTCACAGCGGATAATGACCTTGAAAAAGCGAAGAAAGAGAAAGAGGAATTGCTTCTTGCTGTACAAAAATTGGCCGCAGACATAACGCAAGCAGAGATGCAAGTTACCTCAATTCGGGTACAAGGTAATGCTATCGATTTTGAGCAGCAGCGGCAACAGCAACTCTTTTCTCATATGGGAAAACTGCAAGGTATTGTAGATGCCTTTAAAGCAGATCTTATCAAAGATAATATCGATAAACTACAAACCAAGATCATCTCCAAGTTTAACCAGGTCAAACGTAAAGACAGCTTAATCACCAAGATTGAAATCGATACTGATACATTTGTGTTAACTCTATATGCACAAGATAATAAACCTATCTCTCCTGCTCGACTCTCTGCTGGTGAAAGGCAGCTGCTGGCCATAGCCGTCTTATGGGGCCTAGCTGATGAGTCAGGTAAAGAGTTACCAACGATTATTGATACTCCAATGGGGCGCCTTGATGGACAGCATAGAAGCCATCTAATCAAGCACTATTTCCCACAAGCAGCATCTCAGGTCATTCTTTTATCTACCGATGAAGAGATCCAAGGTAAATACTATAAGGAGCTCAAGCCTTATATTGCCAAGGAGTATCATATTTGTTTCGAGGAGCAGTATTTCACCTCTACTATTAATCCAGGATATTTCCCGGAGAGAAAACATGATTGATAATATTCGTTTATCAGAAAAGGCCAAACAGCAGCTGATTGTTATTAAGCGCAAGACTAGTATAGAAAACTGGAATGTACTATGTCGCTGGGCTTTGTGTCTTTCATTGGCAGAAGAATCAATTCCACCATTTGAGGATATTCAAACAGATAGTTCTGTTGAAATGACCTGGAAAATTTTCGCTGGGGACAATAGTGAGATACTAAAATCAATTATCAAACAGAGCTTTTCTCATCAACTTGCGATCGATGATTTAAATATTTATTTTAAATTACACCTTCACCGGGGCATATCTTTTTTAAATAGCAATGTAAATAATGTTGAATCAATATATGATATGGTCATATGACCATATCATGATTTTTAATAACAACACTATCTTTCATTATCGAGGGTAGCATCGTCATTATTTTCCTAGCACAGTCTACTGGATCAAAAGTAAATTTATGGCGAACGGGATGATTAGGGGATCGTGATACTAAAAAAATCTCTTCACCGAAAATCCAAGGATTAAGCGAGAGCTGCCTATGCAGTTCAGCCTCGATAGCTCTTCTTGCAATTTTTTTGTAATTATCTGCTTCTTTTAAAATGTCTGTACACTCAAAGCAAATAAACTGAGCATTAATTAAACCTTCATCATTATTAACGTGATTTTTCATATTTACAGTAAACGTACCAGATGAGGATAAGTGAGCCCCCCAGCGAATAACCGGAAAGCTCCCCGTTTCACCAACGTAAATATATTCGTTGGATTTAATTAAATATATATAGGAGCACCTATGTGCTCCTACTACATAGCCAGATATTTTAATCATCGCTGCTCAAGCTGACATTTTCATAAGACCAATCAGCCAACCAATTTGCTATATTTTTATGAAACTTTACGTATAGCGTATCAATAACTGATTTTTCTATTTTATCAAAATTATGCGTAGTGTTCATTTCGGCGACACTCACCGAGAATATAAGTGCTTCAATAGATATTCGTTCAATACTATTTTCTGGGAATTTAGTTATTATCTCATTATAAAATGGATGTTTTTTACTAATGCAAACAAAGACGCCCTCTTTAGCATCACTATATGCCTTCCATAAGCGACCATAAGGTATATTTTCTGTGTATCTAATTTTACGAAACTCTGAAGTGCTACCTTCTATGCTATTTGCTCCTTCTTGCGAAGGTTTATCATCTTCTGAAGTATCTTCTACGGCTTTAGCCTCTTCTGCACTAGCCCTTTTCCTTGATATAACCTCAGAAGATGGCTCCCTACCTATTGATTCATCAGGATCATCTTCTGGCACGTTAATAACTGTGGAATTAAACCCAGCACCTTCATCATCACTTCCACTTTTCATTATTGTTTGACAATACTCCCTTACCTGTTTAGCAGTTTCAATAGCCCTGCTAATAATTTGCTCAAGTCTCCGCCGATGCTCATCATCAATTTCCAATCTCTGTTTAGTAACATCTACATGCAGTATGTCATCATGCTCAGTTTCTAAATCCATCCTAAAACGAATGTTAATTTCATCTTTGCCTACGAGATTTCCAATATCATCACCCCATCTAATAAGGCGACCATTTCTATAAACAAAGAATCCCATATTCTCTCGTGAAACTTCATATGACTTTATTATGCTTTTTTGCTGTTCTGAAAGTGGTGACCTTTTTTGAGTTAACTTTGCTTGAGGAAAAACAACACCTTGTATCCTGATTTTTCCCAATTCCTCGTTATCAAATCCACGTACATCGAAGTAATCATCTAGAGCAAGATAGGCACATGTACAATCATAATTATCAGGTTGGTAGTTCACTCTAAAGTAGTTAGAATCAGTATGTAAAATATCTTTTGGAATAACCTCGATATAATCATCGTCTTGATTTAACGCGCAGACTCTTGTGAAAACCTTGAGCGGATTTACTTCATGTTTCATAAATGAATAATAAACAACACCTAATCTTTGTGTTAACTTCTCTATTGTAGCTTTAGGTGATGCATGGTTAACTCTCTCACATCCTGTGATTTCAATCACTGTTCCATGACTACTTTTAATCAATTCTTCATAGTACTTTTTCTCTGCGGAGAGAAGCACATCCTGCTTTAAAACAAATGCATTCTCCTTCTCTATATAATCTTTATCAAATGATATTTTGTTTGATAGATTACCATTTTTTTTGCTTACTATAGAAATACATTGCCCTAAAGATAACCCAGCTGACTTTAGCCCCATTCCATACTTAGATAAGCTCTTAGGCCCATAATTCCCATTTGCACCTAGAGAAAATGCGGATTTAATTTCATCAATAGTCATCCCATGTCCATTATCAACTATTTGGTATTTAGACACAGAGTTTCGCTGTTTTAAGGTTTTTCCATTTTGCAAAATAAGTGTTATTTTCACCTCATCTGAATTTGCTGTAACAGAGTTATCAACAATATCCATTATCGCCGAGTGCGGTTCATATCCAATCCTAGATATTGCCTCACATAACCTAACTGGATTAAAATCTATTTTCATTTCTGACATATTCACCTCAATATTTCCCAAAATGCCCGATCCCGCATCATAGATACCTTTTTATCCCCATCAATATAGAGACTAAAGTGCTTATCCAGCTTGCGGATGGTTTCCATTAATTGTTCTTGCTCGGTCTTATCATCTTTATTAAAGATAGCCTTGATATCGGCATTCTTGATCTCGGCGACGCGATGCACCACCCAGGTCAAAATATAAGAGCCGTAGTTGTTTTCCCCGGTTTTAAAGTGACTCAAGTCCTGGGTTGAGAGGATCACCCCTACCCCATACTCGCGCCCCTCTTTCAGGATCTTGCGCAGGCTGGGGAAGTCCTGCGACATGAAATTGTCGGCCTCGTCGACCAGGATCATCTTGGTGATCTGGCGATAATCGCCGTTGACTTGCGGTTTGCCGCGCTTTTGCATCTGCGAATAGAAGAGATCCAGCGTCAGGGCTACCACCAGGTTCTGGATCTGGGGTGAGTAGCCCGCCAGTTCGATCACCGTCACCCCATCGAGCAGCTCATACAGGGAGCTCACCTCATCCGGCATGGTTTCAAAGATCTCGTAAGTGACCAGCGAGTCGAGCGCCGCATAGAGAGAGTCTTCTTCTACCTTCTCCTGATCAAGATAGAGATCCCATACCTGGGCCAAGGTAGGCGCAGGCCTTGACCAGGTGCTGGCGTCAGCTCTGCTGATCCCAGCCAGCTCATAGGCATCGAGGATTAACTTGCGCAGCCGCAGCTGCTGCTTGGGCCCGAGGCCAAAGGCTTTGGCCAGGGTCTCGGCAAACCCGGTCGCGGTATGCACCGGCAACATCGGCATATCGCCATAGAGCGAGAGCGGATTGTACGGCAGGCGATACAACCGCAGCCGCTTGCTCTGGTTTGCCTCGCTAAAAGCATCATCCACATAGTCAGATTTGTAATCGAAGATCAGCAGGCCGATCCGTGCGCCCTCGACGTTGTTGTCCTGCTGGCGCATCAGCTGGGTGATCAGCGACTTGGTAAACTGGGTTTTGCCGGTGCCCATGGTGCCGATGATGCCGGTATTGGTATTCATAAAGCGGGCTGTATTGGTCGGCTCCCAATAGAGCGGCGTTTGCCGCAGCGCCTCGTGGCCAAACAGGATACGCATGGGCTCTGTCGGCTCGATGGTCAGTCCGGTTTCCACCGCTACTGGGGTAACCGGATCGGTGTTTTGGGTATCAGTGGCTGGTGCCAATGGCGCCATATCCACCGCCTGATTGCCCCCTTCTTTTGGCTGCGGTTGAGAGCCAGATTCAGGCTCCGCCACCTCTTCTCTGTGCCCCAGCAGATATTGTTTATCTACGTGGCACAGGGTCACCAGCTCATCAAGCGCAGGGGCGCTGCTGGCCTGAATAAGGCTACCCAGCAAGGCGTAGGGCAGTTCAACCTGCAATACCCCCCGCTCGGTCATCTGGTAGTGAGGAACAAAGAAGCTGTCGTTTTCGATATGGGCGACCACAAAGCCTTCGGGATAGTCGGGCACGCTAGCCAAGGTATATTCCCCTTTGAGCCACCACTCCCGCTCGGTCAACAGCGGTGCAAGCTGTGCAGGCTGCATCACCTGATAGAGGCACAGCTTGTCGACCTGCATCAGCACCTGGCGAATAAAGAGACCACGGTATAGCCGTGCGGCCAGAGTGTTGGGGCCAAGTACTTCTTCCATCAGGTAACGTTTAAGCTCCAGCGCCTGTTGCCCGGCATAGGCAAAGTCAGGTCTGACACCGGTCTTGACCTCCAGAGGCAGCAGATAGAGTTGCTTGCCCTTGAAGCCGACAAAGAGCACGTCATCGGAAATGGCCCCTTTGCGATACCCATGCACCTGACGGGAGAACTCGCTGTCGCTCATCTTGAGGCCAACATTGCCAGAGACGCGGATCATCTCGGCCACGGAGAGGGGGACCCAGCAGATATCAGAATGCCGCAACAAGGCCGAGACAAACTTGTAAGCACCGATGATGCCGTTCTTCTCTTTGCGCTCCTTGTCGTTGGCCGTGAGCATCTTGAGCAGCCACTCGCCGTTGAAGGCATTGAATTCGGAGAGCAGCGTCTCCCCTTGTCCGTGACCCTCTTTTTGCAGCAAGCGTTTAAAGAGGTCTACCTGCTTGGTCACCGTGATGGCGTCATAACCGGCCGCACTGGTGTATTGATCCGAGTAGTGGATCAGCACCACATCCTGCTGACTGGTGAAGAAATCGAGAGTCACCTTGGGATCGATGATGGTGGTCCACAGTGCGCTGTCATAAGAGCGGGTCAGCAGTGCCTTGAAATCAGCACTGACCGCCAGCCCCAGGCTGGTTTCCAGATACTGGGCATTGCTCTGGCTGGCCGGTTGCCACAGGTTGCCCAGCAGGCGAGCCACCCGCAGCGACTGCACCCCTTGATAGGGCACGCCACGCAAACCAAAGGCGGTGAAATAGGCCGCCCCTTTCGTTTCGGCCGCTTCCCCGGCGATCAAGCCATCACACAGCACACCACTCAGAGCTTCATCGGTATTGATGGGATGGCACTCTACCGGCTCCTGGTTACGGAAGAACGCCAGATGGGCATATGCAAACTGCTCGCGCTCGTTGGGCAGGGTGAACTTGCTGTAGGTCAGGCGGCAGCGGATCAGGTCGATCAGCATATCGGCCTCAGCGCGCAGCGCAGTGGTGTTCAAGCCAAGCCAGGCTTTCAGCTCGTCATAAGCGGCCGTTTCGGCAAAGCGGTCGAAGTCATTGAATTGCAACCGCTCATCGTAGAAGTTCACATGAATGGCGATCGCCTGCTCTTTGTGCAGCTTGAAGTGCTCGATCAAACCGAGGAAGAGCTCTGCCGCACTCGCCTGATTGATAGCATTGACGATCAGGGTGCTCTTGGCCCCGGCACTGAACAGCCGGGAATAGGCCTGGGTAAACTCGGCCAATTTGTCGCGCACCAAACGCTTGATGTAGCTGTAGCTCTCCTGCTTTTGTGGCACCACATCGAGCCAGAAGCTGTTCTCCCGCACCGGCAGCAGATGGGCGTAGCCAGAGTCATTGTCATAGACGAAAGGCAGCAAGCCAGATGCAACCAGGCGCTCGCGGGTCACCTCTGCCAATTCGGCAAAAGAGCTGACGCCATCTTCATCGCGATCGGCTTTTATCTCGGCCACCAGTTGCAGGTGATAGGCAAGTACCAAGGGGTGCAGCGGGCTAAGGCGTTGCCACTCATCCTGGCGGCACAGGCCAATGCGCATCAGCTGTTTGTGCTCGAGCGCCAACACCGCATTGGTCGGTATCTCGCTTAATGCCGCTTCGTAGGCATCCAGCACCCGCTGTACCAGGGCGCAATAGCTATCGCCCCAGGCCACCAGGCTCGGCAATGTTTTCTTGTGTTGCAGATAGTCAAACAGGGCGGCATAAGCGCCATGTAAATCAGGGAACCTTGCACTAATCGCCGCAAGTGGCATTGGATCGGCAGTCAGACCGATATACAAGGCCCGCTCATCAACCATCCGAGCTTCGAGGTTCAGCAGCTGCTGGCGGATCCCGACCACACCACTTTCGCTGTTATCGAAAATGATCTTGCCTTTGGCCCGCAGATACTCGGCATTACGGTCATCTCTGAGCAGCTTGGCGAAGCGATCCCGGTCAAACAGCAGCGGAACGCAAATACTCTCATCGGCGGCCGGTCCTTCAATATTGATGGGCAAGCGACGCTCGCCATTGACCAGCTCAAACTGGATCTGTTCGCTCTGCTCGGCCAGCGCATCAAAGTTCACCCAGCCACAGGCGCTGCAGTCCACTTCACCCTCATCGTCAGCCAGATGCATGATGGCGTCTTGCTCTGAGTTGACCTTGAACTTGTTCTCTTCCAGCAGCAGGGTCAGCCACTTCTTGCCCGCATCCACTCGGAAGCAGTGCAACAACTCATCGAAATAGAAATCTCCCTGCTCTACCACCAGACAGCGGAACTTGTACTCTTCAGAGCGGTTATCGCGTTTAAGCTCAAGGCTAAAAAAGGTGGGTTCTCCTGTGACGGGCAAGGTCACCGTCGCCCAGCAGCGTTTACCACCGACACGGCTGACAGAATAAGTGACCGAATTTTTGAGCGACCCATTGTGCATCAGCTTAAACTGGCTCTCGTCCAGATCATTGCCGATGAAGGTAAAAGAAAGTTTGAGGGTTTTCTCTCCCGGCGGGAGCTGGATCAGCAGGCTCAGGTCGCGCTGCCCCGCCTTGCTCTGGCTTTTGGCTCTTTGTTGCAGCGAACCACTGTCAACAGCCACCTCTTCCAATAGCAACTTTTGCGCTTTGTTGGCTTCAATCTCTTTGAGGTAGGCCTCGAATTCCAGCTCACGCCAGCTCTCATCCTGGAAATGCTGGCGGATAAACTTGGCGCTGAACTCTTTCAGGACACTCTCGAGCTGATCGAGATCATAATGCTCAACCGCATCTTCAATCTCGCGTCGCAGCTTGCGGTTTGCTTGGAGCCGCTTGCTGATCTGGGCCTTCTTGCCGCTCCAGCTCCGAATGACCGGGTCATTGAATAGCTGAAGCTCATCAAACTTCAGTTCCCCATCTTGATCAAGTGCACTGAACAGAGGAGCAAAACCAAACACGGTCGCCCCCTCTTCGGTGATGAGGGCCAGTTGCTCTTCAAGCAGGCAGGCTGACAGCTCCTTGTTACTGCTGCCAACATCTATCAGCACGCCAAGCTGCTGCGAGAGACTATCCGGATGCCAGATAGCACCGGGCGCCCCCAAATCAAGGGCACTGTTGATCAGAGTATCCAGCATGCTGTTGTGGATAATGAGCAGGGCTGCTTTTTCAAATTCTGCACTGCGCCCTGCGACCAGATCACGCAAACGGGAAATGTAGTTTTCGGTAAATCCCGGAGCCTCACCATGCAACACAGGTAAAACCCGCACGCCATTGCACTCTATATACGGCAGGTCAATGCCATCGGCCGTAGCCAGCGTATTTGTGGCAGCAAAGGTCACCAGTGACTGATAGAGCACCAGACCGTTTTCTGCGCTGGGGGATTTGAACTGGTAACGAGAGCCCGGCTCAATGTCGGCACTGACCCACTCGATAAAACGTTCGGCCAGAAAATGCTCAAAGGGTCTTGCGGACATATACGGCGTCTCCACTATCACTCATTCGTTCTACATTGCCCATGCGCTCATAGAAGCTGACCAGTCGCTGCAATGACTGGTTATCAAGATAAAAACCGCGCTGTTCGAAGCCTTTGCGCAGATCGTGCAGGCGCAGCTTGTCGGCCTTGCCGATGGTGAGATTGGTCAACAGCAACAGCTGATCCTGATTCAGCACCAGGGTACGGCCAGCGGCCCCCCGGGCCTGAATAAAATCACTGAGCAGCTTCTCTTCCAGCTCTTTGACATATTTCTTGTTCACGCCGCCACGGGAGGTATTGGCATCACGGAATTGCTCCAGAGCCAACTCTTTGAGCTGCTCAAAGGCTTCTGCCACGCTGTTTGTGAGAGGACGCTCAGGCCGTAACCCGCGCTTATCTCTAAAGGCCTGTAGATAGTTGTTCAAATCTTCCAGCAACTGAGTCTGGTCAGCATATTGCGTGGCATCGTGATAAACCTGCCAGAGCGGTCTTTTCTTGGCATCCCCCGGCAACTGGAGCACGTCAAGGGCGGAAAGCAGCGGGAAAACCCGCTCGCTGGCAGCTGCCAGCAGCTTGTAGCCAGAACGCTTTACCGAAGTACGTTCAGAGCTGGCCTTTTCCGAATCGAGAATAAAGTAAAGAGGCTTGCTTTGGGGCTCATGTTGCCAGTCGGTCACATTCAGTGCCAGCTGAGCACAGTAAGCAAAGGCATACAGCTTGAGTGCGCCAGGCAAGGCTTGCAGCAGGTATTGGGGATGTGCAGCCAAAAAGCGAATATCTTCACGAAATACGGCATTCAAAAAAGGCAGATAAGGTTGCTCATCCTTATTTCCTACCAGGCTGCCACTTTGCAGCTTGCCTTGCAGAACTGACAACAGTTCTTGCTCGACAAAGTTGAGCTTGTCATCGAGCGCATCTTCAAGGAAAAAATCCCCCAACAGACCTGCAAACAATTTGCACAACCGCGTATCTGGTGCGCTGAGATCGGCTTGTCCGATCTTCTTCCCTTTGGCCTTAAACAACAGGAACAGCGGTGATATGTGAAAGAGTGAGTCATTTGAAAAATAGGCTCGTTCAAGCACCAGCCAAAAATCAGGATCGTCGAGCTTGTCTACAAACCGGGCTTTGCACTCCTCCTTAAATTGCTCAAATTCATAGGCAGTCACCTGCTTGCGCAAGGAAAGCCCCAGCACGACTCCGGTCACGGTATCCCAGTCAAACTCATTGCCTTTGTTGCGAATGGGCCAGTAGTTAGTGAGCTTGTTTTTATCAACCGGAGCTAATCCGACAGGAATTGGATACAGAGACATGACTATCTGGTTCCTTCTACAGTGATCATGCCGTCATCCAAACCAAGACGGTAATGCTGATCACCTTCGTAATAATGAAGAACAGGGCTCTTTTTAGCGACAGCGCGGATTTGTTCAACCATCTCATCAAGCAACACGATGGCATTCTTGTCGTACTTGTTTGGCCGATAGCCGTTGTTGAGCTTGCAGATCAGCTCAAACAGATTGAGGTTGATTGCCATTGGTGCCAAGGGCTGATCATCAACCTTCAGATAGGCGCTGAAATGATCGTGCTTCTCGACATGCTGACGCTGAATTGCGCTGTAATCAGCTTTGAGCTCGACAGGTGCCGCGACATGACACTGGCCAAATTGACCAAGAGAAAGCTCACGCTTTGACAACTCAGGGGCATTGCGGTTGGCATAGACAAAAATGGCCGGGATCAGCGCTTTCACATAGAAATTGCGCAAGGCCAGCTGGCTTCCACCCCCCCCAAGATACTGACTATGCTGCAGCCAGACAGTGGCATAGTGTTCAAGTACCTGCTCTTCAAAATCGACTTTGAATTGGTGATGGTAGTTATTGCCAAGCTCACAGTCCTTAAGCAGATAAAAAAGGCGCAGAAGGGATGCGGCTTGACCCGCTTTATCACGAGGCTCGTTGAATATGAGCCCCAGTTTTGCCAGCTCGACCATAAAGGCATCCAGCGCCTCATCCGGTAGATTCAGCTCATAACGCAGCACAAACTGGTCTACCGCTTGGGTATGAATCAAGGCAGGATCAAAGTCAGCAAGACGCAGGCTTAGCTCGCTGTCTTTAGCCAGAAACAGGTTGTCAAAGAGGTAATGCTCCCCGGCCAGAAGCTGATGCAACAGATCCAGCAAGGCGCGAGTCGTAATGAATTGATCCTTGATCAAACGGGTTTTGAACAGCGTGGTAATGATAATCTCTTGCACGTGCTCATTGGCCAACAGCCTGAAATTGGCGATGAGGCGCATGTCGCGTTGGCGTTGCTCATCTGCAAGGGCAATAGCATGAAACAGATTGTCATCGGTTGGCTGAGTTAACCGCTTGAGCAGTTGACGCATAAAGCTTGAATAGCTGCCAGCGTCATCATTAAAACGAAATTTTGGATAGGACTCGAAATCCAGAAAGTGATATGCCCCTTGCGTTCTCTCGCCACTATCCAAAAAACGCTCGATCACGCCACGCAACTCACTGTGCCGCTCAGCCCCTTCTTTGGCAAAGTTGGCCAGCATACCGATATTGATACCAACCACCAGGGGTTGAGCCCCATCTCCTGCACGATCAAAGAGTTCGTTTAGCGCATCGATTGCTGATTGATGAGGCGAAAAGCTATGGGTTGCATCCAGATGGAAGGTATATCTGTTTTTATATTGGTCATAGCTACGTGACAATATTTCAGATTTGCCATCACCACTACTGCCGCATAAAAACACACACTCACCAGGCTGCAATGAACGGAGGCACGTCTCAAAATCATCCTCGATTTCGGGTGTAACGTAGAGATAATCCTTGAGGTCATCAAACAGATCTCTCTGACGTTGTGTTGTCGTCTTGACCGAGAAGGAAGAAGATTTAGCCAAAACCCCGAGGGCCTTGCGAAGGGAGATTGTGCTCACGGTATAACCCTATCATTTCATATCTGACCGATACTAACTGATTGAATCATTGGGAGACTACAAGAAAGGATGAGTCTTTGTATGAATCCTTGACGTTCGTCAAATCTGAACTCACATTTGTTTTTATCTTATACAGGCACATAGTCCACTTATTCAGCTATTAGTCTAAATTTCCCTCAGCACAAATAGCATTACTCTTGAGATTTTCATGCCGTTTTTTCCCAAATCAACCTGTATGTCATTACCTCCTCTCTACCCCAGATGAACGCTACACTTGGTGCTTTCTAGCAGGCTGTAGTGGTCAACTAAATCCGGACACTTGGTTAGTGTCCCGTCCTGAAGGGACAAGGTGTGAAACGGACACAGCGCGATTACTCGCTGACTTTTAAACTGGCACTGGTCGAGCAGATTGAAAAAGGCGAGCTCAGTTGCCAGCAAGCACAAGCCCGATATGGCATTCAGGGCAATTCGACCATTCTGGTATGGTTACGTAAACATGGTCGGCAAGATTGGAGCCAGGGGGCTTCTGTGCGCGCCGGCAGGAGCATCACCATGCCTGACCCCGACAACCAGACGCCCGAACAGCGCATCAAGGAACTTGAGCAACAGCTGGCGCTGATGAGTCAGAAGGCCCAGTTCTTTGAGGCCGTCGTCGATGTACTGAAGAATGACTACGGCGTCTCCATCGTAAAAAAGCGACCCGGCAAGTCCTCTCGCAGCGGCAAGTCGAGAAGCTGACCATCGTCAGGGCTTGCCTGTTTCTGGGGATAAGCCGGCAGGCTTACTACAAGCGCAATCGAGTCGCCGACGAGCGCCATGCTCAAGGGCTGCAGGTGGTGCGCTTCGTGCGTCAGGTTCGACTGCGACAACCTCGGGTGGGCACTCGCAAGCTGCATTATCTGCTCCAGGGTCAGGATGATGGCGGGCTCAAGGTAGGGCGGGACAGGCTGTTTCAGATATTGGCCGAGCACCGCCTGCTAGTGCAACCTAAGCGGGCGTATCACAAGACCACCCACAGTTTTCACCGTTTCTACCGTCATCCCAACTTGCTCAAGGCGGGGCCAGGGCAGGTCACACCGGTGGCCCCGGAGCAGGTCTGGGTCGCTGATATCACCTATCTGCCAGCCAGGAGCGGACCGCTGTACCTGAGCCTGGTGACGGATGCCTACTCACGTAAGATAGTGGGCCATCACGTGCACGAAGGGATGCACGCCGAATCTGTGGCGATGGCGTTCAAGAAAGCGCTGAAGCAACGGTGTGGCAGCGGGGAGCTAATCCATCACTCAGACCGCGGCGTGCAGTATTGCTCGGGGCTGTATCAGTCATTACATGAACGGTACGGGGTGAAATGCTCGATGACGGATGGGTATGACTGTTATCAGAATGCGTTGGCGGAGCGGGTGAACGGGATTTTGAAAGGAGAGTTGTTGTTGCAAAGCCCGCAGGATTTGACGCAAGCGCGGGAAATGGTGCGTGAAGCTGTGAATATTTACAACGTGGAACGGCCGCATTATGCATTGAAATACAGAACCCCCGATGCGGTACATAGGGGTTCTGAGTAGAGAAATGCCAGTTGAAAATGTGTAAACCTATTTCAGGACTAGACAGTCCTTCTCACGTTCGAGCCGGTTGATACGGGCTTCCAGCTCATGGATTTTCTGCTGCTCCGGAGTGCCACTGCGTTCGGATTGCAGTTGCTGAACCCAGCGGCGAAGTATGGTTTCACCGACATCCAGTGAACGACTGGCTTCAGGGACAGAATATCCCTGGTCGAGCACCAGGGATGCGGCTTCGAGTTTGAATGCGGCAGTAAATGAGCGACGTAATCTTGTCATTGAACACCTCAGGTCATGGTGGCGACTGTACCACCTAAAATGGTGTCCGGGATGATTAGACCACTACATTGCTTATTGACGGGTGACCCGGATCTGCAGGGTCTGGCGCTCGCTCTGGCTGCCTCGTCCGCCCTGTAGCTGGGTGCCGAGGCTACTCCCCTGATCTGCCGAGCTGGTCGAGAGCTCCCCCACCGTCAGCCACTGGCCTGGGGCCCCGCTCACCTCGGTGGCACTCTGCCCACGATTGATGGTGCCCTGATCCAGCCTCGCCTGTTCGCTGCTCAGCGCAATCTGCACCCGATCGCCAATCAAGGTGGCCGTGGCATAGAGGCCGTTCACCAACGGCATCATCCCCACTACGGCGCCCCCGTTCCATTGGTAGAAAGTCACCGGCTGATAGGAGCCCATCTGCAGCAGCACGGGACGGCCCGACAGCCCGCGCACCTGCCAGCTGTCGTTTTGGCTGCGCTGGTACTGCTGGGAGTTGCCATCGAGCAACCACTGCCGCTTGACCTCGTCGCGACTGATTGAGCCTCCCAGTTGCTGACCGCTGGCGGCACCATCGACCCGCCACTCGATAAGCAGGCTTTGCGGTGGCTGGTTGATCTGCGCCAGCGTGGCTTCGGCCTCCTGCAGCTGGGCTGGCGTCCCGCTCAGCACCAGCTGATTACCCATGGCACTCACCCCAAGCTGGGGATAGATCTCCTTGAGGGTCTGCACCGCGGCCTGCGCCTCGAATACCGGGATCACTTTCACCTCGGCCCACAGCGATGGGCTCCAGAGTCCCATCATGCAGCCAAGCCACAGCAGCGCCCTGCAGCCAACCTTGCCCATCCGAACCATTACGCTCTCCTCGTTCTCTTTGCTCTTCTCGCTCTCTGTGCTCTTCTCTCTGCTTAAGGCGTAGACCTACGCCCGCAGCCAACAGCTCAGCCCTATTCCGCTCACTCGTCGATGATGAACCCGGCGGTTGCCAAAAAACAATCGGGAATGCAGCAACTCCGTGATTTCCCACGGTATGAGGCTCTCATTCCACGCCCGTTATCGCGTAAGATAGCGCCATCATAGTTGCCCAAGCGGAATCCATCATGTTGAAACAGTTGTTGTTACTCCCCCTCGCCCTGCTGCTGGGGGCCTGCTCCCTGACCCAGTACAATGTCAGCGAGGCCGAAATCAACCAGTACCTCAAAGATCAGGTCTCTTTTGAAAAACAGCTGGGGATCCCCGGCATCATGTCGAGCAAGATCCGTCTGGATGAGATGCAGAGCCGTATCGGCCGCAAACAAGCAGATCGCATCGAGCTGGATGCCGCTGGCGACCTGCAGGTGAGCAGCCCCCTTGGCAGCCAGCAGATGAAGATCCGCTTTGCCCTGAGTGCCCGCCCCGACTATGTGGCCGATCAGGGCGCCATCTATCTGCGCGACCTTGAACTGATCTCGGTCAAGACCGAGCCGGCCGATATCGGGGCCGCCCTCACCCCACTGCTGCCCACCTTCAATCAGTCGCTCTCCCTGTTCCTGTCGCAGACCCCGGTTTACCGCCTCGACAGCAGCCGCAAGAACGAAGCCAGGATCAAGGACAAGGTTGAAGCCCTCAAGGTAGAGCCGGGCCGTCTGGTCATCCCGTTCAAGCTGCTCTGATCACCGCCGCACTGGCACTTTCATCGCAATAAACAGATAACCGCCCTCTTCGACAACGCACATCCGGTTTAACGTGCAGCCGAATGGGGCGGTTTTTTACTTCTCAAGTCCCCTCCAACACAGCATAATGCAGACCATTCTCATTTAGATTCGTCATGAGAAGCGTCAATAATAAAACCAACCAATGGTGAGAAGGGACATGAGAAAAACCGTACTGGTTCAGGCGATCGCCTGCGCACTGATCAGCGGCGCCGCACACGCTGCCGTCAAGGTCGAAGACAAGACATTCAATACCGCCGCCAACATGCTGGCCTATACCGAATTCGAGCTCTCTGGCGAGCCGCTAGCCGAAGCACTGGGGCTGGATCTGGATGTGCTGGATGCCAACCGTGCCGATGAACCAACTCCGTTCGACTTCGCTGCCGGCATCGAATCCTACGAATACTCCGAAGAGGCGATGTACGCCCTCAACTACCAATCCGGCATGGGCCCACATCTGGTGAACGGGCCGCAAAACCTGGCCCGTGGTGGCACCATGGCCTCTCTGGGGCAACGGGTGTTGGCCATGGCCGATGCCGTTGGCTTCCCGGCTGATGAAGTGCCGCAGGGCATGTATCCCCTCTCCCTGCCCTACGCCTCCGCCAATCCGGAGTTTGCCCAGGCCGTCAACGCCACCCCGGTCAATGGCGACCAGATCACCATCAAGACCGCCAAAGGGACCGAGAAAACCGTCAAGACCCAGGTGCCCGCCTACTTCCGCGACTACAGCACCCTGCGCTGGAGCGGCAGCGACAACCTGCTGGTGCCCGCAGCGGTGGGCGGCATCCTGCTCAAAGAGGTGATGTGGTCGCAAGACTTCCTCGGCGGCATGCACGTGGCCGAGACCGATGAAGAGGTAGAAGCCGCCTCCGCCACCATGGATCAGGATGGCAAGCACAAGCTGGGCGTCTCTGCCGCTGACGGCTTCAACGGCATGATGCTGACCGAGCAATCCATCGACAAGCTGGCAATCATGCAGAACCAGCTCGGCTTCGATGGTAAACAACTGGGCGCCAAAATCACCCCGCAGTACGATCCGGCCAAGGGCGTGATTTACTTCCCCCATCAGGTGAAAGTGACCGAAACCAGCAACAACGATGCCGGTGCCATCGGCAAGCTGGAGGTGGTGGATGGTTCCGCCCAGCTGCGCGATGCCTGGATGATGCTGTGGCCGCTCTCCGAGTTCTATGCCTTCAGCGATCAGCGCAGCGCCAACACCAACCAGAACCCGGCCTTCCACGCCGTGTTTGACGGTGCGCCGTTTGCCACCGCACCGGCTGCCAACAAGACCAATGACCTGGACAAAGCCGTTGCGGGCAGCGATGCCTTCTCGCTGGCGATCAATCTCTCCAACCTCACCTTCAAGAACCTGGCTGCCCTGCACTTTGATGCCAAGGCTGGCACCCTGGTCGACAGCTGGCAGGCAGGCAAACAGGGTAAGCACGTCACCACCTTTGACGCCGCTTACGCACTGGTCGCCCTGCAGATCTTCCAGCGCGCTCAGGATGCGCTGCCGGTCGGTTACGCCGCCGGTGACAATGGCGAGCTGAACCTCAAGACCCAGCAGGGTCAGCAGGCGCTTGAGCTTATCCGCAAACAGGCCGATTTCATCCTTGCCAACCTCAAGGGCAAAAATGGTCTGGTGCATGACGGCATCACCCTGGGTGGCAAGCTCGATGCCGGCCACTCCATCGATGCACAGTTCGCAGCCATCCGTGGTCTGACTGCCGCCTTCCTCGCTACCTCGGATGCCAAGTACCGCACCGCCGCCCGCGAGCTGTTTGTCGCTGCCGACAAGGCCTACTTCAATGCCAAGGCGGGCACCTGGCTGGCGGGTAAACAGGGTGAATACACCCCCTGGACCCAGGCTGCCATCTCCGGCGCCCTGCGCTCTGCCATGCTGAACCTGCGCAACGAAGGGGCCGAGAAGGCGCCCGAGCTGGAGCTGGCCAAGCTGACCGGTCAGTACGTCAGCTGGTTCCGTGGCACCGTCAACGGTGGCATGCAGATGGCCGAGTGGATCGGTGACTCCGGCGAGAACATCATCGAAGGTGCCGGTAGCGACACCGACGAAGATGGCGTACCGCAAGTGACCGCCGCCGGTGGCAAGCACGGCACCGCCATGGTGATGGCCGCCAAAGCGGTGGTTAGCGAATAATCCTCGCCATTCACCAGCATGAAAAAGGGAGCCAACTTGGCTCCCTTTGCATTACAGCGTCTGACACAGTTTCAAGGACTTTCCTCAAACCAGCTTGTCCAACATCTCCTTGGTCACCAGCACAATCCCCTGCTCGGAGCGGTAGAAGCGGCGGCTATCCTCATCGGCATTCTCGCCCACCACCAGCCCATCGGGCAGCACACATCCCTTGTCCACCACCACCCGGCGCAGACGGCAACCGGCGCCAATCTCGACCCCGGGGAAGATGATGGCCTGATCCAGGGTGCAGAAGGAGTGCACCCGCACATTGGTAAAGAGCACCGAGTTGAGCACGAACGACCCGCTGACGATGGTACCGCCCGAGAACATGGAGTTGATGGTCATGCCATGCTGACCATTGCGATCCTGCACAAACTTGGCCGGTGGCGTCAGGGTCTGGCTGGTCCAGATGGGCCAGTTCTGATCGTAGATGTCGAGCTCGGGCAGCACGGAGGCGAGATCCATGTTCGCTTCCCAGAAGGAGTCCAGCGTACCCACGTCACGCCAATAGGGCTTTTGCCCCTCGCGCGCCCCGACACAGGACATGTTGAAGGGGTGAGCAAATGCCATCCCCTCCTCCACGATGCGGGGGATCACGTCCATCCCGAAGTCGTGTTTGGAGTCCTGATTGTGAATATCCTCCTCCAGCAGTTGGTAGAGGTACTCCGCCTCGAAGATATAGATCCCCATGGAGGCGAGGGAGCGGTCATCGCAACCCGGCATGGCAGGCGGATTGGCCGGTTTTTCGACGAAGGCGCGGATCTTGCGCTGCTCGTCGATATCCATGATCCCGAAGGCGGATGCCTCTGCCCGCGGCACTTCGATGCAGGCTACCGTCACCTTGGCACCGAGGCGTACATGGTCGAGCAGCATGGCGGCATAATCCATCTTGTAGATGTGATCCCCAGCCAGCACCACCAGGTATTTGGGGCCGTAGTCACGAATGATATCGACGTTCTGATAGATGGCATCGGCGGTGCCGCGATACCAGTGCACCTCATCCACCCGTTGCTGGGCTGGAAGCAGGTCGATGAACTCGTTCATCTGGTAACGCAGGAAGGACCAGCCCGATTGCAGGTGACGCAGCAGACTGTGAGATTTGTATTGGGTGACTACACCAACGCGGCGGATCCCCGAGTTGATACAGTTGGAGAGCACAAAGTCGATGATCCGGAATTTGCCACCGAAATGGACGGCAGGCTTGGCGCGGTTGTCAGTCAACTGCTTCAGGCGACTGCCACGTCCACCTGCCAGCACCAGTGCCATACTCTGGTTCAACAATTGTCGTGCTTTGGCACTATTTTCTGGCTCTAACAACATGATTTACCTCTGCCTTGTTTGATCTGTTTTCAACTCATCTTCGCCTGTTTCGGTACCTGTGAAAGTGGTTTCACTCACATTTAACCGATTTCAATTGACCCTTTTCACCGAGTTGCGAGGAATAGCATGCTTTGCACCGCAAGCTTGGTTAAAATTCCCTCATAAAGCAGCCACTTCAAGGATAAAAAGATGGTTCACAAGCTTGGACGCCCCCTCTTCATGATCGCCACCATAGTGACCATACCCCTGCTGCTCCTGCAAGCAGTTTGGTTGGCCCTTCAGAGCACACCGCTCACTCTGACAGTTATTCTGGCCACCACACTGCTCGGCATGATCCTGTTGTTAATGCTGGCCATCCGCACCATGGACGGCATGGTCCAGCATCAGGAGCTCACCTGGGTCAAGGCCATCAGGAGCCGGGATCCCTCACAGCTTGATGAGCCCGCCTCCCGGGAAGTGCTGCAACAGCTGCTGGAACAGTTCGAGAGTGCCGAACAGAGTGCCCATCGTCAGCTGACCGAACTGAGCAATCTGGCCACCACCGACGAGCTGACTCAACTACTCAACCGCCACGCCTTTCGCCGCGACATGACCGAGTTGCTGCAGCGGGATCAGGACACCCAGACCGCAAGTCTGGTGCTGATCCGCGCCACCGAGCTTGGCAAGATCAACGCCCAGCGCGGCTTCCAGTCTGGTGATGCCTACATCAAGGACATGGCGGCCCTTATCAAGCGGGTGGTGAGCCGCTTCCCGGGCAATCAGGTCTATCGCATTTCGGGGGCTGATTTCGCCGTGCTGGTGCAACCGGTGGCCAATATTCCCCCCCATCTGCTGGGACAGGATTTGAAAGTGGCTTTCGATCACTATCAGGCTCAACACGAGCTGGAGAGCACAGGTTACTCGGGGTTGACCAAGCTCAGCAGCGGCCAGAAAATCGAAGCCGTGCTGGCCAGGGCGGATTTGGCGCTGGCACGCGCCCAGACCGAAACCATCAATGGCTGGGCCATCCAGCAGGATGACAACGTCTCCGATCTGCAGGGACAGCATCACTGGCGCGAGGTGCTGACTGAAGTGCTGGCACAGGAGCGACTCAGCTTCACCTATCAGCCAATCCAGCCCCTGCACCGCAGCATGCTGGCCTACAACGAAATCTACACCCGTTTCAGCGGCAGCGATGGTACCGCCCTGCCCACCGACACCCTGTTTGCCATGGCCCAGCGGCTCGATATGGTGATGCGGCTGGAGCAACTGGTGATTGTTCATATAATGCGTCAATACCGGGCTTTTGGTGCCAATCAGAGTCGCTGGGGAGTCAATCTCTCCCCCAACCTGCTGCAAAACAGCGCCTTCCTGATCTGGCTTGACCGCCAGTTGCTCAAAGATCCCAATACCAGCGCCAATCTGGTGTTCGAGCTGGATGAAGAGCATCTGGAACGCAATCTGACCGGTGCCAAGCGGGTATTTGAACTGCTGCGCCGCAACGGCAGCCGCTCGGCGATCGCCAATTTCGGCAAGGGGATCGGCTCCTTTACCCTGTTTCGCGAGCTCAAGCCCGACTACATCAAGCTGGATCCTGCCCTTATTACCGGGCTGGAGCAGGATCAGACCAACCAGCAGTTTGTGCGGATGATCGTCGATGTATCACATCGGATGGGATGTCAGGTGATTGCTGAGGGGGTAGAACAGCTTGGCCAGAAACAGCTGCTGCAGGGGATGTATGTGGATGGCTTGCAGGGCTATCTGATCGCCCGGCCGCAACCGCTGCGACCGGATATCAGCCAGCTGGGGCTCTTTACTGAGGATGCTTCAGCTTCAACAGGGTCAGAATGATGTCATTGAGCTGGCGATAGCGCTCCAGCTCTTTCTGATCGTAACGGGTCGCCAGCGTGGTGGGGTTGTGGCGATTTTTGAGGTAACGGTTGATTTGCAGGCGATTGAACCCCGCCACCTGATAGACCTGGCCAAGCAGGGTATTGAGCTCATCGTGCTCCAGACCGGCTCTGGCCAGATAGTCCCCATCGGCGGGACTCTCGGTCTGGTGGCTCCACTTGCCAATGCGACCGCTCTCTTGCAGATAGCTGAGCCACTGCTCGATATAGAGCGGTTTGCACCCCGCCAACAGGTTGAAAAAGCCCACCGCATCGCAACGACAACCGCTCAGGAGCACGACCGCCAGCTGATCATCATCGCACTGGAAGGTCACTGGTCCGGCTTGCGCCCAATCCAGCGCCTGCACCCGAATGCTGGCCTTCTCACCCGCAGCTCCCGTTACGTCGAATACAAACATGGCGCTCCTCCCTTGGCAAAAGGTTGATGATGGACCATCCCCCTGACAGGTGCAAAGGCAAATCGGCTTTTAACTCATCAATCGGGCCATTCGACCATAAAAAAGACCGGCACCTTCGCGGATGCCGGTCTTTGTCCCGATGGCCTGTGCGTTCATGCCATCAATGGAGGCGCTTTCAGGCGTCCAGTTCAACCAGTGCCTTGGCCAGCTCGATGGGTTCGAGCTCCTGACCTTCCAGGTCGGCGTTCCAGTTCGGGCCAACCAGTACATCATCTTCATCCAGATCGTTGATCCAGATATCGAGAAACTCTTCCAGATCGATCACTTCCGGCTCGTAATCGGCCCACTCGTCAACACAGTGCAGACGAGCGTCCTCTTCGGCAGACCAGAGCGGCATCACGTCGGCATCTTCAAATTCGGCTGAGCGGCAGACAACCCAGTCTTCCCCATAGCGCAGTCCCCACACCTGACCCGACTCGCGGACTTGTTCGATAAACAGTTGGAAATTGGCGTCAAGATTGTCGTTAAGCATGCTCATGGGGTTCTCTCTTTCTTTCGGGTGCTGCGGCATTGTCGGGCGACAATACGATGGCCAAATGGTGTCGCAAAAGTGACATGGACTCAAGCATATTGGGGTTATTCCGGCAAAAAAGCCGGGATAACCCCCATTAGCCTGCAAAAACGCCTCCCGATGGAGGCGCCTTGCAGATTAGGAGATCAACGCTCCCAGTAAACCTCTTCCAGGCTGTCCTCTTTCTCCGGCAAACCGCGGGAGAGACGGGGACTGCTCTGGGCCAACACCTCGTAGCTGACGCGGTTGGCGTATTTGCACACCTGGGCCAGTGAGGAGTAAGTCAGGAACTCGGAGATGTGTTTGGCGGAGTTGGGCACATTCATCCGGTGATAGGAGTTGGCCACCATGTCGTGCAGCACGGCGGAAAGCGCGCCATCCCCTGCCCCGTTGGTGTTCTTGATCTTCTCCGGGCCACCCATGTACGGGGAGATGTGGGAGTAGATCCGGGTCGGTTTGCGGCACTTGGCGCGGGCCATCGGACGGCTGAACTCATACATGTTGAACTCGGGGATGACGCCCGGCAACAGGGTATGAGTGGTCTCGCGCTTGTAGTCCTCGTCGGTGTAGCTCGCCATGTAAAGACCGATGGGGCCTGCGGTACAGAGCACCATGTCGGCCCAATCGAGCGCCTTGTCGGCCGCACCGAGCGGATCTGCGATGCCGGTCAGGGCTTCACCTTCGTCTTCGTTCATCGCCAGCACAGTCACGTTCTCGGCAATGAAGTCGCGCCACCACTGGGGGTTTTCATCGATGACGAAACGGGTGCCCAGGGTCAGCACCACGGGAATACCGGCCTCGCGGGCATAACGCACCGCGGTCATGGCCGCCTCTTTCATCGGATCACCATCGTCACCACGCACCAGATAGGCGGTGATCACCAGGGCAGATGCCCCTTTGATCACATCCTCCGGGATGTGCTGCACATCCAGCTGGTTCATCTTGCCGGCGTTGATGCCGAAGCTGCGCTCGCCGCACTCGGTGATGAAGGTGAAGCAACGACCGATGGGGCCATCCACCGGCTGCAGATAGTCCAGATTGACGCGGGAAGAGGTGTTGCACAGATAACGGTAGGCGTAGCAGCCGATGCGAATATCCTGACTCATCACACCCAGCAGGATGGAGTGGGAGTCGGCCAGTACCGAGTAGTTGTGTACCGTGTTGCCAATGGTGCCACCGGCAAACTCGCTCACTACCATGTTGTTGGCCTTGAGCTCGTCATAAATCCGTTCGGCTACATCGTCGTTGATGACGACGGAGTGCCCCTTGCTCAGACCATAACGGGTCAGAAAGTCTTCATCCACATGGGCTTCAATATCAACCAGGGTCTGATCAATCCCGACCACGTAGGCTTTGCCCAGTTCGGTTAACAGGGGATTTTGCGGCACCAGGGGATCGCGTCTGTCGACAGGGAAGTAGTGTTTGGACTTGCGCTGACCGGGAAATTTCATGGCAATGTTCTGTGCTCTGGGGGAAAGAGGGGCGGGATTTTAACACAATCCGCCGCCCCGAAAAGTCGCCCTGTTTAAATAATGGAGTCAGTATAGACAAGGCTTGCAAGGAAAAACGTTTGCCTTTTCACCATAAAAAAACCACCCTGCCCGGGGTGGTTCCATAGCATACAAAGCGCCTGTTTTCAGGCGGCCGCCATGCCCTGCAACAGAGCCAGCAGCGAGAAGAGACCGAGGGCGAGCCAGAACAGCAAGGTGCCCAGAAAACGGGGCACATTGGGGGCTTTGGGGATCTGGATGCCGATGGCATGCAGGAGGCGGCCAACCAGTAGCATGGCGCCACCGGCATGCAGCCAGAGCGCACCGGCACCGGAGAGCTCGCACAGCGCCATCAGCAGCAGGGTCAGCGGCACATACTCGGCAAAATTACCGTGGGCCCGGATCGCCGCCAGCAGCTCGGGGGCCTCCCCCTGTCCTATCATCACCCCGAACTGGGCGCGGCGTTTGACCACCCAGAAGGAGAGCCCCAGAAACAGCAGCCCAAGCAGGCCTGCGTAGATCAGCGTGATATGTACCATGACTCGACTCCTTGTTTGACTGACTGCCGGTCACTCATGCCAATTCGCGGCAGATGAGCGAGACCATCATCCTGATGTGGGCCTGATCGCTGTTGAGGGCCGGAATATATTCAAACCGCTCGCCACCGGCCTCCATGAAGATCTCCCGATTCTGTACCTGAATTTCCTCAAGGGTTTCGAGGCAGTCGGCGGCAAAGGCAGGGCAAATCACATCGAGCCGCTTGATGCCCGCAGCAGGCATACCGCCAATGGTCACGTCTGTGTAGGGCTTGAGCCACTCCTCCTTGCCAAAGCGGGACTGGAAACTGGCCGTCCACTGCCCGGCCTCCAGCCCGAGCGCCTCGGCCAGCAGAGTGGCGGTGTGGCGACACTGGTGACCATAGGGGTCCCCTTCGTTCTCGTAGCGCTCGGGAATGCCGTGGAACGACATCAGCAGGTGATCACCCTGACCGTGCTGCTCCCAGTGACGGCGCACGCTCATGGCTAGCGCCTGTATATATTCGGGATGGGCGTGATAATCACGAATGAGCCGTACCACCGGCAGATTGCGTTCTCTCTTCATCGCCTTGCTCCAGGCATCGAAGACCGAGGCGGTGGTACTGACCGAATATTGCGGATAGAGCGGCAACAGGATCACCCGGTTGACCCCTTTGGCCTTGAGCGCCTGCCAGCCATCATTCACTGACGGGGAACCATAGGTCATCGCCAGCTCCACCGGCACATCGACCCCCTCCCGCTTGAGCTCCTGCTCCAGCGCAGCGCGCTGCTGCTTGCTTATCACCATCAGCGGCGAGCCCTGCTCGGTCCAGACCTGCTGATAGAGCTTGGCCACTTTGGGCGAGCGCGTCGGCAAGATGATGAAGTGGAGCAGCGGGCACCAGAGGTAGCGGGGCAGGTCAACCACACGGGGATCGTGCAGGAACTGGCTGAGGAACGCTTTGACGGCAGCGGTGGTCGGTGCGGCTGGGGTACCCAGATTGACCAGCAATATTCCGGTTTTCGTGGTCACGTTGGCTTCCTGTCTATCTGTCATTATGCAAAAAGGGCCCGACAGGGCCCTTCTCTTTATTTATCTGATGGCACGGGAAACAGTGCCGGCAGCAAAGATCAGCCCAGAATGGTGGCAAGCTGCTTGCTGACCAGATCAACCGGCTGGGTGCCGTCGATCTTGACATAACGGGTGTGGCCCGCTTCCGCCTCTTTGCCGTAGAAACCGATCAGCGGCGCAGTCTGCTGATGATATACATCCAGACGCTTGCGTACTGTGGTCTCTTCGTCGTCGGCGCGGATCACCAGATCTTCACCGGTCACGTCATCCTTGCCTTCCACTTTCGGCGGGTTGAACACCACGTGGTAGGTACGGCCGGAGCCGGAGTGAACGCGACGGCCGCTCATGCGCTTGACGATCTCTTCGTCCGGCACATCGAACTCCAGCACGAAATCAACTACGACACCGGCGTCCTTCATGGCTTGCGCCTGGGGAATGGTGCGCGGGAAACCGTCCAACAGGAAGCCTTTGGCGCAGTCCGGCTGAGCGATGCGCTCTTTGACCAGACCGATGATGATGTCGTCAGAGACCAGCTGACCTGCGTCCATCACAGCTTTGGCTTTCAGACCGAGCTCGGTGCCCGCTTTGATCGCCGCACGCAGCATGTCGCCGGTGGAGATCTGGGGAATACCGTGTTTTTCCATGATGAACTGAGCCTGGGTACCTTTGCCGGCGCCCGGAGCCCCCAACAGAACAATGCGCATACACGCTCCTATTGATTGGTTATTCAAATCTTGCGAAGGCAAAAAAGTACACGGTTTCGCCCGTTTCTACAAGGGTGAGCCACCTGAATGAGCACTTTATCACCACAATAACCGGCTGTTCGAACAGGATTTCATCGCAAGGGGAAGACGCAAAAATAGCCAGGGATTCAGCATAGAGCGACAAAAGCAGGAAGGAGGTACTGCAGAAAAAAAGATCCCGGCTCAGGGCCGGGAATTGCGCTCAAAAGTAACTACTTGTCGCTCGTAGTAGGAACAGGGCAATAGTAGTTTGCCCCCTGTGCGTCAACAACTGTCAGATGTGACAGGCAGACCGCTATGAAACCTGAACTGCGGATCCGGCGAGCAGATAAGCTCGGCTTCCAGCTTGCCAAAGAAGGCCACCCGCTCGCTGATATCCTCCCCTGCGTACTGTTCGGCCAGGCTCAGGTAATCCTGATAGTGACGCGCCTCGGAACGCAGCAAAGAGACATAGAAGCGGCTCAGCTCTTCGTCCAGATGGGGTGCCAGCTTGGCAAAGCGCTCGCACGAGCGTGCCTCGATGTAGGCGCCGATGATCATCTTGTCGACGATGGTGGCCGGTTCATGGGTGCGCACATGCTGCATCAACTGGCGGGCATAGCGGGAGGCCGTCACCGGCCCGTATTCGATGCCGCGGGCCTGCATGATCTCCAGCACCTGCTCGAAGTGATGCAGCTCCTCCTGAATGAGCCGCACCATGGGAAACAGCAGCGGATTGCGCTCCAGCTCGGCAAAGACGGTACGATCAGACTCCCCCATGCTGCGTTTGCCCAGGATCTCGGCCTTCTCCGGGATGGCATCCAGCTCGCGATAGAACTCCAGCTTGGGCAGCAGATGGCGCTTGCCCTTGGGCAGGCAGTAGCGGCGCACCAGACTGTGGGCGGTGAGTGCTGCCTTGGTCTCGCAGTTGGCGTGATCGATGAGCAGGGTCGGCAAACGGGCCGGATCCCGCGCCATCTCCACCCACTCATCCGGGGTCTCGCACTGCAAAAACTGGCGCACTGGGGCTAGCAGATCATCCATCTGAACTCTCGTCTCTTAAAAGCGTATCGGTCATATATGTTGCCGCCTATGCTAGCGGATCCCGCTGGCCATGCCCATATCCGGCAAGATAAGCGGATATTTTTCAAACAGATATCTCCTCCCCCTTCTGCCAGTGTTAAGTAGAAACGACAATGGGGGCTACGGGCCCCCATCTCGCTATCCCATCCGGCAAAACCGCAAACGTTTAACTGCCTTCGTTAAAAATTTCCAGATTGCTGGTGCCTTCCTGCCATTCACGCACCGCTTTGGTGTCATCGTTGCGCAGGGCATTGAGGTGATCCAGATAGGACTGGTCCACGTCGGAGGTGACGTAGTGGCCATTGAAGACCGAGGTCTCGAAGTGACGCAGATCCGGGTTGATCTCCCGTACGGCGGCTTCCAGATCTTCCAGATCCTGGAAAATCAGACCGTCAGCGCCAATCAGCTTGCACACCTCTTCCACTTCGCGGCCGTGGGCGATCAGCTCGTTGGCGGTGGGCATATCGATGCCATAGACGTTGGGGAAGCGAATTTCCGGCGCCGCCGAGGCGAAGTAGACCTTGGCTGCCCCCGCTTCACGGGCCATCTGGATGATCTGCTCGGACGTGGTACCACGCACGATGGAATCATCCACCAGCAACACCTTTTTGCCCTTGAATTCGGAGCTGATGGCGTTGAGTTTGCGACGCACCGACTTCTTGCGCTGGGTCTGGCCCGGCATGATGAAGGTACGGCCGATGTAGCGGTTCTTCACGAAGCCCTGACGGTATGGCAGGTCGAGGGTATGAGCGATCTCCAGCGCCACGTCACAGGAGGTCTCGGGGATGGGGATAACCACATCGACATCGAGATCTTCCCACTCGCGGGCTATCTTCTGACCCAGCTTGCGACCCATGTTGAGGCGGGCAGCGTAGACCGAGACCTTGTCGATGCACGAATCGGGACGAGCGAAGTAGACGTATTCGAAGATGCAGGAGCTCATCTGCGGGTTCTCCGCACACTGCTCGGAGAAGAGCTGGCCCTGCTCGGTGATGTAGATGGCTTCACCCGGCGCAATATCCCGCACCGTCTCGAAACCGATGGCGTCGAGCGCCACGCTCTCTGAGGCGAGCATGTACTCCACCTGGCCCTGCTCATCCTGACGACGACCGAGGATCAGCGGGCGAATGCCGTTGGGATCACGAAAACCGATGAGACCATGGCCAATCACCAGCGAGACCACCGCATAAGCGCCGCGGATCTGCTGATGGGTTCTGCGCACCGCGGCGAAGATATCTTCGGGGCGCAGGGCCATCTTGTCACAGCGATCCAGCTCGTGGGCCAGCACGTTCAGCAACACTTCCGAGTCGGAGGTGGTGTTGATGTGGCGGCGGGCGACCTTGAACTGCTGCTCCTTGAGCTCCTTGGCGTTGGTGAGGTTGCCGTTATGGGCCAGCACCATGCCGTAGGGCGAGTTCACATAAAAAGGTTGGGCTTCAGCGGCACTTGAGCTACCTGCTGTGGGATATCTGACATGACCTATGCCGATGTTCCCTTGCAAACGCTGCATGTGGCGCACTTCAAACACGTCCTTCACCAGGCCATTGGCCTTGCGTTGCCGGAAGTTTCCACTATCAATGGTCACGATCCCGGCGGCATCCTGTCCCCTGTGCTGCAACACCGTCAAGGCGTCGTAGAGGGCCTGATTGACGGGGGTGGTGCCAACTATACCGACAATACCACACATGTCTTTGCTACCTCGAAGTCACTATACCTGTTTAAGAAAACTGGATGAGTTCAGCATGAACCCGAAAAACCACTGGATCACCGGCTTGAACTCCGGCACCAGCTTGGACGCCACCCACCAGTCGCTCTGGGAGAGGCTGGTGAAGGTATCCATGAAAAAAAGCAGGGCACTGACGATCAGCACCCCGCGAATTGCACCGAAGCAGACCCCCAGCACCCGATCGGTACCGGAGAGACCCGTCTTGTCCACCAACAGACCCACCACATAGTTGACCACGCTGCCGAGGATCAGGGTCGCCACAAACAGGGCTGCGATGGCCAGACCGTTGCGAACCAGCGCATCGGAGAAGGAGGTGAAATAGACGGCGAGATCAGGATAGAAATGGCTGGCAATAAAGAAGGCGACGAACCAGGTGACGAGAGACATGGCCTCCTTGACGAAGCCGCGCACCAGACTGATGAGAGCAGAGAAACCGACGATGCCGATGATGGCGTAATCAATCCAGACCATAGAAAAAGATGTCCTGCGAAATTGCGGCGCAGTCTAACAAAAACGATTGCGCATTGCTTGATAAAAATGTGTTAACTGTTCAAAGCGGCGCCGAAAAGCTGCATTTTTTTCAGCACTAAAACGATTGTTCGGCGCCAGAATGCACAACGCCATGGCAATGCCATGGCGTTGTGGTCAGCTGCGTGAGCTTACCCGATGTGGGTCAGGCCACCCATGTAGGATTGCAGCGCGGCCGGAATGGCGATACGACCATCTGCCTGCTGGTAGTTCTCAAGCACAGCGACCAAGGTACGACCCACAGCCAGACCTGAGCCATTCAAGGTGTGAATGAGCTGCGGCTTGCCATCGACACGCACGCGAGCCTGCATGCGGCGCGCCTGGAAGTCGGTGCAGTTGGAGACAGAGGAGATCTCGCGGTAGGTGTTCTGGGCCGGCAGCCACACTTCCAGATCGTAGGTCTTGGCCGCGCAGAAGCCCATGTCACCGGTAGAAAGCGCCATCACGCGATACGGCAGCTCCAGCAGTTGCAGCACCTTCTCGGCGTGACCCACCATCTCTTCCAGCGCTTCCCAGGATTTCTCCGGATGAACCAGCTGTACCATCTCGACCTTGTCGAACTGGTGCATACGGATGAGACCACGGGTATCACGACCGTAGGAGCCCGCTTCGGAGCGGAAGCAGGGGCTGTGAGCGGTCATCTTGATCGGCAGCTCCTGCTCGTCGAAGATCTCGTCGCGCGCCATGTTGGTGAGCGGCACTTCGGAGGTCGGGATCAGGGAGAACTTGCGCACCTTGCCCTCTTCTTCCCCTTCCCCGTCAATACCGGTATTGAACAGATCCTGGGAGAACTTCGGCAGCTGGCCGGTACCGTACAGGCTGTCCGGGTTGACCAGATAAGGCACGTAGCACTCGGTGTAACCGTGCTGCAGGGTGTGCAGATCCAGCATGAACTGGGCCAGGGCGCGGTGCAGACGGGCAATCTGGCCCTTCATCACCACGAAACGGGAACCGGAGAGCTTGACGCCGTTCTTGAAATCAACGCCCTTGGCCGCTTCGCCCAGATCGATATGATCCCGTACCGGGAAGTCGAAGTGACGCGGGGTACCCCAACGGCGCACTTCCACGTTGTCGTTCTCGTCACGACCCACAGGGGTGGTCTCGCTCGGCAGGTTGGGGATGGCGTCGGCAATGGTTTTCAGCTCGGCCAGCAGCGCATCCAGCTCAACTTTGCTGGTTTCCAGCTCGTCATTGATCTTGGTCACCTCGGCCTTGAGCGGGCCAACATCTTCACCGCGACGGGCAGCCTCACCGATGGACTTGGAGCGGGCATTGCGCTCGGCCTGCAGCTCCTGGGTACGGGACTGCAGATCCTTGCGCTTCTCTTCCAGAGCATTGACAGCCGCTACGTCCAGAACGTAGCCACGTGTCGCCAGACGAGCGGCAGCTTCATCGATGTCGCTGCGCAGATATTTGGGATCCAGCATGGGTTACCTACTTTTTTAATAAGGGATCTGGGCCTGAGTCATCATGACGGGCTAAAAAACAGATCCGGAAGTTAACATCGGTTGGCCCCCGTCGCCTTGAGAGTCAGGCCTTCGAAATCAAGAAGATGGTATCAGGCCGAAACCAACGGGGTCAGAGGGGCAGTGTAGCAGACCGCCCCCCTGCCCGAACAGGGACTATTTGGGTCGTTTTTGCCGACTTGTGCGGTCAAACACCCCAATTATTCCGGTACTTGACCAATTTTCATTCTGCTGACAAACAAGCGGGGCTATCGGCCCCGTTTTTGCGAGCTCTGTCGATCCAGCTCGTGGAGATAATCGAGCTTCTGGCCGATCTGCTTTTCAAGGCCACGATCGGTAGGCTGATAGTACTGCTTGCCGGCAAGCTCGGGGGGAAAATACTCCTCCCCCGCGGCATAGGCGCCCGGCTCGTCATGGGCATAGCGATACTCGGCGCCATAGCCCAGATCGCTCATCAGCCGGGTCGGCGCATTGCGCAGGTGCACCGGCACCTCGAAGTCAGGGAGGTTTTTGGCATCATGGAGCGCTGCCTTCCAGGCGGTGTAGACCGCATTGCTCTTGGGAGCACAGGCAAGGTAGACGATCGCCTGGGCGATGGCCCGCTCCCCTTCCGCCGGCCCGATGCGGTGGAAACAATCCCAGGCAGATAGCGCCACCTGCATGGCACGGGGATCAGCATTGCCCACATCTTCCGAGGCAATCGCCAGCAATCGGCGTGCAATGTAGAGCGGATCGCAGCCGGCACTCACCATGCGGGCATACCAGTAGAGTGCCGCATCCGGTGCCGAGCCGCGGATAGATTTATGCACCGCCGAGATGAGGTCGTAGAAGTGATCCCCCCCCTTGTCGAAGCGGGCCACATGTTCCCCCGCTACGGCGGCAAGCAGCGCGCTGTCGATCACCCTCGCCCCTGTGCTGTCGGTTTCGGCCATGTCGGCCAACAGCTCCAGATAGTTGAGGGATTTTCGCCCGTCCCCATCCACCGCCTTGGCCAGCGCCTCTTTGACGCCGGGGGCAAAGGTGAGTGCCGGATCATTGAGACCACGGGGATCGGTGATCGCCTGATCGAGCATGGCGAGAATATCGCTCTCCTCCAG
This sequence comes from Aeromonas sp. FDAARGOS 1414, assembly GCF_019047065.1. Lineage (NCBI taxonomy): Bacteria > Pseudomonadati > Pseudomonadota > Gammaproteobacteria > Aeromonadales > Aeromonadaceae > Aeromonas > Aeromonas sp. FDAARGOS 1414. Next base: position 1,000,967 of record NZ_CP077210.1, on the reverse strand, counting down.
TCGCTTGAGCAGATAGACCCGGGCTCGTGAGAGCAGTGCGTTGTTGAGTTCGAACGAGGGGTTTTCTGTGGTGGCACCGATAAAGGTGATGGTGCCATCTTCGATGTGAGGCAGGAACACATCCTGCTGGCTCTTGTTGAAGCGGTGCACTTCATCCACAAACAGAATGGTGCGCACCCCGCGCCAGCTGTTCTCCTTCGCCTTGTCGATGGCGGCGCGGATCTCCTTGATACCGGAGGTGACCGCAGAGAGTCGCTCCACTTCCGCCTGGCAGTAGTGAGCCATCAGCTCCGCCAGCGTAGTCTTGCCGGTACCGGGCGGCCCCCACAGGATCATCGAGTGACAGTGACCCGCCAGGATCGCTTTGCGCAGGGGCTTGTCAGCCCCCAGGATATGTTGCTGACCGATATACTGATCGAGGTTTTGTGGCCGCATCCGGGCCGCCAGCGGACGAAAGTCCGATGAGAAATCCAGCGACAAGTTGCTCATCTGTATTGACCCCCCAGCGTCACGCCACTCGCCTTTGACTGGCGCAGTGGCGAGCAATCCAACGACCGCTTGCTCATTAACGCTGGTCGTCCAGCTCGACCCCCTTCGGGATCTTGAAAACAAATTCGTTGCCCTTGAGCACCGGCTTGCGGTTGAAGCTGCTCAGGGTGAATTCACTCCACTGCCCTTGCGCCTCTTTCACATCGAAACGACTGATGTTGTCTTGTCTGTCGAAGGTGACTCGGAAGGAGGCAATCAGCTCATCCTTGTTACGGCTGGTGACGGTGTAGACATCGCCCTGCTGGGTCACGTCATAGTTCTTCCAGAACTTGTCGTCATTGCCAGCGATCAGAATAAAGGGGGTGTTGAGCACCGCATCTTTCAGCTTTAGGGCGGTGACCTGCTCGACGAAGGGATCATAGACCCAGACATCTTGACCATCGGCCACGATCAGGCTCTCGTCCGGCGAGGTGGTGTGCCAGTTGAAACGGTTTGGCCGCTGCACCAGCAGATCGCCGCTTGCCTTTTGCAGCTCCTTGCCCTTGCTGTCATAGACGGTCTGGGCAAATTTGGCGGAGAAGAGGCTGACACCCGCCAGCTTCTGTTTGAGATCGCTGGCCGCATCGGCCCACACCTGGCTGCTGGCCATCAGCAACACGGTACCCATCAACAGTTGTTTTTTCATCACGCTCTTCATAAGACGCTCTCGATAAAAGGCCACGCCCGCGGAGGGCATGGCCAGGGATAGTATGAAACGGTGAGGCTTAGTCCCGCACCGGCGGCGGTGCCAGCACGTCGCGCTGACCATTGCCACCCGGTGAGCTGACGATGCCCTGATTCTCCATCTGCTCGATGAGACGGGCTGCCCGGTTGTAACCAATCTTGAACTTGCGCTGGACGCTGGAGGTCGAGCCACGGCGGGACTCCACCACAAAAGCGACCGCTTCGTCGAACAGGGGGTCGAGCTCTTCGTCACCACCACCGCCATATTCGCCGCTGCCACCTTCGCCACCCGACTCACCGGAGAGGATCTCCTCGATGTAGTTCGGCTCGCCGCGCAGTTTCCAGTCCGCCACCACCTTGTGCACTTCGTGATCATCGACGAACGCTCCGTGTACCCGGGTCGGGTTGGAGGTCCCGGCCGGCATGTAGAGCATGTCGCCCATACCAAGCAGGGATTCGGCGCCCCCCTGATCGATGATGGTGCGCGAGTCGATCTTGCTCGACACCTGGAACGAAATACGGGTCGGGATGTTGGCCTTGATAAGACCGGTGATGACATCCACTGATGGACGCTGGGTCGCCAGAATAAGGTGAATACCGGCGGCCCGCGCCTTCTGGGCGATACGGGCAATCAGCTCTTCCACCTTCTTGCCGACGATCATCATCATGTCGGCAAATTCGTCCACCACCACCACGATGTGGGGCAGCTTCTCCAGCTCCGGCGGCATCTGATCCATGGAATCACCCGGGCGCCACAACGGATCCAGCAGGGGTTCCCCCTCCTCGATGGCAGCCAGTACCTTGTCGTTGTAGCCCTTGAGGTTACGCACCCCGACCGCCGACATCAGCTTGTAACGGCGTTCCATCTCCCCCACGCACCAGCGCAGGGCGTTGGCGGCGTCCTTCATATCGGTCACCACCTCGGTCAGCAGGTGCGGGATCCCTTCGTAGACCGAGAGTTCCAGCATCTTGGGGTCGATCATGATAAAGCGCAGGTCATCGGGGGATGACTTGTAGAGCATCGAGATGATCATGGTGTTGACCCCCACTGACTTACCGGAACCTGTGGTACCGGCCACTAGCAGGTGCGGCATCTTGGCCAGGTTCACCACCACCGGCTCGCCGGCGATGTCCTGACCCAGGCCCATGGTGAGCGGGTTGCGGCTATCGCGGAAGGCATCGCAGTCGAGGGTCTCGCGCAGGTAAACGGTCTGACGCACCCGGTTGGGCAGCTCAATACCGACGAAGGTCTTGCCCGGGATCACCTCAACCACCCGCACACTGCTGGCAGAGAGGGAACGGGCCAGATCGCGCGAGAGGTTGGTGATCTTGCTCGCCTTCATGCCCGGCGCCAGATCCAGCTCGAAACGGGTAATGACCGGGCCCGGATAGACACCCACCACCTTGGCCTGCACGTTGTAGTCGGCAAGCTTGGCCTCCACCAGACGCCCCATGCGATCCAGCTCATCCTTGCTCATCATCTGGGTCTTGGCGGGTGGACGGTCGAGCAGCTCGATACTCGGCAACGGCGGCAGCGTAGATTGCGGACGACGCTTGGGCTTGGTCGGTGCGACGGCTACCGGCGCGGCGACCTCGTCGTCCCCTTCGGCCCACGGCAGTTCCAGATCGTCCTCATCATCGTCATCGGCCACAGCCAGTACCGGCTGACGGCGCCCATTGGCAGCCGCCACCGCACGTTTCGGTTTGGCAGCCGGAGTCGGCTCATCATCTTCATCATCAAACTGTGGGTCGAACTCGAAGGTATCGTCGTCGAGTTCCGGCAGCCACTCTTCGGCGGCAGCCTTCTGATTCTTGGCCTTGGGCTTGCGAGTCCAGCTGGTGTGCGGCTCATCTTCCTCGTCATCAAACGCGATGGCCCCTACCCCGCCTTCCAGCAAGGGATCCGGCCCCTCGTTGCGGGGTTGACGCCAGCCACCGGTCAACCAGCGGCCAAGGGTGGTCGGGAAGTGGTAAACAGCGCTGACCGAACCGGTACAGGCCGCGCCGATCTGCTCGACGATGGTGAGCCAGGACCAGCCGGTAAACAGGGTGATGCCGGTTGCCACGAAGCAGAGCAGCATCAGGTTGGCCCCGACGCCGCCAAACAGCGGCACCACGGCAGAAGCGATCACATCCCCCACCAGACCACCGGCGGAGAAGTTTTGCATATCGTTGAAGTTCATGCTGGCAATGGCCGACATGCCGAGCACGGTCAGGATAAAGCCGATGATCCGCACCCCCAGGGTGAGGTAATCCACATCGAGCAGACGGCTCGGGCGCCAGAACAGACTCCAGCCCAGCAGCACCACCAGCGGCGGCACCAGATAGGAGAAGGCACCAAAGGTAAACATGGTGATGTCGGCGAGCCAGGCACCGGCACTACCGGCGAGGTTCTTCACCTCCCCTTGCCAGGAGGTCTGGGACCAGCCGGGATCAGCGGGATGATAGGACAACAGGGCAAGCAGAAGATAAGCAGCCATCAGGGTGATGGCGATCAAGACGGCTTCGAAGATCCGTTGTGTACCTGATAAAGGAGTAAACAGCTTTTTATCGGCCAAACTCCGGCTCCTTTCTGAAAACATGTAATGCAGGAAATAAGGGGGCCTAGTATCCCCGAAAAGCCCATCGATTGTCAGCCAGAGCCTGATGGGACGGGGCCCTATTTGCAATTATCTTTACAAGAAGAAACGAGCGGACCGGCCGCTCGTTTCTGACTGTCATGGTGTCTCATATGGAAAAGATACCACGGCATAACCTGCTTTATCGGGTGCTGATCACCAGACGACTGCTCTGCTTGACCTCTTCCATCACCACGTAGGTACGGGTGTCATTGACACCGGGCAGACGCAGCAGGGTTTCCCCCAACAGACGGCGGTAAGCCGACATGTCGCTGACTCGGGTCTTGAGCAGATAGTCGAAGTCACCGGAAACCAGATGACACTCCTGGATCTCTTCGAGCACCTGAACAGCCTTGTTGAACTGTTCAAACACATCAGGCGCCCCGCGATTGAGGGTTATCTCTACAAACACCAGCAGAGATGCGTCCAGATAATGAGGGTTCAGAATAGCGGCATATCCTTCGATATAACCTTGTCGCTCGAGGCGACGAACCCGTTCCAGACACGGTGTAGGACTCAGGCCAACTCGCTTGGACAACTCAACATTCGAAATCCTGCCATCCTTTTGCAGTTCATTAAGAATGTTGCGGTCAATCCTGTCCAAATCCTTTAGCCGACTCTTAGCTTCCATCATTTTATTCCATCCTTTGGCTATTTTTTGGTAAGAATCACCAGTCATTTTATAATTATGGTCACAAATCCTGTCAATACCTGAATATACTAGGCGCAAATGTTGGTTAACATTTTGGCAACATGAAACACCAATCTATAGACGAGGGATAGCATGATTATCGGTGTACCTAAAGAGATAAAAAACCATGAATACCGCGTAGGCATGGTTCCGGCCAGTGTACGTGAACTGACAGCACGAAACCATACTGTTTTCGTCCAAAGCGGTGCCGGAAACGGCATTGGCTTCAGCGATGCAGATTATATCGCTGTTGGAGCCGAAATTTTGGCCTCTGCAGCAGAGGTTTTCGCCAAAGCCGAGATGATCGTCAAGGTCAAGGAACCTCAGCCTGTCGAATGTGCCATGCTGCGTCCGGGTCAAACCCTGTTCACCTATCTGCATCTGGCGCCAGACTTGCCCCAGACCGAAGCCCTGCTGAAAAGCGGCGCCATCTGTATCGCCTATGAAACCGTCACCGACGGCCGTGGCGGCCTGCCCCTGCTGGCCCCCATGTCGGAAGTGGCCGGACGCATGTCTATTCAGGCGGGTGCCCAGGCGCTGGAAAAATCGCGCGGTGGGAGCGGTGTGCTGCTCGGCGGCGTACCAGGTGTCGAACCGGCCAAGGTGGTGATCATCGGCGGCGGCGTGGTCGGCTCCAATGCGGCTCGTATGGCCATTGGCCTGCGCGCAGATGTGACCATCCTCGACAACAACGTCGATACCTTGCGTCGTCTCGATAACGAGTTCCAGGGAGCGGCCAAGGTGGTCTACTCCAACAGCGAGACGCTGGAACGCCATCTGCTGGCGGCCGATCTGGTCATCGGCGGCGTGCTGGTTCCGGGCGCCACTGCGCCAAAACTTGTCAGCCGTGACCACATTGCGCGCATGAAGCCGGGTTCGGCCATCGTCGATGTGGCCATCGATCAGGGCGGCTGTGTGGAAACCTCCCACGCCACCACCCACCAGGATCCGACCTATATTGTCGATGAGGTGGTGCACTACTGTGTCGCCAACATGCCGGGGGCGGTGGCCCGCACCTCGACCGTGGCGCTCAACAATGCCACCCTCCCCTTTATTATCAAGCTGGCCCAGCAAGGGTATCGTCAGGCACTGCTGAGCGATCCCAACCTGCTGCACGGGCTCAACGTGATGGAGGGCAAACTCACCTGCAAGGAAGTGGCCGTGGCACATGGCCTTGCCTACACGGATCCCCTGACCCTGCTGAACTGATCTGCGCTGGCCCGCGCCAGTTGGAGATGAGTGAAAATCCGCCCGCGATGGGCGGTTTTTTTATTCCTTTATTTTGCATGTCACCCCTTGTGAACACGATTAGTGCAATCGACTCACCAGCCTTTGACCCCGGATCACGAATTACCTACAATCGCGCAAACTCATCACATCCCGGAAATGACATCATGAGCCAAGTCACTCACAGCAAATTGCTGATCTTAGGGTCAGGCCCAGCCGGTTACACCGCGGCCGTCTACGCCGCCCGCGCCAACCTCAATCCCCTGCTCATCACCGGCATGCAGCAAGGGGGTCAGCTGACCACCACCACCGAAGTGGAGAACTGGCCAGGTGATCCGGAAGGCCTGACCGGCCCGGCCCTGATGGAGCGCATGAAAGCCCATGCAGAGAAGTTCGATACCCGCATCCTGTTTGATCACATCAACAGTGTCGAACTGACTCAGCGCCCGTTCCGTCTCAAGGGCGACAACGGCGAGTACACCTGCGATGCCCTGATCATCGCGACCGGCGCCTCCGCCAAGTATCTGGGTTTGCCCTCCGAAGAAGCCTTCAAGGGGCGCGGTGTCTCTGCCTGTGCCACCTGTGACGGTTTCTTCTACCGCAATCAGGAAGTGGCGGTGATTGGCGGCGGCAACACCGCCGTTGAAGAAGCCTTGTATCTGGCCAACATCGCCAAGAAGGTGCACCTGATCCACCGCCGCGACGAGTTCCGGGCCGAGAAGATCCTGATCAAGCGTCTGCACGACAAGGTTGCGAGCGGCAACATCGTGCTGCACACCCACCAGACCCTGGACGAAGTGCTGGGTGATCAGATGGGGGTCACCGGTGTGCGCCTGCGCAACACTCAGGACAACAGCACCAGCGAGCTGCCGCTGATGGGCGTCTTCATCGCCATCGGCCACCAGCCCAATACCCAGATCTTCGATGGCCAGCTGGAGATGCAAAACGGCTATCTGAAGGTACGTGGCGGCCTCGACGGTTTTGCCACCCAGACCAGCATTGAAGGAGTCTTCGCTGCTGGCGATGTGGCCGACCACAACTACCGTCAGGCGATCACCTCTGCCGGTACCGGCTGCATGGCAGCCCTCGATGCCGAACGCTACCTCGACGCGCAATAAACAAGCGCAGTTGTGATATAAGGCATACCAGTCGGTATGCCTTTTTTATTTAAAGGAGTCTAATGAAACAGAAGATATTGATTGTCGAAGATAGCCTGACCATCCGCCGTATGCTGACTCAGGCCATTGCCCAGCAAACTGGCCTCGAGATTGACGCCTTCGATACCCTCGAAGGTGCCCGTCACTGTCGGGGAGAGGAGTATGTGGTCGCGCTGGTGGACCTGACCTTGCCGGATGCGCCCCGTGGCGAAGCGGTCAACGAGCTGCTGGCTCGAGGTTTGCCGGTGGTGATCCTCACTGCCGACATCAGCGAGGATAAACGTGCCGCCTGGCTGGAAACCGGCGTGCTGGACTATGTGATGAAGGATTCGCGCCATTCGCTGCAATATGCCGTCAGTCTGGTGCACCGCCTCTATCTCAACCAGTCCATCGAAGTGCTGGTGGTCGACGACTCACGCACCTCCCGTCACCGCACCATGGCCCAGTTGCGCAAGCAGTTGTTGCAGGTGCATGAGGCCAGTCATGCCCGTGAAGCGATGGCGATGCTGGAGCAACACCCGGACATCCGGCTGGCACTGGTCGACTACTATATGCCGGATATCGATGGCATCAGTCTGGTGCGGATGCTGAGAGAGCGTTACAGCAAGCAGCAGCTCGCGATTATCGGGATCTCGGTCTCGGACAAGCGCGGTCTCTCTGCTCGCTACCTCAAGCAAGGCGCCAACGACTTTCTCAACCAGCCGTTCGAGCCGGAAGAGCTGCAGTGTCGGGTCAGCCACAATCTGGAAGCGCTCGAGCAGTTCAACAGCATTCAGGAGTCAGCCAATCGTGACTACCTGACCGGTCTCTACAACCGGCGCTACTGGTTCAACGAAGGGCAAAAATGGTTTGAAGAGCATCAGCGCCAGCAGACGCCTCTGGCACTCTGTGTGCTCGATGTGGATCACTTCAAGCAGGTCAACGATCACTGGGGCCATGCCATCGGCGATCAACTGCTCTGCCATCTGACCCGGCTACTGACCCAGTTCTTCCCCGATGCCATGATCGCCCGGTTTGGCGGAGAGGAGTTTGCCATGATGGTGCCTCACTGTACCGTCCCCGTGTTGATCAAGCGTCTTGAAGGGCTGCGCCAGCAGCTGCGCCAGCAACCCTTGTCACCGGAAACCCCGCTCTTTGTTCGCGCCAGTTACGGCGTGATCAGTGTCGGGCGGATATCCATGGACGAGGCGCTGAGCGTAGCGGATCGGCTGCTCTATCAGGCAAAGAACACCGGTCGCGACAAGATAGTCTCTCAAGAGACAGCTATCTGAATCCTCAGGGCATCAGTCCCGTGTATTACCGCCCGACAGACTTTCCAGCAGGAGAGTCTGCGGGTTCCTTCCCTGCCACAGTCTCCCCATCACCGAGACTATCGAAAGTCAGTAAGTCTTGTCGACCCGCACCCCATCATCGAAGTAGAGAATGCGCACCTTGTCCCCATTGGCAAAGACCATGGCGGGATCATAATCCTGGATCACGTTGATAAGAGCATTTTGTTCGTTGCGGATCAGCAGCTCCACCAGCTTGTTTTCCACCACGGTTCCCCCGGACTGGTATTGCTGCGCAGCCGCAGCCCCCGCGAGTGCGCCGACGGCGGTGGCGATTTCACGGCCATGACCGCCGCCAAACTGGTTGCCCAGCAGACCGCCCAACACGGCACCACCCAGCGTCTTCCAGCCAGAGTGCTCGGACTCCAGGATCTGGCGCTGGGTAATATTGCGCACCGTTTCGACCTGACCAAACACAACCTGATTGACCGGCCGCGCGGTATTGCGCTGGTAGACCTCCGCCCCGGCGGGCGCCGTGACAAAGCAGAGCAAGCTGGATACTATCAGGATAATGGCCTTCATCTATGAACCTCGTTGCCTTATGTCTCGCTATCTTACCCAACTGGATGATGAGCTTTGCTGGTTTCCCGACCCCAGCCATGCGCTGGAAGAGCCCAACGGCTTGCTGGCGATCGGCGGGGATCTCTCCCCTGCCAGATTGCTGGCAGCTTACCACAAGGGGATCTTCCCGTGGAATGAACCCCACCAGCCGACCCTGTGGTGGTCACCGGATCCCCGCGGAGTGATCCGTCCCGACCAACTCCATGTGGGGCGGACACTGCAGAAGATTATCCGCAAAACCCCATTCGATATTTCCGTCAATCGCGCCTTTAATGAAGTTATTACCGCCTGCGCCGCCCCTCGTCGCACTGCCGATGGCACCTGGATCAGCCAACCCATGATCGAGGCCTACCAGCAGTTGCACCAACTGGGTCATGCCCACTCTATCGAGATCTGGCAGGAGGGAGAGCTGCAAGCGGGACTGTATGGCCTCTCTATCGGCCGACTGTTTTGCGGTGAGTCCATGTTCAGCCGGATTGATAACGGCGCCAAACTTGCCATGGTGGCACTCTGTCGCCACTTCGCCCGCCATCGCGGCGCCCTCATCGATTGCCAGATGCAAAACCCGTTTCTGGCGACCCTGGGTATCGAGGAGTGGCCACGGGCCCGTTTTCTGGCTGAGCTGGCGCGCCTTGGCCATCAACCACTGTTGGCTTCCTGCTGGCAAGAGGGGGAGATCAGCCTATGACTGAAGAAGTGATCCTAAAAGTAGGGCTGACTCCCAAGCATCCCTGCAGTTATCTGGACCATGAACAGGAGCAGTTGCTGGTGCTGATGGATCACAATCTGCTCAACGCCAACGGTTACGAGCGATTGTTGACTGCCGGTTTTCGCCGCAGTGGCAACGACATCTATCGCCCCCACTGCCCGGCGTGCCATGCCTGCCAATCCCTTCGAATTCACAGCGAGCGCTTTCGTCCCAGCCGTGGCCAGAAGCGGATCCGCCAGCTCAACAAAGATATCGAGATCGTCCTGAGCTACGACGACAAGCCCGAGTATTACCTGCTCTACGAACGTTATATCCGCGAACGCCACCACGATGGCAGCATGTATCCCCCCAACCGCAGCCAGTATCGCGGGTTTCTCCATTGTGACTGGATGCCGCCACTCTATCTGGAGATGCGCAAAGATGGCCGCCTGATCGGTGTCGCCACCACAGACCTGCTGCCCCACTCCTTGAGCGCCATGTACACCTTCTTCGATCCGGATTATGCCGATCGCTCCCTGGGCACCTTTGCCATCCTCTGCCAGCTCGATCTGGCCAGGCGAACCGGGCGAAGCTGGCTCTATCTTGGCTATCTGGTAGAGGCGTGTCGCAAGATGAATTACAAACGCAATTACCTCCCTCACGAGCTGTTAATTCAGGGGGAATGGAAAAATATCGACACCAAGCCCGAGTAAACTTTACACATAGCCTTAAATCCGGCATGATCCAGCGGTTTTTTGTTGTGGCTTATCAAGAGGATTCAATGGCTAAAGAAGACAGTATTGAGATGCAGGGCACTATTCTCGAAACCCTGCCCAATACCATGTTCCGTGTGGAACTGGAGAATGGTCACGTGGTTATCGCTCATATTTCAGGCAAGATGCGCAAAAACTACATTCGTATCCTGACTGGAGACAAAGTAACGGTAGCACTGACTCCCTACGATCTCTCCAAGGGACGTATTGTTTTCCGCTCTCGCTAAGCCAGGAATTCAGCAAAAAACCCCAACCTTTCGGTTGGGGTTTTTTGTCGTTTTCTGATCACTGACGCTTAGTGGGAAACAGCTTCAACATTGACCTGAAAATCAAAGCTGAGGCTGTCATTTACCAACTCAACCTTCACAATTCCCCCGTCAACCAGTGAACCGAAAAGGATCTCGTTGGCCAGGGGTTTCTTGAGGTGCTCCTGGATTACCCGCCCCATCGGTCTGGCGCCCATGGCTCTGTCATATCCCTTCTCTGCCAACCAGTGGCGGGCACGCTCGGAGACCTCGAGAGAGACCCCCTTCGCATCCAGTTGAACCTGTAACTCGACAATGAACTTGTCGACCACCTGATGGATCACCGTCATATCGAGATGGTTGAACCAGATGGTGTGATCAAGCCGATTACGGAACTCCGGACTGAAGGTCTTGTTGATCACCGCCATGGCATCGTGGCTCAAATCCTGTTGCTGGAAGCCAATCGATTTGCGTTGGGTCTCCTGCACACCGGCGTTGGTAGTCATCACCAAAATGACGTTACGGAAATCCGCCTTGCGCCCGTTGTTATCGGTCAGGGTGCCGTTGTCCATCACCTGCAACAGCAGATTGAATACGTCCGGGTGAGCTTTCTCAATTTCGTCGAGCAACACAACGGAATGAGGATGCTTGATCACCGAATCAGTCAGCAAACCGCCCTGCTCAAAACCGACATAACCGGGAGGTGCCCCGATCAGGCGAGAAACGGTGTGGCGTTCCATATACTCGGACATATCAAAGCGCAACACCTCGACTCCCAACGCCTTGCCCAACTGCTGAGTCACCTCTGTTTTACCGACACCGGTGGGACCGGCAAACAGGAAGCAGCCAACCGGACGACGCTCATTACCCAAACCTGAGCGTGAGAGGCGAATCGCATCTGTCAGCACCTCAATGGCTTTATCCTGACCAAAGACCACCATCTTCAGATTGCGCTCCAGGTTCTTCAGCACCTCTTTATCCGAGGAAGAAACTGATTTCTCCGGAATACGGGCAATCTTGGCGACGATGGTTTCTATCTCCTGCACATTGATCACTTTCTTGCGCTTGCTCGCCGGCAATAGCCGTTGACCGGCACCCGCCTCGTCTATCACGTCGATCGCCTTGTCGGGCAAATGACGGTCATTGATGTACTTGGCAGAGAGTTCGGCAGCTGCACGGATCGCCTTGGCTGTGTAGCGCACACCGTGGTGGGCTTCGTAGCGACTCTTGAGCCCCATCAGTATGCGAGTGGTGTCATCGATAGTCGGCTCGACAATATCGATCTTCTGGAAGCGACGGGCCAACGCACGGTCTTTCTCGAAGATCTGGGCGTACTCCTGATAAGTGGTGGATCCCACACAGCGGAGCAAACCATTGGAGAGCAGCGGCTTGATCAGGTTGGCCGCATCCAGCTGACCACCGGATGCCGCACCGGCACCAATGATGGTATGGATCTCGTCGATAAAGAGGATGGCCCCTTCCTGACGCTCAATCTGCTTGAGCAGTACCTTGAGGCGCTTCTCGAAATCCCCACGGTATTTGGTGCCCGCCAGCAGAGAACCCATATCCAGCGAATAGATGGTACTGCCCGCAATCACCTCGGGGACATCACCCTTGACGATGCGATAGGCCAGCCCTTCGGCAATGGCGGTTTTCCCCACGCCCGCTTCACCCACCAGCAACGGGTTGTTCTTGCGACGACGGCAGAGCACCTGAATCGTACGATTAAGCTCCTGATCACGACCAATCAGCGGATCGATGCGCCCTTCCAGCACCAGCTGGTTCAGGTTGGTGGCAAAGCTCTCGATCTGGGCTGCAGATACATCGTCGTCGGACTCCGGATTGTTACTACCAACATCCGGTTTGCTGTCCTTGCGCACCCCGTGGGAGAGGAAATTGACGACGTCGAGACGGCTGATCTCGGCTTTTTTCAGGAAATAGGCAGCTTGCGACTCCTGCTCGCTGAAGATCGCGACCAGTACGTTGGCACCACTGACTTCAGTATTGCCGGAGGATTGCACATGGAAGACTGCACGCTGCAACACGCGCTGGAAGCCCAAAGTCGGCTGGGTTTCCCGATCTTCATCGTCGCGCGGTATGAGCGGAGTAGTTTGGGTGATGAATGCGCGGATCTCCTTGCGCATCTGCTCAACATCGGCACCACAAGAGCTCAGCGCCTCATGGGCTGAACTGTTATCCAGAAGGGCTAACAACAGGTGCTCGACGGTCATGAATTCGTGGCGCTCGTCACGGGCCAGTTTGAAAGCCTCGTTCAGCGTCTTTTCTAGATCTTTATTCAACATAGGCACCTCCCCTAGTACAGCTACAATGTGGTGTCACACTCGCCATCAAGTCATCAGATTCAAGCCTTTTCCATAGTACAGAGCAGTGGATGTTCGTTGTTACGTGCATAGGTGTTGACCTGGACAACCTTGGTTTCGGCGATCTCTGCGGTAAACATGCCGCAGACACCCTTACCACTATAATGCACACTCAGCATGACCTGAGTCGCCTTGTCCAAATCCATACCAAAGAACTTTTGCAGCACCTCCACCACGAACTCCATCGGGGTGTAGTCATCGTTGTTCAACACAACTTTATACATGGGTGGCGGCTGCAGCTTTGTTTTCTCTGCTTCTGCAATCTCTTCATTAGCAAAGAGTTCTTTCTGCTTGCTCATAATCGCGCTTTGGTACCTCTAGATTACTACCGTCTAACACAAGGTTGTCAATAGACTTGTTAACCAGATCACATCAGCTGTTAACAACTTCTTGACTCGCTCAAAAGTTAGACTAGATTGGTTACTTGCTAATCTGTGCCCGTCTGCTATGGGCCCATGTCCCTAGTTATAAAGGGCTGGCGCAGGTTACTCAACGACTTCTGGGTAATCAATAAAAGGATGTAGAAGTATGGCAACCGGCACAGTTAAGTGGTTTAACAACGCAAAAGGATTTGGGTTTATCTGTCCGGAAGGGGGCGGTGAGGATATCTTCGCTCACTACTCCACGATTCAAATGGAGGGCTACAAGACCCTGAAAGCGGGTCAGGCTGTCAATTTTGAACTGCAACAGGGGCCGAAAGGAAATCACGCCTCTGTGATTGTGCCAAACGAAGCACAAAATATGTAAATAACACCCGTTGGATAAATAAAAAACCGGTTCCTCTCTGAGCAACCGGTTTTTTATTGTCAGATTTCTGGAGAACCCTGCCTCCTCACGGGATCACAGGTTATCGCCAGCCATGATCAGTCGTGATATTCACTGCAGGCGATCAGGGTATTTTCCATCAGGCTGGCGACCGTCATCGGGCCCACGCCACCGGGTACCGGAGTAATGAAGGAGGCATGGCTGCGCGCCGTCTCAAACTCCACATCCCCAACCAGCGAGCCATCAGCCAGGCGATTGATACCCACATCAATTACCAGTGCTCCCGGTTTGATCCACTCGCCAGGTATGAAGTTGGGCTTGCCGACCGCAACAACCAGCAGATCGGCACGGCGAACCTGCTCTTCCAGATCCCGCGTAAAACGGTGACAGGTCGTGGTTGTGCAGCCCGCCAGCAGCAATTCGAGAGTCATGGGACGCCCCACTATGTTGGACGCTCCCACCACGACAGCATGCAGACCGTGCGTCTTCACGCCGGTGGTCTCGATCAGCGTCATGATCCCTTTCGGAGTGCAGGGGCGCAGCGCCGGAATACGTTGTGCCAGACGGCCGACGTTATACGGGTGGAATCCATCTACATCCTTGTCAGGCTGGATCCGCTCCAGCACCTGAGTGGTATCAAAGTGATCCGGCAACGGCAGCTGAACCAGAATGCCATCTACGTGGCTATCCGCATTCAACTGGTCGATCAGCGCCAGCAGCTCTTCCTGACTGGCGGTTGCACTCAGATCATAGGAGCGGGAGAGAAAACCCACCTCCTCGCACGCCCGACGTTTGCTGCCGACATAAACCTGAGAGGCGGGATCCGCCCCCACCAGAATGACTGCCAGCCCTGGAGCCCGTTTCCCTGCCGCCAACCGCTGTTGGACTTGCGCCGCGACCTGGCTGCGAATCGTTTGCGCAACCTGTTTTCCATCTATGATTTTGGCAGACATCGTTCTCCACTCACCATGTGTTCAACTGCCTCGCATTGTCGCATTTTTTTAGCCGGGATGTTAGCGGCAGACGCACGCCATACCTGTAGCGGGTAATAAGTAGGCACTTGAATTTACTGGGGGAAAAAGTCGTTGACGCTGCCCCTTACGCTTGGCTATGATGCCCGCCCGTTGCCCAGTACGACTCATGTCGATATGCTGGTCAGGGATTTTCGGTGATTAGCGCAGTCCGGTAGCGCATCTGGTTTGGGACCAGAGGGTCAAAGGTTCGAATCCTTTATCACCGACCATGTTCATCGACTCGTCCTTAAGACGTGTTGATACAAAGCGCCCTTAGCTCAGTTGGATAGAGCAACGGCCTTCTAAGCCGTGGGTCGCAGGTTCGAATCCTGCAGGGCGCGCCATTGATGTTCCCCAATCCTTCTGGATTGGTGAGCGTTGATGAAGATTTCAGTGGTGGCTGTAGCTCAGTTGGTAGAGTCCCGGATTGTGATTCCGGTTGTCGTGGGTTCGAGCCCCATCAGCCACCCCATTATTCTGTCGATAATCACCGCAAGGTGATGTCCATCGACTTGGTGCAGTGACTTCTGGTCTGCTCCGCGAAAAACCGGCATTGGCCGGTTTTTTTGTTTTTACGCCCGACAGCGCCTTGCCTTGTCTGCAAGGCCATCATCCTCCAGATCGATAAACGCGGCTCCGCCCATTTGTCACGATTCGCGCCTCCCCATCGATACACACAGCCACACTCCCCCACACATCAGCCTGCCCGGTTCTTTTTCTGTATTTCCCAAGCGCCATTGATATGCTGATCGCTCTTCTTTTCTCCTGCTTTCCGTTGGAGCTTTTCTATGCAACGCATTCTTTTTGTCGAAGATGATCCCGAGATTGGCCAGCTCATCAGCAGTTGGCTCGGTCGCCACGATATGGACGTGATCCTCGAGCCC
This sequence comes from Aeromonas sp. FDAARGOS 1414, assembly GCF_019047065.1. Classification (NCBI taxonomy): domain Bacteria; kingdom Pseudomonadati; phylum Pseudomonadota; class Gammaproteobacteria; order Aeromonadales; family Aeromonadaceae; genus Aeromonas; species Aeromonas sp. FDAARGOS 1414. Next base: position 985,424 of record NZ_CP077210.1, on the reverse strand, counting down.
AGAGGGGATATGGCGCTGGCCCGGGTCGAGGCCGAACAGCCCGATCTGGTGCTGCTCGATATCATGTTGCCGGGGCAGGATGGCATGTCCCTCTGTCGGGATCTGCGGCCGCGCTTCGACGGCCCCATCGTAATGCTCACCTCGCTGGATAGCGACATGAACCAGATCCTTAGTCTGGAGCTGGGCGCCAACGACTACATCCTCAAAACGACACCACCACCGGTGCTACTGGCCAGACTGAGGGTGCAATTTCGCCAGCACCAGCAAGCATCAACCCAACCGGCAGCCACCAGCAGCGTTCCCCAGCAACTGCAATTTGGTCGGCTGCGGGTGGATGGCCCGGGGCGAGATGTGCGACTCGATGGCGAGAGCATTGCTCTCTCGACCGCCGACTTTGATCTGCTGTGGGAGCTCGCCTGCCACGCGGGCCAAATCTTGAGTCGGGAAGCCCTCTTTCGCAGCTTGCGCGGCCGGGAGTACGACGGTCAGGATCGCAGCATGGATGTGGCCATCTCCCGCCTGCGCCGCAAACTGGGTGATAACCCCGACAACCCGACCCGGATCAAGACGGTGCGCCAGAAAGGCTACCTCTTCGTCCCCCACGCCTGGGAATAACCCTCTTTCGGGAGCACCGCCATGCGCCGTCTCTTTATCCAATTCTATCTGTTGCTGATCGGCTGCTTCACCCTGGCCATCCTGCTGGTTGGCGTGGTCTATCAGGTCACCGCCGAACGGGCGGGTGATCGCTATCTCGAACGCATGATGCAAGGCTCCCTTGGCCTGTTGACCGGCGAGTTGGCAAGAACCCCGCCAGAGCGCTGGCCCGATCGACTGGCCGAGCAGAGCAGTCAGTTTACCCTCCCCCTCAAGATCGGCGAGCTGGTGCGCCAGCCCTTGGCCAGCGAGGATCAGGCCTTTCTGGCTGCCGGCAACATTGTCATCGTCGAGGAGGATGACACCTTCCTGCAGCGCATCCCCGATACTGACCGGGTGCTGATTGTCGGCCCTGTACCCTACCTCTCCTACCTGCATGAGCTGCACTGGGTCGATGTGGGGCTGCTGCTGGTGATCGGCCTATCCCTCGGCCTGCCCATTCTGCTCTGGTTGCGTCCCCACTGGCACGGATTGCAGCAGTTGGAGCAAACCGCACGTCGCGTAGGCGATGGGGATCTCTCCTGCCGAACCAATCTGCCACCGGGCAGCAGTCTGGCCCGGGTGGGACGCACCTTCGATCAAATGGCGACCCAATTGCAGGCCATGATTGCCAGCCGCAAGCAGCTGACCGATGCCATCGCACACGAGTTGCGCACCCCACTGGTCCGGTTGCGCTATCGGCTTGCCATGCTCGATCCTGCCCCTGCCGAACAGGAGCAGCAGGCGCTGGAGCGAGATCTGGGAGCGCTGGACGCCCTGATCGAAGAGATGCTCACCTACGCCAAGCTGGACAGGCCGGAGCTGCCGTTGCAGCGCGACGAGCTGGAGCTCAGTCACTGGGCACAAGCGCATCTTGGCGACTGGCAAGCGCTGGCCCCCGAGAAGAGGCTCACCCTCGATCTGCCGCCACGTCACATGCCCTGGTGCGGCGATCAGCGTCTGCTGACGCGCGCGGTGGAGAACCTCATCGGCAATGCTCTGCGCTACGCCGAGAGCGAGGTTACCCTCTCCATCTCGCGACTTCAGGAAAACTATCTGCTGGAGGTGAGCGACGATGGACCGGGGATCGATCCGGCGCTGGCGCCCCAGATCTTCGAGCCGTTCGTACGCCTTGATCAAAGCCGGGATCGTCGCACCGGCGGCACTGGTTTGGGACTGGCCATCGTGCGCAGCATTGCCCGTCATCACGGAGGCGATGTGGTGCTGTTGGCCAGTGACCAAGGCGCCCGCTTCTGCCTCACCCTGCCTGTACATTTGGATACAAACCGTCACCAACTGCTCACTGAAGGGCCGCCGCAACCGTCATAGGATGACTGTCATGGAGAACGCTCCATAACATCAACCCGAATAAGGAAATTGAACATGAAAAAGATCATTCCCCTGACCCTGGCAGCCGTCTTCGCCCTCACTTCCGGTTTCACCATGGCGGCCACCCCGACCAAGACAGCCACACCGCAGGCTACCCAGACCAAGGTGGTGAAAAAACACCATAAAGCCACCCACGCCAAGACCCCTGCCGTCAAAGTCGCGCCGAAAACCAAGTGATCCAACCGGTCACTGGATATCACAGAGGGAGGCTGACGCCTCCCTTTCCATCTCTTCCCGAAATTTCCTGACGAGCGCCTCCCTCGTCCAAACCGGATCCACGACCCGGCTCCCCTTTTGCGGGAAACGGTCAATGACCACAGGAACATGGCATGTGGCGTCATCTGCTTAAATGGCTAGGCCCCTTGTGCAGCTTGCTGCTGCTCGGCACCGCACTGACCGTGCTGTATCACCTGACTCAGGCATGGCACTGGCACGATATTCGTGTGGCCATCTGGTCCCAACCCCTGCTGCGACTGGCGGGTGCCCTGTTGCTGACCCTGCTCAGTTATGGTTGCCTCTGCAGCTATGACATGCTGGCGCTCCATGCGCTGGGCAAGCGCCTTCCCTGGCAACAGGTCAGCATCACCTCCTTTATCGCCTACACCTTCTCCAACACCCTGGGATTTGCCCTGCTGACCGGCACCTCGGTACGCTATCGCCTCTACTCCGCACTGGGGCTCGCCACCGGGGAAGTGGCCCGCGTGGTGCTGTTCTGCTCCATCACCTTCTTCCTCGGCCTGTTGGCGTGGGGAGGTGGCGCCCTACTGACCTGCGATGTATCACAGTTGCTGCCTGACTGGCCGCAATGGGCTGATACCCTGCTCAAGCTGGCGGGCATGATGGCTCTGCTGTTGGTGGCCTGCTACCTCTGCTGGCCCACACACCGTCTCTCCTGGCGCGAACACAGCCTGATCCTGCCCGGCTTCAAGGTTCGTCTGTTGCAGCTGTTGGTCGCGCTGGCCGACTGGATGGCCGCCGCCGCCGTGCTGTTTGTCCTGTTACCCGCAGATAGCGTCCCCTACCCTGTGCTGCTCAGTGCCTTCGTGCTGGCCAGCTTCCTAGGGGTGCTGGCCCACGTGCCGGGCGGGATCGGGGTGTTCGAAGCGAGCATGAGCCTGTTGCTGGCTAACTACCTGCCAACCGACAAGCTGCTCGCCTCGCTGCTGCTCTATCGCTGCATCTATTACCTGCTTCCCTTTCTCTGTGCCCTGCTGCTCTTTGCGAGTCAGGAGATGCTGCAACAAAAAGCGCGCTGGCAGCGGCTACAGGGGCTGATGAGCGCAGTGCGCGAATTTCTTCCCGCCCTTATCAGCATGGGAACCTTCGCCGCCGGTAGCCTGCTGCTCTGCTCGGGCATGATCCCGACCATGCGCAGCCACATCGAAGTGTGGCTGCAGGTGTTGCCGCTCCATCTGCTGGAGCTCTCCCACGTGCTCGGCAGCGTGAGCGGTATCCTCCTGATCCTGCTGGCGCGCAGCCTCTATCGCCGTCACGACGCCGCGTTTCGCATCACCCAGCTGCTGCTGGCTCTGGGTATCGCCTTCTCCCTGCTCAAGGGGGGTGACTGGGAGTCAGCCCTGCTGCTCGGCAGCTTCCTGCTCATCATGACCCCTTGCCGTTCCCTCTTCTATCGCAAGGGGTCGCTGCTCTATCCCCAGTACACACCGGGCTGGCTCATTTCGGTCGGCGCCGTGCTGCTGGGGGCGCTGTGGCTGCTGCTCTTCTCCTACCGTCAGGTGGAGTATGACCACGCCCTCTGGTTCCACTTCTCGCCCCACGGCGGGGCTGCCCGCGGCCTGCGCGCCATGGGGAGCGTGGTGGCAGTGCTGGCCGTGGCCGGGGCTGCCCAGCTGCTTGCGCCGCTGCGCGTGGTCGGTGAAAAACCGGACAAGGAGACGCTGGCGCGCGCTCACGAGCTGGTGGTTCGCGAAGGGGGGATCCACGGTTATCTGGCCCAGCTGCAGGACAAGTCCCTGCTGTTCCACCCCGCCGGCGACGCCTTCCTGATGTATGGCATCGAGGGCAACAGCTGGATTGTGATGGGGGATCCCGTCGGTCGCCCCGAGCAGATCGAAGAGCTGCTCTGGCAATTTCGCGAGCGATGCGACGAGCACGACGCCAATCCGGTCTTTTATCAGGTCTCGGCCCGCTATCTTCCGCTCTATCTGGAGCTGGGGCTGATCCCCTTCAAGCTCGGTGAAGAGGCGATGGTCGATCTGGCCACCTTCGATCTGGCTGGCAGCCGGCTGCGCAACCTGCGCCAGAGCCACGCCAAGGGCAAACGGGAAGGGTTGACCTTCGAGGAGGTCGAGGCAAGCGCCGTGGCCCCCCTGCTGCCTAGGTTGCAGACCGTCTCCGATACTTGGCTGCAGAGCAAAATGGGCAAGGAGAAGGGTTTCTCGGTCGGCCGTTTCGAGCCTGACTACCTGACCTTGAGCCCGGCTGCGCTGGTGTGGCACGAGGGGCAGATCGTCGGCTTTGCCAACCTCTGGGTGAGCGATAACAAGGAGATGCTCTCCATCGATCTGATGCGCTACAGCCTGGATACCGGCACCGCCCCCATCATGGATTTTCTCTTTGTCGAACTGCTGCTGTGGGGCAAGGCGCAAGGGTACGCCAGCTTCAATCTGGGGATGGCCCCCATGTCCGGCTTCAACGATCACCCGCTCAACAGCTACTGGGCCCGCCTTGGCAATACCCTGTTTGTGCGTGGCAGCCGTTTTTACAACTTTCAGGGGCTCAGACGCTACAAGGAGAAATTTTCGCCCCGCTGGGAACCCCGCTACCTGCTCTGCAGCAGCAAGCTGGTACTGCCCAGAACCCTGACTCACCTGATCACCCTGATTAGCCGCGGCCCGCTAGGGCTGATCAAGAAATAGGAGGATGGCCAATGAGAGCCCTGATATTGCTGTTACTCAGTCTCGTACTGCCCGTTTCATCTTTTGCGGCGCACGCCGCCCCGGTCAAGGATGACCTGAGCCTGATTGAGCTGCCGGTCAAGCAGTCATCCGACACCCCCATGGTGATCTTTCTCAGCGGCGATGGTGGCTGGGCGGCCCTCGACAAGGGGCTGAGCGCCCAGTTTCAGCTGAACGGCATGCCGGTCGTGGGCTGGAGCTCCCTCACCTACTACTGGAAGAAGAAAACCCCGGAGCAGGTGACCGCCGATCTGGAGCGGATCCTCAATGATTACCAGACTCGCTGGCAGCGCCCTCACTGGCTGCTGGTAGGCTTCTCGTTTGGTGCCGAGATTGTCCCCTTCGTCATCAACCGGTTGCCGGAGCACTATCGTCAGGGGCTGGTCGGGGCCGTGATGCTCTCCCCCTCCACCAGCTCGGACTTCGAGATCCACGTCAGCGATATGCTGACCCACAAGGTGCGCAGCTACCCGACCGAACCGCAGGTGAAAACCATCCGCGACCTGCCGATGCTCTGCCTGCAAGGAACCGATGACGATAACGGCGACCGCCTCTGCCCCCGTCTCAACCAACCCAACGTCACCACCGTCACCCTGCCGGGAGGACACCATTTTGACGATAACTACCCCCAGCTCTATCAGGCCATCACCAAGCATCTGAACCTGCCCCCGGATCCGCTGACTGTGGAGCATTAACCCGTATCACCACGGAATGCCTTTCAAGTACCGAGCAGGGCAAATCAGCGAGCAATGAAAAGGGCCTCTCTTGCGAGAGGCCCTTTTACTGAATTGGGCGGAAACTTTAAAAGGATCGACCAATGGGTTGGCCGTGGCGTCAAAGTCACCGAGGCTTTTCACTACGATTGCCCAAGAGGTTCAGCCAGATGCTGGGCTATCAACAATGAGGATTTGCATTCCTATGCCAGCAACCACGCGGGGATTGCGCCAGAAAGCAAAAAGCCCTGATGTTTCCATCAGGGCTTTGCAATGTGGCGGTGAGGGAGGGATTCGAACCCTCGATACGTTGCCGTATACACACTTTCCAGGCGTGCTCCTTCAGCCACTCGGACACCTCACCAAATTTTGGTCTGTGGTTTAACGTGTTCAGCCAACACGGTGTTCGCTGCGCTGTTGCGCTGGAACGGGGCGTAATTTAGGGGAAAGCCCCGCCCGCGTCAACGGCTTTTTTCACCTGGCGAACCGTTCGAACACTTAATGCACAGATTCCGGTGCAACCTGGATTTCCGGCAGGTTGAGGAAGCCGGAACGTTCGCATTCGGCAACCAGTTCGTGGGTGGCAGCGATGGTGCTTTGCACGAACAGCAGGAACTGCTCGACGCTGAGTCCGGCCTTGGTAAAGACGGTGTGCCCGACCACCAGCCGCGGCAGGTTGTCATCGATGATATCGAGGAACACCTTGAGGGAGGGGTACTGCATATTGAGTCGGCCCAGTTCGGCAACCAGCGGCAGCATTGCGGAGGGGCGCACTTCCAGCTCGGAGGAGAACAGCAGGCCTTCCTCTTCCACGAAGATCCGGCTCTCCTGAATACCATCGACCGACTGCAAAGAGACAATGTGGATACCGTGACACTGGTCGCAGACATAGTGCTCGATACGAGCCTGTTGCAACCAACGCATTATCATTTCGGAGCTGGGGATATTCATCATTTCCACGACAAGATTGGGATCAAGGGGCGCAGTCTAAACCAATTTGCTATCAACAAAAAGCACGCCAACCCAATAACCCTGCGGCTCGCTTCTTTTTGGCAAGAGCTATGCATATACTCAGCCAAATCCACGACGACGCTTGCCCCACAGGGGGCCCCATGACTATCCAAGAAAAGTATCGCCTTCATCTGAAATCACTCTCGGATGAGCTGCTCACCCTGCAAAAACCCATCCGCATTCTGGATGCCATCAAATGGCCACGCCATCTGCAGGATCGCTTTCTGGCAAGCGGTGGCAGGGAGCTGCCCGCTATCGACAGGCACTTCTATGATGCCCTCCCCCTCGGCTTCGATCCGCGCAACAAGTATCTGGAACTCAAGGAGCTGCGGGACAGGATCCGCAGAAAACTGGGGCCACAGGACGATCTTGGCCGGATCCTGCAAGAGACGGTCGATCAGTACATGGTGGTGATCGAGATGCTGCGCCAGCGCGGCCAACCCGATTTTCAGCGTTACAGCCAGCTGCTTTATGGCTCTGCCAGCGATCACCTGCGCGGGGATCGCAAGACTCTCAAGGAGCTGGGCGCCCGCCTGTGCGATATCTTCTCCCTGCCCGGCGCCCGCCATCTAGTGCGCCCCTACCCCAAGGAGTTCGAAGGAGAGGCCGCGGTCGCCAAACTGCAGGGCAAGCTGTCGAGCTACTTCAGTGACGGCACTGTGCAGGTGAAGCTGAGCGATGGGATTGTCTCCGATGCCGCTGCCGGTGGCGACTACATCAAGCTCAACTCCCACGCCCGTTTCTCCGAGCTGGACTTGCAGGTGCTGGAGGTGCACGAGGGGTGGGTCCATGTCGGCACCACCCTCAACGGTCGCCAGCAGCCCTATGCCACTTGGCTGAGCGCCGGTTCACCGCGGATCACCGCCTGTCAGGAGGGGCTGGCTGTCCTGATAGAGACCCTCACCTTCAGCTCCTTTCCGGATCGGGCCAAGCGCATCTCCGATCGGGTGATGGCCATCGACATGGCCGAGCGCGGCGCCGATTTTATCGAGGTGTTTAAGCACTTCGTACAGCAGGGCACCAGCGAGCACGACGCCTACAAGATCACCCAGCGGGTCTTTCGTGGCGGCATGGTGGGCGGCGGAGCCTGCTTTACCAAGGATCTCTCTTACGTGCGTGGCTATGTGGAGACGGTCAACTTCATCCGCAGCGCCGTACTGGAAGGGGTGCCCGAAATCCTGCCGATGCTGTTTGTCGGCAAGGTGACACTGGATGACATTCCGGTGCTCTATCAGCACTATCTGGAGGGGCTGATTGCCGCACCCCGCTATTTGCCGCCGATGTTTCGCGATCTCACCGGCCTCTATGTCTGGTTCGGTTTTGCCTCCGGCATGTCGCTAGTGGATATCGGTCGGGTACAGCACCATTTTCGCCAGCTGTTTCAACGCCTGCCGGTGGCCGACCCCATCATTGCGCCGGTGGATATCGAGATCGACTGAACCACAGCGATAGAAGTTGGGGAAAATAAAAAGGGCGCCAGATTGGCGCCCTGCTCAACGATTCAAATATCGCAGCCGAATTACTTGTAAGCCCGACCTTCGAGATAGTGTTTGCGACAGAGCGACACATAGCGATCGTTGCCACCGATCTCCACCTGTTCGCCATCACGCATCACCTGCCCCGCTTCATTGACCCGGGAGTTCATGTGAGCCTTGTTGCCACACCAACAGATGCTCTTCAGCTCTTCAAACTTGTCGGCCAGACAGAGCAGATGGTAGGAGCCCGGGAACAGCTCGCCGCGAAAATCGGTCTTGAGGCCATAGGCCATCACCGGAATATCCTGCTCATCGACGATGCGGGCTAACTGGTAGACCTGCTCACGGGTCAGGAACTGGGCCTCGTCCACGATGAAAACATCGATATGTTTCTTCGCATGGCGCGCTTTCACCATTTCAAACAGATCACAGCTGTCGCTGAACACGTCCACCTTCAGTTCAAGGCCTACTCGGGCACTGATCACCCCGACCCCGAAACGGTCATCGATGGCTGGCGTCATCGCCAGAGGATGCATGCCCCGCTCCAGATAGTTGAAGTGCGCCTGAATGAGCTGGGTGGATTTGCCTGAATTCATGGTGGCAAATTTGTAGTGCAGTGAAGCCATGATACTGTTCCGAAACTGAATTTATGGGGCGCATGCTAACCAAAGCCCCTGACAAAACCAAGGGGCCCGCGGGCCCCTTGCTCTATAAATGTTACGCGGTGGCCAGCACTGGCCGCGCTTTGGCCTTTTTCAGGTGATAGCCGGTAAAGAGCACGAACCAGAGGGCACTGACACTGAAACCGGCCAGGCTGGAGTGCATCAAGCCCATCGCCAGGTAACCGATGGCCGCACCGAAGGCGATGGCCAGTGCATAGGGCAGCTGGGTCATCACGTGATCGATGTGATGGCAACCGGCACCGGTAGCAGAGAGGATACTGGTGCTGGAGATGGGTGAGCTGTGATCCCCGAACACCGAGCCAGCCAGTACCGCCGCCAGCATCGGCAGCATCAGGCTGATGTCGCTGGCGGCGGCCATGTCACCGGCCAGCGGCAGCATGATGCCGAAGGTACCCCAACTGGTGCCGGTAGCAAACGCCATGGCACAGGAGAGGATAAAGACCACAGCAGGCAGCACTTCGATCGGCAGGTTGCCGTTAGCCAGCGAAGCCAGATACTTGCCGGTCTCAACGTCACGCACCACGGCACCTATGGTCCAGGCAAACAGCAGGATGTTGATGGCTGGCAGCATGGCCATGACGCCCTGCGGCGCGGCCTTGATCCAGTTCTTGGCACCCAGCTTCAGGCGCATCGCCAGACCGATGGAGACCACCAGACTGCACAGGGCACCGTAGACCAGCGAAGAGCCGACGTTGGTGTTTTCGAACGAGCCGAGCACGCTAAACGGCAGCCCTTTCTCGCTCAGCACCGCAGCACCGGAATCAATCATGAAATAGATGGTGGCGGCGGTCAGGGTCAGGATCGGCAGTACCATGTCGATCATGCCGCCGTTGCTCTCTTCCGGGCTCTCCATATCCAGACCGATGGGGCGGCCCTTGGACTCATCCCACAGCTTGCCTTCCAGCGCCCACGATTCGTGTTGACGCATCGGGCCGATATCCAGCTGACAGGCGATCACCACCAACACCATGATCAGGGTGAAGACGGCGTAGAGGTTCATCGGGATCATCTCGACAAACGCCGCGATGGGGCTCTGCTCGGTCAGACCGTGGGCCGCCATGATGCCGCCAACCAGGGCGATGATATAAGCCCCCCAGGAGGAGATGGGCATCAGCACGCAGACCGGCGCCGCGGTGGAGTCCAGCAGATAGGCCAATTTGGCACGGGAGATCTGGAAGCGGTCGGTCACCGGACGGCAGATAGCCCCCACCGACAGGCTGTGGAAGAAGTCATCGATAAAGAAGGCAAACACCATCATGCCAGTCAGCGCTTTGGCGCCCTTGCGGGTCTTGGCACGACGCTCGGCCCACTCGGCAAAGGCACGGGTCGCCCCGGAGACGCTCATCAGGCTGATGAGGCCACCCAGCAGCAGCATAAACAGGATCATGTTGACGTTGTCACGATTGAGCGCGCCATCGACCCAGAAGATCTTGAGCACGGTATTCAACATGTAATGCAGGGATTCGAGGGGTGAAAACTGATTGAGCAGCAAACTGCCGGTGACGATGCCCACACCAAGGGACAGAAGCACGCGGCGGGTCATGATCGCCAGCGCGACAGCCAACAGGGGGGGAAGAACGGACCAACCGGAGTCGGCGAAATGACTAATGTCCATGATCTCTTTGCACCTAAAGATTACAGGTGGAGATCTACCGAGAGGATCTAAAGAAACAAAACCTATGGGGAGGTCATACTCCTCAGCCCCTTCAGGTAGCGCTCCATAGTGGATGACTATGGCAGTCCTGCACCTATTAGATGCAGAACCAGCAGCCCGGTATGATGGCCTGGCCACTTCGGCGCTGACTCCTTTCCTTGTGCATCACAGGCATCACCCTCCGCACAAATACTCATAGGCAGCGCGCCTCTACTTAAAGGTATTCGCCGCACATTTTATCGAGATGGCGGCTTATAGCAAGTTTTTTGATTAAATAGTCATGATAAACAGATCAAGGTCGGAAAATGGTAGTCAAATGATGCAACAACGCCAGCTTTGACGCTATTTTCACCTGCTGCGGTTTCATTGGCATCCAATCACCAAGCCTATTGCTGGCCATATTAAATATCTGTATTGATGTTCCCCACGGATATAATATTTAACCCAGCTTGACTTATTTAAATCGCCAAGCAAGAATCTGCTGGAACATATTATTTTTCTCTGACTCGACGTGGTAACTCCTATGAATGAATTTTTAAAGGTACTGCTTAATATCCGCAGTCTGCGTGCGACCTGCCGCGAGCTTTCTCTGGAACAACTGGAAGAGGCACTGGAAAAACTCTCTACTATCGTTGCCGAACGTCAGCAGGATGAAGCTGCCGAGCGTCAGGCCCGTGAAGAGCATCTGCGGAAAATTAACGAATATAGCGAAATGCTGAAAGCCGCCGGTATTGACCCGGCAGAATTGGTAAGCGCTGTCGCTACCAACCCCGGCAAATCAGAAAAAGCCAAGCGGGCGCCACGTCCGGCCAAATATCGCTATCAGGATAATGGCGTAGAGAAAACCTGGACCGGCCAGGGCCGTATGCCTTCGGTCATTGCCAGCGCAGTGGCAGCAGGCAAATCACTGGAAGATTTTGCTATCTGACAGCTTTTGCGTTGCGAATAAAAAAACCTCGCCTTGGCGAGGTTTTTTTATTGCAGCTTAAACGTGAAATATCAGATAGCCGATTGCGGGCGATCTGCTGCCTTAACCCACAGCACTTCACGATCCCCTGCTACGCAGATGAGATAGCGGGCAACGGTAAAGAACCAGTCACTCATCCGGTTCAGATAGGGCAGCACCTCGGGATTGACCCGCTCTTCCCGGCTCAATGTCAGCAGCAAGCGCTCGCAATGACGCACCAGAGTACGCACCACATGTGCTTGCGCCGCGGCACGGGAACCACCGGGCAATATAAATTGGCGCAGCGGTGGCAATGGCTCACTATAACGATCTATCTGCTGTTCAAGGCGATTGGTCCAGGCGGCATTAACCTGCCAAATCGATTCATTCTGGGCGTCGCTGGAGAATGCCAACTCCCCCCCCAGATCAAACAACTCCTGTTGCAACAGCTGTAAATCAGCCAATAAACCGATCTCTTGCGACGGCACGTCACAAATCAGCAAGCCAATATGGGAGTTGAGCTCATCGATATAACCGTAGGTCTCGACTCGCAAATGATCCTTTGGCAATGGGATACCATCGGCCAGCCGGGTCATGCCCTTGTCGCCCTGCCTCGTATATATTCTCATACCGACATCCTGTTAATAATGGGAATAATCATGGATTCGAGTCCATTGAGTTTGATTTCGTAAGCCAACGCCAGCGTCTGGCCCAATTTACCCGCCGGAAAACCGCTGCGCGCCATCCACACCAGATAGGGCTCGGGAATATCGATGATACGCCGCCCCTGATATTTACCGTAAGGCATCTTGTTGGTCAGGGTCAGCAGCACCTGCTCGTCAGATAGCCAATCCATATTAATCGATATCCAGATATTTATGAGTCTGGATTGAGAGTCGCCAGTTACGCGCGATACAGGTATCCATCGCCAATTGGGTGGCCCGTGGTTTCTGGCTGATCGGCTGCAAGGCAATGACCACATCAGGGCGCAGAGTAGCGGTAGCGAGCAGCGTATCCAGCTCTTCAATATGGTGCTCGGTGGCCACCGGATGCTTGATTTCGTTGGCCCGCTCCAGCGCCGAGACCAGCACAGGCAGCCCCCCTTTCATACCGATCTTGGGGGAGACTGTCACCCAGGTCTGCTCATGAGTCTTGACCTCGCTGGTGCCACTGGTTTCAATCTGCACCTGATAACCCGCCGCCAGCAGGGCTGACGAGAGTTCGTGCAGATCGTAGAGGCAGGGTTCCCCACCGGTGATCACCACATGGCGCGCCTGATAACCCAGATCGCCAAAGCTCTTGATAATCTGCGCGGTGCTGAGTTGGCTCCAGCAATCGGATTCGTTGGAGCGATCCAGCACCGCCGCCTTGCCCACTTCACGAGCCGGATCAACAACCCAGGTATGACGGGTATCGCACCAGGGGCAGCCCACCGGGCAACCCTGCAGGCGAACAAAGATGGCGGGCAGGCCGGTAAAGATGCCCTCCCCCTGGATGGTCTGGAAAATCTCGTTGATTGGGTAGTGCATCTCGATCACGGCTTGTTGCAAAAGTCGCGGATTATACCTCAAGCCACGGCAAGACGCAGGCTCACTCTGCGCTTTTCTCGCCCAGCCCGGTTTTCTCAAACAGTCTGGCCATGATGCCCGCCTTGTCGGCCAGATAGTTGTTCAGACCGCGACTGCGCAGTTCACACGCAGGACACGTGCCGCAACCGTCACCGGCAATGCCGTTGTAGCAGGTCAGGGTCTGCTGGCGCACCGTGTCGAGGTGACCATAGTGATCCGCCAGTGCCCAGGTTTCGGCCTTGTCGAGCCACATCAAGGGAGTTTCAAAACGGATGCCGCGATCCAGCCCCAGCGACACCGCCTGATTGAGGGCCTTGACGAACTCGTCACGGCAATCGGGATAGCCGGAGAAGTCGGTCTCGCACACACCTGTGATCACCGCTTCGGCGCCCACCTGATAGGCATAAATGGAGGCCAGGGTCAGGAACAGGATATTGCGGCCCGGTACGAAGGTGTTGGGCAGCCCGTTATCCTGCAGCTCGCAGCTGACAGGAATGTCGTCACGAGTCAGGGCAGAGACCGCCAGCTCATTGAGCAGCGTTACATCCATCACCTTGTGGGCGGCAATCCCCAATGCACTGCCCAGACGGCGCGCGGTGTCGATCTCTTCCCGATGGCGCTGGCCATAGTCGAAGGTGATGGCGTGCACTTCATCATACCGGGCCAATGCCTGCACCAGACAAGTAGTGCTGTCCTGACCGCCACTGAAAACCACGACTGCTTTTTTCATCTTGATAACTCCTTGAATTGTCACACGCGGCGGCCTTCGGCAAAGTCCTGCCACTGGGTATTCAACCGATTGAACAGGGTCAGCAAGGGCGCATAGTGCTCCTGCCTTCCCTCCCACCGGGACAAGAGGTGATAGCCCGCCTCTATGGTAGAGAGGGCATCGGGAAAGGGTTTCTTGCGAATGGCATATTGACCGGCAATGGCACCAATGCCGATACGGGGCAAACGGGCCAGTGCCCGGTTGCTCTGCAACATGCGATAGGCTTTGCGCCAGGTGCCGTCAAGCAAGATAAAGGCGACGGATGCGGAGCCAGAGGATTCACTCTCCCGCTGTTGGCGAAGATCGGTCAGCGAAATGGCATCCTCATCCGGCCAGAGTAGATAGCAGCGACGGGAAGGATCTGCAAGCAACCCATTGAGCCACTCATCGCGGGAAAAGTCCTCCCCCACATGGATCTCGCACTGTTGCAAAGAGGCCGCCAGCAGTGCCGCAGTCCCCTTGGGATGTGCCACCTCGTTGGGGTGCTGCAAGATGTAGAGGGGGGTGTGATTGTCAACCGGCACAATATAATCGCACAGGCAGGCTTTGAGGGCTCGGGTGCAACGTGTACAGTATCGACTGTTCTTGTCGTTGGACTGTTTCATGTTGTCAGACAAATCTGGATTGCTCTGGGTTATCACGCTCTCTCTCACCAGCTTGCTACTCTTCTTTACCGTTCCCAATCTTCAGCTCTCCTTCGATCGGCCCTTGATCGCCGGGGGCGAAGGGTGGCGGATCATAACAGGCAATCTGGCTCATACCAATCTGTGGCACCTGCTGCTCAATCTGGGCGGCCTCGCCATCCTCTATAGCCTGTTTCGCGACTATCTGGATGGGGCTCGCCTGCCGCTGCTGATGTTGCTACTCTGGCTGGCAGTGGGCTTGGGGATCTGGTGGTGGTGCCCGCAGACCCAATGGTACATGGGGCTATCAGGCTCGCTGCATGGCCTGTTTGTCTGGGGGGCAATGCAGGATATCCGCCACGGACGCCGCACGTCGGGCTGGCTGCTGCTAGCGGGGATGGGGCTCAAGCTGGTGATGGACTTCTACAACGCAGGAGAGAGCCCGATATCCACCCTGATCAATGCCAGGGTACACATCGGCTCTCATCTTATCGGGGCCGGTGCAGGCCTGTTGCTCGGCCTGCACCGCGTATCACTGAGTGAGCCTGTTACCCACCAGCCAGCTCGGCATTGATGCTGGCCAGCATGGCGGCCGGATCGGCAGCCTGCGTAATGGGGCGACCGATAACCAGATAATCGGACCCCGCCTCGACCGCCGCTTTGGGTGTCATCACCCGGCGCTGATCCCCGGCCGCTGAACCGGTCGGGCGAATACCCGGGGTCACCAGCTTGAACTCATCACCCAGCAAGGCTTTAAGCTCATGGGCCTCGTTGGCAGAGCAGACAACCCCATCCAAGCCGGATGCCTTGGTCAAGGTAGCCAGCCGGATCACCTGCTCGGCAGGGCTCACATCCAGACCAAGAGGGATCATGTCGGACTGCTCCATGCTGGTCAGTACGGTCACCCCGATCAACAATGGCGCCTTGTCGCCATAAGGCAGCAGCGCCTCTTTGGCGGCACGCATCATCCGCTCACCACCACTGGCATGCACGTTGACCATCCAGACACCGAGCTCGGCACTGGCTGCCACGGCTTTGGCAACAGTATTGGGAATATCGTGAAATTTCAGATCCAGAAAGACATCGAATCCCTTGGCCACCAGCTGGCGTACAAACTGCGGGCCAAACAGGGTAAACATCTCCTTGCCTACCTTGAGACGGCACTGGGCCGGAGAGATACGTTCAACGAACGCTAAGGCATCTGCCTCGTGCTGATAATCCAGCGCTACCAGTACTTTGGGATCTTGCATCTCACATCCTATTGCTTGTTATTCACCGTCCAGACCGCGGATCGGCTTGATGGAACCCCACTGGCGACAAGACGGGCACTGCCAGAACAGCGAGTGAGTGGCAAAGCCACACTGCCGACACTTGTGGGTTGACTTGATTTTGATCTGCTCGCCGACCAGCTGTTGCAGCAGTTCGAGGCTCTCCTTGGCAGGCCCCTCTTCCGCACTGGCCAGCTGAAAACCCACCAGCTGGTAAAAACCTTTCATCGAGGGATGACGACGCAGCTGACGCAACACCAGCGAACGGGCCTGGCTCAGGCCATCACGCTCTTCAACCAGCTTGGCAAGGGCCAGGGTCACGCTGACACCGGCGTGATCTTCCACTGCCTTCTCAAGCAGTGGGATCAACGCAGGCGTGCGCCCCAACTGCTGATAGCACTCGAGCAATTTGGGCATTGCCTCGGAGGCAAAGTCGATATCCTGCTCGAACACCCGCAGCAGCTCCTTGCTGGCCTGCTCATACTCCCCCTCTGCCATGGCGAGCTCAGCGAGGCGCAAACTGGCCCGGGCACATGCCGGATTGATACTGAGCGCCCGTTTGAGCTTAGCCAGCCCCTCCCCTTTATTGCCCTCACGCAGCGCGATCTCGGCTTGCTCGCAATAGAAATGGGAGATGGGGTCGGCCAGCTTCTTGCCCTGGAATTTTTGCAGACGAATCGCCACATCGATGGCCTTATCCCAGTCCCGCAACTGCTGATGGATGATCAACAGCTGTGCCAGCGCCGTCTCTTCATAATCGCTGTCGTCACACAGCTCATTCCAGAGCGCTTCCGCTCGGTCCAGCAGACCAGCAGCCAAAAAGTCGCGCGCAAGCTCCTGCAGGGCAAGCTGTCGCTGCTCCCGGGTCAGTTGGCGGGTTACCAGGTTCTGGTGGATCTTGATGGCACGATCGACCTCCCCACGCTGGCGAAACAGGTTGCCGAGGGAGAGGTGTGTTTCGATGGTTTCACTGTCCACCTCAAGCAGTTGGATAAAGAGATCCACCGCCTTGTCGGATTCATCGGACAGCAAATAGTTGAGGCCCGCCACATACTGGCGGGAAAACTGGTTACTCTGTTTTTGGGTGTCCTGGCGAACACTCCTGCGACCCATGTACCAGCCATAACCGGCGGCGATGGGCAACAGCAGGAAAAGCAGTTCAAGCATTGAGGAACATTATTCCTTACCCGGTGACCGGGCCAGCTCCAACTCGCGGGATTGACGACGCATGGTGCGGTTGAGGGTGCGGTTTTGCATTTTCAGGCGCAGGAACAGCAGGCCGAATACCAGCCAGCCCAGCAAAAAACCGCCAGCGAAGAAGAAGCCCAACAGCATGGCAAGCGAAAACTCACCCTGAGCGATCAGGTAATTGAACTGAACCAGCTGGCCATTTTGTGAGCCCAGCGCCAGGGTCAGAACAAACACCAGCACCAGCGGAATGAGGGCCAAAATACGCTTCATAAGAGCTCCCTGTCAGTATCTAATGAGAGGCTGATTATCCTTAAAATCGCAGGCAGACTCTAGAGTGAATGGGAAAAGAGTTTAAGAAACAAGACGATTGGCACAGGAATCGGTGCCAAAAAGAAAAAAGGCATACCCGAGGTATGCCCATTTCTGCATTATTCAATGATGTTGACGCGCTCGCGCAACTCTTTGCCAGGTTTGAAGTGCGGGACATATTTCCCGGTCAGTTCAACCTTGTCCCCAGTCTTGGGGTTGCGGCCCACACGGGGCGCACGATAGTGCAGTGAAAAACTGCCAAATCCGCGGATTTCAATCCGGTCGCCGTTTTGCAAGGTCGACGCCATCTGCTCAAGGATCTCCTTGATGGCGGCTTCGACATCCTTGGCCGGCATATGCATGCGGCTGGCTGCCAGTTGTTCGATGAGATCTGATTTGGTCATAACGTTAAATCTCCTTCCCCGATCACATGCAATATTCATTTTGCCAGGATAAAAAAGGGCGGCGCAATGCCGCCCTTTTCTTGCATCAAGGATTACTCACCCTTGGCGGCTTTGAACGCTTCCATCATAGCATTGCTGAACACAACTTCTTCTTGTTGGTTCAGGTTATCGATAGCAACACGCTCATCAGCCTCGTCCTTAGCACGGACAGACAGGCTTACGGTGCGGTTCTTACGATCAACGCCCATGAATTTAGCTTCAACTTCGTCACCAACAGACAGCACCAGAGTGGCGTCTTCTACACGGTCACGAGCAGCGTCGGAGGCACGCAGGTAGCCTTCTACGCCATCAGCCAGTTCGATAACGGCACCTTTGGCATCAACCTCGGTAACCTTACCCTTCACGATAGCACCTTTCTTGTTGTCAGCCAGGTACTTGTTGAACGGGTCTTCTTCGATCTGCTTGACACCCAGGGAGATGCGCTCACGCTCCGGATCCACTTGCAGAACAACGGCTTCGATCTCGTCGCCTTTCTTGAATTCACGCACGGCTTCTTCGCCCTGGTTGTTCCAGGAGATGTCAGACAGATGAACCAAGCCATCGATGCCGCCATCCAGACCGATGAAGATACCGAAGTCAGTGATGGACTTGATCTTGCCGGAAACACGGTCGCCTTTGGCGTGAGTTTCGGCAAACAGCTGCCACGGGTTGGATTTGCACTGCTTCAGACCCAGGGAGATACGACGACGCTCTTCGTCGATGTCCAGAACCATCACATCAACCACGTCGCCAACGTTAACAACTTTGGACGGGTGGATGTTCTTGTTGGTCCAATCCATCTCGGATACGTGTACCAGGCCTTCAACGCCTTCTTCGATTTCAACGAAGCAGCCGTAGTCGGTCAGGTTGGTCACGCGGCCAGACAGACGGGTGGTCTCCGGGTAACGCTTGGCGATAGCAACCCAGGGATCTTCGCCCAGCTGCTTCAGACCCAGGGATACACGGGTACGCTCGCGGTCGAACTTCAGAACCTTGACAGCGATCTCGTCGCCAACGTTGACGATTTCGGAAGGATGCTTAACGCGCTTCCACGCCATGTCGGTGATGTGCAGCAGGCCGTCAACACCGCCCAGATCTACGAATGCACCGTAGTCGGTCAGGTTCTTGACGATACCCTTAACTTCTTGACCTTCTTGCAGGTTAGCCAGCAGGCTTTCGCGCTCGGAGGTGTTCTCGGTCTCGATCACGGCACGACGGGAAACAACAACGTTGTTGCGCTTCTGGTCCAGCTTGATGACTTTGAACTCGAGTTCTTTGTTTTCCAGGTGAGCGGTGTCACGGATCGGACGCACGTCAACCAGAGAACCCGGCAGGAAGGCACGGATGCCGTTCAGTTCAACGGTGAAACCACCCTTGACCTTGCCGTTGATGATACCGATAACGGTAGCTTGCTCTTCGTAAGCCTTCTCAAGCTGCAGCCAGGCTTCGTGGCGCTTGGCTTTTTCGCGGGACAGCTTGGTTTCGCCGAAACCATCTTCGATAGAGTCCAGAGCCACGTCAACGGTGTCGCCGACGTTGATTTCCAGCTCGCCCATGGCGTTCTTGAATTCTTCAGCCGGGATAGCGGACTCGGATTTCAGACCGGCGTCAACCAGTACAAAACCGTTCTCGATAGCAACGACAGTACCCTTGACGATGGAACCTTGACGGGTTTCAACGGCGTTCAGGGACTCTTCAAAGAGTTGAGCAAAAGATTCGATCATTGTTTATGTCACAAATGAAACATCCACTTGCAATCCGGCACAAGCGGGGCTGTTTTAAATAATCTGCGCCATCCTTGGTGCAGACGACCGGATGTCAGCTTGCGCTGGCATCACCAAGTTGTTGCTCTGCATAGGCGAGTACTGTTGCCAGCACTTCATCTATGGTCATAGCGGTAGAGTCTACCACCAGAGCATCTTCTGCCGGTTTCAGGGGTGCAGTAGCGCGATTTCTGTCGCGATCGTCACGTTCCCGAATCTCGGTTAAAAGACGCTCAAAGTTAACATCAAAGCCCTTATCTTGCAACTGCTTATAGCGACGCTGGGCCCGTTCTTCGGCACTGGCGTCGAGGAAAATCTTCACCTCGGCCTCGGGGAAAACAACTGTCCCCATATCACGACCATCGGCAATCAGACCCGGGGCCTGACGAAAAGCACGCTGACGGCGCAGCAAGGCTTCGCGCACCCGGGGGAAGGCGGCGATTTTACTGGCAGCATTACCCACTTCTTCGGTGCGGATGGTGCGGGAGACATCTTCCCCTTCCAGGATCACCTTGACCAGATCGCCCTCAACCTGAAATTGCACATCCAGATTGGCAGCCAGTGGCACCAGTGAAGCTTCACTATCCAGCTCTACATCGTGATGCAGGGCGGCCAGGGACAACACCCGATAGATGGCGCCCGAGTCCAGCAAGTGCCAACCCAGCTTCTCAGCAAGCAGCTGACACAAGGTGCCTTTACCTGCACCACTGGGGCCATCAATTGTCATTACGGGGGCCATCTGAGGCATAACTTCTCTCCTGCACTGTGTTGCTCCCATCCCGAAGGGGTGGGTTAATGGGCGCCGATTATACCCGAATGTGGTGAGCCTGGCAGTCATCAATCCGCACAAAGGGCCAAAACCCCGCCGGACAGCTGTGCTTGTATCTCATTTGGAGATTTCATTAAGCAATGCAGGGACTTGTTCTTATGGTCGTTCCTGACAAGGCGCGCTAAACTGGCCCCCTTTTTTGAGCCGTTAGTAGTAAGGAGCAACCTATGAGCAGCGTTACCCTCGTGGCCAAATCCAAATTGCCAACCCCTTGGGGCACCTTCACGCTGGTAGGTTTTCAGGAAACCGGCACAGGCAAAGACCACGCCGCACTGGTGATGGGCGACATTACCGGTGACGAGCCCGTGCTGGGCCGGATCCACTCAGAGTGCCTGACCGGCGACGCCCTGTTCAGCCTGCGTTGTGACTGCGGTTTCCAGTTGCAGGCGGCCATGGAGAATATCGCCAAAGCCGGTCGTGGCGTGTTGCTGTATGTGCGTCAAGAGGGCCGTGGCATCGGCTTGCTCAACAAGATCCGCGCCTATCACCTGCAGGATCAGGGGGCCGATACCGTGGAAGCCAACGTGGCCCTTGGTTTCGCCGCCGATATGCGCGACTACACCATCTGCGCCGACATGCTCAAGCAGCTTGAGGTCAAGTCTCTCAAACTGATGACCAACAACCCGCGCAAGATGAAAGCGATGGAATCCTTCGGTATTCCGGTGGCCGAACGGGTACCTTTGCAGGAAGGGCGTAATCCCCACAACGAGTTCTATCTGTCGACCAAGGCCAACAAGCTGGATCACATGCTCAAAAAATGAGCCTGCATTGACGAATGTCAGATAGTCAAACGCCTCCCGAACGGAGGCGTTTTTCTTGGGACGACCCTAGCTATCGCTGTGGTACGGTCAGATTGGCCAGCAGAGCTTCAAGCTCTTCGCCAGTGCGGGCAGCACAGTATTGTTCGACCCGCTCGCGGGTCAATTGCGGCGCGAGACGTTCAATCAGATCGTAGAGATAGCCGCATAAAAATGCCCCTCTGCGCAACCCGATAGCGGCCACACCGCCTGGTAGCCAGGGCGCCGTTTTGAGCACCAGATCGCTATCGCGCTGGAGCTCCCAGGCAAAGGTTGCCATCACCCCTATACCCATCCCTTGTCTGACATAGGTCTTGAGCACATCGCTGTCGCTCGCACAGCAGGCGATCCGGCTCTCGGCATGAGCGCAATCAGTGCCTTGAGCTGTGGAGAGAGCCCTTCCATCGGTCACCAATGCAAACTCCACCAGCTCAGCCGGGGTCAGCGATGTTGCTTTGGCCAACGGATGATCCTTGGGTAGCACCAAGCCCCGTTGCCACTGAAAAGAGGGGAGCATCAGCAGATCGCTCCCATCCTCCGGTTCATCCGCCAGCAGCAGATCGGCAGCGCCATCATGCACGGCTGCGCGGCACTGCGTCGCACTCCCCTGCATCACAGTTACGGCGACTTTGGGAAAGCGGGCCGTAAAATCCTTGAGGATGGCGGGCAGAATATAACGGGCTTGCAGATGAGTAGCGGCAATGGTGAGGGTTCCCTGCTCCGGATGCACATGCTGCCTGGCCATTACCTTGATGGTGGCGACCTTGTCCAACACCTCGGCGGCCACTTTGATCACATCCCGACCTATGGGGGTGATCTGGGTCAGGTGTTTACCGCTGCGCTCGAAGATCTGGATCCCCAGCTCATCCTCCAGCATCCGCACCTGTTTGCTGATCCCGGGCTGGGAGGTAAAGAGGCTCTCGGCGGTGGCCGACAGATTCAGCCTGTGGTTGGCCACCTCGACGATATAGCGCAATTGCTGCAGTTTCATGGTGTAGCCCTCAAGCGAACCCACCGTTAATAGTAACAAACTTTCAGCAATGGCCCGCCGCCATCAGGCCGGGCGCTCCTTGAGTAGAAAATCACGCAAGGCACGGTTGGCCATGGATAGCGGATCACCACGCCGCCACGCCACACAGAGGTCGAGGTAGATGGGCGGGTCGAAGGGTACGCCACTCAGATCCGGCTCCTCTTCCAGCACCATCCGCAAGAAGGTGGTCACCGCAAAGCCTTGCCGCACCACCGCCTTGAGCAGAGGGATAAGATTGCTCTCGAAGGCGATATCGGGTTCAACGCCCAGGCTCTGGGCCAGCGCCTCCATATGCTCCCGGTGATAAAAGCCACGGCGAAACAGCGCCAGCTCCTGAGCGAAAAACTGCGAGAGGGTGACGGCCGGTTCGCCGCGCAAGGGGTGATCGTCGCCCACCACCATCAACATCTCTTCGCTCAGCAGATGTGCTCCCTCGATGGCGGGGGGGAGATCACTGGTGATGAGAATGGCCAGATCGAGGGAGCCATCCACCATCCGGCTGAGCAGCTCGCGGGTACCGGCCTCCTCAACCCGGATCTTGAGGCCGGGGTAGCGGTGCTTGAAGGCCATCAGACGAGGGGGGAAATAGTAGGAGCCCATCATGTAGGGGATCCCGATCCGCACCTCCCCCCGCTCCAACCCCTTCAGTTCGGCCATCTCGGCCTCGGCCTGATGCATCTGCAGCAACAGACGCTCGGCATGGCGACAGAGCACCTCTCCCTCTGGGGTGAGCCGTACCGCACGGTCCTGTCGATCAAACAGTCGCAACTCGAGCTGCTGCTCCAGCTTGGCGATGGCCATGCTGATGGCCGGTTGTGCCACATGCAGACTGTTGGCTGCCTTGGTAAATGAGCCGGCATCCCTGACCGCCAGCAGATAGGTGAGCTGTTTCAGATCCATGTATCAATTCATCTTATGAGATAGATAACTTAAATATATTATATTTATAACCGCAAGGACTCTACCCTGACCAAAAGTAGTCAGGACAATACGCAATGATTGAAGTTGGAAGTCGCGAGTGGATACGTGCAACCCTGGCCCTCAGCCTGGGCTCCTTTCTGGTGTTTCTGAACCTCTACCAGACCCATCCCCTGTTACCCCTGATCGCCGAGGTCTTCTCGGTCAACTCCCTCTCGGCCAGCTGGACCCTGGCAGGATGCACAGCAGGCCTTGCCGCCTCCTTGCTGATCTGCGCCAGACTGGCGGATCGCCATGGCCGTCGGCAGGTCATGCTGGGTACCCTCACCCTGGCGATCCTGCTCTCACTGTTGATCCCCCTGGTTGAGCAGTTTGGTTCACTGCTGTTGCTACGCATCCTGCAGGGCGCGCTGCTGGCCGGGTTACCAGCCACTGCGATTGCCTATATGGGGGAAGAGTTCAGTAAACGGGCGCTGCTCTCGGCGGTGGGGGTCTATATTGCCGCCAACTCCCTCGGTGGCATTGCCGGTCGGGTGGTCGGCGGCCTGCTGGCGGGCTGGTTTGGCGACTGGCAACATACCTTTCTGGGGATCGGTGTGATCAGCCTGTCACTGCTGCCGCTGGTCTTCTGGCTGCTGCCCCATCAGACCCGCTTTGTGGCGAGCGCCCCCGTTCGCGGCCAATTTGCTCGCGCCTTGCAGCAGCACCTGACCAATCCCTTGCTGGTAGGGGCTTACCTTATCGGGGGACTCAACTTTATGGTGTTTCTGAACCAGTTCAGTTATCTCACCTTCCTGCTGGCAAAGCCCCCATTCTCCTTGCCCACCCAGTGGCTCGGCATGCTGTTTCTCACCTATCTCTCGGGGACGGTGGCCTCCTCACTGAGCGGCCGCTTTGCCAACCGCTGGGGTGCACAACGCATGCTGCTGGTCGGGATCGCCCTGATGGCCCTCGGCAGTCTATGGCTACTGCAAGCTAGCCTGCTCGGGATCCTGAGTGGCTTGCTGATCTCCAGCTTCGGCTTTTTCCTGGCACACGCCTGCGCTAGTGCCTGGGTTGGTCATCATGTCGAACACAACCGCGCCCTCGCCTCCTCTCTCTATCTGGTAGCCTACTATCTGGGAGCCAGTCTGGGGGGACTTTACCTACACCCCTTCTGGGAGCAGGGCGAGCTGGGCGGTCTGGTCATGGGTATTGAACTGGTCCTCATCTTGACGGCCGGCTTGAGCCTCTGGCTCGGCCGTCTCAAGCAGCGAAGCCAATCGCCACTGCCCGCCCAGCAACCCCACCGACACGGGTAACAGGCTCAGCGCAAACAGGGTCACCCACGAGCAGATAGCGCTCTCGCAACCCAGCACCGCCAGATAGCAAAAGGGGTCACACCGGTGACCCCTTTTGCTGCGTTATTCAAGAGCCTGTCAGGCTCGCACCGCATTGAGCGCAGGATCACTCCTGATCGAAATAATCCGCAGGCACCGCGACCACAGCACCGGTCGCCACCTCTTCGGCGATCACCTCAGCCAGCGAGCGTAAGTGAAACTTGATCTGACCGGAGGGCAACATCAGGCCGATATCGGGGTTGCGGGTATCCTGCATATTGCCGGTTTTGAATGGCTGCTCGGGATAGCGCGCTACCAGATCCTGCAGTGAAGTAACCACCAGCTCGATATGTTCCAGTCCTGCCTGATGGATGCGCCCCGGTTTCGGCGCCGCCAGCTCGATACAGGGTACCTGCACCTCACCAGCCAGCAGTGGCTGATGCAACTGATAAGTGGCAATCGGGCGACCGCCGATCATCCCCTCCACCAGCAAGGAGCCCGCTTCAGCCAATACAGCACACAGCGCGCGGTACTCCTGCAAGGTCGCCGCCCGATAACAGAGGTGATCGACCGTTGGCTGGGAAAATGTGACGCCAGCAGCGGCCAGTTCGGTCAACAGCTGAGAAACAAATGGGGCCATTGGCCCCAGTGTGGAATCGAGTGGGTGGGACATGCTTACCATTTCTTCTTGGGTTGAAACAGGACATCGAGCTCGTCGGCTTCCTTGTCCTTGATGTTTTGCAGATCCTGCGCGCTGTTTTGCTGCTGCAGCTCTTCAAGCTCCTTGAGCCCCTGACGCATATCCTCTTCACGAGCCAACAGATAGGGATCCTTGTCGCCAATGCTGGCCATGGCCGACAGACCCTTGGTATAGAGCTGGCGGCAAGTACCATATTGGCCCTGAATGCGGGCATCCATCGCCCGCTTGACCAGATTCGAGATGTTGATTTTGAGCTGCATCAGCTCGAGACGACGATCTTCCTGAGCAAACCCCTGCGGATCAATTTTGCCCTTGTTGTGCTCGACACGCAGTACGGCACGTAGCTTTTTTACCAGCTGCAACATCTGGATCGCCTGACGATCAGACTCGGGGGTTTTGAAGTGCCCCTCATCCTGCGCACTGTAATTTTCCTGCACGTTCTTGATCTGGATCTGCACATCGGCGATGCGCTGCTTGATCTGGTTGTTGGGCATCACCTGGGCGATGGCGCGATAGGCATCAAGGATCCGGTGCTGCAACAGCAACACCATGTTTTTGGAGAAAGGCACCAGATTGACGTTCAGCAGTACCTCTTCGGTCTCGTCAGCTACCGTCTTGTGTCTGGCAACGGCGTGACGCTTTTCAGCCTCCGCCTTCTGCTTATATTGCTGTACCACGTTATAGGCGATAACCAAAAACAGGAGCGCGCCGATAGACAGCAATACCAAAGTTAAAATCATAGGATGTCCAAACCCCTGTCCCAATCCAATTGCGTGATCCTACAACAGCTTATCTACTTAAGGTAGCCTGTAGATCCCCCCTTGCCCACGATTTGTCGCCAAGCTGTATACCCGGTCTCAGGGAAAGATTTCAGGATCACGGGAAAATGACCATGGTGGTCATCACTCCCATAGTATCGCCCATCAGCGCCATTACTTGAGGTTAAAGCCCCGCGATTGCAGGAATCCCAGCATGAAAGGGCGGGACTCCTTGCCCAGAATGGCGCGGATCTGGCTACTCCAGGTCTGCTGTTTGTTGTTGCTGCTGCGGGCCTGATAGTAGTCCGCGATCTGCTGATCGTACCGGGCCAGCAGGTCGCGATCCAGCTCGTGCTGGTAGCGCTCCTGATGCACCACCAATCCCTTGGGCAGGCGGGGTTTCTGCTCCGGCTGCTGGGCAGGGTGGCCAAGGCAGAGGCCAAACAGCGGGATCACCTGATGGGGCAAGCCCAGTAGCTCGCTCACCTCGGCAGGATGGTTGCGAATGCCGCCGATATAGACCCCGCCCAGCCCCAGCGACTGCGCCGCCAGCAGAGCATTTTGCGCCATCAGGGCGCCGTCAATGGCACCGATCAACAACTGCTCCGCATAGCCGGTCTGGGCCTCGGGCACGATCTGGGTGTGGCGGTGGTAATCGACGCAGAACACCAGAAACTCGGCCGCCTGCACCACATAGGGTTGATTGCCCGCCAGCATGGCCAACTGCTGACGCGCCTCGGGCTCGCAGACTCGCACAATACTGGTCACCTGCAAAAAGCTCGAGGTTGAGGCGGACTGGGCGGCGGCGAGGATGGCATCCAGCTGCTGCGGGGCGATCGGCTCGGCAGTGAACTGACGAATGGAGCGATGGGAAAGGATAAGATCGATGGTCTGATTCATGGCACCTCCAAAATGAGGTAACACCATAGCGAAAAAAACGAGGGAGCCCAAGGCTCCCTCGCACACCCAGCTTAAGGGGCCGGATAGACGTAAGGGGCTTGCAACCCGAGCGGGAAGCCGAGCGCCCAGTAGAGAAGCAGGAAAATCGTCCAGCTCACCAGGAAGGCCAGTGAGTAGGGCAGCATCATGGAGACTAGGGTACCGATCCCGGTGCTCTTCACATACTGCTGGCAATAGACCACCACCAGCGGGAAGAAGACCATCAGCGGGGTGATGATATTGGAAGCAGAATCCCCGACCCGATAGGCCGCCTGGGTCAGCTCGGGGGAGATCCCCACCGCCATCAACATGGGTACCAGGATCGGGCTGATCAGCGCCCACTTGGCGGAGGCCGAGCCGACTACCAGATTGACGGTGGCGGTGAGCAGGATCATCCCGACGATAGTCACCTCACCGGGCAGCGCCAGCGCATGGAGCACTTCGGCACCGGAGAGGGCCAGCAGGGTGCCCAGATTGGAGTCACCAAACGCCTTGATAAAGAGCGCGCAGAAGAAAGCCATCACCATGTAGGAGCCCATCTTGTTCATGGTGGCCGACATGGCGTCGATCACATCCTTGCCGCTCTTGAAGCTGCCTGCGACAAAGCCGTAGACAATCCCGGGCAGGATAAAGAGCAGGAAGATGAGCGGTACAATGGACTTCATCACGGGGGCAGCGAAGGTAGTCAGGGAGCCATCGGCAGCACGCAGCGGGGAATCGTTCGGGGAGAGCGCCAGCGCCAGCAGCACGATAGCCGCCAGCATGGCAAACCCGGCCCAGTTGAAGGCTCGGCTCTCTTGCGCGCTGTAGCGCCCCATCTCGTCGGCACTCTCCAGATCCTCGTTGAGCGCCACATGCTTGAGGCGCGGCTCAACCACCTTTTCGGTAATGAACCAGCCGACGCAGATGATCAGCAGCGAAGAGGCTCCGGTAAAGATGATGTTGCAAAGGGTGTTGACCATGTAGTCAGGATCGAGCAACTGAGCGGCGGACTGGGTAAAGCCCTGCAGCAACGCATCCCCGCCGGAGGGCAGGAAGTTGGCGGCAAAACCGCCGGAGACACCGGCAAAGGCAGCGGCGATCCCCGCCAGCGGATGGCGTCCGGCAGCGTGGAAGATGATGCCACCGATGGGGATCACCAGCACATAACCCGCATCTGCGGCGGTGTGGCTGACGATCGCTACCAGGATCAGCATGGGGGTGAGGAAACGGGCAGGCGTCACTTTGAGCAACTTTTTCAGACCGGTATTGATAAAACCGGACTGCTCGGCCACCCCAACCCCGAGCATAGCCACCAGCACGATCCCCAGCGGGGCAAAGCCGGTGAAAGTGGTCACCATAGTGGAGAGAAACTCGGCCAGACCGGCACCGGTCAGCAGGTTGTTGACCACTACCGCCTCCCCGGTACGGGGGTTGACCAGATCAAACTGGAATTGTGACAACACCCAGGAGCCGACCCAGACGATCAGCAAGGCATAGAGGAACAGCATGGCGGGGTCGGGTAATTTGTTCCCGGCTTTCTCGACGCCATTGAGGAAACGGTTCAGCCAACCCTTGGGAGGGCTGGCCGGACGGTCATTGACAGCAGCATGACTCATTATTGCAATACTCCTTTCCCTAGAAATGAGGTCGCATGCTAGCAACTCCAGCCAATCCGTCTCATGACCGATCGCAAAATAATGATTAATTTTGATTAAATATTACGGAATAAAATCCCAAGTTGTGGTCTAACGCACACTTGTTACTCTGCCATTACGGCATCTAACAGTGGATAACGCCCAACCTGACACTCCACCACGAAACCGCTCACCTCGACTTGTGCCACCGTCAGCGGCTTGCTGAACAGATATCCCTGGAACACATGGCACCCCTGGGTCTGCAGTGCGGCCAGCTCGTGAGGCTCCTCCACCCCTTCCGCCATGATCCCCAACCCCAGATTGGTGGCCATGGCCGCAGTCGCCCGGATCACCGGCAGGTTGAGGCCGACCACGAAAGAGCGATCCAGCTTGATCGTATCGATGGGCAGGCGATTGAGATAGGCAAGGGATGAGTAGCCGGTACCAAAATCGTCGATGGCAATCTTGATCCCCAGTTCACTCAAGTCATCGAGAATATCGAGGCACCCCTTCATATCCAGCATAAGCACAGTTTCGGTCAGTTCCAGCGTCAACAGGGAGGCATCCACCCCGTGCAGCTCCAGCTGCTGGCGCACTTGCCCGGGCAGTGCCGACGAGAGCTGGAAACCAGAGAGGTTGACGGAGACTGGCACCCGGTGATGGAGGCGCTTCTTCCAACTGGCCATTTGGGCAAGCGCGGTAGAGAGCACCCAGCTGCCGATCTCGCGGATCAGCCCCATCTCTTCGGCAAGGGGGATAAACTCCACTGGCGAGACATGGCCAAGCACCGGGTTATACCAGCGCAGCAGCGCCTCGTAACCGATCAGACGCCGTTTGGCGACATCGACCTGTGGCTGGTAACAGAGGCTCAGCTCCTGACGACCGATAGCCTTGGCCAGAAACTGCTTGAGATTGAGCTTGCGCTGCAGGGTCTGCTGCATGCTGGGGGTAAAACGCTGCCAGCGCAGCCGCCCCATCTGCTTGGCCTGATACATGGCCATATCGGCGCGGGTGATGAGGTTATCACCATCGTCCGCATCATCGGGATAGATGGCAATGCCGATACTGCCGCCGATGGTTACCTCCGGCAGACCGCTCAGTTGCAGCGGCTTGGTCATCTGGGAGAGCATCTGATCGGCCACATCCTGGGCTCGTTCGCTCTGGTTTCCCAAGGGAACCAACGCGGTAAACTCGTCCCCGCCAAGACGGGCCAGCTCAACATCGCGGGGGCAAATCTGTTTGAGGCGACCGGCAACCCGCTCCAGCAGGCGATCTCCCGCCTTATGGCCGTAGTTGTCGTTGACCAGCTTGAAGTTGTCCAGATCCATGAATACCAGCGCGAAACGCTCCCCCAACCCGCAATAGGCCTCGAGAGATTTCATCAAGCCATAACGGTTGAGCAGGCCGGTCAGGGAGTCATGCCATGCGAGGTGGCGATGCTCCAGCTCCTCGAGTTTGCGATCGGTAATATCGCGCATGGTGAGCAGGATCCGTGCTCCTTGCTGGATATAGCGGAACTGATACTGGAACCAGCGCATCCCCTTGAGGGTTCGGCACTCCCCTTCGGTCACTACTTCATCGAGTCGGGAGAGCTTCTGGTAAAAACTGTCGTCACTACCGGAAAAAACCTGGGAGAGCGTGGCGATCCGGTGACCGAAACACATCTCGAAGTGATAGTTGCCGCTTTCGAACGCGCCATTGCTATCGAACAGGCAGGCCAGGGTATCACCGGTTGCCAGCGAGGACTCCTGATAGAGGGTATCGGAGTCGAGCACCGCCTCGGTCATCATCATCAGACGGCCAGCCAGCTGAATGCCGGAGAGGCGTAGATAGATCTGCTTCTTGACCCCCTTTGGGGAGATAGTCCACCACTCGTTGTAACTTCGCCCCTGCTGAAAATCACCGAGGTAGCGTTGCAACAACAGCGCTATGGCTGTGGCCATATCAGCCGAAAAATCCCTGGAACAGAGCTCGTCAAGGGAGGTGGCCTCCCAGAGAGGAAGTGCTGCGCGGTTTGCCCAGAAAATATGGTGATGTTCGATGTCATACACCCAGATAGGGGTATGCAGAACATCCATTGTCTTCAGTAACCGTTCGTCAAGCGTATTCATCTGGTCAAAATCATTCATGCTGGATGGTCACTGGTGAACCGGAAAACAAATGGGCAAACCGCCGTATGCAGAATGCAAGGTGACAACACCTCTCGGCCACTATTTCTCGCGATGGCCAAAAGCAGATAACTGATTTCAGAAATCAACAACAGGAGAGCCAATCCAGCCACAGAAAAAAGGACTCAGCCAATACTCCTGTCAATCAGAACAAATCCCTCGTTCGTTTTTAACTTTTTTCCCCAGCAAAAACAAGCACTAAGAATTGCACTCTGGATACTTCAAAAAACATTTTTACGATTCACAACAAACACTTATTTACTGACAAGCAAGTCAACTAAAAAAAGTGCCGGCATTTCCCTCGTAAAACTTTCATTTATTAACCAGCGCGTTGAATAAACAGACAAAAAAGAGCAAAACCGGCCCCAAATAGCGACTTAACAAGGAACTTAAATACCTCAAAACCGAATATCTACCTTCACCAGACCGGCATGATGAATATGCGACTGTCATCACATTCACATCGCCGAAAAAAAGAACTGCTCTTGACCAGCGCGATCCTCTTTTTTCCTGAGGTTGGGTCGTATTGTAGTCATACCATGTCGCCTCTCTCTCTTGAGCTAACGGGTGACATCTCGCAACAATGACTGTGGCGCAGAAAATAATCCTCATTCGAGAACAATTGAAAATTTAAACTGGTATCAGTAGAAATCGAATCCAGATCAATTAAACGCTGAATTACCCTTGCCAAGCGATAAGGCTCTTTTTATGGTTGCCCCCTTGTTACACCCAGAACAGCGTTTATGAAGCACATCGAAGAGTTCTACCTGTTCGTCAAGGTGGTGCAAGAGGGAGGATTCTCCCATGCTGCAGCCGCACTGGGCATGCCAACAGGCACCATCAGTCGACGCATTTCCCAGCTGGAAGAGCAACTGGGTTGCTCCCTGCTACATCGCTCTACCCGTAAACTCCGTCTTACCGATGAAGGGCTCAGATACTACGAGCGTCTCTGCACACCGCTTGCACAAATCGAGCAGGCCACCAGCGAGATCCGGGGTAAAGAAGCAGACATCACCGGGCTTATCCGGATAGCCGCGCCGATCGCGCTCTCCAACACCATCCTCATCGATATGCTGGCCGAATTCGGGCTGCACTATCCCGAGGTACAGTTCGATATCACCCAGACCAATGATCACCAGCACCTGTTCGACAATGATCGGGATCTGGTGTTCTTCAACGGTGAGCTGCCCCAGTCGCTGCCCAATGCGATCTGTCTCGGTCATATCGAGTACGGCCTGTTTGCCTCGCCACTCTATCTGACCAAGAAGGGAACCCCCTCCCACCCCAGCCAGCTGGAAGAACATGATCTCATCTACTGCTGGCCACACCAGCACTGGCAACTGACCGACAAGGATGGCCAGAGCGTCTGCATCAAACGCAGCGCCAAACTGACCGTCAACCAGACTCAGGCCGCCGTGCGCGCAGCCCGGCGTCATCTGGGGATAGTCAACGCCCCGCTGCACTATCTGAGCAGCTTCCTCCATGACGAGCAGCTGGTACCGGTACTGACCGACTGGCAGACCGGCAATCGCCCCTTCTACATGTTGTGTTGCCAGCACCAGTTCGCCCCGTTGCGTGTTAAGATGTTCGCTGAATTTGTTGAGAAATACTCCGCACGCTATCGTAACCGGCAATGGGATAACCAATTTTCACAGGGTGACAACCTCCCACATTGCATCTGACTGTTAGCGGGCCACACTTATAGCAATCCTTGCCAACAGAGCCTGCCTAACGCCATGAATGTATTGATATGTGATGACTCCGGGTTCGCCCGCAAACAGCTGGCACGAGCGCTACCGGCTGACTGGAAAGTCGATTTGCACTATGCGGCGAATGGCCTTGAAGGGATCGAACAGGTGCTGATGGGCCATGGGGATCTCATCTTTCTCGATCTCACTATGCCTGAGATGGACGGTTACGGTGTGCTGGAGACCCTGAAACGGGAAGGACTACGCAGCAAGGTTTTCGTGGTCTCCGGAGATATCCAGCCTGAGGCCTATCAGCGGGTCATGGGGCTGGGGGCGCTCGATTTCATCAAGAAGCCCGCCGCCCCAGATACCCTGCTAGCCCTGCTCAAACAACATGGCTTCTGGAGTGCTTCATCGGGTAATCAGCCGAGTGCAGCCGAGCCCTTGCCAAGCGGCGTGGTAGCCGATGCAGGCGTCAAGATCACCCCCGAAATCCGCGATGTCTATCAGGAGCTGGCCAACGTCTCCATGGGTCAGGCCGCCGACTTGCTGGCTCGTCTGCTCAACGCCTTCGTGGTACTGCCCATCCCCAACGTCAACGTGCTGGAAGTATCAGAGTTGCATATGGCCCTCTCGGCCGCTGCGGATTCAGATACCCTCTCCGCCGTCTGTCAGGGGTTTATCGGAGCTGGGATCGCCGGTGAAGCGCTGATCCTGTTCCATGACTCCAGCTTCAAAGATTTGGCCAAGCTGATGAACCATCAGGGGACGCTGGATCGCACCGCCGAACTGGAGCTGTTGATGGATACCGCCAACGTGCTGATCGGCGCCTTCCTACGCGGCTACGCCAACCAGCTCGACACCCCCTTCAGTCAGGGGCACCCGGTGGTGCTCGGCCAGCACAGACCCATCAACGAGCTGATCAACACCAACAAGAGTCGCTGGCGCCGCACGCTCGCCATCGAGATCAACTACCGGATCCAGGATTACGCGGTGCAGTGTGATCTGCTGCTGCTGTTTACCGAAGATTCCATCGCCACCATGAACAACAAAATCATGCACATGCTCTAGGAGTGACTATGGAAATCCGTGAATTTCATTGGCTGATGAACATAGTCCAGAACCTGGACGTAGGCCTGGTAGTGCTCGACAAGGAGTACAAGGTACAGGTGTGGAACGGCTTTATGGAGAGCCACAGCGGCCGACTGGCCAGTGACGTGCGCGATGGCGTACTGTTCGAGCTCTTCCCCGATGTGGACAGAGCCTGGTTCGAGCGCAAGGCCAACATGGTCTTCAAGCTCAACAACCGCGCCTTCAGCACCTGGGAGCAGAAGCCCTATCTGCTACGTTTCTCCAACTATCGCCCCATTACCGGCTCGGCCCCCCATATGTTCCAGAACCTGACGCTGGTGCCACTGGCCGATTTCGGCGGTCAGGTGACCCATATCGCGGTGATGATCTACGACGCTACCGATGAGGCCATGCTGATGAGCGGCCAGCGGCAGGCTTGAGCTTGCAGCAAATAACAGAGGGCGCCGCGGCGCCCTCTTTTATTTCGGTATGAACAGGTCTCGGTATAACCTCTACCTCACCAGCCGTCTCAACGCGCCCCGAGATACTCGGTGAAGGCGTCGATCACCTCTTCAATATCGTCATCGTTGATTTGCAGATGGGTCACCAACCGCAGCTCGCCGTAACCGGAGAAGAGGATCCCCCTCTCCTTCATAAAAGCGAGCAGAGGGGCTGATTCCCCCTCACGCAGCCGCAGGAACACCATATTGCTCTGCACCAGCGAGAGGTCGAGCTCGATGCCCGGCAGTGCAGCCAACCCTTCGGCCAGCCGTTTGGCACGGCGGTGATCATCGGCCAGGCGGGTCACGTGCTGCTCGAGGGCAAACAGACCGGCTTGCGCCAGAATCCCCGCCTGACGCATGCCGCCCCCCAGCATCTTGCGCAGTCGGCGCGCACGGGCGATGAAGTCGTGTCTGCCCACCAGCAGCGAGCCCACCGGTGCGCCCAACCCCTTGGAGAGACAAATCGAGATGCTATCAAATGGAGCGGCGATCACCTCGACCGGGGTCTCGCTGGCCACGGCGGCGTTAAAAAGCCGGGCGCCATCGAGATGAAGCTTCAAGCCGCGCTCGGCAACGAATGCCCCCATCTCCTGCAGATAGGAGAGCGGCAGCACCTTGCCGTTGTGGGTGTTCTCAAGGCAGATCAGGCGAGTCTGGACGAAGTGGGCATCATCAGGGGCCAGCGCAGCCCTGATATCATCGAATGCCAGTGTGCCATCGCGCTGCATCGGCAAGGGTTGCAGGGCTACGGAGCCCAGCACGGCACTCCCCTGCGCTTCATAGCGATAGATGTGAGCGGCGTTGCCGAGGATGGCCCCCTCACCGCGCTGACAGTGGCTCATCACCGCCAACAGATTGGACATGGTGCCGGACGGCACAAACAGCGCCGCCTGTTTGCCCAGCAATCTGGCCCCAAAGGCCTCCAGCGCGTTGACGCCCGGATCTTCACCATAGACATCGTCACCGACTTCGGCGTGGAGCATGGCTTGACGCATGGCGTCAGTAGGCTGGGTGACGGTGTCACTTCGTAAATCGATATAGCGCATGAGATCCCTCCTGAAACAGGAGAGTGACGTTAGCCATGCGCCCCTCGCTTGGCAAGGGGCGCATGAGCAGAATGTGAAGCCAATAGACGTCCGTAGAACCCGCAGGCGGGATTTACCAAGGCAGCGGCTGACCGTTCAGATCCAGTAGCTGGCCCGATTGAGTCAATGATAACCCCTTGATGAGATTGAGCAGTTTCACCGCCACCTCGGCAGGATCCAGCAATTGATCCGCGGGCAACTCGCTCAGAAAGGGGGTATTCATCGGGGAGTCCATCAAGCCGGGCGCAACGGCCACCACCCCTGCTTGCGGGAAACGCTGCGTCCACTCAAGGGCCAGGGTTTTCACCCCCATGTCGAGGGCCGCTTTGCTCATCCGGTAGCTGTAACGTCCCCCCTCCAGATTGGCGGTGATGGAGCCCGCCAGATCGGAGATGGCGCAGAGCCACAGCGGATGGTCATTGCCCATCAACCGGCTGAAACGGGCAGCCAGCGCCAGTGTTGGCCAGGCATTGGCCAGCAGGCTGTCGCACAGCCACTTGGGGTGCACCTCTTCGACCCGCCGCTCCGGCATAAAGCTGACATCGTGCAACACGCCGATGGTATTGATCACAACGGTGGGAAGCGGATCGCAATCGTAGAGGGTAAACAAGGCATCGAACGAGATGGCATCGACATCTGGCAGCGGGAAGAAGTCCTCCATCTCGATCCCTTTGGGATAGTTGCGCCCGGCCAGCAGGAATGACTCCCCCCTTGCCATCAGCTCTCTTGCCAGCGCCGAGCCCAGCGCACCACTTCCGAGGATCAAGTAGCTCATCGCCCATTCCATGGAGACTTATCTTGCTTAGAGCGTATCAGAATAATCAACCGGCCGTGACACGACCAAAGGGTAATATGCTCCTCATCACGCTTCCCCCAGATGGCGGCCAAACTCCCGCGCCAGCGCCAAGTCGAGAAAACCGTCCGCTTTCTTGTGGGTGCGCAAAAACTGGTAGTAGGCGAGCAGGGTGACCAGCGCCTCCTCATCGGGCAGCCCCACCCCGGGTTGCTGCTCGCCCAGCAGTTGCTGCGCCGCAGCCAGCGCCTCCCTGTCCACCACTTCCGCCTGACGGTAGAGATAACCGCATCCGGTCGCCAGCCACTCCAGCGAGCAGTTGGCCCCCATGGCGATCTGGTTGGCCCGCGCCAGGCCAGGCTCGGCCCCCTTCAAATATTTGCGGATCAGCGCTTCACTGAGCCCCACCTTGCGGGCAAAGGCGCTCACGCTCATCTCCCCGATCAGGCTCTGCAAGCGCTCGGCAAATCCTTCCATCCAATTATCTCCCCAACTCTCTTCGGTCAGAACCAAAGTTCGAATCATGCCACTGTCCATTATTGCTTTGCCAGCCACATGGGGCCAAGATGCCCGCAGTCATCCATGTTGCACATCGTTTTCGCATCGCGTTTTTAAAGGAGTCAACCATGTCTGTATCCCGTGTCGCCCTGCATCCGCAAGGCCCCACCTTCTCTCGCCTCATCATGGGTTACTGGCGCCTGATGGAGTGGCAGCTCTCTCCGGCCGCTCTGCTCGATCTGATGAAATATCATCTGGATCTGGGGGTCACCACCATCGATCACGCCGATATCTATGGTGGCTACCAGTGCGAAGAGGCCTTTGGTCACGCCCTACGCCTCGAGCCTTCCCTGCGCAGCCGGATGGAGATCGTCACCAAGTGCGGTATCGCCCTCACCGCCAAGCCGGAGCATGCTCTCAACCACTACAACACCGGCAAGGACCATATCATCGCCAGCGCCGAGGCCTCGCTGCGCAAGCTCGGCACCGACCATCTG
The DNA here is from genome assembly GCF_019047065.1 of Aeromonas sp. FDAARGOS 1414. Taxonomy (NCBI): domain Bacteria; kingdom Pseudomonadati; phylum Pseudomonadota; class Gammaproteobacteria; order Aeromonadales; family Aeromonadaceae; genus Aeromonas; species Aeromonas sp. FDAARGOS 1414. Next base: position 948,859 of record NZ_CP077210.1, on the reverse strand, counting down.
GACCTGCTGCTGATCCACCGCCCGGATCCCCTGATGAACGCCGATGATGTGGCCGACGCCTTTATCACCCTGAAACAGGCGGGTAAGATCAAGCACGCCGGGGTATCCAACTTCACCGCCCGTCAGTTCGAGCTACTGCAATCGCGCCTCCCCTTCCCGCTAGTCACCAACCAGCTGGAGATCTCGCCGCTTCATCAGGAAGGGACCCTCGATGGTACCCTGGATCAGTGCCAGCAGCTTGGCATCAAGCCGATGGCCTGGTCATGTCTCGGCGGCGGCCGACTGTTCAGCGATGACGCCTATGCCCCGCTGCGTGCCGAACTGGAGCAGATCCGTCAGGAAGTGGGCGCCCAGACTATCGAGCAGGTGGTCTACGCTTGGGTAATGATGCTGCCAAGCCAGCCGCTGCCATTGATTGGCTCCGGCAAGCGGGAGCGGATTGCCGCCGCCGTGGCCGCCGAATCCATCGAGCTTAACCGCCAGCAGTGGTTCCGCATCCGCAAGGCGGCACTCGGTTACGACGTCCCCTGATCACAGCAAAACATTCAGAAACAAAAACGGCATGGGGGAAACCCATGCCGTTTTTTTATTGCCGAGGTACCTTAGCGGTGGCGCTGTTGCGGGCGACCACGGGGAGCATCTGTCTTCGGTTTGGCCTGGTTGACGGTGATGGTACGGCCACCGACTTCTGTGCCATGCAGACCAGCGATGGCCTTTTCGGCATCACCATTGACCGGCATTTCAATAAAACCAAACCCCTTTGACTGGCCGGTATCGCGGTCGATGATGATATCAACCTTGTCGACCTGTCCAAACTGGCTGAACAGGGTTTTCAGTTCGTCGGCCGTCATCCGGTACGACAGATTTCCTACGTAAATCTTCATGCCATCCACTCTCGATTCAAGGTGCCTTCTCTATGCAATTCCCAGCATAACGGTAAGGGCACAACCCCTATGCCGGACCTGCCATGGCTTCATGCCGTGGCCTTCTCCACACTGTCGTCAAGTGATTGATCTCTTGGGTTAACAGTGCAGACAAGATCAATTCGAGTCACTGGCAGTATCTGAGCTTTGCCGGGAATTGTCGAGAAAATAGTCGACTCAGGCCGATTGCAGATCTGACAACCGTTGCGCCAGCCTCCGGCGACCGTGCCAGGCCCGTTTAAAGCCGAAGCGATAGACAGACGGGCTCACCAGATGGAGCTCCCCCGCCTTGAGATCCAGTAAGGCCATGGCCGCCGCCAGCTCCTCTTCACTCAGCTGCAGATCGAGGCTGAAGTCGAGCCACTGGCCGTCGTGACCCACTCGCCGCTCCCGCTCGAGCGCCACCAGCTGGTTGCGGGGCAGCGCCAGCGCCTCATCCTTGTTGCCATTGAGCAGATAGATATGCTGTTCGTCCCACCCCAGCTCCGCCAGGCGCCAGGGCTGCCAGCTGCGGGGCAGCGAAACCATGATCCCGGTGATGCCACCAAAGACCACGCCCACCCAGTTGAGCAGCGCCATGGCGCCCCAGCCATCCCACAAGGAGGCCGCCACCACGCCCCAACTCACCAGCAACAGCAGAAAAATGACGCAGCGATAGCGAACCGCTGGCGGCATCAACAGCTGCACCTGCGAACCGGCAAGCAAGGATGTAATACGCATGAAAAGCTCCTGTCATCACGAAATGGCGCCATTGTGAATAGCCATCAGGATGCTGACAAGGGGGTTTTCTTTGTCATCCCCCTATAAAATCAATACCATGGCGTAAATGATTCTCAGTGGAACCCGCTTCTTGACCAGCTCGCAACCCTGTGTGCGCTTTTGTGGCGTCGACAAATTCTATGGCGACTTTCAGGCTCTTCATCACATCGATCTCACCATTGAACGGGGAGAGAAGTGGGTCATCTGTGGCCCGTCAGGCTCGGGAAAATCGACCCTGATCCGCACCATCAACGGGCTGGAGGGGATCGACGACGGCCAGCTGTTCCTGTTTGGCGAGCCGGTAACCCCCGCCTACTTGCGCCGCCTGCAAGGTCGGGTCGGCATGGTGTTTCAGCAGTTCAACCTCTTCCCCCATATGACGGTGCTGGAAAACCTGATGGTGGCGCCGGTGCACTCCCTGGGGTTGCGCCCCCAAGAGGCCAAAGCCCGAGCGCTCGGGCTGCTCGAGCGGGTGCGCATTCAGGCGCAGGCCGACAAGTACCCTCACCAGCTCTCCGGCGGCCAGCAGCAGCGGGTCGCCATCGCCCGCTCACTCTGTATGCAACCCGAGCTGATGCTGTTTGACGAGCCCACCTCCGCCCTCGACCCCGAGATGATCCGCGAAGTGCTCGATGTGATCCGCGAGCTGGCTGACGAGGGGATGACCCTGATCTGCGTCACTCACGAGATGGGCTTTGCCCGTCAAGTAGCGGATCGGGTGCTCTTTATGGATGAGGGCAAGATCATCGAGTCGGCCCCGCCCGCCCAGCTGTTCAACGCCCCTCGTCACCCGCGCACCCGGGCCTTTCTCGAACAGGTGCTCAGCTATCATGGCTAGGCTCAATCTTCCCCGCCTGCTCGGCTGGTTGTCGGGCACTGTGATGCTCTCTGTGTTGCTCGGCTGGGCGCTCTATAGCGGCGCTCGCCAGATGGGCTATGAGTGGCAGTGGCCGCGGGTATTGCCCTTTCTCGGCGAATGGGATGAGGGAACCTTTTATGCCGGCCCCCTGCTAAACGGCCTGCTGGTCACTTTGCAGGTGGCGCAGCTCAGTCTGTTGGGCACGATGGCGGTCGGTCTGTGCGTGGTTAGCCTGCGGCTGCTCCCCTCTCGGCTCGGCCCCTGGCTCGCCATCGCCTATCTGGCGCTGGTGCGCACCACGCCCCAGTTGGTGCAGCTCTATATTCTCTATTTCTTGCTGGGCCCCATGCTGGGATTGGCCCCCCTTGCCTGCGCCGTGTTGAGCCTCTCCCTCTATCAGGGGGCCTTCACCGCCGAAGTGCTGCGTGCAGGTGTACAGGCCATTCCCAAAGGACAGTGGGAGGCAGCCCAGTCGCTTGGCTTGTCACGGGCCATCACCCTGCGCAAGGTGATCCTGCCCCAGCTGGTGCGCATCACCTTGCCGCCACTGACCAACGAGCTGGTCTCCCTTATCAAACATTCGGCGCTGGTGAGTGTGATCGCCATCTTCGATCTGACCAACGAAGGGCGTACTCTGGTTGCCGATACGTTTCTGACCTTTGAGGTGTGGTTTACCGTAGCTGCCCTCTATTTGCTGTTAACCCTGACGCTGTCAGCCTGTTCGCGGGCGCTGACCCGTCACCTGAATCCGGATCAACAAGGACGCTAACCATGAATCTGTCATTCAAGACCACCCTGTCGGGCGCTGCCCTGCTACTGACAAGCCTGCTCACTCCGGCACTGGCAGAAACTGCCCCCTCCGACACCCAGGCACAGATCGAGCAGAGCGGTACCCTGCGGGTCGGCATGTCCACCTTCGCCCCCTGGGCGATGCGCGACAAGCAGGGGGCCTTGATCGGTTTCGAGATTGACGTGGCCCGTCGCCTCGCCACAGATAACGGCTGGCAGGTAGAGTTCGTGCCTACCGCCTGGGATGGCATCATCCCCTCCCTGCTGGCGAAAAAATATGACGTCATCATCGGCGGCCTCACCATCACCCCCGAGCGGGAGAAGAGCGTGCGCTTCACCCAGGCCTACTCCCATTCGGGGGTGCAGCTGGCCGCCTCCAGCACCCTGGCCAAAGAGAAGAAAACCGTGGCGGACTTCAACCAGCGCGGGGTGATCCTGGCGGTACGTCGTGGCGCCTCACCGGTACAGGTGGCAAAAGAACACTTCCCCAAGGCCACCCTGCGCCAGTTCGATGACGAGTCACAGGTATTTCAGGAGGTGCTGAACGGCCGCGCCCACGGCGCCCTCTCCTCTTCCCCGAAACCCGAGCAAGAGGCGCTGCGCCACCCGAATGCCCTCTTTATGCCGTTTGCCGAGCCGTTGGCACAAGGCGATGAAGGCTGTGCCCTGCGCAAGGGGGATGATGCCCTGGCTGAGCAGTTCAACGAGTGGATCGCCGCCCGTCAGGCCGATGGCTGGCTCAAGGCGCGCCATGACTACTGGTTCAAGTCGCTGGCGTGGGAAGCACAGGTCGCTAACCCCTGATGCTGATTGCTCTAAAAGAGACCATCCGGCGCATCATCCGTGGGCCATGTCGGAACATCAACTGGCTGGATGGGGCGATCGCCCTGATCCTGCTGCTGGCTGGCCTCTGGCTGGCCAGCCGCCTGCACATAGGGGTGGCCTATCAGTGGCGCTGGCATGAAGCCTTCGACCTGCTGTTCACCCCCGGCCCTCACGGCGAGTTGCCCTACTTTTTCAGCGGTCTGCTCACCACCTTGCGCATCGCCCTGCTCGGCATGGTGCTGGCGCTGCTGCTCGGCACTGCGCTGGGGGTAGCCGCCTTCAGCCGCCGCCCCTGGCTGGTGATGCCCGCGACCCTTTTTATCCAGCTGATCCGCAATCTGCCGCCGCTGGTCTTTATCTTCATCTTCTACTTCTTTATCGCCAACCAGCTGCTGCCTTCGAGCGGCCTCTCCCGCTGGCTCGGCACCGTATCACTCTCCCCGTGGCAAGAGGCGCTGTTTGGCCCACCAGCCCGCTGGGAGAACCTCATCTCAGGCACCCTCTGCGTTGGCATGATCAGCGCAGCCTTCGTCGCCGAGATCGTCCGCGCCGGGCTGGCCGCCATCCCCCGTGGTCAGTGGGAGGCGGCGCAGAGCCTCGGGCTCTCTCCCTGGGTGCGGCTGCGCCATGTGATCCTGCCGCAGGCCATGCTGCTGATGCTGCCCCCACTCACCGGCCAGCTCATCGCGCTGGTGAAGGATACCGCCATCGTTTCCCTTATCTCGGTGCAGGAGCTCACCTTCGTCGGTACCGAGATGGCCAACTCCAGCGGACTGGTCTACGAGATCTGGCTGCTGGTAGCCGCAGCCTATTTATTTATATGTTTGAGTCTGTTCGTATTGCTGAGCCGACTCGAAGCAAGACAAGGAGCACGTACATGCTGACGTCCCTGTTGCTGGCGACTGTATTGCAAGCGGAAGCCATCGGTGGTTATGCCGCCGGTTGCCTGAAAAACGGCGTATCCCTACCCCTTGAAGGGCCGGGTTATCAGGTGATCCGCACCAAGCGGCTGCGCTACTACGGCCACCCCGACCTCATCCACTATCTGCAAGCGCTGGCCAACCAGACCCGCATGGCCGGGCTGCCAGATCTCTACATCGCTGATCTGGCGATGGCCCGGGGCGGCCCCTTTACCTCTGGCCATCGCAGCCATCAGACCGGACTTGATGCCGATATCTGGTTTCGTATGGCCAACCGTCCCATCAGCAAATGGGAGCAGGATGCCCCCAAGGAGTGGGCACTGATCGACGAACCCAGCTACAAGATGTTGCCGGGGCGCTTTGGCCCACAGCAGCTCACCCTGCTGCGGCTTGCGGCCAGCAAACCCGAGGTGGCCCGCATCTTCGTCAATCCGGTGATCAAATCCGCGGTCTGCCAACAGGCTGGTAACGAACCCTGGGTCGCCAAGCTACGCCCCTGGGTGGGCCACTTCAGCCACTTCCACGTGCGGCTGCGCTGCCCGGTGGGCAGCCCCGATTGCGAACCTCAGGCTCCCATTCCGCCCGGCAATGGCTGTGGGGAAGAGCTGGCCTCCTGGCTCAAAGACAAGCCCCAACTGCCCAAGGTCTCCGGCATCAACAAGCGACCCGAGCTACCTGCGCGTTGTGGCAACTGACCCCAAGCTGGTATGGTGGTGCACTCTTGGTCGTGCACCATCCATGGCGCACTATCGACTCGAAATACCAAAGGAGAACAACAAGATGGCCACATCACTCTGGCGCAGAACCACGCAGAGCCTGTTGACCCTGACCCTGCTGCTCGGCCTGACCGGCTGCGGCATGAACAACATTCCGACCCTGGATGAGCAGGTTAAAGCAAGCTGGGGGCAGGTGGAGAACCAGTATCAGCGCCGCGCCGATCTCATTCCCAATCTGGTGGCAACCGTCAAGGGCTACGCCAGCCATGAGCAGGAGACCCTAAAGGCGGTCACCGATGCCCGTGCCCGGGTCGGCAGCGTACAGGTGAGCGATCCTGCCCAGCTCAAGGAGTTTGAAGCGGCGCAGAACCAGCTCTCCAGCGCCCTCTCCCGCCTGATGGTGGTGGTAGAACGCTACCCCGAGCTGAAAGCGGATCAGCAGTTCCTTGCCCTGCAGGCACAGCTGGAAGGAACCGAGAACCGCATCTCGGTGGCTCGCCGCGACTATATCGAGGCGGTGCGCCAGTTCAATACCGAGATCCGCACTTTCCCCGGCGTTATCTGGTCCAAGCTGCTCTACTCGGATCTGGAGGCCAAACCCAGTTTCAGTGCCAAACCCGGTGCCGATGAGGCGCCCAAGGTCAGCTTCCAATGAAGATGATGCTGCGCTGGTTTCTTCCCTGTCTGCTGCTCTGGGCCAGTGCCCTGCAAGCGGCACCGGACTTCCCGACGCTGAGCGGACGGGTGGTGGATGAAGCCAGTCTTATGTCCCGCAAACAGGCCCATCAACTGACCCAACAGCTGGCCGCCTTTGAAAAGCGCAGCGGCATCCAGCTGGTGGTGGTCTCCGTCGACAGCCTCGATGGGGAGACTATCGAGGAGTACGGCTACCAGCTCGGTCGCCACTGGGGGATCGGCCAGAAAGACAAAAACAGTGGCGTGTTGTTGCTGATCGCCCAGGATGAGCGCAAGGTGCGGATCGAGGTGGGATATGGGCTGGAAGGCGCCCTGCCCGACGCCATCGCCGCCAACATCATCCATGGCCGCATCCTGCCCGCCTTCAAGCGCGGCGATATGGTGGCCGGGATCATGGCGGGCAGCCAGAGCATCATGAAGGCACTCGCCGGGGAATATCAGCCGGTCGAGCAGCCAAAGAGTGACAACGGTGGCGGCCCCTGGCTGTTTATTCTGGTGGTGATTGCAATGATCGTGCTCCACAACCTGCGCGGGGGGGGTGGCGGTGGGCCGGGAGGACGACGTCGGTCGACCTACATGGCTGGTGGATTGGGTGCCGGCTCCTTTGGTGGTCGCTCCGGCGGCGGATTCAGCGGTGGCGGCGGCAGTTTTGGCGGCGGCGGAGCTTCCGGTGGCTGGTAACAGGAGTAAAGAGACAAATCATGATTTCTAAACAGTTCTTCCACACGCTTCAGGCCAAGGTGCGCGAAGCGGAGCTAGAGACTGATGCTGAACTGGTCACCGTGCTGGCCCCGGCCAGCGATGGCTATCGCTACATTCCCACCCTCTGGGCGGCGCTGCTGGCGATGCTCACCCCGCTGCTGGTGTTCCAGCTCGGCTTCTGGCTCGGTTGGTACGAAATCCTGCTGGTGCAGTGGTCGGTCTGGCTGCTGCTGAGCCTGCTGTTCCACTGGACCCCCATCAAGATGCGGCTCATCCCGAAGAAGGTTCGCCAGCATCGGGCGGCCCTGATGGCCCGCCTGCAATTTGTCGAACAGGGGCTGCACCGCACCCGCGACCGGCTCGGGGTGCTGATCTTCGTCTCGGCCGCCGAGCACTATGTAGAAATACTGGTGGATGACGGCATCGCCCAGCATATCGACAACGGCCAGTGGCAGGAGATCATCGACGACTTCGTGGCACGAGTGCGCAACAAGGAGATCGAACAGGGTTTTCTGGAGTGCGTAGAGCGCGTTAGCGCCATTCTGACCGATGCCTTCCCGGCCACCCGGGATCAAAACGAGCTGCCGGACAGTCTGATCATCCTCGACAAGCCCTGATCCGGTTTAAAAAACCGGCATTCTGCACAAGGGTTAGGCATTCGGAAAAGATTATGAAAAATAAGGGGAAAAGAGGTTGACCCACACAGTCCTTTCCCCTAAATTACGCCCCGTTCCAGCGCAACAGCGCAGCGAACGAAAATTTGGTGAGGTGTCCGAGTGGCTGAAGGAGCACGCCTGGAAAGTGTGTATACGGCAACGTATCGAGGGTTCGAATCCCTCCCTCACCGCCAAATTAAAAAAACCGACCTCAGGGTCGGTTTTTTGCTTTCCGGAAAACACAAACATCGGTGCCGACAACGGCAACAACGACAAAAACAGGTGAGCACTCTCGCCAGACCATCGCCTGTATGAGCAACACCTCCCCGGCACTTCCCATGGAGCAGCTGGTTGGGCATGGGCTTGCTCATCGCCGTTGTGTCATTAGCCGGCATGCCCCCCTTTTCTAACGCTCAGCGACGGGTACCCAGCAAACCACCCTCAGGGCGATGGTGAGGCATGCCACGTCGGCGTCATCTATCTCCTCAGCATGACAGCTTTATGGCAGCCTGAGCGCTCACCACAAGGTTCTGAGCACAGTTTTCCTGTTATCCTCGGCGCACCAGCACCTTACCGCCTCGCGAGAGGCTGGCACAAAAAAAGGCCGCTCAATGAGCGGCCTTCTTCATAACGGGATCAGCAATCAGCTTTCGCGGCGCTTGCCACCGAATTTGCGATCTTTGTTGAAACCACCTTCGCGGCGATCCTTGTTGAACGGACGGTCACCCTGCGGACGGCGATCCTTGTTGAAAGGACGGTCGCCACGGAACGGACGATCACCGCGCGGCGGACGGCTGCTGGTGTTGCCACCGGCCGGCACCTCGGTGTAGCGAGTGATCTGCAGCGGACGCTGGCAAACACGGGCTTTCTTGATCACTTCCAGCACATCGGCGCTAATGCCCTTGGGCAGGTCAACGGTGGAGAAGTCGTCAGCGATGTCGATGTTGCCGATGAAGCGGCTCTCGATATTCGCTTCGTTGGCGATGGCGCCCACGATCTGGCCCGGCTTGACGCCGTGATGGGCACCCACGTCGACACGGTAGCGCTCCATCTCCACGTCCGGGTTGTCTTTCAGCGGACGCGGCTCCAGGGACGGCATGCGACGGGCCGGACGATCGCCACGGTCACCGAAGTCACGACCGCCGCGATCGTTGAAGTCACGACGCTCGAAGCCACCACGATCGTTGCTGTTGTTGAACAGCGGATCCGGGATGGAGTCATCCAGCAGCAGCGGTTGGTCGCCCTGTACCAGCTTGGCCAGTGCGGCAGCCAGCTCCAGCGGATCGGCAGAATCTTCTTCGATCAGCTCGTTTACCAGGTTGTGGTAGATCTCGAGCTCTTCGCCCATCATGGTTTCGCGGATGCGCTCTTTGAACTTGGCCAGACGATGCTGGTTGATGTCCTCGGTGCTCGGCATCTTCATCGGCTCGATGGCCTGACGGGTTGCGTGCTCGATGGCGCGCAGCATGCGGCGCTCGCGCGGAGCCACGAACAGGATGGCCTCGCCCTTGCGACCGGCACGACCGGTACGGCCGATACGGTGAACGTAGGATTCGGTGTCGTACGGAATGTCGTAGTTCACTACGTGGGTGATACGCTCAACGTCCAGACCACGGGCAACCACGTCGGTGGCGATCAGGATGTCCAGCTGGCCCTGACGCAGCTTGTCAACGGTACGCTCACGCAGCTTCTGCGGGATGTCACCGTGCAGCGCTTCACAGGCGTGGCCACGTGCGGCCAGCTTGCCAGCCAGCTCTTCGGCAGCGTTCTTGGTACGTACGAATACCAGCAGGGCTTCGTAGGATTCCACTTCCAGCAGGCGGGTCATGGCGTCCAGCTTGTGCAGACCGGTTACCTGCCAGTAACGCTGGCGAATAGTGGTAGCGGTAGCAGTCTTGGAGGCGATCTTGATCTCTTTGGGCTGCTTCAGGTGCTTCTGGGCCACGCGACGGATCTGCTCCGGCATGGTGGCAGAGAACAGAGCAACCTGACGAGAGCTCGGGCACTGCTCCATGATCCAGTCCACGTCGTCGATGAAGCCCATACGCAGCATTTCATCAGCTTCGTCCAGTACCAGAGCTTTCAGGCCGGAGAGATCCAAGTTCTTGCGACGGATCAGATCCATCACGCGGCCCGGAGTACCGACGACAACCTGGGCACCACGACGCAGGGCGCGGGTCTGGGTTTCGTAGGAGGCACCACCGTAGATCGGCAGCACGTGGAAATCAGGCATGTGGTGTGCATAGCGTTGGCACGCTTCAGCCACCTGCAGCGCCAGTTCGCGGGTAGGCGCCAGCACCAGGATCTGGGTGTTGCGGTTACCAGCTTCCAGACGAGACAACAGAGGCAAGGCAAAAGCAGCGGTCTTCCCTGTACCGGTTTGCGCCTGCCCCAGCAGATCGTGTCCCGCCATCAGGTGGGGAATTGCTGCGGCCTGGATCGGTGACGGGCGCTCATAGCCCACGTCCTGCAGCGCTTTCAATACAGGCGCGGCCAGTCCAAGCTCACTAAAAAGGGGCAGTTGTTCGGTATCAGACATAGATTCTTCCAGATTAAGGCAGGCGGCTAACACCGCGGAATAGCAAAAAGGCGGCGATTATAGCGCCACTTTGTTCTGCTGTCTTGAAAAATGTGATAAGCCTCTCAAGACGTTGGCAATTATAGAGGGATCTGGCGAGTATGGCTTGCTTATTTTGCACTCATAGTGCGTTATTGCAGATCACTCCTCGCTGGAGTCCTTGCCCCGCTTGTGTTTGAGCACCGCCATGGTCAGTCGGCTGGTGCACAATAAACGCTCACGTTCGTCCCGAATTTCAATCTGCCACACCTGAGTTGTTGCTCCCAGATGGAGCGGCGCGCAACGCCCGGTCACCACCCCTTCCCGTTTGGCCCGCAGATGGTTGGCATTCACCTCCAACCCCACACAGTAGCTATCTGGCCCCACAGCCATATTGGCGGCAATCGATCCCAAGGTTTCCGCCAGCACCACGGATGCGCCGCCATGCAGCATGCCAAGGGGCTGGTGCGTACGGTGATCCACCGGCATGATCGCTTCCAGCCAATCGGAGCCAAAAGCCGTGTAGACGATATCGAGATGGGCCATCAGGGTGTTGCGAGAGGTGGCGTTGAGCCCCTCCAGACTCATGGGTTTACGCCAGATGGGCGCAATATCGTGACTCATTGCGAGCAGACTCCTTATGTAAGCGATGAATGCGTACCGATATGAGTGAAACGCCCTCCATCGACAAAATGGTTCGGTTATATGAGTTGTTGGTTACCGGGTGACATGTTAACAACGCAGCCCCGACTCGGAACTGCGTGTTACACAATCATGCCCTTAAGCGGGATGTCACCAGGGGTAGGTAACGCCGGGCCACTCAGCCCAGGGCACTTCTCGCCCCGGCAAGCGGGGGTCTGGCCACTGCCACACCTTGGCGAGCCAGTCGCGCAGCTGAATCTCCAGCTCCTCATCCGTGATTGGCGCCTCGGCCACCTTCCAGAAGAAGAGCTCCACCGCTACCTCAGGCAACACCGAGGGGTAGAGATAAACCCCGCCCCAGAATTGCGGCTCCCGATCCGGGCTCCAGAGGCCATAGGCAAAGGAGCGCTTGGCCAGAAACTCCGACTGCTGCCACTCCAGATCCCCTTCGTGCTGGCTCAGGCTGAAGTTGGCGGAGGGCCAGATATCATTCGGGCGAAACAGCTGATGGAGCTGCTCACGCTCGCGCAGGATGGCGACAAACTCCACCACCGCCTGAGCGGGGGCGGCGGGTAATAGCAAGAAACGCGGGTGCCGATAGGCCTTCGGCACCCGAAACCGCTTGGGAAACGTCAGCATCAGAGCAGCTCCAGCAGGGCTTGCAATGGATGTTTGAGCTTTTCCCCCTCCATCCGCTTGACCTGACTGCGGCACGAATAGCCGGTCGCCAGACAGCGCGCTTTGGGTAGACGGGCTAGCGGGTCAGCCCAGCTCAACCCATAAATGCCCTTGGAGTTCTCCACCTGTTTGACGTCGTGACCATAGGTGCCCGCCATACCGCAGCAACCCACAGAGACTGGCTGCAAGCTGGCCCCGAAGCGGCCAAACAGGGTGCTCCAGTCGCCGTGAGTGGAGGGCTTGGCGGTCTTCTCGGTGCAGTGGGCAAAGAGATACCAGGGCTCGCCCCCCTCCTCGCTCTTGGTCTTGTCAGTGCGAGCAGGCAGTTGATCTGCCGGCAGCGAGAGCAGCCACTCCTGCGGCAACAACACCTGAAAATCACCGCGGGCCGACCCCAGCGCCTTGGCATACTCGTCGCGATAGCAGAGCACCATGGCCGGATCCACCCCCACCATGGGAATGCCAAGCGCCGCCACCTTGTTGAGGAACTGGGCGCTGTTGGCCGCTGTACGGGCAAAGGCGCGCAGGAACCCCTTGATATGCTGGGGTTTACCGTTGGGTTTAAAGGGCAGCAAGTAGGGCTGGAAGCCGAGCTTGCTGGCGAGTTTCACCAGGTCGCGCACCACAGGGGCGTCGTAATAACTGGTGAAGGGATCCTGCACGATGAGCACCACCTGCTTGCGCTGCTCGACGCTCATCCGCTCCAGTCCCGGCAGATCAAAATAGCGGGCACGGTTATCGTGCAGGCTCTCGGCAAGGGTCGGCACTGAGAGCAGCGGCACATCCACCATGCCGATGCTCTTCTCGGTCGCCTTCTGGGCCCACTCTTTTTCGAGGAAAAAGTTGACCAGCTTCGGCGCCTTGGCAAGCAACGGCGCATAGCTCTCCACCGTGCCGACGAAGTAATCCTTGGGGGCGCGCAGGTAGCGGCCATGATAAAGCTGCATAAAGCGGGCGCGAAAATCGGGCACATCCACCTTGATCGGGCACTGGCTGGTGCACGCCTTGCAGGCCAGACAGCCAGCCATCGCCTCCATCACCTCGTGGGAGAAGTCATACTCGCCGCGCTGTTTGGCCCAGCTGTTGCGCACCTTGTCCACCAGCTGTTTGAAGCGCACACCACCGGATTGCAGTGCCACCTCTTCCGCCAACGGATCCAAACCCTGCTCCGCCAACTGACGCAACCATTCACGCATCAGGCCCGCCCGCCCCTTGGGGGAGTGGCGGCGATCGCGGCTGATCTTGACCGAGGGGCACATGGGGGAGTCGGTCTCGAAGGTGAAGCAGAGACCGTTGCCGTTGCAATCCATGGCGCGGGTGTAGCTGGTGCGCACCGCGAGCGGGATCTGGCGGTCATACTTGCCGCGCTTGGGGCCATCCACCGACACCAGCTCGGCGCCGCTACCGTAGGGGATACATATCTTGCCCGGGTTGATGCGGTTGGCCGGGTCGAACGCCCCCTTGACCCGCTGCAACTCTTCCCACAGCTCGCCAAAGAAGGCGGGGCTGTATTCGGAGCGAAAGCCCTTGCCATGTTCCCCCCACATCAAGCCGCCATATTTGGCGGTGAGCGCTACCACCTGATCGGAGATGCGCCGCAGCAGCACCTCCTGCTCGGGATCGCACAAGTCGAGCGCCGGGCGCACGTGCAGCACACCGGCATCGACGTGGCCGAACATGCCGTAGTCGAGGCCGTGGGCGTCCAGCAGGGCACGAAACTCCATGATGAAATCGGCCAGTGACTCTGGCGGCACGGCGGTATCTTCGGTGAAGGCCACCGGCTTCTTGCGTCCTTCAGCGTTGCCCAGCAGCCCCACCGACTTCTTGCGCATGGCGTAGATGGTCTCGATGCTCGGCAGGTGGTCACACACCTGATAGCCGATGATTCCCGCCTCCCCCTTGGCCAACAGGTCGTCGATACGGCGGCAGAGCTCCGCCACCTTGGCCTTGTGTTCTGCCTCGTCGGTATCGGCAAACTCGACAATGTTGAGTCCCTGCAGATCCTTGCCGGGCACGTCCTGAATAAGTTCTTTGACCGAATGCCAGATGATGTCGGCGCGGGCCAACCCGAGCACCCGGGAATCCACCGTCTCCACCGACAGCGCTTGGGCTTCAACCATAAAGGGGGCGTTGCGCAGGGCGGAGGGGAAGCTGTCGTACTTGACGTTGACCAGAGTGCGATAACGCGGGATGGGAGTGATATTGAGTTTGGCTTCGGTGATAAAGCCGAGAGACCCTTCAGATCCGCACAGCACCCGGCTCACATCCAGCGTGTCGGTATCGGGTTGATAGAGGTGCTTGAGATCGTAACCGGTCAGAAAGCGGTTGAGCTTGGGGAAGGTCGCCTCAATGTCGGCGCGGCGCTCCTTGCCGATGCGATAGAGGGTGCGATAGATCTCCCCTTCCCGACTCTCCAGCGCCAGCTTGTCGGCCAGTCGCTCACCGGTCAGCGGCTCGGTCGCCATGATGTCACCGTTCTCCAGCACCGCTTTGAGCCCCAGCACGTGATCCGAGGTTTTGCCGTAGACCAGAGACCCCTGCCCCGAGGCATCTGTGTTGATCATGCCCCCTAAGGTGGCGCGGTTGGAGGTGGAGAGATCCGGCGAGAAGAAGTAGCCGTGGGGTTTCAAGTAGGCGTTGAGCTGGTCTTTCACCACCCCGGCCTGGGCGCGTACCCACCCCTCCTCCAGATTAATTTCCATGATCTGGTTCATATAACGGGAGAGATCGACGATAATGCCGCCGCCCAATGACTGACCATTGGTGCCGGTACCGCCACCACGAGGGAAAAAGCTCAGGGAGGCGAACGCCGGCTCTGCGGCCAGCTTGAGCATTGCTGCTATGTCGTCCGCACTGCGCGGATAGAGAACCGCCTGAGGTACTACCTGATAGACGCTGTTATCCGTCGCCATCGCCAACCGGCTTGCATAAGACTTTTCGATATCACCACGAAATGCGCTGCGCTCTAGCAACTCAAGAAACTGCAGGGTTGCGGGTGACAAACTGTCCTGGTAATCGAGTCTCGGGATCATGAATCCTTGTTCCCATCCTTTGCTTGATGCCGGCACGCCGGCGACAACGACTGGCCAGCCGCCTGTCAATGGCAGTCAGGCCAGTCCGCTCACATGTGAGCGGGCAGTATATCAGCTAGAAAACCGCTTGCGCTTGGCAATATTCACCATTTGAAAGGAGGACTTTTATGGCTCACCACAGCCATGTTATCAGTACGCTGGTCACCACCGAAAAACAGGCGCTTACCCTGTCGCTGTTCGGTTGTATCACCTTTGCCATCTTCGGCATCGGCTACGGCCTCTTCGTCGGTTCCAACGCCATCATGCTCGATGGTATCTTCACCCTGTTCAGCATGGGCATGACAGGCCTCGGTCTTGTTACCGCCTATCTCGTTACCCGCCCTTCCGATGCGCGCTTCCAGTATGGCTACGCCCACTTCGAGCCCATCACCAACGTCATCAATGGCACCATTATTCTGCTGCTCTGCCTTGGCGCTCTCTATAGCGGCATCACCACCCTGCTGGATGGCGGACGGGAGATCGATCTCGGCCACGCTCTCATCTATGCCGCCGTCTCCACCTTCTTCTGCGCCATCATCTATCGTATCGAAGCCCAGGTTGCCGAACAGGTTGACTCCGAGCTGGTGCGGGTCGACTCCAAAGAGTGGCTGGTGGATACCCTTCTCAGCGCCACCCTGCTTATCGGTTTCGTGGTCGCCATTGGCCTCGATGCCATCGGCTACGGCCAATACAACCGCTATATCGACCCGGTGCTGGTCTCGCTGCTGGCCCTCTGCGCCACTCTCATTCCCATCAAGGTGCTCGGTCGCAACCTGCGGGAAGTGCTGAAAATTGCCCCCAAGGGGGATGTGCCACGGCAAGTCGAGCAGGAGATCGAGGCGCTGCGCCAGCGTCACGGCATCGAGTGCTACAGCCATCTGGCCAAAAGCGGTCGCCGCTTCGATCTGGAATTGAACATTCTGGTGGCGCCGGGTCAGGAGTGGCCCGTCGAACGTCAGGATGCCCTGCGTCAGGAGCTCTGGTCTCGCCTTGGCGATACCCTTGGGGATGCCTGGCTGTCGGTCTGTTTCACCCGCGAAAAGCGCTGGTTGTAACGACCGCACGGGGGAGCGTGGCACCGCCGCCTCCCCCTGTCGCATCACAACCCCATCACGCCCCACTGACACTGCTCTTGCCAAATTGGCGCCAGCCGCTATCATCAGGGCTCATTTTTCACCCGAGGTTTTATTGCCCATCATGGACAATCCCCGAAGTTGCCCTTCGTCTCTCTCTGTCAAAGCCTATCTTTTTCTGCTTAATCAGCGCCTCTAAATAACACCTTTGCCTTGCTGTTACTGCGGCCATCGCGCGCCGTGATTACTCTCTGCTCTGTCTGTTTTTATTGAGGTCATACAATGGAATTGCTGCTGGATCCCCATATCTGGATTGGTCTGTTTACCCTGATCATTCTGGAAATCGTGCTGGGGATCGACAACCTGGTCTTTATCGCCATTCTGGTGAAAAAACTGCCCCCCGCCCAACGGGACAAGGCGCGCATCATCGGCCTGTCGCTGGCCCTGCTGATGCGACTTGGGCTCTTGAGTGTCATGTCATGGCTGGTCACCCTCACCACCCCGATTTTGCACCTGTGGGATCACCCCTTCTCCGGTCGGGACCTGATCCTGATGGGGGGCGGCCTGTTCCTGCTGTTCAAGGCCACCTCCGAGCTGCACGAGCGGCTGGAAGCCAAACCCCACGATGACGGCCCGGTCGGCGCCTACGCCAGCTTCGGCGTGGTGATCGCCCAAATTCTGGTGCTGGATGCGGTCTTCTCGCTCGACTCCATCATCACCGCCGTCGGCATGGTAGATCATCTGGGCGTCATGATGGCCGCCGTGACCATCGCCATGGTGGTGATGGTGCTCGCCTCCAAGCCGCTGACCCGCTTCGTCAACGCCCACCCGACCGTGGTGGTGCTCTGTCTGAGTTTCCTGCTGATGATCGGCTTCAGCCTGGTGGCGGAAGGGTTCGGTTTTCATATTCCGAAAGGCTACCTCTACGCAGCCATCGGCTTCTCGGTGCTGATCGAGTTTTTCAACCAGCTGGCCCAACGCAGCGCCATGCGTCACGAATCCAAACAGCCCCTGCGCGAGCGCACCACCGCCGCCATCTTCAAGCTGATGGGCAGCAAGGCCTATCAGGACAGACCGGATGACGATCTGGATGCCGCACCTGCCGAGCCGCTCAGCTTTGGCGAGGAGGAGCGCTATATGGTGACCGGGGTGCTGTCGCTGGCCGAGCGCTCCATTCGCACCATCATGACCCCGCGCTCGGAGATGGCCTGGATTGATATCAACGACTCCAGCGACGAGATCCGCGCCCTGCTGCAGCGCGAACCCCACAGCCTGTTCCCCATCTGTGACGGGGATCTGGACGAGGTGATCGGAGTGGTCAAGGCGCGCGATCTGCTGTTTGCCTTGAACGAAGGGCAATCCTTGAGCGAACTGGCCAAGCAGAACGATCCCATTATCGTGCCGCAGACCATCAACGTGATCCGTCTGCTGGCGGAGCTGCGCAAAGCCAAGGGGAGCCTTATTCTGGTCTCCGACGAGTTTGGCGTGATCCAGGGGCTGGTCACCACCCACGATCTGCTGGAGGCCATCGTCGGCGAGCTGCCGGACGAGGACGAAACCCCGGATATCGTGCGCGATGGCGAAGGGTGGCTGATCAACGGCAGCACCAACATCCACCATGTGGAGCAGGTGCTGGAGCACGAGGGGCTGGTGAGCGAGAGCGATGAATACGTGACCCTGGCGGGCATGCTGCTCTCCCACTTCGGCACTCTGCCCACCCCGGGTCAGCAGTTGCAACTGCAGCAGCTCAACTTCGAGGTGATCGAGGTGAGCGAGCGGCGCATCGAGCGGGTGAAAGTGATGCCCGCCGCGGCTTGAGCCTGCCACCAGCAGAATACAGAAGAGGGCCAGACGGCCCTCTTTTTTATGCTTCAACTTTATGCCTCAACGCCTTCTTTCCCGGCGGTTTGTGCTGATTGCTGCATCAAGCACAATTCTCTTGTGCAATTACCCCTCTTTTTCACAACAAGATGGCGGCATAAAGTGGCCTCACTTCCACCATGAGGAACTCAAGATGAGCCACGATCACCTGTTCTGCCCCCTGCGCCTTGGCCAGCTGCACCTTGCCAACCGCATCGTCATGCCCCCCATGACCCGCTCCCGTGCCAGTCAGCCCGGTGATGTGGCCAACGCCATGATGGCGAGCTACTACGCCCAGCGCGCCGAGGCGGGCCTGATCATCAGCGAAGGCACCCAAATCGACCCCATGGGCAAGGGCTACGCCTGGACGCCTGGCATCTACAGCGCAGAGCAGATCGCTGGCTGGAAAGGGGTGACCGATGCCGTGCACGCCAAGGGGGGCACCATCTTCGCCCAGCTCTGGCACGTGGGCCGGGTCACCCATCCGGACAACATCGGCGGCGCCCAGCCCATCTCCGCTTCAGCCCTGCCCGCAGTGGGCGTCAAGGTGTTCGTCGATAACGGCAGCGATGCCCCCGGCTTTGTCGAGACCGTCACTCCGCGCGCCATGACTCAAGCCGATATCGATGCGGTGGTGGGCCAGTTCCGTCAGGCGGCCCGCAACGCCATCAGCGCCGGTTTTGACGGCATCGAGCTGCACGCCGCCAACGGTTATCTGATCAACCAGTTCCTCGACTCCGAATCCAACGCCCGCACCGACAGTTATGGCGGATCGCTGGAAAACCGGCTGCGCTTTCTCAAAGAGGTGACAGAGGCGGTCAGTAGTGAAATCGGGGTCGAACGTGTCGGGGTGCGTCTTGCGCCGCTCACCACCCTCAACGGCACAGTCGATGCCAATCCGCAGGAGACCTATCTGGCGGCCGCCCGTCTGCTGGGCCAGCTCAACGTGGTCTACCTGCATATTGCCGAAGCGGACTGGGACGATGCCCCCCTGATGCCGGAGAACTTCAAGCAGGGTCTGCGGGATGCCTTCCCCAACACCCTGATCTACGCCGGCAAATATGATGGCAAGCGGGCACGTGCCGCCCTCGACGCGGGCTGGGCCGACATGATTGGCTTTGGCCGCCCCTTCGTTGCCAACCCGGATCTGCCGAACCGGCTGCGCCACGGCTATCCGCTGGCCCCCCACGATCCAGCCACCCTGTTTGGCGGCGGCGAAAAAGGGCTGACCGACTACCCCGTCTATCAGGCCGATGACGCAGCGACCAGCCGCTGATTGCCAATGGCCAACCGGCCACGTAACGCAGACCCCACTGGTTGGGGCCTGCCGTATTGTTGCGCATTAGCAACAGTGATATGACTGACCGAATCACTGTTGCAATGATCTCGTTGTTCTCTCCCCTCGCTTTCACAAGGAGTCATCATGAATCACACCCAAGCCTGGTGCTGGCATGCCCCCGGTGAACCGACCCAGCTTACCCTCGCCGATCTGCCCCTGGCACCGCTCGCCCCTGACGAGGTACTGGTAGCCAACCGGGTTATCGCTTTCAACCCGGTGGACTGGAAGCTGATCGAATATGGCCACTCCAACTGGCAGGAGGGTCAGGTGCCCGGCGTCGATGGCATGGGCACTATCGTGGCCCTCGGCGCCAACGTCAGCCATCTGCGCCTCGGTGCCCGGGTCGCCTATCACACCGACCTGCGCCACCACGGCAGCTTTGCCCGCCACACCAAAGTGCCCGCCCGTGCCCTGCTGCCGGTGCCCGATGCCCTGAGTGACGAGGCGGCCGCCGCCCTGCCCTGTCCCGGCCTCACCGCCTGGCAGGCGCTGGCCAAGCTGCCGCGCCTGCACGGGGAAGCGCTGCTCATCACAGGCGCCGGCAGCAGTGTCGGCCGCTTTGCGGTGCAGCTCGCCCTCCAGCAAGGAGCGCGGGTCTTTGCCAGCGCCAGCCCACGCCACCATCAGTGGCTCAAACAGATAGGTGTGCAGGGCGTAGCCGATTATCGGGATCCCGCCTGGCTGGCCACCTTGCAAGCCGCCAACGGCAACGAGCCGTTTGAGGGGATCATCGATCTGGTCTCGAGCCAACAGGCAGAGAGCCTGCTGCCCGCCCTTGGCTACTACGGCCATATGGTGACTGTGCTCGGGCGCATCCCGCACAATCCGTTGCCCGCCTTTAGCCATTGCCACTCGTTGCACGAGATTGCGCTGGGCGCCCAGCACGCCTTTGGCTCGGACAAACAGTGGAGCCGACTGGTCGCCGCCGGTGTCGCCATGATGGAGCAGATGGCGAGCGGCGAGCTGACCCTGCCGCCGCTGGTGGTCGGCGACTTTGAGTCACTGCCTACCCTGCTCAAGCGCTTCAAGCGCGAAGGACAGGGCGAGAAGTTTCTGGTGCGAGTGGCGTAATACAGCCCTCCTCCTGCAACCACACCAGCCATTGAAATAAGAGAGGCCCGCCAGTGATGACGGGCCTCTCTTTATATCTAGTGCATGTCATCTCGACTTCATTGGCGCCTGACTCAGTGCAGGATCACCCCGTGAGTCTCGGCATAACTGCGGATCTCCCGGGTCAGGCGCGCCTTGTCAGCCACAGAGAGCCAGCTCGCCTCCACCGCATTGAGCGACAAGCGGCAGAGCTGACTCATGGTCGCGCCGAGGCCATCGGACAGCGCCGCAAAGTTGGCATTCATATAGCCGCCGAAGTAGGCGGGATCGTCCGAGTTGATGGTGACGCAGAGCCCCTGCTCCAGCAGCCGCAACACATTGTGCTGGGCCATATTGCCGAACACCTTGAGCCGGGTGTTGGAGAGGGGGCATACGGTGAGCGGCAGCCGGGTATCCGCCAGATAGCGCAGCAGCTCGGGATCGTCTGCCGAACGCACTCCGTGATCGATGCGGCATACCTGCAGCTCGTTGATCGCCTGCCAGATGTAGTCGGCAGGCCCCTCTTCACCTGCGTGGGCCACCACCGGCAGCCCCAGCTCGCGGCATTTGGCAAAGACCCGGGCAAACTTGGTCGGTGGGTTGCCCTTTTCACCCGAGTCGAGGCCGATGCCGTGAATCCGTGACAGGAAGGGCTCCGCCTCCTCCAACGTAGCGAACGCCTCCTCTTCACTGAGGTGGCGCAAAAAGCTCATGATAAGGCGCCAGCTGATGCCAAACTCCTTCTCCCCGCGCTGCAGCGCACGCTCGATGCCGCCGAGCACGGTAGCAAAGGGGACGCCGCGGGCGGTGTGGGTCTGCGGGTCAAAGAAGATCTCCACATGCACCACCTTGTCGGCGGCGCAACGCTCAAGATAGGCCCAGGTGAGGTCGAAGAAGTCCTGCTCGGTCACCAGCACGCTGGCGCCGCGATAGTAGAGGTCGAGAAAGGATTGCAGGCAGTCAAAGTCATAGGCGGCGCGCACGCTGGCCACATCGGGCCAGGGCAGCGGAATACTGTTGCGGCGGCCCAACTCAAACATCAGCTCGGGTTCGAGGCTGCCCTCGATATGCAGGTGCAGCTCCAGTTTCGGCAGTCCGGCGATAAATTGCGCGGCGGTGAGGTGTTCGGGGGTGACTGGCTTGGGAATCGGGGTGTCCATAGCGACGGCTCCATCAGCAAAGTGATCCGGCGTCAGCCCCTCCACCAGACTGACCCGACGGCAGCTTTATTGTGCACCGAAGTGGCGAGACAGGGGAGACTTGTCATCAAACAGACTTATAATGGCGTCACAAAAATCATAAATGATTGAACATCTTAACGATTGGCGGCTCGCCTGCGCCCTGACAAGGAGTTTTCATGAAGAAGAACGTCATCTGCGATATCGACGGTGTCATCCTGCACAATAACGATCTCATCCCCGGTGCCGACCGTTTCGTCCATCGCCTGCTGGAGCAGGGCAGCAAGCTCTTGTTCCTCACCAACTACCCGGCCCAGACCCAGAAAGATCTGCAAAACCGCTTCCGCTCCGCCGGGATCGAAGTGCCGGAGGAATGCTTCTACACCTCCGCCATGGGTACCGCCGATTTCCTCAAGCGTCAGGATGGCAAGAAGGCCTATGTGATCGGTGAAGGGGCGCTGACCCACGAGCTCTACAAGGCCGGTTTCACCATCACCGACATAGACCCGGACTTCGTGGTGGTGGGCGAGACCCGCAACTACAACTGGACCATGATGCAACAGGGGGCCAAGTTCGTCGATCAGGGGGCCCGCTTTATCGCCACCAACCCCGACACCCACGGTCCCATGATGCACCCGGCCTGCGGCGCCCTGTGCGCCCCCATCGAGCGGATGACCGGCAAGAAGCCGTTTTATGTCGGCAAACCGAGCGCCTGGATCATCCGTGCGGCACTCAACCGGATGGAGGCCCACTCCGACGACACCATCATCATCGGCGACAACCTGCGCACCGACATTCTGGCGGGCTTTCAGGCCGGTCTCGAGACGGTGCTGGTGCTCTCCGGGGTGAGCAAGGTCGCCGATATCGACCGCATGCCGTTTCGCCCGAACCATATTTTCGACTCCGTGGTCGACATCGATATCGTCTAATCACCACCCAAGCGTTAAACAGGGCAGGTCTCTCCTGCCCTTGCAGGATCTGTTATGGAACCCATTCTGATCGCCGTGGCCTTTGGCTGCGGCATGGTAGTCAATCTGATTGGTCTGCCCCCCCTGCTCGGCTTTCTGGCCGCCGGTTTTATCCTCAACGGCATGGGATATGAAAATACTCCCGCCCTGAGCGAGGTGGCCGATCTCGGCGTCACCCTGCTGCTGTTCACCATCGGTCTCAAGCTCAATATCAAGACCCTGATGCGGCGCGATGTGTGGGGCACCACCAGCCTGCACCTGCTGCTCTCCACCCTGCTCTTTACCATGGTACTGCTGGTCTGCAAGGGACTGGGGCTTGAACTTGCCCTCTCGCTGGACTGGAAACTGGCGCTGCTGCTGGGCTTTGCCCTCTCCTTCTCCAGCACTGTCTTTGCGGTCAAGGTGCTGGAAGATCGCAGCGACATGAATGCCCTCTACGCCCGCATCGCCATCGGGGTGCTGGTGATGCAGGATGTGTTCGCCGTGGCGTTTCTGGCCTTCTCCAGCGGCAAGTGGCCCAGTATCTGGGCGCTCTGGGTACTGGGATTGCCGCTGCTGCGCCCGCTGCTGTTCAAGCTGCTGGAGCGTGCCGGTCACGGCGAGCTGCAGGTGCTGTTCGGAGTATTTCTGGCGCTGGTGGTCGGAGCCGCCGGTTTTGAAGTGGTTGGCCTCAAACCGGATCTGGGGGCGCTGATCATCGGCATGCTGCTCGCCTCTCATCCGGCTGCGGCAGGGCTGGCCAAGGCGCTCTTCAACCTCAAAGACCTCTTTCTGGTCTGCTTCTTTCTCACCATCGGCCTCAACGGCCTGCCGACCCACGACACCATGTTGCTGGCACTGGCGCTGGTGCTGGCCCTGCCGCTCAAAAGTGTCCTCTACTATCTGGTCTACAGCGGCGCTCACCTGCGGGTGCGTACCGCCCTGCTCTCGACCCTGGCGCTCACCAACTTCTCGGAGTTTGGCCTGATCGTCGCCGCCATCGCCGCCAAGGCGGGCTGGCTCTCCCACGAGTGGCTGGTGGCGGTCTCGCTAGCGCTGGCGGCCAGCTTTATGATCTCCGCCCCGCTCAATGCCCAGAGCGAGCGCATGTATCACCGCATCGGCCACTGGCTGCGGGGATTGCAGGCGAGCAACCTCCATCCGGAAGACAGACCCATAGAGCTTGGCGATGCGGAGGTGATCATCCTAGGCATGGGGCGGATCGGTCAGGGGGCCTACTTCGAGCTGGAGAACAAATACGGCAACGTCATCCTCGGGGTGGAGAACGACAGCGAGAAGCTGCCCACCCTGCGAGCCCAGGGGATGAACGTCATCGAGGGGGATGCCACCGATACCGACTTCTGGGACAAGGTGCTCCTCTCCAATCAGGTCAATCTGGTGCTGCTGGCGATGCCCCACCACTCGGGTAACCTCTACGCCATCGAGAAGCTGCGCAGCCACGGTTTTGCCGGCAAGATAGCCGCCATCGTCCGCTTCGAGGATGATATCGCCTCCCTGCAGGAGCAGGGGGTGGATGCGGTGTTCAACGTCTACAACGAGGCGGGCAGCGGCTTTGCCCGTCATGTGATCCGCCGCTTGCAGCCGCTTTGAGTCGTCGGCCAGCAGCCCTTGGCAAGGGAATGCGCATCGTTTAAGTTATGCACAACCTCGTTTAATAAAACGAACAAACGCAGGGCCAAGATGGCCCCGCTTTCCTATCTGCTGAAGCCAAGGAGGCACCATGAAGACCCTCAACGACTGGATTTTGCCGGGCCGCCACGAGGCGGCCCCTACCCCGCTGATGCCAGCTCCCGAGCGCATTAAAGCGGGCAACCCGGCACAAACGGTGTGGAACCACTACTCCGACCCAAGCCAGCAGTTTCACGTGGGCTTCTGGAGCTGCGAGCCGGGCCGCTGGACCATTCACTACACCGAGCACGAGTATTGCCAGCTGCTGGAGGGGGATGTGGTGATCCACGACAGTCTGGGCGGCCAGCTGGCTCTCAAACCCGGCGATCAATTCGTGATTCCGGCAGGCTTTGTCGGCGAGTGGGAGACTCTTACCCCCTGTCGCAAGGTCTACGTCATCTTCGAACCCGCCTCGGCTTGACGTTCACGTCACCCTGCCCCGTTGCAACAATCCTTATCCTGTTGATCTGCTTGACGCTTACGGCATGATTTTCTGCGGTTTTCCCGCTTGCAAAAGGTTTTTCCGCTAGGCATTGTGTCTGACGAGGAATGTAAATGGAATTTCGAGCCCAAACGTGGGGGGCTCATATAAAAATCAAGAGGATTACCGCCAATGTGTTCAATTTTCGGCATTCTGGATATCAAGTCCGATGCAGTCGCCCTGCGCAAATCGGCGCTGGAGATGTCCAAGCGACTTCGTCACCGCGGGCCTGACTGGTCCGGCGTTTACAGCTCCGACAAAGCCATTCTGGTGCACGAGCGTCTGGCCATCGTCGACCCGGGCAATGGCGCACAGCCGCTCTACAACCCCGAGCGCACCCATGTGCTGGCGGTCAACGGCGAGATCTACAACCACAAAGAGCTGGAAAAGACCCTCAAGGTCGATTTCCAGTTCCAGACCAAATCCGACTGTGAGGTGCTGCTAGCTCTCTACAAGGAGAAGGGCCCGGCGTTTCTCGACGATCTCAACGGCATCTTTGCCTTCATTCTTTATGACGCCGAACAGGATGCCTACCTGATTGGTCGCGACCACATGGGGATCATCCCCCTCTATACCGGCCGCGACGAGCACGGCAACTTCTATGTCGCTTCCGAGATGAAGGCGCTGGTACCGGTCTGCAAGAGCGTCGAGACCTTCCCGCCGGGACACTATCTGTGGAGCAAGGATGGCGAGCTCAAACAGTGGTACAAGCGCGACTGGATGGAATACAGCGCGGTCGAGCACAACGTCAGCGACAAGGCCGAGCTGAAAGCGGCGCTGGAAGCGGCGGTCAAACGCCAACTGATGTGCGACGTGCCTTATGGCGTGCTGCTCTCCGGCGGGCTGGACTCCTCCGTTATATCCGCCATTACCAAGCTCTATGCGGCGCGCCGCATCGAGGACGATGGCAAGAGCGAAGCCTGGTGGCCGCAACTGCACTCCTTCGCCGTGGGGCTGGAAGGGTCGCCGGATCTCGCCGCCGCCCGCAAGGTGGCTGATCACCTCGGCACCATCCACCACCAGATCCACTTCACCGTGCAGGAGGGTCTGGATGCCCTGCGCGATGTCATCTATCACCTCGAGACCTATGACGTCACCACCATTCGCGCCTCCACGCCGATGTATCTGATGGCCCGCTACATCAAGGCGATGGGGATCAAGATGGTGCTCTCCGGCGAAGGCTCCGACGAGCTGTTCGGTGGCTACCTCTACTTCCACAAGGCGCCCAACGCCCGCGAGTTCCACGAAGAGAACGTGCGCAAGCTCGCCTCTTTGCACCTCTATGACTGCCTGCGCGCCAACAAGTCGATGGCAGCCTGGGGTGTGGAGGGTCGCGTGCCCTTCCTCGACAAGGAGTTCATGGACGTGGCGATGCGCCTGCAGCCCGCCGACAAGATGTGTGGCAAGGGCAAGATCGAGAAGCACATCCTGCGCGAAGCGTTCGAGGATCTGCTGCCCCACGAAGTGGCATGGCGTCAGAAGGAGCAGTTCTCCGACGGAGTGGGTTATTCGTGGATCGACAGCCTGAAAGCCATGGTGGAACAGGAAGTGACGGATCAGATGTTCGAGGCGGCTGCATTCCGCTTCCCCATCAACACCCCGCTCACCAAGGAGGCCTACTTCTACCGCGCCATCTTCGACGAGCACTTCCCCCTAGAAGCCGCCGCCCGCACCGTGCCCTACGGCAAGTCGGTCGCCTGCTCCACCCCCACCGCGCTGGAGTGGGATGCCAAGTTCAAGGAGATGGCCGACCCGTCAGGCCGCGCCGTGATGGACGTGCACCAGCAGGGCTACTAAGCCAGAGCGGGGCAACCCCATCGGCTAACGCCAGATAGCAAAAAGCCCTTCACCATGGTGAAGGGCTTTTTATTTTTAAATGTTCCAGATGCAATCAATATTGATAAATGAATATGCCACTTAGCTCATCTTGAAATAAATCCACAATAATTGTTGCTCAGATAAAATGGGGCACCATTTTATTACTCACAAGTCAAAATCTGGCCTGAAATATATTTCACACAGCTTGCCAGATTATATCCACCACAAATGTGTATTAAAAAAACGTGGCAAAATGACAAAGTACAATGCGTAATGGCGATCATATTTCGCTAATATTACAGCGTCCATCGCAATGAGAAGGTGGTGACCGCGACATGGTCTCCCCCAGGTACCCAATCAACCTTGGGTGCATAACCGACTTCCAATGCAACTGACTTGTAACCCAGTATCACTATCGGCAAAGCGGCAAAACCATCAATACCCGAACCGTTGAGATAACCAGCCTGCGCCCCTACCCCAGCAAAAACATGTTCGGTGAGATACCACTCTTTCCGATAAGAGAAACCCGCATAACCAGCTGTATTTTCTAGAGAATCTCGATAAAACCCGCCGCGCAGCGCAAGTTTTCCCGTGTCGTTGTCACCCAAGAACACCCACGCCAATCCCAATCCCGGGTTAAAACCATTAAAGTCACAGGTTTTGCTTTTTTTTCCTGTTCCCTGCGAACAATCACTGTGTATTGATGCCCCGTGAATAATGAGTGAAAGATCATGTTCAGCTGCCATGGAAAAAGTCGGCAACCCCAAGAGTCCAATGGATAACAAGCAACCGTGAATGTTCATGTTAACCTTCCTGGTTTTATTTACCTCTCACTAACACACTAAATCAAAAATAGGCAGACATCAAACGAGTAACATCAGAGCGGTTGAACCGATAGATGTAAACGGGTCGCTAATACCATCGAGAGTGGCCAGCCAGGGTAATGTAAGGCACATGGTATTATTCACCCTCATACGGCGTTCCGGCGATACAAGCTCATCACGCATATTCGGCGCTGAAAGCTTCATTTTTTCCATGACCGCCAGCGCACTCATTTTCAGATGACGGTAAAAACTGGCATTGAGCTGGGTCAGATGGAGCAAGGAGTGGCGCACCCGTTTGAATGTCTCGGCACATACAGGGCTCTGCGAGTGCCAGAAGGAGGCCAGCGAACCTTTGGTGGTCAGACCGTCAATATCATAGAGTGCCCGCCCCATGCAGAAGGTGGGTACATCATGGAGCAAAGCAGAGAGACCGACCGTGCTGTTGATGGTGATCACCCCTTTGAGCAAGGGATACAGGGTTGGCAGCGGCAGTTCATAACCGTAAAAGACCCTCCCCTCCAGGCCAAGCACCGCGATGAGTCTGTTTATCTGGGCGCGATAACTGACATAGCCCCGATCCATGGGGTGGTGCTTGAACAGCAACACATCTTCGGGTTTGGCATGCTCCGCAAAGGAGTTGATCACCTGCGCAACCATCTCCTCTACCCCGCTCAGGTCAGAGTGCTCACGGATCTGAAAATCCTCGGTCACTTGCAGTGGCACAAAGAAGATCCGCCCGGCGTGCTGCGGCAACGCCTTGAGCAGGGCGCGATCCTGGCGCAAGTTGCCGTATTTCACCATGGCGCCACAGACCCACCCCATCGCCTCCTGCACCAGACTCCAGGGACGGTGATTCACAAAGTGGGGATAACGCCAACGGAACAGCGACTTGTTGATGTGGTAGCGACTGGCATACCAGGCGCGCACCGCAAAGGTCTTGCCCACCTTGAGCGAGCTGTCATAAGGCACAGGCCAATCCAGTTGGGCAAGTTGATCGCGCCGCTCATACCAGGGGCTGAAGGCATTGACCCCCCCCTGCTCCAGCGTGACGAAA
Organism: Aeromonas sp. FDAARGOS 1414; assembly: GCF_019047065.1. NCBI lineage: Bacteria > Pseudomonadati > Pseudomonadota > Gammaproteobacteria > Aeromonadales > Aeromonadaceae > Aeromonas > Aeromonas sp. FDAARGOS 1414. Next base: position 920,714 of record NZ_CP077210.1, on the reverse strand, counting down.
TCGGGTCTGAGATAGCCCTCCTCCATCGCCCAGAATGGCACTCGCTTCAACTTGCAGATACGGCCAGCCTCCAGATGGTAATAACGGCAGTCCCCGTAACAGATCACCGTATCGATACCCTGCTGCTTGAGCACCCGGCGGAAAAAGGCGTTCCAGCTTTCCGGTTTCCCGCGAAAACGCAGATTTTTTCCGGCACAGGGCCAGCACTCATCCCCGCCATTGAAATGGATCTTCACCACCTGATGTCCCGCCTCGGTCAACTGGCGACTCAGGGTCTGAAAGAAAGGGCCAAGCGGGCCTTGCAGTAACAAAATCTTCATTGACGACTTATCTCAAAAACGGGGAGAGAGAGGGGCGCTGCATGAGCGTCTGGAACAAGTAACCGAGCTTGAGCTGCCAGCGTTGCCAGCGGCTCGCTTTTTGGGCCGATGAGTGTCCCTGCTTCGCCAGTTGGTGGATCAACTGCTCCGGACTTATCCAGAGCCCGGTCTGCCAATCGAGATAGAGCGGATAGGCAACCAGCGTCAGATAGACCAGCGCCGCCAGCGGCAGACTACGTTGACGACGAGCAGGCGGATTGGCATCCGTGGTCAACCCCCAGCCACTGTAGAAGGGTTGGCCCCAGGTCGTCACCTTGACCCCCTGCACCAGCGCCTCGAAGCCACTGAGCGAGGTCATGGTATGCAGCTCATCCACATGGGGATAGAGGCTGGTGAGCCCAATATCCAGCACCTGGCTATCGACACACTCCGCCAGACAGGCCGCAGAAATCGCCCCACCACGATTGCCCGCCACCACATCAGGGTGTGGCTTGTAGAGAATATGAGCATCGGGTTTGGCCGCTCGCACCGCCCACAGCAACTGCTCATTGCTGCGAATATGGGGGCTCCCGGTCAGAATGGAGGCATCGCCATCTACCTGACCCACCACCAGCACCAGCTCACGACCATCATCGGGCCTGGTGTAGTGCTGCGGCTCGCCCACATTGTATTTGCTGACCCTGTGTTCCCGTAGCAAGGCGAGCAGCGCATCCCCGCGCTTGACCTCCGCCTCTGTCAACTCCTGATAGTTGAGCAACTGTTCCAGCCCGCTGGGAGTGCGACTGTCGAAATAGATCCCGACCGGGTCCAGTGACAAGGAGGAGGGACGACAGAGATTGGAGCCCAGCCCCCTCGAGCGAATAAAACCATCCTCGACCCGGATTGCAGAGGCGAGATCAGGGTGGCGGCTACCCCACACCAATATCTGCTCGTCACCGGTCAACCGCTTGGGTGGCTTGCGCACAAAGCGCAACTCATCGGCCAAATGCTGGCAAAACGCCTGCATAAATGCCCGCTTCCACAGCGAGAAACCGACCAGATAAAGCCTGCGCCAGCGCGGCGCGGGGCGGCGCTGATTGGCAATAATGGCGATCACCTCCTCTACCTCGCAACGCTGGCCCAGCACAGGGTCGAGATAGCGGGGATAGCGGATCAAGGCTGCCGCGACCAGCTGGGCGAGCGACACTTTTACGTTGCGCCGTTCACACTGCTTGCTGTCATGGGTCAGCCCCCAACCCGCATAAAACGGCATACCGAAGCAATAGACCGGCTTGCCAAGCAACAGGCCCTCAAAACCAAGCTGGGATGACACCGTATAGACAGCATCCACCACATTGAGCAGTGCATGGGGATGGCAGTGATCGGCCACAATCTCCACATCATCCAGGTTCAGACGGGCCAACACCCCGCGCTTCTTGCCAAGGCGAGTATCGGGATGGGTGCGCAGCAGCAGGCGCGCATCGGGATGATTGCGGCGCGCCGCCTCCACCATCGCCACAAAATCAGCTTCACTGGCCAGCGCCCCCGGAATGGAGAGATCCCCCGCCACCTGATCGACCAGTAGGACCCTGGGTTTGGCGCTCTGCTGCAGACGTGTGGCAAGCCCTGATGGCAAGCCGCCATAGTCCCCGACGGCAGAGAGGGCGGTCACGCTGCCGCTGGCAATCGACTGATCGGGGGCAGTGGCATAACAGTTGTATTTGGTGACCCCGAGGCGTACCAGCTCATCGATCAGTCGCTCGGCCCGTGCCAACATCTGTGGCTCGCACGGGGTAACAATCAACTGCTCAAGCTGACTGGGCTGGCGGGCATCGTAATAGATCCCCACCGGATCGGCGATCAATGAGACCGCCTTGCCCCCCCTGGCGGGGTGGCCGATATAACCGATAAAGCCGTCTTCCAGCTGCCAATAGGGCAAACTCAGGGTCTTGGCCTGCTCCTTGATCTGGTGGGTATTAGCCTTCTGGCCCCAGCCGACCAGCACATCCCCCGGCTGTACGGCATCAGGGGAAGCAAAGCGCGCCAAGGGTTGTCCCAGACAGGCGCTGATTTGAGTGCTGCGGGCCAGTATGCCGCTGGATTGTGTCCATAGAGTCATGCAAATTGCTCAGATAAAAAGTTCAGCGAGATGTGGGCTTAAACATATCTCTGAAAAAGGCCCGAGGGTTGAGGTAGAGCTTGCGCAGCTTGCGCCACAGTGGCCGCTTGCGCTGCACCCCCTCTTGCCAGCGCAACAGCCCCGGATATTCGCTCACCGGATAGCCCGCCTCCTCCTGCAAACGGATCATCCACTCGCGAAAATCCGGCAGCTCCCCGCCAAGGTCGTTACAGGGCACCACGGGCCCTTTCAACGGGCCTCGCTCTGCTTCACTGCGAGCCAGCATCTGCTCAAGCAACTGATCATTGTTAGCCCGCCGTTTGTGGTAAGGGTGAGTCAGGGGGCGCGGATGCCACTGGTGAACCAGAAACCGGCCGGCAAACAGATGGGGCAGCGCATAATAACTGAAATAGCGGCGAAACCCCTGATAATCTCCCGGATGCTGTGCCTTGATATTGAGGGCATAGTCATCAGGTCGTGGCCCGATGGGGTAATGACGGGTGAGCCTGTCAATCAGTTCGAGATCTTCTCCGCCATGGCCGACAAACTGTTCATCAAAGCCCCCCAGCTGCAAAAACCACTCGCGATTCATCAGCAGACAGCTGCTGGCCAGGGCGATTCCCTCCACTCGATGATTCTCCCCGCGCAAGAAGGACTCCAGGCAGCCCTGAAAATCCCCGTCAAAGTACTCTGTTTCCTCCTTGGTCAGATATAGGCAGGGGTACATCTCAAAAGCAGTTAAGCCGTATTGACGGTATGTCTGGCTACGTTCAGATAATTGCCCAACCAGCTCAGGGGGACAGAGCAGATCTGCATCCATAAGGAAGAGTGCTTTTGTCGTGCTGTATTTGATTGCGTGGTCACGGGCAATCCCGGGTGAGTAGACAGGAAAAGGTTGTTCATCCTCGATAAAGCGAGTGTTCACTCTGTCTGACAGAGCTTGTTTCCGATTCGTTGGGATCAGAATATCCAGATCTGGTCTCATAGAAAGAGACTGGAGGCACGCCTCCAGTCTCTTTCTCGCAGTGCCCAGATCCCCACGTCCACTTTGCTGAAAGTGAAACGGGATGATCACGCTGATATTGCGCGACATTATTTATACCGTATTATCTGAGTGAACATTAAAGTAATTGGCGCACAATATATTGACAATGTCAAACGCAATATTTTCTATATGTTTCATCTATTAATGCCATTGCATCCTCTTTATTTAATGCCACATGTCCATTTGCATATGCACTAGATGAAAACAAGTGAGTTGACAAAGAAAAATCGAAATCTAATTTCTTTATATTTTTAATGAATGGCATAACATGACTATCTAAATGGTGATCGTATATAGAGCAAGCAATTGAAATATATTTTGGTTGTGACTCTTTACGAAAAAATGAGATAGGGTCTAGACTCTCAGTAACATTGAATTTATTTAGAACATAAGAGCTACCACTATGTTTTTCTAAAATAGTTTGTGGACACTCAGCTATAGCTATTGAATTTTTACATAAAAAAGCTAAGCAAATAGCCGCATAACCTCCCATAGATGATCCATATAAAATTAAATTCTTATACCCTTTATTAGTCACAAAATCATTTATCATCTGAGCTAACTCATATATAAAAGATTTTCCACTGGTATTTATGTACCAACTGCCTCCAGGGGTTTGATAGTCATCCATATTTTGATATGGGTCAGATAAGAATAGCAAATCATACTTATTTTTTAAGTCATTCTTCCATGATTGCCTAGGATAGAATGGGTATAAATTCTTCTTCCTAACAGATGGGAGAAAAATGATGATGGTGTCGCTGTTGCTTTCTGATGTATAGTCATATGAAACACCTTGAAACATGCTGAACCTCTATATTACTCAAATGCTAAATGTTTCGATCGGGCGGTTTTTTGAAATTTTCTTACCTGTCGAATCCATTACGAATCCAACAACCCTTATATCTTTATAACCTTGATAGTCAGGAACTAATAGCACACACCGGGGCTCGCTAGAGTACCACTGAATCCGAATTTTTTCGCCTCCCGACATTAAATAAAAAGCAAATGAAATTGAACCTTTTAGGTGCAATTCATTACCAGCAATAGCAAATAAGAAGAAAGCCTCACCGACTCTAAAACCACTAACTTCGAGGCCAGTGTTAGCATTTACTGCATAATGGTTAGTGAATGCCATCCATTCATCATTGCGCATTGAATTTAGGTTATCAATGTCATTTTTATCAAATGGGTAAATACCAGTATCTATAAAACGATTAAATTTATTTTTAAAATAAGATAGCTGATTACTTGATGGGATACTGTCTAGCTCGTCTAGCTCGTCTAGCTTATTTGTTTTAGGGAAGACATTGAAAGTGGTAGAGAGAATACATTTTTCATCATCAACTTCAACACCCAATACAAAATTAGGCTCAAGATGTTTTTCTTTTAGGCTAATCCATCCTTGGTAAAAAGGTTCTTTTAAGCCTTTCTGCAAATAGCTATTTATAGATTTTGGTGTGCGAATTAACACATGTAAATCCATGGATTGAGCTAAATATAAATCACTGCTAATTTTGGCAACAACAAAGTCTAATGAAAAATGAAACCACTGTATAAATTTACGCATACCAGAATAAGATGTTAAACTATCATTTATTCGTAGTATTTTTCCTTTATCAAAATAAATTTTTCTTTCAAAATGAACTGATAAGCGCTTAAATAAACGCGCTATTTTAACTTCACTTATATTATCATTCTTTTGATATGACTGGATTGCGGAACTATAAAATTCGTTCTTTTTAAAATCCCCCCACCATGGATATTGGCTATCATCAACACTCACAGTGTTATGAGCCCTAGTACTTGTCATGTACTGCCTAACGGGATCATCATAATCATAAGAGTATTTACCAGAGTCTGTTATAATTACTTGACCATATTCAGACCATTCAAAAGAAAAATCATCAGAGTGCCTGTGTATGTTACTAGCAAAACCGGCTCTTAAACATAGATACGAATTTAGTTTGTGCTCCATATCCCCAGATAAAATTATATATCCAGTTTCATCAAAAAAATGGTCACCCGTAACAGTAGGAAGATCCAAATCCATTATGTTACTATCACCAAAAAGGGTCCCTTTCCCACAAGGATGGAAAAGATATTTCAAATTACTTTTCACGGCCTCAATATCATTCATATCAAAACAAAACATGGCCCCTTTAAATTCAGGGCTATCTAGTATTTCTTCAAATTCTCTAATGATATGTAGATGATATGCAGGACTATTCTCAAAGTGCATATTCTCTATGCCGTATTGAGTTTTCCACAAAAAATTAATCTTCTCAATAGCATAACTATATGCTTTATCAGCAGCATTTAATTGTGGTAGAAGAGTTGATATCGTAACTAACCCCCGCATTTGAAATAACCCATGGTTATTTTTTTGAAAGAGCTTGCTATCTAATAGGTTGTCAAGATGTAATTGTGCGAGCGCGATTAAATCAGCTCTCATTTCTTCAGAAATATTATCATCATCTAAAGCCCATCTGACGATAATGGCAATCCTTCTTACACGAAATGAAACAGCATCATCTTTCCATCTAAATGCGTAACTATTGTCATCTTTTACGGAGAATTGGTACCAGTCGAGCAAATATCGTACAGCCGTATGCATCGATTCGATATTTTTATTATATTTATAATCCGCAATAAGTTTATCAATCCAACAAAATGTATGTAAAAGACGTTGCCAACTACGGTAACTATAGGGATCAGAATCCCACCTTACCGGAAGGGTAATGGGGAATGGCTCACATCCTAAGAATACTAGAGCATCATCCTTCCAAAATTTATTCCCTTCGTTGATTGATAAATTACAGTAGAAAAAAACCTGGTTTAAATAGCTTGACATTTAATAATTACCAATCAAATAATTTTGAAATATTTTTTGCATTACGAATTGAGCAGAAATTATCTACTACATATTTATTTAAAATATCAAAATCAATACTTTTCATTCCCTTACTTACAAACTTACAAATATCAGAGGTGGAATTGAAAATATATTTTTTGGGGTAAATGGTATTTACACCTGGCCATTTTAATAGTAATGGTACTGCACCAGATGCCATACCCTCAGCGGGGGCCATGTGGAAACTTTCAAAATCGCTTGTTGATAACATCCAACCAATTTTCCTCATCCATTCGGGGACATTATCTGTATGTCCATCAAAAATAACATTATCCCGCCATGCAGAATTTTTTATCCGAGAGTAAATATGTTCGTAGTAATCCATTTCATCTTTTCTAGATGCCATCCAACTATATTCTTCAGGGCGTTTACCTAAAATATATAGTTTATATCTGTGATCCTTTTTATAGAGTTCATCTAGTACATCAAGAGCAAGATCCAGCCTTTTCCTCTGAGGAACCATGCCAATAAAACCTAAGTTAAATCTAGCATCTTCATGCTTTTCCGTATTATATGAATTTACATCAATCAAGTTGTAAATCATATTCATTTTAGAGCGAGGGAAAAGGAACTTTGAACGGAACTGTTCCATCCAGTATGGCGAGACACAAATTATTTCATCTATCGCGTCAATGTTATACTGATTGGGGTAGTCGGTATGAATCTCCTGAAGGTGAAGACGAACGACTAATCGTTGACCTGGTTTTTTGTTATTAGAATACCAAACTGCATTTCCAAGCCCCCATTCACAAAAGATAATATCAGCCTTATTAAGAAGAGACCGACTCACTGACTCATCATGTTTATCATGTCCTTTCCAATGATCAAATATAATCTCACAGTCAATATTGTCATTACAATATTCTATTATATGTTTTGCAAATTTCAAGTCGTGGCCAGCAATAAGAATAGTTTTCTTTTTTGGTATTTTAAATACTTCTGATGCGTTTTCCACATTATTTTCCGCATCAAACTTTTCAATTACGGAGTTATTTAGTGAAGTTTTTCCATCAATAAAGCTCTTGTATGCGAATGCAATGCCATCAATGTCCGTTTCGACCAAACTTGGCATATTAATTTCACCAAAAATATCAGTGACAAAACCTTTGCTCATACCAACAGATAACATTGGTTTTTTAACGGCAAAATAATCGGCTAATTTCCCAGGATAGAATGGGGATGTCGATAGACCATCTTGCGCGAAGTCTGCTTCACGTAAGAGCAATGCATCAGCTTGAGTCATCAATTTAAGGCTATCAAGATATGAGACTGAACCATTGAAAGATACAACACCAGATAAATCACCAAGCTCGGCATCTTTTATATATTTGTCATTTGCCCCTTAGAATTCTATCTTAAATTTATCTTTGTATTCTGGATGGGTGTTAATTAAATTTCTTGCAGCAGAAATAAATGGTTCTGATGTTCTTTTGAATTTGTATAACATGCCAATGTGCATGAATGTAAACACATCATTTTTCTTGTGTGATTGAGTGTACATTCTTTTGTCAAAGCAGTGATGCAGTGAGGCGAATTTATGACTAGAGTCTTGTGCTCCGTGAGCTTGGAGCATAAATTCTTTCTGATAGTCATTTGTTACAACAATTTTATCCGCAAGAGATATAACATCTCCTTCAGACGCTGCATCAACATCTCCCAAAGGGAAATTATAGTATTTATCATATGGATTTGACTTTATTGGGTCACCAAAAGATGCTATCCATTTGAGATGTGGATATTTCCTTTTTATATTTATTGCTGCCAGATGAGACACAAATTCATGTGAATGAGAGAAAATATATTCGTAATGGTTTTTCTTCTTAAGCTCTTCAAAAAGATTCATTACTGAGTCGATGTATTTATCTCTTGTTTCAACACACCTAGAGTTTTCCCCTCCGACATCGATTTCGAAGCGATTAAATATCGCATCGGAAAATTCAAACATTGAAATATTGTCTTGAGGGCCATCACGTTTTATTTGCGCAACATCAAATGTTTTATCAAGAGACTTTATTCGTTTAAATAAATTAAATGCTGACGAAGACTTATAAGGAGGAAAGTGCCAAGAGATAAGAAAAATATGCTGATTGCTACTCATTTTCATGCCCAAAAGTTGCTGTAGTAATAGTCTTCCAAAAATGTTTCATTGATCATCATGACATTTTTGACTTCCACAAAAAAATCGTTTCCAATGAAGTCGTTTTTATTTTCATAAAAACTTTCTGAGAATCTCATTGTAAAGTCTACGTCTTTTATTTTCGCGGAGAGTAAATCTACATATCCAGGGAATTCATCAAGTATAATGAGTAGTTTTTTATTTTTGAGAGTCTGCTTATTGAAAACCGATATAGCATTATCTACGTCACTTTTTTTCTTGGCAGATATAACCATAGTTAGTTTTTTATCTTCAATAGCGATATTTAAGCCTATTCTATCGCATATGGTTTTTACCCGGTGTCGATAGGTATGATACCTCATAACCTCTCTGACACCACGTTTTGATATTTCTTCATATAATTCGGGTTTAGAGTTGAGTAATGAGATCATCTCAAGAGCATTTTCTTGAGTCGTGGCATCTATTACCATATCACCGAACAGTTCTTGTGAACCCTTCGAATAGTTCCCAATAACAGGTGTCCCGGAAGCTAATGATTCAAATACACGTCTTGCAAACATTGAGCTGGAATCTTGAACGCTATTCATGTTTATCTGAAATTTATAACCACTATTGACAATACTAAGTTCATTTGGTTTTAAATTGCCAATTATCTTATTCTTGTATCTTTCTGGGTATTTGAACCTAGGGTCATCCAGGTTAAAGCAGCGATCATAAATATCTACATCAAGCCCAGCGTCAGAGATTATATCCATGATTTTATTGAAGTCATTACAGCGGTCTTCTTTTTCGACATAGTAACTTCCGGCAAATACAGCTTTGTTCTTTCTGCCCATCTTTATGGCAACACCAGGATTATGGAGCTTTGGTTGTGCAGCGAACGCTAATACACCAACATCAATGTTATGGTCATCTTTATATCTTTTAACCATGTTCACATCTGATGTAAATACGTGTTGGAACATGGCTGCGATGGCAGAAAATTTCTCGTAATGTACAGGGTCTTCTTTATTCCAAAAAACAGTAGGTATATTATTTTCTTTGCAATATTTAAGTAGTTCAGAGAGCTTTTTCCCACCACCACTCCCCTTCGTTAGAGTTCCCCATGAGTTATCATTTCCTCTCCAACAACTTTCCACCAATAAAAAGTCTGGCTTTGAATTTGATATCTCTCTTTTCCATGAATTGGGGCTTAACTTGATTGTATTTACTTCATGCTGTAGGCATTCAAATGTAAGCTCATCAAGGATGCAAGCGATTTTTATTTGGTTGTATTTTTTTGCAGTTTCATTTTTTATTACTCTTATTGAGGATGGTGTTGATATAGGCTGTTCATCACTCCAACCACGTTCATCAAATAAAAAAACCTGGTTATCAATAAATATATCTCCATGATTTTTCCATGCATGGAATCCTAATCTTATCTTTTGCACATCCTTGGATACGTTGAATTCACTATAAGGCTTTCTAGAATCAACATATCTATAATAACCAACCGCTTTAGAATGATAAAGATCATGTTTTTTGGATGTTATATTATTATTTTTATTATCATAAATTTCTACACGCATTACCGCTTGCTCATGATTTTTTATATCATCAATGCTCTCGGTAAATAGTCTATGCAGAACGCTGAATGTTTTGAGCTTATCAAGACTGAACTCATACCATAAAACGTTCTTATCGAGGCGAATAGGATTTATTCCTAACTTACAAAAATTAACCAATGGTATATCAATGTTATGGTTTTTCGTTGCGGAAATAGATGAGTTTATCCTTTCATCTTGCCGCTTTATCTCAGATTTGATATTAAGAATCTTACTAGGTAATTTTATAAGTGCACTAAAGCTCCCTTTTGACTTGATAAGTGCATTTCCAAGTCTATAGGAATAGCTATTTTTTAACTTTTCATTGATGACTCTGATTGTCTCTAATTCACTAAGTGCCTTCTCATACTCGACAACTAGTTTGTTAAGCTGAGAAGATGTCTGTTCTATATTTTCTTTCATCACAGTCCCGTAAAAATATCTCATGCTCACTTATAATATTAGAAGCATTTATATGAATAAACCTTAAAGAAAGTGAGTGATTGACAATGTTAATATATTACTTTAAATAGTACATACACTATAATCACTCACTATTGCTTAGACTAAGTTGACTAATCTAGTTAGGTATTTATAACTGAGTGATCATATTGAGACAGCATTCACGACATCGATAAACTTGGCTGAATTAATATCTGACCTCTGGATACCAATAAACCCTTTATGCTTGACAAGAATCAATACAACATCTGCCTGTTGTAATGCATTAGACAAAGATACCAAGGTGACATTGTTGCGATTTTCCAATACAGCAGGCAATGTTTCGATATTCGGTTCCACCGCCAGAATTTGATAGGCAGGGTTGTTGGCCAAGGTCTTGGTGATATCCAGCGCCGGGCTCTCGCGCAGATCGTCGATATCCGGTTTGAAGGCCAGACCCAGACAGGCAATTTTCGGGTTGCTCAGGCCGGCAACCGCTTTTTCCACCTGCGCCACCACATAGTGCGGCTTGTAGTCGTTGACCAGGCGAGCTTGATGGATGATTTTGGCAGTGTCAGGATTCTGATTGACGATAAACCAGGGATCGACTGCGATGCAGTGGCCCCCCACGCCGCAACCCGGTTGCAGGATATTGACGCGCGGGTGACGGTTGGCCAAGGAGATCAGCTCCCATACATTGATACCTTGCTGGTCACAGATCAGCGACAGTTCGTTGGCAAAGGCGATATTGACATCACGGAAAGCGTTCTCGGTCAGCTTGCTCATCTCGGCGGTGCGCGCTTCGGTGGCAATGCACTCACCCTTCTTGACAAACATCTTGTAGACCTGAGTGGCGGCTTCGGTACTGGCCTTGTCCATGCCACCGATGATGCGATCGTTCTCCACCAGCTCGCGGATCACCTGACCGGGCAACACGCGCTCCGGGCAGTGGGCAACAAAGATGTCAGGGGTCTGGCCTTCTGCCACTGTGTGCGGGAAGGTCAGATCGCTGCGCTCTTCGGCCAGCCATTTGGCCATCTGTTCGGTGGCCCCCACCGGAGAAGTGGACTCCAGCACCACCAGATTGCCTTTCTCCAGCATGGGTGCCAGGGCACGGGAAGCACTCTCGATATATTTCAGATCCGGTTCGTGATCTTCACCCTTGAACGGAGTCGGTACGGCAATCAGGAAGGCATCCGCTTTCTGCGGGCAGGTATGGGCGCTCAGGTGGCCATCCTGCACCGCTTGCTTGACCAAATCTTCCAGGCCCGGTTCCACGATATGGATCTTGCCCTGGTTGATGGTATCTACCGCATGCTGGTTGACATCGACTCCGATAACCCGAATGCCGTTGCTGGCGATGACTGCAGCTGTTGGCAAACCGATATAACCCAGACCAACGACGGAGATGGTTTCAAATTTCATTATTTTGTGCTCTCAAAAGTAAAAAAGGGACATAATGCATGCCCCCAAGGACAGGTATGTAATCTGTAAATCAGGCCACTTGCAGGCTGCTGTCAATCTGCTGACCGAGGGCGCCGCTCAGACCGATGACGGCCTCGACGATGCGCTGACTGGTTCTGCCATCCCCATAGGGGTTGTTGGCATGGCTCATCACCTGGTAGGCCAGCTCGTCATCCAGCAGGCGAACGGTTTCTGCAACGATCGTCTCGTCACAGGTCCCCACCAGACGAACTGTTCCGGCCTTGACAGCAGCAGGACGCTCTGTGGTGTCTCGCATGCACAGCACCGGTTTGCCCAGGGTGGGTGCCTCTTCCTGAATACCGCCCGAGTCGGTCAGGATCAGGTAGCTCTGCTTCATCAGATAGACGAACGGCAGGTAATCTTGCGGCTCGATCAGATGCACATTGTCGAGCCCCTTGAGGTTGCGGTTGACCGGCTCTTGTACGTTGGGGTTGAGATGAACCGGATAGACGATTTGCACATCATCCCGCTGGGCCAGCACGGAGAGCGCCTTGCAGATCCGTTCAAAGCCATCACCGTGATTCTCGCGGCGATGACCGGTGACCAGGATCAGCTTCTTGCTCTTGTCGAGGAAAGGGAAGCGCGCGGCCAGCTCAGCCTTCATGCCATGGTTTTTATCAATGCGTTGGGAAACCTCAATCAGGGCGTCGATCACCGAGTTACCGGTGACGAAGATGGTCTCCGGAGCGATGTTCTCCATGATGAGGTTTTTCAGCGAGCTGATCGTCGGGGTGTAGTGTTGATCGGCGATGCCGCCAGTCAAACGACGCATCCCCTCTTCCGGCCAGGGAGAGTAGATGTTGCCGGTGCGCAGCCCAGCTTCAACATGGCCAACTGCGATACGGTGGTAGTAGGCAGCCAGTGTCGCCGCAAACGACGTAGCCGTGTCACCGTGCACCAGAATGCGGTCCGGTTTGAACTCGGCAAAAACAGGTTTGAGCCCCTGCAAGATGGCGGTCGTGACATCGGTCAGATCCTGGCCCGGCTTCATGATGTTGAGATCATATTCCGGCTCAATTTCGAACAGGTTGAGAACCTGATCCAGCATCTCCCGGTGTTGCCCGGTAACACAAACCCTGACGTCAACCTTGCGATTAGCCTGGAAAGCCTTGACGATAGGGGCCATCTTGATGGCTTCCGGTCTGGTACCAAAAACGATCAATACTCGCTGCGCCTTAATTGGCATAATAATCACTCCCGTGTGAGCTAATTGGTTTTATCTATCCGAAATTAACTAATAAAGACTGAGTTCACTGTTGAGCTGTGTCAGCCTGTGTTGCCAGGTGTGTTGGGCCAGCACGATTTCCATCGCGTTTTGACCCAATTCGTCTCTTAGTCGAACATTATTTTGTAATTGTTCACACCATTCGCGCGCCGCAGCACCATCCTGCACTGCGACAATGCTCTTGCCAAAAATGTTATCCATGGCGATCGAAGGGGTGCTGATAATAGGGCAGCCAGCAGCGGCCAATTCAAACACCCGACGGGATAGCATTGTTGAAGATTGACTAATCGTATTGAAGTTTAAATATATTTGATATTTCTGATATGCCTTGGCAACCGACATTTGAGTGATCGCAGGTTTACAGTAAGGTTGTAGTTGCTCAGGATAGCTGCAGCCATTTCCCTTCTGCCAAAACCGGTCAAAAATAATCAGTTTTTTATCTCGCAATGCCAGAAGAATATCTTCTTGAGCCCTGCTTCGCTCAGCCAGCTCATTACCATAATAGCCCCCCAGAAATGCGACCTCCGGACCCCGCACTCCCTTCTCTGCAGGGTGATACCAGCGTGGCTGGGCAGCAAACATCAGCACACCGACATGCTGAAAACGCTGATGGGGGAGCGCATGATAGCGCCTCAGTGAGCCGGAATCCGTAGTGTATACCACATCAAACAACGCGGCCGCATCAGCAAAGCGTTCGAAGTGAAACGGATCCTCTTTGTTCCAGAAAATTGTTGTGATTTTCCGCTTGTGGCAGAATTCCAGCAACCTGCGTAGCTCTGGTTTATTGGGCGAACTATGGGCATAACTGGCTATTTTCCCTTTCCAGCTATCTTTATAACCACGCCAGGCTGATTCGACAAATAAAAAGTCAGGTTTGAAAAACCTTAACTTCCATTGCCAATCTATCGGTGTTATTTGAATTAAATCTGCGTCTGGAGCCAAACTGAATGTAGTAAACTGGTCGGCCACTAAAGCAATACATGGTCGTTTATTATTGCCCAAAGAAATTGTTCCACATATATAATTAAGTGAAAATCATAGCCACCTATTATCTACATAGCGTGGAATATGAACAGCATGCAGGTTTTATCAAAAACCAATAAGTTTTTATAAAGTCGTTGCTTGGCTATATTCTGACAGGCAGACCTCAATCCTCAACGTTATCTCTTTGGCAGATGATATTCTCATCTGCCAAGAATACAGATCTGACCTATCTTGCATCACCTTATCAATCCTGGTGTTCACGCAAGGTCGCCAACCCCATAACAATCAGGCCATAGAAGAGGCAAAGCAGAACACCAATTGTGACCAGGTTATACAAGCGACGTGGGTATTCGGCTTCTTCCGCCAAGGTTGGCTTCGTCACAACCAGCAGGTGTTTCAGCTTGCGATATGCCTCAACGCGGGCTTGCTCCAGACTGATAAGGCCCGTCTTGTAGAGATCAGCAGCCAGAGTGGCCTGGGTTTTCAGATCCATATATTGGGCAGTGATTTCGTTCATTGCCTCAGGTGCCACCTGAGTGCCAGCACCGGCATCATTGGTGGTCAATTTCGCCTTTTCCTGTTTCAGTTGCTTGCTTAACGCATCAACACGACTTTGCACCGATACCACCCCTGGTGCGCTCTCTTTCATATAACTGCGCAATTGCTTCAGTTCTGCCTGCTGGCGCACCAGCTCGGCTTCAATTTCACTGACCACACCAAGGCGTGCAGTGCTGGTCGATTCCGGGCTGATTAGCTGATGGCTATTTTGAAACGCCAGTACCTTGGCTTTCTCTGCCTGCAAGCGTTGATGGGAACGGTTAACCTCTTGCTCGACAAATGCGAGCTGATCCATGGCGACCTGGTGGCCCAGCTTGTTGATAAAACCTTCCGCCTCTTTCAGCATCATGCTCACTACCTGCTGGCCATATACGGGATCAAAAGCCTGCAATTCGATAGTTAATACCCCGGAGAGTTCATCAAGACGCAAGGTCAGGTGATCACGGTAATATTCAAGAAACTCTTCGCGGGTCGCCTCCCCCGATAAACGGGAGAAGAAGTCGGCATCATGGCTTTGGTAGTGCGCTTTGAGCGCCAATTCGCGATCCAGCTTGGCCAGCAGATCCCAAGAGCGCAGGTACTCTTGTACCAGCAATACGTCCTGATGATTGCTACCACCCAGCCCCAGCATAGACAGGGCATCGGGCAACATTTTGATTTGATCTGCCTGCTTGATAATGATGTCACTTCGGCTGACATAACGGTCTGAAGCAATCCCGCCAAAATAGATCGATGCCATGGTAAAGCAGGCTACAACCCACAAAAAGCTGCCCAGTTTCAGACTCTGTTGCCAAGACCTGTGGGCGATTTTATAACCGTTGGAATCAATGAAGAAACGCTTCGGCTCTTTGCCAAGTTTGCGAAGCTTCCGCACGAAGCGTGATGGCTTTTCAATTCTGATAGGTTGTGTCATGTTTAATTGTGCTTATTATAGATTTTGATAAATACGGATCGCATCGTCGATATTGTCAAATACCTCCAATCTGCTATTTCGTAATAAAATACCCATATCACACTGCTGACGCAGGTTTTTCATATCGTGCGACACCATAATCAGGCTGGCAGTTTCACGTTTCTGGTTAAAAACATCGATACACTTCTGCTTAAAACGAGCGTCCCCCACCGAAGTGATTTCGTCAGTCAGATAGATATCGAAATCAAAGGCCATGCTAACCGCAAAGGAAAATTTGGAACGCATACCACTGGAGTATCCCTTGATTGGCAGCTCGAAATGCTGACCGATTTCCGAGAACTCCTTGACCCACTCCTCAACAGCAGCCGTCTCGCGCACCCCATGAATACGGCAAACAAAACGGGTATTTTCACGCCCCGTCATGCTGCCCTGAAAGCCCCCCCCCAATGCCAGTGGCCAGGAGACCCGGCAATGCCGGCTCACCTTGCCACGGTTGGGCATATCCATGCCCCCGAGCAGTCGTAGCAGGGTCGATTTGCCCGCCCCGTTGACCCCCAGAATGCCGATATTGCGATCCTGGGGCAAAGTGAGCGAGACATCGCGCAGCACATAATTACGGCCAAATTTGGTCGGGTAGTACTTGGTAACAGAATCAAGAACGATCATCTGGTTTCACTTTAACTTGCAATCAAGCGACGGTGGCTTAACCGATAGCAACTCATGGCAAAGGTGAGCAGTATCAGGGTGACAGCCGCTAGATACTCCCAACTGACATATGGGCTGCTATAGCCGGCAATCCAGCCACTGCGAATCAGCTCGAGGGCATGCACCAGCGGATTCCATAAAAACCAATGCCTATATTGGGCCGGAATAGTGGCCAGCGGGTACATGACACAAGAGATAAACATCAATGGCATCATCAGCAGACCGAGAAACTTGTCGGCCTCTTGCATCAGGTTGCAGATCACACAAAAAACAATACCGAGAGAAAACGAGAATATCATCAGCAGCAGATAGATAAGTATCACCTGCAGCGGATCGGCGGGGATGGCATCAAAGCCCAGCCAGAGTAACCCTAGGACCAGTATTACTCCCACCATCATCCCCACCATGCTTTCGAGCATAAAACGAGCGATGAAGGTTGAGAATGGGGTGACCTGACGGTAGCAAAACAGCCCCATATTGGAGCTAACTGCCGTTTGCAGTTTGCTCACCACATTTTTAAAAAAGAGAAAAGGCAGATACCCTGCGGTGATAAAGAGTGGTGCTGGCGCTCCGCCAAATCCGCTATGACCGCGCAAGCCAAAGATCAGGCTAAAGGCACCGATCATCAGCAGAGGGTCCAGTAGTGCCCAAGCATAACCCAACCGATAACTACCAAAGCGGGTTTTAAGCTCACGAATAAGCAGGCCAAAGACAACATCTCGCAACACCTGCAGGGATGTGCGCGGCGTTTGATTAAGAATCGGTTTATTCATTAGTTCGCTTTACCCATAGCAGACTCGCCCGTTGGCGAGTCTGCTTTTTCTCATCAAGAAGCGGCTTAGTTAATTGCTACGTTAGCAGCCACGGCGATCTGATAGATGATTTGGGTAATATCCTTGACCGATTGCATGGTTTTGCTGTCGACCTTGGGCAACACCAGGATCTGATCACCGGGCTGGACACTCCCCTTATCTTTAAACTCCACCAACCCGTTGGCATGAACCACGGCAATCCGCTGGTCATTCGCACGCTCGGTAAATCCACCCGCCCAGGCCACATAGTCATCGAGAGTTGCATTGGCGTTATAGACCACAGCTTGCGGCATCAATACTTCCCCACCGACCTGGATCAGGTCCGTTCTGTTCGGTATGACAATCTGGTCACCCTGTTCCAACTGAATGTTCGCAACAATCCCCTTGTCTGCGACCACCACCTTGCCAAGAGGCTGGATTTTTCTGGCCTTTTCGACAAAGCGCATCACCAGTTCAGCCTCTTTGGCACGGATCGACGCTTCACCATCCGAGCTGGCAGGAGCAGTAAACACACTGCGTTCCAACCGGTTGAGCGACTCTTCCAACATCTCTTTTTGCCGCGCAGCGACACTCTTGCGCATCAGGTAGATGGATTGGTAATCGGCAAGCTGTGGGTCAATGGGAATATGGTTGAGCAGCTCATGCAGTTTGGTCTGCTTGCGCACAGTGAAATATGAGGGCCCCATATAGCTACCAGCGACCTGCACATCATAAACCTGTGCATGCATGTCATCATTGAACAAGACTTTGTCACCATCCTTAAGCTGGAGGCTGGCAAAATCCTTGTAAGGTAAATAGATGGAGAATGGACCACTTGGACGGTCACCTATCACCCCGACATGACTCACCTTGGCAAGCGGCAGTGCGTAGTTAACCAGCTCCGAGCCTAGCGTATTACGCTGAGTCAATTCGAAACGGAAGGGATTACGAACCTTGCCCGCGACATTTATCATCGGGCCCTGTGGCTCTACTAGGATGACATCCTGATCTTTAAAAGAGAGCTTGGGCATTTTGCCCTGCTGCATGAATTCATACAGATCGATTTTTTGGATGACCTGGTTCTGGCGTAATACCTTTATTTGACGATAGCTGCCGCGCTCCGAGTCGATCCCCCCAGCCCGCTTTAGAAAATAGAGCACACTGTCAGAGGATTGACCCGCATACTGGCCTGGCCGTATTACCGGGCCAGTTACAAACACACTCACGGGAGTTGTTGTCAGCAGGTTGACGTAGATATTGACATTATTTGTAAAAACATCGCCAATCCTGCTGGTCACCAGATTATTGACCTGGCTGGCTGGCACATTCTTGACATTTATCGGGCCGACATCAGGGATGAAAATATTGCCCTGATTATCTACCGTCACTACATTTGAAAAATTGACGGCACCCCAGATCCAGATATTAAGCTTGTCCCCTGGCGCTATCAGATAATTGTCATTCAAGCCATCGCTGCGTTCGGTCTCATAGCCACCGGCAAACAGATTGGCGCCATAGGGAGGAGGTAATCCAGCCTCTGCCAGGGGCAGTAATTTACGTACATCTGCCTCACCGGGTAACAACATCCCTTGACGATTCTGTTGAGTAAAACTCCCGGTCGTTGAACTTGTGTTGGCCTGCCCACTCAGTGCTGCTTGACCACCAAGCTGGGTGCCGGTGTTTTCAGCAGCCTTTCCTGAAAGGGTGTAACCAAATGATGATCCATTTGCTTGCGCTAAATCCGGGGCGGCAATGGCCATGGTTGCGCAGGATGTACTGATGAGAAACAGAAGTGTGCCGAGCTGATAAATTTTCATTTTGTTCAAAACATGTGCCTTCATTTTATTGCTCAGCAAGAAGGTTGCTGACAGAGGTCTGTTCCAGTTGAGGTATCAGATACCATTGTTCTTCAGTCTTGCATGCCGCGCGCCTTTGCGAATGGCCTTGCATGCTGTTAAACAACAACTCAACGCACTCAAGACCCAGAGCCGAAACATAGCGTTGCCCCAGGGTATAGGTAACATTGTTTCTACTGAATGCAGCGCCTTGTGGCAGTGTATTCAGCGCCTGCTGCAGATCGGGAGGCATGGCATACAATTCAGTAGCAACTGACGGGTTGACGAGAGGACGAGACGCTTCTACCTGCTTTGGCTCATATGCACAGCCACCAACTTGTATGGCTAACGATATGGCCAATAACCGGGTTGCAAAATTCATGTGTCAATATTTCCCATGGAGTCAAGTGTTGAACTGTTAAAGCCAGGTCGCCTTATGGTCTGGCAACGCTATTGCCGATCGACTCATTATCTTTCATGACCAAAAAACGAACTGACATGTGGCTGTTCATCCCCAGCCCTGCAACTGCAAAAGCGGGTTTTGAGTTCCTCATCAACAGACAATCTGCCGAGACTGCGAAGCGATACCAGGCAGTCTGAACAAGAGGGCTTTGCTCAAAAAATTACCATTTACAGCACACATTTCAGAATGTTCTGAGTGAATCGAGCAAGACACGATATATGATGGATCTCAGACAGAACAGCAATAGTCTCATCAGGAGTAGGCATGAGCTCTAAAATGAGCAATGCTGCTCAATTGCTGTAAAGATGTAGCGATGTTGATGCGAAACACTGTTTTTTTGCCATAGCTACCGCACGGCAATGACATCTTCCCGGACAAAAAACAGACAAAATGGATGTAAAACTAAAACAGGAGGGAAAATAACGATGCCTGCCAGCTCAAAAAGCAGACAGAGATTGATTGCAATGTAAGCACCCACCCCGTGCATGAGAACGTCACAATGTGACGTATATCATACTTATTCTCATTTTTTTCGAATGCTATCAATAAGCCACAATTGGGTCAACACTCAAAAAACTCACCTGCATTCTTCACACGACAAGGAGGGACACAAGACTCTGTTTTTAAAAGATTTACGCACAAAGCAACATTGGTAATAAATGTATTCGCACGGTGTAAATATTTTTGACGACAAGCAAGATTAATTTAGAAATTTCTTAATTATCCCTCGCTCCTCCAAAAAGAAATTAATTTTTTGTGAGTCACATCCATTGAAATTTCAATTAAAATATGGTTGGCAATACTTTATTCGAGTTCGGCAACCTCTCTGATATCCCCATCAATCCACTCAGCCATTGCCTGAAAAGTGACCGCTATTAACATCACACATAACAAGCTGTTCAAATAACGTTCAGCCAGACTCCGTTTTTCCCCCGTTATTGAGAACATAAAAGCGATAGACCATTTATTCGCCAACATGGTTTTTTTTAGTTTTTCTGGCCGTGATTGACAGGGTTATTGCCTGTTGACTATGCCTGATATGTGTCCGATTGAATCGGCACCACAGGGTCTCAACGACATTGGAGGGGGCATGGACGCTAACACTCTATCAAGGATTGGCCTGCTGGTTTCACTGCTCACCAGCACAGGGGCCGTGGCCAATGACAATATTCTTGCCCTGCAGCTGGGCAAGGCGTTCAGCAATGAAAAGCTTGACATCAAGATCGCCGATGCCAAGTTTCACCACATGTTCTGGCGCTGGGGAGACTCGGCCTGTCAATTTGGATTGGGAGTGCGTGGCGGTACCCTCAAGGTAGAAGATGAAGAGACAGCAAGACTGGGAGGCGGTGCCCGTATCGAATGCCAATGGGGTAACTGGGTGACCTGGATCCCCGGCGAAATGGTCTGGCTCGATCAGTATCAATTTGGCACCCGCGGCCACGGCTACAAGGATTACGGCGGTCCCTTGCAGTTCGCTCTGGGTATCGGCCTCGGTTACGCCATCACCAAGAATTGGCTGATCGGCTATCAGTATGAGCACATGTCCAACGCCTATATGTATGACAAGAACCCGGGGCTGGACAGCCATACCCTCCATATCGAGTACCGTTTTTAGCCAGACAGACTTCGTCGTGCTCATCTGAACACACTCTGCAAAAAAGCCTTCACTCCCGTGAAGGCTTTTCGTTATGTCGTCTTCTGATAACAAAGGTGACAGTGAGAAGATCACCATACTCAAGACATGGATGACGACACGCTCTGCCGCCCCACCACATCATGGGGTGCAATCAGTCCTTTTTCGCTTTGTTGGCGAAGAAAATATCGGTCTGAATATCCTGGGTGCGCACCGTGAAGATCTGGTTGGTGAGATCGTCGGTCAGCATTTCGGCCTCCTTCATCACCCGCAGATTGAAGTCGTTGAGCATGCTGTTGGCGGCGGCCTTGTCGGTTTTGACCGTTTTCAGATAGTTGGCTTCCATCTCTTTCTGCTCTTTGGCAATCTTCGCCTCCCAGCTCTGGTAAGCCTGCTTCACTATGGGGGCCAATTTGGGGTAATCGGTCATTATCAGGGTCTGCAGCTTGCGATATTTCCAGTAGATGGAGTCGCTGTCGGCCTTGTCGCTACCCATGGCATAGTGCGCCGGATAGGCTTCCAGACCGCTGTAGTAGGGAACGAAGGCGGTCAGATCTGCCATGCCGAGGCCCACATAGGTCACCTCCCCCACCTCACGCGGCATCCAGGGGCGTACCTGCATCACGTGGGACTCGTAGGTACGGAACACACTGACAGGGCGCCACGGCTCCTGACCGTTCAACCCCTTGCTGTAGGGATCGTGTTCGGTGCCGTCATAGTGATTGCGCAGCACCGCCTTGACCTCCTCCAGCGTCATCTTCTTCTCGGGGACGAGGGTGACCGGGAACTGACGACCGGCATCCACTGCCTGCTTGAGCGAGGGGTTGAACATCTGCTGGATGGTCCAGACCCGCGGATCGTTATAGGTGCGGTCCCGCTCGTCATCGCGGGTATAGGCTTTCGAGAAGTTGAACGCCCCATCCTTTTGCGGATGGTAGAGCCCCTTCTCGGTGGCAAATTCGATCAGATTTTTCGATCCCATCATATCGGCACTGGCGGGATCGTACTGCTGCAGGCGGCCCTGATTGCCGGTGGCAAAGTAGTGATTTTTCGGCAGACGCTGCGCCATCCAGTGATGGCCGGTGGCAGTCTCCAGATACCAGAGCTCGTTATCATCCACCACGGCGACACCAAATCCCTCTCCCGCGCCTATGGTCTCGATGATGTTGCCAAGCAACGAGATCGCCTCGCGGGCCGATGTGGACCGGGAGAGCAACACATCGGGAATGTCATCCTCGGTGATCCCCTTATCTTCCACATAGGGGTCAAAGGCGAGCGCTTCGGGTGAGGCAAAAATGGACTCGGTGCCGCTCACCCCGACTCCCTTCTCGTTGAACCCGGTGGCGCCATGCAGCTGGGTCTTCCAGTTCGGTACCGTGGTATAGCGCAGGGAGTTTTTCGGCAAGGGGTAGCTGAAATCATTGGCGCCATTGTGAGCCTTGGAGCTGTACATACCGCTCTGCCCCTGCTTGGCCGGATGGATTACGAAATGCTGGGCTTTCAGGGCATCGCTGTCGGCGCTGCGGGCCACCATCATGGAGCCATCGGCGCTGGCTTCACTGCCGACCAGCAAGGTGGTACAGGCGAACGCCGACGAGAAGAGAGCAAAGTTGATGGAGAGTGCGACGACGCACTTTTTGAAGGAATACATGAGATCTCCTTGTTGCACAGAGTGGTTGCAAATAAGCGGTGGCGCGCCAGTCAACCTGCCGCTGTCACAAGGGATCTGCGCGGTGACACGGGCCGGACAGTGCGGGCCATCAAACCGTAAACACGAAAAAGAGCAGTGCGAATAAACCATGGAAACCAGGGAGGTAGCCAGGCCCCCTGATAGGCGACCTGTGCGCATTTCTGCTTTCCGCTGTCCCGCTGGCGTGGCGATACTAGGCCCAATCAACTGACTTGAGTGTGACTGACAGCCCAAAACACCAACAATAAAGACTCAATCGATGCAAAATGTTGATAAGTGTGACAAGTGCAGGATCCTTGGCGACATTCAGCCGTCAACACAAGGCACGCAAGGCGCATACAGAAGGGAAATAAAGAGATGAGGAGATATAACGCGCGGGATGGCGTGCTGACGCCATCCCGCGATTCAAGTCAGTAGGTCACTGCGCATCCGGCTGGTTGGCGGGGGCGGCTTTGATAAAGGCTTGCAACTGTTCGCAGTTGGCGACGATGCGGCGGATGGTGGGGTAATCGTCTAGGGTCATGTCGTAGCGGCGGGCATTGTAGACCTGAGGCACCAGCATGCAGTCAGCCAAGGTCACTTCGTTGCCGACGCAGTAGACACCGGCGGTGGTCATCAACAGCTGTTCGAGGGCGGTGAAGGTCTCGTCAATCCAGTGGCGATACCAGCGGGCCTCCTGCTCGTTGTTGGCCCTGAAGTGCTCTTCCAGATAGTTGAGCACCCGCAGATTGTTGAGCGGGTGAATATCGCAGGCGATCATGTTGACGATCTGGCGCACTCGGGCCCGCGCGTCGGGGGAAGAGGGCATCAGAGAATAGGCGGGATAGGTCTCGTCAAGGTACTCCATGATGGCGACCGACTGACCGATCTGCACATCGCCATCCACCAGAAACGGCACCAGCCCTTGCGGGTTGATCCGGCGATAGGCCTTCTCGCTCTGCTCGCCTTGCCGCAAATTGATGGGATGCTGCTCGTAGGCGAGCCCCTTGAGCTGCAACACGATCCGCACCCGAAAACTTGCCGACGAACGCCAATAGCCAAACAACTGCAACATAATCTGTCCCTGCATCTTATCTGGGCCCGAAGCCCGGCAGGTGCTCGCCACCTGCCTCCTTGTGTATCCGGCACCGGTTGAGGGCTCGTCGTGATCCGGACATATCCCGAATATCCTTGCCGCCAACCGGCGCTGGTCATCAACCTCCCTGACCGCTCGATGGCACCACCTGTTGAGAGATAGTGCCAAACAGGTTTTGGCCAGAGCGATCTTCCATCGCGATCGACACTCTATCACCAAACTGCAAATAGGGGGTTATAGCTTGATCACAATCAAGAATTTCCAGCATGCGGCGCTCGGCGATGCAGGATGAGCCGGCGCTGCGATCGTAGTTGGAGACGGTGCCCGAGCCAATGATGCAGCCAGCGCCAAGGGGACGGGTCTTGGCGGCGTGGGCAATCAGCTCGAAGAAGCTGAAGGTCATATCCACCCCGGCATCCGGTGCACCAAACAGGGCACCGTTGAGGTGGGTCAGAAGCGGCCGATGCACTTTACCATCGCACCAATCATCGCCGAGCTCGTCCGGGGTGATGGCCACCGGCGAGAAGGCGCTCGACGGTTTGGACTGGAAAAAGCCAAAGCCCTTGGCCAGCTCTCCCGGGATCAGGTTGCGCAGGCTCACATCGTTGACCAGCATCAGCAATTTGACGTGGCTGGCGGCCCCCTGCGCACTCACCCCCATCGGCACATCGTCGGTGATGATGGCTACCTCCGACTCGAAATCGATCCCCCACTCCTCCGATCCCATCACAATCGGCCCACGGGGAGCCAAAAAGCTGTCGGAGCCCCCCTGATACATCAACGGATCGTGCCAGAAGCTCTCGGGCATCTCGGCACCGCGTGCCTTGCGCACCAGCTCCACATGGTTTACGTAGGCGCTGCCATCGGCCCACTGGTAGGCACGCGGCAAGGGAGAGAGGCAAGACGATTCGTCAAAGGGGAACGCCTCGGCCACGCGGCCCTCGTTAAGCTGCTGATAGACAGCCTCCAGCCTGGGGGCAACCTCGGCCCACTCATCGAGGGCGGCCTGCAAAGTCGGGGCAATCTCTCTCACCCGCACCGCCCGGGCCAGATCCCTGCTCACAACCACCAAAGCGCCATCGCGCTTGCCATTGTTCAATGTTGCCAATTTCATAAGCGATTCCTTATTTGCCGGCAGCAGCGTCCGGTCGCTGCCAGCTGGAGACATACCGGGTGTTCTCGATCCCTTCGCACAGACTGCCGACGTTCAGCGCATCGCGGGTATCGAGCATCACCGCCACCTCGTCGGTGAACTTCTTGGCATAGGCCTGCCCTGCCGCAAACGCCTTGGGATGGGGGCCGTGGGTGAAACCGGCGGGATGGAAGGTGACCATGCCCCGCTCGATATTGTCCCGGCTGAAGAAGTCCCCTGCATGGTAGAAGAGCACCTCGTCGTAATCGTCATTGCTGTGATAGAAGGGCACCTTGAGGGCGCCGGGGTCACTCTCGATGGGGCGCGGCACAAAGGTGCAAATCACGAAGCGGCTCGCCACAAAGGTCGAATGAGCCGATGGCGGCAGATGGTAGCGGTGGCTCATCAGCGGGCGGATATCCCGCCAGTTGAGGCGCACCACGCACAAGTCGCCGTGCCACCCTTGTGCATCCAGCGGGTTGAACGGCCAGGTGATGACCGACACCTGATCGTGGCGCTTCACCTGCAGCGACCAGGGATTCTCATCCTGCTGGGCTAAAAAGCGTTCATTGATGGCGGGCACATCGAGCGCCGCCGGGTCGAAGATGGCGTGATTGCCCACCAGCCCCTTGTCCGGCAGCTGGTAGCTGTCGTTGGTAGCCTCGATCATCAGGATGAACAGGGGCGCCGTCGGCTCGATGCGCCACATGGTGCCACGGGGGATCACCACGTAGTCGCCATCGCGAAGAGTCAGGTGGCCGTAGTCGCAGAAGAGCTCGCCGCTCCCTTCGTGGATAAAGAGCAGCTCGTCGCCATCGGCGTTGCGCACCAGAAACGGCATCGCCTCGGAGAGCCGCCAGATGCGATAGCGGCAGTGGGGGTTGCTAAGAATGTCGGGAGCCACCCAGGGAGAGAGCGAGCTTACCTCCTCCTGGAGGGCATTGAGGTCAAACAGCCGTGGCCGCAACGGCCCCTCCCAACTGCTCCAGTCGGTGGGGGCATGTTTGTGGTGCATGTGGGTGGCGGGGCCGAAAAAGCCGCTACGCCCCAGCTCGCGCTCATAGATGGCCTGCTCCGGCAGGTCGGCATGGGCCTGTCGGGAGTGGGTTCCCTCCCGGTGGGGAAAGTTAATCCAGTTACGCATTGCTCGCTCCCTCTTTGCGGGCCCCCTTCTCATCCTCGGCGCCATCCAGCACGCCGCGGCGGATCTGGTCCAGCTCGATCGATTCAAACAGTGCCTTGAAATTGCCCTCGCCAAACCCTTCGTTACCCTTGCGCTGGATGATCTCGAAGAAGACCGGGCCTATCACGGTATCGGTGAAGATCTGCAACAGGATGCCATCTTTGGTAGGGGAGCCGTCGATGAGGATGCGCAGCTCTTTGAGGGCCGCCAGATCCTCCTGATGCCCCTCGACCCGACTGTTCACCTTCTCGTAGTAGGTATCGGGCGTCGGCATAAAGCCGGTACCGCGGCTGCGCAGGGTGCGGATGGTGTGGTAGATATCGCTGGAGGCCATGGCGATGTGCTGGATCCCCTCCCCCTTGTACTGACGCAGGTACTCCTCGATCTGGGACTTGTCATCCGCCGACTCGTTGATGGGGATGCGGATCTTGCCGCAGGGAGCGGTCATGGCGCGTGAATGCAGCCCGGTCAGCTTGCCCTCGATATCGAAGTAGCGAATTTCGCGGAAGTTGCCGATCCGCTCGTAGAAATTGGACCAGACATCCATATTGCCGCGATGCACGTTATGGGTCAGGTGATCGATTTCGATGAGACCAGCATCCACCTCTGCCATCCGGGCCTGCCAGTCGGGGTAGAAAACAAAATCCACGTCGTAGATGGAGCCCTTGTCGCCATAGCGGTCGACAAAGGAGAGGGTGCTCTCGCCGATACCGTAGATGGCGGGAATATTGAGCTCCATCGGCCCAATCTTGCCGACAAAAGGCTTTGCCCCCTTGGCGATGGCGTACTGCTGGGCTTTGCCCGCATCGCTCACCCGAAACGCCATGCCGCAAACGCTCGGCCCGTGCAGGCTGGCAAACTGCTCCGCCTGGGAGTGAGGCTCAGCATTGACCACAAAGTTGATATCCCCCTGCCGGTAGAGCCAGCACTGCTTGTGTTTGTGCTTGGCGACCTCGGCAAACCCGAGCGAAACAAACAGGCTCTTGAGGGCAGCAATCCCCTTGGCATCGGGGGCTGTGTACTCGACAAACTCGAAACCGTCAGTGCCTAACGGATTGATGGTATGGGTGGCGGAAGAGGTGGCATTCATCGGGCGCTCCTTGCTCTTGATTCGGTTAAAACGGATTGCGGCACCCAGCGGCGCGGCAAGTGTTAACAACTTGTTTCATTAGAAGCAGGGCGTAGCAGGAAGAGAAGAGGCGTGTTGCAGATAGTTTTTCGCAGCTGGCAGCAAAAAAATGTAAATGGATTGTGACATTCAAGCCGCAGCCTTGCGGATCAAACGGTAACGACCCGCATGGCTGTCAGCTTTGCATTACAGTTGCCAGTTTTTGGCCATCAGATGGGGCAAGCGGGCCCGGGCCTTTTGCAGTCGCGTGGGCGTCGGATTGATCAACCACGCCTCTTCCCCCAACCCCAGCAGCGGCAAATCGTGCAGGCTGTCACTCAAGGCCAATTCGGCATCGAGGGCGCAGATCTCCGGCAGCAGCTTGTGCTGGCCGTGGCAATAGAAACGCGGCATCAGGCCGCCAAAACGGTAGTGCATCTGCGAGCCAATGATCCGGTGGGGCAACTGGCCGGGCAGTTGCTGATAGAGCTGGGCTCGCACCAGCGCGCAGGGACTGGCGGAGATCACCCAGCAGCGCGCGCCCTCGCTTTGCAGCAGATCGCGAGCCTGACAAAACAGTCCCGGCCTGGTGCGGCAGTAGGCGCGTACCAGCTTGCGCCAGCCCAAAGGGGAAAGCCCCAACGTGATGGCCCACCAGATAAGGGAGATACCGCGCCGCCGCTGGCTGGGTAGCAGCTGACTTGGCAACAAATAGACCAAGCCACCCAGCGCAATCACCGGCAACAGCAGCAGCGGCCAGATCCGGCGGCGCAGGATATAGCGCAGCAGACCGGCGTGGCTGTCGCCGGGGGCCAGAGTGTCGTCAAAGTCGGCCAGGATCCAGCGCGGAGTGCTCCCGTCAGAGACATTGGATGCATCACGCTCTTTTGCTAAATGGATCATGGCGTCAGGCTCTCGGCGCATAAACATCAGGGCACAACAAGGGTGGCGATCGCGGCTGTCAGCTCAGGAGTGACAAACTCAGCCCCCTGTGTGGGCGGGCAGACAAAATCGAACGGCTCGCCCGAAAGGGTAAAGCTGAGCCGCCAGGCGTGCAGATAGCCGCGATCGGCTGACGTGCCGCCATAGCGCTCATCCCCGAGAATGGGGGCACCGATACTTTTGAGGGCAACCCGGATCTGGTGGGTTTTGCCGGTCTGGGGCTTGACGCGATAGAGCCGCAGCCCTTCGCGCACCGACACCGAATCGAACCAGCTGATGGCAGGATTATCCAGCGTGCGCGCCAGCAGCCAGCTGCCGCCACGCCCCTTTTGCATATCCCCTTTCACCCAACCCTGCTTCTTCTTCGGTTTACGATCGGAGAGCGCCAGATACTGCTTGCTCACCTCACGGGCCGCAAAAGCCATGCTCAGCTCACGGTTCGCCTCTGTGGTGCGGGCCAGCAGCACCAGCCCGGAGGTCATCTTGTCGAGCCGGTGCACCGGATAGAGGGTGAGCCCGGTATCGGCTTTCACGCGATTGACCAGTCCCGGATTGACCGACTCCCCGTCGCCCTTCTCGTCGTGCATGCCTATGCCGGGCTGCTTGTCGATAACCAGGAAAGCGGGATGCTCAAACAATATCCGGTACATAAAACCTCGGGAACTGGGGAATAAGGCTCACAGCCAACGACTGGCGGCGCTCGGGAGTGCTGCATTCTCCCTGCTCGGGCACTATTTGGCAAACTGGGCGGGCAGAGGCTGAAGATAAAAAATGGCCCCGCCTGCAACAGGCGGAGCCATTTTCGCTCATCTTGGCAGCTCAACCCTTACACATTGCGCGGACGCAGGTGGGCGTGCCAGCGCGCTTCCCACTTCTTGAACAGCCAGACGATGACAAAGGTGAGCAGCATATAGAGCAGCCCAGCGGTCAAAAACGCCTCGAACGGACTGTAGTAGCGGGAGTTGATGATCCGCGCCGCGCCGGTCAGATCGACGATGGTGATGATGCCAGCCACCGCTGAACCCTGCAGCATGAAGATCACCTCGTTGCTGTAAGCCGGCAGTGCCCGACGAAACGAGTTGGGCAAAATGATCCGGGTCAGTGTCTGCCAGCGGGTCATGCCAAAGGCGTTGGCAGCCTCAATCTGGCCGCGCGGCATATTGTGCACCGCCCCGCGCACGATCTCGGCGGTATAGGCGGCGGTATTGAGGGTGAAAGCCAGCAGCGCACAGAACCAGGCTTCGGAGAAAAGCGACCAGGCGGCACTGTTCTTCAGCCACTCCCACTGGGCGGCGCCGTAGTAGATGATAAAGAGCTGCACCAGCAGCGGGGTGCCGCGAAAGAAGTAGATATAGGCCCAGATTGGCCCCTTGATCAGCCAGTTGCGACTGTTGCGCAGGATGCCCATGGGCACCGCCAGCATCAACCCAAGGATCAGAGAGAGGGCCACCAGCCAGACGGTGGTATAGAGCCCCTCCCAGTAGGTGGGCCACTCTTTGAGAATGATTGAGAAATCCATGGCTTACCTCGTCTTGATGGCATAGTGACGCTCGGCCCACTTGAGCGCCGAGGTGGAGACTGCGGTGAAGATCAGGAAGATCAGCGCCACCGCCATGTAGAAGGTGAAGGGTTGCTGGGTCGAGCCCGCCGCCAGCGAGGCTTTGCGCACCATGTCATCGAGGCCGATGATGGAGACCAGCGCGGTGGTTTTCAGCAGCACCAGCCAGTTGTTGCCAAACCCGGGCAGCGCGTGGCGCATCATCTGGGGGAAGAGGATCCGCACAAACACCTGGGTTGCCCGCATGCCAAAAGCCCGTGCGGCCTCCAGTTCGCCTTTGTCCACTGCCAGAATGGCGCCGCGAAAGGTCTCGGTCATGTAGGCGCCGAAGATAAAGCCGATGGTCGCGACACCGGCCACAAAGGGGCTGATGTCGATATAGTCCGGAAGCAGGGAGACCCACTCCTGATTGGGATTGCTCTCCAGTAACCAGCTGTTGTAAGTCTCGTTGACCCAGGTGCAGATGCCGTTGATCAGCACCTGGCCGCCAAAGAAGAGCAGCATCATCAGCACCAGATCGGGGATACCGCGAATGATGGTGGTGTAGCCGGTGGCGATGGCCCGGGCCCACTTGTAGGGAGAGAGTTTGGCCAGCGCCCCCAGCATCCCCAGCAACAACGCCAGCAGCAGGGAGGCCAGCGCCACTTCCAGGGTGACCCAGGCGCCCTCCAGCAGCGAGGCTTCGTATCCTTTCAAATCAAACATATGCAGCTCCATCGCCACTGAATCTTCACGTACCTGCTAACCAGAAGGCTCCATAGCAGTCCGAGTGAAATATGTGCAGCTCCATTGCAATCAATGCGGGCCCGTAAACTCCCTCAGGGAGGTGACGGGCCCGATGACTACTGACGGGATCAACCTGTCGTTACTTGCCGTAGACGTCTTTGGACTTACTCGCCGTATACGTCGAACTCAAAGTACTTGTCGTTGATTTCCTTGTACTTGCCGTTGGCGCGCAGCGCCAGAATGGCAGCGTTGAATTTCTCTTTCAGATCCTTGTCAGCCTTGCGCACCGCAATACCGGCACCCTCGCCAAACCACTTGGGATCGGTCAGTTTCGGGCCGACGAATTCAAAGGCATCACCCCCCTCTTTCTTCAGCAGACCGTCGGTGATGGCGGCAGAGTCGGCCAGCACATAGTCCACACGACCGGATTTCAGATCGAGATAGGCTTCATCGGCCGTACCGTAACGCTTGATGGTGGCGTTGGGGAAGTTGTCGGTAATGAAGGTATCCATGGAGGTCGCACGCTGCACCGCGACGGACTTGCCTTCCATAAAGGCTTTGTCGAGCTGCACATCAGTGCCCTTCTTGGCGGCAAAGCGGGCCGGAATGTGCTGGTACTTCTGGGTGAAGTCCACCTTCTTCTTGCGCTCTTCGGTGATGTCCATGGTGGCGATGATGGCGTCAAACTTGCGTGACAGCAGCGCAGGAATGATGCCGTCCCAGTCCTGCTTGACCAGGGTGCACTTCACTTTCATCTCTTCGCACAGGGCGTTGGCGATGTCGATATCAAAGCCTTTCACCTCGCCACTGGGCTCGGTCCAGGAGAAAGGGGGATAGGCACCCTCAACCCCGATCCGGACCTCTTTCCACTCCTTGGCCATCAGGCTACCGGACGCGAGGGCAGTAACTACGGCTGTCGCCAGCATCAGCTTGTTCATGTATCTCTCCTTGATAAAACAGTTGATTGGGTAACCAGGCATCCCGCCATCAGTAGATGGAGGAGATGAATTGCTTGAACCGCTCGGATTTGGGATGGGCGAAAATCTCCTTGGGGTTGCCCTCCTCTTCCACCCGCCCCTGATGCAGAAACATCACCTTGTTCGATACATCCCGGGCAAACGACATCTCGTGGGTCACCACCAGCATGGTGCGTCCCTCTTCGGCCAGCTCGCGCATCAGGCCAAGTACTTCTCCCACCAGCTCGGGATCCAGCGCCGAGGTGGGTTCGTCAAACAGCATCACCTCGGGCTCTACCGCCAGCGCACGGGCAATGGCGGCCCGCTGCTGCTGACCACCGGAGAGGTGACCGGGATAGTAGTCGCGCCGCTCCCAGAGTCCAACCCGGTTGAGCAGTTGCTCCGCCTTGGCCAGTGCTTCGGCGCGAGGCACCTTGAGCACCTGGATCGGCACTTCGATGATGTTCTGCATGATGGTCATGTGTGACCAGAGATTGAAACTTTGAAACACCATGGCCAGCCGGCTGCGGATCCGCTCCACCTGACGCATATCCTCGGGCAACCGCTCGCCGGCGCGGCTGGTTTTCATCCGGATCAACTCGCCATGGAGCGAGACGGTGCCGGATGAGGGGGTTTCAAGCAGATTGATACAGCGAAGAAAGGTCGACTTCCCCGAGCCGGAGGAGCCGATAAGGGAGATCACATCCCCCTTGTGGGCGGTCATGTCGATGCCCTTGAGCACTTCGTGGGTGCCAAAATATTTGTGCAGATCACGTACTTCCAGTGCGGCAACGTCGCTCATCCATTACAACCTTGTCTGTCCCTAGACGCCGCAGGGGCGTGACTCAACCATCGTCCATTTAACAAAAAGTTAACCGATGGCAACCTTCAGCGAAAATATCACCCGGATAGTGAAAAAACAATACAGAACGAGGGTCTTCAGAGGATTCGCTCTATTTTTATTCGCTCTTTGCGTATTTTTCAGCACTTTGTTTGCATAAACAGCCGTTTCAATGGCTGTTCCGATACCGCCTTTTTATACCCCAATCATATCAGTGGCAAGAGAAAAGCGTGATGTGTGCCAAACCGGCACCAAAATGGCTTTATGCAGACCCTTGCAGAGCGAAATATCAGACCCCAAGATCGGATCAACTTGATTTCATTGGTGCACTCGGGCTCGCACAGAACCTTATCAAACAGAGAGGTTGTGGCAAAAAAGTAACAATTAGCCCCCAAAAGGGCTGTTTTTGACCATGAAGGCGAGAGATATGTGACACAGAGCCAATAAGTAATGATAAGGTGGTGTTTTTATCAGTTTTTGTGATCGAGGCCTCGATGCTGCTCAATGTGTTGCTGATCCTGTTGCCACTGGCAATCGGCTATCTGATCCCCCTCTCCTCTGCCCGGCTGATCAAGCTGGTCAACCAGAGTCTGGGCAAGATGGTCTACCTCATTCTGTTTCTGATGGGGCTCGGGCTTGCCTATGTGGAGAACCTGGGCAGCAATCTGGCGGTGATCTTCAAGGTCGCCGGGGTGATGCTGACCGCGATCACGCTCTGCAACCTGTTGGCCCTCTGGTGGCTCGACAAGCGCACGCCGCCGACCCACGAGGCGAGCGATAGCAAAATGCCGAGCAAGCTGCACCTGCTGTGGGAATCCCTGCAGCTCTGCTTTGTGGTGCTCGGCGGTGTGCTGCTGGGTCTACTGGTGGATCTGCGCGCACTGCCCATCGACAAGTGGAGTGAGTGGGCCCTGATGCTGCTGCTGTTTCTCATCGGGGTGCAGATGCGCAACTCCGGCATGCGGCTGCGCCAGATCCTGCTCAACCCCTGGGGGATGAAGATCGCCGCCACCGTCATCCTCAGCAGCTGGCTTGGCAGCCTGCTGGCGGCCCAATTGCTGGGCATGCCCTTTGCCCATGGTCTGGCGATGAGCTCGAGCTTCGGCTGGTATTCGCTCTCCGGCATTCTGGTGGCCGACAAACTGGGGCCGGTGCTCGGTTCTGCTGCCTTTATCAACGATCTTGGGCGCGAGCTTATCGCCATTCTGATCATCCCGGTGCTGATGCGCCATCACCCCTCTGCCGCCATTGGCTATGGCGGCGCCACGGCGCTTGACTTCACCCTGCCGGTCATCCAGAAATCAGGGGGCATTCAGGTGGTGCCGGTGGCCATTGTCTCCGGCTTTATCCTGAGCCTGCTCGGCCCCATCCTGATCCTCGGGTTTCTGGCGATCTAAGCCTGATTTCCACATTGCAGATAAAAAAGCCCGACCTTGTTGTCGGGCTTTTGCTGTTTGAAGCAACCACGCACTGGCTGCGATATTGCTCGCAGCCTTATTCGCGCCACAGGCCGCCACTCATCACCCTTTCGATAGCAAACGTCCGGTCGTGCACCAGCAGCAGATCCGCATCCTGCCCGACCCCGATACGGCCCTTGCTGCAGAGCCCCAGCGCCTGCGCCGGATTGCTTGTCACCACGGCCAACGCCCTCTCCAGCGAGACACCGAGCCGGGTCGCGCGCACGCACTGCTGCCACAGGCTGGCAATCTGGCCACAGCGCATTTCGATTAGCCGCCCTTCGCCATCAAAGCGCGGCAGGCTGGCGTTGGCATCCGAACTGAAGGTGATGCGATCGGCAGGCACATTGGCGGCCAGCAGCTCGACGAGCGCATCGGCGGCAAGCCGCTCGCCATCCTCCAGCAGATCGGCAAAGCTCGAGGTGGTGAGGTCGACCCAACCTCCCGCCTTGCCCCACTCGATGGCCTCGGCAAAGAGCCAGGGGTTGCGGTTGCAGTGGGTGGGATAGAGCTGGCGCAGCGGAATGTCGGTCTCATCGCGCAGGGCCCGCAGGGGGGCCAATGCCCCCTTGCCATCCCCGACATGAAAGAAGCTGACCCCGCTCTTGCCCGCAAGCAGCCCGGCCACTCGCGCCTCGCTGGCAAGCCTGGCCAGCTCATCGTGGGTCGGCGCACTGGATCTGTGGTCGCTGATGGCCACCTCCCCCACCCCCAATACCTCGGGGATCAGGATGATGTCCGACTCCACCGTACCGGTCAGGGTCTTGACAGGCAGATGGTAGGAGCCGGTATACATAAAGGCGCTCACCCCGGCGGCGCGAAACTCGCGCACCTTGCCGAGCACCTGCGCGGGGGAGCGGGTCAGGCTATCGGTGCCGAGCGCCGCCACCAGGGTAGTGACACCGGCCATAAGCGCCTCGCTCGCCGCGAGTTCAGGGGTGCGAAAAGCAAAGCCCCCCTCACCACCGCCCCCCGTGATATGGGCCAGCGGATCCACCAGCCCGGGCACCAGATAGCGGCCACGACCATCGACCCGATGCAGCGGCCAGTCGGCGGGCACCGTCAACCCCTTGCCCATCCAGGCGATACGGCCATCGGCCACCAGCAGATCCTGCTGGCCAAGGTGGGTGGGGCTGAAGATCTCGGCTCCCTCGATCAGGGTCAGCATGGCGATCCTCCTTGCACGATTGTCGCTTGCCCAATGAAAAGAGAGGGAGCAAGCTCCCTCCCCCCGTCAACCACCATATATATCGTACTTGAAGTACTTCTGGTTGATCTGCTGATAGGTGCCATTGGCACGCAGGGCCTTGATCGCCTCGTCCAGCTTGCCCTTGAGCTCCTTATCGCTCTTGCGCACGGCGATCCCCATGCCATTACCAAACCACTGGCGATCGGTCAGGGTGGGCCCCACATAGTCGAACTTGTCGCCCCCCTCTTTGCCAAGCAGCCCCTGCTCGATGGCAGAGGCATCGGCCAGCAGGGCCAGCACCCGACCCGCTTTCAGATCGAGATAGGCCTCATCGGCATTGCCGTAGCGGACTATGGTGACATTCGAGCCAAAATTGTCGGTCAGGTACTTGTCGTGGGTGGTGGCACGCTGCACCCCGATGCGCTTGCCCGCCATGCCTTCCGGGGTCAGCGTCAGCTCGGTCCCCTTGGCCGCCACAAAGCGATTGGGAATATGGGCATATTTCTCGGTGAAGTCGACCTTCTGGCGCCGCTCGTCGGTGATCGACATGGCGGCTATGATGGCGTCGTATTTGCGCGACAGCAGGGCCGGGATCATGCCGTCCCAATCCTGCGCCACCAACTCGCACTTGACCGCCATCTGCTGACACAGGGCGTTGGCGAGATCGATATCAAACCCCTTGATCTCGCCCGACGCATCGGTCCAGGAGAAGGGCGGGTAGGCCCCCTCCACCCCGAAGCGCACGGTTTTCCACTCCTTGGCCATAGCGGGGGTGGCCAGCAGGCTGGCAACAAACAGGGCTGAGAGGGTCAGTCTGATCTTCATCATGTGTACTCCATTACATAAAAAGCGCACAGGCGCGGACAAGGCACCGCAGGCGAATACATGCGATGACCAAAAGCAGCAAAATCTGGATGAGCGAGATCACGCCCGAGCGGGCGTCAGTGAACTGCTCCAGGGGTTCGATCTATTCGTCGAACCACTCGGAGAGATAGAAAGGCTTGAAGTAGAAGGCCAGAAAAAAGCCTCTGGCTTTGCGCATCATGGTGGTTTGTCGCGTCCTGTGACAAAGATGGCATCACCTTAGCACGCCCGAATTTTGCCCGGCAAGAGGCAGCCGCAGGGCAGTAGCAAAATCCCGATCATGGTCAAGGCAGGCGGGATCCGTTAGGCTCGAAGCACCTTGCCATCCCATAACAGACCCACAGCGACCGATGAATTTTCTGGCCCATCTCCATCTGGCTGCCCACACCCGAAGCTCCCTCACCGGTAATCTGCTCGGCGATTTCGTCAAAGGCACGCTGCCCACGGGGCTTGCCGCCCACTTCGATGAGGGGATCTGGCTACACCGCAAAATTGACGCTTTCACCGACGGCCACCCTGAGCACAAGGCGGCCGTCGCCTGTTTCGAGGCCCCCTGGCGCCGCTTTGGCGGCATAGTGGTGGATATGATCTACGACCACTGGCTGAGCCAGCACTGGGAGCTGTTCAGTACCGAGCCCCTTCCCCGCTTCCTGCAACGCAGTTATGAACAGCTATTGGCGGATCACCCACGCCTGCCGGATGGACTGCCACTCCCCCTCAAGCGGATGGCCGAGCAAAACTGGATCGCCTCCTACCGCCACAAGGAGGGGCTGGGGCAAGCGCTGAATGGCATCGGCCGCCGACTGCGCCGTCCGGTACAACTGGGAGAGGCGCTGTTGACCCTCGATGAGTCGCAGTGGCAAACATGCGAGGCGGGATTTCTGCGTTTCTATCCCCAGTTGATGGACTTTAGCCAGCAACAGCTGGCCCAATATCGGGCAGCCCACGGGGCACAGTAATCCCTCTGGATAGCCCTGCGTCCCCATAAAAAACGCCCCTTGCGGGGCGTTTGTCATCAGTTGGCTTCGTCTTTCTTTTTGCGAATGCTTAAGCCAAGTTCGCGACCACGCAGTCGGGCGTAATAGATGGTGCCGACAAAGGCGATAGTGGTGAAGACCAGCTCCACCACCGCCAGCCACCGCTCCCCCTCATCCGTGGTGATCAGGGTGAGGGCGTGGAGGAAATAGGGCATCAACACGAAGTTGCCCCAGGCGTGGGTGTAGGGGTTGCCCTGCACTATACCCTTGAGAGGGAAGAGCAGCGGCACCGTCCAGATCACCGGCAGCAGCCAGGGGTTGAGGTCCGGATGGGGCGACAGCCACAGATGCCAGAGGATGACCCAGCACAGCAGGCCGAAGAAGCCGACCAGAGTCAGCCAACGTGCGAAGCGGGTGCTCACTTGAGGATCTCCAGCACCTGCTCCGGCGGGCGACCAATGCGGGCCTGACCATTCTTGATGACAATTGGGCGCTCGATCAGCTTGGGATGCTGGTGCATGGCGCGAATAAGGGCATCACCGCTGACATCGGCCAATCCCAGCTCCTTGTAGAGATCCTCCTTGGTGCGCATCAGCTGGCGGGGATCGCTAAAACCGAGCAGAGAGAGCAGGTTGCGGATCTCATCTTCGCTCGGGGCCTGCTCCAGATAGAGCACCACATCAGGGGCGATCCCGTGCTGTTCCAGCAGGGCCAGGGTTTCGCGACTCTTGGAGCAGCGCGGATTGTGGTAGATTTGGGTCTCGCTCATGGTAACTCCCTGATTAATCGCAAGATGGGATTAGAAACGGCGCTATTGTAGGGGAAAGTGATGGTCAGGGTAAGCAGCAGTGGAAAGGAATTGAAACGAATTTGTTGGCTGATTGTGGCTGGCCTGCTGGGCGCCTGCACACCCGCCCCCGAATTTACCGATGCCACAGGGCAGTCGGTCAGCCTGCGCCACTTTGCCGGCAAGCCGCTGCTGGTCAACTACTTCGCCCCCTGGTGCGCCCCCTGCCTGCGGGAGATGCCGCGCCTCAACAGGCTGGCAGCGGAGGGCCAGATCACAGTGGTGGCCATCAACTACGACCCGACCACCCCGGCAGAGCTGGACAGGCTGGCTGCCCAGTACCACATCAAGGTGCCGCTCCTTATTACCAATGAAGATGCCAGGCTTCCCTTCCCGCGCCCAAGCGGCCTGCCCACCAGCTATCTGCTCGATAGCGAGGGCAAGCTCAAGCAGACGCTGGTCGGCGAGCTCGACCAGCAGCAGATCGAGATGCTCAAGGCGACCGCCAGCAGCATGAGTCACTAGCCCATCGCTGCTATCACCGTCCCCCACATCAACGCCACCGCCATAAACAACAAGGGCGCACCATAGTGCGCCCTTGTTTGATAGGTTTCGTTAGCCCTTGAGGCTGTCGAGATCCTTCTTGGCCCGCTCCAGCTCGGTGATGCGCGCCTCCAGACGAGCCAGAGTCATCCGGTCGCTGGTGGTACCGCGCGCCACGATCAGTTCGTCGATGGCTGCCTGATAATCCCCGCGCAGCGAGAGCATCTCGGCCCGCGCCATATGCAGCTCGGTCATTCTGCCTGCCTTGCGATAGGCATCAGCCAGCAGGTTCCAGGCCAGATTGTTCTCCTCATGGGCACGGGCATAGGGGTCAAGGATAGCGATGGATTTCTTGTAGTTGCCGCTCTCGAGGTAGGCGTTGCCGAGATTGACCACCACCACTTCGTTGTCCGGCATCCGGCTGCGGAACTTCTCGAGGCGCGCAATGGCCTGGGCACTGCGCCCCTTGGCCAGATCGATGTCAGTCTGGGCATCGACGATAAAGAGATCTTCCGGATGACGGGCCGCCAGCTCCTGCATCAGGGTATCAGCCTCGTCGGTGCGCTTGAGCTGGATCAGCGCCAGCGCCTTGCCATAGATGGCGGCATCCTTGAGCGGGTAATCCCCCTTCTGGATCCGGGTATCGAAGTAGCTCAGCAGCCCCTGCGGGGTATCTGTACCAAAACGCACCTGAATCCGCACCTTGGCCAGCCAGAAGTCGAGGCTGGGCGGCAAGTCGCGGCGGCCATAGCTGCCCGCCCGAGCGCGGGCCTCGCTGATCCGGGTCTCCGGCAGCGGGTGAGTGAGCAGCATTTCAGGCGGCTTGCTGGCGTAACGGTATTCGGCAGCCAGTTTCTGGAAGAAGTTGGCCATCCCCATGGGGTCGAAACCGGCATCATAGAGGGTCTTCATGCCGATGCGATCCGCTTCATATTCGTTGTCGCGGGTGTAGTTGATGGCCGACTGCATGGAGAGGCCCAGCGTAGTCTGCAGCGCGGCGATACCGGCAGTCGGGTTGATCACCGCCAGCGCGATGGAGCCCACCAGACCGGCCAGGGTCACTGCAGAGCTGCTCGCCTGCGCCTCCATGTAACGGGCGATATGGCGCTGAGTCACATGGGTGATTTCGTGGGCCAGTACCGAGGCCAGCTCGCTCTCGCTGTCGGCGTAGAGGAAGAGACCGGTGTGCACCTTGACTCGCCCGCCGAGGAAAGCGGCCGCGTTGATGCTGGGATCATTGATGAGGAAGAAGGTAAACGGGAAACGCACCCCATCGGCGTTGGTCAGCAGTCGCTGACCCAGATCGTCAATGTACTGGCTCAGCACCGGATCATCGATGATCGGCAAACCCGCACGAGCAAAGCGCATAAAAGCGTTGCCGTAACGCACTTCCTGCTCGATGGGCAGGGCCGCCACCCCGGCCGTGCCGATGTCGGGAAGCTGATTGTTGGCCTCGGCATGAAACGTGGCGCCCATCAGGGAAGCCAGCAGGGGAAGCGATGCCATCAGGGGGGAAAAGCGTGCCACGTTATCTCTATCTCCATCAGAAAGGGCCTCGGCAGAATACCCTTGCCCATCAAGGGCTACAAGCGTTGTTTCACGCTCTTATCACGGCCATAATAGCGGCCACCTGCCTGATGGAGCCCCCATGGAAGTTCTCGACCTGACCCCCTGGCGTTGCCCCGAGCCGCTGATCCGGCTCAAGCTCTGGTTAAGGGAGGCCAAAAGCGGTCAAACCGTCACCATCCGGCTGGCCGATGCGGGCTCCCGGCAGGATATTCCGGCCTATCTGCACCGTCAGGGCCACCATGTCGAGATGCAGCAAGAACCGGACAATACCCTCTCTTTGCAGTTGGTTGTCGGGGCGAAACAGCCATCTTGAGCCCCAGTGATGTAAGGATGCCGTCATGTTAGAAGTATTGAAGCACTGGTATCAGACCCGTTTTTCCGATCCCGATGCCGTTACCCTGTTCCTGTTGCTGGTGTTTGGCTTTGCGGTGCTATGGCTGTTTGGCGACCTGCTGGCTCCCCTGCTGGTGGCGCTGGTGCTGGCCTATCTGCTGGAGTGGCCGGTCGCCCGGCTGCAAAAAGCGGGGCTGTCGCGCACCCTGGCCACCAGCGTCATTCTGATCCTCTTTATTGCGGTAGCAGTCGCCTCCTTGCTGGGTCTTATCCCGACGCTGGTGAGTCAGGGGATCAATCTGGCCAAAGAGGCGCCGGCCATGCTGACCCACGCTCAGGATTATGTGCGCACCCTGCCTGACAAATACCCCGAGCTCATCGACGTCAGTCTGGTGGAGACCGTCATCGACAATATTCGCCAGCGCATCCTCAGTGGCGGCGAGCATCTGGTGAGCGCCTCCCTCAGTTCGCTGGTCAACGTGGTCGCCATCATGATCTACCTCATTCTGGTACCGCTAATGGTCTTCTTTATGCTCAAAGACAAGCGGGTACTGATGGGCAGCCTGCGCCGCT
The DNA here is from genome assembly GCF_019047065.1 of Aeromonas sp. FDAARGOS 1414. Classification (NCBI taxonomy): domain Bacteria; kingdom Pseudomonadati; phylum Pseudomonadota; class Gammaproteobacteria; order Aeromonadales; family Aeromonadaceae; genus Aeromonas; species Aeromonas sp. FDAARGOS 1414. Next base: position 880,099 of record NZ_CP077210.1, on the reverse strand, counting down.
TCCTGCCGCGCAACCGCACCCTGGTCAACCGGGTGTGGGTCGAGATGAACAACCAGATCATCAACTACATCCGCGGCAAGGTGATCGAGATCCTCATCGTCGGCATCGCCACCTATGTCCCCTTCGCCCTGATGGGATTGCGCTACTCGGTGCTGCTGGCGGTAGCGGTCGGCTTCTCGGTGCTGATCCCTTATATCGGCGCCGCCGTGGTGACCGTACCGGTAGCCATGGTGGCCCTGTTCCAGTGGGGGCTCACCCCCGAGTTCGCCTGGCTGATGGTGGCCTATCTGGTCATTCAGGCTCTCGATGGCAACCTGCTGGTGCCGGTGCTTTTCTCGGAAGCGGTCAACCTCCATCCGGTGGCCATCATCATCGCCGTGCTGGTGTTTGGCGGCTTGTGGGGATTCTGGGGTGTCTTCTTCGCCATTCCCCTCGCCACCCTGGTCAAGGCGGTGCTCAATGCCTGGCCAAAACGTGAAGAGATGCCCAGTGCCGCAAAATAACCTGCTTCCCCTGCAATCGTGACAACGGAGTGTCCATGACCTTTTTTCGTCAAATCAGAGCAGCAGGGCTGACGGCCCTGCTCCTCGCTGCCGCCCTGCCCGCCCGCGCCGATATCGACCTTGGTTCCATGGATCTGCTCACCAGCGACAGCCCTACCAGCCCGGTGCCACAGGGCTTTGTCGCCGGTGCGGCGCTCATCGGGGGACAGGCCCGTTATGAAGCGCAGGACAACGCCCTCTACGCCATCCCGGGCTTTATCTACTTCGGCGACGACTTTATGTTTCTGGGAGATCGGGCCCGCTACTACTTCCACAAGGATGAGAACGTGGCCCTCTACGGCTATGGCCGGGTCCGTTTTGGCAATCTGGATCCCGAGGATTCTCCGGCCTTTACTGGCATGGAGCAGCGAAAATGGCAACTGGAAGGCGGGATCGGTGGCAACATCATCACCCCCTATGCCCTGCTGACCGTGCGGGCCAACAGCGATGTCACCGGCCGCAGCAAGGGGCAGGAGCTGCTGCTGTGGGCCGACTTCCCCATCCTGCGCGACAACCTGCTGATCATGCCGGGGATGGGGCTGATGCTGCGCAGCGACAAGATGGCCAACTACTACTTCGGCGGCATCTCCGAGAGCGAGGCGACTGCCCAGCGGCCCGCCTGGGATACCGGCACCACCCTATCCCCGATGGCGGCCCTCATCACCAGCTACCGCTTCAGCCCCAACTGGATTGGCATGTTTGCCATGAACTACGAATGGTATGATCGGGACATCAAAAACAGCCCCATCGTCCAGCACGACGGCGAGCTCTATGCGGGTTTTGCGCTGGGCTATATCTGGTAACAGTTATGGGTCTTGAACCGTGAGACACGACCAAACAAAAGGGAGCCCTCGGCTCCCTTTTTCACGACCATCATCAGGCTGCCAATTCAGGCTTACAGCTCCGCCAGAAAATCGATCAGCTGCTGATTGACGAAGGCCGGATTTTCCAGCGACGAGATGTGGCCAGCCATCGGGATCTCCCTGAACGGGCAACCCAGCACCTCGGCCATCAGATAGCCCTCCAGCACCGGACGCGCCTTGTCTTCGCAGCCGGTCATCACCAGTGCGGGAGTGGTGATCTCCTCCAGCCACTCGATACGATCTTCGCGGGTCACAAAGCTGCGGCCCACCGCCACCATGGCGGCAATCTTCTCGTTTGGCCAAGCGGCCAGACGCGCCTTGAAACCACTCATCAGCGCCTCATCAGGCTGGCTGGCAAAGAAGATAGGCGCCACCTGTTCGATGATGGGTGCAGGGACGGTGCCGAGCTGCTCGATCATCGCCAGCATGCCTAGGTAGCGCTCGCAGGTGATCTGCGGTTCAAGGCCGACAAAACTGTCCATCAGCACCAGACCCTTGAGGCGGTTTGGCACCATGCGCGCCAGCTCCACACCCCACATGCCACCGATGGAGAGGCCCACCAGTACGAACTCGTCAACCCCGAGGGCATCGAGCAGCGCCAGGTGATCCCGCGCCAGAGTCGCCAGGGTGCAGCCACCTTCGGGGAGCAGGTCGGAATCACCGTGGCCCCACAGCTCGGGAACGATGCAGCGATAGCTGCCCTTGAGCGCCTCGATTTGCGGCGCCCACATGGCGCTGTCCCACAGATAGCTGTGGCCAAACAGCAGTACCGGCCCTTGCCCTTCATCCAGATAGGCCATCCGGCGGCCCGCTATCTCCATAAAATGCTTCATGTTATCTCCTGTTGCCAGCGATGGGCGGGCAGTGTATCACGTCCCCCTTGGCAGGTGACGCCTCCCTGGTGCAAGCTGACAGTGACTCAAAGAAGTCACCCATGAAAGGATGCCAAAAGGAGAAGCCCATGGCGAAGGAGAAGAGCAAGAAGCGGCCACGTCTGGACAAGAAGTGCTACGAGCACCACCTTGCCCATCTGCAGGAGGAGCTGGTCAAGCTGCAGGAGTGGGTCAAGCAGGAGGGACTGAAGGTGGTGGTGCTGTTCGAAGGACGGGACGCCGCCGGTAAAGGGGGCGTCATCAAGGCGATTACCGAACCGCTCAACCCCCGGGTCTGCCGGGTCACGGCGCTGCCCGCCCCCTCCGATCGGGAGCGCTCCCAGTGGTACTTTCAGCGTTATGTGGCCCACCTGCCCGCCGCTGGCGAAATGGTGCTGTTTGACCGCTCCTGGTACAACCGGGCCGGAGTCGAGCGGGTGATGGGATTTTGCAGCGACGCCGAGTATCGCGAGTTTCTGCGCGCCTGCCCCGAGTTTGAGCGGATGCTGATCCGCTCCGGCATCACCTTGATCAAATACTGGTTCTCGGTCAGCGACGAGGAGCAGGAGAAGCGCTTCAAGGAGCGGATCAACACCCCCATCAAGCGCTGGAAATTCAGCCCGATGGATTTGCAGTCCCGCTCACGCTGGGTGGAATACTCCCGCGCCAAGGATGACATGTTCACCTACACCGACACCGAGGATTGCCCCTGGTTCGTGGTGGAGGCGGACGACAAGCGCCGTGCCCGCCTCAACTGCATCGCCCATCTGCTGAGCAAGGTGCCCTACGAGGCGATCCACTACGAGCCCATCAAACTCCCCCCCATCAAGACCGAAGGGTATGAGCGCCCGCCGCTGGCCAGCCAGACCTTTGTGCCCGATATTACCGCCGAACTCGAGGCCTGAACCGGGTTACCTTGCCTATCTGCGTGTTCAAATCGCAGGCAATAAAAAGCCGGTCTGACGACCGGCAAAAAGGCATTGATTATTAAGAAAGGAAAACCGGCACAACAAAAAATCAGGTACGGATATATTTGGCGGTACGGGGGAACGCCTGCTCCTTGGCATCGAACAGGTAGCAGGCTTCGGCCGGGATACCCACGCTGTAGGTTTGACCGGTCGCCACATCCACATCCGAGGTGGCCTTGACGGTAAAGTCGTGACCATCCACATCCATATAAACGAAGGACTCGGCACCCAGGTGCTCGGCCACCTGCACGATCCCGCTCACCTTGCTGTGTGCATGGGGGTGATCCAGCGGCATCAGGTGCTCGGGGCGAATGCCCAGCTCCACCTTGTCACCCACAGCGCCACTGCGGGCATCGACCCGGGCACGCACGGTATCGCCAGAGGTCAGCTTGACCAGGCACTCCTGCTCGCCAATCTCCAGCAACTCGCCCGCCAGGAAGTTCATCTTGGGAGAGCCGATAAAGCCCGCCACGAACTTGTTGTCTGGGTTGTGGTAGAGATCCAGCGGTGAACCGAACTGTTCCAGGTTGGTGGCAGCTTCGGCCTTGAGCGGGCTCAGCACAACAATCTTGTCGGCCAGGGTCATCGCTTCCACCTGATCATGGGTCACGTAGATGATGGTGGAGTTAAGCTCTTTGTGCAGCTTGGCGATCTCGATCCGCATCTTGACCCGCAGCGCGGCATCCAGGTTGGAGAGCGGCTCGTCAAACAGGAACACCTGCGGCTGCTGCACGATGGAGCGACCGATGGCGACACGCTGACGCTGACCACCGGAGAGCGCCTTGGGCTTTCTGTCCAGCAGTGGCTCAAGACCCAGGATCTCGGCGGCGCGCATCACCCGCTTGTGGATGTTCTCCTTGTCCATTTTCTTGAGCTTCAGACCAAAGGCCATGTTCTCGTAGATGTTCATGTGCGGATAGAGGGCGTAGGACTGGAACACCATGCCGACGTTGCGCTCTACCGGCGGCACGTCGTTCATGTAGCGACCGCCGATGGTCAGCTCACCGCTGGTGATGTCTTCCAGACCCGCGATCATCCGCAGCAGGGTGGATTTACCGCAGCCGGACGGGCCGACGAAGACGATGAATTCGCCCTCCTTGATGGAGAGGTTGATGTTGCGCAGGGTGTCCTTGTGAACAGCCGGATCGTAATTTTTGCGAACGTTGTTGAGTACTACTTCAGCCATGACGAGCTCCGCTCTTGAATCTTTGCAAATCGTGATAGCGGGGGGAGTCAGCTCCCCCGGCCATAAACTTAACCTTTCACACCACCGGCGGTCAGACCGCCAACCAGCCAGCGCTGTGCCAACAGGAAGACCACTGTGATGGGGAAACCGGAGAGCACTGCGGCCGCCGCGAAATCACCCCACAGATAGTTCTGCGGATAGAGGTACTGCTGGGCCCCGACCGCCAGGGTCAGATTGTTCACATCCTGCAGCAGGATGGAGGCCATGGGCACCTCGGTAATGGAACCGATAAAGGCCAGAATAAACACTACAGCTAGGATGGGCACCGACAGAGGCAACAGGATCAGACGGAATGCCTGCCACGGGGTTGCACCGTCGATGGCCGCCGCCTCCTCCAGGGAGGAGTCGATGGTCTCGAAGTAGCCCTTGATGGTCCAGACGTGCAGGGCAATCCCCCCCATGTACGCCAAGATCAGGCCACCGTGGGTGTTGAGACCCAGCCAGGGAATATAGTCACCAATCTTGTTAAAGAGCGCGTAGATGGCTACCAGCGCCAACACCGCCGGGAACATCTGGAAAATCAGCATGCCCTGCAGGATGGTGGACTTGCCACGAAAACGCAGGCGGGCAAAGGCGTAAGCACAGGTGGTGGAGAGCGTCACGATCATCAGGGCAGTGATGCCGGCGATCTTGATGGAGTTCCACAACCAGGTCAGCACCGGGAACGGCGGCGGCGTGATGCTGCCGTCGGCGTTGGTGATGGACATGCCCAGCGCAAGCTTCCAGTGATCCAGCGTCGGATTGGAGGGGATGATCTCCCCTACCGCGAAGTTACCGTTACGGAACGAGATGGCGATAACCATGATCAACGGGAAGATGATCAACGCCAGGAAGCCCCACATGACCAGGTGGGTTGCCCACACCCGGTATTTGACTGATTTGGGTTGTACGATTGCCATGTTGAAGCCTCCTTACAGCTGCTTGTCGGCTTTGGACAATTTCAGGTTGAGCAGCGCCAGCGCACCTACGATGAGGAAGATAGCTGTGGCGATGGCACTGGCCAGACCGTAGTCCTGACCACCCGATCCCTGGAACGCAATCCGGTAGGTATAACTCACCAGCAAGTCGGTGGTACCGGCCGGAGTGCTGGCGCCGATGATGTCGGGCGCACCGTTGGTCAACAACTGGATAAGCACGAAGTTGTTGAAGTTGAAAGCGAACGAGGCAATCAACAGCGGTGTCAGCGGCTTCATCAAGAGCGGCACGGTGATCTTGAAGAAGTTCTGTACCGGGCCAGCACCGTCCATGGCGGACGCTTCATAGAGATCTTCCGGAATGGCTTTGAGCAGGCCCATGCAGAGGATCATCATGTAGGGGTAGCCGAGCCAGGTGTTGACAATCAGGATCATCACCTTGGCCAAGAAGGGGTTGGTATACCAGTCCGGCTTGATGCCAAACGCCGCTTCCAGGAACATGTTGATCTCACCGAAGTTCTGGTTGAACAACCCCTTGAACACCAGAATGGATATAAACGCCGGGATCGCATAGGGCAGGATCAACATGACCCGATAGAAACCGCGCCCCTTGAGCTCTTCCCACTGCACCAGACAGGCCAGCACCATGCCGATAGCCAAGGTGAAAGCGACGGAGCAGGTTGAGAAGATCACGGTCCAGATGAAGATCTGCAGGAAGGGTGACTGGATGCCCGGATCGGTGACGATGCGCGCGAAGTTCTTCCAACCGACGCTCACAACAAAGCCCGGAGCAATACCCTTGCCGACAAACTGACCCTGTTCGTCGATGTACTGATAGAAGCCGGTCTCGCCATTGGGCAGCATCAGCTCGCCATTCTGGGTATCACGCAGCAGGTTGCTGTCTTTGATCACCACGCCGGACTTGAGCACGGCACCATCCATCAGACGGGTGTAGTGCTGCTTCTGGGCGGCAAACTTGCGCAGGCTGCTCAGGGTCAGGTGGGTACCGCCATCCGGCAGCACCAGATCAAGGTCACTCAGGTGAGTACGATGCTCAACAATGGCGCGGATCGGTGCGGCCTTGCTGGCCGCTTCGCCAGTGAAGGGCTGCAGCTCGACCACTTGCTGGGTGTTCTGCACACGGCCCTCGCGGGACGCCAGCTCACGGGCCTTGTTGGTCATCAGGGAAACAGGTTGGCTGATAAAGGATTGATCATCCTGTGTCAGCAGCAGCTGGAACTGGCCGTTGTCGCCACCCAGCAGGGTAAAATCGAATTCACCGCCCGCCACCTTGTAGGTTTTCTTCAGGTGGTAGTCCCGCGCCTGCTCCACGGAGAGCAAGTTGGACCCCGAATAGTTGGTGAAGGCAATGCCAATGGTGTAGGCAAGAGGGAAGATGATAAACACAACCATGCCCGCAACACCCGGAAAGATGTAGCGATGGGCATAGGTCTTCTTGTTCATGAAGACATACAGACCGACGGAAACCACCACCAGATCCAGCAGCGCGAATACCCACTCGCCACTGGCGTACATCATCACGGCTGCGTAGCCGTTGAGGATGGCAACCAGGGCCGCTATGGTCCACTTAAGCCAGGTGTGCTTATCCTTCGGACCGGCATAGGACTCAACAGAAGGTACTACTTCCATGCCAATTAACCTTTATAACGCCAAGAGAGATTTGAGAGAGTGGGAGGCCATGACGGCCTCCCGGGTAGTGCGTGCTTACTGAACGATACGCTTGGCAGCGGTATCCAGTGCTTCGTCAACACCCTGACGACCGGAGGTCACGTTCTTGAGGGCAGTTTCGAAGGAAGACCAGAAACGGCTCATCTCGGGAACGGATGGCATCGGCTCGCCAGCCTGGGCGTTCAGCATGGTGGCCTTGATGTGCGGATCGGATTCCAGGGTCTTCTGGAAGGATTTCAGCGCAACGGCCCCCAGCGGCTTGTCGGCGTTAACCGGCGCCAGACCGGCATCGGTCAGCAGGTAGTTTTCCAGGAACTCGATAGCCAGATCCTTGTTCGGGCTGGCAGCGTTGATGGTGGCACCCAGTACGCCAACGAAGGCTTTGGCCGGCTTGCCGTTCAGGGTCGGCAGCGGCGCTACGCCGTACTTGATGCCGCTCTTGTCCAGGTTGCTCCAGGCCCAGGGACCATTGATCATCATGGCCACTTCGCCCTTGTTAAACTTGGCGTCCATCACACCGTAGTCGATGCCTTTTTCCAGGTGACCAGACTTGATCATCTCGGAGATGTAGCCCACGCCCATCTTGGCACCTGCATTGTTCACGCCGGTATCTTTGACGTCATAACCGGTAGCGGTTTTCTTGAAGGCGTAACCACCGTTGGCAGCCACCAGCGGATAGCTGAAATACGGGGTGTCATAAGCCCACATGATGGCGCGCTTGCCGTTTTTCTTCAGAGTCTCGTCAATCTTGGCGATCTCTTCGAAGGTTTTCGGCGGCTCGGGCAGCAGGTCCTTGTTATAGATCAGGCTGACTGCTTCCATGGCAACCGGGTAGCCATAGGTTTTGCCATCAACAGTCATGGCATCCCATGCCAGCTGTTCAAATTTGCCTTTGGTGGCAGCGTTCGGCGTTACCGGAACCAGCAAACCGGCTTTGACCCACTCACCGTAACGGTCGTGAGCCCAGAAGAAGATGTCCGGGCCGTTGCCAGTGGCGGCGGCTTGCTGGAATTTCACTTCAACCTGATCCGGGTGAGCCACAGTAACCTTGATGCCGGTTTCTGCTTCAAACTTCTTACCCACTTCAGCCAGACCGTTGTATCCCTTGTCACCGTTGATCCAGATGGTCAGCTGGCCTTCATCGATGGCAGCAGTAGCAGAGCAAGCGACGCCAAGAGTGGCCAGACCGATCAGGGATGACAGCAATTTCTTTTTCATGAGCCTTTCCTTGTATTAGTTCCGCGCTGTAAGAGCATTGTGTGCGAGATGAATATTATCCCAAGCGGCAAACGGCTCACATGACGCAACTCGCATTTTTGAAATGCAATTACGTATTTCCTTCCAGAAAGTTTTGAAAACATTTTCTTATTTCAGGGGGTTAGCGCCATTTATTGGCATATTTCTCGCCAACACAAGAAATTAAATTACCAAATAGAAATAAAAATACATGAATGAAAGGGTTTTCACCTCATTGAAAACCCTTTCACATGGATAATTCTGTTTAATTTGTTAACAAAGCACCGAGTTGCTTTCGCTACCCCCTGCCCCATTAAATAAAAAGACACCGCAGCGAACTGCGGTGTCTTTTTGCCAAAAATGAAGGCCGGATCACATTATGACTGGCGCAGCAGCTGATCCTTGAGATTGGGCGGCACCCCCTTGATGGTCAGGGTATCGGTCTGCGGGTCATAAAACACCCGGCTGTTCAACAGTTTCTGCTCAAAGCTCAAAGTCAGGCCGCCGCCGGAGCCGACAAACTTGGTCAAGCCGCGCAGGGTAGAGCGATCAGCCGGGAAACGCTCTTCCAGCTCATACTCCTGACCGATAAAGCTGTAAAAATCGAGATCGCCATCGCCGGGCAATTCCGCTGACAGCTCCTTGATTTCGATCTCTTCACCGGCGCTCGCCTGCTCGGTGCAATATTTGAAGACCTGCTTTTTATAGTCATTGCGCTCGGTCGGTTCGAGCTGGCGACTGTCGCAATAATCTTCTACCGCCTGCAGCAAGCCTTTATTTTGCACCTTGGCATCCATCCCCTCGCGGGCCCCCAGCAGATCCATAAAGAAGTCGCCCAGTTTGCGACCGATACGTCCCTTGCTGAAGGTGATATAGCGGCGCGAATCCGGTTGGGTTTTCCATTCGGTCAAATCGATGCGAGCCACCAGATTGAGTTTGCCGATATCCAGATACTGGATGTGGCGCAATTCCAGCGCTTCGCTGACGGTGACGCTCTCCTTGCCTTCCAGCAGAGCGATCATCAGGTAATCAACCCCCACATAGTTGTACTTGGCAAACAGCAGTACCCCCTGCTCGTCGAGGGCATGTTCCACCAGTTGCCTGACCAGCAGCTGGGTCATCTCCACCGAGAAGGGGACAAATTCGAGCTGCTCGTCGAGCAGTTGTTCGAGGGCGATACGAAACGCGGGTGAAGGCTGCTTGGGAGCCTCTTCACCGTCCGCCAGCTCGGCGACAGCGGCCTCGGGGTCTGCAAAAAAGCCAAAGCCCTTGCCCCCCTTGCCATTGTAAATGCGGTGCAGCTCCGCCATCAGCCCCTGTACTGCCTCGTCAGCAGGCAGAAGCTGGCTGCGGGTATCGGCGTGAGGTTGACCATCGCCGCCCTGGCGCAAGGAGTGAAGAATGATCTTGTCGATATCGAGACTCATGTCACAAAGCCATAGTGTTAGCCGAAAGGGTGAAGTATTATAAGGCGCTTTGAACCGAGATGAACTGAAGATTATGCCTATCGTATCAAAGTACAATAACGAGCAATTTGACGCCCTGATGAACGACCTGATCACCGCGCTGGAAAAGCATAAAGCGCCGGTGGATCTCAGCCTTATGGTGCTTGGCAATCTGACCACCAATATCATCAACGGTATGGCACCGGCCCAGCGCCAGGCCATCACTGAAAAGTTTGTCCAGGCCCTGACCGCATCGGTCGATAATCGCCACGACGCACACTGAGTCCCCGACTCTGTTGATTTGACGTTTCTCAACGCAGATGGATCACTATGGTCGAAACCGGTAACCCCTATCGTGATAATGTCTCTCGCCTGATCACCTGGGGGCATTGGTTCTCCTTCTTCAACATTATTCTGGCCATGCTCATCGCCACCCGTTATCTGGGTGCCATCAGCTGGCCATCGACCACGCTTGGCGTGATCTATCTCGTTGTAAGCTGGATTGGCCACTTCTCGTTTCTGAGTTTTGTCACCTACCTGTTGACGATCTTCCCGCTCAGCTTCGTGCTGCCCAAAGAGAAACCGCTGCGGTTCATCTCGGCCATCATCGCCACCCTGGCGCTGGTGCTGCTGCTGATCGACACCCAGGTATTCCGGCTGTTCAAGTTCCACCTCAACAGTCAGGTATGGCAGTTGCTGCTGGATCAGGCGCAAACCGAAGAGGGCTCAATCTGGAGCATCATCTTCGTTGCCGTGCCCACCATCTTCCTGCTGCAACTGCTGCTGTCGGCCTATGTCTGGCGCAAGATCAACAAGCGCAAGCGCCGCCAGTACGGCAATCAGGTGGGGCTGGCCCTGCTGATCTGCTTTATTCTGACCCACGTGGTCAACAGCTGGGCGGATGCGACCCTCTATCAGCCCATCACCATGCAGAGAGCCAACTTCCCCCTCTCCTACCCTATGACGGCCCGCTCCTTCCTGGCCAAACATGGCTGGCTGGATCTGGATCAGTACGAGAAGCAGGCTGCTTCCCAGGGGGATAACAGCGACAGCCGGATGCATTACCCACTGCGCCCGCTCAACGTCAACGCCCCCCTGACTCACAACAATCTGCTGATTGTGGTGGTCGACTCATTGCGTTTTGACATGCTCAACAACATCAACATGCCCAATCTGCAGCGCTATGCGGATCAGCATCTGACGTTCCGCAATCACCTGAGTGGCGGCAACGACGACCTGATGGGCATGTTCAGCCTCTTCTACGGGTTGCCCGGTCACTACTACAAGGACATCAGCAGCGACAAGCGTCCACCGGTGCTGTTTGACGAGATGTTGCGTCAGGATTACCAGTTCGGGCTGTTCGGCGCGATGGAAGATGCCCAGAAGTATCGCAAGAGCATCCTCGCCGGTCTGCGCAAACAGGTGTTTGTCTCCGAGCAGAGTGACGATGGCAAGCTGCTGACCGACTGGCAACAGTGGCTGGAGAAGCGCTCTCCCGAGCGTCCCTGGTTCTCGCTGGTCTATCTCTCGAGCCCAGGCGACTACCAGTTGCCCGCCACCATGAAGGGGCCGTTCCAACCGGAGCTCGCCAACTTCAATCCGGCGACCGCCTATCGGGCGGAGAACTTGCAAAAACTGGAGAACCGCTACAAGAACTCGGTCTTCTATACCGACCAGTTGCTTGAGCAGATGCTGACCAAATTGCAGTCGCAGGGGATGGACAGCAACACCATCGTCGTGATCACCTCCAACCATGGTCAGGAGTTCAACGACACCCGCAGCAACAGCTGGGGCGCAGGCAGCAACTACTCACCCTATCAGGTGCAGGTACCACTGGTACTGGCCTGGCCGGGGCGCGGCAGTGACGTTCGGAAACAACCAAGCAGCCATTTCGATCTGGCGCCGACCCTGATGCAGGGGATGCTGGGCGTGCGCAATCCGGCGCGCGATTACAGCGTTGGCCGCTCGCTGTTTGATACCAGCCCGCGCAACTGGCTGCTGGCCGGGGATCAGAACGACTTCGCCATCTATGAAGGGGAGACCATCACCCACTTCAACAAGCAGGGTGACTTCGAACTGCTGGAGCGCAACAGCTATCGCCCGATCAAGCACGGCACCCCGGATATGGGCGCCATGATCCAGGTGATGAACGAGCTGAACCGCTTCTATCGCAACCAGTGAAGCGCCCGTTGATGGCTTGATACCATAAAAAACGCCCCGAATTCGGGGCGTTTTTCGTTGTATAGCCGGGCCACGTTCACGACAGTTAGCCACCCCACCCTTGCGGGTACTTGTAGCCGACGAAACGCTTGGCTGCATAGGCTTTGAAAGCCGCCGAGTTGTAGGCCGCCGCCACATCTTTGGCAAAAGGCTGGTCCGCATCTGCGCTTTTCACCACCACCCAGTTGATAAAATCGTAGCTGCGCTCCAGAAACAGTCCTTCACTGAACGGGATTCCGCTGGAGGCGGCAAAATTACCGTTGATCACCGAGAAGTCCACATCCTCCCGCGAGCGGGGCAACTGCGCGGCTTCCAGCAGTACCAGCTTGAGATTGTGCGGATTGTTCACCACATCAAACTCGCTCGCCTTGAGCGGGTTTATCCCCTCCTTGAGAGTGAGCCAACCAAGATCCTGCAGCATCAGCAGCGCCCGCGCCTGATTGGTGGGATCGTTGGGGATGGCCACCGTGCTCCCCTCTTTCACCTTGTCGAGTGCTGCCAGCTTGCCGGAATAGAGTCCCATCGGACCGGTTGGCACCTGGGTAATGGGCGCCAGCGACAAGCCGCGATCTTTGGCAAAACTCTCCAGATAGGGTTTGTGCTGGAAGCAGTTCACATCCAGTGATCCGTCAGCCAGAGCAATATTGGGCGTCACATAGTCGGTGAACTCCACCAGCTTGACCTTATACCCCTTGGCCTCCAGCTGCGGCTTGATGGAGTCGGTCACCATGTCGGCAAAATCCCCCACAGTGGTACCAATCACGATCTCCTGTTTGGCCGGCAAGGGCGCATCGGCGGCAACCGCGGGAAAAGAGAGGCTCCCGACCGCCATCGCGGCAATAAAGGTGCTGGCGCCAGCAGTGGCGCGCAAGGAAACAGTCAAAGGAGAAGATAAGAAGGAACGAAACGGCATAGGGACTCCCTGTCAGGTACGCATCAAGCTATGGGACTGCGGCGGGGCGACACTCATAGATTAGGCCCCTCAAACCGCAGCAATCTAGCCATCCAAACGGCTATTTCAATTACCATAACAGAGCCATCCACCGCCGCCAAGCAATAAACCGCTGGTCCCACCCCATCACCCTTGCTGTCACCCCCGAATGCATAGCTGCTCTCACGTTGGCACACACAACCATGCCACTCACGTTCAAGAGCGCACGAGCTCCACTCGGGATTGCCCCGAATCGAGATGGCTGCGGCGAAGGAGAGTCGCGAGAGGAGTGAATTACAGATAAAAAGATCAGTAGCGAGCGGTGAGAACCATTCTCAATAGAACACATAACCAGTGTCATTGGAATACCTACCACAAACTGAATCGGATTTCTTTGAACCTCATTGCGTTTTTTGAAAATGGCTCTTTTTGAACCCCTACCACCCGTGTATAGATTTCCGTCGCACTCAGGATGGTGCGATCCAAGATGGAGTTAAAAAAATAATGAAGCAAACATCGTTAGCACTGGCGATCACAGCACTGCTGTCGACCCTGCCCAGTGCGCTCGTTCAGGCAAATGAAGGTTGTGCGCCGCTCACCGGCAAGGAGAGCGGCATGGATATCGGACGCAGCAGCACCGAGCGCTGCCTGCCAGGTACCAATCCCCTGCAGGATCAGCAGTGGTATCTGCTCAACAGCGGGCAGGATGGATTCAGCGCCCGTGGTGGTATAGCGGGCAATGATCTCAACCTCTGGTGGGCTCATCGCACCGGCGTGCTGGGCCAGGGAGTCAATGTGGCCGTGGTGGATGATGGCTTGGCTATCGCCCACCCGGATCTGGCGGAGAACGTCCGTCCGGGCTCAAAAAACGTGGTGACCGGCAGCGATGACCCGACCCCGACCGATCCGGATACGGCCCACGGCACCTCGGTCTCCGGCATTATTGCGGCGGTAGACAACGCCATCGGTACCAAGGGGATAGCCCCGCGAGCCCAGCTGCAGGGATTCAACCTGCTGGATGACAACAGCCAGCAGTTGCAGAAGGATTGGCTCTACGCCCTTGGCGACAGCGATGCCAGTCGCGACAACCGGGTGTTCAACCAGAGCTACGGCATGAGTGTGGTGGATCCCCGCTCTGCCAACTCTCTGGATCAATCCCAGCTTGATCGTCTGTTTGAACAGCAGACCCTCAAGGCGCAGGGCGCGGCCTATATCAAGGCCGCCGGCAACGGCTTCAACAAGATAGCGGCGGGCGGCTATGTGCTTAACCGCACCGGCAATGGCCCCAAATTGCCGTTTGAAAACAGCAACCTCGATCCCTCCAACAGCAACTTCTGGAACCTGGTGGTGAGCGCGCTCAACGCCGATGGCGTCAGATCCTCCTACTCCAGCGTCGGCAGCAACATCTTCCTGAGCGCGACCGGCGGCGAATACGGTACCGACTCTCCGGCGATGGTGACCACGGATCTGCCCGGCTGCGACATGGGTTACAACCGCACCGACGATCCCAGCACCAACCGGCTGCACGGCAACCCGCAACTGGATGCCAGCTGCGACTACAACGGTGTGATGAACGGCACCTCCTCCGCCACCCCCAGCACCTCCGGCGCCATGGCGCTGCTGATGTCCGCCTACCCGGATCTGTCGGTACGTGACCTGCGGGATCTGCTGGCGCGCAGCGCAACCCGGGTCGATGCCACACAGAAACCTGTGATGGTCAGCTACACCAGCAGCACCGGCAAGGTGCGTGATATGAAAGGGCTGGAAGGGTGGGAGCGCAATGCCGCCGGCATGTGGTTCAGCCCGACTTACGGTTTTGGTCTGATTGACGTCAACAAGGCCCTTGAGCTGGCAGCCAATCACCAGCCCCTCCCCCCGCTGGTACAGCTGCCATGGCAGAAGATCAATGTCACCGGCAGTGCCGCCGCCATTGCCGATGTGGGCAACAGCCCGACCAGCTCAACAACCCGCATCGCGACACCCTTGACGGTAGAAGCGGTTCAGGTGATGGTGAGTCTGGATCATCAGCGTCTGCCCGATCTGCTGATCGAACTGGTCTCCCCCGCCGGCACCCGCAGCATCCTGCTGAGCCCCTTCAACAGCCTGGTCGGCCAATCTCTCGACCAGCAGCAACTGGGCTTTGTGCGAACCAAGGGATTGCGCGACATGCGGATGCTATCCAACAAGTTCTACGGCGAATCGGCGCAAGGCCAGTGGCGACTGGAAGTAACCGACGTTGCCAACGGTACCCGTCAGGTCTCTCTGCTCAATCGCGAGACCCGTGAGCGTACCACCCTGACCGAGCGCAACAATCGCCAACCGGGCAAGCTGATCTCATGGTCCCTGCGGGTCCTGGGTCACGATGCCAACCGCAGCTAACACGCTAGGAGTATTACCATGAACAAACCTGTTACCTTGCTTCTGGCAACCCTGCTGGCCCCCCTCTCGGGACAGCTCTGCGCCCAGGAGTCCGTCACCATGGATGGCAAGCAGTACAGCACTATAGAGGTAAATGGCCAGACCTACCTCATTCCTGACAACGGCAGCAAGAAGCGGGTCGCCCGCAGCCTTGACAGCAAGGTCCCGCAACAGACCCTGCGCCGCGGTGACGTGTTGATGCAAGGGGCCGCCAGCCCCGAGCTCACCGTCAGCGGCACCCTGCTGGTGGAAGCCGATGACAACCAGGCCAGCGCGCTGGCCAGCCGGCACGGCCTGCGCTTCAAGCAGAGCAGCGGCGGCATCGCCCTGCTGGAAGCCAAGCCGGGCACCGATCTGAACGCCGTCGCCACGGCGCTCAAGCAGGAGGGGGTCAAGGTGCAGATTGAACTCGCCGGGGCCCTCAAACAGCCCAAGTGAGCCGTCCCGGGCCATTGCCCGGGCATATCAGCTGATCTTCGAGGGGGCCGCCGGCCCCCTCGCGTGTTGATCGCAGCCATCCTCATTGGCCGTCAGGCCATCCGTTTTCCCTCCTTCTCCCCTGCCCTTTCCCCTCTTGCCACCCCCACCTTTGCTTTGGCACCGCCTTTCGATGCGACCTTGCTCACAACTCGGCCCCCTTGCTCCCGCCGGCACATTTCTCGCTCCCTCGGGGCAAGGCAGCCATCGCCCGGCTTGTTAACCTGCCTGCAGCCAAACGCCGGCCCACCGGCACGTTCGGCCTTCCTTGCGATATCCAATGGCAGCCGCCAGCAGAGCGGCCCAGCCCGGGCGGATGCCTTGCGCCCGGTGTCGATATCTCCTTTGTATTTTTATTCAGACAGTTACGAGGACGTCTTCATGCCTATCACCACAAAATTGAAAGCGGTTTCACTGGGTGTCAGCCTGGCGCTGGCCGGCCTGCTGGTCGGTTGCAACCAGAATGACTCGGATCCCCTGGTCAAGGACGATGCCTATTACCGCGGCCAGGCCGAGGCCATGGTGGCCAAGCTGACCCTGAGCGAGAAGCTGGACCTGCTCTCCGGCCCCGGTTACGGCAGTGCCAACGGCGCCATCAACGTCAAGCAGGACGTGCCCGGCGTGGCGGGTTACATCAACGGCGTGCTGCGCAGCGCGGACGGCATCGACATTCCGGCCCTCAAACTGGCGGACGGGCCGGCCGGGGTGCGGATCAACGCCAACCGCGACGGTGACAGCGCCAGCTACTATGCCACCGCCTGGCCCATCGGCTCGCTGCTCGCCTCCAGCTGGGACGTCAAGCTGGTCAAGGCCGTCGGCGAAGCCATGGGGGACGAGGTGCGCCAGTACGGGGTCGACATCCTGCTGGCCCCGGGCATGAACATCCAGCGTAACCCGCTCAATGGCCGCAACTTCGAGTACTACTCGGAAGACCCCCTGCTCACCGGCAAAATCGGCGCCGCCATGGTCAACGGGGTGGAGAGCAACGGGGTAGGCACCACCATCAAGCACTACTTCGGCAACAACTCCGAGACCAACCGCAACCAGATCAACGCCATCGGCGAACCGAGAACCTTCCGCGAGATCTACCTGCGCGGCTTCCAGATAGCGGTGGACGAGGCCCAGCCCTGGGCGGTGATGACCTCTTACAACAAGATCAACGGCACCTATGTGAACGAGCGCAGGGATGCGGTGACCGACCTGCTGCGCGGCGAGTGGAAGTTCGACGGCCTGGTGATGTCCGACTGGTTTGCCGGCGACGTGGCCAACAACGCCTACAAGCAGGTGCTGGCGGGACAGGATTTGATCGAGCCGGGCAACGTCAAGGAGCAGTTGCAGCAATCCATCGAGCACGGCGATCTCGACGAAGCCAAGGTAAACGAGGCCGCCATCCACATCCTGACCCAGGTAATGAAGAGCCCCTCCTACAGCCAGCTGGCCATCAGCAACAGCCCGGATCTGACTGCCCACGCCAAACTGGCCCGTCAGGCCGGCGCCGAGAGCATGGTGCTGCTGCGCAACGAGGCCGCGGCCCTGCCGCTGGCGGCAAGCAGCACCCTGGCCAGTTTCGGCATCAATCAGATCAACACCTACAAGGGCGGCACCGGCAGCGGCGATGTGAACGCCGCCAGCACCACCACCATCGCGCAGGGACTGGCGGCACACTTCCCGGTCAACGAGGCGCTGCAGAGCTACTACCGCGATTTTTACGAGAACAACAAGGTCTATCACGAGGGGCAATTTGGCGCCAAGGGCTACTACACCTGCGCCGAGGCACCGATCAGCGGCGATCTGGCGGCGCTGATCGCCAGTGCGGCAGCCACCCAGCAAGCCGCCGTCATCAGCATCGGCCGCCAGGCCGGGGAAGGGGCGGATCGCAGCAGCGGCAAGGGGGACTATCTGCTCGGTGATGACGAACGCGCCCTCATCGACGCGGTGAGCAGCGCCTTCCACGCCCAGGGCAAGAAGGTGGTGGTGGTGCTCAATGTCAACGGCGTCATCGACACCGCCCAGTGGAGCGACAAGGTGGATGGCATCCTGCTGGCCTACATGGCCGGCCAGGAGACCGGTCACGCGGTGGCGGACGTGCTCTCCGGCGCGGTCAACCCGAGCGGCAAACTGGCCCAGAGCTTCCCGCACAGCTACGCCAGCGTACCCTCCGCCGGCACCTTCCCGGGCGAGGACACCGACGGGGACGGCGAACCGGACGATCTCTACTACAACGAAGGGATCTACGTGGGCTATCGCTACTACAGCACCTTCGAGCAGGCGGTCTCCTACCCGTTCGGCTTCGGTCTCTCCTACACCAGCTTCAGCTACACCAGCCCCGCCATCGCCAGTAATACCCTAGCGGACGGCAGCGCCGGCAACCTGGTGCTGACCGCCACCATCACCAACACCGGCGCCGTGGCAGGCAAGGAGGCGGCCCAGGTCTATGTGACCGCCCCCGAGGTCAAGCTGAAGAAACCGCTCATCGAGCTCAAGGCCTTTGCCAAGACGGCGCAACTGGCACCGGGGGCCAGCGAACAGCTGAGCTTCACCATTCCGGCCAGCATCCTCGCCAGCTTCGATGAGGCCAGCAACCAGTGGATCGTGGAGCCGGGCCGCTACAGCGCCTACATCAGCCCCTCGTCGGATGTCTCCGCCAGCACGCCGGTCAGCTTCACGGTTAGCAAGGAGATCGTGGTGAGCAACACCACGCCAGGGGCACTGGCACTGCCGACCGGGGTGGATCCCGCCAGCGTCACCACCATCACCCGCTAACAAAGGCAGGCACGGCCGGGCCCCCAGCCCGGCCTTGCCCGAACATTGCCCAGCAATGACCCGCCCACGGGACCGGCCTTGCACCGGTCCCGTTTTTATTGGCGGGCGTTGCGATAGGCCAGCGGCGTCATCCGGGTGTTGGCCTTGAAGAAGCGGTTGAAGGCGCTCTGGGACGAGAAACCGACCCGATCGCTGATGCTCTGCAGCGGTTGATCCCCCTCACCCAGCAAGCGGCAGGCTTCGCTCACCCTCGCTTCCCTCAGCAGGGTCGAGAAACTGCTCCCCTCCCCCTGCAATTTGCGATTCAGGGTCCAGCGGCTGACATTCATGGCCGCGCACACCTCCTTGAGCAGGCTCTCGTTGCTCTCCAGCTCCCCTTCCCGGATCTTGTGGCGGATCCGCTCCCCCACCAGACAGGCAAAGGGGGCCCGCTCGGCGATGTCGGCGCAGATCTGCGCCAGCTGGGCCAGTTGCAGACGACCCAGCGGCTCGTTGTAGCAGTGGCTGGGGCAGTCGAGTTGGGCATTGTCGATGGTCAGGGTGTTTTCCCCCTGCTCCCAGCGGCAGCTAGTGGCGAAGAACTGGTCCAGCAGTTGATGGCGCGGTGGCGGCCGCCCCGTGAAGCCCACCGAGACCCGAGGATCCGCCAGATAGACCCGCAAAATCCGGTAGAGCATGATGAAGTTGGGGATGGCCTGACTCGCCCCCAGGCTGGCGGGCCCCTGATTGACATACAGGTATTGGCTGGCCTGCGCCCCCCGCCGCACCCGCAGCTCGTCACAACTGCCGATGATGGGGCGATAGGCCAGCAGCATCTCTAGCGCCGCCCGCGGTGATGGCTGGTTCAGGCACAGGCTGATGAGGGGTGGATAGTGCTGGTAGAGCTGGCCGATGTCGTAGGAGAGGATGGTTTCGTGAAAAATGGCCAGATAGGGCTGCATCAGTTGCAGCATCCGGTAGTGGCTGTGGGCCGGCAGCCGGCCCTGCTCCCGCTCGATGTCGAACGACGTGAGGCCGCCCGCCATCAAAATGGCATCGGGATCGCCCCCCTGCTGCTGGCAGGCTCCCAGCATTCGTCTGATCACCTGGTTTGATACGCTCTGTGACATCCGTCGTCCAGGCCTCCGTGCTGACAGGAAATTGCTCGTGATCTCCACTTTATCGACTACTGATCCACCTCCCATCGAACAGGGTTAGGAGACCAAGGACCATTATGGGGCGGTCACAGGACGAGCAGATGTAACGGAGTGTAAAAGCACGGGCCAGCACGCATATTTACTCCCTATCGTCAGCCTCACCCATTATGAGAGAGGCAGTCCGGCAGGAATCGGACAAGAGCAGCGATAGTCAACCAGTCGCCCACCGCGATAGGGAAGAGAATCACCCATATCAGGAGGCATACGACGAGCCGACCGGGTTTCACACGGAGTCGGCCCCATCCATCTGTTGAGCTGCATGGATCAGATGTGCCCGTTCATTATTCAGAGGCGGGCGGCAGAGTTGGAAAAACTGGTGGGGTTGTGTGGATTAGCGACACGAAGCTCACTGTGACATGGAGCCAAGCCACGGGAGTGGGTGTGAAAAAGCAGATAAAAACAATGCCAGTCAGGCTTTACTGACTGGCATTAGCCTCATACCGAGGTTTTTTATCACCGGGTAATCGCCATCTCCATTCAGGAGGGCTGTTCGCCTTTGCTCTGGGCACCCGGCGGCAAGGGTTTGCGCGCCATCAACTCCAGTTCGAGCAGAGCATAGCGGTGCTCGATGAAGTCATAGACGTTGTTGGAGAGCGCCAGCTTGAAGTAGCTGATGGCTTCCTTGCGGTTGCCTTTGCCCAACTCGAACTTGCCCAGATAGAAATAGGTTTCACACAGGCGCTCGGCCAGCTCCCGGTTATCTTTCACCCCTTTCACCACATTGCCCATCAGCTGGGACGCGTTGATCTCACCGGTGTAGAGACGCACCAGATCCCAGTTCCATGCATCGTCATCGTACTTGTTGAGGCGCTCGCGCATCCGGCTCATGGCCGCAGCGGGATTGAGCTTCTGCTCGGCCAGATAGAGCCAGATCACCCGATAAGGGTCTTCCGGCTGCGCTTCGTAGAAACGCTTCATATCGGCCGCTGCCAGCTCGGGACGATTACCGTAATAGAGGGCAATACCGCGGTTAAGGTAGGCATAGTCATAATCGGGTGCCAGCTCGAGGGCTGAGTCGAATGCCTCATAGGCTTCGTCGTAGTTCTGCTGCTGTACCAGATAGACACCGATGAAGTTGTAGGCTTCAGCGAAATCCGGTTTCTCCCGCAGGGCCCTGTTGAAATCGAGACGGGCAAGGGAACGCAAGCCGACGCGATCAAACACCACGGCACGTTCATAGAACAACTCGGCCCGTTGCTCCGTGGTCAACTCCATTTCACTCAGCATCTGCCCGAGTCGGGCGAGCGCCAACTCGCTTTGGTAGGAGACCTGCAGGGGGGTCGCCAATACCAGTGAAGCAGGCTGCGCCTTGGGAACCTTAGGGGTGTTGACATGACTGCTACTGCTGCAACCCCACATGGGTAGCAGCAACAGGATACCAAGGAGGTATCCAATCCCTTTCCTGACGTTCAATGAACACTCCGACGCTTACGCTTGACCCCGCATATGGTAAAGGTCAGCCGCCACTTTGTCATGTAGCTGAGCCCCTCTCCATCAAATAAATCAGGATTCGACAGGGTATCCGGCCTCCAGCCAGCCGCGAAAACCGCCGTCAACACTGATTACGTTGCGATAACCCATCTGTTGCAAATTGTCGGCCGCCAGTACGGAGCGAAAACCGCCACCACAATAGAGATAGAGCGTGGTCTCGGGATCCGGGAACAGGGTCTCGATATCCCGCTCAATCACTCCACGACCCAGATATTGGGCTCCGGGCAGATGGCCTTTGGCCCACTCGCTCTCTTCCCGCACGTCGATCAGGTGAAACGTGCGCCCTTCGTCCTGCCAGCGCTTGATCTGGTGAACATCGGTTTCGGTGATGCGGGAGCGGATCCCGTCAACCAGCGCCAAAAAACGGGGATTGTGTTGCATGGCAAGCTCCTTTTGTTGAAATCATCTGCGTCAGCAAACGACACGCAGAGATAAGAAAAGAGCGCCATGAGGCGCTCTTCACTGTTACGGCAGGATTTCCTGTTGGTCCGCACCCTCTTTCTCTACCTGGGTGGGCAGCATGTGCTCGCGCTTGACGCCGAGGAACATGGCAAACGCACTCGCCACATAGATGGAGGAGTAGGTACCGAACGCCACACCGATCACCATGGCCACGGCAAAACCGTGGATCAGCGCGCCGCCCTTGAGCAGCAGCGCCAGCACCACCACGAAGGTGAGCCCGGAGGTGATGATGGTACGGCTCAGGGTCTCGGTCATGGAGAGATCGAGAATGTAGTCGGTATCCCCTTTGCGCACCTTGCGGAAGTTCTCCCGCAAGCGGTCGAACACCACTATGGTATCGTTCAGGGAGTAACCCACCAGGGTCATCAATGCCGCCAGCACGGTCAGGTCGAACTCGTACTGGAAGTAGGCAAAGACGCCCAGGGTGATCACCACGTCATGCACCAGCGAGAGGATGCCGCCCATGGCCAGACGCCATTCAAAGCGCACCGCCACGTAGATCAGGATACAGATGATGGAGGCCAGCATCGCCAGCGCCCCGTCAGTAGCAAGCTCGTCACCGACTGAAGGGCCGACGAATTCGACGCGTTTGAGTACAGCGCCCTCATCGAGCAGCTTGGCCGCTGCCAGCACCTCGTTACCCTGCTGCTCGACCTTGACCCCCTCTTTAGGGGTCAGACGGAACAGTACGTCACGGCTGGAGCCAAAGTGTTGCAGGGTGGCTCCTTCAATCTTCTGCTCTTCCAGAACGTCGTGGATCTTGTCCAGGCTCACCGACTGCTGGAATCCCACCTCGATGGTGGTACCACCAGTAAAGTCCAGACCCCAGTTCAGCCCCCGATCAAACAGGAAGAACAGGGCTACCACCATCAGCACGGAAGAGAAAACCACACCCGGCTTGGCATAGCGCATAAACGGGATCGGTTTTTCAAAATGTAGAATCTGAAACATTTCTCTATCCTCAGATGGGCAGCTTGTCGATACGCCGTCCACCCCAAGCCAGGTTGATAATGGCACGGGAAACTGTGATGGCAGTAAACATGGAGGCGGTCAGACCAATGCCCAGCGTCAGGGCAAAGCCCTTGATGGCGCCAGTACCGATACCGAACAGGATCACGCAAGTGATCAGCGAGGTCACGTTGGAGTCGGCGATGGTGGAGAATGCCCGATCAAAGCCCAGATGGATGGCTTGCTGAACACCGCGACCGTTGCGGATCTCTTCACGAATACGCTCGTAGATCAGTACGTTGGCATCCACCGCCATACCCAGCGTCAAGACGATACCGGCGATACCCGGCAATGTCATGGTGGCCCCAGGGATCATCGACATGATGCCGACAATCAACACCAGGTTCATGCAGAGCGCCAAGTTGGCGACCCAGCCGAACGCGCGGTAGTAGATCCCCATGAACAGCACGATCACCAGCATGGCCCAGCCGATGGCTTCCATACCGCTGTCGATGTTCTGTTGACCCAGGCTCGGGCCAATGGTGCGCTCTTCCACGATCTGGATCGGGGCGATCAGGGCACCGGCACGCAGCAACAGCGCCAGGTTGTGGGCTTCGTTGGCGTTGTCGATACCTGTGATGCGGAACTGGCTGCCAAGGCGCGACTGGATGGTGGCGACGTTGATCACCTCCTCCTGCTTGCGGAACTTGCGCTTGCCATCCGGACCAGGCTGACCGACCGGCTTGTACTCGATGAAGACGGTCGCCATCCCTTTACCGACGTTGTCCTTGGTAAAGTTGGCCATCTTGTTGCCACCCTGGCCATCCAGCTTGATGTTGACCTGGGGACGGCTGTACTCGTCGAAACCGGACTGGGCACCCACGATGTGGTCACCGGTCAGGATCACTCGCTTGTGCAGTACCACCGGACGACCATTGCGATCGGTATAAACCTTGGAACTGGGGGGAACTCGCCCTTCAGCAGCCGCCTGAATATCAGCCGCCTCATCCACCATGTGGAACTCCAGGGTCGCGGTCGCACCGAGGATCTCCTTGGCACGAGCGGTATCCTGAATACCGGGCAGTTCAACGACAATGCGTTCGGCGCCCTGCTGTTGTACCAGCGGCTCGGCCACACCCAGTTCGTTGACCCGGTTACGGATGATGGTGATGTTCTGCTCGAGGGCGTACTTCTTCACCTCCTTGATCTTGGCTTCGCTCAGACCAGCCAGCAGGATGAACTCATCCCCCTTCTGCTCGGTAGTGAAAGTCAAATCAGGGTTCTGACGACGCAGATGAGAAACGGCGCGTTCCTGATCGGCTTCGTCACGGAAGATCACCTGCACCTGATCACCGACCCGGCGTACGCCGGAGTAACGGATCTTCTGGGTGCGCAGCTCGGAGCGGAAATCCTGCACCATCTGCTCTTGCTGCTTGGTCAGTGCTTCGGCCATGTCCACTTCCATCAGGAAATGCACACCACCGCGCAGATCAAGACCCAGCTTCAGAGGCGCCGCACCGATGGCTTCGAGCCAGGCGGGAGTGGAAGGTGCCAGGTTGAGTGCGGTAATGAAGTTGTCGCCCAGCTTGTTGGCAACGATATCGCGCGCCTTCAGCTGGTCTTCGGTGTTCTTGAAACGGATCAGGATAAAACCGTGCTCGAATGCAGCATGTTTGACCGGGATCTTGGCCGCTTCAAGGGTCTCTTTCACCAGATCAAGAGTATCTAGCTTGACTTCGGCACCACGGCTGGCAGAAACCTGCAAAGCCGGATCTTCGCCGTAAAGATTGGGGGCTGCATATAGAAAACCGATGGCGATCACCAGGATCACCATCAGGTATTTCCACAGCGGATAGCGATTCAACACGCTGTGCTCCTTGGGAGATTAAAGGGACTGGATAGAACCCTTGGGCAGAACGGCAGAGACGAAGTCCTTTTTGATGGTGACTTGAGTCTGGTCGTTCAGGGCGATCACCAGGTAATCGCTGTCTGCAGCCACTTTGGCAATTTTGCCAACCAGGCCACCAGAAGTGAGCACTTCATCACCCTTGGACAAGGAGCTCATCAGATTGCGGTGATCCTTGGCACGTTTGGCCTGGGGACGATAGATCATGAAGTAGAAGATCAGGCCGAATACGGCCAGCATGATGATCATTTCCATACCACCACCCTGTGCACCCGGTGCTGCGCCTTCTGCATACGCCTTGGAGATAATGCTCATTTAACAACCTCTTATTGATGTAGATTAAAAAAACAAAATTATATGTTGTTGTTATTTAACGTCATTTTCAGCTAACGGAGGCACAGGCTTCCCTTGCCGACGGTAAAACTCTGTTACAAAGTCGTCTAATTTACCCTGCTCGATCGCGTCCCGCAAACCCTGCATCACACGCTGGTAGTAACGCAGGTTATGAATCGTATTCAGACGGGCACCGAGGATCTCGTTGCACTTGTCCAGATGGTGCAGGTAGCTGCGGCTGTAGTTCTTGCAGGTGTAGCAATCGCATTCGGCATCCAGGGTGCTGGTGTCGTTGCGGTGCTGGGCATTGCGGATCTTCACTACGCCATCAGTGGTGAACAGGTGGCCGTTGCGGGCGTTGCGGGTCGGCATGACGCAGTCGAACATGTCGATACCACGGCGCACCCCTTCCACCAAGTCTTCCGGCTTGCCAACACCCATCAGGTAGCGCGGCTTGTCAGCCGGAATTTTCGGGCAGACGTGCTCGAGGATGCGGTGCATGTCCTCTTTGGGTTCACCCACGGCCAGACCACCGACCGCATAACCGTCGAAACCGATCTCCAGCAGCCCCTTGAGGGAGACATCACGCAGATCTTCGTAGACCGAGCCCTGAATGATGCCGAACAGGGCGTTCTTGTTGCCCAGCGCATCAAACTTGTCGCGGGAGCGCTTGCCCCAGCGCAGGGACATCTCCATCGACTTGCGCGCTTCTTCATAAGTGGCCGGGTACGGAGTGCACTCGTCGAAGATCATCACGATGTCGGAGCCCAGATCGTACTGGATCTCCATGGACTTCTCGGGGTCGAGGAAGATCTTCTCGCCATTGATGGGGTGGCGGAAGTGGACGCCCGCTTCGGTGATCTTGCGAATATGTCCCAGGCTGAACACCTGGAAACCACCGGAGTCGGTCAGGATCGGGCCCTGCCAGTTCATGAAGTCATGCAGATCGCCGTGGGCACGCATCACTTCCTGACCCGGGCGCAGCCAGAGGTGGAAGGTGTTACCCAGCAGGATCTGGGCGCCGGTTTCACGCACTTCTTCCGGGGTCATCCCCTTGACGGTGCCGTAAGTCCCGACCGGCATAAAGGCCGGCGTTTGTACCACACCACGTTCGAAGACCAGTTGACCGCGACGGGCACGGCCGTCGGTGGTTTTCAGTTCAAATTTCATTGCTACCTCGGCTGCGTCAGATAAACAGTCTGACTATAGGAGGGCCGCTCACGGCCCGGTAAATAAGCTGAAGCTTATGCTTCAACCTGGCGACGGGTGACGAACATGGCATCCCCGTAGCTGAAGAAACGGTACTGTCCGACCACGGCTGCCTGATAGGCCGCCATCACGTTGTCATAACCGGCGAAGGCGCTGACCAGCATGATCAGGGTCGACTCCGGCAGATGGAAGTTGGTGACCATGGCATCGACAATCTGGAACTGGTAACCAGGGAAGATGAAGATATCGGTGTCACTAAAAAAGGGCGCCAGCGGTTTGCCCTGTGCCAGGGTGACCTTGGCCGCGCTCTCCAGCGAACGGACCGAAGTAGTACCGACCGCAATCACCCGGCCACCACGGGCACGGGTGGCCGCGATGGCATCCACCACCTCTTGCGGCACTTCCGCATACTCGGAGTGCATGTGGTGATCTTCAATCTTATCTACCCGCACCGGCTGAAAGGTGCCCGCCCCTACATGCAGGGTGACGAAGGCCGTTTCAACCCCTTTGGCCCGAATTTTCTCAAGCAGCGGCTCATCAAAGTGCAGGCCGGCGGTCGGCGCAGCGACAGCGCCCGGCTTTTGATTGTAAACGGTCTGGTAGCGCTCCTTGTCGGCATCCTCGTCGGGGCGGTCGATATAGGGGGGCAGCGGCATGTGGCCGATGGCCTCCAAAATCTCCAGCACCGGACGCGGGTCGAGGAAGTGGATCTCGAACAGGGCGTCGTGGCGGGCGCGCATCTCGGCTTCAACGCCACCATCCATGATCATCCGGGTGCCGGGCTTGGGCGCCTTGGAGGCACGGACATGGGCCAGCACGCTGTGCTCGTCCAGAATGCGCTCGACCAGTACCTCCAGCTTGCCACCGCTGGCCTTCTGGCCAAACATGCGCGCCGGAATGACACGGGTGTTATTGAATACCAGCAGGTCACCCGGATTGAGCTGATCCAGCACATCCACAAATTGACCGTGGCGCAGGGCGCCAGTTTGACCATCGAGCTGCAACAGGCGGCTGGCAGTACGCTCTGCCATCGGATAGCGGGCAATCAGCTCGTCTGGCAGATCAAAATGAAAATCGGATACTTGCATCTTTCACCTCGGGGGGAATCGGCGGCTAGTCTAGTTATCCCCATCTTCCAAGGCAACCCAAAAGACCAAAAACCCAAGAGAGACAAGGGGTAGCGAGCAATATTGAGACACACATCCGGTTAATGATTCTTTAATGTTCTGTATTGACCCTGATCATGTTTTGCCAATGGGCACTGGGCTAGGGTGAAAGCAGATACACAAGGAGGCCCACCATGATGACCCTATCCGAAATCATGACCGAACACCCCTTCACTCTGGGTCCGTCAAACAGTGTCAAACAGGCGATGGACCTGATGCAGCAGGAGCGAATCCGCCACATTCCCATCGTCGACGAGCAGCATCATCTGCTGGGGTTGGTAACTCTCACCGATATCCTGGCCACCCGGGAATCCAAGCTGCTGCTCATCAGCCCGGAGCGGGAAGCCGAATTTACCGACAGCGTGCAACTCGACGAGATCATGACACGGCAAGTGGCGAGCGTAGATCCTCACGCCGGCATCAAGGAGGCAGCACTTTACCTGCAGCGCCACAGATATGGCTGCCTGCCGGTACTCAAAGGACGCAAGCTAATCGGCATTGTCACCGAGTCGGACTTTATTGCCGTGGCCATCAACCTGCTTGAATTGATGGAAGAGCAGGAGCCCCCAACCGACTTTTGACAGATTTTGGTGTAATTAAATTACAATAAAAGCGTTTTCAGCCGTCAAAATAAGCTGAAATGATGAAACACTTTCATTTTGACTGAAAAATTACACCAAACACTTGCCTTGTGATCTGCATCACACTATTATTCCTCTCATGCAATAGTTGCCGAGGGGGAGACGAGGGATTGTGCACCCATTATCTTCCTCTCATATGTCTGCAAGTTTGCACACCCCGTAGTTAGTCTTTGCTGTAAAGCATTTGTTTATATAGCCATTCCTTGTTTGATGACCCGGCCCTGTCGTTGCGATAGCGCCGGGATTTTTTTATCTGCGCTTTTCGGCTTCCTCCCTACCAGCACATCCCCCATCGCTGCGACCAGTTCCCTCAACCTCCTGCCCCACCTGTTTGCACCACCGTTTATCTCATCGCGTCATCGTAACTCTACACACCCCTTCTTATGCCTTGAAAAGGCGATGTAGCGCACAGATATTGAACCACGACAAGGAGTTATCTCAGTAAGCCAGAGATATTCATGTTAGGTACAGCCATAGTGAGCTATCTAATAAGTAGATTTAAGCGATTCAAAAATGCGGCTTTTATCGATTAGCGGAAGCCCTTATGATGAATCCATCGAAAGTTAAGCGCCTCGTCTGGCAAGACTCTTCAACACCAGACCGGCATATGTACATCACCAAGGAGCAATTACATGTCTACCTACATCAACACTGAAATCAAGCCGTTCAATGCTACCGCCTACCACAATGGCAAATTCGTGCAGGTCTCTGATACAGACCTGAAAGGTAAGTGGTCCGTGGTCTTCTTCTACCCGGCTGACTTCACCTTCGTCTGCCCGACCGAGCTGGGCGATCTGGCTGACAACTACGCTGAATTCCAGAAGCTGGGCGTTGAGATCTACTCTGTCTCTACCGATACCCACTTCACTCACAAAGCATGGCACGACACTTCTGACACCATTCAGAAGATCCAGTACCCGATGATTGGTGACCCGACTGGTACCATCACCCGCAACTTCGGCGTGATGATCGAAGAAGCTGGTCTGGCTGACCGCGGTACCTTCGTGATTGACCCGCAGGGCATCATCCAGATCGTCGAGATCAACGCTGGCGGCATCGGCCGTGACGCACTGGAACTGCTGCGCAAAGTCAAAGCAGCCCAGTACGTTGCTTCCCACCCGGGTGAAGTGTGCCCGGCTAAATGGAAAGAAGGCGAAGCCACTCTGGCCCCGTCCCTGGATCTGGTAGGCAAGATCTAAGCCTCCCGCTTCCAAGACCGGCCCGCATAAGGGCCGGTCTGCTTTCCGGCATTGCCAAATAGGCCTGAAAGCAGACCGACTCACATTTAATGCCAACTCGCCATTACAAGAAGGAATTCGACCATGTTGGATACCAACCTCAAACAACAGCTGAACACCTATCTGCAGTACATCGTCAATCCCATCGAGATCAGCGTGTCCGGCAACGACAGCGACAAATCTGCAGAGCTGCTGGCACTGGCCAGCGAGATCGCCGAGATGTCCCCCAAGATCACCCAGACCTCTGGCACTGCCGCTCGCAAGCCTTCCATGAGTGTCGCGCCGCAGGGCCAAGCACCGCGTGTTCACTTTGCCGGCATCCCCATGGGTCATGAATTTACCTCTCTGGTACTCGCCCTGCTGCAAAGCGGCGGCCACCCCTCCAAGGCCGATGCGGCAGTGCAGGAGCAGATCCGCAATCTCAAAGGTGAGTTCCACTTCGAGACCTATATCTCCCTCTCCTGCCACAACTGCCCGGACGTAGTACAGGCCCTCAACCTGATGGCGACCCTGAACCCCGGCATCACTCACACCATGATCGACGGCGCCCTGTTCCAGGAAGAGGTCGCCGAGCGTCAAATCATGGCGGTACCGAATGTTTACCTGAACGGTCAACCGTTCAGCCAGGGCCGGATATCGCTGGAAGAGATCGTCGCCAAACTCGACACCGGCGCCGCCGAGCGCAAGGCTGCCGAGCTGAATGAGAAAGATCCCTACGACGTACTGGTGGTGGGCGGTGGCCCGGCTGGCGCCGCAGCGGCTATCTATGCCGCTCGTAAAGGCATTCGCACCGCCATCGTTGCCGAGCGTTTCGGTGGTCAGGTGATGGACACCGTCGGCATCGAGAACTTTATCTCCGTGCCCTATACCGAAGGCCCCAAGCTGGCCGCCAGCCTGGAGCAGCACGTCAAACAGTACGGCGTGGAAGTGATCACCGAACAGCGTGCCGCCGCCATCAGCAAAGATGGGTATGTGAACGTGGATCTCGCCTCTGGCGCCACCTTGAAGAGCCGTGCCGTGATCCTGGCGACCGGTGCCCGCTGGCGTGATCTGAATGTGCCGGGTGAGCTCGAGTACCGCACCAAGGGCGTGGCCTACTGCCCGCACTGCGATGGCCCCTTCTTCAAGGGCAAGCGAGTAGCTGTGATCGGTGGCGGTAACTCCGGCATCGAGGCGGCCATCGATCTGGCTGGCATCGTCGAGCATGTGACTGTGGTGGAGTTCGCCGACACCCTGCGTGCCGATGAAGTGCTGCAGAAGAAGGCTCGCTCCATGGGCAATATCGACATCATCATGAGCGCCCGCACCACCGAAGTGATCGGTGATGGCAGCAAGGTGGTCGGCATGGATTACGAAGATCGCACCACAGGTGAGATCAAACACCTGGCGGTGGCGGGTATCTTCGTCCAGATCGGCCTGGTACCGAACACCGAGTTCCTGAAAGGGAGCGAGATTGCCATGACCCGCTTTGGCGAGATCGAGATCGATACCAAAGGGGCGACCTCCCTGCCCGGCGTCTACGCCGCAGGAGATGCCACCACGGTACCGTTCAAGCAGATCATCATCTCCATGGGTGCTGGCGCCACCGCCGCACTGGGTGCGTTTGATTACCTCATCCGCAACCCGGCGCCGGAAGCGACCAAGGCTGATGCTGTGACCGCCTGATAAACCCAGCGCAACAAAAAGCCGATGCTCGATTTAGTAAACACGAGCGTCGGCTTTTTTATATCTGCATCGATGCGCAATAGAAACCCCGCCGCAAATGGCGGGGGTGTTCATGACTGGACTTAAACGACGGGCATCACTCCAGCAAGAAAACAGCCTCGATATTATCACTTACCGTGATCTGCTGTTGTTGATAGCTGTTGTCCGCCATATCCGCCGCAGGTGCAGCCATCGCCATGGCCTGCACTACCTTCAGGTTGCGGCTGTAGGCGGTAATGGGCGAAGCATTGCGGTACTCCACACTGTAGACCTTGCCAAGCTTCATCCCGAAGGCCTTGGCCAGAGATTCAGCCTTGGTTTTGGCATCCTCAACGGCATTCAAACGGGCCTGCTCCTTGATGACCTGCGGCGATTTCAACCCGTACTCAATCTGGGATACGGACTCCAGCCCGGCTTTGAGTGCGGTATCCATCAGGGGGCTCAACTTGTCGAGCTGATAGAGCTTCACCGCCAATTGTCGCTGAGCACGGTATCCCAACAATACCGGCTTCTTGTTCTCGCCATACTGATATTCCGGAGAGACCATCAGGTTGCCAGCCTCAACATCGCTGCGCTTGATCCCCAGCCCTTCCAGTTGGCTGAAAAAGGCTGCGACCTTGGTATCGACCTGCTGCTTGGCCTTGAGGCCCTGCTTATCCAGTGCACTCACCGCCACATTGAGGGTGAGCATATCGGGTTCGGTCTTCTGCTCGGCATAACCACTCACCACCAGATGGGGCGCTTGCGGCACTTCAATCGCCAGCAGCGGAGCACTGACAACCAGAGCGGAAAGAGTAAGAAGGGGACGCCACATAGAAAAAAACCTCAATCGAAAAGATTGAGGCCATTATGCCCGTGCAGCTACGGGATTCATATATCATGCGAGGGGGGGAACTGATCCAGTATCTGATTGGTCAGATCGAGACTGATGGTGACCACGCTGCAGACATCTGGGCTCTGCTCTACCTTATCTTGTGACGATGTCGCACCGCAGACCTGCACCTCATCATCGAAATGGAACGAGTCCCACGACAGAACATGTCCTTGCACCGCCTGTCCGAGATCGGTGCCACCAATTGCCTCCTCCATCGCAGACCAAGGGATGGTATCAGACGGCCCAAGCAAATTTTGCAACAACGGAGGGTGAAAACTGACCAGTGGATACTCCTGCTGACCCTGCTCATGGCCAACCAGAATCATGTTATGGGCAGACTCGGTATCCAAAACAGGCACATAGGTGATAGAGGCTGCAGCAAAGTCAACATAGAGCGAGCCCGCGACATCACCGGCCTCATTCTCTATCTCCATCCCATCCAGCCGATCACCGGCGATCGAGGCCTGATAGCCAAACTGACCTGCGCAGGTAATGTTGCCCTGTCCATCCCAGCTATAACGGATGCCATCAATGTCGACCCAGTTGAATGACTGCATGATTACCCTCTCTTCTACGGCCGCTATCTTATCCATCCACCTAAAGAAAAAACAGGGGCCAGGCAAGCCCGGCCCCGAGAGAGGGTTACGGATCAACCTTCAAGTTACCGTCATCCAGCAAGTGCTTGATGATCTCCTGATTGGAGCCCAGTGAGGCGAGGTCGAGTGAGTTCTGGAACTGGATGGTCAGTTCCGGGCTCCCACCGGCCCCGGCAGGATCTATCGTCAACGTCTTGGTCGTCGTGTTGAACTGCAGATAGTTGTCCAGCACGGCTGCCAGATCCTCGTTGTTCCCCACTGCAGGTACGCCGACCAGCAGATCCGAGAGATCCAGTACATCTCCACCATTGTTGGTATCACCTAAAGTGAAATCAGTAATGGTATCGATACTGCCGTCCGCATCCCCCGCCAGCCACTTGAAGGTGTCACTCTCCCCACCACCGGTCATGGTATCGCTGCCAAGGCCGCCGATCAGAATGTCCTTACCAAGGTCGCCCGTGAGTATATCGCTACCAGAACCACCATCCAGATAATCATCACCGACACCTCCAACAAGGGTGTCGTTCCCTTCCTGGCCAAAAAGGATATCGTTACCACTGCCACCATATAGGGTGTCATTACCACCACTGCGGCTACTCTCCCCACTCAGCTCAGTAATATGGGTCCGGATGTAATCCACCGTCTGTTCACGTGTCCACCCATGACTGGACTCCAGCGTTTCAAATACCAGCCAACCAGAACCTTGGGGCAGATCCAGTCCCAACTCGCTGGCCAGCGTATCGGTATTGAGTACATCGCCAAACAGGATGTCATTGCCAACACCACCATCGGCCACGTCATTGCCGGCCCCCAGCAACACGGTAATCTGATCCCCCTCGGTCAGGGCTGCCGTCAACTGCTCGGCACTGGTCACAATCTGGGCATCGCCGATCGGGGCATTGAAACCCTGCTCGATCCGGATATTGTCTATCCGTACCTCAGCATTCCGGTCATTGGAGCTGTCGAGCAGTTCGAACACAAACCCGTATTGCCCGACAGGCAGTCCATCGGTTGTGATAGTGCTGTAAGCCGTCAAAACAGATGAACTAACGCCAGTAATGGTGCCCGTTTGCACTGGATTGAGCATATCCCAGACGCCACCCTCGAGTTTCACCAACTTCCAGGTGAAGCTGTCGCTGCTATTAACACCATTCAAGGCATACTGGAACTGCAGACTTGCTCCGGCTTGTGCCGCAGAAACCTGGATGGCATTGGCCACGGCGAGCGCCAATATTGTCCTGTCAGAATCAGAACCGGTTCGATCATCCCGGATCCGCAAGCTTCCATTTGTAACGGTATGCGATCCCTGAGCATCACCACTGAGCACCCATCCCGAGGCGGCATTTATGCCGCTACCACTACCAAATGTGGCCAAGTCAAGGAAGCTGCCTGCCGAGTAAAACTGATCTGCCGTTTCAGTCGTGTTATCAAAGAACTTCAACAAATCCTTGTTAACATCATTGGTCACCCCGATTGCATTGACCTGGCTGATGGCACTGAGTGAAACAAAAGCATCCACCGACTCCTTGATCACCTCAAATGTGGTGCTGTTGCCTGGTCCAGCGACCTGATTGCTGTCATTGAGGTAGTAAGTCGGGTTACCATCCGTGACAAAGAATGTCAGGTTCTGGTAACCGGGAGCAGCCTTGCTACCATCATTGAACCACTGCACGGCCTGATTGAACGCGGCTTCATAGTTGGTGCCACCATTGGCAACCAGTGCATCAATGGCATTGGTCAGGTTGCTCACATTACTGGCATCAAGCCCTACTATTGTCACACTCTCGCTGGCATTCGCCGCAAAACCAATCAAGGTGATATTGATCTCACCATCATGATCTTTCAACTGGTTCGCCAAATGGGTCAGGGAGGCCTTGAGCATACTCAGTCGTGATCCAGCCATACTGCCAGACACATCGACCACCAAGGCAATATTGTAATTCTCACCCGGGATGAAATTGGTACTGGTGCCGCCGATGTCCCCCACCACAATATCGTGACCAGCACCGCCTGCAACCAGACCATCCACACTACCGTTGGAGTTGGGCACCTTGTGATCATCATCCGTGCCGGGGGTCCCGGTAGTGTCGGGGGTATCCGAGGTGTTGCTACCCACAACCAGAATATTGGACGCGACGGGAGGCTCATTGCTCTTGACCGATACAGTAAAGTTGGCGCTGGCTTTATCTCCATCGGCATCAGTCAAGGTAGCACTGAAATCAAGGTCAATATCAGGAGGCGTGATCTTGTCGATCACTCCGAAATTCTCGATCCTCACTGAGTCATTGCCATTCAGCACAAAGCGGACATAAAGCTGGCTGAACTCCCCATCGGGTTCTATGCTGGCCAACTGCATCGACCCTTTGAGTCCTGACAGAACAAGCTCTCCGGAATCGACGACGGTCACGCCATCGGCAGCATAAGCCACCCACTGTATGGTGCTGGTATTGGTGTTGCCAACCCCGTAGACGTTGAAAGAGAGCCCATCAACGGCTGCAGTCGTGGATACCTTGAACCCTTCGTTATTGTCCAGGTTGCCGTTCTTAATCCCGAAACCATTGTTGTTCGGGTTGAGATTATCTGCATCACTCCCCGGCAGATCCTGAGGATTATTGACGCTGCCATTGAACAGCAGACCATCGAACAGTACACCAATCCCGCCAGCAGTAACCCCGATCGTCTCAACAGGCCCTCCAGCACCGAACTGTGCCCCGATCGAGAAAGTCTGGGTTGGCTGGGGAGTAACCAGTTCAAAGCTGTAAGTATTGTCGTCATTGAGTGTCAATGTATAGAACACTTTAGGTGGCTGCCCACTACCATCAATGGTTGCTACCAGAGTCTTGCCATCAGTCGACAAGGTTTCGGTGATCCCTGCCAAATCAGGCCATCCAGTCAGTTTCAGTCCACCAGTACCCAGAGGGCCATCAGCACCAAAAGAGACGCCAAACAATCCACCGGTAGTGATGTCGGCTACATTCATCACTTCCAGACTTTCGATGCCTGTGATCACGGGCATATCGTCTTCAATAACAACACTGACCGGCTTGGTATCACTCAAGTCACCATCACTGGCTGACAGGTTGAAGGTAAATGTCTTCAGTCCTTCCTTATTGTCTCCAAATTCATGATCGATGGGCCCCAGCAAGGTGACGGTATATTTACCAACCGGATCTACAGATACTTGTATGACTGGGATCCCTCCCGCTGAACCCACCAGTGTCGCAGACCCTATACCACTCCACACAACTGGTACCCCTCCAGAGCTCAGGCCAGATGGAGCAGAAAGAGTGAACGTAAAGGTATTGCTGTCGATATCTGTCACACTTGCCGTCGCATGGGTCGAGGTGCTATCGGTAATATCGCCGGGATTGGGTGAATTGTCTGGATTGGATCCCGGTAATCCCTCCTCGGATATGCGCAGATCCGAGACAGTCAGCATGGGAGCATCGTTAGTTGCAGTGACGGTCACGGTGAAGGGCTTGTTGTCTGCCCCACCCTCGTCCGTGGTCCCCGCCACGTTGCCATTCACGACCCCGCTCCAGTCCGCCGGCAAGCTAAAGCCCGGCACGCCCGCTGTGCTCGCACCGCTCCAGCTGTAGCTGCCCGCCACCGCGCCAGCCACCCAGCCTGCCCCCATCAACGCACCTGCCGGCACACCGCTCAGGGTCACCGTCACGCCGGTCACCTGCTCCGAACCATCCGCGTCGGTCGCAGTAACACCCAGCTGCGCCGCCAGCGATACCGCCACCGGTGCATCCGTTTCTGCCAGCACCAGGTTGGTGGCGCTGACACTGATATCCCCTTCCACTCCGATAGTGACCGTGCCACTGCTGTTGGCCGTGCCTTCATTGGTGGTCGCCACCACGGTGTAACTGATGGGCGCGCCGGTGTTGTTCGCACTGCCCGACACCCCGGCCGTCGAATAGTCCGCCGGGAACACCAGCCCGAATGCCGGCGGCAATGCCCCCGCCACCACGTTCACTGTCAGGACATTACCCACCAGGGTGCCACCCACTGCAGTGGTATTCGCAGGCAAATTGTTGAAGGTATACACCAGGCTGGTCCAGGTCTCTGACCCGTCGCCATCGCTGATACTCACCGTGTTGGTCAGCAGCACCTGTACCGTGCCATCCGTTTCGGTCGCACCCGCATTCAGCGCCTCGACGTTGAAGTCGATGTCATGGCCGGCATTGATAGTGACGGTGAAGGGCTTGTTGTCTGCCCCACCCTCGTCCGTGGTCCCCGCCACGTTGCCATTCACGACCCCGCTCCAGTCCGCCGGCAAGCTAAAGCCCGGCACGCCCGCTGTGCTCGCACCGCTCCAGCTGTAGCTGCCCGCCACCGCGCCAGCCACCCAGCCTGCCCCCATCAACGCACCTGCCGGCACACCGCTCAGGGTCACCGTCACGCCGGTCACCTGCTCCGAACCATCCGCGTCGGTCGCAGTAACACCCAGCTGCGCCGCCAGCGATACCGCCACCGGTGCATCCGTTTCTGCCAGCACCAGGTTGGTGGCGCTGACACTGATATCCCCTTCCACTCCGATAGTGACCGTGCCACTGCTGTTGGCCGTGCCTTCATTGGTGGTCGCCACCACGGTGTAACTGATGGGCGCGCCGGTGTTGTTCGCACTGCCCGACACCCCGGCCGTCGAATAGTCCGCCGGGAACACCAGCCCGAATGCCGGCGGCAATGCCCCCGCCACCACGTTCACTGTCAGGACATTACCCACCAGGGTGCCACCCACTGCAGTGGTATTCGCAGGCAAATTGTTGAAGGTATACACCAGGCTGGTCCAGGTCTCTGACCCGTCGCCATCGCTGATACTCACCGTGTTGGTCAGCAGCACCTGTACCGTGCCATCCGTTTCGGTCGCACCCGCATTCAGCGCCTCGACGTTGAAGTCGATGTCATGGCCGGCATTGATAGTGACGGTGAAGGGCTTGTTGTCTGCCCCACCCTCGTCCGTGGTCCCCGCCACGTTGCCATTCACGACCCCGCTCCAGTCCGCCGGCAAGCTAAAGCCCGGCACGCCCGCTGTGCTCGCACCGCTCCAGCTGTAGCTGCCCGCCACCGCGCCAGCCACCCAGCCTGCCCCCATCAACGCACCTGCCGGCACACCGCTCAGGGTCACCGTCACGCCGGTCACCTGCTCCGAACCATCCGCGTCGGTCGCAGTAACACCCAGCTGCGCCGCCAGCGATACCGCCACCGGTGCATCCGTTTCTGCCAGCACCAGGTTGGTGGCGCTGACACTGATATCCCCTTCCACTCCGATAGTGACCGTGCCACTGCTGTTGGCCGTGCCTTCATTGGTGGTCGCCACCACGGTGTAACTGATGGGCGCACCGGTGTTGTTCGCACTGCCCGACACCCCGGCCGTCGAATAGTCTGCCGGGAACACCAGCCCGAATGCCGGCGGCAATGCCCCCGCCACCACGTTCACTGTCAGGACATTACCCACCAGGGTGCCACCCACTGCAGTGGTATTCGCAGGCAAATTGTTGAAGGTATACACCAGGCTGGTCCAGGTCTCTGACCCGTCGCCATCGCTGATACTCACCGTGTTGGTCAGCAGCACCTGTACCGTGCCATCCGTTTCGGTCGCACCCGCATTCAGCGCCTCGACGTTGAAGTCGATGTCATGGCCGGCATTGATAGTGACGGTGAAGGGCTTGTTGTCTGCCCCACCCTCGTCCGTGGTCCCCGCCACGTTGCCATTCACGACCCCGCTCCAGTCCGCCGGCAAGCTAAAGCCCGGCACGCCCGCTGTGCTCGCACCGCTCCAGCTGTAGCTGCCCGCCACCGCGCCAGCCACCCAGCCTGCCCCCATCAACGCACCTGCCGGCACACCGCTCAGGGTCACCGTCACGCCGGTCACCTGCTCCGAACCATCCGCGTCGGTCGCAGTAACACCCAGCTGCGCCGCCAGCGATACCGCCACCGGTGCATCCGTTTCTGCCAGCACCAGGTTGGTGGCGCTGACACTGATATCCCCTTCCACTCCGATAGTGACCGTGCCACTGCTGTTGGCCGTGCCTTCATTGGTGGTCGCCACCACGGTGTAACTGATGGGCGCGCCGGTGTTGTTCGCACTGCCCGACACCCCGGCCGTCGAATAGTCCGCCGGGAACACCAGCCCGAATGCCGGCGGCAATGCCCCCGCCACCACGTTCACTGTCAGGACATTACCCACCAGGGTGCCACCCACTGCAGTGGTATTCGCAGGCAAATTGTTGAAGGTATACACCAGGCTGGTCCAGGTCTCTGACCCGTCGCCATCGCTGATACTCACCGTGTTGGTCAGCAGCACCTGTACCGTGCCATCCGTTTCGGTCGCACCCGCATTCAGCGCCTCGACGTTGAAGTCGATGTCATGGCCGGCATTGATAGTGACGGTGAAGGGCTTGTTGTCTGCCCCACCCTCGTCCGTGGTCCCCGCCACGTTGCCATTCACGACCCCGCTCCAGTCCGCCGGCAAGCTAAAGCCCGGCACGCCCGCTGTGCTCGCACCGCTCCAGCTGTAGCTGCCCGCCACCGCGCCAGCCACCCAGCCTGCCCCCATCAACGCACCTGCCGGCACACCGCTCAGGGTCACCGTCACGCCGGTCACCTGCTCCGAACCATCCGCGTCGGTCGCAGTAACACCCAGCTGCGCCGCCAGCGATACCGCCACCGGTGCATCCGTTTCTGCCAGCACCAGGTTGGTGGCGCTGACACTGATATCCCCTTCCACTCCGATAGTGACCGTGCCACTGCTGTTGGCCGTGCCTTCATTGGTGGTCGCCACCACGGTGTAACTGATGGGCGCACCGGTGTTGTTCGCACTGCCCGACACCCCGGCCGTCGAATAGTCTGCCGGGAACACCAGCCCGAATGCCGGCGGCAATGCCCCCGCCACCACGTTCACTGTCAGGACATTACCCACCAGGGTGCCACCCACTGCAGTGGTATTCGCAGGCAAATTGTTGAAGGTATACACCAGGCTGGTCCAGGTCTCTGACCCGTCGCCATCGCTGATACTCACCGTGTTGGTCAGCAGCACCTGTACCGTGCCATCCGTTTCGGTCGCACCCGCATTCAGCGCCTCGACGTTGAAGTCGATGTCATGGCCGGCATTGATAGTGACGGTGAAGGGCTTGTTGTCTGCCCCACCCTCGTCCGTGGTCCCCGCCACGTTGCCATTCACGACCCCGCTCCAGTCCGCCGGCAAGCTAAAGCCCGGCACGCCCGCTGTGCTCGCACCGCTCCAGCTGTAGCTGCCCGCCACCGCGCCAGCCACCCAGCCTGCCCCCATCAACGCACCTGCCGGCACACCGCTCAGGGTCACCGTCACGCCGGTCACCTGCTCCGAACCATCCGCGTCGGTCGCAGTAACACCCAGCTGCGCCGCCAGCGATACCGCCACCGGTGCATCCGTTTCTGCCAGCACCAGGTTGGTGGCGCTGACACTGATATCCCCTTCCACTCCGATAGTGACCGTGCCACTGCTGTTGGCCGTGCCTTCATTGGTGGTCGCCACCACGGTGTAACTGATGGGCGCGCCGGTGTTGTTCGCACTGCCCGACACCCCGGCCGTCGAATAGTCCGCCGGGAACACCAGCCCGAATGCCGGCGGCAATGCCCCCGCCACCACGTTCACTGTCAGGACATTACCCACCAGGGTGCCACCCACTGCAGTGGTATTCGCAGGCAAATTGTTGAAGGTATACACCAGGCTGGTCCAGGTCTCTGACCCGTCGCCATCGCTGATACTCACCGTGTTGGTCAGCAGCACCTGTACCGTGCCATCCGTTTCGGTCGCACCCGCATTCAGCGCCTCGACGTTGAAGTCGATGTCATGGCCGGCATTGATAGTGACGGTGAAGGGCTTGTTGTCTGCCCCACCCTCGTCCGTGGTCCCCGCCACGTTGCCATTCACGACCCCGCTCCAGTCCGCCGGCAAGCTAAAGCCCGGCACGCCCGCTGTGCTCGCACCGCTCCAGCTGTAGCTGCCCGCCACCGCGCCAGCCACCCAGCCTGCCCCCATCAACGCACCTGCCGGCACACCGCTCAGGGTCACCGTCACGCCGGTCACCTGCTCCGAACCATCCGCGTCGGTCGCAGTAACACCCAGCTGCGCCGCCAGCGATACCGCCACCGGTGCATCCGTTTCTGCCAGCACCAGGTTGGTGGCGCTGACACTGATATCCCCTTCCACTCCGATAGTGACCGTGCCACTGCTGTTGGCCGTGCCTTCATTGGTGGTCGCCACCACGGTGTAACTGATGGGCGCACCGGTGTTGTTCGCACTGCCCGACACCCCGGCCGTCGAATAGTCTGCCGGGAACACCAGCCCGAATGCCGGCGGCAATGCCCCCGCCACCACGTTCACTGTCAGGACATTACCCACCAGGGTGCCACCCACTGCAGTGGTATTCGCAGGCAAATTGTTGAAGGTATACACCAGGCTGGTCCAGGTCTCTGACCCGTCGCCATCGCTGATACTCACCGTGTTGGTCAGCAGCACCTGTACCGTGCCATCCGTTTCGGTCGCACCCGCATTCAGCGCCTCGACGTTGAAGTCGATGTCATGGCCGGCATTGATAGTGACGGTGAAGGGCTTGTTGTCTGCCCCACCCTCGTCCGTGGTCCCCGCCACGTTGCCATTCACGACCCCGCTCCAGTCCGCCGGCAAGCTAAAGCCCGGCACGCCCGCTGTGCTCGCACCGCTCCAGCTGTAGCTGCCCGCCACCGCGCCAGCCACCCAGCCTGCCCCCATCAACGCACCTGCCGGCACACCGCTCAGGGTCACCGTCACGCCGGTCACCTGCTCCGAACCATCCGCGTCGGTCGCAGTAACACCCAGCTGCGCCGCCAGCGATACCGCCACCGGTGCATCCGTTTCTGCCAGCACCAGGTTGGTGGCGCTGACACTGATATCCCCTTCCACTCCGATAGTGACCGTGCCACTGCTGTTGGCCGTGCCTTCATTGGTGGTCGCCACCACGGTGTAACTGATGGGCGCGCCGGTGTTGTTCGCACTGCCCGACACCCCGGCCGTCGAATAGTCCGCCGGGAACACCAGCCCGAATGCCGGCGGCAATGCCCCCGCCACCACGTTCACTGTCAGGACATTACCCACCAGGGTGCCACCCACTGCAGTGGTATTCGCAGGCAAATTGTTGAAGGTATACACCAGGCTGGTCCAGGTCTCTGACCCGTCGCCATCGCTGATACTCACCGTGTTGGTCAGCAGCACCTGTACCGTGCCATCCGTTTCGGTCGCACCCGCATTCAGCGCCTCGACGTTGAAGTCGATGTCATGGCCGGCATTGATAGTGACGGTGAAGGGCTTGTTGTCTGCCCCACCCTCGTCCGTGGTCCCCGCCACGTTGCCATTCACGACCCCGCTCCAGTCCGCCGGCAAGCTAAAGCCCGGCACGCCCGCTGTGCTCGCACCGCTCCAGCTGTAGCTGCCCGCCACCGCGCCAGCCACCCAGCCTGCCCCCATCAACGCACCTGCCGGCACACCGCTCAGGGTCACCGTCACGCCGGTCACCTGCTCCGAACCATCCGCGTCGGTCGCAGTAACACCCAGCTGCGCCGCCAGCGATACCGCCACCGGTGCATCCGTTTCTGCCAGCACCAGGTTGGTGGCGCTGACACTGATATCCCCTTCCACTCCGATAGTGACCGTGCCACTGCTGTTGGCCGTGCCTTCATTGGTGGTCGCCACCACGGTGTAACTGATGGGCGCACCGGTGTTGTTCGCACTGCCCGACACCCCGGCCGTCGAATAGTCTGCCGGGAACACCAGCCCGAATGCCGGCGGCAATGCCCCCGCCACCACGTTCACTGTCAGGACATTACCCACCAGGGTGCCACCCACTGCAGTGGTATTCGCAGGCAAATTGTTGAAGGTATACACCAGGCTGGTCCAGGTCTCTGACCCGTCGCCATCGCTGATACTCACCGTGTTGGTCAGCAGCACCTGTACCGTGCCATCCGTTTCGGTCGCACCCGCATTCAGCGCCTCGACGTTGAAGTCGATGTCATGGCCGGCATTGATAGTGACGGTGAAGGGCTTGTTGTCTGCCCCACCCTCGTCCGTGGTCCCCGCCACGTTGCCATTCACGACCCCGCTCCAGTCCGCCGGCAAGCTAAAGCCCGGCACGCCCGCTGTGCTCGCACCGCTCCAGCTGTAGCTGCCCGCCACCGCGCCAGCCACCCAGCCTGCCCCCATCAACGCACCTGCCGGCACACCGCTCAGGGTCACCGTCACGCCGGTCACCTGCTCCGAACCATCCGCGTCGGTCGCAGTAACACCCAGCTGCGCCGCCAGCGATACCGCCACCGGTGCATCCGTTTCTGCCAGCACCAGGTTGGTGGCGCTGACACTGATATCCCCTTCCACTCCGATAGTGACCGTGCCACTGCTGTTGGCCGTGCCTTCATTGGTGGTCGCCACCACGGTGTAACTGATGGGCGCGCCGGTGTTGTTCGCACTGCCCGACACCCCGGCCGTCGAATAGTCCGCCGGGAACACCAGCCCGAATGCCGGCGGCAATGCCCCCGCCACCACGTTCACTGTCAGGACATTACCCACCAGGGTGCCACCCACTGCAGTGGTATTCGCAGGCAAATTGTTGAAGGTATACACCAGGCTGGTCCAGGTCTCTGACCCGTCGCCATCGCTGATACTCACCGTGTTGGTCAGCAGCACCTGTACCGTGCCATCCGTTTCGGTCGCACCCGCATTCAGCGCCTCGACGTTGAAGTCGATGTCATGGCCGGCATTGATAGTGACGGTGAAGGGCTTGTTGTCTGCCCCACCCTCGTCCGTGGTCCCCGCCACGTTGCCATTCACGACCCCGCTCCAGTCCGCCGGCAAGCTAAAGCCCGGCACGCCCGCTGTGCTCGCACCGCTCCAGCTGTAGCTGCCCGCCACCGCGCCAGCCACCCAGCCTGCCCCCATCAACGCACCTGCCGGCACACCGCTCAGGGTCACCGTCACGCCGGTCACCTGCTCCGAACCATCCGCGTCGGTCGCAGTAACACCCAGCTGCGCCGCCAGCGATACCGCCACCGGTGCATCCGTTTCTGCCAGCACCAGGTTGGTGGCGCTGACACTGATATCCCCTTCCACTCCGATAGTGACCGTGCCACTGCTGTTGGCCGTGCCTTCATTGGTGGTCGCCACCACGGTGTAACTGATGGGCGCACCGGTGTTGTTCGCACTGCCCGACACCCCGGCCGTCGAATAGTCTGCCGGGAACACCAGCCCGAATGCCGGCGGCAATGCCCCCGCCACCACGTTCACTGTCAGGACATAACCCACCAGGGTGCCACCCACTGCAGTGGTATTCGCAGGCAAATTGTTGAAGGTATACACCAGGCTGGTCCAGGTCTCTGACCCGTCGCCATCGCTGATACTCACCGTGTTGGTCAGCAGCACCTGTACCGTGCCATCCGTTTCGGTCGCACCCGCATTCAGCGCCTCGACGTTGAAGTCGATGTCACCTTGTGGCGTCACTATCAGCGTCAAGGTCGAAGTAACAACATCAGAACTATCGGTGACCAGATAACTCACTGTAGGAACTGCACCAGAATAGTCAGGAGCGGGGGTAAAGGTGAAAGAGCCATCACTGTTGATGATCAGCGTACCAATGCCAGTAAGGGTCGATGTAACACCTGCGGGAACATCAATATTACTACCCCAGCTATAGCTGATGATGGATTGAGCCAAGGGACCATCCGGGTTGGAGCTATTGGCCAAAAGATCACCACTGACAGGGTTATCTTCATCCATCGAAAATACTTCACTCTCATCCAACAAGAGATTAGTTAGTGGCTCCGGTTCTAACAGTGGTTCAGCCGCTTGCTCAGTGTTGATAATGGGTTCAGCCTGATAATTGGTATCAAAACCGGCCTCGGCAATGGTCGCATCACCGGTTCTATCAATGGTGACAAAGCCACCATTGCCGCTTGCTCCTGCTACCCCGCCAATACCACCGCCACCACCGGCAGCAGGTGCACCACCTGCTGCTGAAGCCTCAAAGTTTTGCGTCGGGTCAACGCCTTGCAAAATTGACTCTTGCAATGCAGCAATGTCAGAAGGAGCGCCCTCCGTGCTGGCACCACCTTGCGGTTGTCCCGGTTCTGCTAATTCGGAACCGGTGGGTACATTCTGCGCTGGTGTATCGTCATAGGGGGAAAGAACAAGCTTGGCATCATCCGCTATGGTCAATTTGGCACCGGGCTGGAGTATTTCCCCCTTTTGCAGGGGGCGACTGCTGCCATCAGCCAGCACAATCTCCACATTCCCTTCGATAGCTGAGACAACCACGGACTTGTCGATGATTTGGGTACGCATATCCATTGCTCCAACGTGACAGATCTTGATGTCTACACCGTAGAGGGAGATAACGTGCTTTTCCGTTGCAATAATCTATAGGTTTGACTGCCCTCAAACCGATATAGAGAATAAAATCGAAAGGTTATTTTTTCTTCATCAAAATCATAACGATACAAATGGAACCAAATAACACCCATATTAATTTGATAATAAAAAAATCAAAAAATATATTGTATTGATATAAAAAATGACCCCATTCGGGGCCATTTCTACAGTGCACATATCAATCAAGACAAGGGGAAAGCAGGAT
Organism: Aeromonas sp. FDAARGOS 1414; assembly: GCF_019047065.1. Taxonomy (NCBI): domain Bacteria; kingdom Pseudomonadati; phylum Pseudomonadota; class Gammaproteobacteria; order Aeromonadales; family Aeromonadaceae; genus Aeromonas; species Aeromonas sp. FDAARGOS 1414. Next base: position 835,104 of record NZ_CP077210.1, on the reverse strand, counting down.
GCACAAATCCCTGATAACCATCGATATGCAACTTGGAAAGCAGTTCCACTTGATGTTGATCTTCGACGCGGGTTGCAATGGTGGTCACACCGGCATTGTGCGCAGCTCGGCACACTGCAGCCAAGAATGAGGTGTCAGCACCAGGCTCCATGACCTGACTGGTATAACCGTGATCCACCTTGACATAGGCAGGCGCTAACTCCTCCAGATAGCCCAGTGACTGGAAGTGACGGCCGTAGTGGTCAACCCCCCACTGGAAACCATGGACCTGCAATGCGCCTACCAAAGCGGCCACATGATCTTTGTGCTTCATAATGGCTGCCTCGGGTATCTCGAATAACAGCCGTTCTTTCAATTCGCCATGTTCGACCAGATAGTGCGTCAGCCAGGTCAAAAACTCATCCGAACAAAGCGAACCTGCCGTTATATTAATTGCCAGCACTAGATCCGCTTGTTTGTGCAGTAAGGGAACACATGCATCAAGTATTGCCTGATCAAAATCGCCCCCCAATTTGAACTGTTCGATGGCAGGCAAAAACTGACCGGCAAAATAGTCCGTGCCATCGCGAGAGATAGATGCAAACAACTCGGCATGCAACCTGGCCCCGTTATCAAATCGGCAAGCTGGCTGAGCCTTGAATCGCCAGAGGTGATGCGAAATAGCATCCTGAACCAAATCACGCCATGCCAAGCGCCCCATCAACCCCTGCTCGGCTCCCCCTTCCATGACAACAGCACCACGGCGTTCATTACGCGCCTTGCCGAGTGCATTATCCGCTTTAGTCAACAGGACTGAGAGATCATCATTACCATCACGGCCTGCAATACCAATGACGGAGAGAGGATTACCCTCCGCCATTGGGTTCACGACCAGATCAGCAATACGAGAATTGATAATTTCTGCCAACTCCTTAAGCTGACCCAAATCATCTGTCGGGCAGAGCAGAGCATATTCGGTCGCTGATATCCGCGCCACAGCTGCACCATCCCATCCCTTAAGCTGTTCGCGTAAGATTTGTGCTATAGATTTGACCATATTATCACGGGCAGCAAAACCTTCATCACGGTAGATATCATCGAGCATATCTACCGCAACCAACATGATGCCCCCTTGGCCAGATTCTGCAATCCAGGCATTAACCTGACCAACAAAATAGGCTCGATTACCCAAGCCAGAAACGGCATCCACATAAACTCGTTCACGCAGTTTCTCCGCCTCGTCGGCCTGCTCTTTGAATTGCACCGCCAACTTTCCGGATAAGATGTTGATCGCTTGTACAACCTGCTTCAATTCATAGGTCTTGGGCTCTGGAATGGTATGCCCAAAATGATGCAATTCAATCTCGACGGCCTGCTCACAAATCTGCTTGAGCGGTTTTAACAGGAAATTAAGTGCACGCATAAGCAAGATCGTGGTTACCAAAAATCCAATCACAAACCAGGTCGCCAGTTCGCTCATCCCTGCCCACAGTTCGTGATAGGCTTGTCCTGGGTGGCCCACCACCTTGAGCTTGCCAAGTTGCAGCCAGCCAGACGTCAGAATTGACTCATTGGATACTTCCGGAAACAAGCCAAGTTCAATAAACCAGTCAGGTACACCTTGAATACGGCTGCTGTTTTCTTCTTCAATCACATCTTTCGACGCAAGCAGGTCAAGACGAACCATACGGTAATAACCACCATCAAATATGGCCTTAATCACCGACTCAGCTCCCACCTTGTCGCCATTTTCAAGATAAGGGGTTAATGCCAGTCCCAGTGACGTAGCGGTGTTGATTACCGTTGTTTCCTGCTGTTGTGCCAGATAAGTTCGTGTCGAATTGAATTGCACCCAATAAGTAGCTGCAAACAATAGTCCAAACAACAGCAACATGGTGGCCAATAACTGTCTATAAAGCGTCATAGGTTAATCATCCAAATTCACCACAGGCCTAGCCAATCGCCCCGATGTCATGCGATTGCGTAAATCATTCCATAATCCCAAGCGAGATGATTGGCCAGCCAGCTCCCCTTGGCCTCGCGCCTTCATCAACCACAAGTGACTACCGTTAAAACTATAGATAGGTACCAAATCTCGCCGTTGGGTAGCGGGTCGAATAGAGCCTATCAAATTATCCAAAATAACCGGAACCGAAGAGGGTGTCTCATAATATGCCACCACCATGTGGAACTGGTTGTAATCAAGGGCCTTGACATAAACCATCCGCATTTTTTCATCCGGGATCCCCAATTCCAGTAGTGTGGAATATTTGGCAATACTGAAATCTTCGCAATCTCCTCCGGCAGCTCCCAGAAACTCGAGCGGGGTTGCCCAGTAATCTTTCTTGCGCCACAACTTGATGTCATCAACAAAGCGCATTTGATTAAAAAAGTTGTTCACTCTTTCGAGCTTTTTCGTCTCGCTCAGTGCCTTTCCCTTCGTTTCCATCACCAGCATGCGCCAACTGGTTACACGCTTGCCAGCTCTGGCGCCATAGGTCTGCTCCGCCCGCTTGATCAAGTTGAGGTCTTCCTGTGGCAGAGGCTGGCTGGCACAGAGCAAAAGTGAGAAGGGTAACAGCAGGATCCATAAGGAGTGGCGCAGAGTACGTAGAGATCGGTATCTCCATTTATTGAGGAGATCATACCATCTGCCTCCGGTACCACGCTGGAGTGTCACGTCATATGCCTGCTGCATGATTGCTTCTGCACTCCTCAAAAACCGCGCAACCACCTGCTTTAGCCAAACATGGTGACTGCCAGCTGCAGTCACCATGTTGGCGTTCATCATCATCCCGGCGGGATCATTGGCAAACGGTTATTGCCTGGGCTGCCATTCAGCGGGTTGCTTGACGCTAAATGCGTTGAGCAGACTTCCAGTCGCATTGAGGATGCGATAGTCCGCCAGCAATGCATCATACTCAGCAGTGATATAACTGCGACGCGCTTCGAACAATTCGTTTTCGGTGTTCAATACGTCCAGCAAGGTTCGCTGACCCAAGCCAAACTGCTTCTTGTATGCCTGAACGGTATCGTAGCTTGCATCCACATGCTCTTTAAGGAAGGTTTTCTGTTTGGCCAGCGACTCTTTCGCATTCCATGCCAAACGGGTTCCCTCTTCTACCTGACGAAATGCATTCAGATGAATGTCTTTCGCCTGAGAGTACAGTGCCGAAGTTGCATTGCTCTCGGCTACGTCAGAACCACCTCGGAACAGGTTGTAACGCATCCGCACCATAGCTGTCAGATCGTCATTGCGACCTTTAACGGCATCAATATCCTCATTCCAGTTTTGGTCCACTTCAAAAGTGACGTTAGGGTAGAAACCGGATTTGGCACCTTCATGCTGATACTTGGCCGCTTCAATATCTTGCAGGGATGAGAGCAGGGTCGGGTGAACTTCTGTCGCCGTTTTCAGGGCAGTATCGAGACTAGCCGGGACCAACTCGGCATTAGGTACCGGTTGAACGAGATCTTTTGGTACCTCGTTAACCACCCGAATAAACTCGCTTTCCGCATCACGGTAGTTGTTTTCAGCGGCGGCTTGGTTGGCGTAGGCCCTGGCAACACGACCATCAATCTGGGTCTGATCAGCAGTAGAACCAAGCCCTGAATCAGTCCGTTTCTGAATGTCGCTACGGATCTGTTCGTGGGTTTCCAGGTTCTGTTTGGAGAGTTCCAGGATCTCCTGCTGGCGCAGCATATTGAGGTAGACCTCAGCCACTCGCAGCGCGGTATTCTCTGCTTCGGAGATCATCGCCAGACGCTGGGCGTTGGCTTCAGCTTCAGTTCGGGAGACGTTGTTGCTGACATCAAAGCCATCAAACAACATCTGCCGCAAACTGAGCCCAGCCTCTTTGCGAGTCATGGAGTCATCAATATTGCTGTTTGAACCAGCAGCCCGGGTAGAAGGGCTGTCAGTCTTTTCATAGCCTACGCCGCCACGCAGATCGATCGTTGGATAATAGCCACCCTTGGCGCCATCATGCTGATAGAGGCGTGCCTGGTAGAGATCAAACGCTTCCTTGATCTTGGGATGCGTAGCGAGTGTCTGTGCCACCGACTCTTCCAGAGTCTGGGCCTGACCCAAACTAGGGATCAGGGTGATGCCACTGACCAGCATGGCAACAATCGTTTTTTTCATGTTATCTCCAGTCATGTTTTGTTTTTAGATTGTTGGCTTATCGTTCTCTCAGTGCCGACTGCTTAGCCCGTAAAATCGGCTTAAGTAAATAGTCTAGGACACTTTTTTTACCAGTAATGATATCAGCACTGGCTAACATACCGGGGATGATGGGAAGTGCGTTAAGCTCATCGCCCAAGTAACTCTTCTCGGTACGCACCCGAACCAGATAAAAGGAGTTCCCCTCCTCATCCTGGATCGAGTCCGCACTTATCTGTTCAACCTTGCCATGCAATCCTCCATAGATTGTAAAGTCGTAGGCAGTAATCTTGACGATGGCATCCAGCCCCGGTCGCAGGAAGGCGATATCTTTCGGCGACACCTTGGCTTCAACCAACAAGGTGTCCTCCAGCGGCACTATCTCCATCAAATCCATGCCGGGCTGCACCACGCCGCCCAGAGTGTTGATCTTGAGTTTCTTGATGGTGCCCTTGAGCGGAGCAATCACGCTGGTCCGATCAACCCTATCTCGCAAGCCAACCTGCCCTTCTGACAACTGGCCAAGTCGCCCCTGCTTCTCATTCAGTTCCGTCTGGGAGTCAGCACGGAATTTCAGCGCTATGTCATTGCGCTTGGAAATAGTCTCACGCAACACCGAATTGAGTTTTGGGATCAGCAGACGGTTGCTCTCCAGCTCCCCCTGCATCTCGTTGACCTGCCGCTCCAGCTTGATTAGCTCCACTTGAGGCACTATACCCTCTTTTGCCAGTGGACGGCTAATATTGAGCTCTTGTCTGGCCAGATCCACACTGCGATTCACGGTGCGAATTTTGGCATTCAGTTCAATCAGTTCCTGCTCTTTCTGCTCGATCTGTTGACCAAGAATATAGAGCTGGTTCTTCAGGTTATTAAGGCGATCCCGTTGTACCGAGCGTTCACGGTTGGCATATTCGGGAAAGACGGTTTCATAGCCATCCGGAAACTGAATTGGCGCTTCTCCCACCACTACCTGTTCACGCCACCCCAGTGCAGGGTCATTTTTAACCTCAACACTGGCCATTTCGGCCCGTAACCGGGCAATATCTCCTTTCAGAGTGACCAGCTCCTGCTCACGCTCTCGAAAATCGGAGCGGAAACGGGTGTCATCGATACGCAGCAGCGGCTGTCCCTTCTCGACGATATCTCCCTCTTTGACGAAGATCTCTTTTACTATCCCCCCTTCCAGATTCTGGATCACCTGCAGTTGGCGGGATGGGATCACCTTGCCCTGACCCACGGTGACTTCATCCAGCTCGGCCCAGGCAGCCCAGACGATGGCACTCATGAAAAAGAGGAAACAGCACCACAACAGGATGCGGGCACCTGTTGGGGTAGTAAGCAACACAGCGGCCGCGCCGTCATCGACAAACTCCAGATGCTCGGGGGCCGGCAATACATCACCGGAAGGCGCCTTTTTGCTGCGTTTTAACCAGTCCATGAGCCCCTTAACCATGGGACACCTCCTGCACGCGCACCTTGCCTTCCTTCAACTGCTGCAACACCACCTCTTTGGGGCCATCTGCCACAATCTGTCCCTGCTCGATGACAATAACCCGCGAGGCCACATCCAGCATTGAGGTCTTGTGGGTGATGAGGATCAAGGTGGTTTCCGGGCCCAGTCTGGCGAGCTCCTGTTTGACCTGCATCTCGGACTGGTTGTCCATGTTGGAGGTAGGCTCATCCATCACCAGAATGGGGGGATCATTGAGCAGGGCGCGTGCCAGCAGGATCGCCTGACGCTGGCCACCGGAGAGCTGGCGGCCACCCTCGCCGATCTGCCGATCCAACCCGTTGGGATCACGGTTGGTAAAATTGGTGACGCCCGCCCGCTTGGCAGCGCGCAAGACTCTCACGTCATCCACCAGCGGATTACCCAGCATGATGTTGTCTCGCACCGAACCAAAAAAGAGAATGACATCTTGGGGAACACAACCGATATTGCGACGAATCACCGAGGGAGGTAACTGGTCTATTTCGAAACCATCGATCCGGACCGAACCGTCAGTCGGCCGATACAGCCCCATCAACAACTTCTCGAGGGTCGTTTTACCCGCCCCAATCCGGCCGATAATTGCCACCTTTTCACCCGGCTGAATACGCAAATTGATATGGTGCAGGGTGCTGGTTTCCATTCCTGGATATTTGAACGAAACATTTTCGAATTCAATTCGACCGGCAATCACCGGATGATGGATATATTGCTTGCCCTCCTCCTGCTCACCCGGGGTTTGCATGATTTTTTCCAGAATATCCAGTGCAGATTTGGCCTGGTTATAACGGGTCGACAACACTGAGAGTTGCACCATGGGCGCAATGGCACGGCTGGAGAGCATCACGGCAGCAATCATCCCCCCCATGGTGACCAAGCCTTCGGAGATCTGGTAAACACCGACGATCACCAGACCGACCGTCACAACCTGCTGGATATAACTGGCCAGTGACGACATGGAGTTGGTAATTCGCCGTGTTTGTACACCCCAAGTGGAAATATGGGAAACAGCCTGCTCCCAACGGTGCTGGAACAGACTCTCGGCGCCAAAAATCTTGACCGTTTCCAGCCCAGAAATACTTTCGATCAGGTTGGCATTTTTCTGAGAGGCCAGCCGGGAACCCTCTTCGATGGACTTTTTGAGCGGCTCTTGAATATAGACGCTATAGGCGATGAGGATCAGCATGGCGACGATGGGGACCACCACCATCACGCCAGCAAACATCCAGATAATAAAGAGGAAGAAGACAGCAAAAGGGAGATCGATAAGAGTAGAAACCGTCGCGGAAGTGAAAAACTCCCGCACCGATTCAAATTCCTGCAGATGTTTGGCGAAAGCGCCGGTGGAAGCGGGACGAGACTCCATCCGCATGCCCATCACCTTGGCGAAAATCTTGGCAGACAATAGCACATCAGACTTTTTGCCAGCGATATCGATAAAGTAACTGCGCAACTGCCGCATCACAAAATCGAAGGTAAAGACCACCATGGCCCCGACCGCCAGCACCCAGAGCGAATCAAACGCCAGATTGGGTACAATCTTGTCATAGACGTTCATGGTGAAAAGAGGGCTGGCGATGGCAAACAGGTTGATCAGAATGGAGGCGATCAGCACATCGCGATAGATACCGCGGGATTCGAACAAGGTGCTCCAGAACCAGTGTCCATCACGGGTTTCCAGCACCTTGGGAGAGCGATCGTCAAACTTGAACTGCTTCTTAACGTAAAAGAGACGCCCCAAATACTCATCACCCAGCTGGGCAGCAGTCAGCCATTGGGCGGCATCACCTGCCTGCGGGAAAATCACTTTCCCCTGGCTGCGATCTTCGTTCCACTCCAGCAAAATACAGGCGCCACCGTTACGCATCTGCAATACGCAGGGCAGCAGCAAGGGAGAGATCTGATCAAGCGGCTGGATCACTTCACGGGCAGATAGCCCGCCCCGCTCGGCAGCACGACAAAAGAGTGCTGTAGTCAGTCGTCCGGAGACCAGTGGCAACCCGGTCGTCAGGGCATCCTGGCTGTTGGGCACACCATAAAAGCGGGTCAAGAAGACCAGACACTCCAATAACTCATCGATACGACTTGTTTCTGCTTGCATAGCATCCCGTCACTGCATTAATAAGGTCGATACGAGAGGGGTATCACTCATATTTTCCTGCTATAGCGACTCTAAAAACGAGCCCCCTCCCACAGATGAGCCTGATCAGGGAATAAACCTATCCGGATACATCGTGACACTCACCACCAATTTTCCTTGCATGATGATTGGTAAAACCAGCCTGTGAGCATCATGCCGACGCCTCCCTCAGGTAAATGGAGGTGTTAATTGATAATGGCATTTATTGTGGCGCATCACTATATCAACCTGCAGGTACCAAAACTATAGTTTATGGTATGAACTTTTTATATAACCCTATGTTTTACGTGAAAATAATAATTACGAACTCAATTATAGGTCAGGAAGTATGAAGGGTCTTCCCAGTGCATGACCCTGAGGGCCACTCAAGGAGAGTGCTCGTGCAATGTCCGCCATCGCAGTCCAGCGATTCTCGCACCAGGCGGGAGCAAGCAGGGTTGGGCGGCGCGCCGATGCCGAAATCCGGTGATACACCACCTCGGGTGGTGTGTGCTGGATCATGGCGACAGCGGCTTCCACATACTGCTCCAGCGTCAATACCTCAAGCCGCCCAGCTTGCCACGCTTTGCCAAGAGTACTGCCCTCTACCACATGAAGCGGATGCAGCTTGATCCCCTCAACACCGGTCCCAACGATACGATGCAGGGTATCGAGGCTGTCCATCGACACCTCGCCCGGCAGGCCGACGATCAGATGAGCACATACCTTGATGCCGCGCTGATGGGCACGTCTTACCGCATCCTCATAGGCGGCATAACCGTGGCCGCGGTTGATCCGTTGCAGAGTCTTGTCGTTGGCGCTTTGCAGCCCGAGCTCCAGCCACACCTCGTAGCCCCGGGCCTGATAGCCCGCCAACAGATCCAGCACCGCATCCGGCACGCAATCGGGGCGAGTGCCCACACAGAGCCCCACCATATCGCTCACCGACAGCGCCTCTTCATACATCCGCTGCAGATATTCGACCTCGGCATAGGTGCTGGTATAGGCCTGAAAATAGGCAAGATAGCGCTTGGCACGGGTGACTTCGTCCCGGCGAGCCAGCAGTTGTTGCACCACTGAGAGTTGTTGGGCCGACTCGTCGGCAAAAGAGGATACGTTGCAGAAGGTGCAGCCACCACGGCCCAGGGTGCCGTCACGGTTCGGGCAGGTGAAGGCCCCGTGGATGGAGAGTTTGTGGATCTTCTGACCGTGACGCTGCTTGAGATCCTGACCGAATGTATTGACGAGTTCGTGTAACTGCATGACACCTCCGCTAAAGGAGCGCCATTGTACGAGCTTGCGCAAAACAGGGGCTGAGCTGGATCAAGCTAGCGGAGAGGGTAAAACATATAAATACCCGACCAATTTTGAATAAATATAGAGAAAAAGCGCAAAAAAAGGATTTTTACAGTTCTTTGACGATTCAAACAGTAAACATCCATATGAAAATGAGACCTGATAACCCACTGTTGAACAATGAAAAATTCAAAGAGATCCGACAGCACACAATTGCAAGCATGGGATATTGAAAATGTGATCCCTTCCGCTGTCGGCCACATCGGGTTGGTAAAATTACTACATTCGCCCATCGTCGCCGAGCACACCATTGAGCCCGTCAATGGCGATATATTTAACCAACAAAATCAAACTACGTAGAATAAATACTTCATAACTGCGAGCTAATCCCCCTAACCCGACATTTTGTTATGCGAATGTAACCATGAAGACAAACCTGACCTGCGATTGACCTCGCCAGAAAATCCCATTAGTTTGGAGATTCGCCACGTCAGGCAGACGGAACCACAAGAGCCAATCGCAATTTATGCAGTCAGGTGATGACTGTGCGATACAAGGCCGAGCAAGGGAGAAATGCAATGTCACTATATGATCCAAAGCTGGAGAGGGATAACTGTGGCTTCGGCCTGTTGGCCCACATGGAAGGGGAAGCCAGCCACAAGCTTGTCCGTCTCGCGATGTCAGCATTGGCTCGCATGCAGCACCGCGGCGGGATCTCCGCCGATGGCAAGACCGGCGATGGTTGCGGTCTGCTGCTGCAAAAACCGGACAGCTTCTTCAGAGCTGTCGCCGAGGAGAAGGGATGGCACCTTGGCCGCAACTATGCGGTCGGCATGCTGTTTCTCAACCCCGACCCCGTATTGGCACAGCAGACCCGCGATATCATCGACGAAGAGCTGGAAAAAGAGACCCTGAGTCTGGTCGGCTGGCGCAAGGTGCCCGTCGATACCAACGTACTGGGTACTATCGCAAAAGCCTCCCTGCCCAGCATTGAACAGGTCTTTGTCAACGCCCCGCCCGGCTGGGTCGACAAGGATCTCGAGCGCCGCCTCTATATCGTGCGCCGCCGCATCGAAAAGCGCGTCAACGACGACTACTTCTATGTGGTCAGCCTCTCCAATCTGGTCACCGTCTATAAAGGACTGTGCATGCCGGTGGACTTGCCGCGCTTCTATCTGGATCTCGCCGACATCCGTATGCAGGCGGCCATCTGCGTCTTCCACCAGCGTTTCTCCACCAACACCAGCCCGCGCTGGCCGCTGGCCCAGCCGTTCCGCTATCTGGCTCACAACGGCGAGATCAACACCATCGCCGGCAACCGCCAGTGGGCCAAGGCACGCAGTTACAAGTTTGCGACGCCGCTCATTCCCGATTTGCAGGAAGCGGCCCCCTTCGTCAACACCACGGGATCGGACTCCTCCAGCCTCGACAACATGCTGGATCTCTTCCTCGCCGGTGGCATGGACCTGTTCCGCGCCATGCGCCTGTTGATCCCGCCAGCATGGCAAAAGCACCCGAACATGGATGACGACCTGCGCGCCTTCTACGACTTCAACTCCATGCACATGGAGCCGTGGGATGGCCCCGCTGGTATCGTCATGACCGACGGTCGCTACGCCACCTGCGCACTTGATCGCAACGGTCTGCGTCCGGCCCGCTACGTCATCACCAAGGACAAGTTCATCACCCTCGCCTCAGAAGTTGGCACCTGGGACTACACCCCGGACGAAGTGCTGGAGAAAGGCCGGGTCGGCCCGGGCGAGCTGTTCGTGGTGGATACCAGCAACGGCAAGGTGTGGACCAGCTTCGAGATCGATGACGACCTCAAGAACCGTCACACCTACAAGCAGTGGATGGATAAACATTGCCGCCGGCTGGTCCCCTTCGAGCAGATGGACGACAGCCAGACCGGTAGCCGCGAATTCTCCGATGAGCAGCTGAAAACCTATCAGAAGCTGTTTGGCTACTCCTTCGAGGAGCTGGATCAGATCATCCGGGTTCTCGGTGAAAATGGTCAGGAAGCGGTGGGCTCCATGGGGGATGACACCCCTATGGCGGTACTCTCTTCCAGCGCTCGCACCCTTTATGACTACTTCCGCCAGATGTTTGCACAGGTGACCAACCCGCCCATCGATCCGCTGCGGGAAAACCACGTCATGTCTCTCGCCACCTGTATCGGTCGCGAGCAGAACGTCTTCAACGAGACCTTTGGCCACGCCCACCGGGTGCTGTTCCAGTCACCGATCCTGCTCTACTCCGACTTCCACCAGCTGCTGGCACTGGAGGGAGAGTACTACCGGCACAAGGTGATCAGCCTCAACTTCAAGCCCGAAGAGGGGCTGGAAGCGGCCATCTTGCGCATCTGCGAGGAGGCCAAGGCTGCCGCCAGGAGCGGTACCGTGCTGCTGGTGCTGTCGGACCGCGATATCAGCGCCGACACCCTGCCCATCCCGGCCGCTATGGCAGTGGGTGCGGTGCAGCGTACTCTGGTGGACAACAACCTGCGCTGTGACGCCAACATTCTGGTGGAAACCGCGAGTGTGCGTGATCCGCACCACTTCTCGGTGCTGCTGGGCTTTGGCGCGACCGCCATCTACCCCTATCTCGCCTACGAAACCCTGGCCAAACAGGTTGAAGAGGGTGTGCTCGCCATGCCCCTGCGCCAGGCGATGGTCAACTACCGCAACGGCATCAACAAGGGGCTCTACAAGGTGATGTCCAAGATGGGCATCAGCACGGTCGCCAGCTACCGCTGCTCCCAGCTGTTTGAAGCGGTGGGTCTGGCCAAAGCCGTGGTCGAGACCTGTTTCCGTGGCGTATCGAGCCGTATTCAGGGCGCCGACTTTGCCGACATCCAGCAGGATCAGCTCAAGCTGGCCCGTCAGGCGTGGCTGGCCCGCAAGCCCCTCGCCCACGGCGGCCTGCTCAAGTTCGTTCACGGCGGCGAGTACCACACCTACAACCCGGATGTGGTGCAGACCCTGCAAACCGCGGTGCGCTCCGGCAACTATGCCGATTACAAGGAGTACGCCCGTCTGGTCAACGAACGCCCGGTCTCTACCCTGCGTGATCTGCTGGCCCTGAAGAAGGTCGACAATCCGGTCGCACTGGATCAGGTTGAGCCGGCCGACAAGCTGTTCCCCCGCTTTGACTCCGCCGCCATGTCCATCGGTGCCCTCGGCCCTGAGGCCCACGAAGCGCTGGCTGTCGCCATGAACCGCCTAGGTGGTCAGAGCAATTCCGGTGAAGGGGGCGAGGATCCCAAGCGTTTCGGTACCGAGAAGAACTCCCGCATCAAGCAGGTGGCTTCCGGCCGCTTTGGCGTCACCCCTCACTACCTGATGAACGCAGATGTGGTGCAGATCAAGGTGGCTCAAGGTGCCAAGCCTGGCGAAGGTGGCCAGCTGCCCGGTGACAAGGTCACCGCCCAGATCGCCCAGCTGCGTTATTCCGTGCCCGGCGTGACCCTGATCTCGCCGCCGCCGCACCACGACATTTACTCAATCGAGGATCTGGCCCAGCTCATCTTCGACATCAAGCAGATCAACCCGAGCTGTCTGGTGTCGGTGAAACTGGTCTCCGAACCCGGCGTTGGCACCATTGCCTGCGGCGTGGCCAAGGCCTATGCCGACTTCATCACCATCTCAGGTTATGACGGCGGCACTGGCGCGAGCCCCCTCACCTCGGTCAAATATGCCGGTTCCCCGTGGGAGCTGGGTCTGGCTGAAACCCAGCAGGCGCTGGTCGCCAACGGTCTGCGCCACAAGGTGCGGCTGCAGGTGGATGGCGGTCTCAAGACCGGTCTGGACATCATCAAGGCGGCCATCCTCGGCGCCGAGAGCTTCGGCTTTGGCACCGGCCCCATGGTGGCGCTCGGTTGCAAATACCTGCGGATCTGCCACCTGAACAACTGCGCCACCGGCGTTGCCACTCAGGATGAGAAGCTGCGTCGCGAGCACTTCACCGGCCTGCCGGAGATGGTGATGAACTACTTCAAGTTCATCGCCGAGGAGACCCGCGAGCTGATGGCTCAGCTCGGCGTCACCCAGCTGACCGACCTCATTGGCCGCACCGATCTGCTGGAAGCCCTGCCCGGCCTCACCGCCCGTCAGGCCAAGCTGGATCTCTCCGGCATTCTGGCCCGTCCGGTTGCGCCGGCAGGCTCCAGCCTGTTCAGCCAGCAGCACAACCCCACCTTCGACAAGGGGCCGCTCAACCTGAAAATGGTGGAAGATCTGCTGGAAGCGGTGGAAACCTCAAGCGGCGGCGAGTTCCGCTACGACATTCGCAACACCGACCGCTCGGTGGGTGCGCGCCTCTCGGGCGAAATCGTCAAACGGCACGGCAATCAGGGGATGGCGGCCGATCCGGTCAAGGTGCACTTCAACGGCACCGCAGGCCAGAGCTTCGGCGTCTGGAACGCAGGTGGCCTTGAGATGATCCTCACTGGCGATGCCAACGACTACGTGGGCAAGGGGATGACCGGCGGCAAGCTGGTGATCAAGCCCCATGTCGGCGTGGCGTTCAAATCCCATGAGGCGGCCATCATCGGCAACACCTGCCTCTACGGCGCCACCGGCGGCAAACTCTACGCCGCGGGCACTGCCGGCGAGCGTTTCGCGGTGCGCAACTCCGGTGCTCTGGCGGTAGTCGAGGGGATTGGCGACAACGGTTGTGAATATATGACTGGCGGCATCGTCACCGTGCTCGGTCAGACCGGCGTCAACTTCGCGGCGGGCATGACCGGCGGCTTTGCCTACGTGCTCGACGAGTGCGGCAACTTCGCCAAGCGCACCAACCCCGAGCTGGTGGAACTGCTGGACGTGGCGGATCTCGCCATCCATCAGGAGCACCTGCGCGGCATCATCACGGCGCACCTCAATGAGACCGGCAGCTCGCGCGCCGAGGAGATCCTGGCCAACTTCGACTCCTATGTGCCCAAGTTCAGGCTGATCAAACCCAAGTCCAGCGACGTGAAATCGCTGCTGGGTCACACCAGCCGTTCCAGTGCAGAACTCAGAATCCAGGCGCAATAAGGAGGGAACCCTATGAGCCAGAACGTATTTCAGTTTATCGATGTCCAGCGGGTCGACCCGCCCAAGAAGCCGCTCAAGATCCGCAAAATCCAGTTTGTGGAGATCTACGAGTCCTTCAATCAGCCGCAGGTACAGATGCAGGCGGATCGCTGCCTCGAGTGCGGCAACCCCTATTGCGAGTGGAAGTGTCCGGTCCACAACTACATCCCCAACTGGCTAAAACTGGCCAAAGAGGGGCGCATTCTGGAGGCGGTGGAGCTATCCCACCAGACCAACAGCCTGCCGGAAGTGTGCGGTCGGGTCTGCCCGCAGGATCGCCTGTGCGAGGGCTCCTGCACCCTCAACGATCGCTTCGGCGCGGTGACCATCGGCAATATCGAAAAGTACATCACCGACAAGGCGTTCGAGATGGGCTGGAAGCCCGATCTCTCGAACGTGGTCAAGACCGGCAAACGGGTCGCCGTCATTGGTGCCGGCCCTGCGGGTCTTGCCTGTGCCGACGTGCTGGCACGCAACGGCGTCACCCCGGTGGTGTTTGACAAATATCCCGAAATTGGCGGCCTGCTCACCTTCGGCATCCCCTCCTTCAAGCTGGAAAAAGAGGTGATGCAGCGTCGCCGCGAGATCTTCCAGGGGATGGGTGTGGAGTTTCGTCTCGAGACCGAAGTTGGCAAGGACATCACCTTCGCCGACCTGCTCGGCGAGTTCGATGCGGTCTTCCTCGGGGTCGGCACCTACAAGTACATGAAGGGCGGCTTTGCCAACGAAGAGGCGCCGGGAGTCTATGACGCCCTGCCCTACCTCATCGCCAACGCCAACCGCTTGCTGGGCTTCGAGAAGGCACAAGCCGACTACATCGACTTCGCCGGCAAGCAGGTGGTGGTGCTGGGCGGTGGTGATACCGCCATGGACTGCGTGCGTACCGCCATCCGTCAGGGGGCTGCCAAGGTGATCTGCGCCTATCGCCGCGACGAGGAAAACATGCCGGGCTCCAAGCGGGAGGTGAAAAACGCCCGCGAGGAGGGGGTCGAGTTCATGTTCAACCTGCAACCGGTAGCGGTCGAGCTGGATGCCAGCGGTCGCACCGTCGGCATCAAGGTAGTGAGCACCGAGCTGGGTGAACCCGATGCCAATGGCCGCCGCAATCCGGTGGTCATCGAGGGCTCCGAGCAGGTGTTGGCCGCCGATGCGGTAGTGATGGCGTTTGGCTTCCAGCCCAACCCCCAACCCTGGATGGCGGAGTTCGGCATCGAGCTCGACAACCGGGATCGCATCAAGGCCCGCGAGCAGGCGGAATACGCCTTCCAGACCAGCAATCCCAAGGTGTTCGCCGGTGGCGATGCGGTACGTGGCTCCGATCTGGTGGTGACCGCCATCTACGAAGGGCGCAAGGCAGCCGAAGGGATCATGGACTATCTGGCGGTCTAATCCGACCGGCCAAGGCCATGATGAGCTTTCACAATCAGCCCCGCCAATGCGGGGCTGATTTTTTGTAGCTACCCCTACAAACGCACCACCAGCCACTCCCCCTTGCCGACCGGCACCAGCGAGGTGGCAAAGGCCGGATCCTGCCCGACCTCGTTCATCCACTCCACCATCTCGCTGCGATGGGAGATGGCGTTATCGACCACCAGCAGGCCACGGGGTGCCAGCAGGCGGCGGATCTGTGGCCACCATGCCCGGTAGTGCTGACGATCCGAATCGAGGAAGATGAGCTGATAGCCGGCTTGCGGCAAGGTCGGTAACAGCTCGCCCGCATCCCCTGCCAGCAAGGTTACCCAGGGGGCCAACTCTGCCTGCTGAAAGTTGTCATGGGCCAACACGCGCTTATCCTCATCCAGCTCAATGGTGGTCACGTGCCCCTCCAACCGACGCACCGCTTCTGCCAGCCAGAGTGTGGAGTAACCATTGGAGGTGCCGATCTCCAGCACCGCCTGCGCCCCACGGGTCTGCACCAATACTGACAGCAACTCCCCCGTGTCGCGGGTGATATTGAGCAACTTGCGGTGGCGAGCCTGCTGCATGCTGTCATTGCGCTCGCCAAGCTGCTCCAGCTGGCGTTTTAACTGTTCCAGTTCCATCGATATCCCTTTCGTCCTTGCCCAAAACCGTTAGCCACGCATCTAAGCTTGGCATTTGGGAGTCAAATGATTGCTTTCAACCGCCATTCACACCACAAAGGATGAGAAAAGGACAACCATTTGAGGCAGAATTTGTGACGTCTATCTGTTACACTTCGCGCCCGCCATTTTCCGGCTCACTCTCTGACTTGATGTCAGGCGCAGCCGTCGGTGGTTACAACCTCCGTCTCGCTCATGCCGAGCTAACCAAGCCAAACACAGCCCAGCTGGAACACAGGAACCCATTATGAGATTTGAATCGTTCGATTTTGCCCCCGAGATTTTGCGTGCTGTCTCAGATTGCGGTTATCAGGAGATGACCCCTGTGCAGCAACAGGCGATCCCGGCCATTCGCCGTGGCCGCGATGTGCTGGCCAGCGCCCAGACCGGTACCGGCAAGACCGCCGCCTTCGCCCTGCCCATCTTGCAGCGTCTGGTAGACAATCCGGCTCCGGTCCAGCCTTCCAACGCCCGTGTGCTGATCCTGACCCCGACCCGCGAGCTGGCGGCTCAGGTGGCGAGCAACATCAATGACTTCGCCAAGTATCTCGATATCACCACCATCACCATCGTCGGCGGTGGCAAGCAGGACGTGCAGGCCAAGAAGCTCAAAGCGGGCGCTCACATCATTGTGGCCACCCCGGGCCGTCTGCTGGAGCACCTCACCGCCTGCAACCTCAGCCTCTCCGGCGTCGAGTGTCTGGTGATGGATGAAGCGGATCGCATCCTCGACATGGGCTTCAGTGCCGATGTGCAGAAGCTCCTGCAAGCGGTCAACAAGACCCGTCAAAACCTGCTCTTCTCCGCCACCTTCTCCGACGCGGTGAAGAAGCTGGCCAACCTGATGCTGGACAGACCGCAGATCGTCAGCGTCAACAAGCAGAACTCCACCGCCGACACCGTCAGCCACACCGTCTATCCGGTCGAGCAGAAGCGCAAGCGCGAGCTGCTCTCAGAGCTGATTGGCAAGCAGAACTGGCAGCAGGTACTGGTGTTCGCCAGTACCCGCGAGAGCTGTGATGTGCTGGTCGAGGAGCTGAACCTCGACGGCATCAAGTCCGCCGTTGTCCATGGCGAGAAGGCCCAGGGCAACCGTCGCCGCGCCCTGCGCGAATTCATGGAAGGCAAGGTACGGGTACTGGTCGCCACCGAAGTGGCCGCCCGTGGTCTGGACATTCCGGATCTGGAATACGTGGTCAACTATGATCTGCCGTTCCTGGCGGAAGATTACGTGCACCGCATCGGCCGTACCGGTCGTGCCGGCAAGCGCGGCATGGCCATCTCCTTCGTCAGCCGTGAAGAGGAGCGCACCCTGCTGGAGATCGAGGCCCTGATCGGCCAGAAGATCCGTCGCATCATGGTGCCGGGCTATGAGGTGAGCAGCCGTGACGAGCTGATCAAACAGCTGCAGGAGCGTCGCCGCTTCGGCAAGCGTCCGCAGCGTGAAGATAACGCCGTTGCCCAGGTGATGGCCGAAGCCAAGCTGCAGGGTCAGCGCCTCAAGCGTCTGGCTGCAGCCAAGAAGCCCCGTCAGCCGAAATAAGGCGGGCAGTTGCTCTATTGAACCGCAAAGGCGCCACTGGCGCCTTTGCCATCTCTGTCATCGGTGTTGGCCCCTGGTGGTCAACTCAAGGATTGCTTATGACCTCTCCTACCTACAATCAGGCCCTGCTCGAGATGGCCACCCAGAGCCTGGCCGAACTGGCCCGCACCGCCGAACAAAAGGCGGGCAAGCGCACTCCGGCCCAAGAGAGCCACTTTCTCTGCACCTGGATGGCCGACTCCCTCAAGGAGAAGCGCTTCTCCCGTCTGGTGATGGAAGATTTGAAAGCGTGGGTGCAGCTTGGCCGCACGCTGGGTGCGGGCGCCGATCTCAAGGGATTGCTGGAGCGCATCGCCTTCCAGTACCAGTGCGCCATGACCAATCCGCAGCAACTGGGGGCCAAGCTGGCGGCCCTGCTGGAGGAGCTGGCAACGGCAGGCTGGCTGGTGCTGACCGAGAGCGAGGTGAATGCCAAGCTGCGCCTGCAATCTGGCGGTCAGGCGAGTCTGGTGGTAAGCCACAGCGAATATGCAGGCCATATCGAGGACGGTGAGCTTGTCAACCCCCTCACCCTCTATGTGCGCGGTGACGAGAAGGTGCTGGCCGAGGCGGCCTTCAAGCACGGCCTGCTGCTGAGCCAGGGCAACAAGAAAACCTCCCTGGTCAAACACCACAAGGCCTACCGGCTGATGCCAGACAACGCCCAACCGGCGCTGGCACTGCTGGGCGAAGCCCGCCAGAGCGCCTGATCCCGCCATGTTGCAGCAATAAAAACGGCAGACCCTCATTTAATGCAGGGCCTGCCGTTTTTTATTGTTCGATGTTTGGTGATGAGGTCTGGTAGTCGTTCAGCGGATCTTGATGCCAATCTGGCCCGCGTCACACCACTCGAACATCACCTCCTCGCTCTTGCCGCAGCAACTGCCACCACAGACACGGCTTTCACGCTTGATGACCCGCCCCTTGCGCATCCAGACGCCGAGCATGGCCTCCACCGCATCTTCCGAGGTGTGGAAGTGGCGAGCCAGATCACGCCGGCTCACCTTCTGCTGCGCGGCGAGGTAATCCCCCAGCTCGCGCAGGATCATAAGGTCACCACCTTGCGGGCAACGATGTCACCGTGACGGCGACCGGCCCACCAGAGCAGTACCAGAGAGAGGCCGTAGCTGACGATCCAGAACAGGCTCTGCTCCGGATGAGCGGCGAAGGTCGCCACCTGATAGAAGAGGGTCGCGCACATAAAGGCCATATAGTTGCACCATACCGCCGTCATCAGCGCCCACTGACGACCGGTTTCCCGCACCAGCGCGCCCATGGCGGCGGCGCAAGGCATGTAGAGCAGCACGAACAAGAGGTAGGCAAAGGCACCGGCCGCCCCGTCGAAGTGGGTCTGCATGTTGCCGTAGGTGGAGACATCCACCTCCTGCGCCTCGGCGGCAGCTTTCTGGTCGTCGAGGTTGCCAACATCAAGTCCCATGGGGTCGCTCGGGTTGATCTCCGCCAGATTGGCCGCCACGGCATCGATCGCCTCGTGGAAACTGGCCACCAGCGAGAACTCGCTCTCCTCCTCTGCATCGCCACCACCGGCGTAGAGGCTGTTGAGGGTACCGACCACCGCCTCTTTGGCGAAGATACCGGTGACGATACCGACCGTGGCCTGCCAGTTGTCATCGCGTACACCGATGGGGTGCAGCACCGGGGTCACCGCCTGGCTTATCTTGCTCAGGACCGAGCTCTCCTGCTCCTGATGGCCAAAGCTGCCATCGGTACCGAGCGAATTGAGCACGCTCAGCACGGCGACCACCAGCACGATGGTTTTACCTGCGCCAAAGACGAAGGATTTAAGCTTCTGCCAGGTCTTGATGGCAACGTTGACCGGACGCGGCCACTCGTAATCCGGCATCTCCATCAGCATGGAGTCGCTCTTGCCCGGCAGCAGGGTGCTACGCAGCAACAGGCCGGTGAGCACCGCCACCAGAATGCCGATGAGGTAGAGACCGAACACCAGGTTCTGGCCAGACTCGGGGAAGAAAGCCACCGCAAACAGGGCGTAAACCGGCAGACGGGCACCGCACGACATGAAGGGGGCCATGGCGGAGGTCATCAGCCGCTCCCGCTCGGAGTTGAGGGTACGGGTCGCCATCACCGAGGGGACGGTACAACCAAAGCCCATCAGCATCGGCACGAACGCCTTGCCCGGCAGGCCGAGGCGGCGCATCAGGGCATCCACCACGAAGGCGGCACGGGCCAGATAGCCGGAGCTCTCCAGCACCGCGAGGAACAGATAGAGGCAGCCAATCACCGGAATAAAGGTGGCCACCGTCTGCAAGCCAACGCCAAAGCCGTCCGCCAGAATGGCGCCCAGCCACTCGGGGGCATTGACCAGCCCCAGCAGGTGGTGCACCCCATCGACAAACAGGGCGCCGCCCATGATGTCGAAGAAGTCGATAAAGGCGCTGCCGACGTTAATGGCAAACAGGAACATCAGGTACATGACAAACAGGAAGAAGGGGATGCCAATCCAGCGATTGAGCAGCACCCGATCCAGCCACTCGCTCTGGGCCTCGGTGAGCTTGCCCTTCTGCTGACGAGCCTGTTGTACCCACTGGTGAATATGGCCGTAGCGAATATCTGCCAGTTGCAGGTCGATATCCTGTCCCTGATGGGCGCGAGCCACTACATTAGCTGCGGCCGCCTGCTGACCGGGCAGCAGGGTCTCCTGCATCACCGCATCCTCTTCCAGCAGGCGCAGGGCGCGACCACGAGCAGTGAGGTGATGCGGGGCGAGCAGAGTCTCCAGCTCCGCCAGATCGGTTTCAAGCGCGTGGCCGTAATCGAGCTGCAAGGCGGCTTGCGGCTGACCGATAAACTGCCGGATCTGCTGCTTGAAGGCGGCAACCTGCTTGCTGTTGTGGGCAGAGAGGGCCACCACCGGGCAACCGAGGGATTTGCCGAGCTTGCTCTCGTCGATGACGATGCGGCGCTTTTGCAGGATATCCAGCTTGTTGAGCACCACCACCATCGGCAGGCCCAGTTCGCGCAGTTGCAGCGTGAGGTAGAGGGAGCGCTCCAGATTGGCGGCGTCGATGACGTTGAGCAGCAGGTCGGGTTGTTGGCCCTGGGCAAAGCGGCTGGCGATCTGCTCGTCGAGACTGCCATCCTGACTGGCCAGGCTATAGATGCCGGGCAGATCCATCAGCTTGAAGTGATGTTCACCCGCGCTGAACTCACCCATCTTCTTGTCGACGGTGACACCACTCCAGTTGCCTACCTGCTGGCGGGCGCCGGTCAGGGCGTTGAACAGGGAGGTCTTGCCGCTATTGGGGTTACCTACCGTTACCAGGGAATAATTCATACCAGCTCTACCTCTATTATCTTCTGAACCCGCCGCGTGCGTGTGGCAAGCCGCTTTGCAGGTTCGACTTCTTGTCTCTGAACCGCTCCCGGTGACGTTTCTTGACCAGAGCGGTAGCCGAGCAGGGGGTTATACCGGCTCGACTTCTATTTGCTGGGCCAGACTCTTTTGCATGGAGAGACAGATCCCCTGGCACTGGATCTGGAGCGGGTCCCCCAGGGGGGCGGAGCGCAGATAGATGACTTCAGTCTGGGGCAACAGGCCCATCACCATCAGTTTGCGGCGCAGCGGCCGGGCGAGCTGATTCATATTCTTGATGCGAGCACTCTGTCCCGGTGACAACTGCGTGAGTACCATGACTGACTCCTGAAGTTAAACAATAATAATTCGCTTTTACTTGGGGCATTATAAGCTGTGTCTTCAACTTTTATTTGAGTAAAATCAAACTCCGCTTAGCTAACCCATAAAGTATTGCCATGAGTCACGACAACAACAGCCGCCTCGTTTACAGCACAGATGGCGGCATTATCAAGGAGCAGAGCGCTCCCCAATCCGCCTCCCCCTTCCCCACCGACGGCACCGTGCGCATTCGCCGCGAGACCAAGGGGCGCAAGGGTGCCGGGGTGATCACCATTCATGGCGTACCCGCCGATCAGCAAAAATCCCTGGCCACCCTGCTCAAGAAAAAGTGCGGCACCGGAGGCGGTATCAAGGAGGGAGTGATCGAGATCCAGGGGGATAAACGGGACCTGATCAAAACCGAGCTGGAGAAAGCCGGTTTCAGCGTCAAGCTGGTGGGTGGCTGATCCCCTTGTCACTCATGCGGTTTTTCCCTAGAATGCCCGCTCCCATCGAGGGGGAGTAGTCTCGCACACCGGTGCCATCCATTGCATGAATACCGGTTTGCGACCCTGATCAACATACTTGGTGCCAAATCACCATGGTCAGGGTGATCCATGCCAGCCATGGATTTGACAAGACCTTTGACGGGCCAGTGCCAATACCGGGGACGGATGGCGCAGGCTTGTCTTTGGTTTATAACAATTCCGTCCCCCGGTCATTTTTATGGAAGCCTTGTTAACCTCAACCCTCAGCGTTGCCATTGCCGAAATCGGTGATAAAACCCAGCTGTTGGCGTTGCTGCTCATCTGCCGTTTTCGCAAGCCCTGGCCCATCATTGCCGGCATGCTGGCGGCTACCTTGCTCAACCATGCGGGCGCTGCCTGGATTGGTGAGTTCATCAGCCGCTGGCTCGATCCCAAGATAATGACCTGGCTGGTCGCCATCGCCTTTATCGCCATGGCTATCTGGATTTTGGTGCCGGACAAGATGGATGACGAGGAGAGCCCGCTGGATAAATACGGCCCCTTTATGGCCACCTTCGTGCTCTTCTTTATTGCCGAGATCGGTGACAAGACCCAGATCGCCACCGTATTGCTGGCCGCCAAATATGACTCGCTGGTACAGGTCATTACCGGGACCACCCTCGGCATGATGCTGGCCAACGTGCCTGTGGTGCTGATCGGCAAGCTGGGGGCAGACAAGCTGCCGCTCAAGGGGATCCGCATCGCCTGCGCCATCCTCTTCGTCGGCCTTGGGGTGAGCACTCTGATCTTTGCCTGATCGCCTTTTCCGCTGCTCAAGCCCTCCCCTGTGGAGGGCTTTTTGTTTACTGCTGTGTCTATTGCGTAACCCGCTGTCGCAACCACCATCCGCAGAGCCAAGGGGCAGTGCACGGTTGCGGGTGCCTCATGCCATAATGGGGCAAACCTCGCGGAGTCCCCCATGCACAACGTATCAAGAGAGACGCTTCTCGAATGGGTCAAACAGGGACGGCTGGCGCCAGAGAAGCTGGTGGACGCCCTGACCCTCGCCGATCTTCCCCCTCATCCGGCGCGCTGGCAGTGGCTGTTTGACCGGCTGTTGCTCTGGCTCGGTGCCCTCTGCATCGGGGCTGGCCTTATTTTCTTCGTCGCCTTCAACTGGCAAGAGCTGGGCCGGGTCTCCCGCCTCGCCCTGCTGGAGGTGCCGCTGCTCGCCATGCTGCTTCTGCTGTGGCGCAAACCGCTGGGGGATACCCCCCGTCAGGCGCTGCTGCTCGCCATCGCCCTCAATATCGGCGCCCTGCTGGCGCTGGTGGGTCAGACCTACCAGACTGGCGCCGATCCCTGGCAGCTGTTCGCCACCTGGGCGCTGATGCTGGTGCCGCTGGCGGCATTTGGCCAAAGCCCCCTGCTCTGGACCTTGAGCTGGCTGCTCGGCCAGCTGGCGCTGGTGCTCTACTGGCGGCTCGGTTTGTTCACGTTATTCTTTACCTTCGATGAAGAGGGATTGAGCTGGTGCCTTACCCTGCTCAACGCTGTCCTCTGGGCTCTGCTTCTGCTGGCACCGGCCCGCTGGCGCCTGATGCCAAGCTGGCTGGCGGGCCTTGCTGCCGGTCTGGGGGCCACCCTGCTCACCCTGCTGGCGCTGTTTGATGTCGCCTCCCCGCTGGTGTGGCCGCTCTGGCTTGGCTGGCTCGCTGCGGCCTATGCCCTGTGGCACCACAGATTTATCGCCGGACTCGCCATGGGGTGCCTCAGCCTGATTGCCGTCATCCTCGCGGCGCTGGGCAAGTGGATGGAGCCCGACATCAACGGCTTCTTGCTGCTGAGCCTGATTGCCATCGGCCTTTCTGTCACCGCCGCCCGCTGGCTGCAACAACAACGGAGGTCTCATGAGTGATCTGACCCTTTGGCAAGCACTGCAACAGGCCAATCTGGTGGAAGGGGATCAGCCCAGTGATACCCAGCCCCACTGGTCGAGCCGCTTTATGCTGGGGCTGGTGGGGTGGATTGCCGCCCTGTTCCTGCTCTTTTTCCTGTTTCTCACCTTCGAACAGCTGACCCGCGAGGCCAACAGCGCCCTGCTGCTGGGGGCCGTGCTGCTGGCGGGGGCCTACGCCCTCAATCGCAGCCAAAGCGGCGATCTCTGGGATCAGTTCGTGCTGGCCCTCACCCTGGCGGCCGATGCCTGGCTGCTCTATGGCCTGCTCGATCAGCTTGATCTCCATCATGCCCTGCTCTGGTTTGGGTTGTGCCTGCTGTCCCTTGCCATCGCCGTGCTGTTCGATCACTGGCTGGTGCGGCTGTTTCACAGCGTGGCGGCGGCCCTGCTGCTCACCCTTGGCCTCGCTTGCATCGGGCTGCAACTGCTGGCGCTGCCGCTGGTGATGGCGGCCATCACCTTCTGCTGGCTGCGGGCAGATAGGGATCCAGAGCGCCACCAGCTCTACCACTCCATCACGCTGGGGCTGGCCCTCTCCCTGCTGGTGCTGGGCCGTCTGCACCATCCGCTGTGGGATGGCGGCAGCAGCGTGCTGGACGAACTGGGGCTGTCCCGCCTGCCGCTCTGGCTCAATCCCCTGCTCTGCGCCGCCCTGCTGCTGGCGGTGATGGTGAAGCTCAAGCTCCCTCTGCTGTTTGGCCTGCCGCTGGTGCTGATCAGCGCCGTTATCCCCGGCATGGGGGCAGGCGCACTGGTGCTGATCCTCGGGTTTTATGCCGGCAGTCTGGGGCTGATGACCCTCTCGGCCCTGCTGCTGCTCGGCTATGGCTCGCTCTATTACTACGATCTGGGGCTCACCCTGATGACCAAATCCTGGCTGCTGCTTGGCTCCGGCATCCTGCTGCTGGGGGCCCGCCAGCTGCTCACCACCTTCGCGGCAAGGAGCGATTCATGAAACCTGTGACCCGACAGCTCGCCCTGTTGCTGAGCGGCCTCGCCATCCTAGCGGGCATCAATGCCACCGTCTGGCGCTATGAGTACGCCATGAGCAGCGGCGAAGTGGTGCTGCTGCGGCTCGCTCCGGTCGATCCCCGCTCTCTGATGCAGGGGGATTACATGCGGCTCAACTATGAAATTGCCCGCGAGCTGACCAGCCGCGACGCCCGTGCGACTCAAGACAAGGGCAGCGACACCCTGGTGATCCGCCTCGATGCCCATCAGGTAGCCACTCTGGTGGTCGATGGCAAACCGGATCGGCTCGCCAGCGATGAGCGGCTATTGCAGGTACACCAGAGCGAGCGGCAGTGGCAGATCGGCCCCGATGCCTACTTCTTTGAAGAGGGCACGGGGGAGCAGTACGAAACGGCCCGCTACGGCGAGTTCCGGCTGCAAGCCGATGGCAAGACCCTGCTGGTGGGGCTGCGGGATGAGGCCTACCAGCCCATCGGGCAGACCCGCGCCCGCTGGTAACGGCCGTGAGTGGCTATTTACTCTGTTCATGGTCACACTCAAGGGAAGGTTGATCGCTAAGGATGTTCCCAATGAGGATATGGCTGATCTGTCATCTGTTGCTGCTCTGCTGGGCCTCGACGGCCCGGGCTGATCTGGGCAAGCTCGAGTACCTCACCGAAGAGTACCCCCCCTACAACTACAGCGATCCGCAAGGCCAGCCCACCGGGCTTGCGGTCGATCTGCTGCAGATGATCTGGCAACACAGCGGCGTGACGCCCCAGCCGGTGCGCATCCTGCCCTGGGCGCGAGGTTATTACTTGCTAACCCAGAAGCCCAACGTGGTGCTCTTCTCCACCGCCCGCACCCAGGCGCGGGAGGATCTCTTCAAGTGGGTCTGCCCCATCGGCTACTCGGAATACATACTGCTGGGCCGCAAAGCGCGGAACATCACCCTGACCGCCTTCGATCAGATGAGCCAATACAAGATCAGCGCGGTGCGCTCGGATGCAGCCGAACAGCTGCTGCTCAACAACGGCATGGATGACAACAACATCATCCCGGCCAACCGCCTGTCGCAGGGGTTGAAGATGCTGCTCTCCGGCCGCGCCGACCTGCTCGCCACCAGCAAGCTGGCGGGATATGACGCCATCCGCGAACTGAAGCTGAGCAGCGACGACTTCAACGTGGCCATGGTGCTGAGCGCCGAGCAGCTCTGCTACGCCTTCAGCCGTCAGGTGCCTGACAGCGAGATCACCCTCTTTCAGCAGGGCCTGACCCGCGCCCTCGCCTCGGAGGAGTTTCGCAAATTGCAGGCCAAATACCTGCCGGTGCGCTGACTCTCGGCTGCGGCTGGGATGGTCCCTCAGTCGCACTATGGTTGCCCTCAAGGAGCTGGCTATTGCGAACTCGAGCCGTCACACTGTTTGGCATTGTCGATATAGTGAAGGATCTCTTCCATGCGGAAATGGCATCTCTCCCACATCCTACTCCTTCTGTGGGCCAGCTTTGCCCGTGCAGATCTGGACAAGCTCGAATACTGCACCGAAATCTCCCCGCCTTTTAACTTCAGTGACGCAGAGGGTCAGCCCACCGGCCTTGCCGTCGAACTGCTGCAGATGATCTGGCAATATAGTGACCTTTCCCCCCAACCAATACGCATTCTGCCGTGGGCCCGCGGCTACAAAGAACTAAGCAGCAAGCACAATGTGGTGCTGTTTGCCACCGCACGGACACCCGAACGGGAAGCGCTTTTCAAGTGGGCCTGCCCCATCGACAACTCGGACTTTGTGCTTCTTGGCCGCGCAGCTGACAAGCTGACCCTTGTCTCTGCCGAACAAATGAAACAATACAAGATTGCGGTGGTGCGCTCGACCGTATCGAGTCAGCTGTTGCAGGAGCGGGGTCTGGATGAAAGCAACCTTGTCGAGGCAAACCGTCTCAGCCAGGCGGCCAAAATGCTCGCCTCGGGCCGTACCCATCTCTTTGCTACCAACAAGCTGGTCGGCTATCAAACCCTCAAGGACCTCAACATGGATCTGAATGACTTCAATGTGGCCTTTGTGCTCGACAGCAAGCCACTCTGCTATGCCTTTAGCCGTCAGGTGCCAGACAGGGATATAAGCCGCTTTCAACAAGCTCTGGATCGTGCCCGGGCCTCCCCTCAATTTTCGCAACTGCAAGCCAAATACCTGCCACTGCGCCAGTCTCTCTGACCCTCGCAACACAGCACAACATGCCGGCGGCCTCCTGCACTTTTTGCCAAACTGCAAACCCGCCTTGGCGAAATCATCCGGCTTGGTCACAATTGAGCATAGGTATTCCCTTGAGCAGGATAGAGAAATGAAACCATGGATCGGGTTGGCCACACTGCTTGTTACCTCCTTTGCCAACGCCAGCCCCGAGCTGGCCAAGCTTCACTACATTACCGAAGAGTACAAACCCTACAACTACGCCGATGCAAGTGGCGCCCCCACCGGCCTCGCGGTCGAACTGCTGCAACTGGTATGGAAAAAGACCAATACCCCAGCGCAGCCCATCACCATCATGCCTTGGGCGCGCGGTTACTACCTGCTGACCCAAAAGCCCAATGCGGTACTCTTCTCCACCGCCCGCACCCAGGCGCGGGATCCTCTGTTCAAATGGGCCTGTCCCATTGGTTACGCCGAAATCGTGCTGGTAGGGTTGGCCGAGCGCAATATCACCATCACCAAGCTCGATGATGCCAAAGCATTCAATATCGGGGCGGTACGGGCTGATGTGGGAGAACAGTTGCTACTCAACAACGGCTTTGACGAGACCAAGCTGATGGCAGCCAATCGGCTGGCACAAGCGCTGAAGATGCTCACCTCAGGTCGGATCGATCTGGTCTCCACCAACAAAACCACCATGGAACAGCTGATCGTGGAGCAAAAACTCGACCCCGCCCGCTTCAAGGAGCAGTGGGTACTTAGCTCGGAGCAGTTCTGCTTCGCCTTCAGCCATCCGGTAAGCGACGAACTGGTCAAAGAGTTCCAGACCGGCTTGACCCAGGTGCTGGCGAGTAGTGAATACCCGCTGCTGCACAGCAAATACTTCCCTGCCCCCGCCGCCAAATAGCGGCGCAGCGAAAAGCGCCAACAACAAGGGGCCCGCTGCGGGCCCCTTCGCTTTTTACCATTTGCTCTCACCTGGCCACGTACCAGCACAGCAGCAGCCACCTTGTGAAGGGCGATAAGCTGTTCGATATCGAGCCCCACGACGGCGCCATTCACACCCGCCACTTGTCGCCCACCATCACCCGATCGGCCCGTTCGGCGCCACACAAGATCAGCGGCCTAACGTCGCAGTGCCGCCATGCAACCCAGCTGCTGGGAAGATCTGAAATATAGAAAATCAATTAGATAGCAACATGCCTCGCGGCATCCAGGCATCAATTGCTATCCGCATTCGGGTGTCTGTGCCGGGCATGAAAAAGGGGAGCCAGGCTCCCCTTGTGGCACTTGCGGCGTTAGAACTTGTAGAGCCAGGAGATAGCGGTGAAGTAACCGTTATAGTTCTGGTTAACATGACCCATGCTGTACTCCTCACCGGTGTAGAGGTAGTCCACATCGTGGTAGAACTCGTAGCGCATATCCCAGCGCAGTGACTGCTTCTCGTCGAGCTGATAGAGGGCATAGCCTTCCAGACGGTGTTGCTTGCTGGTCAGGTCGGGGTAGTCATAACCCTTGCTGGCATCTGTCTGGCCACGGCCATAGGAGAAGCTGTAATCCACCCCCAGTTCCAGCGCCAAATCAAACGCCTTCTTCTGGCTTAGACCCACTCCCAGAGTAGTGATTTGGTCACGAACCCGGGTCGAATAGGGATCCCAGTCCGGGGCACCGGTGTAAGCATGGTTCTGGCTTGAGGTGATCCACTGTACATTGCTGAATAGATGGCCACTGAGATTCTCATCAAACTGCTGGTTAAGGGTCAGATCGATACCATAGTCTTCCCCTTCACTGAGTCCGATGTCAGGCTCCGGATAGTTTGCCCGTGCCCACCACCCTTCCAGCGAGGAGCTTAACTGCTCGCTGAAGGCATACTGCAGATCGCCACGCAGCTCGAACCTGTCACGATTGGCCAGATAGAACTGACGCAAGGTCGGGCTGACATTGGTATTGTTATTCTTCCACTCAGAGCCATCCCGGGTGCTCCAGGAGAGTTTCCCCCCCAGTTGCAGATCACCCACCGGGCGATAGCGACTCTTGAGGAACAATGTCTGCTCATCCGTCTTGCGACGATCCGCGTACTCCCGTTCATCGGCACGATACTGGTAACCCCCGGTTACCTTGACCGATCGACTAAGGCGGTAATCCGCTTCCAGATTGGCTTTACTGTGAGAACGATCCCCCGGCTGCCGTTGTTTGCCAATAACAACCTGCTTGTCCGAGTTGTCCTGCCGATCCCGGTATTCGCCCCCGGCACGCAGAGTCAAATCCCGGCCAAAACGCCCCACCCATTTGGCATTGGTCTGGATGGTATCGATCTCGCCATGGAAATCGCTCTGGGTGATCGGCACCTGCCGGAAGGCGGCTAGATTGCCATCCGACGTTGCTCGACTGCTGAGAATGCGACCGCTCAGACTCTGCCGGTTCCAGTTGTACTGGCCGGATAAACTGACCTGATGGAAGCTGTTGTCGGGTTCGTAAGCCCGCTCATTGGCATAGGGGTCGCTGGCCGAACCGAAAAAGAATGCGGTCTCCTCGTTGCGATAGAGTGAGCCGTTGTAGGCCAGATCAACCAGCCAGCCTTCACCCAGGTAGCTGATGCCACTCTTGACCAGGGTGGTACTGCTGCCATCGACCAGCTTGGGTACAAAGCCCGGCATGCTGCCTATCCCCGGGATGCTGGACTGATAAGTGGCCAGCGTTGCCTCTTTTTTCTCATAAGAGAAATCGGCATAAGGGCGCCATGGGCTCTTGGGGGTATAGGCAAGCCCCATAGTCAGCTTCTTGCGGACCACCTCCTTGTCAAATTCGGCCAGCGCACCAGCCGCCATAGGCGCATCGTCAGAGCGATAGACACTCTTGCCATGGCTGTTCCAGTAAAAGGGGGTTTCGGAGTAGCCAATTTTGGCGCGCGCGCCATCATAGAACCCTTGCTCCAGTGACATGCTGAAACGGCGCATTCCAAGATCCCTGGCCTCGAGTGCGCCATAACGGGATCCCTCTCCCCGATACTGCAGGTCAGCGTTAAAGATCCCCAGCATGCCGGTATCGTTGGCGGCGGGCACCCAGTTGCGAAAACGGGTCGCGCCATCATCGTTGATGTAGCCTGTCCCCAGCCCCACCTCACCAAACCAGCCACTCTCGCTTTCACAGGATGCGCAGCGCCAGCGCGCGGTTTTGGCCTCCCTGGCCGATTGCAGGGAGTAATCCTCGACAGCCAGCGGCTCCTCGGTGGCATGGGCCGAGAAGATGGTCAGCAAGGAGAGCCAAAGTGTTGAATGTTTCATGACTTCTCTCCTCAACGTCGCAGGGACTGCCCATTCGGATGGTTGGTCCCGTGGATCTGGTTATGACAGTTCAGGCAACTGCCGCCGCGCACCTTGAGATCCCCCTCGGGGATGGACACGTTGGCATGGGGGACGCTGTGACACTCCTGACACAACTGGGGCACGCGCTTGTTGAGCAGCGCCTGATTGATGGAACCGTGGGGGCTGTGGCATAGAGAGCAATCCTCGGTCACCGGTTCGTGCTCCCACAGGAAGGGGCCCCGCTTCTCGGCATGGCACTCGTAACAGCTCTCGTTGACGGTTGGCTGTTTCAGGCTGGCCTCATTTTGTGACTGATGCGGGTTGTGGCAGCTGGAGCAGGGCATTTCGCCATTCAGGATGGGATGACTGGTGCGCTTGTGCAGATCCGATTTCTCTGCGGCATGGCAGCTGGTGCAGGCCTCGACCTGTTTCTTGCTGTCCATCACCGGATCCTTGGCCTGGTGCAATGTGTGGCAGCTGGTACAGGAGAGATCCTCGACCGCATGAACACTGGCATGCCAGCCCATCCGGTTGGTATCGGTATGACAGGAGAGACAGACACTGTTCTGCTTCTCGACCGGCACAGGTGAATCGGGACCAAAGGTGATCATCGGCTCCCGTTTCTCTCCTTTGCGAGGATTGCGCGTGTGGTTGCCTGCCGGACCATGACAAGCTTCACACTGCCGGTCGGCCATGGGGCCATTCTGGTTGCCCAGATTGCCGTGCACACTGTGGAATATGCCGGTCGCGGGTTTGCGTGAATCTGAATCGTGGCACTTGAGGCAGGTATCAGCTCCCTTCGGGGAGTATTTTCCCTGGTCAAATTTCTTGTCCAGAGCCGATTCAATCTGGAGTCGCGGATCTGCATCGCCAGCGGGTTGCGCGGCATCGCTCTTGGCCCAGGCTGACAGGCAGCTCAGGGCCAGCATGCCAGCCAATAACCACTGCGTGATGGTCTTTTTCATCTTGTTTCCTTCAACGGCGAAGGGCCAGGGGTTACCCCCTGACCGCAGGATTTCATCAACGGAAGTCGTAGACCTTGTGAACCTTGTCGACACCCTGCTCCTGCCCGACGGCATGGCAAGAGGCACACTGTTCAACACCGGTTGCGGCTTCGATCGTCTCTGCACCAAAGACGGCGCCGTTATTCTTCATGTGGGTAGCCCACTCATCCCCTGCCACCGGGCTATCCGGCTTGACCAACCCCAGCGGTGATTTGAGGTGGCAGCTGGAGCAGACCACCAGCACCGGGCTGAAGTATTTGGGCTGTTTGTTGTCAGCCGTGGTGGCGACCAGAGAGGGGCGCGCGTTCTGCTGGTTGGGCAGGTTGTATTGCCCCTGGGTATGACAGGACTCGCAGTTGCTGATATCGCCCGGGAAGGTAGCACTTCCCCCATGTTTGGCGCCCAGCGCGTGGAAGGAGTGGACGTGATATTTCAGGTCCCCCGGCACCCCCGCATAGAACGAGGTACGGGTCGCGTTGTGGCAACTGGTGCACTGGCTCATATCCTTGGCCGCATGATTGCTCATGTGGACTGCCAGCTCCTTGTGGCAACTGTTGCAGGAAGCGAGATCGGCTCCGGCCTTGAGCAGATAGCTACTGTCGATGCCCCCTTCGGCACGGAAGTAGGCGTTGACCGGATTGATGGCGATCAGGGAGAGTGCGCTGGCAGTGCTGCTGCAAGGCAGCAGATCCCCTGCGGCAAACGCCCCGTTGCGATCGGCTTTACGCGCCACACAGACTCTCAGATCGGCGATGGTCGCGGCCAGGGTGCCATTGACCTCGTTGCCTGTCTCTTTGCTGCACAGGAAGCGACCTGTGCCCTGGCTGACACACTTGCTGAACTCGATCTTGTTGCCAGTGGCGAAAGTCTGCGGGTTGGTGGTGGCCAGCTCGAATCCCTGGCCCTGATCCCAATTGACCAGAATGGCCGGATTGCCATCTTTGACATATTTCAGCACGTCATTAACGCTCTCGGCCGGCGTACCGTCGACGGTGACGGTCAGTTCGATCTCGATATTGGGAGCGGCATAGCGAACGTCATCGAACGTGAACTGCAGCTTGTCGCGTCCAATCGCCTCGTTGGCCATGTAACCCAGGTGGACCATGTAGGGGGACTTGCTGCTGGCCGGATCAGCGCCATGGCACTGGGTGCAGACTGCGCCACTGTTTATCTTGCCAGTGATGTGAGCATCAAAACCTGTGGAGCTGGTTGAATCGGCATGACAGGCACCACACGCTTTTTCCTGGGCATGTTGCCAGTTACCGGCATTGAGGGTGGCTGGCGTGGCGTCCTTGTGACAGGTATCGCAGTTGCGCGAGTCTTGCGGGAAGTGGCTGACCGTCTTGGTATCCGTACTATCCAGATTGCCATGGTACTTGTGCACTATGGTCGTCAGAGAGCGGCGGGTAGCAATGGCCGGATTGCTCTCGTTGTGACAGGTGACACAGAGTTTGGGGTCAGCGCGATCCGCGTGTTTGATCGCTTGCTTCATGTGACAACTGTTACAACTGCTCTGATCCACGATATCCCGGGTCAAAGCGGCGCGCGTCCCAGCCGGCACCCAGTCCAGCACATAGTTGGTGACGGGGACATTGTTACTGCCACCAAAAAAGATACCCACACGATGAGTCGCCGTTTCATCCCAACTAATCACGCCATTGTTGCTCTGTGAATCAGCAGGATAGGGATCCGACACTGTGGTGGGGTTAATAGCAAAGGTGTAGCGATATTGCCCATTGCCCAGTGACTCCAGCTTGCCGCTGTTTTCACTGGTGGCTTTGCCGGAACGGTAGATAAAACTCTTCCAGATGGCCGGGTCTTCACGTGTGGCATCGCGGCCGGGGATCACCTTGTTGAGGGTGAATGAGGGGATCGTAGCGCCTAGGTCGTAACCCGAGCCCTGTTTGTCCGTCACGTTGAACTGTACCGAGAGCTGACCATCCGGGGTGAGAACCGGTGTCGACGCCGAGATAATCAGAGATCCAGGGGTTCCTGGAGGAGGGGTGGGTGGCTCACTCTTGTCACTGCCATCCCCCCCGCCACCACAGGCCGAGAGGGTGAGCACCATTGCAGCTGCCACCAGCGCTTTCCAGTATTTCATCTTGTTTATCCTTTTTTATCGGATTTTTTATTTCATGTATGAGCTGTCTCAGAAAAGTCCCAAAAACATGCAACATTGAAGCCTTTTGAGCCCCACCTTGGTCAAAAACCATTTCCACTCGAATTATAAGGTTTATGTGGCTCTCGACGTTGACAGAAGTCTCAAAAGCGGGACTAAGCCCACTTTTTCGAATAAAAAAACGGTATAAGCTGTCTTTTGCGATTTTTATGTCAAGAGGAGTGCAAAATGAAGCGAAGCATGAAATGGGAAGTGGTGGGGTTATCTCTGTTGATTGGTTCAATTGGGCCAGCCTTTGCCGGGGTCGACGAGATGGCCAAAACATGTAACGCATGTCACGGTAATCAGGGGATCAGCTCACATACAGATATTCCGACAATCGCCGGAATAGCAGAATCTAATCTTGCGGAGCAGATGCGAAGCTACCTAGATGGCCGCCCTGCTAAGACCGTTAATCATGTCACCGGTGACACCAGCAAACAGGGAAACATGACCGACATTGTTAAGGGTCTTAGCGACGATCAGATCGACGAATTGGCAGCTTACTATGCCGAACTGCCCTACCAGCCGATGAAGCAGCCGTTCGATGCCGCACTGGCCAAAGCAGGACAAAAACTGCATGAGGAGTCTGGTTGCAAGAAGTGTCACTCCGAAGGTGGCTCCGTTGCCGACGATGAAGCCTCCATCCTCTCCGGTCAGCCAAAAGGTTACATACTGATGGCCCTGCAAGAGTTCAAGGCCGGCAAGCGCAGCAATGACGAGAAGATGAATAACGCCATCATTGCCATGAGTGATGCCGATCTCCAGGCGTTGGCCGAGTACTACGCCAGCCAGCAATAACCAAAGCGGTCAGGTTTATCCATTGATCAAGCCCCCACTCTGTCGTGGGTGGGGGACTCTTGCCCGTTTCTGGCATTTTGGGAGGTATTTGTCGCTCTTTTTCTTGTCAGGGGGTGGATAACGCCGCTGAACCTCTTTGATCCGGAGTCCAGTATGAAAAAAATAATGCAGTGGGCCTTGCTTGCCACGATCTGTCTGGGTGCAAGCGAGTTTGCCCTCGCAGTGACCGCCGTCGAACCAGCGTCTGCTGCCGTCAGCACTGTGGCCGATAGCAGTGCCGCCGATGCACTGGCCGCACGCCAGGCCAAAGCCGCGAAGAAGGCCGCAGCCGAGAAAAAAGCGGCCGCCCGTTTCGCCAAGTGTGACAAGTGCCACGACGGAAACGAGGGGATGCATGGCAAGCATGCCAGCGTCACCAACCCCAATACCAATGAAGCGGTGACCTGTACCAACTGTCACGGCAACCCGTCAGCCCAGCACCGCAAACAGCGTGGCGGCATTGTCGACGTGATGCGCTTTGGCGACGATGCCTTCCCGCTCAGCCAGCAAAACGGCGTCTGCATGAGCTGCCATGAGCCCGATGATCTGCGCAAGGCGCTGTGGGCTCACGACGTGCATGCGACTCGCGTGACCTGCACCAGCTGCCATCAGTTGCACCCGGCCAAAGAGCCCATGGTCGGCATTCCCGAGAAGGCCCGCATCAAGCTGTGCGTCGACTGCCACAGCAAGCAGCATGAGGCCAGGCAGCAAGCCGCGGCCAAGGAGGGCGCATGAGCACGACCCGTCGCGAGTTTATGGTGGGGATGAGTGCCAGCGCCTTGATCCTGATGACGGGGTCGCCCCGCGCCCTGGCCAACAGCATGACCATCGGGGGGGTGCGCTACGGCATGATCCACGATGAGACAGCCTGCATCGGTTGTACCGCCTGCATGGATGCCTGCCGGGAAGTCAATCAGGTGCCACAAGGGGTAGCCCGCCTGCAGATCCTGCGCTCCGGCCCTGTGGGTGAATATCCGGATCAGGAGTACCGGTTTTTCCGCAAGTCCTGCCAGCACTGTGATAACGCCCCCTGTGTGCATGTCTGCCCGACGGGTGCATCCCATATCCGGGCCGAGGATGGCATCGTCGACATTAACCCCGATCTCTGTGTCGGCTGCCGCTACTGTCTGGCGGCCTGCCCTTATCAGGTACGCTTTATCAACCCGGTCACCCGCATTGCCGACAAGTGCGACTTTTGCCGCAAAACCAATCTGGCCAACGGCAAGCAACCCGCCTGTGTCGAAGCCTGCCCTACCAAGGCGCTGGTGTTCGGCAATCTGGATGATCCTCACAGCCCGATCGCCAGACGGCTGGTGCATGAAACCACCTATCGCTACAAACAGTTCCTCGGCACCTCGCCCAAGATGTATCGGGTACCGAAAGGGGAGGTAAAATCATGAGTCCTCATAACCCGCATCATGACGGTATCCCTCTGCAGATGGTGAGTAGCGAAACGGGAGGTATGTACCATGTGGCATAACGCATTTCACTTCGACTCACTGGTCTGGGATGGTCCCATCGCCATCTACCTCTTTCTGCTGGGGATCTCCGCCGGTTCAGTCACCCTCTCGGTGCTGTTGCGCCAGCGCGGGGCCGGCAGCGAGAGCGGCATCATCAGGGCGACCGCCATTCTGGCCCCGCTCAGCGTGATACTGGGGCTGCTGATCCTCATCTTCCACCTGGCGCGACCCTGGACTTTCTGGAAGCTGATGTTCCACTATCAGTTCGATTCCGTGATGTCGATGGGGGTCATGCTGTTTCAGGTCTATATGACGGTGTTGTTTGCCTGGCTGGCGGTGGTCTTCAGAGCCGAGATCGAGGGGTTGCGGCGGCACCTGCTGGCAGACAGGTTCGCCTTCATCGATACCCTGATAGGCAAGATGGCACAGCTTGAGCGACTGCTTACTCCCCTGTTGTTGTTGCTGGCCGTACTGCTGGGGGCCTATACCGGCTTCCTGCTCTCGGCGCTCAAGACCTACCCCATGCTCAACAACCCGATCCTGCCGGCGCTGTTTCTGGTATCCGGTATCAGCTCGGGGGTCGCCTCCACCATCTTGCTGGCGGTGACTCTGTTCAAGGAGAGCAGCCATAGCAAGGGGGTGAGCTTTGTGCACCGCTTCGAGCGTCCCATCGTGGCTATCGAGATCTTCTTGCTGGTCTGCTTCTTCACCGGCCTCTACTTCGGTGGCGGCCAGCGGGAGGCAGCGATGTGGGCGGCCATAGGCGGCGGCTTCTGGTCGCAGGTCTTCTGGTTTGGCGTGATTGGCATCGGCATCCTGCTTCCCCAACTGTTGGGGCTGTTCAGCTCGCCAGCTCGCCAGCTCCAGCGCTCCCACCTGGTGCTGGTCTGCAGCCTGAGCCTGGTGGGGATCTTGCTGCTGCGCTACTTCATCCTCTATGCCGGTCAGATGACGGTGCTGTAACATTGCTGCGTGGATGGGCCAGAGATGTGTCTAGTCCTTACACAGGCTTACACATTTTCGGCTCGTTCTTCTCCACGCAGACTCCCCAACCTTCTCGGCATCCACTATGGGGCCAAAGGCTGGATAAACAACAAGCGCCCTGCCGGGCGCTTGTTGTGGTTATCGTGATGACCGGATTCAGGGTGTTGGGCAGGCGCTTGGCGAGCCGCTGTTGCGGGGCCAGAGGGTGGATCCGTCGCTTTCAGAGAGCGGCAGGAATGTGACGCCTTCGCTCATGTTGGCTGGGGGCAGGTCATCCTCCAGCACATACATCCCCATCGGCAGGCTGCCATAACGCTGGTTGGCCTGCACCTGAGCGACCGCGAGGCTGGAGTAACGCAGGCCAAGCAGATCGAAGTGATTGCGCCAGTCCCAGCCGGTGAGCCGACTGAGTGCAACCAGCATAAAGTCATTGCCCGGTATGTCGCGCACCCGTTTGCCGCCATAGACCGCATGCCCCGAGTAGGGGAACAGGCTAAAGCCGAGCCTATCCTTGTTGGCATTCCACTGCGCTTCACTGTCGGCTACCGCGCCGAAGATCCGTGAATGCTGATAGAGCAGGGTGAAGAGAGTGAAGCCATCGTTCAGCCGGGTGCCATCAGTCAGGAGCATACGGTGGGCGCGTAATGCCATCTGGATATAAAACGCCATGCGATAGCCGTTGTGGACGGCGTAGGCATTGCTCTTCCAGGGGGCTTCGTAGCGACTCTCGCCGGTATCGAGCACCTTGCAGTTGGCCCCGAGCACGACGCGGTTGCCACTCCTGTCCCGTACCTGCGCCGCATCAGACATGAACACATAGAAGAGATCCTTGTGATTCATGTGTCCATCCTTGATGGGCGCCGTGTTGCCATCTCTCAGATAATGGGCGCGCCACTTCACCACATAAGGGAAGATGTTGTTGGAGTTTTCCCCCGCCCGGCTGCCGTAGCCACTCCAGTTGTCGGCATCGTCTGCCGCAGCGTACTGCACGTTCAACCGGTTGGTCTGTAGGTTGTGGCCCAGTTCGTGATTGTCGAGCCAGCCGGTCGGGCTGATGCTGCCGGAAGAGTCCCACGGGTTGCCACTGCAACCGCTGCCGCAATGGGCATTCTGGTCATAGTTGGCATGCTGGATGATGGTGCGGGTATGGAGCGATTCATCGAGACACCCCTCCCCCAACAGTGCCACGCAGGCGTTTTTAACATCCGCAGGCAGCGACTCATCGAGCCCCTTGCCCTGAATTTTCAGGCCCGCCAGGGTGTAGACACCATTGATGTGATCCCGGGCGATGCTGTCGAGCAGGGCATTGGTGTCGGGGATGACGCCACCAACCGCCTTGGTGAAGCGATCCCGGCGCAGATGCTGTTCGGCGCCATCGGCCCGCAGATCGATATGGGGCAGCTCGGTTTGTTCCAGCCGCTCGTTGAACTCTCGTATCTGCTGCTCATCACTGAAATCCATGATGGCCGGATGACGGGTGACGCCCGTGGCGCTCACCTGGACGGCCAGCGATGCAGCCGCCCCTTCCAGATAGAGGTAGATAGGGCCGCCATAGGGCGAGGTGAAGGTGACACTGCCCCCCTTGGCCAAGATCAGCCGCCCGGTGGCCAGCTCCAGCGGGGCTCGATAGATCTTCTGCTCATAGGCGCGATTGGTATTGGGCCTGTGGTAGTTGAGTCGGACGGTAGCGGACACATCGGCGTTATCGGTGCGTCTCAGGGTGATGGTTTGTCCCGGCAGGGCATACCAGCCGGTGGTGGTCCACTGCCCGCTGTAGGGAACCGCAATGCGCCGACTGTCGGTGAGCGTTGCGGGATAGGCGTAGTGAGCCGCTTGTCCCTTCACCACCTTGTTGCGATCGGTGACGTACTCCCCCAGATCGGGCTGGGCCGGGGTACGGGTGCGGGCATAGCTCACCAGCCAGTCGGCAAACATCGCCTGCTGCCAGGATTGATGCTCATCCCAGGCAATCGGGTAGTCGATGGCGGCACGGTATTTGTCGGCCAGCAGCAGGGTGGCGGGCAACAGTGTCACGCCGTCACGGGCAAAGGGACTGATCCCGGCCTTGTCGAGGGTGATGGCCCCATTTCTCAGCCAGTCGGCACCCAGCTTGAACTGCTGGTTGAAGCTCTCCGAGCCACCGCAATTGATAAAGTTGCCGCCGCAGCTATCGAGCCACTGGGTCGTGAAGTTGCGATCCTGAAGGTTGCCAAGCAGGGTATCGACCGCCATCAGCTGGGCGTCGGGTGCCATGATGGTGTTCACTGCCAGATCGCTGGCTCTGAGTTTTGACCAGTAGTTGCCCCAGGTGACCAGCCCCATATCGAGATAGAGGGGGCTTAGCAGCGGGCTGGCATCGCGCCGATAGTTGGAGAGCAGCAGCGGGATCCCGGCCGCTTTGGCCTTGGCGATCCCCTGTGCGATCCCCTGATACCCCAGCCCCTGGCGGTCGATATCGCTGATCACGATAAGCTCCGGCGCCATGGTGTCGATACAGTCGCTCAGCGCCTGATAATCGCAGGTATTGGCCGGGTTGATGCTGTGCTTGTCGGGATAGATCGCCTTGAGCCAGTCCCGCACGCCTTCGTTGTGGGGAAAATAGACGCTATCGGCGCGGCTTGGCATCTGGGTGGTAATGATGCGCAGGCCATCGCTATCCTTGCCCCGGGTCAGCCAGCCAATCAGCCCCTTGAGCAGCGCCTCGCTCTGCGCTGTGCGGTCAACGGAAAACAGGTTCGCCCCCATGGCAGCCTGACGGTAATCGGCTTGCTCGGAGACCATCACCAGCCCCCGGATCTCGCTCTCCCCCTTGCCATTGATGTTGGAGGGGAGCAGGGTCACCGTGCTCTCAGGCTGGAAGCTGGAAAAGGTGATGGAGTCGTGGCTCGGGTTCCAGCTGATCTGTGCCATCCCCTGATAGAGGCTGCGAACCAGCTCGGTGCGGTGCGTCTCACTGTCAGCAATCGCCGCGCGGGCATGGGCGATCAGGGATTGCTCGCTGGCAAGGGTATGATCTTCCCGGGTAATGGCATTGGCGGCATCGCTGATAAAGCTGGCCGAGATTTGGCAATCACCACGCATGGGGCCTGTGGTGTAGGTGTTACCCGTCAGGGTGCCTTCACACCCTGTGATGTTTGCCAACACGAAGCCACTCTCGGGCTGCACGGTGAAACGCCCCTGTTCACCCGCATTCAGGCGCAGGTAGTCGGGACTGACCGCGCCTCCCAGAGAAGCTTGGGTGGTGGCGTTGAAATAGACGGCTGCACTCTCCTGCGTGAAGCTGGCCGAGATCTGGCAATCGCTGCGCATGGGGCCAGTGGTATAGGTGAGGCCGTCCAGGGTGCCATCACAGCCGCTTATCTCGGTCAGGAGGTAACCGCTGTCAGCCTGTACCGAGAAGCGCCCCTGTTCACCCGCCGCCAACCGCAGGCTGGTGGGGTTCAACTGTCCGCCCGCGCTGCTCTGGCTGGATGCCTCGAAATAGTTGGGGGTGACAGGGGGGCGGATAGGGGTCTCTTCCTGTTCGCCATCACCGCCGCCACAGCCTGTGATCAACAGCGCCAGTAAGGGGGTGAGAACCGTCTTTTTCATTGTTTGATACGTTCCTTGTGTTACGACGGGTGGGAGGAGTCGGTAGTCTAATGAGCGGTTTCGTTTATTTCAACGCTGATTGAATGGTTAATTATCTTTATTTTCAGCATGTTGGATGTGTTTTTTGGCCGGCGTTTGCCGTATTTGGTGTTGCTGGCGCAGCAGAACCGATAGGGATGGGGCGAGCACCCCATCAGCACAGGCCATACCAGCCTGAGCTCACCGTAATGAGTCGCTTCACCGGGTTAACAGGGGATGCCGGGCCGCAGGTTTTGCCTGCAACCCTCGCAGGGGGATGTCAGACGGATGGGTGAGCGGCGGGGCCGATCATTGCCAGCGCCCGCATTTCCAGCCGCTGCTCGCCGGGGCGGCAGACCAGCACCGAGCCTTGCTCGAACCAGTCTCCCAGCACGATGCGGCGGGCATGCTGGCCGTCCAGGGTGAAGTCGTGGATGGCGGGTCTGTGGGTGTGGCCGTGGATCATCATCCGGCAGTCGTGGGCGCGCAGGGTGTCGTCCACCGCCGCGGGCGTCACATCCATGATGATCTGGCTCTTGTGGGCATTCTCCATCTGGCTTTGGCCGCGCATCTTGCTGGCGATGGCCTGACGGCGGGCAAGCGGCAGTCGCAAAAAGAGCCAGCGCAGCCATTTGAGCTGGGTGATACGACGAAACTTCTGATACCCCAGATCCAGGGTGCAGAGCAGATCGCCGTGGCTCAGCACCACCCGCTCCCCATAGAGGTCGATCACGCAGGGGTCCCCCAGCAGGGTCATCCCCGCGCGCTTGGCAAACTGCTGGCCCAGCAGAAAGTCACGGTTGCCGTGGATAAAGTAGATGGGCACGTTCTGCTGGCTCAGGGCCAAAAAGGCATCGGCCATCTGTTGATGGAGCGGATTGGGGTCATCATCGCCAATCCAGAATTCGAAGAGATCCCCCAGCACATAGAGGGCATCGGCGCCGGGGGCGTCGTGCTCGAGAAAGCGCACCAGTGCCGCGGTCATATCGGGCCGCTGGGCAGAGAGGTGAATGTCACTGATAAAGAGGGTGCTCATGATGTGGGGATCGGGCTCTCGGTCGAAACAGGGCAAACAGGGGTGGCAGAGATAGTAGACACAACAGGGGACGGATCGTGTGCTGCGGGCGCCATCGCGCTAGTTGAGGTATGGATATCGTCACGGGATGGCGGCTGCCATGACAGCTCGGCCAGATTGCATCCCTCCAGCGTCAGCAGCGCTTCATAAGGATCGCCCTCCAGCCCCAGCAACCGGCACATGGCCGCCTCCCCTTTTAGTCCCTCTTCAAGGCGCAGACGTAGCACGTCACGGTAGAAGGCATCACCAAAACGCTCTAGCAGGGCCGCCATCAAGGTGAGGTGGCGCCAGCCGTTCTGCATCTCGATGGGAGCTGGGGTGACATAGAGCTCCAGTAGCCAGCAGGCATCGCTCTTGTAGCAATCGCTATCGATACTCTTCTGCTCGAGGCAGGAAAAGGTGCGCTCCAGCAGCCAGACATTGTCGCCTTTGTCGCTCGCCTGCCAGCCTTGCTCTGCAAAAGTAGCGGCAAACTCGGCGGGATCTGGATGCTGGCAGAGGATATCGAGATCGCTGCCCGGCCGATCCAGGCCGATGGCGAGCGTGCTCACCAGTGCCATATCGGCGCACTGCGCGGCCAGCTCATCCCACACACCGGCGGTGAGCAGGGCATGGGCCGAGCGCTGGCGCGGGTTGCCGTGGGCCAGATAGTCGAGGCGGCGCCAGTTTGGGCTGGCAGTGGAGGAGGCAGATGGAAAAACTGCGGCCGGGGCCGCAGTTTTGTCAGTGCCGAGTCGGCAGAGATCAGTCAGCAAGGGTCACCTTGGTGATCACCACGTCTTCTACCGGCACGTCCTGGTGGATGCGGCCGTAGTTACCGGTCTTGACGCCCTTGATCTTGTTGACCACGTCCATACCGGCAGTCACTTCACCGAATACGCAGTAGCCGAAACCCTGGGTGGTAGCGGATTTGAAGTCGAGGAAGTCGTTGTTGTTCACGTTGATGAAGAACTGGGCGCTGGCAGAGTGCGGCTCCATGGTGCGGGCCATGGCGATGGTGCCGATCTTGTTGGAGAGACCGTTGGCCGCTTCGTTCTTGATGGGAGCGCGAGTGTCTTTCTCTTCAAAGCCCGGGGCATAGCCGCCGCCCTGGATCATGAAGCCGTCGATGACGCGGTGGAAAATGGTGTTGTCGTAGTGACCGTCACGGCAGTATTGCAGGAAGTTGGCCACGGTTTCCGGGGCTTTTTCAGCGTTCAGGGTGAGGGTGATGTCGCCGTGATTGGTGTGCAGAGTGACCATGATATGTCCTTTCATTTGATGCGGACGACGAAGTGCCCGCAGGTGTATGGCATAAAGTGGTGGCAATTCTAGCCCATCAGGGGCTGGCGGCATAGTCTCTCTGGCGCCGTAACCGTGCTGGCAGGCGGGATTGGCCACGTTTTCTGCCTCGTTTTCTGCCCCTGAACGGGGTATTATGACCAACCATTTTACTCACAGGCAGTGGTTAGAAGATGCTGAAGATATACAACACACTCACTCGTCAAAAAGAAGAATTCAAACCTATCCACCCGGGCAAGGTGGGCATGTATGTGTGTGGTGTCACCATCTACGATCACTGTCATATCGGCCACGGCCGCACCTTCGTCGCCTTTGATGTGGTCGCTCGCTACCTGCGTTACGCCGGTTATGACCTCACCTACGTGCGCAACATCACCGACGTGGATGACAAGATCATCAAGCGTGCCGCTGAAACCCGCGTCACCTGCGACGAGCTGACCGAGCGTCTGATTGGCGACATGCACGCCGACTTCGACGCCCTCGGCATGGTGCGCCCGGATATCGAACCGCGTGCCACCCAGCACATCGAAGAGATCATCGAGCTGGTGCAATCCCTGCTGGATAAAGAGCACGCCTATGTGGCCGATAACGGCGACGTGATGTTTATCGTCGAATCCTACGCCGACTACGGCAAGCTCTCCGGTCAGGATCTGGAGCAACTGCAAGCCGGTGCCCGCGTTGACGTGGTCGATGCCAAGCGCAACCCGCTCGACTTCGTGCTGTGGAAGATGTCCAAACCGGGCGAGCCGACTTGGGAAAGCCCCTGGGGTCCGGGCCGTCCTGGCTGGCACATCGAGTGCTCCGCCATGAACTCCAAGCACCTTGGCAACCACTTCGACATCCACGGCGGCGGCTCCGATCTGCAGTTCCCGCACCACGAGAACGAGATCGCCCAGTCCTGCTGCGCCCACGGTGGCGACTACGTCAACACCTGGATGCACAGCGGCATGGTGATGGTGGATAAAGAGAAGATGTCCAAATCCCTTGGCAACTTCTTCACCATCCGCGATGTGCTGGCCCACTACGACGCCGAAACCGTCCGTTACTTCCTGATGTCTGGCCACTACCGCAGCCAGCTCAACTACTCGGAAGATAACCTCAAGCAAGCCCGCGCCGCGCTGGAGCGCATGTACACCGCTCTGCGCGATCTGCCGGTAGCCGCTGCTGCCGGTGGTGACGAGCAGGTGGCTCGCTTCGTTGATGCGATGGACGACGACTTCAACACCCCGGAAGCCTACTCCGCCCTGTTCGATCTGGTGCGCGAGATCAACCGCCAGAAGGGCGAGGACATGGCCGTTGCCGCCGCGCTGGGCGCCCGTCTGCGCGAGCTGGGCGCCGTGCTCGGCATCCTGCAGCAAGACCCTGAGGCTTTCTTGAAGGGTGATGAAGCGGACGAAGAGGTTGCCGAGATCGAGCGCCTGATCGCCGAGCGCAATCAGGCCCGTGCCGACAAGAACTGGGCTGCGGCGGATGCCGCCCGCAACCGTCTCACCGAGATGGGCATAGTGCTGGAAGACAGCGCCGGCAAGACCAGCTGGCGCCGTGCCTAAGGGCCGCCGGTTGACGACCTGACGCAGAGCGCAGCCCTTGGGCTGCGCTCTTTTTTTCAGGGCCCTGCGCTTTGTTCAAGGCTCGGCCCATGCAAGCGAACATAAGGAAGATGGCATCATGAAGATATCCAGCTGGCCCTTGCTGGCACTGGCCCTCTCTGCGGCGGCCCTGATCGCCCCGGCCCATGCGGGCACCACCACCAGCGGCAAACTCGATCCAGCCGCCAGTGCCCGCGCCAAGGCCAAGGTGGCCCAGTTTCTCGACTGGGAGCGCGCAGTCAAACCGAGTGGCCTCTATCAGAACGAGCTTGGCGGCGCGCTGCCCGCTATCGTCTCCCCCGAGCTGCTCTGCCTGCTCAATGCCGCCTCAAAGGCGCGCGAAATAGCCACCCGCGAGGCCCCTGACGAGAAGCCCCCCTTTGTCGAGGGCAACCCCTTCCTGCCCAACGCCTGGGATAACCTGCTGGGCTCGGAGATCCTCTCGTCGCGCGCCA
Source organism: Aeromonas sp. FDAARGOS 1414 (assembly GCF_019047065.1). NCBI lineage: Bacteria > Pseudomonadati > Pseudomonadota > Gammaproteobacteria > Aeromonadales > Aeromonadaceae > Aeromonas > Aeromonas sp. FDAARGOS 1414. The sequence continues at coordinate 790,339 of NZ_CP077210.1, read as the reverse complement.
TCGCCGGCAGCCGGGATCGCAGCGAGGTCAAGGTGCGTTTCACCTTTGGCGAACCGGGCACCCCGCTTGACGCCCCCAGCGGCACCTACCGTTTTGTCAGCACTTATCTGGTACTGGACGGGCCGCAAGGCGCCCGCATCACCGATATCGACGCTGGCGGCAGCTGTGATTTCTGCCAATCCGGCAGCCTGCGCGCCGCCCTCTATGAGACGCTCACCGCTTATCCCGCCGCAGGGGGAGAGCAGTGCAAGGGGTTGGGGAAATAGTTTTTTAGTTGGGATAGAAGTGTGTTTGGGGAATAGAAATAAAAACCGCAGCTCAAGGCTGCGGTTTTTCATCTTCAAAATAACGTAAGATCATATTGACGTCAAAAATCCAAAATAATATGAATGACAGTTCACTTCTTTAGTGTAGTTTTTCTCAGCAGTCTTCTGAGCATGATCTTTATTTCTTTCAATTCATTTCCTAACAAGTCTATTTTTTGATCTAATGATAGAGTGAGCGTATCATCTGATGTATCTGGAAGATAGGTACCCGCGTCAAGATCAAACCATTGTGAGCTTGCAAGATATATGTCTTTTATTTTTCTCTTTGACAGATCTACACCTTCAATTAATTTGTTTTTTAGTCCAGCCTTACTATCATCTGAACCGTGATTAATGAATATTGTTACAGGGTTGCAATTGGATTGTTCAGTGTTTTGAGTGTTCAAAACGAAATCAACTAGACCAGACTGATCAGCATGGGCAGAGTAATAACTGGAGAAGTCAAAAATAGATGCTTTACTATTTTTCATTCTTTGAGTTAGCGTGGAGCTACCATTGGCTTCTTTGGCCTGATAACCAGTAATTATAATCGCATTGTTGGAATTATCAGATAATAAATCAAGATAATCGACAACAGGCCCTGCATTGCACATTCCTGAGCTTGCAATAATTATTTTGTGTCTTTTTCGGATAACATCTTCTGGTGTCTTGATTGAGGATTTTTGATTGGTACCAATCTTTCTTAAAATTTGACGTTCGGACACATTATTATCTTTTTCAAAAAGGTCTTTTAATTTTGAATAGTCATCAAACCCCAGTGTTTGCAATAATGACTCATTTATGTACATGCCTTTTCCAGTCGATGTTTTATCAAATAGTCTATCGCTATAAATAGTTGATATTTTATTACCAAGAGGCGAGTGGACACACCATGGAAATCTCTTTGGCTTGTTATTTTCATCATAAGTTGGTGGCATGTTTTTTTCAATTGCAGCCCAGATGTCACATATTAACTCCTGAGTTCTATGCAATGAAAATGCAGGAACTAACAGTGTGCCGTCATTATTTATACAAACGTTGTTAATAACTTTCCACAGTTCAGCGATACGGTTATCTTTTGATTTAACTGTTGGTTCTCTGTTTCTAGAACCATATGTTGACTCTATGACCATATAGTCAGTTTGCGGAAAAGGGTAATGTTCAGATTTGAGTAACGGTAAATATTCAGCACCATCTACATTAACACCGATATCGCCACTAAACAAAATAGTTTTCCATTTGCTGTCAGGACTATTTGGGGTTTTCCAAGATAATGAAATGTGAGCAGCTCCAAGAATATGGCTACTTCGTAAATATGTAAACTTTAGTCCATCTGATAGAGATATTGTTTTCCCCCATTTAAATGGTTGTTCATCAATCAAAAACCATGATATTTCTTTTAAAAGACATTGGTCCATTCCGCTTATTTTTAATGAGTCCAACAACATTACCTCTACAATTTCTTTAGTAGCTTTAGTGGCATAGACTTTTCCAGTGAAACCATACTCAATTAATGTAGGAATTAAACCGCAATGATCTAGGTGGGCATGGGTAAGTAAAATAAAGCTAATTTGCTCTGCATCGAATGGAAAATCCTCAAACTTTTCTACTCTTTGCGGCTCATCACCACCTTGATAAGCACCACAATCGACAAGAAATTGAATGTCCGAGTCAGTGTGATGTAACCAAGAACAAGAGCCACTGACGCCATTAACAGCGCCAACAAAGTTCACTTTTAGCATAAAACCTCCTTGTTTTTTCAATAAAAAATTTAATTGATTCTGATGCCTTTTAGGTGGCTAGTTAGTTTTCATATTGCTGTGCTAAAGAAAAATATTTTTGGATTTCGTAGAATCAAGCATTAGATCATCGTTTAGAAGGTCGTAGGTTCGATTGACGAAGCATAATCAGAGGTTCGAGAAATAAGTCGTTATTACGGTGAAATACTTACTATCGGGCCTTCAATATAAAACCGCTTCCCGAAAGGGATGGGTGCCGCTTGCCGTTATACTCACCATGATTTTTCACCTATGCAACCATGGCGATGACACCTGTTGCATAGGAGTGACAATCTGCTCTCGCCATAGGGTGGTCGAGGGGCTGGCTGCGAGCTAACAACCCGCCCAATCTGTGCCCCGAATAGGCAGGGGACGGTTACCTTGGTGCAATGCGCTGCGCTTGGTGCACCCTACGCCTGTTAACCGGCCTCGGCGTTGCGGGTTGGGTGTTGCCCCTTGTTGTTCGCCGGGGTGATCCCGTTTGTCCCATACCGTAGGGTGCAATGAACGAAGTGAATTGCACCTCTATTCGACGCGGGTTTGCTTGCGGCAACAGGCTTGGCGGATTGCGCCATGGGCTTCACCTGTAAGGGGAGCGGTTACCGCGGACGATTACGCTTCGCTAATCGACCCTACCGACCCTGCTGGCGAAGTCATGCCAACGGGGTTGGCGACCCCTCACCCTAACCCTCTCCCGCAGGAGGAGAGGGGACGGTTGCCTTGGCGCAGGGGCGGGAGACCGGCTGGTCTCCGTGAAAGACGCTACCGCCCCTGACTGTCGCTGCCACATTGCGCCGTTGACCTTGGTTTGGGAAAAGGGGCCAACAGGCGCCGCCAAATATCTTACGGATTCATTGAGCGCTTAACTATGGCGGCTATCACGCAACTATCAGAAACCAGAGGTTTTTTTGCGCTGGCACAAGCTTTTGTTAATCACTGGTTGATTAATTGCGGGGTAAACCTTGTGTGGATGGTCGCCTTGGGTAATCCGTCGCTATCACCTTGATTCAAAACGGCGATCACAGACTTTTTGCGCCGTATGTCTAGACTGGGTTGGCCGCGGTCGCTGACCGCCGCCTCTGGATCAGCAGACAGGGTATAACTGAGCTGGCTCACCCCTATGTGTCACTGATGGAGGAGTCGGCCATGTCCGCTACCCGTATCTGGATTAAAACCCCCCTTGCCACCTTTACCCCCGAAACGGTCGATGGCCGCGGCGGGCTGGTGATTGAAAACGGTCTGATAAGCGAGGTGCTGGCGGCAGGCCAACAGCCTGCCCGACCGTGCGAACAGCTGTTCGATGCTCGCGACCATGTGGTGCTGCCGGGCCTTATCAATACCCACCACCACTTCTACCAGACCCTGACCCGCGCCTGGGGGCCGGTGGTCAATCAGCCGCTCTTCCCTTGGCTCAAGACTCTCTATCCGGTCTGGGCCAGATTGACGCCCGACGCTCTGGCGCTGGCGAGCAAGGTGGCGATGGCGGAGCTGCTGCTCTCGGGTTGCACCACGGCGGCCGATCACCACTACCTCTTCCCGCGCGGGATGGAGGAGTCCATCGATATTCAGGTGGCGGCGGTGCGTGAGCTGGGGATGCGCGCCATGCTGACCCGTGGCTCCATGAGCCTTGGCGAAGATGAGGGGGGCTTGCCGCCGCGCCACACGGTGCAGGGGCAGCAGCAGATCCTCGATGACAGTCTGCGGCTGGTGCGCCAGTATCACGAGCGCGGCGCCGGGGCGCAGATCCAGATTGCGCTGGCCCCTTGCTCCCCCTTCTCGGTGACCGAGGAGATCATGGTGGAGAGCGCCAGACTTGCGGCCGAGCTCGATGTGCGGCTGCACACCCATCTGGCGGAGACGCTGGATGAGGAGGCGTTCTGCCTTGCACGCTTTGGCCTGCGCACCGTCGATTATCTCGAAAAGGTGGGCTGGCTTGGCGATCGCACCTGGCTGGCCCACGGCATCCACTTCAATCCGGACGAGATTGCGCGGCTGGGGGCGGCGGGCACCGGGGTGTGCCACTGTCCGGTCTCCAATATGCGGCTCGCCTCCGGCATCTGCCCGACCCTGGATCTGGAGGCAGCCGGTGCGCCGGTGGGGCTCGGGGTGGATGGCTCGGCCTCCAACGATGCCTCGAACCTGATGCAGGAGGCCCGTCAGGCCCTCTATCTGCAGCGGCTGCGCTACGGCGCCGAGCGCATCACTCCGCGCAAGGTGCTGGAGTGGGCGACCGTAGGCTCGGCCCGGCTGCTCGGGCGCAGCGATCTCGGTGAGCTGCTGCCCGGCATGCAGGCAGATCTGGCGCTGTTCAAGCTCGACGACCTGCGCTTTAGCGGCAGTCACGACCCCATCGCGGCCCTGATCTTGTGCGGCGCCGAGCGGGCCGATCGGGTGATGGTGGGTGGCAAGTGGCGGGTGGTGGACGGTGCCATCGAGGGGCTGGATATCGAGCAGCTTATTGCCCGTCACAAGGTGGCCGCCGCCGCGCTGGTGCATGGCTAGCCGACTCTGGTGCCACTCCCTGGCTGTATGGAGTTGGTATTCACCTGACAGTTGTCCACAAAAGGGAGTGGTCATATGGCTTCAAACCGGATAACAAAACAGTGCCCCCTACTGTGTTATCTGGAGTCACCGTAGACCTGCAACGAGAAAAACTCAGCCTGCCAGAGCTCGCCAAAGAGCTCAATGACGAGTAACTTCGCCTGTTCGAGCGTCTCAGCCCAGAGTTTCGAGAACGTCAGATTGAGGTCCACTACACCGGAGAACTGGTGGCTGTCGGCACCTTCTTCGTCGGCGCGATCCAAGGGGTTGGCAGGTGTATCTGCAAACCGTGCTGGACTGCTACAGCCGCCACGCCTGGGGACGGCTCTACACCAGCAAGCTGCCGGTGACCTCGGTCTATGTGCTCAATGAAACGGTACAGTCGTTTTTCGAGGCCCACGAGGCACGGGTCTATACCATCCTGTCGGATAACGGGCGCGAGTTCTGTGGGCGCCCAGACCATCATCCCTACGAGCTGTTCCTGCAACTGGAGGGGATTGAGCACCGGACAACCAAGGTACGCAGGCCGCAGAGCAACGGCTTTATCGAACGGCTGCATCGCACACTGCTGGATGAACACTTCCGTATCAAGGGGAGGACGACCTGGTATGAGTCGGTAGAGCAGATGCAGACAGACCTGGGTAGCTACCTGGCGCACTACAACACCCAGCGGCCGCATCAGGGCAGGATGATGGAGGGACTGACGCCCTACAGCATGTTCAAGAAGGGTCTGAAATTGATACCGAAGGAAGTGCGCTCTAAAGTAGCGTAAACAAGACACCGGCTTGAGGCCGGTGTCAGGTGATAACTAGATCTGTACAGCAGCTTAATAGACTTAATTTAAATGACTAACGGCCACTTCATTATTAACTCTACAGTCATTTTTTTTGATAATAAAGTAGCCAGCCAATTTTTTACCAACTCGTTGGGATGGCTTTTCCACTAGCTTATGTAAAACCCAAGATAAAAATATGCACCCACCAGTCACAATCAACAGTGAAACCCAAGCTTTCATGCCAAGATCGAGTAAGATTCTAAGCGCTACATAGCCAGCGACACCATGTATCACATAAAGTGGGTAGCTTATATCTGCCAGGAAATCGAAGAACTTGTTTGACCTGAAAAAATCCTGATACGTAAATGCAAAAATGAAGGTCAACAATGCAAATGCATAGCTCCATGCTACCGTTATTCCGGCAGCTGCGGGGCCAATATACCATTGCAAACAGAAAAGGCAAAAAATCACTCCAATTAAAAGATATGCTTTGTCTCTTTCAATACGACCACGTTGGACATAGTGAAACACCACCCCAATGAACATATATATAATATATTGCGACACTGTCATAAAGGTCATTGCCAATTGCCACAACCTTGCATCCGTATTACCCCAACCGGGAATATACTTATTAATAACAATCGATGCTATGAAGATAAATATCGGGGCTAAAAAAACCATGGTTGATTGCTTTCGAAATAGCACAATCAATAACGCACAGACAAAATAAAACTTCATTTCTATCTCTAGCGTCCACACTATTCCATCAATACCTCTTGACCATAAGACATCTCTAATACCAGGTATGTAATGAATCAATACCTCTTGAGTAGTGAATGGCCACTCCCTTGAAAAATAATGCGAGCTAATTAAAATGGCAACCAACGTAATACTAAAACCTACAATATATGTTGGCACAATTCGCAGCATTCGATTGATAGTAAAACCAAACCAACTTGTTTTTTGCAAAGAAAATGGAATTACGAAGCCACTAATGATAAAAAATAATGCTACACCATATGCCCCCCAATTAAATAATGAAAAGGCGTTTAATAATGAAACATAAATAGGAATTGCATGCGTTTCAAAGGGAAGCATTGGCGCATTTGTTAACACCTCTACAGCTGCACGGCTTGACCAAAAAACGCCATAGTAATGTGAAATAACTACAGCTAATGCAGCAAAGCCTCTTAGAGTGTTTGCGAAATCAATCCTATTGCTTTTCTGGTTTTGCATATGGTTGACGTAGATAGTGAAAGATTGACAAATTGTAACATGAACTCAAGCACAGTCTGTAGTGGTCAACTAAATCCGGACTCTTGATTAGGCGGATCCTCGGCTTTTGCTGGCGTGACCCCGTAATTGTGTTGATGTGGATGCCGCCAGTTGTAGTAATCGGCGTTGTTGCCCAAATCCCCCAGCAAGTCATGACTTCCCCAGCCCCTGGTGACCGCAACACTCGGGGTTTTCTGACAGGTAGACCCAGGGTATTGAGTTTGTTTATGGCGCTTACATACGCCATGACGTCTCCCACTTGGCCGTTTAGTTACGCAGACTGATTTTCCCCGCCAACAACTGCTTGAACCGATACATCACCGTCTCGGCCAGCGAGCGACGGTGATACCCCGATATCTTCTTCCAGTCCGCTAGCCCTTCCTTGCGCATCACAACACAGCATCATTTCTCGGGTGTCCCTTTTCCATAACGCCGTGCTTTCGCTAGTCAGGATACAGGCTGTCGCCCCCTGTGCGCTAGATAAGCTGATGGCTGGCTTTACTGTCGTCGGCGCCATCCGCATAAACATGTCCCAGCGAGACTTCCGCCGCCACGATATCGTGGCTCACCGGATCTACCGCCAGATGCAACTTGCGCCACACTCGCCGTTTTTCGGCGCAGTGTTTGCTGACCTTTCACTCACCTTCACCAAACACCTTCAGCCCGGTTGAGTCGATAACCAAGTCGGTAACGCGTCCCCTTGGGGGGAGCGATAAGCCACTTTCACCATACGGGCTCGCTTGCAGACACAGCTATAGTCCGGTGCGCACAACGCCAGATTCCTCAACTCGAGCAGGGAGTCGAGTAGTCCCCGAGTGGCCCGCGGGGTGAAGTTGAAAATTCCCTTGAGCATCAGGAAGGTACAGATGGTCTGGTTGGTGTAGAACTGGCTGCGGCCTTGCCGTCCGTGATAGTCGTGGTGAAACCAGTTGCTCATGGCCTCGGCATCAACCCAGAAGGTGGGTGAACCACGGTGAATCAAAGACTTGTTGTATTTAGGCCAGTTGGTGATGGGGTGCAGCGAAATGCCCATGATGCAAACTTGAAGAGGATGGTGATGAGCAGATCACCGAGTCCTCAGCTAGTTCCATTCAAGCTGCATCGATTTGGGCAACAACGCCTAGCAATCCATCAGGTAATAGCTGATATCCAGCTTCGCTTCCCGCAGGTTCAGGTATCCCGTTGCTGGGAGCCACTGTGACTTCAAGCTTCTGAACAGCAACTCCATCGGGACGTTATCCCAGCAGTTACCACCATGATTCATGCTCCAGGCCATGCGATAGCGCCACTGTCGTTGCCGAAATGCCCGACTGCCCTATTGGCTGCCCTGGTCGGAGTGAAACAGCACACCCTGATTGACAAGCCCGCTGCTGATAGGGCATCTCCAGAGCTTTGATGGCCAGATCTACATCAGGCTTACCAGAGATCGTCCAGCCCACAACTCGCTGGGTATGCAGGTCGAGCATCACAGCCAGATAATGCCAACTAGCCCCTGCCCAAACCTAGGTGATATAGCCACACCTGATTGAGTTGCTGGACATCAAATTTGCGGGCCAGCAGATCGGGAATATCCGGTCGTGCAGACCGGGCACCTTATAACGGTGTGCGCCCGGCTGTTTGGATGCCAACCCGGATTCCTTCATCAGGTTACGGACTTTGAATCGGCCAATCTGATACCCCAGCGTTCGCATCATCGACATCAAGGCGCGACTGCCTGCGGAATCCCGGCTCTCTTTGAACAAACGGCGCAACTAACGGCACTGTTGCATGCACTCACGGTTAATTACTCTCCTACGAACCAGATAATCATAAAAACAGAACGAGGGAGCATCGCAAGCGCAGCAGACCAAAGTGATGAGGGCTTTCCTCCAAGTCCTGTCAGGGATATCTAACGGGCTAAATGATCTGAGAGTAGTAACCAAAGCGAAAACAGGGACCGTAGAGCAGGACGGAGCCTCTCAGACCACCAGTCAGAGAACATTAGGCACCACGCAGCGCTTTCATGGCCATGAATACCCGGTTGGAGAATGGAATAACTTACCGGGTAAGGAGTGGTGGAAGTAAGCGGCCATACCCTGCCCCACGAGGTAAATCCCTCGGCTATATACAGACCCCTATAAAAGCCTGCCTTCAGCAGGCTTTGTTGTTATGAAGCAGTGGACTCGACACAATCGCTGTCGCCATTTTGGCGCCATTTAGGAAAAAGAAAAAGGCCACTATTTCTAGTGGCCTTTCGTAACTCTTTGATTTTAATGGTGCCCGAGGCCGGAATCGAACCGGCACGACGCGAACGTCGAGGGATTTTAAATCCCTTGTGTCTACCGATTTCACCACTCGGGCACCGCAATCGGTATCAAGCTCGCGTGGCGGGCTTGTCAATATGGAGGCACGTTCCGGAGTCGAACCGGACTAAACGGATTTGCAATCCGCTGCATAACCGCTTTGCTAACGCGCCATGCAAAAGAGAGTTGGCTCTCTATTGTCTGAATTTGGAGCGGGAAACGAGACTCGAACTCGCGACCCCGACCTTGGCAAGGTCGTGCTCTACCAACTGAGCTATTCCCGCATTGGTCTGGCTGACTGCCTGACTACGAGGACGCATTCTAGCGATGTTCCTCGCCCAGTCAACCAGAAATATTTAATTACCTGATCGTTCGGGCATTTTTTGCCCTTTTTGAACGGTTTTAGCGCCTTTGGCCGTTTCCTGCCTCAAATCAGCGGAAACCTCACCTTGCGGTGCGGGTGACTCACAGGTTGGCGTGGTGGGTCAAATCGCCCCAGGCGGCCTTCATGTACTGGAACATCGACCAGAAGGTGAGCACGGTGGCGACATAGAGCATCACATAGGCGAGCCACACCATCCAGACGTTGTATTGCCAGATAAGACCGGTGAGCGACACCATCTGGATCATGGTCTTCCACTTGCCAATCCAGCTGACCGCCACCGAGGAGCGTTTGCCTAGCTCGGCCATCCACTCACGCAGGGCGGAGATGATGATCTCGCGGCCAATCATGGTCATGGCGGGGATGGTCACCCAGATGGTGTTGTAGTGTTCGACGATAACCACCAGTGCGGCGGCGACCATGATCTTGTCGGCAACCGGGTCGAGGAAGGCGCCAAAGGCGGTGGACTGATTGAGCTTGCGAGCCAGATAGCCATCAAACCAGTCGGTGGCAGCGGCCAGAATAAAGACGATGGCGGCAGCCAGATAGGACCATTGATAAGGCAGATAGAACAGGATGACGAAGACGGGAATGAGCAAAATCCGGAAAAACGTCAACAGGTTAGGTATGTTTGTCATTATTTTCAGCCACTTCTTGTACGTCGCTACATAGTGCGCCAAAGCCGATTTGCGATGCAACCGCACTGGCGCCCGTCTTGGTCTTTTTAATCCATCAATCTTCTCAAAATGCGGGGGCCATTATGGCATTTACGGCCCCCCCGCGTCACGGCTCTTGTGCATCAAGGAGTTAGCGATTTTGCCATGCTGCTAACCCTGCTCAGGCGCTGTGCAAGCCATCGTGGATGGTCTGGGCCAGCTCCTGACTGATGCCGGGTACCTTGGCCAGTTCATCCACGCTCGCCTTTTTGACCTCCTGCAGGCCGCCCAGATATTTGAGCAGTGCCTGCCGCCGTTTCGGCCCCACCCCCGGAATATCCTCCAGACTACTGCTGGTGCGGGCCTTGGCCCGTCTGGCCCGGTGGCCGGTAATGGCAAAACGGTGGGATTCATCGCGAATATGCTGAATAAGGTGCAAAGCGGGCATATCTGCCGGCAAATGCAGCTCTTCGTGGCTCTCCCCCATGATAAGCGTTTCCAACCCCGCCTTGCGGGTGACCCCCTTGGCAATCCCCACCAGCAGCGGATATTTGCCGCCGAGAAACTCCAGCTGACGGGCCAGGATCTCTTCGGCGCGGCGCAACTGGCCGAGGCCACCGTCAATAAACAGCACATCAGGCACCTTGTCCGGCTCCTGCTGCTTGCCAAAGCGGCGCTCCAGCGCCTGCTCCATCGCCGCGTAGTCATCACCGCCAGTGATACCGTCGATATTAAAACGACGATATTCCGATGAGAGCGGCCCCTCCCGGTTGAACACCACGCAAGAGGCCACGGTGCGCTCCCCCATGGTGTGGGAGATATCGAAACACTCCATGCGGGCGATGGGGCGCTCCAGCTCCAGCAGCTCTTCCAGCTGATCATAGCGAGCGGTGATGGTGCTCTTGTGAGCCAGCCGCGAGCGCAGCGCCGTCTCGGCGTTGATGGAGGCGAGCTTGATAAAGCGGGCCCGTTCGGCGCGGGTACGGCTCACCACCCGCACCTTGTAGCCAGCTGTCTGGCTCAGGGTTTCGGCGATGACGCTTTCATCCTCAAGGGCCACATCAAGCAGCACCTCGCTCGGGATCTGCCGTCCCCCCTGCCCCGACAGATAGAACTGCAGCAGGAAGGATTGCACCACCTCATCGAGCGGGGTGTCAGCCGGCACTTTCGGGAAGTAGCTGCGCGAACCCAGCACCTTGCCCTGACGGATAAAGAGCACGTGGATGCAAGCAGCACCTTGCTGGAAGGCGACCCCCACCACATCCAGCTCGTCCAGCACGTTGCCGCTCACCGACTGCTGTTCGGTGACCCGGCGCAGCGCCAGGATCTGATCCCGATAGCGAGCTGCCTCTTCAAAGCGCAGATCGCCGCTGGCGGACTCCATCTTGCCCACCAGTTCGCCAATCACCTGCTGGTTCTTGCCCGCCAGAAACAGTTTGGCCAGCTCCACCTGCTGGGTATATTCGGCCTCGCTCACCAATCCAGCCACGCAAGGGCCGGCGCAACGCTTGAGCTGATAGAGCAGGCAGGGACGGGTGCGGTTGGCATAGACCGCATCCTCGCACTGGCGTACCGGAAATATTTTCTGCATCAGATGCAAACTATCGCGCACCGCGCCGCCAGAGGGGTATGGGCCGAAGTACTCTCCTTTGATCTTGCGGGCACCGCGATGCACGCCGATGCGTGGATGCTGGTGCGCGGTGATGATGATCCAGGGGTAGGATTTGTCGTCCCTCAGCAGCACGTTGTAACGGGGCTGGTACTGCTTGATCAGGTTGTGCTCGAGGATCAGCGCCTCGGTCTCGGTGTGGGTGACGGTAACCTGGATATCGGCGATCTGTCGCACCAGGGTGCGGGTCTTGATGCTGTCGACGTTGGTGCGAAAGTAGGAGGCGAGCCGCTTTTTCAGATCCTTGGCCTTGCCCACATAGATCACGGTGCCACCGCTGTCATACATGCGGTAGACGCCACTCTGATGGGTGACGGCGCTCAGAAACGCCTTGCTGTCGAAGAGAGGTTCGGGAGAGAGGGTCATCAGCTGCTCGGCTCACACAAAGGCAAAAATTGACGGGCAGAGCATACTGCCCCCGCCGCCTGAAAAGCAAAAGGACAGAAAAGCAAAAAGGCGGCACGCGCCGCCTTTGTGACCACACGCCACCCGATTAGAGGGTATCGGCATCCAGCATGCCATAGCGAATGGCCAGATGGGTCAGTTCCACGTCACCGTTGATCCCCAGCTTGCTGAACAGCCGATAGCGGTAGCTGTTGACCGTCTTCGGGCTCAGGTTGAGCTGCTCGGAGATATCGGTCACCTTCTGCCCCTTGGTGATCATCATCATGATCTGCAGCTCGCGCTCGGAAAGGGACTTGAAGGGATTCTCGTCAGCGGAGGCAAACTGGCTGAGGGCCATCTGCTGGGCAATCTCCGGGGAGATGTAGCGCTGACCGGAGTGCACCAACCGGATCGCCTGGATCATCTCGTCAGGGGCAGCCCCCTTGGTCAGGTAACCGGCGGCGCCTGCCTGCATCACCTTTGTGGGGAACGGATTTTCTGAATGAATGGTCAGCACTATGATGCGCACATCGGGGCGGATCCGCAGAATTTTGCGGGTCGCTTCCAGACCACCAATACCCGGCATGTTCATGTCCATCAGGATCACGTCCGGATGGTGTTGGCGACAGAAAGTGACTGCGGTCTCGCCGCTCTGTGCCTCGCCCACCACCTTGATCCCGCGCACATCTTCAAGAATGCGTCTTATCCCTGTACGCACCAGCTCATGATCATCGACCAGGAATACATTTATCACCCAAACACCCCGTTTTATCTCGTTTTAGCCGCCCGGTTAGGGTTAACAGGGCGTCTTGCATCATAACCAAACTCGTCGCTTTGGCAAACCATGCACGCCAAAAGTTTGAGAAAACCCATGTTTAGCGTTTAAAATCAAATAATTATATAAAATTTCAAAACAAAAAACGGTGCCTTGCGACACCGTTCTTCATGACGTTAGTGCTGTGGCCATCACTTGGCCAAAAAGGCGCGCACCTTCTCCAGATCGGCCTGGGTATCCACCCCGACAGGCGGCGCTTCAAGGGCCTGGGCGACGTGGATCTTCTCCCCGTACCAGAGCACCCGCAGCTGCTCCAGCGCCTCGACCTGCTCCAGCACGCTCGGTGCCCAGTCTACGTAACGCTGGATAAAGCCGGCGCGATAGGCATAGATACCGATATGACGCTGGTAGTGGTCACCAATCTGCTCATGGCTCTTGGCAAAGCGATCCCGATCCCAAGGAATGCTGGCGCGACTGAAGTAGAGGGCGTAGCCATCCTTGTCAGTCACCACTTTCACTGCGTTCGGGTTGAACGCCTCTTCGGCATCCTTGATCGGCACCGACAAGGTCGCCATCGGCGCCGTGGCAGCGGCCAGATTGTCCGCCACCTGACGAATGATGGCGGGCGGAATGAGCGGCTCATCCCCTTGCACATTGACGATGATGGTATCGGCGGCAAAGCCGTAGTGACGGCACACCTCGGCCAGACGCTCGGTGCCGGACTGGTGATCCGGTGAGGTCATGCACACCTCGACGCCGGTGCTCAGCAGTGCCTGCTGTACCCGGGCATCGTCAGTGGCGACGATCACCCGATCGGCCCCCGATTGCAGGGCTTTCTCCACCACGTGCTGCACCATGGGCTTGCCATGGATATCCGCCAGCGGCTTGCCCGGCAGGCGTGTTGACGCATAGCGGGCCGGAATGACGACGACGAAACTCATGACGGCAGCTCATCGCTGTTGAGCGGACGGGCACGGTTCTCCAGTAGTACCGGGATCCCCTCCTCCAGCGGATAGGCCAGCTTGTCGAAGCGGCAGACCAACTCATGAACCGCTTTGTTGTAATGCAGCTTACCCTTGCAGACCGGGCAGGCGATGATGTCGAGCAACTTGATGTCCAAAGCCAAAACGATACTCCTTCAACGATGTCGCGCTGGCGGCTTCATCACGCCAGCGATGGATGTCGAGCAACCAGATATTCCATACGGGACCGCTATTGGTCCACTTCTCCCCCATTCAGGCGAGAGAGATTAATCTTGTGCCCTGGTCGCGCCCTTTGCCTTCGCCCCCAGCTTGTGCAGCAGGGCATCGAGCAGGGAGGCGGGCAACTCGGCGCTGACCGGCAGATACCACCAGTTATCGAGGGCAAACGGGCGGCACTTGACCGCATCCTTCTCGGTCATCAGCAGCGGCTTGCTGGCAAAGCGCCCCACCAGCTCATCCCGATCGAAGGGGTGATGATCGCCGTAGGCTGCCTGCTGATCCAGCTGATAGCCGAGCCCTTCCAGGGTGGCAAAGAAGCGGGGCGGATGACCAATCCCCGCCAGCGCATCAACCGGCCCCGACAAAGGGGCTACAAGCGGCGCATCGTCGCGCACCCGGCGCGGGGTGTCGGCGACCAGTTGCATGGGGTACTCCCCCTTGCCCGGCTCGCCGCCGTTGCAGATGATGGCGTCCACCCGTTTGAGACGAGTGACCGGCTCGCGCAGCGGCCCCATCGGCAACAGGCAGGCGTTGCCGAAACGGCGCGCTCCGTCCACCACCACCAGCTCGATGTCGCGGGCCAGCGCGTAGTGCTGCAGGCCATCGTCGGTGATGATGATATCCACCTCACCGCTCTGCTCCAGCAGTCGTACCGCGTCGGCACGTTTCGGGGCAACCACCACCGGACAGCCGCAGCGCCGGGCAATCAGCACCGGCTCATCCCCCGCCTGTGCCGTGGTGCTGGTCTTATCCAGCCGATAGGGGTAATGGGGCGCCTTGCCGCCATAACCACGGCTCACCACCCCGGGGCGATAGCCGCGGGCTTGCAACTGATCCACCAGCCAGACCACCACTGGCGTCTTGCCGTTGCCCCCCACCGAAATATTGCCCACCACGATCACCGGCAAGGAGGAGCTATACCCCTTGCGCCAGCCGTGACGATAGGCGTAGCGGCGGGTGCCGCTGATGATGGCAAACAGCAGGGCAAAGGGGGCCAGCAACCAGCGCCAGCCACTTTTGCGATACCAGAGCCGTTCCAGCATCAGGCCTTGCTTCCCGCGTTGCCAAACTGAATAGCGCGCAGCTGGGCATAGGTGCCACGCTGCTCCATCAATGCTTCGTGGTTCCCGCGCTCGACGATATGACCTTCGTCGATTACCAGGATCTCGTCTGCCTTCTCGATGGTGGAGAGACGGTGGGCGATCACCAGCGAGGTACGCGCCTTGCAAAGCTCGTCGATAGCCGCCTGAATGTGGCGCTCGGACTCGGTATCGAGGGCCGAGGTGGCCTCATCCAGCAGCAGAACCGGCGCATCGCGCAGCAGGGCGCGGGCGATGGCAACACGCTGACGCTGACCACCGGAGAGGGATGCACCGTTCTCGCCAACCACAGTGTCATACCCGTTGCTCATCTTGCTGACGAATTCGTCGGCATGAGCGATGCGGGCAGCCTGCACGATCTGGTCGCGGCTGTATTTGTCTTCTGCCGCGTAGGCGATGTTGTTGGCCACCGAGTCGTTGAACAGGTGGACATGCTGGGAGACCAGCGCGTACTGCTTGCGCAGCTCGCTCAACTTGTATTCGCGGATGTTGATGCCATCCAGCAGGATCTCGCCCTGATCGATGTCGTAGAAGCGGGTCAGCAGGCTGGCAATGGTACTCTTGCCAGAGCCGGAACGGCCCACCAGCGCCACCGACTTACCCGCCTCCACCTTGAAGCTGACGTTGTGCAGCGCCGGGGTATCCTTGGTCGGGTAGGTGAAGGTGACGTTGCGAAACTCGATCTCACCGCGAGCACGCTCCAGAGTGCGGGTGCCGGTATCCTGCTCCGGCTCGGTGTCGAGCAGGCCAAACAGGCTGTGGCAGGCGGTGATGGCACGCTGGAACTGGTTGTTGACGTCGGTCAGGCTTTTCAGCGGCTTGAGCAGCATCATCATGGAGGTGATCATGACGGTAAACGTACCGGCAGTCAGGGTTGATTTGACGCTGTCAATGGTCGCGACGTAGAGGAAGGCCGCCAGCGCGATGGAGGCAACCATCTGCACCACAGGGCTGCCGATGGCATCAGCCGCGACCATCTTCATGGTCTGCTGGCGCATGTTGTTGCTGACCTGGAAGAAGCGCTTCTCTTCCACCTTCTGGCCACCAAACATCAGCACCTCTTTGTGCCCTTTGAGCATCTGCTCGGTGGAGGTGGTGATATCCCCTACCGCCTGCTGAATATGACGGCTGATCTGGCGGAAACGGCGGCTGATAAGGCCGATGATGACCCCCACCAGTGGGCCAACCACCAGGAAAATCACCGACAGCTGCCAGGAGTGCCAGAACATCAGGCCGAGCAGGCCGACTACGGTCGCCCCTTCCCGCACCAGGGTCACCAGCGTGGTGCTCGCCGCCGAGGAGACCTGACTGGCGTCATAGGTCACCTTGGAGAGCAGATGACCGGTATTCTGACGGTCGAAGAAGCTCATCGGCATCGCCACCATGTGATTGAACACCTGCTGTTGCAGACGCATCACGACGTGGTTGCCAACCCAGGCCATGCAGTAGTTGGAGAGAAAGTTGGCGACACCGCGCAGGGCAACGATGCCGAGGACGAAGAAGGGCATCCATTTCAAAACGGTGCTGTCGTTGCCATTGATGCCCTGATCGATCAGCGGCTTGATGGAGTAGACAAAGGTGGTATCCACGGCGGCGTAGCCCAGCATCCCGATGATGCCACCGACCAGGCCCAGCTTGCGATCACGGACATAACCGAGCAGGCGTTTGAATACTGGCCAGCTCTCTTGTGAGGTTTCTTGTTGCATGAATAGCCGTTAGTAATGGAAATGACGGGCTATTCTAGCCAAAGCGCAGGATTACACCAAGCGTCGCCACCGATATAGAATCCATCCGCTGCGGAAATGACGGATTATTGCTCAAACCACACTCTCGGCCGCCACCACTCACCACTGCGCCGGTACCAGGGCCCCAGATCTCGCTCGGCAGTGACGCTCAAGCCCGCTGCAGTGGGTTCGACCAGCATCGCCCCTTGCTGACCGGTGATCCACTGGCGGGTATCCCGATAGCGGGCCACCACATCTGGACGGGGAAAGCCCCACTGATTCATAAAACCGGCGCTGTGGATCACATCCTTTGCCGCCACCGCCGCGACAAACGGGAGCGTGGAGGAGGTGCGACTGCCATGATGGGGGCTCACCAGCAAGGTGCTGGCCAACCCATCCCCCTCCAGCGCCACCAGCCGTTGCTCGGCTTGCCGCTCGATATCTGCGCTCAGCAGCACGCTGCGCTGCCCATCGCTGATACGCACCACGCAGCCATCATTATTGCGCCCGCCACCGGGGCGCTCGGGCCAGAGCACTGCAAACGAGAGCCCCTGCCAGCGCCACTGTTGCCCACGCTGGCAGAGCGTCGTTCCCTCACTGAAGGGATAAGAGGAGAGCTCGTGACGCACCGGCATGGCGCTGAGCAGTCGCTTGCGATTGCCGGCATGGTCCCGATCCTTGTGGCTGATGATGAGGCGATCAATCACCCGGATCCCCAGATGGCTTAGCTGAGGCAGGATCACCGCGTCCGCCATGTTGTAGCCTCCGGGATAACGATCGCCGGTGTCATAGAGGATGGCGCGCTCCCCCTTGCTGATCAGCACCGCCAGCCCCTGCCCCACATCCAGCACCCGCAGTTGCCAGCGGGCAGGCGTTGGCCAGCACACCAACACCAGCGCAAGGGCACCCGGTAACCAGAGCCAGCGTGCCGGGCGCCACTGTGCGGCGAACCAGAGCAGCAACAGCAGGGTGCAGAGTGGCAGCCACCAACCGGGCAGTGGCCACCACAGTTGCAGTTGGTCTGCCAGCCAATTCAGGATGGTCAGCACCCACCCGAGCCCCAGATCCGCCAGCCAGAACAGGACATAGGCAAGCGAGGTGGAAAGCGGTGCAAGCAGCACACCGATCAGGGCCAGCGGGATGATGGCGATACAAAAGAGCGGCACCGCCAACAGGTTGATCACCATGGCAAGGGGCGCGATCCCCTCGAACAACGCCAGTTGCAGCGGCAGCAGACCGAGTAGCAGCCAGAGCTGGATCTGCCAGAGCCCCGGCTTGTCGTGGAGATATCCCACCAGCAGCAAGATGGCCACCGCCAGAAACGAGAGCCAGAAGCCGGCCGAATAGAGGGCGAAGGGATCCCAGAGGGTCAATACCACAAAGGCCCACAGCCAGATGCGCCAGGCCGGCCACTCTCGCCGACTCCAGCGCAACACGCTCCACACCAGCACCATGATCAGGGCCCGCTCGGTGGCCACAGCAAACCCGGCCAACGCGCTGTAGACGGCGGCAAACAGCAGGGAGGTGATGATGGCGCCGCGCAGACCAAACAGCCTGCCCAACCACCACCCGAGCACCGCCACCAGCGCAATGTGTTGCCCTGAGATGGCGATTATGTGAGTCAGGCCGCTGCCGCGAAACAGCTCCCACTGGGCATCCGTGATGCCGCTCTGCTCGCCAAAAGTGAGCGCCGCCAGCAAGGGGGCATGGTCAAGCGGACGCCAACTCTCGGTCGCCGCGCCCAACCAGCGTTCGCGCCACCCCACAGGTGCTTGTTGAATGTCGATCACCCGGCGCAAATTGCCGGTGGCGGTGATCCCTTTGCCCAGCAGCAGACGCCGCCCATCCAGCCCCGCCTCGTTGGCCAGACCGTGAGCCGGTTTCAACGAGGTCACCAGGGTGATCCGGCTGCCCACTGTCATGGCGGGTAATGCCTTGTAGGCATTGACCCGGATCAGGGGCTCAGGTGTCACCGGTTGCTCGTCGAGGGTGCTCACCCGCAGCAGCAGCCGGACAAATTTATCCCCCTCGGGCTCTGCACTTTGCAGCTGTGCGGTTATCATGTGGCTCGTCTGATCGCCCAACCGCTCCAGCCAGGCCAGCCGATAGGCAAGATTGGCCTGCATCCAGAGGATGCCGAGCAGGAGAAACAGCCACCGCCAGGCACGACAATATGCAAGGGGGATCAGCAGGGACAGCAACAGGCCCCCCCATGCGAGTGAAGGTAACCATGCCCAGAACAGTGAGGAGCTTGCCCCCAGGGCAAACGACAACAGACGCAGATCCATGGAGCAAGTATTTAGCAAGGTTTCAATATGCCCAAACGACTCATTAAACGCTGGATGCCCGATCAGCAAACCCTGAAAGAACACAAGCACCTGCGGCTGTTCGGCAAACTGCTGCTCGATGCCAACCTCTGGCACCTCAACCGCCGCTCGGCCGCCGGGGCCTTTGCGGTGGGCCTCTTCATGGCCTGGGTGCCGCTCCCCTGCCAGATGCTGCTGGCCGCCGGAGGCGCCATCCTGTGCCGGGTCAATCTGCCGCTCTCGGTGGCGCTGGTCTGGCTCTCCAACCCCTTTACAATGCCTCCCCTGCTCTATGGCGCCTATCTGGTTGGTTGCCAGTTGCTGGGACATTCGGCGCAGCAGATCGAGATTGAATTCACCTGGGAGTGGCTGGTCTCGGTACTGGGCACAGTGGCACCACCGCTGTTGCTGGGCTCGCTGATCCTGGCCCTGCTCAGTTCCCTTATCGGTTACACCCTGATCCGCACCTTCTGGCGGATCAGCACGGTACGTCAGTGGCAAAAACGCAAGATGGCACGCCCATGCTGAGTCGCTGGTTTGCCCGCTTCAAGCTAGATCCCGATACCCTGCGCCAGCAGAAGTGGTTTGCCCTGTTTGGTGAACGACTGCTTGCCCCAGCCCTCTGGCAAGGGGGAACCCGCGCCCTGAGCGGCGCGGTAGCGGCCGGGATCTTCGCCTGCTGGTTCCCCATCCCGATGCACTCGCTCATCGCAGTCGGTCTGGCGCTGGCATTCAGCCTCAACCTGCCGCTGGCGCTGCTGGCGGTCTGGTTCAACAATCCGCTGACCCTGCCATTCATGTATCTCTACGCCTATCGCACCGGCTGTCTGGTGCTGCACAAGACGCCGGAGCCTTTCCACCTCAGCTGGACCCTCCACTGGCTGGAGCAGGAGGCTGCGACCCTGGTGCCTCCCTTCCTGCTCGGCAGCCTGCTGCTGGCGGTACTCACCGCCCTGAGCGGCGGCGCCCTGACCGCGCTGCTGTTGCAACTGCGCAAGCTGTGGCAGGGTGTCCGCCACCACTGAGCCGCCCTTACCCTTGTTTGGCGATCAGCCGTTGGCGATCAAAAAAGCCCGTCACCAAGGTGACGGGCTTTTTCATGGCATAGAACCAGAGCGCAAGGCGATGCGATTACAGCACCTTGGCGATCGCCTCGCACAGAGGATCGATATTGGCGCGGGTAATCCCGGCTACGCTGATCCGGCCGGAGCCGACGATGTAGATGGCAAATTCGCTCTTGAGGCGCTCCACCTGATCCTTGGTGAGACCGGAGAAGGAAAACATGCCGTTCTGCTCGCGGATAAAGCTGAAATCCTGGCTCACGCCGAGGGCAGCCAGCTTCTCTACCAGCAGTTCGCGCATCTCGCGAATGCGCACCCGCATGGCAGCCACTTCTTCGACCCACTCGGCATAGAGAGCTGGATCGCTCACCACGGCGGTGACCACAGCAGCGCCGTGTGACGGCGGGTTGGAGTAGTTGGCACGGATCACTGTCTTGACCTGAGTGAAGGCCACGTCGGCGATCTCCTTGGTCGCGCTCACCAGCGTGAAGGCGCCGACCCGCTCATTGTAGAGGCCGAAGTTCTTGGAGAAAGAGCTCGCCACCAGCAGCTCGTCATGGCACTCGGCGAAAATCCGCAGACCTTCGGCATCCTCTTCGATACCACGGGCAAAACCCTGATAGGCGAAGTCAAACAGCGGCAACCAGCCGGCAGCAGCACTCTGCTTGGCCAGCGCGCGCCACTGATCGCTAGTGGGGTCGATACCGGTCGGGTTGTGGCAGCAACCGTGCAGCAGCACCAGCTCACCCGGCTGCACTTCGGCCAGCGAGGCCTGCATGGCGGCAAAGTCGAGTCCCTTGGTGGCGGCGTCGTAGTACTTGTACCACTTGACGGTCAGACCGGCGGCCTGGAACACGCTGACGTGGTTGGCCCAGGTGGGATCGGAGATCCAGATGGTCTTGGCCAGACCGTTGCGCACCACGAATTCGGCCGCGATACGCAGGGCACCGGTACCGCCCGGCGCTTGGGCGGTCTTGGCGCGGCCGCTGGCAACCAGCGCAGAATGCTGCCCGAACAGCAGTTGCTGCACGATACGGCCATATTCGATATTGCCTTCAATACCGAGGTAGTTCTTGGTCTTCTCGTCGGTCAGCAGCTTCTGCTCGGCTTTCTTGACGCAGTGAAGAATGGGGGTGGCACCGGACTCGTCCTTGTAGATCCCTACGCCCAGATTGATCTTGTGGCTGCGAGAGTCAGCGCGGAAGGCTTCGGTCAGGCCCAGGATCGGATCCGCTGGGGCGGCAACAACCTTTTCAAACATGGTATTCCCTGTATTCCGTTGAGTTCGTTGGGTGGCAAAGCGGCTTGATAAACAAAAGCGCTCATCTGGCGAGCGCTTCGTCAACTCTTTATATCACCGTGTTCAATGGGGGAAAACCGCTTTTTGGCTCGCTTTCAGACCAATTTCAACCAAC
Source organism: Aeromonas sp. FDAARGOS 1414 (assembly GCF_019047065.1). Classification (NCBI taxonomy): domain Bacteria; kingdom Pseudomonadati; phylum Pseudomonadota; class Gammaproteobacteria; order Aeromonadales; family Aeromonadaceae; genus Aeromonas; species Aeromonas sp. FDAARGOS 1414. Next base: position 768,706 of record NZ_CP077210.1, on the reverse strand, counting down.
GGCATGCCACACTGGCGCCAGCGCGCACACCTCGGCCGACAAGCCACCATTGGACTCAACCAAGCCGCTACAAACTGCTAACAATGACTTGGGGATCCGGCTCGGTTCCCAGGGCCTAGCCTCGGTCAAAGGTTGGGCATACGCGCTAAGGATGGGGGCCAGATCACGAGGCAGCCACCAGCTGGCCGGACGACCCAAGCGCTGGGCCAGCGCCTGCAGCCGATCCACTCCTGCAGGGTCGAGGGCGGTGAGATGACTCCACAGCACATTGGGGGGCAAGGCGGCCACCACCTGCTGCAAGGCCAGAGGAGCCGATGGGGGAGCCCACACCAGCAAGGTGCCAGCATCAAGGGGCATCTCGGCAAAGGCGCCGACGCTGTCTGTGGTGATCACCCGCTCGATACTCCCCTCCCCCCACAGGATCTTGCCAAGACCCGCCAGGGTGCGCTCGGGCAGGGCCACCTCCCCCAGCGCCTGCAACCAGGGGGCTGCGTCGATCAGGGTGCCGCCGCTGAAAAAGAGGTTGAACGGCTGGGCGGCGCGCAAGCGCAACAGCTGATCGGCGCAGAGCCGGATCCCCTTGTCCTCGAAATCGATCTGCTCGTTGGGGGTGAAGTTCACCTCTGACTTGCGATAGAGCGCCGCCAGCACCCGCTCGTTGACCTGCTCCCCCAATTGCCAGCCCTGAGCATGCAACCACTCCTCGGGCTCGGGGGGAGCGGTGGCGATCTCGGCCAGCATCAGCTCGCGGGTGAGATAGCGCCGCCCGGCCGGGGTGAGCTCATAGCTGTGGTTGCCATGGGCGAGCAGCAGCTGGTTATCCTTGAGCAGGCCCACCAGCGGTTGCCACTGACGGCCACGGATCACCACAGGTGAGTGGCTCAGCAACTGCTGCGCCAGCGCCCGCCATTCGGGGTGACTAAAGTCGATCAATTACAATCCATCCCTGTCAGTGCTCAATCGGATAAACAGCCTGAAAAGGTACCGTTACAGGCCGATGACGCCAAGCCTCCCGCTCCAATTACGTGACCTCGCTCCCTGCAATTTTCCCCAAACAGAAGAGCCCACCGTGGGGTGGGCTCTTCCTTGGATAACACTCGACGCTTATTCGACGTTGAGGCGCAGCTCGGCGTCGTGCCAACCCAGTGGCAGGGTCAACAGCTGATCGATCAGCTCCCGGCGATCGGATTTCTCCAGATAGGCGAGATAGAGCGGACGGCTCAGCGGCTGCCCCCCCTCCACCAGATGGAGCGCGCCCTTCTCGAGGAAGGGGCTGACCATTCGCCGTGGCAGGTAGGCAGCCCCACCGTTGGCCAGCACAAATTGCAACGCCATGCTGGCGGAGCTGGAGTGCAGCACCGGGGTCTTTTGCAGGCTCTGCAAACGGCTGGGTTGCGGCTCGAAGCTGGTGCCCCAGTCGAGATGGATATGCGGCATCTGCATCAGGTTGTCGGCATTGGCGGCCGGATCCCGGCTCACCAGCTCGAATACCAGCTCACCGATGGGATGCAGGGCGATCTCGTCGATCTTGGTGGGCTCGGAGAGCAGGGCCAGATCGAGGGAGCGCTCAAGCAACTGACGGCAGAGGTGCTCGCGGGAAGCCGTTTCCAGCCGTACCGCCAAACCGGGCGCCAGCGCATAGATGTGGTTGAGCCAGTCGTTGAAATCGAGCTCCCAAAACACCGCGGGCGCGCCGATGGCCAACTGCTGGCTGAATCCCGGTGAAAGCGCCACATCCTGCTTGGCACGGCCAAGGGTGTGCAAGATGGCGTCTGCGTAGGGCAGCAGACGCTCACCGGAGGCGGTCAGGCGGATGTTGTTGCGATGACGGGCAAACAGACTGACACCCAGTTGCTGCTCTAGCTGGCGGATCCGGAAACTCACCGCCGACTGGGTCAGGTAGAGATTTTCAGCAGCCCGGCCAAAATGCCGGGTCTTGCTCACCTCGATAAAGGTCCGAAGCAGCTCGGTATCCATTAATCGATGGACTCGTCACTGCCACCGCCGCTGCCACCACCGACATCAAAGCTGCCGCCACCGCTGCTCTCTTCGCTGGCACCACCAACAACGGTGCAGAGGCGATGAACACGCTTGGGACCGATCACCTTGAGGTACTTGAACCACACCTTGGCATGGGGGTTGGCACCGGCTGCGCCGGATTTGACCTGCTCGACGAAGGCGGACTCGACATCGTCACGGGGTGCAAGGTTGCCCTGGTAGAGTGCCAGCATGGCGGTACCATACTTTTCCAGACTGTCCGCTTCGGCCACAGTGAATTCACCACTGCGACGCAGGCCACGGGGAAAATGTTTGAAGTCGTTGAAACGCTTGTCTGATTCGAAGCTCATAGTGCTCTTTTTTCTGGTTAGTTTGACCTTTGCGGGCAAGTATCATCAGGCCATCGCCGAGTGCAAAATCAATTTTCTCACTATGTTAATAAATATCTTTTATCGAAGTCACTTTGCCCCATCGCTGACGCCGATTTTGTGGCATAACACACAAAAAACGTTGATAAATAATAAACTTATGTAAACGTGCAGCCAATTTGCACGTCACTTTTTGGACTGTGCAGGCAAAAATAAAGCGCCATACGGCGCTTTATTTATCACATCAGATGAACCAGCTGAACCTTTGGTTCAAACATGCTTACTCAATCATGGCCGGTTGGGCCAAGTTGTCGGCACGCCACAGACGGTAGCGCACTTCATACTCCTGCGGCACGTAAATCACGAACGGCAGTTTTGAGTTGTAGTTCACGAAGAAGCCCTGACCGTAGATCTGGACGAAGGTCTCTTTCTGCTGGTTATCCGGGCACATCATCAGGGTGCTGATGGGGTCGGAGACTTTGCCCAGCTTCAGGTAGTTGTAGCCCCAACCTTTGACGCTGTGCTGTTCCAGGTTGCCTGCAAAACGCGGTACGTTGCAATCAACCATCATCTTTTTGCCGACCTGCAGCTCGACCATCATGTCGGCTTCTTTCTCGACTTCAGGCAGGCGGATCACCACACGTTCCTGATTCACGTCAGCGGCTGGGAACATGCTGATATCAAATTTTTTCGGCTCGGCGGCGAAGGCATGGCCACCCAGCAACAAGGCGCCCAGCAGGCTAAAACGCAATACGGTTTTCATCTGTACCTCATGGGGTTGGTTCAACGCCGCTAGACTAACCGCTCTGCCGATTTCATGCCAGCGATCTGCTACGTAAAAACTGCGTAAAATGATGCAGATCCGGCACACCATGACGTGATCTGGCTATTTTCTGACAGGGCGCACACTCCCGTTACAGGAACCTGAAACAAAAAGCGAGGCCAATTGGCCTCGCTTTGCATCCAAATGGCGCCAGAGTGCTATTTGGCCGCCTCTTGATGGGCCTTGATGACGGCCACCGCCTTGTCAGGGAAGTCGCTGAACACCCCGTCCACATCGGCTTGATAGAGGAAGATGTTGAGCAGATCGGTAAAGTCCTTGGCATAGGCCGGGATCTGCCCCTCATCCTGACGGAAGGTATAGGGGTGAACTTTCAGGCCCGCCGCATGGGCTTCTTTTACCATACCGGTGAAGACCGGTTTGCCCAAAGTGCCCGGCTCGGTGACGATCATCGGTTTCCACGGGCCAATCCCTTCGGCATAGCTGGCGATGGTTTTCATCGCTCCCGGCTTGAACATCCAGTCATAGTTGTAGGGGGTCGCCTTACCCTTGGCGTCGTAGACCATGGTCTCGTTCCAGTCGGTCTCGGCCATCAGCTGCACCAGTTTCAGATCCATACCCATGGCGGGCATCAGCTCGCTGTTGATGCGCTTGAGTTCATCGGCATCGAAGCACTGCAGATAGACCTTGTCATCCTTCCCGGTATAGCCGTACTCCTTGAGCACCTTCAGCACTGCTTTGGAGATATCCTTGCCTTCGTGGCGGAACAACCAGGGCGCCTTGATCTCCGGGTAGATGCCGATGTTCTTGCCGGTGCTCTTGTTGAGCCCCTGGATCATCTCGATCTCCTCCTGGAAGGTGTGGATCTTGAAGTCTGACTTCCAGAGCGGGAAGCGGGCCGGATAGACCGGCACCTGCTTGCCATCCACCAGCTGGAACGGCTCGGTCATGCGCAGGGAACGCACCTCGTCCAGGGTGAAATCCACCACATAGTAACGGCCGTCCGGACGGGCACGGCCGGGGAAGCGCGCCGCCACATTGGTGATACCGTCGAGGAAGTGATCGTGCATCACCACCAGCTGATCATCCTTGGTCATCACCAGATCCTGCTCCAGATAGTCAGCCCCCATGCCATAGGCCAGCGCCTTGGACTCCAGGGTATGCTCGGGCAGGTAGCCGGAAGCGCCACGGTGGGCGATCACCACCTTGCCTTCATCGGCAGCCAACACGGGTAATGAGAGGGAGGCCCCAAGGCTCAAGGCGATGAGGGAAACGGCGAGTTTTTTCATATGTGATGCTCTTTATTATTGTGTGTAGGTAATTGTTCTATCAGAGGTTTGTTGCATATTTACGGTGGAAAGCGGTGAGCAGCAGCGCACTGCCCACCGTCACTCATCAGCTCGCCTTGCGCAGAGCCTGATGGTATTGGTCGAGCCAGATCTGCAGCATCTGCTGCTCTGAGTCGTTCAGGCGCAGCCCCAGCTTGCTGCGGCGCCAGAGGATATCGTCCAGTGAACAGGCCCACTCCCGTTCGATGAGATAGCGCACTTCCGACTCGTAGAGGCCACCACCGAAGTGAATGCCGCGATCCTCTTTCAGCCAGAGACGGGCATGGGCGCCATAGGCCTCGGCGATGCGCAGGGCGCTGCGATCATCGAGCCAGTCAAACTCCAGCGCAAAGGCGCGGGCCAGCTCGCGTACCGAGCAGTCAAACTCGCCGCCGGGCAGACGGCTGGTCGCCGTCCAGTCATCCCCCATCTGGCTGAACCAGGGCTTGAGCTTGTTGCAGGCGGCCTGCGCCAGCTTCCGATAGGTGGTTAGCTTGCCGCCAAACACCGACAAGAGCGGCGCACCGTCAGACTCGCCAGAGAGTTCGAGGGTGTAGTCGCGGGTCACCGCCTGCGGTGAATCTGACTCGTCATCACAGAGCGGGCGCACCCCGGCATAGGTCCAGATCACATCTTTCGGCGCAATTTGGCGAGTGAAGTGGGCGTTGACCACCTCGCACAGGTAGGTAATTTCGGCCTCGCTGATCTTCGCTTCCCGCGGACTGCCGTGGTGCTCCACATCCGTGGTGCCGATGAGGGAGTAGTCCTGCTGATAAGGGATGACGAAGACGATGCGGTTGTCTTCGTTTTGCAGGATATAGGCCTCTTCGCGCTCATGGATGCGCGGCACTATCATGTGGCTGCCTTTAATAAGGCGAATGCCGCGGGGGGATTTCTCGTGCAGGCTCTCGTCATAGAAGGTCTTGACCCAGGGGCCCGCCGCATTGACCAGACCACGGCAGGTGACGGTGAACTGCTCGCCCCCTTCCCGCTCCAAAGTGAGCGTCCAGTGTTTGGATCCGCGCACCGCCTTGATGCAACGGGTGCGGGTCTGCACGTCGGCCCCCTTGTCACGGGCCATCATGGCGTTAAGCACAACCAGCCGGGCATCGTCGACCCAGGCATCCGAGTATTCAAACCCCTTGTTGATCCCTGCGGTCAAACCATCTTGCGGCAGGAAGCGCACGCCACAGCTCCCCTTTAGCTTGTCGCGCTTGGCCAGATTGTCATAGAGGAACAGACCGGCGCGGATCATCCAGGCCGGACGCAGGTGCGGGCGGTGCGGCAGGCGAAAACGCATGGGACGGGCGATGTGAGGCGCCATACCGAGCAGCACCTCACGCTCCGCCAACGCCTCTTTCACCAGCCGGAATTCGTAATGCTCGAGATAGCGCAAACCGCCGTGGATCAGCTTGCTGGAGTTGGACGAGGTGGCAGAGGCGAGATCTTGCGCCTCAAACAGGGCAACCTTCAGACCCCGTCCTGCCGCATCGGCTGCGATGCCGACCCCGTTGATGCCGCCACCGACGACGACCAGATCATAATGTTCGCTCATGTTCACCTACTTTCATTTTTATGATTGCTATAACAGCAATGTTTGATTTCGCTCATTTTAGAACATGAAAATACAACAAACGAACATTTTATGGCGAAAGTGTGATCGCCACAGCCCGCCAGAGGTGGCAAAAGTGATACGGCAAGTGACCGAATGGCGTCGGGCCAAAACCGGCGGGTTAATAGCCAAAAAAACCTGATTGAATAGTGGTTTTGGCAATACCCATAAAGGGGTGAGATGAGTGCGGGACTGGGGGAGAGAAAGAGAAAGGAGGCCGCCCTGACGGGCGACCGGCACAGCCTTGGCGTGTTTCGCCGTCAGCAGATGTGGCAGGCGATCTGGTGTTGCGCCATCAATCGCGCCAGCTTTTCCGGTGGCTCCTGATCGGTAAAGAGGGCGTGGATCTGGCTGAGATTGCCCAGATTGACCATGGCATTGCGACCAAACTTGGTGTGGTCGGCGGCCAGGAACACCTGACGGGAGTGGGCGATGATGGCCTGGGCGATCTTCACCTCGTGATAGTCGAAATCGAGCAGGGAGCCGTCGTTGTCGATCCCCGAAATCCCGATGACGCCATAGTCCATGCGAAACTGGCCGATAAAGTCGCGGGTCGCCTCCCCCACGATGCCGCCATCGCGGTTACGGATCTCGCCGCCGGCAATGATGACGGTGAAGTCATCCTTGGCCGTCAGAATGCTGGCCACGTTGAGGTTGTTGGTGACGATGCGCAGCTCGCGGTGATCGAGCAGGGCGCGGGCAATGGCTTCGGTGGTGGTACCTATGTCGATAAAGAGCGATGAGCCGTCGGGAATATTGGCCGCTACCTCGCGGGCGATGCGCTCTTTCTCCTTGAGTTGCATCACTTTACGGGCGCTGTAGGCGGTATTGACGGTACTCGAATGCAGGGAGGCACCGCCATGATGGCGCCGGATCTTGTTCTGTTCGGCGAGATCGTTCAGATCCCGGCGAATGGTCTGGGGGCTGACGTCAAAGTGGGTCACCAGATCGTCGGTCGAGACAAATCCCTGCCGCGTCAGGACGTCCAGGATCTCCAGATGTCGTTGGGTTTGCTTCACGCTTGCACTCCGATGATGAGACAAAAAAAGGCCCCGGCAGATGCGGGGCCTTTTGGCAGTTTACCTGATCCCCTTTGGGATCAATAAGCTGAGGATCACGTTTTATGCCTTATGGGCAGCCGCTTTCTTGGCCGCAACGGCAATGTTCTCGTGCTTGAGGGTCATCGCCAGCAGGATGATAGAGAGCACGCAGGAGACAGTCAGCACCATGAAGCCGCCATCCCAACCGAAGTGGTCAACGGTATAACCCAGCATGGCGTTGGCCGCGACCGCGCCGCCCAGATAACCGAACAGACCGGTGAAACCTGCCGCAGTACCGGCTGCTTTCTTCGGTGCCAGCTCAAGAGCATAGAGGCCAATCAGCATGACAGGGCCGTAGATCAGGAAGCCGATAGCCACCAGCGCCATCATGTCGATGGTCGGGTTGCCGGCCGGGTTGAACCAGTAAACCAGTACAGCCAGGGTCACCAGCACCATGAACAGGATACCGGCCGGGGCACGGCGGCCCTGGAACATCTTGTCAGAGATCCAGCCACACAGCAGGGTGCCCGGAATACCGGCCCACTCGTAGAGGAAGTAAGCCCAGGAGGAGTTGTCGACGGTGAAGTGCTTGGCCTCTTTCAGGTAGGTTGGCGCCCAGTCCAGCACACCGTAACGAATGAGGTAAACGAAGGCGTTGGCGATCGCGATGTACCACAGCAGTTTGTTGTGCAGCACGTACTTGACGAAGATCTCCTTGGCGGAGAACTCCTGCTCGTGGCTCTCGTTGTAATCCTTCGGATAGTCGTTCTTGTACTCCTCGATAGGAGGCAGACCGACCGATTGCGGGGTATCACGCATCACGAAGAAGGCGATCACTGCGATGGCGGCCGCCGCTGCCGCAGGCACATAGAAGGCACTGCGCCAGTCGTTGAACCAACCCATCCCGAGGATAAACAGCGGGCCAATCATGCCGCCACCCACGTTGTGCGCCACGTTCCAGACCGCAACCACTTCGCCGCGCTCTTTCTGTGACCACCAATGCACCATGGTGCGACCGCAGGGCGGCCAGCCCATGCCCTGTGCCCAACCGTTCAGGAACAACAGCACGAACATGATGGCAATGCTGGAGGTGGCCCAGTGCATGGTACCCATCATGAACATGATGGCAGCCGAGAGCAGCAGACCGGCGGAGAGGAAGTAACGGGCGTTGGAACGGTCAGAGACGTTCCCCATCAGAAATTTGGAGAGACCATAGGCAATGGAGACCCCGGAGAGCGCGAAACCGAGATCACCACGGGAAAAGCCCTGCTCGATCAGATAGGGCATCGCCAGACTGAAGTTTTTCCGTACCAGATAGTAGCCGGCGTAACCGAAGAAAATCCCGAAAAACACCTGCCAACGCATGCGTTTGTAGAAGGGGTCGACCTTGTCAGCCGGGAGCCTGTCGATGTGCGCCGCAGGCCTGAAGAGACTAAGCATGTTCTGCTTCCTTATTGTTGTTATGGGCGGTTGAGGATGCCCTGACCATTCCAACGAATCATGTGAGTCCACCGATTCGCAAGCGAGCCAATTGTGCTCATATGCGCTCATTTAATCTGTGATGCATGCTCAAATATTGCAGTTTTATTACAAATAAAAGCTCCAAATGAGAAATTGCTCAGCAAGCGCCAGCCCTTGTGTGGCAAGGGTTGCAAGCTACCCCCTAAGTGGTAACTAGCTGTTATCAAGATGCTTTACGTCACATTTTCTTAGCAATGAGTGGGATCTTGTCCACATTTCCTATGGAGGGGGGATGGTGAAATTATTGGGAAGGGTTATTTTCTGTCACGACCGATAACGAGCACAAACGAGCATAACGTTTGCGCAAGACGCAAAAACAACAAGGAAACGTTTTCGGCAGCAACGGATAGACACAAAAAGATAGAACGGAACATCAAACCTCTACGGGTGGATATAAGGAATAAAAGTATGAGCATACAAAGACCCAATACCCTGCTTGGCGAGTGCATCGCCGAGTTTATCGGAACCGGCCTGCTGATATTTTTCGGTGTCGGATGTGTGGCGGCACTGGTGCTGGCAGGCGCCAACTTCGGGCAGTGGGAAATTTCCATTACCTGGGGTCTGGGCGTGGCCATCGCCATCTATGTGACCGGCGGTATTTCAGGTGCCCACCTGAACCCGGCCGTCACCCTGGCGCTGATGACCTTCTGCGGTTTCGACAAGCGCAAGGTGGTGCCCTACATCATCGCCCAGATGGCCGGTGCCTTCTGCTTCGCCGCCCTTGTCTACTTCCTTTATGGTAACCTTTTCACCCAATGGGAAGTGACCCATAACGTGGTGCGCGGCAGTGTCGAGAGCCTCGGCACCGCCGGGATCTTCTCCACCTACCCCAATGCCCTGCTGACCAACATGCAAGCTTTTGCCGTCGAGCTGGTGATCACCGCCGTCCTGATGCTGGGCATCATGGCGCTGGGTGACAACAACAACGGCGCCCCCAAGGGTTTCGCTGCCGCCCTGCTGATCGGTATCCTGATCGCGGTGATCGGTGCCTCCCTTGGCCCGTTAACCGGTTTTGCCATGAACCCGGCCCGTGACTTTGGTCCGAAACTGTTCGCGTTCTTTGCTGGCTGGGGTGATGTTGCCCTGACCGGTGGTCGTGACAACCCCTACTTCTGGGTTCCGATCCTTGGCCCCATCGTTGGCGCCCAGATTGGTACCGCTCTGTATGTCAAAGTGCTGGCTCCCTGCGTCCCGGGCAACCGTGTCGTCACCACCGAGCAAGCGACCCAAACCGCCAAAGAAGAGGCTGCCGCATAAGAGCGGCCCCCTCCAACGTATAAAAACGTGGAAAATAGAAACGTGGAGAACATCATGTCTGCTGAAAAGAAATATGTCGTCGCTCTGGACCAGGGAACCACCTCTTCCCGCGCCATCGTGTTTGATCAGGATGCCAACATTGTCGGTACCTCCCAGCGCGAATTCACCCAGCACTACCCGAAAGCGGGCTGGGTAGAGCACGACCCGATGGAGATCTGGGCGACCCAATCCTCCGTCTTTACCGAAGTGCTGGCCAAGACCGGCCTGCGCAGCGAAGAGATCGCCGCCATCGGTATCACCAACCAGCGTGAAACTACCGTTGTCTGGGAAAAGGCCACCGGCAAGCCCATCTACAACGCCATCGTCTGGCAGTGCCGCCGCACCGCCGCCATCTGCGAAGAGCTCAAAGCTCGCGGTCTGGAAGAGTATGTTCGCGAGAACACCGGCCTGGTGCTGGATGCCTACTTCTCCGGTACCAAGGTGAAGTGGATCCTCGACAACGTGGAAGGTGCCCGCGAGAAGGCGATGAACGGCGAGCTGCTGTTTGGCACCATCGACACCTGGCTGGTCTGGAAGATGACCAATGGCGAAGTGCACGTCACCGACCCGACCAACGCCTCCCGTACCATGCTCTACAACATCCGCGAGCTGAAGTGGGATCAGAAGATGCTGGACGAGCTGGGCATCCCCATGTCCATGCTGCCGGAAGTGAAACCCTCTTCCGAAGTGTACGGCTACACCACCCGTGGTGGCGGCTCCCGCATCCCCATCGCCGGTATCGCCGGTGACCAGCAGTCTGCCCTGTTCGGCCAGCTCTGCTTTGAAAAAGGGATGGCCAAGAACACCTACGGCACCGGCTGCTTCATGCTGATGAACACCGGTACCGAGCCGGTTCGCTCCAGCAACGGCCTGCTGACTACCGTCGCCATCGGCCCGAAAGGGGAAGTGAATTATGCCCTCGAGGGTGCTGTATTTATGGGCGGCGCCACCATCCAGTGGTTGCGTGACGAGCTGAAGATCATTCACGATGCCCGCGACACCGACTACTTCGCCTCCAAGGTGGGCGATACCAACGGTGTCTATCTGGTACCGGCCTTCGTCGGTCTGGGCGCCCCCTACTGGGATCCGTATGCTCGCGGCACCATGGTCGGTCTGACCCGTGGCGCCAACCGCAACCACATCATCCGCGCCGCGCTGGAATCCATCGCCTACCAGAGCCGCGACGTGCTGGATGCGATGCAGCAGGACTCCGGCATCAAGCTGGCAGCTCTCAAGGTAGACGGCGGCGCCGTAGCCAACGACTTCCTGATGCAGTTCCAGGCTGACATGATGCACACCCCGGTGGTACGTCCGACCCGCATCGAGACTACCGCCATGGGCGCCGCCTTCCTGGCCGGTCTGGCAGTCGGCTTCTGGAAGAGCTCGGACGAGCTGGAAGACAAGTTCAGCGTGGACCGCGAGTTCATCCCGCAGATGGACAGAGACGATCGCGCCAAACGTTACAGCGGCTGGCAAAAAGCGGTTGAACGTTCACGCCGTTGGGCTGAAGAGGATTGATCGGGCACCCGACATTCCGTTGAGATAAACACCCAAGAGGCCGACCGCAATGTCGGCCTCTCTTTTTATGCTTTCCCTTGCCGCTTTCTGCCCACTTCCCCGCTAACTGCTCCCTCCTGTTTTTCTGTCGCCCTCTGTTGTCATCATCCGCCACAACACAATTGAGTTCTCTATCTATAATCATCATCTGGGTCGCATATGCGGCCTTTCTTTATGGAGGAGAGAAATATGGAGAGGGCGATACACCGTTTTACACTGCACTCACTCTGGTCAGGGCTCGGGATCCGCACCCGGATCCTCTCCGGCGTAGCGATACTGATGGTTATCGCCATCAGTTGCATCACCCTGATCCTCGAGCAGATATCCCACACGCAGGCACAGCAGCGGGTCGAACGCTATGAGCTGCCAAGCAGTGTGGACCGCATTGCCAACCAGCTGACCGCCCAGCTGACCCAGCACCTGACCGAGGCGCAAGCGCTCGCCAGCAACAGCTTCGTCATCGACTGGCTGACCGCTGGCATGCCAGAAGCTGAGTGGCCCGAGATGGAGCGCTACTTTCAGGCTCTGCAACGACGTCTCGGCGGTAACGTCTTTATTGCCCCTCGCCAGACCAACACCTTGCTCAACTTCAGTGACGGCCCCACCGCCCAGAAAGCGCTGAGCGAGTCAGACCCGAAAGATGAGTGGTTTTACGGTTTTCTCCAGCGCAATCAACCTTACGAACTGAACCTCGACATCTCCGATTTCAACCAGCGAGCCTCCCTCTATATCAACACCGCCGTCACCCACGAGGGCAATACCCTGGCGGTGGCCGGTACCTCCATCGACATGAGCACCCTGAGCAAGCTCATCAGCAGCTATCGGATCGGCAAGAGCGGTCAGGTCTATCTGGCGGACATGGGAGGCAATATCGAGATCCACCCCGCACTGGAGCAAAAAGATGCCGCTCACCATCAACAATCCTTTCTCGATACCGTCAAACGGCTTATCCCCAAGGCTGGGGAACAGGTGGCAGTTGAGGCACTGACGCTGGAGGGAGAAACCTACCTTCTTGCTGTACGCTACATCCCCACCCTCAACCGGCTGCTGATTGGCGAGATCAACAGCGCCGAGTTGGAAGAGGGATTACATGAGTCACGCCAGCTCATCATCATGGTGTCGCTCGCCATCGGCACTCTGGCGATGCTGGCCTCCGCCTGGTTGGCTCACTCCATCAGTCGCCCGATTCGTCAGGCTGCCGATGGCATGCACCACATCACCGCCGATCGGGATCTGGCGACCCGCCTCGACTTCTCCGACGAGTCGGAGCTGGGCCAGATGGCCCAGAGCTTCAACCGGCTGATCCAGAGTCTTAACCAGAGCTTCTCCCGCTTCCAGCAGTCAGGCAGCGCCCTCTCCGCCCAGTCGTCCCAATCCATGCAGCAGGCCCAGGCACTGGCAGGAGAAGCATGCCAGCAGGCCCAGAGCATTCAGGAGCTGACCACTGTGGTCACCACCATCGGTGACAACGCCGAGCAGATCGCCAGCCGTTCCGAGGGGGTCAGCGACGTGACCCGGCGCATCGCTGACCACATGCTCAGTGTCGAACAGGATGTGATCCAGAGTGCCGATCGTCTCGATACTTTGCGCAGCAGCATCGGCACCTCGTCCGCGCTGCTTGAAGAGGTGGTCAAGGACAGCAACAACATCACCCAGATCATGAACCTCATCCGCGATGTCTCGAACCAGACCAACCTGCTGGCCCTCAATGCCGCTATCGAGGCTGCCCGGGCAGGGGATATGGGGCGGGGCTTTGCGGTGGTGGCCGACGAGGTGCGCCAACTGGCGGTGCGCACCCAGACCGCCACCAAGGATGTGCAGGATCTTATCTTGCGTCTGCAGGAGGGAACCCGGCAGGCCAGCAGCTCGATGGCAGGCTCCCACACCCTGAGCGAAGAGGGCTATAGCCGGATGCATCAAGCCAGAGAGGTGCTGGTCGATGCCACCAGCCAAATTAACCAGACAGCAAGGGAACTCAACGAAATCAGCGCGCTGGCACAAGCTCAGGATCAACAGATGGGGCAAGCCAGAGTTGCGCTTGACGAGCTGGCCATGGTGGCCGAGCATCAGCGTGAACACGCAGAGGAGAGCAATGCCGCCAGCCGCGAACTGTTCGAACTGGCCAAAGCCATCGACGAGCAGATCCGCCAATACCGGATTGGCTAGACCCGGCGCTTCCCCCTCTCCCTCTCAATAACCAAGACGCCACCGCAGGGTGGCGTTTTCATTTTGCAAATCATTTTGCCTGCGCTCTCGAAACGGGAATGACGACAAGACTTGCAAGTCATTGATAATTAACATGAAAAAATGTGGAACGGCCATTGCTTAGTGATATCAGACTCAACAGAGGGATATCGCCATGAAACCCACCACCAATCAAGCGCCCGTAGCCCACGTCGCCACTCAAAAAGAGACCTTGACCCCCCGCGAAGGCACCTTCCTGATGATGGTGGCCCAACTGGTGGTGCTCACCTGCATCGTACTGGCCGCCACCGTCGGCGGCCTTTCATGGCAGTGGACCCTGCTGCTAGCCATTCCGCCGGTGATCGGCGGCGCCCTGCTCAGCCGGGTATGGGGCAAACTGCCCCGCTAACTGCGCTTCAGCTCACACACCTTCCCGAACCGGCGGCCGACCCTCAAGTCGGCCGTCTGTTTATCTGCCACCTGGCTCATGCTGATGGGCCGCAACGAAGGCGCGGCTTGTTCTTCGCCAAACAAACCGCAGCGACGAACCGTTCAAACAAACCGCACAAACCAACCTGAACTACAGGGTATAGCTGCCCAGCTGCTCTTTGAGAAAATCGAGCCAGACCCGCAGCCGGATATCCCGCTGGGCATCGGAGTAGAAGACCGCATTGATGGGGCGCGAGGCGCCACTGTTGCTGCGGGCCAGCACCTCCACCAGCGCGCCGCTCTCCCGATCCGGCCCGGTCATGAAATCTGACAGACAGACGATCCCCTGCCCCGCCAACGCCAGCTGACGCAAGGTTTCGCCGCTGCTGGCTCGCAGGCTGGGGGTAATGGCAAAGCGATCCCCCTGCTCGGCACTGAGCAGCGGCCAGTGGTTGAGGTGATCGGGATGCAAAAAGCCGAGCAGCTCGTGACCGCTCAGCAGATCCGCCGGTTGGCGCGGGGTGCCGCGCTCGCTCAAATAGCCAGGGGAAGCCAGCAGCCGCAACCGCGAACGGCCCAGTGGCAGTGCGCGCAGTGAGGAGTCGGTCAGCTCGCCGATGCGGATGGCCATGTCCACCCGCCGCTCCATCAGATTGATAAAGCCCTCCGAACTGTGCAGCTGCAACTCGATGGCAGGGTAGCGGCGGCGAAACTCGCCGATGAGCGGCACCAGCCGGTGCAGAATAAAGGGGGTAGCCGCATCGACTCTCAACACCCCTTCGGGTTGTTCCCGGCGCATCAGCAGATGCCCCTCCGCCTCGCTCATCTCGGTCAGGATCTTCACCGCCCGCTGATAGAACCAGCTCCCCTCCTCGGTCAGACTGACCCGGCGGGTGGTGCGATTGAGCAAAACTGTTGAGAGCTTCTCCTCCAGCCGCTTGATGCCACGGCTCACCACCGAGTTATCCATGCCGAGGTTCTCCGCCGCCTGGCGAAAACTACCCGCCTCCACCACCGCCACAAACAGGGTCAGTTCATCAGAATGGGTCTTCATTGCTGTTATCCGGACAAGAGTAATGGGCCTTTATAGGCGCAGCCGCTGTGGATTGGCAAGCGTGCGGTGAGGCCAGTTCTTTTTTTCTACAGAGAAAGAACGTGACCGCGAGCCCACATCATGCCCGCGATTTGTCAGTACAATGCAGCCAGAAAAGCACCGTATGGCACCACTTATTTCACAAGGATGAATACCATGACATTTGAAGAACGGCTGGCCGCCGCCCATCAGGAGCTGGCTAACAAAGGGGTATGGCATGCCAACTACAATCCACCGCTGTGCAGACTGCTGCGCAGGTTCGGTTATCCCGTCAAACCGCCTCACTATGAGGGTTGGCTAACCAACGTTCTGCTATTCGGGGTAGGCATTGGTCTGGTATGGGGCATGGCGATGTGGTTTTTCAGTTGGCACCCCATGGGGATAGATCCGCTGTTTGCCCTGCGCCAAACAGCCCTGTTTGCGGGATTCTGCGGCCTGACCATGGCATCTTGGCTCTGGCTACGGCGCAAGCAGCTTAAACTGACCCCGTGGGAACAACTTGCTGAACCCAGCGATGCTGATGATGAGGGAGACGAACTGCATGAAAGCCCATGAAAAATTGAACTATGTGGAGTTTGCGGCCAGGGATCTCGCCGCGACCAAAGCATTCTTTCAGGCCGTATTTGGCTGGCAGTTTGTCGGTTACGGCCCCGACTACAGCGCCGATATTGAAACGACCCAAGCCAAGGTAAGCCAACACGGTGGCACCATCAATCGCCCACTATTCGACTTCCCCGGTGGACGCCGTTTCCACTTCGTTGAACCCAGCGGCAATGAGTTTGCGGTCTGGTCGGTGCAAGCTAAATAACTGATCCTAATAGTGCTCCATCTTGCCGGAAGCCTTGTGGCGTAAGGCATTTGTGCAATCTGGCGAGAAAGCCTGAAGTGACAAGGCTTAGCGCACGATGCGTGCTCAATGTCACTTGTAGAAGCTGTACGAGTGCAGTGATCTATTATTCGGAACAGCTATTTAGCGCCTGATAATACTGGACGAAGTGAAACAATCTACATCCATATTATTCATAATATCGTTCTCTACTACATATCCGAAAGGTTTATAAAAGAAAACACCGAACCGTTTTTTTGAAAAAAACAGGTGAAGTGTTCATTTCATATTACGTGTTCTTGACTTAATCATGGCATTTAAGACACAGTTCCCAACAAATATTATTACATTCTATTGCAGATGCAGATGGCTGTCAGATTGCATCAAAATTTCAAGGTGTTATTTTGAAGGTAATTACAGTAGAATATCATGCCATCTATATGGCAATTTTATAAAAGGTGTTCTATGAGCCCAGAAGAAATTAATCTTGTAACTGAATCAATCAAGGCTATTGGAAGTAAAGGATCGAACGAATGGATTCCAGTTATTGCAGCCCTTGGCGGTGCAGTTTTGGGTTCGCTCAGTTCAATTATTACTTCTAGCATAATTGAACGTAAAAAAGAGAAAATGTTTTCATTACAAATTACAAGATCTCTGATTACCGAAATATCCGCATTACTTAATTTAATGGAAACAAGAGGGTTTCTTGACAGTATCAATAACGCCATTGCTCATTTAAAAGAAATCCAGATGATACATACATATTAGCCTCCGATATCCCGCCTCATTATTCCAGAGTATATCAAGAAAACTGTAAACATTTGGGCGTGGTAGATCATGAAACATCGAAGCAAATTATTAACTTTCATCATTTAGTAGATGCAATAGTTCAAGATGTTAAGATGGATGGAACATTCAGCAAATCACCTACAATCGAAGCTTATGTAGAAGCACATAAGATCCTGACGCTTGCAATCAGAATAGGTCGAAACTTAGAAACTAAAAAAATAAATTGTTGATTCGTGTAATGAGGTCATTAGCGTATTCCTCTTATATGTCCTGGATTACCCCATTGCTGCTCTCCCCTCAATACTGTTTTGCGACCAGCGCCCTGTTTCCAGCAAGTCACGACAGGCATACTGACCCTTCGTTTTTGCCAAGGAGGTTCAGATGTCATCACCCGTGATTGTGATTGCCCAGCTTGAAGCCAAACCCGAATTCGCCGCCCAGTTTCGCGCCGCCCTTGAGCCGCTGATTGCGGCCACGCTGCAAGAGGCGGGCTGCCAGCGCTATCAGTTGCACCAAGACTTGGACAATCCCCACAGCTGGATGCTCTACGAAGTGTGGGAGAGCGAAGCGGCCCTCACCGCCCATCAGGGCCAACCCCACTTTACCGAATTTGTCGCCAAGGCCGAGCCCTGGTTTGCCAGCAGCACCATTCGCCGCTATCAGCCACTGGGCGCCTGACTGGCCCTAGAGCCTGTTTCTGTTCAGCCCATCAAGGGCCAACCACCACCCCATTGAGGAATAAGATGATCAATATGCCACCCATGGGTCTGGGCACCTTCCGCCTGAAGGGCGAGCCGCTGCTTGCCACCCTGACCAACGGTCTGGAGCTGGGCTATCGCCATATCGATACCGCCCAGATCTATGACAACGAAGCCGAAGTCGGCGCCGTGCTGACCCGCAGCACTGTTGCCCGCCACGAGATCTACCTGACCACCAAGGTGTGGACCAGCGAGTTTGGCCCGGGCAAGGTGCTCCCGAGCCTGGAGGTAAGCCTGGAAAAACTGGGCACTGACTATCTGGATCTGGCGCTGATCCACTGGCCCTCCCCCAAGGATGAGGTGCCGATGGCAGTCTATCTGGAGCAGTTGACCGAGGCCAAGGCCCGGGGCCTGACCCGGGAGATCGGGGTCTCCAACTTCACCGTGGCCCAGCTCAAACAGGCTATCGAGATTTTGGGGCCTGGGGCCATCGCCCACCAGCAGATCGAGGTTCATCCCCTGCTGCAAAACCGCAAGGTGGTCGAGTTCTGCAAAGCTAACGGTATCGCCGTCACCGCCTATATGCCGCTCGCCTATGGCAAGGTGCTGAGCGAGCCGCTGCTGATGGAGATTGGCAAACGCCACGGGGTATCGGCTGCACAGGTGTCGCTGGCCTGGCTGCTGGCGCAGGACATGACAGTGATCCCGAGCTCCACCAAGCGGGAGAATCAGGCTGCCAATCTGGCCGCTCTCGATATCGCCTTGAGCAGCGAGGAGATGGCCGCCATCGCCACGCTGGATCGGGGTGAGCGCTGCGCCAACCCGGACTTTGCACCAGATTGGGATTAAACGGGAAGGGAGACATGGGCTCTCTTGCTTCGACGGCGGATACCGGCAACTCTCACGAGCCTATTGCAACTGCGAACTATCCCCTCTCCCGACGGGAGAAGGGTGCAAATAACGCTCAACGACATTTTTCAGCAAAATCGGGAGGTATCATGCCTCCCGCTTTTTTTGCCCTTTCATCTCACTCGTTGCTCATTCCCCCACGCACAGCAGGTTCAGCCAACCCTGTCTCCTTCCATTACCCCCGCCCCCGTTTCCTCTTTATACCCTACTCGCTCAACACGCTTTGTCTCTGCTTTCCAGTCACTTCGATCTCATCTCTCTTCCCCCCTCTTTGCGGCCACTCTTGTCTCTCCCATTCCCCTCCTACTCATCGCCATTGCTGCTGATTTGGCAAAAGTAATTTGATGTCACCGTCATTTTTGCCAACAAAACCCATCGGCATACTGGCGCCATTCTCCCGTCGGGAGTCCCTAACCAAGGAGTTGTTATGCCACTGGCGTTATTTGCCCTTACCCTGAGTGCCTTTGCGATAGGCACCACCGAATTTGTGATCGTGGGGCTTATCCCCACCATTGCCGAGCAGCTCAATGTCTCGCTTCCCTCGGCGGGCCTTCTGGTCAGCCTCTATGCCCTTGGCGTAGCCATCGGCGCCCCCGTGCTCACAGCGCTGACCGGCAAGGTGCCGCGCAAGTGGCTGCTGGTAGGGCTGATGGCGCTCTTTACCGCCGGCAACCTGCTGGCCTGGCAGGCCCCCGGTTACGAGAGCCTGATTGTGGCCCGCATCCTGACCGGATTGGCGCACGGGGTCTTCTTTTCGGTAGGCAGCACCATCGCCACGGGTCTTGTGGCCAAAGAGAAGGCAGCGAGCGCCATCGCCATCATGTTCAGCGGCCTTACCGTGGCGCTGGTGACAGGCGTACCGCTCGGCACCTGGATTGGTCAGGTCTTTGGCTGGCGTGAAACCTTTCTGGTAGTAAGCCTGCTGGGCCTCATCGCCATGGTGGGTAGCCTGCTGCTGATCCCGGGCAACCTGCCCAAGGGAGCAGCCTCGACCATCCGCGAGCAACTCTCGGTACTGACCAAGAAGCCGCTGCTGCTGGTCTACGCCAAGACCGCCCTCGGTTATGGCGGCGCCTTCACCGCTTTCACCTTCCTCGCCCCCATCCTGCAGCAGGTGAGCGGCTTTAGCGCCGGTGCGGTGAGCCTGATCCTGCTGGTGTACGGGGTATCGGTCGCCATCGGCAATATCTGGGGTGGCAAGCTGGCCGACAAGATGGGTCCCCTGCCGGCGCTCAAGCTGCTGTTTGCCGGTCTGGCGCTGGTGCTGCTGG
Source organism: Aeromonas sp. FDAARGOS 1414 (assembly GCF_019047065.1). Taxonomy (NCBI): domain Bacteria; kingdom Pseudomonadati; phylum Pseudomonadota; class Gammaproteobacteria; order Aeromonadales; family Aeromonadaceae; genus Aeromonas; species Aeromonas sp. FDAARGOS 1414. Next base: position 749,006 of record NZ_CP077210.1, on the reverse strand, counting down.
CCCTCACCTTCACCGCCCCCCATCCGGTGCTGGCCGTGCTGACCGTGCTGGTGTGGGGCGCCTTTGCCTTCGGCAACGTGCCGGGTCTGCAGGTGCTGGTGGTCAAACAGGCCGAGCTGCACACCCCCAAGGCGGTGGATGTGGCCTCCGGCCTCAATATCGCCGCCTTCAACGTTGGCATCGCGCTGGGCTCCGTCGTCGGTGGCCTGGTGGTGGAGCACCTCGGCCTGATGCACACCCCCTGGATCGGCGCCCTTATCGTACTGCTGGCCTACGGACTGACCCATGTCAGCGAGCGCCGCGAAGCCGTCCGGCTCGCCGCCTGTCAGGCATAAGCTGCGCCAGCAGGCGTCACGCAAGGGCGTGGCGCCTGCTGCAATCGGTGCGGCAGGCTTCTATGCTGTGACACAGCGTCAACCCGGCAACTATTTCAGCAACTGTTTCAGTCACTTTTTCAGTAACCAAGCCTGTCACCCTCGCATCATTTGCCACGGAGTCTGTTATGAAGGTGCTTATCGTCTATGCCCATCCCGAACCCAAAAGTTTCAACGGTGCCCTCTTCTGCCACGCCATCAGGGTGCTGGAGCAGGCGGGCCACACAGTGATGACCAGCGATCTCTATGCCATGGGCTTTGATCCCGTCTCGGATCGGCGCAACTTCACTGCCGCCAGCGATCCCGATTTTCTCAAGCTGCAGCTTGAAGAGCTGGCTGCCACCGAGCAGGGCAGCTTTGCCCCGCAGCTGGAGCAGGAAATGCAAAAGCTGGAGGCGGCCGATCTGCTGATCTTCCAGTTCCCGCTCTGGTGGTTTGGCCTGCCCGCCATTCTCAAGGGGTGGGTGGATCGGGTCTTTGCCATGGGGCGAGTCTATGGTCAGGGTCATATCTACGAGAGCGGCAAGTTTCGCGGCAAGCGGGCGCTGCTGAGCCTCACCACCGGCGGCCCCGCCGAGACCTATCTGCCCGACGGCTTCAACGGCGATATCGACGGGGTGCTGCGCCCCATCCAGCGCGGGATCCTGCAATTTGTCGGCTTCGACGTGCTGCGCCCCCATATCTGTTATGCCCCGGTGCGGGTCTCGCAAGAAGAGCGGGAAACCTGGCTCGCCCAGTGGGCCGAGCGCCTTGGCCAGATTGAGCAGGAGTCCCCCATCGCGGTCGGCCGCTACCTGTAACGGCTGACGCAGCTGACACTCTCCCCCCAAAAGCACAAAAACAGCGAGCGGCACCCGGCCGCTCGCTGTTTTTCACGCTCTGTCGTTATGGTTTTTGTTATCCGTTAGCGGGTCTTATGCCGCCTGTTGCACGCCTGCTTTGCCGGTCACGGCACGTTTGAGCCAGTAGTCGAGGCTGACGTAGCGGCCACCGCCGTAAACCAGCAGCACCAGCAGCATCACGAAGTAGGTGGCGGCAAACTCCATCCCGTTGTTGAGCATCACGGGATCCCCGAGCTCGGTGATGTAGTTGTAGCGACCGGGGAAATTCGCCGCCAGCCACTCGATAAAGCCGTTGAGGCGCAAGGTGGCCTCCATACTGCCGGTGGCGATGGCATCCCAGCCGTGCTTCCAGTGCACCATGGCGCTCGCCACGCTCATCAGGAAGATGGTGGGAATGGCCATGATGCGGGTAAAGAGGCCAAGGGCGATGCAGATGCAGCCCAGCACCTCGGTGCCCGCAGCCAGAAAGGCGAGCAGGGTCGGGAACGGCAGGTTGAGCCCCCCTTCCGAGACTGGCGCACCAAACCAGGCGACGGTGCCGGCAAAGCCCATCACCTTGGAGTGGGCCCCCACATAGATGACCGGAATGAGATAGAGACGAATGGCCAGCAGGGCCAGAAAATCGAGCCGCTTGCACTGGGCCACCGCCCGCTCGTACCACTGGATCAGGGTATTGTTCATGGGAATTCTCCTTGGTGTTTGCTAAATGGGTGCAAGGGGGCGCCGGGCTGGCGCTCACCGACGGGCAGGATCAACAGACCCAGCCGGTGAAAATGGCGTGCCCACCCTGTCAGATCAAAATCACGGCGAACCTGTTGCACCTGTTGCTTGAACGCGGCTTGAGTGATCCCCGGCTGCTGTTGCAGCAACTGGATCAGCGCCACATCCCATTCGCGCAACCGCTGGGTCACCACCTGATGCTCCGGGCTGCGAAACAGGCCATAGAAGTGGTTGCCCTGCCGGGTCGGCACCACGCCGCTGCGACGAATGGCGAAGGGGATCTCCAGCAGTTGCAGGGTGGGATTGAGCACAAGCGGACTCTCCGCCGTCACCTCAACCCCCGATATAACTTGCGGCACTACCCCTTCATCAATCTCGACACAGAGGCAGGCCCACTCGTACTCCAGCAGCGCCAGCCGCTGCTTGGGCCAGTTGAGAGAGCCCTCGCCGTGGCGATGCTGCACATAGCGGACAAACTCGATGGCGATATGGTGAAACTCGGGGGCCTCGGCGCCGTGCGCGATGACAAAGCCCTCCACCAGCTGCCACCTATCCACCGGTGCCCAGTGAGCGTGGGTGAGCGGAAAAGCGCTCTCCAGCACCGACTCCACATTGGCGCGCACGCTGCGGGCATAGTGGCTGGCGATGCCATCCTGCGGCAGCCGCACCCGGCTCGCCAGCCAGGCGGTCTGCTGCTGCATTCGCTGCGGCGCCGTTTTAGGCGCAGTGATCAGGGATAACCGTCTATCCATAACGCACCTCCCGCACCTGACGGTCTATCGCCTCGCAACAGGCGCCGTGCACCCGCGCCAGCTCGGCCTCCAGCTCTGCCAGCGGTGGCAGATGGTGATCCCGCTCCAGCAGCAGGGGGCGCAGGCCGTGGGTCTGCACCGTATAACGGGCCAGCGCTACCACCGCCTCACAGACCGGACGACCATGGGTATCCAGCAAGGTGCCATCCGCCTCTTCCAGATGACCGGCGATATGGAAATAGCGGATCGCATTGCTCGGCAGCCCGGCAATCATCCGCTTGGGGCAGTAACCGTGGTTGCGGCTGTTCACAAAGACGTTGTTGATATCGAGCAACAGCTCGCAGCCGCTGCGCGCCACCAGCTCGGCGAGAAAATCCTCCTCCGGCATCTCGTGGTCATAGCCGTGGTAGTAGGAGATATTTTCCAGCACCAGCGGGCGGGCCAGCGCCTCCTGCACCTGCGCGATCCGCTCTGCCAGATAGGGGATGTTCTCCCACTGGCGCGGCACCGGTAGCAGTTCGTAAAGATACCCCTGCTGGTCGCGGGAAAAGCTCAGGTGCTCGCTGTAGATCCCGATGCCGAACTCGTCCAGAAAGGTGCGGATCTGGCTGAGCAGGGTGCGATTGAGGGGCTGGCAATCGCCGAGGGAGAGGCTGAGGCCGTGGGCCACCAGCGGGTAACGCTCGGCCAGCTGGTGCAGTTGCGCCCGCTTGGCGCCGCCGATGGCCATCCAGTTCTCCGGCGCCAGTTCGAGAAAGTCGATGCCGGGGCGGACGGGACCGGAGCAGAGCGCATCCAGATGCTCCTGACGCAGCCCGATCCCCCGACTGCGGGAGCTTATTGGCCGCATACCCCCTCCGTCATCTTGCTGCCGTTGCTGGATCTGTCGCCATCAATCCCCTCGCCCGCCACGCCACACTTGCCATCGCGGGCGCGCACCAGCCGCCCCTGCGGATCACTGTCGAGGGCTTGCTTCTCGAAGCGCTTCTCGGTGCCGCACTTGCCCGCCGCACACTTGCCGCCGTGCTGTTCGCTGGGGGCGGCCTTGACCGGCGCATCGCTCGGGGTGGCCGCCAGCGCCAGCCCCGGTGTCAGGGCAATCAGGCTGGTCATGGCGATGGAGAGGGTCAGTTTGCCGGTGGTTTTGTTGCTGCTTGAGTTACTCATGAGCGGACTCCTTGACTGCTGAAACGGGGTAACTGGAGAGATCGCGGGCGGCCACGATCTGACCGTGGAACTGCTGCTTGACGATGGCCATCGCCTCTTTCTTGTGATTGAGGCCAACCCCCATCCAGTGGTTGAGCACCAGCAGCTTGGGGTTCACCTCGGCCGCAATCTTGGCCACCACCGACGGCTTGGCGTGAAGCGAGGCGGAGACCGGGTCGGCCCCTTCGTGGATGGCGAGCGGCATCACCAGAATGTCGGCCCCCTTGGCAAACGGCACAAAGGCCGGGTTGCTGCCGTTCTGATCCGCAGAGATAACGATGGTCCCCTCGGCGCTCTGGATCCGGTAGGCCAGACAGGGCACGTCACCGTGGGGGATGCCGAGCGCGGTGATGGTCAGCCCATCCTGCTGATAGACGGTGTGAGGCTGCGGGCTCTGGTAGGGCACATCGTGCAAGGTGATGGGGAAGAGGCCATCGGTGCCATCCTTGAAACCGCTCAGGTAGGCATAAGCGCCCTTGTCTTTGTTGAAGAGGGCATCAAAGTAGCCGCTCATGCTGGGGAAGGCCGAACCTGCCTCGGGCCCCGCCAGATCCAGCGGATCGCTGCGCTCGAAGAAGTAGGCCCCCTTGAGCAGGGCGGGCAGGTCGGTCACATGGTCGGTGTGAAAGTGGGTAATGCCGATAAAATCGACCTCTTCGAGCTTGGCCCCCGCCTGACCGAAGCGCAGGTAGACGCCGCCACCGGCATCGATCAGGATGCGGGATTTCCCCTTCCACCAGATCACCTCGCTGGAGGAGGCGCGCTGATCGTCGGAGATGGGGCCGCCGCTACCGAGCACCTGCAGGGTGAAGGTTTTATCCAGTGGCGTCAGTTGTACCGGTTCGGCACAGGCCGGGGCGACGGTGAGCGCGCACCCGATGGACAGCGCCACCGCTTTCAATCTCTGTTTCATCACAATTACCTGTCGGTTGGTTGTCGGTTGAAAGTGTGTCGTTTGTGTCGTTTAAAGAGGGGGAGAGAGGGGCCGATGGCGACGAGTGAACGCCCACCACCGGCCGTGGCGGGGCGCGAGCCCCCGCCGTCAGTTACCGTCCCGTTCGTCCGCCTGCCAGCGCGCTTCCAGCCAGAGCAGGTTGCACAGGCCCAACAGCAGGGCGAATCCGAGGCCCAAAATCCAGGTGAAGTACCACATAGCAGATCCCTTGAGGTCAGTAGAGTTGATGGCTGTCGCGCTTGATGCGGGCACGGTCGAGCTTGCCGCGCACCACCCGATAGACCCAGCCGGTGTAGCCGAGGTTGACCGGCATCAGCACCAGCACGAGGCCGAACATGATGGCCAGGGTCTTGTAGCTGGAGGTGCTGTCCCACAGGGTCAGGCTGCTGACCGCATCGAGGGATGAGGGCAGCACGAAGGGGAACAGGGCGATGGCCACCGAGCAGAGCATGGCGGCGCAGGCGATGGCGCTGGCCAGTAGCGCAATCCGGCCCCGCTCCAGCCAGGAGGCAATCCCGCTCACCAGCGGCGCCAGCGCCCCGATGATCGGCACCAGCCACAGCAGCGGATAGTCAAAGTAGTTGCGCAGCCAGCCTCCGGCGTGGGGGATCACCCCCTTCATCAGCGGGCTGATGGCAGCATTCGGGTCAAAAGGTTGTGTACCGACACCGGTCAGCTGAAACCCTTGCAGATCCACCAGATGCCAGCCGGCCAGCAGGTAGCAGAGGCTCACTAGCGGGGCCAGCAGGATGGCGATCCCCCGAGCCCGCAGCGCAGGGGTGCCGGTGACCTTGGCTTGCAGAAAACCGGCGCCGTGCAGCAGCAGCAGACTGATGGCAGTGGCCAGCACCGAGAGCAACCAGCCCCAGTGGAAGTCGAAGGCGCCATAGTGCAGACGCAGCGCCGTGTCGAAGCGAAACGGCAGCCCTTCCATCACCAGACCGATAGCCGCACCGAGGATGAGCGCCGGTATCAGGCCACCGGCCACCAGTGCCCGATCCCACCAGCGGCGCCACACCGGATCGGCCAGCTTGCTGCGATAGTCAAAGCCGACCGGACGCAAAAATAGCCCGAGCAGCAGCACCACCATGGGGATGTAAAGCCCCGAGAAGGCGGCGGCATAAACCAGCGGCCAGGCGGCGAACAGGGCTCCGGCACCGGCAATCAGCCACACCTGATTGCCCTCCCACACCGGTCCCACGCTGTTGATCACCAGACGGCGGTCGTCGTCATCTTTCGACACCACCGGCAGCAGCATGGCGATGCCGAGATCGAAGCCATCCATCACGATAAAACCGACCATCATGAAGAGCACCAGCGCCCACCAGATGAGTTTCAGGGTTGCGTAATCCATCAGGCGATCCTCGCAAGTTCGGGTTGTTCACCGCTGTAGCGGCCGGTATGGAGAATGGCGGGCCCCTTGCGGATCACATGGCGCAACAGGAACAACTCCACCACCAGCAACAGGGTGTAGATGGAACAGATGGCGATCAGGCTGAACCAGAGTTGGCCCGGCTGGAGCAAAGAGACCGAGGCCGAGACCGGCAGCACATCGCTGATGGTCCAGGGTTGACGGCCGAGTTCGGCCACCAGCCAGCCCGCCTCGATGGCAATCCAGGGCAGCGGAATGCTCCAGAGCAGGGTCTTGAGCAGCCGTGGCGAGTCTTGCAGCCGGTTGCGGCAGAGCTGGACAAAGCTCACCACCATCAGCCCCAGCATGGTGATACCAAGCCCCACCATCACCCGAAAGCCCCAGAACAGCGGCGCCACTGGCGGGATGGAGTCATCGACCGCTTTGGCAATCTCCGCCTCACCGGCCTTGGCGATATTGCTGGCATAGGGGGTGAGCAGCATGCCGTAGCCGAGATCCTTGCCGTGCTGCTCGAAGCGGGCGCGGTTGGCAGGTGTATTAGCGCCCTGCCGGATCTGGTCGAGAGCCTCGACTGCCACCATGCCGCTGCGGATGCGCGCCTCGTTCTGCACCTTGATATCCTTGAGGCCGGTCACCGCCTCGTCGATGGAGCGGGTAGCGATGATCCCCATCAGATACGGGATCTTGATGGCTGCGTGGGTGGTCTCGGCACTCTGATCCGGGAAGCCGAACAGGGTAAAGGAAGCTGGCGCTGGCTCGGTCTCCCACTCCGCCTCGATGGCGGCGAGCTTCACCTTCTGCACCTCGCCGGTGCGATAGCCCGACTCATCCCCGAGCACAATGACCGAGAGGATGGCCGCCAGCCCGAAGCCGGAGGCAATGGCGAAGGAGCGCAGGGCAAACTGCACCTCGGTTTTGCGCAGCAGATACCAGCTGCTCACCCCCATCACGAACATGGAGGCCGCCACATAGCCCGCCGCGACGGTGTGAACGAACTTCACCTGCGCCACCGGGTTGAACAGCACGGCGGCGATATCTACCAGCTCCATGCGCTGGGTCAGCAGGTTGAACTCGGCCCCCACCGGGTTTTGCATCCAGCCGTTGCCGATCAGGATCCAGAGCGCGGAGAGATTGGAGCCGAGCGCCACCAGCATGGTCACCAGCAGGTGCTTGCCGCGGGAGAGCTTGTCCCAACCGAAGAAGAAGAGCCCCACCAGGGTCGATTCGAGGAAGAAGGCCATCAGCCCCTCGATGGCCAGCGGAGTACCGAAGATGTCCCCCACATAGTGGGAGTAGTAAGCCCAGTTGGTGCCGAACTGAAACTCCATGGTGATCCCCGTGGTGACCCCCATGACGAAGTTGATGCCAAACAGTTTGCCCCAGAAGCGGGTGATGTCCTGATAGATCACCTTGCCGGTCATCACATAAGCCGACTCGGCGATCACCAGGATCCAGGACAGCCCCAGCGTGAGGGGCACAAACAGGAAGTGGAACAGGGCCGTGGCGCCAAATTGCAGGCGAGACAGGCTGACCACGTCATCCGGATTGATCATGCGTCACTCTCTTTTGTTGTATTTGCCTTGCACGTTTCGTGCGTGACAAGTACATCACGGAGCATGACACCTATAACAGATGCAGTTATATTGAATTACACCTATAACAGTTGATCCAGATCATGTCTCTTTACCAGCAGTTGGCCGACCGCCTGCAAAGCCAGATCGACGATGGTATCTGGCAACCGGGGGAGCGCATCCCCTCCATTCGCCAGAGCTGCAAGACCCACGGGCTCAGCCCCATGACGGTGCTGCAGGCCTATCAACTGCTGGAGAGTCAGGGGCGGATCCTCGCCCGCCCCCAGTCCGGTTACTACGTCAAAGCCGCCTCACCACAGGTCGTGCAGCACACGCCGAGCCAGACCCACTACAGCGGCTCGGTGGATATCAACGATCTGGTGTTCGAGGTGTTGCAGGCGAGCAAATCGCGGGATCTGGTGCCCCTTGGCATGTCAGTGGCAGACCCGACCCTGTTCCCCCATCCCCAGCTCGGGCGGGCCCTGGCCAGCTGCATGCGCAAGCTCGATCCCTTCAGCACGGTGGCCGACCTGCCCCCCGGCAACGAAGCGCTGCGCCGCGCCATCGCCCAGCGCTACGCCAGCGACGGAGTGGCGGTCAATCCGCAGGAGATCATCATCACCACCGGCGCCATGGAGGCGCTCTCCCTCAGCCTGCAGGTGCTGACCGAGCCCGGTGACTGGGTGGTGGTGGAGTCCCCCACCTTCTATGGCGCCCTGCAGGCCATCGAGCGGCTGAAACTCAAGGCGGTGGAGATCCCGGTGATCCCGGGGGTGGGCATCGATCTGGCGCTATTGGAAGATGCCCTCAGCCAGATGCCGATCAAGGCGTGCTGGCTGATGGGCAATGTACAGCACCCGCTGGGCCACACCATGCCGGATGGTCACAAAGCGCAACTGATGGAACTGCTCAACAGCCACGGGGTGCCGCTGGTGGAGGATGACGTCTATGCGGAGGTCTACTTCGGCCGCGAGCGCCCCAAGCCGATCCGCCACTGGGATCAGCGTGGCGACAGCCTGCTCTGCAGCTCCTTTTCCAAGTGTCTGGCACCGGGCTTTCGGGTCGGCTGGGTAGTGGCGGGGCCCCATGCCGAGCGGGTGCAGCGGCTGCAACTGATGTCCACCCTCTCCACCAATGTACCGAGCCAGCTGGCGCTGGCCGAGATGCTGCGCCAGGGCGGGGTCGATGCCCACTTTCGCCGCCTGCGCCACACCCTGGCCCAGCGCCAGCAGCAGATGCGGGCGGCCCTGCAACGACTGTTGCCGGACGAGGTGCGGATCTCCTCCCCCGATGGCGGCTACTTCCTCTGGCTGGCGCTGCCTGCCCATTTCGACAGCCGCGCCCTGCACGCCAAGGCTCTGGGCAGCGGTTTTTCAGTGGCCCCCGGCGCGCTCTTCTCCAGTCAGGGGCAACACAACCACTGCCTGCGCCTCAACAGCTCCCATCCCTGGAGCGAGCAGCTGGAGCAGGCCCTCACCCGGCTGGCGGAGCTGATTGCCGCGCAGCTCGGTGAAAAGTAACGTGGCAAAGAGCCGTTGGCGAAACGAACAAAGGCCCGCAACGGGCCTTTGTAGTTGGGGAGTGACGCGCCTTGTCTCGCCATCAAAAACTGATCATCTGGCCATGATCTGCGACTGCACCTTGAAGCCCAGCGCCTCGTAGAGGGCTTTGGCGCGCTCGTTGAAGGCCATCACCTCCAGCCGGATTTGCTGAGCATCACGGGCCTTGGCCCACTCATCGCAATGGGCGATCAGCGCCTTGCCAATCCCATGGGAGCGGTGCTGCTCATCCACCACCACGGAGCCGATGCGGCAGATCGGCGCACGGGTGAGAAACGGCACAGAATCATTGATATCGATCCGCGCCGTCAAAAAGCCCACCACCCTGCCATCCTGCTCGGCAACGCAGAACAGACGCCCTTCTGCGGCAATGGCATCGAGCAAAAATGCCCGCTCCTCTGGTGACGGCGGGCAGAACACCTCGGGATAGTGCTGATGGTGGATCTCTCCTATCTGCCGATTCAGCTCGACAATGGCGTCTATATCCAGTGCTGTTGCCTTGCGTATTTCCAACGGTTGCTCCTTGCAAAAATGGTGATGGTCCTGCGCCATCTTAGGGGCTGTGCTCAGCAATCCAAATAGGCTCATCCGCATCTTTTGACGGGCAGCAGAAACAACAACGCCCCATGAACGGGGCGTTATCGGCAATCCATGGCGGTGAGGGATATCAGGCGGGGGCGTTAAGCTGAGCCACCTGCCGCTCGATGCTTCCCTTGAGGTTGTCATCGAGCTTGAGGGCGCGCGCCAGCTCGTCGAGATAACCGCGCTCCATAAAGTGATCCACCTCGATGGCAAGCAGGGAGGCGAGATAGACCTCGGTGGCCAGCTCCATGTCGGTCACTTCCCGCGCCAGTGCGTGAGGATCGAGGGGACGGGCCAGCTCGGCGTCAATCCAGCGGGCCACATCGCTCTGACCCTGTTCGGTCAGGTACTCCTGAATTTTCTGGCGCTCGGCGCCGTCGATATGGCCATCGGCACGGGCTGCCGCCACCATGGCGCGCACCAAGAGGGCCGCGCGGGCGTCCAGCGCATTGCCTTCCAGGGTACTGACGGGATGGGTAGGCTGGGCGGGTGCCGCCTGCTGGGCCTGCCAATCCTGATAGAGCTTGTAGGCCAGCCCGCCAAGGGCTGCCGCGCCGCCCACGGCAGCGGCCTTGCCGCCATATTTGCGCACTTTTTTATTGCCCAGCAGCATACCGAGCGCGCCACCGGCCAGCGCTCCCTGCATCTGCCCCTTGCGCTTGTCGCCGCCTTCGTTGAGCCAGCCTTTGCCAGCCCCCAGTAACTGTTCCAGCATCTGTTTCATCGTGACACCTCGCTATTGTTCGCCCCATGCTGGCGCTGGCGTCATGAACCAAGAGTGAATGGGCCCCATTATTGCGCCGCCCCCCTGTGCATCCTGCCGCCATTCGCGGTATACCTGAAACAGGTCAACAAGGAGCATCAGGATGCGCATCATCACCCCTTTCGTGGTTCTGCTGTTGTGCGGCACTGCCAGTGCCGCCAGCGAGCTGGATCGCTCAGCCCAGCAGGCCAAGCTGGATGCCGCCTGCCAGCAAGCTCAGCAGCAACTGGTCGAGCAGGGCAAGCAACAGCGGATCGACGCCTGCATCAAGGAGGGCGGCAAGGCCGACACGTGTCAGCAGGAGTTCGCCAGCTTCGGCCAGCGCGAGGGCAACAAGCGGCCCGACCTCAACAACCTGCCCCCCTGCCAACAGGCTGACGCCTACCGCAAGAGCTACCGTCAATGACCCCGAACCAAGGAGAGAGCATGATCCCCCCCCGTGAACTGACCCTGCAATTTTTGGCCGAACCCTCTGACGTCAACTTCGGCGGCAAGGTGCATGGCGGCATGGTGATGAAGTGGATCGATCAGGCGGGCTATGCCTGCGCCGCTGGCTGGTGTGGCGGCTATGCGGTGACCGTCTATGTGGGAGGGATCCGCTTTTTGCGCCCCATCCAGATTGGCCAGCTGGTAGAGGTGCACGCCCAGGTGATCCACACCGGTACCACCAGCATGCATCTGGCGGTAGATGTCTACAGCCGCCACCCCACCGAGACCGAGCGCCACAAGACCACCCACTGCATCATCATCTTTGTGGCGATGGATGAGCAGGGCAAGCCGACCCCGGTACCTCAGTGGCAACCGGTGAGCGAGAGCGATCTGCAGTTGCAGCAGTACGCCAAAAAGCTGATCGCCCTGCGCGAGGAGATCGACAAGGAGATGCGCCAGCACCTCTGACCCTGGTGATTCCCCTTCCCGATACAGCGGGCGCTTTCGGCCTGCGGCGGCGCCCCTGTATAATCCCCCCTCTTCCCGCAACCGGAACCCTGCCCATGTCACTGGAAACTGCCCCGCCCGAGGTAAAACTCGCGGTGGATCTGATTGAACTGCTGGAGACCAACCAGCTGGCTCCCGAGCTGGTGCTGGCGGCACTGGCCATTGTGAAACAGGATTACGAGCGCAAGCTGGCGGAGGGGAAGGATCACTGATCCCTCCCCGCACTTTTTCTGCCTTATCTTTCCGACGCCAGTTTTTCCCCACAGAAGTTTTTCCCCCACATAGCCACTCACTGCGGCCCCATCACCTCGTCACAAAGGGCGATTAGGGCCGCACTCAAGCGGGTGAGCGGCTCGCTCCCGCTTCCCCCGGCATGGAGCGCCAGCTCCACCGGCACCACCTTGGGCCACTGGGTCAGGGCCAGCTGATCGGCGGGCATCAGCCGTTTGGGTAGCAAGCTCACCCCGATCCCCGCGCTCACCGCCCCCTGCAAACTGGCGAGGCTGGCGCTGACATAGGCGATACGCCAACGCCGACCCAGACCATCAAGCGCCTCGGTCATCTGCCGCCGATAGAGCCCTTCGCTCGGGAATACCACCAGCGGCAGCGGATCCCGTTCCCGTGCGGGCCAGTCGCGACTGTCGACCCACACCAGCGGCTCGCGCCAGCTGGCAAGGGGCGAACCCTGCCCCCGCGTCTGCTTGACCAACGCCAGATCCAGCTCCCCCGCCGCAAAACGCTGCCAGATCTCGTGGCTCAGGCCACTTTGCACCTCCAACCGTACCTCGGGGTAGTCGCGGGCAAAGGTGGCCAGCACCGGGGTAATGGCCCCTGCAGCAAAATCCTCCGGCACCCCGAGGCTGAGCGATATGCTCCCCTCGCTCACCTGCTCCTCGGCCTGCGCCAGCAGCGCCAGAATGCGGCGGGCCAGCCCCAGCAATTTTTCTCCCTCCGCCGTTGCCACCACCTGCCGACCGGAGCGGTCCAGCAGCGGACAGCCGAGCTGCTGCTCAAGGCGGCGGATCTGCTGGCTGATGGTGGATTGGGTCAGATGGACCCGTTCACCGGCCCGGGTAAAGCTGCCGGTGTCGATAATGGCGATAAAACTGCGCAGTAACAGGGGATCCAGCATGGGTTTCTCCATTTATAAAACCACTGAAACTCATTTTATCATTTAATTTCCAAATGCCTTGTTTCGCCGCTAGGCTGACATTTGTTCAGTCAAATCAGGGTTTTTCATCATGTCTGCGCCCCTTGTTGCCTCTGCCAACGCCCGCCCGATCCCCTCATCAATCACCCTCCCGACTCATCAGCGCTGGCTGGAGCAGGCGGTGCAACTGGCCAGAGCAAATCACCGGCAGGGCGGTCGCCCCTTCGCCGCCCTGCTGGTGCGCGATGACCAGCTGGTGGCGAGCGCGGTCAACGGCATTCATCTGGATGGCGATCCCACCCGTCACGCCGAGCTGGAGGCGCTGCGCAAGGCAAGCCAGAGCGCGCCGCTCGCGGGCGGCATCGTCTATGCCAGCGGTCACCCCTGCCCCATGTGCCTCGGCGCGCTGGTGATGAACGGTATAGCCGCCGTCTATTACGCCTTTGATAACGCCGATGCGGCCCCGTTCGGCTTTGACAGCACTGCCGCCTATCAAACGCTGGGACTGCCGCTGGCACCGCCACCTCTGCCGCTGGTCAAACTGGCCGTCACCATGACGGCGGCGGATCTCTACGGCCACCAGCCGCAACAAGCAGCGCCTGATCATGAGTAAAGGGACTTTCGAACGCCCGGCAGAAGCGCGCCGCCAGCAGTTTGCCCTGCTGGTGCTGGTGATCCTGACTGGCCTGAATCTGCGCCCCTTTCTTACCGCCATCGGCCCGCTGAGCGGCGAGATTGGCCGCGCCCTGTCGCTGGGGATGGACACCCTCGCCTGGCTTACCCTGCTGCCGCTCTGGCTCATCGGGATTGGCGTGCGGCTCACTCCCAGCCTGCGTCGGCGCGCCAGTGCGTGCCAACTGCTGGGGCTGGCCCTGTTGCTGCTCGGCGTTGGCAGCGCTATGCGCTTCGATGCCCAAAGCGGTGCCTTGCTGATCGCCAGCGCGGCGCTGTGTGGATTGGGGTCGGCACTGGTGCAGGGGGTGCTGCCGGCACTGATCAAGCAGGCCTTCGCCCACAAGGTGCCGCTGGTGATGGGGATCTTCTCTGCCTGCATGATGGGGGGCGGGGCATTGGGGGCCAGTCTCACCCCAAGGCTTGCAGTCAGCCTCGACTGGTCGCGGGCACTGGCGCTCTGGAGCCTGCCGGTGCTGCTGGCCCTCGTCTGGCTAGGGTGGAAAGTGCGTCTGCCAAACACCGCAGCGGTCGCCATTCCCCACGGCGAGCAACGGCTGATCACCCTGCCCCGCAGCTGGTTGCTGATCGTCTGCTTTGGCATCATTAACAGCGGCTACGGCATCGTGGTGGCCTGGCTGGCCCCCGCCTATATGGCGCAGGGCTGGAACGCTGCACAGGCTGGCGGGCTGGTCGCCTGGCTGGCACTGGCGCAGACCGCCAGCGGTCTCGGCTTGCCGCTGCTGGCGGCGCGCAGTCTGGATCGACGACCCTGGATGGGCCTTGCCATCGCCATGCAGCTGGCGGGATTCGGCGGCCTCTGGCTGGCGCCAGCCAGTGCCCCCATTCTCTGGTGTATGCTGTGCGGTGCCGGTCTTGGCGGCAGCTTTTCGCTGATCATGGTGATTGCGCTCGATCACCTGCCCGACCCGCACCGCGCGGGCACCCTGAGCGCCCTGATGCAGGGATTCGGCTTTATGCTGGCGGCCACCGGCCCCTGGGTGGCGGCACGGCTCTATCACTATGTGGGCGACTTTGCGGCCGCCTGGCAGTGGCAACTGGGAGGCTTGCTGCTGATGAGCCTGCTGGTAATGCGCCTCGACCCGCGCCACTATCCTCGCGTCATGGGGTTACCGACCGCCAGCGAGCCGACCCTTTCGGCGCCCCTCCCTGCCAGCTCTGCGGCCCAAAGCAACACACCGGCCTGAGGCCGGTGTGTTGGGGATAACAGTCTGGGGGTGACAAGACGAGGCTGACGCCGCTCAGGTGGGCAACTCAGCGCCCCTTCTTCTGCCGCCCTGTGTTAGCGGTGCGCGGCTTGCCTGCGGCCGGTTTGCCACCCTTGCCGGGAGCCCCTTTGCCTGCACTGCCCTTGCCAGCACCACCTTTATTGGCAGCACCTTTGCCCGCGCCACCCTTGCCCACCGGCAGCTTCTTCTCGAAGGCTTCCGGGCCCGGCACATTGGGACGCCCGCCAATCTCGTGATCATCATCGCGGCGCGGCTTCTTGCCCTGCCCCGGTTTGGCGGTTTGCGCCGCAGGGGCCTTGGCCGCCTTGGGCTTGTCGCCTTTGGCCGGTTTCACCTCGGAGGAGGAGTCCTCAATCAGCTTGAACAGATCGATCAGCTCGTCGTCGGTGAGATCGCGCCACTCGCCCACCGGCAGCCCCTTGAGGCTGACGTTCATGATGCGGATACGCTCCAGCTTGGTCACTTCAAAACCGAAGTGTTCGCACATGCGGCGGATCTGGCGATTCAGCCCCTGCACCAGGGTGATGCGAAAGACGAACGGTGCCTCTTTCTTCACCTTGCACTTCTTGGTCACAGTACCAAGGATCGGCACCCCGGCCGCCATGCCGCGCACAAACTCGTCGGTCACCGGCTTGTCGACGGTCACCAGATACTCTTTCTCGTGATCGTTGCCTGCCCGCAGGATCTTGTTGACCAGATCGCCGTGGTTGGTGAGGAAAATCAGCCCCTGCGAATCCTTGTCGAGCCGCCCGATGGGGAAGACCCGGGTGCTGTGGTTGACGAAATCGACGATATTGTCCTTCTCGCCCGCCTCCGTGGTACTGACGATGCCCACCGGCTTGTTGAGGGCGATCAGCACCAGACTGTCCGCCTCGCGCGGCTCGATCACCTGACCGTTCACCTTGACCAGATCGCCAACCTGCACCTGATCGCCGATCCCGGCGCGCTTGCCGTTGATAAAGACGTGGCCCTGCTCGATAAAGCGGTCGGCCTCGCGGCGCGAGCAGATACCACTCTCGCTGATGTATTTGTTCAGGCGCATGGATTCGTTAGCCAGCATGGTGCACCTGCCACAGGGTCTGGGCCGCGCCCGGTTGTGCCATCGCCTGTTCCGGCTGCGCCGGGGAGGCTGTTTGCTGCATCAGCCAATTCACTACGTCAAAGTTCTGCATACCATTCCATCTTCAAAAAAGGCCAATGCCAGCTTATCCATCAAAAAACGCCGCTACAGTAGCATAATTGCCCCCGCTCAGGGGCAGATAGTTGCAAGATCGCAGCGCCCAAGCGGGCATCCGCGGATAAGTTCACAGCGCCAGATGGCCGCGATGCAACCTTTGAACGGCCAGCCTGATGCCAACAGCGGGATCTGGTGCCCACAGCCAGCGTGGCCGAACGCCATCAACTATACATATCACCTTGTTTCCATTAGGCTTTAAGCCGATTGGCAGCGCCTAGGGTGCTGCGCCGAACTCGCCCGCCCAGAGGCGGCCCCACCCCTATCGCCAAGGATTGCACCATGCTGGCTCACACTCGCCGCCTTGTTCGCCGTGCTCTGCTGACCCTGTTGCTGCTGTTGCTGACCGCATGGGCGGTGATCGCCTACTTCGCCTGGCAGGCAGCGCCGCTGCAGCTGTGGCACACAGTGGTGCCCCCCGAACTCAGCGCCGATGAGCTCGATCGCAGCGACTGGCAAGCCTATCTGGCCCGCGAAGCAGAGCTGTTCGAGCTGGTGGCCACCGAGGTGGTTGCCAAGACGCCGCCGGAGCAGCAACTGGCCAGCAATCGCTACTATCAGGACGCCCCCATCAATCCCGCCCGCTTTCAGCAGAACTGGAACCGCTCCTACCTGCTGCGCCCCGAGGGGGAAGTCAAAGGGGTGGCGGTGCTGCTGCACGGCCTGACCGACTCCCCCTACAGCCTGCGCCATCTGGCCAGACGTTATCAGGAGCAGGGCTTTATCGCGCTGGGGCTGCGGATCCCCGGCCACGGCACAGTGCCCGCTGGCCTCGTAGATGTGGATTGGGAAACCTGGCTGGCCGCCACCCGACTGGCGGTGCGGGAGGCCAGATTGCTGGCACCGGGCAAGCGGCCGCTGCATCTGGTGGGCTTTTCCAACGGCGGCGCGCTAGCGGTGAAATATGCGCTCGATGCGCTGGCCGACCCGAGCGGCACGCTGGCAAAACCGGATCGGCTGGTGCTGATCTCCCCGATGATCGGGGTGACCCGCTTTGCCCGCTTCGCCGGGCTCAAGGCCGTGCCCGCTCTGCTGCCCGCCTTTGCCAACGCCGCCTGGCTCGACACCATGCCGGAGTTCAACCCGTTCAAGTACAACTCGTTTCCGGTCAACGGGGCGCGCCAGTCCTATCGCCTGACCCACGCCATCCAGCAACAGGTGCGCCAGCTGGCCGCCAGTGGCGAGCTGGCGGCGTTTCCCCCCGCCCTCACCTTCCAGTCGGTGATGGACTACACCGTCAGCACTCGCTCCATCATTGCCGATCTCTACCACTACCTGCCGGCCAACGGCAGCGAACTGGTGCTGTTTGATATCAACCGCAGTACCCTGTTTGGCCCGCTGATGAGCTCGGCCTCCGAGCTGGCGCTGCACCGCTTGCTGCCAAACGCCCCCGGGCACTATCGCCTCACCGTGGTGGGCAATGTGGACCCCGCCTCCCCCGCGACGCAGGCCAGAACGCTGGCCAGCGCAGATCAGCCTGAGCAGCTCCGCCCGCTGGGTATCGATTATCCCAAAGAGATCTACTCCCTCTCCCATGTGGCGCTCCCCTTCCCGATGGACGACCCCCTCTATGGCATGGCGGCGCGCCCGCAGCAGCGGGAGCAATACGGCATCAACCTCGGTGGTCTGGCCCTGCGTGGCGAGCGCGGAGTGCTGATCGTCAACCCCGGCGCCCTCACCCGCACCTCCTCCAACCCCTTCTACCCCTATCTGCAGCAGCGGGTGATGGAGACCCTCACCGCCCCTCCCGTCGCTCGTCCTGCCGCCGTCACCCCTGCCAGCAGTGGTCAACCTGATGCGGCCTATCAGGCCGAGCTGGAGCAGTTTTTACAGGAGAGCGACGAGAGCGGTGCGCCTTTCTAGGGCGCTTCTGGAGAATCGGCAAAGAGCCACTGGCGCTGGGTCGATAGCGATACGAGAAAGGGGCTGTCAATTAACGGCCCCTTTCTATTGATGATGGCGATGGGACTGATGGCTTGGTGGGCTCAGGGATAGATGCTCACTTCTATCAGATTCTGATCCGGGTCGAGGAAGTAGATGGATTCTATCGGCCCACAAGCACCGCTTTTGGTCACCGGCCCCTCGACAATCTCCACCCCGTGGCAGGCAAGCTGGGCCATCACCTGCTCCAGCGGCCAGCGGGTGATAAGGCAGACATCCCCCGACCCCACCTGCGCCCGATTGCGCGGCTCCTGCCCAAGCAGCTGCAGATTGATCTTCTGGTTGCCAAACCCTACCGCCCGGCGCCCCGTACCGAAGGTGATGGCCTCCATATTGAGCACCGAACTGTAAAACGCCACGGCCCGTTCGATATCACTGACCGTCAATACCAGATGGTCGATATGGCTGATCATGGTTACCTCCTGGTGGTGATCTGGCTGATGTGACCGACATATGCCCGCAAGCATCCGACTGTTACCGCCACGGCGGGCAACCCCATCTTACCCGGCAAGAGAGAGCCCATGTGTGCCGTGGCGCGCAAAGAAAACGCAAATGATCTGGTCAAATAAATTCGCGTTACTGCACCGCTGCACACGCTTTATTCCGCTGGGCCTGCAGGGTCTCATCTTCGCTATCCATCGCCGCCAGAATCGCCTGATTGCAAGCCCGCTCTGCCAGCTTGGCCGGACTCTGTTTGGCATCCCCTATTTCGGCGATAAGGGGCCGATAACTGACGGCTGCCGAGCAATACATGGTGCGAAATTTGGGCAGTTGCCAGCTGCTGTCATCCTGCCGGGTCAAGTCATCACACAGCTTGTGAAAAAGGGCGGACGCCTTGACCGTGCACTGGCTAAAACGCCGCACATCCTGCTGGTAGGGACGACAAACGCTCGGCTGCTGGATCTGCCACAGCTGAAAAGAGAACGGAACCGACTCCCCTTCATACTGCACCACCAGCGTCTTGGCCTCAGTGCCATAGATATCCGCAACCTGCTGCTGTACCAGATTGAGATAAGCCGAAAAAAGATAGGAAACCGGATCCATCACCACCTCCCTGTGGGTGTATTACGTGCAACGCACATAGTTGCGTAGCCTATCCAATCGCGAGCCTGAAACATGAAAATGAAAAATAGCTTACTGATTTATTTAGATAAATTTATGGACTGGGCGCACGCTATCGCAAAATGACAGCTGAAATGCGGTGTCGTTTGGATTAATATGCCTGGCGATAAAAGCACACTCGGATGACGCCGTCTATCACTATGATACCGGCCAATCCCAACAGCATTATCTCCTCTAATTAGGATCTGGTTTTGAGCGATAACTGGACAGAAGAAGAGCTAAGGGCTGCGGTTATTGCATATTTGGATATGCAAACCAAAGCATCTCTTGGTGAACCCTTCGTGAAAAAGCACTATTACCGGGAATTGGCGAGCCAATTCGGGCGTACGGAGAAATCCTTCGAATATCGGATGCAGAACATCTCATATGTCTGTGCCAAATGGGACGAGATTGGCTCCCCGGGTTAAAACCCGCCAAAAATGTGGGGGCAACCGCTTTTACGCATATCGAACGCCTGATCCGCCAACAGGAACTTAACCTTCGCTCTTACAAAAACGCGCTGGAACAGCCGCTTCCACAAGGGGTCGAAACGCCCCAATCACGTTATGTCATCACCAACAGTCATGAACGAGACCTGCAAGTCAGGGAGTGGGTACTGCAAAATGCAGCCCAACAATGTGAATCATGTAACGAACCTGCTCCCTTTATAACCGTCGCAGGGGAACCCTTCTTGGAAGTACATCACCTGAAAGGGTTAGCAGAGGGTGGCTCAGATACGGTTAGCAACACGGTAGCCCTTTGCCCTAATTGCCACCGAGAGATGCACTACGGCTGTAATAAAACGGAGATTGTCGAGGTTCTTTATCAACGGATTAAACGTCTCGTTCGCGAATAATCACCCACTCAGAGGTAGATTGTTCACGCAGTGTTGCTTACTGGCGCAAAACCCACCGGATTCTTGCCCAAAACCCCGGCTAAATTATCCAGTTGCATAATAACCATGCGGCCTTGCGGTTGTTTAACTGGCCCTAACGTCAGATAATACCGCCCGCCTTCAACCCCCCGATAACCCGACTTTCAGTGACGGTAATTGATGACTGAGTACCTGCTTTTATTGATCGGCACCGTGCTGGTTAACAACTTCGTGCTGGTGAAATTCCTCGGCCTCTGCCCCTTTATGGGGGTCTCCGGCAAGCTGGAAACCGCCATCGGCATGGGGCTGGCGACCACCTTCGTGATGACCCTCGCCAGTGCCAGCTCCTATCTGGTGGAGCACTATATCCTGCTGCCGCTGGATATCGCCTATCTGCGCACCCTCGCCTTTATTCTGGTGATCGCCGTGGTGGTGCAGTTTACCGAGATGGTGGTGCGCAAGAGCAGCCCGACCCTCTACCGCCTGCTGGGGATCTTCCTGCCCCTCATCACCACCAACTGCGCGGTGCTCGGGGTGGCGCTGCTCAGCATCAATGAGCGACACGACTTTATCCAGAGCGTGATCTACGGCTTTGGCGCCGCCACCGGCTTCTCGCTGGTGTTGATCCTGTTCGCCGCCATGCGCGAGCGTCTGGTCGCCGCCGATGTGCCCGCCCCATTTCGCGGGGTGTCGATTGCCATGATCACCGCCGGTCTGATGTCGCTGGCCTTTATGGGCTTTACCGGCCTTATCAAGATATAACCATGATCCATATTCTCTTTGCCATTCTGGTGCTCACCCTGCTGGCGCTGGCGTTCGGGATTATCCTGGGCTTTGCCGCCGTCAAGTTTCATGTGGAAGCAGACCCCATCGTCGATCAGCTCGATGCCCTGCTGCCCCAGACCCAGTGTGGCCAGTGCGGCTATCCCGGCTGCAAACCCTACGCCGAGGCGCTCGCCAACGGCGATCAGATCAACAAGTGCGTACCCGGTGGCGAGGCCACCATGCGCAAGATTGCCGATCTGATGGGGGTCGAGCCCCAGCCGCTGGGGGGCAGTGACGAGGCCGCCGTGCCGGTCAAGAAGGTCGCCTTTATCCACGAAGATCAGTGCATCGGCTGCACCAAGTGCATTCAGGCCTGCCCGGTGGATGCCATTGTCGGCGCCACCAAGGCGATGCATACCGTGATTGCCAACGAGTGCACCGGTTGCGATCTCTGTGTTGATCCCTGCCCGACCGACTGCATCGAGATGATCCCGGTGCCCACCACGGTCGATAACTGGAAGTGGGATCTCAATAACGTGCATGTTCCGGGCAAGATTCCGGTCAAGATAGTGGAATAAACAGCGGAGCAACCATGCATTCCTTACTCGAACGTATCAAAGCCGGCACGCTCTGGGACTTTCACGGTGGCATTCACCCCGCCGACAACAAGCTGCAATCAAGCCAGAGCCCGGTGGTGGACGCCGGTCTGCCGCCGCGCCTCATCATTCCGCTGCGCCAGCACGCAGGCCCCGCCGGCGATCTGCTGGTGCAGGTGGGCGACAAGGTCAAAAAAGGGCAGCCGCTGACCCGTTATGCCAAGGGGCGGGTCGTCCCTGTCCATGCCTCCACCTCCGGCACCATCACCGAGATTGGCAACCACACGGTTGCCCACCCCTCCGGGCTCGGCGATCTCTGTGTCATTCTCACCCCGGATGGGGAGGATGAGTGGGGCGAGCGTAATGGCAAAGCCGATTACTGGAATCTGGAGCGGGGCGAGCTGCTCGAGCGCATCCAGCAGGCGGGGGTAGCGGGCCTTGGCGGCGCCGTGTTCCCGACCCACAGCAAGCTCGACGGCCGCGGCCAGCTCACCGAGATCCTGATCGTCAACGGGCTGGAGTGCGAACCCTATATCACCACCGACGATCGGCTGATGCAGCAGTACGCCGACGAAATCATGGATGGCATCCGGGTGCTCAAGCACCTGCTCAAACCGAAACTCACCCTGATCGGAGTGGAAGACAACAAGCCCGAGGCGATCGAGCAGCTGACCCGCCACGCCACCGATGAAGATGTGCTGGTCAAGACGGTGCCGACCAAGTACCCCTCGGGCGGTGCCAAGCAGACCATCGAACTGCTCACCGGCCGTCAGGTGCCCAAGGGGGGCCGCGCGGTCGATATCGGCATCATGGTGCTCAACGTCGCCACCGTGTTTGCCATCAAGCGCGCCATTATCGACGGCGAGCCGCTGATCGAGCGGATCGTCACCCTCACCGGGGACAGCTTCAAGAAACCCGGCAACGCCTGGGTACGCCTGGGTACGCCGGTGCGCTGGCTGTTGCAGCGTTTCGAGCTGCAACCGGAAGCGGAGCAGCGGGTGATCATGGGTGGCCCCATGATGGGCTTTACCCTGCCCCACGCCATGGTGCCTGTGGTCAAGGCCACCAACTGCCTGCTGGCGCCGACGCAGGCCGAACTGCCCGCCCCCGGCCCGGAGCAGCCCTGCATCCGTTGCAGCGCCTGTGCCGATGCCTGCCCGGCCACTCTGCTGCCGCAAGAGCTCTACTGGTACAGCCGGGCCAAGGAGTATGACAAGGCCGAGAAGCTCAACCTGATGGACTGCATTGAGTGCGGCGCCTGCGCCTGGGTCTGCCCGAGCGAGATCCCGCTGGTGCAGTACTACAAGATTGCCAAAGACGACATTCGCGAAGCCCGTGCCGAGGCCGAAAAAGCCGAGCGTGCCAAGCAGCGTTTCGAGGCCAAGCAGGCCCGTTTCGAGCGGGAGAAAGCGGCCCGTGAAGCGCGCCACGCCGAAGCCGCCGCCCAGCGCCGTCAGACCATGACGGCCGCAGGCGGGGAAGATCCGGTGGCAGCGGCACTGGCCCGCATCAAGGCCAAGCAGGATGCGCCCATCACTGCCATTACCGCCACCGCCGAGGGCTTGCCTGACAACAGCGCGGTGATTGCCGCCCGCGAAGCCCGCAAACGGGAAGCGGAGGCGCGCCGCGCCGCCAAGCTGGCGGAGAGCGCAAACAGCGAAACAGCCGCTGCGGCGCAACCCGCCGAGGCGGTTGACCCCGCCAGCGATCCCAAGAAAGCGGCCATCGCCGCCGCACTGGCCCGCGCCAAGGCCAAAAAGGCCGCTCAGGCTGGCGATATCGCCGAGCCTGTGACTGCCGAAGCCGTTGCTGCGCCTGAGGTAGATGCTGATCAGCAAAAGGCAGAGGTTGATCCGAAAAAAGCGGCGATTGCCGCCGCCATTGCCCGTGCCAAAGCCAAAAAGGCCGAGGCCAGTGGCGAGCCGGTAAGCGCAGCCAACAGCGCGGTAGCCGACGCAGGCTCGCAAGGCGATGCGCCATCTGCTGCCAGCGAAGCAGTTGATCCCAAGAAAGCCGCTATTGCTGCTGCCATCGCCCGGGCCAAAGCCAAAAAGGCGGCCCAGCAGGGTGACAGCGCTGAGGGCGATCTGACTGCAAACACAGGCACCAGCGAATCCGCTGCAACCCAAAGCGATGCGCCATCTGCGGCCAGCGAAGCGGTTGATCCCAAGAAAGCCGCTATCGCCGCTGCCATTGCCCGCGCCAAGGCCAAAAAGCTGGCCCAGCAGGGTGAAAGTGCCGGTGCTGAGGATGCGAAGAGTGAGCCAGCTGCCAGCGCACAGACCCGCGACATGACGGTAGCCAAGAGCGAAGTAACCACCAGCCAAAGCGATACGGCTGCAAGTGAAGCGGTCGATCCCAAGAAGGCCGCTATCGCCGCAGCCATCGCCCGGGCCAAGGCCAAAAAGCTGGCCCAGCAGAGCGCAAGTACCAGTGCTGAGGTAGAAAATGCCGGTGCTGGGGTAGAAAGTGCCGGTACTCAGGTAGAGAGTGCCGGAACTGAGGGTGAGCGCGCACCGGCTGAGCCGATGCAAAGCGATGCTGCCAGCAGTGAGCAACCACTTGCCGTCACAGAGGCTCCTGAAGCGAGCGCCCCTGTGGCTGACGCCCCGGTTGATCCGAAAAAAGCGGCCATTGCAGCCGCAGTGGCCCGCGCCAAGGCGAAGAAGCTGGCGGCCGAGGCAGCCAGAGCCGCAGAGACAGCCGCTGAAGATGCCCCGTCAGCCGACCGAACAACCACAAGGTAATCGACAGACTCATGTTCAATATTGCGACTGCGCCGTTTGCCCATAACCGCAAACAGACCCGAACCCTGATGCTGCTGGTGATCCTGGCCTGCGTGCCGGGCTTGCTGGCCCAGACTTGGTTCTTCGGCTGGGGCTCCTTTATCCAGATCCTGCTGGCGTTGGTGACCGCGCTGCTGTGCGAGGCGCTGGTGCTCAAGCTCCGTGGCCGCGCCATCAAGCCAGCCCTGATGGATGGCAGTGCGGCGCTCACCGCCGTGCTGATCGGTCTCTCCCTGCCGCCGCTGCTGCCGTGGTGGATGCTGGTAGTGGGCACAGCCTTTGCGATCATCGTCGCCAAACACCTTTACGGCGGACTGGGTCAGAACCTGTTCAACCCGGCCATGGTCGCCTATGTGCTGCTGCTGGTCTCCTTCCCGGTGCAGATGACCAGCTGGCTGCCACCGGAGAGCGTGCGCGCCTACAGCCTCGGCTTTGGTGATGCGGCGTCGGTGATCTTCACCGGCTTTAGTCTCGACGGCTACAGCATGACCCAGCTCAAGCAGGGGGTGGATGGTCTCACCATGGCGACCCCCCTCGATACCCTGAAAACAGGCCTGACTCAGGGGCTCACCACCGGCGAGATCCTGAGCGGCCCGCTGTTCGAGGGTTGGGGCGGCATCGGCTGGAGCTGGGTCAACCTCGGCTATCTGCTGGGCGGCCTCTTCCTGCTGCAACAGAAGGTGATCAACTGGCGCATTCCCACCGCCATTCTCGGTGCCCTGCTGGCGGCCTCGACCGTCGGCTATCTGGTAAGCCCGGATGCGACTGCCACGCCCATGTTCCATCTCTTTAGCGGCGCTACCATGCTGGGGGCCTTCTTTATCGCCACCGATCCGGTCAGCGCCTGCACCACGCCGCGCGGCCGACTGGTCTATGGCGTGCTGATCGGCGTGCTGGTCTACATCATTCGCCGCTTTGGCGGCTATCCGGATGCGTTCGCCTTCGCCGTGCTGCTGGCCAACCTTTGTGTGCCGTTTATAGACAGCCTGACTCGCCCGAAAGTGTATGGAGCCCGTCGCCAATGATGTTTCTGCCCTTTTCCCCCATCACAGCTGACGGAGCCCGGACATGTTAAAGAGCATGCGCAAGAACGGCCTTATTCTGGCGATGTTCGCGCTGGGCTGTACCGCGCTGGTGGTACTGACCAACGAGCTGACCAAGGATAAAATCGCCCACCAGCAGCAGCTGGAGAAGCAGCAGACTCTCTCGGTATTGCTGCCGGAGGGGAGCTATGACAACGATCTGGTGGCCAGCTGCAAGCAGGTGACCAGCAGGAAGTATCTCGGCAGCGATCAGCCGCAAGCCCTCTATACCGCCAGCAAAAATGGCGTGGTAACCGGCTATGCGCTGGAGGCGATCGCGCCGGATGGCTACAGCGGGGCGATCCGCATCGTGGCGGGCTTTGATGCCAAGGGCACCATCACAGCCGTGCGCGTGCTCGCTCACAACGAGACCCCGGGCCTGGGTGACAAGATCGAGCTAAAAAAATCGGACTGGATCAACAGCTTTGCCGGAAAATTCCTGACCCATGACAACGAGCCCCAGTGGGCGGTGAAGAAAGATGGCGGCGAGTTCGATGCCTTTACCGGCGCCACCATCACCCCGCGAGCCGTGGTCAAGGCGGTGAAGAACCTGCTTAAACTGCAGCAGGAGCAACCCGAACTGCTCAGCAACGCCCCGGCTTGTCCGGCGGCGAACTAACGGAGTCGAGCCATCATGAACCAGATGGAACAGATTGAAACGGGCATAGCCCCGCTTGCCGAGCTGGAAAGCCGCAAGGGCGAGCTCAAGGAGCTGATGAGTCAGGGGCTGTGGAAGAACAACCCCTCGCTGGTGCAGGTGTTGGGGCTCTGCCCGACCCTCGCCGTCTCCTCCACCTTTACCAATGCGCTGGGGCTGGGCCTTGCCACCATGGCGGTGCTGGTCTGCTCCAACCTCGCCGTCTCGCTGGTGCGCAACTGGGTGCCGAAGGATATTCGCATCCCGGTCTATGTGATGATCATCGCCTCGCTGGTGACCAGCGTGCAGCTGCTGATGAACGCCTACACCTATGGCCTCTATCAGGCACTCGGCATCTTTATCGCCCTCATCGTCACCAACTGCGTCATCATCGGCCGCGCCGAGGCCTATGCCTCCAAGAACCCGCCGCTGCTGGCGGCCCTCGACGGCCTGATGATGGGCCTTGGCTTTACTCTGGTGCTGCTGGTACTGGGCGGCATGCGCGAGATCATCGGCATGGGCACCCTGTTTGATGGTGCCGAGCTGCTGCTGGGCGAGTGGGCCAAATCCCTGCGCATCGAGCTGTTCCACGCTGATGCCAGCCTGCTGCTGGCGATTTTACCGCCGGGCGGCTTTATCGGGCTGGGACTGCTGATCGCCGCCAAGAACACCATCAACGACTGGCGGGATCGCAAACAGGCCGCTACCGTGGCCCACTGCAACGTTGCCCCGGCCCGCGTCCGGGCGACCGAGCTATGATCGGACGCAAGGCATGAACAACCAGAAACGCAGAGAGATCCTGGAGCGACTGCGGGAAAACAACCCCCACCCCACCACAGAGCTCAACTTCAATTCGCCGTTTGAACTCCTGATCGCCGTGCTGCTCTCGGCGCAGGCGACCGATGTCAGCGTCAACAAGGCGACCGACAAGCTCTATCCGGTGGCCAACACCCCGCAAGGGATGCTGGATCTCGGGGTGGACGGGCTCAAGGAGTACATCAAGACCATTGGCCTCTTCAACACCAAGGCCGAGAACGTCATCAAGACCTGCGCCATCTTGCTGGAGCGCCACGGAGGCGAGGTGCCGGAGAACCGCGAAGCGCTGGAAGCCCTGCCGGGCGTCGGCCGCAAGACCGCCAACGTGGTGCTCAACACCGCCTTTGGCTGGCCCACCATCGCCGTCGATACCCATATCTTCCGGGTCTCCAACCGCACCGGCTTTGCGGTAGGCAAGAACGTGGATCAGGTGGAGGAGAAGCTGCTCAAAGTGGTACCCGCCGAGTTCAAGCTGGATGTCCACCACTGGCTCATCCTGCACGGGCGTTACACCTGTCTGGCTCGCAAGCCCCGTTGTGGTTCCTGTATCATCGAGGACTTGTGCGAATACAAAGAGAAGGTCTATCCCGAGAGCTGATGACCTCACAACCGAGATTGAAAGCAGTACACATCACCAACCCGGAGAACTGAGCAATGAGAATTCTGCATACCATGCTGCGTGTCGGCGATCTGCAACGCTCCATCGACTTCTACACCCGCGTCCTCGGCATGAAGCTGCTGCGCAAGAGCGAGAACAGCGAGTACAAGTACACCCTGGCCTTCGTCGGCTACGGTGACGAGAAGGATGAAGCGGTGATCGAGCTGACCTACAACTGGGGGGTGAGCGAGTACGAACTGGGCTCAGCCTACGGCCATATCGCGCTGGAAGCGGACGACATCTATGCCACCTGCGAAGCGCTGCGCGCCGCCGGTGCCAAGATCACCCGCGAGCCGGGCCCGGTTAAAGGCGGCACCACCGTCATCGCCTTCGTCGAAGATCCGGACGGTTACAAGATTGAACTGATCGCCAAGAAAGATGCCGGTACTGGCCTCGGTGACAGCTTCTAAGCTACCCGACTCCCGCTGCCGGATGGCAGGACCAAAAAAGAGCGCAGATGCGCTCTTTTTTATATCCGGCTGCCGGGGACGGCGCTAGATCTCGCCATTGCGCCCCATGCTGATCACCACCCGCCGGTTCTTGGCACGCCCCTGTTCGGTTTCGTTGGAGGCGACGTGCTGCTTCTCGCCATGCCCCTCCACCGAGATCTTGCCGGGATCGATCCCCAGATCGACAAACACCTTCTTGATGGCATCGGCCCGTTTCTCGGATAGCTTCAGGTTCGGCCAGCGGCCGCCATAGCTGTCGCTGTAGGCATCGATCACCACCACGTCGATGCTCTTGTCCGCCTTGATAAACTCGCTGATCATCGCCAGCCGCCGCTTGGAGGGGATGGAGAGCTGATCGCTGTTCTTGTCGTAGGTAAGCACGCTAAAGGCGATGTCGTTGAAGCTGTAGGGCAAGAGCCCGCTCAGGCAGTCGATAAAGGCCTGATATTTCACCCGAAAGTTAACCGACGAGAGGGACACTCGCACCGCGCGGTTCTGGCGATACCAGTCCCGATACTGGAAGGTCGGCATCCGCCCCCCCTCCAGCTCGTCGAGCATGGTCCAGGCGGTTTGCCCCTCCACCAGCCCATCGAACTGCTGATAGAAACGCAGTTGACTCACTTCTCGCCCGGCTATTCCCGGGCGCCATACCGGCGGCATGATGCCAAGACTCACCGTCTGGGTCTGGGCCTGCGGCCGCTTGCCCTTGAGCTCAAAGTCGAGGTTGATCTTGCGACCGGCACGACTGACAAAAGCCCCCGTTCCCCAGTTGGGAATAGGATGCTCGAGGCGACACTCAATCTGGGTATCGGAGGTCAAACGCCAGACGGATTGATCCAGACCGGCACCAAATTCGGTGACCCCAGCCTGTAACTGCATACTCACGGATATGCTGACCAACCCCAACACCCAAGCGTTCAATTGCTTGTCCTCCACACGATCTCACAAGGGGTATCGGCCAGGGAGGGACAAGCTTTAGCGCAAATG
This sequence comes from Aeromonas sp. FDAARGOS 1414, assembly GCF_019047065.1. Taxonomy (NCBI): domain Bacteria; kingdom Pseudomonadati; phylum Pseudomonadota; class Gammaproteobacteria; order Aeromonadales; family Aeromonadaceae; genus Aeromonas; species Aeromonas sp. FDAARGOS 1414. The sequence continues at coordinate 720,376 of NZ_CP077210.1, read as the reverse complement.
GATCAGTGGGGAGAGGCTCTCTCCAGCAACTTGAAGCTGGCAATTCGTCCAGCCAGCTCCCGTGCCAACTGATCCAGTTCGACACTATTCTGCTGCAGGGTGACCGAGTGCTGGCGATGGGCCTCGTACACTTCGCGGATGGTCATTACGTTGTGCTGGATATCGTCCGTTACGTAGCGCTGCTGCTCGGTTGCGGTAGCCACCTGCGCCGTCATGTCACTCACCTTGCGCACCTCATTGACGATGTCGGTCAGCTCGTGACCCGCCCGCTGCGCTTCACTGACACTGAGGCCCGCCTGCTCGCTGCCCGACTGCATGGCCACCACCGCCTGAAGGGCTCCAGCCCGCAAACGGGAGAGCATCTGTTCGATATCATCTGCCGCCTGCTGGGTACGGGCAGCCAGTGAACGAACCTCATCGGCGACCACGGCAAAGCCGCGCCCCGACTCACCGGCACGGGCTGCCTCAATGGCGGCATTGAGGGCCAACAGATTGGTGCGATCGGAGATCTGCTTGATGAGGTTGAGTGCCTCGACGGCGGACTCGGTATCCTGATGCAGGTTGTTGACCAACAGCCGGGTCTCGTCGAGGGTGCCAGCCACCTGCTCGATGGCGGCGATAGTCTGATCCACCTCCTTGTCCCCCTGCCGGGCACGGCCAATGGCCTGCTGGGTCGCCAGTGAGGTCTGGGTCGCATTGCGAGCAATTTCGGCCACCGTCGAAGCCATTTCCGTTGCGGCGGTGGCAACCAGTTCAACCTGACCGACGCCACGCACCACACCTTCATTCACTTCGGCAATCACCTCGCTGGAGTTGCTGGCACTACGGGTCAATATCTCACAGGAGCGGCGCACCTCCAGCAACAAGCCTTCCAGATGCTGCAGAAAGTGGTTGAGATCCCGCGCCAATGCCCCAAGCTCGTCACCCGATTGCCAGTTGACCCTCACCGTCAGATCATTGTCATTGACGAGCCGTGAAAAGGTGCGATGCAGAGCGACGAAGCCCAGATGCACATCCCGCAGCACCTTCCAACTGATGAGGGTAGTCAACAGCAGGCAGCACAGAACCGCCATAGCCCCCCACCAGAAGTTGCGCTGACTCTCTCCCTGCATCTGCTCAACCCGTTCGAACAACTGCTGGAAGAGCTGATCTTCGCCCTGTTTGAGCTGGTCGATCTTCTCGGTGCTCACGGCAAACCAGCGCTCCGGATCGACGCCAAAGCTCCCCTCGGTCATCTTGCCCAGGGCGAGCTGCTCATATTTCGCGACCTCTGCCATCACCGGACTCTTCTCAATTTGCTCAAGCAGGCGTCGCTGCGGCTCGCTTGCCACGGCGCGAAAACGCTCCAGATAGCTCTGCTGGGCAGCGAGCAGGGACATAAATTGCTGCAAGGTAGCCGGGGTGAAACTCCCTTTGGCAAAGACATTGCTGAGGGTCGCCCGCTCCATCCCCATACGCTCCTTGTTTTGCAAAAATGCGGCGTAGGCATTGGTCTGCAAGGCAATAGCGGCATCCTGGCTACGCAGACTAATCTCATCCACGACCTTGAGCAGAGAAGCAATCAACTGGCTATAAAAGGCGACCTGACGCGGGGCCTCTATGGCCAGTTTGTCCACCTGATTGCGGATCCCCATCAACTCGCGCAAAGCCAGATCCACCTGCTCGTGGGCAACCCCCCTCTCCAACCCCTGAAAGCGATGAATGGCTTCATCAACCTGTTGCCGCTGACGTGGCAGGGCATCTGCAAATTTGCGCCCTTCAGAGCCGATAAACCCCGCCGACATGCCACGCTCCTTTTGCAGCTCGTGCACCAACTGGGCGCTGCGTTCGACCACAGCCAGCTGCTGCAGGGCTTGCGTCATCTCATGGGTCACCCGATATCTGTCGTATGCGTAGTGGCTGGCGAAAAACAGCAGCGCCAATAACGGCAGGCAAATTGCCAGCAACATCTTGCCGGCCAATCCGAGTCTGTTCATCCCGCACTCCTGTCATTTTTATCAACGCGTTGATTATATCCGGCCTGCTCGCTTATGCCGCTGACGACATCTGCCATTGGCCAGAACCATGAGCTGCATCAACCATTTTCTGTAGATGGCCACGCAGCCCCCCCATAGCCCAGCCCAATGGTCAGGTCGAGACAGCCAGAGAGAAACTCGCTACAGTAGATCAGGGCGACAGGAGGTCGCTTGTTTGGGGAATCCAGCCATGAAACACCCGCTCTGCCCGCTTTACCGTCTGGGTTGCGCCCTCTTCGCGGCGACCCTGCCCATGGCGTCACTCGCGGCCAGTAACAACCTTGACGATCAGGAGGAGGACTGGGCGCAAAAACGGGCCAATGCGGTGATCTCGCTGATGACTTTCAGCGTGGTGCCGGACATCACCGCCAGCAACCTGGACATCGGCAGCAGCACTGGCCAATCTTCTGCGCTCAACATGGGGCAACTGGGAGGCGGCGCAACCCTGAGCGAAGCCGTGCCCATCTATCTGGAGGGGGCGCTGGGCTACAGCCGCTACGACCCCCAGTTTGTGATAAGCAATGGTACCGAGAGTCGCACCATACCGACCAAGTGGAATAGCCTGACCGCTTCGGGCGGGATCGGCTGGGATGTCACCCTTCACAAAGATCCGCGTGGCGGCCACTGGGTGCTGCGCCCCATAGCCAACGTCTCGCTCGGTACCATGGCCAGCGACCTGCGGATCGGCAACTGGCTGCTTGATCGTACCAAGGGCTACTCGCTGGACTTTCTCGATGGGGGTCAGCTCAATATGTACGGGCTGGGTGGCTCGCTGATGCTCGATTACGAACTCTTTTCACCGGCCCAGGACATAGATGCCGAACTGCGCTACTCCTATCAGCACCTGCAGAGCTTTGGCGGCACCTCGACCAGCGTCCGTGGTCACGCCGAGGCGGAGAACCTCGGCCTCTATCTGCGCCGCCGCGCCCCGCTGTTCCACTGGACCCTGCTCGACAGACCGGTGCGCTATGTACTGGAGGGGGCCCATACCGCATATCTGGGGGAACAACGGGGGTTGCTTGGCTTTGACTCCCTCAACTCCATCGGCGCCGGTCTGGAGCTGGATAGCAGCAAGTACGACATCATTGTCACCCGTACCCGGCTGGTTGCCCGCTACATGTTCAGCCACAACACCAGCGGTTATTCCATTGGGCTGGCCATGAGCTTCTAACCCGGGCTGCCAGAGGGGCATCCTCCGAGTCGCACCATGCAGCTATCACCGCCACCATAAAAAACGCCAGCCTTGCGGCTGGCGTTCTCATTGGGGTTGAAGCGACTTATTTCAGATCGAAACGGTCATTGTTCATCACCTTGACCCAGGCCTTGACGAAGTCTCGGACGAACTTCTCCTTGCCATCTTGCTGGGCATAGACCTCGGCGTAGGCACGCAGCACCGAGTTGGAGCCAAACACCAGATCAACCCGGGTAGCAGTCCACTTCACCGCACCGCTCTGGCGATCCACGATCTGGTAACTGTTGCGGCCAGTCGGCTGCCAGCTATAGGCCATGTCGGTCAGGTTGACGAAGAAGTCGTTGCTGAGCACACCGACCCGGTCGGTAAAGACGCCGTGGGCCGACCCGCCATGGTTGGTGCCAAGCACCCGCATACCGCCGACCAGCACAGTCATCTCGCGGGCGGTAAGCCCCAGCAACTGGGCACGGTCGAGCAGCATCTCCTCCGGCTGCACCTTGTAGTGCCCCTTCTGCCAGTTGCGGAAACCATCGTGAACCGGCTCGAGGAAGGCGAACGACTCAGCATCGGTCTGTTCGGCGCTGGCATCGCCGCGGCCCGGCGCAAAGGGAACGACGATATCGACGCCAGCCAGTTTGGCCGCCTGCTCCACCGCTGCGCTGCCACCCAGCACAATCAGGTCGGCGATGCTGACCGGCTTGCTCAGGGAGGCCTGCAGGGCGATCAGGGCGTTGAGCACCTTCTCGAGGCGAGCGGGCTCGTTGCCTTCCCACTCTTTCATCGGCGCGAGGCGGATGCGAGCACCGTTGGCTCCGCCGCGATAATCGGAGCCGCGGAAGGTGCGGGCACTGTCCCATGCGGTGGCGATCAAATCGGCTGGCGCCACGCCGCAGGCCAGCAGTTTGGCCTTGATCTCACTCACCTCTTTGTCAGAGAGCTGGTAATCCACCGCCGGAACCGGATCCTGCCACACCATGACTTCGCTCGGCACTTCCGGCCCCAGATAGCGGCTGCGCGGCCCCATGTCGCGGTGAGTCAGCTTGAACCAGGCGCGGGCAAAGGCGTCGGAGAAGAGCGCCTGATCCGCGGCAAAGCGCTCGGAGATCTCCCGGTATACGGGGTCAAAGCGCAGCGCCATGTCCGCATCGGTCATGATGGGGTTGCAGCGGATGGAGGGGTCTTCCACGTCCACCGGACGATCTTCCTCCTTGATGGCGACGGGCTCCCACTGCCAGGCACCGGCCGGGCTCTTCTTGATCCACCAGTCGTGGCCCAGCAGCATCTTGAAGTAGCCGTTGTCCCAGCGGGTCGGGTTGCTGGTCCAGGCCCCTTCAAGGCCGCTGGTCACCGTATCACGACCGATGCCGCGGCTCTCGTGGTTGATCCAGCCCAGCCCCTGCTCGTGCACATCCGCCCCTTCGGGAGCGGGCCCCAGTTTGGCAGCGCTGCCGTTGCCGTGGGCCTTGCCGACGGTGTGGCCACCGGCGGTGAGGGCGACGGTCTCTTCGTCATTCATCCCCATGCGGGCAAAGGTAACGCGCATGTCGTGGGCGGTTTTCAGGGGATCCGGATTGCCATCCACCCCTTCCGGGTTGACGTAAATCAGCCCCATCATCACCGCCGCCAGCGGGTTCTCCAGATCCCGTTCGCCGCTGTAACGGCTCCCTTCGCTGCCGCTCGGCGCCAGCCACTCCTTCTCGGAGCCCCAATAGACATCTTTTTCCGGATGCCAGATATCCTCGCGGCCACCGGCAAAGCCGAAGGTCTTGAGCCCCATGGATTCATAGGCGACATTGCCCGCCAGGATCATCAGGTCAGCCCAGGAGATCTTGTTGCCGTACTTCTGTTTGATCGGCCACAGCAGACGACGCGCCTTGTCGAGGTTGCCGTTGTCAGGCCAACTGTTGAGGGGGGCGAAGCGCTGGTTGCCGGTGTTGGCACCGCCGCGCCCGTCGGTAGCGCGATAGCTGCCGGCGGAGTGCCAGGCCATGCGGATCATCAGGCCGCCATAGTGACCCCAGTCTGCCGGCCACCAGGGCTGGCTGTCGGTCATCAGGGCATGCAGATCTGCCTTGAGGGCATCGTAATCGAGGCTGTTGAAGGCATCGGCATAATCGAAAGTCTCATCCATCGGATTGGTCTTGCTGTCATGCTGGTGCAGGATGTCGAGGTTGAGGGCATTGGGCCACCAGACTTGATGCTCCTGGCTGGCAGAGGTATTGGCACCGTGGGCAAAGGGGCACTGACCGGCCCCGCTAGCGTGTTTGTCCATCTATCAGATCCTCATTGTGGTCATAATGACGGCGAAACCCTTCGCTTCGCAGTAGAGACTAGCCTACCCCCCACCAGTCACTTAAAAAATCGAATAAAAAAGTTCAATTCAATCTGGTTTTGCGATTGAACTATCTCGTCACCGGGTAACAAACAGAACAATGCAGGCGCTGGCTGAGTAGTAGTGGCATAGATCACACACGCTTGTTGAACCCACTGTTAACATGTTGCCATTGCACATCAGACGACAGCGTTGAAATGGACTTCACACCTGTTATTGCGGTTCTGCTGGACCAGCTCTGGTATCTGCTGCCCCTTCTGCTGATTGCCACCCTGATCAAAACGCCCAGGTTTAAGGGGATGGTTGGGGAGGCATTTATCAACTTGGGCATCCGGCTGTTTCTCGATCAGCGGGAGTACCACCTGCTCAAGGATGTTACGCTGCCTACCCCGCAGGGAACTACCCAGATCGACCATGTGCTCGTCTCGCGCTTCGGGCTATTTGTGATCGAGACCAAGAACATCAAGGGGTGGATATTTGACAATCCAGCCCACAAGAGCTGGACCCAGCAGCTCTATCGCCGCAGACATACCTTTCAAAATCCCCTGCGCCAAAACTATCTGCACCTGATGACGCTCAAATCCTTGCTGGGTCTTGCTGATCATCAGCTCCATTCGATTATCTACTTTATTGGCGACTGCACCTTTAAAACCCCCATGCCGGATAACGTGATGAACCGCGGGCTTATTCGCTATATCAAGAGTAAAACCACGCAGATGCTGACCCCCGCCGAAGTCACCAGAGTGATCGACACCATCCAGCGGGGACGACTGGCTGCCAATTGGCAGACCCATAAACAGCATGTGGCGCAGTTGAAAGCCCGTCACAGCGAGGTTCCCCACCCACCTTTATCCTTAGCTGCAATGTCTGTCGTCAATCAGGTGGTGAACGCCGCACCAACCACCACCGAATCGCTCACCCAAGCAAATCCACTATGCCCCAGATGCGGCAACCCGATGGTATTGCGTACCGCCAAACGGGGGGATAACCGAGGCAATCAGTTTTGGGGATGCAGTGGATACCCCAAATGCAGATTCATGGTAAATCTCACGGGGAACAGCAAGGCATGAACTGCCACACAAGGGGAAACTCACTCTGACAACAAGGGCGGCCAATTGGCCGCCCTTGTTGTGTTTCTTAGCGAATGGTCGCCATCTGCCGCACGCAACGTTGCTCCCTGTCATCCACCCGCTTGGCAAACCAGGCGGTGGTGAGGTTGCGGGTAATTTTCGGACTCTTTAGCTGAATGCCGGGCAGGATGGCGCGGGGCAGTCGCTTGCCCGCTTGCTTGTCGGCCAGGGTAAAGATGCGATGGTAGAGATCGGTCTCGGCAAATTCGGCGGTATCCCCTTTGCGCAGGCTCTGGTGGATCGCCTGTTTGCTCATATTGACCCGGTTGGCGAGGGTGTAGACGGCAAGCTCGGTGTTGCCCGGCAGATCCGAGTCATAGCGGATCAGATCCCCGTCCAGCGCCAGAGTTTTGCCACTCAAACGGCTGACGGCGGCCTGAAAGGCGGCATTGCGACTGGCGTACCAGCCAGCGTTGAAATCGGCAAAGCGGTAGAGGGTATCCGGGTAGTCGGCGGGATAACCGAAGATATGTTTGGTGCCAAACCAGATGCCGCCGCGACGGGTAAAGACTTCGTGGCGAATGGAGTCCTTGATTGGATAGGGGTAGCCACGGGCGTTGGCCTCGGCAAAGGCGATGCTCACCTGCATCGGGCCGCCGGTATGCACCGGGTTGAGGTTGCCAAACAGCGTCTTGCCCATCGGCAGCATGCTGATCATGTCTTCGAAGATTTCACTCATCTCCCGCTCGGTACGCAACTTGTCGATCCGCTCGGCGTAGCTCTTGCCAGTGGGCGAGTTGATGGAGAGCGCGGCCCGCACCATAAATTCGGGGATCAGCAGCTTGGCTGCCCGTGAATTGATCTCTTTCCAAGCGATCTTGCCAAGGCCCGGCACCACGGGGTCGGCCTGATAAGTGGCTTCCTGCTCCGCCACCGCCAGCACGCTGCAGACGTTGTGATCATTGACCGTCACCCCCTGGGTGGTGAGCGCCGTCACCACGTCGTTGGCCCACCCCTGTTTGTCAGGCACCTGACGGGGCAAGAAGCGCACGATGCGGCTCTTCATATCCGCCGGTTTGCGCGGCTGCATGGCAGGCGGCGTTTTGGGGTTGCTCACGCTCGCCTCTTTGGTGGGCGCGGAGGCGGGATCACTGGCACAACCAGCCAGCAACAAGGCAGAGCAGAAGGCAAGAAGACGACAGGAAGGCAAAGCGGTCATAAGCATGTCCATTTTTTGTTGGCCCTACAGGCAGCGCCGCTGGCACTGCACTGACAAGCAAAGTGGGGCCATTGTAGAGGATTGCCTGCTGCAGTTGAAACCCGCGCTCGCAGCATCCCCTCCCCTTGCCAGCTTTTGCCACCCCACGCGCCATCCGTTGTCTGCGATGAGGAAGACATGACCTTCTTCAAGGATTCACCCGGCCCGAACCGAACGGTGAGCGCCTGATAAAAAGAAACCCCCGCCATCGCTGGCGGGGGTTGGTCGTCTGGCAAGTCGGGCTGATGCCCGCTGCAAACTCTTAGCGGTTTTTCACCTTCTGGTGCAGCTCCTGCACCGAGTTGACGTTGGCGGTGGCATCCACGCTGATGGCCATGCAGGTGGCAAACGCCTCATTCATGGTGGTGGTATACGCCACTTTGTTTTGCAAGGCGGCGCGACGCAGCTGCTTGGAGTCCTGGATCGCCACCCGCCCTTCGGCGGTGTTGACGATGTAGGTGTACTCGCCATTCTTGATACGGTCGAGAATGTGCGGGCGACCTTCATGCACCTTGTTGACCAGGCGCGGGTTGATGCTCGCTTCACCCAGCGCGACCGCGGTGCCGTGAGTGGCATCCAGCTCGTAGCCCAGCTCCAGCAGCTTGGCGGCCAAGTCGACCACCTGTGCCTTGTCGCTGTGACGCACTGACAAGAGGGCACGACCCTCTTTCGGTACGGCGTGGTTGGCACCCAGCTGCGCCTTGGCATAGGCCTCGGCAAAGCTGCTGCCCACCCCCATAACCTCACCGGTAGAGCGCATCTCTGGCCCCAGCAGCGGGTCAACTCCCGGGAACTTGGCGAACGGCAGTACCACCTCTTTCACCGAGTAGTAGGGTGGGATGATCTCTTTGGTGAAGCCCTGTTCTTGCAGCGACTGACCGGCCATCACACGGGCGGCAATCTTGGCCAGCGGGGCGCCGGTCGCCTTGGAGACAAACGGCACGGTACGGGCGGCACGCGGGTTCACTTCGATGAGATAGATATCATCGCCCTTGACCGCGAACTGCACGTTCATCAGGCCGATAACACCGAGCTCCAGCGCCAGCTTACGCACCTGCTCGCGGATCTCGTCCTGAATCTTCTTGGACAAGGTGTAAGGAGGCAGGGAGCAACCGGAGTCACCGGAGTGAATACCGGCCTGCTCGATGTGCTCCATGATGCCGCCGATGACCACATCGGTGCCGTCGCAGATGGCATCCACGTCCAGCTCGGTGGCATCGTCCAGGAAGCGGTCCAGCAGCACCGGCGATTCGTTGGAGACGCTCACCGCCTCGGCAAAGTAGCGACGCAGATCCTGCTCGTCATAGACGATTTCCATGGCGCGGCCACCCAGCACGTAGGAGGGACGAACCACCAGCGGGTAGGTAATGCGCTCGGCCAGCAGCACGGCCTGCTCCAGCGCGGTGACGGTGCCGTTTTCCGGCTGCTTGAGGCCGAGGCGCTCGACAGCAGACTGGAAGCGCTCGCGGTCTTCGGCGCGGTCGATGGCATCCGGGCTGGTACCGATGATCGGCACGCCGTTGGCTTCCAGTGCACGGGCCAGTTTCAGCGGGGTCTGGCCACCGTACTGAACGATGACGCCCTTGGGTTTTTCGATGCGCACGATTTCCAGCACATCTTCCAGGGTCACCGGCTCGAAGTAGAGACGATCCGAGGTGTCGTAATCGGTGGAGACGGTCTCCGGGTTGCAGTTGACCATGATGGTCTCGTAACCGTCTTCGCGCAGGGCCAGCGCCGCGTGCACGCAGCAGTAGTCGAACTCGATACCCTGACCGATACGGTTCGGGCCACCGCCGATGATCATGATCTTGTCGCGGTTGCTCGGGGCCGCTTCGCACTCCTCGTCATAGCTGGAGTACATGTAGGCGGTGTTGGTAGCGAACTCGGCGGCGCAGGTATCGACCCGCTTGTAGACCGGGAAGATGTTGTGGCGGGCACGCAGTTTGCGCACTTCCCCTTCGGCCACACCGAGGATCTTGGCCAGACGGGCATCGGCAAAGCCTTTGCGCTTGAGGGCGCGCAGGAAGTCGGCATCGAGACCGGCCATGCCGCGCTCTTTCACCTCTTCCTCCAGCTTCACCAGGTCTTCAATCTGTACCAGGAACCAGGGGTCAATCTTGGTCAGCTTGAAGATGCCATCCATGGAGAGACCGGCGCGGAATGCATCGGCGATGTAGAAGATACGGTCACTACCAGCGTCCTGCAGCTCGTGACGGATGCGGGTCAGGGAGTCCGGGGCATTGAGGTCAACCATGGGGTCGAAGCCGGTTTTGCCGGTTTCGAGGCTGCGCAGCGCCTTGTGCAGGGACTCCTGGAAGTTGCGGCCGATGGCCATCACTTCACCGACCGACTTCATCTGGGTCGTCAGACGGTCGTTGGCACCGGCGAATTTTTCGAAGTTGAAGCGCGGCACCTTGGTGACCACGTAGTCGATGGCCGGCTCGAAGGAGGCCGGAGTGCGACCGCCGGTGATGTCGTTCATCAGCTCGTCGAGGGTGTAACCGATGGCGAGTTTGGCTGCGATCTTGGCGATGGGGAAACCGGTCGCCTTGGAAGCCAGCGCAGAGGAGCGCGACACCCGCGGGTTCATCTCGATGATGACCATGCGGCCATCTTTCGGGTTGATACCGAACTGGACGTTGGAGCCGCCGGTCTCGACGCCGATTTCGCGCAGCACCGCCATGGAGGCGTTGCGCATCAGCTGGTACTCCTTGTCGGTCAGCGTCTGGGCTGGCGCGACCGTAATGGAGTCACCGGTGTGGATACCCATGGGGTCGAAGTTTTCGATGGCGCAGACGATGATGCAGTTGTCGTTGCGATCCCGCACCACTTCCATCTCGTACTCTTTCCAGCCGATCAGCGACTCGTCGATGAGCAGCTCTTTGGTCGGGGAGAGATCCAGACCGCGCTCGCAGATCTCGACGAACTCTTCGGTGTTGTAGGCGATGCCGCCACCGGAGCCGCCCATGGTAAAGGAGGGACGGATGATGCAGGGGAAACCGACCATCTGCTGCACGCCCCATGCCTCTTCCATGTTGTGGGCGATACCGGCGCGTGGGCACTCCAGGCCAATGCTGCGCATCGCCTTGTCAAAACGGGAGCGGTCTTCGGCCTTGTCGATGGCGTCGGCGGTGGCACCGATCATCTCGACACCGAACTCGGCCAGCACGCCATGCTTCTCCAGTGCCAGTGCGCAGTTGAGCGCAGTCTGGCCGCCCATGGTGGGCAGGATGGCGTCCGGGCGCTCTTTCTTGATGATTTCGCGCACTACTTCCCAAGTGATGGGCTCTATGTAGGTGGCGTCTGCCATCTCCGGGTCGGTCATGATGGTGGCCGGATTGGAGTTGACCAGAATGACGCGGTAGCCCTCCTCGCGCAGGGCTTTGCACGCCTGGGCGCCGGAGTAGTCAAATTCGCAGGCTTGGCCGATGACGATGGGGCCGGCGCCGAGGATCAGGATGCTCTGAAGGTCATTACGTTTTGGCATGAAACTCTTTCCTCTATTTCTTAGGCGCGATACTGCTTAATCAATTCAATAAAGTGGTCAAAGAGACCGGCACAATCGTGCGGGCCCGGGCTCGCTTCGGGGTGACCCTGGAAGCTGAAGGCCGGACGGTCGGTGCGATGGATGCCTTGCAAGGAGCCATCGAACAGGGAGACGTGGGTGGCGCGCAGGCAATCCGGCAGACTGTTCTCATCTACCGCGAAACCGTGGTTCTGGGCGGTGATCATCACGGTGTTGTCATCGAGGCTCTTCACCGGGTGGTTGGCACCGTGGTGGCCAAACTTCATCTTGACGGTCTTGGCGCCGGAGGCCAGACCCAGCAGCTGGTGACCCAGACAGATGCCGAATACCGGCGTATTGGTATTAAGGAAAGCCTTGATGGCCTCGATGGCGTAGTCGCACGGCTCGGGGTCGCCGGGGCCGTTGGAGAGGAAGATGCCATCCGGGTTCATCGCCAGTACCTCGGCGGCCGGGGTCTTGGCCGGTACCACGGTCAGGCGACAGCCGCGGTCAACCAGCATCCGCAGGATGTTGCGCTTGACGCCAAAGTCATAGGCTACCACGTGGTATTTCAGCTGGTCGGCATCCGGGGTGACGTGCCCCTTGCCAAGCTGCCAGCTCCCTTCGGTCCAGTTGTACGCCTCACCAACCGTCACCTCTTTGGCCAAGTCCATCCCCTTCAGACCGGGGAAGGCGCGGGCCTGTTCGAGGGCATAGGCTTCATCGACCTGTTTCCCGGCCAGAATGCAGCCAGCCTGAGCGCCTTTCTCGCGCAGAATGCGGGTCAGTTTACGGGTGTCGATGTCGGCGATGCCAACGATGTTGTGAGACTTGAGGTATTCGGAGAGGGATTGCTGATTGCGGAAATTGGAGGCAAGTATCGGAAGGTCCCGGATGATCAATCCCTGAGCATGGATCTGACTGGACTCTTCATCTTCGCTGTTGGTGCCGGTGTTGCCTATATGGGGGTAAGTGAGGGTGACGATCTGACGGGAATAAGAGGGATCGGTGAGGATTTCCTGATAGCCCGTCATCGACGTATTGAAAACCACTTCACCAACGGAACATCCCTCGGCGCCTATCGACACGCCTTTGAACACAGTTCCATCTTCCAGCACTAGCAATGCAGTGTGATTCAAGACAACCTCCAGTTATTTAGCTTTAAATTCAGCAATTTACCTGGGTGTTGCGGGCTCGGTTCCGGTCTTGGACAGGACTCGAACCCGGCAGATTTCTGGCAAATTGGGCGCATTCTACTTAAAAAAAGTGGCATTTCAACGTCTTTTCTCAGATGAAATGCATCTAAATTCAATAAAAAAGCAACATTACCCATTATCTATGCACTTAATCGCTTTGCAACCCCCTCCCGCGAAAGAAAAGGAAAAATCACCATCAAAAGATGCAATCAAGCCAGCAATAACGACAAAAACAAACAAAAAAACCAATTAAAACAATGGTTTTTATTTTTACACAAAAAAACATTAATGAAAAATTTAACGCTTTTATGATGACAAGATTGAACATGAAAATTGGAAAACGTTTTTCTGCGTTTGAATTTTTAGTCTTTTCCAGTCCGTGTAAAAAAATGGCTTCATCAGCCATAAAGATGCTCAAATCTGTTACCTGGTGATGACATTCAGGAAGGGAAAATCTGGTAGATAACGCAATAGTGTGATTTATAAGGCGTTCAGTTAAAAATTGCAGGAAGCGTGTCCTTTTACACAAACTCTGGCTGACTGACAGCAAAAACCCCGGCAAGCCGGGGTTTTTCACTGGGGTAGCAGTAGTACGAAAGTGCCGCTCAGAGGCATTACTTGAGATTGAGCACATCCTGCATGTCATAAAGACCGGCACCCTGCTGACCAAGCCACTTGCCCGCCCGCACAGCACCGTTGGCGAAAGTCAGGCGACTTGAAGCTTTGTGGCTGATCTCCACCCGCTCGCCGATATCGGCAAACATGACGGTATGCTCCCCCACCAGATCGCCGGCGCGAATGGTGGCAAAGCCGATAGTGTTGCGATCCCGCTCGCCAGTGATCCCCTCGCGACCATAGACGGCACACTCCTTGAGATCGCGACCCAGCGTTTTGGCGACCACTTCACCCATGGATAGCGCAGTACCGGATGGCGCATCTACCTTGTGGCGATGGTGGCCCTCGATGATCTCGATGTCGGTGTAATCCCCCATCACCTTGGCGGCCTGCTCCAGCAGCTTGAACACCAGGTTGACCCCGACCGAGTAGTTGGAGGCGAACACGATACCGATCTGCTTGCCCGCCTCTTTCAGGGCGGCCTTGCCTGCATCGTCAAAACCGGTGGTGCCAATCACCATCTGCTTGTGGTGGGCCAGCGCAAAGGCCAGATTGGCAAGGGTCACCTCGGGGCGGGTGAAGTCGATGATGAGATCAAACTCATCGCGCACCTTGTCCAGACTATCGCTGATGGCCACACCCAGATGGCCCAGCCCATTGAGCTCACCGGCATCAAGGCCGATCACCGCCGAACCCGGCCGCTCCAGCGCGGCACCGACCACTACGCCATCGGTGTTGGTGATGGCCTCCAGCAGCACCTTGCCCATACGACCATTACAGCCCATCACGGCCACACGGATCGGATTGTCCATCTCCACCCTCTCATCTCTTTTAATTATGGAAAGAGACCGTTTTACCAGCCCGCGCCGGGTTTGAAAAGCCATGATGCCACCACTCCTTGCTGCGCTCGCCAACGGCAGCGCACACTGGCTGGCCAAGAACTTCCTTTTGGTCACAGGTCGTTTTTCATCGTCTCACTCCATCATTTGGCAGACCGGGTGCCATCTGATAGGTTCGAACGAGTGAAATGCCAGCATAAGCAAAATCAGGGCAACGCCCGTGTCGATATCAAACGAGGTGCAAGAATGAGCGCAGGATTGCTGTTTGCTGTGGGGTTGATATCACTGACCCTGGTCATGCTGGCCGCGGCTCTGCTGTTTGGCGGGCCGAGCCCGGCACCGGCGATGGCCAGCATCAACGATCCTTTCAAGGGGAGTGACTGGAGCAACATGCCACCTCTCTCAAGATACCCGGCGCGTGACGGCACGCAGCTGGCCTATCGGCACTATGGCGCAGAGGAGAATACGAAGAACAACAAGGTCAAGGGCAGCGTGGTACTGGTTCACGGCTCTTCTGCCAGTAGTCAGAGCATGCACAAGATGGCGAGCGCCTTTTCGCAAGCGGGATATGACGCCTACGCCCTCGATATTCGCGGCCATGGCGCATCGGGCAACAAAGGCACCATTGCCTACATCGGTCAGCTTGAAGACGATCTGGAAGATTTCATCAAGTCGGTAGCCCCCGACAAGCCTGCAACACTCGTCGGCTTCTCGTCAGGGGGTGGCTTTGTCCTGCGTGTTGCTGGCAGTGCGCGACAAACCCTGTTCGAGAGCTATCTGCTGCTCTCCCCCTACCTTGGCCCCACCGCCGCCAACTACCGGCCCAACAGCGGTGGCTGGGTGCGTGTCGGCTTGCCTCGCCTCATCGCCCTGAGCATCCTCAACGGTTTCCATATTTCCGCACTCAACCATCTGACCGTGCTGAACTTTGCCCTTAATGATGAGGCGAAATCCCTGCTGATCCCCTCTTACTCCTTCAACCTTGCTTCGAACTTTCAGCCGGAGCGCGACTATCAGCAAAACATACGCAATGTGCAACGCCCCTGCGCCGTGATCGCGGGTGCAAATGACGAAGCCTTTCAAACAGATCAACTTGAACCTGAGTTAAGACGTCTCGGCATCTCCTGGCCTGTCACCCTGCTGCCCGGAATTGGCCACATTCCGCTGACGCTGGAACAGGATGCTCTCGCGACAGCCGTTCAGGCGGTGGAGAAACTGACACAGTAACCACACAGCTCAGGTCTTGTGTCCACGAGTTCTGGAAATATCCGCACCATGCTCACGTAGAGATAGAGAGAGGTGCGGCTGACGTTTGGCAGCGGGAGAAATCCCCAAGATGGCATGCAGAGATCTTATCGTTTACCTCTTTCCTTATTAAAGGCACGCGATACCCGCGGACTGCGTCAGAACAGCAATGAACAATAAACAGCACTAGCTTCTTTTTCCGAATATTCTTTGGATATCTCAATAACACCAGAATCATCAAACAAAAACACCTATCCATCTGGACGTCTATCTTGACCTTGCGGGGTTGACTCACTACTGTGAGCACCCCAATGCGGCAGGATGCCCGCCCTGTTTTTCCCTATTCCTATCCGATACAGGTACAAAGCAGTTTATGACAGGAGGTCATTGTTCAATTTCAGAGGAACACATGATCCAGATCCAACCCAGTGCCAGGGCCTTGTTGCCACTTCTGGTTTTTCTCGCACTCTTTATCGGTACCGGTACCTGGCTAACCCTGCAGGGGGTCGAGTTCGCCTTCTATCAGCTGCCCGCTCCGGTTGCTGCCCTGCCTGCCGTGATGCTGGCCCTGCTGCTTGGCAAAGAGAGCTTCAACAGCAATCTGGAGACCTTCTTCAAGGGGGTTGGCCACAGCAATATCATGGCGATGTGCCTTATCTATCTGCTGGCGGGCGCCTTTGCCAGCGTGGCCAAGGCCACCGGCGGCGTTGATGCCACCGTGGCGCTGGGCCTGTCGCTCATCCCTGGCTGGGCGCTGTTGCCCGGGCTGTTCCTCATCTCTGCCTTTATTGCTACCGCTATGGGCACCTCCATGGGCACCATAGGTGCCGTGGCGCCGGTCGCGCTGGGCGTGGCGCAGGCGGCCGGTATCGATCCGGTGCTGATGGCAGGCACCATTCTCTCCGGCGCCATGTTTGGCGATAACCTCTCCATCATCTCCGACACCACCATAGCAGCAACCCGCAGTCAGGGGTGCGAGATGAAGGACAAGTTCCGCGAGAACTTCAAGATTGCGGCCCCTGCTGCCATCGCGGTGATCCTGCTCTATCTGACCCTGGGCTCAGTGGGGGAATCCCCAACCAACGGCAGTGCCATCGAGCTGTTCAAGGTGATGCCTTATCTGCTGATCCTGGGGCTGGCGCTCGCCGGAGTGAATGTGTTTGTGGTGCTGGGGATCGGCATTCTGGCCGCCGGAGTGGTGGGCATGATCAACGGCTACGCCATCGGTCAGTTCAGCAAGGATATCTATCAGGGCTTTACCGGCATGCAGGAGATCTTCCTGCTCTCCATGCTGATCGGCGGCCTCGGCGCCCTGATGGAACGTCAGGGTGGTCTGGCCTGGATCAGTGAGCACATCAGCGCCCTGATTGCCCGTTTCACTCGCGAGCACAATGGTGAACAGAACGAGAAAGCGGCCGAGCTCGGCATCGCCGGGGTGGTGAGCCTCACCAACCTGTGCACCGCCAACAACACGGTGGCTATTATCGTCGCCAGCAAAGTAGCCCGGGATCTGGCCGAACACCACGGTGTCACCCCGCGCCGCGCCGCCTCCATGCTGGATATCTTCTCCTGCGTGGTACAGGGTCTGATCCCCTGGGGCGCACAGGCGCTGCTGCTGGGATCCATCTTCGCCCTGTCGCCGTTGGCGGTGGTGAGCATGAGTTTCTACCCGATGGCGCTCGCGGTAGCGGCACTCATTGCAGTGTTTGTGAAGCACCAGATGCGCGGCAAGGCTGACAAGTAACAAACCAGAGGCTGGCGCGCCGACATGCTGTCAACAGGGGCTACACCCTGGCCCTTGTTGACTCACTAACGGATCCGCCAGCATTTATCCCACCGTTCCGGGCATCAGCCGTCCGGGGCGGGAGTTCCCCTGCCCCTTAACGTCAAGAGTGAATGTGCTAAGGTAGAGCGCGTTCAAGCCATCGATGCGCAGCTATACCAGAGGTTCCCCATGCATGAGTCCCAACCCGAACGTCAATCCCTGCGCCAACTGGTTCGTCAACGCCGCAAAAATCTGAGTCCGGCCGAGCAGCAATTGGCGGCCCAACAGCTGCTGGCCCAGTTCAAGCAACACCCCGAGATCCTCGCCGCCAAACGCATTGCCCTCTATCTGGCCAATGACGGGGAGATCAATCCCTTGCCCACCATCCATTGGCTGTGGGCCCAGCACAAAGAGGTCTACCTGCCGGTGCTCCACCCCTTTACCCCGGGTCACCTGCTCTTTTTGCGCTATACCGCCACCAGCCCCATGGTACGCAACCGCTACGGCATCGAAGAGCCGGAGCTGGATATCCTGCAGGTGGTGCCCCACAGCACGCTCGATCTTATCTGCACCCCGCTGGTCGCCTTTGATGCTCAAGGTAATCGCCTTGGCATGGGGGGCGGCTACTACGATCGCACCCTCGCCATCTGGCATGAGCACAAGCTGGGCCCCAAGCCACTCGGCATTGCCCACGACTGCCAGCAGGTAGATTCCGTCCCGCAAGAGGAGTGGGATGTGCCGCTGCCCCAGATCATCACCCCAAGCCACTGCTGGCGCTTTGAATAGGCTGTTTTTGGCCGGCAGCCCCAGCTTTGTGCGCGCAAACGCAGAATAAACAGGCAAACGATTTACAAAGTCCCTCTTTTTGCCCCGGAACGTGAGCAACAAGGTCGCGACGGGGTACCGGGTTGGATATAATGCGCCCGCTTTTTTCTTAAGGAACGATCATGACTCAAGATGAAATGAAGAAGGCGGCCGGTTGGGCTGCGCTCAAGTATGTGGTTCCCGGCACCATCGTCGGGGTGGGCACCGGCTCTACCGTCAACCACTTTATCGACGCGCTGGCGACCATGAAGGACGAGATCAAGGGGGCGGTATCCAGCTCCGTGGCCTCTACCGAGCGCCTCAAGGGCTTCGGCATCACCGTATATGATCTCAACGAGATCGACGCCCTCTCCGTCTATGTGGATGGCGCCGACGAGATCAACGCAACCCGCGACATGATCAAGGGCGGTGGCGCAGCCCTGACCCGCGAGAAGATCGTTGCCGCCGTCGCTGACAAGTTCATCTGCATCATCGACAACACCAAGACCGTCGACGTGCTGGGCCAGTTCCCGCTGCCAGTCGAAGTGATCCCGATGGCCCGCGAATACGTGGCCCGCGAAATTCGCAAACTGGGTGGCAACCCGGTGTGGCGTGAAGGCGTGGTCACCGACAACGGCAACCACATTCTGGATGTGAAAGGCATGGCCATTACCGACGCCAAGGCACTGGAAGTACGACTGAACGCCATCGTTGGCGTGGTCACCAACGGCCTGTTCGCCGCGCGCGGCGCCGACGTGGTCCTGATCGGTACGCCGGACGGCGTGATTACCCAGTAATCCCGACACCGGCAGCACAGTGCAGCGGCATCCTCCCTCGCACGCCAGCGCCACTCTGCCACCTCTGACGCAGCAGCGGCGTTGATTGAGCCCCGGGATGGGATATGACCCAAACATTGCACTGTGAATAAATGACGGCGCCTGATGGCGCCGTTTTTATTTATCCCTCAACAAGTTGCATACGGATGTTTACAACATTCGTTGATAACTTCAAAGAATTTGACTTTCGTCACAAATATTCCCTCTCCCAAACGTTTTTGCTACTTTACGGTTTTCTTCGCACACCAAATCTGCACTTACGTTTGCACATACAGAGGGATCGTCATGACTGCCAAGTTTTCGTTGGACAAGGATAAAATCAAGGTTCTGCTGCTGGAGGGGGTTCATCCCAACACCGTAGAGACCTTTCGTGCCGCAGGTTACACCAGTGTGGAGTATCTCAAGACCTCGCTCTCCGAAGAGGAGCTGATCGAGCAGATCCGCGACGTCCATTTCATCGGGCTGCGCTCCCGCACCCAGATCACCGAGAAAGTCCTCGACGCCGCCAACAAGCTGGTCGCCATCGGCTGCTTCTGCATCGGTACCAACCAGGTCGAGCTGGAAGCGGCCCAGATCCGCGGTATTCCGGTCTTCAACGCCCCCTTCTCCAACACCCGCTCGGTCGCCGAGCTGGTTCTGGGCGAGATCCTGCTGCTGCTGCGCGGCATCCCCGAGAAGAACGCCAAGTGCCATCGCGGCGTGTGGGAAAAACTGGCCAATCGCTCGGTGGAAGCGCGCGGCAAGAAGCTCGGCATCATCGGCTACGGCCACATCGGTACCCAGCTTGGCATCATCGCCGAAAGCATCGGCATGAAGGTTTATTACTACGATATCGAGAACAAGCTCTCGCTGGGCAACGCCATCCAGGTGCCAAGCATGGTCGAGCTGCTCAATATGTCTGACGTCATCAGCCTGCACGTGCCGGAGACCGCCTCCACCAAGAACATGATCGGTGCCGAGCAGCTGCGGATGATGAAACCGGGCGCCATCTTCATCAACGCCGCCCGCGGTACCGTGGTGGATATCGATGCGCTGGCTGACGTCATCAAGAGCGGCCATATCGCCGGCGCCGCCATCGACGTCTTCCCGGTCGAGCCCAAGTCCAACGACGAGGAGTTCCAAAGCCCGCTGCGTGGGTTGGAGAACGTCATCCTGACCCCGCACATCGGTGGCACCACCCATGAAGCGCAGGAGAACATCGGGCTGGAAGTGGCCAACAAGCTGGTCAAATACTCCGACAACGGCTCCACCCTCTCCGCCGTCAACTTCCCGGAAGTGTCGCTGCCGGGCCATAAGGGCTCCAGCCGCCTGCTGCACATTCACCGCAACCAGCCGGGTGTGATGAACCAGATCAACCAGATCTTCGCCGAAGAGGGGATCAACATCGCCGGTCAATACCTGCAGACCAGCAGCCATATCGGTTACGTGGTGATCGATGTGGAGACAGAGCACAGCGAGAAGGCGCTCGCGAAGCTCAAGGAGATCAACGGCACCATCCGTGCCCGCATCCTCCACTGATAGCCCCTTATCTGCGCAGCAAAAAGCCCGTCGTGATGACGGGCTTTTGTATGAAGCAGAACCTCAAAGCAGCGTGATGGCTTACCACCACCCCAACAGGTTGCGGCCTACCAGCGCGCCCCACACCAGAGCATTGAGGGCCAACGCGATAAAGACGGCGGCAGAGCCCAGATCCTTGGCGCGGCCGGAGAGCTCATGATGCTCGGAGCCAACCCTGTCTACCACAGCTTCAATGGCGGAGTTGAGGATCTCGACGATCACCACCAGCCAGCTGATGACGATAAGCAGCAGGATCTGGTTGAGAGAATCCCCCAGCCAGAAGGCAAGTGGCATCAGCAACAGGATCAGCATCAGCTCCTGCCGAAAAGCCGCCTCGTTAATCCAAGCTGACTTGAGCCCCTTCATGCTGTAACCGGTTGCGTTGATGATGCGGGTGACCCCGGTTGCCCCTGGCTTTGCCACGCTATCTACCTCATTTGGAATCGATTTTGGCCTCACATCCTATCAGAGCCCCCCAAGGTTTCAATCAGGGGACTTTTGCTTTATTTTATCTCTTTGCATTTTCGCCCCTTGCGGCTGACACCACCCACTCGAGACTTGAGTTGTATGTCCATTCACACAGATGAATTGCGCACCCGTCGCCTGGAGTCACTGATCACTCCGAGCGAGCTTGCACACGCGTTTCCGATCACCGATACCATTGCCCAGAATCTGCTGGATGCCCGTCGCGAAGTGGAAGCCATTCTGGCCGGAGACGATCAGCGCCTGCTGGTCATTGTCGGCCCCTGCTCTATCCATGATCCCGCTGCTGCTCGCGAGTATGCCCAGCGCCTCAACGCCCTGCGCGAGCAGTATAAAGAGAGCCTCTGCATCGTGATGCGCACCTATTTCGAGAAGCCGCGCACCATCGTCGGCTGGAAAGGGCTGATCAACGATCCGCGCCTCGATGGCAGCTTCGACGTCAACGAAGGGCTGAAACTGGCGCGCAAACTGCTGGTCGACATCAACGAGATCGGCATGCCCACTGCCACCGAATTCCTCGATATGGTGACCGGCCAGTATATTGCCGACCTCATCACCTGGGGCGCCATCGGCGCACGCACCACCGAATCCCAGGTACACCGCGAGATGGCTTCGGCCCTCTCCTGCCCGGTTGGCTTCAAGAACGGCACCGACGGCAATACCCGCATCGCCATCGATGCGGTGCGCGCCGCCCGTCACAGCCACATCTTCTATTCGCCGGACAAGGACGGCAAGATGACCATCTACCGCACCGCCGGTAACCCCTTTGGTCATGTGATCCTGCGTGGCGGCCACCGACCCAACTACGACACCGCCAGTGTCGATGAAGCGTGCGAGGCGCTGGCCGATGTGGGCCTGCCGGAGCGGCTGGTGGTCGATTTCAGCCACGGCAACAGCATGAAGGATCACCGTCGCCAGCTGCTGGTCGCGCAAGATATCTGCGATCAGCTGCGCCGCGGCCGCACCGGCATCGCCGGTATCATGGCCGAGAGCTTCCTGGTGGAAGGGCGTCAGGATGTGGAGAACGGCTGCGCCGCCACCTTTGGCCAGAGCATCACCGATGCCTGCCTGTCATGGAGCGACACCGAAACCCTGCTGGCGATGCTGGCAGAGGCTGCGCAGGTGCGCCTTGCCAAGCGGCAAGCCTGAGCCCCGATGACAAATATCGGCTGGCAGATAGTCCCCCTCGATGAGACGCTGCTGGCGCAGTGGGCAACCCTGCGCCAGCAGCTGTGGCCGCATCACGCACTTTCGGCCCACCTGCAGGAAGGGGTTGAGATGTTGGCCAATGCACATCTCAACGCCTTTCTGGCGCTGGATGAGTAGAGTCAGGCGGTAGGCTTTGCCGATGCAGCCCTGCGCCACGATTACGTGAATGGCTGCAACAGCAGCCCTGTGATGTATCTGGAAGGGGTCTATGTGCAACCGGCCTCGCGCCAGCGTGGGGTGGCCCAAGCCTTGATCGCTCAGGTGGCGCAGTGGGGCCGCGAGCTGGGTTGCCGGGAACTGGCCTCCGATGCCGCCATCGACAATCTTGCCTCGCAGCAGATGCACCAGCGACTCGGCTTTGCCGAAACGGAGCGAGTCGTATTCTTCAAAAAGGCCCTCGGCTGACGCCAAGGGCCTTTCTTGTTTCTCACAAACTGGGCATAAACCAGACCCGACCCGCCGCTTCGATGCGGTCGGTGCGGATCTGGAATACCTGCGCCAGCAGCGCCTCATCCACCAGCTCTACACCCCCTTCGCGCACCACCGCGCCCCCTTGCAGGCAGAGAATGCGGTCGGCCCAGTCGATGGCCAGATTGATATCGTGGATGGCGAGCACCACCAGCAAGCCCTGCCCGGCCAGGGTTTTCAGCAACCGCAATAGCGCCAGCTGGTGATGCAGGTCGAGCCCCGCCAGCGGCTCGTCCAGCAGCAGCACCTTGCCGGTCGGATTGAGGCTCGGCCACACCTGCAGCAAGGTGCGGGCAATCAGCACTCGCTGCTGCTCGCCCCCCGACAACCGGCTGAAGTCACGAGCCAGCAAAGCTTCCAGCTCCAATGCCTCGCACAATGCATTTATCGCCTCGTTCTGTCTGGCAGGTGCAACCATCTCATCGAGCCCCAGGCTCAACACCTGAAACACCGGAATATGAAACAGCTGGGGCTGACGCTGGGGCAGCATGGCGCGCCGTTTGGCAAGCTCGGGCCAAGT
Source organism: Aeromonas sp. FDAARGOS 1414 (assembly GCF_019047065.1). NCBI lineage: Bacteria > Pseudomonadati > Pseudomonadota > Gammaproteobacteria > Aeromonadales > Aeromonadaceae > Aeromonas > Aeromonas sp. FDAARGOS 1414. Next base: position 697,467 of record NZ_CP077210.1, on the reverse strand, counting down.
CATGTCAGTAAGCACTCCCCCCCCCAGCAACACTGTGCCATCGGCGGGTAAAATCCCCGCCAGCGCCCCGAGCAGGGTCGACTTGCCACTGCCATTGGGGCCAAGCAGCGCCACCAGCTGGCCGCCATGCCAGCGGATATCCAGGGGAGAGAGCCGTCCGGCAATGGCGAGTGCGCGCGCCTCCAGCAGCGGCGCAGTAGCACCAGAAGAAACCGGCATGGGATCAGCGGGCGACATCGGCATCTTGCCTCAACAACGGGTAAATAAGCTGACTGCGCGCCCCGACCAAATCATGCAGAACCATCAGCAGTTTGCCTCAATAGCAGATAGATAAAGAGCGGCGCCCCCACCGAGGCGGTGATGACCCCGATAGGCAACTCCCCCGCGCTCAGGGTGGATCGAGCAACCAGATCGGCTGCCAGCAGCAGGGCCCCGCCACCGAGCGCCGACGCAGGCAGCAGGAAACGCTGATCGCTACCGCCACAGAGCCGCAGCAGATGGGGCACCACCAGCCCGACAAAACCGATCACCCCGCACAGGGATACCGCCCCCCCGGTCAGCAGACAGACCGCCAGCACCAGCCGTACTCGCATCCTGTCGACATCCATCCCCATCAGGCGGGCCTGGGTCTCCCCCAGCAGCAACTGTTGCAGCGCCTTGCCCTGCCAGCAGAGCCAGCCCAGGGTGAGCGGCAGCACCAGCCACCACCAGGCAAACTGCTGGCTGCCGTAAGAGAGGCTGCCCATCATCCAGAACATGAATTCACGCAAGGAGCCGTCGTCGGCAAAGTACATCAGCCAGGTCATGGCGGCATTGGTGAGAATACCGATAGCCACCCCAAACAGTAGCAAGCGGGCATGGCCGAGACGCGCCCGGCGAGCCAGCCGAATGAGCAGCATGGTCACCAGCAGGGCGCCACCGAAGGCCGCCAGTGACAGCCCCCAGCCGGGCAGATAGACACCGAGGGATTTGGCTACCGCCATCGCTACCATGGCAGCCAGTCCTGCCCCGCTTGAGACACCAAGCAGCCCGGGCTCCGCCACCGGGTTGTGCAGCATCACCTGCAGCACGGCACCGCCACAGGCAAGCGCTGCACCAGCCAAGAGGGCCAGCAAGGCGCGCGGCAGACGCAGCTCCAGCAGGATGCGCTGTTCGAGATCGCCAAGGGGCTGCCAGGGCAGCAGCACAAACTCGCCCCAGACGAGGGATAAGAGAAACAGCAGCAGGGTCAGCAGCGTCAGGCCACCGAGCCAGCGCCGCTGCCAGCGCTGCTGGCGGGCGATAAGGGAGAGGTACAAGGATGATCCCCAACAATAACAAGGCTACATCCCCAGCCCTGTCGCAGCGCCTGGGGGAAGCAGGAAAAGGGCATGATAACAGTGGCTTGCCACCCAAGGTCAAGGCTGGTAACGCTTTGCCATCACGCTTATCTCGCCGCTGGCCACCAGATTTTGCAGCGCTACCAGCAAGGGCTGGCGCAACGACTGATGAGGTGAGTGCTTGCTCATCCCCAGATAGAGGGTCACCGGCGTGGCGGGGCGGTAGTCCACCTTGCCTATCCGGCTGGCATTTCCCTGACTCAGGGCATAGTCCACCTGACAGTCGGTACCAATCATCAGCGGCAGGTGACCGCGCTGCACCATGCGCAGCAGCTGATCTTCGGTGGGTACTCCGTGCTTGTCGAGGCGACTGTCAGAGTTGAAGGGCTCAAAGTAGGCGGAATTGAGCACATAGCCCACCTTCACCCCCTGCAGATCGCGGTATTGGTGGATCCGGGCCACATTGATCGGCTGACCATAAAACGCGGGCCAGCACTTGTAGTAGGCAGGCTGCAGATAGTCGATGAACTGCGCCCGCTCGGCGGTATAGGCGAGGCCAATCATCAGATCGACCTGACCGGTCTGCATCTGCTTGAGCGCCCTGCCCCACGGCATCCGCCGTACCTGCAACTCAATGCCGCTCGCCTGTTGCAACCGGCGCAGGATGTCCATGTCGAGCCCCTGCAACCGGCCATCCGCTTGCAGGATGCGAAATGGCGGCCACAGATCAGTGGCCACCGTCAGCGTCGGGGTCGCTCGCACCGGCATGGCAAATAACAGTAACAACACAATCCCGCATAACTTGCCCATCCCATCGCATACCTCGCACGGCTTATCCTGTTGGTTAAAAATACCCTCCCGCGCCACGTATGAAAACCGGTGGTTCAGGGATAAAATGCGCCTGATTTTAAAGGAGAACCCCATGAACCCGATTTTCGCCAGTATCGGTCTGCTGCTCTGCAGCAACGTCTTTATGACCTTCGCCTGGTACGCTCATCTCAAGAGCATGAACCACAAACCCTGGATCATTGCCGCCCTGGTGAGCTGGGGTATCGCCTTGTTCGAATACCTGCTGCAAGTGCCAGCCAACCGCATCGGCCACACCGTGATGAGTGTGGGGCAACTGAAAATCCTGCAAGAAGTGATCACCCTCACCGTATTCGTCCCCTTCTCTATCTTCTATCTCAAGGAAGATCTGAAATGGGACTATCTCTGGGCAGGGCTCTGCATTCTCGGTGCGGTCTTTTTTGTCTTTCGCGAGAAACTGACCGGCGCCTGAGGCTGTACACTCAATATCATCCCGCTCATGGCATCTCATTGATCGACGAGGCAAAAAAATGGAATTGCGAGACATGTTACAGATCCTGGCCAAGCAGGATGGCTCAGACCTCTATCTGTCGACCGGCGCGCCCCCCTGCGCCAAGTTTAACGGCGGCCTGCGCCCCCTCAACGAAACGCCGCTGGAGCCGGGTGAAGTGGCGCGGATCGCCGCCGAGATCATGGATGGCGAGCAGAAACTGCAATTTGACAAGGATCTGGAGATGAACCTCGCCATCTCCCTGCCCCAGATCGGCCGCTTTCGGGTCAACATCTTCAAGCAGCGCAACGAAGTCTCTCTGGTGGCCCGCAACATCAAGACCGAAATCCCCCGCTTTGAAGATCTCAAACTCCCGCCTGTGCTGCTCGACACCATCATGGAAAAACGCGGTCTGGTACTGTTTGTCGGCGGTACCGGGTCGGGTAAATCTACCTCGCTGGCAGCGCTTATCGACCACCGCAACCGCAACAGCGGCGGCCACATCATCACCATCGAGGATCCGGTAGAGTTCGTTCATCGCCACCGCAAGAGCATCATCAACCAGCGGGAGGTTGGCGTGGATACCCGCAGCTTCCACGCCGCCCTGAAAAACACCCTGCGTCAGGCGCCGGACGTCATCCTTATCGGTGAAATTCGCGATCGCGAGACCATGGAACATGCGCTGGCCTTCTCCGAAACCGGCCACCTTGCCATCTCCACCCTGCACGCCAACAACGCCAACCAGGCGCTGGATCGCATCATCAACTTCTTCCCCGAGGAGCGCCGCCCCCAGCTGCTCAACGATCTGGGCAACAACCTCAAGGCTTTTGTCTCCCAGCGGCTGGTGAAAACCACTGATGGCGGCCGCCGGGCCGCAGTGGAGATCATGCTCGGCACCCACACCATCCGCGACATGATCAAACGCGGCGAATTTGGTGGTCTCAAAGAGGTGATGGAAAAATCGAAGGCCCTCGGCATGGTTACCTTCGACAGTGCCCTGTTCGACCTGGTGGTGGAAGGGGTGATTGAGGAAGAAGAGGCGGTGAAAAACGCCGACTCGGCCAACAACCTGCGCCTCAAGATCAAGCTGTGGAAGGAGAAGGGGCAGATTGCCAGCAGCAGCGATGCCACCGGCTGGAGCCTCGAACCCACCAAGGACGAGAAGGGCGATTTTTTCTAACCAGTTCCTCGAGAACCCCGGGCCCGCCCGGGGTTCTCTTTATCCAGCACGGCTGACCCGAATTATCCGCTCAGCCCACGCAGGTCACTGCCAATCAGCACCAACGGCGAACACGCTGGCAATACGCCACATACTCGTCGCCAAAACGGGCGCTTAGCAGCCGCTCCTCCGGCATGATCTGAAAGCGAGTTAACCAGGCCACCAGCACGATTGGCCCAACCCAGACCCACATCCCGCCGAGATAACAGCCCCAGGCGGCCAGCCAGCAGAGCAAGCCCAGATACATGGGATTGCGGCTGACACGATAGACGCCACAGGTCACCAGACGGCTGGTGTGCTGAGGTTTGGTGGGGCTGACCGTGGTCTGGTGGTGACGAAATCGTTGCAGGGCACCAAAGCCCATGATGGCCCCCGCCACGACCAGCACAGCCATCAGCGTCATTGCCCAGATGCCGGGCTGACCCTCCCCTCTTAGCCACGACATGGCCCCGGCACAGAGCAGAAAGATCAGCGGTGGTGGCAAAAGTAACTCAAGATTGACCATTTTCTTCCCCTGACGAGTGTCGGCCGAACCCGTGTTGCGGTAGACTCCCAACCAGTCAGCGCCTGTTGAGAGTGACAAAGATCATAATAATAACAACAAGTTGTGGTTAAACCACCACCAATGTGGCCGACCCCGTCCAAACTATCCAACGCGAACAACAAAAAGGAATCACCATGCACAAGAAAACTCTGCTGGCTACCCTGATCTTCGGCCTGCTCGCGGGCCAAGCCGTTGCGGCTCCCTATCTGCCCCTTGCGACGGATCATCGCAACGGCCAGGAGCAAACCGCCAGCAACGCCTGGTTGGAAGTGGATCTAGGCGCCTTTGAGCACAATATCCAGACCCTCAAGGATCGCCTCGGCGACAAGGGCCCGCAGATCTGCGCCATCATGAAGGCCGACGCTTACGGTCATGGCATCGACCTGCTGGTCCCCTCCGTGGTCAAGGCCAATATCCCCTGCATCGGCATCGCCAGCAACGAAGAGGCGCGCGTCGCCCGCGAGAAGGGCTTTACCGGCCGTCTGATGCGGGTGCGTGCAGCCACCCCGGATGAAGTAGAGCAGGCCCTGCCCTACAAGATGGAGGAGCTGATCGGCAGTCTGGTGAGTGCCCAGGGTATCGCCGATATCGCCCAGCGCCACCACACCACCATTCCGGTGCATATCGCGCTCAACTCCGCCGGCATGAGCCGCAACGGCATCGACCTGCGTCTGGCCGATGCCAAGCAGGATGCGCTGGCCATGCTCAAGCTCAAGGGGATCACCCCGGTCGGCATCATGACCCACTTCCCGGTTGAGGAGAAAGAGGACGTCAAGATGGGGCTGGCCCAGTTCAAACTGGACTCCCAGTGGCTGCTGGAAGCAGGCAAGCTGGATCGCAGCAAGATCACCATCCACGCCGCCAACTCCTTCGCCACCCTGGCCGTGCCGGACGCCTACTTCGACATGGTGCGCCCGGGCGGCCTGCTCTACGGTGACTCCATCCCCTCCCACACCGAGTACAAGCGGGTGATGGCATTCAAGACCCAGGTCGCCTCGGTCAACCACTATGCAGCGGGCAACACCGTCGGTTATGACCGCACCTTTACTCTCAAGCGTGACTCCTGGCTCGCCAACTTGCCGCTGGGCTACTCCGACGGTTATCGCCGCTCCCTGAGCAACAAGGCCTATGTGCTGATCCAGGGTCAGAAGGTGCCGGTGGTCGGCAAGACTTCCATGAACACCATCATGGTGGATGTGACTGATCTGAAAGGGGTGAAACCCGGCGACGAGGTGGTGCTGTTTGGCCGTCAGGGTGACGCCGAAGTGAAACAGGCGGATCTGGAGGAGTACAACGGCGCCCTGCTGGCGGACATGTACACCATCTGGGGCTACACCAACCCCAAGAAGATCAAACGCGGATAACACGATATGAAAAAGGGCTCCCGCGGGAGCCCTTGTTGTTATTGCTTAATTGTCTGCCGCGCTCAAGCGGCCTTTTTACGGGTCACAAACAGACTCAGCCCCATGGATGCCAGCAGGATCAACGCGACTACGCCCAGTGCTATGCCGGTCGGGATCTTGAAGATATCCAGCAGCAGCATCTTGACCCCGATAAACATCAGGATCAGCGCCAGACCGTATTTGAGCAGGGCGAAGCGATCAGCCACACCCGCCAGTAGGAAGTACATGGCGCGCAGACCCATGATGGCGAAGATGTTGGAGGTCAGCACGATGAAGGGATCCGTGGTCACCGCGAAGATGGCCGGGATACTGTCCACCGCGAAGATGAGATCGCTCACCTCCACCAACACCAGAATGAGCAGCAGCGGGGTGGCATAGCGCACACCGTCACGCCAGACGAAGAACTTCTCCCCTTCCAGGGTCTCGGTCACCTTGAAACGACGGCGCATCCAGCCCAGCAACGGGTTGTTGGCGAGATCAGGCTCCTTGTCGGCCGCCCACAGCATCTTGGCACCGGTCAGCAGCAGGAAAGCGCCAAACAGATAGAGGATCCAGTGGAACTGCTCGATGAGCCAGCTGCCCGCGAACACCATACCGGCACGCATCACGATGGCCCCCAGTACCCCGTAGAGCAGCACCCGGCGCTGTAGCTCGGCTGGAATGGCAAAGTAGCCGAACAGCATCAGCCAGACGAAGACGTTGTCCACTGCCAGCGCTTTCTCGATAAGGTAGCCGGTGAGGAACTCCAACCCCTTCTGGTTGGCGATTTCACGGCCCGCGCTGTGATCGAGCCAGAGCCAGATGGCCAGGTTGAAGAGCAGCGCCACGCTGACCCAGATGAGGGACCAGACACCCGCCTCTTTGAGGGACACCTTGTGTGACTTGCCACCACCGACAAAGCGTATGTCTATCCATAACAGGACCAGCACTATGCTGAAGAAACCGGTCCACATCCACCATTCACCCATTTTCACTTCTCCCAAAAACGACAAAACCCACGACCGAGAGGCGTGGGTTTGCGTTTGGAGCAGATACACCTTGCCTCTCGGCAAGGTCTCACTTACAGCTGATTTGCATCGACTGCCCGGCTGCCGGGTGCACTGCAGGAAATGGGTGCACCGTAATGACGACAAACCGGCGAGAAGTTACTCCCCTTGTTGCGCGGATAGTAGCAGCGGTAAAAGATAACGCCAAGAGGCATCTTCACTACCGCCAGAAATAAATCGGGGCCCCATCAAGGAGCCCCGCAAACAGGTTCAACTCATCCCCATCAGAGTGGATCGACCTTGAGGCAGGAGACAGCGTGATCGAAGTTCCCCTCCAGCACAGGGCGGGTCTTAGCGCACTCGGGGCCAGCCACCGGGCAGCGGGTGCGGAACACGCAACCGGACGGCGGGTTCATCGGTGAGGGCAAGTCCCCCTCCAGGATCTGGATCACCTTGTTGCGCTCCAGCTCAGGGTCCGGGATCGGCACCGCTGACATCAGCGCCTTGGTGTAGGGATGCAGCGGATTGGCAAAGATCTCCTTGCGGGTCCCCAGCTCGACGGCGTTGCCCAGATACATCACCAGCACCCGATCGGAGATGTGTTTGACCACCGACAGATCGTGGGCGATGAAGATAAGCGACAGCCCCATCTCCTTTTGCAGGGATTTGAGCAGGTTGACCACCTGCGCCTGAATGGATACGTCCAGCGCCGAGACCGGCTCATCGCAGATGATCATCTTGGGCTCGAGGATCAGCGCCCGGGCGATACCGATCCGCTGGCACTGGCCGCCAGAAAACTCGTGCGGGTAGCGGTTGACCAGGTTGGGCAACAGCCCCACCTTGCTCATCATGGCGCGCACCTTCTCCTTCACCTCTTCCCGTGGCAGGTTGGGATAGAAGGTGATGAGCGGCTCGGCGATGATGTCGCCAATGGTCATGCGCGGGTTCAGAGAAGCCAGCGGGTCCTGGAAGATCATCTGGATCTCTTTACGCTTCTCGCGCAGGGCATTCTGATCGAGCTTGGTGAGATCGTCACCCAGCCACACCACCTTGCCATCGGTGGCCGGTACCAGACCGATGATGGCGCGGGCAAAGGTCGATTTGCCGCAGCCGGACTCCCCCACCACGCCGAGGGTTTCACCCTCATAGAGACGCAAGGTCACGCCATCGACCGCCTTGAGGTCAGACGGCTTGGCCCAGGGCCACGCCTTGCCACTCTTGATACTGAAGTGGACCTTGAGGTCAGACACTTCCAACAGCAATTTTTTGTCGGCACCCATTTAGTTGGCCCCCTTGTTCATGGCATCCGAAACCCAGTGGCAAGCACGCTCCCGACCGTCGTTGAACGGGGTCAGGATCGGTGACTGCTGGCCGCAAATCTCGCTGACCCGGTGGCACCGCTCCTGGAAGGGGCAGCCGGTCGGCAGACGCAGCAGGTTGGGCGGATTGCCCGGGATGGTGGGCAGCACTTCCCCTTCGGTATCGAGACGGGGAATGGCGCGCAGCAAGCCTTCGGTATAGGGGTGGCTCGGGCGATAGAAGATATCGTCTACCTTGCCGTACTCCATGGTACGACCGGCATACATCACCAGCACCTTGTTGCAGATACCGGCGACCACGCCCAGGTCGTGGGTGATCATGATAATGGCGGTGTTGAACTCGCGCTTGAGCTCGTTCATCAGCGTCATGATCTGGGCCTGTACGGTCACATCGAGTGCGGTAGTCGGTTCGTCAGCGATCAGCAGTTGCGGCCGGCAGAGCAGTGCCATGGCGATCATCACCCGCTGACGCATGCCGCCGGAGAACTCGTGGGGATACATGCCCATCCGCTTGCGTGCTTCGGGAATTTTGACCGCATCGAGCATCCGTACCGACTCTTCGAACGCTTCCGCCTTGCTGACGCCCTTATGCAACATCAGCACTTCCATCAGCTGATCCTGCACCTTCATGTAGGGGTTGAGCGAGGTCATGGGGTCCTGGAAGATCATGGCGATCTTCTCGGAGCGGATCTTGTTGAGCTTGGACTCCGGCAGGTTGAGGATCTCCTCACCCTGAAACTTGGCGGAACCGGTAATAATGCCGTTTTTGGCCAACAGCCCCATGATGGCAAAGGCCGTCTGGGATTTGCCGGAGCCGGACTCGCCGACGATCCCCAGGGTTTCACCCGCAGAGAGAGAAAAGTTGAGGTCGTTGACCGCCACCACATTGCCGTCCGGGGTCTTGAACTCGACCCGCAGATCTTTCACATCCAGTAACTTCATATAAAAACTCCTTATCGATCTTTCGTGATGCTTTCCTGTCGATCCGATGCTCGATTAACGATCTTTCGGATCGAGGGCGTCACGCAGACCATCCCCGAGGAAGTTGAAGCAAAACAGGGTCACCACCATAAAGCAGGCGGGGAACAGCAGTTGCCAGATGGCCACTTCCATCGACTTGGAGCCTTCATCCAGCAGGGCACCCCAGCTGGTCATCGGTTCCTGAACCCCAAGGCCCAGGAAACTCAGGAAGGATTCAAACATGATCATCCCCGGCACCAGCAAGGTGGCGTAAACGGCCACGATACCGAGTACGTTCGGTACGATGTGACGGGTGATGATCTTCCACTTGGAGACGCCACAGACGTGAGCCGCCTCGATAAACTCCTTGCTCTTGAGGCTGAGAGTCTGGCCCCGCACGATACGCGCCATGTCGAGCCAGCTCACCGCCCCGATGGCGATAAAGATGAGTGCCAGATTGCGGCCAAAGAAGGTGACCAGCATGATGACAAAGAACATGAACGGGAAAGCGTTGAGGATCTCCAGTACCCGCATCATCAGGCTGTCGACCCGACCACCGATAAAGCCGGAGGCCGCGCCATAAAGGGTGCCGATGATGACCGCCACCATGGCGCCCATGATGCCGACCATCAGGGAGATACGGCCACCCAGCAGGGTGCGCACGAACAGATCGCGCCCCAGACTGTCGGTTCCGAAGTAGTGACCCGCTTCCATATCCGGCGGCGACTGCATGGCGCCCCAGTCCGGATCGTCAAAGGTGTATTGGGACAAATGGGGGCCAAAGATGACCGCCAGACCGATGATGGTCAGAATGATCAGGCTGGTCAGGGCAGCCTTGTTGCGCAGGAAACGGCGACGGGCATCCTTCCACAGGGAGCGCCCCTCCACCACTTCCACTTTTTGCGCGAACGCCTCGACGGCATCCCGTTTTTCAGTTGAAACAACCATGATGAACTCCCGAATTAGTAACGGATCTTGGGATCGATAAAGGCGTAGAGAATATCGACCACAGCGTTAAAGGTGATGGTAAGGGCGCCGACCAGAATGGTCAGACCGAGCACCATGGAGTAATCACGGTTAAGGGCACCGTTGACGAACAGCTGACCGATCCCCGGCAGGCCGAAGATGGTCTCGATCACCACGGAACCTGTGATGATGCCGACAAAGGCCGGGCCCAGATAGGAGACCACCGGCAGCATGGCCGGACGCAGCGCGTGTTTCAGGATGATGTGGCGCAGCGGCAAGCCCTTGGCACGGGCGGTACGGATAAAGTTGGAGTTCATGGTCTCGATCATGCTGCCCCGCATGATCCGCGAGATAGCGGAGATGTAGTACATCATCATGCCGAACACAGGCAGCACCATAAACTGGATGCCACCACCCTGCCAGCCACCGGCAGGGAACCAGCCCAGATGAATACTGAAAAACAGCACCAGCAAGGGCGCCAGCACAAAGCCCGGGATCACCACCCCGGCCATGGCCGACGACATCAGTAGATAGTCGATGATGGTGTTCTGTTTCAGGGCCGCTATGGTGCCGAAGGTGACCCCCAGCAGCACGGCGAAGAAGAAGGCCGTGGTCCCGATCTTGGCGGAAACAGGCAGCGCCTGGCTCACCAGATCATTGACGGTGAAATCCTTGTATTTGAAAGAGGGGCCCAAATCACCCTGCACCAGGTTGCCCAGGTAAGTGAGATATTGCATGCCAATGGGTTTGTCGAGCCCGTATTTGGCCTCGATATTGGCGATGACTTCGGGGGGCAGTGAACGCTCGCTGGTAAAGGGGTTACCGGGGGCGAAACGCATCATGAAGAAAGATACGGTGATCAAGACCAGCAGAGTCGGGATCGCTTCCAATAGCCGTTTAAAAATGAATTTCAACATAGACATTTCCTGTCCTGTACTGCTTCCAAATGGTCGCGGTTGTAATAAAGGCCCGCCGTCCGGCGGGCCCTGCTTGTTATGCGACTTGTTGCTTTAAATCAGTGAGCAATGATGTACATATCTTTGCTGTAGAGGTTATCCAGCGGGTTGGCCGGGTAGCCACCCACATAGGATTTCACCATGCGCGGAGTAACGTATTGATAGATAGGGGCGATCGGCATGTCCTTGGCAAGGATGGCCTCAGCCTGGGCATAGATCTTGTTGCGGGCCACATCGTCAACCTGATCGCGAGACTCATCCATCAGCTTGTCATACTCCGGATTAGAGTACTTGCCGTCGTTGGTGCCGTGGGTGGTCTGCATCAGATCCAGCATGGAGGAGGCTTCGTTGTAGTCAGCGTTCCAGCCGGCACGAGCTACTTCAAACTGCCCCTGTTTCTTGGTTTCCAGGTAAGTTTTCCACTCCTGGTTGACCAGGCTCACCTGCACACCCAGCTTCTTCCACATGGAGGCCACGGCCACGGCCACTTTCTTGTGGTTATCGTCGGTGTTGTAGAGAAGTTCGAGCTTGAGCGGCTTGCTGGCATCGAAACCGGCTTCTTTCAACATGGCTTTCGCTTTGGTATCACGCTCGGCCTGGGTCATCTTCGACCAATCGGCGACTACTGGCTTGAAACCATCCACATAGTCTGGGGTCAGACCGTAAGCCGGAGTCTGGCCCTGACCCATTACCTTGTCGGCGATCACATCACGATCGATGGCGTAGGAGAGCGCAGTACGGACACGCACATCGTCAAACGGTTTGTGCTTGAAGTTGAATTGGTAATAGTAAGTGGACACCAAGCCGGTCACCTTCAGTTCATTCGGGTAATCCTTCTTGAGCTGCTTGAAACGTTCGATAGGAGTGGTGTAAGTCAGATCCACCTCCCCCGCCAGATAGCGGCTCAGATCGGCGTTGGTAGACTGGATCGGCAAATAGACCACTGTATTGATCACTGTCTTGCCGTCGTCCCAGTAATTTTTGTTGCGCTCAAGCTCTATCCGCTCGTTAACCACCCATTTCTTCAGCACATAGGCACCGTTGGATACCATATTCTCCGGCTGGGTCCACTTGTCACCAAACTGCTCGACTACCTTTTTCGGTACCGGATAGGTGGTGGTGTGGGAGAGCATGCTGACGAAGTAAGGGATGGCTTTCTCGAGCTGCACTTCGAAGGTGTAGTCGTCGGTCGCCTTCACACCCAGCGTATCAGCGGGTTTCTTGCCAGCGATAATATCGGTGGCGTTGGCGATAGTCGGCATCTCCAGATACCAGGAGTAAGGAGAGGCGGTTTTCGGATCAACGGCACGCTGGAAAGCAAAAACGAAATCGTGGGCAGTGACCGGGTCACCGTTGGACCACTTGGCATCTTTGCGCAGATGGAAGACGTAGTGCTTGTTATCCTTGGTTTCCCAAGATTCTGCTACGCCAGGCAGTACTTCACCCTTGGGACCAGAAAGTACCAGACCCTCGAACAGGTCACGAAGAATATTGGATTCGACCGTTCCTTCGGTCTTGTGCGGGTCAAGGGTCGCAGGCTCGGAGCCGTTGCCTTTTACCAGTTGCTGGACTTCAGCCAGCTTGGTTCCCGCCGGGACATCGGCAGCCTGAGCCACATTGACGCCACCAAACAGTGCAGCCACCAGCAATGTGTTAATCATTGTTTTTTTATGAGTCATTTCCCTACTCCAACAAGAACATTCCATGCATTTTTTAAAGTGACGGGGTTAAAACCCGCTCCCAGCATAATTCCCTGCCAATTCCGATAATGCAACAGATATTGTCAGGGTAATCGTCATTTTCTGGTCAAAAAATCAGCTGGCACGCGCTTTTTCAGTATTAAAACACCAACAAAGCGCTCATTTTTCACACAAACGACCGATTCTAGAAAAGACCGGGCAAAAAGCAACCAATAAAAAGCCGGTCACGAGGACCGGCTTTCATAAAGCGGAGCTGGCTCACATCAGGCTGGGGAAAACCCCCTTGATACCGGCCACCATGATCTCGATACCCAGCGACATCATGATAAGACCCATGATACGGGTCACCACGTTGATGCCGGTGTTGCCCATGATCTTGAACAGCAGCGGCGCGGCGCGGAAGATGAGCCAGGAGCAGAAAGAGAAGACAACGACAACCACTGACATGCCGAGCAGCTGCTGCCAGTGGCTCTGGCTGGCATAGACAATCACCGAGGAGATGGCACCGGGGCCCGCCATCAGCGGCAGCGCCAGCGGTACCACGGCGATAGACTCGCGCACTGCCAGTTCCCCCTTCTCCTGTTTGTTGTGCTTCACCTCGCCCAGCTTGCCCTGCAGCATCGACCAGGCAATCAGGGTAATCAGCGACCCACCGGCGATCCGGAACGATGCCAGCGAGATGCCAAACCCATCGAGGATCAGCTGCCCCATATACATGGAGACCAGCAGGATCACCATCACCGCGATATTGGCGGTGGTATTGGTTTTCATCCGCTCGGCCTGGGTATGGTGGCTGGTCAGGCTGACAAACACCGGCAACAAACCAAGCGGGTTGATAATTGCGAACAAACCGACAAAAAACTTCAAATACAACGAGACGTCAATTGCTGCCATAGGCGCCTTCCAATAGAGTTTCGGGCCCAGCGGGCCAGTCCATTAATTTCGTGCGTAAATTTACATCATAGCCAGAGCGGGCACCAATCAAATAATCTCACCATTTTGAGGGTTTTTTAGTTAGTTCATCTAATGCATCAGCGCTAACTGGCATAAACCGATGCCAAAAACCCTTTCTACCGCCCGACACGCGCCAGAAAAGTGAGCGCAAGCCTGCTTAATCATGACCAGAGAGTCCGACGATGACAGACCGAATGACCAAGCGACTCGAGAGGATCCAGGCTTTGCCTTCCCACTATTTCAGGCCAGACATCACTTCATTGACTCGGCAAGAGAGCCACAATGCAAAAACCGGGAAAGGGGGCAGAAATGGCCCCCTCGGGGAATAAAGCGGATTAGTCATGGATTAAAACAACAATCATTTTTGCAACAAACGCTGGAATAAAGTGCGTTTGTCGGTGATTTTGAAACCAATTCACTCATATTTGCTAACCTATACCGCCAAAATAGCTCTGCAATCCTATGTTCGATTGCAATTAACCACTTGATAAATGTGGTTTATTACCCTGCGTTAACAAGTCTCTCGCCTTTCCCTTTGATGCACATTCCGATAACATCAGTCAAACAAGGATTGTGAAATAAAATTTCTTTTGTTCTTTTGTTACACATGATCCAGATCAAGTTTTTCTGAGTCAGCCCCGCTCTATAATCGACTCAGAAAGCGATTTAGTAAGGCATGTGAAAAAGCTGTTGCAACGATACCGTCTTGACAGGGCGACTATAATTGCCGGGCATTGCCAACGTCTTACTAAACAGTTTTCAAATAATCAGGAGATAAACATGGCAGTAACCAATTTGGCTGAACTGGATGCACTGGTCGCCCGCGTTAAGGAAGCCCAGCGTGAATTCGCCAGCTTCTCTCAAGAGCAGGTAGACAAGATCTTCCGTGCCGCCGCCCTGGCCGCCAACAACGCCCGTATCCCCCTGGCCCAGATGGCCGTGGAAGAATCCGGTATGGGTATCATCGAAGACAAGGTTATCAAGAACCACTTCGCCTCCGAATACATCTACAACAAGTACAAAGACGAGAAAACCTGCGGCATTCTGAGCGAAGATGATCAGATGGGTACCATCACCATCGCCGAGCCGGTAGGTATCATCTGTGGTATCGTTCCGACCACCAACCCGACCTCCACTGCGATCTTCAAATCCATGATCGCGCTCAAGACCCGCAACGCCATCATCTTCTCCCCGCACCCCCGTGCCAAGAACTCCACCAATACCGCTGCCAAGCTGGTACTGGATGCAGCTGTTGCCGCTGGTGCGCCGAAAGACATCATCGGCTGGATCGACCAACCGTCTGTTGAGCTCTCCAACGCCCTGATGAAGCACGAAGACATCAACCTGATCCTGGCCACCGGTGGCCCGGGCATGGTGAAAGCAGCCTACTCCTCCGGTAAGCCTGCTATCGGTGTGGGTGCCGGTAACGTACCTATCGTTATCGACGAAACCGCCGACGTGAAGCGTGCCGTTGCCTCCATCCTGATGTCCAAGACTTTCGATAACGGCGTGGTCTGTGCTTCCGAGCAGGCAGTCATCGTTGTTGATGCCATCTACGACCAGGTTAAAGAGCGCTTTGCATCCCACAAGGGCCACGTGCTCTCCAAAGAAGATGCAGACAAGGTCCGTAAAGTCATCCTGATCAACGGTGCCCTGAACGCCAACATCGTTGGCCAGCCGGCGACCAAGATTGCCGAGATGGCAGGCGTGACTGTACCGGCTGATACCAAGATCCTGATCGGTGAAGGCGTCAAACTGTGTGCAGAAGACGAGTTTGCTCACGAGAAATTGTCCCCGCTGCTCGGTATGTTCCGTGCAAGCAGCTTCGAAAACGCCGTTGATATGGCCTGTGACATGGTCAACATCGGTGGTATCGGCCACACCTCAGGTCTGTACACCGACCAGGACCGCAACGCTGACCGCATCAAGTACTTCGGCGACAAGATGAAGACCGCGCGTATCCTGATCAACACTCCGTCTACCCAAGGCGGTATCGGTGACCTGTACAACTTCGCAATGGCTCCGTCCCTGACCCTGGGTTGCGGCTCCTGGAGCGGTAACTCCATCTCCGAAAACGTGGGTCCGAAGCACCTGATCAACAAGAAGACAGTCGCAAAACGGGCAGAAAACATGCTGTGGCACAAACTTCCGAAATCCATCTACTTCCGTCGTGGTTCCCTGCCGATCGCTCTGAGCGACCTGGAAGGTAAAAAGCGTGCCATGGTCGTAACTGACCGCTTCCTGTTCAACAACGGCTACGCCGATGAACTGGTCAGCCTGCTGAAAGCACAGAATATGGAAGTGGAAGTGTTCTACGAAGTAGAAGCTGACCCGACCCTGGCTGTGGTTCGCAAGGGTGCCGAGATGGCCAACTCCTTCAAACCGGACGTTATCCTGGCGCTGGGCGGTGGTTCACCGATGGATGCAGCCAAGATCATGTGGGTGATGTACGAGCACCCGAACACTGCGTTCGAAGATCTGGCCATGCGCTTCATGGACATCCGCAAGCGTATCTACAAGTTCCCGAAAATGGGCGTGAAGGCCGAACTGGTCTGTATCACCACCACTTCCGGTACCGGCTCTGAAGTCACTCCGTTTGCAGTAGTAACTGATGAAGTGTCTGGTCAGAAGTATCCGCTGGCTGACTACGAGCTGACCCCGAACATGGCCATCGTTGATGCCAACCTGGTCATGGGTATGCCGAAGTCCCTGTGCGCCTTCGGTGGTATCGATGCCGTGACTCACGCCATGGAAGCCTATGTTTCCGTACTGGCCAACGAGTACTCCGACGGCCAGGCGCTGCAAGCCCTGAAAATGCTGAAAGAGTACCTGCCATCCAGCTACCAGAACGGTGCCAACGACCCGATCGCTCGTGAGAAGGTGCACAATGCTGCCACCATCGCCGGTATAGCGTTCGCCAACGCCTTCCTGGGTGTGTGCCACTCCATGGCTCACAAACTGGGTGCCGAGTTCCACATTCCGCACGGTCTGGCCAACGCCCTGCTGATCAGCAACGTCATCCGCTACAACGCGAACGACAACCCGACCAAGCAGACTGCGTTCTCCCAGTACGACCGTCCGCAGGCTCGCCGCCGTTACGCCGAAGTCGCTGACCACCTGGGTCTGACTGCTGCCGGTGACCGCACCGCTGCCAAGATTGAGAAGCTGCTGACCTGGCTGGACGAGCTGAAGGCTACCTTGGGTATCCCGGCCTCCATCCGCGAAGCTGGCGTTGCCGAGGCTGACTTCTTGGCCAAGGTTGACCAGCTGGCTATCGAAGCCTTCGATGACCAGTGCACCGGCGCCAACCCGCGCTACCCGCTGATCAGCGAGCTGAAGCAGGTTCTGCTGGACTCCTACTACGGCCGTCCGTTCACCGAAGCCGCTCCGGTAACTGCTGCCCCGGTTGAAGCCAAGGTTGAAGGCAAGAAGAAATCCAAGGCCTGATAACCAGTCCTGAGATAACAAGCCCGCGCACTGCGCGGGCTTTTTTTATCTGCCACTTATCACAGAACTCCTCTCTCCAGCAGATTGCGGTAGTGCAGCCCCTCACTTCCCAACCAACCAACCAACCAACCAACCAACCAACCAACCAACCAACCAACCAACCAACCAACTCGCCCCAGCCAATCCGTTATCGACATCCCAACCTGTCACTCTGTATTGATGGGCACCTGTGATAACAAGAGCACGCTCCATCACCTCCTATCCCCTACCCCCAACGAATTACCCTGACGGGCAGATGTGAGCAGTCAACGCCATCTCAAGAGCTAAAGGTGTGATAAACAGGATAAGCGGAGCCTCGCTAGCGCAATGCAGCAGAACTGCGACTGGCATACGTGCAGGGCCAACCGACTGGCAGAGACAGAGCAATGATAATTCGCAGAGAAAGCGGGAAAGATTGTCAGTGAAGAGAGTTGTTGCGCCGGTTGCGCAACCGACACATCAGCAGTTGCCACGATGCAAAGATAAAAAAATGGCAGCCATCAGGCTGCCATCGGGAGAGCACGATTCAGCGATCAGAGGGTCGCAGCGACTTCATCGGAGATGGAGCCGTTGTGGTAAACCTCTTGCACGTCGTCCAGATCTTCCAACATGTCGATCAGACGCATCAGCTTGGGTGCAGTTTCTGCATCCAGCTCCGCTTCGGTGGAGGGGATCATGGTCACTTCGGCGCTCTGGGCCTTGAAGCCGGCAGCTTCAAGACCATCCAGCACGGTACCGAAGTCGTTCGGGGTGGTGTACACCTCGATGGTGCCATCCTCTTCGGTGACCACGTCATCGGCGCCCGCTTCCAGCGCAGCATCCATCAGGGCATCTTCGTCTACGCCCACGAAAGTCAGCAGACCTTTCTTGCTGAACAGATAGGCAACGGAGCCGTCGGTGCCCAGGTTGCCACCGCACTTGCTGAAGGCGTGACGCACTTCGGCTACGGTACGGTTACGGTTGTCGGTCAGGCACTCTACCATCACGGCAGAGCCAGCCGGGCCGTAACCTTCGTACACGATGGTCTCGAGCTGTTCGCCATCGCCACCACCGGCGCCACGCTGAATGGCACGGTTGATGGTGTCGCGGGTCATGTTGTTGGTCAGGGCGGCAGTCACCGCAGCACGCAGACGCGGGTTGTTGGCCGGATCGGCATCACCCAGACGCGCGGAGGTAGTGATTTCGCGGATCAGTTTGGTGAAGATCTTGCCACGCTTGGCGTCCTGAGCGGCCTTGCGGTGTTTGATGTTGGCCCATTTACTGTGACCTGCCATAGAGACTCTCCGTTATTTTTTAAATGTCAGTAACACTGATCATGACTAACCCAAGGGAAACACAGAGGCCGCACGGCGGCGGCCTCCGGTGCCGGTATCGGCTTACTCGTCGCCCTTGACGGTGGTTGCAATCGCCAGCTCACCCAGTTGGGCGGCATTGGCAAGGCTGGGGGCGTCTGTCATCAGACAGGCAGCCGCGGTCGTTTTCGGGAAGGCGATGACGTCCCGAATGTTTTCGGTGCCGGTCAGCAGCATGCTGAGACGGTCCAGACCGAAGGCCAGACCGGCGTGCGGCGGGGTACCGTACTTCAGCGCATCCAGCAGGAAGCCGAATTTCAGGCGCTGCTCGGCCGGGGTGATACCCAGGATATCGAACACGGTGGATTGCATCTCGCTGTTGTGGATACGGACAGAGCCGCCACCCACTTCGTAGCCGTTGATCACCATGTCATAGGCGTTGGCGTAAGCACCCACAGGGTTGGCTTTCAGCTCGGCCGGGCTCATGTTGCTCGGCGCGGTGAACGGGTGGTGCATGGCGGCCAGACCACCTTCACCATCTTCCTCGAACATCGGGAAGTCGATGACCCACAGCGGTTTCCAGCTGTTCTCCAGCAGGCCCAGATCGCGACCCACTTTCAGACGCAGGGCGCCCATGGCATCGCAGACCACTTTCTTGCTGTCAGCGCCAAAGAAGATGATGTCGCCGTCGGCAGCGCCGGTACGGGCCAGGATCTCGCGCACGATGGCGTCAGAGAGGAACTTGGCAACCGGAGACTGCACGCCTTCGATACCATTGGCCGCTTCGTTGACCTTCATCCAGGCCAGGCCCTTGGCACCGTAGATGCCGACAAACTTGGTGTATTCGTCGATCTGCTTGCGAGAGAGCTCGGCACCGCCCGGTACTTTCAGGGCAGCCACACGGCCTTTCGGATCGTTGGCGGGGCCCGCGAACACGGCGAACTCGACAGCAGTCAGCAGATCAGCCACATCAACCAGCTCCATTGGCAGACGCAGGTCCGGCTTGTCGGAGCCGTAGCGACGCATGGCTTCGTCGAAGGTCATGATCGGGAAGTCGCCCAGATCCACGTTCAGGATGTGCAGCCACAGTTTGCGGATCATCTCTTCCATCACTTCACGCACCTGCGGCGCGGTCATGAAGGAGGTCTCCACGTCGATCTGGGTGAATTCCGGCTGGCGGTCGGCACGCAGGTCTTCGTCACGGAAGCACTTGACGATCTGGTAGTAGCGATCGAAGCCGGACATCATCAGCAACTGCTTGAACAGCTGGGGTGATTGCGGCAGAGCGTAGAACTTGCCCTTGTGCACGCGGCTCGGCACCAGATAGTCACGGGCACCTTCCGGGGTGGCCTTGGTCAGCATCGGGGTCTCGATATCGAGGAAGCCGTGCTCGTCCATGAAGCGGCGTACGAAGGCGCTGGCCTTGGCACGGGTCTTCAGGTACTTGGCCATCTCGGGACGACGCAGATCCAGGTAGCGATACTTGAGGCTGATTTCTTCGCTGTTGACCTGATTGAAGTCCAGCGGCAGCGGCTCGGCACGGTTGATGATGTTGAGCTCGTGGGCGAACACTTCGATGGCGCCAGTGGCCATGTCGCTGTTGCGCTGGGACTCGGGACGGGTGCGCACCACGCCGGTCACCTGGATGCAGAACTCACCGCGCAGCTCGGAGGCCAGGGCGAACGCGTCCGGCTTGTCCGGATCGAAGAACACCTGAACGATCCCTTCCCGGTCGCGCATATCGATAAAGATCAGACCGCCGAGATCACGACGACGATGAACCCAACCGCACAATGTAATGGTCTGCCCTGCATGGGCCTCATTGACCTGTCCGCAATAGATAGAGCGCATGGACTTCTTCCTTCGAAATTGTAGAGAGACGGTTAACCTTGGGCCGCCGGGCACGACTGGCAAGCACCGTCTGTCTCACAGCTGGCCAGATTCTTTTTCTTACCCGGTTTGAAATCAGTCTCGTACCATCCGGTTCCCTTGAGCCGGAAGCCTGCCGCCGATATCAGCTTGACCAGATTCGGCTTGCTACAGGCCGGACAGTCGGTCAGGGGGGCATCGGAAAGCTTTTGCAGTTTTGCCAATTCATGGCCACAGACGTCGCAACGATATTCGTAGATAGGCATGGGTCACAAGAAATTGAAAAACAAAAGGGCTGGCATTATAGAGGAAAACCCCCTTTTGGGTAAAATGGCCAGCAGCCTCCTTTCGCCAGTTTTTTGCACTCGATGGCAAAAAGCGGGCAAAAAATCGGCACGAATGCACCAAGAGCGAAGAGAATAGCCATCATGAGCCTCTATTTGGGCCTGCCGCAGTGGTCCCACCCCAGCTGGCCCGGCCAGTTGCTGGGCCTTGGCGCCAAGCCTGCCGAACACCTCGCCCACTACGCCACCGTGTTCAACTCGGTGGAGGGTAACACCACCTTCTACGCCCTGCCGACACCGGACACGGTACAGCGATGGGCCGATGCGGTGCCCGATCACTTTCGTTTCAACTTCAAATTTCCGCAAACCATTAGCCACCAGAGCGATCTGGTGAGCGCAGACAAGCAAGTCGCCGACTTTATTCGCCTGCTCGCCCCGCTGCATGACAAGCTGGGGCTGCTCACCCTGCAGTTGCCCGCCCGTTTTGGACCAGAGGGGCTGGCCAGACTGGCGGCCTTCATCGATCGGCTGCCGCGGGCGTTTCGCTACGCCCTCGAAGTGCGCCACCCCGACTTCTTCGCCAAGGGGGAGGCCGAGCGGGCATTGAACCGGCTGCTGATGGAACAGGGAGTGAACCGGGTGATGCTCGACAGCCGGCCACTCTTCTCGGTGCAAGCAACCACGCCAGCCCTTGTCGATGCCCAGGGCAAGAAACCACGCCTGCCGGTGCATCTGCTGGCCACCGCCAACGCCCCCATGGTGCGCTTTATCGGCCTGCCGGATCCGGCGGCCAATCACCCCTTCCTGCCCAGCTGGCTCCCCCACTGGCGCCAGTGGCTTTCCGAGGGCAAGGATCTCTACCTCTATATACATACTGCCGACAACGCCCAGGCACCTGAGCTGGCCCGCCAGATCACCCGCTTGCTGGAGCAGGAGATGGCCCCCTGGCCAGGGGAAAACGATCGCGCACGGCAGGGAGTGCTGCGCTTTTAGCCAACCCATTCTGCGGCCATCGTTTCGCTGCAAAAAAAGTGCTTTTTTGTGGCGTGGCAAGCCCTGGCGTCAAGACAAACGGCCATCAATCCTCTACACTACCGCCCCAAGTAAGGGTCCGGAACATGGCCCGTACGAACAGGAACGGTCCAAAGGATTTCACGACCAGCCACCCCGTTCGTAAACAGGTGATAAATCTACTCTGATGGGTGTCACCCAACGACTCAATTGAACAATACAGCCGGGTGATGTCCCGACTGTCAGGTTGCGCCAGCATGCATACCAAAGATCAAATTTTTGCCGCCCCGATCGCCCGATTGGGAGACTTCTGTTTTGACGAACAGGTCGTCGACGTTTTTCCCGATATGATCCAGCGCTCGGTGCCGGGTTACAGTAACATCATCTCTGCCATCGGCATGATGGCCGCCCGCTACGCCCAACCCGAGAGCCGACTCTATGATCTCGGCTGCTCACTGGGCGCCGCGACCCAGGCGATGCGTCGCCATGTCAGCCAGCCCGGCTGCCGCATCACCGCGGTGGATCTCTCCCATCCGATGATCGAGCGCGCCCGCGCCCACCTCTCCGGTTTCAAATCCGAGGTGCCGGTGGAGCTGGTGGAAGCAGATATCTGCGACATCGAGATCGAGAACGCCTCCGTGGTGGTGCTCAACTTCACCCTGCAATTTGTCGAACCAGAGAAACGGGCCGCCCTGATCCAGCGCATTCACGATGGGCTGCGCCCGGGCGGGATCCTGATCCTGAGCGAAAAGTTCCGCTTCGAAGATGAACCGGTCAACGAGCTGCTCATCGATCTGCATCTCGACTTCAAGCGGGCCAATGGCTACAGCGAGCTGGAGATCAGCCAGAAACGCACTGCCCTTGAGAACGTGATGCGCACCGACAGCCTGCCGGTGCATCAGGCACGCCTGCGGGATGCCGGTTTCGTCCATCAGGATCTCTGGTTTCAGTGCTTCAACTTCGGCTCCATGATTGCCATCAAATCCAGCGACGCCCAGCCATGATCGACTTTGCCAATTTCTATCAACTGATTGCCAAAAACCGGCTGAGCCACTGGCTGCATACCCTGCCCGCCCAGCTGCACGCCTGGCAACATGACAACCAGCATGGCGACCTGCCGCGCTGGAACCGCGCCCTCAACAAGCTGCCGGTGGTCTCCCCCGACAACATCGAGCTGAAAAGCCGGGTCGAGATTGGCTCGGCCGAGAGCCTTGGCGAAGGTGAACGCAAGAAGGTCGAGAGCCTGCTGCGCCACTTCATGCCCTGGCGCAAGGGGCCGTTCACGGTGCACGGCATCCACATCGATACCGAGTGGCGCTCTGACTGGAAGTGGGATCGGGTGCTGCCCCATATCAGCCCGCTCGAAGGCCGTTATGTGCTGGATGTGGGCTGCGGCAGCGGCTACCACCTCTGGCGCATGGTAGGTGAAGGGGCCAAGCTGGCGGTCGGCATCGACCCTAGCCCGCTGTTCCTCTGCCAGTTCGAGGCCATTCGCCACTTCGCGGGCAATGATCAGCGCGCCCACCTGTTGCCGCTCGGTATTCAGGAGCTGCCGGAGCTGCGTGCCTTTGACACCGTCTTCTCCATGGGGGTGCTCTATCACCGCAAATCCCCCATCGAGCACATCGAGCAGCTGCGCAATCAATTGAAAGATGATGGCGAGCTGGTGCTGGAGACGCTAGTGATTGACGGCGGGGTCAACGACGTGCTGATGCCCACCGATCGTTACGGCAAGATGCGCAACGTCTGGTTTATTCCCTCAAGCCGCGCCCTCAAGCTGTGGGTCGAGCGCTGCGGCTTCACCGACGTGCGGATAGTAGACGAGAATATGACCAGCACCGACGAACAGCGTCGTACCGACTGGATGATTAATGAATCCCTGAGTGACTATCTGGATCCAGACAATCCGGCACTCACGGTAGAAGGACACCCGGCGCCGAAACGTGCCGTACTGATTGCCCGCAAGGCCAAAGACTAGCCGATGGCGATTCAGGAAGTTACACTGACCCAATTCCAGGAAGCACAGTTAAATGAATGACATGAAAAGCAAATTAAAAGGAATGACCCTGCTCTCCCTGCTTAGTCTCGGCGGGTGTGTCAATATGGAAAAAGCGCCTCAGGTCCCTGCTCTGACGCTGGCCGAGCTTCGTAGCGAGCTGAGCCAGAGCGAGCAGCGCCTGCAAACATCCATGGAACAGCAACAGAAGCAGTATGTGCAGCAACAGCACCTGCTGGTTCAGCTCAACACAGATGTCACCAATATGAAAGAGTCCGTCAAGCAAGTAGACCACAAGCTCGCCACCCTCCCCTCCGAGCCGCCCAAGCCGATGGCCATCCCCACCGAGAAGTGCCCGGCCCCCAATCAGGGCCACACCATCGATGGCAAGCTGATGGTCGGTGAAGCGGAGTGGATCTGGGTTGATGCCGCCAACGACGCCTTCCAGGCGCGGGTCGATACCGGTGCGACCACCTCCTCCATCAGTGCCCAGGAGATCACCATTTTCGAACGCAATGGCAAAAACTGGGTGCGCTTCTTCCTGAGTCATCAGGATGTGGATGACAAGATCCAGATCGAAGCGCCGCTGGTACGCCATGTGCGGGTGCGTCAGGCCTCTGCCGACGATCTCGACCGCCGTCCGGTGGTCCGTCTGGCGGTACGGATTGGCGACATGACCGAGAAAGCCGAATTTACCCTGAAGGACCGCAGCGACATGACCTTCCCGGTGCTGCTGGGTCGCGAATTTTTGAAAGACATCGCCGTGGTTGATGTGGCCCGCGAATATATCCAACCCAAACCCAAGCTCAAGGATGTGAAATAATCCATGGTTTCCCGTAAGCCGTTCTATTTGCTGGTAGCCCTGCTGTACATTGTCGGCCTGGGGATGACGATCTATCACCATATCGCGTTGGATGTGCCGCTGACGCCCGGTGAAAAGCGCCAGATCTGGTCCATCGAAGCCAAGCTGGAGTTTGAGGCGACCGGTGAGCCGGTGATCGCCTCCCTGGCCATTCCGGGCACCCAGCCCGGTTTCACCCTGATGAACGAGAACGCCGCCAGCCCCGGCTACGGCCTCTCCTTTGTCGAGAAAGATGGCGATGCCCGCGCCGAGTGGTCGATCCGCACCGCCTCCGGCCGTCAGGAGCTCTACTACCGCGTCGACATGATGGCAGATGCCCATGCCAAACCGGCCGCCAATCCGCAGCCGCCTGCCATCGAGAAGCAGATCGAGAGCGAGCCCTACGCCACCGCCATGAAGCAGATCCTGGAACGTGCCCAGGAGCGCTCCGCCGACGGCTACACCCTGACTCGCGAGATCATCAAGGAGATCGAGAAGCAGGAGCAGAACGCCGAGCTGCTGAAAAAGCACAAGAGCCGTGCCAACCTGATCGCCGAGCTGCTCAACAATGCTGACGTCCCCACCCGCGTGGTGCATGCTCTGAATCTGGAAGATGGCCGCCGTCGTCAGGAGCTGGTGGATTACCTGCAGGTATTCAACAGCCCGACCGACTACAAGCTGTTCAACCCGCAAACCGGTGAACAGGGCCGTCCGGCCAACCTGCTGCTGTGGGAGTACAACTCCGGCGCCCTGCTGGATGTGACCGGTGGTCACAACTCCCGTGTCAGCTTCTCGATGATCGAGCAGGAGCAGCCGGTCAGCGTGGCGCTGGCCCAGAAGTTTGAAAAATCAGAGATGATGAACTTCTCTATCCACAGCCTGCCGCTGGAAGAGCAGACCCTGTTCAAGGGCTTGCTGCTGATCCCGATCGGCGTGCTGATGGTGGTGTTCTTGCGCGTGATTGTCGGCATCAAGACCTCCGGTACCTTTATGCCGGTGCTGATCGCCGTCGCCTTTATCCAGACCCAGCTGATCACCGGTCTGGTGGGCTTCCTGCTGATCGTCGGCACAGGTCTGGTGATCCGCTCCTATCTGTCACGGCTCAACCTGCTGCTGGTCGCCCGAATATCGGCCATCATCATCATGGTGATCTCGATGATCGGTATCTTCTCTGCCTTTGCCTTCAAGCTGGGGCTGACCGACGGTATGAAGATCACCTTCTTCCCGATGATCATCCTCTCCTGGACCATCGAGCGGATGTCCATCCTGTGGGAAGAAGAGGGCCCGAAAGAGGTGTTCCGTCAGGGCGGTGGCTCCCTGCTGGTGGCCATCATCGCCTATCTGGCCATGGACAACGAACTGATCCGTCACCTCACCTTCAACTTCCTCGGCCTGCAGCTGGTACTGATGGCGACCGTGTTGTTGATGGGTAACTACACCGGCTACAAGCTGAGCGAGCTGAAGCGCTTCAAGCCGCTGGTGGACGAGATCAAGTCTGGCGCCACCCCGGGTAAGGACAAGTAACAGATGTGGTTCTGGGAAAAGTACACTACTCCGTGGAGCCTGTCGCAGGCAGGCATCCTCGGTATGAACAAGCGCAACCACTCCTACATCAGCCGCTACAATCCGCGCAGCCTCTATCCGCTGGTGGATGACAAGCTGCAGACCAAGCAAATTGCGCTGGATGCAGGCGTGACGGTGCCTGAGCTGATCGGCACCATCCGTGCCCAGCACGATGTAGGTCGCATCACCGAGCTGGTAAAAGATTGGCCGGGCTTCTGCATCAAGCCGGCCCGTGGCTCTGGCGGCAAGGGGATCCTGGTGATCCTCCGTCAGGAAGATGGTCTCTTCTACAAACCCAACGGCAGCGCCTGCAACGGCCAGGATCTGGAGCGCCATGTCTCCAACATTCTGGCGGGGCTCTATTCGCTTGGTGGCAAGCCAGACGTAGCGCTGGTCGAAGGCCTTATCAACTTCGATGACGTATTCGACGGCTACTCGTTCGAAGGGGTGCCCGATGCCCGGGTGATCATCTTCAAAGGCTTCCCGGTGATGGCGATGATGCGCCTCTCCACCTCGGCCTCCGATGGCAAGGCGAACCTGCACCAGGGCGCCGTTGGGGTGGGTCTGTGCCTGCGTACCGGCCGCGCGCTGCGGGCGGTGCAGTTTGGCAATCCGCTGCGACACCACCCGGATACCGGCCTCGACCTCTATGAGCTCAAGGTACCCCACTGGGATACCCTGCTCACCCTGGCCGCCTCCTGTTACGAGATGTCTGGTCTGGGCTACATCGGTACCGACATGGTGCTGGACAAGTTCCGCGGCCCCATGCTGCTGGAGCTCAACGCCCGCCCGGGTCTGGCCATTCAAATCGCCAACGGTCGTGGCCTGGTGCCCAACCTCAAGACCATCGAGAAGCTGGGACAGGTCAAGATGAGCGTGGCGCAGCGGGTCAACTTTGCCAAAGAACACTTCGGTATCTTTGACGAGTAGTCCCGCCCCCCATGTCAAAAGCGCGCCAAAGGGCGCGCTTTTTTATGACTGCCGTTTATCGGCGCGCTGCCGGCAACGACAATCCTGCCGAGCAATGGGACAGAACCAGACAGCCAAACAACGGCCATAAAAAAACCGATGCCTGGGCATCGGTTTTTCACTATCCGGCACGCAGACCCGATTACAGGGAAGCAGCGTTCTCGGACAGATACTTGGCAACGCCATCCGGGGAGGCGGTCATGCCTTTCTTGCCTTTCTCCCACTGAGCCGGGCACACTTCGCCATGCTCTTCGTGGAACTGCAGGGCATCCACCATGCGCAGCATCTCGTCGATGTTGCGACCAAGCGGCAGATCGTTGACTACCTGGTGACGAACAACACCGTTTTTGTCGATCAGGAAGGAGCCACGGAACGCCACACCGGCTTCCGGGTGCTCGACATCATAGGCTTTGCAGATCTCGTGCTTGATGTCGGCAACCAAGGGGTACTTGACTGGGCCGATGCCACCGTCTTCGATCTTGGTGTTGCGCCAGGCGTTGTGAGAGAACTCGGAATCGATGGAAACACCGATCACTTCCACGCCACGCTTGTTGAACTCTTCCAGACGGTGATCGAAGGCAATCAGCTCGGACGGGCAGACGAAGGTGAAGTCGAGCGGATAGAAGAACAGGACGGCTGCCTTGCCTTTGATGTGGGATGAGAGGGTGAACGAATCAACGATCTCGCCATTACCCAGAACGGCTGCGGCGGTAAAATCGGGTGCGGGACGGCCTACCAATACCATATTCAATTCCTCTTTAAGTGAAGTGAACAATCCAGTCAGGATTGGGCTACCAAGAGCCTAGTCCGTCTAATTCAAGCGACAAACTATAGACCCGGTGGTAGATTAGTTAAATCAAATTAAATAGATAGCATTAATCGGATTTTCCTATGCAACGTTGGCCCAGCCTCAAACAGCTGCAATATCTGGTCGCTCTCGACGAGCACAAGAACTTCAACCGCGCCGCCAAGGCCTGTCATGTCAGCCAGTCGACCTTGAGTACCGGGATCCAGACGCTGGAAGAGATGATGAACCTGCAACTGGTGGAGCGGGACCACAAGAGCTTCATTATGACCCCGGTCGGCATGGAAATCGTCGAGCGCGCTCGCAATTTGCTCTCCGATGCGCGAGATCTGATGGAACTAGGTCAACACCAGGGTGGTGTGATGCAGGGGACCGTGCGTCT
The DNA here is from genome assembly GCF_019047065.1 of Aeromonas sp. FDAARGOS 1414. Lineage (NCBI taxonomy): Bacteria > Pseudomonadati > Pseudomonadota > Gammaproteobacteria > Aeromonadales > Aeromonadaceae > Aeromonas > Aeromonas sp. FDAARGOS 1414. The sequence goes on along the minus strand of NZ_CP077210.1, from coordinate 669,346 downwards.
GGGCTGTATTCCCACCATCGCCCCCTTCCTGCTCAGCAAACTGCTGAAAGTATGCAGCAAAACCTATCCTGACCTCGAATTGTTACTGCGGGAAGACACCACCAGCAATCTGCTCAAGCAGCTGGAACAAGGTCAGCTCGACTTGCTGATCCTCGCTCTCCCCATCGAGATCGGTGGTTTTCACTGCAAGACCGTCGGCCAGGATCCGTTCCACATGGTGATGCCCGCCAGCATGGCGGCCGGTCTGCACACCCCGTTCGACTACAAGGAGCTGCCAAACCAGAGCATCTTCCTGCTGGAGCGGGAGCACTGCCTCACCGAGCACGCAGTGAGCGCTTGCCGTCTGCGGGACAAGAGCAAGATCAATCCCTTTGCCGCCACCAGCCTGCACACTCTGGTGCAGATGGTCGAGGCGGGACTTGGCACTACCTTCCTGCCTCAGATGGCCATCGACGCCGGCATTCTTGCCAATTCGGATCTGGTCGCCATTCCCCTGCCGGGGGAAAAATCCTATCGCGAGATCGGCATGGTTTGGCGTCCCAGTACCACCCGGGTGCAAACCTTCTATAAGCTGGCCGAATTGCTTACCCCACTGATCAATCCCGCCCACTGACCCCGAATGCCAGCCGCAGGCTGGCGTTTTTCGCTCACTTGCCGCATTTTCTCCTTTCGGGACTAGGTATCAAGCCAGATCCCTGTTTATGATGGAAAAGTTGTCACGCCACTGGCGGCCGTCACCATATTCTGTCCGGGGTGGCGGTTAACAGACGTCTCTATTGGTAGACCCCGTTGTGGAGAGCTCTCCGATGTACCGCAAGCTGATGCTATCCCTGCTGACCCTGCTGCTGGCCGCCTGCTCCAGCACGCCAGAGCCACCGCCGCCCCGCCAGCAGAGCAGTGCCTTTGACGGTTTCTACCAGCAGTGGCGTGGCGTCCCCTACCGGATGGGCGGCACCAACCGCGCCGGACTCGACTGCTCCGCCTTCACCCAGCTCGCCTACAATCAGGTGCTGGGAGTCAACTTGCCAAGAACCACCGAATCCCAGGCCAGTATCGGCAAACCGGTGGATCGCTACCGGCTGCAACACGGGGATCTGGTCTTCTTCAAAACCGGCTGGCAGCAGTACCATGTGGGGGTCTATACCGGTGCCGGCGAGTTTATCCACGCCTCCACGAGCAAGGGTGTAATCCGTTCGAGACTCGACAATGTCTACTGGAACAGCCGCTATTGGCAAGCCCGTCGGGTAACCCAGTAAAGGTTCAAACACCTGCCCGTTATACTGCTGGACTCCGTCAATCCCGGTCGCCAGGTCGAGATAATCCCCTGCACTGAAAACTCAATTGGCCCCAAAACCTGCCTTTCATACCATTTTGTGATAAGGTGGTGGCCAATTTTTAGCACTTTCGCGCTTTTCTCATACGCTATCTGTCCTGATTGACAATAAGCGAAGCAGCGAAAGTGGCTGTGACAGCACTGCCGGACGGGTGGCTCACAGCAGCAGTATCAAGGGTTAAATAGATAAGGAGATCATCCAATGAAACAGTATCAAAACTGGCTGGGGCAATACCTGATGAGTCGCCGTGACGGCGACCACGCCATGGCATGCGAGATGGCGAGTTCCATCTGCGAGTTCTGGCAACAACAGGGAGATGAAACCGAACTGGACAAGTGGCAGCAGATTTACCAGAACCATCTGGAAAAGACCACCTGATCCCGACCGTCACCTTGCTGCCAGCCATCTGTTGGCAGCAAGGCTGCCCCCTATTGCTTCGCGCATAGCCAGTTCCCGCATAACGCCCTTTTGCATGCCCCCCTCTACCATTTCTTGAGTCCATGACAGTGCTCATCCAGAACCAAGTGTCGAGCTCGTCGATGCAACCGGACACAACAGGGTTCCCCACCCTGTTTCCCCGGGTTTCATCCAAACCAAGCGTGCCCTCACGGCGGGTTTTCTGTTTTGAGAACAAGGGGATGGGCAGTTCTGTCGCAATCCATGGCGACAATTTCCCCAAGTTGGTCAGTTTGTGCTAAAATGGCGCTCATTTTTTGACATCTCGCGTCACGTTCGCCGCCAGATTGCCCATCGGGCTCTCTGCCCGGGTCGTGACTTTGCACCATCATGCCTGATGATGTTCCCCCCAAGATGAGCCGACAGGCTCCCGTCAAGGTGGGCACCTTCAAGGGCACATGAGATAAGGAGATCGGGTAATGAAACAATATCAAAGCTGGCTGGGAGATTATCTGATGAGCCGACGTGACGGAGATCACGCGATGGCTTCGGAACTTGCCAACACCATCTGCGCCTTCTGGAAGGCCCAGGGTGATGAAGCAGAAACCAGCAAATGGCAGCAACGCTATCAGCAACACGTAGAGCAGGCGCAATAAGCCCCTGCACTCTTTCGCGATAAAAAAACCGGCGCACATGGCGCCGGTTTTGCGTCTCTGGCAAGCAGCAGATTACATCTGGTCGATCATGTCCTGAGCAAACTGGGAACAGGAGCGCAGGGTGGCCCCTTCCATCAGACGCTCGAAGTCATAGGTGACGGTCTTGTTGCGGATCGCCGCTTCCATGCCCTTGATGATGAGATCGGCCGCTTCGACCCAACCCATGTGGCGCAGCATCATCTCGGCGGAGAGGATCAGCGAGCCCGGGTTGACCTTGTCCTGACCGGCATACTTAGGTGCAGTACCGTGGGTCGCTTCGAACAGGGCCACGCCGTCACCGATGTTGGCACCCGGTGCGATGCCGATACCGCCTACCTGAGCGGCCAGCGCGTCGGAGATGTAGTCGCCGTTGAGGTTCATACAGGCGATGACGTCATACTCGGCCGGACGCAGCAGGATCTGCTGCAGGAAGGCATCGGCGATGACATCCTTGATGACGATGGTCTTGCCGGTTTTCGGGTTCTTGAAGGAGCACCAGGGGCCGCCGTCGATCAGCTGGGCACCGTACTCGTTCTGGGCCAGAGCATAGCCCCAATCCTTGAAGGCACCTTCGGTGAACTTCATGATGTTGCCCTTGTGCACCAGAGTCACTGAGTCGCGATCGTTGTCGATGGCATACTCGATGGCGGCACGCACCAGACGCTCGGTACCGGCTTTGGACATGGGCTTGATGCCGATCCCGCAGGAGTCGGGGAAGCGAATTTTCTTCACGCCCATCTCGTTTTGCAGGAAGGCGATCACCTTGTTCGCTTCGGCACTGTCGGCCTTCCACTCGATGCCGGCGTAGATGTCTTCGGCGTTTTCGCGGAAGATCACCATGTCGGTCAGATCAGGACGTTTCACCGGGCTCGGGGTGCCGTCGTAGTAACGCACCGGGCGCAGGCAGATGTAGAGATCCAGCTCCTGACGCAGGGCTACGTTGAGGGAGCGAATACCGCCACCGACCGGAGTAGTCAGCGGGCCCTTGATGGCCACGCAATATTCACGAATGAAATCCAGGGTTTCGGCCGGCAGCCAGGCACCTTCGCCATAGACATGAGTCGATTTCTCGCCGGTATAGATCTCCATCCAGGCGATCTTGCGCTCGCCCTTGTAGGCTTTCTCGACCGCAGCATTCACCACATTCAACATGGCCGGGGTTACGTCAACACCGATGCCATCCCCTTCAATAAACGGAATGATCGGATGGTTGGGAACCTGCAGCTTGCCGTTGGCATCGACTGTGATTTTCTGACCCTGGGTCGGGATTACTACTTTGCTTTCCATCGGCATCTCCTAACTTCCGTTTGTTATCAACTTGTTTGTTGCGCGCGGCCATCTTAGCCCATTCATTTTCATAATAAAACGACAAGAAAGCATGTCAGACCAAAGAGGTAGCCACCCGCCAGTGCGCCGTCACCACGCCTTGCCGACCCCGCCCCGTTATCCCTCCAGCTCGCTGGCCGCCGCCTGCGGCTGACTCAGGGAACGGTACTGGGAAGGGGTCAAGCCGGTCTTCTGTTTGAACACCCGGCAGAAGTAGTTCACGTCGGTAAACCCGCAGCGATTGGCGACCTCTTCGAGACGGAAGCGATACTTTTTCAGCATGAACTTGGCCCGCTCCAGCCGCACCCAGCTGATGTAGTCCGCTAGCCGCATGTGCCCCTGCTGGCGGAACAGGCGTGAGAGATGGCTGGGGGAGAGATTGAAGCGGGCGGCGATGCATTCGCGACTGATGGGGCGGTGGAAATTTTCCTGAATGTAGATGCAGATGCCGTGAAAAAGATCGGAGCCACGAGGACGACCGCTCTCCGACTCCACCAGCAACTGCCGTGAATAACTTAGCAGCGCCTGCAGCAGGTGATTGTCCATCGGTGCCCTTATCGGCTCCTGCGCAAGGGTGTTGAGGGAGAGCAGGATATGATCGAGCGCCCGTCCGGCACCGGCCTGAATACTGTGCTTCTGCACATCGAAGAAGCCGGTGTCTCCCTTGTGCTTGCTCACCAGACTGAACCCTATCTGACGCTTGCCGAACAACAGGCTGAGCACGGAACAGTCATTGTCCCAATCCGGCTTGTTCCAGCCGTTGGGGGGAATGTACATCGCCTCCCGCGGCCCCATCTGTACCGACTGCACATCCCCTTCCGGGGACCAGATCTGGTTGAGATAGTGGCCACTGAATACCAGCTCGAGACGCGGAAAATTGACCTGATAACTGAAGCAGGGAGGCACCCCTTTGTCAGAGGCAAACAACACCTTCTCAAAGCCTCCCCCCTCACTTAGAAAGCCGTCCAACAGCTGGGTAAAGATGATACTCATGAATGATCCTGATCAAGATGCAGAGAGCAACCGATTGCGGTGCGCTGCCCCTGCCATGCTATAGTCCGCGCCAGACTGAAATTCCCAAAAAATCGTTCTGATACAAGGAGCCATCCATGAGCTACCCGCCGTTTTTTCTAATGTGCAACCCGATCCAGGATTATGTCTGGGGCAGTCGTGACTCCCTGACCACGCTGTTTGGCATCAAAAATCCCGAAGGCAAACCACAAGCTGAACTGTGGATGGGCGCTCACCCCAATGGCTGCTCCGAAGTGACCCTGGCAGGCGAGACCGTGAAGCTTTCCAGCCTGATTGACGCCAACCCCGTCGCCATGCTGGGCGAAGCTACCCAGGCTCGTTTCGGCTCACTCCCCTTCCTGTTCAAGGTGCTCTGCGCCGAGCAAGCCCTCTCCATTCAGGTACATCCGAGCAAGGCACAGGCCGAAGCCGGTTTTGCCAGAGAAGAGGCCGCAGGCATCGATATCAAGGCGAGCAACCGCAACTACAAGGATCCGAACCACAAGCCGGAGCTGGTCTTTGCCCTCACCCGCTATCAGGCGATGAACGGCTTTCGCGCCATCCCGGCCATCCTGGCCCTGTTCGATCGCATGGCGCTGCCCGCCCTGGTCGACCTGACCGCGGCGCTTCGCCAGTCACAGGATGAAGCTGGCCTGCGGCACTTCTTCCACCAGTTGCTGATCCTCAGCGGTGATCGCAAGGACGAGGCGCTGGCTCGCCTGCTGGCCTATGCCGCCGCCCATCAGGATGAAGAGACTTTCGCCACCATCAGCAAGCTGGCCAACCAGTACCCGGGGGATGTGGGGCTCTTCTCGCCGTTGCTGCTCAACGTGGTGACACTTGAGCCGGGTCAGGCGATGTTCCTCGATGCCCAGACCCCCCACGCCTACATCCACGGCACTGGCCTCGAGATCATGGCCAACTCCGACAACGTGCTGCGTGCCGGTTTGACCCCCAAATACATGGATGTGCCGGAGCTGCTGGCATGCACCCGCTGTGTCGCCAAACCGGACGACCAGATCCTGCTCACCCCTCGCATGGAAGGCACAGTACAGCACTTCGACGTGCCGGTACCGGATTTCACCTTCAGCGTATATGGCGCAGGCGAACATGCCCTCACCACCGGCAATGCCGAGATCCTGTTCGCCATCGATGGGCCCATCACCCTCATTGGCCAGGATGGTGAGCGTCTGACACTGACCATAGGGCAATCTGCATTTGTACCCGCCAGCACCGGCGATTATCGCGTGACGGCTGAAGGGCGTTTTGCCCGCGCCAGCAACCGCTGATCCTGGTGGGCCATCGGCTCATCACTCTCTGTTCAAAGGGCCCAGCAGGGCCCTTTTTTTCAGCTCATCTGACCATGTAGAGCCCGGTACGACTCACAAAATCGGTCATTTAACTCAACATCGAAGAATAACACGCTGAATTATAATGATTAATATCATTTAGCCTCCCTGGTCACGCCACCCTGCAGTTATGCGAGCCAGCTCACACCCTTCCCCACACGTCATAAAAATCCAGTTAATGCCATTTTTTTCCTCTGTCCCAGGATATTAATCAACGAAATAATAGAAACAGTTAATTTACAGGCAGCAGGAAAAACATTTAAGAGCATTTATATATTCCAGATGTAACACAGCTCAGCCACTTATTTCATAAGTGTAAGGGGCGATTTTTTAAATCAGGCTATAGGTGCCTGTTATTTTCCTGCGCATTTATTTTTCCGCCTGTATGGCCAGAACGTTTTCACTATCCATTTTATCTGGCTGATATTCCCCCCGTCACCCTCTATATCCAGTGACAGTCGGGGTAATACATGCAGATGGCTATCTCATCCGGCAGATATTCATTGGCTGGCCCGGCGTTCTGCATTATCTGTTTTTATACGTTCGATACCCTACTTTCATTAACCTGTGGCGACAAATATGAAACTGAAACGTTCCCTGCTCGCGTGTGCCGTACTGGCTGGCCTGGTTGGTATATCCGGTTGTCAAAATGACTCGGATACCGCTGTCGATAACAATAAAGAGACTAACGTCTCCCGTTACGTCAATCCGTTCATCGGCACAGGTAATTTAGGCAACACCTATCCCGGCGCCACGACCCCGCATGGCATGGTGCAGCTGTCGCCCAATAATGGGGCCAATGGCTGGGAATATATCTCCGGCTATTACTACCACGACAACCGCCTCGCCGGGTTTTCCCACACTCACCTCTCGGGCGCCGGAGCTGGAGATCTCAACGATATTCTGGTGATGCCGATCAACTCACGCTCCAATTTCATGCTGAACGAGGGGTCGGCCTCACTGAATCTGGAGGCCTCCCGCTACAGCCACAAGGATGAAGAGGCAACGGCGGGCTACTACAAGGTCAATCTGAAGGATTACGGGATCAAGGCCGAGCTGACCGCCTCGGATCGGGTGGGGGTTCATCGCTACACCTTCCCGCAAGATAAAAAATCGGAAATCGTGGTCAACCTCGGCTTCAAGGTCAACTGGGACTACACCTCCGACTCCTATCTGAAATGGGACAAAACCCACAACCGGATCGAGGGCCATCGCTTCTCTGACGGCTGGGCCCCCAGCCAGAAAGAGTTCTTCGTGATGGAGTTCGACCAGCCCATCAAAAACATCCGCTTCGCCTACTTTGACAAAGACCAGAACCGCTATCTGGACCTGCCGGAAGGCACCACCGAGATCGGCAACGAGACCCGTGGCAAATATCAGTACGCGCGTGCCTATGTGGAATTTGATACCGCGGCGGCGGGCTTGGTCGTCGAGGCCAAGGTAGCCCTCTCCAACGTCGAGATCGGCCGGGATGGCAACGCTGGCGCCTCACTCAACATGACCGAAGTGGCCAATATGTCGTTTGACGATGTCCGGCAGGCTGCGACCCAAAAATGGGAAAAGGAGCTGGGCAAGATCCGGGTCAGTGGGGATGAGGAGTACAAACAGACCTTCTATACCGCGCTCTACCACACCTATCTGGGCCAGACCATTCACTCCGATCTGGACGGACGCTACCGCCAGGTGCATCAGGGGCGCAACGCCTATCCGGATGGCAACACACCGTGGGGCGAGCAGATCGATACCCTCAAGGAGTCGGTTCGCACCGCCGATGCCAACCGGGATGGCAAAGCGGACTTTACCCGTTACGACACCTTCTCCCTGTGGGACACCTACCGCGCAGTACAACCCCTCTCGTCACTGCTGGAGCCGGATCGCCTCGCCGATGTGGTGCTCTCCATGCTCTCCTACGCCGAGGAGGAGTGGATGGACGATCTGGGCAACCTGCGCAAGGGCAGATTGCCGGAGTGGACCTTCAAGGGTAACGAGACCGGCATGATGATGGGGATGCACTCCACGCCGGTGATCCACGACGTACTCTCCAAAGGCTCGCTGGACAGACGGATGATCGCGCTGGGCTTCAGCGATGCGGAACGTCAGGAGATCAAGGAGCGACTGGTGACCGCCATGATCACCGACGCCCGCGCAGCCACCAGCCAGGGGGTCGCCTGGATCAAGGAGTACGAGCAGCAAGGCTATGTACCTGCCCAGTTGCATGACACACCGCCGGGCAATGACTGGGAATCTCACTCCCCCTTCAAGGATGCCTGGACCTCATCCTACTCGCTGGAGTACTCCATGAATGACTGGGCGATCGCCCAATCGATCAAGGCAGTATTTGGCGAAAGTGACCCCCGCTATCAGGAGTTTGCCGATCGATCCAAGAACTGGCAGGCGCAGTTTGACTTTGGCGGCAAGCAGTACAAGGGGTGGTTCAAGGCCCGCGACTACGCTGGCAACTTCATTGATGCCGGTTGGGTAGACCCGAAAACCGGCCGGGCAGTGGGCAAGGATTGGCGCCCCGACATGTTCAACTGGTCATTCGCCGAGTCCAACGGCTGGCAATACGCCTTCAGCGTTCAACATGACATTCATGGCCTGGTCGATCTGATGACCCGCTTCGACCAGACCCAGAATCCTCAGGCCAAACGGGGCGAACTGTTTGCCAAACGGCTGGACGAGTATTGGAGTACCTATCCGGATCGCAACGCTGGCGACAACCAGTTCCCGGTATTCAACACCGGCAACGTGGGACAGCATGTGCAGGGCAACGAGCCCGATATCCATGTGCCCTACCTCTACAACTACGTAGGACAGCCCTGGAAGGGACAGGCCGCCATCGTGGCAGCCACCAACGTCTGCTACAAGAACACCCCTGACGGCATCTGTGGCAACGATGACTTTGGCACCCTCTCTGCCTGGTTCGTGTTCCGGGCGCTGGGCTTCTTCCCGGTCAATGCCTCCTCCGGCATCTACGAGATTGGCACCCCCATGTTCGAAACCGCCTCGCTCGATGTGGATGCGGGCAAACAGTTCACCGTCACGGCCCAGAATGTCAGCCGCGACAACATCTACATCCAGTCCGCTCGCCTCAATGGCAGCGAGTTCAATCGCAGCTACCTCACCCATGAGGAAATCCTCAGTGGCGGCAAGCTTGAATTCGTGATGGGCGATAGCCCCAACCAGAATTGGGGCAGCCAGCCGGAAGATCTGCCGCCCGCGCAAGGTATCGGCACCTTCCTGCACGAAGGCGACCTGCCTGCCGGTTCCCGTTAATCACCTGTTCGGGGGAGGACTTCCTCCCCCATCACCACTCAAAAATGGAATGACCATGTTCAAGTGCAATCTTCTTTCTCTTGCGGTGATTGCCGCACTGACCGGTGGCATCGCCGGTTGCAACAGTGAGAGCGAGTCTACCGCTATCGAGAAACCGGTAACTCCGGTTGTCGATCTGTCGGTACTGAAATACGTTGACCCCATGATAGGCACCGCCGCATCAGGCCACACTTTCCCCGGTGCCACCCGCCCTGCCGGCATGGTGCAGCTCTCGCCGGATACCTTTATTGGCTCCAACACCGATCACGAGAGCGGACTCAACCCCTGGCACTCAGCCTCCGGCTACTGGGACTCTTCCAATTATCTCACGGGCGAGATCGTCGCAACCGATGTTCCGCTCTACGGCTTCTCCCATACCCATCTCTCCGGCACCGGCGCCACCGATCTGGGCGACATTCTGGTACTGCCCTACGCCGAGATGGCCGACGCCCAGATAAACGCCTTTGACAAAACCAATGAGCACGCCAGCGCCGGTTATTACAAAACCAGACTGAACAAGGGGGAGATTGAGGTTGAACTGACCACCACCAAACGGGTCGGTTTGCACCGTTACACCTTCGCCAAAGGAGCGGATCGGAATGTGAAATTCGATCTGGGTCATACCCTACTGAACAACAACGGCCAATCGCTGAAAAACAAAATCGAAGTGGTGGATGAGTACACCCTGCGTGGCCGCAAAACCTCCACTGGCTGGTTCCAGGGACAGAACCATCAGGGCCAGAACATCTTCTTCTACGCCAAATTCAACCAACCTGTGGCCAGGGCCATGCTGGGCGAGCAGGACAAGATGCCCACCCGGGAGATGCGCCCCAACAGCGTCTATCAAGGGGATGACCTGACCGCCTACCTCAATTTTGGCCAGGGTGACCAACCGCTCGAGATCCGGGTCGGTATCTCGGCGGTGAGCTGGCAAGGAGCACAGAAGAATCTGGAGGCGGAAGCCCCCACCTTTGATTTTGCCAAGGTGAAGTCAGACGCAGAATACGCGTGGGCCGAAAAGCTGGCAACACTCAAAACCGAAGGGGGGACGGAGACCGAGAAGACCAATTTCTACACCGCTCTCTACCACATGATGATCGCCCCTATCGAGCTCTACGATGTGGATGGCAAGTATCTTGATATGCAAGGCACCCTGCGCACCCTGCAACCTGGCGATACCCCCAACTACTCCATCTACTCGACCTGGGATACCTTCCGCGCCGTTCACCCCATGTGGACCATCATGGACCCGCCACAGGCGACTCTCTACGCCAAGGATCTGATCCGCAAATCCAACGTGGAGTTCGGCCTGCTGCCCAAATGGGAAGGCCACGGCTCGGAAACCGGCACCATGATTGGCTACCCCTCGGCGGCCATCCTTGCCGATGCGGTGACCAAGGGGCTGATCGATGCGCAAGAGGCACTGGAAGCCTCGGTCAAATCGGCCCACTACCGGCCTGCCGATTACCCGCAGATCCATGACGACATCCTGAGCTCGCTGATGGCCGGTCAGCTCAGCTATCACGAGAAAGAGCAGTGCGTCCGTTATCCCAACTGGAACTCGGTCTCCTACTCGCTGGAGTTCTCTTTCTACGACTGGACCATCGCCGAGATGGCGAAAGCCGCGGGCGACATGACTACCTATCAGGAGTTCAAGGCACGATCCTACAATTCGCTCAAACATTGGGATCCCCAGGCTGGCAATGCCGATGGCAAAGGCTTCTTCGTACCGACCGAGCTGAAAAACGGTGACCCGTGCGCCCTGAAATACGCGGCGGCCGATTTCGATCCCTACAAGTCGGATGCCTTCTACTACACCGAGGGCAATGCCTGGCAGTGGCAGTGGTCCTTCATGCAGGATCTCGACAAGCTGACCGAGATCATGGGTGGCCAGCAGGGACTGAACGACAAGCTCGACAACCTGTTCAACGCCGACCCCAACGGGGGCGAAGCACATCAGGACATGACCGGTTACATCGGGCAGTACATTCATGGCAACGAGCCCTCACACCACGTCATCTATCTCTACAATCGCACCGCCCAGCCCTGGAAAGCGCAGGAGTACCTCGACCGGGTCTATAAGGAGTTCTACAAAACCACCCCGGATGGCCTGATCGGCAATGAAGACGTCGGCCAGATGTCGGCCTGGTACATCATGAGTGCCATGGGCTTCTATCAAATCTCCCCGGGCGACCCGACCTACACCATCGGTCGTCCCATCTTTGACAAGGTCACCATCAACCTGCCCGACGGTCAGTTCAACGTGGTAGCGCAGAACAACAGCCCGGACAACCTCTATGTCAAAGAGGTCACCATCAATGGCAAGCCACTCAACCAGTACAACACCTTCGCCCACAGCGAGATCCGTCCCGGTGGTGAGCTGCGTTTTGTGATGACCAACCAGCAACCGACCCCGTAACTCTACAAGCGGCAAGCCACCCGGCTTGCCGCTTTTTCATCTCCGGAATTTGAGGAACAACAATGTTCAAACCCCACAAGCTGGCCATCATGGTGACAGCCCTGCTTGGCCTCTATGGCTGCAACACAAATGATGAGACTACTGACAATGGCCGCCCCGATAATGCCCTGCAGGTGCTGCAATATGTCGATCCGCTGATCGGCACCGATGGGCTGGGCAATGTCAATCCGGCCCCGGTCATGCCGGAAGGGATGATCCAGCCGGGCCCGGACAACTGGAATCCGGCCAACTGGAATGGCAAGGGATCCCCTTCCGACTATCACCACCATCTGGCCAAGCTTTCCGGCTTCAGCAGCACCCATATCTCGGGGGCAGGCAAGGGGGATCTCAATGATTTCGCCTTCTTGCCCTTCATCGGCAGCAATACCGACCCGGTCACCATCAACAAGACGAGCGAACAGTCGGAAGTAGGCTATTACAAAGCGGATCTGGTGGAGACCGGCATCAAGGCCGAACTCACTGCCACCCAGCGGGTCGCCTTCCACCGTTACAGCTATCCGGCGGGTGAAGATCGCAAAGTCCAGATTGATCTGCAGCACGAGCTGCTGGAGCAGTATGGCAACCACTCCCGCAATATTTACTTCAAGCGGGTGAGCGACAACGCCATTGCCGGAGCCAGAACCAGCAACGAGTGGGGGCAGTGGCAGACGGTCTTTTTCTACGCCGAGTTTTCCGAGCCGTTTGTGGATCAGATCCTCTATGTCGATGGCAAATTGAGCAACGACGCCGAGGTGGGGTTGGCCGATTACATCGGGTATGGCGAAACCAGACCCCGGGTACGGGATGTGGTGACCCAACTCAACTTTGCCAAAGGGGAACGGCCCATCACCATGAAGATGGCCATCTCGGGCACCGGCATTGAGGGGGCCATGGCCAACCTGCGCGCCGATGAACATGGCTACCGCTTCGATCAGGTGGTGCAGGAGAACAAGCAGGCATGGGCGAAAGTGCTCAATAAGTTCACCCTGGAGGGTGGCAGCGATGCCGACAAGACGATGTTTTATACCTCGCTCTATCGCACCTACATCGCCCCCTTCGTCTATCAGGATGTGGATGGTCAATATCGCGGAATGGATGGCAAGGTGCATCAGGCCAAGCCGGGCTTTACCAACTATTCGGTCTACTCCATGTGGGACACCTTCCGCGCCGCCCACCCATTGAAGACCATCATCGAAAAAGAGCGATCCATCGACTATGTGCACGATCTGCTCAACAAATATAAAACCGGCGGCATCATGCCCAAATGGGAGCTGCACTCCGACTATACCGGCGAGATGGTCGGCTACCCGGCGGTCTCCATCATCGCCGACGTCATCGTCAAATACCCGGATGCATTCACACAGGAAGAGATAAAGCTGGCGCTGCAGGCGGCCAATGTCTCCGCCAACTTTGACCTCGCGCTGACCAAAAGCTGGGTGCCCTATCAGGATCCCTGGAACGGCGACAAGCGCTTCACCGTGATGACCCGTCACGGCCAGTATGCCGAGCAGCACGGCTATGTCCCCGCCAACGTCAAACTCAAGCCGGAAGAGGGCGGCATGGCGCAGGACAAGTACGATGAACTGGTCAACGAGTCCGTCTCGTACGGTGTCGAGAATGCCTACTATGACTGGTGCATCGCCCAGCTGGCCCGACTGGCTGGCGACAAATCCGCCGAGAACCGCTATCTGGCCCGGGCGACTACCTGGCGCGCCTATTTTGACTACAACCCGGCGCAATATGGCAAATATGGCGCGACCGGCTTTATGCGCCCCAAAAATTACGATGGCAGCTGGGTCAACAATTACCCCTCCTGCGCCATCGATAAAAACGGCAATCCCGTTACACCACCACAAAACTGTGACACCAACGACAGCAGCCGTTATGACATCTTCTGGCCCTATCGGGCCGAGCACAGGGGGCAGGACTTTACCGAAGGCAACACCTGGCAGTGGAGCTGGTTTGTTCCCCACGATATCGAGGGGCTCAAAGAGGTGATGGGGGGCGAGGAGGGATTCCGGAAGAATCTGGATGCCCTCTTCACCGCCAACTCCAACGCTGATACCTCGCAAGGGGATATGACCGGCTATATCGGGCAGTTCGTGATGGGGAACGAACCGGATCACCATGTTCCCTACCTCTATAACTGGACCAAGGAGCCGTGGAAAACCCAGGAGTATGTGGATCAGGCGGTGCGCAGCTTCTTCCACCCGACCACCACAGGGCTGATTGGCAATGAGGATGTGGGGCAAATGTCCGCCTGGTACATCATGAGTGCGCTGGGCTTCTATCAGGTCACGCCGGGGCTCCCGGTCTACACCATAGGTCGGCCACTGTTTGACAAGGTGATCATGGATATCGATGGCGGAAAATTCACCGTGATCGCCGAAAACAATGGCACCCAAAATATCTATGTGGAATCCGTCACCATCAATGGCAAACCATTGGGGGAAAACCTGACGTTCAATCACAGCGATATTCGTGCCGGTGGTGAACTGAAATTTATCATGACGGCGCAAAAACCGATCCGCTCAGATAATAAATAACCATCATGCACTATCAATATATGTTCAGGCCCAAAGCTTCCTTTGGGCCTCTTTTTTTGTCGACTCACCAAGCACCTCAAAAAATATGAGATGTTGCATCAGATGATGCGCAGATCACAAACAGACTGCCTTGCCACAAAAATCTAGTGAATGACACTTTTTTACTCTGTCGATGAAACAGATGGCATGGGAATAATAGTGCTCGCCGGGATCAATGCCATCGAGCACCAATATTGCTCAGGGATCGCTCCGGTCTCATAAAAATAGATCATGACTGCTCACCCTCTACCCGATGGAGCCGCTCAATATGTTCAAGAAAAATATTCTGGCCATTGCCCTGACCAGCACAGTAGCCATGTTATCCGGCTGCGATTCAGATAACAGCAGCGACAATAACGACGATCAAAAGCCAACGCCAACCAATGTGTTGCAATATGTGAACCCATTCGTTGGCACTGGCTTTAACGGTCACACCTTTCCCGGCCCTGTGGTACCGGAGGGCATGGTGCAACTCTCGCCGGATACCGAGTTGATAGGCTGGCACTCCTCCTCCGGCTATCACTTTGACAAAGATACCCTGTTCGGATTTTCCCACACCCACCTCTCAGGCACCGGCATGGGGGGGCTGGGGGATATTCTGTTCCTGCCCTTTACCGAAGATAAATCCAAATACATCGAGCAAAGCGATGATTACCGCAAAGCCATCTCGGTCAAAATGGACAAAAAATCCGAGCAGGCCGAGCCTGGCTACTATGCGGTGCGCATCGCCGAAAATGGCATCAAGGCCGAGCTGACCGCCTCCGAGCGGGTGGGCTTTCACCGCTACACCTATCCGCAGGGGCAACCCCAACGGCTGAAGATCGATTTGAACTCGATCCTCAACAGCGACTGGGGATCGAGTTCGCTGCGCAACAAACTCACCGTCAGCGAAGATGGCTACACCATCACCGGCGAGCGAGATGCGACTCACTTCTCCGGCTGGGCGAAAAACCAGAAGATCTTCTTCCATGCGACCTTCGACAAGAAGATCAAAGGGGTCTACATCCTCGCTGGTGGTGTGCCGGTAGAGGGCTTGAGCGCCGAGCATAAGGCCAAATCCAAAGCGGATGTCACCGCTTACGTCGAATTTGAAGAGGGCGGCTCAGCCCAACTGAACGCCAAAGTTGCCCTATCGGCGGTCGATGCCACCGGCGCATGGAACAACTACCAGGCCGAAGGGGATGTTTCGTTTGACGAGGCCCGCGCCAACGCCCGCGAGAAGTGGGCCAACGCCCTCAATTTCACCATCGAGGGGGGCAGCAAGGAGCAAAACGAGATCTTCTACACCGCCCTCTACCACACCAAGATCGCCCCCATCGTCCATCAGGATGTGGATGGCAACTACCGCGGCATGGGCAAAGGGGCGCAGGCCAAGGGGGAAGGCAGCTACTCCATCCACTATGGCCAAGCAAGCGAAGATCAGCCCAACTTCTCGGTCTACTCACTGTGGGACACCCAGCGAGCGCTGCACCCGCTCAAAACCATCACCGAACCCACCCGCGCCGTGCAGTATGCCAAGAACCTGATCCAGAAGTATCTGGAGAGCGGCCTGCTGCCCAAGTGGGAGCATCTGGGGGATGAGACAGGCACCATGGTGGGCTATCCGGCTGTAGTGGTGATTGCCGACGCCATCACCAAATACCCCGATGCCTTCACCGCGCAGGAGAAAAATCTGGCGCTCACGGCCGCCATCGACTCCTCCACCTATACCAACTACCCCATGCTGGCGACCGAGTGGGACAAGGCGGTGCTGGACAAGACCCTGACCAACCACATCGATTACATCGAGAAAAACGGCTTCGCCCCGGCAGTGCAGCGGATCGACGGTCAGCCCGTCTTCGCTGACTACACCCTCGAGTCGGTCTCCTACGGTCTGGAGAACGCCTTCTATGACTGGGCCATCGCCCGGATCGCCAAGGCGGCCGGCA
The DNA here is from genome assembly GCF_019047065.1 of Aeromonas sp. FDAARGOS 1414. Taxonomy (NCBI): domain Bacteria; kingdom Pseudomonadati; phylum Pseudomonadota; class Gammaproteobacteria; order Aeromonadales; family Aeromonadaceae; genus Aeromonas; species Aeromonas sp. FDAARGOS 1414. The sequence goes on along the minus strand of NZ_CP077210.1, from coordinate 652,949 downwards.
ACCCGGCGGCCGAAGCGCGCTATCTGGCCCGTTCTAACGGCTATCAGCGCTACTTCGACCACAATGCGGCCGAATACGCCCAGTACGGGGTGACCGGTTTCATGCGTCCGGTGATGATCGATGGCGCCTTCATGACGCCGTTTGATCCCTATGGCACCGAACATGAGACCGGCAACTATACAGAGGGCAACGCCTGGCAGTGGACCTGGTTTGTGCCCCATGACATCAAGGGTCTGAAAACCGCGATGGGCGGAGAAGAGGCCTTCAAGCAGAATCTGGACGCCACCTTTGCCGCCGAGAGTCAGGGGTCGGAGACCGCTGACATGACCGGGATGATGGGTCAGGTGGCCTTCGGCAATGAACCCTCCCACCATATCCCCTACCTCTACAACTGGACATCGGAGCCCTGGAAAACTCAGGAGACGGTCGACTACATCCTCGACACCATGTACTCGAACACCCCGGCAGGCATCATAGGCAACGAGGATGTGGGCTCCATGTCTGCCTGGTATGTGATGTCAGCACTTGGCTTCTATCAGGTGAATGCGGCAGACCCCGTTTACACTATTGGCCGCCCGCTATTTGCCAAAGCGACCATCCCGGTCAAGGGGGGAACCTTCACCATCATCGCCGATAACAACAGCGCCAAGAACCGCTATGTCCAGTCGGTCACCATCAATGGCAAACCGCTCAAGGATGGTCTCTTCTTCGAGCACAAGGAGTTTGTACCGGGGGGCAACCTCCACTTCGTGATGGGCGATACCCCGCCACAAAAGTAACGATCGATAGCATTGAAGTGACATTCAGCACGCAATCCGAAAATGTCACTTTGTGATACCCGACGGCCCACGCCAGATGGATTGATAAAATCCAATCAGCGCTGGGCCATTTTATTTTCCAGTGGGAAGCCCAGGTTCAGCCATTAAGCCGTTTTTCTCAAATATGCCTTAAATCGGGCAATAAACCGCAAAAAATGGCTGTAAATCCCATTACAAGGGTTTTTCTGTCATATCTTGACCGCTGTCACATCCTGCCATTAATTAAACAAAAACCACTACTGAGTTAAAGATCAACACTTTGCGAGCTGGATCACACCAGCAAAACCATGCAACAAAAATCCAGTTATTGCTACATTCATCGCCTGTCCAACCCTACCCTTGAGGGCAATAATGAGCCCAATTCGCAACGCATGACTTAGCCCTTACAGGGAAGGAGAGTGAGATGTTACCCACCATGACCAACGGCAGACTCATCTGCCTGGAGTTGAAGGCCACCAGCAAGGAGGCTCTGTTCGACGAGATGGCACAGATGCTGGCGCGCGATGGCGCCGTGTCTGATCAACAGCAATTCGTCAAGGATATCTGGGCCCGCGAGCAGCTGGACTGCACCGGCTTCGAGCAGGGTGTCGCCCTGCCCCATGCCAAGAGCAAGGCGGTCAGTCGTCCGGCCATTGCCATCGGTGTCAGCCGTCAGGGTATCGAGTACGGCGCCGAAGATGGCAAGCCAACTCAACTGATCTTCATGATCGCCTCCCCGGATGGCGGCGCCAACCACCACATCGAAGTGCTGGCCGAGCTCTCCACCCGTCTGCTGGAACCGGGCTTTATCGAGCAGATGAAAGCCGCCACCACCGTCGAGCAAGCGCTGACCCTGCTCAAGCAAGGCCCGAAAGTGCAAAAACCGGCCCCAGCCGCCAAACCGGCTACCACTGCACCGGCTGAACCCGAAGAGCGCACCTTCAAGGATCGCCTCAATACCATGAAGCAGCACCTGCTGTTTGGTACTTCCCACATGATCCCTTTCATCGTGGCGGGCGGTGTGCTGCTGTCACTGTCGGTGATGATGAGCGGCAAGGGCGCCGTGCCGGAAGCGGGCTTCCTCAAAGACATGGCAACCATGGGGATCGCCGGTCTGACCCTGTTTACCGCCGTGCTGGGTGGCTATATCGCCTACTCGCTGGCTGACAAGCCGGGCCTGGCCCCGGGCATGATCGGCTCCTGGATTGCCGTTCAGCACTATCAAACCGGTTTCCTCGGCGCCATTCTGGTGGGCTTTATCGCCGGTTTCGTGGTCAATCAGCTCAAACGGATCAAGCTGCCTGACTCCATGACCTCCCTCGGTTCCATCTTCATCTATCCGTTGATCGGTACCTTTCTGGTGTGCGGCATCGTGATGTGGGGGATCGGTGCCCCGATCGCCGCCATGATGGAAGGGATGAACCACTGGCTCTCCAGCATGGCGGGCTCAGGTAAAGTGATGCTGGGTGCCATTCTGGGTGGTATGACCGCCTTCGATATGGGCGGCCCGGTCAACAAGGTTGCTACCCTGTTTGCCCAGACTCAGGTCAACACCCAGCCCTGGCTGATGGGCGGCGTCGGCATCGCCATCTGTGTGCCGCCGCTCGGTATGGCACTGGCTACCCTGATGTCTCCGAAGCGTTACAAGAAAGAGGAGCGTGAATCCGGCAAAGCGGCCGCCATCATGGGCATGATCGGTATCAGCGAAGGTGCAATCCCGTTTGCCGCCGCGGACCCCATGCGTGTCATCCCAGCCATCGTCGCAGGCGGTATCGTCGGCAACATCACCGGCTTCATGATGCACAGCATCAACCACGCCCCCTGGGGTGGCTGGATTGTCCTGCCGGTTGTTGAAGGCAAGATGGGCTACATCCTGGGTACCATCCTCGGCGCCCTGACCACCGCCATCATCGTCAACCTGCTGAAGAAGCCGGTGAGCGAAGAAGATGATGTAACCACCACCCAAACCAGCTTCGAAGTCATTGAAGCGGAAGGGGAAGCAGACGTACTGGCCATCACTGCCTGCCCGTCTGGCGTGGCCCACACCTTCCTGGCCGCCAAGAGCCTGCAGAAAGCCGCCGCCAAGCAGGGGATCAAGATCAAGGTCGAGACCCAGGGCGCCAACGGCATCATCAACCGCATCACCGCCAAGGATGTCGCCAACGCCCGCTACGTCATCTTCGCCCACGATGTGGCCATCAAATACCGTGAACGCTTCACCGATATCGAAGTCATCGATGTGAAGACCAAGGAGGCGATTCACAATCCGGAAGGTCTGCTGGCCCGCACGCTGGGCAACAAGGAAAACGCCGCCTGATAGCCGTCAGACTCCACCTATCACAAGGGGCCCTTCACGGGCCCCTTTTCGTTGCCTGCCGAGCAATCGCACATCATCCCACCGACCAAGCCACTGATTTAAAACATATTAACCAGTCACATCACGGATCTTGGCGAGCCGTCACAGAACGGTGACGTGTAAAAAAACAGCAATTGAAGCGCTGGTCAGATCTCATGTCAAATGGCTCCGCCTACTAAACTGGAGCATCACAAAAATGATAAAAATCAATAAATTGGTTCTGGCTGTTACCCTCACCCTCACTGCCACCCCCTTGCTGGCCGCCCACTGGGAATGCGGCCAGCACGTGCGCTTTGGCCTCCCCTCCGAATCGGATCAGAAGCTCTGCCGTGAAGGGTATGCCGTCGGCTACAACTACGACTACAAGGTGGCGGACTGGGTCTCCTACCGAATGACCGCCCAGAGCGCACAGGGCACAGTGCCCCGCAAGGATGCCTTCGCCGAGGACAGGGAGATCCCGGTCGCCTACCGCGCCACCCTCTCCGACTACAAGGGCTCGGGCTACGACCGTGGCCATCAGGCCCCGGCGGGGGACATGAAATCGAACAAGAACACCATGAAAGAGAGCTTCCTGCTGAGCAACATGACACCGCAGATCGGGGTGCTCAACCAGAAGGCGTGGCGCGTGCTGGAGGACAAGGTGAACAAGTGGGCGGTCTCCCGCAAGGATGTGCAGGTGATCACCGGCCCCATCTTTACCGGCTCTGAAGAGTCCATCGGTCAGGGTGTGGCGATCCCGAGCGCCTACTACAAGATCGTGATGGACCCGGCCAGACTGCAGGCCATCGCCTTTATCATGCCGCAGGAAGAGGTGCCCATCAGCCAGATCGCCGACTACCGGGTCTCGGTACGTGAGGTGGAGGAGCAAACCCGGCTCAACTTCTTCAGCGATATGCCCGAAGAGCAGCAAGAGACGCTGGAAGCCCGCATATCCCCGATGTGGAACTGACCGCGAACACTCGCCAACAGATGGATTGACACCCCATCTCTCTTGAATCGCGATAGAGGAAGGGGCCCGCGCCCCTCCCAGCAGGGGGAGTCACGCTCCCCCTGTCCTTTTCAGATGGCAGCTGACCCGTTACGGCCACTTTTGCGGCCACTGGTGTGGCATCACCCGACGACCCGCCCCGACTCACAGTTTGCCGCACCGTTAACTGGTATATTGCCCTCTCTTTGGCACTAACAGACTGAATTGACGCACATTTGCCTTATCCCATCGGCCCGCAAACCGGAGCCCACGACGCGATTCAGCCCGACAGAGGACCTTTTGATGAAACAGACCCTTCTTGCCCTCACCCTCGGCGGCCTGCTGGCGCTCTCGCCCCTCGCCCTGCAAGCGGCCGAGAGCTCGATGCAAATGGAGCACGACCTCAATACTCTGGTCAGCAAACGCCAGGCGGTGGACATGTTGCTCGGCGAAGCGCTGCAGATCTACAAGTCGCCAGCCAAGATCTCCCACGCCGGTTTTACCGCCAAGATGCCGAGCAATATGGAGCTGGTGACCGAGCGGCTGTTGGCCGCCTACCAGCTGGAACCCTACCGCACCGACCTGCTCATCTCGGCGGCCAACGCCCAGATCTACAACGGCAACCTGAGCCGCGCCATCACCTTGCTGGAGCAGGCGCAGGCCGTCGCTCCCGATGATCTCGACATCAACAGTTATCTCGCCATCTGGCAGCTGGTGAAGGGCAACAAGGATGCCTCCCGCAGCTATCTGGCGAAAGTGGCGGATCGCAACAGTGGCCGCGCCGCCGATCTGGAGGAGATCATCGCCCGGGTGCAGCGGATCACCGCCGCCCCGCTGCAGACCGAACTGACCGAGGATCAGGTCAAGGCCAGCAGGGAGGGCAAACGCGCCATCGTCACCCTGGGCTACGCCCTCAATCCCGACGGCAGCATGGACAAGATCCTGCTGGGCCGTCTGCAAACCACCCTTGAGCTGGCCAAAGCCGACCCGGAAGCGCTGATCATCCTGACCGGCGGCGTGCCCCAGAACCGCCAGACCGAGGGCAAGCTGATGGCTGACTGGCTGGCCAACCACGGCATCGACCGCAGCCGCCTGATTGAAGAGAACTACGCCACCAGCACGGTGGATAACGCCCTCTACAGCGCCTATGCCCTCGCCCGCCACCAGATTGACTATGCGGTGCTGGTAAGCTCCGCCAGCCATGTACGCCGCGGCCAGACGGTGCTGGAAATCGCCTGCGACCAGATTGGCCCGGCCAACATCAAGGTGGCGAGCGTCAGCTACCCCGACAAGCCCCTCGAGGAGCTGGCCACCCCGAGCGAGAGTGAGCTGCTCGGCATCTACCGCGACGCCCTGCGCACCTACGGCATGTGGAGCTACCGCTCCGCCCCGCTGATCGAGCGTTGATCGGCCATCAACACGAAAAAGAGAGGGAGGCGCGATGCCTCCCTCTCTTTTATTGACCGATGATTGGCCAAGCCTCGCCCATTAGCTGACGATAAAGCCCTGTGAGGGGGCCGCTTTGGGATCGTCACCGAAGCGGTTTGGCCCCTGCTGGCCATTGCAAACCATAAAGTAGATAAGCACCAGGGTGCCGATAATGGGGATAAGCCCGAGCAGCAGCCACCAAGCGCTGCGGTCGGTATCGTGCAGACGACGGGCCGCCACCGCCAGAGATGGCAGCAGCACAGCCAGCGAATAGATCGAGCTTACCAGCTCCTTATCGCCGCCGATCAGCTTGTCCACCATGCCGAGCAGCAACATGACGATGACGTTGCACAGCACGAACATCCAGTATTCGGTGCGACGGGCCCGTCCGCTAAATACCGCATATTGCTTGAGGACCGAGATATACCAGTTCATTGCGCCTCCAGACTGTTTTCAAAAACAAGTAGTTGCAGATCCGAACCGAGCTTAGCGCGATCAGTGTCCGGCGTCGATCACCAGCAGCTCCAGATCCTGGCGACTGACCCGCTTGCTGTCCACCTTCACATAGAGCGAACGTTCCTTCCGTGCCAGCAGTACATCGTTCACCCCGTCGCAGGCTCGGAGTTTCTGCTCCAGTGCAGGACTCGCCTCCACCCCTTCCGGTAACAGGATGCGCAGACTGCTCACATAGGGGGGCTCCTGCATGGTGAGGCAGACCCCGAGCCAGACAAGGGCCAGCGCAGAGCAGCCGCCAAACACCAGGGCGCCACCACCCAGACTGTAGAGCAGGCCCCCCAGGCTGCCACCGATAGCCACTCCGATAAACTGGCTGGTGGAGTAGATCCCCATGGCCGTACCCTTGTAACCCGGTGGCGACTCCTTGCTGATCAGGGATGGCAGCAACGCCTCCATCACGTTGAAGCCGATGAAGAAGAGCTGCAGGCCGGCGAGCAGGCCCCACAGCTGCAGGCCAGCCTGCCACAGCACCACTTCGGCGCTGAGCATCACCAGCACGCAGATCTGGAACACCAACTTCATCTTTCTGCGCGTCTCGGCATAGATGATGAAGGGTACAACGCTGACGAAGGCAATCAGCATGGTGACCAGATAAGCCTGCCACTGGCTGTCCCGAGGCAGACCCGCTTGCTCCAGCAGCGGCGGCAACGCCACGAAGCTCGACATCAACAGGGTATGCACGCACAAAATGCCGAGATTGAGTTTGAGCAGGCGCGGATTGGTCAGCACAGTGCGCATCCCGCCCCTGACCATGCCGGACTCGCGATTGAGCAGATGAGTTGTCGGTGTCGGCACCAGCCAGAGGGTGACGGCAATGCCCCCCAGCGCCAGCAGGGCGATGAGCCAGAACAGGCCGGAGAGTCCCAGCGCATGAGTGATGAGGGGGCCGGTCACCATGGCGATGGCGAAGGTGATGCCAAAGCTCACCCCGATGAAGGCCATCGCCTTGGTGCGGTTCTGCTCGCGGGTGAGATCCGACAAGAGCGCCATCACGGCGGCCGAGATGGCGCCGCTGCCCTGCAGGGCGCGGCCGGCGATGACGCCCCAGATGGAGTGGGTCAGCGCCGCGATCACGCTGCCGAGGGCAAACATCAGCAGGCCGCCGACGATGAGGGGCTTGCGGCCCACCTTGTCGGAGAGCAGACCGAACGGGATCTGGAACAGCGCCTGGGTCATGCCGTAGATGCCGATGGCCAGGCCGATGAGCGCCTCGGAGGCCCCCGCCAGCGACATGCCGTAGGTGGTCAGCACCGGCAGCACCATAAACATGCCGAGCATGCGCAACGAGAAGACGGAGCCGAGCGCCCAGGTGGCACGGCGCTCGCCCCTCGTCATGGTGAAATCATTCATGATGGCCTCGATAGGTCAGGGAAAAGGAAGACTCAAGGGGTGGCCGACACGCGCCATGCCACACCCGACAGAGGGGAAAAGTACCCGATGGGCGGCCCCATAATAACAGAGCCGGGGAGGTTCCCGGCTCTGGATCTCATGCAATCGGAAGCAACGCACACTATCGGAGCAACATGCTCACCAGCGCCACAGGCTCGGCCTCTGGCTGGAAGTCTACCGACATCATGACACTCAGACAGGTAATGGTGACGATGGAAAACATAAACAGCTTGCGCGCCCAGAGAGCATCATCAACCAGTTGTTTGTAACCCGACAGCGCCATCCCCAGCCACCAGACACTCACCGCAGTGGCCACCACCAGATACTTGTAGCCGGCGTAACCGCCGAGGAACAGCATCAGGGTCGGCACCATAAAGGCCAGGATGTAGAGGGTGATGTGGTGCTTGGCCACCGAAATTCCCTTCACCACCGGCAACACCGGAATGTTGGCCGCCTGATAATCCTTGAAGCGGAAAATGGCGATCGCATAGGAGTGCGGCATCTGCCACAGGCTGAAGATCGCCAGCAGGATCAAGGCCCCCGAGTCGAACTGACCGCTCACCGCACAGTAGCCGATGACCGGCGGCGCGGCGCCGGAGAGGCTGCCCACCAGGGTGCCGTAGACCGAGTGACGCTTCATGTAGAGGCTGTAGACCCCCACATAGACAATGAAGCCCAGCACCGCCAGCAGAGCAGCCAACGGATTGGCCGCCCAATAGAGCAGTGCAATGCCCGCCATGCCAAGCGCGGTGGCGTACCAGAGCGATACGCCGGGGGCGATCAGCCCCTTCACCAGAGCACGGTTCTTGGTGCGCTCCATGATGCAGTCGATATCCCGGTCGATGTAGTTGTTGAACACGCAACCGGAGGCCACCACCAGCGAAACACCCACCATGGTCAGCATGAACAGGGGCAGGTCCAGGCTTCCTTTTGAAGCCAGCAGAAATCCCCCGATCACCGAGATGAGGTTGCCGAAGATGATGCCCGGCTTGGTCACTTGCAGGTATTGCTTCATCATTGCCAGCCTGCTCAGTGGACCATCATGTTGATGTTGAGGTTGTACATGATCCACAGGGAACCCACGACCACGATGGCAATGATGAGCACGGTAAAGACCAGTGCCACCAGGTTCCAGCGCTCCTCGGACGAGGTGTTCATGTGCAGGAAGTAGACCAGATGGACAAAGATCTGCACCACCGCCATGCCAACCACGGTGGCCAGCACGGTGGTGTGGGAGGCGGAGCCGTCTATCACCATCCAGAACGGTACGGCAGTCAGGATCAGTGACAGCACGAAGCCGATCAGGTAGCTCTTGGCGCTGCCGTGGCTGGCGCCGTGATTATCAACGGAATGACTCATTTACATTGCCCCCATCAGATAGACCACGGTAAAGACGCAGATCCACACCACGTCGAGGAAGTGCCAGAACAGGCTCAGGCACATCAGGCGGGAGCGGTTGCGATCGGTCAGCCCCTTCTTGGCCACCAGCACCATCATCACGATGATCCAGATAAGGCCGCTGGTGACGTGGATACCGTGGGTACCGACCAGGGTGAAGAAGGCGGAGAGGAAGGCGCTGCGATCCGGGCCGTAACCTTCTGCGATCAGGTGATGGAACTCGTAGATCTCCATCGCGATAAAACCGGCACCCAGCACAAAGGTCACCAGCAACCAGCCATTGACGGTAGACACCCGGTTCTTGTTCATCGCCAACATGGCAAAACCGAAGGTGATGGAGCTCAACAGCAGCAGCATGGTTTCGGCAAATACGAACGGCAGTTCGAAGATATCCTTGCCGCTCGGACCGCCGGCAGTGCAGTTGACCAGGACCGCATAGGTTGCAAACAGACATGCAAACAGAATGCAGTCACTCATCAGGTAGATCCAGAAACCAAACACCTTGTTGGCACCGGCATCATGGTGCCCATGGTCATGGGCACTCTCGTGAGTGTGATGTAGAACGTCGGTCGCCATAGCGTCACGCCCCCTTGTTAATGTTGGCAAAATGCTGACCTTCGGGTGCCCATACCCTCCGGGCACCGTAGACGTGAATGTGATATGAAACGCCAGTGGTCATAGCACTAAGCCCCCTTGTTGATGTTGGCAAAATGCTGATCTTCGATGCGCGTGATCTCGTCAACCTGGACGTAGTAGTCCACGTCATCGTTGAAGCTGTGGATGATCCAACTGCCAATCATGGCGGCAAAGGCAAGGATGGCCATCCACCAGATATGCCAGATCATGGCAAAGCCAAAGATGGCGCTGAAGCCCGCGATGATCACCCCTGCCCCGGTGTTCTTGGGCATGTGGATCGGCGCATACTGCTTGGGCTGCTGATAGGCTGAACCGTTTTGCTTGGCCTCCCAGAAGGCATCCAGACCGGTGATCTTCGGCTCGATGGCGAAGTTGTAGAAGGGCGGCGGTGAAGAGGTCGCCCACTCCAGGGTACGGCCACCCCAGGGGTCGCCAGTCAGATCGCGGTTTTGCTCACGGTCACGAATACTGACGATCAGCTGGATCACCTGGCACAGCACACCGATGGCGATCAGGGCTGCGCCGACGGCGGCCACCACCAGCCAGGGGTGGAAGGCCGGATCCAGCTGTTGACTGATGCGACGGGTCATCCCCATGAAACCCAGTACGTAAAGCGGCATGAAGGCAACAAAGAAGCCGATAATCCAGCACCAGAAAGCACGCTTGCCCCAGGTTTCGTTCAGGGTGAAGCCGAACGCCTTGGGGAACCAGTAGGTGATACCGGCAAAGCAGCCAAATACCACGGCACCAATGATGACGTTATGGAAGTGAGCGATGAGGAACAGGCTGTTGTGCAACACGAAGTTGGCCGCCGGCACCGAGAGCAGTACCCCTGTCATGCCACCTATGGTGAAGGTGATGATGAAACCGACGGTCCACAGCATGGGTGAGGTGAACTCGATGCGACCACGGTACATGGTGAACAACCAGTTGAAGATCTTCACCCCGGTCGGGATGGAGATGATCATGGTGGTAATGCCGAAGAAGGCATTCACGTTTGCGCCCGAGCCCATGGTGAAGAAGTGGTGCAACCAGACAATGAAGGAGAGCACGGTAATGGCAATGGTCGCCCATACCAGCGAGGTGTAGCCGAACAACCGCTTCTTGCTGAAGGTGGCCACTACTTCGGAGAAGATCCCGAATACCGGCAACACCAGGATATAAACCTCGGGGTGGCCCCAGGCCCAGATCAGGTTGATGTACATCATCATGTTGCCACCCATGTCATTGGTAAAGAAATGGGTACCCAGATAGCGGTCTGCGGTGAGCAGGGCGATGGTAACGGTCAGGATCGGGAAGGAGGCGATGATCAGCACGTTGGAGCACAAAGCCGTCCAGGTGAACACCGGCAGACGCATCATGGTCATGCCAGGAGCGCGCATCTTGATGATGGTGGCGAAGAAGTTGACGCCAGTCAGCAAGGTGCCCAGACCCGATATCTGCAGACTCCAGATCCAGTAATCAACCCCGACCCCCGGGCTGTACTCCAGCCCAGAGAGGGGCGGATAGGCCAGCCAGCCGGTCTGGGCGAATTCACCGACCCCGAGGGAGATGTTGATCAATACCACGGCAGCGGCGGTGAACCAGAAGCTGATGTTGTTGAGGAAGGGAAAAGCCACATCACGGGCACCGATCTGCAGCGGCACGACGATATTCATCAGACCGATCACCAGTGGCATGGCAACGAAGAAGATCATGATGACCCCGTGGGCGGTGAAGATCTGGTCGTAGTGATGCGGCGGTAAAATGCCGTCACCACCAGCCGAAGCCATCACCTGCTGGGTACGCATCATCACAGCGTCGGCGAAGCCGCGCAGCATCATGACCATACCCAGGATCAGATACATGACCCCAAGACGCTTGTGGTCGACCGAGGTAAGCCACTCTTTCCACAGATATTGCCACTTGCCGAAATAGGTGATCAGGCCGGCAACGGCCAGCCCCCCCAAAATGATACCGGCTACCGTCACCATGATGATGGGTTCATGGAACGGAATGGCATCGAGTGTTAATTTTCCAAACATCGGTTATTCCTCGGATCCTGCTTGCACAGCCTTGTTATCCAACGGCGCGTTCATATGTCCGGCATGCTCCTTCTGCCCGTCATGCGCCATAGCGGCATGGTCCATCTGCATATGTGCCATGTCATCGTGATTCATGGCGGCGCCATGCTCTGAGGGGGCTTTATGGGTCATCCCCTTGTGCTCGCCATGCCCCATGTCACCCATAAACTTGTTGATCAGCTTGACGAAAAGGGCCGGATCGGCACTTGAGAAATACTCTACTGGGTGGTTTTCGCTCTTCTTGGCCAGCGCATTGAACTCATCCATGGTGGTCAGCATCTTGGGAGAGGCCTTGACTTTGGCAACCCAGGTATCAAAACCGGCCTGATCCTGCGTAGCAATCGCCTTGAACTTCATGCCCGAGAAACCGGCTCCGCTATAACTGCTGGAGATACCGTCATACGCGCCTGCTTCATTGGCAATGAGATGCAACTTGGTCTGCATACCTGCCATGGCATAAATTTGCCCGCCCAGCTTGGGAATGAAGAAGGAGTTCATGACAGTGTCTGAAGTCACCCGGAAATTGACGGGGGTATTGACCGGGAATGCTAATTCATTGACCGAGGCAATCCCTAATTCTGGGTAGACAAACAGCCATTTCCAGTCGAGGGAAATAACATCAATCTGGATCGGCTTCACCGTGGACTCCAGCGGCTTGTAGGGATCCAGTTCGTGGGAAGTTTTCCAGGTAATGGTTGCCAGAATGACGATGATAATAACTGGTACGGTCCAGACAACCGCCTCAATTTTATTGGAGTGAGACCAATCCGGAGTATATTTGGCATTGGTATTTGATGCCCGGTATTTACGAGCAAAGACCACCGCCATAATAATCACAGGGATCACCACAATTAACATCAGCCCCAAGGCGGTTAATATCAGTGATTTCTGTTCCAGACCAATCTGCCCTTTGGGATTCATCAAGGCCATGTCGCAGCCGGTCAGCAAGCTGGCCGATGCGATCAACAGCAAAGCACCCAAGCCCCTCTTTAATTCAAAAGGTCTCATGCAGTGTCCTTATGGTCGCAAGGCTAAAGTTGTAAAAACGGGCAACATTGTGATCAGAACCGGAACATGTAAACAACATGGAAAATTAATCTTAAGATTGTGCCAAACTTGGCCTCAGCATGTGAAAAATGTTAATTTTGCATCCGTATCACTATTAATGGCGCCTTTTCCCATAATTAATCAATGACACTCTCTTCTCAATTTATAATTGGACAGGGAGCATTATCTCGCCAACTAACCTTACATAGCATATGGGTATATATGACGAAAAATTAATCCTCCAGCATGAATAATAAACACCTGTCGACTTTGATGATCTGCGACAATTTGAACTCATCATCATTTACGTAATTAAACGCGACGAACAGAACACAGCACGATATTTTTTAGCTGGATTGTTTTTTAACAATTCGAACCCAAACAGATATGTCACTCCATACTCGTTTGATCAATCTGTTTAATAAGTTATTATCAACCCATATAGACGCCATAAAAATATGGCGGTAGGTTGCGTCCTCTTGCTGCTGGCCAGCTACCCCACTCTGTACTTTTCCATTTTTCATACAGCAGGTATTGCCATGAGTATTACACGCAGAGATTTTCTCAACGGCGTTGCCATCACCATTGCGGCAGGCGTCGCCCCCATCAATCTGCTCAAGGCTGCCGAAGGCGGCAGCACGCTGGCGGATAAAACCCTAGCCTACCCGCCCGCCCTCACCGGGCTGCGCGGCAACCACCCGGGCTCCTTCGAACCGGCCCACAGCATCGCCCGTGACGGCAAGCAGTATGACTTCGCCAATATTCCCCTTGAGGGGGAGTACGATCTGGTGATCGTCGGCGCCGGGATCAGCGGTCTGGCCGCCGCCTGCTTCTATCAGCAACTGCTCGGCGCGGATAAGAAGATCCTGCTACTCGACAACCACGATGACTTCGGCGGCCACGCCAAGCGCAACGAGTTCACCACCCCCGATGGCCTGCGTCTGGGTTACGGCGGCAGTGAATCCCTGCAATCACCGCGTTCGGTCTACAGCCCGGTTGCGCTCGGTCTGCTCAAGGCGCTGGAGGTCAACATCGACGAGCTGGCCGCCGGTTTCCAGCAGACCTTCTATCCGGATCTGGGGCTGAGCCGCGGCGTCTATTTCGACGAGAAGCACTTTGGCATCAACAAGATAGTGAACGGGGATCCGGGCCACAACGTGGCGGACGATATCCCGCGCGATCGCCTGAACGGTCGTCCGCTGGCAGAGTTTATCGGTGACTTCCCCCTCGATGATGCTGACAAGGCCGCCCTGTTGGCCCTGCACGAAGCGAAGATCGACTACCTGAGCGGCATGACCCGCGAGCAGCAGGACGAGTGGGTGACCCGCAACAGCTACACCACCTTCCTGCGCGATAAAGTGGGCCTCAGCGAGCGGGCGATCACTTACTTCCAGCAGCGCACCAACGACTTCCAGGCGGTCGGCATCGACGCCACCGCCTGCGCCGATGCGCGCCTCTGCGCCTTGCCGGGGTTCGACGGCCTCAATCTGACGCCGCTGGATGCCGAGGAGCAGGCGGAGCTGGACGATCCCTACATCTTCCACTTCCCCGATGGCAACGCCGGTCTCACCCGCCTGATGGTGCGCAAGCTCATTCCGCAAGTGGCGCCGGGTCACACCATGCAGGATGTGGTGCTGGCCAAGTTTGACTACAGCAAACTCGACCTGCCTGAGCACAAGGTGCAACTGCGCCTTGGCAGCACGGCATTGCAGGCCAAAAACGTGCGCCTCGCCGACGGCAAGCTGGCTGTGGATGTCACCTACATCAAGGAGGGGAAACTGCATCGGGTGCGGACCAAGCAGTCGATCATGGCGGGCTACAACATGATGATCCCCTACATGGTGCCCGAGATGCCGGAGCCCCAGAAGGAGGCGCTGCGCCAGAATGCCAAGGCGCCGCTGGTCTACACCAAGGTGGTGATCAAGAACTGGCAAGCCTTCGTCAAGCTGGGGGTGCACGAGGTCTACTCCCCCGCAGCCCCCTACAGCCGGGTCAAGCTCGACTATCCAGTCAGCATGGGTGGCTACGAGCATCCCAAGAGCCCGGATCAGCCGATGTGCCTGCACATGGTCTATGTGCCGACCCTGCCGGGCAGCGGTCTGTCGGCCCGCGAACAGTCCCGAAAGGGGCGCGCCATGATCCTCGGCATGCCGTTCGAACAGCATGAGCAGATGATCCGCGAACAGCTGCAAGGGATGCTCGGCAGCGCCGGTTTTAACCATGAGCAGGATATCCTCGCCATCACGGTCAACCGCTGGTCTCACGGCTACTCCTATGTCACCAACACCCTGTTTGATGACGAAACACAGTGCGAAAAATGGATTGAACTGGGTCGCCAGCCGATCGGCAACATCACCATCGCCAACTCGGATGCAGGCTGGAGCCCCTACGCCCACGCCGCCATCGACGAAGCGTGGCGCGCCGTCAACGAGCTGGTTGCCATGAGCAAGGGAGGTGCCCAATGAGCCGCGCCCTGTCACTGACCGCCAGCGCCCTGCTGCTGGCCCTGCCTGCCCTTGCCGCCCACGCCATGTCGGCGGGGGAATACGTGGCCAAGCTCGGCGATTGCGCCGCCTGTCACACCAGCGAAACCAGCAAGCCGCTGGCGGGCGGCAAAGGGTTCCCGACCCCCATCGGCACCGTATTTGCCACCAACATCACCCCCGACAAGACCCACGGTATCGGCAACTACAGCCTGCCGGAGTTCATCAAGGTGATGCGCGAAGGGGTGGCCCGCGATGGCCATCGCCTCTATCCGGCCATGCCCTACACCGCCTACGCCAAGATGAGCGATAAGGATCTCGAAGATCTCTATCACTACCTGATGAAGGAGGTACAGCCGCTGGCCATCGCCAACAAGGAGAGCGACATCCCCTGGCCCCTCAACATGCGCTGGCCGCTGATGGGCTGGAACTGGATCTACCACGATGACAGCCGCTTCACCCCGGTCGCAGGCAAGAGCGAGGAGTGGAACCGCGGCGCCTATCTGGTGCAGGGTGCCGGCCACTGCGGCAGCTGCCACACTCCGCGCGGGCTTGGCATGCAGGAGAAAGCGCTGACCGAGGCGGACCCTGTCTACCTGAGCGGGGCGGCGCTGGATGGCTGGTATGCCCCCGACATTCGCGGCAGCCGTTACAGCAAGCAGGCGCTGATCGATCTGCTGAAAACCGGCCGCAGCCAGCATGAAGCGGTCGCGGGCCCCATGGGGGAAGTGATCACTCACAGCAGCCAGTATTTCAGCGACGCCGATCTGGCCAGCATCGCCACCTATCTGACCGATCTGAAAGATGAACCGGTGGCGGAGAAAGGGGCCCGCGCCTACGCCAGTGCCAGCGGCAAGGCGGACTACGCCATGTACTGCTCCACCTGTCACGGGGTCAACGGCCAGGGCAATGACCACGTCATCCCCTCGCTGGTGAACAACCGCACCGTGCTGGCGAGCGATCCGTCGAGCCTGATCAACGTGTTGCTGCACGGCGCCGAAACACCGGTCACCCACGGCCATCTGGGTTACCACATGCCGGGCTATGGCTGGACCATGGATGATGAGCGGCTCGCCGAGCTGGTCAACACCCTGCGCGCCTCCTGGGGCAATGAAGGCACCGCTGTCAAGGCGGCTGCGGTCAAGGCCCAGCGCGAGCTGCACGGTAAAGAGTAAGGGCTGTCAGCCCTCTCTTGGCCAAGTGCCATAAAAAACGGGCCTCCACTGGAGGCCCGTTTGCTATTGATGAACCAGGTTCCGGTGCTTATCCCTTGCGGGATTTTGGCCCCGGCAGCGGCGCCGTTGGCTGGCGGTAATCGCCATAAGGGAAGATATTGCGAAAACGCTGGGCCACCGGCTCGGGGATGGAGCGGGAGAAGATCAGCTTTACACCATCGCCATCACGCTGCCCCACAATGCGACCGCGCACCGTGTCGTGGCGCAGGATCTGCTTGGCATGCTCAATAAAGGCGGGTGACACCTTGCCCTGCTTGACCACTACCTTGCCGGGGGCAAGACGGATCTCGAACAGGGCGCCACGCCCCAGCTTCATCAACCACCAGATCAGGGCTATCGCCACTATCAAGGAAATCCAGGCCATCTTCATCCCTCCCAAGCTCTTGATATAAGGCAGTATAAGCGGCCGAGCGTTCCGATTGTTTGGCGCCGATCACAGCCCCCGCGTCAACGCAATAGCGCCTCTTTGCTCAGCAATCCTTGCCCCAGCCCACCAGCGTCTCGCGATAGAGCGCCAGCAAGGCTTCATCGCGCACCGCCACCCCGACCTGCTGCGGACGATAGGCTGCCCAATCATCGTGGGAGTGGCGTTTGCCATCGAACTTTTGCAGGGTGTGGCCGATGGCCGGGCCGCTGGTAATCACCCGCACCGGCCCCTCGCGCAGGGTAAAGAGGGTCGGGTCAATGACATAGGCGATGGCGGACGGATCGTGAACGTGGCAACCAGAGAGCCCCAGCTTCTCGGAGTAGAAGCGCAGGTAGAAGCGGCTGACATCCCACAGGAAGCGGCCCGGCTCCCCCGCCTTGTCCCTGAGCTCATCCAGATAGGCGCTGCTGAAGAAGCTCTGCTGAGTCACGTCCAGCCCGATGAT
The DNA here is from genome assembly GCF_019047065.1 of Aeromonas sp. FDAARGOS 1414. Taxonomy (NCBI): domain Bacteria; kingdom Pseudomonadati; phylum Pseudomonadota; class Gammaproteobacteria; order Aeromonadales; family Aeromonadaceae; genus Aeromonas; species Aeromonas sp. FDAARGOS 1414. Next base: position 635,762 of record NZ_CP077210.1, on the reverse strand, counting down.
CACTACCGGCCAATCGGCGGTAAAGACCCGGTCGGCGGCATCGGGATCGTCGTGGATATTGGCTTCGGCATAGGGGGTGACGTTGCCGCGATGGCCGTTGACGCCAAAGGCTCCTCCCATCACTACCACCTGTTTCACCAGCGAGACAATCTCGGGCGCCTGTTGCAGCGCCAGCGCCAGATTGGTCAGCGGGCCGATAGTGACCAGGGTGATCTCCCCCGGTGCGGCTTTGACCGCCTCGACAATATATTGCCAGGCGGGGCGGGGATCCGGAGCGATAGTCACCTCCCCCGCCTCCATGTCGCCAAAGCCGCTCGGGCCGTGGACTATGGTGGTAGGGCCGACCGGCTCGCGCAGCAGCGGGGCAGCCGCGCCTTTGGCCACATCCGCCTTCATGCCGTACTTCTGCTTGAGCCAGAGGGCGTTGCGGGTACCATTGTCGATGGTGGCGTTACCAAAAACTGTGGTGATGGCGAGCAGCTCGATGGCGGGGTGGGCCTCGGCAAACAGGATGGCCATGGCATCGTCGATACCCGGGTCGGTATCCAGAATGATTTTATGGGTCATGAGAAATTCCTACGGTGACAAACCCTGCGACAAAAGGGAGAGTCTACCCGGCTGACGGTCTCGTATCCCGGCATGGGATCACAGACCGGGCCTTTGCTCCCGGCAGCGGGGGCGCTGCTGGCGACAATCTGCATAAAAAAAGCGCGGCCCTGTTGTCAGCGCCGCGCCCTTTATCGTTGTTCGTTATCTGCTATCTGGCAGTGATCTGCCTGACCGGATCCTCAGTGTTTGCGGTGCCAACGCGGTGAGGTCGCCTTCTCCCCCCAGGGGGTGACGCAGGGGAGCAGTGCCCCTTCAATCACCCTCTCGCTGCCTGCCAGCGCCTCGGCGATCTTCTGGTGCAGCACCCGCAGTACCTTGCCCTCGTGCTCGGCCAGAGAGTGGCCCGCGGCAAAGAACTCCGGCTGATATTGCAGTGCCAGCTTCTGGGCGAATTCGTAGGTGTTGAAGCAATCCGGCATCCGCTCAACCACATCTTCAAGCCGGGCCAACAAGCTGTTCAGTTCCCTGGTCATAGTGCTCTCTCCGTGTAGGTTAATAGCCAAAAACTACCCCTTATTAGATAAGCCACCAACGAGCAAACCACAAAAGTGTGGGGAGACACACAGTTCTCTCTTGCGTCTGGCTCGAGGTGAACGGGAGAGAGCTTGCCAGCTTTACATTCCGGTAACAAACAACTAGATTTAGACCGACTAATCAGTCGGTCATTTTTCATGCGGAGAACAACATGGGTGCGGCGCAGCTTCAACACACTCCTGAGGATATCCTCGCCATCAAATTGTCCCTGCCGGATCAGTTGGCACGGCTCAAGCGGGCGAGTCTGGCTCACCCCATGCCTACCCTGGCCGAGCGCCGGGCGCAGCTGACCAAACTCAAGCAGGCGTTGCTCGCCCACAAGGGGCAGCTGTGCAAGGCGCTGGCGGCAGATTATGGTCAGCGCAGCCACTACGATAGCCTGATCGCTGATGTGCTGCCCTGCATCATGCAGATCAACTACACCCAGAAGCGGCTCAAGCGCTGGATGCAGCCCCACCGCCGCCACACCGGCCTGCTGCTGGCCCCCGCCAAAGTTGAGGTGCACTTCCAGCCGCTCGGGGTGGTCGGCATTATCGTGCCGTGGAACTTTCCGGTAATGCTGAGCCTTGGCCCCCTCATCACCGCCATCGCAGCGGGCAACCGGGCGATGCTGAAACTCTCCGAATTCACTCCCCATACCAACGCCGTGCTGCGCACCATGCTCACCAGCGTGTTTGACGAAAACGAGATCGCCATCATCGAGGGAGATGCCCAGATGGCGGCGGCGTTCAGCTCACTGCCGTTCGATCACCTGCTCTTTACCGGCTCCACCATGGTGGGCAAGCTGGTGATGGCCGCTGCCGCGCCCCAGCTCACCCCCCTCACCCTTGAGCTGGGTGGCAAGAGCCCCTGTCTCATCGCCCCCGACATGCCGGTCGCCACCGCGGTCGAGCGGATGATCTTCGGCAAGAGCCTCAACGCCGGGCAGATCTGCGTCGCCCCCGACTATGTGCTGCTGCCCCGCAGCGAGGTGGATAACTTTATCGCCGCCTATCGCCGCCACTTCAGCAAGCTCTACCCGCAGGGGCTCAATAGTGCTGACTACGGCGCCATCATCAACGACCGCCAGTATCAACGTCTCGTCAGCTGGCTGGATGAAGCCGAGCAGGCGGGTGCCCAGCTCCACCCCTGTGGCAACCCGGCCCGCGACGACCAGCGTCGCCTGCTGGTGCCCCACCTGCTAACCGGGGTGCCGGGTCAGTGTCAGGTGATGCAGCAGGAGATCTTCGGGCCGCTGCTGCCGCTCATCCCCTACGACACCCTGGAGGAGGCGCTCGCTTATGTGGCTGAGCGGCCCCGCCCGCTGGCCCTCTATCTGATGAGCTTCGACCCCGAGCTGCAGGCGCGAGTGACCCAGGAGACCCACTCCGGCGGCATGGCGATCAACGAGAGCCTGTTTCAGGTGGCGGCCGACGATGTGCCGTTTGGCGGCATCGGCGCCTCCGGCATGGGCCACTACCACGGCCACGAGGGGTTTCTTACCTTCTCCAAGGCGAAAACCGTGCTGACCCGCGGCAAGTTCACCACCGGCTCCCTGATCCATCCCCCCTACCACAGCTGGATCCAGAAGCTGATGATGGCCTTCTTCCTGCGCTGATGGAGATGGCCATGAACCAGGCTATCCCGCAGCCACAAAACATGACCGACAAACGCCGCCAGATCCTGGATGCCGCCCTCGCCCTCTGCGCCGAAGATGGCCTGCAGGGGGCTGCCACCGCCCGTATCGCCAAGGCGGCCGGGGTAGCCAACGGTACTCTGTTCCACCACTTTCCGAGCAAGGAGGCGCTGATCCTCGCCCTCTATCAGGATGTAAAGACCCGGATGGGGAGCGCCATCCATGAAGCAGATCCGACCCTGCCGCTGTACGACCAGACCCGCCACTACTGGCAGCTGGCGATGGGGTGGATGCTCGCGCATCCCAATGAGCTCAAATTCGTGCTGGGCTTCTTTCACTCTCCGCTGCTGGCCAGACCGGCCCGCAGCCAGATCCTGAACGATGCCCTGCGCTTTCTGCCTGCTCTGCTGGCAAAGGGGCAGGCCAGCGGCGAGCTGATGCAGGCTCCCGCGCCACTGTTGCTGGAGGTGTGTCAGGGCCAGTTCCTCGCCTGCGCATCACTGTTTGTCGATCAACCGGAGCTGGGACAGGACGACTACTGGCAAGCCAGTGCGTTCGCTCTCTTCTGGTCAGCCATCTCAGGAGCCAATCCTCATGCAAACACGGATGTTTGAACCTGCGGCAGCCCTTGGCCGCCGCCTCTGGATCACCACTCTGCTCTGGGTGGTGGGTCGCACCCTCTGCCGCGCCGCCCGCACCGACGAGGCAGTGCGCCGTGAATTGGCGCCGTTGCCGGACGGGCTGGCAATCCGCCTCGAAGTGGGCGGCATCGGCTACGCCATGAACATGCACAAGCAGGGTGGCCGCTGGTATCCCGGCGCGCCAGTCGCCCCTCATGCCACCATCCATCCGCTACGGGTGCGCTTCAAGCATCCCAATATCGCCTTTCGCGCCCTGAGTTTTCGGCTCGGGGTCAATCAGGCATTTGGCGAAAACCGGCTGCTGGTGGAGGGAGACCTGACCGTTGCCATGCATCTGGTGCGGGGGCTTGAGCAGTTGCAGTCCCTGATCCTGCCCGCCTTTATCGCGCGGCCGCTGCTGCGCCACTATCCCGCCCCGACCAACAAGATCGGCCGGGCCTGCAACATCTATCTGGGTCTGGTGACCGGCTAACGCGCAAGGAGCCTTGAAATGAGCCGCTATTACGATTTCTTCTGCCCGGTCAAACTGCTGGCCGGTGAACAGGCGCTGGAGCAGCTGGCCAGCGAGCTGACCAGCCTCGGGGCCCATCGCCCGCTGCTGCTGACCGACAAGGGGGTCAATGCCACCGGCCTTGCCACCCTGCTGGCCAATGTGCTGGCCGAAGGAGAGCTGCCGGTCGCTGCCATCTGGGACGAGATCCCGGCCGACTCTTCCACCGCCGTGGTGGAGCGGATCGCCAAACGCTATCGCGAGCTCGACTGCGACAGTCTGGTGGCGCTGGGGGGCGGCTCGGTCATCGACACCGCCAAGGCAGTCAACATTCTCACTTCCATGGGGGGGGATCATCTGCTCGACTACTCGGGCGCCGGTTGCCTGACCCGTCCCCTCAAGCCGCTGGCGGTGGTGCCCACCACGGCGGGCACAGGATCAGAAGTGACATTGGTTGCAGTAATCAAGGATGAGGCGAGCGGGCGCAAGGTGCCCTTCACCTCCCCCTTCCTGCTGCCCCAGCTGGCGGTGTTAGACCCGCGCCTGACCCAGGGGCTGCCCCTCAATATCACCGCCGCCACCGCCATGGACGCCATGACCCACGCCATCGAGGCCTTTATCGGTACCGCCAAGAACCCGGTGAGCGATGCGCTGGCCCTGATAGCAGTGGAGAAGATCGCCAGCGCCCTGCCGCAAATCATCCACGACCCGCAAAACAAACAGCTGCGGCTGCAACTGGCGGAAGGCTCCACGCTGGCTGGCATGGCTTTTTCCAACTCCATGGTGGGGCTGGTGCACGCCCTCGGTCACAGTCTGGGAGCCCGCTGCCATCTGCCCCACGGGCTGTGCATGAACCTCTTTTTGCCGACCGTGCTCGACTACAACCGCCCCGAGGTGGATAGCGAGCTGGCCCGGCTGCTGTTGCCGCTGGTGGGGGCAGAGCGCTTTGCCGCCACCCCGGCCCATCAGCGGGCGGAGGCGACCATCACAGCCATTCGCTCCCTGCGCGACACCTTGTGGCAAGCGGTCAAGCTGCCGCGCACCATGAGCGAGGCTGGGGTAAGCGATCGCTCGCTACTGACCGAGATCCGCGATCTGGCGGTCAACGACGGTGCCCTACTGTTCAATCGCAAGGACGCCGACCGTGAGCAGTTACTCACCCTGCTGGAGCGAGCCTGGGCCTAACCCGCAACCTCACAAATAAACTGGAATGGCGCATCAGGATGGTGCGCCAACAATGAAAAGAGTTAATCAAAATCCTCTTGGTTCTTTTTGCTCGCGCGATTGTGGCTATACCAAATAGCCCCCGTATCTCCCATCCACAATGAGATTCTCTTGGCCAACAACAGCCGAATTTTTCTATTTTTACCTGCCGTTTCAAACTGAGCCTTGAGTTCAGGGTTAGATGCATCAGAAATCGCAATCTGCCGCTGATCCGGGCTGTTCTGACTTTGAGCCAACACCTTCCGGGTAACTTTCAACATTACCGTGTCCATTTTTACCTCTTCCGAACTTGCTGATTATTGCCACATCGATTCGTGCCAAGATAAAAGCCAGAGAGCAAGAGCTGGCTCAATAATCCTGATAACAATCGATACATCATCCACTATCTGTTCTATACCTTGGCTAACAGTTATGTTGTGCCGAGAGACCCAACTTTATGCCAGAGGTGCCCACCATGAGCGACATCATCCATCAGGCCAACCAGCAGCAGTTCATCTGTATGGTGGAGGGGAAAGAGTCGAGACTGCGCTACCGGCGGCTCGATGCCAAGACCATCGACGCCTACAGCACCTTCGTGCCGCCCGAGCTGCGGGTGCAGGGGATTGCCGATCAGCTGGCGCGTGCCTTCTTCAACTGGACTCAGGCGGAGGGGCTCACTATAGTGCCGAGCTGCCGCTACATTGATGTCTGGTTACGCCGCAATGCCAACAACTGAACCTCTGAACTCCGCCCTCGAACAGCAATTCCAAGCCAAAACAGAAGCCCTGCTGCGGGCCGATCCGCAGCGGATGGCCTGCCTGCAAGCCGCGGCCGAGCTCAATCTGCCCGACTGGGCGCTGGGAGCAGGCTTTATCCGCAACCTCATCTGGGATCACCTTCACCACAAGGCGGAGCCCACCCCGCTCAACGATATCGACCTTATCTATCTCGACAAAACCGATCCGCAAGGGCTGGCCGAGACGGCGCATGAAGCCTGGCTGGCAAAGCGGCTGCCGGATCAGCAGTGGGAAGTGCGCAATCAGGCCCGCATGCACACGCGGCAGCTGGTAACGCCGTTTGCCAGCAGCCTTGAGGCGCTGAGCCACTGGGTCGAAGTGCCCACCTGCATCGGCGTGCGCCTCACCCGAGATGGCGAGTTCGAGTGGCTTGCCCCCTACGGCTTTACCATCAACTGGTCGCTGCAAGTGAGTGCCAACCCCAGATGTCGTCAGGACAAACAGATTTTTACCCAGCGCATCAAGGAGAAACGCTGGCAGGCTATCTGGCCTGACCTTCAGGTAAACTGGCCATAACCTGATTGCAATCTTTCGATAACCTTGGGCACACTAGGGGAAAAGCTGGTTGTAACTCAATGGGTTAAATAATGCGCGACTTCTTCTCTCTCGAACGCTGGCTACCGGGCCTCGCCGCCCTGCTGCATTACCAGCGCGCCTGGTTGATGCCAGATCTTCGCGCCGGACTCTCGGTGGCGGCCGTGGCGCTGCCCGTCGCCATCGCCTATGCCGAGCTTGCCGGGGTGGGTGCCATCGTCGGTCTCTACTCCTGCATCCTGCCCATGCTGGTCTATGCCCTGTTTGGCACCTCCCGCCAGCTGATCGTCGGCCCTGATGCCGCCACCTGTGCGGTCATCGCCGCCGTGGTGACGCCGCTGGCCGCAGGCGACCCCACTCGTCACTGGCAACTGGTGATGACCATGACCGCCATGACCGGCTTCTGGTGCCTGATTGCCAGCCGCTTCAAGCTGGGAGTGCTGGCGGACTTTCTCTCCCGACCCATCCTGATGGGGCTGCTCAATGGTGTGGCCATCACCATCATGGTGGGCCAGCTCTCCAAGATCTTCGGCTTCACCTTCAGCGAACGTTACCTCATCGAGCGGATCGCCAGCGGGGCCACCTATATTACCCAGACCCATCTGCCGACCCTGGCCATGAGTCTGGTGGCCCTGCTTACCCTGCTGCTGGCCAAACGCTTCAAACCGGCATGGCCCTCCTCCATGGTGGCCATGGTGGTGACCGCTGCGCTGGTCTGGGGCTTCAATCTGGGCCAGTTTGATATCGCTACCCTGGGGACGGTGGGCTCCGGCCTGCCCGCCTTCCAGATGCCGGAATTTCCCCCCGGCCTGATGCGGGAGCTGGTGCTGCCTGCCCTTAACCTCGCCATGGTGAGCTTCGTCTCCATGATGCTGACCGCCCGCAGCTTTGCCGCCAAAAACGGTTACGAAATCGACGCGGACAAGGAGTTTCGGGCCCTCGGTATGGCTAACCTCGCCTCCGCGGTCTCCCAGGGTTTTGCCATCAGCGGCGCGGATTCACGCACCGCGGTCAACGACGCCAACGGCGGCAAGAGCCAGCTGGTCTCCATCATCGCTGCGGCGGTGATCGCCCTCATCACCTTCTATCTGACGGCGCCGCTCAAATATATACCCACTGCCGCCCTCGGGGTGGTGCTGGTGATGGCCTCCCTGTCGCTCACCGATTTTCGCGGTCTTTGGGCCCTGCGCCACTCCGATCGCTCCGCCTTCTGGCTGGCGCTGGTCACCTTTATCAGCGTGCTCACCATGGGGGTGATCCCCGGGATTACGCTCGCGGTTTTGCTCGGCTTGTTCCAGTTTCTGCGCAATGTGATGCGTCCCACCGATCAACTGCTCGGCATGGATGACGAGGGGGTAGTGCGCACCCTGGGAGACAACGAACAGGCCAAGGCGATCCCGGGTATTCTGGTCTATCGCTTCAACTCGCCGCTGACCTACTTCAACGCCCCCTATTTCAAGCGGCGGGTGCTGGCCCTGCTGGTACAGGATCCCCGAGCCCCCAAGTGTCTGGTGATCGATGCGGTCGCCTGCTTCACCCATCAGGACATCAGCGTGATGAGCATGGTGGGAGAGCTGCACAAAGAGCTGAAACGGCGCGGCATCCATATGGTGATGGCGGGTCGCCACGGCCAGATGACCCACTGGCTAAAGCAGGCGGGCGTGCGGGTGGGCGATGAAGGGATCATCCTCTGCCCCGACATGTATCAGGCGCTGCGCCTGACCCGCTGCTACCGCGAGCCGGTGTTCAAGGATGATGCGGTGGTGGAGAGCACCACTGATGCCATCCGCTCCAACTGGCCGCAGGATGATGCCCTGCCCGACTCGGCGCGCCTCACCCTGCCAAGCGAACAGGAGGCGGGCGCCACGCCTGCCTGATCCCTTGGCCTGCTCCCCTGGCCGGTGCAATCCTGCACAAGGATTGCACCGGCCTTGGCCTTGGTGTTAAATGCGCCCCCAGAGGGCACTCCCCCGTGCCCTCCCAGCTGTTGGACATGCCATGCAATCTCAATCCCACGCAGGCCCGGGCACCCTCTTTGCGCTGACCTGGCCGCTCTTTATCGATCTCGCCCTGCACTTTCTGACCGGTGCCCTCAATACCTTCATGGTAGGTCACGTCTCCTATCAGGGAGTGGCCGCGCTGGCGGTCGGCAATCAGGTGTTCGATCTCGCCATCACATTGTTCAGCTTCGTCAGCATCGGCACCAGCGTGGTGATCACCCAGTATCTGGGGGCCGGCGATCGGGAGAAGAGTCGGGTGGTGATCCACACCGCCATCGGCTTCAACCTGCTGATCGGTCTGGTGGCCGCCATCGGTGTGATGGCGGGGGCCAGCACCATGCTGGCGCTGATGAACCTGCCTGCCAACCTGATGAGCGACGGGACGCTTTACTTGCAAATCATCGGTCTCTGCCTGTTACCGGAGGCCGCAGCCCTCTGTCTGGCGGCGACCCTGCGCGCTCACGGCCACACCCGTCAGGCGATGTATGTGACCCTCATCGTCAACCTCATCACCTTCGTCGGCAACCTGCTGCTGCTCTACGGCTGGTTCGGCCTGCCCCAGCTTGGCGTCGCCGGTGTCGCCATCAGCACGGTCGCGGGCCGCCTGATCGGCGTGGTGCTGCTGGTGTGGCTGGTAGCCCGCAAGACCGGCATTCGACTGGTGGTGCGTGATATCGTCCACCCCAGCCGGGAGATGCTGGGCAAGGTGCTCCATATCGGCCTGCCTGCTGCAGGGGAGAATCTCTCCTGGATGCTGCAGTTTATGGTGGTGACAGCCTTTGTCGGACTGCTGGGTGACAAGGCGCTGGCGACCCAATCCTACTTCTTCCAGATCTGCCTGTTTATCCTGCTGTTTGGCCTCTCTATCGGCCTTGGCAACGAGATCATCATCGGTCATCTGGCAGGTGCCAGGCAGTTCGATCGCGCCTATCAACAGCTGCTCAAGAGCCTCAAGCTCGGGCTGGCAGTCACCTGCGTCATCGCCGTGGCGGCTGCCCTCAATGGCCGTACCATCATCAGCCTCTTTACCGATGATGCCGACATCATCACCCAGGTGGCGCAACTGTTTCTTATCAGCCTTATCCTCGAGCCCGGCCGCACCTTCAATCTGGTGGTGATCAACGCCCTGCGGGCCACCGGGGATGCCCGTTTCCCCCTCTACATGGCGTTGCTCTCCATGTGGGGAATTGCCGTGCCACTCTCCTATTTCCTCGGTATCATGCAGGGTTATGGACTGGTCGGTATCTGGCTGGCGCTGGCCTGCGACGAGTGGGTGCGCGGTCTGGCCATGTTCTGGCGCTGGCGCAGTCGTCGCTGGCAAAACAAAATTCTTGTTGAAACAAAAGCGGAATCACAATGAAGAAGATAGGACTCTTGCTGGCTGCCATCCTGCTCAGCCCCCTGGCCATGGCGCAAACTGCCCCTGCCGCTCCCAAGGCTCAAGCCACCCAGACCTGGTATGTGGCCCCCATCGCCATCGATGAAACCAGCGACGCCCAGAAGGCGCTGACCAAGGACTTCATGGCCCAGATGATCAAGACCATCAAGATCAACGAGTACCAGACCGGCAAGGCGGTGGGCAACACCAAAAAGCCCAAGTGGCTGATCCGAACCAAGTTGATCCCCGCCAGCAACGAGCCGCTGGTCGGCAAGAAGCACCCGCAGGGTCTCACCTACGGCAAGGGCAATCCGACCCAGGAGATCGTCGGCGAGCTGCTGATGAATGGCACCCTGGTGGCTCACATCGGCCAGGGTTGGCGCGAGCCTATCGTCCCGGGCACGCCGGTGGCTGACAAACTCTCCATCGCCAACTATCGCTACGCCATCGGGGATCAGGCCAAGTCGGCGGATCTGGAGGAGCTGGCCGCCCAGATTGGCTTTGAGGCGGGCAAGGTGATCCACCGCGACGGCAAGCCGCTGCCCGAGAAGAAAAAGAAAAAAGAGTAAACGCCATACCGGTTACATGAAGGGGCTCTATGCCCCTTTTTTGCTGCCGTTTACCGGCTAACGGCCATCATCCCGCCGTCACAACTGTGATCAGGATTCCAGTTTTTCCCTCTCCCTCTGACTAATGAATGTCTGATCTGCTTTTGATTCAAGAAGTTAAAAAACATACTCTTTATGCAGCAAACCATTGTTGCCGAATTGGATCCGGATCACATTTATCTGGGGGGGTAAGGGGTAGTTTGGTCTCTAAGGCACAATCAAACGAAACCAAGGAGGCTCCATTACATGTTCCCAGAGTACAGAGAACTTATCTCGAAACTGAAGAGCAGTGATGTCCATTTCCAGAAGAAGTTTGACTTGCACAACGACCTGGATGCGGAGATTAGAAAGCTGGAAAAACATCACGCCAGCGACTATAGCGCCGAGGTGAGGGATCTGAAAAAACAGAAACTCAAACTGAAAGAGGAGATATACGACATCCTCAAGCAACATCCACAATAGATGCCTCGAAGATAATCCGGATAAGCAATTTATCCCTCAGCCCGGCCCAAGCGCCGGGCTTTTTGTCTCTTAACTCAATTAGTTGATCCACCACACTACCGACAGGAGCGGTTGTTTGTTACATTTTTCATTTCTGATCCAAGGTACAGATGTGATGGTAACATGACCATAGATCGCGTTTTTTATCATCTTTTGCTGCTTTGCATCTTCTCTGGCATTCAGCCACTGCGGGCCCAGGAGCCAGTGCTGGAGTTGTGGCACTCCCAGCAGGCCGGGTATGTGATCGACGACGTGGTCACCCGCTTCAATCAGGAAGGCAATCACAAGGTTCACGTCACCCAGATCGAGCCGGGCAAGATCAAGGCAGATATCCTGCTGGCGGCTCAGGCAAGGGGGCTGCCCGACCTGATGCTGATCCCCTCCGATTTTATCGGCCTCTATCGCCAGATGACCCTCGCCCCCATCCCGGCCGAGTGGTTTTCCCCCGCGCTGATGGCCAGCGCCCTGCGTTATGTCACCCTCGACCGGCAGCGCTGGGGCATGCCCATGATGCAGGGCAACCATCTGATGCTGTTTTACAACAAGACACTGGTCTCAACCCCAATCACCCGCTGGCAAGAGCTGAACGCCATTACTCCCCCCTTGCTTGCACAAGGGGTCTCCCCCGTCAGCTGGCCCTATCACGACATGTACTACTTTGCGGCGTTTCTGCTTACCTTTGGTGGCTCGCCGGTGACCGAAGGGCGCATCACTCTCGACACCCCGGCCATGGTTCAGGCACTGGAAGCATACCGTACTGTCGCCAGAGAGCAGTGGGGCGATCCCGACTGCGACTATGATACCGCCCTGGCCCGTTTCAACGAGGGCAAGAGTGCCTATCTGGTCAATGGGGACTGGGCTTTCAATGACCTGGTGAAAAACATGGGTGAACGGCTTGGGGTGGCCCTGCTGCCTCACTGGGAAGAGCGCCCGATGCACTCCATGAGCGGAGCCTACGTTCTCAGTGTTTCTCGTTGGGCAATGGCAGATGAAGAGCGGCAGGCCGTCATCAAAGCCCTGATGGCCTTCATCCAGCGGGACGATAATCAGCAATTGATCTATCGGCAGGGAGCGCTGTTGCCAATCAATCAGCGGGCTTTTGCCGCCATCAACCAACACCCCGCCCCGCACGAAAAGGTGCTGCTGGAACAGTTTACCCTCAGTACTCCCATGCCTTCCGACAGTGCCATGTCCATTGCCTGGCAGGCGATGGACAAGGGGTTCGAGCGTTTCAAGGAGGGAAGCAGTGCTGCTGATGCGGCCCGTTACATGCAGCAACTGGCTGATCAGCAATACCGGCAGGTCAAGTCAAAATGAGCCACCGTACCTTTCGTCTCGGCCCCACGCTCATCGTCATCCTGTTCACCGTTGCCCTGCTGCCTGCGCTGCTGGTGAGCGGCATATTGCTGGCTCGTCAGCACCAGATCATTGCCCAGAGCGAACAATCCCAGCTGGAACGGGCCCTCACCAGCATGACCCGTGAGGCACGCTTTCGCAGCGAGCTGATCGGCACCCAACTTCAGCAACTCAGCAACGACCGGGTGCTCAATCAGGCACTCGAGAATTTTCTCTTCTCCAGTCATGCCCGGCTGGCGCTGGCTACCTTCATCAAGTCCAACAGTTTACTGACCTCGGCCTACCTGATCGATGATCAGGGTCGGGTAGTGGAGTACATCAACGGCCGGGCCTCCCACCTTGAATCGAGCAACCTGATGCCACAGCTGATGGCCTGGAGCAAGACGCGGGAAGCCAAACAGGGTAAACATCTGCTGATGCCTGTGGATGATCCCCTGCTGATCGGCGATATGGAGCAGGACCGCAGCGGCGGACTGGCGCTGGTGGCCCCCATCTATCGCAATCACCAGCGTGCTGGCGTGATGCAGACCCCTTCCGGCTTCGTGATGGCTATCCTCCCTTGGCGACAGATGGCCCAGCTGCTGGAACCCTATCTCAAGGGGAGCGAGTATCTGGTCATTTCACAAGGAGATACCCCTCTCTACGAGGGCTCACATGACAACACCAGAGACATGGATGACCGGGTCCCCAGCCAGATGGCGCAGCTCTTGACTATCGGCTGGCCACAACTTGCAGAGATGATTACCCCCACCATCACCCTCTACAGCTACAGCGATGACAGGGTTAGCGAGCTGAACAAATCCCAGCAGCTGCTCACCATCAGCATCGCCGTCATGTTGCTGCTGGTGGCCATCGGCTGTGTCTGGCTTACCCGCTGGCTCACCCGACCGCTGCGCTCGCTGGCCGCGCTGGTGCGCAGCTATGGCAAGGGCAACTACCAGCAACGGCAGGCACCGCTGCGCTTTGTGGAGTACGACGAGGTACGCCAACTGCTGCAGGAGATGGCCTACACCATCTCGGCCCAGGTGCGGGCACTCTATCAACAGAACGAACAACTGCAGCAGGCCAACAGCGAGAAAGAGGCCTTCAACCAGCGGCTGCTCGGCTTCAATGACGAGCTGGAGCAAGAGGTGGCATCCCAAACGACCGCCCTGCGTTCGGCCCTGAGCCGGGAGGAGCGCAGCCGCCATGTGCTGCAATCCTGGCTGCAGTTCGGTCTGCACCAGCAGCTGGATGTGGATATCGCCGAGCTGGCTAGCTCCGCCCTGTTGCAGCTCTCCCAGCTCTATCCCGGTCACCGCTGGGGGCTGGTGATCCGCCGCGATGGCCAGCCCCACTACTCCCTGACCCAGGGGGTCGATGCTCCCTTGCGGGATGCCCTGCAGGAGAAGCTGACCCAACTGATGGATGAGGAGGTCAAACACTCCGAATGCCAGTGGGATAACGCACTCTGGAAGATCATGACCCTGCCCGGCAGCCAGAGTGGCGTGCTGTTTGGCTATCTGATGGTGAGCGCCGAAGGGCTGGAGTCGGAGGACAGGGCTATCTTGCGGCTGTTTGCCAAGCAACTGGCAGTGGGCATCGAGGGGCGACTCTTTACCGATGAACTGGCACGGGTCGCCCGCACCGACAACCTCACCGGCCTGCCCAACCGCCAGGCGTTCGAAGAGATGTTCCATCACTATCAGGCTGTGCTGGCGCGCCATCCGGAGCGTCACCTCGCCCTCTTCATGCTCGACCTCAACGGCCTCAAGCGCACCAACGACCAGTATGGGCACGAGGCGGGCGACGCCCTGCTGATCCAGATGGCACGACTACTGCGCACGCTGTGCCGACAGAATGAGAGCATATTCAGAATGGGAGGAGACGAATTCGTGCTGCTGGCAGAGGCGGATCACCTCGCCTGCCAGCAGCTGGCAGGCAGGTTGGAGGCAAGCCAGCAGCACGCCATCGTGCAACATGGGGAGCATAGCTTCCCGCTGCGTTTTGCCATCGGCTGGAGCAGCAGCGACCAGACCCCGCTGGCGGAGCTGAGCCGGGTGGCGGATGACGCCATGTATGCCGACAAGGCGCGCTTCTATCAGGGGCAGCGCTAAAAGCGGAGACCTCTGGCGTTGGCGAGCCTTTCGCCAACGCCCTGATCAGCTCGCAAAAATGGCGCGCAACGCTAGACGCGGCGCGGACCATGACTAAGATAGGGGCTCTTGATGTCTCGATTTGGAAGGGAGTAGGAAATGGAGTTAGTACTTGGCCCACTGGAAGCCCGCGTCATCGGCTGTCTGATTGAAAAAGAGATCTGCACCCCGGATCAATATCCCCTCTCCCTTAATGCACTGGTCAACGCCTGCAACCAGAAGAGCAACCGCGAGCCGGTGCTGGATCTCTCCGAGCTCGATATCCGCGCCGTGGTGGACGAGCTGATCCGCAAGCGGCTGGTGGTCAACACTGCAGGCTTCAACGCCCGGGTGCCCCGCTACCAGCACAGATTCTGCAACACCGAATTTGGCGAGCTGAAATTCAGTGCCCAGGAGCTTGGCATCGTCTGCGAACTGCTGCTGCGCGGCCCGCAAACCCCAGGGGAGCTGCGCTCGCGCACCAACCGCCTCTGCAGCTTCGATGATGTCACCGAGGTAGATGCGGTGCTGACCCAGCTCATCGAGCGTGGCCCCTACGTGGTCAAGCTGCCGCGCGAGCCGGGCAAGCGCGAATCCCGCTACGCCCACCTGTTCAGCGGTGAGGTGGATATTCAGACGATGATGGATGCCGCCCCTGCGGCTGCCTATGCCTCCCCTGCCGCCGACCGTCTGAGCGAGCTGGAGCAGGAGGTAAACGAGCTCAAGAGCCGTCTCGCCGCCATGGAAGCGCGGCTGGCAGCACTGGATGGTCAGGGCTGATCGCCTTTACCATCACCCATCTCTATCAGGGAGCCGGGGCTGATGTCCCCGGCTCCCTGCGTTTTTTTATCGTGAGGAAGTGCCCGTGATCACCCTGATTAAAGAGTCTGACCACCAGAAGATGCCCTGGAAAAACCAGCAGGGCACCACCAGCCAGATCCTCATCTCCCCCAAGGGGAGCAGCCTTGCCAAACTCGACTTTGACTATCGACTGAGCTCGGCCCCCATCAAGAGCGCGGGCCCCTTCTCCCCCTTTCCCGGCTATCAGCGCATTTTGCTGCCGGTGAGCGGGGCTGGCTTTGTGCTCAACGGCCACCCCTACGCCACCTTCGAGGCGGCGCATTTTAGCGGCGACGAGGAGATCCACTGCGAGTTGCTGAAAAAAGAGGTGACCGATCTGGGGCTTATCTACCATCCGGCTCGCATCAGCGCCAACGTGCGGGTGCTGAATCTCCCCTTCCCGCTGACCCTGACCCTCGAGCTAGGGAAGACCTACCTCTGTCACCTGCTGAGCGGCCAGCTGACCGTGCAGGGCAAAGAGGTGGCCATCAACGAGACGCTGGTGGTGACCGGTGAAGAGAGCATTCACTTCGAATGCCAGAAGAAGACCACCATCGCCTTCTTTACCCTGCAGGCCAAATAGCGCAAAAGTCGGCGGTGTGCAGTCATGCCACGCCACACACAAACAGCAGAGATGAAAAAGCCGGGAAATCCCGGCTTTTGCTATTGAGGCAACCGGCTCGTGCCGGTCAGCACCTTAGTTGACCTTGAAGGAGCCCTTCATCATGGCGAAGTGGCCGGGGAAGGAGCAGAAGAAGGTGAGATCCTTGCCCGCCAGACCGTCGGTCTTGAAAGTGACGCTGCTGCTCTCGCCGCCGCCGATCAGCTTGGTGTGAGCCAGTACACGGGGATCATCCTTGGGCAGATAACCGTTCTCGGCCCCGGCGCTCATCCCGGCAGTCGCCACGGTCTGATAGTCGGCGGTGCTGGCCAGCACCCAGTTGTGACCCATGGCGGTCACAGGCAGCTTGCCGGTGTGGTTCAGGGTGACCGTCACCTCCTTGCAGGTGGCCGGCACGCTCATCTCTTTGAGGTTGTACTGCATGGCATCATTGCCTTCGATGACCAGTGCACACTCATCCGCAAGCACGGGGGCAGCCAGGGTACTCAGAAACAGCAGGGTAATCGCCTTTTTCATCATCTTCTCCTTTGATTGGCAATGGATGGCAACGACTTGGCGGATGCGGTGAACGCTTCGCAAAGATGCCGTCTAAATCGACCTTCATTTTACTCAATTGTCTTCAATCGGCTATGGCTTTTGACCAAAGCTGCGGGTCAGGTCACCAGACGGTGCTCTACTCGCCACTCTCTCCCTCACGGATGGACGATACGACCCGCTCCCGCCACAGGTTCAAACCTGTTTAATTTTTTCTGCCCTTTTCCCTCCGATTGCCCCTATCAGGGCTCGCCCGGCGGGCGCCCCTTGGCTAAGCTAGCGCCCCGATATGAACCTTCTCCAGATGAGAGCGCCGGATGATTGCGATAACCCCCGTGGCGGCCCTGCGCGGCCTGCTGCTGACCCTGCTGCTGACGCTGGCCGGCTGCCAGCCCACCCCGCCTGCCCAGACCCGTATTCAGGGCAAGACCATGGGCACCTACTATGTGGTGACCCTGAGCGATAGCTATCCCGGTGGGGAGCCCGCCCTCAAAAGCGATGTTGAGAGCCTGCTGGCCCGGATGAACAAGGAGATCTCCACCTACGATCCGGGCTCGCTCATCTCCCGTTTCAATCAAGGGCCCGCCAACACCCCGTTTGCCATCCCGCCCGCCATGGCCATCATAGTCCAGCAGGGGATTGATGCCGGTAAACTGACCGACGGCAAGCTGGATGTGACCGTGGGGCCTCTGGTCAATCTGTGGGGCTTTGGCCCGGACAAACGGCCGGTCAAGCGGCCCGATGAGGCGGCCATCGCCGCCGCCCGCCACAAGGTGGGGATCGACAAGCTGACCCTGACCCCGCAGGGGGATCACTTCCTGCTCGAAAAAACGATCCCGGATCTCTATCTCGACCTCTCCACTCTCGGCGAGGGGGCCGCCTCTGACGAGATTGCCGCCCTGCTCGAAGGCAAGGGGGTACACAACTACCTGATCGAAGTGGCCGGTGCGGTGCGCAGCAAGGGCAACAACAGCAAGGGCTCGCCATGGAAAGTGGCCATCGTCGAACCCTCCGATCAGCCGGGGGCCTTCTCCGATATCGTCATCCCCAACGGCATGGCGCTCAGCACCGCGGGCAGCTATCGCAACTACTACGAACTGGATGGCCAGCGTTACTCCCATATCATCGACCCCGCCACTGGCCAGCCGGTCACCCACAAGCTGGTCTCCGCCAGCGTCATCACCCCGACCGCGCTGGAGGCCGATGCTCTCGATACCGCGCTGATGGTGATGGGGCCTGAAGCGGGGATGGCATTTGCCAAACAGCACCAGCTGGCGGTCTATCTCATCATCAAGACCGAACAGGGGTTCAAGGCCAAGTACACGCCCCAATTCGCCCACTATCTGGCGAAGCAACCGACAGAAAAGCACTGATAAACAGAAGGCCCCGATAACGGGGCCTTCTCATTACGGTTGATGATGAACTTGTCACGGGCTATTCGATGGTCACCCGGTGAGGGGCTGGCGTTTCCACCTGCTTGGGCAGTTGCAACGTGAGGATACCGTTCTCGAACCTGGCGCTGACCTTGTCCAGCGCCACCTCGACCGGCAACTCCAGAGTGCGTGAAACACTGCCAAAATAGCGTTCACTGCGCAGTGTTCGCTCATCCTTGTTCTGGCTGTCAAACTGGCGGATCTCCGCTTTCAGCGTCACCTGTTTACCATGGATATCCACATGGATGTCCTCTTTGGCAACCCCCGGCAACTCGGCTTGCAGCACATAGTTGCCATCACTCTCCTTCAAATCCAGCCTGATCTGGCTCGGCAAGGGGTCCCCGTGCAAGGGGCGAATATAGAAGCCGGACGCCATATCGCGAAACAGGTCATCGAACAGACTGGTACGGCTTGGTAGCAAACTCATCTCTGATCCCTCCGTGATTCATGGACTGACAGAGGCAGGCCCTGATACCTGCCTGATGGGGCCTATATGTGACCGAGGCTTGTCTTTGCCCCCTCTATCAGTCTAAAAAGTGTGCCGCGTGCTGCCACCCCATCTGAGCTTTATTTGATATGGATCAACCACATCGCCCTGGCCACCAGGCACAGAGCGTGACATGGAAACTGGAAGTTGCGTGACAAAAGCACATTGATTGCCACTTGACACGCTTTGGTGGCACACTTTCTCCCATCAACCCGTAGCGCCTCGACCCAGAACAATGCAGACACCGGAAAACGCGTCAGAAAAGAAGAGCCCTACCAAGCCACAACGCATTCTGATGGTCAATGAGCAGCGCTCGTTTCAGGTGATGATGAAGGCGATGCTGATCAATCTGGGTATCAGCAACATCACCTACTCCAATACCGCCGAGGATGCACGGCGTCGCTGCCAGAAGGGCAGCTTCGACATCTATCTCATTGATTACGATCTGGGGGTCGGCGAAAATGGCCGCCAGTTGCTGGAGAGTCTGCGCGACCAGAGCCTGATCCCGCCCCAGAGCGTGGTGATCATGGTGAGCAGCGACAGCTCCCGCGCCATGGTGCTGAGTGCGCTGGAGGCCGAGCCCGACGAGTACCTGATGAAGCCCTTCTCCCAGGAGCAGTTCTCGTTTCGCCTCAGACGCGCCCTCGCCCGGCGTCATGCCCTGGCACCGGTATTCACCGCCCTGGCCGACAACAACTTCCAGGCTCTCATTACCGCCTGTGCCGAGCGAGCCGATGCGGTGCCCCGTTTTGCCAACTACTGCCGCTGCTTGCAGGCCGATACCCACCTCAAGTTGGGTGAAGCACAGGAGGCTCGCGCCTTGATGCGCCAGCTGCTGGCCGGCCAGGAGAACAGCTGGGCCCGCCTGACGCTGGGCAAGGCGTGCAACACTCTGGGGCTCCATGAAGAGGCAGTCAGCCATCTGCAGGCGACCCTCAAAAATACCCCGCTGATGGTGGAAGCTCACCTCTGGCTGGCGGAATCCCAACTCGCCCTCGGCAATGACGAGCAGGCGCAGCAAGAGCTCAGGCGGGCGGTGGACATCTCCCCCCAGTCGGTGCAACTCTCCCGCCGACTGGCGGAGGTGTGCCTGCTGCGCCACGACTATGCCCAGGCCAAGGATGTGTTGCTGTCGCTGATCGACCTGTCCCGCAACTCCATTCACCGCACCCCCCACTATCTGGGGGCCTATATCCAGACCCTGACCCTCTACGCCCTCAACAGCAACGACAGCTACCACATCGCCAACCTGCAAAAGCAGGTCAATTCGGCCCTGTCGCGCATCCGCGATTCGTTGATGATGTCGGAGTTCAACTACCCGGTGTTCGAGCAGATCTGTCAGGCTCGGGTACAGATCGCGCTGGGCGAGCTGCTCAAGGGCAAGAAGATGCTCTATCGCGCCAACCAGAACTGGCTCGACGAACCGGCCACCATGCCCCCCGCCCTGCTTGGCGAAACCATCCTCGCTCTCTATCAGCTCGGCGAGTTTGAGTACGCCGAGAGCCTGCAGAGCCTGCTGGCGGAGGACGAAGACCGGCTGCTCACCACCTGTATTCAGGCAACCCGGGATGACAAGACGGTACTGGAGCGGCGTCAGCGCTACCAGCAGCTCAACGATCTGGGGATCAAAGCCTATCAGGCCGGGGAGCTTGAACAGGCACTCGGTCACTTCCGCGAGGCCCTGCGCCGCGCGCCCGCCAATACCGGTGCCGCCCTCAACAAGATCCAGGTGTTGCTGCAACTGATGCAGAAAAACCGCAAGAGCCCGGAGTTTGGTGCCGAATGCAAGGAGACCCTGGAGGTGCTCGACGGCATCCCCCTCAACCCGGCCCAGCAGGAGCGTTTTCGCAAGCTGCGCCAGGAGTTCAACCAGTTCAGCTAAGACGCCGCCGCGCCCCCCTTTCCCCGCCTATGCTGAAACCAGTTCGGCAATGCGAGGGAAACGAAGATGGCGATGTGTCGTTATCTGGTGGCCGATGGCCGCCACTGCAGTGAAGAGGCTGGCGAGCACGATCTCTGCCACTGGCATGATCCCCACCATACCCATCAGGAAGCCCACACCGCCGAGGCGCTTGAACAGTACGTTCGCGCTGGCGGACTCTGCCACGGCCTGCAGCTGTCACGGGCCAATCTGGCGGGCCTCAATCTGGTCAACAAGGAGTCCGATCAGGGATTTTTGCTGGAGCAGTGCAACCTCTATCGCGCCAACCTGCGCGGTGGTCACCTCTACGGCCTGCGCATGAAGGGCGGCAGCCTGATGAAAGCCGATCTCAGTGATGCCAACCTCCAGTGCGCCACCCTCGATGACGTCAACCTGCTCGGCATCCGCTGGCACAACACCCGGCTCGACAACATGCAGACCGGCAAACGGGTGATGCAGGATCGCAAGGGGCGCCGCGAACGGGATCCCAAACAGGCGCGCATCTGGTTCAAGGAGGCGGAAGAGACCTACCGGGATCTGCGCAAAGCCTCCGAGGCGCAGGGGATCTTCACCATGTCCGGCAACTATATCCAGCAGGAGCTCACCATGCGCCGCCTGCAACTGCCGTTCTGGTCGACCCAGCGTTTTACCTCCTGGGTGGTCGATCTCTTCTGCGGCTATGGCGAGGCCCCGATGAGGGTGGTGCTCTTCTCTCTGCTGCTCATCTTTATCTGCAGCATTTTTTACTTCTTCTGCGGCCTCAACTTCGCGGGTAACTACCTTATCTATCGACCAGAGGCGCCCCTTGAAGAGAACGCCATCTTCCTGCTCGAATGCCTCTACTACAGCGTGGTCACCTTCACCACGTTGGGGTACGGCGACTTCACTCCGGTCGGGCTCTCCAGGATCTTTGCCGCCTTCGAAGCCTTTACCGGCAGCTTCACGCTGGCGCTGTTTGTGGTGGTATTCGTCAAAAAGATGACCCGCTGACGCCTCTCCCTGCCAAGCGGGTCGGCCACTGGTGCTGACCCGCGCCCCGAACTTGCATCCACCGCCGATTCCTAGTCCAATAGCCACTTATAAAAATGACATGAGCATCCCGGACATGAAGATCATCTCTTTCAATATCAACGGCCTGCGCGCCCGCCTGCACCAGCTGCAAGCCATCATCGACAAGCACCAAC
The DNA here is from genome assembly GCF_019047065.1 of Aeromonas sp. FDAARGOS 1414. NCBI lineage: Bacteria > Pseudomonadati > Pseudomonadota > Gammaproteobacteria > Aeromonadales > Aeromonadaceae > Aeromonas > Aeromonas sp. FDAARGOS 1414. The sequence continues at coordinate 614,361 of NZ_CP077210.1, read as the reverse complement.
CCGATGTGATCGGCCTGCAGGAGATCAAGGTACACGACGAGGCTTTCCCGCTGGCCGATGTGGAGGCCATGGGCTATCACGTGGAGTTTCACGGCCAGAAGGCCCACTATGGGGTCGCCATCATGAGCAAGCAGAAGCCGGTCAAGGTGGAGAAAGGCTTCCCCACCGATGACGAAGAGGCCCAGCGCCGGATGATCATGGCGACCTTCGAGCGCGAAGACGGCTCTCTCATCAAGGTGATGAACGGCTACTTCCCGCAGGGTGAAAGCCAGGATCACGAGACCAAGTTCCCGGCCAAGCAGAAGTTCTACGAGGATCTGCAGCACTATCTCGAAACTCATCACACGCCGGACGACCAGCTGGTGCTGATCGGGGATATGAATATCTCCCCCACCGATCTCGACATCGGTATCGGCGAAGCGAACCGCAAGCGCTGGCTGCGGGATGGCAAGTGCTCCTTCCTGCCCATCGAGCGCGAATGGATGGAGCGGCTGAAAGGGTTCGGTCTCACCGACACCTTCCGCGCCGCCAACCCTACCGAGTGCGAGCGTTTCTCCTGGTTTGACTACCGATCCAAGGGCTTTGACGAGAATCGCGGCCTGCGCATCGACCTCATCATGGCCTCCGACGCCCTCAAGGACAGCGTGACCGAGACAGGTATCGACTATGAACTGCGCGGCATCGAGAAACCCTCCGACCACGCTCCCATCTGGGCCTGCTTCGCCTGATTGAGTGCGGGCGAGGGCTCCTCTCGCCCGCTACAATTATCCCCCTTTTTCCTCCTGACTATTGTCATCGCACGCACTATCCTGTCGGCAATCTAGTTCTCATATGATACTCTTTACTCCATTTTCCAGCAGCAGAACGGCTTCTGTTGTGAAGAACAGAGAGAACTTTTTCGATCAAGCAGCTTGGGTTCAATGTTCATGCTCTATGATTGAAAAACTTCAATAATCCAATGAGTTAATTTGTAATCATGAAGTTAATCACGTCAGCCGAAAAAAAAGGTGTGCATGATGGCCGCAATCGGGCCAACAGGAGTGAAATGATGATGGAGCCAAACACCAGAGCAGGATTATTCAAACAGGGGATGCTCGCTCTGACGCTGGCCGGTGCACTGGCCGGCTGTGGCGGGGAAACAAACCAGACGGCGCAAACCATGCCGGCCGTGCCCGTGGTAGTCAACGAGGCGACCCTGACCGATGTGCCGCTCACCACCGAGATGGTTGGCGAAACTGCCGGCTTTCGCGAGATCGATGTGCGCTCCCGGGTCAGTGGCATCCTGCTCAAGCGCACTTATGTGGAAGGCCAACCGGTTACCGCCGGCCAGCAACTGTTCCTGATCGACCCCGAGCCCTACAAGGTGGCGCTGGAGCAGGCCAAAGGCACCCTGGCCCAGGAGCAGGCCAGACTCAACAAGGCACGCGCCGATCGGGATCGCATCATTCCCCTCTTCAAGCGCCAGGTGGTAAGCCGCAAGGACTATGACGACACCATCGCCAACTATGAAGCGGCCATCGCCAGCCATCAGGCCGCTCAGGCCAAGGTGAAGGAGGCCGAGCTCAACCTCAGCTATACCAAGGTCACTGCCCCCATCAACGGCATGGCGAGCAAGAGCTCCCAGTCCGAGGGGAGCCTTATCTCCACCAGTGGCGACAACGGCCTGCTCACTACCATCACCCAGTTTGATCCGCTCTACGTCAACTTCTCCTACTCGGAGCAGGATCGCCTCGATTTCGAGAACTCGGTCAAGAGAGGGACCATTAAAGCCAAGGACGCCACCAACTGGCGCACCCATATCCGCCTGGCCGATGGTTCTGTCTACCCACAAGCGGGCAAGCTCAACTTCTCCGACAACCGGGTCGATCCCCAGACCGGCACCATCCGTGCCCGCGCCATCTTCGATAACAAGGACGGCGTGCTGCTGCCCGGCCAGTTTGTCCGTATGACCATCGATCTGGGCACCCGCAAGAATGCCATCGTGGTGCCGCCCCGCGCTATCGTCCAGTCCCAGGCTGACCGCATGGTGATGGTGGTCGATGCCGAGAACAAGGTGATCCCCCGTCCGGTCAAACTGGGCCCGGTGGTCTCCGAGGGGGTGCTGATCGACAGCGGCCTCAATGCCGGTGACCGTTACATCGTCGAAGGCTTGATGAAGGCTCGCCCCGGCAGCGTGGTGAAACCTGTCTCTGCCGACGAGATGAAAGCCATCACCGCCAAGATGGTCAGCCACTCAGCGGCCAAGTAAGGAGCTCGTATGTTTTCTAGGTTTTTTATCGAGCGTCCCATCTTCGCCAGCGTGATTTCCATCATTATCGTGCTGGGCGGATTGGCGGCAATGCGCTCGCTTCCCATCGAGCAGTACCCCCAGATCACCCCGCCGGTGGTCTCGGTGACCGCTTTCTATCCGGGGGCCACTCCGGAGGTGATCTCCCAGACTGTCGCCGCACCGCTGGAGCAGCAGATCAACGGCGTCGAGCGGATGATCTATATGCAATCGGGTTCGGCCTCCAACGGCCAGATGAACCTCAACGTCTACTTCGAGATCGGCACAGATCCGGATCAGGCCACCATCAACGTCAACAACCGGGTATCGGCCGCCATGGCCCAGCTGCCGGAAGAGGTGAAAAAGCAGGGGGTAACGGTCAAGAAGAAGTCGACCTCCATCCTGCAGGTGGTCACCCTCCAGTCGCCGAACGGCTCGTTTGATACCACCTATCTGTCAAACTATGCCCTGCTCAACATCATCGACGAGCTCAAGCGGATTCCCGGCATCGGTGATACCACCTTGTTTGGCGGTACTGACTACGCCATGCGTATCTGGCTCAGGCCGGATCGACTGGCCCAGCTCGAACTCACCCCGAGTGATGTGATTAGCGCCATCCGCGAGCAGAACACCCAGTTTGCGGCAGGCAAGATCGGTGCTCAGCCCACCTCGACCCCCATCGACTTCACCTACACGGTGCAGACCAAGGGTCGCCTTGAAGATGTGAAAGAGTTCCAGAACATCATCGTTCGCTCCATGCCCGATGGCTCCAAGATCCGGGTCCGCGATGTCGCCCGGGTCGAGCTGGGGGGCAAGGATTATGATCTGGTGGCCCGCGCCAACGGCAAACCGGCCATCGGTATCGCTACCTATCTGCAGCCCGGTGCCAACGCCGTAGCAGTCGCCGATGCGGTGCACACCACCATGGAGCGGCTCAAGGAGCGCTTTCCGCAGGATATCGAGTACCAGATCCCCTACGACACCACAGAGTTTGTGAAGATCTCCATCGAAGAGGTGGTACACACCCTGTTCGAGGCGATCGTGCTGGTGTTCGTGGTAGTCTACCTGTTCCTGCAGAACTTCCGCGCCACCCTGATCCCCTGTATCGCGGTGCCGGTGTCGCTCATCGGGACCTTCGCCGGCATGCTGGTGCTCGGTTTCTCCATCAACCTGCTGACCCTGTTCGGCATGGTGCTCGCCATCGGTATCGTGGTGGATGACGCCATCGTGGTGCTCGAGAACGTCGAGCGGATCATGAGCGAGAAGAAATGTTCGCCCAAAGAGGCTGCCATCCTCGCCATGCAGGAGGTCTCAGGTCCGGTGGTCGCCATCGTGCTGGTGCTTTGCGCCGTGTTCCTGCCGGTCGCCTTTATGGGTGGCATGACAGGGGTGATGTACAAGCAGTTCGCCATCACGGTCGCGGTCTCGGTGGCCATCTCCGGTCTGGTGGCTCTGACTCTCTCTCCGGCCTTGTGCGCCGTGTTGCTGAAAGAGGGACATCACAAACCGGCCCGTTTCTTCGTCTGGTTCAACGATAAATTTGACCAGCTGACCCGCGGCTATGTACGGGGTGTGGCCTTCCTGAACCGTCGGGTGGGGGTCGCTTTTGCCATCATCGCCGTACTGTTGCTCTCCATCTACGGTCTCTTCCTGAAAGTGCCGGGCGAGCTGGTACCGAACGAAGATCAGGGCTACCTCATCTCCGCCGTCATGCTGCCGGATGCCGCCGCCATGAGCCGGACACAGGCAGTGGCGGATCAGTTCGACAAGCTCGCCATGGCCAATCCCAATGTGAAGGATGTGATCACCTTCTCGGGCTTCGACATCCTCTCCAACGCCATCATCAGCAACAGCGGTCTCACGTTCATTACCCTGAAGGACTGGAGCGAGCGCAAGGGGACAGGCCAGGACTCCTTCGATCTGGCCAAAACTCTGCAGGGGATGAGCCTGATGGGGCTGGCTGACGGCTTTGTTGCCTCCTTCAACCCGCCCCCCATCCAGGGGATGTCCACCACCGGCGGACTGGAAGGCTACCTGCAAAACCGGGGTTCCGGCAGTGCCCAGGAGTTTTCGGGCGAAGTACAGCGCTTCCTCGCCGCCGCCAAGGAGCGCCCCGAGTTTGCCAGTGTCACATCCACATTCCGTGCCAATGTGCCGCAGGTCTATCTCGACCTGGATCGCGAGAAAGCCAAGGCACTGGGGCTGCCGATCAATGCGGTATTCGACACCATGCAGGCCACCTTCGGTCAGGTCTATGTCAACGACTTCAACCAGTTTGGCCGAACCTACCGGGTACAGTTGCAGTCCGAAGCGGACTACCGCGCTAAGAAGAGCGATATCCGCAACGTCTACGTGCGCTCCAACACCGGCGAGATGATCCCGCTCAGCAGCCTGGTGACGGTCCGTGATGCCACTGGTCCCGAGCTGGTAGAGCGTTTCAACATCTTCCAGGCAGCCAAGATCATGGCACAGCCGGCACCCGGCTACAGTTCGGGTCAGGCGATCGCCGCACTGGAAGAGGTGGCCAACAGCACCCTTGGCAACGATGCCAAGCTGGAGTGGACCGGTTCCGCCTATCAGGAGAAGGCCTCTGCCGGTAGCGCAGGCATGGCGTTCGGCTTCGGTATTGTGATGATCTTCCTCATCCTGGCAGCCCAGTACGAACGCTGGAGCCTGCCGTTTGCGGTGATCACAGCCGTACCGTTCGCCCTGTTCGGCGCCCTGCTAGCCACCTGGCTGGTAGGACTCACCAACAACGTCTACTTCCAGATCGGGCTGGTGACCCTGGTGGGTCTTGCCGCCAAGAACGCCATACTGATTGTGGAGTTCGCGGTGATGAAGCACGAAGAGGGGATGAGCCTCATCGAGTCGGCACTGGAGGCGGCGCGCCTGCGTTTTCGCCCCATCGTGATGACCTCGCTCGCCTTCATCCTCGGCTGTGTGCCGCTGGTCACCTCCAGCGGCGCCGGTGCCGCAAGCCGTCACGCTCTCGGCTGGCCGGTCATCGGCGGCATGCTGGCGGCCACCTTTATCGCCATCTTCTTTATCCCGCTCTTCTTCCGCCTCATCATGAAAGGGTCGGAAAAACGCGCCAAGCCGTAACGCTCTCCACGGGCGTTCCACCGATAACAAACTACCCCCGCCCGTGCGGGGGTATTTTTTTGTCTGCGGTGTGCTTCAATGACACACATCGAGACTTTTTTGCACAGGATCCGGATATGCTGACTCAGCTCTGGCTCGCGACGACCTTGACGACCACTACCCTCTCCGCCTGTGGTCATCACGATTATCCCCCCTGGAACTGGCTGAGCGATGGCAAGATCATCGGCGTTTGTGCCGAAGTAGTCAGTACCCTCTATCAACGGTTGGGTTTCAATGTGGATCTCTCCTATGTGGGCCCCTGGGCCCGCTGTCAGCAGAAAGTGGCGAAAGGAGAGGTCGACATCAATATCTGTGCGTTGCGCAACGAAGAGAGAGCACACTACTCCCGCTTTACCCGAACACCCATGGCCATCAATGACATGGCGGTGTTCGTACGCCAACCCGGCAGCCGCTTGCTGCAGCGACGGGAGGATCTGACCGGACTGCGGGGAGCCATGATGATCGGCGTCAGCCTTGGCAGCGAAATGGATGATTTTTTGCAAGCAAATACCCGCATCTACAGGGTCAACTCCCTCAAGCAGGTATTTGGCCTGCTGGCCAGTGACCGAGTCGACTTCGTTCCCTATGGCCGCTCTTCCGGCCGTCTGTTTTTGAGCGAAAATTACCCGAGCAGCGGAATGGCTGATCTGCAGTGGCCACTGCAGCGCGGTGAGCTCTATATTTCTGTTTCACTACAATCTCCCCATCTTGGCACCCTCGAACAGCTGGAACCCATGCTGCAAGCGCCGGGCATGAGGCAGTGGATAGATCAGCTGCTGGAGAAATACAGCGACATCTATCTGCAACAACAGCGCCTGCCCTCGCCTTGACCTTCTCCCAGAAGCAAGGTTTAGAGTCTGGATACCAGATCCTGAAGGATGACCGGATTGTCACTCACCCAGCTTGCGACAAGATTGCCCTCTGCCCTGCTAGCCCGGCTATTGCTGGCTCTGCTGCTCGTGTGCAATCTGACCCTCTGCATCAGCTGGCATGCTTTTCCCCTCTCCTCCGAGACGACCCAAAGCAGCCCCCTGCCAATGGTGATGTTGGATTCATCCATGGCGATGGCGGATGGCGAGAGCTCTCATGCGATGCCCGCAATGTCTCACCCGAGCGATACCATGGCCCTCTCCTGCCATCAGGGGGACGATGGGTCAGCCATGGGCGATGAGTGCCAGATGCAGACCGGAGTCAATGCCCTCTCCTTCGGCGCGATGGCTTTGCTGGGGGTACTGGTCGCTCTGCTGCTCTTTCCCCTGCTACTTGGCAACAACGTCGCAGCGTCACTGCTTGATAACTGGTTGCGGGATCCCTTCCTGCGCTCGCGCGGTACTCACCCTCCCTCCTGGCCGCGCCGACATCTGATGCTGTCGGTGTTACGCCACTAGAAAGTCCTTCTCTTGCGGCAGCGGCAAGCCTCGGCTTGTCCGTTTTCTGCTGCCTTGCCTGACCCTGTGACGACTGGCCCCGCCAGCAACAGGGAGCCGTGCGCGCTGATACAGCTGCGCCCCGTTTGCCGCCAATCCCTTGGGTGATGCCTTGCACCTCACCCGACCGGCGGCCTGCAAAAGAGAAGACGTATTATGTCACCAGCCCACTTTTCACCGTCCAAGGTTGCTGCCTTTGCGGGCGCATTACCCTCCTGCACTTTCTGCATGCAGATCCGCGTAGGAGGCCAGTCATGAACAAGACCGTCCTGATGTCGGCCCTGCTACTTGCCCTTGGAGCTGGTGGCGGCTACTGGGCCGCCAAACAGACCTCCGATGGCGCCAGTGTCAAAGAGAAGACGCCCCTTTACTGGGTCAACCCCATGGATCCTCGCGACAAGCGCAATGCCCCGGCCAAGGACAACATGGGGATGGACTTTATCCCCGTCTATGAGGAAAAACAGGGCGGCTCACCGGGCACTGTCACCATCAGCCCCGAGATCCAGCAGAACCTGGGGGTGCGGCTGGCCAAAGTGGAGAAGCTGCCTATTCACCAGCAGATCGAGACGGTGGGCTATGTCGGTTATGACGAGGACAGGCTGGAGGCAGTCAACGCCCGCATGGCAGGCTGGATCCGCACCCTCGCCATCAAGAGCGAGGGGCAGCAGGTGAGCAAGGGGAGCCTGATTTACGAGCTCTACGCTCCGGATCTGGTCAATGCCCAGCACGAGTACCTGCTCGCCCTCAACACAGCCAACCCGCTGCTGCTGCGCGCCGCCGAGGGCAAGCTCAAATCCCTGCAGGTACCGGCGGATCAGATTGCGGCCCTCAAGCGCACCCGCCAGGTGCGCGAAACCATCAGCATTTACGCCCCCAGCAGCGGTTATGTCTCCGAGCTCAAGGTGCGCGAGGGCCAGTATGTTGAGCCCGCTGCGGCGCTCTTTAACATCAGCACCCTCAAGCAGGTGTGGGTCAGTGCCGAGGTGTTCGAGCGTCAAGCCGCCCAGCTGAAGGTAGGGGATCCGGTCACCATGACTCTCGACTACGCCCCCGGTCGCAGTTGGCAAGGTAAGGTGGATTACCTCTATCCGACCCTCGATGCCGCTACTCGTACCCTCAAGGTGCGGCTGCGCTTTGACAACCCGGACGAGTTTTTGAAACCCAATATGTTTGCCAAGGTGAGCATTCGCACCGGGCAGGGAGAGTCGCAATTGGTGGTGCCGAGCGAAGCGGTGATCCGCACCGGCAGTCAGGATCGGCTGGTGCTGGCGTTGGGGGATGGCAACTTCAAGTCGGTCGCCGTCACTCTCGGCCCCCAGTTTGGCGACAAGGTGGCCATCAAGGCTGGGGTAGAGGCTGGGGATAACATCGTCAGCTCTGCCCAGTTCCTGCTCGACTCCGAGTCGGCCATCGATTCGGACTTCCAGCGCATGACGGCGGTGCGCCCTGCCCAAGTGTGGACTCAGGGCGAGGTTGAAAGCATCGATCTGGCCAAACGTACCCTGATGGTCTCCCACCAGCCCATCCCCGAGTGGCAGTGGCCCGCCATGGAGATGGAGTTCACCGTCGCCGACGGGGTCGATATCAGCAAGCTGGTCGAGGGGCAGACCCTGCACCTGCAGGTAATGCAGGAGGGGGATGAGTACCGCATCACCAACATCCATCAGGAGAAGGCCCCGGCCAGCGGCCACGCTCCGGAGCAGGCAAAAGATGAGATGGAAGGGATGGACCATAGCCAACATCAGATGGCGATGCCCGAGGTGGAGAAGAAATCATGATCCCTGCCATAATTCGCTGCCTAGCAGGCAACCGCTCTCCGCTCTCTGTACTTGGTGAGAAAGGAGTTCAATCATGATCCCGTCGATTATTCGCTGGTCCATCGGCAACCGCTTTCTGGTGCTGCTATTGACCGTCATGCTCACCGCCTGGGGGCTCTGGTCGGTCAAACAGACCCCGGTGGACGCCCTGCCGGATCTCTCCGACGTGCAGGTGATCATCAAGACCTCCTATCCGGGCCAGGCTCCGCAGGTGGTGGAGGATCAGGTGACCTACCCGCTCACCACCGCCATGCTGGCAGTACCGGGGGCGACCACGGTGCGCGGCTACTCCTTCTTCGGCGACTCCTTCGTCTATGTGTTGTTTGACGACAACACCGACCTCTACTGGGCCCGCGCCCGGGTGCTGGAGTATTTGAGCCAGGTGGCCCCCAACCTGCCCGCCTCCGCCCGCCCCCAGCTCGGCCCGGACGCCACCGGGGTGGGCTGGGTCTATCAGTACGCGCTGGTGGACAAAAACGGCAAGCATGACCTCAGCGAGCTCACCTCTCTGCAAAACTGGTTCCTCAAGTACGAGCTGCAGACGGTGGAAGGGGTCTCAGAGGTCGCCACCGTGGGTGGCATGGTGCGCCAGTATCAGGTGCGGGTCGACCCGGACAAGCTGCGCGCCTACGGCATCCCGCTCTCCCTAATCGAGACCGCCATCAAGCAGGGCAACCAGGAGACCGGCGCTTCCGTCATCGAGATGGCAGAAGCGGAGTACATGGTGCGCTCCAACGGCTATCTGAAAAGCGTCGAGGATCTGAAGCAGATCCCGCTCGGCACCAATGTGCGCGGCGCCCCGCTGCTGCTGGGCGACGTGGCGGATGTGGTCACCGGGCCCCAGAGCCGGCGCGGCCTGGCCGAGCTCAATGGCGAAGGGGAAGTGGTGGGCGGCATTATCGTCATGCGCTATGGCGAGAATGCCCAGCACACCATCGACGGGGTCAAGGCGCGGCTCGCTCAGCTGAAGAGCAGCCTGCCGGAGGGGGTGGAGGTGGTCACCGTCTACGATCGCTCCGACCTTATCCAGCGCGCCATCGATAACCTCTCCGGCAAGCTGGTGGAGGAGTTCGCGGTAGTGGTGCTGGTCTGTCTGGCCTTCCTGTTCCACCTGCGCTCGTCACTGGTGGTGGTCATCACCCTGCCCATCGCCATTCTGGTGGCCTTTATCGTGATGCATCTGCAGGGGATCAACGCCAACATCATGTCGCTGGGGGGCATCGCCATCGCCATCGGCGCCATGGTGGATGGCGCCATCGTGATGATCGAGAACGTCCACAAACACATGGAGCGGGAGGCGCTCACCGACAAGAACCGCTGGCGCATCATCACCGAGGCGAGCATCGAGGTGGGGCCCGCCATCTTCTTCTCCCTGCTCATCATCACCATCAGCTTCCTGCCGGTATTTGCGCTGGAGGCGCAGGAGGGGAGGATGTTCCATCCCCTCGCCTACACCAAGACCTATGCCATGGCGGCGGCTGCCGCGCTCGCCATCACGCTGGTGCCGGTGATCATGGGTTACTTCATCCGTGGCAAGGTACTGGCGGAGCAGGCCAACCCGCTGAACCGCTGGCTGAGCCAGGGCTATGTGCCGCTGCTCAAAGCCGTCTTGGCCCGCCCGAAAACCACCCTGGCCATCGCCGCCGTGGTGACGGTGGCGGGCTTCTGGCCGCTCAAGTACCTGGGCTCCGAGTTCATTCCGCCGCTCGATGAGGGGGACATCATGTATATGCCCACCACCGCAGCCAATATCTCGGTGGGCAAGGCGCGGGAGATTTTGCAGCAGACCGACAAGCTCATTCGTACCGTACCCGAGGTGCAGAACGTGTTCGGCAAGGCGGGGCGCGCCGAAACCGCCACCGACCCTGCCGATCTGGTGATGATGGAGACCAGCATCCAGCTCAAGCCCCGGGATCAGTGGCGCCCCGGCATGACCCCGGAGAAGCTGAAAGAGGAGCTCGACTCCCTCATCCGCTTCCCCGGCCTCACCAACGCCTGGGTGCCCCCCATCAAGACCCGCATCGACATGCTGGCCACCGGTATCAAGACCCCGGTCGGCATCAAGATAGCGGGGCCGGATCTCAAGGTGATCCAGCAACTCGGCCAACAGCTCGAACAGATCGTTGGCAAGGTGGAGGGCGCCTCATCGGTCTACGCCGAGCGGGTGGCGGGTGGCCGCTACGTCAAGGTGGATATCGACCGGCTCAAAGCGGCCCGCTATGGCCTCAACATCGCCGATGTACAGGCGGTGCTCGCCACCGCAGTGGGCGGCATGGAGGTTGGCCAAACCATCGAGGGGCGCGAACGCTATCCCATCAACCTGCGCTACCCCCAGAGCTATCGCGATTCTGTAGCCAGCTTGGAGCTGCTGCCGGTGGTCACTCCAAGTGGCGCTCGCATCGCGCTGGCGGATGTAGCCCGGGTCTACATCAGCGATGAAGCCCCCATGCTGCGCAGTGAAAACGCGCGGCTCAACGGCTGGGTCTACGTCGATATTCGCGGCCGCGATATCGGCTCCTTCGTCGATGAGGCCAAAGCCGAGGTGGGCAAGCAGCTGGTGCTGCCGGCGGGCTACGCCCTCACCTGGTCTGGCCAATACGAGTACATGGAACGGGCCAAGGCGCGCCTCGCCTACGTGGTGCCGCTGACGGTCGCCATTATCGTGCTGCTGCTCTATCTGGCGTTTCACCGCGTTCAGGAGGTGCTGCTCATTCTCACCACCTTGCCGCTGGCGGTGGTGGGGGGGATCTGGACCCTCTGGCTGCTCGACTTCAACCTCTCGGTGGCGGTCGGGGTGGGCTTTATCGCTCTGGCGGGGGTGGCGGTAGAGACCGGCGTCTTGATGCTGGTCTACCTCAACCATGCCTGGGATGACCTGGTGGCCAGTGGCAAGCCGGACAAGGCGGGTCTGCACCGGGCGGTGATCCACGGCGCCGCCCTGCGCCTACGCCCCAAGATGATGACGGTGGTCACCATCATCGCTGGCCTCTTGCCCATCATGTGGAGCCACGGCACCGGATCCGAGGTGATGCAGCGCATCGCCGCCCCCATGATCGGCGGCATGGTGAGCGCGCTGGTGCTGACCCTCTTGGTGCTGCCCGCCGCCTACTACCTGTGGCGCAGCCGGCACCTGGGCGCGACCGAGCACCAACCCGCCGGCTAACCCGGTGGCAGCGCCCTTTTTGACAACCAAGAATCTGAATCAACGACGAGGAAACACCATGAACTACAAGACGCTGACCCTGACCCTGCTGCTTGGCCTTGCCACCCACACCAACCTGCAAGCCGAAGAGATGATGAACCATGCCGGCCACGACATGGGCCAGATGAGCCAGATGGAAGGCATGAACGAGATGGGCGAGATGGCGATGACCCAGGGGGTCATCAGCCGCATCGACGCGGCCAACGGCAAGGTCGGTATCAAGCACGAGGCGATCGACAACCTCAAGATGCCGGCGATGACCATGGTCTTTCGGGTGGCCGATCCGGCCCTGCTCAAGGATCTGAAGGTGGGGGATGCGGTGCGCTTTCACGCCGAGAACCCGGACGGCAAGCTAACCGTAACCACTATCCAGAAACAGTAATCAGAGTCATTTCAAAAAAAAACGGCGGGATCATCCCGCCGTTTTCTGTTATTGCACCATCCGCCGAGCGGCCTCCTCAGCCGTTCGGATAGGCTTGGGCTATGTTGGCCTGCGCCACCCCCATCAACTGAACCGAGATATCCTGCAGCACATAGAGGTCGCGGCGACGGGTCCAGGGTTGATCGGATTGCTCGTCGTACCAGACGGGCAGTTCGATCCCCTCCGGGGCATGGCTCGCCACCTTGCGGGCACGGCAGGTGATGATGCAGCGCTTGACGTGGTCGCGGTGACCGATAACGGCCGCCGTGCCAAGGGCGGCGGCATCTCCGCCGGCATAATCCCTGACGATGGCCTCCACCACGCCGTCCGTGCTGAGGTAGACCAGCTTGCCTTCATTATCCCAGTAAGGCTCGATGGAGATGACATCCCGGGCTGGAATGTCCGAATAGCGGGCCGAGTCGAGGAAGCGGGCAATCTCCCATTGCACGTACATGGGCACCGGCTTTTGCCGATAGAGGGCCGCACAGCAGGCAGCCAGAGCCTCGTTCATGGGGCCGGGCTCGGCCAGTTCATCCGGGTTGCCCGAGGCGTTGGGGCGGTTGCCGAAGGCAAAGGCGATGACGCAGTGGGCCTGGTCGATGGCGACCCGGGACGGGGTCATGTTGAAGCAGGCCTCCTCGATGAAGGGGGCCAGCTGGCGGGCCGTCTGCTCGTCGTGCAGCTCGGCGCTCAGCCGGTCGGTCAGGGTGGTGCGAAAATCCGCCGCACTCCCCTGGCTGTCATTGCTGCTGTTGCAGCCGGTGAGGGTGGCGACCAGGGGGGTACTCAACAGCCCCAGGGTGACTCTACGTCGACTCTCGTTCATTTAGATTCCTCTTTGGTAGCAAGCACTTAACGGGAACAAGCAGCAATTAACCCTTGACCCAATAAACGCTCATACCATACGGAAAAACGGGGGCGACAAAAGCCATACCGCGAGGCTCGTACCCAGAACGTGCAGCAATTCACACATTAATCAATAAACGAAAGCACTCTTTTGCGAATGAGCCAATAAAAGAAATTAACATCCACATTAATGAACCACTGATAGATAGATACTCTATCTGTGGTTCATTCGCACAGATTTCATCCCTCAGATAACGCGCTCGTTCAGCTGCGGGTTGCCAGCAACTGCTCCACATCTGCAATTACCTGTAATGCCGCCTGCGGGCCGCCGCTGGAGGTCCAGAGCGACCCGTCCACGGCACCAAAGCGCTTGGCCTTGATCACCGGCAACTGCTGGAACGCCGGGGTCTGCTCCGCCTGACGCATGGCATCGACAGCATCACCGGTAGCGCTCAGGGTACCGATCACCAGCCAGTCGGCATCCAGCAAATTGAGGGACTCAAGACTCAGCGCCGGTGAGTGGGGTGCGCCACTACCCTGCTGCTTGCTTGGGCGTACCAGCCCCATCGACTCCACTACGCTGCTGGCAAAGGTGCCCTGATACATAAAGCTCGGCCCCTTGGGATTCCAGCGCACTATGCTGATGCTCTCCCCCTGATGGTTGGCCAGCTTGCTGCGGGCCTGAGTCAGCCGCTCGGCATACTGCAGCAAGAAAGTATCCCCTTGCTGGTCGCGGTTGAGGGTGTGGGCGGTGCGGCGGAAGCTATCCTGCCAAGGCTCACCCCACTTGCTGGTCACCACGGTCGGCGCGATCTCCCCCAGCAAGGTCAGCAACTCGGGACGGGTCTGGCCGGTCAGGATAAGGTCGGGCTCCAGCGCAATCAGCGACTCCAGATTGGGGCTGTCGAGATCGCCGATCACCTGGATACCCATATCCGCCTTGTTCAGCAAGTAGCGGGGCAAGGTAGGCTGACCACGGCCATTGACGGCGCCGATGGGGGTCAGCCCCAGAGTCAGGGTGCTGTCGAGTTCGAGCTCGCTCAGCACCACCACCCGCATTGGCTGGGCTGGCACCTGCACCTTCTGGCCAAACGCATCAGTCACTTCACGCATCTCCTGCGCCTGAACCAGCGGCGCGGCCAGCATCAGGATGGCTGCTGCCAGGGCGGCAAAACGCTTCATCATCTCACTCCTTCTCGTTGCACGGCCCGGATAATCGGCCGCGTGAATACACTCGGTGGGCCCACGGAGCAGGCCCATATGACTCAACTCGCCGAACGCAGGGTGCGGCCATGTTCGTGGCGACGGGGCACGATAATGGGCGCCCCGTCGCCGGGGGCATGCAGAATGTCGACACTGGTCTGGTAGAGCCGGTCGATTAGATCCTTGGTCACCACCTCCCGGGCCGGGCCCATAACGGCAATGGTCCCCTCGCCGATGGCGATCAACTCGTCACAGTAGCGGGCCGCCATCGCCAGATCGTGGATCACCAGCAGCACGGTTTTGCCCTCGGCGGTGATGCGATGGATCGCCTCCATCACCTCGGTCTGGTGACCGATATCGAGGGCGCTGGTGGGCTCGTCGAGCAGCACCATGTCGCTGTCCTGCGCCAGGATCATCGCAAGCCAGGCCCGCTGCGCCTGCCCGCCGGAGAGGGACGCTGCGCTCTGCTGCCAGATGCTTTCAAGCTGCATCCGCTCGCAGGCAATACGCACCATGCGGGCATCCTCCTCACCCCACTGATTGAACCAGCCCTGATGAGGGTGGCGGCCATACTGCACCAACTGCTCCACCAGAATGCCGGCAGGCAGGGTCGGCCGCTGGGGCAGGTAGGCGAGCTCCCGCGCCAGCCCCTTCATGGGGTAGCTGGCGAGCGGCTTGCCCTTGAGCAGGATCTCGCCGCTTTGGGCTTTCATCTGGCCGGATAGCAGCTTGAGCAGTGTCGATTTGCCGCAGCCGTTTGGGCCGACGATCCCCACCAGCTTGCCTCTCGGCACGCTGAAAGAGATGTCCCGCAAAATGGGGGTCTGCTGATAGGCGAAATGGAGGCGATTTACGGTGAGCGTCATCAGTCAGCCCTCTGGCGATCGTTAACAAGAAGAAAAAGCAGCAACAGGCCGCCGAGAATGCGGGTCATGATGCCGGTCGCCACCTCGTGAGGGCTGGCCAGCACCCGGACCAAGGTATCGCTGGCAAGCAGCAGCAGGGCGCCGCTAAGCGCCGCCAGCCAGAGCGGCACCACCCGGTCTTTCACCAGCCAGGAGGCAAGAATGGGGGCCGCCATGGCGATAAAGACCACGGGGCCGCCGATGGCGGTGCCGAGCGCCGCCACCAGAATGGCCTGGGCCAGAATGCCCAGTTGTACCCGATCGCCGTTGACGCCAAGCCCTCTGGCCATCTCGGGACCAAAGCGCAGCACCGCCAGCGAGCGGGAGAGATAAACGATCCACGGGCAGAGCACCAGCAACAGGATGGCGATAGGGGTGATGGTGCTGTAACCCACGGCGATAAAGCTGCCCATATTCCACAGATAGAGAGAGCTCAGGTGCAGCAGGGCCTGGGTGGACATCACAAACTGGCCGAGCGCCTCGAACAGCTCGGAGAGGCCGATGCCGATCACCACGAACAGATAGCCCTGCTCACCCGGTTTGCGGCAGAGAGCATAGAGCACCAGCGCCGCGAAGATGGCGCCAATGGGTGCCGCCCACCAGGGCCAGCTGCCCACGGTCAGATAGAGGGAGAAGATGATGATGGCCAGAGAGGCCCCATTGTTGACTCCCACCATGTCGGGTGTGGCCAGCCGGTTGCGCACCAGTGTTTGCACCAGACAGCCGGAGAGCCCCATGGCGGCCCCCGCCACCACCACCCCAAGGATGCGCGGCAGCCGGATCTTGAACAGGGTGAGCTGCTCAAGCCGCGTCCCCTCCCCCAGCAGGGTGTTGACCACCCCGGCAAAGCCGAGCTTACCGCCGCCAACGCTCAGGGCCAGCAGAGCAAGCGCCAGCAGCGCCACGGCCAGCAGCGCCAACCAGCGCCAGCTCGGCAGATGGATCAGCAAAGAGCGGTTGCCGGCTCGCAGGCAGAGCATATCGGTAGGTGTGCGCATCAGCCCCTCACTTGACGGTCAGCAGGGTACGAAAGCCCCCGCGATGAACAATGGCGATCAGCACAGGTGCACCGATCAGGGCCAGAATGACCCCGTTGGGCAGCTCGAACGGCTGGATCAGCCAGCGCGCCAGAATGTCGGCCAACAGTAGAAACAGCATGCCGAACAGGGCGGAGAAACAGACCTGCACCGACAGCTTCACCGGCTCCACCAATCGGCCACAGTAGGCGGCCAGAAAGCCGACAAAGCCGATAGGGCCGGCGATGGCGATGGCACTGGCGGTAAACAGGGTGGCGGCCAGCAGCACGCCAATTCGCACCCGGTTTGGGCGGATCCCCAGCGCCTGGGCCTGACTGTCCCCCATCTGCATCAGGGTCAGCTGGCGACAAAGCAGCAAGGTGATGACAAACGCCGCCAGCACGAAGGGCAGTACGGCAATGATGGCATCGAGATTGGCCGCCGACAGGGAGCCGAGGTTCCAGAAGCGGTACTGCTCCAGCACCATCTTGTTGGAGAGCAGCAGAAAGCTGGAGAGACCGCCGAAGGTGGCGGAGAGCGCCACCCCTACCAGAATCAGCTTGAGGGGGTTGGAGCGGCCAATCATCATGCCGAGCCCCAGCACAATCACGTTGCCGAGCAGCGCACCGAGTCCGGCCCAGAGCAGATAGCCGTAGGCGGACTCCACCCCAAACCAGGTGAGCCCCACCACCAGCGCAAAGACGGCCCCGGCGTTGACCCCGAGCAGGCCGGGCTCCGCCAGTGGGTTGCGGGTCGCGCTCTGCAACAAGGAGGCAGCCAGAGATAAAGAGGCGCCGACCACCATGGCGCAGAGGGTGCGCGGCAGTCGCAAGGTATTGAGCACCATGGCGAGCTTCTCGTCTCCAGCCCAGCGGGCATCCCCCATCAGGTAGCCGAGTACCTCGCGAGCACCATAGACACCCGCACCGGTGGCGAGCGAAAGAGAAAGCAGTACGAACAGGAGGAACAATCCCAGCCAGAACAGCGAGGTCTGGTCTCTAAACACCCTTTAACTCCTTATGATTGCAATGCCATCTTGTTGACACAAAAGCCGTCATCCGAGGTGATACCGTGGCAACAACGGAAGCCCGCCAGGGCGGGCTCCCGCTCAGCCATTACAGCTTGTAGGCCACACCGGCATAGACAGTGCGCCCGTCGAGGATCTGATCGGCCTCGGTGGCAACCCAGTCACGCTTGGTATTGGTCAGGTTGTTGAGCCCGAACTTCAGATCCAGTGCCCGAGTGGCGTTCCAGACTGCCCCGATATCCAGGGTGTGGAATCCGGCGGTGGTCTCATAGGTGGTGCCGCTCATGCGCGGAACCGGAAGGATCTGGCTGCCGGTGTAGTTCCAGCCGAGCTGGGTACTCAGGCTCTCGATGACCTGCCACTCCAGCTTGGCGTTGACGGTATGCTCCGGCGTCCGATAGAGATCCTTGCCGCTGGTCTTGTCCTCCCCGTCGATCAGGGTGACGTTGCTGGAGAGGGTCAGGGCATCGGTGATATCAAACCAGCCGCTCAGCTCCACCCCCTTGATGCGGGCCTTGCTGACGTTCTGATAGGTCATCACCGCCGGACGCCAGGTGGAGGTCCATGCCTCGCTCTGGATCTTGTCCTTGATATCGTTGTGGAAGACGGTAACCCCGGCGCCCCAGAACGAACCATCATAGGCGGTGCCCAGCTCGTAGCTGACGGCGGTTTCCGGCTTCAGATCCGGGTTGCCCACCACGGCGCAGCGACCGCGACAGGCGGCTACGGCATAATCCGGGTTGGACTGGGCAATGGTCGGCGCCTTGAATGCCTTGCCAATGCCGCCCTTGACCACCCAGTTGTCAGTCAGGCTGTAGAGGGCATAACCGCGGGGGCTGAACTCGGTGCCATAGGTCTCGTGGTGATCGACTCGGCCACTCAGGGTCAACGCCAGATCGCCAAAGCCAAACTCATCCTGCAGATAGAGCGCGCTCTGGTTGACGCTGACATCGCCCCCCTTGAGGTTGACATTATGCTTGAGTTCGGTGATGCGGTACTCGGCACCGCTGGTCAGCAGGTGGCTGCCCAGATTGCCGCTCAGCTGGCCATCAAAGGTGTGGTTGGTCTGGCTCACATCGCCGCTGGTCTTGCTCAGCGCCGTCATCAGTTCGGAGTCATCAAAGAGATCAACCTGCTCGAAGGCATAGCCGACCCGGCTGTCGAACTGATCCCAACGGCCGACATGGGTGGCATTGAGCCCCAGTCGCTCCATCTGCTGGATATTGCGCGGCGTCTGGCCGTAGTTGTTCCAGTGGGCCTCCCGATCGTCTTTGGCGTAGTTCATCCCCACATCCAGATCCTGACGATCGTCGATCAGCCATTTGACGTTGGAGAGGATCCCCAGCTTTTCACGCTGCTCGATGGCATCGGCCTTGGGGTTGATGCTCTGCTCGCTCTGCCAGGCGTCCCGGTGGTTCCCTTCTACCACCAGGTTGGCCAGCAGCTTGTTGTCGATCAGTGCCCCGCCCACATAGGCACTCGCCTTGTTGATATCCCCGCCGTGACCGTCGGTGGGGTCGCTGAAGGTATAGGTGGCCGCCGCTTCGGTCTTCTCCCCGGGTTGGCGCAAGATGACATTGACCACCCCACCCAGCGCATCTGCGCCGTAGAGGGAGGAGATGGGGCCACGGATCACTTCGATACGCTCGATGGCCGCCATGGGGATGGCGGAGAGATCGAAATCATTGCCATAACCGGAGGTAAGAGCATCGCGGGAGCTGATACGCCGCCCATTGACCAGCAACAGGGTGTAATCCCCCTCCAGCCCGCGCAACTTGATCTCGCTGCGGCCGTAGCTGGTAGCAGGGCTGATATTGACCCCCGGCAACTGTTTCAGAGCGCCGGTCAGATCATTGACATTGAGCTTGTCGAGCTCGGCCCGAGTCACCACAGAGACGCTGGCCGGGGCGGTCAGCTCGCTGTGCCGGGTTTTACTCGCCGTCACCACCATAGTTTCATGAACGGTGACAGGCGCAGTCCCTTGGGCCAGAACTGGCAGGGCAAAAAGGGACAACACCAGCGGATGCACTGCAAATCGTCGGGATGATGTACGCATCATCAACACTCCACATAAAACAACCAAGGCCAACACCACCGACATCCCTGTCTGACCTCGCCAGACCCGGTGCAAAGTGATGGAGTTCATTGGCATGAACAGTCGTCCATGCCCCATCACCCCGAACATCAGTGCATTACGGCAGGCCCTGCGTTGTGCTATGCCACTCGCAGCCATCAATAACAAAAGCGCCGTACCGACTGACATCGGGACGGCGCAATACTAAATGCAAATCATTTTTATTTGCAAGAGTGAATCAGGTATTCTTTCGCATCCGCTTAATTATCCATCACATCGTGGCGAGTCTGGTGATAGGCCTCTTCACTCTTGCCCCGGCGCCAGTACGGCACGGCGTAGAGCGACTGGCGATCCACCTCGAGCACAGACCGAAAATGGCGGCGCAGCGGCAGCACCAGCGCCTCTTCCCCACCCAGCCAGAAGAAGCCACCATCGCGCACCAGCGGCAGAGCAATCACATGCTCCAGCAGGCCGCTGGACTCGGGCTCGCCGACAAACCAGTGACAGCGCACCCCGACCGGCAGCGTCAACGGCTGAGCATCGGCCTGATCCGGCACCAGAATCGCAATTTCCCCTCTGGCATCGGCAGGCATCACCTCGCACATCGCCATGATGGCGGGCAAGGCGGTGAGATCCCCTACCAGACAGTAGTGATCGGCCGGTTGCAGCATAGGGTTGGGACCACCCGGCCCGGAGAGGATTACCTTCTCTCCCGGCTTGGCATGGGTAGCAAAGGCGCTGGCGGGCCCGCCGTCACCGTGCAGCACGAAGTCGATATCAATTTCCTGCTCATCACGGCGAAACGCGCGGATGGTGTAGGTGCGGATCACCGGCTTGTCAGCCGGGTCACTCCAGCGCGGGCCGCTCGGGGTCATTGCAGGCAGCACCGGCTCTACCTGATGGGGCTGGGCCAGCATCACCTTGATATGGGCCCCACCGCAGGTGAAGGGATAGTCAGCCAGTTCGCTGCCACCAAAGGTGATACGACGCAAATGGGGGGTGATCTGGGTAATGGCTTTGACAGTCAGCAGGCGGGGACGATTGGGAGGCAGAGATGGGGACACAATGAGGCTCCTCGTTGAGTGTGTTGCCTATGCTACACACAAATGGGAATCACTATCAAATGCGATTATTTCTCGTCTATCCGGCTCAAACATCACTAATCACTACCATCAGCCCCCGAACAGAGAAACGGGCTTATGCACGCTAGTCCCATGATTGGACGAAGAAAGCAGCCGGACAACAACACTGTCACGCAGGGTTCCATTTGCCTATTTCGACCATAGTTTTTCGAGATCAAATTTTATTTCTCAATAAGTTTCCTATCCTTAGTGAAGCAGTTAATGTAAGCACAGGATGCCAAACAGGATTGTATGATGGATGACCAGATCCTGATTATTGATGATGACGAGCTCTCCCTCCCCGACGCGCAACAAGCAGGCTGGAGGGTGATGATTGTTGACGATGAACCGGAAGTGCATCGCATCACCAAGATCACTTTAAACAAATTCGAGTTTGACAATCGTCCCATCGAGTTTCTGCATGCCTATTCGGCAGCAGAGGCAAAAAAATTGCTGGCCACCACCCCGGATGTTGCACTGCTGCTGCTGGACGTGGTGATGGAGGTCGATCACGCCGGTCTTGATGTCGTCAAATATGTCCGTGAAGAGCTGCAAAACAAGATGGTACGAATCGTGCTGCGTACCGGCCAACCCGGCCAAGCGCCGGAAGATGACGTGGTGACCAACTACGACATCAACGACTACAAGGATAAAACCGAGCTCACCTCCCAGAAGCTGCGCACCCTGCTGCGTGCCAGCCTGCGCTCCTATCGGGATATCCGCACCCTGGAAAGCAACCGGCAAGGGCTGGAAAAAGTCATTGAAGCCTCCAAGGGGATCTTTGAGAAACGGGCGCTGCGTCAGTTTGTCGAAGGCGCCCAAGAGCAGCTGAGCGCCCTGCTCCATCTGGGAGAGACCCAGATTTACGATGTAAAACAATATGCCTACGAAGTGAAGGATCAACTGCTGGAGCCCCTGCTGCCAGGTCATCCCCCGGTGCGGTTGACAGAGGCACCCGAGATACTGCGTCAGGCCATGACCCGGGGCTGCAATATCTACAACACCAACCAGATGGTGCTCTACTGCCAAAACCCGCGCCACCACCTGTTGTTTCATATCGAGACCACTCGCCAGCTCAGTCAGATCGATACCAGCCTGCTGACCCTGTTTACCGAAAACATCATAGTGGCACTGGAAAATATCCGGCTCAACGAGGTGATCGCCGACAACCAGCGGGAGATCATCTATCGCATCGGCGAACTGGTCGAAACTCGCTCCAAGGAGTCAGGGTTACACGTCAAACGGGTCGCGCTCTACACCGAGCTTTTCTGCCATCTGCTGGGGATGAGCGAAGAGCAGAGCGAGCTGGTTAAACGGGCCTCACCACTGCACGACATTGGCAAGGTGGGTATTCCCGATGCCATTTTGCACAAACCGGGCAAGCTGACCCCGGAAGAGTGGGAGATCATGAAAACTCATGCCCAACTCGGTCAGGATATGCTCTCCGGCAGCGATCTGGCGTTGTTCCAGATTGGCGCCACCATAGCAGGCAATCACCATGAGAAGTGGAATGGCAGCGGTTATCCCCGCGGTTTGAAGGGGGCCGATATCCCACTGGAAGGACGGATCGTGGCACTGGCCGATGTGTTCGATGCCTTGGGTTCGGATCGCTGCTACAAGAAAGCGTGGCCGCTGGACAAGGTGCTGGCCCTGATTGAAGAGGAGAAGGGGCAGCATTTCGACCCCCAGCTGGTCGAGCTGATGATGGCCAATCTGGACAAGTTCCTCGAAATCCGCGAGCAGAACAAGGATGTCTATATTGGCGATCACTGATTGCTGCCAATCCCTTATCCTAAGGGTTCGAGCTAAAAAACCGCCCTGCTTATCGAGGGCGGTTTCTTCTCTCTGGTGTATCGTTTTTCCCGAGTCTGGGCTACTGCTCTGGCAAATTGAGATCCAGCTTGGCTGCCGGTTGGCCGTTTTGTTGATTTTCAGCCTGAGCTGCTGCTAGCGCACGTTTAAAAGCACGCCGTTTTTGCATCACCACAAAACCTGCGCCTCCCAGCAACACCAGTAGTACCCCACCCCCAACCAGAACCCAAAGTAGCCACCCCATTCCCTCTTCAGGCTGCTCTTCGGTAGACTCGGCGCTGGAGGCCTGAGCGGCTGCTGATGCCACCTCTGCGGGAGGCGGAGGGGGCGGAAAGATATTGAAGGTTTTCACTGGCAACTCGATCTTCAGCTCGCGCCCGAGGCGAGTGGTGCCATAAAGGGTCGCTTTCACCTCATGCTGACCGACCTCCTTGATGGCAGAGAGATCGATATCAAGCTTGGGCTCACTGGCGGTCTCGCTAAACTCGTAGAGGCCACCCACATTGCTGGTGACACTCCCCTTGATCGCGACAGAGGCCGGATCCAGTTCATCACGATCGATCAGCAGCGACAATTTGGCGCCCAGCTCTTCCGAAGGGGGTGTCAGGTTATAGCTGAACGGATAAGGATAGAGCAGCACATCCTGATAGCGGGCTCGGACAAACACCTGATTACCTGTGCTGAACATGGCGCGGTATTTGCCGGCGGGAATATCCTGTAGTGTCACTTCCGCCGTCATGATGCCGTCACCCGGCACTTCGTCCAGCCCCTTGCCATCATCGCGATAGTGGCCAAGTACTTGATCCAGCACGACCTCTTTCTTATCGGCATCGCTGAACGATTGCAGCTTGACGGTCATGCCAAGATCAGAGAGATAGTATTTATCTTTCGGCGGCTGACCATTGATCAGCAACCACGCCTTGAGCTTGACCACCTCCCCCTGATAGAGCTGCATTGGCAGGGCGGCGATATCGAGCCGGATATCGGAGAGAATGCGCACCCGGTTGTCGGGATCCACCTCGCCAATCGCCTGCCAGGGGCCCGGCATGGGATTGCGCAGGGTAATGAGATCATGCTCCGGCAGCGCCAGCCAACCCACATCTGCGGGTTTGACCTTGCCCACGTAAAGCTTGCTGCCATCGGGGCGAACCAGGATCACGGACGGGGTGCCCGGCTTGCGCTTGATGATGAAGGTGATCTCCTTCACGCCGTAATCGATGCGAAAGCGGTTATCCAGCAGCGGAATATCGGAAGGGGCAAATACCTCGGTCGCCATCGCCCCCAGCGAGAGCAACAACAGCAGACCGGCACACCACTTGCTCATTGCCGCCACAGACAACTTCCTCCCTTTTTCTGTACCAGATCCAGTCTCGCCTCGTGCAGGGCCTGAACCTCGGCACTGGCACGCACCACCTTGAGGGCGGGTCGGTTGCTCTCCAACCGGCGAATGCTGGTGTCCTGATTGCTTTCGTTTTCGTTGCTCTCGGTAGCCAGATTGAGTTTGGTCTGGCCGCCGGTCATCAGCAGGTAGACGTCCGCCAGGATCTCCGCATCGAGCAGAGCCCCGTGCAGGGTACGGTGGGAGTTGTCGATACCGTAACGATCGCACAGCACATCCAGGTTGTTGCGCTTGCCGGGGAAGAGATCCCGCGCCATCGCCAGGGTATCTGTGATGGTGCAGATATCCGCCGTCTTGAAGTTGAGTCCGAGCTTGCTGAACTCGTAGTCCATGAAGCTCACGTCAAACGGCGCGTTGTGAGCGATCAGTTCGGCGCCGCGGATGAAGTCGAGGAATTCATCGGCAATCTGGCTGAACGACGGTTTGTCACGCAGAAACTCGTCGGTGATACCGTGTACCTGGATCGCTTCCGGGTCAACCAGACGATCAGGCTTGATATAGACGTGATAGTGGTTACCGGTCAGCTTGCGGTTGATCACCTCCACACAGCCGATTTCGATAATGCGGTGCCCCAGATAGACAGGGCCGCCCGCCGTATTCATACCTGTGGTTTCAGTATCCAGAATGATCTGGCGATTCAGTTGGGGTGTGTTCATGATCCAATCTATGTCAAACTTCGGCTTTACTTACTCGCTAGTTTACCCCAAGCCTCATGTTAAAACAGATTGATTGCTCATGTTAAAACAGATTGATGTCTATACCGACGGCTCCTGCCTCGGCAATCCGGGCCCGGGTGGTTACGGGGCCGTGATGGTCTACGGCAAGCACCGCAAAGAGATTTCCGCCGGATTCAAGTTGACCACTAATAACCGGATGGAGCTGATGGCCGCCATCATGGGGCTGCGCACCCTCAACGAACCGTGCAAGGTGCGCCTCACCACCGACAGCCAGTATGTCCGCCAGGGGATCACCCAGTGGATCATCGGCTGGAAGAAGAAAGGGTGGATGACAGCCAACCGGCAACCGGTCAAAAACGTCGATCTCTGGAAGGAGCTGGATGCAGAAGTGGGTCGCCACCAGATTGAGTGGCTCTGGGTGAAGGGTCACTCCGGCCACCCGGAGAACGAACGGTGTGACGAGCTGGCCAGAGAGGCCGCCTGCGGCAAGGATCTGGCCGAGGATACCGGCTACCAGCCCTGACGGGCCATTCCCGGTGTGGCGAGGGACTTTGGCAGTTGCCAGCGCCGCCGCACCGGGATCAGTGGAAAGCGCCGTTTACGGGCCGCAATCACGTATACCGATGCAAATGCCCTGCAATAATCCCGCCCGATACTCTCTCGCCACCAACTGTGCCAACTCTGTTTTCCCATAAACGAATAACCAAAGCGCTCGTCGAACATCACCTCGCATCCCAATAGATGCAACCAGTCCGTCACCCGCCCAGGGGTGAACATCCGTGCCGACCAGGGCATTCTGCGCCGCAAGAACGGCACACAGTGACCGATCCCGACCAGACTCATGGGGTTATAGCCACTGATGATCAGCCAGCCATCGTCGGTCAACACTCTTTCGGCTTCGCGCAACACTTGGTGGGGATCGGCGGAGAAATCAAGGCAGTGGGCCAGCAGGCAGGCATCGACGCTGCCGGTCCGTACCGGTAGATCGAGGGGGTCGCCATACATGTCGAGCAGCCGCCCACCGGGGGCAACCCCGATCTGGTGGCGAATGGAGGAGCGTTTGCAGGAGAGTTCAGCGCTCAGAGCGCCAATTTTCAGCAGATGATACCCAAACAGATTGGGACACCAGTTGTCGAGCCGATCCTGGATCTCGGCCGCCACCCAGTCCCCCATAGGCAATGCAGACCAGCTGGTCGGGATCTCGATTTGTTGTTCGGTACGTGCCACCTGCATAATAGGGCTCAACTCGGGGTTTCGAACGCCATCCTGTTATATAAGATACCCTCCCTAAAGAGAAGCAGACTCATGTATCCAGTGATCACAGTTCCAGCCTTTAATGACAACTACATCTGGTTGATCCGCCACGAAAATCACTGTCTGGTGGTCGATCCGGGCGATGCCGCACCCGTGCTGGAGCGGCTCGAGGCATTGGGGCTGGTGCTCGATGCCATCCTGCTGACCCATCACCATCACGACCATGTCGGGGGCGTCACCGACCTGCTTGCCCACTTCCCCCACGCCCGGCTCTATGGCCCCAAACTTGACCCCATGCCGGATCACCACGGTCAGTGGCTGGAAGATGGCGATCAGATCAACTGGCACGGCCTCGCCCTCGAGGTGATCCATGTGCCCGGGCACACTCGCGGCCACATCGCCTACCACGGCAACGGCATGCTCTTTTGTGGCGATACCCTCTTCTCGGCCGGTTGTGGCCGCCTGTTTGAAGGGACGCCGGAACAGATGTACCACTCGTTACAGCGCCTTGCCGCCCTGCCCGACGAGACCCTGATCTACTGCGCCCATGAGTACACACTCTCCAACCTGCGCTTTGCCTATGCAGTTGAACCGGACAATCCGGCGATCCGTGATCAGATCGGACTGATCAGCAAACTGCGGCAACAAGGGCTGCCAAGCCTGCCCACCCGGCTGGAGGATGAACGCAAGTTTAATGTTTTTCTGCGCTGCGAGCTCGATTCGGTAAAATTTTCTGCTGAAAAGAAGGGGCTAAAATGCGTGGAAAATCCGGTAGATACCTTCACCATCTTGCGTCAGTGGAAGGACGTTTTTTGAACAAACCTTGATCAGGGGGCCATTGCCCCTTATGATGCGGGCTGTTTTTCCCAAAAATGACCGGAACGAGATGAAGGTACGAACGGCCTTATTGGCAGCGCTGTTGCTCAGCGGCTGCCAAAACCTGAGCCATCAGGATGACCGGGCGCTAACGGCAATCGAGCCGATCAAGTCCCCCCAGGTCAAGAAAAAAGCGCATAAAAAACACTCTTCCCATTTCCTGTTTGGCGATGAACAACTGGATGAAATGGAAGAGACGGACAATCTGTGGGTGCGTATCAGCGATGATATGCAACTGGAAACTCCGGACAACCCGCGCATCCGCCAGCAACGTGAGTGGCTGTTGCGCAATGATAAGCATCTGGCGACCATTGCCAGCCGGGCTGAACCCTACCTCTATCTGATGGTAGAGGAGATTGAACGGCGTGAGCTGCCAATGGAGCTTATTACTGTCCCGATGATCGAGAGCATGTTTGATCCTCATGCCCGATCCCGCAGCAATGCCGTCGGACTCTGGCAGTTTGTGCCAGCGACAGGCAGAAACTTCGGTCTGCGCCACGACAACTGGTATGATGGACGGCGCGATGTGCTGGCCTCCACCAATGCGGCGCTCGACTATCTGGAATACCTGAACCGCTTCTTTGACGGTGACTGGCTGCAAACGCTGGCCGCCTACAATGCCGGTGAAGGCCGGGTGCGCAACGCCATCCAGCGTAATCAGCGCGCAGGCAAGCCGACCGACTACTGGTCGCTCGATCTGCCGCGCGAAACCCGGATGTATGTGCCCAAGATCCTCGCCATGGCTGACATGATCAGCAATGCGGACAAGTACAATATCCAGTTGCCGGTGCTCGCCAACGAGCCGAAGCTGCGTGTGGTTGAGACTGGCAGCCAGATCGATCTGAATGTGGCCGCCCAACTGGCAGGTCTGCGCACGTCACAGCTCAAGGAGGTCAATCCAGCCCTGAGCCGTGGCGTGATGTCGCCCCGTGGCCCTTACCGCCTGCTGGTACCGGTGGAGTATGCCGATACCCTGGAGCTGGCACTAGCTGATCTGCCCAAGAGCGAGCGTATTCGTACCCGCTCCTATCAGGTCACCAGTGGCGATACTCTGTCGCGCATCGCCCAGAATCACGGCGTCAGCGTGAGCGAGCTGAAACTGGCCAACAATCTGCGCAGCAACAACCTGCGTCGCGGTCAACAACTGGTGATCCCGACCCATGGTCAGGTCAGCAGCAAGGCCAGCTCCGCCAGCAAACCGCAGCAGCTGGCAAGCCGTGGCAGCAGCCAGAAGGCCAAGGTCAGTTACAAGGTGCGCTCGGGTGACAACCTGTGGAGCATCAGCCAGGCGCACGGTGTCTCCCACGAAGAGCTCGCCAAGTGGAATGGGCTGAATGCCAAGTCGGCGCTCAAGCCAGGCATGAAGCTGGTGGTCTATCCCAAGCAAGGGAAGAAGAGCGACAAATCGATGGTGTATCAGGTTCGTCGTGGCGACTCCATCTCCTCCATCGCGGCTCGCTTCCAGGTGGCCATCAACGATGTGATGCGCTGGAACCAGCTGGATAAAGGGGATTACCTCAAGCCCGGTCAGGAGCTGACTCTGTTTGTGAAGAACAACACCTAAGCCTCACCGCTTGAACCCGATAAAAAACGGGGCTAGTCATCTGACTGGCCCCGTTTTTTATTACTGCGGCTAACCGCTGCTGTGTCTGAGCCGCCGACTAAAACAATGGCTTGGCGCCACCTGCGGATGCATCACCGCTCTGCAGGCAAAACTATCACCGCTATTCCCAGAGCCTTGTCGGCACCACCATCAGCACGGTGCGCTGACCGATCGCCACGTTGGCATTGGGGAAGACCACCGCCTCACGCGGCTTCTCGACCGTGTAGCGCAGCTCACCATCCTCGGCCAACACGAACCCTTGCGGAAATTCGGTGAAGTTGTCCACATCGCTGGCGAATAGAAAGCGAAACTGCTCCGATTTTTTGGTGATCACCCGATCGATGGCAAACAGGGTGAAATCGTCCGCCCGCCACGGCTCCAGTGCCACTTCATCCTGAGTGACCAGCTCCTGCAGTGCCTGCCGGGTTTCGATAAAGCGGGTCATATCGTTCTCACCAAATGGCCGTACCTTGCCCAGCTCCACCGTAAAGGCATGGGCCCCATGCTGGCGGGAGCTGTAGTAGCTGAAGGTCGTGGTCGGGCTGGCGGAGAGCAGAATGGTGCGCACCCCGCAGGCGCCGAGGAACTGCACCTGCTCGCGGCAGTGGGGCCGCTCGTGGGGAAAGGGGTAGACGGCGAACTTCTCGTGGCGCGAACCGCGAATGGCGGTGTGCAGATCGTAGTGGTAACGGGGACGAGCCGGATCGGCAAAGAAGCGGCTAACATACTGCTCGAGGCGCATGGCGCGGATCCGCTCCCGATTGCAGAGCCCCTCCCCCTTGCTGTGGGCGCCAGAGAAGAGCCGGTTCATGTTCTCCTCCACTTCTCGCAGCCCCAGATTCATCGCCGCCGGATTGCCAAATAGGAACAGCACCCGATGGCGGGCGCTCAGCTCGCCTGAGAGCAGACGGCTCAGCAGCTGGTTGCAGATCTCGATGGGGGCAGTCTCGTTGCCGTGGATACCGCAGGAGAGGACGATATCCTTGCGTTCTCCCGGCTGGCCGCCCGCTCCGCTGGCAGGCTCCAGACAGATGACACCGGTATCCCAGACGCTGACTTGCGTGCCATCCGGCAGCGCAAAATCAAAGGGATCGAGCTGCCACTCGTGGCTGCGGGTCATGGCCAAAAAATCGTGCTGGGGAATCATCCGTCTCACCCTCTTGCGCTGGAATACTATGGCCGGATTATACGCAAGGCATCGTGGCTTAAAATAATTTTTTAAACAAATTCAAACATTAACGATACAAGTGTGATAACAATCGAACGATGACAGCAATGACAGTAGCGATGTGGAATAAAGAGGAGAGGAAAAAGGATCAACAAATAACAGGGGGAAAACGGGGGGAGATAAAACAGACAATAACAGACCTGGCAGTTGGTCCCCACAGGGGCAGAACAGCAAACGACTCAGCAGAAAAACAAGGCATCCATGCCCGGTAGATCAACCACGCCAGAACGGCTTGGTGGTCTCTTGATAACGGTCAGCTTCGTTCAGGCCGATGTCTTTGAGCAGGTACTCGGGCAGCTCGGAGAGCTGGCGACGGCTGCGGCTGCGTTCCAGCCAGGTCAGAACGGTCATTTTAACGCGAGCAACCAGATTCAATTGGCTGGAATGCTGGTAACCGGTTTCGGTATAAGCCATGTTGGCCATGATGTGGCTCCTCTGAATATTTGTTTACGCACTGGGCTTTATTTGATGCGCAAAGCTTAGTCAGGGAGCAGGGCCGACTCAATTGACGAATTTTGATACGTTACATTAGTAAATCTAATGTCTAAAAACGGCAGGATTTAATTTTAACGCTTTGATTTTAAACAAATAATTATTTTAACAGTTGGCCAGCAGAGTCGCACAGCATATTGTGCTGCATGGCACCCATCTATATATGCATTTTACTGCTTTACATATGCAGGGATGGACAAGGTGTGAACAGCTGGCAACAGCGGAGCTACACGTAATTGTTAATTTAATGATCTTGCGGTGATCTTTGTTTAACACCCTGAAACATAAATAAAACCATTACCACATCCCCATTCAGAGGCGCACATTGCCCCCTCCTCAAAGTGCCTCTTGGCACTCCAACCGCATGCTGGTATGTTTATTTATACAGTAGTTTTGCTACCCGCAGCAATGTCATACCTGATGTCGTCAACAGCGGGTCAGACCACAGGATCATCGATGGATACCTTTACCCCGACCGCCGCCCTGCGTCAACAGATGGCCGCCATTGAAGCCTCTCTGGATCAGCTGGCCACCCTGCTCGGCCAGCTCGAGCTGCAGGAGGCCCATGTATATCCCCTCCCTCCGGTTGCGCAGGGGGAAGAGCACGACCCGATCGAGCAAATTGAGGTGGGTTACCTCAACGGTGAAGCCGCGCTGGCGGCCACCCTCGCCGCTTATCGGGACCACAGCGCCCGCCCCGGCTGCTCCACCAAGGCAACTCATCGGCTGCCCGGCTGGTTGCGCTTTCCTGCCGCCGCCGCTCCACTGATCCAGCCTCTGGTTGAGAAGATCAATCAGCGCAAGCTCGATTTCAAAGCGCTGGTGCAGCAGGCGGGGGGACGGGACGAGAAGTTCGAGCTGGTACATACCGCCCTGCCCGGAGTGATCACCTTGCAGGTCTACCGCAAACTGACCCTGTTGGCAGGGGAGCTGCAATCCCTTGGCTTTACCTGGGCTGACAAGCAGACCATCAATCGCCTAAGTCGCGAGCAGGTGCTTGAGATGCTGGAGCGCAGCCGCCGCTATATACCGGCCCTCTCCAACAACGAGGAGTGGAGCAAGATGGTGGATCAGGAGGTGTACGACATTCGCCGTCTGCCCGCCGATGCCGAGCTGCGGATCCGCCGCCCGGTCAAGACCCACCCGATGATCAACCTGCTCTGGCTGGAGCGCACCCCGCGCAAGCAGCAGATCAAGGCGAGCCTGCCTCTGCTGCTCTGCTCCGATACCCCGCCCGCGGTCACCCATCTGGGCAACTATCCCCCCAAGAGCCGGCAGGCGCGGCGAGATCGCAAGATTGGCGGTGAGCCCATCATCGAGCGGCTGCACCTCTATCTCTATCAGGGGTGACTGGATCAGGGATAGCTGCGCCGCCTTGCCGCGGTAAACGACGAATCCCGCATCTGCATCCCAAATAAGAAAAGGGAGAACATCTCTGGATGTTCTCCCTTTTCTGTATCGATAGACGGTATGTAAGGCGGCGTCGCCAATCAGCCCATCAGCAGGGCCCGCAGGCTCTCCACATCCAGCCCGCGCACCTCGGACTGGCCGCTCAGCAACCCATCGGCCAGCGCCCGCTTCTCGTCGTGCAGAGCGACAATCTTCTCCTCCACCGTCTGCTCGCACACCAGCCGGTAAACGGTCACCGGCTGGGTCTGCCCCATCCGGTGCGCCCGATCGCTCGCCTGATCTTCCACCGCCGGGTTCCACCAGGGATCGAGGTGCAGCACGGTATCGGCCTGGGTGAGGTTGAGGCCGGTCCCCCCCGCCTTGAGGCTGATGAGGAATAGCGGCACCTCCTCGTGGCGAAAACGCAGGATGGAGTCCTGACGGGACTTGGCGGAGCAGCCGCCATCCAGATAGCAGTAATCCCAGGATTTCTGCTCGATGCGGGCCCGCAGCAGACTCAGCAGATCGACGAACTGGCTGAACACCAGCACCCGATGACCGCCGTCGATCGCCTCTTCCAGCAGGGCCATCGCCTCGTCCAACTTGCTGCTGGTTTGCGACCACTCTGGCATCACCAGCTCCGGCGAGCAGCAGAGGCGGCGCAGCCGGGTCAGGCCACTCAGCACATGCATCAGGGCGCGGCCATCGGCGCTTTGCACCTGCTGCACCACTTCCCGCCGAGTCGCCTCGTAGAGCTGGCGCTCTTCGGGGGAGAGGCTGATGTGGTGAATGATCTCGGTCTTGTCCGGCAGCTCGGTCAGCACCTGCTGCTTGAGACGACGCAGGATAAAGGGGCTGATCACCGCCCGCAGCAGCGCCATGTGCTGGGGATCCTTGACCGCCTTGCCAAAGCGACGCTTGAACTCGCCAAGGCTGCCGAGCAGCCCCGGGTTGATAAAGGTGAAGAGGCTCCACAACTCCCCCAGATGGTTCTCGATGGGAGTGCCGGAGAGGGCGAGGCGAAAATCGCCGTCGAGCTGGAACAGCAGCTTGGCGCGCTGGGTACCGGCGTTTTTGATCTGCTGCGCCTCATCGAGCACCATGCTGGACCATCGGCGGGACTTGAGCGCCTCCGCCAGGCTGCCAAGCATGCCGTAGTTGATGAGGATCACCTGACCGGCCTTGGCCTCGCGAATGATCCCCTCCCGCTCGGCCGGGTTCTCGAACACCACCACATCAAGCTCGGGGGCGAAACGGGCCACCTCCTCCTGCCAGTTGGTGACCACTGACTTTGGCACCACCACCAGCGCCGGGCCAAGGTGTTGGCGCATCCGCAGCACGATAAGCGCCTGCAGCGTCTTGCCCAGACCCATGTCATCGGCCAGACAGGCACCAAAACCGTGATGGGCCAGGGTCGCCATCCAGCGCACCCCCTCTTTCTGATAGTCCCGCAGGGAGGTAAGCAGCTCGTCCGGGCAATCGACCTCCTGCTGCCACTCCTGCTGAAGGGATTGCCACGCTGCATCCCCTTCGGTAGTAATGACCGAGAGCAGACGAGTGAGCGGATAGGCCAGCTTGTTGTTGATGCGCTGCTCTTCATCGAGCATGGCCCCCAGCATGGTGAGCCGCTCCACCAGCTTGTCGCTCAGCATCAGGCTGGTCTTCTCGTCGAGCTGAACGGTGCGCTGCCCCGGGGTCATCTGGCGCAGAATAAGGCGCAGATCGAGGATCTGGTGCTCATCAAGCGCCAGTGCCCCTTCGACCTGGAACCAGTCCTGCCGCCGCTCGATGCGCAGGCTCAGAGCCGCTTCATCAAGGCTCTTGAGGCGAGCGCTGTCCTGATGCCAGTGAATGACCACACCGGCATCCACCAGCTCGGGCAGGGCATTGACCAGCGCCAGCGCCTGTTCCCCCTGCAGCAGCCACTCGCTGCCGGGCAGGCCGATGGGCAATTGATTGCGCAGCAACTGGGCCTGCAGCTTCTCGGCCGCGAGATCCCGCTGCCAGTAGTGGTACGCCTTGATCCCCTGCCGCACGATCGCCTCCCCCTTGCCAAGGGGCTGGGGCGGCAGATCCTCAAAGCGGGTCACCAGCTTGACCGACAGCTGACCATCCTGCCAATCCAGTTGCACCGAAGGAATGCCCGGCCAGGGAGCCAGTTCGGCGTTGCCGCTAAGCCCCGCAACCTGACTGTGCCAGGGCAGCTCGGGAATGGCGTCCAGGGTGCGTTGAAGCTCGGCCAGCCCCTCGGCGGGCAGCAGCGGGATGGATTCGAGCGCTGGCAAGCGGTCGAGCAGCGGCTGCGGGGTGAGGATCAGCTGCCATAGATCTTGCGCCAGCGGCATGATATGGGCCCCGCGGGCGGCCGCATCGGGGCAGAGCTGCGCGCTCATCCCCTGTTCGGTAGCCACCACCTGCAGCAGGGGGGCGCTGATGGCCAGTTGCAGCTTTTGCCCCTTGGCGTTGAACAAACGGGGGTGATCGGCCAGCGGCGCCCAGACATCCCGCAGCAGTCGTCCCATCACCCGTGGCAGGGTGCGAACCAGTGCCCAGTCATGCTCGTCGAGCATGGCGGCATACTGGGTAGAGAGCAGAGCCGGATCGACCCGGCGACCGGCGGTCCACTCCCCCTTGGTGCTCAGCTTCTGGATCTTGCACTCCAGCTCGGGACCATCGGCATGGAGCAGCCACACCAACCGCTCCTGCGGCTTGCGTACGCCACTGGAGCGTCCCAGCCCCTGCAACCAGTTGAGCCAGCTGGCAGAGGCCGCGGTTTTATCCTCGTCCCCGTCATCATCCTGCTCGTCACTGCCCTCTTGCGTACTCTCCTCACTGCCGCGCAGTTGGCACAAGGGCGCCCCTTTGGCCGCCTCGCCCAACAAGATGCGCAGCAGATCCTGACAAAATGCCATCAGGCGATGATGGGGTTCGGCATCGAGCAGATGGGAGAGATCCCACTTGTGCAACATGGCCACCTGCGGGCTCTGGGCTCCGTGACGTGCCAGCGCGCAGAGATCGAGCCAGAGATAGCCCCAGTGGAGCTCCTCCACCGGCAGCTGCAGGGTATCGAACAGGCCGACCGCCTGGCCGTGTCGATCGCCCGCCCA
The DNA here is from genome assembly GCF_019047065.1 of Aeromonas sp. FDAARGOS 1414. NCBI lineage: Bacteria > Pseudomonadati > Pseudomonadota > Gammaproteobacteria > Aeromonadales > Aeromonadaceae > Aeromonas > Aeromonas sp. FDAARGOS 1414. The sequence continues at coordinate 580,058 of NZ_CP077210.1, read as the reverse complement.
CTGGCTGAGCAAGTCGGCAAGCAGGGGGAACTGGCCAGTCAGACTGCGCTGCCACTTCTTGCGCTGTTCGCTGGCGATGACGGGATCGGCCTGCTGCAACCAGCCAAGCCAGAGCAGGGCGCTGAATGAACGGGGCCACTGGCCCGCCTCACCCTCATCGGTTGCCTGCCACTGGCCCAGCGCGGTGAGCAGTCGCTCGCCAAACGGGCCGCTCTGGCGCTGCTGGGCCAGCGCCTGCAGGGCTGGCCAGCCGGGGGCGGCATCCTTGTCCTCGCCGGTTGGCGATGTGCTCTCGCCATCCCCGCAGAGCCAGCGCCACTCCGCCTCGAACGCTTTGGCCCGGGCCTGTACCTCGGGGGCGCAGCGCACCAGCGCATTGGCCAACGGCCAGCGCTCTTCATAGGGGGCATCAAGCAAGAGTTGCAGCGAGAAGTGCTCCAGCAACATTTGCTGCCAGGCGGGGCTGGAGCCCGCCAGCAACTGGTGAGCGTCCGGGGTATCGAGCAGGGTCAGCAGATCGCTGGCCGAGAAATAGGTGGGGATCTCCCCCGCCTTGCCGCGGCAGAGCTCGCGCACCACCGCATGGGTGAGATCCTGCCCGGTCAATGAGGGCACCCGGCTCCAGTCCGGCGCCGGGCAGAGACCGGCACGCACCCCCAGGATCAGCGCCAGCGTCCCCTCGGCGGTCAGGCTCCACTGCTGCTCCCCGCGCAATCTGACCAGCCCCGCATCCTGCAATCGGGTCAGTTTATCGATCAGGGCATGGCCTATCGCCAGTTGTTCTTGCAGCAAACGGGTACTGGCAACGCGCTGCAATTGCAGGGTGGCGAGCAGGGCATAACTATCCGAAGAGAGGGTGGACGCAGACATCAAGACTCACGGGCAAGTGCAAAAGCGGAATTTTAACGGTAAAGCGCCAGCGGCTCGACCCTTTACCGTGAAATAACTCAAAAAAAAACGGCCATCCATGATGACCGTCGAAAGTAACGAAGGAAATAGCCGGATCATCCGGTTACCTCCCACAGCGGGAAAATCGGGAGCGCTAGCCCCTAATTCGTGGAGCCAATGCTAGAGGTTGGCGCCCGAAAAAGCTTTGAAGCGGATCACAGTTGAAAAGGATTTCTGAAAACGGTTTCAATTTTTGACGACCTAAAGAGATGATCTTGCACCAAATGAACCATTTCCAACCCGGCCTTCCTCGTCGCGGCATGGATCCCATATACCCATTTCCATTCAGGGCTCGAGGGGGCTGTTGGCCCTGACCGCCGGAATGCGCGGGGCATTATCGGCGATTGGCAGCTGAACGACTCCCCCCTTGTCCGAAGCATTGGCAGACTGATCTGGCCAGCACGCTCGGTACTCGGCCAGCTACGAGGGCAAACGTGGCGACTCACCGGTTGCAAGAAACGGGGCTTCATCCGACCGGCTTGCCCGGGCTGTCATTGATCGATAGGATGTGCCCCATTCCAAGAGTGCAGGAGCAACATGATTTTGCGACAACGCGTGGCGACAAGACTCCTGCTGCTGGTCTGCATTCTGCTGCTCAATTGTGCACTCCAGCCGCTGACCAGGCTGGCTCAGCTGGAGATAGCCGCGGGCTGCCATATGCTGACCGTCCCATCCTCCGCCATCGATGTCGATGTCGATGAGGATGGCCGCGCAGCAACGCCGCAACCCGGCAGTTGCCAGCTCAACGGCAAGTGGCTCAGTGCCGCCAGCGTGCAATGCGCCGAACAGCTCTTCTTTGCCATCGCATTCCTGATCGCCCTGCTGGCACCACTGTCCCGTTGCTCGCCCCCCCTCCCCCCACCCAGAAATATCTCTCCGCCAGAACGGCGGCTTCATCTCACCCTTTGTGTCTGGCGAGAATGAGTCAGTCGCGGCTTAAACCACCCTGACTTTCATTTTCAAGAGACAACACCATGTCAAACATCTTCAAGACTGCCCTCTTGCTGGGCAGCCTGCTGTGGCAATCCATCGGATTGGCCAGCGATACCGGCTGGCTCACCAGCCCCCGCAACGATCACGCACAAATCCGGCTGCAAGCAGATAGCCGGGATCCGGCACAGCCCCGGGTGCTGCTCAGTCTGGCACTCGAGTCCGGCTGGAAAACCTATTGGCAAAACCCGGGTGAAGGGGGAATTGCCCCTGAAATTCTCTGGGATGATCCCCAACTCACTCAACAATGGCACTGGCCAGTGCCAGAGCGATTCGCGGTCAGCGGCATGTCGACCCAGGGGTATCAGCAGGCCGTAACCTTTCCCATCAGCCTTGGCCATGGCAACCGCAAGGCGCTGACCGGCACGTTACGCCTTTCAACCTGCAGTAACGTCTGCATCCTGACCGACTACCCTTTTGCCCTTGCTCTGGATGGTACGGCACCGGACGGATTCGACCTTGCCTATGCACAGGCGATGAGCAAGCTGCCTCAAGCCATGCCCAAGAGCGTAAACCTCCAGGCCGGCTACCAGCAAAACCGGCTACAGCTGAGCGCTAAGCAGCAAGAGGGGTGGCGGGCTCCGCAGATTTTCCTCCAGCAGCTGGAGGGGGTCGAGTTTGGCGAGCCCAGCCTGGAGGTGCAGGGCAATACCCTGATTGCCCGCATTCCGGTCAGCGATGGCTGGCAAGGGGATGCACCGGATATCCGTCATCAGCAACTGGGCGTGGTACTGGTCAACGGTGACGAAGCCTGGCAGAGCCAGGTCACCATAGGTGATCCCCTGCCACTACCCGCTGGTGGCCACTCGCTGCGCTGGATCCTGGGGGCAGCACTGCTTGGGGGGCTTATTCTCAACCTGATGCCCTGTGTGTTGCCGGTGCTGGCCCTCAAGCTGGGATCAGTACTGCAGCTGGAGACCCGTGAGCGTCGCCCGGTTCGCTTGCAGTTCCTGGCGGCAAGCGCTGGTATCCTGGTCTCCTTTTGGGCGCTGGCACTGATGAGCACCCTGCTGCGCGCCACCCAGGGGGCCGTCGGCTGGGGTATCCAGTTCCAGAGCGTCTGGTTTATCGGCTTCATGGGCGTGGTGACCTTGCTGTTCTGTGCCAACCTGCTGGGGCTGTTCGAGATCAGGTTATCGAGCAATGTCAACACCCGCCTGGCAACCGCGGGTGGCAACGGCATGGCCGGTCACTTTCTGCAGGGCTGCTTTGCCACTCTGCTGGCAACACCCTGCTCCGCCCCTTTCCTTGGCACCGCAGTCGCCTTTGCGCTCGGGGCACCATCCGGTCAACTCTGGCTTGTCTTTACCGCACTGGGGATTGGCATGAGCCTGCCATGGCTGCTCATCGCCGCCCTGCCCCGTCTCGCGCTTTGGCTGCCAAAACCGGGACGCTGGATGGGGCGCCTGCGCATCCTGCTCGGCCTGATGATGCTGGGCTCCAGCCTCTGGCTGCTCAGCCTGCTTGGCAACCATATCGGCCATAACAGGGTTGTGATCCTGATGGTGCTGATATTGGTGGCCCTGCTGCTGGCGGTCGTATGGCGCCACGGTATTCGCGGTGTAACCCTGGGGCTGGCGCTGGGCTGCTTGCTGGTCGCCGCCCTGCTGCTCGGCGGCGCCTTCACCATGGAGGGCAAACCACAACAGGATACCGTCCACTGGCAGCCACTCTCGGAGCAGGCCATCCAGGACGCCCTGGCACAACACAAGCGGGTCTTCGTCGATGTGACCGCCGACTGGTGCATCACCTGCAAAGCCAACAAATTCAACGTGCTGCTGCGCGATGATGTGCAACGAGCACTGAGTGCCCCCGATGTGGTGGCCTTGCGCGGGGATTGGAGCCGCCCCTCAGACAGCATCGCCGGCTTCTTGCGCCAACGCGGCAGTGTGGCCATTCCTTTCAACCAAATCTATGGCCCCGGGCTACCGGGTGGCGAGATCCTCTCTCCCCTGCTGGATCGTGCAACTCTGCTGGCCACTCTGGAGCACGCTGCGAACGCCCCTGTTCAAGGAGAAACAAGATGAGATATATCCTGCTCATACAGACCCTGCCGGGAGAGCGGGGCATACCCGCAGCGCAAGGGGGAAATTATCGGCAATCGGCTGATCTCCCTCATATAGCGCTCGGGGGCAACGTCAAAAACGCACTGGTCATCAAGGGGCAATCATGACAGCAACATCATCCCGGCTCCTCCGTCTGCGCCGCTGGAGCAAGGAGGCCCTCTGGCTGCTGCTGTTGGCGGTGATTATTTCGACGGCGCTGGACCTCTGGCGCAGTCCGGCGCTGCCAGAGGGAAGCCCGCTGCCTCAACTGCTGTTGCAAGATGGCACTCTGGCCGACCTGCAGACAATGAGTCGGGACAGACCACTGCTGATCTATTACTGGGCCAGCTGGTGCGCAGTCTGCCGTGTTACCACACCGACAGTGGAGCAGCTATGGCGAGACGGCGAAAACGTGCTGACAGTGGCGCTGCGCTCCGGCGACCAAGCCAGGTTGCAGCAGGGGATGGCCAGGAAGGGGTTGACCTTCCCGACCCACAATGATGAGCATGGCAACCTTGCCGCCCGCTGGCAGGTGAGCGTCACCCCCAGCTTCCTCATCATCAAGCAGGGTAAATTGGTGAGCTCCACCACTGGCTGGAGCTCGGGCCCGGGACTGAAACTGCGGTTGGCCTGGGCCAGCCTCGGCTAACTCGGCCCGCCAGGGAGCACTATTGCGGCCCCTCTTCCCGCTGAAGAGGGGCTTATCGCCAGCCATCCGATGCCTATTTATCAGTGATGGGTGGCCCCCTCGCGGGTTAATGGCTCAAATCGGAAGTGGTAATCCATCGGCGATCGCGTGGGCGGTGAACCGTGATGGATACCATTCATGGGTTGACGCTGAACAAGGCAAAGCCCAGCAAGCGGGAGATAATATGTCCAAAACCAGATAGGGAGCCCGGTCATAGAAGATCAGCAACCGAGTTTAATGTTCCCGACAACGCTTGGGCTTCACGGCGTTCACTACGCATAAAAAGCGCGGGGGGCCTGATGGCCCCCCGCAAACACACCGGATGAGAAAATGCCTTACTTGGCGGCGCTATCCTTCACGCACTTCTGGACAAAGCTGTTCTTGGCCGCGCCAGCCAGCTTCTTGTCGGCCGCCGCCTTCTCGCACTTGGCCGCCGGATCCACTGCCGCGCCTGTCTTCACGCACTTCTGGATAAAGCTGTTCTTGGCCGCACCGGCCAGCTTCTTGTCGGCGGCCGCCTTCTCGCATTCGCCAGTCGCGGCGCCCGCGGCATCTTTCACACACTTGCCGACAAAGCTGGTTTTGGCGGCGCCGTTAAGCTTTTTGGCTGCGGCCTGCGCCTCGCACTGTAACTGGGCAGTGTCGTTGGCAAAGACCGGATTGGCCAGCAGCACGCTGCCGCAGAGCAGGCCGAACAGGATGGTACGCTTCATGGGTGATCTCCTCTCTATCTGGTGATGTGTTTGCATGGTCATATTTGCATGACGATGTGTTGCAAATAGCTGTAATTGCAACAGCTGATTGTTGCCGCAGATCCCCCACCTCGCCAGCTTGGGAGCGGAGCACAGAGCAACCATCGCCCGCACTATAGCGCCGATTGGCTGAGCGGGATTGTCCCCGTAAAGCCTTCTCCAGCAGCAAGCCTGCCCCCTACCTTCCCGCCACACCCGCCAACCCAAATAGAATCAAGGGTCATGGGAATCCTGCCTCCGCCCACACCCTTTTATTGAGCCAGCGCAAAAAATCAGTCATTACTGACACTTACGTCATTTTTTGACTGGTGTGGCCAGATTCGATTGGCTTAACATAGCCATCCGGTGCCTATTCATCAGTGATGGATTGCAACCCTCGCTGGTTAATGGAGCATATTGGAAGCTGTAATCCACGGGCGGTAGCGTGGGTTTTGCACAGTGATTGATGCATTGCGTAGGTTGGCGCTGAGTGCAGCGAAGCCCAACACGTATGCCTTCGATTAGTTGGTTCCCATTTCGTGTAACCGAACAGACCGGATATTTCACCCCCGACACCGGAAAGGAGAACCATGCGCTATCGCCGAGCAACAACCAGCGGGGCATGTTGGTTCTTCACCGTCAACCTAGCTGATCGCAAGCAGGATCTACTGGTACGTCATATCGACCTTTTGCGTGAAGTGATCCGCAACGTCAAACAACAACACCCCTTCGAGATCATTGCCATGGTGGTGATGCCGGATCATCTCCATGCCATCTGGCAACTACCACCGGATGACAGTGACTATCCCATGCGCTGGTCTCTGATCAAGGCAGGCTTTTCACGAAATCTCGCCAAAACAGAGCGGATACGGGAGAGTCGAGTCAGAAAACGGGAACGCGGTATCTGGCAACGCCGTTATTGGGAGCATCTGATCCGGGATGACAAGGATCTGCAAGCCCATGTCGATTACATCCATTTCAATCCGGTCAAACATGGTTATTGTGCCAAACCTGTCGATTGGCCTTACTCGTCAATTCATCGCCATATCGCCGCAGGATGGATAACGCCAGATTGGGCCATTAATAGTGACTCGGGTCGGGAATAATCGGCTCGGAATGTGTTGTAGGTTGGCGCTGAGCGCAGCGAAGCCCAACAAACGTGATATATGACTTTCCAAACAAGATAAATTTTGATCATATCAAAATCAACAACCAAATAAATTTTAGCTTTCACGGTAAACGTTGGGCTTCACTTCGTTCAGCACCAACCTACGGGGTTAGCCTAACATACGTGATACAAACATCCCACAATGTGTGACATGAGTGCACAAAACTTTAAATTTAGGTGCAAGATGAAAAATGACCTGCTTAATATAAACAAAATATTCACAGATAGATTATTTCGGATCCCAGACTACCAGCGAGGCTATGCTTGGTCTAAGAAACAATTAAAAGACTTTTGGAATGATTTAAGACAATTAGAGCATGGTAAGAATCATTATGTAGGCGTTTTAACATTAGAGGATGTAAACGAATCCATATACTCTAACTGGTCTGAAGATTTATGGATAATAAAATCTAAAAGTTTCGCCCCATATTATATTGTTGACGGACAACAAAGACTCACAACATCAATCCTCCTGATTCAAGCTATCTTGGAGACAAATCATTCAGGAAAGAAGTTAAACTACTCTACTAATGATGAAATCAAAAAAAGATTTATTTTTGACTCGAAAGATGATGGCATTTCACGATCTTATATTTTCGGATACGAAAAAGACAATCCTAGCTATGAATTTTTAAAGGTTAATATATTCCAAGAACAAACTGACATCGATAGCCGAGCACAAGATACTATTTACACTCAAAATCTTTTTAATGCAAAATCATTCTTCAAGGAACGGCTTGAAAAACTACCATTCACAGAGATAGAGGATGTTTTTAAAAAAGTAACCCAGCACTTCCTATTTAATATTTACTCAATGTCGGATGACATTGATGTATATATAACCTTTGAAACCATGAATAATAGAGGGAAACAACTTTCAATACTCGAGCTTCTAAAAAATAGGCTTATTTTTCTTTCAACAAAACTGCGTTGTGATGAAAATGATAGTAATAAATTAAGATTTTCAATAAATGAAGCATGGAAATCTGTTTATCATTTTCTTGGCAAAAACAAGGATAGACGCCTTGATGATGATACGTTTTTGCTTAATCACTTTTTCTATTATTTCGGTGAGAAAGTTTTAAATGATAGTGAACATAGATTTAGATACCATCATAGAAATTTAAGAGGACTATATCAAAGTTACTTGCTTGATAACTTATTCACCATCAGAAACTTAGACTTATCCTTAGATGATGGCAACAACAATGATAACTCCTTCAACCTAAATATTGATGTCAGTGTTATTTATGATTATGTAAAGAGTATAAAATCTTCTGTGCAAACTTGGTTTGACATATTAAACCCAACGCTTAGCAACTTCAGTCAAAATGAAATAGTTATACTTGAAAGGATATATAGAATAGAAAGAAACGCTGAAGACGAAATATTCATGATACTGATTTTAGTCTTTTATGAGAAAGTTAAAGATACTAGCGACAGAGTAAAGCTTTTAAATAACATAGAAAATATGTTGTTTGTTAACACATTAGTGGAGTATCGATGGACCTTGGATTGGAATGACGATGAATTTCTCAGACTATCGATAAACTTAGCCAGTGGCGCGTATGATAAAGACAAAGTTTTTAATGATTTACATGCCATGTGGTCCAGCTCAGTAAATAGCAAAACATTAACGCAAAGCATGACTAAAAAGTTTAACATGCATGGTTTTTATCATTGGGAAGGGATAAGATACTTTTTATATGAATATGAGGAAGAACTTAGAGGAAAATCAAAAACCAAGCGAGTCAAATTAAACTGGCAACATTTCAAAGATGAAGATGAGTTTGACTATATATCCGTTGAACATATATATCCACAAACAGCCAGAAGACAATGTTGGTCGACTAAATACAATCATTATAATCAAAAACAAAGAGCCCAGCTTAAAAACAGCCTTGGCAACTTAGTCCCTTTATCAAAACCTAAAAACTCTAGCTTAAGCAATAAATGTTTTGAAGAGAAAAAAAGTAGAGAAAATGACACTGTAGGATTTGCTTTTGGTTGCTACTCTGAAAATGAAGTTGCTCTCAAAGAGAATTGGACAGCAATTGAAATACTAGAGCGCGGTATAAAAATGGCTAATTTCTTCCAAAAAAGATGGGGTATAAAATTTGACGACAACAATCAACTTTTAAAGTTTCTTGGGATTGACTTTGTCATAGATAAAGAAAAGTTAAACATAGATGATTATAGAGAACTAACAAAAAAATCAACGCAAAAGAATAACACCTAAAATTAATAATGCGACATTCTCAATAACAGCCCCAACCTTCATTAAGTTTACAATCTGAGTATGTAAAGTCCTAGTTATCACCAGACTCCATATTCAACCCAGTTCCTTTTTATAAAAATGAGAAAACTTCATTTTTATCACTTACAGCCCCAGTTAATTTTAACATTCTATATATAAACGTAAGACATCCATCTATACAGATAACTGTTGAGTTAACACTATCAGCAGATAGGTTTTAATCCTTCATTCCTAAGAAATAAAAATCCCCCATCACTGGGGGATTTTTATTTCTATCGGTTATCTCAGCTCGGCGGCTTATCCCACCAAAAACGCCCTTAGCTGGGCAAACTCCGCTGGCAAATTGACAGAGAGCAGCGGCAGCTCGGCGTGCTTGGCCAAAGGGCCGGGTAGCGGCACATCGAGATGCAGGATCTCGTCTACCGACTCCTTGAACTTGGCGGGATGGGCGGTGCAGAGGAACACCCCCACTTCTTCCTCGGCCAGCTGTTCACCCAGCAGATCCCAGGCAATGGCGCCGTGGGGTTCGCAGAGGTAATCCAGCTGATGCAGCCGTTTCAGGGCATCACGGGTCTGGGCGTCGTCACGCATGCCTGACCCCAGGGTCTCCAGCGCCCAGCCCTTGCGGCGGCACAGCTCCTCTACTCGTGGCCAGTTGTTGGGGCGGCTGACATCCATGGCGTTCGACAGGGTGGCCACTGTCTGGTGCGGCTCCCACTGACCGGTTTTCAGATAGCGCGGCACGGTATCGTTGGCGTTGGTGGCGGCGATAAAGCGCTTCACCGGCAGCCCCAGCGCCTTGGCAATCAAGCCTGCGGTGAGGTTACCAAAGTTGCCGGACGGCACGCTGATCACCACCTTGGCGCGGTCAGCTTTGGGCAGCTGGGCCACCGCTTCGAAGTAGTAGCAAACCTGTGCCAACAGACGGCTGATATTGATGGAGTTGGCGGAGTTGAGGCCAATGGCCTTTTTCAGCGCCTCGTCGTCAAAGGCCTGTTTTACCAGCGCCTGACAGGCATCGAAGTCACCGTCGATGGCGATGGTGCGGATATTGCCGCCAAGAGTGCAGAAGAGCTTCTCCTGCAGCGGGCTTATCTTGCCCTTGGGATAGAGGATCACCACTTCAATCCCCTCCAGCCCGTAGAAGGCGTGGGCCACGGCGGCGCCGGTATCACCGGAGGTGGCGGTGAGGATAGTGATCTTGTCGTTGGTGCGAAACGCCGCGAGGCACTGGGCCATAAAGCGGCCGCCGAAATCCTTGAACGCCAGGGTCGGGCCGTGGAACAGCTCGAGGGCATAGGTGCCATCCTTGAGTTTCACCAGCGGCGCCGGGAAGGTGAAGGCGGCGTTGACAAGCTCGCTCACCTTGGCGGCGGGCACTTCGTCCCCCAGCAGGTGGCTCAGGATGCGGGCAGAGCGCTCGGCCAGCGGCAGATCGAGCAGAGCATCCACATCGGCGAGCGGCTCGAGTTGTTCGGGGAAGAAGAGCCCCTGTTCGCGACCCAAGCCCTGACGCACCGCCTGCGCGAAGCTCACCTGTTCGCTGTTGTCCTTGATGTTGTAGAGATTCATAGCTCGCTTCCTGTTACCCGTGCCCCGGCCATGTCCAGTTTGCAGACCCGGGCAAATCCATCTTCGTTCTGCACGAAATGTGCTTCCATCCAATCCTTCATCCGCTCGGCCTGCGCCAGATCCTTCATCACCACAAACACGGTGGGGCCGGAGCCGGAGATGCCGGTAGCCAGCGCCCCGTTCTGGGCCGCCTGCGCCCGCACCTCGGCAAAGCCTTCGATCAGCGCCGCGCGGTAGGGCTCGGCAATCACGTCTTTCAAGACGCTGGCGGCCAGCCCCTCCTGTCCGGTGTAGCTGGCGTGGACAAAGGCAGCCAGCCGACGACCGTAGGTGAGGCAATCCTGACGGCGATATTGGGCCGGCAAGATGGCGCGGGCGGCGGCGGTCGAGACCACTGTACCCGGGTAGCAGACCACCCAGTACCACTGATCGAACACCGGAATACCCTGGCTGATAACGCCGTGCTCTTCCAGCACCAGCTGCATGCCGCCCAGATAACAGGGGGCCACGTTGTCGTAGTGAACGGAGCCGGAGATCTTGCCTTCCATCTCCCCCATCAGCAGCAGCATGTCGTGCTCGTCGAGCGGCGCGCCGTGAAAGGCGTTGAGCCCTTCAAGGGCCGCCACCACGCTGCAGGCGCTGGAACCCAGCCCCGAGCCCACCGGCAGGTTCTTCTCCAGCACCATTTCGAGCTGCTTGAGTTTAAGGCCGCGCTTCTCAAGCGCCTCGCCATAGGCGACCCAGCAGTCATGGAGGATATTCTTTTTCGGATCGTCCGGCAGCTTGTGGGCGTAGCGGCCCACGGATGAGAGGGCAAACGGCACGTCAGCCGCTTTTACCTGCACCCGATCACCGAGCAGGGAGCCATCCACGGGGGCGAGCGCCGCCCCCAGTACATCGAATCCCACGCTCAGGTTGGCGCTGGAGGCAGGCGCGTAGGCGACCACGCTACTGCTCTGGTACATGTCTGAACTCATGCTTACAACTCCTGCTTCCAGTTCTGGGTGCGCAGCACGTCGGCAAAGACGCCCGCCGCAGTCACTTCGGTACCGGCGCCATAGCCACGCAGCACCAGCGGGATCGGCTGGTAGTAGGTGGAGAAGAAGGCGAGCGCGTTCTCCCCGTCTTTGACCTTGAACAGCGGCTCATCGCCACCGACCGCCTTGATGGCCACCTTGCACTTGCCACCCTCGATGGAGCCCACATAGCGCAGCACCTTGCCTTCACGCTGGGCGGCGGCGAACTGGTCGCGGAACCAGCCGTCGGCTTCGGGCAGGCGGGCCATAAAGGCTTCCACGTCGCCGCTCACATCAAAGCCGGGTGGCAGCGCCTGCTCTACCTCGACATCGGAGAGCTCCAGCGCCATGCCAGCCTCACGAGCCAGAATGAGCAGCTTGCGCGCCACATCCATGCCGTTGAGATCATCGCGGGGATCCGGCTCGGTAAAGCCGTTGCCACGGGCGATCTTGGTCGCCTCGGAGAAGGCCATCCCCTCATCCAGCTTGCCGAAGATAAAGGAGAGGGAGCCGGAGAGAATGCCGTCGAAGGCGCGCAGCTTGTCACCGGCCTTGATGAGGTTCTGCAGGTTCTCGATAACCGGCAGACCGGCGCCGACGTTGGTCTCGTACAGGAACTTGCGGCGAGTCTGGCGGGCAGTGCGACGCAGCGCCTTGTAGTAATCGAGCGAGCCGGTGTTGGCCTTCTTGTTCGGAGTGACCACATGGAAACCGGCGGCGAGGAAGTCGGCATACTGGACGGCCACCGCCTCGGAGGAGGTGCAGTCGACGATCACCGGGTTGATGATGTGGCTATCTTCCACCAGCTTTTTCACCCCTTCCAGCGAGAAGCTGTCACGGGCTTCCACCAGCTGTTCGCGCCAGTTGGCGAGGTTCAGGCCATCCTTGTTGACCGCCATCTGGCGGCTGTTGGCGATGCCGACCACCCGCAGGCCAGTGCCCTGCTCGGCCAGAACCGGTTGCTGGCGGGCAATCTGATCCACCAGCGCGGCACCGACGCCGCCGACACCGACCACAAAGAGATCGATAAACTGCTGGCTGCCAAAGAAGTTCTGGTGACACGCCTTGATCGCTTCCGCCACCTTGCGATCCCGCACCACCGCAGAGATGGAACGCTCGCTCGACCCCTGTGCAATGGCGACGATATTGATGGAGGCTTGCGCCAGCGAGGTGAAAAAGCGGGCTGCCATCCCCTTGCTGGTGCGCATGCCGTCACCGATGAGGGAGATGATCGCCAGATCGCTGATGATATCCAGCGGCTCCAGCAGCTGGTTTTTGAATTCGAGCTCGAACTCGCGCTCCAGCACCTTGCGAGTCTTATCCTGGTCGTAACTGTGGATACAGAAGCTGACGCTGTACTCGGAAGAGGATTGGGTGATCAGCACGATACTGACCCCGGCGCGGGAGACGGCGGAGAAGATGCGACCGGCCATGCCGACCATCCCCTTCATGCCGGGGCCGGAGACATTGAACATGCACATGCCGGAGAGATCCGAGATGGCCTTCACTTTCAGGTCATCGTCGCCGCTCTCGGGGCCGATCAGGGTGCCCGGCCCCTGCGGGTTGAAGCTGTTCTTGATGAGGCAGGGAATGTGGAACTGGGCCACCGGCGCGATGGTTTTCGGGTGCAGCACCTTGGCGCCGAAGTAGGAGAGCTCCATCGCCTCCTTGTAGGAGAGGGTTTTCAGCAGGTAGGCATCCGGCACCAGACGGGGGTCACAGCTGTAGCAACCCTCGACGTCAGTCCAGATCTCGCAGCACTCGGCATCGACACAGGCAGCCAGTACGGCGGCGGAGTAGTCGGAACCGTTACGGCCCAGCAGCACGGTCTCGCCCTTGTCGCTGCCACCGGTAAAGCCCGGCATCAGGTAAAGACAGTCGCTACGCAGCCCCTTAGCGGCAAAGCGCAGGCGGGAGGCTTCGATATCGACATGGGCTTCCAGATAACCGCCGTCGGTGACCAGCAGCTCTTCCGGTACGATCAGCTCCAGATCCAGACCGCGTACCCGCAGCAGTTCGTGCATAAAGGCGATGGAGAGGTTCTCGCCACGGCTCAGAATGCGCGCCTGCACGTTGTCCGGGCAGAGGCCCAGCAGACGAATGCCCTGCATCAGCCGCTCAACCTGATCCAGCTCGGCGGTGAGACGGGCCAGCAGCGCCTTGTCATCGAGCGCCGGATAGGCCACCTTCAACCCGGCCAGCAGGCGGGAGAAGATGCCGTTGACTTCAAACAGGGTGGAACTGGCATCCATGCCGCGACTGGTCTGTTCCACCAGCGCCACCAGATGATTGGTCACCTTGGCAGGTGCAGAGAGCACCAGGGCTACCTGAGATTGGCCGTGGGTGTTGACCGCGATATCGGCCACCCGTAAAAAACGTTCTGCATCGGCCAGTGAAGACCCGCCAAATTTCAACACTCTCATCGCTTTCTCTCCCTGTAAATCTATGAAATTCAATCTAAAAACCAATCCAACAAAAAGGCCCGTACTGGGTGGGTACGGGCCTTTTCTGATTTCTGTGCTTGTTCGTCAGCGCATCAACCGGCCCCAGTGCCACCTGTGGTGGTACCGGTAATAATGGTGGTGGTGATGACGTTGGTGAATAACTGCATGACGAACACTCGTTGACGAAGCTGGCTTTTAGCAATACCGCGGCTGGCGATGGGCTGTCAACTTAAACCTCTTTGCCAAGTTTGCGCGCAAGGTCTTTGCAGAGCAGGTGGAGCATGTTCAAATCCCGCTGCGGCAGCATGGGTATCCGGTCCATCACCCATTGATGCAGTTTTTCATCCTGCGAAACCCCGAGTTCACCCAGCAATTCTGCTGTTTTGCTTTTCAGCACCCGAACCTGCCCGGCGTTATCAAAATTTTCTGCTACCGCAGCGGCGCCGTCGGCGTTCAGCTCATCCATCAGCTGACTCATCTCGTAGGCGTAGAGCATGATCGCCTGCCCCAGATTGAGGGACGGGTAGCTCACCTTGAGGGGCAGATAGCTGATGAGATCGACCTCGGCCAGCTGCTCGTTGGATAGCCCCGACTCCTCACAGCCAAAGACGATGGCGACCTTGTCGAGGGAAGGCTTGCTGCGGATCTGCTCGCGGATCTCCCCCGGCGTGAGGTAGTGCTGGTAGCGACCGCGCTCACGGGCGGTGGTGGCGATCACCAGATCCATGTCGGCCAGCGCCTCGGGCAAAGTCTCGAACGCTTCGGCCTGAGTCAGGATCTCCTGAGCGCCGTGGGCCACCCAGCTCGCCTCCTCCTCTTCGTGTACCCGGCTAGCCACCAGTCGCATGGCATCGAATCCCATGGTTTTCATGGCGCGGGCAGCTGCCCCCACGTTCGCAGGTCGGGCAGGTGCCACCAGGACAAAATAGAGCTTCATCGGGTTTCCTCACAGGCCGGACGGCCTCTCAAACAGACAGCAAACAGTCGCTAAACCATCACCAAAACAGGGGCGCAATCTACCGTTTATCCCCGAAAATTGCCACTTGAACAGACGTTTGAATGTTGCGATAGTGGCCAGACGTGTGAACAAATTACACCCAATCCTTCGCGCTATCGGCCCGACAGATCACAAGGAAGAGAGAGATGCAGCAGCCATTGGAACAGGCCGTCGCCGAGACTATCCTGCAACGCTTCGAGTCGTTTTACAGCCGGTTTCTCGAGATAACCCAGGGCAGCAAGAGCCGCTTCGAGAACAGTGACTGGCTGGGGGTGCAGCTCGCCGGGCGCGAGCGAATTCGCCTCTATGACCACCATGTAGGGGCCACCGCCAGCTCCATCCGCCAGATGATGGGGGAGCACCACGCCACCCAGGAGCTGCTCAAGCGGGTCAAAAGCGCCTTCAGCGACCTGTTACCCCGTTGTGACAACTTCGAGGTGGCGGAGTCCTTCTTCAACTCCGTCTATCGCCGGATCTTTCGCCATCGCAATATCCGCGACGAAAACCTCTATATCCACCCCTTTGTCAGCCGTGGCGAAAAACCGGATTTAAGCGCCCTGCTGCGGGTCTATCGCACCGATCTCGCCCACCTACCGCAGACCCTGAGCCAGCTTTTGGGGGATTACAGCTTCACCCTCCCCTACGAGGACAAGCAGCGGGATATTGTCGACATCCACCGCCATCTTGCCGAGAACGGCCCGCAAATCCTCCATGATGAGCCGTTTGCCATCGAGCTGCTCAAAGAGGTGTTCTACCGCAACAAGGGGGCCTATCTGGTGGGACTGATCCGGGTAAAAGATCAGGTATTCCCCTTTATCCTGCCCCTGCTCAGCACCGGCCACAGCATCTATGTGGACACGGTGATCTTCGAGCCGGATCTCGCCTCCATCGTCTTTGGCTTCGCCCGTGCCTACTTTATGGTCTATGCCCGTGAACCGGCGCTGTTTGTCGCCTTCCTACGCCAGATCATGCCCCACAAGCCCGATTACGAGATCTACAACGCCATCGGTTGCCAGAAGCATGGCAAGACCGAGCTCTATCGCCACTACCGCCACCATCTGGCCCAGAGCCGAGATCAGTTCATCATTGCGCCGGGCATCAAGGGGATGGTGATGAGCGTGTTTACCCTCCCCTCCTACGATGTGGTGTTCAAGGTGATAAAAGACGAGTTCACGCCGCCCAAGGATGTGAGCCACGAGCAGGTGAAGGCAAAATACCGGCTGGTAAAACAGCACGATCGGGTTGGCCGGATGGCCGATACCCAGGAGTTCACCAACTTCGAGTTTCCGCTGGATCGCATCTCGCCCGAACTCCTTGCCGAGCTCAAGACGGTGGCACCCTCGGCGCTCACCATCAGCGACGACAAGCTGGTGATCAAGCACCTCTATACCGAGCGCAAGATGATCCCCCTCAACCTCTATCTGGACAAGGCGGATGAGCAGCAGACCCGCCTCGCGCTGGAGGAGTACGGCAACGCCATCAAGCAGCTGGCGGCGGCCAACATCTTCCCGGGGGACATGCTGTTCAAGAACTTTGGCGTCACCCGCCACGGCCGGGTGGTCTTCTACGACTACGACGAGATCTGCTACATGACGGAGTGCAACTTCCGCCAGATCCCGCCGCCCCGCTACCCCGAGGATGAGTGGAGCGCCGAGCCTTGGTACTCGGTCGCCCCCAACGACATCTTCCCCGAGGAGTTCGCCACCTTCCTGCTGCAAAAACCGCAGGTGCGGGAGATCATGCTGCAGCTGCACAAGGAGATGTTCGACGCCAACTACTGGAAGATGCTGCAGAGCAACATCAAGGTGGGGGTGTTCGAGGATGTCTATCCCTACCGGCGCAAGAAGCGCTTCAAGTACCAGCGCGGCGGCTGATCCCGCAGCGCCCGCGCACATCGCAGCAACGAAAACGGGGTGGCCAGTGCCACCCCGTTTTGCTATCCGCTTTGCGCCTTAACTGCCGCGACGACGGATCACCCCCTCCTGCATGGTGCTCGCCACCAGCACCCCGTCACGGGTAAAGAACTGGCCGCGCACCAAACCGCGACCGCTGCTGGCGCTCGGGCTGTCTACCACGTAGAGCAGCCAGTCGTCGAAGCGAAAATCCCGGTGGAACCACATGGAGTGATCGATGGTCGCCACCTGCATATCCGGTTCCCAGTACGACACCCCGTGCGGCTGCAGCGAGGTGAGCAGGAAGTTGAAGTCGGAGGCGTAGGCCAGCAGGTATTTGTGCACCCGCAGATCGTCCGGCATCTGGCCGTTGGCCTTGAACCAGACGTGACGCACCGGATCCTGCACCGTCGGCCGAATAGGGTCGACCAGGGTCACCGGGCGCATCTCGATGGGCTGCTCGCAGAGGATCTTGTCGCGCAGGGAGGCCGGGATCAGGTTCTCGTAGGGGCGCACCAGCTCCAGCTCGCTCTTGAGCTCCTCCGGCGGAGTGATGCCGGTCGGCATCTGCGCCTGATGCTCGAAACCATCGGCCGGCACCTGAAACGAGGCGTTGAGATAGAAGATGGGCTTGCCGCCCTGAATCGCCTTGACCCGGCGGGTAGAGACGGTCTGGCCGTCACGGATATTCTCCACGTCATAGACGATGGGACGGGTCACATCCCCCGGACGCAGGAAGTAGGAGTGAAAACTGTGAACCTGACGGCCGGTCTCGACCGTCTGCTTGGCGGCTGACAAGGCCTGCCCCATTACCTGTCCGCCAAACACGGCCCGCAGACCGAGATCCTGGCTCTGGCCCCGAAACAGGCCCTCCTCGATTTTTTCCAGCGCCAGCAACGCCAGCAGCTCATCAAGTACCTTGCTCATCGTTCACTCCTCTATCAGAGCCGCACAGGCTAACAAGAGCTGATCCGGGGCGCAATCTTTTGGCTGGCAATCAAGGATTTCCGGATAGAAGAAAGGAGGCTCGATAGCCTCCTGTCTTCTATTCAACCAGACACGATAATTGTCAGTTATTTGAGAAAAAGGCCTTGGTTATACCCATTTCTAATCCCCTCACTTCAGCCAGCCCTTTAAGACGACCAATACATGAGTATCCTGGATTTGTTTTCTTCTTCAGGTCATCAATCATCTGATGACCATGATCTGGCCGCATGGGGATAAGTCTATTATCACCATCTTTCAGTCGCCGTTGCTCTTCACGTACAATTTCCAATACCACATTATACATGTCGACATCACCATCAAGGTGAGCCGCTTCGTGGAATGTCTTCGGATTATCTTCCCGCTTGGTTGAACGCAAATGGGTGAAGTAAATACGATTCCCATAACGCTTGATCATATCAACCAGATCATTATCCCCACGCACACCATAAGAGCCGGTACACATGGTAATACCATTGGCCTGACTGGGAATTCGGTTAACCAGCCATGCGATATCCTCAATGGTAGAGACGATACGCGGCAACCCCAGGATCGGGCGGGGAGGATCATCCGGATGGACAGCTAAACGGACGCCTGACTCTTCACACACAGGTACGATTTCATCGAGAAAATAGGCCATGTGCTCCCGCAAACGGTCTTTGTCGATATCCTTGTATTTATCCAACTGCGCCTGAAATGCCTCCAGGGTATAACCCTCTTCAGCACCAGGTAAGCCGGCAATGATATTCCGGGTCAGAGTCTCTATTTGCTCCTGGCTCATTTCATTAAAGTAGCTGAATGCCTGTTGCTGCTCTTCCGGTGAATATTCCTGCAAGGCACCCGGGCGCTTGAGGATGTAGAGCTCAAAGGCGGCAAACGCAATATGGTCAAAACGCAGGGCTCGGGAGCCGTCCGGCATCTCGTATTCCAGATCGGTTCGGGTCCAGTCCAGCACTGGCATGAAGTTATAACAGATAGTATCAATACCACAGGCGGCCAGATTACGGATCGACTCTTTATAGTTGTCTATCCATTGCTGATACTGGCCAGAATGTGTCTTGATCTCTTCATGTACAGGTACACTTTCAACTACCGACCAGGTTAAGCCTTTTTCTTCAATTAATGCTTTGCGAGCGAGTATCTCGTCTTTATTCCAGATCTGACCATTTGGTATATGATGCAGGGCAGTCACAATGCCAGTTGCCCCCGCCTGTTTGATATCATTCAAGGTTACCGGGTCATTAGGCCCATACCAGCGCCATGTTTGTTCCATATACTCACCTATAATTTTATATGTGGCAACTCGATTTACTTTTAATAAAAAGCTAGATACACCATCAAAAAACTCAAACATTCATTTACTATGAAATGTCATATCTTTTTGATGGAAATACTGGATAAGAGCTGAATAGATACCCATCAAAGTTTGGGTCATCACTATCAGAAAGCTCCATCAATCTGTTTTTTACGTTCTCAAGATGCTGCCACATTGCTTTTTTAGCTGCTTCCGGATCTTTTTTTATCATAGCCGATAGGATTGCTTGATGATCGACAAACCACTCTTGTCGATATGTCAAATCGGTAATTCTTGCATGCAGTTTTTTCCACATGGAATTGGTTTCACGAATATCCCACGACTGTTTAAACAACTCAACTAACACACTATTTTGAGTGGCCTCGGCAATAGCTAGATGAAATATATGATCACCTTCCTCCCCTTCACCTGAAATCAAATCTTGCCGCTCTATCTCCAACGCTTTGCGCATTTTAGATATGTCATGAGGTGTAGCCTGCAAAGCAGCAAACTCAGCGATATTACTTTCTAATAATTGTCTTGCTTGTAACATCTCAAATGGACCAGCGATACTTTGAGGCACATTTAGAGATTCATTATTTTTTGGCTGCGGCAACTGGATAACATAGACACCAGAACCTTTACGGACCTCAACCAAATTTTCCAACTCCAACATGATCAATGCTTCTCTAACCACCGTTCTACCAACGCCAAGTTGCTCAGCAATGTCACGTTCTGGTGGTAGACGATCACCAACCTGGTATTGTTCATCCAACAATTGATTACGGAGAAACTGCCCAACCTCTTGATATGGTCGTTTGATTTCAATAGTCATCAGAATAAAGCCCAGCAATAATAGATGTGATAGTAGCTATCATAGCAACCGTAACAAACTGGTCAACCAATTGTTCGAGTAAGGGATGGCTGGAACGTACCCATCCCCACTCATGATCATTTTTCGTTTTTAATTCGCTCCACCATCACATCTAATTCAGGATCGTTTTTCTGTATTTCAGCATATATTGGCTGAACAGCCTGCACGAAAGGTGCTTTATCCACATTGCTAAAAATTACCCCAGCTTTTTCTGCAACAGCTCGTTCCTTTTCCTCTGACTGTATCCATAGTTTTTTCATCAACTCAGAAGAGTTAGCAGCAGCCTTATATAAAACTTGTTGCTGCTCTGGAGTCAATTTATCTAGTGTCTTTGTCGAAACAACCAGCACATCAGGTACCATTGTGTGTTCATCAAGGCTGAAAAATTTTGCAACTTCACTGTGACGGCTCAAGCTAAATGATGGGATGTTGTTTTCTGCCGCATCAACAACACCTTGCTGCAATGCAGTGTACAACTCACCATACGCCAAGGGGGTTGGATTTCCGCCCAAGGCCTTTACCATAGCAATGGCTGATGGACTAGGCTGAACCCTTATCTTCATGCCCTTCAGGTCGCTTGGCGAAGTGATCGGTTTCTTGGCATATAGGCTACGAGCACCAGCATCATAATATGTCAAGCCAACGAAACCTGATGCCTTTGTAGAATTCAGTATTTCACGACCAATATCTCCCTCTTCGACCTTGAATAGATGCTCTTTATCTCGAAACAGATATGGCAGATTAAATACCGAATAAGCAGCCCCGAAAGACTCAAGCTCAGCTGCATTGCTCTTGACCATGTCAAGGGCACCATTTTGCATCAGCTCCATCGATTCACGTTGCGACCCTAACTGAGCATCTGGATAAATTCGGATCACCACCTCTCCGCTGGTTTTTTCGCGAACCTCTTTTGCCATATCAGACATTGCCTTGTGCACAGCATGATCACGGTTATGGTTGTGACTCAATTTCAAAGTGGTCACAGCCATAGCTTGTGATGGCCCAAACAAGAGCAGAGCTCCAATCACAGTACCGAGCAACGTTTTAGCAGCATTCATAGGTGACTCTCCGATTAGCCAGAGAGCAAACCTGTGTTTGCTCGCATCTCTGACTGGTTGACCAAATAGTGGGTTTCAGGTTTATCGGAAGCGATGATGTCCCCTTACCTCGTGCCAAGTCAAAGGGAAAAGCCAAATTGGTCGACCAAGATCACAATACTAGCGAACAATTTGGTCGACCTGTTCATATGTGACCGCTATCACTAGTACGTAAATAGTCGCTTCCCTATACTGACACCGACTTAATGGAATCTCTGGTCAACCAATTCTGGAGATCCCCCCCCAAAAAGGACTGATAAGTAATGAAAAAATTTATCTTTCATCTAAATCAGACGCTCGCAATATTTACAATTTGCTTGTCTGTCTTTTTAGTTGTGTGTGTCGTGTGGCAAGTGTTGTCACGCTACATCTTTGCCACCCCTAGTACCATAACAGATGAGCTATCTCGCTATTTGTTCATGTGGGTCGCAATGATAGGGGCGGCCTATACCACAGGACAAAAAAGACATCTAGCAATTGACTTGCTCGTCATGAAGCTAAGTGGTAAACGAAAGATTTTGGCAGAGCTCTTCATTCAAATAGCGATCACTGCCTTTGCGGTTATTGTACTTATCTATGGCGGTTCAGTTCTAACTATCCAAACCTTAGCCGCAGGCCAGTTAACACCAGCTCTCGGTATCGAAATGGGGTATGTATATTTCTGCCTCCCCATCACCGGCATCTTGATGGTGATTTACTCAATACACTTCATGCTTTTACTTGTGACAAAAAAGCAAAATAGTTTCGATGTTGTTCCCGAACAATGTTAATCAGGATTAAGGTGTAATTTATGGACTGGCAAGTCATTCTCACTTTGTTTGGAAGTTTTGGAATATTATTGTTTATTGGTCTTCCGGTTTCATTTGCAATCGGATTGTCTTCATTACTTACCATCGCAATGGCATTACCACTTGATACGGCAATCACAGTCGTTGCGCAACGAATGGCTGTGGGAATGGATAACTTTGCTCTATTAGCGATCCCATTCTTTATTTTAGCTGGTAATATCATGAATCAGGGAGGTATCGCTGCACGACTAATCAACCTAGCGAAAGTTCTTGGGGGTCGCTTACCAGGTTCACTGGCACATGTGAACATAATGGCCAATATGCTTTTTGGTGCTATTTCAGGTTCTGCTGTTGCTTCTGCTGCCGCCGTTGGTGGCACTATGGCACCGATGCAGAAAAAAGAGGGATATGACCCTGCATTTTCTGCAGCCGCCAATATAAGCTCTTGTCCAAGCGGTTTACTGATTCCTCCCAGTAACACCCTAATTGTTTTTTCTTTAGTATCTGGGGGGACTTCTATTGCAGCATTATTCTTGGCTGGCTATATCCCAGGGATATTAATGGGATTGAGCCTAATGATCGTTGCAGGTATTATCGCCAAACGTAGAGGCTATCCAGTTTCCCCAAAACCAAGTTGTTCCCAAATATGGGATACTACAGTTAAAGCACTGCCTTCGTTACTACTCGTCATACTTATTATGGGTGGAATTATTGGTGGAATATTTACTGCGACAGAAGCATCCGCCATCGCAGTTATATACACGTTAGTCTTGGCTGTATTAATATACCGAGAGGTATCATTCAAACAGTTACCAAAAATAGTGCTCGAATCTGCGATTACAACCTCGATTGTACTATTGCTAGTCGGTGCATCCATGGGAATGTCTTGGGCAATGGCTAATGCTGACATCCCCTATATGATTTCGGATGCGTTATTGGCAGTTTCTGATAACCCCTTGGTACTTTTATTGATAATAAATATCATCTTGCTGATTGTGGGAATTTTTATGGATATGACTCCCGCAGTCCTCATCTTTACACCAATATTTCTACCTATTGCGCTAGATCTAGGAATTGATCCCGTCCACTTTGGCGTAATGATGACCTTTAATCTGGCGATAGGGATCTGTACCCCTCCAGTCGGAAGTGCACTTTTCGTAGGCTGCTCGGTTGCAAATATATCTATTGACCGAGTAATCAAACCATTACTGCCTTTTTACGCGGCCATGTTCATCTCACTGATGTTGGTCACATATATCCCGCAACTTAGCTTGTGGCTCCCTCAGATCTTGCTTGGCTACTGAGCAACAAGGATAACATACCAATGAATATTGCTAGCTGTGAGCTTCATACAAAAAAATTAAACACTATGTATCTACGTGGTGAACTAAAAAGCCGGATCGTCCACCTTGGCTTCGGCGCATTCCATCGAGCACATCAGGCACTGATCACGCACGAAATGCTGGCTAAACATGGCGGAGACTGGGGGATCTGCGAGGTCAACCTGTTCGGTGGAGAGGAGCTGATCCGATCGCTCAGAGCACAAGACCACCTCTACACCGTGCTGGAGAAGGGTGCCGAGAGCGTACAGCCCAAAGTGATTGGTTCTGTGGTGGAGTCACTGCACCCCACCTTTGACGGCATGTCCGCCATCCTCGAGAAGATGGCAGAACCGCAAGTCGCCATTGTATCCATGACGATCACTGAAAAAGGCTATTGTGCAGACCCTGCCACCGGGCAGTTCAACCCTCAGAATCCGTTGATCCAGCACGACTTGCAGCACCCTGATGCCCCCACTTCCGCCATCGGCTGCATCGTTGCCGCCCTGCGCCTGCGCAAAGAGCGTTGCCTCCCCCCCTTTACAGTCATGTCTTGCGACAACGTGCAGGAAAATGGTCATGTTGCACGTCAGTCCATTCTGGGATTTGCCGAACTGCTCGATGGAGAGCTGGCATCCTGGATCCGTGAGCAGGTCACCTTCCCTTGCACCATGGTCGACCGCATCGTACCTGCAGCCACCCCGGAGACGCTGGCCGAGATTGAGCAGGCAATTGGTGTGGCTGACCCCTGTGGTATTGCCTGCGAGCCATTCCGGCAATGGGTGATTGAAGATAATTTCGTCAATGGCCGACCAAACTGGGATCTGGCCGGTGCCGAATTTGTCAGCAATGTCGTGCCCTTTGAAGAGATGAAATTGCGCATGCTGAACGGCAGCCACTCATTTCTCGCCTATCTCGGCTACCTCGGCGGCTATGCCCATATCGCAGACACCATGACCAATCCGGCCTACCGCCAGGCAGCACTTGATCTGATGCTCAATGAACAGGCGCCAACCCTGAACATGCCTGTTGGAACTAATCTCGAGGGCTATGCCCAACAACTGATCACCCGTTTCACCAACCCCTCGCTCAAACACCAGACCTGGCAAATCGCCATGGATGGCAGTCAAAAGCTGCCACAACGCATGGTCGACTCCGTCCTCTTCCATCTGAAGAACGGCAGTGATTACCGGCATCTGGCATTGGGCATCGCCGGATGGATGCGTTATGTCAGCGGTGAGGGAGAAAACGGTGAGGTGATCGATGTCAGGGATCCCCTGCTACCCCGCTTCCAGGCGATCTATGCAGAGCACGGCCTCAGTTGCAACGTGGTCAAACCGTTGCTGGCCATTGAGGCCATCTTTGGCCCGGAACTGCCGCAACAGGGTGCTTTTGTCGATGCGGTCACTCGGGCCTATCAAGGACTGCTTGACCACGGCGCCCGTCACTGCGTCGCTGCGCTCTAATCACCATATCTGGCAACGACCGGGCCAAGGGAGAAATGAATATGAAGTCTTTCCTGTGTAAGGATTTTCTGTTGAACAGCGATGCGGCACGTCATCTCTACCATGACTATGCCGCTGATATGCCTATCTATGACTACCACTGCCATCTCAATCCACAAGAGATAGCGGAAGATCGCCGATTCGATGATCTGGGCCAGATCTGGCTGGAGGGGGACCATTACAAATGGCGAGCCATGCGCAGCGCCGGTATCCCTGAGGCTCTGATCACCGGCAAAAACAGCAGCAGTCGTGACAAGTTCAATGCGTGGGCACAGACAGTCCCGCAAACGCTGGGTAACCCTCTCTATCACTGGACCCATCTAGAACTGCGCCGCCCCTTCGGTCTGGAGGGTATCACCCTGGCGCCAAACACCGCCGACAAGGTATGGGATCACTGCAACGAACTGCTCGCCACCCCGGCCTTCTCCGCCCGCGGGTTGATGCAGCAGATGAATGTCCGCATGGTCGGTACCACAGATGATCCGGTGGATTCACTTATCTATCATCGCCAGATTGCCGAGGACCCCGGTTTTGCTATCGAGGTGCTCCCCAGCTGGCGCCCCGACAAGGTATTCAAGATCGAGCAAGCCGGTTTTGCTGACTACATTGGGACATTGGGTGCCGCCGCCGATGTCGACATTACTACCTTTGCCGACTTGCTGACTGCGCTGGAACGGCGCCTTGAACACTTCGCCCGACATGGTTGCCGGGCAGCGGATCACGGTATCGAAGTGGTGCGTTATGCACCAGTTCCCTCCGATGCGACCCTGACTCAACTGCTCCAGCGCCGACTGGCCGGAGAGGTGCTGGACGAATCGCAGATTGCAGCCTTCTCCACTGCCGTTCAGGTATGGCTCGGCCGTCAATACGCCAAGCGAGGCTGGGTGATGCAGTTGCATCTGGGCGCTCAACGTAATAACAACAGCCGCATGTTCACTCTGCTTGGCGCAGACTGTGGCTTTGATTCTATCGGAGACAAGCCGTTTGCCTGGGAGCTTGCTCATCTGCTGGATGAGATGGATCAAACCGATGAGCTGCCCAAGACCATCCTCTATTGCCTTAACCCTCGTGATAACGAGGTGCTGGCAACCATGGCGGGCAACTTCCAGGGGGGAGGCATTGCAGGCAAGATCCAGTTCGGCTCAGGCTGGTGGTTCAACGATCAGAAAGATGGTATGCAGCGCCAGCTGGAGCAGCTCTCTCAACTAGGCCTGCTCAGCCAGTTTGTCGGCATGTTGACCGACTCCCGCAGCTTCCTCTCCTACACTCGCCACGAATATTTCCGCCGCATTTTGTGCGACATGGTGGGGCGCTGGATTGAGCAGGGCGAAATCCCCAATGACCTGCAGCTGTCCGGGAAAATGATCCAGGATATCTGCTATCACAATGCAACCCGCTACTTTCAGCTGCCAGGAGCCCGGGGATGAAACGGATTGCCCTGCTCGGGGAGTGCATGATTGAGCTCAATGGCACGCCTTTTGGCGACATGCAGCAATCATTCGGGGGCGATACCCTCAATACCGCCATCTATCTCGCGCGTGCCTCCCAACCCACCGATATTCAGGTGAGTTATCTGACCGCCATGGGCCAGGATCCTCTCAGCCAGCAAATCATCCTGCGCTGGCAACAGGCCGGGATCGACACCAGCGCGGTGCTCATCGACCAACAGCGCCATCCCGGCCTCTATCTTATCCAGCTTGATGAGCACGGCGAGCGCACCTTTCTCTACTGGCGCAACGATTCAGCTGCCCGTTACCTGATGCAGCATCCGCAGTTGCCACAGCTCAAGCAGGTCGTCAGCGACGTGGATGCGCTCTATCTCAGCGGTATTTCGCTGGCGATCCTGCCCGCGGCAGATCGGCAGGCGCTGCTGCTGTGGCTGGCTGAACTGCACCGGGCGGGCGTAGCGATCATCTTTGACAGCAACTATCGCCCCGCCCTGTGGCAGAGTCCGGCCGACGCCCGGGCCTGTTACCAGCAACTGCTGGCCATCACCGCGCTGGCCCTGGTCACCGACGACGATGAGCAGGCCCTGTGGGGGGACGAGGATGTGACCCGGACCCTGCAGCGCCTCAAGGCGGCCGGGGTGCAGCAGGCGGTGGTCAAACAGGGGGCGGCTGGCTGCTGTTACCAGGCCCTGCAAACCGGGGAACCTGCCATCACTATCCCTACCCAAGCGGTCAGCAAGGTGGTGGATACCACCTCGGCCGGTGACTCCTTCAATGCCGGTTTTCTGGCTGGCTACCTGCAAGGACGGGCGATCGACGAGTGTGCCCGCATGGGCCACCGACTGGCGGGGATCGTCATCCAGCACAAGGGGGCAATTATTGCGGAAAGTGCCACCCGCAGTGTCACCGACAGCTTCATCAAACCAGCATCACACTAAACGAGGTCAACTGAATGTCATCCATTACTGAACAACTGCAGGCGCTGAAAGTGATCCCGGTGATCGCCATCGAGCAGGCTGAAGATATCATTCCACTGGGGGCAGCCTTGGCCAATAACGGGCTGCCGGTTGCCGAGATCACCTTCCGCTCCGCCGCGGCTGTCGAAGCTATCCGTTTGCTGCGCAAGGCATATCCAGAGATGCTGATTGGCGCAGGCACCGTGCTCAACCGCGAGCAGGTGAGCGCAGCCAAAGAGGCGGGCGCTACCTTTATCGTCTCCCCCGGTTTTAACCCCAATACGGTCAAGGCCTGTCAGGAGCTCGACATCCCCATCATCCCTGGGGTCAATAACCCCAGCACCATTGAAGCGGCGCTGGAGATGGGGCTGACGACCCTGAAGTTCTTCCCGGCCGAAGCATCGGGTGGTAGCGCGATGATCAAGGCGCTGCTGGCACCTTATACCCAGATCACGCTGATGCCCACCGGCGGGATCTCGACTCACAATATCAATGAATACCTGGCGATCCCGCGGGTCATTGCGTGTGGTGGTTCCTGGATGGTCGACAAGAAACTGATCGCAGAGAAACAGTGGGAAGAGATCGGCCGACTCACTCGTGAAGCGGTGGCACAGGTCCAATAATATTGCCGCCAGGCAACGCGCTGACAAAAAAGGCCCGCACCTGTTGGTGCGGACCTTTGCTTGGCCGACTGTGCGCTATTTGACGGCACGCAGTTCGCAACGGGTTATCGGCTTACTTGCTGCCGGTGCCGGAGTTGCGGGTAGAGGCTTGCGGCTTGCGACGGGCGGTGGTGGCGCGAGCGCGGGGCTCTTTGCCCTGCATCTCTTTGTGACGCTGCACGGCGCGACGGATCTGGGCGGCCTGCTTGTGGCGGCTGGTTTTGCCATCTTGCTGCAGATCGACCTTGGATTCGGTCTCCGGCGGCAGGTTGACCAGACCGCGCAGGTAGTTCACTTCCGGCAGTTTAAGCTCTTGCCAGCCGCCGCGCGGGATGCCGCGATCCAGCTTGACGTCGCCGTAGCGGATACGCATCAGGCGGCTCACCTGCACTTCCTGGGATTCCCACAGGCGGCGCACTTCACGGTTGCGTCCTTCGGTCAGGGTGACGTTGAACCACTGGTTCAGACCCTCACCGCCAGCCGGTTTGATCTTGTTGAACTTGGCGGTGCCATCTTCCAGCTGCACGCCCTTGCGCAGACGCTGCAGCATGGCTTCGGTGATCTCGCCAAAGACACGTACCGCGTATTCCCGCTCCACTTCGTGGCTCGGGTGCATCAGACGGTTGGCCAGCTCACCATCGGTGGTGAACAGCAACAGACCGGAGGTGTTGACGTCGAGGCGGCCGACCGCGATCCAGCGGGCCCCTTCCATCTTGGGCAGACGATCAAACACGGTGGGACGACCTTCCGGATCGTGACGGGTACACATCTCCCCTTCCGGCTTGTGGTAAGCCAGTACGCGGCAGATCACTTCCTCTGCGGCACGGGTCTTGA
Organism: Aeromonas sp. FDAARGOS 1414; assembly: GCF_019047065.1. Classification (NCBI taxonomy): domain Bacteria; kingdom Pseudomonadati; phylum Pseudomonadota; class Gammaproteobacteria; order Aeromonadales; family Aeromonadaceae; genus Aeromonas; species Aeromonas sp. FDAARGOS 1414. Next base: position 551,549 of record NZ_CP077210.1, on the reverse strand, counting down.
CCTGGTGACCATCCACCCGGATCACGGCGTTCACTTCGACGCGATCCCCCAGTGTGGCGACCTTGCCATCCACACTGACCCGACCTGCGGTGATCAGGGCCTCCATCTCACGACGGGAGCCGTGACCCGCGCGGGCCAACACTTTTTGCAGTTTTTCACTCATCGGGGTTACCTGATTGTTGATCGCTGCCCACTGGTAAAAGGGGCAACGGGGTTAACTGTAACAAACGCCGGTTGGAGCACTCGCCACAGTTGAAAAATGTATATCTCGGTGACATCGGCACGCTTGGGCGCCATTCACCGGGCATCGTTCTCCCCGTCCACCGCAGAGGGCAACAGGGGTTGCAGCTCAGGATCCAGCTCGGGGAGCTGCTCCAGACTCTGCAGATTAAAGTAATCCAGAAACTCTCTGGTGGTGGCGAGCAGCTCGGGGCGACCGGCTACCTCTTTGTGGCCTATGCTGCGCACCCAGCCACGCTCTTTCAGGGTATTCACTATCTGGCTCGACACCGCCACCCCGCGGATCGCTTCGATCTCGGCCCGGGTGATGGGTTGGCGATAGGCAATCAGGGTCAGCGTCTCCATCACGGCGCGCGAATAGCGCGGCGCCCGCTCGCTCCAGAGCCGCGAGAGCTCTTCGGCATACTCCTGACGCGCCTGAAAGCGCCAGCCGGAGGCGACCTCCTTGAGCTCGACGCCTCGCGAGCTGTAATCTTGCCTGATCTCGGCCAACAGCAGCTGAACATAGCGACTGGTCACCGGATAATCGGCCAGCACGCTGCTTTTCAGCTCGCTGACATTGAGCGGACGACCGGCCACGAACAGCGCCGCTTCGATCAGGGTCTTGAGTCGTTCAGTGGGCAGCGCCACGGTTGCCCTCCTCGCTCTGCTCGGCCAATGCGAAATGGATTGGGCCGAGTGGTTCTGCCTGCAGGATCCAGATCAGTTGCTCCTTGCACAGCTCCAGCAGGGCCAGAAACGTCACCAGCACCCCCATGCGCCCCTCTTCGGCGCGCAGCACCTGCTCAAGGCGCAGGGTCTGCCCCAGAGTCAGCATGGCGAGGATCTCCGCCATGCGCACCCGGGTCGGGATCTGTTCGCGGCGGATCTGGTGATGTTCGAAATGAGTCGCGCGTTTTACCACACTTTGCATGTAAAGGGCGAGCTCAACCAGCGAAACATCGGGCGCCAGTGGCTTGAGGGCGCCAAAATCGGGGGGCAAGGCAGCGGCGATATAAATTTCCCGCTCCACCCGTGGCAGCTCATTGACCCTCTCCGCCCCTACCTTGTAGCGCTCGTACTCCTGCAGGCGGCGGATCAGGGTCACCCGCGGGTCTTCTCCCTCCTCTTCATCCTCCAGCTCCGGCGCCTTGGGCAACAGCAGGCGGGATTTGATCTCCGCGAGCCAGGCTGCCATCAGCAGATACTCAGCCGCCAGCTCAAGGTTGAGCCCCTGCATCAGCTCCACGTACTCCATGTACTGGGCGGTGATCTGCAGGATCGGCAGGTTGAGGATATCGAGCTGCTGACGCCGGATCAGATAGAGCAGCAGATCCAGCGGCCCCTCGAAGGTATCGAGGAACACCTCCAGCGCATCGGGCGGGATGAACAGGTCCTGGGGCAGCTCGTGATAGGGCTGCCCCAGGACTTTCGCGATGGGTAGTACGGCGCCAGTCCCCGTCTCGGCGGAAGGAACAGTCACCGGTTCAGCGACATCACTCAAACGGGGTCGGGTCTCCGGCACCGCGACGACGCAATACCGGCTCGTCGTCAGAGAAATCGACCACAGTGGTGGGCTGCTCGCCCAGATAACCGCCGTTGACCACCAAATCGATCTGCTTGCCCAGCTTGTCGAAGATCTCTTCCGGGTCGAACTCGGCCATCTCGGAGTCCGGCAGGATCAGTGTGGTGGAGAGCAGCGGCTCGCCGAGGGCTTCCAAGAGCGCCTGAGCTATCTTGTTGTCCGGCACCCGGATGCCGATGCTCTTTTTCTTCTCGTTCATCAGGCGGCGCGGCACCTCTTTGGTCGCCTTGAAGATGAAGGTGTAGGCGCCCGGGGTATTGTTCTTGATCAGGCGAAACGCGCTGTTGTCGACCTTGGCGTAGGTGGAGATCTCGGAGAGATCGCGGCACACCAGGGTGAAGTCGTGGTTGGCGTCGAGGCGACGGATGCGGCAGATGCGCTCCAGCGCCCCTTTGTCACCCATCTGGCAACCCAGCGCATAACCGGAGTCTGTCGGATAGACGATCACGCCGCCGTTCTGGATGATCTGTACCGCCTGACCGATCAGACGGGCCTGGGGGTTTTCCGGATGTACGTAAAAATGCTGACTCATAGCTCGTTCTCGCAATGGGGGCAGCAATACCTGCCCGCTCGTATGGTCACGGGTCAAAGACCCATGACACTACCTTAACCTGTTTGTGGCCGCTTCGCTGGCGCCGTTAGCGACTCGCCAGCAGCTCGGCATGTCGCTCGGTGGTGAGCCCGAAGTGACCGGGATAGGCCAACCAGACGGGCATCCCCTCTTTGGGCAGCCAGAGGTGGCGGCCCAGCTCGGTCCAGTTGGAGGGGAAGTGAAAATCCGATCCCACCGAGATATAGAGGTCGTGATCCTTGGCCCACTGGCCCAGATTGGCCCGCTCCTGCGGACTCTGCTGGGGCAATGAGACCTCCATGGCATCGCCACCGACCGCCTTGAAGGCCACCAGCAGCCGCTTGATCCACTTGGCGGTGAGATCGTAACGGCTGGGGTGAGCCAGCACCGCCAGTCCACCGGCGGCATGAATGGCCGCGATAGCTTCGCTCATCTCGGGCCACTCGGCCGGGGCATAGCCTTTATTGCCACGGCTCAGGTACTTTTTGAATACCTTCTGCATATTGTCGGCCACCCCGCGCGCCACCAGCACCCGGGCAAAGTGGGCGCGGGTCACGGCGGCGTCACCGGCGAGCTGTTTGGCCTCTTCATAGGTGCCGGGGATGAGGCACTTTTCCAGACGACGCCCGATTTCCTGCGCGCGCGCCTCGCGACGGGCCAGCTGACCAGCCAGAAAGTCGGTCAGCTGCTGATTTTTTTCATCCACCCCCAGTGCCACGATATGGATCTCGTGGTGCTCCCAGCCGGTGGAGATCTCGACCCCGCTCACCAGTCGCAGCGGCAGTTGCTCGGCATCAATGGTGCGGCGTACTTCATCAAGCCCGGCGAGGGTGTCGTGGTCAGTAACTGCTAACACCTCGACCTGTTTTTCGGCGGCGCGGCGCACCAGTTCGGCTGGGCTCAGCACCCCGTCGGAGGCAGTGGTATGGCAGTGAAGATCGAATCTCATCAGGTTATTCCGCTCTCGTGGTCAGGTCACCATTCATGGCAAATCGGTGAAAGAAGACTAAAAAGCGACTTGACTTGGCCGCGGCTTTATCGTTTTCTGTAGGCACTTCATTGCAAACATCTTTTTACAGGACTTTATCATGCAAACGACTTCCATCCTGACCATCTGGTGGTGGCACACTCCCTGACATGCGGGCGTGTGGTCGTTGCTGTACCTGTAATCTGACAGCAAATTAAGAACCCAAAGAAAAAGCCCGCTGACCCCAGCGGGCTTTTTTATTATCCGGCAAATGGACCTGTGATGAAACCGAGAATTCAGACAAGCAAGCTGACCTGGCGATGGCGCCCCTGAACCAGCCACCCCGGACCAATAAAATTTCTAAGGAATTCAAAGTCATGAACATCGGTAAAACGCATCACACGCAAGGGAACGCACTATGACAGCCACACATCGCCTTCCTCTGGGTGAATTCGATACCCTCAAACTCAACGCCCCCTATGTGGCCGATCCGCTGGCGCTCTATACCCGCCTCTGTCAGGGCCGCCCCAACAACCTGCTGCTGGAATCGGTGGAGATCGACTCCAAGGCAGGCAAACAGAGCCTGCTGCTGGTCGATGCTTGCCTGCGCATCGAGTGCCGTGGCCGCACCGTGCGGGTGCGCAGCCTGAACGACAACGGCGCTCAGTTGCAGAGCCTGCTGGCCGAGCGGCTGCCTGCGGTGGTGGCTCGTTCGCTGGTAGATGGCGAGCTGCAGCTCGACTTCCCGGCCTCCGATCGGGAGCAGGACGAAGATTCCCGCCTCAAGGGGGGCAGCGTGCTGGACGTGCTGCGCACCCTGCAGCGGGAGCTCGATTGCCAGTTGGGTAAAGAGGCCCTGTTTATGGCGGGCAGCTTCGCCTACGACCTGATCGCCTCTTTTGAAGATCTGCCCGACGTGCCGGAGGGGAGCAACGACTGCCCCGACTACTGCTTCTATGTGGCCGAAACCCTGATCACTATCGACCATATCGAACGCACCACTCAACTGCTGGCCTGCATCTTTGGCGGCGATAGCGACGAAAGCCAGGTTGAAGACAGATACACCCGCCTGACCGAGCGACTCACCGACTTCAAACAGATTTGCCAACAACCCCTAAGCGCCGAGCTGACCACCCAGCCTCTGACCGGTGGCATGAGCGTGGACAAGAGCGACAAGCAGTTCTGCGCCGAGGTGGAGAAGCTCAAGGGCTTTATCCGCCGGGGTGACATCTTCCAGGTGGTGCCGTCCCGCTGCTTCTCCCTGCCCTGCCCCAGCCCCATCGCCGCCTATCGCCGCCTCAAACAGACCAACCCCAGCCCCTACATGTTCTATGTGCAGGATGAGGGCTTCACCCTGTTTGGCGCCTCCCCCGAGAGCGCGGTGAAGTTCTGCGCCACCAGCCGTGACGTTGAAATGTACCCCATCGCCGGTACCCGCCGCCGCGGCTTCAACCCCGATGGCAGCATCAACCGGGATCTCGATGGCCGCATCGAGCTGGAACTGCGTCAGGACGAAAAAGAGGTGGCCGAGCACCTGATGCTGGTAGATCTGGGCCGCAACGACATCGCCCGCATCTCGGAGCCCGGCACCCGCTACGTCAAGGAGCTGCTGAAAGTGGATCGCTACAGCCACGTGATGCATCTGGTCTCCAAGGTGGTGGGCACCTTGCGCTCTGACCTTGACGCCCTGCACGCCTATCAGGCCTGCATGAACATGGGCACCCTCACTGGCGCCCCCAAAATCCGCGCCAGTGAGCTTATTCGCATGGTGGAAGGCAAGCGCCGCGGCAGCTACGGCGGCGCGGTCGGCTACATCAACGGCGCTGGCGAGATGGATACCTGCATCGTCATCCGCTCCGCCTTTGTCAAAGAGGGCGTGGCCCACGTGCAGGCCGGTGCCGGGGTGGTCTATGACTCCAAGCCGCAAGCCGAAGCGGACGAAACCCGCGCCAAGGCGGCCGCCGTGCTGGCCGCCATCGCTGCCAGCCATGGCACCTCCCTGCAAGCCCTGAGCGCCCAGCAGGAGCAACATAAGGACGTGAGCCAATGAGTACCGGATCAACAGCCACTAACATCTTCCTGCTCGATAACTTCGACTCCTTTACCTACAACCTGGTGGATCAGTTCCGCTCCCTCGGCTATCCGGTGCGGATCTACCGCAACAGCCTGCCGGCCAGCCGCATCATGAGCGAAATCGCCGCCTGCGAAGGGGATGCGGTGCTGGTGCTCTCGCCGGGCCCGGGCGCCCCCCACGAAGCGGGTTGCCTCATCGACCTCATCAAACTGGCCCGCGGTCAGGTGCCCATCCTCGGTATCTGCCTCGGTCATCAGGCCCTTTGCGAAGCCTACGGCGGCACCGTCGGCGCCGCGGGCGAGATCGTCCACGGCAAGCGTTCGCTGATTGAGCACAACGGCCACGGCGCCTTCGCCGGTCTGCCGAGCCCGCTGCCGGTGGCCCGCTACCACTCGCTGGTCGCCACCTATGTACCGGAAGAGCTGACGGTGATTGCCCACTATCAGGGCATGCCCATGGCCATCGAGCAGCAGGATGAGCGGGTACTGGGCTTCCAGTTCCACCCGGAATCCATCATGACCTCGGAAGGGGCCCGTCTGCTGACTCAGGCGCTCGCCCATATCACCCGTCCAGAAAGCAGCGTGCGTTAAGGTAAGGAGACCAACATGCATCAACATCTCAACACCCTCTATCAGGGTCAGTCTCTGAGCCGTGAAAGTACCCGTGACGCCTTCGGCCAAGTGGTACGTGGCGAAGTGGACCCCATCGTGCTCGCAAGCCTGCTGACTGCCCTCAAGATCAAGGGGGAGACCCCGGAGGAGATCGCTGGCGCCGCCGAAGCGCTGCTGGCCGAAGCGCGCGACTTCCCGCGTCCGGATTACGAGTTTTGCGACATCGTCGGCACCGGTGGCGATGGCCTCAACACCATCAACGTCTCCACCACTTCGGCACTGGTCGCCGCCGCCTGCGGCCTGAAAGTGGCCAAGCACGGCAACCGCTCGGTCTCGAGCAAGTCGGGTTCGAGCGATCTGCTGGACAAAATGGGCATCAAGCTCGACATGAGCCCGGCGCAGGCGCGCCGCTGCCTCGATGAGCTCGGCATCTGCTTCCTGTTCGCCCCCCAGTACCACGCCGGGGTGCGCCATGCCATGCCTGTGCGCCAAGCCCTCAAGACCCGCACCCTGTTCAATGTGCTGGGGCCGCTTATCAACCCCGCTCGCCCCACCTATCAGCTGATGGGCGTCTATGCCCCCGAGCTGGTGCGCCCCATCGCAGAAACCCTGCTGGCACTGGGGCTGAAAACCGGTATGGTGGTTCACGGCGCCGGGCTCGACGAGATTGCCATTCACGGCCCGACCCAGGTGGCCCAGATCCGTGACGGCGAGATCCGCGAGTTTCTGCTCACCCCGGCTGACTTTGGCCTCGAGACCTACCCGGTCAGTGCCATTCAGGGTGGTGAGCCTGAAGAGAACCGCGCCATCACCGCCGCCATTCTGGAAGGGCGTGGCACCCCGGCCCACAACGCCGCCATTGCCGCCAATGTGGCGCCGCTGCTGCTGATGGCGGGCAAGGCGACCGATCTCAAGAGCGCGGCGGCCGAGGTGCTGGCGGTGCTGGCGAGCGGCAAGGCTGCTGAGCTCGCCGCCCGGCTCGCCACTTTAAGCCATCAGGAAGCGGGTCATCAGGAGGCATGATGTCAGCCACCACATTGCACAGCAGTCATTCAGAACGCCCGCAGGGCAAGAGCCAGTTTCGCAAGGATAACGAGATGTCAGACCTTATTGCCCCCCATGCTTTTCTGAACATGGCCTCCATCAGCCAGACCATTCTCGGCAAAATCGTGGCGGCCAAGCAGGAGTGGGTCGCCGCCCGCAAGCTGGCCCAGCCGCTGGAGAGCTTCCAGAGCGCGCTGACCCCCAGCGATCGGGATTTCGTAGGCGCCCTCAAGGCGGGCTCCACCCGCTTTATTCTGGAGTGCAAGAAGGCTTCCCCCTCCAAGGGCTTGATCCGCGATGACTTCAGCCCGGAGGCCATCGCCGACATCTATGGCAAATACGCCACCGCCATCTCTGTGCTGACCGACGAGAAGTTCTTTCAGGGGGATTTTGCCTTTTTGCCGCGGGTGCGCAGCCGCGTCAGCCAGCCGGTGCTCTGCAAGGATTTCATGATTGACCCCTATCAGGTCTATCTGGCCCGCCACTATCAGGCGGACGCCATCCTCTTGATGCTCTCGGTACTCACCGACGAGGGCTATCGCGCCCTGTTCGCGGTGGCCAAGGAGCTGGGTCTTGGCGTACTCACCGAGGTGAGCAACGAGGAGGAGCTGACCCGCGCCATCGCGTTGGGGGCGCCGGTCATTGGCATCAACAACCGGGATCTGCGCGACTTGAGCGTCGATCTCAACCGCACCAAACAGCTGGCCAAAGATATTCCGAGCGATCGGGTGGTGATCAGCGAGTCCGGCATCAATCACCGCGCTCAGGTGGCGGATCTGCGCCAGCACGCCAAGGGCTTTCTGGTGGGCTCGTCATTGATGGCCGAGCCGGATCTGGAAGCGGCTGTGCGTAAGCTGGTACTGGGTCAGAACAAGGTGTGCGGCCTGACCCGCGCCGAGGATGCCGCCACCGCCCATCAGGCGGGCGCGGTGTTCGGGGGTCTTATCTTTGTGGCCAAAAGCCCGCGCTATGTGGACATCCCCGCCGCCCGCGCCGTGATGGCGGGCGCACCGCTCTCCTACGTCGGGGTATTTCGCAACGCCCAGCCCGCCACCATCGCCAAGACGGTGGATGCGCTGGGACTCGCCGCGGTGCAGCTGCACGGCGATGAAGATGCCGCCTATATCGAGATCCTGCGCCCACTGCTGCCAGCGGGCTGCCAGATCTGGAAAGCAATCGGAGTCACAAGCGGCGAGCCGCTACCCGACCTCGACTACCCGGCGGATCGCCTGCTTCTCGATACCAAAGTAGGCAGCCAGAGCGGTGGCACCGGTCAGGCGTTCGACTGGGCCCTGCTGGCCACGCTCGACAAGAACAAGCTGATGCTGGCAGGCGGCCTTAATCCCGACAACGCCCTGCAGGCGGCACAAGTGGGCTGCCTCGGCCTTGATTTCAACTCCGGGGTAGAGAGTGCCCCGGGCCAGAAGGATGCGCACAAGATTGCAGCCGCCTTCGGCGCACTGCGCAACCTGTAACGCACCCCTTTTTGATGTTTCGATTTAGCTAATACAAGGAAGAAGCCATGACCCTGCTCAACCCGTTTTTCGGTGAATTTGGCGGTATGTATGTACCCCAAATCCTTATCCCGGCCCTGCTCCAGCTGGAGAAAGCCTTTGTCGATGCCAAGGATGACCCGGCCTTTATCGCCGAGTTTCAGTCCCTGCTGACCGAGTATGCCGGTCGCCCGACCCCGCTCACCTTGACTCGCAATCTGACCAAAGGCACCAAGACCCGCCTCTATCTGAAGCGTGAAGATCTGCTGCACGGCGGCGCCCACAAGACCAACCAGGTGCTGGGTCAGGCGCTGCTGGCCAAGCGGATGGGCAAGAACGAGATCATCGCCGAGACCGGTGCTGGCCAGCACGGCGTGGCCACTGCCCTGGCCTGTGCCCTGCTCGGCCTCAAGTGCCGGGTCTATATGGGTGCCAAGGATTGCGAGCGCCAGAAACCGAACGTATTTCGCATGAAGCTGATGGGCGCCACCGTCATTCCGGTGCACTCCGGCTCCAGCACCCTGAAAGATGCCTGCAACGAGGCGCTGCGCGACTGGGCTGCCAACTACGAGTCGGCCCACTACCTGCTCGGTACCGCCGCCGGCCCACACCCCTTCCCCACTATCGTGCGGGAGTTCCAGAAGATGATCGGCGAAGAGGCCAAAGCCCAGTGTTTCGAGAAGGAGGAGCGGCTGCCCGATGCGGTGATCGCTTGCGTCGGCGGCGGGTCGAACGCCATCGGCATGTTTGCCGACTTTATCGATGAGCCGTCGGTGCGCCTTATCGGCGTCGAGCCAGGTGGTCACGGCATCGAGAGTGGCGAGCACGGTGCGCCTCTCGGTCACGGCAGCAAGGGGGTCTTCTTTGGCATGCACTCCTACCTGATGCAGGACAATCAGGGGCAAATTCAGGAGTCCTACTCCGTCTCGGCGGGGCTCGACTTCCCCTCCGTCGGCCCGCAGCACGCCCATCTGGCCGCCATCGGCCGCGCCGAGTACCCCTCGGTGACCGACAAGGAGGCGCTGGACGCCTTCCAGGAGCTGGCCAAATCCGAAGGCATCATCCCGGCGCTGGAGTCCTCCCACGCGCTGGCCCACGCCCTCAAGATGGCCCGCAGTGAACCGGAAAAAGAGCAGGTTCTCATCGTCAACCTCTCCGGCCGTGGCGACAAAGATATCTTCACCGTCGCTGACATTTTCGAGAAAGAAGGAACCTTGTCATGAACCGTTACGCACAACTCTTCTCCCGTCTGGATGCGGCCAATCAGGGCGCCTTTGTGCCGTTCGTGATGCTGGGTGACCCCACCCCCGAATTGTCGCTGGCCATCGTCGATGCGCTGGTCGCAGGGGGCGCCGATGCCCTCGAGCTCGGCATTCCCTTCTCCGATCCGGTAGCAGACGGCCCCACCATTCAGGGCGCAGCCCTGCGTGCCTTTGCCAGCCACACCACCCCGGACGACTGCTTCGAGCTGCTTGGCCGCATCCGCGCCAAGTACCCGCAGCTGCCCATTGGCCTCTTGGTCTACGCCAACCTGGTCTATGTGCGCAAAATTGACGGCTTCTACGAGAAGTGCCAGCAGGCGGGTGTGGATTCGGTGCTGGTCGCCGACGTACCGGTGCAGATGTGCGCCCCCTACAAGGCGGCCGCCGACAAGTTCGGCATCGACAGCATCTTTATCGCCCCGCCCAATGGCGACGCCGAGACCCTGAAACAGGTGGCGGAGCTTGGCAATGGTTACACCTATCTGGTGAGCCGCGCCGGCGTCACCGGTGCCGAGACCAAGGCCGGCATGCCGGTGGAGGGGCTGATCAATACCCTGCGCGAGTTCAACGCCCCCCCCGCCCTGCTCGGCTTTGGCATCAGCGAGCCGGCTCAGGTGCGTGAGGCCATCGCCGCCGGCGCCGCCGGTGCCATCTCCGGCTCCGCCGTGGTGAAGATCATCGAGACCCATCACCAGAACCCGGAACATATGCTCACTCGTCTGAAAGAGTTTGTGGAAGGGATGAAGGCCGCGACCAATAGATAAGGGGCGGCATGGGTCAAATGCCATTAGCCGTGAGTGATCCGGCTGCGTATCTACCTTACGCATAGCAGCCATCGTTGCATCACCGCATCAAAGGGAGCCTGACCGGCTCCCTTTCTTTTTATCTCGCTCGCACCCGCTTGCAGCTCTCGGCGCCTTGCCCCCTCTCCCTCCGGGAGAGGGCTGGGGTGAGGGCGGCTTTGCATTCCCTGCCAAATGAGTTGCTCACTCAGCGTACGCCCTAATGACTAATTTATTGATCCAACACAGATTCCCACAAAAACATGCTTCTCAACCCTCTCCCCTCGCCCTTAAGATAGCCAAACGACAATCCCTCTCTCGGGAGCGCACCATGGCTGCGATTGTTGCTATCTCGCAGGTTAAAAGCAGCGAACTGGGAGCTGTCACTCAGGGGCGGTAGCGTGGTTTTTACAGGTTGGCGCAGCGTGTAGCAAAGCCCAACTGGCGAGCATTATTGCGCCAACCGGATCGGGATAAAAAAAATGTGGTAGATCGGTAAAACAAATTTACAGATATATTCTCGGTAAACGTTGGGCTTCACTTCGTTCAGCACCAACCTACGATTTTTAGCCCAACATACGCGATGGTAATATTTTTATTTTTCTCGTCGTAACTATCAGAGCAGGACTGAGTTATACGGAAGGCTATGCTATTGAGTTAGTATCGTCTTACATCTTATCACCGTTATATTATTAAATAGAAGTATAAAATGAGTTTAGATTTGTACTTAAAAGAAGAAAAGAATAAGATTATTAAAAAAATCCAAGAAGCTAATTACCCTAAGCAACATCCATTCTTAGATGATAAATTTGAGGGAGATTTTTATCATCTTATTTTATCTATTTTTATGAAGTTCACTAATAGTGAAGTAATAGTAGATGATCTGATATTTAAAAAATTAAATGGGAAAGTCGCAGGAAAATATGACCACAATAGATTTCAAGAAGGGATTGGTGAGTTTAATGTCCTTTATTATCTTTTTTGTTGTTTTTTATTAAAAACTAACAATGATAATGTTGCACTGAAGGGCGTATACTATGAACCGCCAGCATTTGTAAAAGATAAAACTCTTGAGTATGCTCTTGACTTAAAGCTTGGAAATGGTTCTGCTTTAGTCACTGTCGAAGTTAAAACTATTGAAACAGCACCTGAATATCGTGAAGAATCAAGTTTGAAAATCGGTTGTAAATATGTAAAGCCATTTTTTTAGCGGTGTTTCTCTAGATCATTTATCGGAAAGAGAAGATTATAACAACCTAACTTTATTAAAGGCTTCTACTCACTATCGGCAGTTATCTAAAAATATAAAAAAGATAAATAAAAAATTCCGTTATGAGACAGCTGTTATAAATCTTGGAGTCGTTGTTTTTCAATATGCAACTAGTATGGATGAGTTGTTTTCATACTTATACCACCCTGTGAATGGCATTTATATAAAGAACCCAGAACACTTTGAAAACTTAGATGCATTAGTATTCTTTTCTTTAACCCCCACTCCTGATTTGATGTTTAGTGATCTATATGAAAAGAACCATGTATTAACTATGCGCCTCACAAATGAAGATTGGAAAATATATATGCTAGACTTTTTAAGATTAGATAATTATATTTTCAAAAATAATGTAGTGGAGGATTGGGTGCTACCATACGTTGAAAAAGAGTATGGAATTTTTGAGTATCGACTAGCCAATGGATTGCTATTCTTCATTAATGAAGAAGATGACATTGAAAAAGCTGATAAACATGCTGAAGAATTGAGTAAAAAAATGAAAGGGTTGTGATAACTAAACAAGATAATGGTGATAAAATATAACAAACATTAGGAACCCTGTCTTTTCGAGCAAGACATATCATAGCCAATACTCAAGAAGATGGAAGAATAATCTTTATGGCGGTAATTAAGGCTGACCTGAGCCGGTTGAATCACAACCACCGTCACCAACTTATCTTCGGTCAAAAGGATTTATATGATAGAACCTATAGTTTATATTAGTCCTGCATTTCGAGGAGGACTCATTCCTTCTGATTTATTTAGAACAGAAGCAACAATTATGTTTGATGTTTCTTGCGACATGGTCATACATGGCGGAATAATATTCCATATAGAATATGAAGAATTCATTCTCTCCCTAAGCTTTCAAAATAATTCAATTGTATTCCAAAGAAATGATACTGTTTCTGTTTTAGAACTTAACGAGTTTATTTATCTCTCTGCTGATATCCGAACATTTGTTATTTGGTCAACTTCAAGCATCACCCTTAACTGTGGAATAAATAGAGATTCCCGCAAACATTATGAGATAAAAACAAAATCTGTCGCCCCGCCTGTCGAACTTTTACGCTGGGCAAGAAAGAATAGTCTTTTAAATAAAGACATCTATCATTCAGAGGAGGAGTTTCGGAACAGGGTATATTCATCTTTATCATCTATCAACGATAAAATCAGCGAAGCTAATGCATATAAATCATTTTGGAATATCGAGTACAAAGGGCAAAAAATAATATCTAGAAAACCCAAAATAGAGGTTGACTTACAGCCAGTCATTCACTGTATGTTGTCTGATCAAATGCTATTAAGTAATATCGAAATCATTCCAGAATATGGTGCTGGCGTTGGTAATATCGATTTTGTTTTAATCGCATCAGTCAAAGATCGTGGAATGGTAAGGCTCTGCGTGGAATTCAAACTAGCTCACTCTAAAGATCTAGCTCATGGTCTCATTCAACAACTACCAGCATATATGGCTTCTACAAAATCTAAATATGGTGCTTACTGTATTTTGAGTTTCAAAGGTGAGTGGTTCGATAAGCCAAATATTGGCGATGATATAGACATCCAAGATCATGTAAATAAAATTGGCATTAGGGATAACAGCCCAGTTTTAGATAACATAAGAACATTTATTTTCGACATGACAAAACCTATAACAGCCAGCAAAATTTAATCATAAAAAAGGGCTCACATTTTTAAGATAAAATCAGGCCCCCACACCCGCCACCCCATCAACCCCAGCATCAATACAATTCCCGGCAGCCAGACCCAGTAGAGCCCGGAGAGGATCACCGCCTCACCTCGGGCGGTGAAGTAGGCCTCCAGTTTGAAGGGGGCGACCCGGATCACCTGCCAGGGGGCAAAGAAACGCTCGTCACGCCAAGGCCAGAGCCAACCAACCCCCTTGCCGCCGGTGGTGAGGGAATCGAGCAGGCTGTGGGAGAGCAGAGAGACCAGCAGAAACGACCAGACAGTGGCGGCACTGGCCCGAAATTGGCGGTGAAACAGCATGGCCAGTGTGGGTAGAGCAAAGGCGAACAGCAGGGAGTGGGTAAAGCCGCGATGGCCAAAAACATGGCCATAAGCGACCCCCAACTTGAAAGCGAGCACGTCGGCATCGGGCAGCATGGCGATGGCAACCCCAGCCAGCAGCAGGCGGGGCGAGATAATCCGGCTGCCAAGCCCAAGTCCAAGGCAGAGAGGGACGGCGGCGTGGGTAACTATGGTGGGCATAGAATAAAGCTCCAACTGAAAACGTGAACCTACCCTACCCCCGCTCGGTGAAGTGAAGGTGAAGTGCGCTTTCTTTTGTTGTTGGATATCCCCCTCGAATTCTTATCCATCAGCCATAAGAGGCGTCACTCAGAAAGTGATGAAAACGGCTGTCACACGAGCCCCCTAAGCCTAGGCCGAGCTTCTGTCGTTTATCCCTTCTGTATTGGCTCGTTCGTTGTGTGTCGAACGCAGGCCCAATCAGCGTTGGCACGTTAACTTGAAATGTTCATTTAACAGCGGCTGACATGCAGAACGGGATCGTGATAAGTAGTCTCTTCGATTCACATCACAGGGACAGTGGCAGCGATGAATGTATCAAAAGGCATCAGGCTGATTGCGAGCGTTATCAGCCTTTGGTTAGTGACAACAGGATGCATGGCAGAGGCCGCCTCTGCGCAGCCGCAGCAAGAGCCGTATGCGCTGATCTATAACGGGCCGGTTTCTGATGGGGATAGCACCAAGGCGATTGCAGATGTGGTCAGGCAGGTGGGCTTGCCGGTCAGGTATCTCTCCAATATCGGGGCGCTGCCTGCAGAGCTCAATAATGCCAGGGTATTTATCGTTGGCGGCACTGAGGATGATGTTGAGCCGCTCCTCAATGGGTTTACCCCGCAAGCGCGCTCGGCATTAAAAACCTATTTGCTAAGCGGTGGCCGCTACCTCGGGATCTGTGGGGGCGCATTTGTGGCATCCACCGGCTGGTCTGAGGACGAGGGCTTTGTGCCGGCGCTGGGCCTTGTTCCTGCCACATCCGATGATTATGACGGCGACTTTAGCGCCAGGATCTTCCCTATCAGCTGGCTTGATGAAGAGCGCCAGATGTATTACCAGGCCGGCCCGCAATTTACGCCGGTGCCAAGCCCCGAGCAGGTCAAGGTTATCGCCCATTTTCAAAACCATCATATTGCCGCGTTGATCAGCTCATATGGCAAAGGCAAGGTGGCGGTTTCCGGGCCACACCCCGAAGCCCCCGAATCATGGAAAGCGAACGCAGTGGACGGCGACAAGATGGAGTCGAATATTCATCTAGCCGTTGGACTCGTCAACGAGTTGCTCTCCGAAGAGCCCGTCACCCATTCGAATTAGTCGCATCCCTACGCCCCTGGATTTGCTCCCATTGATCGGCCCGGAAGTCAGGCCATCCAATCGACCGCAATCCATAAAAAAACCACCTACCTGCAAAAGGTCGGTGGTTTTTTTATCGGTGGCAGATCACGGGTAGCCGATACAAAGCGTTCGCTACCTCAACTTTCGCCCGGGAACGAGCACTACTCTTCCTGCTCCTCCGGTTGTCTCTCCCCACCCCGCAACTGTTGCAGCTCATCGACTCGGGCTTGCCACTTCTCTTGGGCTTTTTTGCGCTCCTGAAGCTGGAACTCTTCGCGCATGGTGTCGATGTTAAGGTCAAGTGTTTCCATCAGAGTGTCTCCTTTGTATGACCGCTTAAAGACTGGCTGACGGCGCATTGGCCAACCTGCTCCCCTATTCAGACACCACTCATCCCCCAAACGCCCAACTAAATAATCGATTGAATATGCAACATTCAATCTAAAAAACTATTCATTCTGCACGGTGACACGCTGTAGCAGCGGCTGCCGCCCCGTTACGCGAAACGCAACGAGGCCCACGTCCCCCGCCAAAAAGGTGATAAAGGCATACGCAGTAACCCGGTTTGGCGTAGTCCCATGCTGGAGCAGATCTCATCGCCGAACCGGATTATCTGGCACTGCGCCGAAATGGCGTTAAGCAGTGCTACTACCATTTTCAAAGGCAGGCAGCGCAGTTGCCCAACCGGCGAAACCAATAAAAAGACCCCCTATTGCCCAGCGGTAAGAGGGGGTCTTTTGTTTGAGCCGCCGGCTAGCCGGCTATTGCCTCACGCTATCAGGCCAGCGAGACAAAGATCCCGGCCAGGGTGGCACTCATCAGGTTGGCGAGGGTCGCCGCCAGTACCGCCTTGAAGCCCATATTGGCCACATCGTGGCGGCGCTCCGGTGCCATGGTGCCGATGGAGCCGAGCTGCACAGCAATAGAGCCCAGATTGGCGAAACCACAGAGGGCGAAAGTGATGATGATCTGGGTGTGGGCGCTCAGATCTGCCTTGATATTGGCAAAGTCCAGATAGGCAACGAACTCGTTCATGATCACCTTCTGACCAATCAGGGAGCCTGCCGCCATCATCTCGCTGGTGGGCACGCCAATCAGCCAGGCCACCGGAGCAAACAGATAGCCCAGCAGCTGCTGCAGGGAGAGATCGGCCCAGCCGAACCACTCGCCTACGGTGGTGAGACCGGCGTTGATCATGGTGATGACGCTGACAAAGGCGAGCAGGATGGTGCCGATGGCCACGGCGATCTTCATGCCGCCCATGGCGCCGCCCGCCAGCGCGTCGATGGCGTTGCTGTAGTCGCTCTTGTCGAGGGTGATCTCGGTCTGATCGCTCACCTGCTGCTGCTCCGGCACCAGCAGTTTGGCCATCAGCAGGCCACCGGGCGCCGCCATAAAGGAGGCGGCAATGAGGTATTTAAGATCCACACCCAGACCGGCGTAACCGCCCAGCACCGAGCCCGCCACCGAGGCCATGCCACAGGTCATCACCGCAAAGAGCTCGGAGCGGGTCATACCGGCGAGGAAGGGACGAATAAGCAGCGGCGACTCCCCTTGCGACAGGAAGATATTGCCGGTGGCCACCAGCGACTCGGCGCGGCTGGTGCCGAGCAGGCGGTGCACGGCGCCACCCAATACACGGATCACCCACTGCATGATGCCGAAGTGGTAGAGCACGGCGATCAGCGCGCTGATAAAGATCACCAGCGGCAGCACCCGCACGGCGAAGATAAAGCCGTTGCTGGCGAGATCGCCAAACACAAAACGGATGCCGCTGTCGGCAAAGCCGAGCAGGGCGGAGACGCCGTTGCTCATGGCACCGAGCATGATTTGTCCGGGGGGGAAATAGAGCACCAGGGCAGCAAAACCGGTTTGCAGGGTGAGCGCACCCAGCACGGTTCGCCAGCGGATGGCTCGGCGGTTTTCACTCGCCAGCCAGGCGATAAACATCAGGGCCAGCATACCGACCAGACTCAATAACAGTGTCATCTTGCACCTATGAAGAGAGGAGTTTCATATGGCAAGTCTGCAGACAGGCGTCGCGGGAGATCCGGCGGGAGAGGTGCCGACCCACGCGACACGCAGACCACAAACCTACAGGTTAGTGGCGGGTCCCATCCTGGGGTCATTCACGTTCCGGGTGACAGCATGTATCGGGTGACGCCAGCGCCGTCGCAGGGGGAGATGCGGCCGGGTGGCAGGTCGGGCGGCGATGGTACAGTGATCATCGTCGCAGAAAAAGCGGTAAAACGATTGGCCGGAATAACTTTTTCAACTTGTTCACACAACGAAACAGGGCCAGCGTGACGCTGGCCCTGTTTCAATCCGTACTTGAGTACTCAGATGATTACTTGAGGCGCTTGCCGCTCGCATCCACCACCTGCTCGCCATCCTCCTTGGCGAAGGCCCCTTTTTGCTGATCGGGCAATATATCGAGCACCACTTCCGACGGACGGCACAGTTTGGTGCCAAGCGGCGTAACGACGATGGGGCGGTTGATGAGGATGGGGTGAGCCAGCATGGCATCGATCAGTTCATCATCGCTGAAACGATCTTCCGCCAGACCGAGCGCCTCGTAGGGTGGAACGTTCTTGCGCAGCAGATCGCGCACCGGCATGTCCATGGCGGCGATCAGCGCCACCAGCTGGTCACGGGAGGGGGGCGTCTCCAGATAGTGGATGACAGTGGGCTCGACGCCGCTGTTGCGGATCAGCTCCAGGGTGTTACGGGAGGTACCACATTCCGGGTTGTGATAGATGGTGATTGCACTCATTTGCGTGTCTCTCATTAATCAAGTGAATAGAAAATGGATAGCATCTAGTTCGCGGCCAGCTGTTAGCGGCCATCAGTTAACGGCTCAGCCCCGCTTCGTACCAGGGTTTGCTGGCGTTAACCACCCGCACCACCAGCAGCATGACCGGCACCTCGATCAGTACCCCGACCACGGTGGCGAGCGCCGCGCCGGAGTGAAAGCCGAACAGGCTGATGGCGGCGGCCACCGCCAGCTCGAAGAAGTTGGAGGCACCGATCAGGGCGGAAGGACAGGCAACCGAGTGCTTCTCCCCCACCTTGCGGTTGAGCCAGTAAGCCAGCCCGGAGTTGAACAGCACCTGGATCAGAATGGGCACCGCCAACAGGGCGATAACCAGCGGCTGCTCGATGATGGCGTTGCCCTGAAAGGCAAACAGCAGCACCAGAGTGAGCAGCAGGGCCGCCACCGACCAGGGCTGGATGCGGGTCATGACGCCGTCAAAATGGGCCTCTCCCTTTTTCAGCAAGGCCTTGCGCAGCAGCTGGGCGATGATGACCGGAATGACGATATAGAGCACCACAGAGGTAAGCAGGGTATCCCAGGGCACTATGATGCTGGAGACCCCGAGCAGCAGCGCCACCAGCGGTGCGAAGGCAAACACCATGATGAGGTCGTTCACCGCCACCTGCGACAGGGTGAAGTAGGGATCGCCGTTGGTGAGGCGACTCCAGACAAACACCATGGCGGTGCAGGGGGCCGCCGCCAGCAGGATCAGGCCCGCTACGTAACTGTCGAGCTGATCAGCCGGCAGCCAGTCGGCAAACAGCACGCGGATAAAGAGCCAACCGAGGAAGGCCATGGAGAAGGGCTTGACCAGCCAGTTGATAAAGAGGGTGACCCCAATGCCCTTCATGTGCCCCTTCACCTGATGCAGGGCGCCAAAATCGATCTTGAGCAGCATGGGGATGATCATCACCCAGATCAGCAGCCCCACCGGCAGGTTGACCTTGGCCACCTCCATGGCGCCGATCGCCTTGAAGAGATCCGGCAACCCCTGCCCGAGACCAATCCCCACCAGAATGCAGAGGGCGACCCAGGCGGTCAGATAACGTTCAAAAAAGCCGATGGCAGGCACGGCCTTGGCATCACATGTTGCAGACATCACAGCTCCCGATGCGGCGCAATCCCGCATCTTCTATTGGTTCAAAACACAGGTTTATAACAAGTAACGGCATATTCAAGCCGCCCCGGCAGCAGACCGGGGCGGCGACTCAATGGTGCTGGCAGAGACGGCGCAGGGCATCGGGCCCCACCGGCTCCTCGGCGAGCAGCGGCACCACGGCGTAGCGGCTGGCATGTTGCTGCTCGACCGCCTCGATATGGGGCAACTGGCGCTCGGCCCGCAGTTGCAGCAGCGGTGAGCTGACCGCGGCTTGCTGCAAGCTGTGGTTGATGAGCCAGCCCCAGGGCTCGATACCAGCCCGGCGCAGATCGGCCTGCAGATTGGCCGCCTCCTGTACCGGCGTCGGCTCGGGCAGCGTCACAATCAACACCTTGGTCTGCTTGGGGTCCTGCAACTGCATCATGGGGGTGGTGAAGTGCAGCCCCTTGTTTCCCATCTGGCGAGCGATCTCCCTGTGGTAGGCGCCGGTGGCGTCAAGCAGCAGCAGGGTGTGGCCGGTGGGGGCGGTATCCATCACCACAAAGCGCTTGCCCGCCTCGCGAATGATGCGGGAAAAGGCCTGAAACACGGCGATCTCCTCGGTGCAGGGGGAGCGCAAGTCCTCCTCCAGCAGTGCCCGCCCCTGCTCGTCCAGGGCCGCTCCCTTGCTGGCCAGCACCTGGGCGCGGTAACGCTCGGTCTCGGCGTGGGGGTCGATGCGACTCACCTCAAGATGGGACAAGCTACCTGCCAGCGTCTCGCTCAGGTGCGCGGCGGGATCCGAGGTGGTGAGGTGCACAGGCAAGCCGCGGCTCGCCAGCTCCACCGCCACGGCGGCCGCAAGCGTAGTCTTGCCCACCCCGCCCTTTCCCATCAGCATGATGAGGCCGTGACCGTCGGCGGCCAGCTCGTCCACCAGCGAACTCAACTCGGGCTGGGCTTGCTTGGCTGTAGACTGTACTGTCGGAGATTGGGCGGTTGTTCCCTCTGATTGCAGCAACAGCCGCAAACTGTCGACCCCCACCAGATTGGTGGCCAGCAGCGGGATATGATCCTGCGCCAGCCCCTTTATCCCCTGCGGCATCTGTACAAGAGCCTGTTGCTCACGCTGCCAGAGCGCCATTGCCAGCGGATCTCCGGCAATGGCGCCTTCGGGGAAGAGGCCATTGATCACCAACTGCTGGTTTGCCAGGCCGATGGCCGCCAGCTCCTCATGGGTGCGGGCCACTTCCCGCAGGGTGGATTGCTGGGCGCGCGCCACCAGCACCAGACGAGTGCGGGCAGCATCAGCCAGGGCGGCGACCGCCTCTGCATACTGGCTGCGCTGTTTCTCCAGCCCCGCCAGCGGGCCTAGGCAGGAGGCATCCCCCTTGCCCTGCTCCAGAAATTCGCTCCAGGCGCCCGGCAGTTGCAGCAGCCGGATGGTGTGGCCGGTTGGGGCCGTATCAAAGACGATGTGGTCATACTCGGCCAGCAGAGTTTGGTCGGTCAGCAACGCGGTGAATTCGTCAAAAGCGGCGATCTCGGTGGTGCAGGCGCCGGAGAGCTGCTCCTCGATGCTGCGCACCACGCTCTCGGGCAACTTGCCGCGCACCGGCCCGACAATCCGCTCCCGATAAGCTTTGGCCGCCGCGGGGGGATCTATCTCCAGCGCCGACAAACCGGGCACAGCGGCGATGGTGGTGACGCGATTGCCGATCTCGGTGGCAAACACCTGCCCCACGTTGGAGGCAGGATCTGTGCTCACCAGCAGCACCCGCTTGCCAATATCACAGAGAGCCACCGCACTGGCGCAGGCCAGCGAGGTCTTGCCCACCCCGCCCTTGCCGGTGAAAAAGAGAAACGGCGGTGGATTGGTCAGAAAATGGTACATAGCCTCTCCCGAATGGTGCGTCACGACTCAGCAGCAACCGCTGCCGGAGCAGCAGCCGCCCTTGACGATCCCCTTGATGGCCGCTTGCGGCGCAGGCAGCCCGGCATAACGGGCCAGCTCACTGCGGCTCGGATAACGACCGGTCAACACCACCTGCCCCTCCACCAGCACCAGCGGCAACCCCTCCTCCCCGGCGTGGGTCAGAAAAGCGCTGACGGCAGGTGTCTCGGCAAATTGCATCGGCTGCTGGGCCAGATTGAAACGCTCGATGGCTACTCCCTGCTCCTTGGCCCAGGCAAGGTCGGCTGCGAAGGTGACCAGTGCCTGATCAACCTCGGTACCGCAGACACCGCTGGAGCAGCAGAGGGCGGGATCAAAAATCTGAATGGAGGACATGGCATTACTCCTTGTTGCAGCAGGGCTGCGCAGGCAGAACATGGGGGGAGCAGGCTGACTCGGCACGCATCACGCCGCACGCCTCGGGATGACCGGCACAGCACTCCTCGGTGAGGTAGGCGATCACATCCAGCATCAGGGGAATATTGGCGCGGTAGCGCAGAAAGCGCCCCTCCTGCTCCACCGACAGCAGACCGGTGTTGAGCATCGCCTTGAGGTGAAACGAGAGGGTATTGGGGGCAATATCGAGCTCGCTGGCCAGTTCACCGGCGACCCGCCCCTCCAGCCCGGCCTTCACCAGCAGCCGCCATACATCGAGCCGGATGCCGGATGCCAGCGATTCAAAGACCTTGGAGGCCATCTCTTTGTTCATCTTCACTCCCCTTGGTGTGACCTTTCATTTCAACTATACAAGAATCATTGAAATGATCAAGATACGTACCGAAGCGAAGATACGAGGTTCTGACATCAAACCGAGCAAAAAGGGGAATCGACGAGTGAACAACCGTTGCGGACGAGCACACAGGGCTCGTCGCAGATAAACAGACGCCCTCCAGAGGGAGGGCGTATCAGAGCGTTTGACCCGCCAGCACAGTCAGCGCTGTCGGGGCAATCAGACGAACGCGTGCCTTATTTGGCAGCAGGCACTGCGTTAAAGGTGAGCAGGGCCGCCTTGTTGGCATCGCTCAGAGTCAGCTGGTTGCCGTTGATGGAGTAGGTTGCCACCTTCTCCAGCTTTTGCAGGAACTCGGTCTCTTTGTTCATGGCATCGCCGATGCACATCATGCGAGTGGAGCCCATGGCGCCCAGCGTCAAGACTCCGTCACCCTGCTTGGTGATACCGCCAAAATAGCGGTTGCAGCCACCCTTGCCCGCCACCTTGCCGTCGACCACTTGCAGGGTGAAGGTATTGCCGGTGGCGCCTTGCAGCTGCCAGCTGGATGCTTGCAGTTGAGCCATGCTGGAACCTGTTGCCATTGCGCAGCCTCCCAGTGCCAGCGCGGCCAGCAGAGTCAGTTTCTTGTTCATGGATTCACCTCTTAATGATTAGAGCCATCAATACGGCAGCCTGTTTATCATGGCTGGCGCCCATGCCAAAGGATTTTATTGTGATCACGCTTCACTTTACTACCAGCTGGCATGTGCCATGCTTAGGCTCAGTTCCGGACCCAGGGAGGGGAAACGAATGGTCAAATCACTCATCATCACACTGCTTGCAACCTGCGCCAGCATGGCCGCACAGGCCGCTGACTGGGCAGTGGTTCAGCCGCAATCCAACCCGTCTCTCTATGTCAAAAGTTACTCGGGTGTGCTGCTCAATGGCCATAGCCATCACAGCGACAGTTTTGATCTCTGGCTGGTCAATAGCGGCTATCAATATCCGGTGGTGGATGATGTTACCCTCTTTATGGAAGCGGGCCCGGCGGTGGCGGATCAGAATCGCACATCCGGTTTCAATATGAGTTCGGGGGTACGCTACCAGCTCTCTCCGGCATTCAATATCGGCAGCCAGATCAAGCATCTCGATCTCAACAAGGCCAGCACCCTGCTGGAGCTCAACTCCAGCCTGCTGCTGACCCCCAGACTCTCCCTCACCGCCAACTACGGCGTCAGCGCCATCACTGCCGATCAGGCACTGAGTCTGGGGGTCGGCTTCAATTTCTGATGATCACAACAGCGGCGTGGCGCTCACCACCACGCCGTTGCGATCCGCATAGACATAATCCCCTTCGTGGATGGTCACCCCGGCAAAGCTGACCACGGCCCCCAGCTCTCCCAATCCTCGCTTCTCGGTCTTGACCGGACAGGCCGCCAGCGCCTTGACCCCGAGCGCCAGTGTCGCCAGAGTGCCCACATCCCGCGCCGCGCCGTGGATCAGGATACCCTCCCACCCCTGCTCCACCGCCTTGACCGCCAGTTGATCGCCCAGCAGCGCACGGCGCAGCGAGCCGCCGCCGTCGATCACCATCACCTTGCCGTGACCGGGGCGGGTCACCAGATCCCGCACCAGACTGTTGTCTTCATAACAGGAGAGCGTTACGGCGCGACCATAGAAGATGGCCTTGCCGCCAAAATCCTGAAACACCGGGTCGGCCACTTGCAGCAAGTCGCCATGTTGATCGCAGAGGTCGGGCAGGAGATCCAGCATGATTTGATTCCTTTCAGATACATGAAGGTGTTCATTCTTTCATCAGGCAAGGTTTCTGGCAATCCAGAAGGATTCAATATTGCCCAGACAAACTGCTGATTTATCCGTCAATACCGGCACCAGCCAGAGCTGGCCATCCTCCACCCAGTAGAGAGCATTCTGGCCAAAACGGGCAGCCAGCTGACGGGCTTGTGGCAGAGATAGCGCCACCGCCAGCGATGACTCCTGCCAGCGTTCGTCCGGGTCAGATCCCCAAAATGGCCCCACCACGGGCACCTGCAAATCCACGGTCAGATGGCGCCACATCGCCCGTTCCCGCCGCATATTGCGTCGTTCTGTGACCCACTGGCTGGCCGGATTCCAGGCTGTGATGATGGCAAAAGCAGACCACTCTGGTGGCTCAAATGGCGCGATAAAGCAGATTTTCTTGTAGTTTTCCCACAAATTCATGTCAATCACATGTTACATTCCATTACATTTTGTAGGGGCGAAAACCCGGTTCAGGCCAAGTATGATGCAGCTGTCCCAGGGTTTGACCTATATCAAATCAGAGTTAAAAAGTTGCTATCTGACGGCAAAGAGTGTTGTTATGCTCCTGTTAACTGATAAAATGCGGCCACTTTCGTAATGGACGACCTTTCCAGGCTCTGCTCGACCAGACTTGTCGGGAACCTATAAGTGGCACAGGGATACTTGCCGGTACTGATGCCTAATTCGCGATATTCCGACCTGACTCTCATACCCAGGATGACGTAATAAATTTTCAGGATCAGTCAGGAAATCGGTTTGAAACGCCAAAGAGTGTTAAATTTAAGATAATTAACTGATAAGAATCTGGGAATACTCATGCAAACACCACACATTCTGATCGTCGAAGACGAGCTGGTCACACGCAATACCCTGAAAAGCATTTTTGAAGCCGAAGGCTACATCGTGCTCGAAGCCAACAACGGCGACGAAATGCACCAGGCCCTCACTTCCCACACCATCAATCTGGTGATCATGGACATCAACCTGCCGGGCAAGAACGGCCTGCTGCTGGCCCGTGAGCTGCGTGAGAACGACAACATCGCCCTGATGTTCCTGACCGGTCGTGACAACGAGGTTGACAAGATCCTGGGTCTGGAGATCGGCGCCGATGATTACATCACCAAGCCGTTCAACCCGCGCGAACTGACCATCCGTGCCCGCAACCTGCTGAGCCGCACCATGAACGTGGCTGCCGGTGGCGAAGAGAAGAAACTGGTTGAGCGCTACCTGTTCAACGGCTGGGCGCTGGATATCAACAGCCGCGCACTGGTCAGCCCCACTGGTGACATGTTCAAGCTGCCGCGCTCCGAATTCCGCGCCATGCTGCACTTCTGCGAAAACCCGGGCCAGATCCAGACCCGTGCCGAGCTGCTGAAGAAGATGACCGGCCGCGAGCTCAAGCCCCACGACCGTACCGTCGATGTGACCATCCGTCGCATTCGCAAGCACTTCGAAAGCGTTAACGATACTCCGGAGATCATCGCCACCATCCACGGCGAAGGCTACCGTTTCTGTGGTGAGCTGGAGCAGGAATAAGCTCCCGCTACGCTGTTGATCTGAAAAGGCGCCTCGGGCGCCTTTTCTGTCTCTGCGATTTGCCTTAAAAGCTGAGAAACGGTGAGCGTGACGTCGAACGGCGCACAAGACAGATGAAAAACAAAAAGCCCACTCGCAGGAGTGGGCTTTTTGTTTTGAAGCTGGAGCGGGCAGCGGGAATCGAACCCGCATCATCAGCTTGGAAGGCTGAGGTAATAGCCATTATACGATGCCCGCCTGGCATCTGAAATTTGGAGCGGGTGATGGGAATCGAACCCACGTATGCAGCTTGGGAAGCTACCGTTCTACCATTGAACTACACCCGCGTCAGGGCTCCTACTATATGCATTTTGCCGCCGAGCGCAATGGCGCCTTTGCCACTTTTTTCAATAAATCAATCTGTTCGGACAAGGATTGAACAGACGGTTGCTTTTTCAATCAAACATTTTCAACACAGATAATTTACAAGGTTGCCAAGGCCAAACGGCAAGGATAGTCTTGCGCCACTCGACGCGAGGATGGTGGTAATGGATAAAAAAACGCAAAAACGTCTCTATGGCTGGTTGCGCAAGCAATCGAGTCACGGTCGCCGCTGGATCACGATATCCATCGCTTTTGGCCTTGGCCAGGGCATTCTGATAGTGGCGCAAGCCTGGCTGCTGGCGACCCTGTTGCACGGCTTTATCATCGAAGGCTCCACGCCTGAGCAATCCATCACACTCTTTATTACCCTGCTGCTGGTGACGCTTGGCAAGGCAGCTCTGGCCTATGGCCGCGAAGTGGCCAGTTTCAAGGCGGGCAGCGCGGTGCGCCAGACCATCCGCCAGCTGGTGCTCACGCGCTTAAGTCGCCTCGGCCCTGCCTATATCCAGCGCCGTCCGGCCGGTAGCTGGGCCAGCCTGCTGCTGGAACAGATTGAAAACATGCAGGATTTCTTCTCCCGCTATCTGCCGCAGATGGCCATCGCCGTCTTTATTCCGGTAGTCATTCTGGTGGCCGTGTTCCCAGTCAACTGGGCTGCGGGTCTGATCCTGCTGGGCACGGCGCCCCTCATCCCCATCTTTATGATCCTGGTGGGTGTGGGCGCCGCCGATGCCAACCGCCGCAACTTTCAGGCGCTGGCTCGTCTTTCCGGCCACTTCCTCGATCGCCTGAAGGGGCTGCGCACGCTGCAACTCTTTATGCGTACCCAGGCAGAAGGTGACGCCATTCGCGACGCCTCGGAAGATTTTCGCGAGCGTACCATGGAGGTGCTGCGCCTGGCATTTTTGAGCACCGCCGTGCTGGAGTTCTTCGCCGCCATTTCAGTCGCGCTGGTCGCCGTCTACTTCGGCTTCTCTTATATCGACCATCTGAACTTTGGTAGCTATGGGGTCAAGGTCACCCTCTTTACCGGTCTGTTCGTGCTGTTTCTCGCCCCAGAGTTCTACGCCCCGCTGCGGGAACTGGGTGCCCACTACCACGCCAAAGCGCAGGCTATCGGCGCCGCCGAACAGCTGCTTGAATTCCTCGAAGCCGAGGTGAGCGAACCGGCCGCAGGCACGGCGCCGTTCCATGCCGACAGCCCGGTCAAGGTAGAAGCAAAAGGCCTTGAAGTGCTGAGCGCCGAGGGCAAGGTGCTGGTCGGCCCCATCGACTTCACCCTGGAAGCCGGTTCACGTACCGCCCTCATCGGCGTCAGCGGCGCAGGCAAGAGCTCGCTGGTCAATGCCCTGCTCGGCTTTGCCCCCTATCGCGGTGAGCTCAAGGTCAACGGGCAGGAGCTTGCCACCCTCGACATGAGCCAGTGGCGCCTGCAACTGGGCTGGCTCTCGCAAAACCCGCAGCTGTTCCACGCCTCCTTGCGCGACAACCTGCTGCTGGCCAAGCCAACGGCCAGCGATGCAGAGCTGGAAGATGCCCTGAAACGGGCGCAGGCGTGGGAATTTGCCATGGAGAAGGGTCTCGACTATCCGGTCGGCGATCAGGCAGGCGGCCTCTCGGTCGGTCAGGCTCAGCGCCTCGCCTTGACGCGAACCCTGCTCAAATCAACCCAGCTGATGGTGCTCGATGAGCCGACCGCCAGTCTGGATCGCCACTCCGAACGCGCCATCATGAGCACCCTTGAGCAAGCGATGGCTGGCCAGACCCTGCTGATGATCACCCACCGCCTCGACCAACTTACTAAGATGGACAAGATAATGGTGCTGGCCCGCGGCCAGCTGGTGGAGCAAGGCAGCTTCCAGCAACTTAGTTCTGGGCAGGGGCTTTTTGCCCGCCTGCTCTCCCAACGTTCCGGAGGTTCTCTCGATGAGTGATCTGTTGCCGTTTCTGCGCCTCTATCGCCAACACTGGCTCAGCCTCACCATTGGTTTGCTGCTGGCGCTGGTGACCCTGGCCGCCGGCATGGGGCTGCTCTCCCTCTCCGGCTGGTTCCTCTCCGCCGCTGCCGTGGCGGGGATGACCGTTGCGACGACCCATGCCTTTAACTACATGACCCCCGCGGGCGGAGTGCGCTTCTTCTCCATCGTCCGCACAGCCGGTCGCTGGGGTGAGCGGGTAGTGAGCCACGACGCCACCTTCCGGGTTCTGACCCGGTTGCGGGTCTGGTTCTGGCAAAAACTCTCGCCGCTCTCCACCGGTACCCTGGCCGGTTTCCGTCAGGCGGACCTGCTCAACCGACTGGTAGCCGACATCGATGCGATGGACCACGTCTATCTGCGGCTGATCACCCCCATAGGCGCGGCCCTGCTCAGCACCGCCGGACTGGTCTTCTTCCTGTCGTTTTTTGACAGTCGCCTCGCCCTCACCCTGGGTGCCATTCTGCTGTTTGGCATGATCGCCCTGCCGCTGGTGTTCTACTTCCTCGGCCGTCGCCCCGGTCAGGCGCTGATTGCCGAAAAATCGACCCTGCGCACCCGGATGGTGGACTATCTGGATGGTCAGGCCGAGCTGCAGATGTTTGCCGCCGCCCCCAAGGCGCTGGTTGAGCTGCAACAGGCCGAACAGGCGCTGCTCAACGCCCAGGCCCGGATGGCCAAGGTGAGCGGGCTGGCCAACTTCTCGGTACAACTGCTGAGCGGCTGGACCCTGACCTTGATGCTCTGGCTGGCCGGTCATGGGGTGGCGGGCGCTGCGCCCGACCCCATCACAGCACTGATGGTCTTTGCCACCCTGGCAAGCTTCGAGGCACTGATGCCGCTGGCGGGGGCTTTCCAGCACCTCTCCACCAGCCTCACCTCGGCACGCCGTTTGAACGAGATCCTGCAAGAAGCAAAAGCCCCTGTGTGGGGCGACGAACAGACCCATGCCACCGCTGGCGCCCTGCAGATCAATGACCTCTATTTTGGCTACCCCGGCAACCCTCAGCCGGTGCTGCGCGGCTGCACCCTGCAACTGCACGCCGGTGAGAAGCTGGCGCTGCTGGGCCAGACCGGCTGCGGCAAATCGACCCTGATGGGGCTGCTGACCCGTGAGTGGAGCCCGCAGGCTGGCAAGATCCTGCTGGGTGGCAAGCCGCTCACCGATTACAGCGAAGGGGCGCTGCGCGCCTCCATCTCAGTGGTGAGCCAGCGGGTGCATCTGTTTGCCGATACCTTGCGGGGCAACCTCAAACTGGCCGCCCCGACCGCCACTGACGAGCAGCTGATTGCGGTACTGACTCAGGTCGGACTGGCCAATCTGCTGGAAGATGAGGCGGGCCTCGACGCCTGGCTCGGTGACGGCGGCCGCCCCCTCTCCGGTGGCGAGCGTCGCCGTATCGGCATCGCCCGCGCCCTGCTGCACGATGCGCCGCTCTGGCTGCTGGACGAACCGACCGAAGGGCTCGATAGCCAGACCGAGCGGGAGATCATGGATCTGCTGTTCAAGCTTGGGGCAGATCGCACCTTGCTGCTCATCTCCCACCGCTTGCTGGGGATGGAGCAGATGGACCGGATTGCCCTGATGGAAGAGGGGCAGATCCGCCTCTGCGCCCCTCACAACGAGCTGCTGGCGGATGATTACTACCGCAGCCTCTATCAGCGGCTGGCTCCGGTTTGATATCAGGCTGATGGGGGTCACACCCTGACAACCGGGCGCAAAACGGGGCTGGTCGCCGCAGGCGGCTGGCCCCTATAATGTCCCACTCATTATTCAACAAGATGCCGACATGGAGCGCCTGCGCATTTCTACTGTCCTCATCACCGACACAAGATACGAGACGATGAAACGCCTGATCCTGATGATGCCCCTGATTGCCTCCGGCTGTGCCAACTACGCCTTCAACAGCAATCTGGATAAAGAGAACTTCGACGAATACTTCAAACCCGGTAGCGTGCGCATCTATGAACAGGATGAGCTGGCTGACCTCAACTACCTCTACCTCGGCACCATCGAGGGTGAATCCTGCCAGGCCGATGCCAACCAGCCGGTGCCCAACGCCGGTGAAGCGCGCACCCTGGCCCGCCGCCGCGCAGCCGACATGGGTGGCAACGGCGTCACCATTGACAAATGCGCCGAGTTCAGCGACACCCCGGGCTGCCTGAAACAGGTGATCTGCTACGGGCAGGCGCTGAAAGTGGCCGAAGAGAAATAACTCGCTGTCATGGCCCTCGCTATCGTTCGCCTTGGCAGCCCGCGCCAGCCCGATGAGGGGCTGCGGATCGGCACGGTGCGCCGCCCACCCCGCGGCGTACCCAAGAGCGAATTTGCCAGCCAGCATTGGTACGATGTCTGGTTTCCCAACCTGGCACCCAGCAGCGAGACCATGAAGCTGGGGCAGGCAGCCGAGACACCCGCCCAATGGGCGGCGTTTGGCAAACAGTACAAGGCCGAGATGGCGCAACCTGCCGCCAGGCACGATCTGGCGCTGCTGGCCGCCCTCTCCCACACCACCAATCTGTCGGTGGGTTGCTACTGCGAGCAGGAGTCCCACTGCCATCGCGCCATTTTGAAAGAGCTGCTGGTAGCCGCGGGGGCCGCCATTCGCTAACTCGGTGAGCGACAGCGATGGGATGGAGGATCGCGTCAGCCTTTATTCGGCAACAATCAGGCATGGATAGAGAGAGGGCATCCCGCGGGATACCCTCTCTCGTTGTATTCACACCTGCCGCGCCACGCTCGGCAGCAGCGGCTCGATGCACCTCTCCTATTGCAGACTGGGCTCCAGCAACTGCTGCCGCAGCGAAGTCTCCTCGGCCTGAGTCATGGCATGTTCCGCCACCCCGGCGGCAGGTTCGATGGCCAGCCAGTGGGCAAGGTCGGCGGCGGTCTCCTCCAGCGGCCGGAAATTCAACCCGTGGACGATGGCCGCCTCGGCGCTTATAGAGCCGTAACCGGCAAACTCCGCCTGCGCGCAGGGCAAGAGGGTGGGATAGCTCTGCCAGGGCTCGATTCCGGCTGCCATCAGGACCGACCAGGGCAACCATTCGGGCTGGATGGGGCGGGCGGGCTGCAACCGGGCGCTCAGCCGCTCCAGCCAGTCACTCAGGGTAATACCGGATTTGAGCAAGTTGAATGTGCCCCCCAACTGCTGCTCGGCCGCGCGCAACACAAACTCGGCGCAATCGCGCACATCGAGATACTGCAAGCGATCCTCGCCACTGCCCGGCAGCAACCAGGGCCCGCCCTGCTGCACCCGCTTAATCCACCAGGCCATGCGCCCGGTAGGATCATGGGGGCCGCACAACACGCCTGGGCGCAGGATGCAAAGCCGCTCACCCCAGCGGGCGCGATACTCCTGCTCGCACAACACCTTGAGGGGGCCATAGTCAGTGGGCATTTCCCCTTCGGGGATAGCATGCAGCGGCGCCGACTCATTCATCCCGGGCATTGAGAAATCGCGATAGACGCTGATGGTGGAGATAAAGATCAACCGCGCGCAGCGCCCGAGCAAAGCTGCCGAGAGGCTCGCCGCCTGTTCGGGGCGATAGCAGCAGGTGTCGATGACGAGATCCCACTGCAACCCTGCCCCTTGCAGGGCGCTCAGGCTCTTGTCCCTGTCGCCGGTGAGCTGCACCAGATCGCGCCAGTCCGGATGCTGGTGCAGACCGCGGTTGAACAGGGTCACTTCATGGCCCCAATCCAGCGCCAGCGCGGTGAGGTGGCGCCCCAAAAAGCCGGTGCCACCGATAATCAGCAGTTTCATCCCTCTCCCTCCCCCTTCGGCGCGAGTGCGCACATTTCATCCTGAAACGCCAGTTGCCTCCACCCTACGCAACTTGGCGCGCGGGCACAGCCCCCGACTGGCCGGGATGGGACAGGGATCACGGCAGCGCCGCAGAAAAGGGCGTAGTGAGGCCGAACCTGCGTTTTGGGGCCGCTTGTGCTAAATTGCCGGGGTTTTCAGTCAGGATCCGCCATGAAGTTCGAAATCGACACCCTCGGGATCATCCGCTCTCCCTACAAGGAGAAGTTCGCCATCCCCCGCCAGCCCGGACTGGTCAAATCGGCCCGCGCACGCCTCGAGCTGCACCCCCCTTACGATCAGCCGGATGTGCTGCGCGGCATCGAGCAGTTCTCCCATCTGTGGCTCAGCTTCGTCTTTCACCAGACCATGGCGCAGGGCTGGCACCCGACGGTGCGCCCGCCACGCCTTGGCGGCAACGAACGGGTCGGCGTCTTTGCCACTCGCTCCACCTTCCGCCCCAATCCGCTAGGTCTCTCGGTGGTCGAGCTGCACGGGATCGGCCGTGAGCGGGGCAAACTGTGGCTGGAGCTGGGGGCGGTGGATCTGCTCGATGGCACCCCCATCGTCGATATCAAGCCTTATATTCCCTATGCCGACAGCCTGCCGGATGCCCGTGGTGGTTTTGCCCCCGACGCCCCCACCCCGCCGCTGGCGGTGAGCTTCAGTGCCGAGGCCGAGCAGCAGTTGCAAACCTGGCTCAAGGCCCATCCCGAGCTGCGCCAGCTGGTAAGCGAAGTGCTGGCGCAAGATCCGCGCCCCGCCTACAAGAAGGGCAAGCCCGATGAGAAGGAGTACGGGGTGCGGCTGTTTGACTGCAACGTCCGTTTTCGCATCAGCGAGCCGGATTGCGTGGTGCTGGCCATCGAGCCCGCCTGAACCTGGGCGGGCCGACATCACTGATGCTATTTCACGCCTTCTTCACGTCACAAGGGGCTTAATGAGCCTGTAAATTGTGTGGCATTGATCAGACTATCCACCCGGTTGCCAGTGATACCATGCAGATAGCAGAGGGCATCTCCTCTCTGACTGAGGCCAGCCGCAGGCTGCCGGTTGATGGCAAGCATGGCAGCCAGCCTGTTGCCGCCGAAGGATCAGGCCTCGCCCCGACACGTTTGAGTGCGGGGATGCCACACGGATGTGACAGCACTTCGAAGGAACAAACCTATGCTGATGAACAGTGAACAACGTTATGGCACCCTGAATATCGGGCTGCACTGGCTGACCCTGTGGGCCATGATCGCCGTCTACGCCCTGATCGAATTTCGCGATATCTTCCCCAAAGGGGACCCTGGCCGGGATCTGATGAAGGAGTGGCACTTTATGCTGGGGCTGCTTATCTTCGCCCTGGTGTTTGTCAGACTGGCCCTGCGCTGGATGAGCCCGACGCCCCGTATCGTGCCCGAGCTCTCCCCGCTCATGCACAAGCTGGCAAAACTGGCCCACCTCGCCCTCTACGGTTTTCTTATTCTGACCCCGCTGTTTGGCTGGCTGCTGCTGAGCGCCGCGGGCAAGCCCATCCCCTTCTTCGGGCTTGAGCTGCCTGCCCTGCTCTCCCCAAGTCCAGAGCTCAAAGGGCTGATCAAGGAGGTGCACGAGACGCTGGGTAATATCGGTTACGCCCTGATCGGCCTGCACACGGTGGCGGCCCTCTATCACCACCATATTCTCAAAGACAACACCCTCACCAATATGCTGCCGCCACGCCGCAGCTAACAAGCAGCAGAACAAAAACAGAAGGGGCACACATTGCCCCTTCTGTTTTTTGAACGCGACAAGACCGGTGTCTCTGAAGCGGCCCACTGCTCAGGCCTCTGACAGGTCTCTACAAGCAGAACGCCTTATGATTCAGTCCCGATACAGGAGCTGCACGATAGGATTCGAATTGACTCAAAGCGACATACACTTTCTAATTGACAGTCTGGACCCCTATGACCGTTCACATCATGAAAATTCTGTTGGTCGAAGACGACAAGCTGCTCAATCACCACCTCTCCTCTCTGCTGACCGAAGCCAACAATCAGGTATACAGCACCGATCAGGCCGGAATTGCGTTGCACTATGCCGCCGACTACCCCATTGATGTGGCGATCATCGATCTCGGTCTGCCCGATATGGATGGCTTGCAGTTGATCCGCCAACTGCGCGAACGGCAGATCCCCTTCCCCATCATTGTGCTGACCGCCCGTGGCAACTGGCAGGACAAGGTCGAAGGACTGGAGGCGGGGGCTGATGACTATCTGGTCAAACCGTTCCAGAAAGATGAGTTGCTGGCCCGCCTCAATGCCTTGATGCGCCGCAGCGCCGGCTTTATCTCCCCCAGAGTGAAGGCCGGTGATTACGAGCTGGATCTCTCCCGCAAGGAGCTGACCATCGATGGTGAAGTGGCAGTGCTCACCAGCTTTGAATACCTGATTCTGGAGTACCTGATGCGCAACGCCCGTCAGGTGGTCTCCAAGCAGCAGTTACTCGACCAGCTCTACGGCGATGGAGAGGGGGATCCCAACACCATAGAGGTGATGGTGAGCCGCCTGCGCAAAAAGCTGGATCCGGAAGGGACGATTCAACCCATCTCGACCATCCGTCGTCAGGGCTACATCTTCAACCTCTCCTGTAGCTGATGCAGTTTCATCTGCCACGTCCCATCAGGATGCTCCGCAGCTCTCTGCACATCAAACTGCTGCTCAGTTCGCTGCTGGTCATCGCACTGAGCATGGGGTTCGCCGTCTATGCTCTCTACCTCGGCCACATGGAGGAGCAGAGCCAGAAGGCGAGCGCCGGCATGCAGGAGAACCTGGCCAAGATGTTCTCCTCTACCAAGCCAGTCAACAGCGAAGCCACCGAGATCGGGCGCATTTCCCGCCAGGTCAGTAACAGCAATCTCGATACGCTGATCTGTCGTGCCGATGGCGAGCTGATTTGGTCGAGCCTCCATATGCCGGAGGTGATCAAGGCCAAACAGACCATCTGTCGGGACCTGATGAAGTATCTGGGGGGAATGGATCTCGACTACTTCTTCAAGAAGCACACCATCAAGAACGGCGAGAGCTACTTTGTCTACAGCCTGCGTTTTACCCGCAATCCCGGCAGCGGCACCACAGCCTACTACGTGGTGATGATTGACTCGGCCAAACGCTATCACGAAGAGTCCCGCGCCTACCTCTACCAGACGGCCAAACAGGCGTTGCTCGCCTATCTGCTGCTTGCCGGGCTGCTGCTGCTCACCACCTTCTGGAGCCTCCGCTCCCTGCGCACTATCGCCAATCAGCTCGACGATATCCGGGCAGGCAAGCGGGATGCTATCGCCCATGATTTTGAACGGGAGTTGGCCCCGCTGACCGACTCCATCAACCAGTTGCTGGAGAACGAACGCCAGCAGACCCAGCGCTACCAGCATGCCCTCAACGATCTCGCTCACAGCCTGAAAACACGGCTGGCGCTGATCCAGATCACCACCCGCGAAATGAAGCTGGGGAGGGAGATCCACGACAACATCAATGAACAGATCCTCACCATGGATCAGATGATCCAGTACCAACTCAGACGAGCCGTCACCGGTCGCCAGCGCCTCGCCAGCAAGGGCACCGAGCCGGTACCGCTCATCGAGAAGCTGCTGGCCAGTCTGGCCAAGGTCTATCGCCACAAGAAGCTGCAGACCCACTTCCAGTTCGATGATGATGCCCTCTTCCACGGCGAACAGGGCGATCTGATGGAACTGATGGGCAACCTGCTCGACAACGCCTGCAAATTTGCCATCAGCGAAGTGAAGGTGACGGTACGCCGCCATCTCGATCGGTTACGCATCGAGGTAGAAGATGATGGCCCGGGCATCGATCCGGCCAAATCGGAGCAGATCTTTCAGCGTGGCGTGCGCGCTGACAGCTCGCCCGGCCAGGGCATCGGTCTGGCTGTCGTGACCGAGATCGTTCACAGCTACGGCGGCCAGATCCGGGTCGATGAATCTCCCCTCGGCGGTGCCCGCTTTACCCTGGATCTTCCCTGACACCGGATGGGCAAGGCCACGAGCCCTGCCAACCGCTCCATCGCCCTCCCCGGGGTTAAAAAATCCTGCCTGGCACCACCCAATTCAGCAATATGCTATCGAGATGCTTGAGATGTGAGGCATCTCGGTTAAGCTATGGCCGACTCGTTTGTTAACCATTTGATGGATCTTTAATCGCACTATGGAAAACATGTTTGAAAGATTGATGTACGCATCCCGCTGGATCATGGCCCCCATCTATCTTGGGCTCAGCCTCATACTGCTGGCACTGGGGGTGAAATTCTTTCAGGAGATCCTCCATATCCTGCCCAACATACTGGAGATGAAAGAGGTGGATCTGGTGCTGGTCACACTGTCGCTGATCGATATCACCCTGGTGGGGGGACTTATCGTGATGGTGATGTTTTCCGGCTATGAGAACTTCGTCTCGCGCCTCGATGTAGGGGATGAGAGCGACAAACTGGTGTGGCTCGGCAAGCTCGATGCCGGCTCCCTGAAAAACAAGGTCGCCGCCTCCATTGTCGCCATCTCCTCCAT
The DNA here is from genome assembly GCF_019047065.1 of Aeromonas sp. FDAARGOS 1414. Lineage (NCBI taxonomy): Bacteria > Pseudomonadati > Pseudomonadota > Gammaproteobacteria > Aeromonadales > Aeromonadaceae > Aeromonas > Aeromonas sp. FDAARGOS 1414. The sequence goes on along the minus strand of NZ_CP077210.1, from coordinate 515,704 downwards.
TCACCTGCTCAAGGTGTTTATGAATGCCGAAAACCTCCCCAACGACAAGATCAAGTGGTACCTGCTGATCCACATCACCTTTGTCCTCTCGGCCTTCGCCATGGGCTACCTCGACAAGCTGACCCGCAAATAGAAGTCAGCCTGTAATAGACGCTATGCCCGATAACGCAATCCGGATCGGGCATAGCGGTCGCCCCGAGCTGGGGATGGATTGGCAACGGGGATAAGCAAGTCACCAACATAAATGGCCGCCCGCCTTGGCCGGTATTGTGGCCGCCTTGAATGCCATGGCGGCATTCTCTACAATGACCCACTTTTTATTCATTTCGGGTTATATCGATGAGCGATACCAGCACCAAACCGGCTCTGCCGGATCACCTCTCCTGCAATCCCCGCAGCCCTCACTATGTGGCAGCCTGCTTCGAGCACCCGATCGGTATTCGCCTGAACGGCAAAGAGCGCACCGATGTCGAGGAGTACTGCATCAGTGAAGGCTGGGTGAAGATCCCCTCCCCCAAGGCGCTGGATCGCCGTGGTCAACCCATCCTGATCAAACTCAAGGGCACCGTCGAAGCCTATTACAGCTAATCGCGGCAACCCGCTTCGGGTAAAACAGAAGGCCACCCTCGCGGTGGCCTTCTGTTTTTCGGCATTTGTGCTGGCATCTGCGCTCGCATCGTCGCCAGCACCAGACCATATTTCTCGCCGGGCAGCCCTTATACCCCCAGCCGATCGCGCAAGGTGTACCAGGCGGCGCCCGCGGCGGTGAAGGGAATGCGGAACAGGCGACCGCCCGGGAAGGGGTAGTGCGGCAGCTTGGCAAAGGCATCGAAGCGCTCCGCCTGACCGCTCAGCACCTCGGAGAGCAGCTTGCCCGCCAGATGGGTACAGGTGACACCGTGGCCGCTGTAGCCCTGCATGTAGTAAATGTTGGGGCCGATGCGACCAAACTGTGGCAGCCTCGACAGGGTGAGCAGGAAATTGCCTGTCCAGGTGTACTCCACCTTGACGTCTTTAAGCTGGGGGAAGGTCTTGAGCATCTTGGGGATGATCAGCCGCTCGATATCTGCCGGATCCCGTGCGCCATAGACCACGCCACCGCCATAGATCAGCCGGTGATCGGCGCTGGTGCGGTAGTAGTCGAGCAGGTAGTTGCAATCCTCCAGGCAGTAATTCTGCGGCAGCAGCTCGCGGGCCCGCTCCTCCCCCAGCACCTCGGTGGCGATCACCTGGGTGCCACAGGGCATGCTCTTGCCAGCGAGCTCGGGCACCAGATTGCCGAGGTAGGCGTTACCGGCCACCACTATGTAGCGCGCCTTCACCGCTCCTTTGGCGGTCTTGACCAGAGCAGGCTGGCCCGGGGTGATGCTGGTAACGGCTGACTGCTCGAAGATCTGCCCACCCTGCATGCGGATCGCTTCAGCCTCGCCGAGAGCCAGATTGAGGGGGTGAATATGGCCGCCGCTCTTGTCGAGCAGGGCGCCGACGTAGCGATCGCTCGCCACCACTTCGCGCACGCCTCTGGCATCGAGCAGCTCCAGCTTGTCGTTGCCCCACTTCTGCCAGCGCGCCTGCTGCGCCTTGAGCTCGTGGAACTGTTTTTCGGTCTCGGCGGCAAAGACGCCCCCCTCCTGCAGATCGCACTGGATGTTGTAGCGTTTGATCCGCTCGCGGATGATCTGCCCCCCCTCAAACAGCATGGAACCGAGCAGCCTGGCCTGATCCGGCGGGCAGTTCGCTTCTATGGTGTCAATGTCGCGGCTGTAGGAGTTGACTATTTGGCCGCCGTTGCGGCCGCTGGCGCCAAAACCGACCCGGGCTGCCTCCAGTACCACCACCTTGTAGCCCTTCTCCACCAGATGCAGGGCACTGGAGAGGCCGGTATACCCCGCCCCGATGACGCAGACATCGCACTCCAGCTGCTCGGTCAGTGTCGGGTAGGGCGCGTGTTTATTGGCGCTGGCTGCGTAGTAACTGTTTACATGTTCGGTCATGATCCTGTTTCCTTACCGGTTTGGTTGGCAAACCCTATTCCAAGATTAAAAACTGGCCGGGGTATGGGCACTGACGATGCGACAGGTCTCCCCCGACGGATTGCTGAAGCTGTGGGGTTCGCCAGTGTCGATCACATAGCTGTCACCCGCCTCCAGCTGATAACTCTCTCCTGCCACGGTCAGGATCACCGAACCCTCCAGCACAGTGCCCACCTCTTCTCCTTGGTGGGTCACCTGACCACCGGTGTCGGTGCCCGGGGGGTAGGTCTCCAGCATAAAGCCGAGCTGGCGGCGGTTGTTGCCGTTGTGCACCAGCTTCATCGAGACCCCCTGACTGCCCAGCTCGATCAACTGATCACCCTTGATTACCACCTGCGGCGGGCGACTCAGCTCCTCTTCGGCAAAAAAGCGTGACAGTGGCAAGCCATATACGGTGAGCAGCTTTTGCAGCGAGGCGACCGAGGGGCTCACCTTATCCTGCTCGATCATGCAGATAGCACCGTGGGTCAGGCCGCTCAGCTCGGCCGCCCTCCGCTGGGAGAGCCCCAGTTGATGACGCACCGCTGCCAGCCGCTCCCCCATGCTCGCCTGCCGTGCAGCCCCCTGACCGGAGCGGGTACTGCTGCTCTGGGTTGGCGCGCCGCTCATGGCAGGCCTCCGCCATCGATTCCCTTGTCACGTTGGTACATTGGCCACCTCCCTGTTGCCACTGGTTAAAATAGCGGACCAGCCATGGCATCACTGTTTGCTATCTTACACAGCCTAGCGTTCATTATTTTGCACACCACTTATCATGCGACACCCTGTTCATCTGGTTAAACTGCGCTACACAGCCCAATTTCTAGCATGCGACACACCAACAATTCAAATATATTTAACACTTGAAAAACATTTGCGCTCAATTTATGGTCTCTCTGTGCTTATTATTTTATACGGCAGCAGTACAGGATGAGCCGCATCATCGCCACCTTGCTGCCAGGTTTCATCATCGAGGCTTGCCATGTCCGCTACCAGTTCCAATCAAAGCTTGATCAAATCCCGTGCCTATATAGCTGGTCACTGGTGCGAGGCCGCCAGCGGCCGCACCTTCGAGGTGACCAATCCTGCCAGCGGGGCCGTCATTACCCAGGTGCCCGACATGGATGCCGAGGATACCCGCCGCGCCATCGCGGCCGCCCACGCGGCGCAACCCGCCTGGGCTGCGCTGACCGCCAAGGAGCGCAGCAACAAGCTCTACGCCTGGTTTGCCGCCATCACAACCCATAGCGACGAGCTGGCGCGCATCATGACCTGCGAGCAGGGCAAGCCGCTGGCAGAAGCCAAGGGCGAGGTGGCCTATGGCGCCAGCTTTATCCAGTGGTTCGCCGAGGAGGGCAAGCGCGCCTATGGCCGCACCATCCCGGGTTTTAGCGGCGATCGCCGGCTGGCCACCATCAAGCAGCCGGTCGGGGTAGTCGCCGCCATCACTCCGTGGAACTTCCCCATTGCCATGATCACCCGCAAGGCGGGCCCTGCGCTGGCAGCGGGTTGCACCATCGTCATCAAACCCGCCGCAGAAACGCCGCTCTGCGCGCTGGCGCTGGCGGTGTTGGCCGAGCAGGCGGGCATCCCCGCCGGTGTCATCAATATCGTCACCAGCCATCAGGCGAGCGCTGTGGGCAACGAGCTGTGCAGCAATCCGGTGGTGCGCAAGCTCTCCTTCACCGGCTCCACCCGCATCGGCAAGCTGCTGATGCGCCAGTGCGCCGACACCATGAAGAAGCTGTCGCTGGAGCTGGGCGGTAACGCCCCCTTTATCGTCTTTGACGACGCCGACCTCGACGCCGCCGTGGCCGGGGCACTCGCCTCCAAATACCGCAACGCCGGGCAAACCTGCGTCTGCGCCAACCGCATTCTGGTGCAGGCCAGTATCTATGACGCCTTCGCCGAGAAGCTGACCGCTGCCGTCAGAGCCTTCAAGGTGGGAGATGGCATGGCGGAAGGCACCCAGATCGGCCCGCTTATCAACCCGGCTGCCGCCAGCAAGGTGGCCGAGTTGGTGCAGCAATCAGTCGCCGCCGGTGCCGAAGTGCTGCTGGGGGGCGAAGCCCACCCCGCCGGCCCCCTCTTCTACCAACCCACCATTTTGGGCAAGGTGGATAAAACCAACCCCATCCTGCAGGAGGAGATCTTCGGCCCGGTCGCCCCGCTGGTGCGCTTCGAGACGGAAGCTGAAGCCATCGCGCTGGCTAACGATACCCCTTATGGGCTCGCCGCCTACTTCTATGGCCGCGATATCGCCCGTGTCTGGCGCGTCGCCGAGCAGCTTGAATACGGCATGGTCGGCATCAACGAGGGGATCATTTCAACTGAGCTGGCTCCCTTCGGCGGCATCAAGGAGTCAGGTCTGGGCCGGGAAGGGGCCGCCGAGGGGCTGGAGGAGTATCTGGAGACCAAATATCTCTGCTTTGGCGCCATTCGCTAGGGCAGTAAAACAGAGACGACAGGCCGCCGATCTGGCCCGATGGGCTGTTCGGCGGTAATGGGCGCCAGATCGCCCACCACATTTTCAGGGAATATCAGGGGCTGCGGCCCCTCAGGGAGGAAAGATGAGTCAGTCAGAATCAAACAAGGCGTGGCAAGCACGCCGTGAAGCGGCCGTGGTCAACGGCGTCGGCACCCTGCTGCCGGTCTTTATCGACCGTGCGCAAAATGCCGAGCTGTGGGATGTGGAGGGCAACCGCTACATCGACTTTGCCTCCGGCATCGCCGTGCTCAACACCGGCCACAACCACCCGAAGGTGGTGGCGGCGGTGCGCGAGCAGCTGGAAAAATTCAGCCACACCTGCTTTCAGGTCACCCCTTACCCGGGCTATATCGAGCTTGCCGAAAAGCTCAACGCCCTGGTGCCCGGCCCGACCCCGAAACGCACCCTGTTTCTCTCCACCGGTGCCGAGGCAGTCGAGAACGCCATCAAGATCGCCCGCGCCCATACCGGTCGCAGCGGCACCATCGCTTTCAAGGGGGGCTTTCACGGCCGCACCATGATGGGGATGGCGCTCACCGGCAAGGTGGTCCCCTACAAGACCGGCTTTGGCCCCTTCCCGGGTGAGGTCTACCACATCCCCTTCCCCGCCGACTATCTGGGGGTAAGTGAAGAGGATGCCCTGTACGCCCTCGATCTCTGCTTCAGCGCCGACATCGAACCCTCCCGCGTTGCCGCCATCATCATCGAGCCGGTACAGGGAGAAGGGGGCTTCTATCCCGCCTCCCCGAGCTTTATGCAAAAGCTGCGCAGCATCTGCGATCAGCACGGCATTCTGCTCATCTGTGACGAGATCCAGAGCGGCTTCTGCCGCACCGGCAAGACCTTCGCCACCGAGTATGCCGGCATCGAGCCGGACATCATGACCTTGGCCAAGAGTCTAGCGGGGGGCTTCCCGCTCTCTGCAGTAGTCGGCAAGGCAGAGATCATGAACGCCGCCAAGCCGGGGGGCCTGGGTGGCACCTATGCCGGTTCCCCCATTGCCTGCGCCGCCGCGCTGGCGGTGTTGCAGGTGATCGAAGAGGAGCAGCTCAACCAGAAGGCCCAGGCGCAAGGTGAGCAGATCAAGGCGGGGCTGCAACGCATAGCCGAGCGTTTTGACTGCATAGGTCAAATTCGCGGCCCCGGTGCCATGGTGGCCATGGAGCTGGTGAAACAGCGCAATGCCGACCAGCCGGATCCCGATCTCACCAAGCGCCTGGTGGCCGAGGCGGGCAAGCGCGGTCTGATCCTGCTCTCATGCGGGGTGCGCGCAAATGTCATCCGTTTTCTCGCCCCCCTGACCGCCCCTGCGGCAGTGATTGACGAAGGGTTGCGATTCCTTGAAAAATCGCTGGAGGCCGTGCTGGACTGACCAGCAGGAAAGCAATCGCTAACCTGTGCAAAAAAATGCAGTTTCGCCCCCCTTTTTTACTTGTCAAGGGGGCCCTGCAAATGCACAATGCGCCGCCACTGCAAGGACCGGTATCACCACATCTCACCGGTCCTTTTTTGTGCAGCGAACAAACCCATAAACGAGGCCGGATAACCCCCGGAAAAGATAGCGAGATTGGCAGCAATCTCCCGACACCACATTCTGTGAGGAACAACATGGGGCATCTCTATGCTTTCCTGCCGGCTCTGACCGGCGCGCGCCACCCCGGCGCCCTTGATTCCCGGGCCTCTCTCCCGGTTTCGTTGATGGAGTGTGCCGCCCTGGCACCGCGTGAGGAACAGGCATGATGAACGCCCAACCGGTTGGTCTGAAAAAGACCCTGAAACTGTGGCAGGTCGTGGTCATGGGTCTTGCCTACCTCACTCCCATGGCGGTATTCGATACCTTCGGCATCGTCACCGAAATTACCGAAGGCCATGTGCCGACCGCCTACCTCTTTGCCCTCATCGGCATGTTGTTCACAGCCCTGAGCTACGGCCATCTGGTACGCAAGTTCCCGTCGGCAGGCTCCGCCTATACCTATGCCCAGAAGGTGTTTCACCCCTATGTCGGCTTTATGGTGGGCTGGACCTCCCTGCTCGACTATATGTTCATGCCGATGATCAACATGCTGCTGGCCAAGATCTATCTGCAGGCTCTCTTCCCCGAGGTGGAGCCCTGGACCTATATCTTCGGACTGGCCGCGGTGATGACCATACTCAACCTGCGCGGCATCAAGCTGGTGGCCAACTTCAACAGCCTGATCGTCATCATGCAGTTCAGTATTATTGCCGTCTTCATCGGCCTGATCGCCTGGGGCGTCCACAACGGTGAAGGGTTGGGGACCGTGGCCAGCAGCCGTCCCTTCTTCTCCGAGCAGATCAACATCTCGCCGTTGTTGATGGGTGCCTCCATCCTCTGTCTGTCGTTCCTCGGCTTTGATGCCATCAGCACCCTGTCGGAAGAGACACCGGACGCGGATCGGGTGATCCCCCGCGCCATCGTGCTGACGGCGCTGATCGGCGGTGTGCTGTTTGTCAGCACGTCCTACTTCCTGCAGCTCTACTTCCCGGACATCTCCCGCTTCAAGCAACCGGATGCAGTCCTGCCGGAGATCGCTCTCTATGTCGGTGGCAAACTGTTCCAGGCGGTGGTACTGGTCTGCACTACGGTGGCGGTGCTGGCCTCGGGACTCGCCTCTCACGCCGGGGTGTCGCGCCTGCTTTATGTAATGGGTCGTGATCGCGCTCTGCCGAGTCGCTTCTTCTCCTATGTGCATCCGAAGTGGCAGACCCCGGCATGCAATGTGCTGCTGGTCGGTCTGCTGGCCCTCTCCGCGGTATCGTTCGATCTCGAGATGGCACTGGCACTGATCAACTTTGGCGCCCTGGTGGCCTTCACCTTCGTCAATCTGGCGGTGATTGCCCACTTCTATGTGAAGCTGGGCCGCAACAAGTGTCTCAAGGATCACCTGATGTACCTGCTGCTGCCGCTCTGTGGCGCCGCCTGCATCGGGGTGTTGTGGCTCAATCTGGAACCCGCCTCCTTCGAGCTGGGGCTGATCTGGGCGGCGCTGGGTGCCATCTACCTGTTCCTGCGCCTCACCGTGTTCCGCATCCCGCTACAACCTGCTGACAAGGTGGAGATCGCCCAGTAATCGCGGCTCAACCATACCGCCATACAAAACAAGGAGCCTGCGGGCTCCTTGTTGTTTTTGCGGCGAGCTGGTTGCCAGAAACGCGGTTTCTGCAGGAAGTGTGACTGATTTCAAATAACTACCCAGCCGGACCGCTCGCCGTGCCATGGCCCGAGCCGCGTCGCCTCCTATCATTAGTCACTAATGTGAATGGATATGCAATCACTCTTTTTCCATTTCACCCCCTCCCATCCCCCGCCAGCCGATAAGATCGCTGGACTCGAGCCCGGGGGAACGCCAGCAAATATGATCAGGATCAATGTTGAGGCGCTATGCACCCTGCAGCCCCGATTTGCCGTTTTTTCATACGCCATGGAAGGGTTCTCTTTCCCCTCGTAAAAGGGGGAGTGGCTTGGGGAGAGCGGCAGGGGGAGAGTGACCACTTACCTGTCTCGCGCGTATGCAAAAAAATGCGTTAATCGGTCCTTTTTTGCTTGTCAAGGGGGCTGACCGAATGCACAATACGCCGCCAATAAAGGACCGATGTTCACTGCGACATCGGTTTTTGTATTTTTGAAGTGCAGTACAAACCCACCACAAGAGGCCGGAACGTTTCCGGAAGTGATATTCGAGATTGCCAAACAATCTCCCGACGTTGAGAGGATAACAATGGGGCGTTTTAATGCTTTCCTGCCGGTACAGCCCGGTATGCGCCTCCCCGGCGCCCTTGATGTACAGGCTTGCGAATCCATCGTATCCCTGCGCTCGTTGCAAGCACGTGCTGCGGCACTGATTGAGGAGAAAGCGTAATGGCATCGCAAAACGCCAAGCTGCTCAAGACCCTTACCCTGACACAAGTGATTGTGATGGGTCTGGCCTATCTGACCCCCATGGCTGTCTTCGACACCTTCGCCATCGTCGGTGACATCACCGATGGCCGGGTCGCCACCGCCTATCTGCTGGCTCTGGGTGGCATCCTGCTCACCGCTTTCAGCTACGGTCATCTGGTACGCAAGTTCCCCTCTGCGGGCTCTGCCTATACCTATGCCCAGAAGGTGTTCAACCCCTACGTCGGTTTCATGGTCGGCTGGTCATCCCTGCTCGACTACATGTTCATGCCGATGATCAACATTCTGCTGGCCAAGATCTACCTGACCGCCATGTTCCCAGGCGTCGAGCCCTGGGTGTTCATCTTCGGTCTGGTGACCGTGATGACCTTCCTGAACCTGCGCGGCATCAATCTGGTCGCCAACTTCAACGGTCTGATCGTGGTGATCCAGCTGGCCATCATCACCCTCTTTATCGGCCTGATGGCATGGGGCATCTACCACGGTGAAGGGGCTGGCACCCTGATGAGCAGCCGTCCGTTCCACTTCGAGTCAGCACAGCTGGTACCGCTCTTTACCGGTGCCACCATCCTCTGCTTCTCGTTCCTGGGCTTTGACGGTCTGAGCTCCCTCTCCGAAGAGACCCCGAACGCTGGCAAGGTGATCCCCAAAGCGATCGTGCTGACTGCCCTTATCGGCGGCATCATCTTCGTGGTGGTCTCCTACTGCCTGCAGCTCTACTTCCCGAGCCTCGCCCGCTTCCAGCATCCGGATGCAGTACTGCCGGAGATCGCCCTCTACGTTGGCGGCACCTTCTTCCAGTCCGTAGTGCTGGTCTGCACCACGGTGGCGGTACTGGCCTCCGGCATGGCGGCTCACGCCGGTGTGTCGCGCATCCTCTACGTGATGGGTCGTGATCGCATGATCCCGGAGCGGGTGTTTGGCTACATCCACCCGAAATACCGTACTCCGGCCATCAACGTGCTGATGGTGGGCGGTCTGGCCCTCTCCGCCGTGTCGTTTGATCTGGATACCGCACTGGCGCTGGTCAACTTTGGCGCACTGGTGGCGTTCAGCTTCGTCAACCTGTCGGTGATCGGTCAGTTCTGGGTACGCGAGAAGCGCAACAAGACCCTCAAGGACCACATCGTCTACCTGTTGATGCCGCTGCTCGGCGCCGCCACCATCGGTGCTCTGTGGATCAACCTGGAGCAGAGCTCGCTGGAGCTGGGCCTGATCTGGGCTGGCCTCGGCGTGACCTATCTGTTCCTGCGTCTGGCGGTGTTCCGCATCCCGTTCCGTCAGTACGAGGAAGCGGCTGACGCCTGATCCTTTGCGGATAACGGATAGACAGAAGGGGAGCCATGGCTCCCCTTCTTGCTGCCGGTCTCTTGCCGGTCACACGGGCTTGGGCCCGCTCGGCTTACTGCTTGTCCAGCACAGCGGTCGCCGCAGCCTTGAGCGGATCGCGAGCGATGGTCTTGGCATCCTGCTCCGCCTTGTGCAGCTGCTGGTTTGCCTTGTGCAGCTGCTGGTTTGCCTTGTCCATCTTCTGCTGCATACCGTTGTCGCTCTCCTTGAGGTCGGCGCGCTTCTCGCCCAGCAGGTCGGTGCGGCCTTTTTGCACCTCGGCTTTCACCTTCTCTTTCTCCTGCTTCACCAGCTTGCTGGTATCACAGTTGCCCTTGACCCCCAGAGTGGCATTCACCGCTTCGTTTTTGAGGGCCTTGTCGAGGTTGCAGTCGGTTTTCAACAGGCTGGCCTGTGCCCCTGACGAGAGCAGCCCCAGCGACAGAGAGAGGATCCATGCACGCATCATCTTGTTTACTCCTGCTTGCCAATAAAGGGGCGCAGTGTAGCGATCACGTCCCGACTGGCAAGGCGGCAGTGCCTTCGCCCCCCTTTTATCACCCCAGAGCCAACCGGCTCGGTCAGCGCCTGTCGCCGCAGTTCGTCGTCATAAAAACATCATCGAAATGTCACGTTGTCATATTTCTGTCATTAACCATTGATTAAATGCGCGGGTCATCAACAACCCAAGACGGAACGACCGTCTCAAGAGGCTTTATGCAACACCATCACTCCTTGTCACAGCCGCCCGCGACCCGCGCCCTGTTCAACTGGATGAGTGTCATCGTACTGGTCTACCTGATCCTGGTTGCCGTGGGCGCCATCTCCCACGGCTTCAAAGATTTCTCCGGCGGCGCCGAGGGCGCAGCCCAGATCTTCGCCTTTGCCAACAACCCCTTTGTCGCCCTGCTGCTGGGTATTCTCGCTACCGCGCTGGTGCAATCCTCCAGCACCGTCACCTCGGTGATCGTCGGTCTGGTGGCTGGCGGCCTGCCCATCAGCATGGCCATCCCCATGGTGATGGGTGCCAACCTCGGCACCACCATCACCAACACCATTGTCTCCATGGGCCATGTGCGGGATCGCGCCGAGTTCCGCCGCGCCTTCGCCGCCGCCACCGTGCACGACTTCTTCAATCTGCTGGCGGTGTTCATCTTCCTGCCGCTGGAGCTGATGTTCGGTCTGCTGCAACACAGCGCCGAGTGGCTGGCCAACCTGCTGGTAGGCTCCGCCAACATGTCGATGAAGGGCATGGACTTCATGAAGCCGCTGACCGCACCGGCCCAGCAGCTGATTGACAGCGCCGTTGCCTTCCTGCCAGGCAAGGGCGCTGCCATCGCCACTATCATCATCGGTATCCTGCTGATCCTCGCCTGCGTCACGTATCTCGGCAAAGTGCTGCAACAGGTACTGGTTGGCCGCGCCAAAGAGGTGCTGCACAAGGCGCTGGGCCGTGGCCCACTGACCGGCATTACCTCCGGCGCGCTGGTGACCATCATGGTGCAGTCCTCATCCACCACCACCAGCCTGATGATCCCGCTGGCCGGCGGCGGCGTGTTCAGCACCCGTCAGCTCTACCCCTTCACCCTGGGGGCCAATATCGGCACCACCATCACCGCCCTGCTGGCTGCCACCGCCATCAGCGGAGCCGGTGCCCAGCTGGCCCTGACCATCGCGCTGGTCCACGTGCTGTTCAACCTCTTTGCCGTGGTCATCATCTATGGCATCCCCTTCCTGCGCGACCTGCCGGTGCGCGCCGCCGAGGGGCTGGCCCGGGTCGGCAGCGAGAACAAACTGCTGGCTCTGGGTTATGTGACGGGTCTCTTCTTCGCCCTGCCCGCCCTGATGATGGTGGCCGCCAAGTAAGCGCCGCCGCCATGACAAGGGGCGAGTCACCGACTCGCCCCTTTTTGCGTCTGCGTCTCCGAGCTTTGCCTGCCCGCTCACATCCTCCCGCCCTGTGGCTCGCCATCAGGGGCGGTGCGCGATAAGATGGCGTCCTCATTGCACTTTTTACATTTCATGGAACAGGAAAAACCGATGAAATTCATACTGATCGCGCTGCTCATCGCCGGTGTCGCCTACTATTTCTACTCCAGCAGCAACAACAAGAAGCTGGCGGCCGACAACGTGCGGATTGGCGCCGAGTTCCTCGCCAGCAACAAGGACAAACCGCTGGTGACCACCACCGCCTCTGGCCTGCAGTACGAAGTGCTGACCCCGGGTACCGGTACCGTTCACCCCACTGCCACCAGCAAGGTGAAGGTGCACTACGAGGGCAAGCTGCTGGACGGCACCATCTTTGACAGCTCGGTAGCCCGTGGCGAGCCCATCGAATTTGGCCTCAATCAGGTGATCGCTGGCTGGACCGAAGGGGTACAGCTGATGGTGGAAGGTGAGAAGACCCGTTTCTACATCCCCGCCAACCTCGCCTACGGTGACCGGGCCGCTGGCAAAATCCCGCCGGGATCAGTCCTGATCTTCGACGTGGAGCTGCTGGGTATCCAGTAAGCGCTCCGTCACGCTCCATCAACAACAAGGCCAGCATTATGCTGGCCTTGTTGCTATGGGAACCTCACTCCCCCTTGGCGATCCCTTCCCGGCGCGGATCCGCTGCGCCAAACCAGCCGCCAGCGTTTCGCTCAACCCCCTGCAGGCCGGAAGTTTGTTCATTTAGCACCACCTCGTGTCCCCTCTCCTTCAATCCCTCGACCACCGACATGGGGGTGCGTCCCGCTTCCAGCTCGGTGGGGCCGTTGCGGCTGCCAAAGTTGGGCAGGTTGATGGCCTGTTGCAGGTTCAGGCCCCAATCCTGAGTACCGAGCAGGGTCTTGCCCACGTAGTTGATGATGGCGGAGCCCCCCGGCGAGCCCAGCGTCATGGTCAGCTCGCCGCTTGGCTTGTCAAACACCAGCAGGGGTGACATGGAGGAGCGGGGCCGCTTGCCCGGCTCCACCCGGTTTGCCACCGGCAGACCGGCGGCATCCACCGAGGTGAAGGAGAAATCGGTGAGCTGGTTGTTGAGCAGGTAGCCGTTGACCATCTGACGCGATCCGAAACCATCCTCGATGGAGCTGGTCATGGAGATGGCCATCCCCGCCTTGTCGACAATCGAGACATGGCTGGTAGAGGGGAGTTCCGGAGTCGCATCCTTGCCGCGCGCCAGCGCCAGTGGCGGCGTACCGGGCTTGGCAATCCCCATGGAGTGCTGACCGACAAGCTTGCCGCGCTCGGCCAGATAGCCCTTGTCCAACAACCCCTGCACCGGCACGCTGACAAAATCGCTGTCGGCGACGTACTGGTTGCGATCGGCGAAGGCCAGACGCGCCGCTTCACTGTAGAGATGGATAGCCTCGCTGGAGGCAGCCAGTCCCCCCTCCTTCGTGGTGATCGGCTTGAGGGCCGCCATATCGCGGCTCTCCAGCATGCCGAAGATCTGGCCGAGCGCCAGGGTGCCGGACGAGGGAGTGGGAAAACCGCAGATCTTGCTCTGGCGATAGTCAAAGCAGAGGCCATCCCGCACTTTGGCCTGATAGCTGGCCAGATCGGTGGCCGCCAGTACCCCGTGATTGGTGGGATGCTGGCGCACCTTGGCCACCATGGCATCCGCCAGCGGCCCCCGATAGAAGGCATCTGCCCCCTCTGTGGCCAGAGTGCGCAACACCCTGGCCAACGCCGGGTTGGTCAGCCGGGTGCCCGCCGTTTTGGGGCTGCCATCTGCCTGATAGAAGTAGGCTCGCGCCTGCGGATCCCGCGCCAGATAGGGATCCTTGGCCAGCAATGTGGCTAGCCGTGGACTTATCACAAATCCTTGTTCTGCCAGCGTGATGGCGGGCTCGAACAGCCCAGCCCAGGGCAGCTTGCCATAACGCTGATGTGCCAGCGCCAGGGCGCGCAGGGTACCGGGAACGCCGACCGAGCGGCCTCCGATCACCCCGTCATAAAACGCCAGCGGCTTGCCATCTTGCATAAACAGCTGGTCGGTGGCAGCAGCCGGCGCCGTCTCGCGGCCATCCACCGCACTCACCTTGCGGCCATCCCACACCAGCAGCAGCGTTCCGCCACCGATCCCTGAGGATTGCGGCTCCACCAGCGTCAATACCAGCTGTACCGCAATGGCGGCATCGACGGCACTGCCACCGGCCTTGATGATCTGGTAGCCCGCATCCACCGCCAGCGGGTTGGCGGCCGCCACCATGAAGTCATGGCCCTGCCAGCCCTGTTTGTCGGTCCAGCCACTGGCGGCTTCGGGTGCGATCAGGGTCTGGGCTGGCGGGGTGTAGTGAAAGCCGCTGTCACTGGCACAACCGGCCAGCAGGGCAAGGGCGACAGCCAGCCCCAGAGGTTTGCGCAACATGACACTCTCCTTGTCTGTTTTATGACCATGAAGAGGGACTATGTCACGATTGGCGCTGACAGCTCAAGTTATTGAACAAGATCAATATCTTACTCATCTATCAATAATGGCTATCCGCAATAGGTATAAAAAAACCGCCCGAAGGCGGCTTTTACGATGGGATGGCAGAGGCCAAACAGGCGCAAGTCCGGTTAGATGGACTGCTCTTCGCCACCCAGGGCGGCAAACAGCGCCGGGATAAACTGGGACAGCTCGGCGGTGACCAGCGCGAAGTCGGCATCCAGACGGGCGGCCGGATCTTCGCTGGTGACGTCGTCGTTCTGCTCGCGCAGCTCTTCGCTGAATTTCAGACGCTTGATGGAGAGATCATCCCCCAGCACGAAGCTGACGGTCTCGCCCCAGTTAAGGGCCAGCTTGGTCACCAGCTTGTCGTTGGCCAGATGGTTCTTGATTTCATCCGTCATCAGATCCTGCTGCTTGCAGCGGATGATGCCGCCGTGCTCCATGGCACTGCGCAGCTCGGCTTCATCTTCCAGGGTGAACGAAGCTGGCAGATTGCCCTCGTTCAGCCACTCGGTCATGGTGATCTCGGGCGGGTTCTTGAGGGCTACCGGCACTACCGGCAGGGAACCGATGGATTTGCGCAACAGTGCCAGCAGGTCATCCGCCTTCTTGGCAGAGCCCGCATCAACCACCATCAGGTTGTCGGCCGGATTGATCCAGGCGAAGGTCTGGCTGGTACGGCTGAAGGCTCGCGGCAGCAGGGTGTGGAGGATCTCCTCTTTCAGCGCTTCCTTCTCTTTCTTCTTGAGGGCGCGGCCCTGCTCGAACTCGATCGCCTCTACCTTCTCCGCCAGCATCTCCTTGACCACGGTACCGGGCAGCATCTTCTCCTCCTTGCGAGCGCAGATGAGGATATGGCCAGAGGCGCTGTGGGTCAGGGTTGAGCCGAATTTGCCAAGGGGCTTGACCCACCCGAACCGGGAGATGTCCTGACTGCCGCAAGGGGTGAAGGCACAGGCCTCCAGCTGGGTTTCAAGCTGCTCCACGGTCAGGTCAAAGGGGCGGGTAAAGCGATAAATCTGCAGGTTTTTAAACCACATGGCGTCCTCGGTCTCGATAGATTGTCCGGCGGGCATTGTACTAGAGAGGCGCTTTGTGATCAGCCAATCATTCTTGCTAAATAAAGGGCGATCGACTTCACAGGGTGCCATACCGGTTACCGGAACTGTCATCAAGTTCCCCTAGACTGCGAAGGTGAAGTTGTTAACAAGGATGAAGATATGTTGCGGCCCAGTCGCCCCGAAGACATGGACGAGATCGTCGAAATCTGGTTGCTGGCCTCCCTGCAGGCCCACGATTTCGTCGATGCCTCCTGCTGGTGGCAGGCTCAGGAGGATCTGCGCACCCGCTACCTCGATCACGCCCACATCTGGGTGTTCGAGGAGCGCGGCGACCTGCTCGGATTTATGGCGCTGGTAGACAACTACCTCGCCGCCCTCTTTGTGCGCCCCGACCGACAGGGACGCGGCGTCGGCCATGCCCTCTTGCAGGAGGCGAAGCGTCAGGGTGCGTCGCTCCACGCCAGAGTCTTCGTGGAAAACTCCCAGGCTGTGCGCTTCTACCGCCGCCACGGCTTTGTCATCGAGGCGGAAGAGTCCGATCCCCTCACCGGCCACCCCCAGTACAAGATGTGCTGCGAACCCGCATGAACTGACGGCAGCCCCCTGTTTTACTTGAAAAAAGCACGGGGCATCCTCATCTTGTCACCATCGGGTGCCACCGGCACCGTCCCAGGATCCGGGTTGCTTTCTCATGAAAATCCTCCATACCGCCGACTGGCATCTTGGCCATCAACTCCATGGTCACGACCGCCGTTTTGAACACGATGCCTTCCTCGACTGGCTGAGTGACACCCTCAAGACGCGCGAGATCGACGCCCTGCTGGTAGCGGGCGATCTGTTCGATACCGCCAATCCCCCCGCCAGCGCCTGGCAGCAGCTCTACCGTTTTCTGGCGCGGCTGCGCGCCGAGCTGCCCCACCTCAACATGGTGCTGATCGGCGGCAACCACGACTCCCCCTCCAAGCTGGATGCCCCCCACGAGCTGCTGCGGGCCTTTGATCTGCATCTGGTGGGCAGCATCAGCCGCGACAGTGAGGGCAAACTCGACACCGACCGTCTGCTGGTACCGCTGCAAGACCGGGAGGGCAAGATTGCCGCCTGGTGCGCCGCCGTGCCGTTCCTGCGCAGCAGCGACTTGCGGGTGGAGCAGTTGGCAGAGGGGCAGGACAGGCTGATCGAAGGGGTACGCCAGATCTATGCCGAGGTGCTGGCCGAAGGGCGCGCCCGCTGCGGGGAGGATCTGCCGCTCATCGCCATGGGCCACGCCTATCTGGCGGCGGGCCAACTCTCCGAGCTATCAGAGCGGCGGGTGCTCGGCGGCAACCAGCACGCCCTGCCTGCCGAACTCTTTGCCGGTGCCGACTACACGGCGCTCGGTCACCTCCATCTGGCCCAGAGCCCGGCCGAGGGGGTCCACTACAGCGGCTCGCCGCTGCCGCTTTCGCTCACCGAAGCCAACTACAACCATCAGGTGCTGGAAGTGACCTTTGCGGGGGGGAAACTGGCCGGGCTGGAGCGGATCCCGGTGCCCCGCGCAGTGGAGATGATCCGTCTGCCCCAGAGCCCTCTCGACGACGCATTGAAAGCCATCGAGGCACTGACGCTCCTCCCTTGTCCACAAGAAGCACAGCCCTTCCTCGAAGTGCGGTTGCAGCTGCCCAAGCCAGAAGCCCGCATCCGCGAGCGTATTCTGGCGGCCATCGCAGACAAGCCGGTGCGTCTGGCCCGCATCAGCACCCAGTATCAGGGCTCGGGCGAAGGGCTGGCCGATGGCCGCGAGCGGCGCAGGCTCGATGAGCTCTACCCCACCGAGGTATTTCGCCTCTGCTATCAGCGCCAGTTTGAAGGGGAGCCCGAGGCTGGGCTGGTTGCCTCGTTTGAAGAGATCCTGGAGCAGGTGAAGGAGTCAAACCAATGAAAATCTTGTCTCTGTCAGGTGAGAATCTGGCCAGTCTGACCGGCCCCTTCACCATCGACTTTACCCAGGGGGCGCTCGGCGCTGCAGGCCTGTTTGCCATCACCGGCAATACCGGTGCGGGCAAGAGCACATTGCTCGACGCCATTTGTCTGGCCTTATACGACGAGATGCCGCGCTTTATCGCCAATCGCAAGAACGTGGCCGAAGTGGGCCGCATGGATGACGAGGAAAAGCTCAAGGCCAACGACGTGCGCGGCATCCTCAGCCGCGGTCACGCCAGCGGCTTTGCCGAGGTGCAATTTCGCGGCTGTGATGGCCGCATCTGGCTGGCCCGCTGGGCGGTACGCCGGGCACGCAACCGCTCGGAAGGGCGCTTTCAGGCGCAGGAGCGCACCCTGACCGATGTGGCGTCGGGGCAGGTTTTCTCCGGCAGCAAGCGGGAGCTGCAGGATCGCATCGACGAGCTGGTGGGTCTCTCTTGGGAGCAGTTCCGCCGCGCGGTGATCCTGCCGCAGGGGGAATTTGCCGCCTTTCTCAAATCGGATGCCAACGAGCGCTCCGCCCTGCTCGAACGGATGACCGGCACCGAGCTCTACTCCGCCATCTCCATCCAGACCTATGAGCGGGCGCGGGAAGAGCAGCAGAAGCTGGCCACCATAGCCCAGCGCCTCGGCGACGTGGCACAGATGGATGAAGCGACCCGCGAACAGTGGGTAAGCCAGCAGGTGAGCCTCTCCACCACCCTCAAGCACGAGCAGCAGCAACAGCAGCTGATGCAGGATCTGCGCGACCTCAACAGCCGCATTGCCGCCCAGCTGCTGGGCTGCGCCGAGGGACAGGCGGCGCTCGATGCCGCCCTGCAGGCCCACAGCGCCGCTGCCCCCGAGCGCGACGAGTTTGCCCGTGCCGAGCAGGCCCAGGTGGCCCGCGCCGATCACGACGAGCTGGCCCGCCTCACTCTGGAAGTGCAGCAGCAGGAGAAGGTGATCGCAGAACTGGGGCCTGAGCTGGCCAAGCTCGAGGAGCAGACCCAGCAGAGTGCGCTGACCGAGCAGCAGCTGCTGGCGGAGAAGATCGCCGCCGAACGGGAATGGGGCGCCCTGCAACCCGAACTCAAGCGGGCGCAGGAGCTCGATACCCGCATCAGGGAGAAAGTGCAGCAGTTGCAGAAGATCCAGCAGGAGGGGGCACAGGAGCGAGAAGTGCAACTCACGCTGGAGCAGGGCTGGCGCGAGCAAAGCCGACAGGTGGAGCTGCTCAAGCAGCAGCACCAGCAGTGGGGCCTTTGGCTCGAAGAGCACAAGGAGCTGGCACCGGTGGCCCGCCAGTGGCAGCCCCTGCTCAGCGCAATGCAGGATTGGGCCGAGGATGCCGACAAGCTGCAGCAACTGCTCACCCTGCGCGATCACAAGCTGCGCGCCCTGCAGCAGCTGCAACGCCAGCTGGAAAAGGGGCAGCAGGAGCGCGACTACTGGCAACATGAACAAGCTCGGCTGCAACAGCAACAGAACGAGCTGCAGGAGCAGCAGTGGGAGAGCCGCCTCGCCAAAGCGCAGGAGCAGTGGCAGCAGCAAACCGAACAGCTGGGCCAGCTGCGCCAGCTGCTGGAGCTGGCCGATTACGGCCGCAACCACGGCGAGCAGCATACCCGCCTGCAACAGGAGATTGCCCAGCTGGAGCAGGCCCTTGGCAAGCTCGCCACCCTCGGCGAAGAGCTGGCCCCCGCCCGCGAGCGGCTCGCCCTGCAGCGGGATGAGGCGCGCCACGCGCTGGAGCAGTCCCGCGCCATCGCCAGCTTCGAGCAGTATCGCCATATCCTGAGCGATGGCGAACCTTGCCCGCTGTGCGGTTCCGTGGAGCACCCCTACAGCCAGAGCCAGCCCCAGGTGGCGGGGATCCTAGGTCAGCTGGCGGAGCGGGTCAGAAGCCTCGAACTCGAATGGGAGCGGCTCAATCATCAATACATCCAGTGCGAGAGCGAGCGTCAGGAACTGGCCCGCCAGCTGGCGGTGCGCCAGCAACATCTGCCGGAGCTGGAAACCCGCGCCGAGCAGCTGACCCAGCGCTGGCAACAGCTGGGGGGCGATACCCTGCTCGGCCATTCGCTGCCGCTGCGCCAAAGCCCCATTGAGTGGAACGAGCTGATGAGCACCCTGCTTGGCCGTGGCCAGGCGCTGGAGCAGGGGTTGGCCCAGAGCCAGCAGCTGCTGCGTCAGGCCCAGCTTGGCCAACAACAGCTGCAAGGGGTGCGTCAACAACTGAGCCAACTGGCTGCCCAGCACCAGCAGTTTGACCAGCAGTGGCAGGAGGCCGATCGCCAGCGCATCGCGCTGGAAGGGGAAGTAAAGGGGATGGGCGAGCAGGAGGCGACCCTGCGCCAGCGCCTTGAGCAAGGCGCCCACCGCCTCGACGAGCAGATGGGCGGCCAACCGTGGCGCCAGTGGCTCGGCAGCCAGCAGTGGCACGAGTGGCAGCGAGCCTGCGAGGCCTGGCTGCACGGCCAGAGCGAGTGGGAGCGTCTGGCCAGCGAGATCGCCAGCCTCACCCCCGCCCTGAGCGCGCAGGAGGCACGCCTGCAGACTCAGCGCGAGCTGCTGCACAAGCTGGAGCGGGACTACAAGGAGCACGAACAGCAACGGCAGGGGCTGCTCACCAGCCGCAGCGGTTGTCTCGGTGGCGAGGAGATCCCGCTGGTCGAGAGCCGCTGGCAACAGCGTCTGCAACAACTCGCCAGCGAACTGGAGCTGATGCAAAGTGGCGCCCGCGCTCTGCGGGAGCGGCAGACCGAGCTCAAAACCCGCCTCACCCATGTGGAGCAGGAAAAGCAGACCAGCAGCCGCCGCAAGCGGGAGGTGCTGGGCCGCTGGGCCGCCCACGCCAGCACCCTTGGCATTGCCGAGTACGACCTGCGCCGCCTGCTCGCCATCAGCCCCGATGAACTCAAGGCTCGCCGCTCTGCCCTGCAAGGGTTGGAAGATGCCCTTGGCGAGGCGCGCACCCGCCTTGCCGAGCGGCAACGGGCGCTGGCACTGGAGGAGAGCAAGCGGGATCGCTATCGCGAGCACCACCCCGAGCTGGCCGCCCTGCCGGATGCAGAGCTGAGCGATCAACTGGCGGCACTCGATGCCCGTTGTCGCGCCCTTGAAGAGCAGCTGTTCGAGTGCAAGAGCAAACTGGCACAGGCCGAAGCCGCCGCTCTCAAGGCGGGTAGCCTGCAACAGGAGTTGGCCGCCCAGCAGACAGTGGCCGACCACTGGCAGCAGCTGTGCGATCTGATCGGGCAAGCCAACGGCGCCAAGTTCCGCACCTTCGCCCAGAGCCTCACCCTCGAGCGTCTGCTGCTGGAGGCCAACGCCCAGCTCGCCGAGCTATCACCGCGCTACCGGCTGGAGCGGGTACCCGGCACCGATCTGGCGCTGCAGGTGGTGGATCTCGACATGGGGGACGAGGTGCGTTCGGTGGACTCCCTCTCCGGTGGCGAGAGTTTTCTGGTGTCGCTGGCGCTGGCGCTGGCCCTCTCCAGCCTCTCGTCACGGCAGACCCAGGTCGAGTCGCTGTTTATCGACGAGGGGTTTGGCACCCTCGATCCGGACAGTCTGGATCTGGCGCTCGCCAGCCTCGACTCCCTCCAAGCCGCCGGTCGCCAGATCGGGGTCATCTCCCACGTCCAGACGCTGGTGGAGCGGATTGGCGTGCAGATCAGGGTCGAAGCCCTCGGCGGTGGCGAGAGCCTGGTAGTGGTTCCCTGAGAGCCTTCGGCTCAATCACCAGTACCATCGGCTCAACCCCCACGCCGTAAATAGCAAGACCCCGCCAATTGGCGGGGTCTTGTTGAGAGGCTATCAGCCGAAGCGGTAGGCCCCCATATAGAGGCTGCCGCCATCCCAGCTCTCGTGCAGCCGGGTCGGCGCCACACCATCGGCCGCCCCCAACGCCACAAAGAGTGGGCGCAGATGATCGTCGTGGGGATGGGACTCCACCGCGCCTGGAGCCAGCCGACGATAGTCGAGCAGCGCCAGCCGATCCTCGTCGGCCATCTTCTGCTCCAGCCAGTCGACAAACAGGCTGGCCCACTCCGGCACCGGCGAGCCTTCCGGTGCCAGCGCCCGCAGGTTGTGGGTGATGGCGCCGGAGGCGAGGATGCCAATCCCCTGACTGCGCAGTGCCCCCAACACCTCTCCCAACTGCCACAACTGGGCCGGGGTGAAGCTCGCGGGAATGGAGACCTGCACCAGCGGGATCTCGCTGTTTGGGTCGATCAGGGAGAGCGGTGACCAGACCCCGTGATCCAGCTCGCGCCGCACCGGGGTGGCGGTCAGTCCGGCCAGTGCCAGCTGGTCGCTCACCCCCTGCAGCAACCACTCGGGGCTGCTGGCAGGCCAGCGCATCCGGTAGAGGGGCTCGGGGAAGCCGTAAAAGTCGTACATCAGCTCCGGTTTGGGCTCGACGTTGATCTGCAGCTCGCGGCTGAACCAGTGGGCGGAGATGACCACCAGCCCCTTGAGCTCACCCAGACACAGGGTTCGCAGAAAGCGGGTGGCGGGTTGCTCACGCAGCACCAGATCCGGTGCGCCGTGAGAGATAAACCAGACGGGGGCGAGGGACATAAAGCAGACTCCAACAAAGTATCAGGGGGCGATACCGGAGGGGATATCGCTGTTGGAATCGATTATCCTCCCGCCATGAAAGGTGGACAATCCAGCAAGATAGATAAGAACTATCAACTAATGGTTGATAATTTCACGCCTTCACGACCGGTAAGCAGCAATAGATATCAAGGCTAAGGAGCATCCGGCAGTGGTCGGGCTGCACGAAGCGCCATCCGGGTCGCTGCACTGTGATCCTGCCACTCTCGCCACGCCAATCCCTCGGCGGCCGCCTCCCCTTTCACTGGATGGGAGAAGATCGCCAGCAGACCGGCATTATCAGGCCAGTAGCGAGCTGGAAGCGTCTGAACCACCAGCAGGGCGGCGCCCAGCAAGAGCAGCGCCCATCCGGTTTCATGGCTGTTTTTCATCCCGACCTCCTTCACCCGCGCGCCAATGAACTAACATTTTTGCGCAAGCCGGTGACAAGACGGTGACAGCGAACGGGTGGTCATTTTACAACATCTGAACCTCAACCCGGCCAAACAACCACAGATGGCAACATTTGTATCCCTTCAGCCCGAACCTGTGGCCGTATGCTCTAAAATGTGACTCACAGGAAAACGTTATCCCTGAAAAGAAAACGTTATCTGGTCAAAACGTTGTTTCTGGATCATAAAAAGATTCCAAAAACTGGTGTATATTGCTCGGCGGAAATTCCTTAACCATGAAGATTGACATGAAAAAGACCAAAATTGTCTGCACCATCGGTCCGAAGACCGAATCCAAAGAAATGCTGGCCAAAATGCTGGACGCCGGCATGAACGTCATGCGCCTGAACTTCTCCCACGGTGACTACGCCGAGCACGGCAGCCGCATCAGCAACCTGCGCGCTGTAATGGCCGAGACCGGCAAGCACGCAGCTATCCTGCTGGACACCAAGGGTCCGGAAATCCGTACCATGAAGCTGGAAGGCGGCAACGACGTCGCGCTGGTCGCTGGCCAGACTTTCACCTTCACCACCGACCAGACCGTGGTTGGCAACAAAGACAAAGTGGCTGTGACCTATGCCGGTTTCGCCAACGATCTGCGCGTCGGCAACCGCATCCTGGTTGATGACGGCCTGATCGGTCTGGACGTTATCGAAATCACCGAGCGCGAAGTTATCTGTAAAGTGCTGAACAACGGTGACCTGGGCGAGAACAAAGGCGTTAACCTGCCGGGCGTCTCCATCAAGCTGCCGGCCCTGGCCGAGAAAGACAAGCGCGACCTGATCTTCGGTTGCGAGCAAGGCGTTGATTTCGTTGCTGCTTCTTTCATCCGTAAGAAAGAAGACGTTCTGGAAATCCGTGAGCACCTGAAAGCCCACGGTGGCGAGAACATCCAGATCATCTCCAAGATCGAAAACCAGGAAGGTCTGGACAACTTCGACGAGATCCTGGCTGTTTCCGACGGCATCATGGTTGCTCGTGGCGACATGGGTGTAGAGATCCCGGTTGAAGAAGTTATCTTCGCCCAGAAGATGATCATCGCCAAGTGCAACAAAGCCCGCAAAGTGGTTATCACTGCCACCCAGATGCTGGACTCCATGATCAAGAACCCGCGTCCGACCCGCGCCGAAGCTGGTGACGTGGCCAACGCCATCCTGGACGGTACCGACGCAGTGATGCTGTCCGGTGAATCCGCCAAGGGTAAGTACCCGCTGGAAGCCGTGACCATCATGGCCACCATCTGCGAGCGTACCGATGCCGTGATGCCGTCCAACCTGTCTGCTGCCAACGACAGCAACAAGCTGCGCATCACCGAAGCCGTATGTAAAGGCGCCGTAGAGACCTCCGAGAAGCTGGACGCCCCGCTGATCGTGGTTGCTACCGAAGGCGGCAAATCTGCCAAGGCCATTCGCAAGTACTTCCCGAAAGCCTGGATCCTGGCTATCACCACCAACAAGAAGACTGCTGCCCAGCTGGTTCTGACCAAGGGTGTGGTTGCTCACGTGGTTGACAGCATCGCCTCTACCGACGATTTCTATCGCATCGGTAAAGAAGCCGCGCTGGAAATCGGCATGGGTCTGAAAGGTGACGTGGTTGTGATGGTCTCCGGTGCTCTGGTACCGAGCGGCACCACCAACACCGCTTCTGTTCACGTTCTTTAATCAGAGCTGAACGAGTTGAAAACGGCGCCTGCGGGCGCCGTTTTTTTTGTCCCTCCCCCCTGCTTACCTGCCAAGCCCGGTGTTAGAATCCACGCGAATTTAATCTATGCGGGAAATCTCCCGAATATCGCGTAATAACCCGGAAGTTATATGCCCTCAATACGTTTTAAAAGAGTCTCGGCCACCCTGTTGCCGCTGCTCTGTCTCCTCGCCAGCCTCTGCGTCCCGCAAGCCATGGCGCAAGATGTCCCCTCTCGCAACGCAGTTCAGCGAGCACTGGATGGTCTGGGTAAATCAGAGACCCTGACCGTCAGTCAGCAAGCGGATCAGAAGTTGCTGACCGAAACCCTCGGACTGCTCGACAGCATCGACAAGGAAGAGGCGAAGGCCAAGACCCAGGCCCAGCGGATCCGCAACCTGCCCACCGAACTCAGAGAGATCAGCGCCAAGCTCGATGCCCTGACCAAGGGCAAGAGTGCGGAGCAGATCAAGAGCGAATACGCCAGCATGAGTCTGGCGGAGCTCGACAGCCGTCAGCCGGAAGTGCTGGCCAACATGCAGGCGGCCCAAGAGGCCCTCGGCGCCATCGGCAGCCAGCTCACCAGCTTGCAGACCCTGCCGGAGCGGGCCCAGGCGAGCATGAGCCGTGCCTACCAGCGCAGTCAGGAGATCCGTACCCGCCTCAACGCAGGTGAAAGCGTCTCCAACGCCGAGAAGATGAAGCTCGGTGCCGAGCTGGCCCTGCTCGACCTGCAACTGGCCCACCTGCAAAAGGAACTGGATAACCGTACCAGCATGCAGGATCTGGCGATCAAGCAGCGCGACTACCAGAGTGCCCGTCTCGCCAGCGAAGAGCAGAAACTGCAGCTGTTGCAGGATCAAAGCAGCGCCAAGCGCCTCGGCGACACCGAAAAAACCGCCGAGCAGACCGGTGAACTGGTGGCGACCGAAGACAGCCCGCTGGTGCAAAAAGAGCAGGAGCTCAACCACCAGCTCAGCCAGCAGCTGATCGGTGCCACCACCAGCCTCAACTCGCTGGTCCAGAAAAACCTGCAAGCCAAGAGCTGGCTGGAGCGCGGCATCCAGACCGAGCGCAACCTCAATGAACAGGTGCAGATGCTCAAGGGCAATCTGCTGCTGTCACGCATCCTCTATCAGCTCTACCAGCAGCTGGAGGCGGCCCCCACCATCGCCGTCAAAAACCTGGAAGAGCAGATCGCCGATCTCCATCTGGCCCAGTTTGAACTGAGTCAGCAGCGTGACCAGCTGTTCCAGAAGAACCTCTATCTGGACAATCTGATCGCCGGCAGCAAGGAACCGGTCAGCGAAGAGGACAAGGAGAGCCTGGCCAAGCTGCTCGATACCCGCATCAATCTGCTCGATCAGCTCAACCGCCAACTCGACAGCCAACTCACCAACGCCATCAGCCTGCAGCTGACCCAGCAGCAGCTGGCGCGGGTCTATGCCTCTATCGAATTTACCCTGCAGCAACACATCTTCTGGGTAAGCAGCAACAAGCCCATCGACAGCAAGTGGTTTATCAGCTGGCCCGCCCAGGCCTACAAACAGGCCTCCGACTGGGTATTGAAACCGGACTGGAAACGCTGGCGCGAAGAGCTGCTGGGGATCTCCCTGCTCGCCTTCCCGCTGCTGCTGATCGGCGGCCTGCTGGTCTGGAAACGTCCGGCACTGGTTGAGCGCGAGAAGAAGATCACCAAGGACCTTGGCCGTTTCCGTCAAGACAGCCAGTGGCACACCCCGCGCGCCCTGCTCTATACCGTGCTGCAACGCCTGCCGGGCAGCATGTTCATTCTCGCTGGCGGTCTGCTGCTCACCTACTGCGGTCTGCTCAGTCCCAAGCTGATGTTCCAAATCACCCTGAACCTCGCCCTCGGCTATCTGGTGTTCAGCGTCTATCTGGCGGTGATGCGCCCGGGTGGCATCGCCGAAACCCACTTCCGGATCCCGAAAGCGGAGCTGCAGGCCAAGCGCAACAGCATGCGCTACATCTGGTTGCCACTGCTGCCGCTCATCATGCTCGCGACCAAGGCGGTGGTTGAACCCTCCACCTTGGGCAACGACGTGATCGGCCAGGCTATGACCCTGACCCTGCTGGGGCTGGCCGCCTATCTGGTGTTCCCTATCTCCCGCGCCCGTATCAAGGGTGAGGCAAGCATGCAGAAGTCGCTGATCGCCATCGCCCTGGCGCTGGCACCGGTGGCGCTGATCGTGCTGGCCGTGCTCGGTTACTACTACACCGCGCTGAAGCTGACCGGTCGACTGATCGAATCCTTCTACCTCATCATCATCTGGAGCCTGGTCTACCGCACCGCCCTGCGTGGTCTGGAGCTGGCGGCCCGTCGTCTGGCCTACCGCCGTGCGGTGGCCAAGCGTGAGCACAAATCTTCGGAAGATGCGGAAGGTGGCGAGTCCATTGAAGAGCAGCCCATGGATCTGGAGGATGTCAGCCAGCAGTCCCTGCGTCTGACCCGTACCGTGCTGATGCTGATCTTCGGCGTCGCCTTCTACTGGCTCTGGTCCGATCTGGTCGCGGTCTTCTCCTACCTCGACAGCATGGTGCTGTGGCACCGCAGTGAAGGCACCGGCGCCAACGCCGTGCTGTTCCCCATCAGCCTGAGTGACGTGCTGATCGGCTTCCTGCTGCTCGGCGGTGCCTGGTCACTGGCGCGCAACCTGCCGGGCTTGCTGGAGGTGCTGGTGCTCTCCAAGCTCAACCTGGCTCAGGGGACCGCCTATGCCATCACCACCATGCTCAACTACGTGCTGATCGGTTTCGGCTCCCTGACCGCTCTCTCCATGATGGGCGTACAGTGGGACAAGCTGCAGTGGGTAGCGGGTGGTCTGTCAGTCGGTATCGGTTTCGGCATGAAGGAAATTCTTTCCAACTTCGTCTCCGGCATCATCATCCTGTTCGAGCGTCCGGTGCGGATCGGTGACACCGTCACCATCGGCTCCTTCTCCGGTACCGTCTCGCGGATCCGCATTCGCGCCACCACCCTGACCGACTTCGACCGCAAAGAGGTGATCATCCCCAACCAGCAGCTGATGACCGAACGGCTCATCAACTGGTCGCTGAGTGACACCGTCACCCGGGTGATCGTGCGGGTAGGCGTGGCATACGGTTCCGATCTGGAGCTGACCCGCACCCTGCTCAAGCAGGCGGCCGACGAAAACAGTCGGGTACTGAAAGATCCGGCTCCCATCGTCTACTTCCTCACCTTTGGCGCCAGCACGCTGGATCACGAGCTGCGCTTCTTCGTGAGCGAACTGGGGGATCGCAACCCGGCGGTGGACGAGTTGAACCGCAAGATCGACCAACTGTTCCGCGAGAACGGCATCGAGATCGCCTTCAACCAGATGGATGTCTACATCAAGAACATGCAGGGCGAAGAGCAGAAGGTGGAGTCCAACTCCGCCGCCCTGCCGCCGCCCGCGGAAGATGGCAAGCAGCCAGCCTGATAGCGAACTGCACTGATCTGATGGCAACAGCCGCTCACCCAGGTGAGCGGCTTTTTTATGTTCCCGTTGCTACGATCGTCCCCTCAGGCAACCACCGGAGAGTGATAAATGAGTTTACCCGCTGCGGTCTCTCACCTAATGTAGGCTGACGAACGGGAGAGCAGGGAGCCGCGTTTTCGCCCATGGATGACCAACAACTAGAGCACATTCTGTTTCGCTCCTTTGATGTGATCCCGCTCCCAATCCTGGTGTCCGAGTCGACAGCCAGCCAGGGTCATATGTCACTCGACCGGATCCCCCTGCGTCGCCATCTCTTCCTCAACAGGGCCTTTCGCGAACAGCTGGGCTATGAGCTGCAGGATCTGCCGGACATGGAGAGTTGGTTTCACCTCGCCTATCCCGATGAGAGCTATCGCAACTCGGTAATTCAGGCTTGGCATAACCAGATAGAGCAGAGCCTGCACCATGGACTGGAGGTCGCCGAGATGCCGGCGCTGATCCGATGCAAGAGTGGCCACTCTCGCTGGTTTATCGTCACCGCCCAGCTGGGGGCAGATGCCATCCCGGATAGCCATATCGTCACCTTTCGCGATATCCACGACCTGCAATGCATGGTAGAAGAGGTGAGCCGCCTCTCCTGCACCGATCCCCTCACCGAACTGACCAACCGGCGTGGCGCCCAGCAACAGCTGCAGGCTCTCTGGTTGCAGGGCCAGCCCCTCTCGGTGGTGTTGGGAGATATCGACCATTTCAAGCAGGTCAATGACCGCTACGGCCACCCTGCGGGCGATGCCGCGCTCTGCGCCGTCGCCCACGCCATGGCGGGCCAGCTGTTGCCGGGGGAGAGTCTGGCCCGTTGGGGCGGGGAGGAGTTCCTGCTGATCCTGCCAGACTGCAGCATTGAACAGGCAGCACGGCGCGCCGAACAACTGCGCCAGCATGTCAGTACCACCCGCTTGCCATGGCAAGGAAAACAGATCGCGCTAACCATCAGTCTGGGGTGTGCCAGCATGAAGGGTCAGGAGAGCATCGACTATCTGCTGATGATGGCAGACCGGGCCCTTTATCAGGCGAAGGAGCAGGGACGTAACCGGGTGGTCATCTCGGCACAATAGCCTGATAGCCAGAAAGGGAAGCTCGCACGCAACCATAAAAAAACCGAAGCACCAGGCTTCGGTTTTTTACTGCGGCAACTGGCATAGGCCAGCCGACCATTACTTCTTGATGCGGATAACCGGAGTCTCGCCCACAGTCACGGCACCAGTCATCTTCACCAGCTCTTTGATCTCGTCCATGTTGGAGATGACCACCGGAGTCAGGGTAGATTTGGCTTTTGCTTCCAGAACGGCCAGATCGAATTCGATGATGGTATCACCGCGCTTGACCTGCTGGCCTTCCTGAGCGATACGCTTGAAGCCTTCGCCTTTCAGTTCAACGGTGTCGATACCGAAGTGAACGAACAGCTCGATACCAGAGTCGGACTCCAGAGAGAACGCATGGTTGGTCTCGAAGATTTTTCCGATGGTGCCGTCGCACGGAGCAACCATCTTGTTGCCAGCCGGCTTGATGGCGATACCGTCACCCACGATCTTCTCGGCGAAGACAACGTCAGGCACATCTTCGATCGGCACGATTTCGCCAGACAGCGGAGCGAAGATTTCGATGCCGCCGGTATCAGCGCTATCGTCGGACACCAGTTTCTTCAGTTTGTCGAACAGACCCATAGTAAAAGCTCCTAGAGATGATTTGTCGCTGTTTGCAGCCGATCTTAGCAGACTGCCTTCTGCTTGATAAAGTTATCTACGCACGCTTCGATTTCAGCAGCGGTGGCAAAGCTCAATGCCTGGTCAGCCATTGCCTTCACATCTTCGAAGCTGGTGTTGCGGATAAGCTTCTTGATACGCGGTACAGAGATGGCGCTCATGGAGAACTCATCCAGACCCATACCCAGCAGCAGCAGGGTGGCGCGCTCGTCACCAGCCAGTTCACCACACATACCGGTCCACTTGCCTTCGGCGTGGGACGCATCGATAACCATCTTGATCAGGGTCAGGACGGAGGGTGACAGCGGGTTGTACATAGCGGAGATCATCTCGTTACCGCGATCGACAGCCAGGGTGTACTGGGTCAGGTCGTTGGTACCGATACTGAAGAAATCCACTTCCTTGGCCAGATGATGAGCCATCACGGCAGCGGCCGGGGTCTCGATCATGATACCCACTTCGATGGATTCATCAAAGGCTTTGCCTTCAGCACGCAGTTCGGCTTTCAGCGTCTCCACGGTAGCTTTCAGGCTACGGAACTCTTCGACAGAGATGATCATCGGGAACATGATGCGCAGTTTGCCGAAGGCAGACGCACGCAGAATGGCCCGCAGCTGAGCGTGCATGATGTCTTCGCGGTCGAAGAAAATACGCACGGCACGCCAGCCCAGGAAGGGGTTCATCTCTTTCGGGAAATTCATGTACGGCAGCTCTTTGTCGCCGCCAATGTCCATGGTACGCACGATGATCGGCTGATCCGGCATCGCTTCGGCCACTTCTTTGTAGGCTTTGAACTGCTCGTCTTCGGTCGGCAGCGCGTCACGGTCCATGAACAGGAACTCGGTACGGTACAGACCCACGCCTTCGGCGCCATTGCGGATGGCACCTTCGGTATCCTTGACGGTACCGATGTTGGCGCACACTTCGACCTGGTGACCATCCAGCGTGATGGCAGGCAGATCTTTCAGCTTGGCCAGCTCATCTTTCTCGGCCTGGAACTGAGCCTGGAACTTCTTGGCTTCGTTCAGCTGTTCAGCGGTCGGATTGATGATGATCTGGTTATTGATCGCATCCAGCACCAGCATGTCACCGTTCTTGACGCGCTCGGTGATGTCGTTGGTGCCTACCACGGCCGGCAGCTCCAGGGAGCGGGCCATGATGGAGGTGTGAGAGGTACGGCCACCGATATCGGTGACGAAACCCAGCACATATTTCAGGTTGATCTGAGCGGTTTCAGACGGGGTCAGGTCTTTGGCGACCAGGATCACCTCTTCGTCGATGGTGCTCAGGTTGACAACGGCGATGCCCAGCACGTTCTTCACCAGACGGGTACCGATGTCACGGAAGTCGGTAGCGCGCTCGCGCAGATAGGGGTCATCCAGCTCGGCCATCATCTTGGCGTACTGCTCGATCACCTCATAGATGGCTTTGTCGGCGGATGCCTTGTTCTCTTTGATGAAGGATTTGATATCCCCTTCCAGCTCCTCATCTTCGAGCAACATGATGTGGCCTTCGAAGATGGCCTCTTTTTCCTCACCGAAGGTGCGACCGGCCATCTCTTTGATGGCTTCCAGCTGGGCAGCTGACTTGGTACGAGCTTCGAGGAAACGGTTGATCTCGCCATCAATCTGATCAGCAGAGATTTTGCCCTGATTGATAACGATTTCATCTTCTTTAAGAAGAAGCGCCTTACCGAATGCGATACCGGGGGACGCAAGAATGCCAGATATCATAATCCTTCCTATTAAAACGACTGTGGGGGAGGAATCTAAAGCTGGATTACTCCAGCTCGTCCATCAGGGCAACCAGCTTCTCAACAGCTTGCTGGGCATCCGGGCCGTCAGCCTGGATGGTTACGTTGGTGCCCTTGGTCAGGCCCAGGGTCTGCAGCTTGAACAGGCTCTTGGCGCTGGCGGACTTGCCACCGGAGACCACAGTGATCTCGCTTTGGAATTCTTTGGCTTCTTTCACGAACTGAGCTGCCGGACGGGTGTGCAGGCCGTTTTCAGCAGTAATAACAACAGACTTCTCGTACATGGTTTCACCCCATATTATTGATATTTTTTGGTGGATTGGTCGTTTTTGAAGCAACCTGACCCACCGTGTCAGTATGGATATGTTGTAAAGTAACGAAAGCAGACCCGCAATGGTTTAATCCAGGTCAAGTTTCTGTGCAGTAATCGGCGCGCTGGTTGGCAATTTTCAGTTATTGGGCTACAAGCCGCATCAGGACTGGCCTGAAATTATTTTATAACGAAAAATAACACTTTGTTACTTTGTGATACCCAGCCAGCAAACACCGCGTGACGCCGCACAGGATATGAGATTTAGAGCGGAATGTCTGCTTTTTTTCTCACTCCGGAACTTGTTATTTTACCCCAAAAAATAAGGATCAAGTGACACTAACAGGGGTTGAGTCTAGCCCATAAAGAAGCGGCGCTCCTGGGAGCGCCGCTGTTTTGAAAGATTCCGATCAGTTACTGCTGCAGTTCCTGCTCGCTGAACACCCCGGCAAACAGGGCGCTGGAGAGGTAACGCTCCGCCGCACTCGGCAGAATGACCACTATGGTTTTGCCCGCAAATTCCGGCAGCTCGGCCAGACGGCTGGCAGCCACCACCGCAGCACCGGAGCTGATACCGGCCAGGATCCCCTCCTCCTCCATCAGGCGGCGGGCCATCTCGATGGCTTCATCGCTGGTCACCTTCTCCACCCGGTCGATGAGGGAGAGGTCCAGGTTGCCCGGGATAAAGCCTGCGCCGATCCCCTGGATCTTGTGGGGGCCCGGTTTGATCTCTTCCCCGGCCAACTTCTGACTGATGACCGGCGACTCGGCCGGTTCGACCGCGACAGAGACCACCGCCTTGCCCTGGGTCTTCTTCAGATAGCGGGAGACACCGGTAATGGTGCCACCGGTACCGACCCCGGCCACGAACACATCCACCTCACCGTCAGTGGCATCCCAAATCTCGGGGCCAGTGGTCTTTTCGTGGATCTCCGGGTTGGCCGGGTTTTCAAACTGTTGCAGCAACACATACTTGCCCGGCTCGGATTCGAGGATCTCGTTGGCCTTGGCAATGGCCCCCTTCATGCCGAGCGGCCCTTCGGTCAGCACCAGATTGGCACCGAGCGCCTTGAGCAGCTTGCGGCGCTCCAGGCTCATGGTGGCCGGCATGGTCAGGGTGATGGGATAGCCGCGAGCCGCCGCGACAAAGGCCAGAGCAATGCCCGTGTTGCCGCTGGTGGGCTCGATGATCTCCTTACCCTTGGTCAGGATGCCGCGCTTCTCGGCATCCCAGATCAGGTTGGCACCGATACGGCACTTGACGCTGAAGCTGGGGTTGCGGCTCTCGATCTTGGCCAGCACGCGACCTTTGGTAACACGGTTGAGACGAACCAGCGGGGTGTGACCGATAGTCTGGCTGTTGTCCTCAAAAATTTTGCTCATGGCGCTATCCCTGTGTTTGTTACGACGATGAAACAAGATTACCCTGTGGTTTCTGAATGAGAAGTGACTATTCGTTATAACCATATGGTATTACAACATATAGAGCTTATTCTCTCTGGCCCCTGACTCCGGGCGCCAATCGTCAAAGGAACCGACGTTATGGGATTTTCAGGAAGCAGCCAGTATCTCGCCTCCGATGCATTGAAGATGGCGGTCAATGCCGCCATCACCCTCGAAAAACCGCTGCTGATCAAAGGGGAGCCGGGCACCGGCAAGACGGTGCTGGCGGAAGCGGTCGCCGACCATCTCGGCACCGACCTCATTGCCTGGCATATCAAGTCCACCACCAAGGCCCAACAGGGACTCTACGAATATGATGCGGTGGCCCGGCTGCGGGACTCCCAGCTCGGCGACCCCAGAGTGGCCGATATCAGCCACTACATTCGTAAAGGCAAACTGTGGCAGGCCTTCAGCTCCGAGCAGCGACCTGTGCTGCTGATCGACGAGATCGACAAGGCCGACATCGAATTCCCCAACGATCTGCTGCTGGAGCTGGATCGGATGGAGTTCGACGTCTACGAAACCGGCGAGCGAGTCAAGGCACGCCAGCGGCCTGTGGTCATCATCACCTCCAACAATGAGAAAGAGCTGCCGGACGCCTTCCTGCGCCGCTGTTTCTTCCACTACATCCGCTTCCCCGACAAGGCCGAGATGCAGGCCATCGTCAAACTCCACTACCCCGACCTCAAGGAGAGCCTGCTTGGCGAGGCAATGGAGCTCTTCTTCGAACTGCGCGAAGTAGAGGGGCTGCGCAAGAAGCCCTCCACCTCGGAACTACTGGACTGGATCCGCCTGCTCTTGGCCGACGATATCGCCCCCGAGGCGATGCGCGCCCGCGAGCCCGGCAAGCTGGTGCCCGCGCTATATGGCGCCCTGCTCAAGACCGAGCAGGATTTGCATCTCTTCGAGAAGCTCGCCTTTCTGGCCCGGCGCGGCAGCTGACCCATGCTGATCGACTTTTTTACCCACCTGCGCCGCCACAAGCTCCCCTGCAGCCTGCGTGAGCTGCTGGACTTGCACGCCGCGCTGGCAGCCCGGCTGGTCGCTGCCGATATGGACGAGTTCTACCAACTCTCCCGCTGCCTGCTGGTAAAAGACGAGGCCCACTACGATCGCTTCGATCGCGCCTTCGCCGAATACTACGAAGGGCTGGAAGCCATCCCCCTGCTGCCGGAGAGCCTGCCCGAGGAGTGGCTGCGCAAGGAGTTCGAACGGCTGTTGAGCCCAGAGGAGAAGGCGCTGCTCACATCCCTCGGCGGACTCGACAAGCTGCTGGAAACCCTTAACCAGCGATTACGCGAGCAGAAAGAGCGCCACGCCGGTGGCAACAAGTGGGTGGGAACCGGTGGCAGCAGCCCGTTTGGCCACGGCGGTTTTCACCCCGAGGGCATCCGCATGGGTGGAGAAGGGCAGCACGGCAAGGCGACCAAGGTGTGGGAGGCCCGCCACTATCGCAACTTCAGCGACGACTCGCCGCTAGGCCAGCGCGCCATCCAGCTGGCGCTGCGCAAGCTAAGACGCTGGGTGCGCAAAGGCAATCCCGACGAGCTGGATCTCGACGACACCATAAAAAGTTCTGCCCGCCAGGGCTGGCTCGATGTGAAGCTGCGGCCCGAGCGCCACAACGGGGTCAAACTGTTGGTCTTTTTCGATGTCGGAGGCTCCATGGATGCCCACGTGGCCGAGGTGCAGCGCCTCTTCTCCGCCCTGCGCCACGAGTTCAAGCATCTGGAGTACTTCTATTTTCACAACTGCCTCTACGACTTCGTCTGGAAGGATAACGCCCGCCGCTTTGAGGAGCGGTTCGATACCCTGCGGCTGCTGCGCACCTATGGCAGCGACTACCGGGTGATCCTGGTGGGGGATGCCACCATGGGCCCCTACGAGATCACCTGGCCGGGCGGCAGTGTCGAGCAGTGGAACGAGGAGTCGGGTCAGGTGTGGCTCACCCGCTTGCAGCAGCACTTTCCCAAACTGGTGTGGATCAATCCCACCCCGCGGCGGGAGTGGCTCTGGCATCCCTCCATCAAACTGATGAATGACGTGGTTGGCGGACGGATGCATCCGCTGACCCTGGCGGGTCTCGCTGCGGCGATCAACCAGCTCTAACCCTCTCTACCCTATAAACCGACAAGCCGGGAACGCACCCGGCGAGGAGCAAAGATGACCTCTATCGTGATCAGTGGCTCAGGCCTCTATACCCCACCCTTTGCCGTCAGCAATGAAGAGCTGGTGGCCGCCTTCAACCAGTATGTGGATCTCTACAACGAGGAGAACGCCTCCGCCATCGATGCCGGCCAGCTTCCCGCCAAGCAGCACTCCAGCTGCGAGTTCATCGAGAAGGCATCCGGCATCAAGAGCCGTTATCTGGTGAGCCGCGAGGGAGTACTCAATCCCGATATCATGCAACCGCTGCTGGCGGAGCGGCCCGATGAGATGCCCTCCATCATGGTGGAGATGGCGGTGGCCGCCGCCGAGCAGGCACTGATCGCCGCCGGTCGCGAGCCGGGAGAGATCGACTTGGTCATCGTCGCCGCCTCCAACATGCCGCGCCCCTACCCAGCGCTGGCCATCGAGCTGCAGCATTATCTGGGGGCGAGCGGCATGGCCTTTGACATGAACGTGGCCTGCTCGTCTGCCACCTTCGGCATCAAGACAGCCGCCGATATGCTGGCGGCAGGCACCGCCAAACTGGCGCTGGTAGTCAATCCGGAGATCTGCTCGGGACACCTCAATTTCCGGGACAGAGACAGTCACTTTATCTTCGGCGATGCCTGCACCGCGGTGCTGCTGGAGCGGGAGGCCGATTGCAAGGTGGCCAATCCGTGGCAACTGGTGGCCAGCAAGCTGGTGACCCAGTACTCCAACAACATCCGCAACAACTTCGGCTTTCTGAACCGGCTGAGCCCGCGCACCCGCTACGGCGACGACAAGCTGTTTCGCCAGCAGGGGCGCAAGGTGTTCAAGGAGGTGTTGCCGCTGGTGTGCGACCAGATAGCCAACCAGCTCGATGAGCAGGGCTGGCCTGCCGAGAGCCTGAACCGGCTCTGGCTCCATCAGGCCAACCTCACCATGAACCAGTTCATCGGTCGCAAGCTGCTGGGTCACGATGCCAGCCAGCAGGAGGCGCCGGTCATTCTTGATAGCTATGGTAATACCAGCTCGGCGGGTTCCATCATCGCGTTTCATCTGTACAATCGCGACCTTCCTGCGGGGGCCCGCGGCGTACTTTGCTCCTTTGGCGCTGGCTACTCCATCGGTAGCCTGCTGCTACAACGACAGTAACAGAGTGCGCGGGGAGAGTGGCCCGCGCCCTGTACTCTGATTGGGGTTTGGCGCTGTTTCGCCGCTAGCCCCGCTCTCGGTTCACCCTTACGAGAGGAGAAAACGGGCATAAATAGTGGCCAGACCATGACTATTGATCCGAAAACACCGTACTACTGTGACAACGCATACCGACAAGCCATTGATGAAAAACTTATTTTTCAGATTGGTTGCAATTTTTGAGTACCATGGTGCAACGGGGCGATATCTGGATCACAAGATGACAGGAAAAGGCTGCAATTTGTCATCCTTTGCCAATGATGGCTTCCAATGAATTCGAGGTTTGCTATCATCCGGAGACATTTCTTATCTGTCGCCGGCTACAAAAGAATCCCCTCATGTACACACAGTTCTTCGGCCTATCGGAACCGCCTTTCTCCATCTCGCCCAATCCCAAGTACCTCTATATGAGTGAGCGCCACGGCGAAGCCCTTGCTCACCTCAACTACGGATTGCAGGATGGTGGCGGCTTTGTGCTGCTGACCGGCGAAGTGGGCACCGGCAAAACCACCGTCTCCCGTTGCCTGCTGCAGCAGTTGCCAGCAGATACCGAGATCGCCTACATCCTCAACCCCTCCCTGACCGAACGGGATCTGCTGGCAGCCATCTGCGACGAGTTTCAACTCCCCTACCCCGCCGAGGCCGGGATCAAGCAACTGTTCGACCTGATCCGCGACCACCTGCTGGCCAACCTGACCGCAGGCAAGCGCAGCGTGGTACTGGTGGATGAGGCCCAACATCTGTTGCCCGGGGTGTTGGAGCAGTTGCGTCTGCTCACCAACCTGGAAACCGACGAGAAAAAACTGCTGCAAATCGTGCTGATCGGCCAACCCGAACTGCAACAGATGCTGCGCCAGCCCCTGTTGCGCCAACTGGCCCAGCGCATCACCGCCCGCTACCACCTGCTGCCCCTCTCCGCCACCGATGTGGATGCCTACGTCCGCTTCCGGCTGCAAGTAGCCGGTTGTGTGCAGCCCATTTTTACCCCCAGAGCGATCCAGACGCTGCATCGGCTCTCCGGCGGCATTCCGCGCCTGATCAACCTCATCTGCGATCGCGCCCTGCTCGCCGCCTTCGCCCGTGGCAGCTACAAGATTGTTCATGGCGACATCAGCCAGGCAGCGTTCGAGGTGAGCGGCGTCCGTGATGAGGGGAGCTGGCTTTCCGGTCTGATGGTGACACTGGCTGGCGCCTTGCTGGTAGCTGCAGGCTGGTGGGGTTGGCAATTTTTCGGCGTATTCCCCGAACGGCCTGTGGTCAAGGTCGAGGTGCCTGTCACCGTTGACGAGACCGCCGAACAACAGGAACAGTTGACCGAGGCGATCAATCAGGCCCTCGACCCCGAGAGCGCCATGCAGAATCTCTATCGGGTCTGGGGCTATGAACCGGAACCGTTCGATGCCACCTGTGACAACGCCCCTCGCGCCGGTCTGCGCTGCCAGGAGGGAGAGGCAAGCCTCGAGGAGCTGCGCGCCCTGCAGCATCCCGCCATGATCACGCTCACTGACCAGACTGGCGGCCTCTACTACGCGACTCTGGTCAATCTGGGGCCAAGCAAGGCCAGCCTGATGATCGGCAACCAAAGCTGGCAAGTGGATCGCCAGTGGCTCAGCGACAACTGGGGTGGCAGCTATACCCTGCTCTGGCGCATGCCGAAAGGGGGCGTCAGCCTGATCGCCAGCAATGCCGGACAGACCCAGATCCAGTGGCTCGACAACGCTCTGAGCCGAGCATTGCAACAACCCGAACGCAAGGTGCGCCGTTTCGATGGCGAGCTCAAGAACAAACTGCAGCAGTTCCAGCGGGATCAAGGACTCACCCCTGACGGCATCGCTGGCAGCAACACCCTGCTGCGGCTCAACGCACTCTCCGGCGAACCCATGCCAAGACTGGAGGAGACCTCCTGATGTCTACCCTGCTCAATGCCCTGCGCCGTGCCCAGCAGCCTTCGCAACAGAGCCATATTCCCGCCATGGGGTTGGCGATAGCCCGCGAGGAGGCGCAACCCGCGCGTCGCGTCGGCTGGTTGCTGGCGCCCCTTGCCCTGCTGCTGGGGGCGGGTGCCAACTATGGCTGGCATCGAATCCACCTGCGTCCCATCGAGGAGAGGGTGGAGGTAAAAGAGGTGATTGCCTCCCCCTTCGTGCGGGTTGAGCCCAAGGCGATGGTGACCCGTCCGCTGCCCCCGCCCCTGCCGGAACCTGTAGTGCAGCAGCCCAGGGTCGCAGCGGCTGCCAGCAATCCGGCAGCCAGTCGACCAACCTTGGCCGAACAATTGATGCGCGCCCTCAACGAAACACCGCTGCAACAGGAATCGGGTACAGTTTCCCAAAGCGTGCAGCCGACCCAGTTGATGTCGCTGAATGCCGCTCCGCTTTCGGTTCGCCAGCAAGTGCCCGCATTCAGCTATGGCTCCCATGTGTTCTCATCCAATCCGGCCAAGCGGGCCGTGGTACTCAATGGCCGGGAATACCGGGAGGGGAGCGAAATCGCCCCGGGAGTCGTGCTCGCTACCATCGACCAGCAATACATAGTGCTGCAGGTCGCCGGACAGAGCGTGACCCTCAAGGCGCTGCAGGATTGGCGAGGATGAGTACGCACCGTACCCTGATGTTCGCTGGCAAGCAGGATGCACCTCACCTGAGTGCCACTTTTGTGAGCATTCAAAGGTTTACGGTGTGATGAAATATCCATTTTTACGGTTTGGCACGCCCGGACCCGTTGTGTCACAGCACTCCGCCGTACACAATACGCAGCCGCCCCAGAGCCTGGAATTTGTTGATTAATATGACGCTACGATTCAGGGATGACATCTTGACCATGCTGCTGGCCCAGTGCCGGCGGCTTCCCATGACCAGAGTCACCCAGGTGGCCTTTCTGGCGCTGCTGATCATGCTGGCCCAGCAGAGCGCAGCCCTCACCTGGCGTCTGCTCACCCTGGCAAACCCGCAAACCAGCCAACCGTGGCAACCCTCCGCAGTGGCGGTCAGCGGCCAGAGCAACCCGCGCCTTGAACTGGGCGAGGTGAGCCGACTGGCGCTGTTTGGCAAGGCGATCCCCAAGGCACAGGCCAAAGCCGCCGTGGCCGCCAATGCGCCGCGTACCCAGCTCAATGCCCAGCTCAACGGGGTGCTGGCCAGTTCGGATCCCGCCAAATCCATCGCCATCATCGCCATGTCCGGCATCCAGAACTCCTACGGGATCGGTGACATGATTGACGGCACCCAGGCGCGGATCCGGCAGGTCTATCCGGATCGGGTGATCATCGAGCGGGATGGCCGCGACGAGACCCTGATGCTGGATGGCGAGGAGTATGGCAAGCCGCTGCCACAGACCAACGCCGCCCCCCTTGGCTCCCTGCGCAGCGAGCTGATGGCCGATCCGGGAAAGATCACAGATTACCTCAATATTTCACCGGTTCAGGTGGATGGCCGCATGACCGGCTATCGCCTCAACCCGGGCAGCAATCCTGAGTTTTTCAACCAGAGCGGGCTGCAGGCCAATGACCTGGCCATCAGCATCAACGGGCTGGATTTACGGGACAACATGCAAGCCATGCAGGCGATGCAGCAGATGGCTGGCGCAACGGAAATGACAGTGACCGTCGAGCGACAGGGCGAACAGTTCGACATCTTTGTGCGCTTGTCAGAATAATGATTTGGAGTCGTACCAATAATGACCACTAAAGGGAAAAGCTGGCGTCTGGCCACTATCGCAGCGGCACTGATGATGGCGGGCTCAGCCTGGGCCACCGAATACTCTGCCAGTTTCAAGAACACCGAGATTGAAGAGTTCATCAATACGGTGGGCAAGAACCTCAATAAAACCATCATCATAGAGCCCTCGGTGCGCGGCAAGATCAACGTGCGCAGCTACGACCTGCTCAATGAGGAGCAGTACTACCAGTTCTTCCTGAGCGTACTCGACGTCTACGGCTTTGCCGTGGTGCCGATGGACAACGGGGTGCTCAAGGTGCTGCGCTCGCGGGATGCCAAGACCTCCGCCATTCCGGTGGTGGATGGCAGCAACCCGGGCTCCGGCGACGAGATGGTGACTAGAGTAGTGCCGGTGCGCAACGTCTCGGTCCGTGAACTGGCGCCGTTGCTGCGCCAGCTCAACGACAACGCCGGTGGTGGCAACGTGGTGCACTACGAGCCCTCCAACGTGCTGCTGATCACTGGCCGCGCCGCCGTGGTCAACCGTCTGGTGGAGGTGGTGAACCGGGTCGACCGCGCCGGCGATCAGGATGTGGACATCATCAAGCTCAAGTTCGCCTCGGCGGGTGAAATGGTGCGGCTGGTGACCAATCTCAACAAGGATGGCAACCCCCAGGGTGGCACCGCTTCCCTGCTGCTCTCCCCCAAGGTAGTGGCCGACGAGCGCACCAACTCTGTGGTGGTGAGTGGTGAGCCGAAAGCGCGCGCCCGCATCATCCAGATGGTGCGCCAGCTCGACCGCGACCTGCAAAGCCAGGGCAACACCCGGGTCTTCTACCTCAAATATGGCAAGGCCAAAGACATGGTAGAGGTGCTCAAGGGGGTTAGCTCCAGCATCGAGGCCGACAAAAAGGGCGGCGGCGCAACCGCAGGTGGCGCCAGCATCGGCGGAGGCAAGCTGGCCATTTCAGCCGACGAGACCACCAATGCGCTGGTCATCACCGCACAGCCGGACGTGATGTCCGAACTGGAGCAGGTGGTGGCCAAGCTCGATATCCGCCGCGCCCAGGTGCTGGTGGAGGCGATCATCGTCGAGATGCAGGATGGCGACGGCCTCACCCTTGGCGTCCAGTGGGGCAATGCCAACGGCGGTGGCACCCAGTTCACCAACTCCGGTCTGCCCCTCGGCAGTGCCATTGCGGCGGGCAAGGATTACCAGAATGGCAAGACCGACACCGCTGCCGGTCTGCTGAAAGAGTTCAACGGTATGGCCGCCGGTTTCTATCACGGCGACTGGGCCATGCTGGCCACGGCGCTGGCCTCCAATACCAAGAACGATATTCTCTCCACCCCGAGTATCGTCACCATGGACAACAAGGAGGCCTCCTTCAACGTCGGTCAGGAGGTCCCGGTCCAGAGCGGTTCGCAAAGCTCCACCACCAGCGATCAGGTGTTCAACACCATCGAGCGCAAGACGGTGGGCACCAAGCTGGTGGTAACCCCGCAGATCAACGAGGGGGATTCGGTGCTGCTCAATATCGAGCAGGAGGTCTCCAGCGTCGCCCAGACCCAGGCGACCGGTACTGCCAACCTTGGCCCCACCTTCGATACCCGTACCGTCAAGAACGCGGTGTTGGTCAAAAGCGGCGAAACCGTGGTGCTGGGCGGTTTGATGAATGAGGAGACCAAGGAGCAGGTCTCCAAGGTGCCCTTGCTGGGCGATATCCCGGTGCTGGGCTATCTGTTCCGCTCCACCTCCAACACCACCTCCAAGCGCAACCTGATGGTCTTTATCCGGCCGACCATCTTGCGCGATGCGGACGTCTATACCGGTGTCTCCAGCAACAAGTACTCCCTGTTCCGCGCCGAACAGCTGGATGCGGCTGCCCAGGAGGGCTATCTCACCTCGCCCAAACGTCAGGTATTGCCTGCCTATGGCCAGGATGTGATGGTGTCGCCCGAGCTGCAAAAAGAGATCCAGAAGCAGATCAACGAGATGCGGAGCAGACAGCAAAGCACTGTCGAGACCACCACCCCGTTTGTGCAGAGTAAGCCCTGATGAGTGCCTACCATCTGGATGAAAGCGTCGGGCCTGCGCCACTGCCCGAGCTCCCTTTTGTCTTTGCCCGCAACTTCGGAGTGATCCTGATTGAGCGGGACGGCGCTCCCGTGCTGCAGTGCCGCCCTGGCGTCACCCCGCAAGCCCTGCTGGAAGTGCGGCGGGTCGCGGGTTGCAGCTTCGCGGTGGAGCAGCTCGACAACGAGGCCTTCGAAGAGCTGCTAATGGCTCACTACCAGCGCGACTCCTCCGAGGCGCGCCAGCTGATGGAAGATCTCGGCAACGAGATGGACTTCTTCGCCCTGGCTGAAGAGCTGCCGCAAAGCGAAGATCTGCTGGATGCCGATGATGACGCCCCCATCATTCGCCTCATCAACGCCATGTTGAGCGAGGCGATCAAGGAGGAGGCCTCCGATATCCATATCGAGACCTTCGAGCGGGCACTGGTGATCCGTTTT
This sequence comes from Aeromonas sp. FDAARGOS 1414, assembly GCF_019047065.1. Lineage (NCBI taxonomy): Bacteria > Pseudomonadati > Pseudomonadota > Gammaproteobacteria > Aeromonadales > Aeromonadaceae > Aeromonas > Aeromonas sp. FDAARGOS 1414. Next base: position 473,576 of record NZ_CP077210.1, on the reverse strand, counting down.
CGTATCGATGGGGTACTGCGGGAGATCTTGCGCCCCCATCGCAAGCTGGCATCACTCCTGGTCTCGCGGATCAAGGTGATGTCGCGGATGGATATCGCCGAGAAGCGGGTTCCGCAGGATGGCCGTATCTCGTTGCGTATCGGCGGTCGCGCCGTCGACGTGCGGGTCTCCACCATGCCGTCCAGCTACGGCGAGCGGGTGGTATTGCGTCTCTTGGACAAGAACAACGTGCGCCTCGAGCTCAAGCAGCTGGGGATGACCGCGGCCAACCGCACCATCATCAGCGAGCTTATTCGCAAGCCCCACGGCATTATTCTGGTCACCGGCCCGACCGGTTCCGGTAAATCCACCACCCTCTATGCGGCGCTGTCAGAAATCAACTCGCGGGATCGCAACATCCTGACGGTGGAAGACCCTATCGAATATGACCTCGAAGGGGTGGGCCAGACCCAGGTCAACAGCAAGGTGGACATGACCTTCGCCCGCGGCCTGCGCGCCATCCTGCGCCAAGACCCGGATGTGGTGATGGTGGGGGAAATCCGAGATCTGGAAACCGCTCAGATCGCGGTGCAAGCGTCGCTGACCGGTCACCTGGTGATGTCGACCCTGCACACCAACACCGCCATCGGCGCCATCACCCGGATGCGGGACATGGGGATCGAGCCCTTCCTGCTCTCCTCGTCGCTCTTGGCGGTGCTGGCCCAGCGGCTGGTGCGCACCCTCTGCCCCGATTGCCGTGCCCCGCGACCCATCACCGAGCAGGAGCGCCTCGCCATGGGCATCGAGCTGGCTCCCGATCAGCAGGTGTGGCGCCCGGTCGGCTGCGAGCTGTGCAACCACACCGGCTACCGTGGCCGGACCGGCATCCACGAGCTGGTGGTGATCGATGAAGCGGTGCGTGAAGCCATTCACAGCGCCAGCGGCGAGCTCGCCATCGAGCGGCTGATCCGCGGCCACACCCCCAGCATCCGTCGTGACGGCATCGACAAGGTCCTCAAGGGGCAGACCAGCCTCGAAGAGGTGCTGCGCGTGACCCGGGAAGATTAAGATGGCGGCATTCGAATACAAGGCCCTCGACAACAAGGGGCGCAGCAAGAGCGGCGTGATGGAGGGCGACTCGGCCCGTCAGGTACGCCAGTTGCTGCGCGAGCAGGGGCTCACTCCCCTCGAGGTGAACGAGACCACCGAGAAGGCGAAACGGGAAGCGACCCGCTTCGCCCTGTTTCGGCGCGGTGCCAGCACCGCCGAGCTGGCCCTGATCACTCGCCAGCTGGCGACCCTGGTCGGCGCCGGTCTCACCATCGAAGAGGCGCTCAAAGCGGTGGCCGAGCAGTGCGAAAAAGCCCACTTGCGCTCTCTAGTGGCGACCGTGCGCAGCAAGGTGGTGGAAGGTTATTCGCTGGCCGACTCGCTGGGGGCTTTTCCCCATGTGTTCGACCAGCTGTTTCGCTCCATGGTGGCGGCCGGTGAAAAATCGGGCCATCTGGAGAAGGTGCTCAACCGCCTCGCCGACTACACCGAGCAGCGCCAGCATATGCGCACCAAGCTGCTGCAGGCGATGATCTACCCCATCGTGCTCACCTGTGTCGCCATCGGGGTTATCTCGATCCTGCTTACCGCCGTGGTACCCAAGGTGGTGGCCCAGTTTGAACACATGGGTCAACAGCTACCAGGCACCACCCGTTTTCTCATCGGCACCAGCGAACTGATGCAGGCCTACGGCCTCTGGTTCCTGCTGCTGATCTTCCTTGGCAGCTTTGTCTGGCGCTGGTGGCTCACCGATGAAAAGCGTCGCCGACGCTGGCATCAGGTGCTGCTCGGCCTGCCGGTGATTGGCCGGGTCAGTCGCGGTCTCAACACCGCCCGCTTCGCTCGCACGTTAAGCATCCTCAACGCCAGTGCGGTGCCGCTGCTGGAGGGGATGAAGATCTCAGGCGAAGTGCTCTCCAACGACTTTGCCAGAATGCGCATTCTCGAGGCCGCCGAACGGGTGCGCGAGGGGACCAGTCTGCGCAAGTCGCTGACCGAGACCAAGATTTTCCCGCCTATGATGCTGCACATGATCGCCTCTGGCGAGCAGAGCGGCGAGCTCGACAGCATGCTGGAGCGGGCGGCAGACAACCAGGATCGGGAGTTTGAATCCCAGGTCAATATCGCCCTCGGGGTGTTCGAACCCATGCTGGTGGTCTCCATGGCCGGGGTAGTGCTGTTTATCGTGATGTCGATTCTGCAGCCGATCCTCGAGCTCAACAATATGGTGAATATGTAAGTTTCCGGTGTTCGGTGGCGCCGCTGGCGGCCCGTCGAACCCACCCAGTGATCACTCTCTGATGGGCCATCCCATCTCATTCGTTACGGAGCAACTCATGAACAAACGTCGTCAATCCGGTTTTACCCTGCTGGAAGTCATGGTGGTCATCGTGATCCTCGGCATTCTGGCCAGTCTGGTGGTGCCCAACCTGATGGGCAACAAGGAGAAAGCTGACCAGCAGAAAGCGGTCTCCGATATCGTGGCGCTGGAAAATGCCCTCGACATGTACAAGCTGGACAACAACCGCTACCCGACCACCGAACAGGGTCTGGACGCGCTGGTGACCAAGCCTTCTATCGATCCGGCGCCGCGCAGCTACCGCGATGGCGGCTACATCAAGCGCCTGCCGCAAGATCCCTGGGGCAACCCGTACCAGCTGCTGAGCCCGGGCCAGTTCGGCAAGATCGACATCTTCTCCATGGGTCTGGATGGTGAAGCCGGTACCGATGACGACATCGGCAACTGGAACCTGAAGGATTTCCAATAAGTGATGTGCCATCAGCGCCTTCACTACGCCTTGCTGGAGCAGCCTGAATGAAGGCTGCGCCATCTGCTCGTCGCCAAGCTGGCTTTACCCTGCTGGAGGTGTTGCTCGTTGCCATGTTGATGGGTCGGCTTGAGGCTACCGCTATGCAGTTGAGGCTGGCGCCATGAAACAGAGTCGCCAGGCCGGTTTTACTCTGCTGGAAGTGTTGCTGGTCGCCATGCTGATGGGGCTGGTGGCCACCGCTGTCACCCTCAGCATGGGAGGTGCCAGAGGGGATAGAGAGCTGGACAAGCAGGCGCGTCGCCTGATGGCGACGCTGCAGCTGGCGCAGGAGTATGCGGTGATGGATGGTCGGCTGGTGGGCATTCGCATCGAGGATAACTGCTGGCAGTTTATGCAGCGTCAGGCCAAGGATCGCAAGTGGCTGGCCCTGACTGGCGACAAGCAGCTGGGGCCGGTACAACTGGCCGAGAACATGACGCTGGCACTGGAGCTGGAAGGCTTTGGCTGGCAGCCGGACTCCGACGAGAAAACCGAACAGAAGCGCGACGAGAAGGAGCGCACGCCGCAGTTGCTTATTTTCCCGGGCGGCGAGCTGAGCCCGTTCGTGCTCACCTTCACCCAGCAGGATGACGATGCCCGCTACACCCGCATCGTCAAGGGGGACGAGTTCGGCCGCCTCGCCCTGCTCACCGGCGATGAAGATGAAGAGGTGAGCGAATGAAAGCCCGTGGCATGACCTTACTCGAAGTGATGGTGGCGCTGGCGGTCTTTGCCATAGCGGGTCTCGCGGTAATGAAAACTGCCAGCGAACACCTCTCGGCCCTCAACTATCTGGAGCAGAAGACACTCGCCACCTGGGTGGTGGAGAACCAGCTGGTGCAACAGAAGCTCGAGAACAAGTGGCCCGGCGACAGCTGGGTGGAAGGGGATGAGCAGATGGCGGGCAGCACCTGGTACTGGCGCTATCGCGGCGTTGCCACCGCCGACAACAACTTCCGAGCGCTCGATATGGAAGTGCGCACCGAGGCCAAGGCCGAGAACCCGGTCGCCATGATGCGGACCTATATCAGCCGATGACCCAGCTATCCGCCCGCACGCTTCGCCCCGTCCGCCATGCCGGTTTTACCCTGCTCGAAATGCTGGTGGCGATAGCCATCTTCGCCAGCCTCAGCATGGGCGCCTATCAGGTGCTGCAAGGGGTGCTCACCAGCGACGAGGTGGCCAAGCGCAAGGAGGCTCGCCTCAACGAACTGCAACTCGCCTTCACCCTGCTGGAGCGAGACATCACCCAGATGGTGCCGCGCAGCGGTCGCATCGAAGGGGAGAACAACAAGGTGCTGCTGGCGGCCTCCCGTTTCGGCCAGCAGAGCGATGACTGGGGCATGGCCTTTATGCGCAGCGGCTGGCTCAACCCGGACGGCATGCTGCCACGCTCCCATCTGCAGCGGGTCGGCTGGCGCCTCAAGGATCAGAAGCTGGAGCGCCTGAGCTATTTATATCCGGATCCGGTGATCGGCACCGAGCCGCGCATCCAGCCGGTGCTGACAGGGGTCACGGCGTTTCGCCTCTACTTCTTCGACAAGGGCAACTGGAAAGAGGAGTGGAGTCAACGCAGCGTGCTGCCACACGGGCTGGCAGTGGAGCTGGATCTGGAAGATTACGGCACCATTCGCCGCCAGTTCCTGATTGGTGCCGGTGGCCAGCGCGCTGAAGAGAACAGCCAGAGCAGCAACCCCGACCAAGGTGGCAACAACAACAACAACAACGGGAACAACGGCGGCAACGGCAATACCAATGGCGGTAATGGTGACAGCCAGAACGGAGGGGGCGCCAATGCGGGCTAATCTCGCCGCTCCCGGTCGCCAGCGCGGTATGGCGCTGCTGGTGGTGCTGCTGATCCTCTCAGTAATGGTGATCATCGCCAGCAATATGAGCGGCCGCCTGCAGCTTGAGCTGCGCCGCACCGCCAACATCACCACAGGCAAACAGGCGTGGTGGTATGCCCTCTCGGCGGAAGCGCTGGTGAGCAAGGTGCTGACGCAGGATTTCAAGGACAACCCCGAGGTGGTCAACCTCAGCCAGAACTGGGCCCGCAAGAACACTGTGTTTCCGGTGGACGATGGCCAGCTCAAGGGCGAGGTGACCGACCTGCAATCCTGCTTCAACCTCAACAGCCTGAGCGTGGCCGCCAAGGCGGGAAGCGGCGAGGAGCTGGCGCAGCAGCCCTATCCGGTGCAGGTGTTTCGCGAACTGCTCAAGCAGCTGGCGATGGATGATTACGAGGCGGCCCAGCTCACCGATGCCATCCGTGACTGGACTGACAAGGATACGGTGCTGGTCTCCAGCCTTGGCGCAGAGGACGCCTATTACGAGGGGCTCAAGCCACCCTACCTCACCGCCAACCAGTGGATGCTGGGCAAGGATGAGTTGCGGGCGGTGCGCGGGGTGACGGCCAGGGTCTATGCCAAACTGGCTCCCTATGTCTGCACCCTGCCCAACGACAAGTTGAAGATCAATATCAATACCCTTGCCCCCCAGCGCCCCGAGCTGCTGGTTGCCCTCTATCTGGGCACTATCGGGCTGGATGACGCCAAGCGAGTACTGAACGAGCGGCCACAGAAGGGGTGGAAAGAGAGCAAGCTGATGACAGACATGCTCGCTCCGGTCGATGCGGTGAAAGGGCTGAAAGAGGCGCTGGTGGTCAAGAGCGACTTCTTCGAAGCCCGAGTCGTGGCCGAGGTCGGCGACAACCGGGCCTGGCTCGAAACCCTGTTCCAGCGGGGCAAGGACAATAAACTGGTGATGCTGCGCCGCCTCAGTAGCGGCGCCGAATAAACAGCGCACCTGCAGGCCCTCGCCCGCGGGTACGAGAGATGTTGGATGCAGCCTGCGGGCTGCGCACCGGTTGCCAGGGCGCACAACGCCCTTTGCAAACCGGTATCGCAGGAGAGAGATGCGTGAGCGAAAGTCTGGTCATCCGACTGGGGACCAATAAACAACAACCCGTGGCCTGGCTGGTCTGGTCCGGTCAGGAGCAGGAGATCATCGCCTCCGGCACCCTGCCCTCGGCCGATGCCCTGGGCGAGCTGCAGGAGCGGGCCGGTGGCCGCCCCGTGGTCACGCTAGTGCCGGGCAGCGATCTGATCTTCCGGCGCGTCACCCTGCCGGGTCGCTACAACCGCCAGTCAGCGGCAGCCCTCCCCTACCTGCTGGAGGAGCAGATCGCCTCCGACGTGGACGCGCTCCATCTGGTGGTGCTGGCCCACGAAGGGCAACAGGTCGACCTGATGGCGGTGGATCGGCAGAAGATGGCCGAGTGGCTCGGCTGGCTCGATGCCGCTGGCCTCACGAGCCTGCAACTGCTGCCCGATGTGCTGGCGCTGCCACAGGCCGCTGATGGCTGGTCTGCGCTGCAACTCGGCAGCGAGTGGCTGGTACGTCAGGGCCCCTGTCTGGGGATCGTCGCCGACGAGCCGCTGCTGGCCATCTTGCTGGCGACTGAAGCGGAGCCGGTCACCATCCACAGCCACACACCGGTGCCCGCCATTGCCGCCGCCAACTGGCAGACGGCGGAGCCCGAACTCCCCATGCTGCTGCTGGCCAAAGGGGCCCTCACCTGCCGCGCCAACCTGCTGACCGGCCCCTATCGACCGCAGACCGAATATGCCCGCTACTGGTTGCAGTGGCGCAAGGTGGCCATCACCGCAGGCTTGTTGCTGCTGGTGGCCCTCGGCCAGCGCGGGGTGCAGCTCTATCAGCTCACCGAGCAGGACAAGGCGCTGAAAGCGGAGATCCGCGCCGTCTATACCCGTATCTTCCCGGGTGAGAGCCGCATCGTGAACGTGCGCAGCCAGATGACCCAGCATCTGCAACAGATGGGACAAGCCCCGCAAAACGGCGTACTGCTGATGCTCACCGAGCTGGCCCCCACCTTTGCCGAAGTACCCGGCCTCAAGCCGCAGGTGATGCGCTTTGATGCCAGTCGCCGCGAGCTGAGGCTGCAGGTGACCGCTCCCGGCTTTGCCGAGATCGAGCGGTTCCGCGAGCTGGCTGGCAAGCAATTCGAGGTACAGCAAGGCGAGGTGCGCAGCACCGAGGGCAAGGTAGAGGGCGCACTGGTGCTCAAGGGTAAATCATCATGATGGAAAAATTGCAGAGCTGGTGGCACGGCATCACAGCACGGGAACAGCGGCTGGTGGTCGTAGGCGGCGTTCTGCTGCTGGTTGGTCTCTTCTACTGGAGCGTCTGGCAGCCCATCGCCAACCGCATCGCGGAACGGGAGCGGCAGGTGCAGAACCAGCAGCAGACCCTCGCCTGGCTCAAGGAGAAGGGTGAAGAGGTGCTGGCCATGCAGGGGGGCTCGGGTCGCCAGATCGATACCAGCGGCACCCTGGAAGGGGTGGTCAACCGCACCGCCTTCAACCACAAGATCAAGATTGCCCGGCTGCAACCCCAGGCGCAGGAGCTGCAAGTGTGGATCGACACGGTCCAGTTCGATGACTTGCTGCTCTGGCTCTCCACGCTGGTGGAGCAGCACGGCATTCAGGTTCAAATCATCGAGATCGCCCGCGAGGATCTGGCCCCGGGTCTGGTCAAGGTCAGACGTTTGCAGTTGAGTCGTCCACAATGAAAAAACGCATCCTGATTGCCAGTCTGTTTCTGGCAGCCTATCTGGTCTTTCTGCTGGCCACCCTGCCTGCAGCGCTGGTGGCTCGCCATCTGCCGCTGCCTGCCAACATTGCCAACCTGCTGAAACTGGAAGGGGTGAGCGGCACCCTCTGGAGTGGCCAGATTGCCCGACTGCAATATGCCAGCGAATCGGTGAACCAGCTGCGCTGGGATCTCAACGGCTGGTCGCTGCTGCGCTTCGCCCCCGAAGTGGCCATACGTTTTGGCGATCGCAACGGGCTGAACGGTCAGGGCATTGTCGGCTGGAATGGCGCCGCCTTCGGCCGGGACCTGACCCTCAACGCCCCCGCCCCCTGGTTGCTGAGCCGGGTGCCGATGCGCCTGCCGATCCCGCTCACCGTCACCGGTCAGCTGCAGCTCAAAGTGGAGCAATTTGCCCAGGGCAACCCCTGGTGTGACAACCTCTACGGCAACCTCGACTGGTACAATGCCAGTGCCGATACCCCGGCGGGCAAGCTGGATCTGGCCGACCCCGAGCTGAAGCTCACTTGCCTCGACTCCAGACTGGTGGCCGAACTCAAGCAGGGCTCCGATGCGGTGCAGACCATGGGTCGCCTCGAGCTGCAACCCAATGGCCAATACCTGTTCCAGGGCACCCTGAAACCGGGCCCGGAACTGCCACCGCAGATGCAGCAAGGGCTCCCTTTCCTCGGCCAGCCCGACAGTCAGGGCCGCTTCCCCCTGCGCTATCAGGGGCGGATCTAACCCCTATCCCGCTGACCCCGGAGCCACTCCGGGGTCAGCTTGTTTATCCCTTTGTGCCTTCTCCTCTCACTGCACTGACCCCCTCAGCCCTTACTCATTTAACTCTGACGTACCGCCACGTCCCCTGTAAGAGTGTCTGATCCCCCCTCTCTTTCAACCCGCGCTGTGCAGCAACAACCAGCCTTACTCGTCAATCCACTTGCCGCAAATGGTCAATGAGCGCACACCTTGCTCAAAAAGCGGCAACTCGCCCTAGCCAAATTAAATATCAATAAGATTGCATCATTTGATAAATGTGAGCTGTCACCCGTTATTGATCTTTTTCAGCCACATTACAGCCACCCACAAAAGCATAAAAATAACTAGCTGAAAAATAACGATTAAAAAAGAAAATCATCCTCTTCACGCCCCATTCAATCTCATTTCCTTTGTGCAAACCCATCAGAAATGTGAGCAACGGCAAAACAACAGGTCAACCAGAGACTATTGATAAAAACATCGAAATACCAGATGGACCCCATAGACCGATACAATGAAGTCAATTTGAGATGATTGATGTGTCTTGATAACACAACAGGCACGCATCTCGACCGATCTGTTCATTTGGTTTTCAAGCGTTGAGGGAAGGGTTATGGAAAAGAAGCGTATTTACCTGTTTTGCTCTGCCGGGATGTCCACTTCACTGCTGGTTTCAAAGATGAAGGCGCAGGCGGAAAAATATGATGTGCCGGTGCTGATCGATGCCTATCCGGAGACCCTGGCTGGCGAGAAGGGACAGGATGCCGATCTGGTGCTGCTGGGCCCGCAAATCGCCTACATGCTGCCGGAGATCCAGCAGCAACTGCCGGGCAAGCCGGTCGAGGTGATCGACACCCTGCTCTACGGCAAGGTCGATGGCCTCGGCGTACTGAAGGCGGCGGTAGCCTCCATCAAGAAGAGCCTCGCGCAGTAAGGAGACCCTTGTGAGCAACATCATCGCATCGTTGGAGAAGGTCATACTGCCCATAGCAGTCAAGCTGGGCAAACAACCTCATGTCAACGCCATCAAGAACGGTTTTATCAAGCTGATGCCCCTGACGCTGGCCGGGGCCATGTTCGTTCTCATCAACAACGTCTTTCTGAGCTTTGGCGAAGGCTCCTTCTTCTACTCCATCGGTGTGCGGCTCGATCCTGCCACCATCGCCACCCTAGACGGCCTCAAAAGCATCGGTGGCAACGTCTATAACGGCACTCTGGGGATCATGTCCCTGATGGCCCCCTTCTTTATCGGTCTGGCGCTGGCCGAAGAGCGCAAGAGCGATCCCCTGGCATCGGGCCTGCTCTCGGTAGCGGCCTTTATGACCGTCACGCCGTTCAGCGTGGGCGACGCCTATGCGGTGGGCGCCAACTGGCTGGGCGGAGCCAACATCATCTCCGGCATGCTGATCGGTATCGTCGTGGCCGAAATGTTCGCCTTTATCGTCCGTCGCAACTGGGTGATCACCCTGCCTGACAGCGTGCCGGCCTCGGTCTCCCGCTCGTTCTCCGCGCTCATTCCAGGCTTTATCATCCTCTCCATCATGGGGGTCATCTCCTATCTGCTGAACGATGCGGGCACCAACTTCCACCAGCTGATCATGGACAGCATCGCCAAGCCGCTGTCCAATATGAGCGGTCTGGTCGGCTGGGTCTATGTGGTGTTCTCCTCCTTCCTCTGGTTCTTCGGGGTACACGGCATGCTGGCGCTCACCGCGCTGGAATCCGGCATTCTGTTCCCCTTCGCCCTGGAAAACGTCGCCCTCTACAACCAGTACGGCTCGGTTGAAGCGGCGCTGGAGGCAGGCAAACAGTTCCACTTCTGGGCCAAACCGATCACCGACTCCTTCGTCTTCCTCGGCGGCACCGGTGCCACCCTTGGCCTTATCCTGGCCATCTTTATGGTCTCCCGTCGCGATGACTACCGTCAGGTTGCCAAGCTGGGTCTGCCCTCCGGCCTGTTCCAGATCAACGAGCCCATCCTGTTCGGCTTGCCGGTCATCATGAACCCCATCCTGCTGGTGCCCTTCATTCTGGTGCACCCGGTACTGATGGGGATCACCATGGCGGCCTACTACGCCGGGATCATCCCGCCCATCACCAACATAGCGCCATGGACCATGCCGACCGGCCTGGGTGCCTTCTTCAACACCAACGGCAGCGTGGCAGCCTTCTGTCTGGCGATATTCAACCTGGGTGTCGCGACCATGATGTATATCCCCTTCGTGCTGATTGCCAACAAAGCGCAGAACGTCATCGATGAAGAAGAGGAGAGCGAAGAGGATATCGCTCTGGCTCTGAAGTTCTGATAACAGCCATTCCAATGACAGCAAGGGAGGAGCAAAACTCCTCCCCTAACAGCCTGGAGAAGTAACCCATGCAGTATCGTTTTCCGGATAACTTCTGGTGGGGCAGCGCCAGCTCGGCCCCGCAGATGGAAGGCGCCGCCAACCGCGGCGGCAAATCCGCCAATATCTTTGACTACTGGTTCTCCATCGAACCGCAGCGTTTCCACAACGGGGTCGGCCCGACCGACACTTCCACCTTCTATGACAACTTCGAGAGCGACATCAAGCTGCTCAAGCAGCTGGGGCACAACAGTTTTCGCACCTCCATCTCTTGGTCACGGCTGATCCCGGACGGGGTGGGCGAAATCAACCAGGAGGCGGTCAGCTTCTACAACGCCGTCTTTGACCGGCTGCTGGCCGAGGGGATCACCCCGCTTATCAACCTCTACCACTTCGACATGCCGATGTGCATGCAGGAGCGTGGCGGCTGGGAGAGCCGGGAAGTGGTGGCCGCCTATGTGCGCTACGCCACCCGCTGCTTCGACCTGTTTGGCGGTCGCATCAAGCACTGGTTCACCTTCAACGAGCCGATTGTGCCGGTCGAGTGCGGCTACCTTGGCCACTACCACTACCCCTGTGTGGTCGATTTTGGTAGGGCGGCCACCGTCGCCTACCACACCGCGCTGGCCCATGCCGGTGCCGTGCAGGCCTATCGCGCCTGCCAGCATGATGGCGAGATCGGCATCATCCTCAACCTGAGCCCGACCTATCCCCGCTCGCAGGATCCGGCAGATCTCGCCGCCTCCCGCATCGCGGATCTGCTGCTCAACAAAAGCTTCCTCGATCCTGCCCTGAAGGGGAGCTACGCCCCCGAGCTGGTCGCGCTGCTAGAGCAGTACGACTTGCTGCCGCAGATCGAAGAGGGTGACAAGGCGCTGCTCGCCGCCGGCAAGGTGGATATCCTCGGCATCAACTATTACCAGCCGCGCCGGGTCAAGGCCAAAGAGGTGGCGTGGCAGGGTGTACCGCGCACGCCGGAAGATCTGTTCGACTACTACGAGATGCCGGGCCGCAAGATGAACCCCCACCGCGGCTGGGAGATTTACGAAAAAGGGATCTACGACATCCTCACCGACCTGCGAGTCAACTACGGCAACCTGCCCTGCTACATCTCGGAAAACGGCATGGGGGTCGAAGGGGAAGAGCGCTTTATCGGTCCCGAGGGACGGGTGGAGGATGACTACCGCATCCAGTTCATTCGCGAGCACCTCCAGTGGCTGCATCGCGCACTGGAAGAGGGCAGCGCCTGTCGCGGCTATCACCTGTGGACCTTTATCGACAACTGGTCGTGGCTCAACGCCTACAAGAACCGTTACGGCTTCGTCCGCCTCGATCTGGAGAGCCAGCAGCGCACCATCAAGAAGAGCGGCTACTGGTTTGCCGAGGTAGCGCGCAACCATGGTTTTAATTAACGGTTTCAATTAACGCATTTACGCAAGGAACGACACATGTTCGATCTGGACAACATCACTGAAGAGGCCACCACCAGCAACGATCTGGAAGAGGTGGTAATGGGGCTTATCATCAACTCCGGGCAGGCCCGCAGTCTCGCCTATACCGCGCTGAAAAAGGCCAAGGAGGGGGACTTGGCTGCCGCTCACCAGCTGATGGCACAATCCCGCGAGGCGCTCAATGCCGCCCATCTGGTGCAGACCCAGCTGATCGAGGACGATCAGGGGGAAGGCAAGATCCCGGTCACCCTGGTGCTGGTCCATGCCCAGGATCACCTGATGACCTCCATGCTGGCCCGTGAGCTGATCAGCGAGCTGATCGAGCTGCACGAAAAGCTGCAGAACCAATAACCTCCGGACGGGGCGAGAGGCCCCGTCATCGGCCCGCAGATCAGGAAGCGACTCATGAGCGTTAAAACAATCCGGGAAACCGAACTGTTTAACAACAAACCGTTCCACATGTTCATCTACAACAAACAGGTGAGCGGAACCGGTTTGCACCAGCACGACTACTACGAGTTCACCCTGGTACTGACCGGTCGTTACTATCAGGAGGTCAACGGCAAGCGGGTGCTGCTGGAGCGGGGGGACGTGGTGTTTATCCCACTCGGCTCCCGCCATCAAAGCTTCTACGAGTTCGGCACCACCCGCATCTTCAACGTCGGGATCACTCGTACCTATTTTGACGAGCACTTCAAATACCTGCTGCCGGAACACTTCGTCGCCTCACAGGCCTATCCGCTCAAGAGCGAGTTCCTCAGCTACATCGAGTCGGTGCTGGTCTCGCCGGGGTTTAGGGAAGAGGCGCTGACCGAATTTCTCGAAGTGGTGACCTACGCGGTAATGAACCGGCTGCGTCACTACAAGGACACCTCCGCTAGCGATGATCTTCCGCTCTGGCTCCACGAAACCGTGGAGCGGATGCACGATCGCCCCCTCTTTGCCGAGGATGCGCTGGCCAACATGGTCTCCCTCTGTGGCAAGAGCCAGGAGTATCTGACCAGGGCCACCCGGCGTTACTACAACAAGACGCCGATGCAAATCATCAACGAGATCCGGATCAACTACGCCAAGATGCAGCTGGAGGTGACCAACAACTCGGTGGCCGATATCGCCTTCGAGACCGGCTACAACGACGTCAGCCTCTTTATCAAAAACTTCAAGAAGCTCACCTCGTTTACCCCGGGCAGTTACCGCAAATATCTCTATCCGAAATTCGAAAGTTCAGCCTGAGACCAGCGAGTTGCTGACCTAAACAACCCGGTTCAAGAGAACCAATCCATTGTCACCAGCCCCTGCCACAGGCGGCTGCGGCCCCTCTCACCATGAAGACAGAGCGGCCACCATCAAACCTAGAAAGATCGATGAAGAGGGATTTATGAGCGAGAAGATCAAGGTAGTCACCATTGGCGGCGGCAGCAGCTACACCCCCGAGCTGGTCGATGGTTTCATCAAGCGCTATGCCGAGCTGCCCATCAGCGAGCTGTGGCTGGTGGATATTCCCGCTGGCGAAGAGAAACTGAACATCATCTTCGACCTGTGCCAACGGATGATCCGCCAGGCAGGCATCCCCATGACCCTGCACAAAACCCTGGATCGCCGCGAGGCACTAGTGGGTGCCAACTTCGTCACCACCCAGCTTCGCGTCGGCCAGCTGCAGGCGCGGGAGAAGGATGAGCGCATCCCGCTCAGTCACGGCATGCTGGGGCAGGAGACCAACGGCGCAGGCGGCCTGTTCAAGGGGCTGCGAACCATACCGGTCATCTTCGACATCATCCGCGACGTCGAAGCGCTTTGCCCGGATGCCTGGCTGATTAACTTCACCAATCCGGCCGGCATGGTGACCGAAGCGGTGCGCCGTCATACCAACTTCCGCCGCTTTATCGGGGTGTGCAACATTCCGGTCGGCATGCAGATGTTTGTGCGCGATGCCCTCCAGCTCACCGAGCGGGATCACCTCTCGATGGACTTGTTTGGCCTCAATCATCTGGTCTTTATCGGCGATGTGCTGGTCAACGGCGAATCCCGCTTTGACGAGCTGCTGGAAGGGGTCGCCGATGGCAGCCTGACCCGCGCCAGCTCGGTCAAAAACATCTTCGACTTGCCGTTCGACCCCGGTTTTATCCGCGGTCTTCGCCTGCTTCCCTGCTCCTACCTGCGTTACTACTTCAAGGAGAAAGAGATGCTGGGGATCGAGATGGGCGAGTTCTATAAAGGCGGCGCCCGGGCTCAAGTGGTGCAGCAGGTCGAGAAGAAACTGTTCGAGCTCTACCAGAACCCCGATCTGTGCGAAAAGCCCAAGGAGTTGGAGCTGCGTGGCGGCGCCTACTACTCCGATGCGGCCTGCGAGGTGATCAGCGCCATCTACAACGACAAGCAGAGCGAGCACTACGTCATCGTGCCCCATCAGGGCGATGTCACCAATATCCCGGCCGACTGGACGGTAGAGATGAGCTGCCTGATCGGCCGTGACGGCGCCATTCCCCATCCGCGCCTCACCCGTTTTGACGACAAGGTGAACGGGCTGGTGCACCTCATCAAGAGCTTCGAGATCGCCGCCGCCAAGGCTGCCATCAGTGGCGACTTCGATGACCTGCTGCTGGCGATGAACCTCAACCCGCTGATCCACTCCGACAACGATGCCCGCATCGTCGCCCGCGAGCTGTTGCTGGCCCACCGCGAACACCTGCCAAACTTCGCCGCCGCCATCGACGCCCTCGCCTGAGGCCAGCACGCCCCGCCCGAACCGGCGGGGCGCTTAACCGCAAGAGGACTGCCATGAGCAAGAGATTGATCATCAACGCCGACGACTTCGGCCTCTGCCGCGCCCAGAACTACGGCATCGTAGAGGCGTTCGAGCACGGGGTCGTCAGCTCCACCAGCGCCATCGTCACCTCCCCCGCTATCGCACACGCCGCCTGGCTGGCCGAACGCTTCCCCGAATTGCCAGTCGGGCTGCACTTTATGCTCAGCTGGGGGAAGCCGCTCACGCCGCTCACCTCGCTGGTGAACGAGCAGGGCGAGCTCAACAAGGGGATCTGGCACAAGAGCGAGGCGGGAGAGCTGGATCTGGCCGAGATATCCGGTGAGCTGGCGAGTCAGTATCAGCGCTTTGTCGCGATTTTCGGCAAGCAGCCGACCCATATCGACAGCCACCACCATGTTCATATGTTGCCGACACTCTACCCGCTGGTGGAGGCTTTCGCCAAGGCGCATGGCCTGCCCCTTCGCATCGATCGGGGCGAAATAGCCCGCCATGGCCTGACCGTTAACCACCCGCAAAGCTGCGATCGGTTCGACGACCGCTTCTACGGCGCGCAGCTGACCCAAGCCAGCCTGCTGCAACTGCTCGATGAGGCCAGTGAACTGGGGGCCAATTCGCTCGAGGTCATGTGCCACCCCTCCTTTATCGATCTGGAGATGCAGGGCAGCTCCTACTGCCAGCCCCGTCTCAACGAACTGGCGCTCCTGACCGACCCGTCCCTGCCCGCCCTTATCGCCGAGCGCGGTTACCGCCTCGCCAGCTATCGGGAGTGGCAATAGCCGCAGGCCATCAGGTGGACCGGTAAAAACCGCAGATGCAAAAAGCCCAAGCGGGTGACCGCTTGGGCTTTCTCTTTGAATATGGTGGAGGAGGTGGGATTTGAACCCACGGATGGTCGCCCATCGCCGGTTTTCAAGACCGGTGCATTCAGCCGCTCTGCCACCCCTCCGAACGGCGTGCATACTACGCTAAGCCCTTGTTCATATGCAATACATATTTCCTGTGGGATAGTGTGCGGGAGCAAAATGGCAGGTGGCTTGAAATTGTTCCTCGTCATCCCTATTTGTTCTACATACAATGCGTAAACATGCAGTAACAAACAGCGATCACGAGGCGGCTGCTCGCCGTCTCACCCGGACATCAAGAGGACACCCAAGATGGATACCCGTTCTATCTACACTGGCACCCAAAGTGCCGTACGCGATACCAACAAGGTGCTGCGTAACACCTATATGCTGCTCTCCCTCACTCTGGGCTTCTCTGCCGTGGTGGCGGGGGTCGCTACCGTGATGAACATGCCGCCGCTGCACTGGGCCGTGTTCCTGATCGGCGTCTACGGTCTGATGTTCCTGACCGAGAAGAATCGCAACAACGGCATGGGGCTGGTCTTCACCTTCGCCCTGACCGGTCTGCTGGGCTATAGCCTGGGCCCCATCATCAACATGTACATGAACAATGGTGGTGGCGAAATCGTGATGACCGCCCTTGGCGGTACCGCGCTCACCTTCTTCGGTCTGTCGGCCTATGCCCTGACCACCAAGCGTGACCTCTCTTTCATCGGCGGCATGCTGTTCGTCGGTTTCTGGGTACTGCTGGTGGCCATGATTGCCAACATCTTCCTGCAGATGAGCGCCCTGAGCCTGGCTCTGTCCGCCATGTTCATGCTGTTCTCCTCCGGCGCCATCCTGCTGACTACCCAGCAGATCGTGCGCGGCGGCGAGACCAACTACATCTCTGCCACCGTCACCCTGTATGTCTCCATCTACAACATCTTCCTGAGCTTGCTGAGCCTGCTTGGCGGCAACCGCAACTAATCAGAAACCCCGCTTCGGCGGGGTTTTTATTGGCGCCGATTTTTGTCAGGATAAGTTGTAAATCAAGGATATGAAGCGAAGTGGCCCTGATTTGGATCAGGGCCACTTCGCGCTTGGCGGGTTACTATCTCGCTCTCGTTTCGATCAAGGGTTTCACCTGTCTCATGCCGATGGATCTCTCTGGCCTGCTGCGCCGACTGCTGACCGATAGTCACATCTACTTCGCCCTCAAGGTGCTGCTGGCCATTCTCGGTCTGCTCGCCTTCACCCTGGCCACCGGCAATATCCAGCTCACCGTGCTGCTCTCCCTCGGGGTAGTGGCAGGCGCCATCGCCGAAACCGACGACAGCCTGTGGGGACGGCTCAAAAACCTCGCCATGACGCTGATTTGCTTCATGTTTGCGTCCCTGTGCGTGCAGTATCTCTACCCCACCCCCTGGCTGTTTGCCATCGGGCTCGCCAGCTCCACCTTTATCTTCGTGATGGTGGGGGCGCTCGGCGCCCGCTATGCCACCATCAGCTTCGGCTCGCTGCTCATCGCCATCTACACCATGCTGGGCGCCGCCAAGGCGCCGGATCTCTTCTACCAGCCGCTGGCCCTCGGCGCTGGCGCCCTCTGGTACGGACTGGTCTCTTTCATCTGGCTCTGGCTGCTGCCCTACAAGACCCTGCACGAGCAGCTGGCCCAGAGCTACTTCGCCCTTGGCCGCTACCTGCTGGAAAAGTCCCGCTTCTTCCCGGCAGACGAGCACGGTGCCCAGGCCATTCGCCACAATCTGGCCCAGCTCAACATCAATCTGGTGAGCGCGCTGACCCTCACCAAGTCGGCCCTCAACGCCCGCCTGAGCCGCCGTCATCCGGCCAGCCCCGAGCTTGCCAGCCTGCTGCGCCTCTACCTGCTGGCGCTGGAAATCCACGAACGCGCCACCTCCAGCCACTACCCCTACAGCCGGCTGGAAGCAGAGCTCAAGCAGGGCATAGTACTGGAAGGATTTCAGGAGGTGTTCCTGCAGCTCTCCGAAGCGTGCCAGCGGCTCGGTTACGCCATTCTGGTGCACAAGCCCTACGCCCATAACAAGCGCATTCACTGGACACTGGAGGCCCTCGGCGATCAGCTGGAGTTCACCAATCTCAAGCAGCACTACCCGAAAACCCTGCTGACGCCGATGAAGTTCCTGCGCCGCAATCTGGCCAGCATCAACCAGTTGCTGGGCAGCGCCGAAGTGCTGCAAAACCCCGAGCAGCCGGAGCAGGATCTGCCCGCGCTGGCGCGCCCCCCCCGCCTGCCGCTGCTAGCCCAGCTCAAGCAGCACCTCACCTTGCACTCCATGGTGTTTCGCCACGCGCTGCGTTTGTCGCTCGGGCTGGTGATCGGCTACGGCATACTGCAAACCTTTGATATGGATAAGGGCTACTGGATTTTGCTGACCGTGCTGTTTGTCTGCCAGCCCAGCTACAGCGCCACCCGCCGCCGACTGGTGCAACGGATGCTCGGCACCTTCGCCGGCATACTGGTGGGCATTCCGGTGCTCTGGCTGTTTCCCGAGCTGCACGTCCAGCTGGTGGTGATGGGGCTGGCCGCTTTCCTCTTCTTTACCCAGGTGCGCAACAACTACAGCGCCGCAGTCTGCTTTATCACCCTCTACGTGCTAATGGCGTTCAACCTGCTCGATGGCATCGGCTTTGCCATTCTGGGGCCGCGGCTGCTAGATACCCTGCTCGGCTGCCTGATCTCCTACGGGCTGGTGGCCTGGCTCTGGCCGGACTGGCAGTACAAGCGGCTGCCGACCCTTATCGCCAATTCGCTCTCGGCCAACGCCCGCTACCTCTCGGCGGTGCTGGCAAGCCTCAAGCAGCAGCGGGACGAGTCCATCGACTATCGGGTGGCGCGCAAGAGCGCCCATCTGGCGGACAGCGAACTGGCCACCGCCTGGCAGAGCATGCTGGTGGAGCCGCAAAAGCGCCGCCGCTTCCTCGATCTCTGCTTTACCCTCACCTGGCGCAACCATGCCCTGCTCTCCTACATTTCGGCGCTGGGGGCCCATCGCGACAAGCTGGAGGCCATCAGCGGGCTGGATGAGGTGCGCCACCATATCTGCCACACCCTGGAGCAGGCCGCCGGCCATCTGGCGGGCAACCCCTCCAGCTCCATCGGAGGTCAGTGCCCGGTGATAAGTCCGGACAGCAGCGAGGAGCAGCTGATGCTGACCCAGCAGCTCAACCTGATCAGCGAGCTGGCGGATCAGCTGCTGCATCTGGCCAACGAGAGCCGGTTGCTCACCGGGGATCAAGGCGCTACCATGCCCGCCCAATCCCGATAGCCCCATTAGCGAGGAGCCCCCATGTCTGCGTCCGAAAAACATCAGCTGGAATTCAACGGCCAACTCATCGAGACCGATGCCAAGGGCTACCTGCTCAACAGCAACGACTGGAGCGAGGAGCTGGCGCTGGTGCTGGCTGCGCAGGAGGGGATCGAGCTGGAGGAGCCGCACTGGGAAGTGGTGCGCTTTGTGCGCGCCTTCTATCTGGAGTTCAACACTTCCCCCGCCATCCGTGCGCTGGTCAAGGCGATGGAGAAGCAGTACGGCCCCGAGAAGGGCAACAGCCGTTACCTCTACAAGCTGTTCCCGGAAGGGCCCGCCAAGCAGGCGACCAAGATTGGCGGCCTGCCCAAGCCGGTAAAGTGCATCTGATCCCATGCATCTCATCCCATAACAACGGGGGCCGCAACTGCGGCCCCCGTTGTTTTTCATGCATCTTTCTCACGCACCGCGCATTCATGCCACGCGCACTTCCAGCCAGCCTTATCCCCGCTTGTCAGCCAGCGCGACCAGCTGCTCCGCCAGCCGGTGACCGTGCAGGTAGGAGGCGATCAGCTCGCTATCCGCCTTGCCGATTTCAACCTGCTGATACCAGTGCTCCAGCATGGCGGCAAAGCCGCGCTGGGCCAGCACCGGCTGCCAGTCGTTGGGGCTAAGCATCTCGGCCTGCTTATCGCGGGCGAGAATGCCGCGAGTGCAGTTCTCAAGGTGCAGGGAGAGGTTGTCGCCGTAGGCATCGATGCGCTCCTCGGTGATCCCGGCGCTGCGGTTCATGCTGCCGCTGATGGCACGATCGCCGCTCTGCCAGCTGACGCTTACCCCGGCCAGCAAGCTGTTGTCCTGCGCACAGGGGCGCAATACCGCATGAACGTCGCCGCCCGGCACGGCGCCATAGAAGCAGAGGCTGTCGAGCACATGGATAAAGTCGTCGAACAGAAAATCCCGCGCCTTGCCCGGCAGAGCGAAGCGGTGTTTTTGCCAGTTAAGCTCGGTGAGCGGCTGGGCACGGGCAGCATCCATGGCGGGCAGATAGCGGCGGTTGAAACCGGTAAAGAGGGCGCAGTCTTGCGCGATGGCGAGGTTGGCCAGTCCCTCGGCCTCGGCCAGATTGTCGCACAGGGGCTTGTCGACAAAGGTGGGGATCCCTGCCCGCAGGCACTGCTCGGCCAGCTCGCGATGAACGGCGGTGGCGGCGTGGATCATCACGGCATCGGGGCGGCTGGCCAGCATGGCCGCCACATCGGTAAAGCACTCTGCGACCCGATACTGGCGGGCGAGCTTCTCCAGCACCGCCGGATTGCGGGTACAGAGCAGCGGGGTGACCCGCTCGTCGCTCGCCAGCAGCGGCAGATAGGCTTTTTGGGCGATATCCCCCAGACCAATCATGGCAATGCGCATCTCAACTCCTTTTCACTCGATAACGGGACAAGCGGATAACTGCCCGCACCATCGCAGGATTTGTCCCGCAGATCCAGCCTGCCGTTAGCAAACTGGCTGGCGTGCGCAGCTCTGTGCAAACGGCGACGTTATTTAGGCATGGCAAGATCGCAGACCGACTTGATCACCTCGGCCAGCCACTCGATGGCGAGATTGCCCTGACTTTTGCGGTGTCTGCCAACCACCACCTCGAACTGCTGCGGCGCCCCGGCCAGCTCCAGCATGCGAAAATCGCCGAGGGTGGCGATGGCCGACGGAATGCAGGCCGCCACGTCATTGACCGACATAAAGGCATGCAGCGAGGTGTAACAGGGGAGCGTCGCCGAATCAAATTGGGACACCCACCTTTTTGAGCAAGCCACTATCAGGCTACTTGCAGGCCCAATAAGGGGAACAAATTGGGACACCCACCTTTTGGAGCAAGCCACTATTAGGCTACTTGCAGGCCCAATAAGGGGTGTGTATCCGAGCTGATGCCTGCAAAAGTAGGCTGGTGGGAGAGATTGTCAGGTTTAGAAAGCAACAGCCCCTGCACAGCCATTTATTGGACTATGTGCAATACCCGGAGCTATCAGCAGGGTGGATGCAAAGCTATCACAGCCTTGGTTGATGGCATCGTCGCTGGCCACAGTGGCGGGCAAACTGCTGACATTGATATCTGTCTCCCACCACTCTGATCCCTTGTCGCCTGAACAGCGTCACCTGCTTCAACCAGCGAACAGCATCGAGTCCCAATCGTTCCAGAATGGGTCCAAATTGGGCCGGAATATGACCCCGCTTGTCGGGCCGAATAGCACGACCAGTCCAATCAACCAGCATCAGGTAGTCGCTGAAGGCATAAGGCAGCTCTTCAGGCTTACCCTGGCGGGCAAACGGCAGCAAAAGTGGTGGCAAAACCTCAGTAGTAGCAGGCGCGTCAAGGCGCTGTTTGATACTGGTGTATTCACTCTGCTCTGGCCGATCGGTCAACGCAGCTCGTATCGGATTGAGGTCAACATACGCCATACAGGCCAACAAGGCGGATTCGGTGAGCAAAGCCTGACTCTTGAAGCGCCCCTCCCAGAAATGGCCCTTGCAACCATCTTCCTGATTGGCCTGACGGGCCAGATTTTCATTGAGTAGCCGAATAAACCAACTTATGGAGTGAAGCCGCTCCCGCCATTGGGCCAGCAATTGCTGCACGACAGCCAGCTCAGGCTCGATCAACATCTCCCCCTGATACCAGCGCCTGACCAAATGCGGCCACTGGAATAGCGCCGCCCAGCGCTCAGCCACCTCCCGCTCACTCCAGTTGGCTGCGGTATCGGGCTCCACCTTGAGCACCAGATGATAATGATTGCTCATCACCGCATAAGCACAAATGCCAATTGCAAACAGCCGCGATAGTTGCCCCAACTTGTCGACCACCCACTGACGCCGATGCTCATAACTCTGGCCAGAATGGGCATCGTCACCACACAGAAAGGCTCGCCGCACACAGCGGCTGACCACATGGTAGTAAGGCGTATCCTGCAAGCTGATTTGACGTGAACGGGCAATGGTCATGGCACATCCCTCAACGGTGACCTCTTAAGTCAAGAACAGCCCTACGCCACTGTCAAAAAGGTGGGTGTCCCGAAAAAAATGTTTTTCCTCTTCCCCGAAAGCGCCAGCTCTCGGGGCTTTTTGCATCAACAAGGTGGGGGTTCCGAAAAAGAGATTCTCTCCCTTTGCTTACTGCTTTATCAGAAGTCATCAGCCTGTCATCTGGCTGACATCCCGCGGTCATTTTCAAGTCATAGAGTTTTTCACTTATTTTTCATATGGATAGATAAGGAACATCATGACTTTCCCGCGCTCTTCTTATGTGGCTTTGGCCGTCTCGCTGGTCTTGCTTGGCGGCTGCCAGTCAGAGAACGAATCGTCTGCCGACAGCCAGGGCAAAACCGCCTACCAATACAGCACCAAAGCGGTCTACAGCCCGCAGCAGCAGGCGGAGAGCTACGAGCCAGCGCCACAGGGGTTCAGCCCGGTCTTTACCGAGATGGTGGCGCGCCACGGCTCGCGCTCCCTCTCCAGCCCGAAATATGACGTGCTGACCAAGCTGGTCTGGGAAGAGGCGCAGCGTCAGGGGGCGCTTACCACCCTCGGGCAGGGGCTGGGAGGCAAGGTCGATCTGGTGACGGCCGCCAACCAGAAACTGGGCTATGGCCTGCTCTCGGCGCTGGGCAAGGAGGAGCACGCCAATCTCGCCACCCGACTGGCGGCGCGGCTGCCGACCCTGCTCAACAGCAGCGAACCCCACTGCATCAAGGTGGTCACCTCGGGCAAGGACAGGGCCAACGAAAGCGCCTTCTACTTTATGGAGAGCCTCAAGCGCAACGTGAACTATGTCAGCGACTCGGCGCAGTGCTACCTCACGCAGGATGACCCCTCGAAGATCGACAAAAAGCTGGTCAACAAGTTCGAGCTCTACTTCCACAAGACCACGCCCGAGGGGGATTACGCCCGCTACCTGCCCGCCTATGAGAGCTACCAGCGCTTTATCGGCGACGAAGATGCCGGAATCGCCCCGGCCCCCGAGCTGGCCAGGGCGCTGGATCAGCTTAAAAACCTGAGCAAGACCAAAGAGATGGCCCGCAGCATGCTGGAGCGTATCTACAGCAAGGGCTTTGTCGACTATCTGGCGGGCGGCGTCGAGTTTGTCGCCGTCAACCCGGAAGATGGCGGCATGACCTATGTGCGCGACGAAGTGGATGCCGCCCTGATGCTCTACAACCTCTTTATCATCGGCCCCGGCATGATCCGCGAAGCGCAGGCACAGGGCAGCGAACCCTGGGCGCTGGAGCAGTTCCTGACCCCGGAGGAGTCTGCCTGGTTCTCCTACCTCTCCGATGCGGAAGATTTCTACGAGAAGGGGCCGAGCTTTGCCAACCAGAGCGCCCCCTACGCCATTGCCCAGCCGCTGCTCGACGGCCTGTTTGGCGAGGTGCAGCGTCAGGTGGTGGAGGGCGAGCAGAGCCGACGGGCCACCCTGCGCTTTGCCCATGCCGAAGCCATTATCCCCCTCGCCGCCCTGATGAAGCTGGAAGGGAGCCGTCAGGGGGCCAGCCCGGATCAGCTGTTCAGCCAGCAGAACAACGAGTGGCGCGGCGGCTGGGTCTCCCCCTATACCGCCAATATTCAGTGGGATATCTACCAGAACGGGCAGCGGCAGGTGCTGGTCAAGATGCTCTACAACGAAAAGGAGATCGCCTTTAAAACCGGCTGCCAGCCCTACCAAAGCGGCAGCCACTACTACGACTTCGAGGAGCTCAAGCGCTGCTACGGCTATAACGGCTAACCCTTCGCACGCCGGATATGGCAATCACAAGGGGCGACCAGCAGGTCGCCCCAATTCACTCCCCGTCCCTGCTTGCCAAAGCGGGATATGGCTATAAAGCCGCCTTCCGGCTCCATTTGCTGATCAAGCGCAAAAAATGATTAATTTCTGATAGTTAAGTCAATTTAAGCCTCGCCTCGGCAGTTTCGTTTGGCTTACCATGGCCATTCAGAACCTGTTGAGCTGCGATGGGTTGCTGCCAGCGCGGGTCAATAGAGCATATTGGAAGCTGTAATCCACGGGCGGTAGCGTGAGATTTGGAGGCATTATGCCTTGCTCAGAAAAGTGGGTGCCCAGATTTACTAAAAGGATTTGAGCCAGATTAAACCTTCTAAAATTTTCGCAAAAAAATTTATGGCTAAAGGGAAAGTTATATGAGTATTTCTGAAATGTTCACACAATTTATTGCAAACTTGGCCATAAGAAATACAGATACAATAAGTACTCGCTATGGTGAAATTACTGCAGCACTCAATAAAAATTTTCGAGATACAGAGTCAAAAACAGCAAACACGTTACAAGTTGGATCATTTGGTCGAAAAACAGGGGTCGATGGCATTTCTGATTTAGACATGCTCTATATTATGCCCAAAAACAAATGGGAAACATACAATAAACCAGGTGGACAGTTAAAGCTTTTACAAGATACAAAGAATGCAATACTTCAGCGATACCCAACCACAAAAGTTAGAGTGGATCGTCTTGTTGTCACTGTTACTTACACGAACTTTTATATTGAAGTACAACCTGTTTTTGAACAAGAAGATAATAGCTATAAATATCCTGACACCAAAAATGGTGGCAACTGGAAAGTTACAAAGCCAAGAGATGAAATGGATGCTGTTGCTAATCTTGATGCACTAAAAAATTCAAATTTGCGTAAATTGTGCAAGATGGCAAGAGCTTGGAAAAACAAACATGGTGTAGGTATTGGTGGCTTATTAATTGACACTCTAGCTTATAACTTTCTCAAATCAACAAATTACTTCGACTCAAAAAGCTACAGTTATTATGACATTTTAAGTCGAGATTTCTTTAAGTATCTCTCGGAGTTGCCAGAGCAAAGCGAATACTCCGCACCGGGAAGTAGGCAGCGTGTAAGGGTTAAAAATAAGTTCCAGAGAAAAGCCAAGAAGGCCTACCAATTATGTCAAGATGCCATTGATCACGAAAAAAATAATGATGTAAACGACAGGTGGAAAAAAGTATATGGCCGTCCATTTCCTACAACCCAAAAAGTTTCTACAGAGTCACATATAGCAAGAATTCTAAAGACTTGGTCAAATACCGAAGAATTTATCGAGGATAAATTTCCTATCGATATCCGCTATCAACTTAAAATTGATTGCGAGGTAATTCAACGAGGGTTTAGAAAATTTCGCCTTCGAGAAATGTTAGGTTTAAAAATACCACTTAGATCAGACAAAAAACTGAAGTTTTGGGTTTGTGAACTTCCACAAATTACAGATTCATATCAAATTTATTGGAAAGTATTGAATAGGGGAGAAGAGGCTCAACGTAGAAACTGTATTCGTGGGCAAATTGTAATTGATGGAGGAAATAACCTCAAAGAAGAGAGTAGTAACTTCCGTGGAGAACATGTCGTAGAATGCTACCTAATTCAGAATAATATTGTAGTAGCTAAAGATAGAATACATGTTCCGATAGTGGCCGATGGGAGAGATTATGATTGATAGCTATATAGTTTTGGAAGGGCAACTACGAGAGAATTACGGCCGTGTAGTATACTCTCATAAAACACATGAAAAATGTGCTGATATTTTACTTGAGCGCCACAAAAAAATTAAATTCTGGCAAATAGTTTTATCTGCATTAGTTACAGGCGGGTTAATAACTTCATTTTTCGATATTGCTAGCCTAGCTGAATATAAAGCATGCGGTAAATTTATAATGCTTGTTATATCTACAATATTACTTGTCCTCAACTCTTATACAAAAGATTATGATCTAGGTGAAATAGCCCAAAAGCATAGGCGAGCTGGAGCCGATTTGTGGGTTATTCGAGAAAAATACCTCTCTTTATTAACAGATCTTCGTTTAGGTATAGCTCAGATAGACGAAATTCTAGTCCGTAGAGACCAGCTTTTAGAAAGTCTACATGCAATTTACTGTGGTGCTCCCAGTACCAATTATAAAGCCTATAGTGAAGCTCAAAAAGCGCTTAAAGAACTAGAGGATATGACCTTTTCTGATGATGAAATTGATGCTTTTCTTCCAAAAGAGCTAAAGAGATGTGTCAAGAAATAACATCCTCTTTCCGTCATTAATTAGTAAAAAGGCGACCATCTGGTCGCCTTTTTTATTTCTGTCGCATTCTAATCAGGAAATATTACCGCGCCGGTCGCTTGGTACCATTGCCTTTAGCCGTAGGCTTGCCGCCTTGAGCAGCGGATTTGGCCCCCGGCTTGGCAGAGCCAGCGCGGGTCGGCGCTTTGCCCTTATGGGCAGGTTTTCCGGCAGGTTTGCTCTTACCCGCATTCTGGCCAGCATGCTTGCCTTCGCCCTGTGCGGCCGGTTTGCCGTTAGCCGCCCCTTTCTGCAACTGGGAACCCACCGGCTTGCCGCCCGTCGGCTTGTTGCCTGCGCCGTTGCCGCGTTGATGGGCAATGTTACTGTGGCGAGTCAGGGCCGGTTTCAGCCCCTTGCCGCTGGCGGCGCGCTCGTTACGTCCTTCCGGCGGCACCAGACAACCGGGGCCGTTGCCAATCAGGTGGCCCTTGCCCATGGCAAGCAGGGCTTCGCGGATCATCGGCCAGCCTGCGGGGTCGTGGTAGCGCAGCAGCGCTTTGTGCAGGCGGCGACGGCGCTCGCCCTTGGCGACAAACACATCGCCACCGGTGCGGCTCACCTTGTTTAACGGGTTTTTCTCCGTGTAATACATGGTGGTGGCGTTGGCGAGCGGCGACGGGTAGAAGTTCTGTACCTGATCGAGCTTGAAGCGGTTCTCTTTGACCCAGAGCGCCAGATTGATCATGTCTTCATCGGTAGTGCCCGGGTGGGCAGAGATAAAGTAGGGGATCAGGTACTGCTGCTTGCCCGCCTCTTTGGAGTATTTGTCGAACAGCTCCTTGAACTGGTAGTAGCTGCCCATGCCCGGCTTCATCATCTTGGAGAGCGGCCCCTCCTCGGTGTGCTCCGGCGCAATCTTGAGGTAGCCGCCGACGTGGTACTTGGCCAGCTCCTTGATATAGCGGGGATCTTCCACCGCGATATCGTAGCGCACGCCGGAAGCGATGAGGATCTTCTTGATCCCCTTGAGGTCGCGCGCCTTGCGATAGAGGTTGATGGTCGGGCTGTGGTCGGTGTCCATGTGCGGGCAGATGGTGGGCCAGACACAGGAGGCGCGACGGCAGGTCTGCTCGGCCTTGGGGCTCTTGCAACGCAGCTTGTACATGTTGGCAGTGGGGCCACCGAGATCCGAGATGACGCCGGTAAAGCCCGGCACCTTGTCGCGGATATCTTCGATTTCTTTCAGGATCGACTCTTCCGAGCGGCTCTGGATGATGCGCCCTTCGTGCTCGGTGATGGAGCAGAAGGAGCAGCCGCCAAAGCAGCCACGCATGATGTTGACCGAGGTCTTGATCATCTCGAAGGCGGGGATCTTCTCGTTGCCATAGGCGGGGTGCGGCACCCGCTGGTAGGGCAGGCCGAATACGCCGTCCATCTCCTCGGTTTCCAGCGGGAAGGCGGGCGGGTTGACCCAGACGATGCGATCACCATGGGCCTGCGACAGGGCGCGGGCACAGCCGGGGTTGGTCTCGTGGTGCAGAATGCGCGAGGCGTGGGCGTAGAGCACCTTGTCCTCTTTCACCCGCTCGAACGCCGGCAGCTTCACATAGGTTTTTTCCCACGGCTTGGGCTTGGCCGGCTGCACCAGCACAGGCTGGGCCTCCTGCGCGGCAGGGGCCGCTTCGCTGGCGTCATCCGAGCAGGGTGCCCCTTCCATATAGGGGTTCATGATGGGATCGATGCGGCCAATCTGGTCGAGCTTGCTCGAATCCACCCCTTTCCAGCCCGGCAGCGGCTCCTTGCGGATGACGGCGGTGCCGCGAATATCCTGCATGGTGTCGATTCTCTCCCCCGCTGCGATGCGGTGAGCCACTTCCACCAGCGGCCGTTCGGCGTTGCCGTAGATCAGGATATCGGCCTTGGCATCGAGCAGGATGGAGCGGCGAATGGTCTCGGACCAGTAGTCGTAGTGGGCGATACGGCGCAGGGAAGCCTCGATGCCGCCGATAACGACGGGCACCTCCTTGAAGGCCTCCTTGCAGCGCTGGGTATAGACCAGGGTGGCGCGATCCGGCCGCTTGCCGCCCACATCCCCCGGAGTGTAGGCGTCGTCGTGGCGCAGCTTTTTGTCGGAGGTGTAGCGGTTGATCATGGAGTCCATGTTGCCCGCGGTCACCCCGAAGAAGAGGTTCGGTTTGCCCAGACGCATAAAGTCATCCTTCGATGACCAGTCCGGCTGGGCGATGATGCCGACCCGAAAACCCTGCGCCTCAAGCATCCGGCCGATGACCGCCATGCCGAAGCTCGGGTGATCCACATAGGCATCCCCCGTCACCAGAATGACATCGCAGCTGTCCCAACCCAGCTTGTCCATCTCTTTGCGGGACATGGGCAGGAAGGGCGCCGTGCCGTAGCACTCGGCCCAATAGCGGGGATAGGAGAAAAGGTTGGGTACCGGCTGCATTTTGAACACCTGGAAAAATTCGGGTCGCGCATTATACCGGTTGCGGCCAAGGGGAGCGATGGCTTTTTGTCCCCAGCATTCGCACGGGAAAAGGCGCTTTGCCATCCAACACCCGCATCACGCCACCACAAACAAGCACGCCCGCAGGATGAGTGCGGGCGATCTTTGACTGCAACTGCCGCACGGTGAGCAGGGCAAATGCCGAGGGCTCACCGCCTTAATGGTTACTGACTCAAATCCTTGTCGATCCAGTATTTGGAGCCGGAGATGTTGGCATCGAACAGCAATCCCTTCTCGCCGATCTGGTAGATGGCCATGCCGCCGTTGTATTTGGCGGTAAGCTCGGCGCTCTCCTTGCCAGCTACCACGCCCACTTCGGAAGTGGCCTCCCAACCCTGGGTCACGAAGGCATCGAATCTGGCTTTGTCTTCAAACAGGATCACCTGCTGATAGAACTTGCCACCGATACCGGCCGCCAGCCCCGCGCCAAACATCTTCATATAGGTGTGTTTGCCACTCTTGCGATTGATGGCCACCCCGGCGCCCTGATTGGTATGCAGCATCAGGGAGAACTTGCGCGAATCGAATACTGCGTAGCCATACGCCTTGTCAAACAGCAACTTGGCTGAAGGCTGTTCATTGAACAGGCGCACCAGTGCCGTGTCGGCCATGGTGTTGAGCGCCACCCGCGCCTCCTGCGCGGTTTTGGGCTCCAGCATATCGTCGAGCTTCTTGTCGGCTACCTTCAGCCACTCCTTGCCAGTGGCGATGCTCTTGTCGGTCCAGACCCCGGCGGTATTGAACGCCTCTTCACCCCAGGCAGAGATGGAGGCCCAGCTCTTTTTGGAGAAGTCGCTGACATCCTGCCATACCTCCTTGCTAGTCTCACTCACGGCGGTGCCGAGATCGGCGGCGGCAGCCTTCAGTTTCTCCCAGTCGGCATGGCTGGGTGACACCACCAACGTCAGTGACAGGGCCAGCAACCAGTTACGTTTGTTCATTTTTTCACTCCCGTATTGTCGAGTGTCTGGGTTACCCGGTGCGATCCCCTACAACAGGCTACCCGGTGAAAATCACTCCCGCATTATCGGAAGGGGAATCGGGTTAAGCAATCATTGAGTCCTGTTTATCCCGCCAAAGCGCGACAGCCGTTAATAAAAAGGCTGCTCATCAGAGAGGAGCAGCCTTGTTGAACACTGTGAAACCGGACGGGCTTATTCGACCATCATCACCTTGCAGGTGTTGGTACTGCCGACGGTTTCCATCTTGTCACCGTGGGTCAGCAGTACCATATCGCCGCTTTGCAGCAGCCCCTTCTCCTTGAGCACGGCCAGCGCGTCGCGGCACACTTCGTAGACCGGTTTGGTCTCGTCACCGTCGAACAGCACCGGGGTCACACCACGGTAGAGGTTGGCCCAGGCCAGGGTCTTGTTGTGGGGGGACATGGCGAAGATCGGCAGACCGGAGCTGATACGGGACATCAGCAGCGGAGTAGTGCCCGATTCGGTCAGCGCAACGATCGCCTTGACCCCTTCCAGGTGGTTGGCTGCGTACATGGTGGACATGGCGACCGCCTCTTCAACCGAGGTGAAGGTGTAGCTCATGCGGTGGTTGGAGACGTTCAGGCTCGGGTGCTTTTCGGCACCGACACAGACGCTCGCCATGGAGGTGACCGTTTCGATGGGGAACTGACCGGCAGCGGTTTCGGCAGAGAGCATCACCGCATCGGTACCATCCAGCACGGCGTTGGCGACGTCCATCACTTCGGCACGAGTCGGCAGCGGCGCATTGATCATCGATTCCATCATCTGGGTAGCGGTGATCACCACACGGTTGAGACGACGGGAGTGACGGATCAGCTTCTTCTGTACACCAACCAGCTCGGGGTCACCGATCTCGACGCCCAGATCGCCACGGGCAACCATAACGGCATCAGAGCCGAGGATGATATCTTCCATCGCTTCGTCAGTGGCGACGGTCTCAGCGCGCTCGACCTTGGCCACGATCTTGGCATTGGAGCCAGCTTCGCGAGCCAGTTCGCGGGCGTAACGCAGATCATCACCGCAGCGCGGGAAGGAGACGGCCAGATAATCCACGTTCATCAGCGCGGCTGTCTTGATATCTTCCTTGTCTTTCTCGGTCAGGGCTGGCGCGGAGAGACCGCCCCCTTTCTTGTTGATGCCCTTGTTATTGGAGAGCGGGCCAGCCACGGTGACAGTGGTCAGAATACGTGTGCCTTCGACGCTCTCTACTTTCAGCTGCACACGGCCATCATCCAGCAACAGGATATCGCCCGGCACTACATCGTTTGGCAGGCTCTTGTAGTCGATACCAACCTGCTCCTGACAGCCTTCACCCTTGCCCAGGGCTGCATCCAGCACGAACTTGTCACCGATGGCGAGATAGATCTTGCCATCCTTGAAGGTGGATACACGGATTTTCGGGCCTTGCAGGTCACCCATGATGGCAACGTGGCGGCCGAGCTTGGCAGCAATGTCACGCACCTGATTGGCGCGCTGGATATGATCTTCAGGAGTGCCGTGAGAGAAGTTCATCCGCACCATGTCGGCACCAGCGCGGATAATCCCTTCGAGGATCCCTTCGCGGTCGGTGGCCGGACCAAGTGTGGTTACAATCTTTGTACGTCTAGGCATGAAAGACTCCAATATGAAGTTGAGATAACTTGAGATTCTGCCCCATCAAACCGATGGCTCGATGCACCCGCTTGCAAACCATCCGGGTGGTTTTTGTTATTAAGTTACAATACCACATCAAGACTACACCAAGGAGGGTGGCATAGACAGTCGGGGGCCAAAGCCCCCGACGATTCAGGAAGAGTGTGGTGTTTCAAAGCGGGATTCGCGCAATCCCTCTTTTACCTTCTTCAGGTTTTCACGAAATTTCATCCCCCGGCGCAGGGTAAATCCGGTTGCCAGCACATCCACCAGCGCCAGCTGCGCGATGCGGGAAGCCATCGGCATGTAGACATCGGTATCTTCCGGCACATCCATGGAGAGCACCAGGTTGCACTCGCGCGCCAGTGGGGAATCCTTGGCGGTCATGCCGATGACTGTGGCGTCGTTCTCGCGCGCCAGCGCGGCGATCTCGACCAGCGCCTTGGTGCGGCCGGTATGGGAGATCAGCACCACCACATCCCCTTCGCTGCTGTTGATGCAGCTCATGCGCATCATGACGATATCGTCAAAGCTCACCACCGGGATATTGAAGCGGAAGAACTTGTTCTGGGCATCGCGGGCAACGGCTGAGGAGGCGCCAAGACCAAAGAAGCTGATCTTCTTGGACTGGGTCAGGATATCGACACAGCGGTTGATGGCCGAGATATCCAGGCTGTTCTTGGCGGCATCCAGACAAGCCATGGTGGATTCGAAGATTTTGGCCGTGTAGGTATCGGGGCCGTCTTCTGCTTCCACATGACGATTGACGTAAGGAGTGCCATTGGCCAGGCTCTGGGCCAGATGGAGTTTGAAATCGGGGAAGCCTTTGGTATCGAGGCGACGGCAAAAACGGTTGACGGTCGGTTCACTGACGTCGGCCATTTTGGCCAGGGCGGCGATGCTGGAGTGGATGGCGGTCTGGGGAGACGCCAGGATCACCTCGGCAACCTTGCGTTCTGATTTACTGAAACTTTCCAGGTTGTTCGTAATTTTATCAAGGGTATTCATCATCACCACCAGACGTTTTTGTAATTTAGCTTCAGTGTCTTTGCACTAAATCTACGGCTAAGCAGGTTTCCAATCAAGCTGATGACTATACAAGACAAGCGGTTATGGCAACTAACGCCTGCCGTACAAAGTATGACTCATCTCTAATTATTTCGTACTTTTCGTTACAAAACGTCACCTCGCTGTGAAACCGCTTACAAATGTTGCAAAGCAACAACACTGTGAGCAGGCGCACGTTTGTATCGATCCGGCGGGTGAGTGAGCCTGAGCTCGGATAGAATGGGCCGTCATAATCCAACAATAATGTCGGGACACCACAGTCGTCCCCATCCTGTAACGAAGGAGTTGTTATGCAGCATACCCATGCGCTGGTCGGCGATGTCGGCGGTACCAATGCGCGTCTGGCCCTGTGTGAGCTGGCCACCGGTACTATCTCTCAGGC
Organism: Aeromonas sp. FDAARGOS 1414; assembly: GCF_019047065.1. NCBI lineage: Bacteria > Pseudomonadati > Pseudomonadota > Gammaproteobacteria > Aeromonadales > Aeromonadaceae > Aeromonas > Aeromonas sp. FDAARGOS 1414. The sequence goes on along the minus strand of NZ_CP077210.1, from coordinate 441,031 downwards.
AAAGACCTACTCAGGTCTGGCCCATCCCAGCCTTGAAGCCGTGGTTCGCCTCTATCTGGAGGAACACAAGGTCGAGGTGGCGGAAGCCTGCATCGCCATCGCCTGCCCCATCAATGGTGACTGGGTCGCCATGACCAACCACAGCTGGGAGTTCTCCATCAGCGAGATGCAGAACAATCTCGGGCTGGCACGCCTGCAAGTAATCAACGACTTTACCGCGGTCTCGATGGCGGTACCGGTATTGGCCGAATCGGATCGCATCCAGCTGGGCGGCGCCGCACCGGTGGCTGGCAAACCCATCGCCATCTATGGAGCGGGCACCGGCCTTGGGGTTGCGCATCTGGTCAAGGCGGGCGATCAGTGGTTGAGCCTGCCGGGCGAAGGGGGTCATGTGGATTTTGCCGCCAACACCGAAGAGGAAGATGCGGTGCTGCAGGTGATGCGTGGCGAACTGGGCCATGTCTCGGCCGAGCGTTTCTTATCCGGCCCGGGCCTGGTCAATCTCTATCGCGGGCTGGTGAAATCCGATGGTCGTGAGCCGGAGCCGTTCGCCCCTAAAGACATTACCGAACGTGCGCTGGCGGGCGAGTGTCTGGATTGCCGCCGCACCCTGAGCCTGTTCTGCGTGCTGATGGGCCGCTTTGCCGGCAACCTGGCGCTCAATATGGGCACCTTTGGTGGCGTCTATATCGCAGGGGGCATAGTGCCGCGCTTCCAGGAGTTCTTCACCAGTTCCGGTTTCCGGGTTGCCTTTGAAGACAAGGGCCGTTTCAAATCCTACCTCAAGGATATTCCGGTATTCCTGATCACCCATGAAGGACCTGGCCTGCTCGGCGCTGGCGCTTACCTGCGCCAGTCGATGGGGATTACCATCTGATTGTAAGGTGGAGTGAAACTGAAACATCCGTGGTTCAGCATCGATTCAGTGTGGATGGCATATAGTAGTGGCACGTAACCAAGAGGGTTGTACTTCACAAGGAGTGGAAAGCGACTCTCATCCGCTGGATACGTTTGTCACCTGACAAGCCTGAACTGTTTCAACCGGCCTTTTGGCCGGTTTTTTTTATCTCTGTGCCCCGAAACTACTGGGACAACGCCTTCAGCTGTGCCTTGTCGGGCGGGTTGTTCCAGTCGATGGGGCCGTGGGTAAAGCGGTACTGCAACCGTGGCAAGCTGGTCTCCAGCCACTCTTCCCTAAAGTAGGCATACCCCTGATTCCAGTCAGGATCATTGGCCCAACCGGTTTGCAGGAAGTAGAGGCGAGTGCCCTGCCCTTCCGGCACAAAGCGCAGACAAACCTGAGTCTTCTGCTGACGAATATGGGGCAGACTGGGCGGAAAATTCCAGCTAAAGCTGAGCAAATCATAGGGCATGACGGCCATGACCCTGCACCCTTCACTGCCCCGTTCACCCAGTGGAGCATCCGGCCTGAAGTAGATTTCGAAGGGGCCATTCGGTTCGGCTACCATCAAACACTCGGGAGCCAGAAAACTGCGCAGACCACTCTCTGTCGTCCAGGCGTGCCACACGTCATCGATATGAGCCGGAACAAAAATGTTGCCTTCAATCTGTTTATTGTCCATAAATCAACAATCCTCACGCCATCCATACAGGGGACTTCGGCAGTATAGCCCCATGACAAATGTATTGGACAGCCCTTAATCACACCCTTGTCATTTGCCCCAGATAACCTTGCCCGCGTGCAACAGGGAACAGTGACCGCCCTTGGGAGAGCATGATGATCAGGCGCATGGAAGAACGTGATATCACCCCGCTGGCCAAGCTGTTTTTACAAGGCCGCAGACAAACCTTTCACTGGGTAGACCCCTCCCTGTTTCACCTGGATGACTTTATCGAGCAGACCCGGGGAGAAGAGATATGGGTGGCTGAGCGAGGGGGGACGCTCTGCGGATTTATCGCCGTATGGCAACCCGATCACTTTGTGCATCATTTGTACGTTGCGAGCGACTGGCATGGTCAGGGGATTGGGCGAGCGCTGCTCGAACATGGTCTGGCAAATAATCCCCGCACGGCATCACTCAAGGTGGCAACCCGCAATACGGCGGCCGTGGCCTTCTATCATCGGCTTGGCTGGCAGCATGGCGACGAGGCCGGGTACTGCGAGCTCACCGGTCCCTGGTGCAAGCTGTGTCGTGAGTAGACAACAGCTCTCCAGACTGTCATGCATGGGCCCGTAAAGGGAAAATATCGATCCGGGATTGCATGGCAGAATATGAGAACACCACGACCCCCGTTGCGCGCGTGATCGCGACCACCGCTCGCACCGAGGATCCCCCGCAGGGCGTATGTGCTTTCTAGACCCGAAACAGCTTGAGCAGGGTATCGAGCTGACCGGAGAGCTGGCGCAAATCGCTGCTGGCTTCAGCCACTTGCACCACCCTGGCCGCGCTCTCGCTATTAAGGGTGGCAATCCGGTTCACGCTATGGCTCACCGCCTCTGCTACCGAGTGTTGCTCTTCCGAGGCTTGGGCAATATACATGTTCATCTCGCGGATCAGACTGACCTGGTTTTTAATTTTCTCCACCGATACCTGTACATCGGCGGCTTCGGCTCCCGCACGAGAGGCCTGCTCCTGGCTCAACTGCATCCCGGCACCGACATTCTGGGTCGCCTGTTGCAGCCGTTTGATGCTGGCACTGATCTCTTCGGTCGACTGACGAGTGCGCCCCGAGAGGGTTCGCACTTCATCGGCCACCACCGCAAAACCGCGCCCCTGATCCCCAGCCCTCGCCGCCTCGATGGCGGCATTGAGCGCCAGCAGATTGGTCTGCTCGGCAATACCATTGATCACTTCGATAATATTGCCGATGCTGCTGCTCTCGGTAGAGAGGGAGCGCATCAGCCCCGCCACCCGTTCCACCTCTCCCACCAGCTGGTGAATCGCCTGATTGGCATGACCGGCCAGATTGTAGCCCTGTTCGACATAAAGGTTGGCCTCATCGGTCGCCGTAGCAGTCTTCACTGCATTACCTGCCACCTCCTGCACCGCCTGGCTCATCTCGGTAATGGCAGTCGCGACCTGATCCAGCTCCAGTTGCTGGGCATCACTGGCGCCCCGAGTATCCGCCGCAAGGGTGTCACAACGTTCCGCGGTCTGCAGCACGCCAGCAGAGAGCTCGTTGATTTCGGCCACCATCTCCTGAAGCTTGGCAATAAAGTGATTGATGTTGGTGGCCAGCGCGCCCATCTCATCCTGACGGAGGATCTTGAGACGCCGGGTCAGATCCCCCTCTCCCCTGGCCAAATCGAACACCGCCAGATTCATCTGATGAAGTGGTCTCAGCACATTGCGATGAATGAGTACCATCAACAAGGCAATGATACAGATATCAAGTACCAGGATCTGCCAGACAGTGGTGATCAACTGCTGGCGCAAGTTGGCCTGAATGGCCGCATCACTGGTTTCGACCAGCAATCTGGCCACGGTATTTTTCTGGCCGCTGTCGTCGTAGACCAGATCATACCCACCATAGGCCGCCGTATCGGCGGGTATGGCCGCTAAAGGGGAAATAGTGCCCGCTGCATCGCGGGCAAACCCGGCCACCAGCTTCTCCTTGTTGACCACCAGCAGTGTGCTGAGCATATCGGCCGCCAGCTCGGATTTGAGCGATGCCTCGATAAAGGCCGACTCATAATTCCACAAAGGGCCAGGCAAGGATAGCTGCAGTCGCTTGATCGCCTGCTCGACCAGCTGAGCCTGTTTGCTGTAGCTCTCTTCCCTCACCGAGCTGTAGTTATAACCACCAAACAGTACCAATAGCAGACTCACCGAGAGGGAAGTCAGTACGGCAATCCTGAACTTCAGACTTTTCCAATCCATGACTTCCTCCCGGTATTAACGGCAGCAGGAACAGTACAACTTACTGGTACTTGGCGTTGATTTTCTCGATGGTGCCGTCGGCTTTCATGGCTGCCAGAACCTCGTTGAGCTTGTTGATGAGTTCATCGGGCGTATCCTTGTTAAACGCCAAACTCATCTGGGTTTCCTTGAACACGAAGACCGGCTTGGGCGAAGCCACTTTCTCCTTGTTGGCCAAATAGGGGGCCAGATATTGGCCGGTTGCCCAGAGATCGATACGACCGGCCTCCAGTTTTTTCACGTTGGCGGTGTCATTGGCTGCCAGCTGCAACTTGGCAAATCCCTGTGCCTTGAGATACTCGGCTGCCGCATCACCGTTGTAGCCCCCCACCGAATACTGCTTGGCCTCTTCCAGTGAAGAGACTGTGATATTGGCCGTCGAGCTGGAGAAGAACACCCAGTTGTTATTGACCAGCGGCCCCACCCATTTGAACAGCGCCTCACGCTCCGGGGTACGAGTCGTGGAGTAGAGTGCGGTGTTGGGAGTGCTGAGGGTATCTTCATACGCCCGCTTCCAGGGCATCAGGGTCAGCTTGTATTCGACGCCGGCACGCTTGAGCAGCTCTTCGACCACCTCGGTCGATAGCCCGACAATCTTGCCCCCCTCCCCCTGCATGTTGAACGGAGGGTAATCCTCGGTCATCACGTTCAGTGGCGCAGCCTGAACTGCGCTTATCGCCATCATGGAAGAGACTGAAAAAATTGCACTTTTCCACAGCAGTTGATAGTTCATTGCAACCTCGCTTTGCTTGCCATTCATCCCTGAACATCCGCCGTTACCGATGGCGGTGCACATCTGACCCGCTGGGGTCATGCCGGCTTTCACGGCTCGCCGCCCACCCATGTGCAGCAGCAAACAGATCCGGATTTTGCCAGTGCGCAACGAAACACAACCGGCGGGGGAGGCTCACGACAAATCGAGGTGGAAACATGCCAGGGCAGCATGAGGGGAGTGTGGAGGGGGCGGATAAACCTCTGCCATACAACAGCGCTGTGGCGAAGCAGAAGCGCATCGTTTAATGACCAGGGTCTGGGAGAGAAATGATAGAAAACGCCAACATCCATTTTCCCATACTGCTCGAGGAGACCTCAGAGCCAAACCTGTCCTTTAGCTAAGGTCACGAAAAGAGATACGTCAAATGAGAGTGCTAACCCCCTCATCTGCTTCCAAATTAGATTCCAGATGAGCTCCGCCGAGCCGAAAAGTGGCGCTAGATAACCGAAACAGAGAAGGCCACCGCGAGGTGGCCTTCTACAAGTCAACGTGAACGTCTGGTGAAACTCAATCCTTGGCCGCGTCCATCACACCCTCTTCGGAGTGCGCAGGCAGGATCAGGTTGAGCAGGATGGCGGCAACGGAGGCCAGGCCAACACCGGCCAGCGCGAAGTCGCCAATCTTCATCTCCAGCGCACCGACACCGACAGTAAGAGTCACGGCGACGATGGCGATATTGCGTGACAGCCCCAGATCCACCTTGGATTCCACCAGCGTCTTGAGACCGATGGCAGCGATGGATCCGAACAGCAGCAGCATGATACCGCCCATCACCGGCATCGGGATGGAGGTGAGCAGCGCATTGAACTTGCCGAAGAAGGCCAGAATGATGGCAAACACCGCAGCCCAGGTCATGGTGACCGGATTGAAGTTACGAGTGATCATCACGGCACCGGTCACTTCGGCGTAGGTGGTCACGGGTGGGCCACCGATGAAACCGGCGAAGCAGACGCCGATGCCATCACCGGCCAGCGTACGGTGCAAACCCGGATCCTTGGTGTAATCCTTGCCAGTCACGCCACCAATCGCCAACACGCCACCGATATGCTCGATACAGGGGGCGATGGCTACCGGCAACATGAACAACGCAGCAGCCCAGTTGATCTCCGGGGTTTCGAAGTGGGGCAGCGCCAGCCAGGGGGCGTTCACCATGCCATCGAAACTCACCTGGCCCATAAACACCGCCGAGACATAACCGGCAATCACACCGCACAGGATGGGGATCAGCTTGATCCACCCCTTGCAGAACACAGCGGCAATCAGGGTGACCGCCAGCGAGATACCGGCCAGCGTCAGCGCAGTCCCCGCAGGAACCACCTGCTCACCACCGGCGCGGCCCATCGCCATGTTGCAGGCAACCTGCGCCACAGAAAGACCGATCACCATGATCACCGGGCCAATCACCACCGGGGGCAGCAATTTGTGCACAAAACCCATCCCTTTTGCCCGGATCAGCGCAGCCAGAATGAAATACATGAAACCGGCGGCAAACAGGCCAAACATGGTGGATGGCAATCCCCAAGTCTGGGTGGCGTAGATGATGGGAGCGATGAAGGCAAAGCTGGAACCGAGGAAAATCGGGACCTGGCGGCGGGTGCAGAGCTGGAACAACAGGGTGCCCACACCGGCGCCAAGCAGGGCCATGGAGGGGTTCAGTCCGGTGAGCAGGGGCACCAGAACCATGGCACCGAAGGCGACAAACAGGATTTGCAGCCCGGCGACACTTTGCTTGACTAAGGAAAACATGGATGTCCTTAATTTTTTGATAACTGATGGGGATATTTATCACTTTTCAGTCATCACAAGACTTTTTCAAGGCACAAAATGAACACAAATGCGTCACCTGTTACCTTTTACTGCTTGGGAAGGGCATGAAACTGGCTTTTTAGGCGGGATTCGTTGCTACAAGCATCGAGTATGCGATTTTACGCATTATTGTGACGAACGCCAATCGTTTTTCCATCATGTTTATTGTGTTCATGGTCAAAGATGCCACCGCCAGGGGGCGCTCTATAATGGATCCTGTGAATCAAGATGGACAAGGAGTCCCCATGTCACAGCCCCCATTCAAGGCCAGCCAGCGCAGATTGCTTATTGGCTCGGCCATCGCACTCGCCCTGTTTGCAAACCCGTTCAGTTATGATTTCGCCCACAATAAGTGGCAAATGAATCAGGCCTATGCCAAGTCCTGCTTTATCGCCGGCACTCGCATCACGATGGCCGATGGCTCCACCCGCCCCATAGAGACGCTCCGGGTCGGTGAACGAGTGCTGGATCAACACGGCGGCAGTAACCGGATCCTGGCGGTCGAACGGGTCATACTGGGCAAACGCAGACTCTACGGGATCAATGATCTGCCCCCGTTCTTTACCGCAGAACACCCTCTGCTGACCACGCGGGGCTGGGCAGCCATCTCACCGGCCATGACACGAACCGAAAACCCGCAACTGGCGGTGCTGCCGCTATTTACCGGCATGCAGATAATGTGTCGCCCGGCACCTGTCATGGTGACGGGCAATCTGGCCCTGCAATCCCAGCCGGAATTACTGCTGGTTGAGTCACTCTGCTGGATCGAGGCGCCTCCCACTACCGCACTCTTCAATCTGCTGCTCGATGGCAGCCACAGCTACATCGCCAATGAGCTGATCGTTCACAACAAAGATGGCGATGGTGGCAGTGGGGGCAGCAGTGGTGGGGGCAGCAGCAGTGGTGGTGGCAACAGCGGCGGTGGCAGCAACAACGGCGGAGGCAGCGACAGCGGCGGTGGCAGCGACAGCGGCGGTGGCAGCGATGGGGGCAGCGATGACAGTGGCGGCCAAGGCGAGCATGCCGGCGGAGAGCAGCATGGTGGAGGTGAACGGCATGCTGGTGGAGAAAAACATGCAGGGGGAGAACGCCATGGGGGTGGCCGCGGGTTTGGCAATGGCGTTGATGACAACGGCGTGGATGCAGTCGATGCCAATGGCAACAAGCTCAGAGGTGACGGCACAGTCGATGACAACGGCGTGGATGCCGTCGATGCCAACGGCAACAAACTCAGGGGCGATGGTACGGTCGATGATAACGGTGTGGATGCCGTCGATGCCAACGGCAACAAGCTCAGGGGCGATGGTACGGTCGATGATAACGGTGTGGATGCTGTCGATGCCAACGGCAACAAACTAAGAGGTGACGGCACGGTCGATGATCGCCAGCAAGTGCTTACCGATGAGCAGGAGCGGGTGCTGCTCAACAACGGTTTTCGCCAACAGGGGCAACCATGATGCGATATCTGTTACCACTCCTCCTGCTCGGCCTCACTGGCTGCGCCACGGTCGACACTCCGCCGCTTTACCATCAGATGGATAAGGCAGATGTTCAACTGGCCAATCAGGCCCTTGCCAAGGCGCTGGAAACCCGTACCAAAGGGCAGAGCCTCACCTGGTTCAATCCGGCTAATCGTCACTCGGGCAGCGTCACGCCGCTACGCACCTTCCGCCATGCCAGCGGGGAGTGGTGTCGCGACTATCGCGAGCAACTCTATATCGGCCAGGCCAGTCAGCAGTGGCAGGATACCGCCTGTCGCAATCAGCAAGGGCGCTGGCGACCATTGCGAACTTAGTGAATGCCACGGGGTAAACGAAAGGGGGTAGCAGCGCTACCCCCTTGTCATCTTTACCGACCCTTTATCGGGGCGGTGAATACGCGGTTATACCCGACGATAGGGCAGGTAAACCGGCTCCCACATGTGGTTGAGGATATGCTGATGCAGATCCTGCCCGATCAGCGGGTGGGACGGATCCCGACGCACGATATCCTTGAGCACGGCGGTGGCCACATGCACCGAGATGTTGCGCAGTTCGCGAATACGCGGATAGACGGCTCCCTTGGCCAGATCCTCTTCGCTTACGCACTCGGCCAGCGCAAAGGCGGCGGTGGTGAAGATATCCGGGCTGATCTCGCGGATCTGGCTGACGATGGCCGCCAGACCTACACCGGGGAAGATAAAGACGTTGTTGCCCTGCCCCACCCGGAACTCCTGCCCCTCGTAGCTCACGTCCTTGAAGGGACTACCGGTCGCCACGATCGCCTTGCCCTTGCTCCAGCGGTAGATATCCTCCGGCAGCGCTTCACAGTTGGCGGTCGGGTTGGAGAGCGGGAACACCATGGGGCGCTCGCAATGCTGCAGCATCAGCTGGATGTGTTCTTCCTGGAAGGCACCGCCCGAGCCACTGGTACCCAGCAACACGGTAATGGGCACATGACGCAGTACATCGGCAAGATTGGCCTTGCCGGGCACCTCGGTGTCCCAGCCTGCCAGCAGCAGCCCCGGTTTGGCGTAACGACGCTTGTACTCGTCAAGTCCCTCGCGGTTGTCGCACACCAGCCCCTGGGTATCCAGGATGTAGATGCGATCCCGCGCGGCCTGCGGATCCATCCCCTCACGGATCATCCCCGCGCAGATCTGATCCGCGACACCAACCCCGCCAGCGCCAGCGCCATAGACCAGATAGTTCTGCTGGCCCAGGGTCTCCCCCTTGACCTTGACCGCGCCTATGATACCGGCCAGCACCACGGCACCGGTGCCCTGAATGTCATCGTTGAATGACGGCAGTGCCTGCTGGTAGCGGGCCAGATTGTTGAAGGCGTTGGATTTGCTGAAGTCTTCCCACTGCAGCACGGCGTTGGGGAAGTGGCGCTTGACCCCCTGCACGAACTTGTCGATGAACTCTTCGTACTCCTTGCCACGAATACGCTTGTGGGGGCGGCCCAGATACATGGGATCATCGAGCAGTTTCTGGTTGTCGGTGCCCACATCCAGCGCGATGGGCATGCAGCAGGCGGGGTGAATACCGGCCCCAAGGGTATAGAGCGCCAGCTTGCCGATGGGGATCCCCATGCCACCAACACCCTGGTCGCCGATCCCCAGAATGCCCTGGCTGTCGGTGACGACTATGATGCGGATCGATTTGGCATCGAAGTGACGGGCCTGACTGCCCATATCATCTACGTTGTCCGGGGTGATGTAGAGGCCGCGCGGCTTCTGGAAGCGGTGGCTGAACTCCTGGCACGCCTTGCCCACGGTCGGGGTATAGATGTAGGGAGTCATCTCCTCCACATGGCGTGACAACAGGGCATAGAAGAGAGTCTCGTTGCGATCCTGCAGAGCACGCAGGTTCTGGTACTTCTCGATATCGCTGCAAGCGCTCTTGAACCCCTCATACACTCGCTCGAGCTGGGCTTCAAAGGTTTGTACCTGAGGCGGCAGCAAACCATCGAGATCAAAATCGGCCCGCTCCTGTTCGGTAAAGGCCGTGCCCTTGTTGAGGTATCGATTGTTAAGCAGATCAGTGCCGGTCAGTGCAACGGGGCGAAAATCCTCTCCCTGTGCATCTTTCCACAGCAGATATTGTCCGGTAGCCATAGTCATTCTCTTTGATTTACGTGAAATTGCCGTTCGGCAGGAGAGCAAGACTCATAATGAAATCAATCATATGACGTTTACTCGATCGGTTTTGTGAGCTTGGGCATACCCTGTGGCCAAAATCCGCTCATCTCGCTCCCCGAGTGATAAATATCCACGGAGAGGAATGAGACTCATGCTAGCATTGCGATCAATTCCGCAACGTTTCACCATGCCGCAGCCGGGAGTGACCTGATGCCCTCGACTTTTTCAGCCAGCTTTTGCCTCCTCTCGCCATGCGTCTGATACTGCTCCTTGCCCTGTCACAACTGCTTGCCTGCCAGTCAGCTCTCGCCGCACAAGGGAGAGAACTGAACATCATCGTGGGTGAATGGCCCCCTTTCGTCTCCGAGCAGTCAAAACAGCACGGTCCCGTGGCCCACCTTATCAGCGATCTGTTCAAGGAGGCGGGCTATGAGGTGAAGTTCCACTTCGCCCCCTGGGGCCGGGTCTATTCGCTGGCGGCCAACAGCCAGCTCTACGACGCCACCGCCGTCTGGATGCACAAACCGGAGCGGGAGCAGGATTTTCTGTTCAGCGAAGCGGTGCTGCAGGAGCAGTTTGTCTTCTTCTCCCTCAAATCACGGCAGCTGCAAGCCGAGCGCCTTGAGCAGATCATCGGCATGCGGTTGGGGGGCGATATCGCCTATAGCTACGGGCCAGATCTGGACAAGATGGTGGTCGATGGCAAGGTAACCCAACAGAAAGTCACCGACGTGAAACAGAATTTCGGCAAGCTGCTGCGCGGGCGGATCGACCTCTATCCGCAAGAGCTGCGAGTCGGTCTGGCCGAGTTGCAGAGCCAGCTCGACCCCGCCAGCGCGGCACTCATCACCCACAGTCAGACCCCTTTTCTGCGCAACGACAGCTTCGTGATGTTCCCGCGCAAAATGCCGGATTCAGCCAAACTGCGGGATCAGTTCAATCAGCAGTTGCAGCAGGCCATCGCCAGCGGACGTTATAAGCGCTACTTCGAACGGCTGGCCCGGGGGGGCTATTAACCTTGGCGAGGCAAAAACAGAGGGGATAAAACAACGGTGGCGGCCCTTTGTGGCCGCCACCTCTGTGATGCTTGTCAGCTGCTGGCATTAGCCGCTGATGCCCACTTCCAGCTTGAACGGCGTCTTGGCCTTGCTGCTCTCGGCCGCCCCCATCTGGTAGACCCGAATGGTATAAGTGCCCTTGGCGGGCAGGGTTGCCTCAAAGTTGTTCCCTTCCATAGAGCCGATAAACATCGCCTCCCCCTTGCTGCCCGGCGGCAGAATATTGAAGTAGGGCTTGCCGGTCAGGATCACCACCATGCTCTGGCCCTTGTTGGCCGTCAGCTTGTAATCAAGGGTCTGGCTACCTTGAATGGTGCCGTTGATGGTTGCCCCTGACTCCCCCTTCTTGAACTGCACCTGCTGGGTCTTGATCCCGTCAGCCGCCTGCGCCACGCCCGCAATACCACCGAATAGCGCAGATGCACATACCGCTGCCAGCCATGCTTTTCTCATCATTTGTCATCCCTTGTGTGAATGGAACCCCTGTTACTGTTGCTCAAGGTGGCCCAAAAAACCATCGCCGTTTGCGGCATCGCTCAATCAATTTGCCATCACGATCGACCCGCCATCAAAAGGGGCGCCGCAGCGCCCCTTCTCTTTACTCTTTGTCGACCATCAGCTTGATTTGCCCGCCTTGGGCTCATCGAGAGTGTGTTTCACCTCTTCATACCAGAGGTCGTGGTGCTCCTTGGCCCAGGTCTCGTCCACCTCGCCGGTCACCATCCCCTCCAGCGCCCCTTCCAGCTGGAACAGACCCATGTAGATATGGAAGATAAAGCCGCAGATAAGGATCAAGGCGCCTACGATATGGATAAAGCTGGCCCACTCCATCTGACGGCGCAGCTGGCCGAAGATGGGGAAGTCGAGGAACAGCCCGGTCGCCACGACGATGCCGCCAAACCAGATCAGTAGCCAGAAGATCGCCTTCTCGCCGCCGTTGGAGAAGCCCGCCGAGGGGTGACTTCCCTTGTGCTTACCGAGCATGCCGCCAAACTTCATGAACCACTGCACATCCACCATATTGACGATGTTGTGGCGGAACCACTTGATGAGTACCCCCATCAGGCAGAGGAAGAAGAGCGGCCCCATATAGTTGTGGAACACCTTGGCAAACCAGATCCAGTTCTCCCACACCCCGAGGCTCACCACCGGCTTGATGAAGTACTTGCCGTAGATGATGGCCAGCCCCGACCCGGAGAGGGTCAGGAACATGGCCGCCGTGGTCCAGTGCAGCGCCCGATCCAGCCGACTCCAGCGCTTGAGCTTGCGCCCGGTGCGCGGTTTGGAGAGCTTGGTCTGCCCCACCACCAGATACATCAGGCCACACATGGCGAGCGACCCGAAAATGGCGATGGCGCCGAGCGGCGACACCCACTTGGTCTTCACCTCGAACCAGAGCTGGCCCGGCACCGAGATCAGCACCCCGTGCTCCGGCGAGCGGGAAGTGGTCACCCCCTCCTGCCCATCCTTCACCGCCCGCCAATAATCGGCGCCGGCAAAGCCGACCGCCTCTTTCTCGGCATCGGCGAAACTTGCGGTACTCACCAGCAGCAGGGCAGCAAACAGGGCCATTAGCCAGGTTTTCATGCCGCCCCTCCCTGCTTGTTCAGCTTGCTGGCATCGTGAAACAGCTCATCGCCATTACCCCAAGCCGCATCCTTGGCACCGCGATAGGCAACCCGCTCGCGGAAGATATCGGAGATTACCTGCGCATCCCCTGCCAGCAGCGCCTTGGTGGAGCAGAGCTCGGCACACATGGGCAGCTTGCCCTCGGCGATGCGGTTGGCACCGTATTTCTGGCGCTCCGCTTCGCTGTGATCCTCTTCCGGGCCACCGGCGCAGAAGGTGCACTTGTCCATCTTGCCCCGATCGCCGAAGGCGGCGGTCTTCGGGAACTGGGGCGCTCCGAACGGGCAGGCAAACAGGCAGTAACCGCAACCGATGCAGAGATCCTTGTTGTGCAGCACGATGCCGTCGTCGGTGTGATAGAAGCAGTCGGCCGGACAGACCGCCATGCAGGGGGCGTCGGTGCAATGCATGCAGGCGACCGAGATGGAGGTCTCACCCGGCAGGCCGTCGTTGAGGGTTACCACCCGGCGACGCTGGATGCCCCACTCGAGGGCCTCGTCGTTCTCGTTCTTGCACGCCGTCACACAGCCGTTGCACTCGATGCAGCGCTTGGTGTCACACATGAATTTCATTCTGGCCATGGGATCAGGCTCCTACTTTGCGAAAACGGCACAGGGTGACCTTGGTCTCCTGCATCTGGGTGACCGGGTCATAACCATAGGTGGTGACTATGTTGACCGACTCCCCCAGCACATAGGGATCAGACCCTTCCGGATATTTGGATCGCAGATCCTTGCCCTCGAAGTGGCCGCCGAAGTGGAACGGCATAAAGGCGAGCCCCGGTTTGACCCGCGGGGTCACCAGCGCCTTCACCTTGACCCGGCCCCCTTCCGGCCCCTCCACCCACACATCCTGACCGTCGCGCACGCCGGCATCGTTGGCATCCGCCGGGTTCATCTCGACGAACATCTCCTGCTGCAATTCAGCCAGCCAGGGGTTGGAGCGGGTCTCGTCACCGCCACCCTCGTACTCCACCAAACGACCGGAGGTGAGGATGATCGGGAACTCCTTGCTGACATCCTTCTCCTGCACCGAGGCATACTGGGTCGGCAGGCGCCACAGGCTCTTGGCATCGGGCCAGGTAGCGTAGTCGGCCAACAGATCCCGACGCGGGGTGTAGAGCGGCTCGCGGTGCTTGGGCACCTGATCCGGGAAGGTCCACACCACGCAGCGCGCCTTGGCGTTGCCATAGGGCACGAAGCCGTGCTTGATGGCGACCCGCTGGATACCGCCAGAAAGGTCCGTCTTCCAGTTCTTGCCCTCGGCCTCTTTCTTCTCGGCCTCGGTCAGCTCATCCCACCAGCCAAGCTGCTTCATCAGGTCGGCAGTGATCTCGGGATAGCCATCCTCCACCTCGCTCCCCTTCGGCCAGGAGTCTTCGGCCAGCAGCGAGACGCCCTGATACTCGATGCCGAAACGGGCACGGAAACCGCCACCCCCTTCCGAGACCGGAATGCTGGTGTCGTAGAGGATATGGCTGCCGGGATGCTTCATCTCAGGGGTGCCCCAGCAGGGCCAGGGCAGACCATACACTTCGCCACTGACCGGGCCGCCCTCGGCCTTGAGGTTGGTCTTGTGGAAGGTGTGCCAGTTCTGCTGGTGCGCCTTGAGCCGCTCCGGGCTCTGGCCGGTGTAGCCCACGCTCCACATGCCGCGGTTGTATTCGCGGGTGATGTCTTCCAAGAGCGGCTGGTTGTTCTCCACCTTGATGTGCTTGAACAGCTGGTCGGCAAAACCGAGCTTCTTGCTCAGGAGATACATGATCTCGTGGTCGACCTTGGATTCGAACAGGGGTTCTATCACCTTGTCGCGCCACTGCATGGAGCGGTTGGTGGCGGTGACGGAACCATAGGTTTCGAACTGGGTGGTGGCCGGCAGCAGGTAGACGCCGTCGGTACGGTCGTTCATGACGGCAGCGACTGTGGGATACGGGTCGACAATCACCATCATGTCGAGCTTTTGCATCGCCTTCTTCATTTCCAGGCCGCGGGTCTGGGAGTTGACCGCATGGCCCCAGTAGAACATGGCGCGGATGTTGGAGCCCTGCTCGATGAGATCGGCGTTCTCCAGCACCCCGTCCACCCAGCGGGAGACCGGAATGCCGTTGTTGTTCATCGGCAACTTGCCGTTGTAGGCCTTGTTGTCAAAACGGGCCTTGATCCACTCATAATCGACGTCCCACACCCGGGCCCAGTGCTTCCAGGAGCCCTCTTCCAGCCCGTAGTAGCCGGGCAGGGAGTCGGAGGTGACGCCAAAGTCGGTGGCCCCCTGCACGTTGTCGTGACCGCGGAAGATGTTGGTGCCCGCCCCGCTCTTGCCCACGTTGCCGAGGGCCAGTTCGAGGATGCAGTAAGCGCGGGTGTTGTTGTTGCCTGTGGTGTGCTGGGTGCCGCCCATGCACCAGACCACGCAGCCGGGGCGGTTGTCGGCCAGCAGCTTGGCGGCGCCATAGACCTGCTGTTCGTTGAGGCCGGTCACCCGCTCCACTTCGGCCGGAGTCCAGCGCGCCACCTCTTTTTGCACCTCGTCCATACCGTAGACGCGGGTGCGGATGAACTCCTTGTCTTCCCAGCCGTTCTTGAAGATGTGCCAGAGCATGCCCCAGATAAAGGCGACGTCGGTGCCCGGGCGCAGGGAGAGGTACATGTCCGCCTTGGCGGCGGTGCGGGTACGGCGCGGGTCGACCACCAGGATCTTGCAGCCGTTGCGCTCTTTCGCCAGCAGGATGTGCTGCATGGCGACCGGGTGGGCCTCCGCCGGGTTGGAGCCGATAAACATGATCGACTTGCTGTTGTGCATGTCGTTCAGGCTGTTGGTCATGGCGCCGTAGCCCCAGGTATTGGCGACGCCAGCGACCGTGGTGGAGTGGCAGATCCGCGCCTGGTGATCCACGTTGTTGGTGCCCCAAAGCGACGCCATCTTGCGAAACAGGTAGGCCTGCTCGTTGGAGTGCTTGGCGGAGCCGAGCCAGTAGACGCTGTCGGGGCCGGACTCCTTGCGAAGGCGCAGCACCTCGTTGCCCACCTCTTCGATGGCCTGATCCCAGCTGATGCGCTGCCACTTGCCGCCCACCAGCTTCATCGGGTACTTGAGGCGACGCTCACCGTGGCCGTGCTCGCGCAGGGCCGCCCCCTTGGCGCAGTGACCGCCAAGGTTGAAGGGGTGATCAAAGGCCGGCTCCTGACCGGTCCAGACGCCGTTCTGCACCTCGGCATAGACGCCGCAGCCCACCGAGCAGTGGGAACAGATGGTGCGCTTCACCTCGACCGGCACGTCGGCCGCCACGGTTTTGGCCTCGGCCCGCTGCATCATGGCTGGCGCCAGCCAACCGGCGGCCACGGCGCCACCGGCCACCAGACCGGAGTTGACCATAAAGGCGCGACGGGTCAGCCCCTGACCGCGAATGGCCTCATTGCCCTGCTCGCCCACTTGGGGCTGCTCGGCACGTTTTGTCAGTTTCATGAGTTCTCCTTCACTGATCCGGCTCAGTCGGTGCCGCGCAGGGTGCGATAAAAGTCGTGAACATGGGGGGTCTCCCGATAGCCCTTGTCAGGCTCGGTGTCGTGGGTCAGCACCTCTTTGCCCACCACCCGACCGGTGGCACCGGCCAATACGCCTATGGTGGCGACCACGCCAACTCCCTTGATCAGATTGCGGCGGGACGGGTCTTTCAGCTGTTCATCGCTCATTCTTGTGACCTCTGTTGTTGTTCTTGCTGGCGCCTGCGCGCCAGCTTCGCGTCCAATGGGATATCTCGTCTGTTCGTTTTGTTGTGGGTGGTTCGGGGCATTCAGCCCGGCACCACGCAGGCGCCAAACGGCAGGCGCAATTCGTTTTCCAGCTTGAAGAAATCTTCGGCAAGGGCGCCGACCGCCCGGTAGAAGCTGCCCCCTTTCGCCTGTTGCTGATCGCGGCAGCAGGCGAGTACCCAGGGGGCAAGGTGGCGCTCATAGAAGCGGTTGCGCTCCGGGTGCTGCTCGCCAATCAGTACCGCCATCACCTCACAGAGGGCGGCGAGATGATCTTCCGGCTCGCACACTCCGCTCTGGCGCTCCAAACCGAGGGACTGCAGATCTGCGCGCAGCACCGCCAGCGGCAGCTCCATCAAAGAGCCGGTGAGATACCAGGAGGCAAACGGCACGATCTCCCCGCGCCCCAGCCCGATAAAGAGATCCTGATACTCCTCGGCAAGCTCGTTTTCGTGGTGGCTGCTGGCCGCCAGCTGCACCAGCCCGAGCCCTCTGGCAAAGGGGCCCGGCATCGGCTGCAACCCTTGCAGCCAGGCAAGCTGTTCGCCACGGGGAGCGGCGCGCCAGAGGCTTGCCAGCAGGGCGTAGAGATCGGCGCTGCTCTGTTCCAGTTCGGTCATGGTCAGTTCGCCAGCCTTTTCGTTATGTTGTTCACTCATCACTGGCCCTCACAACTTGAGCTGGGAGACGGGATCCGCCGCCAGCGCCGCAAACACATCCTTGACCCGACAGTCCTCGCACATCAGCAGCCGCTGGGCGGCCTCGTTCTGGAAGTGGGAGTGACCGGCCAGTTTTTGCTGGATGCGGCGGATCATCGAGGCGGGCGCGAACGGCTTGCCGCAGCGAATGCAGCAGGCAGCCTCTTCGGCTTTGAGGCTCTGCACGGCGCGGCGTGCCTCGGGCACGGGTTGCAGGCGGGGCACCAGTACGATGGCCTGCTCGGGGCACGCCTTTTCGCACATGCCGCACTGGATGCAGTCCTGCTCGATAAAGTTGAGGCCGGGCGCATGCCCCACCGCATGCAGAGCTCGGCTCGGGCAGACCGCCACGCAGCCCATGCAGAGGGTGCAGTCAGCTTCTTTCAATTCCACACTGCCGTAAGGGGCGCCGTGGGGCACCGCCAGCGGCTCGCGGCTCCCTTCGTTGGCCTGCCAGAGGGCATCGAAGGCGGCAAACAGATTCTCCCGTTTATCCCCTTTCAGCGGCTTGTCCAGCAGGGCAACGGTTGGCAGGCCGGAGATCGGCTTATCTTGCTCGGCATCCGGGTTAAACAGGGCGATGCGATCGGCAGCGAGACCGGCGCCCACCAGCAGCACGGCGGCGCTCGCCAGTTCCCGCTCAACCAGTGCACGGACGCTTGCGGGGGCATCATCGCCCAGCACGATGCGCACCGCGCTGGCGCCATAGGCAAGGGCGGCGAACCAGCTCTCGATACCCAAACTCGCGCTCTCCTCCACCCAGAGCGGCAGCCAGTTGGCGGGCAGGCGGGTGAGTTCGGCTTCCACCCATTCGCGCTCGTTTTCACCGGCGATCAGCAACTGAGGCGCGTCGCCGCCCGCCTCCCGATAATGCTTGAGCAATCGCAGCAGGTAGTCGCCGCAGGTGTTGGCATCAGGCTGGTGATAGGCAATCGCCCCGGTCGGACAAGCCGAGGCGCAGCTACCAAAGCCCTGACAGAGATGGGGATCGATCTGGATGCGACCATTGATGGGCTTGAGCGCATCGGTCGGGCAAACATCGAGGCAGCGGCTGCAACCGGGCACGCCACGGGCGGTAAAGGCGCAGGCCTCGGGGTCGAGGCGAAAATAGCGCGGCTTGTCGAAGATACCGGTCAGCGCACAGAGCTCGGCAAGCCGTTCGGCCAAGTCAGCGTCATCGGCCAGATGCAGATAGCCCACCGGCGGGCGCTCCAGCGCAAAGAGCGGGGCGCGGCCCAGATCAGCCACCAGATCAAAGCGCGGTTCGTTCCCCACCGTCGCTTGTTGTGGAAAACAGAGCGCAGCTAGGTTAACCCGCTCACCCTGCCCATTGAGGCCGGTAAGCTGGAACTGGCCGAGATACCCTGTCAGGCTCGGTTCGCGCAGGGTCAGGGCCACGAGGGATACGGTGGCATCGAAAATGGCTTCAAGATCGGCCGCCTCGGCATCGTGGACCGCTTCGCTCACCAGCAGGGTGGGCTTCACCCCGGCGGGCAGCCGGCTGGCGGCGCGGCGAATCCGATCCTCCGGGCCGACCAGCAGCAGGCGCCCCTGGCTCTGGTAAGAGACAGTGGCCGGGATCAGGTTGTCGGTCTTGACCGTATGCTGCAGGGCATAGGCGCGAGCGCGCGCGTTATGCTCGGCCGCCCCCGCCCCATGGGCAAGATTGGAGGCCAGATTTGGGCTCAGATTTGGCAATGTTTGTTCAGTGCTCACATACACTCCTGCGCGCGCCACCTCATGGGATGGGCGCTTGTTGGTAAGCCGAGAGAGCAAGAGGCGAGCCAACTCCCCCGGAAAAAAAGTGACTGACAGGGAGTCAGGATCCTGAGGGTTCCATTCCCCCACCTTTGGTTGGGACATTTTGTCCACCAGAGGAAACCAAAATGTCCCGATCGTCGGTGTGGGTTTGAGAATGGTTATCAGCCAACTCGGGCGGCTCGGCGGCAGGTTCGCTGACAAGCGCCACCGGTTCAGCGGATCCGCTGGCCGGATTGGTCGATTCGCTCTCCGGGGCGGTTACCTGATCCACCAGCCAGTTGCGCAGCCCGGCGGTCAGGGCCGCAGGCAGCAATTCGGGCTGGCTGAAATCCTGGGTGTAGTCGTCGAGCCCATCCGGCTTGTGGCTGCGAAACATGGCCCGCAGCGCCTCCTTGTCGGGGAGTTTGGCCTTGCCCGGCTGGGCCGTTTTCAGAGGCGGTTCGCCACTCTCGGCCCCTTCAACGGCAAGGGGTTTACAGCTCCCCTTGTCAGTGCTGACTACGGGGCTATCCAGCGCAGTATCTGGAGTTTCAGCTTCGCCACTGCCTTCGATGGGGGCGGCAACCGCCTCGGGGCTAACCTCTTCCCTCGGCTGCAATACCTGATGCTTGCGCGCCTCACTCTTGCGCGACGACCAGCGCTTGAGGAACTCACTCATGGGCGCGATTTCCGCTGTCACTGCCACGCTCACGGCCATCGGGGCCGGTGGCCTTGACGGCGCCGCAGCTGGCTTGATCTACCGTATCGACACCGAGCTGATCCTGCGCACGTCCCTTGCCCTTCTTGCCCTTGCGGCGGGCCTCCAGCAGCTCGCCGTGGCGGCCGATAAAGGCCTCCACCCAGGCTTGCAGCGCTTCGGGCAGCGGGCAGGAGAGCACCTGCCGCTCGCCATCCATATAGGCGGCAGCCACGGTCTGGCTCAGGGTGAGGCCATCGGCCACAAAGCCATTGTCCACGCGGCTTCCGGTGACAAAGAGGCGGGGCGAGCCGGAGCTCAAATTGAAGCGATAATCCCCCCGCTCATCGCGAAACAGGGTAAGGGGCAAGGCACCGGCGGCCTCGGGTTCGGCAGGATGGAGCGCCGCTATCTCGAAACGGCGGCTCTGCCAGCGGCCAACCAGGCTGTCGATGGCCTTTAACTCCAGTTGCAGCCAGCGCTGCGGGGAGAGGGGTTTGGTTGTCTCTTGCACTGTCACGGCTCCCATCAGAAGGTCTCTGCCGGGCCGCCTCCCCCGTGAACCACCCCGTTCGGGGCGGCTCACGGCAGGAGATTTATGGCGGCCACGGCCATCAATGGGATAAGACATAGCAAGAGTGGGGCCAAGGCCGGTTTGGTGGTTAATGGGGGCTTTGATGCGAGTTGGGACGTCGTGCGGGATATGGGTTGGCGCGGGCGTAGGTTGGCGCTAAGCGCAGCGAAGCCCAACAGGCGGCGTAAAACCAATCCGTCAGTGCTTGTTCGAGGGAATGGCAATAATCAAATAAGGCCGAATTATCCGATTATTGCCTTGATAAGGCTGTTCGCGGTAAACGTTGGGCTTCACTTCGTTCAGCACCAACCTACGATTTAGTCCGACATAATAAATTAAAGATCACTATTAATATCCGTGCCATAATCTTTATTGCTGATTATCCGTGAGTATATTGCATCCTGAACAGCTTTCCCTGCACCATCAGCACTAGGATAAATCGTTGCCGCATTAATACCAACTTTCAAGCAGAGGCGATATAAACTCAAAACTTCGGTTACCGGCAGAGTTAACTTTAATAGTGGTGTTTTTGGTAACCTTGAGAATTCATATTCAAGGCCAGATATTTCGAAATCACCACCTCGATGACCAGAATGAGGATGAACAGTAAACAAACCTGACTGAGCGGACACATGATTTGACGTGCTACCAGGAACTTGCACCACCTGAACATTCTGATAATCGCCAACTCTTTCCGTATTAAATACCCATATAGCTAGTTTGCTATTATCTTTCCAATTTACATGATTAGCCATGGCACTAGAAACAGCGAAATATACTGCTACATATGGTTGTTTTGTCCAATCAAGCAAACGAGTTGGAACCCCGTGATGCTGTGCTAAAGCCATTAATTCTATGAGTTCATGATTTGGCCAAAGTTCGGGCCTAATATAGTATCGGTCTTGTACTTGAGAACTTAAAATTTCACGACGAAATTTCATAGAATCATTTGGGATGCGAACCCCAATGCTATCACAGTATTTAGAAAATTCCTCTAGCAGACAAATTTCTGTAAACACCAATTCATCAGCCGTACATCTTCTGCCCATAAACTTCAACAATGGATTTAGATTTTCATTACGCAACAATGATGGAATAAGAGACCATTCGGCATCAGCTTGACCACGATAAACAATATTTGATGGTTCATCGAAAAATGATTTGGTCGGGCTCAATGCTTCCCATAGGTCACTTGCAGTAAAATAATTAATCTCTTCGAATGCGGGGAACGACATCAATTTATCCTGTATCATGATAGCTTCATGTTTTATAGACTAACTCACCACTACTCACCAAAGAAAAATGAGTATATGAGCCATCCATATACTCATGCGCTTACAATAATTTGTCCAGCCAAGTTTATACACTCAACCAATAAAATCTATTATGTCGCCAGCCTTCAATCAAACCCTTGCAGGGTAAGATTATGCCTGCAGTAGAAAGAGAGCACAGCCTAAATATTTTTTGGAACAAAACTTGCTGTATCCCTCCCCTTAGATCCCGGCAACCGGTCGCGAGGGGCCCATGACACCGACCTTTATCAAAAGCAATGCCGCCGCCCAGCTCACCATGGCCGTCGAGGTGATGGATGAGCAGGGCACAATGAACACCCGCCAAATCGCCTGTGAGCGGCCACTGACGGTCTACCTCAACTGGAAGGAGATAGTAACCCTGATGACACTGGGTGCCCGCCCCGAGGCGCTGGTACTGGGTTATCTGAAAAATCAGGGCTTTATCGAGGATATTGCGGCCATCGAGTCGGTGATTGTCGACTGGGAGAGCGAGGCCGCCGCCGTGGTGAGCAGCCAGCAGGCCGCCGATCTCGACAAGTCTCTGGAGAAGAAGACGGTCACCTCCGGCTGCGGTCAGGGCACCATGTATGGCAGCGTGATGAAGAAGCTGGAAGGGGTGGTCTTGGCGGCGCCCGAGCTTAAACAGAGCACCCTCTATGCCCTGCTCAAGGCGCTGTCGGCCCATAACGAAACCTACAAGATGGCGGGTGCGGTGCATGGCTGCGCCATCTGTCGGGGCAGCGAAATCCTCTCCTTTGTCGAGGATGTGGGGCGCCACAATGCGGTGGATACCCTGGCGGGCGAGCTCTGGATGCGCGGCGAGGCTGGCCACGACAAGATCTTCTACACCACCGGGCGGCTTACCTCGGAGATGGTGATCAAGGTGGCGCAGATGGGCATTCCAGTGCTGCTGTCGCGCTCCGGCGTCACCCAGATGGGACTGGATCTCGCCCGCCAGCTCGGCATCACCATGATTGCCCGCGCCAAGGGGCGCCATTTCGAGGTATTCAGCGGCCACGACCATATGGTGCTGGACGAGAAGCCGCCGGTGCTGGCGCCCAGTCCGGCTGGTCGCGGGATGCGGGATTAAACCATGAACGAGTTTATGAATGTGAAGCAGGTGGCCGAGTACCTCGATCTCAACGAGAAGAAGGTCTACCAGCTCGCCAACGAGGCGCGCATCCCAGCCACCAAGGCGACCGGCAAGTGGCTGTTTCCCCGCTCCCTGCTCGATCGCTGGCTGCTCGGCAGCTGCCACGAGGGGGTGATGAACGACCGGCTGCTGCTGGCGGGCTCGGACGACGTACTGCTCCACTACGCCAGCAGCCGGCTGGCCTGGCAGCTCGGCACCCAGGCACTGGTGGGCTACACCCCGTGCGGCACAAGGCAAGGGCTGGCGATGCTGGCACGCGGCCATGTGGATCTCTGCGCCATCCACTGGGGGCAGGCCGAGGAGGCGCACCTGCGCCACCCGGCGCTGGTACAGCAGTATCAGGGCCACCGGCAATGGGTGATCGTTCATGGATTTCGCCGGGTGCAGGGGCTGGTGCTGCGCCAGGGATTGCAACCCAAGGAGGCGAAAGAGGCGCTCGAGTGGCGCTGGGCCATGCGTCAGGAGGGGGCTGGCAGCCAGCGCGCCCTGCAGGAGTGGCTGCAAACGCAAGGAGAGTCGCTGACCCGACTGGATCGCACCCTCGAGGTCAACAGCGAGCGGGAGCTGGCCGCCGCCATCAGCCGTGGCGATGCCGACGTCGGGCCCGGCGCCCAGAGCACCGCCACCGAGTTTGGCCTCGGCTTTATGCCCTTGTCGCAGGAGTGCTTCGATCTGGTGATGCCGCAGGGGGTTTTCTTTCGCACCCTGCTGCAACAGCTGATCGGCTGGCTGCAATCCCCCGAGGGGCGTGAGCTGGCGGCCCGCCTCGGCGGCTATGACCTGAGCCAGAGCGGCAAGCTGGTGTGGAGCCAGCAGTAAATAACCACTCACCCACAGACAAAACAGCCCGCCAACCATGTTGACGGGCTGTTTTTATAACGGGCCTTTTTATAACAGCATCAATCGCTTGTCTCACGACCCTCGGCATTGAGGGCGATGCGCCACCCTTCCAGTTTCGCGGGCTCGCTGCCGCTTGGCAGCAGGGCATGGCTGCGCAGGCGGATGGTAAAACAGCTGCCCTGCCCCGGGGTGGAGTCAACCAACAGCTCCCCGCCCCAGCGGCTGATGATGCGGTGGCTCAGGGCCAGCCCCAGCCCGGTGCCGGTGGCGCGGGTGGTGAAGAAGGGGTCGAAGATCTTGTCGATGATGGCGGCCTCGATGCCGCTGCCGTTGTCGATGACCCGCACCTCGGCCCCCTGCAGGGCCCCGGTGTCATCCAGCCAGTCGCGGCTCTCGACCCGGATCTCTCCCTGCTCCCCCAGCGCGTGGCTGGCATTGACCAAGAGGTTTATCAGCACCTGCAACAACTGCTGACGATCCGCCTCGATGGGCTGCTGGGCCCTGAGATCGGCCACCAGCTCCACCTGCTGCTGACGCAGGGCGGAGCGCACCAGGGTCAGGCTCTCCTCGATGATGGGATTGAGGTGCTGCCACACCGGTGCGGTCTCGTAATCGCCGGGGCGCGAATATTGCAGCAAGCTGCGGGTGATGGCACGAATGCGCTCGATCTGGGCCAGCACCAGTGCCAGCTCCTCGCTCACCGGCGCGGCCGCCTCCCCCAGCTCCAGCTTCATCAGCTCCACATTGCCGAGGATCACCGCCAGCGGATTGTTGATCTCGTGGGCCACCCCGGCACAGAGCTCGCCAAGGGCCGCCAGCTTCTCGCTGATCAGCAACTGCTGGCGCGCCTGGGTCAGCATGTGGATGTGGTGCTCGAGCTCGGCGGTCTTCTGCTCAAGGCTTTGGGTGCGCTCGGCCACCTTCTGCTCCAGCTGGTCAGCGCTGCGGGCCAGCTGCTGCTGGTGCGCCGCCTGCTGGTCCAGCATGGCGTCGAACTGGCGACCGAGCTGGGCCAGCTCGTGGTCAGGGTCGAGGGCCAGCACGCCGATGCGGGCCGGCTGACCCGCCTGCACCTGGCGCACCACCTTGTGCATCCGCTCGATGGGGGTGAACAAGTCCCGCGCGCCGCGATAGACCAGCAGGCCGGAGAGCAGCAGCAACACCACCACGCCGGAGCCCAGCTCCAGCAGGTTGGTGAGGTAGGTACGGATGATGGGCCACTCGAGAAAACCGACGTAGAGCATGCCGATGCGCTCGCCATTGGCGCCCAAGAGCGGCTCGTAGCCCGACACATACCAGGCGTCGTGCACGAAGGCGCGATCAATCCAGGGCTCACCGCGTCCCAGCACCTGCTCGCGCACCGGCGCCGAGACCCGGGTGCCCACCGCCCGCCCCAGCTGGCGACTGCTGCTGGCGGGCACGTTGGTGCTCACCCGCAGATCGCCGAGAAACAGGGTGACGGTGCCGATGCTGCCGGCCGGCAGGGTGTTCTTGGCAAACACCTGGCCCTTGAGCTCGTCCACCAGCCGGGTGCTGCCGTTGATAAGCTCGCCTCCCTCCAGCACGCCCCAGAGGCTGCCGTCCCGCCCCATCACCGGGGTCAGCGAGAGGCTGACCAGGCCGCGGGTCTCCTGCCCCGCCACCGGATCATATTCCCGCTCCAGCACGGCGCGGCTGGCCAGTGCCGGCGAAAGCGCCAACAGTTGCTCCCGCGACCAGACCACGAAGTGGCTGATGCTGCGCCCGGCGGCGAGGGCCGCACGATCCTGCGCTGGCAGCAGATCCAGCTCGCTGCCGCTGCGCAGGCGCAAAAAATCGAGGCCGTAGTTGGCGGCCAGCGGCATCACCCATTGGCGCAAGCGGGCGGGGGATTCGCGCAGCTGCAGCTGGAAGGCCCAGGCATCGCGCAGGTGTTCGAGGTGCTCGGTCTGACGCTGCTGCTGCACGCTCACCGCGTGGTGGGCCACGCCCAGGTCGCTGCGCACCGTGGTGAGCAGGTTCTGCCAGCTGTAAGTGAGGGTCCAGTAGAGAGTGAGCCCGATCATGCCGGCCAGGGTCAGCATGATGGGCACCGAGGTGAGCAGCAGCAGCCGCCAGCGCACCTTGGTTCTGAGCAACCCCGGGATCTGCGCCAGCCTCATAACTCACTCCGGCTACAACAGGCGAGCCGGCTCATTCGATGGCCCACTCCTTGAACTTGCGCTCCAGGGTCTTGCGCGCCACCCCGAGCACCCGGGAGGCGGCCGACTTGTTGCCATCATGGCTCGCCACCACCTGCAGGATGTGGGCCTTCTCCACCTCGGCCAGCGCCCACTCCAGCGGATAGCCCTCCTCACCCCGTGCCGACTCGGCCGGTTTGGCGCTCTGCCAGTACTCGGCGGGCGGCTTGCCCAGCAGCAGGCAGCGCTCGATCAGGTTACGCAGCTCGCGCACGTTGCCGGGCCAGGGGTAGGCCTGCATGGCCACCACGTCCTCGTGGGTCCAGTGCAGGGCGCCCATGCCCATCTCGGCGGTGAGCTGGCGGGTGAAGTGGTGCACCAGGGCGGGGATGTCGTCGATGCGCTCGCGCAGGGGCGCCACCGGCAGCGCCACCACGTTGAGGCGATAGAAGAGGTCTTCACGAAACCGGCCCGCCTCCACCTCCGCCTTCAGGTTGCGGTTGGTGGCGGCGACGATGCGCACGTCCACCGAAAGCTCCCGCTCGGCCCCCACCGGGCGGATGGCCTTCTGCTCCAGCGCCCGCAGCAGGGAAGCCTGCATGGCGAGCGGCATCTCGCCGATCTCGTCCAGAAAGAGGGTTCCCTGATGGGCGACCCGGAACAGGCCGTCGCGCCCCTTGCGGGCGCCGGTAAAGGCCCCCTGCACGTGGCCGAACAGCTCGCTTTCCAGCAGTTCGGGGGCGATGGAGGCGCAGTTGAGCGGCACGAAGGCCCCCATCCGGCCGGAGAGCTGGTGCAGGGCGCGGGCCACCAACTCCTTGCCGGTGCCGGACTCCCCCTCTACCAGCACGGCGGCGTTGGAGGGGGCGACCCGGGCGATCAGCGTCTTGAGCTCGCGGGTCTTGGCGCTGTCGCCGATCAGGGTGGGCGGGAACAGCTTGCTTACCTCCCGGCGCAGCAGCAGGTTCTCCCGCTCCATCTGGCGGCGCTCGATGACCCGGTCCACCGCCTGCACCATCTGATCCAGGTTGAAGGGCTTAAGAATGAAGTCACTGGCGCCGAGGCGCAGCGCCTTGAGGGCGGTCTCCATGTCGCCGAAACCGGTCATGAAGATGATGTCGCTGCGCCGGGTGGCGGGATCGATGGCCTCGTGCCACTCGATACCGGAGCGCCCCGGCAGGCGGATGTCGGCGATGATGAGATCAAAATGCAGGCGGCAGCGCAGGGCTTCGGCCTCCTCCACGCTGGCGGCCGTCTCTATCTGGGCGAAGCGCCGAGCCAGCGCCTTGGCGAGGAAGCTGCGCATGCCGGGTTCGTCGTCGACGATAAGCAAGGAGAGGGCGGACCAGCGGCTGGCGGGTGCAGTCATGAAAAAAGTACCTCAGATTCGACAAGGTTCCGGGATTGTCCCACCGACCTTATAAACTGTGGGACATTTTGTCGCTAACCGGCCCCAAGTGCCAACTCCGTTTATTAAAAGCGACGGTGCCATCACGCAATTAGTACGCTTAACCGACTGTTTTCACATTAAAAACTGGGCCGAACAAGGCTCGCGGTCAGCTTGGCACCCTGCTTGCTTAGTCCTGCCCTCTCTCCATCACCGGGTACCCTGACATCATGATCACAGCCACAGTGCGCAAACGCCTCGCCCTTGCCCTCTCCTCCGCCCTGCTGCTCAGCCTGCCGCTCTGGAGCGCTGCCAGCTATGCCGAGACCAAGGCACCCATCCGCCTCGCCACCACCACCAGCACCGAACAGTCCGGCCTGCTGGGCTGGCTGCTGCCCCAGTTCACCAAGGAGACCGGCTACCCGGTGCAGGTGATGGCGGCCGGTACCGGCCAGAGCCTGAAGATGGGCGAGAACGGCGACGCGGATCTGGTGATGACCCACGCCCCCTCTGCCGAGAAGGCCTTCGTCGAGGCGGGCTTTGGCATCGAGCCTGAGCACCTGATGTACAACGACTTCGTCATCGTCGGCCCAGCGAAAGATCCGGCCGGTCTTGGCAAGCTGCACGATGCCGCCAAGGCGCTGCAGGCCATCAAAGAGAAGGGGCAGACCTTTATCTCCCGCGGGGACGAGTCCGGCACCCACATCAAGGAGAAGACCCTGTGGCAGGCGGCCGACGTCAAGCCCGAGTTCGCCGGCTACAAGTCCATCGGCCAGGGCATGGGACCGACCCTGACCATGGCTTCGGAGCTGGGGGCTTACACCCTGACCGACCGCGGCACCTGGCTCGCCTACCAGAGCAAGCTGGATCTCGCCGTGCTGCTGGAGGGGGACAAGCGGTTGTTCAACCCCTACCAGGTGATCCTGGTCAACCCCAAGCGCTACCCGGATCTCAACACCGAAGGGGCCCGTACCCTGAAGAACTGGCTGGTCTCCCAGCACGGCCAGCAGCTTATCGGTGACTTCAAGGTGGCCGGCCAGCCGCTGTTCGTGGCCGACGCCAAGCCGCAGTGATGCCACGACCGCTCCTGCCCGACCAGCCCCTGGCGCCCCTCGCCACCTTGAGTGACGGAGGCGCCCGGTGCCGACCCTGATCGAGACCACACTGGCGGCCCTGGCGCTGCTGTTCAGTGGTGACGCCGAACTGTGGCAGGTGGTGGGGGTCTCCTTCTCGGTGTCGGGTCTCGCACTCGGGCTGGTGCTGCTGCCGGCCCTGCTGCTCGGCTTCGCGCTGGCCTATCTGCCGATCCCGGCCCGCTGGCTCTGGCTCTCCTGCATCAATACCCTGCAGTCGGTGCCGACCGTGGTGATTGGCCTCTTGCTCTACATGCTGCTGTCGCGGGCCGGCCCCTTCGGCGACTGGAAGATGCTGTTCACCCAGCAGGCCATGGTGGTGGGGCAGATGCTGATCGCTTTTCCGGTGATCGCCACCATGGCTCACGCCGCGTTCGTGCAGAGCGATCGGCGCGCCTGGGAGACCGCCCGCACCCTGGGGCTCTCCTGGCCCAGAGCGCTGCTCGGGCTGATGCGCGAGTGCCGCTTCGGCCTGCTGGCGGCGGTGATCGGCGCCTTCAGCCGCATCGTCACCGAGGTGGGCTGCTCCATGATGGTGGGGGGCAACATTTTGCACTTCACCCGCAACATTCCCACCGCCATCGCGCTGGAGACCCAGAAAGGGGCCTTCACCCAGGGGGTGGCGCTCGGCATCGTGCTGTTGGCCCTGGCCCTGCTGCTCAACCTGTTGCTGACCGCGTGCCGTGGTCACAGCTATCTGAAGAACTGACCATGACGCAGCGCACGATTATCCATAACCAAATGCTGCTGACCCCCTCTCTGTCGCGGTCACGGTTATGTGAAGAACCGACCATGCCCCCACCGTCCCTCCACCGGAGTACGCCATGGCCCTGACCGCCCACCAGCTGATGATGCGCTTTGGCGAGCGCGACCTGTTCCAGATTGAGCAGCTCTCCATCGCGGCCGGCGACGCCATCTGGCTGCGCGGCGCGAACGGGGTGGGCAAGACCACATTGCTCAAGATCCTGGCCGGCCTGCTCACTCCGACCCGGGGCCACACCAATCTCCCCTCTGGCTGGCGCGGCAAGCTTGGCCAGTGGCTCAAGCGCGATCCGGGGCCTGGCCGGGTCACCTACCTGCACCAGACCCCCTACCTGTTTGATCGCAGTGTGCACGACAACGTGGCCTGGGCCCTCGGCCATCGCGCCGCCGACGAGGTGCGGGTGTTCGAGGCGCTGCGCCGGGTCGAACTGGAGAGCCTGGCACGGGAGCACATCAGCATTTTGTCTGGCGGCGAGCGCCAGCGTCTGGCCATGGCCCGCGCCTGGGCGCTGCAACCGGCCTTTCTGTTGATGGACGAGCCCACCGCCAATCTGGATGCACATTCGGTTGCCCTGATGGCCGCCATGGCGCAAGATCTGCGGGAACAGGGCAGCGGCCTGGTCGTTATCAGCCACCAGAGCAACGATCTGACCGACCTGTGCGAGCGGCAATGGACCCTCGCCCGGGGCCGGCTGCACGAACCCACTCCTTTGAAAATCATCGAGCGACATGACCTCAAACAGCGAACCTCGTACTGACCGCTTTCCCGTCTCCGCCGTGGTGCTGGCCGGCGGCCGAGCCACCCGCATGGGGGGCGCCGACAAGGGCTGGGTCGAGTTGGCGGGCCGCCCGCTCATCGACCACGTGCTTGACCGACTGAGGCCCCAGGTGGACGAGATCCTGATCAACGCCAACCGCAGCCAGGCCCGCTACCAGGCGCTGGCCCCGGTCATCGGCGACGACAACCCCGACTATCTCGGCCCACTGGCCGGCATGCAGGCAGGCCTTGCCGCCGCCCGCCACAACTGGGTGCTGTTCGTGCCCTGCGACGGCCCCGCCCTGCCCCGCGATCTGATGGCGCGCTTTCGCACCGCCCTCACCCCGGCGACCGAGCTGGTGGTGGCCCATGACGGCGACTGGCTGCAACCCGTGGTGGCCCTGCTGCACAAATCCCTGCTCCCCTCCCTCTCCGCCGCGCTGGCCGAGGGAGAGCGCAAAATCGATATCTGGTTTGCCCGCCACCAGATGGCGGTGGTGAGCTTTGCCGACCAGCCGGATGCCTTCATCAATCTCAACAGCCCGGACGAGCTGGCCGCCTACGAGGCGCGCCTGCCAGACTCCGCGACCGGACAAGGAGCCACCTCATGACCCCGGCCCCCACCCTGCCTCTGCTCGGCTTTGCCGCCTGGAGCGGCACCGGCAAGACCACCTTGCTCGAGCAGCTCATCCCCCTGCTGGTGAGCCGCGGCCTGCGCCTCGGGGTGCTCAAGCACGCCCATCACGACTTTGACATCGACCAGCCGGGCAAAGACAGCCACCGCCTGCGCCAGGCCGGCGCCAGCCAGATGATGGTGGCCTCCCGCCGCCGTCACGCCCGCATCGTTGAGACTGATCTGGGTGAGGCCGATTTTCGCGAGCTGCTGGCCAGCTTCGATCAGCGCAGCCTCGACCTGCTGCTGGTGGAAGGGTTCAAGCATGAGCACTTCCCGAAAATCGAGCTGCACCGCGCCGCCATCGGCAAGCCGCTGCTGTTCCCGCTTGATCGCGACATCATCGCCGTGGCCAGCGATCAGCCCGCAGAGACCACCCTGCCCCGGCTCGACATCAATGATTTGGACGCCATCGCCGACTTCGTCTGCCACTGGCTCAAAGAGAGTCAGACGCAGGAACAGGAGGCTGGCAACGGCTTTCTGTCGGTCGAGGGGGCGCGTCAGGCCATTCTTGATGCACTCGCCCCCTCTACCCGCAGCATCGACCTGCTGCTCGCCCGCTGCCACGGCGCCGTGCTGGCGGGGGATCTCGTCAGCCCCATCAATGTGCCGCCCCACGCCAACTCGGCGATGGACGGCATTGGCCTGCGCAGCGACGATCTCGCCGCCGGCCGCTGGCAACTGGTGGGAGAAGTGCTGGCGGGCCAGCCGCGCAGCGAGCCGGTACTGGCCGGACAGGCGGTGCAGATCATGACCGGCGCCCCGCTGCCCCCCGGCGTCGATACCGTGGTGATGCGCGAAGAGACCCAGCTTGACGGTGAATGGGTCAGCGTCAGCGCCCCCATCAAGGCGGGGCAGAACGTGCGTCAGGCCGGCGAAGATCTGGCGCTGGGGGCGGTCGCCATCCCGGCCGGCACCCGCCTCGGTGCCCCTCAGCTCGGGCTGGCAGCATCCCTTGGTCAAGCCCGGCTCAGCGTGCGCGCACCGCTCAAGGTGGCGCTGTTCAGCACCGGCGACGAGGTGCAGGCACCGGGCGAGACGCTCGCCCCCGGCCACATCTTCGACAGCAACCGCTTCACCCTGATGGCGCTCATCGCCGGGGCTGGCTGCGAGGTGATGGACCTTGGCATCATCCCCGATGATCCAGTCATCCTGCGCCAACAGCTGGCACAGGCCGCGGTCGATGCCGACCTGGTGCTGAGCTCGGGCGGGGTGTCGGTGGGCAATGCCGACTTCATCAAGCAGGTGCTCGCCGAGCTTGGCCAGATAGCCTTCTGGCGCATCCAGATGCGGCCGGGCCGTCCGCTCGCCTTCGGCAAGCTGGGGCAGACCCCCTTCTTCGGCCTGCCCGGCAACCCGGTAGCCGCCATGATCTGCTTCCTGCAATTCGTCGAGCCCGCCATCGCCCGCCTGCAGGGCCGGGTGTGGCAACCGCTGCGCCTGTCGGCACTGGCCGAGCAGCAGATGAAGAGCCGACCCGGGCGCACCGAGTTCCTGCGCGGCATCTTCCATCAGGACGCCAGCGGCGTGCTGCGGGTGCGCACCACCGGGCCGCAGGGTTCCGGCATCCTCAGCTCCATGAGCGATGCCAACTGCCTGATTGAAATCGTCCCCGCCCAGCCAGCCATCGCGGTCGGCGAGCGGGTCTGGATCCACCCACTCCAGGGACGAGTGGCCTGATACCGGTCTCCACCCCGCCGGGCGTGGCGGGGTGGTTGCCCCCATGAATCCGAGGCTTGTCCCTTGCGCCTGAATGCCCCCCTCTCCCGGCTCGATCTGCTGATCTACGGTCACTACCGCATCGTCCACGGCCTGCGCATCGCGCTCGCCTTCATGCTCACCTTTCTGCTGACCCGCGAGCTCAAGCTGCCGGAAAGCACCTGGCCCCTCATCACCCTGGTGGTGGTGATGGGCCCCATCTCGTTCTGGGGCAATGTACTGTCGCGCGCCCTGCAGCGGGTGGTCGGCACCATCTTCGGCGCCAGCTGCGGGGTGGTGGCGCTCTATCTCGAGCTCTACTCCCTGCCGCTGATGCTGCTGTGGTGCGGCTGCATCATGTTTCTGTGCGGCTATCTAGCCCTCGGCAAGCGCCCCTATGTGGGGCTGCTGATCGGCATCACCCTGGGTGTCACCATGGGGGCCATGCCGGGGGATATAGAGACGGCGCTGTGGCGCAGTGCCGACGTGATACTGGGCTCCCTGCTGGCACTGCTCTTTTGCAGCATCTACCCCCAGCGGGCCTACAGCCACTGGCGGCTGCAACTGCACCAGATCCTGCAGCAGTCGGGGCGGCTCTATCACACTCACCTCTCCCCCAATGTGCTGGAGCGCCCGCGCCTCAAGCACAATCTCTCCCAACTGCTGGCACAGACCGGCAAACTGCGGGCCCTGCTGGCCCCTGCGGCCAAGGAGACACGCCACAGCGTCGCCCTGTTTGATGCGGTGCAGGTCACCATGCGCAACACCCTCTGCACTCTGGAGATGCTGGCCAACACCTACTGGAACGATCGGGAGAGCCACTTCCTGATGCAGAGCACGGCTGCGCTGCAAGCCTGCCATCTGGCCACCGAGGAGGCGATCAACCAGCTTGCCCTGATGATGCAAACCGGTGACGGGCGTGGCGCGGATGCCGCCATCGCCCGCCTGCACGAGGTGGCGACCCAGGTATCGCTGCCGCCCAACGCAGAGGCAGCCATCAATGGCTACCTCTGGCTCAACGTGCAACTGACCGAGCAGCTCACCCACCTGCGCCGCCTGCTGGGACTGATCCTCACCCCGCCCCATCGCAAGCAGCCGGACTAGACCCAATGCAAAACGCCCCGCAGTTGCGGGGCGTTCTTGTCGGCATAGGCACTGATGATCAAGCCGCCGTGCGGGCGTTCTCGCTCATCTGCTCCAGCTCTGACCGGGTCAGGGTAGAAACAAACTTGCCATCAAAATAGATATCCATCAGCTCACCACGCTTTTCTCCGCGCATCATGCTGCTGCGACCATCCAGATAGTGCACCTCCATCTGGGCGGTACGCTCGTCCGGGTAGCTGATCTCCACCTCACGCACCCCTTGTGGCAGCATGGCCAACGGCACCGTCTTGAGGGCCGGATCCAGGTGCTGGTTCACCTTGATCACCGGATTGGCCTTCATGTCCACCACTGCCGGGGATTTGCCGGTGATGGGGTTCTTGCCAGACCAGAACTCGATGGTATTGAAAATGAACAGGTCAGCGGTCGCGGCCAGACCGTAGACAGGGGAAAGCAGCATAAAGACACCGGCCCGACCGTAGCGGTTATCCACCACGCTCAGGTTGCCCTTGGTCACCATGCCGGAAAGCCCCATCTGCCCCATACAGCCGCCCAGCCCCATGCTCGCGACCATAACCAGCAGGGCCATTGCCCGCCCCTTCTGTTGTAAAGCCATCGTGTTCTGTTCCTGCTCTGAAATAAATGAGGCGGCAAGCCTAATCAAGGGGCCAGAAGAGGACAATTCACAATGGCGGGACGATACAGGAGGGGTTCAGATTGGCATATCAAGTGCGCAATAAATAAGCACCGATGGGATTATCATCCGATCGGTGCCTCGTTCAACAACCAATAACCGTCAGGAGCCGATTGCCAGATTGGAGACTGTCTCGGTCACATTGATGGCGCCCTGCTCGATCTGCGCCATTACGCCACTCACCTCGCCGATCTGCTCCTTGCCACGCTGGGCACTGGCGGCCACCTCATTGATGTTGCCAGTGATCTGGGCCGTCAGTTCGCGGTTTTTCTGAACCACGCTGGCGATCTCGCCGGTCGAGAGGGAGGTGCGCGCAGCCAGCTGACGTACCTCGTCGGCCACCACCGCAAAGCCTCGTCCCTGATCGCCGGCCCGGGCGGCCTCGATGGCTGCGTTAAGGGCCAGCAGATTGGTCTGCTCGGCAATACTGCTGATGGTCGAGACGATAGCTTCAATGCTTTTCGACTGCTCATTGAGCTGGCCAATCAGGCCGGAAGTGCGACTCACCTGTTCGGAAATGGCGCTGGAGATGGCAACCGATGCCGCCAGCAGTTCAGACCCGGTTTCGGCAAAGCGGGTGGTCTCCTGCGAAATGGTCTGGGCTATGTTGGCCGCCTCGCTCACGGCCTGGGCGCGCTTGATCCGCTCTGTCACCTCACTGGCAAACTTGATCACCTTGACCACCTTGCCGCTCTCATCCTTGATGGGGTTGTAGGTAGCCTCCAGCCAGATCTCGTTACCGTGGCTGTCACGGCGACTGAACAGCCCCGACTTGAGCTGGCCGTGGGCCAGATCGTCCCAGAAGTGGGGTTGCTCGCGATAGAAGCTCTCATCGCAAAACAGCCTGTGATGCTGCCCCTTGAGCTGCGAAAGGGAGTAACCGACGCAGGAGAGGAAATTCTGATTGGCCGTCACAATCTCCCCCTTGGGGGTGAACTCGATAATGGCGAGCGCCCGATCGAGTGCCGAGATGATCGCTTTCTGACGACTCAACTGCTGATAACTCTCGGTGATATCGGAGGCTATCTTGACGACCCTGACCACCTTGCCCTCAACCTTGACCGGGAAGTAGGTAGCCTCCAGCCACAACTCCCGACCCTGTTTATCAAAGCGTTGGTAAGTGCCACTGTGGCTATGCCCCTGACGCAGCTGTTCCCAAAACTGGGCGTAGGAGGATGACTGGGCGTAGTGGGCATCACAAAAGATCCGGTGGTGTTTACCAATCACCTCCTGCTCGCTATAGCCCACCACACTCAGAAACAGCGGGTTCGCCTGGAGGATCTCGCCGCTTGGAGTGAAACTGATGGTAGCGACACCGACTTTTACTGCATCAATAAATGCCTGGGCCTGGGCCAACTGCATTTGACACGCTTGTAATTCC
This sequence comes from Aeromonas sp. FDAARGOS 1414, assembly GCF_019047065.1. Classification (NCBI taxonomy): domain Bacteria; kingdom Pseudomonadati; phylum Pseudomonadota; class Gammaproteobacteria; order Aeromonadales; family Aeromonadaceae; genus Aeromonas; species Aeromonas sp. FDAARGOS 1414. The sequence continues at coordinate 405,772 of NZ_CP077210.1, read as the reverse complement.
GCTTTGAGTTTGAAGTTGAACATCTTGCCCTGCCCCTCTGTTACTTGGTTACAACTACGTCACATCTGCATGAACTTTAGACGAGAAACCATAGAGATAACGGGGCCCATCGATTAAGGTGCCAGGTCCCACTCCAGATAGGCTGGATTGGCGACAAAGCCGATCCGCTCATAGAGAGGGCGCCCCTGCTCGCTGGCATGGAGCCACACCTTGCCCAGCTGACGCGATCTGGCGAAGGCTGTAATGGTATCGAGCAGCGCCGTGGCGATCCCCTGCTGGCGCCATTGTGGCCGCGTATACATGTTGAGCAGATACCCCTCCATCCCCGCCAGATTGCCGGGATAGGGTGGCCGTTCAAACAGTGCCAGCGTCCCTGCCGCCACGATCTGTTTGCCGCCCTCCTGCGTATCGGCTTCGGCCAGCCAGGATAGAGCCCTCTCTTCACTCATCGCCCGGGTAAAGTAGTCAAGGGTGGCCTGCCACAATGCCGGGTCTGCCTGCGGCGTCACCAGCTCACCGACCTCACAAAACAGCTCCATGCGCAGCGCCACCATTGCGGGAATATCTGCGGCCCTTGCCTGACGAATAATCATTGGCTGCTCCTTTTCTCTCATGGGAAATTTCGCCGGCCGTCATTATGACAAAGAGCGCCTTGTGGCGCTCTTTGTCATTGGGGAAATCACTGATAAATCAATGGCTGCGACGTGTCAGCCAGTGATCCAGGCTCAGCACACCGCCGCCCCAGATGATAAGGATCAGCAGCATCCAGCCCCACAGCTGGTGATCGTAAAAGCCACCCGCCCAGAGGGTCGGGTAGGAGATCACCGCCATGATATTGAAGCCAAACAGCAGCAAGGCGGCCGGGCGAGTAAAAAGCCCCGCCAGCAGGAAGAGCGGCAACAGCAGCTCGGTCGCCGTACCCAGATAAGCAGCCCACAACCAGGGCAGCAGGGGCACCTGATACTCGGATTCAAACAGATAGAGGGTGGAATCCCACGCCGTCAGCTTGAGCCAGCCTGAAGTGATAAAAACCGAGGCGACCCAAAGCCGCGCCAACAACAGCACACCAGCACTGCTCCAGCGCGGCAAATCACCACTCGAGCTGGCCAGCGCCAGCCATTTGTTTGCCATCATGGCATTACCTCCATATCCACCAGCAGACCAAGGGTTATCAGGCGAGTGAGATGTTCACTGGCCGCAGGGTCGGCCGCAAGCAGATCGACCAGCGCCGTACCAGCGAGACAATCCTGTAGCAGCGCCCACTCACCCGCCGTCAGGGGCAAGGGGGCAACCCGGCAATCCGGCTGTTTCTTCAGTGCCAACCAGACGGGGGCATCAAGCACCTCCACCGCTTCACCACAGTGCAGCGCCATCTGCCACAGGGCCAGCACCGGATAATCGCTGGCAACCAGCAGCAGATCCGTGGCTGGCAACAGCCGCAGCCGCTCCCATTGTTGCGGCGATAATGCGGCCAGACGCTCGGCTGGCCAGCAGCGTGATTCCAGCGGCAGCAGACTGGCACGCTCAAGCTGCCATTCGAACTGAGCCAGCGCCTCCAGCCAGGGCAGCCCGGTTGTAGTCGGCAAGCGGGCCAACCATTGGCCAAATCCGGCGCCATAATGCATGACGCTCCCTTCCCTGAGCGGCTCGGCCAATACGAAGCCACGGGCCGCCGCTGCAAAAAAGTCATCCCCGACCATAGCCTTGACGGCGGGATAACTGCTCGCCAGCACCTCGCCAAGGCTCAGGATGAAGTGGTTGCGATAGACCTGCAGCACAGATTCGGCAGAAAAGAGCCGGGAGCTGATGTGAGGGGAAATGGCGTCAGGCGCCCCCAGCAGACCATCGGCAAAGTGCTGTTGCAGCTGTGCCAGTTCAGCCATGGGCCACCTCCCGTGGTGCACTCATGGCACGCGCCTCATCCAGAATGGCGCCGGCCTTCGCCGCCTCTGCCAGCAAGACCGACAGCGGCGGGATCTCGAGGTCCCACTCAATCAGGGTGGGAATGGCCTGCTTGCGGCAGATCTGGCGATAGAGTTCCCAGACCGGCTCCACCACAGGGACGCTGTGGGTATCGATATAGAGGGAGCCTTCCGGCAGCTGTTTCTCGGTATAACCGGCCAGATGGATCTCCCCGACGGTGGCGAGATCGATCGCCGCCAGATACTCATCGCAAGAGAAACCGTGATTGAAGGCACTGACATAGAGATTGTTGAGGTCGAGCAGGATGCCACATTCGCTGCGCTGCTGCAGCTCGGCCAGAAATTCCCACTCGCTCATCTCCCCGGGCAGTTGCAGATAGGAGGAGGGATTTTCAATCAACATGCGGCAACCCAGGGTCTGTTGTACCTGCTGGATCTTGTCGCTCATGTAGCGCAGGGAGGCTCGGGTATAGGGCACCGGCAGCAGATCGTTGAAGTAACGCCCACCAATGCTGCCCCAGCTGAGATGTTCGGAGATCCGTACCGGTTTGATCGCCGCGGCCAGTGTCGACAACTGCTGCAGATGGTGCGGATCGAGCGGGTCGGCAGAACCGAGGGACATGCCAACGCCGTGAAGACTGACGGGGTAGTGCTGCGCCAGTTCGGCGAGCACCTGAAAACCGTGACTGTGCCATTCGAAGTAATTTTCACTGTGCACCTCCAGCCAACCGACTGCCGGCAGGGTTTGCCGGATCTCATCGTAATGGGGAGTGCGTAATCCGATACCAATCAAAGGGTTCATCGCAAGACTCGCTTTCGCCAATCAGAGAAGATGCAGGGGGCGACCCATTGGCCATCCCCTGCCCGATGTCTCTTACTTGGGTTGCAGCGAACCGCCGACCAGCTTCTCGCACAGCCCTTTGGGCATCACCACAAAGGCATCACCCTGAGCATCTTCCTTGGCGGTACCGGCGCAGGAGCTGCTCTTGGTCGCACAGTCATTCTTGCTGGCCTTGACCACGCCGTAGCACTTCTCCTTTTCATCGGCAGCCATTGCTGGTGCCGCGATAAATTGGGCGCCCAGCGCCAGCAGACCGGTCATGGCGGAGGCGATAGCAGTGCTTTTTTTAACATTCATGTTCATGTTCCTTTTGATGTCGTTGGATGTTGCTGATATCCCCGATTTGTCGCAACCGGGTACCTGCAATAGAACCGGCAAACGGGATATTCCCTTTCAAAAAAACATAAAAAGAGTTAAAAAACCCAAAGGCAAACACTCAATTAATTGATTTTAAACAACTATTTCATCATTGAAAATTTCTCGACGACCACCCATTAATGAACGAGGAAAGTGCCATATGGTGCTTTCATCCCGTTAATCTTCTTCACTGCTTCCATCAAAAGAGATGTGTCAGACATAAAAAATCCCCGCCAACAGGCAGGGCTGGATGCAACTTTAAAGAAACAAGAAATAAACAATCTGAGTAGTGTTGGGAGGCAGGAGTTGCGGCATACAGATAAAAAAAGAGACAGCTTTGGCTGTCTCTTTTTGCACATGATGCGAATGGGGTTTAGTAGAAGATCCGCTCGCCACGCTCGCTCATTTTGAGCCACACCGGTTTGGTGCTGGTTTTGTTCCAGATCCGGTGCAGATAGCTGTAGAAGCGGGCACGATCGCTGCGAAACAGCATCACGGGGAAAGCCAGAATGCCCACCAGCAATACATAAATGCGACGAAGAATAATCTGAGTCAGGGAAAAGGGATGAAACATGATGTAACTCCTTACTGGTAAGACCACTGAGCAAAGATTACCCCACTCCATGTAGGATTACTACATCACCAACGCATTTTTTTATAAAAAAATGGTGAAAAACGGGAAATACTGAAAACGGGTTACGTCATTAACCAACAGTTAACAAACTTGCGAAAATCGTGCGCTTTGCCACAGTTATCAGGGGAAAAACATGCAGTAGGGAGACACGCATGAAACTGCCGGAAGTGGCACTGCTGGTGCTGATGGTTGCCCTGACACGGGCACAACTGGAGGAATGGCAACTGAATCGGGAAGATACCATCGTGCTGGCCGAACGGGGCGTGCCCACCGTCAGCCTGTGGCAATGTGGCACGCTGAAGCAACGGATTGCGGATCTCAACCTGCACAGTGCCGAGGTGCAGTTTCAATATCGGGGGCAAAACATGGCGGATGTGAGCCACTATCTCGAGCGCGAGTGGAAACAGGCTGGCTGCGAACAGTTACTGGTACAGCAAGGATACTGACCAAGCTTCACGGCTTGAAGAGTGATAAATCAGGGAAAATAGAGAGAAGATGGAGGCACGTTCCGGAGTCGAACCGGACTAAACGGATTTGCAATCCGCTGCATAACCGCTTTGCTAACGCGCCATGCTGACAAGACTGATTGTCTTGAAAGTGAGTTCCATCGTTGGTGTGATGGAAAATTGGAGCGGGAAACGAGACTCGAACTCGCGACCCCGACCTTGGCAAGGTCGTGCTCTACCAACTGAGCTATTCCCGCGTTACTGCTTTCGTGCCAGTTGCCTGACAACGAGGCGCATTATACGTACCACGAGCGCTAGCACAACCCCTTTTTCGCAATTTAGGCCCTGACGCAGACTGTTTGCTCATGGTTTAAACGCCTTGCTGCAATTTTATCCATCCCGCTGTGACCCACCAAACGAATTTGGGATAAAGTCGTTGAAATGATTACGCTTTCGTTCGAGACTTGAGCAGCTTAATAACCGGATTCTCAATTGAAAATCACAAGATGAAAGGGATCTTCACGCTTCGTGGGCTCAGGCCGCAGTTAATGCTGGCTTTTTTCATGTTGGGCATGGTGCCATTTTTGGTCATCACCCTCTTCTTCCTATACAGCCACGGCAAGGATCTCACCACCCAGACCTCCAACCATCTGGTCTCCGTCCGTAATATCAAGAAGAGTCAGCTCGAGGATTACTTCAACAACCTCAAAGAGCAGATCATCAACTTCTCCCAGCAGGATTTTGCCGGCAACAGTATCGGCCGTTTCTATGGCTTTACCGGCGCCTTCGAGAAGTTGGGCACCACACCGCAGGAGGCCCGCAGCCGCGCCCAGGCCCGCTATCTGCCCGGTTCCTGGGATCAACTGCGCAAACCGGACAGTCAGGTGGAGATCGAACCCTCCATCACGGCGCTTATCCTCGCCGACGAGATGTATGGCCGGGTGCACCAGCGTTTTCATCGCGGCTATGCCGACATGGTGCGCAAGTCCAACTACAGCGACATCTTTCTGGTGGACCTTAACGGTGATGTGGTCTATTCGGTCACCAAGCACCCTAACTTTGCCACCAATCTGCTCTCCGGCCCCTACCAGGGCAGTGGCTTGGGCCAGACCTTCGCCAAGATCAAACGCCGCCTTGATGGCGGCCAGAAACCGCAGCAGATCTTCGAGTTCACCGATTTTGGCCGCAACGAGCTGACCGGGCAGGTGGTCGCCTACATGGCAGCCCCCGTGATGCAGTACGACTATGTGCGCGGTGTGGTGATTTTCGAGCTGCTGCCGGACAAGCTCAACCAGATCATGGCGGAGCGGGAGGGGCTGGGCGAGACCGGCGAGACCATCCTGATCGGCCCCGACAAGCGGATGCGCGCCGATGCCTGGCTGGCGCCGGAGTTCAGCGTCGAGAACAGCTTCAGCCCCAACTTCCGGCCGCTGCAAACGCCCCTCATCACCAAGACGCTCTCCGGCGAGCAGGGGGTCGGGCTGTTCCACTCCTATCAGGATGACGAGGTGCTGGCCGCCTACACCCAGGTAAAGGTGTTCGATACCGAGTGGGCCTTTATCGCCGAGATCTCCACCCGGGAAGCCTATGCCCCGATCCGCCAGCTGGAGACTCTGGTGATTGTGCTGGGCGCGGGCTCGGTGCTGCTGCTGATCCTCTTCTCCCGCTGGCTCTCTCACTCCATCACGGCGCCGCTGCGCTCCCTGACCGAAGCGGCCGAGCAGGTGGCCGACGGCGCGCTGGATCACCCCATCGCCATCGAGCGCACCGGCGATGATATCGACCGGCTGGCCGAGGCGTTTCGCCATATGCAGCGCTCGGTGAAGGACAAGATCGAACTGATCGAACAGCAGACCCAGGAGCTGCAACAGCAGGTCAAGCTGACCCACAAGCAGAACCTCAGCCTGCAGCAAGCGGACAAGCTCAAGGATGAACTGCTGGCCAACACCTCCCACGAGCTGCGTACCCCCATTCACGGCATCAAGGGGATGGCCGAGTCGATGCTCGCCAGCCAGCAGGATTTGACCGAAGGGCAGCAAAAGCAGCTCGGCCTCATCATCAAGAGTGCAGACGGCCTGGCCCGTCTGGTTGACGATCTGCTGGACTACCACCAGATGCGCTACGGCCAGCTGGAGATCCACTCCCAGCCCGTCTCATCCAAGGGGGTTATCCGGCTGGTGCTGGACCTCTGCCAGCATCTGGTGCAGGCCAAACCCCTCACCCTGGTGGATATCAGCCCGGCCGAACTACCGCCGGTGCTGGCCGACGAGCAACGACTCGAACAGGTGCTCTACAACCTGGTGGGTAACGCCATCAAGTACACGCCGCAGGGCAAGGTGGTGCTCAGTGCCATCGTCGAGAACAACTTCCTGCGCATCAAGGTCACCGACACCGGCATCGGCATTGCCCCCGATCATCTGGAACACATCTTCGAGCCGCTGGTGCAGATGAGCCCGGAGGTAAGCAAGCAGGGGGCCGGCCTTGGTCTCTCCATCACCCGCCAGCTGGTGCACCTGATGGGGGGCGAGCTGTTTGTCGAGAGCGAGCCGAGCGTTGGCTCGACCTTCGCCTTTACCCTGCCCCTTGCCACCGGCAAAGCGGCCAATCTGACTCTCGACAGCCGCCAGATCGAGCATCAGCTGGTGCGCCAGCAACCGCTGATCCTGCCGAACTGGGAGAGCGACGATCTGCCCCCTCCCCCCGAGGATGCTCCGCTCATTCTGGTGGTGGATGACGAGCCCATCAACCTGCACATCCTGCGCCATCTGCTGCAGCCCTGCGGCTACCGCATCCTGCCCAGCAGTGACGGCCACGATGCGCTGGCCAAGCTGGCCGAGGTGCAGGTGGACCTCATCCTGCTCGATGTGATGATGCCGACCCTTTCCGGTTTTGACGTCTGCCGTCGCCTGCGCCAGCAACACCCGAAAGATATGCTGCCGGTGCTGCTGCTCACCGCCCTCAACCAGCCCAAGGATATCGAGGAGGGCTTCGGGGCCGGAGCCAACGACTATCTGGTCAAACCCTTCTGCAAAGAAGAGCTGTTTGCCCGGGTCAAGGCACTGCTGGAGGCCAAGGCCGGACGCGCCTCGCTGGTAGAGAACCGGCTATTGAAGCAGGAGATCGAACATCGCCTCACCCTGCAGGAACGACTGCATCAGGATCAGCAGCGCCTGCTGGCCCTGCTCGGCGAAGGGGCCGACCCCATGATCTTTATCGACGAGCAGGGCACAGTGCTGTTTGCCTCCCGGGTGATGGCACGCCTGCTGGGGCAGGAGCCGGAAGCCATGGAGGGGCAGCCCCTCAATGAGTGGCTCGCCACCCCGCTGCAACAGCAGTGGCCCGACCTTGCCAGCGAGCGGGAACACAATCTGGAGTTTCTGGTGGCCGGGCAAAAAGATGTGCTCAACGCCCGTGCCCTGCCCATCGCACTCGGAGGACAGGCCGCTTTCGCCCTCACTCTGAGTACCGAGCTGCGTCAGGATGAGAACCGGGTAATGGCGCTGGAGAACGCCCTCAAGAACCTCTCGCGGCAAGCCATCATCGAAGATGAACAGCTGCTGGGCGAGCTGAGCCGCCTGGGTGGCGAGTTCCGTTCGCTGGCCGACGACCTCATTCGCCAGCAGGATGACGAGCCGCTGCGCCGTGCGCTGGTAGAGACCATGCAGCTCACCCTGGATGCCTGGCAGCAGGGGACCGGCAAGGGCAAAATCGTGCTGGCGGAGAAGAGCAAGCTGTGGCGGGTCTATATGGACAGATCCAGCCCGCAGACCCGCACCCTCGACAAATACCTGAGTCTGGATACCCTGCCCAAGTCGCCACGCTGGAAGACGGTGGTGGCCACCACCGAGTATGTGCTGGGCCACTGCCCGCTCAATGACCACCAGCGCCAGCAGTTGCAGCACAGCGCCCAGACCCTGCGTCAACTCGCCAACCGCAAGCCGTGACACGGCGCCCTAAACGGGCGCCGGATCACAATTGGCAATCTGGTTTCTTTTTATGCAAAACAAAGCCCCGCCCGACCCCGAAACCGAGAGCAGATCCAATTCACAAATTTGTCATATACGCCATTTTCACAGCCACTTCCTACGCGAGAGCAAATAACGCAAACCAATGATTCTAAAAAGATAAAAAAGCATTTTGACGAGATTGACGTAACACCGTCAATTTTTACGAAAACAACGAAATCAATAGTTGTTGTTTTCCTGTTAATTCTGGTTTGCTTAGGGCGTTGGAAAACAGAACGACAAAGGTTAGACACCTGACCAACACAGAGGGCCGATTTCATCAGCATGCGAAACCGGTGCTCACACAAAACAAGGCGAACCCTCGGGAATGCCAAAAAATAAGAAAGGAAAACATATGCTTGCCAAAGTATCCAAAATCTCTACCGCTGTAATGCTGGGAACCATGATGCTTGCCGGTGCCGCCGGTAACGTCATGGCCGCAGAAAACAAAACCGTGCTGACCATGGTCGCACAGCAGGAAACCGCCTGGGTCAAGAACTTCAACCCCTTCCTGCAAGCGGGCTTGCTGCACACCACCCGTCACTTCATCTATGAACCGCTGGTGATCTTCAACGATATGCAAGGGGGCAAACCCGTCTATCGTCTGGCCACCAACTATGCGTTCAGCGATGACCTGAAATCCGTCACCTTCGATCTGCGTGACGGCGTGAAGTGGTCTGACGGCGAAGCCTTTGATGCCGATGACATCATCTTCTCCTTCAATCTGGTCAAGGCCAACAAGGCGCTGGATGAGCGCTCAATCTGGACCCAGATCAAGAGCGTCGAGAAGCTGGCCCCCAACAAGGTCAAATTCGACCTGACCGAGGTCAACACCAACGTGGTGAACGATCTGGTGCTGGTACCTATCGTGCCGGAGCATCAGTGGAAATCGGTGAAAGATCCGGTTGCCTTCACCAACGACAAGCCGGTTGGTACTGGCCCCTTCACCGAAGTGGACAACTTCTCCGCCCAGCTCTATACCCAGTGCCGCAACCCGCACTACTGGGATAACGCCAACCTCGCCATCGACTGTATCCGCATGCCGCAGATGGCCACCAACGACCAGGTGCTGGCCGCTGTCATGAAAGGTGACATCGACTGGTTCGGCTCCTTCGTACCGGATATCGAGCGCCTCTACGTCGGCAACGATCCGAAGAACAACAAATACTGGTTCCCGGCCTCCGGTACCGTGGCGTTCAACGTCAACTTCCAGACCAAAAACCCGGGCAATAACGAAGCCTTCAACGATATCAACTTCCGCCGCGCCTTCTCCATGGCGATGGACCGCCAGTCCATGGTGGATATCGCGGGCTACGGCTACCCCACCGTCAACGAGTACCCGTCAGGTCTGGGCAAAGCCTTTGACTCCTGGAACAACCCGGAAGTGGACAAGAAGTACGGCAAGTACAACAAGTTCGACTTGGAAGGGGCCAAGGCCCTGCTGAAAGAGGCAGGCTACAAGGATTGTGACGGCGACAAGTTCCTCGACACTCCGAGCTGCAAAAAGATCGAGTTCAAGGTACTGGTACCGAACGGCTGGACCGACTGGGTCAACACAGTTCAGATTGGTGTAGAAGGGCTGCAGGCGCTGGGCCTGAACGCCAAGACCGCCACCCCGGAAGCGACCGTCTGGACCGAGAACCTGATCACCGGTGACTTCGATGTCGCCCTGCAGGGTTACTTTGCCGGTGCCAACCCGCACAAGTACTTCGAGACCGCGTTCCACTCCCGCAACATGGGCGACCGTGGCAACCGCTTCGCCGCGCCCCGTTACAAGGATCCCGAGCTCGACAAGCTGATCGATGACTTCACCCAGACCGCCGATGCGGCCAAGCAGAAGGAGATCATGTTCGCCATCCAGGATCGTGTTGGTGCCAACCAGACCATCATTCCGGTCTTCAACAACCCGACCTGGTACGAGTACAGCACCAAGCGCTTCAACGGCTGGTTCAGTGCTGATAACCCGGTAGCCAAACCTCAGCTCCACCCGGACACCCCTGAGCGTCTGCTGCACGTGTTGTCCCTCAAGCCAAACAGCTAAACAATCCCGGCCCCCTGCGGGGGGCCATCTTCCCCGTTAATCCCCTTCTTGCCCGGCACCGCCGGGGTTGGGGTCGCTATACCCGACGCGGGGCAGACTTGCAGTAAAAGGTACTATCATGGGATTCATACTGAGACGCTTTTCCTTCTACCTGGTTGCCTTTCTGGTAGCCGCCACCATCAACTTCCTGTTACCCCGTGCCATGCCAGGGGATCCTGTCTCCGTGATGTTTGCCCGCGCTGGCGCCATGATGGAACCCGCCGCCCTGGAAGCCCTCAAAGCCACCTTCGGCTTCGTCGACGGCCCCATCGGCACCCAGTTTCTCACCTATGTGAAGAGTGTCTTCACCTGGGATCTCGGCACCTCGGTGCGCTTCTACCCGCAGCAGGTCTCTGACGTGCTGGGCCGTGCCATCGGCTGGACCCTGTTTCTGGTCGGCACCTCCACCATCCTGAGCTTCTCCCTCGGTTCCATCGTCGGCATCTTCGCCGCCTGGTATCGCGGCGGCCGGATGGACAGCATTCTCTCCCCGCTCACCCTGGTGATGCAGGCCATTCCGCCGGTGGTGGTCTCCCTGCTCGCCCTGTTCCTGTTCGGGGTCAGCCTCGAGTGGCTGCCCATCGGCTACGCCTACAGCCCGGAGATCAAGGCTGACTGGGGCTGGGAGCACATCAAGAGCATCATGACCCACGCCATCATGCCGGTGCTGACTCTGGCCGTGGTGCAGGTGGGGGGCTTTCTCATCACCATGCGCAACAACATGATCAACCTGCTGGGCGAGGATTACATCACCATGGCCAAGGCCAAGGGGCTCTCCAGCAACCGGGTGATCTTCAACTACGGCGCCCGCAACGCCATTCTGCCCAGCGTCACTGCCCTCTCCATGGCACTCGGCTTCGTCATCGGTGGCTCCCTCATCACCGAAGTGATCTTCAACTATCCCGGCCTGGGCCTGACCCTCTATCAGGGCATTCTGGCCCGCGACTACCCGCTCATTCAGGGGCAGCTGCTCATCATGACCATCACCATGCTCAGCTTCAACTTCCTGGCCGACGTGCTCTACGTCTTCCTGGATCCCCGTCTGCGTACAGGAGGCAAATAAGATGCGTATGCCGACCATTCTCAAAATCTTGCTGGGCAACAAGAAGGCTGCCTGTGGCCTCGCCATCGTGGTTGCCTTCGTACTGATGGCCCTCTTTGCCCCCATTCTGGCCAGCAACGAGCCGACCAAACGGGTGGCTCGCCCGCACCAGCCGCCCAGTGCCGAGTTCGTGATGGGTTCAACCCGCATGGGCCACGATATCTGGGCCCAGTTCACCAACGGTGCCCGTATCTCGCTGCTGGTGGGCTTCAGCGCAGGCCTGCTGGTCTGCACCCTGGCCGTCGCCATCGGCATCACCGCCGGTTACTTCGGCGGTCTGGTGGATGAGTGCCTCACCTTCCTGATGAACGTGGTGCTGGTGATCCCCAACCTCCCCTTGCTACTGGTGCTGGCGAGCTTTATCGGGGAGGCGTCACCGGCGGTGATTGCCGTGATAATAGGGTTGACCTCGTGGGCCTATGGCGCGCGGGTCATCCGAGCCCAGACCCTGGCCCTGCGCGAGAAAGAGTTCGTCATCGCCGCCGAAGTACTGGGCGAGCCGGCCTGGCGCATCATTCTGGTAGAGATCCTGCCCAACCTCATCTCCATCATCGGGGTGAGCTTTATCGGTTCCATCATCTACGCCATCGTCACTGAAGCGACTCTGGAGTTCCTGGGGCTTGGCGACCCGACTGTGGTGAGCTGGGGCATCATGCTCTACAACGCCCAGACCTCCAGCGCCATTCTGGTCGGCGCCTGGTGGGAGATCCTGGCTCCCTGCTTTGCCATCGCCACCCTGGGTGCCGGTCTGGCCCTGCTCAACTTCGCCATCGACGAGATTGCCAACCCGCAGCTGCGCTCCCACAAAGGGTTGAGCCGCTGGAAGAAACTTGCCACCCCGGTCGCAACACCACTCTCTGCCGCACAGGAGAAGACAGCATGAACAAGCATCCCCTGCTGTCAGTACGCAATCTTTGCGTCGACTACATCACCGAAAATGGCGACGTGCGCGCCGTCAACTCGGTGAGCTTCGATATCAGACAGGGCGAGATCTTCGGTCTCGCCGGTGAGTCGGGTTGCGGCAAATCCACCGTCGCCTTCTCGGTGGCCCGGCTGCACAAGCCACCCGCCTACATCAGCGGTGGCGAGATCCTGTTCAAGGGGGAGAACATCCTCCATTACAACGACGAGCGACTGCGCTCCTACCGCTGGCAACAGGTGTCGGTGGTGTTCCAGTCCGCCATGAACGCCCTGAACCCTGTATTGCGGATGGAGGAGCAGTTCTGCGACGTGCTGCTGGCCCACAACCCCGGCATGACCCGTTACGAGGCGATCAAGCGCGCTCAGGAGCTGCTCACCATCGTCGATATTCACCCGAGCCGGCTCAAGGATTACCCGCACCAGTTCTCCGGCGGCATGCGCCAGCGGCTGGTGATTGCCATCGCCATGGCGCTCAACCCCGAGCTGCTCATCATGGATGAGCCAACCACGGCGCTCGATGTAGTGGTACAGCGGGAGATCCTGCAGAAGGTCTATGCCCTGAAAGAGAAGTTCAACTTCTCCATTCTGTTCATCACCCACGACCTCTCCCTGATGGTGGAGTTCTGCGATCGCATCGGCATCATGTATGCCGGTGAGCTGGTGGAGGTGGCTCCTTCCAAGGCGATCCTGACCGCGCCGCTGCACCCCTATACCAGAGGGCTCGGCAACTCCTTCCCGCCCCTGCACGGGCCGAAGAAGGTACTGGAGGGGATCCCGGGCACACCGCTCAACCTGCTGGAGGTGCCGGTCGGCTGCCGCTTTCAGGCCCGCTGCGGCAAGGTGCACGATCGCTGCCGTCAGGAGTACACCAGATTGGCCGAGATCCGCCCCGGGCAACAGACCGCCTGCCACCTCTATGAGGAGCAGGGACTGCAACAAGATTCCGTGATCTATCTGGACAAGGCCGCTGGCTGTTAAGGATGTCTGTCATGCAAATCGCCAAAACCGATGCACCCATCATCGAAGTCCAGCACCTCTACAAGGACTTCCCCATCAACTCCAATGCCATCAAGAGTGGCAAGATGCGGGCGCTCTCCGACATCACCTTCAACCTGCACCGGGGCCGCGCCCTGGCGGTGGTCGGGGAGTCGGGCTCCGGCAAGAGCACCATCGCCAAGATCATCGCCAAGATGTACAAGCTCAGTGCCGGGCGCATTCTCTATCGCGGCCACGATCTGGAGGAGTTCAACAAGGGCACCGCCCTGCTGGACTATCGCCAGAGCGTGCAGATGGTGTGGCAAGATCCGTTCGGTTCGCTCAACCCGACCCACACCATCTATCACCACATCGCCCGTCCCCTGCTGCTGCACAGCAAGGTGATCGACAAGAAAGAGCTGCCCGACATGGTCTACGCCCTGCTGGAAAAGGTCGGCCTGACCCCCGCCAAGGCGACGGCGGCCAAGTATCCGCACCAGCTCTCCGGCGGCCAGCGCCAGCGGGTCAACATCGCCCGCAATCTGGCGGTGGAGGCGGAAGTGGTGCTGGCGGACGAACCCACCTCCATGCTCGACGTCTCCATTCGCATCGGCATCCTCAACCTGATGGAGCAGATGAAGAACGAGCTCGGCGTCTCCATGCTCTACATTACCCACGACATCGCCACCGCCCGCTATGTGGCGGAAGATCTGGCGGTGATGTATGTGGGGCACATGGTGGAGTGGGGCGAGGTGGACGAAATCCTGCACCACCCGCAGCACCCCTACACCCAGCTGCTCATCTCGGCGGTGCCAGACCCCGAGAAGAGCATCCACGCCGAGCTGGAGGGAGGCCGCAAGGGGGAGATCCCGCTCTGGACGCCGGAGTCCTGCGGTTGCCCGTTTGCCGGGCGCTGCAATCAGGCGGTGCCCCGCTGCAAGGAGGCGCTGCCCCCCATCACCAAGCTTGCCGACAACCACTTCGTGCGCTGCTACCTCTACGAGTGAGGGTGAGCCTTAGACCGGCCGGACAACCCTGTCCGGCCATGCCTCGATACGGGGCGGCCACAGCCCCGTGATGTGCCTCACCGCCCGGCGGTGAACCACAGGAGTAATACCTTGATGGAACTCTTGATCAATCAGGTGGGCTACGAGTGCGACGGACACAAGGTCGCCCTGTTGCAAACCTCCCCCGCCCCTGATCTCGGCGGCTATGTCAGGCTGCAACGCCTTGATGATGGCCAGATCCTGTTTGAAACCCCGCTGCAACCGGCGGGCAGCGTCCCCGGCTGGCAGGGCCGCGCTTACTGGCGTGCCGACTTCTCCGCCTTCAAAGAGCCCGGCCACTATCGGCTGGAGGCGATCACTGCCCAAGGCATTGTCCGTTCGACCCGTTTTGCCATCGGCCAGGATCTGCTGGCCAGCCGCTGTCTCTCCGATGTCATTCACTACTTCAAGGGGCAGCGCGCCAGCGGCACCTTCGATCGGGCCGACCGCAGCGCCCGCCTGTTTGGCACCGACCAGCACAAAGATGTTCACGGCGGCTGGTTCGATGCCAGCGGCGACATGAGCAAGTACCTGAGCCACCTCTCCTACGCCAACTACCTCAACCCCCAGCAGACCCCCATGGTGGTGTGGGCTCTGCTCAAGTGCCGGGAACTGCTGGCCCCGCGCCGCGATATCGACGGGGTGAACCTCTGCAAGCGGCTCAATGACGAGGCGCTGCACGGCGCCGATTTCCTCTGCCGGATGCAGGATGAGTCGGGCTTCTTCTACATGACCCTGTTCGACAAGTGGAGCAAGGACCCGGAGCAGCGCGAGCTATGCGCCTATGCCACCCAGCAGGGGCTCAAGTCCGCCAACTGGCAGGCAGGTTTTCGCCAAGGGGGCGGCATGGCCATCGCCGCGCTGGCCCGCGCCGCCCGCGAGAGCGTCAGCGGCGACTTCGATGCCAGCCGCTACGCCGAGGCCGCCAAACGCGGCTACCTGCATCTGCGTGAACACAACCTCTCCTATCTGGATGACGGGGTCGAAAACATCATCGACGACTACTGCGCCCTGCTGGCAGCGGTAGAGCTGACCCGCACCCTCGGCAGCGAGTGGCTCAATGAGGCGAGAGCCCGTGCCAGCAAGCTCTGTGCCCGCCAGCGCCCTCATCCTGAGCTGGGTCACTACTGGTCGGCCAACGAGGATGGCTCGCGCCCCTACTATCACGCCACCGAGGCGGGCCTGCCGGTGCTGGCGCTGCTGGAATATCTGGGCGTAGAGCCGGATCAGGAATACAAGGCTAGGGTACAAACCGTGGTGGAGCAGGCGCTGGCCGCCGAGCTGGCGCTCTGTGCCCGCGCGGGCAACCCCTTCTCCCTCGCCCGCCAATATGTGAAAGGGGTGGATGAAGCGCCGCGCGTCAGCTTCTTTATGCCCCACCACAACGAGTCCGGTTACTGGTGGCAGGGGGAGAACGCCCGCCTCGCATCGCTGGCGACCATGGCCTTTGCTGGCGCCCGCCACTTCCCCCGCCAGAGCCAGCCGCTCATCACTTACGGTCAGCGCCAACTCGACTGGATCCTCGGGCAAAACCCCTTCAACGCCTGCATGCTGGCTGGCCACGGCATCAACAACCCCGCCTATACCGCCGGGTATCCCAATGCGCAGGGGGGCATCTGCAACGGCATCACCGCCGGATTCGATGACGAAAATGAGGTGGCCTTTATTCCGGAGGAGTACAAGGATCGGCTGGATCAGAACTGGCGCTGGGGCGAGCAGTGGATCCCCCACGCCGCCTGGTTTGCCCTGGCCATCACCTGGCTGAATGCGCAGGGAAATGGAGGTCGCCATGATTGAGTTCTGGGTCGGTGTCGATGGCGGGGGCACCCACACACGCGCCCGCATTCGGGATCGGGCGGGCAAGCTGCTCGGAGAGGGGCGCGCGGCAGGATCCAATCTGGAGCTGGGCATCCCCCATGCCCACGCCAATGTGCTGGCTGCCATCGCCAGCGCCCGCCTTGTCGCCGGGATCGCTATCGAGAGTGAACAGCAGATGGGGGTCGGACTGGCGCTCGCCTCCGCCGAGCTGGCCGACTGCTATCACGCCCTGCTCGAGATGCCCTTCCCCTTTGCCAGCGTCAGGCTCACCTCCGATGCCTTCGGTGCCTGCCTCGGCGCCTTTGGCGGCCGTGAGGGGGCCATTCTGATCGCCGGTACCGGCTCGGTGGGGCTGGTCTATCAGGAGGGGCAGATCCGCACCTGCTCCGGCCGCGGCTTCCCCATTTCAGACATAGGCAGCGGTGCCTGGCTGGGGCTGCGCGCCATCCAGCAATCCCTGCTCTGCCACGACGGCATTCTGCCCCCCAGCACCCTCGCCATCCGCTTGATGGATCGCTTCAAGCGGGATCAGGCCGAGGTGGTTCGCTGGGCCGCCCGCGCCATTCCGGCGGACTATGGCCACTTTGCCCCCTGGGTATTCGATGCCGCCAGCGATGGCGACGAGCTCGCCAATCAGCTGCTGGACGAAACCTGCGAACAGCTGCGGATCCTGCTGGAGGGGATGACCCAGCTGGGTGCCAGACAAATCGCCCTGCTGGGGGGGATTGGCACCCGCCTCGCTCCCCGTCTCGGCCAGCTCAACCTGATCCCCCCCCAGGCAGATGCGCTCGATGGCGCCATCCTGTTTGCCCAATCAGAGGATTTTCCATGTTTACACCCCTGATCCACACCCAGGTCACCCGACGTGACGGCGAGGATGTCTGGTTCACCTTCACCCTCTCCCGCATGCCGGATACCAAGTGGAAGCTGCACTTCTGTCTGGCTCGCCACATCGACCCCGACTCCTTGCAAGGGGGTGAGCTGGAGCGCCAGAGCGGCAGCTACAAGGTGATTGTCCCAAAAACAGGCAGCTGCGAGCTGCGCTTTTGCTGCCGCCAGACCCCCATCAAGAAGCTCTCCGACATGCCGCAGGGCTTTTTCCTCAGCTTGCCGGAGGCGACCACGGGTGCCCAGCTGCTGCCGGTGACGCTGGCAGCGCAGGATCTCGGACTGGATAACCCGCCGGTAGCCCGCCCCGACCTGCCGGATGTCGAGCCCCTGCCCGGTATAGTGCCGCAACCGGCCCATCTGGTACTGCTGGAGGGGAACTTCCGGCTGGCCGAGCGGGCTCATGTCAGCGCCCCCCGCGATGTGCCGAAATTGCTGGCCCACTTCAACGAACTCACATCGCTGGCGCTGGAGCAGGATCACGACGCAGAAATCCGGCTGACCGAGGCCAAACTGGCCCCCGAAGCCTACCAACTGACCATCACGCCGCAGGAGGTGGTAATTGCCGCCGCCGACGAAACGGGCTGGCGTCATGGGCTGGTGACGCTAGCCCAGTGGTATCTGCAACATGGGGAGAGCCTGCCCTGCATCACGCTGGAGGATGCCCCGCGCTTTGGCTTTCGCGGCATTTTTCTCGACTGCGCCCGCCACTTCCACACGCCGGCCACCATCAAGCGCCTGCTCAAGCTGATGAGCCTCTACAAGTTCAACCGCTTTCACTGGCACCTGACCGATGACGAGGGGTGGCGGCTCGAGATCAAGGCCTTCCCGGCATTGACCGACGTGGGTGCCTGGCGCGGCCACGATCTGGCGATCGCCCCCCAGCTCAGCGGCGGTGCCGAACCCTATGGCGGCTACTACACCCAGAGCGAGGTGAAGGAGCTGGTGAGCTATGCCGGTGAGCTCGGCATCACCGTCATTCCCGAGATCGACATTCCGGGCCACTGCCACGCCGCCATCAAGGCGCTGCCCGAGTTGCTGATCGAAACGGCGGATCACTCCCGCTACCGCTCGGTTCAGCATTTCGATGACAACGTGCTCAACCCCGCCCTGCCCGGCACCTACCGCTTTCTGGAGGCGGTGCTGGACGAGGTATGCGAGCTCTTTCCCGGCCCGCAGATCCACATGGGGGGTGACGAGGTGCCGACCGGGGTCTGGACCGACAGCCCCGCATGCCAACTGCTGATGACCGAGCAGGGCTACGCCGACTGCCGCGAGCTGCAGGGCCATCTGCTGCGCCACTGCCAGCGCTATCTGGCCGCCAGAGGCAAACAGATGATTGGCTGGGAGGAGATCCTGCATGGCGACAAGGTGAGCCGCAAAGCGGCCATCTGTGCCTGGACCAGCTTTCAGGCGGGGCTGGATGCTGCCGCGGCCGGTTATCCGGTGGTGATGGCACCCGCCCAGTTCCTCTATCTCGATCTCGCCTGGAGCGCCGATATTCATGAACCCGGCCTCTACTGGGCGGGTACCCTCAATCTGGAGCAGATCTACTCGTGTGACCCTGCCCCAGCCGATTTCCATGCCAACGAT
Source organism: Aeromonas sp. FDAARGOS 1414 (assembly GCF_019047065.1). NCBI lineage: Bacteria > Pseudomonadati > Pseudomonadota > Gammaproteobacteria > Aeromonadales > Aeromonadaceae > Aeromonas > Aeromonas sp. FDAARGOS 1414. Next base: position 387,145 of record NZ_CP077210.1, on the reverse strand, counting down.
AACATCCTCGGGGTGCTGAGCCCCTTGTGGTCAGAATTGATCACCAGTCGTGATCGTCTCGACTACATGTTGTTCCCGCGTATGCTGGCCACGGCCGAGGTGGCCTGGAGCGATCCCGCCCACAAGGGCTGGGAGCACTTCGCCGCCCGCCTGCCGGGTCAGCTGCAGATCCTCGATCAGTTGCAGGTGCGCTACCGGATGCCACAGAGGTAATGTTGTCTCTACTTTGGCGGCCAATCGGCCGCCTTTTTTACGATTAGCCAACAAAACATCAACTTCCCCCTACCATTCATCCGCCATTATTGGCAAAATCCAGCCCCCAATGAAGCTGGTCTGCCTCCTGCTGGCGCGAGCCTGCGGCCACCTCCAGATCTGCCACAATAACAACGACAACATTATCAACAAGAACATCGGAGCGTATTCCTATGGCCCGCAGAGATGTCCATACCCTGGATAGCGAAGTGGAGTTTCCTGCCGACGTACAACTGGTCTCCACCACTGACCTGCGCGGGGTGATCACTTATGCCAATCCGGCTTTTTGCACCATCGCCGGCTATAGCGCCGACGAGCTGGTCGGTCACAACCACAATCTGGTACGCCACCCCGACATGCCCAAGGCCGCCTTCGCCGATCTCTGGGCCCGTCTCAAGGAGGGCAAACCCTGGCGCGGCATCGTCAAAAATCGCTGCAAGGATGGTCGTTACTACTGGGTAGATGCCTACGTCACCCCCATCTACGAAGGCAACAGGATCAGCGGCTACCAGTCGGTACGCTGCAAGCCCGAGCCCCAATTCAAGCGCATCGCCGCTCAGACCTACCAAGCCCTGCTCAAGGCCGAGCGAGGCAACAGCAGCAACCTTCCCTCTCTTGCCAGAGTGCGCACCCCGGCCATTACCCTGCTGCTGCTCGGCCTGATGGGCTGGACCTTCGCCAGCCAAGGGGCCATGACCGTCCTGCTGATGCTGCTGCCCCTGTTGCTTATTGGCGGAGCCTACTGGCGCGAGCTCTTTGCCCTACCCCACTATCTGCAGCAGCTGGGCCGCGAATATGACAGTCTGACCCGGCTGGTCTACTCCGGTGACAACCCCGGCGCCATTGCCGATTTTCATATCAAGATGCTGCAGGCTCGCATCCGAACCGTTTTGGGGCGGATCAACGATGCCACGGCACCTCTGCAAACCTTGGCCATCAATCTGAAGCAGGCCTCTCATCAGGCCTGTCTCGATATCAACGAGCAAGATGCCCAGACCCAGCAGATGGCTACGGCTATGACTCAAATGGCCAACACAGCTCACGAAATCGCCCGCAACATTCAGGACTCCAACGGTCAGGTCAACGAAGCTCGCAATCGTTGTGAACAAACCAACCAGCAGTTGAACCAGACCGAGCAACAGATCGAACAGCTCGCCAAACAGGCAGAGCTGGCGTTCAACTCGGCAGTGGAGCTCGCCAGCGAATCCGAACGGATTGGCAGTGTAATGGGCGAGATCCAGGGCATCGCCGAGCAGACTAACCTGCTGGCCCTCAACGCCGCCATCGAAGCGGCTCGCGCCGGGGAGCAGGGCCGTGGTTTTGCAGTGGTCGCAGACGAGGTGCGAACTCTATCGACCCGCACCCACAAGGCGACCGAGCAGATCCAGGGCAGCATCAAGCAGATCCAGCACACTCTGGGACGCTGGAAGGGGATGATGCAAGAGAACCTGCAACAGACCCGCGCATGTGCCGAGATGACCCGCCAGGGCGCCAGCAGCCTCCATACCGTGCTGGCAGAGATAGAGCTGGTCACCGAACACTCCACCCAGATCGCCACCGCTGCTGAGCAGCAACAAGCGGTAGTAGAGGAGATCAGCCGCAGTATCCACCAGATCTCCGAGTACTCCCACGCCAACAGTCAGAAGATGCTGGATGTCGATCACTCCAGTCAGGCTCTGCTGGAACGGGCCAAGCAACTGAAGGGGCTTAGCCAGACCTTCGGCTGAATCATTGCCAGCCTCATGACAGAAGCGCCACAATGGCGCTTCTGTTGTTTTTGACGAATCGGGTCTATGAGCATTGAACCAAGTCCATCCCCATTGAACAAAACGGCCCGTATCGAAGCGATCATCGCCCTGATCCCGGCAGGCCGAGTGGTCAGTTATGGTCAGGTGGCCGATCTGGCCGGGCTGCCCGGACGGGCAAGACTGGTGGGCAAGGTGCTGCGGGAAACCGACAAGGTACTGCCGTGGCATCGGGTGCTGAGCGCAGCGGGCACTATCTCGTTACCGAAAGGATCGCCAGGCTTTGCCGAACAAACGGGACGCCTGCAGCAAGAAGGGGTCGTGGTGATCGGTGGGCGGGTCAGAATGAAGGAGTGGCAATGGCAGCCCGATCTGGCCGAGCTGCTTTTTCTACTGCCGTTTTGAGGGGATCACAGACGGATCACTCCAGCGGCGCCAGGATCTCGTCGCTGCGCACCTGCACCGGTATGGTCTCATCCGCGCGCTGCAGCAGCACCAGCAAGCTCTGTCGGTCCACTTCCAGCACATAGGCCGCTCCTTCACGGGTCATGCAGCTCATGCCCGGCCGGATCTCGTTAATCTCCATCTCAACCTCCTTGTCTACTTCGCGATTGACGACAGCTGCACTCCTTGCAGCTGTCTCAGTATACCGCTATCCATAAGCAAAGAGGCCCCTTGTCGGGGCCTCTTTTCATCAGGCTTTTTTAGCCTTTGGCAAACTCTCTTGCCAGGTACCGTTGTCGTAGTGAGCGGTCCAACCGGTCGCCTTGCCGTTGACCTCGCTCATCACGTACTGCTCCTTGGTCTTGCGACTGAAGCGCACGATGGCGGGATTGCCGTCCGGATCGGTGAGCGGGGCACCGGCCAGATACTTGTGCTTGGCCGAGATGCGGTCCTTGAAGCGCTTGAGCTCTTCCACCAGCGGCGCGCGGGTCTCGCGGGATTTGGGGAAGTTGCTGGCTGCCAGGAACAGACCGGCAGCCCCGTCACGCAGCACAAAGTGGGCATCGGACTGGGTGCACTTGAGCTCCGGCAGCGGCACCGGATCCTCCTTCGGCGGCGCGATGTCGCCATTTTTCAGGATCTTGCGGGTGTTCTTGCAGGTCTCGTTGGTGCAACCCATGTACTTGCCGAAACGGCCGTTCTTGAGCTGCATCTCGCTACCGCAGCGGTCGCACTCGATGCTCGGCCCTTCGTAGCCCTTGAGCTTGAACTGGCCCTTCTCGATCTCGTAGCCATCGCAATCCGGGTTGCGACCACAGACGTGCAGCTTGCGGCTGTCATCGATGATGTAGGCATCCATCGCTGTACCACAGACGCCGCAGCGGTGCTTGGCGCGCAGCGCTTCGGTTTCCGCCTCTTCACCGTCAGTGGCGGAGACAAACTCGTCGGCAGAGACCAGGTTGATGGTCTTCTTGCAGCGCTCTTTCGGCGGCAAAGCATAGCCGGAGCAACCGAGGAACACGCCGGTGGTGGCGGTACGAATACCCATCTTGCGGCCGCAATCCGGGCAGTCGATGTCGGTCATCACCATCTGGTTGGCACGCATGCCGCCCTCTTCGGGCGCCTTGTCGGCCTTCTCCAGCTCCTGGGTAAACTCGGCGTAGAAGGAATCCAGTACCTTCTTCCACTCAAGGCTCCCTTCGGCGATGCCATCGAGCTTGTCTTCCATCTTGGCGGTGAACTCGTAGTTCATCAGCTCGACGAAGTTCTCCACCAGACGATCGGTGACAATCTCGCCCATCTTCTCGGCGAAGAAACGGCGGCTCTCGACCCGCACATAACCGCGATCGACGATGGTGGATATGATGGAGGCGTAGGTAGACGGACGGCCGATACCGCGTTTTTCCAGCTCGCGCACCAGCGCCGCTTCAGTGAAACGGGCAGGCGGTTTGGTGAAGTGCTGGCGCGGATCCAGCTTGACCAGTTTCAGCAGCTCGCCCACGGTCACCGCCGGCAGCTGGCTATCTTCGCCCTTGCGACCCATCGGCGGCAGCGCCTTGGTCCAACCGGCGAAGCGCAGGGTACGACCACGGGCCTTGAGCTCGAACTCACCCGCCTTAACGGTCAGGGTGGAGGAGTCGTACTGAGCAGGGGTCATCTGGCAAGCAACGAACTGACGCCAGATGAGGTCGTACAGACGCATGGCATCCGGCTCCATCCCTTCCAGCATCTCGGCAGTCACCTGTACGTTGGAGGGACGGATCGCCTCGTGCGCTTCCTGAGCATTGGCCTTGGCACCATACAGATTCGGCTCGGCTGGCAGATAGGCCGCGCCATACTGCTCGCCGATATATTCACGCACCGCTTCAACCGCCTCTTTGCTGAGGTTGGTGGAGTCGGTACGCATATAGGTGATGTAACCCGCTTCATAGAGACGCTGGGCCATCATCATGGTCTTCTTGACCCCGAAGCTCAGACGGGTAGAGGCCGCCTGCTGCAGGGTGGAGGTGATAAACGGCGCGGACGGCTTGGAGCCGGTCGGCTTGTCTTCCCGGTTCACCACCTTGTAGTCGACCCCTTCCAGGGCTGCGACAGCGGCAAAGGTCTCGGCCTGGGTCACCGGCTTGAAGTCGGCCCCGTTGCGGCTGACCACTTCCATCCGCAGATCGCTCTTGTCGGCGGTCAGCAGGTCGGCATTGAGATCCCAGAACTCGACCGGAACGAACGCCTTGATTTCGCGCTCTTTATCGACGATGAGACGCACCGCAACGGACTGTACCCGACCGGCGGAGAGACCGCGGGCCAGTTTCTTCCACAGCAGTGGGGAGACCATGTAACCCACTACGCGGTCGAGGAAACGACGGGCCTGCTGGGCATTGACGCGGTCAATATTGAGTTCGGACGGCTGGGCGAACGCCTCCTTGATGGCGCTCTTGGTGATTTCGTTAAACACCACGCGCTTGTAGCGGCTGTCGTCGCCACCGATGATCTCGCGCAGGTGCCAGGCGATCGCCTCTCCTTCTCTATCCAAGTCGGTTGCGAGATAGATGGTGTCGGCTTTCTCGGCCAGACTTTGCAACTCGCTGACCACCTTCTCCTTGCCGGGCAAAATCTGGTAGTTAGCCTTCCAGCCAGCGGTCGGATTGATACCCATCCGGGCAAACAGGGCCTTGCGATCCTTGGCAGCCTTCTCGGATTCGCTCAACTTGATGCCGCGAATGACAGGTTTCTTGGGCTCGGTGCTGGCGCTGCCGCTGGTGGGCAGATCGCGAACATGACCAACGCTGGATTTCACCACGTAGTCCTTGCCCAGATATTTGTTGATCGTCTTGGCCTTGGCCGGAGACTCCACTATGACCAGTGATTTGCCCATGCTGTAACTATTATCCTCATTGCACCCGACGGGGTTGGTGTGCGGTTTTGTGGGGCTGTATAAGAGATTTGGCGCGAAAAAGCAATCTTGTGAGCAAATTTGCCTGACCAGCCCGAACCACACGGCTTCTTTTATTGCTTCTTTATTTATTAATGCGAAGGCAACAGGCTGGACGCAACCGCTTTTTCAATTTTCTGCCATACCGCCCCTCTTTTTATATCTGAAACGACATAAAAACGTCTGCTGGTTACCGGCTTGTTACAAAAACATAAAATCTCTTTATAATGGCCCAACCCCGACGCATTGCGCGCGGAAGGAACCGCTACCCATCATAAAAATCGAAAGGATGTACTCAATGAAGCACTTCGAGGTCAATTTCGACGGTCTGGTCGGCCCGACTCATAACTATGCCGGCCTCTCCTACGGCAACGTTGCCTCCCAGAGCAATGCCCAGGAGGCTTCCAATCCGAAAGAGGCCGCCAAACAGGGGCTGCGCAAGATGAAGGCGCTGACCGAGCTTGGCATGACCCAGGGGGTACTGGCACCACAAGAGCGTCCCAATCTCGCCACCCTGCGCCGCCTCGGCTTCACCGGCAACGATGCCCGGGTGCTGGAGCAGGCCGCCAAACAGGCTCCTGCCGTACTGGCCGCCTGCTATTCGGCCTCCAGCATGTGGACAGCCAACGCCGCCACCGTCTCCCCCAGTGCCGATACCCAGGATGGCCGCATTCACTTCACCCCCGCCAACCTGACCAACAAGTTTCACCGCTCCCTGGAGCCTGACGTCACTGGTCGCATCCTGCGCGCCGTGTTCAACAATGATCGCCACTTCAGCCACCACCTCCATCTGCCGGAGAATGACCACTTCGGCGACGAGGGGGCAGCCAACCACACCCGCCTCTGCCGCGCCTATGGCGAGGCGGGGGTCGAGCTGTTTGTCTATGGCCGCAGTGCCTTTGACTACTCCCACCCGGCGCCGAAGCGCTATCCGGCCCGCCAGACCCTGGAGGCAAGCCAGGCCATCGCCCGCCTGCATGGCCTCGGCGAGGAGAGCGTGGTGTTTATCCAGCAAAACCCGGAGGTGATCGATCAGGGGGTGTTCCACAACGACGTGATCGCGGTGGGTAACCAGAACGTGCTCTTCTTCCACCAGCAAGCGTTCCTCAATACCGAGGCGGTACTGACCGAGATCCGCGGCAAGTTTGGCGAGGGGGATTTGCACTTTATCGAAGTGCCGACCGCCGAGGTATCCGTGCTGGATGCGGTGAAATCCTACCTGTTCAATACCCAGATCCTCACCCTGCCGAGCGGCGAGATGGCCATCATCGCCCCCACCGAGTGCCGCGACAATCCGGCGGTGTCGGCGTACCTGAACAAGCTGCTGACCATGAACACGCCTATCAAGGCCGTTCATTATATGGACGTGAAGCAGAGCATGCGCAATGGAGGCGGCCCGGCCTGCCTGCGGCTGCGGGTTGCCATGAACGATCAGGAGCTCGCTGCGGTCAATCCGGCCTGCCTTATCAACGACAGCCAGTTTGCCCGCCTCGATGGCTGGGTGGATCGCCACTACCGCGACCGCCTGACCCTCGACGATCTGCGGGATCCGGCACTGGTGCAGGAGTCCCGCAGCGCACTGGACGAGCTGACCCAGATCCTGAAACTGGGTTCTGTCTACCCGTTCCAGCGCTAGATGTGATGCCCGGGAAGACCGCCGACACAGGCGGTCTTCTGCTATCAGCCTCATCTTCAGCGCGATCGCCAGCTTGCACGGATGCTGTTTTGTGCAGAAAAGCAGCACACAACTTGCTGATAAGCTTGAATTTTGAGCTGAATGTATCAAAAAATCGACGAACAGTCATTTTTTACTGCCAGATGCCTAATCAAGGGGTTCACAAAGCCTCTGGATCTGATAGTATGCGCCTCGCACTTGGGGAGGGGTTCCCGAGCGGCCAAAGGGATCAGACTGTAAATCTGACGGCTCTGCCTTCGAAGGTTCGAATCCTTCTCCCTCCACCATTCAAGTGCAAAAATTCAGGAAAATACCCCGTGGAGGGGTTCCCGAGCGGCCAAAGGGATCAGACTGTAAATCTGACGGCTCTGCCTTCGAAGGTTCGAATCCTTCTCCCTCCACCATCTTCCTGAACGCAATATGCAATACCCCTGTGGAGGGGTTCCCGAGCGGCCAAAGGGATCAGACTGTAAATCTGACGGCTCTGCCTTCGAAGGTTCGAATCCTTCTCCCTCCACCATCATTCAGAAAGCCCGGCCTTGCGCCGGGTTTTCGCTTTCTTGCCCACTCACACTTTCCGCCCTTGTCAGATCTGACAGTTGCAATTGCATCCCACCTTGCTCATCGTGGCATCATCAACATCAGAGTGTTCACATCATGTTTGAAGTCTGGGATGAGCATGGCCACGCAACAGGTCTGACACTGCAGGCACTCAAAATCAGAATCAGCAACGACTATCAGGGCGATCTGATGGTGCGCTACAGCAACAAGCTGGGACTCCCCACGACTCTTTTTCTGACGGTTCACAAGGGAGTGGCCTACCAGCGCTTTAAAGCGGGCTCGCCAAGACTGGACTGGGAGTGGCTGGCTGGGGCTGGTAATGGCCATACACCCCGCGATTTTATGAGTGAGCAGTTCCCCTTATTTCAGTTCTCCCTCGACAACAACTGACTCTTCATACCGTTCGCTTAACCCCCTCAGCTCCCTGATCGTTGACCGGAACAGCCAGATCATTGGCTTTGAGGCGCTGGCCAGACGCTGGGAACCACGCCAGCAGCGCTATCAGGGGATCGACTTTCTCTCCCTCAGCGATGAGGAGTCCCTTCATCTGGACATCGTCATGCTCAGAGCGATTCTGCGCGACCTGCCGACGCTCGCGCAGAGCAGCACCAGTCTGCTCTCAATCAACCTCAACCCGACTCTGAACAGCCCCACCTACCAGAACTTGTTGTTGCTGGTACTGATCCAGGCGCGCAAGGTAGGGCTCGACATCTGGTTCGAGGTACTCGAGCACGCCCCGCTACAGCACAAGGAGCTGGCCCTGATAGAAGTGTTGCGCAGCCACGGCGCCCATATCGTCTGCGATGACGTTGGCACCCAGGAGTGCAACTTCCAACGGGTGCTGGCGCTGCCCTACGAGATCATCAAACTGGATCGCTCCCTGTTGCTGCAAGCGACCAAGAGTAGCCATGCACTGCGGATGCTCACCGGTCTGGTAGAGTACCTGCAGCGGCTCGGCGCCAAGGTGGTGTGCGAGGGAGTCGAGACCCAGCAACACATCGAGGTCGCCAATCGGCTCGGCTGTGACTATCAGCAGGGTTATGCCCATGCCATGCCATCTCCCCTCTCCCATTGGGCCTGAGCGGCTGTTTCATTTCGGCATCCTATCGGCTCGCGCAGCCAACAATTTCCTGCCAAATTGCATGATGACGTGGGGGCGAGTACAATCTCGCACCCCGAATATCCGGCGCATCTTCTTTCGATAACCCCAGATATGCCGTCATCGGGTCGCGCTGCATTGAGCATCCTCTCGGAGGGCATCTTGCACCGCAACTCAACCACTACGACGCCATCAGGTGGCGTTGTCCTGATTTGCAATCAGACATAAAGAGTCCGACATGTTTAAACCAGAATTGCTCTCCCCCGCAGGTTCCCTCAAGAACATGCGTTACGCCTACGCCTATGGCGCCGATGCAGTCTATGCCGGCCAGCCCCGTTACAGTCTGCGGGTGCGTAACAACGAATTCGATCACGAGAACCTTCAGCTCGGCATCAACGAGGCTCATGCCCTCGGCAAGCAGTTCTATGTGGTGGCCAACATCCAGCCCCACAACTCCAAGCTCAAGACCTTTATCCGCGACATGCGTCCGGTGGTGGAGATGAAGCCGGATGCGCTGATCATGTCAGACCCCGGTCTCATCATGATGATGCGCGAAGCTTTCCCTGATATGCCCATTCACCTCTCGGTGCAGGCCAACGCGGTCAACTGGGCCACGGTGAAGTTCTGGCATCAGATGGGCTTGACTCGGGTCATCCTCTCCCGCGAACTGTCGCTGGACGAAATCGAGGAGATCCGCATGCAGGTGCCGGAGATGGAGTTGGAAGTCTTCGTTCACGGCGCTCTGTGCATGGCCTACTCCGGCCGCTGTCTGCTCTCCGGCTATATCAACAAGCGCGACCCCAACCAGGGCACCTGCACCAACTCCTGCCGCTGGGAGTACAAGGTTCACGAAGGTAAAGAAGATGACGTGGGCCAGATCGTCCACCGTCAGGAGCCCATCGCCGTGCAGAAAGTTGACCCGACGCTGGGCCTCGGCAAGCCGAGCGATGCACTGGTGCTGCTGGAGGAGTCCAACCGCCCGGGCGAGTACATGAGCGCGTTCGAGGACGAGCACGGCACCTACATCATGAACTCCAAGGATCTGCGCGCCGTCGAACATGTCGAGCGCCTGACCAAGATGGGCGTCCATTCGCTGAAAATCGAAGGGCGCACCAAGTCTTTCTATTACTGCGCCCGTACCGCCCAGGTCTATCGCAAGGCCATCGACGATGCGGTTGCAGGCCGTCCGTTCGACCGCAGCCTGATGGGCACCCTCGAAAATCTGGCCCACCGCGGCTATACCGAGGGCTTCCTGCGCCGTCACAACCACAGCGAATACCAGAACTACGACTACGGCTACTCCGTCTCCGACACCCAGCAGTTCGTCGGCGAGATCACCGGTCGCAACGGTGACATGGTCGAGGTCGAGGTAAAGAACAAGTTCCTGGTGGGCAACAGCCTGGAGCTGATGACCCCGCAGGGCAACCTCAGCTTCAATCTGGAGCAGATGCAGAACCGCAAGGGCGAGCTGATCGACACCGCACCGGGCAACGGCCACGTAGTCTATGTGCCGGTGCCGAAGGAAGTGGACGTGAACTACGGCATCCTGCTGCGCAACCTCGGTGAGCGTCAGGATACCCGTCAGCCCCACTCGGCCGCCTGAGATGGCACTGCTCATCACCGACAAGTGCATCAACTGTGACATGTGTGATCCCGAGTGTCCGAACCAGGCCATCAGCCTGGGTGAGGAGATTTACGAGATCGACCCCAGTCGCTGCACCGAGTGCGTCGGTCACTATGAGAAGCCGACCTGTATCAGTGTCTGCCCTATCGACTGCATCATCTGGGATCCCGCTCATGTGGAAACCGAAGATCAGCTGATGGAAAAGTTTGTGCGGATGCATCGGCAGTAACCTCGGTATCAGCATCAACAACTCACAGGCTGCATCCTCCGGGAGCCCGTCCATATGATGAAACCGCAGCGCTGCTGATGAAGAAGTTTGTACAGATGCACCGACAGTAAATGCAACAAGGCCGGGAAATCCCGGCCTTTTTTGATCCCGCCCTCATCTCCATGATGGCTATTTTTTGTTTACCAACCGGTGCAATTCATCCAGTTCCCGCTGCGCCGTCAGCAAGTCGGTCTGTGCCTGCTCCAATTTGCTCTGCTTGTCGGCAATCTTGTCCGGCTTGCCACTGACTCTCGCCTCCTGCAGCTCGAGCAGGCGCTCATCTACCTCGCCGCGCAGTTTGTTAACCCGCTCTTTCTGCTCCTTGAGCAGACCTTCATCGGTACAGTTGGCCTTGATATTGCGCGCTGCCTGTTCGAGCCCGGCAATCTGCCCGGTATTGTTGTGTGCTTTGGCAAACACCAGCTGGTCGTTGACGGCCTGCAGGCGAGCCTTGCAACCGACCGCCTCACTGCCAAAGGCCTGACCCGCCAACAGCAGCAAGCCGGCTCCCAATACTTTCCACATCTCGATTCATCCGGTCTTGTTTGCGAGCTGACCATAAAAACCTCGATCGGCGGCAGGGTCAAGCAAGCGGGAAAAAGGTGCGACAGAAGTTGTGCAACATCACGCAATTGCCACCCTGTTGGTTCTACAATGGCGCTCTTTTCAATCGGGAGTCTGTTATGAATCAACAAATTGTGGTCATTGCCAACGGTGCCCCCTATGGCAGCGAATCCCTGTTCAACGCCCTGCGTCTCGCTATCGCCCTCAACGAACAGGGTGGTGCCAGCCTCAAGCTGTTCCTGATGTCCGATGCGGTGAGTGCAGCACTGGCCGGTCAGGCACCGGCCGAGGGGTACAACCTGCGCCAGATGCTGGAGATCCTGCTGGCGCAAGGCGTCACCATTCGCCTGTGCAAGACCTGCACCGATGCCCGTGGCATCACCGCCCTGCCGCTGATCGAGGGCATTGAGGTCGGCACCCTGCCGATGCTGGCCCAATGGACCCTGGCTGCCGACAAGGTGCTGACCTTCTGAACCATAAGGGGCTGGCCAGCGGCGAAGTCAGCCCGGTTAGCCTATCACCGACTCCTGCCGGGCACTTCGCCGACCATGATGTCGGGCGCCTGCTTCATAAAGCGCAAAGATCGCCACACAAAGCAGCGCCATCAGCACATAGAGCCACTGACCGCTCCACTGCTCGAGGATCCAGCCTCCCAGCAGAGCGCCGGCAGCCCCTCCCAACCCGGCCAGTGCGCTGGCACCAAAGTAGCTCCCCTTGAGGTGGGTGGGGGCCATCTGGTCGATCAGCACGTTGAGCAGGGGGAACAGGATGGTCTCGCCGATGCTGAGCAGCAGCACGGCACCAAACCAGTGGCTGCGCACCATCGGGTCCCCCAGCGCGAAGAGCAGCTGGGCCGCCAGAAAGAGCGCCATGCCGATATGAAGGCGTACCCGCACTGGCCAGCGTGACAACAACCGCAGCAGCGGAAACTGCAGCAGCACCACGGTCAGTGCATTGGTCGCCACCAGCAGGGCAACCAGCTCGGCCACCTGCGGCATACCGGCCCGGGTCAGGTACTGCACCAGCGGCGAGTGAAACTGGGAGTAGACCAGCACCATCAGGAGATTGGCCATCACCAGCAGCAGGAAGGCGCGATCCGCCAGCAACACCTTGATGGCATCCCGCAGTCCGGGGCCAGCAGTCCCCAGCTTGCCTGTGCTGCCAGCCCGGCGAAATCCCCAGCCAAAGGCCAGCGCCAGCAGCAGATAGCTCACCACCAGAAACAGGAAGGTCTCCTGCTGGGCGTTGATCCCGAGGGTCACCCCGAGCAGCGGCCCCAACGCGGCCCCCAGATTAAGCAGAAAATAGCGCAGGTGCAGTGCCAGCTCCCGCGCCTTGGCCGAGGCCAGACTGTCGGCCATCAACGCCTTGCCGGGGGCATCGATGAGCCCCGACGAGAGGCCGCTGCCCATCACCCCGACCCCGAGCCAGAACACCGCATGGGAGAAACCGAGCAGGCCGAAACAGCTCATCGCCACCAGACAACCGGCCAGCAGTATGCTGCGCCGCCCGAAGCGATCAGAGAGCCAGCCGCCGTAAAAACTGACCAGGGTAGAGAGGGCCATCGAGCCACCCAGCAACAGGCCGATGAAGGTGGCCGAAAGGTCATACTCCCGATAGAGCAGAATGGAGAGGAAGGGCCACACCATGTAGTAGCTGGTACGCACCATAAAGGTACCCAGAATGACGATCCAGACCAGCGGGGTAAATTGCCTGAAGGTGCTCCATGACATCGCTATGCTCCATGCCCCGCAGCTCTTACCACAAGATCCTGTCATAAACGGGGAAAGCATTCAGTTGTAACAGAGGGCCTCAATAGAAACAACCCTCGCTCACCGACAAGGTGCAACCGGATGCAAAAAGGCCAGCCGATGGGCATCGGCTGGCCTTTTTATCGCGGGATTTCCCTCGGGCTAGCGCCAGGGGCTCTGCTGCCACAGCCGCCCAAGTCCTGCCTCGAGCGCCTGCGCGCCCTGCTGCCCCAGCTTCTGGGTCAGGCTTTTTGGCTTGCGATAGCTGATGCCGATCACCTTGTGGTGGCTGGCCTGTGCCAGCAGATAGTCATCACTGGTGCAGAGGGTATCCACCAACCCCAGCCCCTTGGCCTGACTTGCCAGCCAGTGCTCTCCGGTCGTGACCTGATCGATATCGAGTTGCGGGCGATGTTCGGCCACAAAGGCCTTGAAACGCTCGTGGATCGCCGCCAGCTCCTCACGAAACTTCTCGCGCCCCAGATCGTCGTTCTCGCCGAACATGGTGATAGTGCGCTTGTACTGACCGGCAGTGTGCATCTCGAACTCGATATCGTGCTTTTTCAACAACTTGTTGAAGTTCGGCAGCTGGGCGATCACCCCGATGGAGCCGACGATGGCAAAGGGGGCAGCCAAGATCTTGTCTGCCACACAGGCCATCATGTAGCCGCCGCTCGCCGCCACCTTGTCAATCGCCACGGTGAGCTTGATGTCACGATCGCGCAGACGCTGCAGCTGGGAAGCGGCCAAGCCGTAACCATGCACCACGCCGCCACCAGATTCGAGCCGCAGCAGCACCTCGTCGCCGGGCTGGGCGACGCCAATCACCGCGCTCACCTCCTCGCGCAGGGAGGCAACCTCTTTGGCATCCATGCTGCCGTTGAAATCGAGCACAAACAGGCGACTGCGCTCATCACCGGCCTTGGCGCGCTTTTTCTGCTCCTCTTTCTGCTGCTTTTCCAGCACCTTGCGCTCGGCCTTGCTTACGAGCGCGCTCTTGAGGGCAAATTGCCCCTGCTCCAGCTCGCTCGAGAGATCGGTCACCACCAGCTCCCCCTTGCGCGCTTTCGGCTGGCGAGTGCTCACAATCATCAGGATGATGGCGCCGATGGCCAGCAGGAAGGTCACTGTCTTGGCCAAAAACAGGCCATATTCGGTCAGAAATGTCACGATGGACTCCAGAATGGATCGGTTTTCGTCACATTCTAGGGAGTTTGATGGAGGCGCGCAAAAAATCGCAGCCAGTGCCAGGAAAAACCAACCCGAGCATCACAACCTCTCTATTTTCTTCACATTTTTCTTGCCGCTGGCTGGTCAAACAGGCGCACGGATCAGTACACTTGGCGCCGATTGCCATGCACTTATGGCCGGAATTTGTTAACAGGAGTTGTCATGCTCGATTATCAGGCACCCCGCGATCTGCTCAAGGATAAAGTCATTCTGGTCACAGGTGCCGGCGACGGGATCGGCCGCGAAGCCGCCCTCACCTACGCCGCTCACGGTGCCACCGTGATCCTGCTCGGCCGCACCAGCGCCAAACTCGAAGCCGTGTATGACCAGATTGAAGCGGCCGGTTATCCGCTGCCCGCCATCGTGCCGGTGGATCTGAAAGGGGCCACCGCCGCCCACTACCGCGGCATGGCCGAAACCTTCGCCCAGCAGTTTGGCCGCCTCGATGGCGTGCTGTTCAATGCCGGTCTGCTTGGCACCCTCTCTCCGTTTGAACATATTCAGGAGAAGGAGTGGGACGAGGTGATGCAGGTCAACGTCAAATCGGAATTCCTGCTGACCCAGGCGCTGCTGCCGCTGCTGCGCCAGACTGCCAAGGCGCAGGGCGATGCCTCCATCGTCTACACCTCCTCCAGCGTGGGGCGCAAGGGGCGCGCCTACTGGGGCACCTATGCCATCTCCAAATTTGCCATCGAGGGGATGATGGAAGTGCTGGCCGACGAGCTTGAGAACACCGGTGTGCGGGTCAATACCCTAAACCCGGGCGGTACCCGTACCAAGATGCGCGCCAGTGCCTTCCCGGCGGAAGATCCCATGAACCTCAAGACTCCGGCCGACCTGATGCCGCTCTACCTCTACCTGATGGGGTCGGACAGCCGCGGAAAAACCGGCCAGACCTTTGTGGCTCAGCCCAAATAAATCAATAAAATACCCAGAGTGTTGTGCGGCAGGGGTTAAATTGAATAGGGGGCACAGGCTCCCTGTTCGAACCACTGACCATCCTATCTCCAATCAGGTTGAACTATGTTTCGTCCCAAGAGCACGTTTGAGCAATGGCGGATCTTTCAGGCGGTGGTCGACTGCGGCGGCTACGCCCAGGCGGCCGAGGCGCTGAACAAGAGCCAGTCCTCCCTCAATCATGCGGTTGCAAAGTTGCAGCAGAGTCTGGGGGTGCCCTTGCTGGAGGTGCGCGGCCGCAAGGCGGTGCTGACCCCAGCGGGCGAGATCTTCCTCAAGCGGGCCCGTCAGTTGAGCCAGCAGGTGGAGGAGCTGGAGAATCTGGCCAACAACCTGGAGCGGCAGTGGGAGCCGCAGATCAACCTCTATGTCTCGGCGCTGCAGCCAAGGGCTCGCCTCTATCGGGCGCTAGCCAGCTTCTACCCCCGCAGCCGGGGTTGCCGGGTCAACCTGCACGAACGCATTCACTGCCACTTCAACGCCTTGCAACCGGGGGATCTGATGCTCTCCGAGCACCTGCCCGGCGATCGCACCGGTCTGCTGCTGGACGAGGTGTGCCTGCTGCCTCTCTGCGCCGCCAGCCATCCGCTGGCACAGGAGGAGGGGCCCATCCGCAGCGATGTGCTGACCAGCCACAACCAGATCAGCCTTCATCCCCCCATTCACCGCTCGGTGGACTGGAACGATGCAGATGACACCGGCTGGAAGGCGACCCACTACCACGAAGTGCTCGCCATGCTGAGCCTCGGCCTCGGCTATGCCTGGCTGCCGCGCCATCTGGTAGAGCGGGAGCTGGCGGAAGGTTCGCTCATACAGCTGGATCTGGAGAGCGGCAACGAGCGCCACCTCTACACCTACCTGCTGACCCTCTCCCCCGAATCCCTCGGCCCAGCGACCGAGCTGCTGCTGCGCTGCCTGCGCAACGAATATCAGGGCGAATCATCGCCTCTCCCGCACGCCCAGCCCCGGCACGACAAATAACAGCCAGCCCCCCGTCAGACGTTGGGCACCCGCCAGCTGGCGGCCAGTGCCACCAGCGCCAATCCCAGCGCCACCATAAAGACCCCGTGGAAACTCCACACCTCCGCCACCACTCCGGCGATGGCCCCTGCCATGATGGAGCCGGTGCGGATGCTGTTGGCAAACAGGGTGGTCGCTACCCCGGCCCGCCCCGGCATCAGATCCTGAAAATAAGACATGCCGATCCCCGCCACGATACCAATGAAGATGGCGTTGAACAGCTGCAAGGCGATCAGGGCGTATTGGTCGGTGAGGGTCACCAGACCTGTGTAAAAGGCCGCGCCAGCCAGCACCGCCAACAACATCATGGGGCGCTTGCCAAAACGGGCCGTGTAATAACCCGCCAGCAGCATGAAGGGGATCTCCAGCGCCGCCGCTGTGCCCATCAGGATACCGGCAAGCTTCTCATCCATCCCAAGCTCCCGGGTGATATAGAGCGGCATATTGATGAGGTACATGCTGTTGCAGGTCCACATCAGGGTGGAGGCGATAAAGAGCGCCCGCACCGCCGGATCCCGCCAACTGCTGACCCGCTCGCTCTCTTCAGCCAGCTTGGGCAGCGGCAGAGAGGGCAGCCAGCGCCACACCACCAGGGCACAGAGCAGGTAGGCCAGTGCCGAGGCCAGGTACATCAGCTCGAAACCATAGCCGATGGCCAGCGCGAAGGCGATGGGCGGGCCTATGACCCAGGCCAGCGAAAATTGGGCTCGCATCACCGAGCTGAACATGTCCGCCCGCTTGTTGCGGCTGTCCGAATACTCCCGCGCCAGCGCAAACAGTTGGGGACTGGCAGTGGCCGCCAGCGCCGCCAGCATCACCCCCAGACTCGCCAACAGCCAGTAGTTGCGGTTCCAGGCAAACAGCAAGGAGAGCGCCACCCCGGCAAAGCAGCAGCGCAGGATCAGTCGCTTGCGATCCCCCTTGTTGTCAGAGCGGTGGCCCAGCCACTGGCTGACCAGAATGCCCACCACCGCATTGATGGTATAGAAGAGCCCGACCAGAAAGGGGCGCACCTGCACCTCTTCGGCCAGAAACAGACTTAAGGTAGGCACCTGCAGTGCCACCGCGACGCCGGTCATAAAGGTCACGGCAAGAAATGAAAGAGAGACGGGGTCAGGGCGTTTGACCGCCGCTATCGACAAGCTCATAGGGTTACCACTGGTTGGAGGGACGATACGGGCTAACGGGCGGCAGCCGTATGAAAATTCGGCGCCTATCTTATGTCACTATCAAGAGCGGGCTCAAGGATGCATAAGCAGGAGTGCGCCTTGCGAGGGAGGCCGCGACCCCGTAGAGTGAAAGCCCATCCTGCCAGCACAAGGAGTTCGCATGTTTGATTTTGATCAGGAAGTAGACCGCAGTGGCACCATGAGCCTGAAATGGGACAAGTACAAGGGTCAGGATGTGCTGCCCATGTGGGTTGCCGATACCGACTTTGTCTCCCCCCCGTCCGTGATTGAGGCGTTGACCAAACGGGTTGCCCACGGCATTTTCGGCTATTCACGCCCCTCGCCGCGCCTGATCGAACTCATTATCGAACGGATGGCGACCCGCTATGGCTGGGCTATCGAGCCCGAATGGCTGGTGTTCCTGCCGGGCGTGGTGCCGGGGCTCAACCTTGCCTGCAAGGCGTGGAGCCAGCATGGCCGCGGCATCATCACCCCCAAGCCGGTCTACTACCCCTTCCTGCAGGCGCCGGGCTTCAATGATCGTCCCCTGCTCACCGTGCCGATGATTGAAGAGGCAGGTCGTTGGGTGCTGGATCTGGCAGAGCTTGAGCGTCAGGCCCCCGCCGCAGATCTGCTGCTGCTCTGCAACCCCCACAACCCGGGCGGCACCATCTTCACCCGTGACGAGCTGCTGGCCATCGATGCCATCGCTGCGCGCCACAATCTGGTGATCTGCTCCGATGAAATCCACTGCGATCTGCTGCTGGATAAAAACGCCCGCCACATTCCCTACGGCGCCATCAGTGCGCAAGCGGCCGAGCGCTGTGCGGTGATGATGGCCCCGAGCAAGACCTTCAATATCGCCGGTCTCTGCTGCTCCTTCGCTATTATCCCCAACGCCCGTCTGCGCTTCAGGCTACAGCAGGCGATGCGAGGCATCAGCGCCGACGTCAATCTGCTGGGCTTTGTCGCCGCCGAAGCGGCCTATGAGGGTGGCGAACAGTGGCTGACCGAGCAACTCGACTATCTGGCGGCCAATCTGGCCCTGATCCAGCAAGCGGTGGCTCGCTGGCCGGGCGTCAAGCTGGCCAGTCATCAGGCGACGTATCTGGCCTGGATCGATGTGAGCGCCCTTGGCCTTGCCGATCCCATCGCCTTCTTCGAGCAGGCTGGCGTTGGTCTCTCCCCCGGCGCCCAGTTTGGCGACGGTCAGTTTGTGCGGCTCAACTTCGGCTGCACCAGGGCACGACTGACCGACGCGCTGGCGCGGATGGAGCGGGCAATCCTCAACCACAGCAAGCCCTGATCAGCCCAGCAACGGGATGGGCAAGCCCCATCCCTTTTACCCTGTGTCATCAGCCAGCGGTCAACTCAGTCAACGGTCAATTATGTCTCTACGGATCTTGCATCACCTTCTGCTCCCCCTCTGTGCACTCTCTGCGCTGCTCCCTTTTGGCAGCCAGGCGCTGACTATCGGAACGGGCCCGCTCAACGGGGTCTACTACCCGACCGGTGGCGCCATCTGCCGGGTGCTCAATGCCGACCATGCCCTCCATGGGGACAGCTGCACCGTGCAGAGCACCCGCGGCTCGATGGCCAACCTCAAGGCGCTCGGCAAAGGGGACGTGCAGCTGGCGCTGGTGCAGTCCGATATATTGCACCACGCCCTGCACGGCACCGGTCCCTTCAGCGGGCAGGGAGCCAACAATGAGCTGCGCAGCCTGTTTCGCCTCTATCAGGAGTCGCTGACCCTGCTGGCCGCCCCCGACAGCGGCATCACCACCCTGGCAGATATCGAAGGGAAACGGGTCTACCCGGGCAACAATGGCGCCGGTGAGCAGATCACCAGCCAGGCCCTGATGGCAGCTATGGGATGGCAACCCGGGCAGTTTGCTGCCTATCAGCTCAAGTCGGAGAGCGAACCGCTGGAAGGGCTGTGCGATGGCTCGCTGGATGCCGCTTTTGTGGTAGCCGGTCACCCCAGTCTGGCAGTCGGCGATCTGATCAGCCGCTGCAAAGTGCGCCTCATCCCTATCGAAGGGGAGCAGATCGACACGCTGCTCAAGAAACACCCCTACTACCAGCGCAGCCGCATCGCCGCCAACCTCTATCCGGGGCAGACCACCGCCATCAACAATATCGGAATGAGTGCCGAACTGGTGGCGCTGGCCAGCCTGCCGGACCCCATCGTCCGTACCGTGCGCGATACCCTGCTGGCCCGGTTCAAGCAGTTCAGCCGGCTGCACCCCGCCCTGAGCAAGGTGACCCCCGAGCAGTTGCAGGCGCAAACCGAGCTGCCCCTCCATGCGGGGATGTCGGATCAACCGCCAGCCCCTTTGCCACTGACCCCCGAGCAGTTAACTGCGGAACAGCTGACACCAGAGCCGTTAACACCAGCACCATCGACCTCGGAGGCGGCACCAACGGCAGAACAGGTGAGTGCCGCCGACAGGACGACTGCCCCCCTTGAAGCGCCCTCTGACGCGACCGCCACCAGCAGTGCCGCAGTGGCAACAGAAGCCACAGAGGTTAATCCCTTGCCTGAAGAGGCGCTCGAGATCACCCCCGAGCTCACTGCCACGCCGACCACCGATGATGAGAGCGTGTCCCCTTCGGCCGCAGCGTCAACGGTTCCATCACCATCGGCTGCCGTGTCGACTCAGTTGCCACAGAGCACCTCTGCGGCCACTTCGCCGCAAGAGCAGGCAACCCAGCCTGCCAGCAGTGCGGTTGCTGACGAAACCCCACCGCAGGATAAAACCGACACCCCTCCCGCCCCTGCCACCAGCGCAGCCACTCAGCTGCAGCCCTGAGTGGTCAGCGCCCACAAATGCATCAGGGCAGCTTAGGCTGCCCTGATTGTTGATATGCGCTCGATAGTGGCGAGTCACCCTGATTGGCCTGCTCACCTTGCCGTCCGCTAAAGCTCCATCCCCCGAGTCAGATAGGGGTTGGGCTTCTGGATCTCCTCCTCCACCCAATGCAGCAACTGCTTGATGGCCCGCGACAACACCTGATTCTGACGCACCACATAACCCAGACTGGTACCGGGAAAGTCGCCGAGGCTGGTGACCGGCGCGGTGAGGTTGAGGCGCGGATGCAGGGAGAAATCCGGCACGATGGCGACACCAAAGCCCGCCTCGGCCCAATCGAGCTGGGCGTCGACGCTGCCCACCTCCATGATGCGGCAGGGGGGCAAGGCCAGCAGCGGCAGGGACGGGTCGATCAGCGCCCGGGTGCGGGTGTCGTGACCGAGCAGGATCAGGGTCGGCTCGTCGAGGGGGTCGCTCTCTCCCGCCACCGCCCGCGCCTGCCAGCGGGCAAGGCCGTGGCCCAGCGCGCACCAGGTCACCTGTTGCAACTCGGTATAGAAGAGCGGTTCGCTGCGCTTTTGCGCCATGACAAAACCCAGATCCGCCTTGCCCGCCTTGACCAGCTCGGCAGCCTGATCCGAAGTGGTGTTGAACAGGGTGAGGTCGATGCCGGGAAACTCCCGCTTGAAGCGCTGGAACGGCTGGATAAGCAGCAGACGGGAGATAATGTCGCTGGCGGCGATGGCCAGCGTCCCCTGACTGAGCTGGTTGAGGGCATTGAGATCGGACTGGCAGAGCTGCAACTCGGCGATGGTGCGCTCGGCGCTTTGCAGCAGCCGCTCCCCCGCCTGCGTCAGGCGAAACGGGCTGCGCTCGATCAGCCGCACCCGGGTCGCCTGCTCCAGCCGCTTGATATGCAGGCTGACATTGGGCTGGGTCATGTGCAGTTCGGTGGCGGTCTGGCCAAAATGCTGCAACCGGGCCAGGGTGACAAAAGTTTGCAACCAGTGAATATCCAGCATAAGAGTCCCTCAACCCGCGATGTGCGGGGCTTGCCAGGCAAAATCGGACGGTTTGCCGCTTAATTGGCCATAATTATATGTTTCTCTTATCGGAATTATAAAGATAATTAATTTTTCTAATCCGCATCAGGCTCCTAGGATGGACGCCTAACGTCTTAGGAGAAAGAGTCATGTCGTCTATCGTAGTCGTAGGTGCTAACTGGGGTGATGAAGGCAAAGGCCGCATCGTGGATTATCTGGCAGGTCAAGCTGGCGCCAGCATTCGCTTCCAGGGCGGCAACAACGCTGGCCACACCGTGGTCAACGACCTTGGCACCTTCAAGCTGCACCAGGTTCCGAGTGGCGTATTCAACCCGGATTGCCTGGTTGTCCTCGGCCCGGGCATGGTGATCAGCCCCGAGAAACTGACCGTCGAGCTCGAGGAAGTCAAAGCCTCCGGCGTGACTCCGAAGCTGGCCATCTCTGACCGCGCAACCCTGTGCCTGCCGCTGCACGCACTGGAAGATACCCTGGAAGAGCAACGTCTGGGTGACGGCGCCTATGGCTCCACCCGTCAGGGCATCGCTCCTGCCTACGGCGATCGCGTGATGAAAAAAGCGATCCTGGTCGGCTGGCTGAAACAGCCGGACGTACTGGTCGAGCGCATCCAGTTCATGCTGGACTGGAAACTGCCGCAGATGAAGGCTATCTACCCCTCCTTCGAATTCACCCAGACTGCCCAGGAGATGGCCGACTGGCTACTGGAAGTCTCTGCCCCGTGGATCGACGCCGTCTGCAACGTCAGCATGCCGCTCAAAGCGCTGCAGGCCGAAGGCAAGACCCTGCTGTTCGAAGCGCAGCTGGGCGCTGGCCGTGACCTGATCTACGGCGAATACCCCTGGGTGACCTCCTCCCACGTATCCGGCGCCTACGCCGGTATCGGTGGCGGTCTGCCGGGTCTGCGCCCGGAGCGCGTCATCGCTGTGGCCAAGGCATTCAGCTCATCTGTCGGTACCGGCACCCTGCTGACCGCCATGGAGAACCAGGACGAGTTCCGCAAGATCACCAATGAGTTCGGCGCTACCACTGGCCGTCCCCGTGATGTCGGTTACTTCGACGCCGTCGCCACCAAGAACGGTGTCGAGCTGCAAGCCGCCACCGAAGTGGCACTGACCAAGCTGGACTGCCTGACCGGTCTGCCGGATCTGAAGATCTGCGTGGCTTACGAAGGTGCCCACACCGAGAACCCGATTTGGCCGCAAACCGCTGCCCTGAAGCCGGTTTACGAGCAGATGGAAAGCTGGAGCGAAGACATCACCGGCTGCCGCACCTTTGAAGAGCTGCCGCGCGCTGCCCAGCAGTACGTGCTGCGTATCGAAGAGCTGCTCGGCGTACCGGTTCCGATGGTTTCCGTCGGCCCGGGCCGTGACGAGATGATCCTGCGTTAATCCGCGCGATCAGCTGTCAGCACAGTGAAGAACCGGCATCCATGATGCCGGTTTTTTTATGGCTGCGATTTACCCTCTCGCCATAAAAACAACTAAAAGGCTCAATTAACTCACTAATCGACAGCACATTGAGTCGTTCTGCAACAACATCCTGCGCCACCCTCGCTAAAGTGAACCCGTTACCACACGAGGAGTCACCCGATGAAATTGCTCAAACAGAGTGCCCTGTTGCCACTACTCTGCCTGACGGCCATGCCAGCCTTTGCCATGACCCTGAAGAGCAGCGATATCCACGAAGGCCAGTTGATGGACAAACAGTTCAGCTTCAACGGCTTTGGCTGCAGCGGCGACAACCACTCGCCCCAACTTAGCTGGCAGGATCTGCCGGCAGGCACCAAGAGTGTTGCCATCACCGCCTATGACCCCGATGCCCCTACCGGCAGCGGTTGGTGGCACTGGCTGGTGGTTAACCTGCCTGCCACCCAGAGCGAACTGGCCAGCAATGCCTCCGGCAAGCTCAAGCAGGGATTGGAGATCCGCACCGACTTTGGCAGCCAGGGTTACGGCGGCCCCTGCCCGCCCGCAGGTCACGGCATGCACCGCTATCAGTTCACCGCCTGGGCCCTGCCCCATGATCTCGAGGTGAAGGCCGATACCCCGCCCGCTATGGTAGGCTACATGCTCAACAGCATGGCGCTTGGCAAAGCCACCCTGACCGCCACCTTCGTCACCCCCTAGGAGCCAACCGGATGAGCACTCCCCTGCTGCAACAGAGCCACTATCTCGGGATCCGCCAGCAGCCCCTGCACCGGGTGCTCATCTACGCCCCGACCCTCATCTGGGTCACCCAGGGGAGCAAACAACTGTGGTGGCGCGAGCGACGTCTGTCGTTTGACAGAGAGCGGTGGCTGCTGATCCCGGCAGGCCACCAGCTCACCTTCGTCAATCAGCCGGAGCAGGGCAAGTTTCGCTCCCACGCCATCACGCTGCTCACTCCGCCGCCACCAGAATGGCTGGCCGAGTCAGCCCCTTCCCACGCTGAACTGGAGGAACCCGCCGTCAAGGTCACCCCCGGGCTCGCCTTCTGCTTTGAGCTCATCAGCACCATGGCCGAACGGGGACTGAGCGAAGCAACACAGGCCGAACTGCTGCGCGGCTTCTATGCCGAGCTGCGGGCCGCCAACGCCCTCGGATTGCTCTTTCCCGCCAGCACCATGACCCTCGCAGAGCGGCTGGCCCGCTACCTGGCGGTGGAACCCGGCATCGACCACACCCTGGAGGCGGTGGCCCCCCACTTCTCCATGAGCCGCGCCTCCATGGTGCGCAAGCTGGCCGCCGAAGGTCGCAGCTTTCGCCAGTTGCTGGCTCAGGTGCGCATGAGTCACGCCCTCAACCTGTTGCAACAGGGCATGACCCCGCTGGAGGTCGCCCTCGCCTGCGGTTATGACTCCCCCAGTCGCTTTGCCGCCCGCTTCAAACAGGAGTTCGGCCTGACGCCTCACCAATACCTGCACACCTGCCCTGCCAGATTGGCGAGCAACGACAAGTAAAACATTACTTAAAACCAATCTTATGTAACCTGATGTAACCCGGTGATCCCGCTCACATTGCCACCTCTTCAGAGTGTGATCTCGCGCCAACGCTCCCTTTTCCCTTGCCATACAATGGCTACCGAACACCTTTTCACTAAAAATAAGCGTAAAAAATCTTCCTTTTAACCTACATAAACGGAATTGGAGCGAGCAATGTTTCGTAAAACTTTACTCTCGGTAGCCCTCGGCACCGCCCTGTTCGGACTGACTGCCTGCAACGATAACCAGACAGAGAGCAACACAGTCGCCAAACCGGAGCAGGCCATCCAGTACAAGGATGTGATCGACCGTCGGGGAACACCGACCCAATTCCGCGACTTTGACAGCTACTCCAACCTCAAATACAACCCGCTGCTCGATCTGGGGGCATGGCACGGTTTCCTGCTGCCCGCCAGCGACAAGGAGTGGGGGGGCTTTACCGGCCCCATGGTCATCTCCGAGGAGTACAGCCTCTTCTTTGCCAGCGAGCTGGACAAGCTCACCCTGAGCGATGCGAGCGGCCGCCCGTTCCCGCTCACCAGCGCCCGCAAGCAGGAGGTGTACGCCATTCCCGGAGCGCTGGTGCAACGCTTCGAGTTCGAGCCCTTTACGCTGGAGCTGGACCTGCGTTATGGCGATGCCCGCACCGCTCTTATCCGCACCCGACTCATCAATCAGACCGATGCACCGCTCACCCTCAACCTCAACTGGCAGGGCGAGTTGCTCAATCAATGGGATGCCAAGGATACGATTGCCAGCAAATATCTAGGCTGGACACGCACCATCAGCGAGAGCGACAAAGGAATCGAATTCCAGTTCGGTAAACTGCGCAGCACCTGGAACATCATGCAGAGCGGCAGCGCCCGCTATCGCATCGACCGCACCCTGCCAAGTCGCACCACCCTCGACCAGAAGACACTGGGCTACCAAAGCGACGCCAGCATTACCCTGGCCGCCAAGGGGAGCGAGGATATCTACACCCTGCAGAGCTATCTCCACTCCGCAGATGACGCCAGCCGCCATCAGCAGAGCCGTCAGGCCCTGCTGGCCAACCCGGCCAGCTATTTTGCCGACTCCATCCGCCGCTGGGAGGGCTACCTTGCCAAGGGTCTCTCCAATCAGGGTATCCCCGAGTCGGAGCGTCGCATCGCCGTCAAGGCGATGGAGACCCTCAATGGCAACTGGCGATCCCCGGCTGGCGCCATCCTCCACGATGGGGTAACCCCCTCCAATACCGCCCGCTGGTTCGACGGCGTCTGGGCCTGGGACAGCTGGAAGCACGCCTATGCCATGGCACACTTCAACCCGGAGGTCGCCAAGAACAACGTGCGCGCCATGTATGACTATCAGGTACAGCCGGATGATCCGGTACGACCGCAGGATGCGGGCATGGTGATCGACGCCGTCTTCTACAACAAGCCGGCGGATCGCGGTGGCGATGGCGGCAACTGGAACGAGCGCGATACCAAGCCGCCCCTCTCCGCCTGGGCCATCTGGGAAATCTATAGCGCCACCAAGGACAAGGCCTTTATCGCCGAGATGTATCCCAAGCTGCAGGCCTACCACGACTGGTGGTACCGCGCGCGGGACAACAACCGCAACGGCATCATCGAATATGGCGCCACCAAGCATGTGGAGCACAACGACGAGTACAGCAATATCACCTTCAAGGTGCAGTACTCCAACGGTATTCCCGCCGGGCTGGATCTCTCAAGCTGTACCAGTGAGGGGGATGGCTGGTATGCCTGCGCCGGAATGCCGCTCTATCAACAGGTGTTGAACGTGGGCGGTTACAGCGACATGGATATCGGTGCCCAGCACGGCGCCGGTTGGGAGTCCGGCATGGACAACGCCGCCCGCTTCGGCTTTATCGAACCGGGCCAGCTGCAACGCTATGCCGACAAGACTTATGGCGGAGATTTGGCCAAGGCACGTCAGGACTGGAACGTCGCCTTCTTTGAAAACCATCAGGACAATGGCGATTTGATCGGTTTCTCCATCGATCAGGAGTCGGTGGAGCTCAACGCCTTCCTCGCCAAGGAGAAACGCATTCTGGCCGACATGGCCGACCTGCTTGGCAAGCCGAACGACGCGAGCCGCTACCGCGATGGTGCGATCCAGCTGGCTGGTTACATCAACAGCTGCATGTTCGATGAGGCATCAGGCTTCTATTACGATCGTCAGATTGCTCAGGGGGATGTTGCTGACGGCAACGGCTGCGTCGGAAAATTGCTGACCGCCCGCGGCCGTGGCCCGGAAGGGTGGAGCCCGCTCTGGGCAGAAGTCGCCGACAAGGAGAAAGCGGCACGGGTGCGCGAGGTGATGCTCAACGCCCAGGAGTTCAACACAAAGATCCCGCTGGGCACAGCCGCGCTGACCAACCCGGCCTACGACCCCAATATCTACTGGCGCGGCCGGGTATGGCTCGATCAGTTCTACTTCGGGGTGAAGGGGCTCGAAAACTACGGCTATCGCAGCGATGCCGAGGCACTGGTCAACAAGCTGTTCAACAATGCCGAAGGACTGGCGGGCAGCGGCCCCATCCGCGAAAACTACAATCCGGAGACCGGCGCCATGCAGGGGGCCAGCAACTTCAGCTGGAGCTCGGCCCACCTCTATATGCTCTATCGCAACTTCCTCAAGCCACAGGAATAAGCCTCGAGAGAGGATGCCCCCCTTCGGCTTGATGCATCAGGTGGCCTTGTAGAGTGTTGCCATACTGATTGAGCAAACTGAGCACTCGGGAAATATTGCTCAGGCGCTTGCTGCACCCCCGCAAAAAATGGTGATAGCGGGGGAATAAAAAACAACCCGGCACGAATACCGGGTTGTTTTTTTATCAGAGAGACGAACTCAGCTCTGGCCTTGCAGCGCCTGCTGCAACTTCTCTTCGCTCCAGATGGTAATGCCAAGCTCCTGTGCCTTGGCCAGCTTGGAACCGGCCGCTTCCCCCGCGACCAGCACATCGGTCTTGGCAGATACAGAGCCCGCCACCTTGGCCCCCAGCGCCTGCAATGCCGCCTTGGCGTCGTTGCGCGACAAGGTGGTCAGGGTGCCGGTCAGCACGAAGGTCTTGCCGGCAAAGGGTTGCTCCGCGGCCTCTTTCTTCTCGATGGCCGGCCAGTGGATGCCGGCAGCCAGCAAGGCTTCCAGCACCTCCACGTTGTGGGGCTGACGCAGGAAGTAGTAGACATGCTTGGCCACCACATCACCCACATCGGCCACTTCGAGCAGTTGCTCCACCGAGGCCGCGCGCAGGGCATCCAGGGTGAGGAAGTGGTTGGCAAGGTTGAGCGCAGTCGCCTCCCCCACTTCACGGATCCCCAGGGCAAACAGGAAGCGCGGCAGGGTGGTACTGCGCGCAGCATCGATAGCAGCCACCAGATTGAGGGCCGATTTTTGCCCCATCCGCTCAAGACCGGCCAGCTGGATGGCATTGAGGCTGAAGAGATCGGCGGGGGTCTTCACCAGCCCCTTGTCCACCAGCTGCTCGACAATCTTGTCGCCAAGGCCGTCCACATCCATGGCGCGACGGGCGGCGAAGTGCTTGATCGCCTCCTTGCGCTGCGCCTCGCAGAACAGGCCACCGGAGCAGCGGGCAACCGCTTCCCCTTCCAGCCGCTCCACTGCCGAACCACACACCGGGCACTCGGTCGGGAAGAGAATTTCACGCGCATCAACAGGGCGCTGTGCCTCCACCACTGCCACGATCTGCGGGATCACGTCCCCTGCCCGGCGCACGATCACGGTATCGCCGACCATCACGCCAAGGCGCTCGATCTCGTCGGCATTGTGCAAAGTGGCATTGGAGACGGTGACGCCGCCAACAAACACAGGTTTGAGCTTGGCCACCGGCGTCACGGCGCCGGTGCGACCAACCTGAAACTCGACGTTCTCAAGCTCTGTCATCTCCTCCTGCGCCGGGAACTTGTGGGCGGTCGCCCAGCGCGGGGCGCGGGCCACAAAGCCCAGCTCCTCTTGCAGAGCGATAGCATCCACCTTGTAGACCACGCCGTCGATCTCGTAAGGGAGCTCGCCACGGCGGGCCAGAATGTCGTCGTGGAACGCCTGACAACCGGCGGCCCCCTCTTTGAGCTTCACCTCGGGACTAAGTGGCAGCCCCCACTCCTTGAGCTGATTGAGGCGACCAAAGTGAGAGTCACCGAGCAGCTCGCCGCCAACACCGACACCGTAAGCGTAAAAGCTCAGGGGACGGCTGGCGGTGATACGTGAATCGAGCTGACGCAGGCTGCCGGCGGCGGCGTTGCGCGGGTTGACGAACACCTTCTCGCCTGCGGCCAGCGCCTTGGCGTTCATCGCCTCGAAACCGGCCTTGGGCATAAAGACTTCGCCACGCACTTCCAGCCGATCGGGCCAACCAGAGCCCCGCAATGCGAGCGGAATGGCCTTGATGGTGCGCACGTTCTCGGTGATCTCCTCACCGGTAGCGCCATCGCCCCGGGTGGCCGCCTGCACCAGCTGACCATTTACATAGAGCAAGCTCACCGCCAGACCATCGAGCTTGGGCTCGCAGCAGAAGGTGAAACGCACGTCACGCTTGAGGCGATCACTCATGCGCTGTTCGAACGCCTGCAACTCTTCGCTGCTAAAGACGTTATCCAGACTGAGCATGGGGATCTCGTGACGCACCTGACTGAACGCCGTCAGCGGCTGGCCGCCGACCCGCACGCTGGGGGAAGCCGGGGTTTTCAGCTCGGGGTGGTCAGCCTCCAGCGCGATCAGCTCGCGCATCAGACGGTCGTATTCGGCATCCGGCACTGTGGGGTTATCCAGCACATAGTACTGGTGACCATATTCGGTAAGCAGTTCACACAATTGACGGTGGCGGGAGAGGATATCGCTCATGAAAAAGTCTCGAAGTGTGATTGAACATACGGCCGAGGTAGAAACAAAAATGCGGTACCTGGGTACCGCACTTTTTCTTCACTCGACCCGCATGGCGTATTAGTCGCGACTGGCCTCGTAGGCAGCCAGCTCGTGACGGTAACGGGCAATGGTCTCGTCGCTCAGCGGGCTGCGATCCATATCGGTCAGCATGGCATCGAGATCGCTGGCCAGCTGATCGGCGGCCTGCAGCATGTCCTCGAAGGCAAACGCGGCATTGCTGCGCAGCGGCAGTTGCATGAACAGGGAGACACCCGGCGTGGTGAACTGTTCCATCCGGTACGGATTGAAGGTACCTGGCTTGACCATGTTGATCATGGAGAAGAGCACTTCACCCTTGCCGTTGGGATCTTCGTGACGGTGGAAAATATCCATCTCGCCAAACTTGAAGCCCAGCGCCATCAGGGATGAGAGCAAGGTTGCACCTTGCAAGTCGTGACCCGGACGGCCCATCAGGTTGATGACATAGACATCCTGCCAGATTTTCTCGACCGGCTGGGGCGCCATGCGCGGCTCTTCAACCACAGGTGCAGGTGCCACATAGGCCGGCTCTTCATACACAGGCTCGGGAGCCACATGACGGGGCTGCGGCTGATATTCCGGCTCGGGAGCACGCACCGGTTCGGCACGAACGGTGTCAGCGGTACGGACTGTCTCTGCACGGGCACCAAAAGTCGGGGCGGTCGCGTAAGCGGGCTCGACCAGCGGCTCGTCATCCAGCGACTGCATCATGGGCTCG
The DNA here is from genome assembly GCF_019047065.1 of Aeromonas sp. FDAARGOS 1414. NCBI lineage: Bacteria > Pseudomonadati > Pseudomonadota > Gammaproteobacteria > Aeromonadales > Aeromonadaceae > Aeromonas > Aeromonas sp. FDAARGOS 1414. The sequence goes on along the minus strand of NZ_CP077210.1, from coordinate 357,380 downwards.
CGCTGGGGACGGGAACGGTAGACCGGGGTACGACGATTGACCTGAGCAGGTTTGCGCACCGGCGCGGCGGGCGCCTCGTCGATCTCCTCGGGCAGCGGTTCGTCGAACGCTTCCTCCTCTTCATAGACAGGAGGCGGCGGAACCGGGCGGGCAGCAGGCTTGCGCACTACGGGCGGCGGCAGATCGTCCTCGTCATCTTCATCATCAAAGGCGGGGACGGCAGGGCGACGACCGAATTCCGGCTGGCGGCTCTCTTCACTGCGCAGCTTGGGCTCGGCACGACGGCCACCACTGACCACGCGTACCTGGCCGATGCCATCGCTGTCGAAGGCGTCGTTATCACGATCCCGCGACTTGGAGTCCATCCGTCCAATCGGTTTCTCTTTGATCGGTGCCTGACGATTCTTTTTGTTGCTCCACAACCCGTGAATGAGCAATGCCGCAATAGCAATACCGCCCAGGGCAACCAAGATGTAACGCAATTCCTGCATTAGCTGCTTCTCTTTCTAGTTTTGCTCAGCCAAAGCGACGGCTTCACCGATATCGACCGACACAATGCGAGAAACCCCGGGCTCTTGCATCGTGACGCCAACCAGCTGCTCAGCCATCTCCATGGAGACCTTATTATGACTGATGTAAACGAACTGTACTGTGCTCGACATCTCTTTGACAAGAGAACAGAAGCGACCGACGTTCACTTCATCGAGCGGTGCATCCACCTCATCCAGCAGACAAAAAGGTGCTGGGTTGAGTCTGAAGATGGCAAAAACCAGCGCAAGCGCGGTTAACGCCTTCTCCCCCCCGGAAAGCAGGGCAATGGTAGCATTCTTCTTACCCGGAGGTCTCGCCATGATGCTCACTCCGGCCTCCAAAAGATCATCGGAGGTAAGCTCAAGCCAGGCACTGCCCCCACCGAACACTTTTGGAAACAGGGATTTTAAATCTTCGTTGACCTTATCGAAAGTGTCCCGGAACCGTATTTGTGTCTCTTTATCAATTCTTTTAATGGCTTGGCTCAAGGTTTCCAGCGCTTGCTCGAGATCCTGACACTGATTTTCGAGGTAGGTTGCCCGGGTTTTCGCCTCTTCGTACTCCTCCAGTGCCGCCAGGTTGATGGCGCCGAGCGCCTCCACTTGCGCCTCCAGCGTCTGGATCTCCTGCCGCAGCTTGCTGCGATCAGCAGCGATCAACACCGCCTGATCGAGATCTACCAGTCGAACCCCCAACTCTTCGAACTGCTCGTGCAGCCCCTGTCGACGGGTGAGGTTACGTTCGCGCTCAAGGCGCAGGGTTGCCAGCTTCTCCTGCAACGTCACTAGCTGCTTGTGATCGGCACTTCTGGCCTGCTCCAGCTCACCGAGCTGGCGCTCCAGCTCCGCAAGCCGTTGATGGCAGGCGAGCTGCTGCGCCTCCAGATTGCGCTGCTCGGCCAGCAGGGGCGCCAGATCCGGCACTGCCTCGCTATCCGGCCCTTTCAGCCCGGCCAGCTCCAGCCCGAGCCTCGCTAGCTCCTCTTCACCCAGGGTAATGAGTTGGCGCAGATTGCCCAGCTCCAGTTGCAAACGCTGGCAGGCCGCTTGCTGCTGCTCGCGGCGCACACGGGCCTCGTCAACCGCCCGCTCGCAGCGGGTCAGCTGATCCTGAGCGACCTGCACCCCTTGCGTCAGCGGCTCCCCCTGCTCTTGCAACTCGGCAAGGCGTGCCTCATCGAGTTCCAGTTGTTCACGGGCGCTGGCCAGTCGCTCTGCCTCTTCGGCCTGCACCTGATCGAGCCGACTCAGCTCTTCGCCAAGCTGACCGAGCCGCAGCAACCGCTCCTGCCGCTGACCCTGTTGCAGGCTCCAGGCTTCGCGCAGTTGTTGCCATTTCTGCTCTTGCTCGCGCAAGGTTCGCTGCGACAACTCCTGCGCACAGGCAAGCTGGGCGCGCCGGGCATCGGCAGCCACAAGTTGCTCGCTCAGCTGTGCCAGCCCCGCGGCAACCCTCTCCTGCTCGGTATGCAACCGCTCACGCTCCCCCAGCAGTGCCATGGTGCCGAGCGCCGCGCCCTGCCCCAGATCTGCCCAGTTTGGCCCCAGCCAGTCGCCAGCAGGAGTCAGTACCGACTCACCGGCCGCCAGACTTGGCTGGCGGGCCAATGCGGCCTCCCGGCTCTCGACCAGCCAGATGGCATTGAGGAAGGCGGGAATGTGCTCGCCGCCCAGTTGCGCCGCCAGCGTACCGGCAACCGCCGGTTGCGCCGGGCCAATCCAGAGCCCCTCTTGCATCAGATCGCACTCGTCCGCCGGCGTTGCGGTGAGCCAGCGACCCAGCACCTTGTCGAGCACCTGTGCCCACTCGGGGGCAACCTGCAGTCGATCCGCCAGGGTCGCCCCCTCCATCTGCTCGCCGAGGATCTGATCCAGCGTCGCCAGCCGCGCCTCCAACTCCCGTTGCAGGCTCAACTGCTGGCCATGCTGCTGCTTGAGTTGTTCATGGGCGTCGACCGCCTGCGCCAGCTGCTCGGTCAGCTCACCATTGGCCGCCCGCGTCAGCTCCAGCTCACCACTCAGGGCATCGAGGGCCGGTTGCAGGTCATCGGCCTCTGCGCCGAGGGGGCCCGCGCGTTCATCTTCCAGCTTGAGGCGCGCCAGCCGGGTCTTGGCTTGCAGTTCCTGCAGGCCACCCAACCGGGTACGGGTCTGATTGAGCTGCCCCTGCAACCCGGCCAACTGTTGCTGCCACTGCAGCTGGCGCAGGCGGGCCTGCTCCAGCCCCTCGCTAGCCTGCTGGCGGGCCTCCTGCTGCTCGGTGAGCAACTGCTCACACTGCTCCAGCCGGGCGCTCTCCTGCTCGGCGCGCAACACCCCTTCGGTCAGTTGATCCTGCTGGCTGGCAAGCTGAGCCTTGCGGGTGGCGATCCGCTCGCCCAGCGCCTCTGCACGGGCCTGCCAGTCGCGCCCCAGTTCACTCTGGTGCAATTGCTGTTGTTCGAGACGGGCGATGGCCTGCCCGCCGAGAAAAATCTGTTGCTGACGGCTCGCCTGCTCGGCTTGCGCCTCTTGTCTGGCGACCGACAGGGTGACATGGCGCCCCTCATCGGCGGTGCGTTTGGCATCGAGCGCCGCCAGCGCCTGCTCGGCCTGCGCCAGTTCGGTTTTGGCCTCGCCAAGGCGCGTCTCGAGCGCCCACAACTCGGAGCCAATCAGCTCGGCGCGAGCGGCACGCGAACGACTCTTGAGCTGTTTGTAGCGCTCGGCGGTCTCGGCCTGGGCTTTGAGGTGCTCAAGGCGAGAGCCCAGCTCGCCGCGAATATCGCCGAGGCGCTCCAGGTTCTCCTGGGTGTGGCGAATGCGCTGCTCGGTCTCGCGGCGCCGCTCCTTGTAGCGGGAAACCCCGGCGGCCTCTTCCATAAAGAGCTTGAGATCGGCCGGACGCGACTCCACCAGTCGGCTGACGGTGCCCTGCTCGATGATGGCGTAGCTGCGGGGGCCAAGACCGGTGCCGAGGAAGAGGTCGGTTACATCCTTGCGGCGGCACTTCTGGCCGTTGATCTGATAGTGGTTGGAGCCGTCGCGCAGCACTTCGCGGCGCACCGAGATCTCGGTAAAGCGGCCGAACTCGCCGGGCACCCGGTTATGGGGATTGTCGAACACCAGCTCGACCGAGGCGCGCCCGTGTGCACTGCGATTGATAGAGCCGTTGAAGATGACATCGGTCATGTTCTCGCCGCGAAGATGGCGGGCGGAGCTCTCTCCCAGTACCCAGCGCACCGCGTCGATGACGTTGGATTTGCCACAGCCATTGGGGCCCACCACGGCGGTCATGTCTGCCGACAGTTCGATGCGGGTCGGCTCGACGAACGACTTGAAGCCGGCGAGTTTGATCAGTTTCAGACGCATGGCGACCTGTATCAGTGGCTAAATAAAGAGGAGGCGGGCAGGTGACTTTACCAAATCCAGACCCGGCTTTGTTTGTAATATGCAGGCATCATCCCCATTCAATGCCCGATTTTCAGTCGCCACGGCACGAAATAAGGAATAGTCGGCGACTTTACCAAATCAAAGGCTTGTTTGTAATATGCTGGCAGTTCTCCCATGCATAGATGGAGCTCACATGAGCCAATCACCCCATATGGTCAAAGATTCAATCAGCGGTGCAGACTATTTCCTGCGCGGGTTTTCCCTCATTCGCCAACCGGGCATCCGCACCTTTGTGCTGATCCCCCTGCTGGTCAACTTCGTGCTGTTTGCCGGGGCCTTCTATGCCCTGCTGCTGCAACTGGACGGCCTGTTCGCCTGGCTCCATCAGCAGATCCCCGCCTGGCTCGACTGGCTGGACTATCTGCTGTGGCCCATCGCCCTCATCACCATACTGGTGGTCTTCTCCTTTATCTTCAGCTCGGTTGCCAACTGGGTAGCCGCCCCCTTCAACGGTTTGCTGGCGGAGAAGGTGGAACAGATCCTCACCGGTCAGCCCGCCAATGACAGCGGCATGCTGGATATCGTCAAGGATGTGCCACGCACCTTCGGCCGCGAATGGACCAAGCTGAAGTATTACCTGCCCAAGGCCATTGGCTGCCTGATCCTGTTTCTGATCCCGGTGGTGGGCCAGACCCTGGCGCCTGTGCTCTGGTTCCTGTTCAGCGCCTGGATGATGGCGATCCAGTATGTGGATTATCCGTTCGACAACCACAAGATCGACTTCATCACCATGCGTGACGCCTTGAAGCAACGCCGTGGCAAGTGCCTCAGCTTCGGCGCTCTGGTGACCCTCTTCTCCGCCATTCCGGTGGTGAACCTCTTCGTGATGCCGGTCGCCATCTGTGGCGCCACCGCCATGTGGGTCGATCACTACCGGCAGGAGCAGTTGGGGCGCTAACCCTTGAACATTGATTAGAAAAAGGCACCCGAAACGGTGCCTTTTTCGCATTTAGCATGAATTAAATTAATGCATGCATTCGATAGCTTGTCCCATATGACACGAGTTGGTAGGATTCTGGCCTTTCTCGTTCCCTGGGATATCTCATGTTACATGCACTCTTCTTGGTGGGCCTGGTGGCCGAAGGGATGACCGGCGCGCTGGCCGCGGGTCGGCGACGGATGGATCTGTTTGGTGTGGTGATCATCGCCTCGGCGACGGCCATCGGTGGTGGCACCATTCGCGATGTGCTGCTCGGCCACTATCCGCTGCTCTGGATTGAACATCCGGAATACGTGCTGCTGGTTGCCGCAGCTGCGATGGCGGGTGTGGTCTCTGCCCCCCTGATGCGCTACCTCGGCAAGCTGTTCATGGCCCTTGATGCCCTGGGACTGGTGGTCTTCTCCATCTTCGGTGCGGCCCGGGCGCTGGATATGGGCCACGGTGCCGGAATTGCCTGCATCATGGCGGTGGTGACAGGGGTCTTTGGCGGTGTGCTGCGGGATCTGCTCTGTCAGCGCATTCCGCTGGTGTTTCGTCGCGAGCTCTATGCAGCCATTTCGCTGATCACCGCAGCCCTTTACTGTCTGGCGCTGGATCAGGGCTTGCCGACAAACTGGGCCGCGTTCGGTTCCATCGGGATCGGCTTTGTACTGCGGCTGCTGGCGGTACGCTTCAAGTGGGGTCTGCCCACCTTCAACTACCAGTACGCGACCCACTGAGTACGCCAGCTTCTGGCGAAGCGGGTTGGATTGCGAGCAACAAAAAAGCGCCCGAGCGGCGCTTTTTTCATGGACGTTCTGCGACTCAGTTAATCCCTTCCGAGCTGAAGAAGGTCGCCTTGTCGGCGATAAAGCGGATCTTGATGTTCTTCCCTTCCCTACCCCAGAGGCAGCTGGTGGTGCCCAGCGCATCATCACAGCGCTCCGCCTTGCCCAGAATGGTGCTGGCCTCGGCGTAACTCATCCCCATCTTCAACTGGTCGTAATTTTCACGGTTGAGCTTGCTGCAACCGGTCAGCAACAGGGCGATCAGGCCGCCAATCACTATCTTTTTCATCGCTATCTCCTCTCTGGTAGGAAGAGCTTGGCAGTTTGCCAACCCCTTTACCAGCTGCGCACCGGGCCGGTATCGAGGTGAACGAAGTTATCACGGGGATAGTAACCAACCCCACCCACCTTGAGCTGGAGCGCCGCCTTGCGCAGATGGGCCAGCTGTACGCCGGGGATCCGCACATCCACCGCCTGTCCCAGGGTGTGGTAGCTGTGCTTAGCCACGCCACGGCTCTTGTGGCGCTTCTGACGATTGGTGGCCGGGGCGCGATAGCCGGAGATCAGCTGAATTTCACTGCGCCGACCCAGCTTGTGCTGCAACAGAAACAGTTGATCAAACAGCTTCTTGTCGATGTTGAACACTTCATTGCGCCGGTAATCGCGGAAGATGTGGTTGAGCTCGGCCAACCCGTCGCTCAGATAGTGGCCGTTCTCCCAATAGCTGGCGCGCACCCGCTCGCCGGTATTGAGATTGAAGAAACTGAGTTCACGCCCGGTGGTACTGCGGCTGGCCAGTGCAGGGAAGGAGATCAGCGAGCTGCCCAGCAGGCAACCGGCTCCCAACAACAGGCGACGTCGACTTATCTCTTGTTCCAGCATAAGGGGTTCGTCCATCGCAGATTCAAGCGAAAAGGTGAATAAGCTCACTGAGTGAATGTCATACAGGCGCTTGAAACTACCCTCCGGCGGGGGGCCCTGTCAAACCTCAATCGCCCATAGAAAAGCCCGGCACAGGCCGGGCTTTTCACTCTGTGGCAGGGATCACAGCAGGCGGCTCTGGAAGCTGACCCGATCAAATCCGTAGATGTCGTTACGCAATTGCTGGCGACCATTTTCGTCGAGCCAGCTGCTCCAGTAGACGGTAAAGACCGGGATCGGCGTGGTGAGCGGCAACCATTTGGTCTGGCTCTCCTTGAGGATATTGGCCACCTTGTCCGGCTGATAGCGGGAGTCCGCCAACAACAGCTCGGCCAGATCGTCCGCATGTTCCACCCGGATGCAGCCCGAACTGAAGGCGCGCGCCCCCTGTTCGAACAACGCCTTGCGCGGGGTGGAGTGCAGATAGATGGCGTCATTGTTGGGCAGGTAGAACTTGTAGCGCCCCAGAGCATTATGATCCCCCGGCTTTTGCCGCAGGCGATAGGGGAAACCGGCGGCCAGCGCCTGATGCCACCCCTCTTCGGTGAACTGGACCGGATTGCCCTCGCTGTCGATCACCTCGAACTGCTCGCGACTCAGATAGGCGGGATCGCGACCCAGCTTGGGCAGGATGTCCTTGCTCAGGATGGAGCGCGGCACATGCCAGGAGGGGTTGAGCACGATGGAGCGAATTTCGCTGGCCAGAATGGGGGTGGCCCGCTGCTCCTTGCCGACGATGACCCTGCTGGTAAACACCTCGTTGCCGGACTCCACCACGCTCAGACGGTAGTCGGGAATATTGACCAGCACGTAGCGGCCACCGGCGAGTTGATCCACCAGATCGCGACGCCACAGGTTACGCAGCAGCAAGCTGGCGCGCACTTGCGGGCCGGTATTGAGCCAGGAGCGGGTCTGACGACCGATAATGCCGTCCGCGGTGAGACCATGACGACGCTGGAACTGCTTGATGGCCTGCTCGGTATCACCATCGTAAATCTGATCACCATGGCTCGGGGCGCTGTCGCCCAGCTCGTTGAGCATGGCGCGGATTTGGCCGAGCTCGGCGGAGCTCTCTCCGGCACGCAGGGTCGGCATATCGAGGGTCGGCCACTTGCTGGCCATCGGCATTGCCAGCAGTTTGTGCACTTTGGCCCGCACCGCCTCGTATTCCGCCACCTGAGGGCGCAGGGATTTCACCTGGGTGAGCAGGTCATCATCGCTGGGTTGGGTCACTACAGGGCGGTTCAAATCGAGCTTGAGGGTCTTCATCTGCTCGCGCGAGACCAGATCCATCCCCCGCCAGGCGTGCTGGAAACGACTCAGCTTGGCAAAAATGTCGTCATAGATGGCACCACGCTTGTCTGCAGGGGTGGCCTGCAGGCGCTTCCACAGCGTGAAAAAATCGGGATGCAGCTGGGCAAGCACAGCCTCTTGCAACTGCTGCTCCAGCTCGACACGGGCCTGTTCGGCCTGACTGCCCTGATACCAGTCGTGTCCGGTTTCACTGGCCGCCACCACAACTTGTGCTTCGGTCGCATGTACCGCGCCAGCGGGCAAACATCCCAGCCACACCAGATTGGCAAGGGCCAGCCAATACTTCATCCCCATGGGTACCTCAAAACGGTTTGTTCACTCTGTCGGGCCTGACAAGCAGACCCGATACTCAGGCCGCTCATGATGCGTGAACGGCCAATACTTTGCTAGCGCCCGGGGGCATAACGCTGCCAGATAATGTCATACGCATCTGTCTCCTTGAACCGCGCCAACGCCTGATTAAATTGTTGCAAGAACTGCGGCGAAAAGCTGCGCTTGCCCAACATAAAGAAGCTTGGCGATTCAGATACCACCATGGGGTGACTGGTGAACAGACCGCTCATCCCCTCCTTGTTAAGGGCGCTGGGGGTAGCCAGCATGTCACCGAGGAAACCGTCGATCCGGCCGCGGGCCAGCTTCTCAAAATTTTGCTGGTCGCTCACCGCACTCACCTGTTTGGCATAGCGAGCGAGCAGCGACATCACTTCCTCACCATAGAAGTACTCTTTGGTAACGCCGAGAGAGTAACCACTGGCCAGCCAGCTCGTCAGATCCTGTTCGGGATAGTGGCTGCCCTTGCGGATCCACAGCAAGGTGCGCCCCGGGTTGTAGGAGTCGGAAAACCAGGCATAACGGGCGCGCTCATCATTGATATTCGCCTCCATCGCCATGTCTATCTCGCCATGCTCCATTTCGTGCAGTACCCGCTTCCAGGGCAGCTCCACATAGTTGACCTTGCAGTGCATGGAAGTGAGCACAGCCGTCAGCACCTCGGCGGCATAACCGCGCACCTCTTGCGGTGAATCGGCTTCGTAATAATGGTAAGGGGGCCAGTTATCGTAACCGACCTGAATAGGCTCGGGACACAGGGCCCTGGCCAATGCCATTGGCGCCCATAATCCAAGCAACAGACAGCAAGAGATCCACTTCATATGTCATCCTTGACGAATAAGTGAGTCATCATAAATCGCCCCCTGCAAAATGGCGATAGAGGCCAGATGACTATCGCATCCGCTAGAAAATGACGCAGCAAAGCACGTCTATTTGCCAATTGCCCTGCCGGAGCACCATTGGCAACCGGCGCCCCGCCAGACCTGTTTAACCGGGAAACAGCAACGTTTGGAACAGGGGTAAAAAGGGGTTAATATGTGACCAAATATTTTTTTGTGATCCACTATGCTTTTTTTGCAATTGGATTAGCATATGCGCGACATCGGCCTACCCATTCTGTCAGGCATAGAGAGTGATATGACGTACAAAAAGTTCGGTTTTTTGACTGCCATTCTGGCGTTAAGCGGTTTTTATCTTTACACCCTCTATCTGGCTGCTCACCCCAACGTGAGCCTGGCCTACAAACTCTATTATCTGGAAGGCAAAACCCGCTTCTGGGAACACAACTCCAGCATGACCTATCAGCCGGGTAACGAGCTCAATCTGACCAAGCCGAGCCGCTTCCTCTCCAGCGAAGGCTGGGCCAAGAAGCCGAGCGACGAAGGTACCCTGCTCAGCGGTCAGGGCGGTCTCTACTTTGTGCTGCCCAAGCAGGCGGCCAATCCGGATCAGCTGACCGTACAGGCCCGCATCAACAGCCCGGAAGCCGGAGCCCTGTTGAAAGTAGCGCTGGGTCATGACTTCACCACCACGGTGAAACTGGCCAAAGCGGGCATCAACGAAATCCGCCTCAGTCTGCCCGGTGACTCGCTCACGGCAGATCCCAAGCACCCCAATTTTCTGGCGCTCTCGGCACCTACTCCCATCAATGTGCAGTCGGTACGTTTGACCGTGGCCCAGTGATCCTTGCCCCGAATACCATTTTATAAAAACAACTATCCCAAATAAGGACGTTCTTATGTCGCATCCAGATTTTCGACTCTCTCTGGTCGTTCCCGTTTACAACGAGGAAGAGAGCATCGATGCCTTCATCAACGCGATAGACAACGAACTGGCCCCGCTGAAAGACCAGCTTGAAATTGTATTCGTCAACGATGGCAGCCGTGACCGCACCCGTGAAGTGGTCGAGCAGGCCATCGCCCGCGATCCGCGCGTAACCTTGGTCAACCTGGCACGCAACTTCGGTAAAGAAGCGGCCCTGACCGCAGGTCTGCATCAGGCCAAAGGGGATGCCATCGTGCCGATGGACGTGGATCTACAAGATCCTCCTGCCCTGATCCTGGAGTTCGTCAAACTGTGGCAGACCGGTGACTATGACACCGTCTACGGCATCCGCGTCGATCGCAGCGCCGATACCCCGATGAAGCGCCTGACTGCCGGTGGCTTCTACCGCTTCTTCAACGCCCTCTCCACCAGCACCAAGCTGCCGGAGAACGCCGGTGACTTCCGCCTGATCGACCGTCGCGTGGTCGAGGCGATCAAGCTGCTGCCGGAGCGCAACCGCTTTATGAAGGGGCTGTTTGCCTGGGCCGGTTTCCGTGCCGTTGGCGTCCCCTACGAGCGCCCGGCTCGTCACGCCGGTGAAACCAAGTTCAACTACTGGAAACTGTGGAACTTCGCCCTCGACGGTCTGCTCAGCTTCTCCAGCTGGCCGCTGCGGGTCTGGAGCTATGTGGGTGTCAGCGTCTCGCTGGTGGCCTTCCTCTATATCCTGAAAATCATCACTCAGGTGATCTTCTTCGGCATCGACGTGCCCGGTTACGCCTCCCTGATGTCCGTGGTGCTGTTCCTCGGCGGTATCCAGCTGTTGTCACTCGGCATCATCGGCGAGTACATCGGCCGCATGTTCGTGGAAGTGAAACAGCGCCCGGTCTACCTCATTGAAGGGGTCTATGGCCAGTATGCCAAGCAGGATGCGGCCAAACCGCAGAGCACAGAAAGCAATCCGCAAGAGCAGCAGGAGCAGGCGCCTCAATGATCTCCCGCGAGGAATTCTGGCGGCTGGTACGTTTCGGCTTTGTCGGCGGGGGGGCTACCCTCGTCGACCTTGGCACCTCCATCGCACTGTTTCATACCTGGCCCACCATCTCGGAGCACCTGGTTACCACGCTGGCTTTTGCCATCGCATTCTGGTTTTCCTTCTTTGGTCACCGCTACATCACCTTCCAGAAGCAGGGAGCCGCCAGCAAGTTTCTGCTGGTCGCCCTCTTCTCGCTTGCGGTGCGTAACCTGATCCTGAGCGGCCTGCTGTTTGCGGGGCTCTCCGGTCTGCTGCCGGTGGTCATCGCCACCCTGACCGTTACCGTCCTCACTTACGTTCTCTCTCGCGTCTGGGTTTTTGCCTGATGAATGATATGACCAATACTGCCCCGTTAACCGGGGCTGCACTCCCCTATCGCCCGTCACTGCGCATCAGCGGCCGTGACTGGCTGATGATCATCGCCGCCTTCATGCTGAGCCGGGTGGCGCTGTATGGCATGGGTTACTTCGGTGTCCAGCTCTATGGCTCCCCCGACATCGGCCCGCTGCAGGCCTATTGTCAGTTCGACTGCGTCTGGTTCCAGCGCATCATCGAAAACGGCTACGACCTCTACCCGCGCTGGCTGAGCAAGGGCAATGCGGCCAACTGGGCCTTTATGCCGCTCTACCCGATGGTCTCCGGTGCCATCTCCAACCTGTTCAATGTCGAGAGCCTGATCGGCCTCATCATTGTGGCCAACGCCTCCTTCTTCGCCAGCCTGCCGCTGATGCTGCTGGTGCTGCGTCAGCTCAAGCTGGGGGACGATACCGCCCGCTTCGGCGTCTGGCTGCTCGCCTTCTCCCCCTTCTCCGCCTACTTCGTCTCCGGTTATACCGAGTCGACCTTTATGGCACTGATGCTGGGGATGTTCCTGTTCGCCTATCGGGAGCAGTGGCTGATGGTGGCCGTGCTGGGGGTCTGTATCTCCGCCACCCGCAACCTGGGGGTGATGATGGTCTTCCCGGTGCTGATCCTGGCGCTGCAGGCTTACGGCTGGCGGGAATTTTTCCGCTTTACCGAGCGAGCTTTCAAGGTGGTCTTCACCCTCTGGATGATCCCGTTTGGCCTGTTTGCCTACATGGTCTACCTCTATCACCTGACCGGCGATGCCTTCGCCTTCAAACACATTCAGGTGGCATGGGGTCGCTACATGGACAGCCCGCTGGACTGGTGGCTGAGCGGTTTCGAGCTGGGCGGCCGCAAGGCTTACCTCTCTATCATGGTGATCTTCGGCTGGTGCCTGAACGGCTACCTGTTTAGCCAGAAACGCTGGGCCGAAGCGACCCTGATGTTCATCTGCTGCACCATCCCGCTGATGACCGGCCTCAACGCCATGCCACGCTACATGTTCGGGCTCTACCCGACCCTGCTGGCCATCATTCTGCTGACCCATCGCTGGCCTGCCATCCGCCCGGCGGTGCTCTGCATCAGCGGCATGGTGGCCTCCTTCATCGCGGTGGCCTTCGTCAACTTCAAGTTCTTCACCGTCTGATGTGACGACGATGCCTGATACACCAAATGCCGGTCACCTGACCGGCATTTTTTATGGCCGCTATTTTTATCGACAGAGCGTCCCTCCCCTCTCCGTCACACTTTCCTCGGCTTGAAAACGTAACCATTTGAACTGATGTCACAAATCGGCATTTTGCCGATCCAAGGCGCGCTTTGCTGCTCCTAGAATGGGCCCTTGTCCGAACTGCCCTGCTCAAGGAATGGCTTATGCGTCGTGCTCATTACTTATCCCCTCTCTGGCTCGCCCTGCTGGCCGCCCCTCTGTTCACCCAACAGGCGATGGCAGCCCCCGAGGTTCGCCTCTATGTGGATGGTCAACCGGTAGCGGCCCCGATCGCGCTGGACAAGGGCACGGTGGAGCTGACTCATCCCCTTGCCAAGGGGAGCCACCAGATCCGCATCAGCGACGCAGGCAACAGTTGCGGCACCAGCTTTGGCCCGAGCGAGAGCAAGCCGCTCCCCTTCGGTACCGCCCAGCCCATGGACAAATGCAGCAAGGATCAGAGCTTTACCCTTCGGGTGATGCTGGCCGGGGAGTATCAGTTCACCTTCAACCCGGATACTCCCAGCCTCAAGGTGTTGCGGGCAACCAAGAAGAGCGAGTTCAAGCGCCAGCCACCACAAGAGCCCTGCATCAGCTGGGATGGCGGCCCGGTCACGGTGTCGCTCAAAGGGGTCTGGCCCGACGGCACCCGACTGCGGGATGCCTACTCGAAACAGGAGGCGGTGGTCAAACAGGGCAAGCTGACTCTGACCCCGAGCAAAGAGAGCGGCGGCCTGCTGCTGCTCGAACCGGTCAAGGCTGCCAAGCCAGCACCGTTCAGCTGGGATCTGGCGAGCGTCTATTTTCTGCTGACCGATCGTTTCCACAATGGTGACCACGCCAACGACCACAGCTTTGGCCGCCAGAAGGATGGACAGGATGAGGTGGCCACCTGGCACGGCGGCGACTTCAAGGGGCTGACTGAGAAGCTCGACTACATCAAGAGCCTCGGCATGAACGCAATCTGGATCACCCCCATGGTGGAGCAGGTGCACGGCTTTATCGGCGGTGGCGAGCAGGGCAATTTTCCTTTCTACGCCTACCACGGCTACTGGGCGCTCGACTTCACCAAAATCGACCCCAACTACGGTGATGAAGAGAGTCTGAAAACCCTGGTGGATGAGGCCCACAAGCGCGGCATGCGGATCATCCTCGACGTGGTGATGAACCACGCCGGTTATGCCACCCTCGCCGATCTGCAAGATCTGGGGCTCACCGAACTGACCCAGAACAGCGGCAAACTGCCGACCGTCTGGAACCAGTGGCGCCCGAGCGGTGGCCTCAACTGGCATGGCTACAACCAGTTCATCGACTATCAATCACCCGCGTGGAACAAGTGGTGGAGCGGTGACTGGGTGCGCGCCGGTCTGCCCGGCTACCCACAGCCAGGCACCGACGATGTCACCGGCTCGGTGGCGGGGCTGCCGGACTTTCTCACCGAATCGACCAAACCGGTAGGGCTGCCGCCGTTGCTGGCCGCGAAAAAGGATACCCTCGCCAAGGCGCTGCCCGACGCTACCGTGAGTGACTATCTCATCGCCTGGCACACCGACTGGGTGCGCCGCTTTGGCATCGACGGCTTCCGCGCCGACACCGTCAAGCATCTGGAGCCCGAGGTGTGGGCCAAGCTCAAGCAGGCGGGCACCGCTGCGCTCAAGGAGTGGAAGACTAACAACCCGGGCAAGGCCCTCGACGATCTGCCCTTCTACATGGTGGGCGAGGTGTGGGACCACGGGTTGGCCAAGGATTTCTGGTATCAGAACGGTTTCGATTCTCTGATCAACTTCGACTATCAGCGCGAGTTTGCCCTGCCCCAGGCCCAGTGCATGGCCAGCGCCGAGCCCACCTATGCCAGCTACGCCAGCCGCATCAATCAGGATCCCGAGTTCAACGTGTTGAGCTACATCAGCTCCCACGACACCAAGTTGTTCTTTGGCGACTATCAGGATGTGCCGCTACAGCGCCGGGTCGCCAACAGCTTTATGCTGCTGCCGGGCGGTATCCAGCTCTACTACGGCGACGAGTCCGGCCGCGGGCTGGCCAAGGATGGCGGGGTGTTCGATCAGGCGCTGCGCTCGGACATGAACTGGCAGGAGCTGGCCAGCGGAGACAAGGCTGAGCTGGTCAAGCACTGGCAGCAACTGGGCCAGTTCCGCGCCGCCCACCCGGCGGTAGCGGCAGGCAGTCACAAGAAACTGGCCGACAGCCCCTATGCCTTCGTGCGAGAGAAGGGGGAGGACAAGGTGGTTATCGTGTTCGCCGGCCGGCAAAAATAGAGGCGAAGAGGCTGAGACAACAAGAGAGGGGAGCCAGTGGTTCCCCTCTCTTTTGCACGTTTATCAACTTACTGCGTCTGGCGTACAGCCGCCGGCCACTGCAGGCGCGCCTTGACCAACATCTCTTGCCACAGGGGCCAGGCCAGCAGCGCCTGCTGATAGGCTCCGGCCTGACCGGGCAACAGGATGCCGTAGCTGGCCAGTCGATAGGCCATCACCGCATAGAAGGCATCGACAATGCCCGCCTCGCCAAAGTAGAAGGGGCCCTGCGCCTGCGACCAGATCTCCTGCAAACGGGCCAGCTCGCCGACCGCCTCCACCGGGGGATCGATACGGGTTGGCGCCCCAAGAAAGAAGGGGAGCAGAGAACGGATCTGCCGAAATCCTGCATGCAACTCGGCGCAGAGGCTGCGAGCCAGTGCCCGCTCGGCCAGCGAAACAGGATAGAGCTGGCGGTCGGGACAGTGCTCGTGAACATATTCGGCGATGGCCAGCGAGTCGTGAACCCGCACGCCATCGTGTTCGAGCCAGGGCACCAGACCGGCCGGAGCCAGCTGCTTGAGCCGCGCCAGCGACTTGGCATCCTCCAGATCGAACACCTGCTCCTGCCACGTCAGCCCGCTCATGGCGAACACCAGTGCCGCCCGCATCGCCCAGGTGGAGCCGGTGCCCACCGCCAATACCAAGGATCCCATCTGTTGCCTCCTGCATGAGTTGCCTGCGACCGGCCTGTCTGCCCTTGATGGCAAAACATCCGATGGTCGCTTCACATTTGCACACCGGCGGGTTTGACCCTCTTGGTGAGCGATGCTAGTTTGATTTTTCAAAACAATCAGTTAGCAACAATGTGAGCCATTAACCGAAATATGGACAGCCAATTTACCATCGTCATCGCAGATGACCACCCCCTGTTTCGGGGCGCCCTCTACCAAGCGGTGCACATGGCCATCAACGACGCTCAATTGCTGGAGGCGGACTCCATCGACAGCCTGACCAGCCTGCTAGGCGAGCACCCCGAGGTTGACCTGCTGCTGCTCGATCTCAAGATGCCGGGGGCCAATGGCTTCGAAGGACTGGCCCACCTGCGCGGTCAGTATCCCGACCTGCCCATAGTGGTGGTCTCCGCCTCGGAAGATACGGCCATCATCCAGCAGGTGCTGCGGCTCGGGGCGCTCGGCTTTATTCCCAAATCGGTGCCGATGAAGGAGCTGGTCAACGCCCTCAATACGGTGATCGGGGGGGATAACTGGGTGCCGGAAGGCATCTCGCTCCATCCCGAATCGGAAGACGGCCCCGATTTCGCCAGCAAGCTGGCCAGCCTCACTCCCCAGCAGTACAAGGTGCTGATCATGCTGCGCGACGGCAGCCTGAACAAACAGATCGCCTGGGAGCTCAACGTCTCCGAAGCCACCATCAAGGCGCATATCACCGCAATCTTCCGCAAGCTCGGGGTCAAGAACCGCACTCAGGCGGTCATTGCCCTGCAGCAGCTCGATATCAAGGAGAGCTGAGACCCGCGCGCAGCGAGACATTCAAGATGAGGTAGCCAGCCATGCTGGCTATTTATTGCTCGACAATTAGCACGATCGTACTTTATGCTGCCAGCGCCAATGAGGAGAGAGTGATGAGCAAGGGGCGCCTGACCCGGGAAAACATTTTGCAGACTGCCTTTGAGCAGGCGAGCCAGCAAGGGCTGGAGAGCCTCACCATCGGCTCGCTGGCCAGCGCCTGCGAAATGTCCAAAAGCGGCCTGTTTGCCCACTTTCAATCCCGCGACAATCTGCAGATCGCCGTGCTGGAGTACGCCGCCGAAGTGTTTCGGCTGCGGGTGATCCAGCCGGTACGCCAGCAGGAGCACCAGAGCCAGCATGACAAGCTGATCGCCCTGCTACGGGCCTGGCAGGCGTGGAACCACTGCTTCGCCGGTCGCTGCATGTTCCTCGACGCCTGGACCTCGGCGCAGGATGGCCATGAGCAAAAGAGCCTGGTGCAGCAAGCCGCCCGGCAACTGGTGCGCTTCTGGCTCGACTATCTGGCACGTCAGGTGGTGCAGGGTCAGGCTGCAGGCGAGTGGCGACAGGAGATGGATCCCTGGCGCGCCGTTTACCGCCTCTATGGCCTCTATCTGGCGGATCAGGTGTTCAACGATCTCGAACTGTGTCAGGATCCGGCCCGCCACTTCTGGCCCGAAGTGGACGCTCTGCTGAGCAGCTGGCGCTGATGTTTTGGCATCCGTTCAACACGACTTTTTAAAAACCGACAAAAAAGCACGACCGTTCGCACATAAAAACCACAGGATGACCATGAGCAGCAAGATCTACTTCAACACCCGCCGCTTCAGCCCGAGCAAATGGCTGCTGGGGATCGGCACCCGCTTACACCACAGACTCGCCCCCAGCCATGCCAAGCGCACCGCCAGCAAGTTGCTGCTCACCCCCCAGCGCAACCAGCGGGGTGGCCACGAACCAGCCGGTCTGGTGAAGCAGGCCGTCCATACCAGCGAAGGGGTATTGATGAGCTATCGGCTCGGTCAGGGGCCGCAGTGGCTGCTGATGCACGGCTGGTCCGGCAGCGCCAGCCAGTTCTATCCGCTGATGAGCCATATCGCCGCGCAGGGTTTCACCGCCATTGCCTACGATCATCCGGCCCACGGCCAGAGCGCGGGCAACACTGGCCACCTGCCCCGTTTCGTGCGCGCCTTCGACGAGCTGGCGACCAGGCTGGCCAGCGAAGCAGGCCCGCTGCACGGGGTCATCGCCCACAGCATGGGAGGCGCCGTCACTCTCTCCAGCCGTCAGGCGGGTATCGATACCCTGCCGCTGCTGTTGATTTCGCCGGTGCTCGACTATGTGCCCCAGCTCTACGGCATGGTGGCGCGCTCCGGCTACTCCATCCGGTTGTTCGATGCGGTGGTCAAGGAGATTGAGCAGGAGTACCAGCACCCCTTGAGCACGGTCGATCCGCTAGGTCGCCTCGCCAGTCGCAGCGGCGCGGCGATGATCGTGCACGACGAGGAGGACAGGTTTGCCCCGCACGGCGATTCCTTGCGGGCCAGTCAGGATGGTCATACCCGGCTGGTGAGCACTCGGGGTCTTGGCCACGGTCGTATCCTCGCCAGCGCCCCGGTATTCGCCGCCTTCGATCAGCTGGCGCGGCCGGAAAATCCTCACCGCGCCCTTTGACATGGGGCCATGAAAAAACGGGCGAGCGCCCGTTTTTATATTTGATACAGCGCCTTATAGTTAACTTGTCAGTGGGAACATTCTTGTCAGGACACAATAAGGCGCCAGCATATGGCCAGACCCAATACAGCGTTGTTGCTCACCGGTGGCGGTGCTCGCGCCGCCTATCAGGTCGGTGCCCTCAAGGCGATTGCGGAGCTCTACCCGCGCAATCTCGGCATCCCTTTTCCCATCCTGTGTGGCACTTCGGCGGGGGCCATCAATGTCACCGCGCTCGCCTGCTACGCCTCCTGTTTCCATCTGGGGGTACGCAAGCTGGAGTGGGTCTGGCGCCGCTTCGAGACTCACCACATCTTCGATTTTCACCCCGGGCGCCTGCTGTGGCGGTTGATGTACGAGGGGTCGGCGGGGCTGATCAATCCCCACACCAACCACGCCTTTCACCTCTTTGACAACGCGCCGCTGCACCGCCTGCTGGATCAGCTCATCGACTATCACCGCATCGATGACAACATCCTCTACGGCAGTCTGGAGGCGCTGGCCATCACGGCGTCGGATTACGACGACGGCCTATCCACCACCTTCTTTCAGGGGCGGGCCGACCACCATCCGTGGGAGCGGGCCAGACGGCGCGGGGTACGCACCGTGCTTACATCTGAGCATCTGCTCGCCTCCTCGGCGCTCCCCTTCGTCTTTCCGGCCACCCGGATCGGCGAGAAGTTCTACGGCGACGGATCCATCCACCAGCTGAGCCCGCTCAGCCCCGCCATCCATCTGGGGGCGGAGCGGATCCTGCTGATCACCCTGGATCCGCCGGCGCACTCGGCGCCGACCCATCATCACGGCCATCTCACCAGCTCCAATATCGCCAGCCATCTGCTCGATACGGTCTTTACCGACACCCTCAACTCCGATCTGGAGCGGCTGTGGCGCATCAACCAGACTCTGGATCTTATCCCTGAGCGGGAGCGCAATCGCCTCAAGCTGAAACGGGTGGAGACCTGCGTGCTAAAACCGAGTCAGGATCTCGACACCATCGCACTGGCCTACCTGCGCAAACTGCCGCTAAAGTTGCGCCGCCTGTTGCGGGTGCTGGGCGTGAAGGGGGATGAGACCAGCAGTCTGGCCAGCTTTTTGATGTTCTATCCGGGTTATTGCCAACAGCTGATCAAGCTGGGCTATCAGGACACTCTGAGGGAGCAGGAGCGCGTCGTCGCCTTCCTCGATATCGAAGGGCTACCAAAAGAGCGGGAGTAAAGGGGGCGGCCGATGAGTGCAAGGGGACTCAGCGCCCCTCCAGCAAACGCTGCTCCGCCTGCTCCATCGCCACCACGGTACCAAACAGGATCAGCCGATCGCCAGCCGCCAGCACCAGCTCGGGTCTGGGCTCCAGACTCTGATCGCCGCGCTGCACCTCCTTGATCCGCACCTCATCAAGCGGCAGCTCGCGCACTTCACGGCCTACCGCCCACGCCTGATCGTGCAGCAACAGCGGATGGAGGCGTTCAAGCAGCTGATCTGCCTCCAGATTGCTGGCACTCTGATCCCCCCAGTAGAAGCCGTGCAGGAAGCGATACTGACTGCTGCGCTCCAGCTCCATCCGGCGGATCACCCGACCGATGGGGATATCGCAATTGAGCAGCAGGTGGGAGACCAGCATCAGGGCCCCCTCCTGGGATTCGGGGATCACCTCAAACGCCCCCGCCTGCTTGTACTGCTCCAGAAAACTGTCATCCCGGGTACGCACCAGCACTTTGAGATCCCCCGCCAATTCGCGGATCAGTGCCAGCATCGCCTCCACCCGCTTGCGATCATCGAAGGTGATGATCACCAGCCGCGCCCGCAACAACCCGGCGGCCAGCAGAATATCGCGGCGGCTGGCATCGCCGAAGGCCACCTGCTCCCCCGCCAGCTTGGCCTCGCTCACCCGCTCCGGGTCAAGATCGAGGGCCAGAAAGGGGATCTCCTCGATCTTGAGAAAGCGGGCACAGGTCTGCCCGGCCCGGCCAAACCCGGCGATGATGACATGCTGGTTTTTGCTCAGGCCCGACTGGGCGACTTCGGAGCGGGTCAGCAGCGCCGGGTCGGTCAGGCTGCGGGCCAGCGAATGGGCCTGAGTCACCAGCCAGGGGGTCATGGCGATGGAGATGATGCCGATGCCGATCAGCAGGGAGACCAGTTGTTGATCCAGCAAGCCGTGGTGGAGCGCCAGCGCCAGCAGCACGAAGCCAAACTCCCCCACCTGACTGAGCATGATGCCGGCGGCCATGCTGTCGCGCTTGCGCTCCCCCATCAGCCGCCCGGCCAGCAGCACCAGCAGGGATTTGCACAGCACCAGCAACACCACGCAGATCAGCACCTGCCACCATGCCCGCGCCACCAGCTCCCAATCCATGGCCATGCCGATGGTGATAAAAAAGAGCCCCATCAGCACGTCGCGAAAGGGCTTGATGTCTACCTCCAGCTGATGACGGTAGTGGGACTCCCCCAGCATCATCCCCGCCAGAAACGCCCCCAGCGCCATCGACAACCCGAGCGAATGGGTCATGAAAGCAGCGAGCAACGCCACCAGCAGGGCACTCAGCACGAACAACTCGTCGGAGCGGGCTCGCGCCACCTCGTGAAACAGCAGCGGCAGCAACCACTTGCCCACCGCCAGCAGAGTGAAGAGAGCAAACAGCCCCTTGAGGGTGGCCCAGGCGATCTCGGCAGCTAGGGCGCTCCCCTGCACTTCCGGCTGGGCGAGGATCGGGATCATCACCAGCAGGGGCACCACCGCCAGATCCTGAAACAGCAGCACGCTCACCCCCAGCTGGGCGCGGCGGGTATGGAGCTGCTTCTGCTCGCCGAGCTGCTTGATCACCACAGCCGTCGAGGAGAGTGCCAACGTCCCCGCCACCATCAGCGACTGGGCCAGACCCAGCCCCCACCACCAGCCGATGGCGAAAAAGAGCAGTGACGTGAACAGCACCTGCAACATCCCGACCCCCAGCACCAACCGGCGCATCGCCAGCAATTTCGGCAGGGAGAACTCCAGCCCCAGCGAGAACATCAGAAAGACGATCCCCAGCTCGGCAATGGTCTGCATGATCGACTGGCCGGTGATCACCGCCAGCCCGTGGGGGCCGAGCAAGACGCCGGCAATCAGGTAGGCGAGGATCACCGGCAAGCCGAGGCGCCGGAAAGTTGCCACCAGCAGGACGGCGGCGAACAGCAGGATCAACAGGTCGGTGTACAAATTTTCCTCTCCTTTTATCGACTTAAGCTTAGTCAGCCGATCTGGCGGGCAGGAAAGATATATTGGGCATGCCAATTGCAGGGAGGAGACAGTAGTCAGGTGTTACAGGTGGAAGACCATGGAAAATACGTCGTCACTTAATGGCTTTAGCCATGGCATCGAGCAGTGGGTTCGCCAGATGGAGCGGCTCACGCCGTTGCCCAGCATTGAACGCAACCAGTTGCTCGAGCAGTTGTTGGGGCAGAGCGATCTCGGCGGTCTGCTGACAACTTTTGCCGATCGTGCGGCAAGAATTGTCAGGATCCACGGTCTCTACCTCGATTGTGGCCAGCCCCATGTGCTGATCCAGCACCCGCCGCTGGCCACCCTCAACCTGCACAACTATCCGTTCGAACTGCGCGGTCAGCATGGCCAGCTGCTCGGCCAGCTCCACTACGAGCTGGAACATCCGCTGAGCGGCAGCCAGCAACGGGTACTGATGCAATACCATCAGCTGCTCTGCCTGCTGCTGCCCCTCTATCTGCGGCTGGAAAAACTGGATCAGCTGGTCCGGCTCGATCACCTGACCGGCCTTGGCAACCGCTCCTACTTTGACGAGGCCATCGGCCGCGCCATCGAGCAGCACAGCCGCGAGCCACACGGTCTGGTGCTGGTGCTGCTGGATCTCGATCGCTTCAAGCAGATCAATGACACCTGGGGTCATCCGGTGGGGGATCTGGTGCTGAGCCGCTTCGCCCAACTGCTCAAGGGGTGTATCCGCAGCACCGATCAAGCCTTCCGGCTCGGGGGAGATGAATTTGCCCTGCTGCTGCAACCGGCCGAACCCGAGGCATGGCGCCCGGTCTGGCTGCGACTGCAGCATATGTTGATGACCAACAAGGAGCTCAGCACCTTCTCGGTCGGATGCAGCCTTGGCGCCGCCAGCTGGCAATCCGGGGTCGATGTGCCGAGCCTCTACGAGGCGGCCGACAACCACCTCTATGCTCGCAAAAAAGCCGGCTCAGCCGGCCTTATCGAATAATCCCGAACTCTTCTTTGCTCCGGCACATGCACGCCATGTGACCGGAGCTTCTTTTTTTTGGGCTAACTCCCCCTTACACCGAGATCACCTCAAGCAAGATCCTGCTCGGGCAGAACCGGGGCTGTACCGCTTCCCTGCCAGTGGCAGACCAGACCAGTTCCCTCAGCCATAAAGCCGTCGCAGACAAAGAGCCCCACCACCGCCGCCACCTGCTCGCCATAGTAAAGGATGGGGATGCGCCCCCGCTGCCACGAAGGCACGCCATACTCCTGCAGCAGCTTCTTCATCCGCCGACTGCCGCTTCGCCCCACCGGTTTGAGGGGGATCCCGGGCGCCACCTGAAAACGCACCGAGAGCGGCTCATCCGCTCGGGGGGCACGCAGCAGCCCCTCGCCGTGCTCCGCCATGCGCACCACCAGCTCGCCCAACCCGTCCGGCAGGGTCAGCGGCTCACCCACGGTCAGCGGCAATACCTGATGACAGGGTTGCAGGTCAGGGCTCACCAGATAGAGCCGCTCCTGATAACGGCGACAGCTCTGGCGCCCCCAGTTGAGCTGGGGATTGGCATCGCCGCGCGCCAGCGCTACCTCCTGCCACAGCCGGGCAAGCTGCTCACGGGATGGCATCTCGCCCCCCTGCCGGCGGATCCAGTAGCGCAGCAGATTGTTGCGCCGGGTGGGTGAAAGGGCGTGCAGCGGACCGATATGGAGCGCCTCCCCCTCGCCCGCCAGCTGCCAGTCACTCTCGGCCAGCTCATCCAGCAGCGCCTCCTGCTCGGCGCACAGGGCCATGCTGCGCGCTGCGGTCTGGGCCATGGCGGGCCAGCGCGCCTTGAGCTGGGGGATAAGCGTCTGGCGCAAAAAGTTGCGGTCATAACTCACGTCCAGATTGCTCTCATCCTCCACCCAGCCAAAGGGGAGGCTCGCCGCCGCCTCTCCCAGCTCGGCGCGACTCATATCGAGCAGCGGGCGCAGCAACAGGCCGCCGGCAAAGGGCTGGCTTGGCAAGATCCCCGCCAGCCCGCGCAGACCGGCGCCGCGCTTGAGGGCCAGCAGCAGGGTTTCCAGCTGATCGTCCTGATGGTGGGCGGTGAGCAGCCACTCCCCCTCCCGCATCCGGGCAGTCAGCCGCTGGTAACGGGCGGTGCGCGCCTGCGCCTCCAGACTCTCGCCATTGCCACGGGCCAGAGTCACTCGCTCGACCAGCAGCTCCACCGCCAATTGCTGACACACGGCTTCACAATGAGCGACCCACTCATCGGCATGGGGACTGAGGCCGTGGTGCACGTGCAGGGCGCGAAGTGGCAGGCTGTGCTCGCAGGCATACTGCGCCGCCAGCACCAGCAGCAGGGTGGAGTCGAGGCCGCCACTGAAAGCCACCAGCAGACTGGTGGAACCTTCCGGCGCTGGCATAGTCAGACAAAAGCGAGAATAAAGATGAGAAATCATAGGCTTCCCCAAAACGGACCGGCCGATCTTAGCAGAGTCGGGCTTATCAAGCTGCAACCCTGCTGCTAGAGTGAGGCTCGCCCGCCCTCTCCACCAGGCTGGCCGCAAGGCGGTCGTATAACCGGTTGGAGCAAGGAAGATGGGCAGGGAAGCAAACAATCCGAATTGGAATCAAACAAGATGAACAATAAGAAAAGCTTACTGGCCGGCCTGATTGGACTGGCCCTGCTGGCTGGCTGCAGTCAGGTACCGCAAGACTCCCCCAAACACTCCGGGCTGGCGCTGGCCAATATGGACACCCAGGTCAAACCCGGCGATGACTTCTTCCGTTACGTCAATGGCAAGTGGCTCGCCACCGCCAAGATCCCCGACGATCGCCCCGCCGATGGCGCCTTCTACATGCTGCGGGACAAATCCCTCGCCGATGTGCGGGTGCTGGTCGAGGGGCTGGCCAAGCAGGAGGCTGCCACCGGCACGCCGACCCAGCAGATCCGCGATCTCTACGCCAGCTATCTGGATCAGGCAGGCCGTGACGCCAAGGGGCTCACCCCGCTGGCACCGGCGCTGGCCGATATCGACCGGATCGGTGATCAGGCAGCACTGGCCCGCGCCTTTGCCCAAAGTGGCCGCATGGGCGGCGGCGCGCCGTTTGGCATCTGGATCGACGCCGATGCCAAGTCCCCCGACCGCTATGCGGTCTACCTCTATCAAGGTGGACTGGGGCTGCCGGATCGGGACTACTACCTCAAGCAGGATACCGAGAGTCAGGCCCTGCGCCAGAAGTACCAGCAGCATATCGCCGCCATGCTGAGCCGCCTCGGTGAGTCTGACCCGAGCGGCAAGGCCAAACGGATTCTGGCCCTCGAAACCCGGCTCGCCACCATCCAGTGGGACAACGTCGCCCTGCGGGATCGGGAGAAGAACTACAACAAGCGCCCCGCCAGTGAACTGGCACGGCTCGCCCCTCATCTCGACTGGCAGGCTTATCTCAATGCCGCGGGCATTGCTGGCCAGCCGGAGCTCATCATCGGTCAGCCGACCTATCTGAGCGCGCTGGATCAGGTGATGGCCCAGACCCCCATCGCCGACTGGCAGGCCTACCTCAAGTGGCAACTGCTGACCGACTACGCACCCTATCTCGATAGCGAGACCGACCGGGCCAACTTTGCCTTCTACGGCACCACATTGAGCGGCACGCCCAAGCAGCGCGCCAGCTGGGAGCGGGCGCTGGGGGTGTTGAACGATCATCTGGGTGAAGCGGTCGGCCAGCTCTATGTGGCTCGCTACTTCCCGCCAGCGGCCAAGGAGCGGATGGAGCAGCTGGTGGAGAACCTGCGCACCGCCTACGGCCAGAGCATCAAGGAGCTCGACTGGATGTCGCCACAGACCAAAACCCAGGCGCTCGAGAAGCTGGCCAAGTTCCGACCCAAGATCGGCTATCCGGACAAGTGGAAGGATTACAGCGCCATCGCCATCAAACCGGACGATCTGGTAGGCAACCTGCAGCGCTCGCAAGCCTTCGAGTATGCCGACAATCTGGCTCGCCTCGGCAAGCCGGTCGATCGGGACGAGTGGCACATGTCGCCCCAGACGGTGAACGCCTACTACAACCCGAGCAACAACGAGATCGTCTTCCCGGCGGCCATTTTGCAGCCCCCCTTCTTCGACATGACAGCGGATGACGCAGTCAACTACGGCGCCATCGGCGGGGTGATCGGCCACGAAATGGGCCACGGTTTTGATGATCAGGGGGCCAAATCCGACGGTGATGGCATGATGCGCGACTGGTGGACGCCACAGGATCTCAAGGAGTTCCGCTTCCGCACCAGCCGGCTGGTGGCCCAGTACAACCGCTTCGAGCCCATCAACGGTCAGTTCGTCAACGGCCAGTTCACCCTGGGCGAGAACATCGGCGATCTGGGCGGCCTCACCATCGCCCACAAGGCCTACGAGCTGTCACTGGATGGCAAGGAGGCGCCGGTGCTGGACGGCTTCACCGGCGAGCAGCGCTTCTTCCTCGGCTGGGCGCAGGTGTGGAAAGGGATGTATCGTCCCGAGCTGATGCAGATGCTGCTGCGCTCCGACCCCCACTCGCCGCCCGAGTACCGGGTCAACGGCGTGGTGCCGAACATTCCCGCCTTCTACGAGGCATTCAACATCCAGCCGGGGGACAAGCTCTATCTGCCGCCCCAGAAACGGGTGAAGATCTGGTAATGCACGCCTCTTGTGAGGCATAACAGAGGGGCGGATGCCATGTGTCGGCACCGCCCCATCTCCATACGTTGACGTCAGTGAACGGCCCTGCCGCTCACCGCAGTAACAAGGGTAACGCCTATGAAAACCTTGCTGATGACACTCGGTCTGCTCACTCTGCCCTTGACCGGCCAGGCAGCGGAGAGCTTCTTCAAACAGCTGACACTCCCCTCCGGTCAGGTGATCACGGTGGCTGAAGGACGCGGTGAACCCGCCTCCATCGGCAGCTACGACGTGCGCCTCTACTCCGGCGCCAATCCCCAGTTCCCGCTGGATCAGTTCATCGACGGCAAGGTGCTGCCGCGCGATGGCTCCATCAAGGAGCTGAAATTGCTGGATCTCAACGGTGACAAGCAGCCCGAGCTGGTGGTCATCATGGAGAGCGCCGGCAGCGGCAGCTACCTGAGCGCCGACGCCTTTACCATCAGTGCGCAAGAGGGGCTCGACACCTTCAACCATGTCGAGGGACTCGGGCCCAAGGAGGATGTGATCGAGGCGCTCAAGGATCCCAAGGATTAAGGCGCGACTGCCCCCGTGCTTCAGAAATAGAAAAAGCCCTGACCAGCAGGGCTTTTTTGTATCCAGAATCGGCGACGCTTCTACTCAAGGCGAGTGGCCCGGGTACGCACCAGCGGCAACGCCATTTCGTGCTGGGCCGCCACCAGTTGCAGCTCGTAGGCCCCCGTCAACCAGGTACGAGCCAGCACCGCATCCACGCTGGCGTTGGTAAGTTCGAACGCCGCTACCGGGGTACAACCGGCCAGCAGATTGGCCAGCATGGTGGCGCTCAGCAGATCCCCCACCCCGATGGGGTGGCGAGCAAAAGGGTAGAGCGGGCGGGAGAGGTGAAAGGTCCCCTCATCGCACACCAGCAGCATCTCGAAGCGGTCCATGGCAAAACCGGCCTTGCCCAGATGCTTGACCATCACCAGCTTGACCTCTTGCGCGCGCAGCTGCTGGCACGCCTCGATGGCCTCCGGCACATTGCGGATATCGCGGCCGGTGAGCTGTTCCAGCTCCAGCAGATTGGGGGCCAGCATATCGGCGCAGGCCAGTGCCCTGGTTTTCAGAAAATCGGCGACGCCGGGTGCCACTATGCACCCCTTGTCGGGGTGACCCATCACGGGATCACAAAAATAGAGGGCGGCCGGATTGAGCGCCTTGAGCCGGGCCACCGCCGCCAGGATCTCCTCCCCCTGTTCGGCCGAGCCGAGGTAGCCGCTCAGCAGCGCATCGCACTCGGCCAGCACACCGATCTCCGCCAGGCCGTTTACCAGCTGACGGATATGACCGCCGGGCATCACCATCCCCTGCCAGCCTTCGCTGTATTGGGTGTGGTTGGAGAACTGCACCGTGTTCATCGGCCACACCTCGATCCCGAGGCGACGCATGGGAAAAACGGCGGCGCTGTTGCCGGCACAGCCAAAGACTACGTGGGATTGAATGGAGAGCACTCGCTTCATGGTTGGCGACTCACGCAATAAGAACAGGAATTCCGGAGGGAAAAACGGGCCTTGCGGCCCGTTGTTGTCACTTTCGACTGTTGTCACTGTCGATTAACGCAGCACCTTGACGGTGTAGCTGCCATCGGCCTGACGATAGAGGCCGTGGATATCGGTCTCGAAACCCGGGTAGTGGGCACCGATCTCGCACAGCATCTCGAGGAACTCGAGCACCGGCAGAGAATCCTGGGTCACCATCTCGCCCGGCAGTACCAACGGAACTCCCGGCGGGTACGGCAGGATCATGTTGGCGCTGATGCGGTCAACCATGTCACGCAGCGGCACTTCCACCACGTTGCCGGCCAGCTCCTGCTGCCATGCGGCGTGCGGAGTCATCTTCATCTCCGGCAGTACGTCGAACGCCTTGAACATCAGCTCCGGCAGACGGTACTTGCTGGTCAGCTCGTGAATGCGCTGGGCCAGCTCCTGGATACGCATCCCTTCGTAGAAGCTCGGGTCTTCACGATAGAGGCTCGGCAGGATGTTCTTGATGGTCAGGTTCAGGTCATAACCACGTTTGAACTCGGTCAGGGCGCGCAGCAGTTGCATCGCCTTGGACTGATCGATACCGATGGAGAACAGGAACAGCATGTTGTAGGGGCCGGTCTTCTCGACCACGATGCCGCGCTCGTCCAGGAACTTGGAGACCAGAGAGGCAGGGATGCCCTTCTCCAGCAGCTGGCCGTCACGACCCATACCCGGAGTCAGCAGAGTGACCTTGATAGGGTCCAGGTACATGTGGTTGTCATCGATGTCCTTGAAGCCGTGCCAGTCATCTTTCGGATCCAGCTTCCAGCACTCGACGGTGTCGATGTTGTCCGGCTGCCATACGTCGAAGAACCAGCCTTCGCTCTGATCACGCAGACGCTTGATCTCTTTGCGGAAGGAGATGGCGCGATCGATGGAGTCCTTGATCAGACGCTTGCCGGTGTTGCCACGCATCATGGCAGCAGAGATCTCGGTCGATGCCACGATGCCGTACTGCGGCGAGGTGGAGGTGTGCATCATGAAGGCTTCGTTGAAGGTCTCTTCCTCCACGTCACCCTTGATGTGGATCATCGAGGCCTGGGAGAAGGCCGCCAGCAGCTTGTGGGTGGACTGGGTTTCGTAGAACACCTTGCCCGGCATCGCTTCACCGCTCATGCCGCACTTGCCTTCATAGATCGGGCTGAAGTTGGTGTAAGGCACCCAGGCACTGTCGAAGTGGATGTAAGGGGTATCCAGCGCCTCCTTGATGAAGCCGGTGTTGTAGAGCAGGCCATCATAGGTGGAGTTGGTGACGACGGCGTAACGGGGAGCCTGGGCACCCGGCGTCGCAGCGACTTTGGCAGCGATGGTGTCGCGGCTGAATTCGCTCTGC
The DNA here is from genome assembly GCF_019047065.1 of Aeromonas sp. FDAARGOS 1414. Lineage (NCBI taxonomy): Bacteria > Pseudomonadati > Pseudomonadota > Gammaproteobacteria > Aeromonadales > Aeromonadaceae > Aeromonas > Aeromonas sp. FDAARGOS 1414. The sequence continues at coordinate 328,511 of NZ_CP077210.1, read as the reverse complement.
GGGATACCGCCCAGAATGCCGTAGGCGTTACGGGTCGGACGGAAGTAGATCGGGGTCACGTCGTTCATCATCATCAGGTGAGTGAGCGACTTGTGGCAGTTGCGGTCAACCAGCACAGTGCTGCCAGCCGGCGCTGAGTACATGCCGACGATCTTGTTGGCAGTGGAGGTGCCGTTGGTGACGATATAGGAGCGATCGGCGTTGAAGGTACGTGCGATGTACTCTTCGGCTTCCTTGTGCGGACCTGAGTGATCCAGCAGGGAGCCCAGCTCCGGCATGGAGATGGAGACGTCAGCCTTGAACGCGTTCGGGCCGTAGAAGTCATAGAAGATGCTGCCGGCCGGGCTCATCTGGAAGGCGGTACCGCCCATGTGACCCGGAGTACAGAAGGTGTATTTACCCTCTTCCACGTACTTGAACAGCGCCTTGGTGAACGGCGGCAGGATGGCGTCCTGATACTCCTGAGTGGCCTGACCCATCTTGAGGGCGATGTCGTCAGCCATGCCGAGACGGTACTCGAAGAAGTGCACGTTCAGACGCAGGTCGGTCAGGTGAATGTCCAGGGTGGACTGGTCGTTGGCGAAGGCGAAGATCGGCAGCTTCTCGTTGCGATCGTGGATCTCCTTGCACAGGCCCAGAGAGTATTTGTCCCAGTCGAAGATGGCGCCGCAAACGCGGGGGTTCTTCTCGATCAGTTTCAGCAGGTCGGCCACATCGACCGGATAAACAACCTCGAAACCCTTGCGCTCGAGGGAGGCTTGCAGCTGGCGAATGGGTTCTTCTTTAAAGAAAACGCCCAGGTGGTTGAGGATGGCAATGATATTCATCGTAATGCTCCACACGTAAAGGGGCGCTCTCCATCAGGGATGGTGAGTGAAGAGCGCTCGGAAGATAAAAGGGGGAATTAGTTGCTGGGTTGTTCGTTCAGCAGGGCGTCGTGCTGACGCAGACCCTGTTTTTTGGCGTAGAACATCAGGATGATGAGCGACACCACGAAGGTAGCGGTGAGGTTGGAACCCTTGGCACCCATCAGGGCTACCAGACAGAAGACACAGGCCACACCGGAGAAGATCATGGCGCCGATGCTGCGGGAGGTCATGCCTTCAAAACGGATCAGGTTAATGCTGGAGTAGAAGTAGGGCAGCATGGTCAGCAGCACCGCATCTGTGGTCAGCACGTTGAAGAGATCGGCAGCGTGAGCGGACTGGGAGGTGAAGGCGGTCAGGCCAACCATCAGGGCAGTCATCTTCAGGGAGCCCAGGATCAGACCCTTCTTGGCCACGCCGTTCTTGTCCACTTCGCCGTAGATTTTCGGGAAGTTGCCATCGTTGGCGGCACGCTTGCCCGCCTCGCCTACCAGCATCATCCAGGAACCGAGCGAGGTGAAGCAGGCCAAAGCGGTGAAGGCAGAAACAAACGGCGCAGACCAGCTACCGAAGATGGCGGAAGAGGCCATGGCAAACGGGGCGCCGGAGGCAGCCACTTCACCGGCCGGGAACATGCCGCTGATCACCTGGGTAGAGAGGATGTAGATAACACCGGCGATACCGGTACCCAGCATGGTGGCGAGCGGTACGGTACGCTTCGGATTCTTCACCATGCCGGAAGAGACGGCGGCAGATTCAACACCGACGAAGGACCAGAGGCAGATCAGCACGGCGCTGATGACCGCATGCAGGTCGCTGCCACTGGTGGTGTTCCAGTTCTGGCTGTATACGGTGGCATCAAAATGACCCCAACCCATCACCGCAGTACCGACAACCGGCAGCAGGATCAGCACCAGACCCAGAGTACAGAGTCGGCTCACCCAGCTACCGCCAAGCAGGTTGACGAAGGTGAAGATCCAGACGGCAGCGATGGTGGCTGCGGCGGCCGGGATCGGGCTGTTGAGAATGGGGAAGAAGACCGAGAGGTAGGAGACGCCGGTAATGGCGATGGCCAGGTTACCGATCCAGTTGGCGTGGTAATAAAGCACACCGGTCTGGAAACCGAACACCGGAGAGATCTCGCCAGCGTAAGCAATGGGGCCACCCTCTTGCGGGTTCTTGGTAGCAAGGCGGGCGAAAACGAAGGCGAGGCCCATGGCGCCTACCAGACAGATTGCCCAGCTAAAGACAGAGATGGAGCCGATGGTGGCCAGTGCCGAAGGCAGCAGCGCGATGCCACTCCCCATCATGTTGCCGGCCACCACACCTGTACAGGCGATAAGGCCAATCTTCTTGCTCGTATCTAGGGACATAAGATCTCCGGTTCTATAAAAGGTCGGGTCGTCACATACACATTTGGCGGAACGCCCCGCCAAAGAATGGGCACAGACTAGGCCTCTCATCCCCGGAAAACATAAAGACCAGCTAACGGATAAAAATATGAGGCAACTTTTTTCGCCGCCTCGTCGCTTTTGATAAAAACCATTTAAAAACAGTCAATTGACATCACATCACACAGCCGTCTTGATAAAACCTTGATATCCGGCCAACCCGTTTTTGCCCCTTGATAACCCCCTTATCTCGCCGTCTTGATATTTTTGGCCAGATAAACCCGGGATAAAGCAGCTCCCAATGCGCCCACTCCCCTTGTAACCATCCGAACGCCCAGCTGACCATCACCCTGAGTGGCCACTCACCTCCTGCTTTCCCCTTCGCTCGGCTCATCACAATCCTGGCTCAGAGGTAAAGCACTACGGCGATAACCGGTCAGCAATGAGAAATAGGTCGTGACGGAGAGCTTATCCCGCCGCCAACCATGAGCGGATGTCACAAGCTGCGTGCGCGGCGTGAAGCCGAACAAACGCGAGTGCAGCGAATGCCGCGGGCAAGGCAAAGGCAAGTGGGGATAGTGGGGAGCTGCGGGGGATAAATCATGACTCACCAGAGCGACTATCCCCAATAGCAGGCAGCAGGATTGAGACGAGCAGAAACAGCACAGGCCGCTCGAAGGCAGCCTGTGGATGAGGTCGGCAACCGCACCGACCGGGGGAAAACCAACACTGCGGTGTTAGAAGAGCTTCACCTTGCTCTGGCCCAGCGCATTGAACAGAGCCGGGGTGAGGCTCTCCATATTGCTGTAGAAACCGAGCTGCTGGCAGAGCAGATAGGTCTGCTCGGTCGCCTCCATCAGAAAGGCCTGACTGTAGGCATCACCCGCCGCCTCGGGACGACCGTCCAGCTCCGCCAGCTTGCCCTGCAGTATGTAATAGAGCACCGAGCGGCCGCGACTCGCCGCCTTCTCCAGCAGATAGTTGGCCTGCTGTTGCTGGCCGTTGAGGATCGCCTGCAGGGTCAACGCCTCCCACACCCGGGCTGGCAGGGCGCCGCTGTTTTGCACCACGCTGGCGAGATGGGTGCCAATCCCCTGCAGCCGCTCGCTCTCAGATTTGCCCGCCAGGGTGGCCAGCGCCTCGCCCGCCAGATAGCGCTCCGCCAACAGCAGCGGCTGATCCGGATGGGCAATCAGCGCCTGCTCCAGCAGATCGATGCCGCGCTTGAGGGCGACCGGATCCCGGCTGTTGATGTAGTACTGCGCCTCCATCATCGCCATCAGGGAGGCATCATCGGTCGGCCAGCCCATCCCCGGCTCGGCATCGGGTTGGTCGAGGGCGCGCAGCAGATCCTGGCTGCTGGCCTGCAACACGCCGTGCACACTGTGGCGACTGAGCTGGTACTGATGGCTGAACAGCACCCGGTTGGTATTGATATTGCGATACTCCAGATCGAGATAGGTGCCACGGGGCTGGCGGGTGACCCGCACACTCAGCTCCTTGCCGGGCATGATGCCCCCCATCAGAGTGGTGGCGCCGTACTGCACCCGCAGCGGCGTAGCTACCGCCACCTCCCCCATCAGGGCGCGGGTAATGCCATCGGCGAGGCGCACGTTCTCGTTGTTGTCATCCATGCCGGAGTGGAAGCGAAACACCAGCAGGTTGGGATCCAGCATGGCATGCACCTGGGGGCTGGTGTGCTGGTAGCTGAGCATGCTGACAATGGCGATCAGCACGATGGCAACGAAGATATCAAAACTCACCATCTTCCAGCGGCTGCGGGCATCCTTGGCATGGGTGGAGATGGCGCGGGTCAGGGGCCCGGCGGGAAAAGGGGCAACATTGGGCTGTGCATCATCATCCTGCTCAGCCACGGGCGGGCTCAGATCGGAGAGAGTCGGGTTGTCGGAGAGAGCGGTATTGACCGCGGGCGCGGGCTGCTCGTCCGCCATCACCACTGAAACCACCTGTAGCGGCCGCACTGGTGCCACCAGCTTGTAGCCGCGCTTGGGTACGGTGACGATATAGTCGGTCGCATCGGTGCGACCATCTTTGAGGATCTTGCGCAGTTCGAAGATGGACTGGGTCACTACCTGATCGGTCACCTCGGCGCCATCCCACACCTCGTTGATCAGGGCATCGCGGCCAAACACGGTGCCGGCATTGTGGGCCAGAAACCGCAACAGATTGACCAGTCTGGGTTCGAGGTAGACCTCGCGGTCGGGGCGACACAACATGTTGTCGTCAACGCTCAGGGTCCAGTCATGGATCTCAAAAACCGATTCGCTCATGATTCACTCGCAGCAGATGGAGACAATGCTCGATGAGAGTGACGCAGGACCTGGGCTGACTGAACGGAACGAAGCGCTGTCACGCAAGGGCGACAGAGAAGAAGAGAACCGAAGCAATCACATCTCTGAGAGTCAGTCTGGCCAGGCCATCCTGTTTACGTCTGAAGGGCATCCTTGCGGGCATTCCGACCACCGGGATCGGAAGGGCTCACTTTAAGCAAAACGGGAGCTGGATCCCACTTTTTTTGGCTATAAATCGCCGTTGAGTTGATCCGACACCGCACTTTTCGGCAAATAGCGTGCCAACTAGTATTCATATGAACATCCCATATGCCGGAATCAAAAAGCCCTGAACATCAGGGCTTTCTCATTTCTTCGACCATCGGGGAGACGTTACTTCGCTACCGGGAGCGCATCCTGCTGACGACTGCGGCGCAGATGACGCCGCCACAACGAGAAGCTGCCGTAGCCAAGACTCAGCACCACCGCATAGAGCACCTGAGTGGCGAGCGCCACCAGCACCAGAGCGCAGAGCAGCACGCTTATCCCCGCCAGCCCCTTGCCCACCCCGCCGAGCAGACGCCAGCCCGCCGCCATGCAGAGCAGATAGACCAGCACGAAATTGCCGTTGGCGTAGCGGATCAGCTCATCGAGCGGCAGTCGCAGCCAGATGATGAGGGTGATACAGAGCAGGCAGATGGCGAGCACCAGACCGAGCGCCCGCAGCGGCGCGCCGCGCGCGGTGAGCACGGCCAGCGAGGGGGGCAACTTGCCTTCCCGCGCCATGCTCCAGATCAGCCGGGCAAAGCCCTGAATGTAGATGTTGATGCTGGCAAAGCAGGAGAGGTAGCCGAGCACCGCCACCAGCCACTTGGCGGTGGGGCCGAGCAGCAGCGCCAGCAGGGAGGGGATGGCGGTGGCGTTTTTCGCCTCATCGCCGTAGAGGCCATATTTGAGCACCACCAGCGAGTGGATCCAGTAGATAAGCCCCGCCAGCAGCACACCGCCGAGCAGGGCAATGGGGTAGTCCCGCTCCGGCCGCTTGAACTCCTCCCCCATATGGGCGAAGGCTTCCAGCCCGACGAAACACCAGAACATCACCGCCAGCGCGGTGGCCATGGCAGGCCACTCGTCCGTTGTCGGCAGCGGCCGGGCCGCATCGCGCCAGCTCACCTCCCCCTTGAACCAGATAAGCAGGGTGAGCCCCAAAATGGCGAGCGCGATCAGCAGTTGCAGATTGCCGGAGGAGCGCGCCCCGCGCAGCCCCAGCAGAAAGACCCCGAGCAGGGTCAGCAGCTGGATGGCCCAGAGGGTCCACTCCCCCATCTCGAACAGGGCATGCCAGAAGCCGGCGGCAATCATCAGGGCGGCAGGCAGCCCCACCGGCAGCACAGCCAGAAACAGGAAGGCGGAGAAGCGCTCGGCGCCGTTGCCAAAAGCGAGGCCGATCAGGTGCGGCGCGCCGCCCGCATGGGGATAGCGACGGCCGAGGCGAGCGAAGGTAAAGGCGATGGGCAGCACCAGCGCAATCAGCAGCAACCAGGCCCAGAGCGAGGCCCCCCCCGCCAGCGAGGCGGCAGTCGCCGGTACCACGAAGATCCCGGTGCCGAGCAGCGAGGTGGCGAGCAGCCCCATCCCCTGCCAGAGCCCGAGATCCTTTTTCAACCCAGACATATCCTTTTGTCCCGACTAGAAAAACATCCCGCCATGTTAGGCCTGCTCCGCCCCTTTGTTAAGCACGATGGTTAAGCGCGGCTGCGAGAATATGTAGCCTTTTATTCAGGCTCGGGCCCAGCTTGCAGGGATTCGGCCAGAAAATCCCCCAGCAGGGTGATCTTGAGCACCTGCCGCCGCGCCGCCGGATAGATGAAGTAGAGGGTCTTGGCCGGGCTCTGATAGCGGCCAAGCAGCGGCAGCAGACGCCCCGCAGCGATATGCTCACGCACCTGTTCGGCTGGCTGCAAGGTGATGCCAGCCCCCGAGAGCGCAGCCGTCAATAAGGCTGGCCAGTGATTGATGCGCAGGCGCGAGGCGACCCGCACCTCCTCGCTCTGGCCATCCTCCCCGACAAACTGCCAACGCTCGTGCTCCCCCCAGTTGCCGTGCAGGCACTGGTGGCGAGCGAGATCGGCCGGATGACGGGGTACGCCGTGGCGATTGAGGTAGTCGGGGGCCGCGCAGAGCCGGTAGTGCTGGGTCAGCAACGGACGGGCGATCAGCGCCTCATCCTGCGGGCGCAGGGTGCGGATGGCGGCATCGAATCCCTCCTCCACCAGATCGACCCAGCGCGGGGTGAGCTGCAGATCCAGATCCAGCTTGGGGTAGCGGTCAAGAAAAGCGGGCAGCAGCGGCACCAGCCGGTGGTGGCCAAAACTGAGGGGAGCGGCGATGCGCAGCCGTCCGGCCGGCTCGGCCAGCAGGTTCTGGGTGAGCGACTCGGTCAGTGCCAGCTCCTCCAGCACCCGCTGGCAGCGAGCGAGAAACAGCTGGCCCAGTTCGGTGAGGCTCTGCTGGCGGGTGGTCTTGTGAAACAGCTTGCCCCCCAGCCACTGCTCCAGTCCCAGCACATGCTTGCCCACCATCTGGGCGCTGATCCCCTCTTCGCTCGCCACCGCGCTGTAGGAGCCGAGAGCCACCACCCGGGTGAAGATTCGCATGCTGGTCAATCGGTCCACAACCCCTCCTTTTTGCCCGTTTCAAGGCCGTTTGTCCCGCGACCAGGGCCCCAATTCACAACCAAAAGTTTAGTAAGAAATGGATTTTAGCCAATTTATTCAACTTTTAGTTACCAATACAGTGATGCCGTCCCTTCCCCACAGGATAAATTCCCATGAAAAGCACCTATCTGGCCGCATTACTGGTCGGTCTGCTGGCCAGCGGCGCCAGTCAGGCTGCCGAGAGCAGCTTTATCAGCAACCACGATCATGCCCCTGCCTCAGCAACTCAAGCCCGGCCCGATATCTTTCGGGTCAGCCTGCTCGGCACCGGCACCCCGGTGCCCCAGATCAGCCGCGGCGGCTACAGCACCCTGGTCGAGGCGGGCAACCAGAAGCTGGTGTTCGATTTTGGCCGCAACTCCGCCACCCGGTTGTGGCAACTGCATATCCCCATCGGCCGGGTCAACGCCTTCTTCCTCACCCACTTCCACTCGGATCACACCAACGGGCTGGCGGATCTCTGGCTGACCGGCTGGCTGCAACCGGCCTATGGCCAGCGCCATGCACCGATGGAGCTTTACGGGCCCAAGGGCACCGATGCCCTGGCTCACGGCCTGCAGCAGGCCTACGCCACCGATATCGCCACCCGGGTCAAGGATGAGGGGACGCCGCTGGACGGGGTGAAGATCAACAGCCACGAGGTGACTGCCGGGGTGGTCTACGACCGGGATGGGGTCAAGGTGACCGCCTTTGACAACGACCACGGGGTCAACATCAAGCCGTCGTTTGGCTATCGCATCGACTACCACGGCCACAGCGTGGTGCTCTCCGGCGATACCCGCTACAGCCCGCAGGTGGTGAAAGAGGCCAAGGGAGCCGATCTGCTGGTGCACTGCGTCTCCATGACCTCGGCCGAGCAGATGAAGGCCAACCCGGGCTACAAGGCGATCGCCGGGCACCTCGCCTCCCCCGAGCAGGCCGCCCGCGTGCTGAACGAAGCCAGACCGGCCCTGACCGTGTTCAGCCACATCGGACTCAACGGCAAGATCAGGGTCAAAGATCTGGCGCAGGATCTGCGTGCCCGCTACACAGGTCCCTTCGTCATCGGCAATGACCTGATGCAGATTGACCTGCCCACTACGCCGTCCGGCAAGGGCTACGCCCTCTGGCAGTCGGAAAATATCGACAATGCCCAATCTGAATCCCGGCCATAAAAAAGCCGCCTCTTGCGAGGCGGCTTCTTCATTCAACTTGGTAACCGGAGTTATCAGGCAATCAGCTTGTAGATGATACCGGACATGGCGATCAGGCCGATGATGGTCACGAAGCCGTTGCTGATGTTGCCAGCGTATTTGCGCATGGCCGGAACCTTGGTGATGGCGTACATCGGCATCAGGAACAGCAGCATTGCGATGATCGGGCCGCCCAGGTCTTCAATCATGCCGAGGATGCTCGGGTTGATGGTGGCGATGGCCCAGGTGGTCAGGATCATGAACACGGCAGTGACTTTGTTCAGTTGCTTGGTGTCAACGTTCTTGCCCTTCTCGCGCAGCGCCTTGGCCATCAGGCCGTTCATGCCCTCTTGCGCACCCAGGTAGTGACCCAGGAAGGATTTGCTGATGGCAACCATGGCGATCAGCGGAGCCACAGTACCGATAACCGGGTTATCGAAGTGGTTGGCCAGGTAGGACAGGATGGAGATGTTCTGTTCTTTGGCAGCAGCCAGGTCAGCCGGGGAGAGGCTCAGTACGCAGCTGAATACGAAGAACATAACGGTCATCACCATCATGACGTGGGCGCCCAGCAGGATGTTGCTGCACTTCTTCTCGGCACCTTCACCGTAACGACCTTTGTTGTCCACCGCGAAGGAGGAGATGATCGGGGAGTGGTTGAAGGAGAACACCATTACCGGGATAGCCAGCCACAGGGTCTTGATGAAGTCACCGTTGAAGGCGTCGGACAGGGCCGGAGCTTCAGTGATGATGGCACCGTTCCAGTGCGGGATCAGGTAGAACGCCAGACCCATCAGGGTGAGCACGAACGGGAATACCAGCACGCTCATCGCTTTGACGATAACCTGGCCGCCCAGACGAACAACCGCCATCAGACCGAGGATCAGAGCCAGTGACAGAACGGCACGGGGAGGTGCAGACATACCCAGCTGGTGAACAATCACGCTCTCGACGGTGTTGGTGATAGCGACTGAATACATCAGCACGATCGGGTAGATGGCAAAGAAGTAGAGCAGGGTGATGAATTTGCCTGCGGTCTTACCGAAGTGCTCTTCTACTACTTCAGTGATGTCGCCATCACGGGTAGAGCCGGACAGCACGAAGCGGGTCAGACCACGGTGAGCAAAGAAAGTCAGCGGCAGCGCCAGGATCAACATGGCAACCAGCGGCCACAGGCCACCTACACCGGCGTTGATTGGCAGGAAGAGCACACCGGCACCGATCGCGGTACCGTACAGACCCAGCATCCAGACCACATCGGCCTTGTTGACGCCGCGGGAGGTGTTGCTGGCTAAACGACCATCAGCTGCAATATTCATGTCAGACATACGTTGTTCCTGTCATCTAGGAAAATGGGATTCTTGTTTGGTCGGGCCTTGGCCCGGTTCCATCTCCCTGGAACGCCTGCTGTCCGTCCTTGATATTAACCTCTCGCCCCCCGGCAACCTGGCCATCACTCCTTGTGACAACAGGATTGCAACAAACAACAGTGCGAGATTTTGACCCTGAGGGTCGGCGCCCGTCTCACTTAACAACCGATTAACGTGCGCCACTCTTGATGGGCTGACTTTAATTAAATGCCCTTATTAATCACAGCGTTTTTTTGAATTAATCAACCAAAGTTTGATTTTGGTCGCCTTTCGGACGACCAAGATCACACTCAAAGCGCCTTATTGTGAGTTTTTTTTAACAATTCAACTTAGTTTCACTGGAATCAATGGCCTGATAGCAGCTACATATTTGCAACAAGCCACCCGTTTAGCGCGGATTGTGTGCAGCACGGCCTTGGCGTACCCTTGTGACTCACGCCTTTTTGTTGATTGATGATGACCATTACCCGTACCGATCTCGCCGAACTGGCGGTATTTGCCGCCGTCGCCCGTCACCGCAGTTTCAGCAAGGCTGCCCTCGAGCTCGGGGTCTCCGCCTCCGCCCTCAGCCATAGCCTGAAGGGGCTGGAAGCCCGTCTGGGGGTGCGGCTGCTCAACCGCAGCACCCGCGCCGTGGTGCCGACCGAAGCGGGCCAGCGGCTGCTCAAACAGCTGCTCCCCACCCTCAATACCCTGGAAGAGGCGCTTTGCGAGCTGGCCCGCAACAGCGACGAGCCGGTAGGGAGACTCAAGCTCTGCGCTCCGCGCGGCGCCATCGACAGCCTGCTGGCACCTGTGCTGATCGACTATCTGGCCCGTTATCCGCGGATGCAGGTGGAGGTAGTGGAGCAGGAGCTGATGCCCCGGCTGATTGAAGATGGTTACGATGCCGCGCTCTTTTATGGCGATCTGCTGCCCAAGGAGATGATCGGCATCCCCCTCGGCCCGCCTCAGCGTTATCTGGTGGTGGGCTCCCCGGCCTATCTGGCGGAGCACGGTACGCCGGAACACCCGAGCGAGCTGAGCCGCCACGCCTGCATCGGCTATCGCCTCACTCCGCACCACCACTATCGCTGGGCCTTTGCCGCCGATGGCACCATGCTGGAGATCGAAGTGACCGGGCCGCTCACCACCAGCACCCCGGCCCTCTATCTGGGCGCCGCCGAGGCGGGGCTGGGACTGGCCTACTGTCTGGAAGAGGAGGTAAGCCAAAAGGTCGCGGAAGGGAAACTGCTCACCGTGCTGGAGCCCTGGTGCCCTACCTTTGCCGGCTTTTACCTCTTCTATCCCAGTCGGCATCAACTGGGCAGCGGGCTGCGCATCCTGATCGACATGCTCAAGGCCCACTACCAAAACCCCGGATTAGTGAGTAATACTCAGCAATTCATCAAGTGAAACCCTGATTATCACCAAATAAGTATTAATCTAGACTAGCTGTTCGATAATCGAACTCCCCGAGAGAACAGATATGTCTGCCTATTTAACACTGCGGCAACGGGCCATGACCCGTCGCTTCTGGGCTTACGCCCTCCCCTCCATTCTTGCCATGCTGGTCTCGGGGGCCTACTACCTCATCGACGGCATCTTCGTCGGCCACTATGTCGGTGCCGCTGGCCTCGCCGGGATCAACCTGGTCTATCCGGTCATCATGGTGCTGATCGGTCTGGCCGCCATGATCAGCATGGGGGCGGCCACTGCCATCTCCTTCCAGCAAGGGGCGAAAAACGACACGCTGGCCCGTCAGGCGCTGGTCAACGCCCTCTGGCTGCTGGCCGGACTCGGGGGCGTTGCGCCGGTGCTGCTCTATTACACCCACACCGATATCCTGCTGGGGCTGGGGATTGAACAGGGCACCGAGACCTGGAAACAGGCGAGTGACTACCTCACCTGGATTGGCGGCGGTACCCTGCTGCTGGCGAGCAATCTGGCGGTGCCCTATCTGCTGCGCAACGATGGTCGCCCGAAACTGGCCATGGTGCTGGTGAGCAGCGGCGCCGTGCTCAATATCATCCTCAACTACATCATGGTGGGTCGGCTGGGGCTGGGACTGATCGGGACCGCGCAAGCCACCCTGATGGCAGAGGGTGCGGTGAGCCTGATCGGCCTAGGCTACTTCTTTACCCCCTGGGCGCGGCTGCGCCTCAGCTGGCGGGATCTGGTGCCCAACCTCCCCGCCATGCCGCACCTGCTCTTTACCGGTCTGCCGAGCTTGATTGCCCAGTTCAACCTCGGCCTGCTGCTGATGCTGCACAACAGCCAGCTGATGGTGTACGGCAATGTGAAGGATCTGGCGGGCTTTACCGTGGCCGGTTACACCGAAGCTGTCTTTATCGTCATCCTGCAGGGGCTCGCCTTCGGCATTCAGCCGCTCATCAGCAAGGCGGCAGGGGCCAAGCGCCACCGCAACCTCAAGTACCTGATGGAGATGGGGCTCAAGTTCACCTTTATCTACGGCATGCTGGTGTGGCTCACCATCCAGCTGCTGCCGGGACAGGTCGCCATGCTCTATACCGGCGACAAGGATCCCGAGCTGCTGGCCGCCGCCATCAGCAGTCTGACCCTCAACCTCGGCGCCATTCCGCTGGAGGGGATCATCATGTTCGGCATCGTGCTGCTGCAATCCATGGCGCGTACCCGTCAGGCGCTGGTCATCTCCATCGCCAAAACCGTGTTGCTGCTGCCGCTCATCTTCCTGCTGCCGCAACTGTGGGGGCGTGATGGGGTGCTGATGGCCCAGCCCGCCACCGTGCTGCTGCTCACCCTGCCGCTCTGCTGGCTGCTGTGGCGCGAGTGGCTGCGCCTGAAGATGGCCTGCGCGCCAAAAAACAAGCGTCGCCCGCAACCGGCCCGCGCACGCGCCGCCGTCCAGCTGGCCCGTTAAGGCCACCAATCCCGCAAAACAATAAAAAACCGGCATCCATTGATGCCGGTTTTTGCTATATGGGCGGGTCTGCCTGCCCTTACACAGGGATTCAGGCCAACACCGCTGCCCACACTTATGCCAATACTTCTGGCCTGAGCTGGGCCATCAGCCCCGGGTTGTCGGAGTAATCCACCGGAATGGCTACCACAGCTGGCCCCTCCACCGCCAGCGCAGCACGCAGGGTGGCGCGCAGCTCGTCGGCCGAGCGCACCGCAAACCCGGCCGCCCCGAACGATTCGGCATAGCGTTTGAAGTCGATGGGGCCAAAAGAGACGCCGGAGGTGCGGCAATACTTCTGCTGCTCCTGCATCGCCACCATGTTGTAGCCGTTATCGACCCAGATGATGTGAACGATATTGCTCTTGAGCCGCACCGCCGTCTCCAGCTCCATGCTCGACTGCATAAAGCTGCCATCCCCCGATACCGAGATCACCTTCTCACCCGGCCGCACCAGCGCCGCACCGATGGCCCACGGCAGTGCCACCCCCATGGTCTGCTGACCGTTGGAGATCAACACCTGACGAGCACGGAAGCTGTAGAGGTAGCGGGCAATCCAGATATGGAAGCTGCCCATGTCGACGCAGAGGGTCATGTCGTCGCGCACCAGATCCTGCAGCTCGCGCACGATACGCAAGGGGTGAACCGGATTGCCGTGCAGATCGTCGGCCCGCATCGCCAGTCGCAACCGCTGCTGGCGAACCCCTTGCAGCAGCCGATCCACCTCGGGGGGACGGATTTTCGGATTGCCCATGATGCGGGTCAGCTGCAACAGGTTGGCGCGGATCGACCCCACCAGCTCGGCGGTCGGGCAGTAGCTGCTATCGATATCGGCAGGCAGCACATCGATATGGAGGATGCGCCGCTCCCTGTCGCCATTCCACAGCACGGGGTCGTACTCGATGGGGCTGTAGCCGATGCAGATCACCAGATCGGCCCCCGCCAGCAGCTGATCCCCCGGCTGGTTGTTGAAGAGCCCCACCCGCCCGGCAAAGTCATCGAAGTGGCAGCTGTCCACCACCCCGGCGGCCTGATAGGTACCGGTCACCGGCAGCCGCGCCTTGTCGAGGAAGGCGCGCACTGCCTCGGCATTTTCCGGCCGGCTCGCCATCAGGCCGAGCAGTACCACCGGATTCTCGGCATTGCTCAGCAGGGTCAATGCCTGCTCCATATTCTGTTCATCGGCGCAGCCCGGCTCCGGCACATCGCGGGGCACCAGTACATTGCCCTGCACCGGCTTGTTGATGATATCCATCGGCAGGCTGACAAACGCCGCCCCCGGCCGCCCCAGCTCGGCGGCACGAAAGGCGTTGGCCATCACTTCGGAGATCGCCGCCCCGCTGTTGACCTGGGCACTGAACTTGGTGACCGGACGGCAGAGGTTGACCGTATCCATGCTCTGATGAGTGAGCTTGAGGCCATCGGCACGGCGCACGGCGCCGCCCAGCGCCACCATGGGGTCCCCCTCCGAGGTGGCCGTCGCCAACCCGGTAATAAGGTTGGAGCAACCGGGGCCCGAGGTGACCAGCGCCACCCCCGCCTTGCCGGTGAGACGCCCCACGGCGGCCGCCATAAAGGCGGCGTTCGCCTCGTGGCGCACCACTATGGTCTCGATGGGGGAATCCTCCAGCGCATCGAATACCCGGTCAATCTTGGCGCCAGGAATGCCAAACACCTGCTTGACCCCCTGCGCCTCCAGATGACGAACCACCAGCTCGGCACCGCACTTCCACTGTCTGTTTTCCATGTTATTGCTCCTTGTCTATCAGCCTTCGGCGGCTTGAATGGCGCGATCGAGATCGGCGGGGTTGAGGTCGGCCTGCCGGAAAGCGGGATCCGATGGCAGGGCCAGATTGAGGTGACGCACCACAGAAAGCCGCAGGGTGCCGTGGGCCATGGTGTAGTCGAGCAGATGGCCGCCCCCCTTGCGATCGGCGGTGATCATGTGCTCGTGAAAACCCGCCACATTGACCCCCTGCACGAACGGCGGGCAGCGAAAGCCCACCAGAGTTCCCGCCACCGCGGCAAAGCGGAATAGCGGCTGCTGTTCGATGGCTTCCAGCATGGGGCGATAGGGGGGCTCCTGACGCGGCACGGTACGGACCTTGGCTGTTTCAAACTGGCCGTCGAGACGCAGGGCGACGAAGACGTTGTCGGAGCCCACCAGCCGATCCACCCACTGGTGGATCTCGTCACGGCTCAGGGGATGGTCGAAGCGACGCTCCAGACAGGGGCGAAAATGGGTCATCACCGCAAAGGGGGTCTTCTGATCGGCGCGGGCGGGCCGGGCCGAGCCATCGGAGCGCAACTGGTGGATCTGGCGCTCGAAGGCGATCAGCTCGCCATCGAGGTGGTTGAAGGTACCGAGACCAAAATCGCCGTGGCGCAGCAGCTCGCTCATGGTGGTCTCCCCTTCGTAGACCCCCGCCAGCAGGGCGCTCATCAGGGAACTCTGGTAGATCTCGCCACCGTCATGCTGCCTGCGCCAGCGGGAAAACTGCTGGCTCACTTCGAGGGCACAGCTGCACCCGGCACTGTCAGATGTTGCAATATGTTCCATTCGGGTTTCACCTCCACCGTGAATCCTGTTAGCGTTCGGATCCAATGGTGACTTGGTTCACATTTCAACACCAATACGCTGATCCCATGACTTTGAGACTCAATCGATATGGAACTTCGTACGCTCCGCTACTTCATGGCCGTTGTTGAAAAGCAGAATTTCACCCGCGCAGCCGAATCACTCAACATGGCTCAGCCGCCCCTGAGCCAGCAGATCCGCAAGCTGGAGGAGACCCTGGGCACCCCGCTGCTGCGCCGTTTGACCCGCAGTGTCGAACTGACCGAGGCGGGCGAGAGCCTCTATCGGGATGCGGCGCAGATCCTGGCGCTGGCCGATGCGGCAAAACAGAAGGTAAAGCGGATTGCCCGGGGCGAGCAGGGGGCGCTGCGGATCGGCTTTGCCGGTTCCACCGTGCTCCACCCCGCGGTGCTGACCCTGCTGCACGACTATCGGGAGCGCTACCCCGAGGTGGCCCTCAGCCCGCAGGAGGGCACCATGCCGGCACTGGTGGAGGCGCTGCGCAACGATCGGCTGGATGCAGCCATCTTGCGGCTCCCCTGCCGGGGTAGCGAGGGCTTTGCCCATCACCTTATCGAGCAGGAGCCGCTGCTGATCGCCCTGCCCACCAGCCACCCCAAAGCCAAGCCGGGCCCCTTGCCACTGGCCAGCCTGAAGGACGAGAGTTTTATTCTGTTTCCCCACGCCATCGGGCCCGGGCTCTATGACGGCATCGTGGGTCTCTGCCGGGAGGCGGGGTTTGAGCCGATACTGGGGCCCGAATGCCCGCAGGTGATCTCTACCGTCGGCATGGTGCAGGCGGGCTTTGGCGTGACTCTGGTGCCCAGCTCGGTGGCGGCGCTGCGCCCGCTCGGGGTCAGTTATCACCCCATCGCCGGCAACGGCATGATGACCAGTATCAGTCTGGCGACACGGCCACACCCAAGCAGTGCCGTGTTGCGGCACTTTATCGCCCAGATCCGTGCCGCCCAGATACGACAAGACCTCCCGAAGGAGGCCCTGTTAAACAAGCTTGAACCGGCCTGATGCGACTGCTTATTTGACAGTCACGCGGGCAAACTTGCGCTTGCCGACCTGATAGACGGCGGTACCGGCACCGATGAGTGCCTTGCCATCTTCCAGCTTCTCGCCATCCACCTTGACCGCGCCCTGCTTGATCATCCGCAGCGCTTCGGAGGTGGTGGCCACCAGATCGGCCTCTTTCAGCAGGTTGGCGATGGCCAGACCTTCGCCTTCCAGAGCCAGCTCGATTTCCGGCATCTCGTCCGGAATGGCGTTCTTGGAGAAACGCTGGGTGAAATCTTCGTGGGCCGCTTCAGCCGCCGCTTCGTCGTGATAACGGGCGATGATCTCTTTGGCCAGCCAGATCTTCACATCGCGCGGGTTGAGGGTACCGGCAGCGATGCCTGCCTTGAACTCTTCAATTTCAGCCAGCGGGCGGAAGGAGAGCAGCTCGTAGTAGTTCCACATCAGATCGTCGGTGATGGACATGATCTTGCCGAACATCTCGCCCGGAGCGTCGTGAACGCCGATGTAGTTGCCTGCGGACTTGGACATCTTCTTGACGCCATCCAGACCCACCAGCAGCGGCATCATCAGCACGCACTGGGTCGCCATGCCGGCATCTTTTTGCAGCTCGCGGCCCATCAGCAGGTTGAACTTCTGGTCGGTACCGCCGAGCTCAACGTCCGCCTTCAGCGCGACCGAGTCATAGCCTTGCAGCAGCGGATAGAGGAATTCGTGAATCGCGATGGATTGGCCGCCGGTGTAGCGCTTTTTGAAGTCGTCGCGCTCCATCATGCGGGCCACGGTCTGCTTGGCCGCCAGCTTGATCATGCCAGTCGCACCCAGCTCGCTCAGCCAGGTCGAGTTGTACTCGATCCGGGTCTTGGCGGGGTCGAGGATCTTGAACGCCTGCTCGGCATAGGTGAGGGCGTTATGCTTGATAGCCTCTTCGGAGAGCGGCGGACGGGTAGCGTTCTTGCCGGAGGGGTCACCCACCATGGCAGTGAAGTCACCGATCAGCAGGATCACTTCATGGCCCAGATCCTGGAAGGTCTTCAGCTTGTTGAGGATCACGGTATGACCCAGGTGAATGTCGGGGGCGGTCGGGTCCATGCCCAACTTGATGCGCAGCGGGCGCCCTTCCTTCAACTTGGCGACAAGTTCTTCTTCAACCAGAATTTCTTCCGCTCCGCGCTTGATCTCGGCTAGCGCCACCTCGAGCTGGGACATTTTTTGACTCTCCATCACGATTCCACAGGGCCAAACATATTACTGGAATGGCGGGCCAATTGGAAAGGCTGTAAAATCCGTCCATTCTGCCCGACTTCATCTGCTTCTCATGGTTATTTGGCACGCCTTCAACGCACTCCCCCACTGGCACCGCAAGATGGTGCTGATCTTGAGCATCATGATCATGATGCTGGCTGCCTGGCCAAGCGAGCAGGCGGTGGCAACACGAGTCGATGAAAACGGCAACGAAATTGCCCTGCGGGAACCGGCCAACGACAACGCGCTAAACAACGAGCTGCCAGCCGAGGCCGCCCAGCCCGTTACCCCGCCCAAGCCGCGCTATATCACCAAGCAGGTGAAGGTGCGCCGTGGCGACAACATGGGGGTGATCTTCCAGCGCATTGGCCTGAGCACCACGGATCTGCACCTGATCGACCAGCTCGAGGGCAGCGATCCCCTGCGGATGCTGCAACCGGGGCAGGAGCTCACCTTCAAGCTCACCGAGAACGGCGAGCTGCACAGCCTCTATTACCCCCACAGTCTGGAGCAGGCGCTCAAGGTGAGCCGCAAGGAGGAGACCTTTGTCGCCCGCAACGTCAAGATCGCCCTCGACACCCGCGAACAGGTGAGCAAGGGCGAGATCCGCTCCAGCTTCTGGGGCGCGGCGGTGGATGCGGGGATGACCGAAGATCAGATCATGGACTTGGCCGCCATCTTCGGCTGGGACATCGACTTTGCCCAGGACTTGCAGCCGGGGGACAGCTTCCGGGTGGTCTATGAAGACAAGTTCCGCGACGACGAGCGGGTCGCCTCCGGCGATATTCTGGCCGCCGAGTTCGTCAACCAGGGCACGGCCTACCGCGCCGTGCTCAATGAAGATGGCAACTACTACACCCCGGAAGGCAAAGCCATGCGCAAGAGCTTCCTGCGTGCGCCGGTCAACTTCAAATACATCAGCTCCAACTTCAACCCGCGCCGCCTCCATCCGGTGACCGGCAAGATCCGCCCCCACAACGGCATCGACTATGTGGCGCCAGTGGGCACCCCCATCATGGCGGCGGGCTCCGGCAGCGTGGTGGCCGCCGGTTACAACCAGTTCAACGGCAACTACGTCTTTATCAAGCATGCCGGCAACTATGTGACCAAGTACCTGCACCTCTCCAAACGCACCGTCAACAAGGGACAGCGGGTGAAGCAGGGGCAGACCATCGGCACTCTGGGTGGCACCGGTCGCGTCACCGGCCCGCACCTGCACTACGAGTTCGTGGTGGGCGGCATTCACAAGAACCCGCGCACCCTCACCCTGCCGCAGGCAGAGACCCTGAGCGGACGCGAGCTGGCCAACTTCAAAAAGCTGGCGATGCCGCAACTGGCCAAGCTCGACAGCCCCGAGCTGCAGCTGGCCCAGAACAAGCGGGATAGCCGCGGCAACTAAGCCATCAGGGCTGGCGGGGTAGCAGCCCCGCCAGCCCTTTTTATTTTGCCTGCGCATGGCTCGGCGCCATGCTGCATCGGTGTCGGGAAGCGGACTATCCCGACCAGCGAGTGAGGAGAGCCAATGGCTGAACGCTATATCGGATTGATGTCAGGCACCAGCATGGACGGTATTGACGCCGTGCTGGTGGTGATCGACGGGGATCAACTGCGGGTCGAGGCGGCCCTCAGCCACCCCTGGCCCACCGCCCACGAGCTGCATGAGCTCTGTACCCCTAGCGACAACGAGATCGATCGCATGGGGGTGGCCGACAATCTGGTGGCGCGCGAATTCGCCGCCGCCACCCACGCCCTGCTGGCCAAGACGGGCCTCACGCCCGCCGATATTCGCGCCATCGGCAGCCACGGCCAGACCATCCGCCACCGCCCCCAGCTTGGCTTCACCCTGCAGATCGGCAACGCGGCCCTGCTGGCGGCGCTGACCGGCATCGATGTCATCGCCGACTTTCGCACCATCGACATGGCCCTCGGCGGTCAGGGGGCCCCGCTGGTGCCCGCCTTCCATCAGGCCTTCTTTGCCCGCCCCGGTGCATTGCGGGTGGTGCTGAACCTCGGCGGCATCGCCAATATCTCGGTGCTGCCGGGCCATGCCAACGGGGTCTATGGCTTCGATACCGGCCCGGCCAACACCCTGCTCGACGGCTGGTATCGCCGCCATCACCCCAAGGGGGCCGGTTACGATGCCGGCGGCCAGTGGGCGGCCAGCGGCAAGCCAATCCCGGCCCTGCTGGAGAAGCTGCTGGCTCACCCCTATTTCGCCGCCCCCGCCCCCAAGAGCACCGGGCGGGAGATGTTCACCCTGGAGTGGCTCGATGGCGAGCTGGCTGGCCAACCCTATGCCGCGGCGGATGTGCAGCGCACTCTGCAGGCGCTCACCTGCCACAGCATCGCCCGCCAGCTGCCTGCCCCGAATGAGGCGCAAACCCGTCCCGAGCTGTTTGTCTGCGGCGGCGGCGCCCATAACGCCCCGCTGCTGAGCGAATTGGCCAGCCTGCTGCCCGCATGGCGCATCGCCAGCACTGCCGAACTTGGCATTGCGCCCGACTGGATGGAAGGCGCAGCCTTTGCCTGGCTGGCGGAGCGCTTTATCAAGCACAAACCCGGCAACCTGCCCGCCGTCACCGGCGCCAGCCGTCCGGCTGTGCTGGGTGCTCTCTACCCCGCACCCTAGATATCCCCCAGATATGCAAATGACGACAGCCCCGATATGGGGCTGTCGTCATGTCACATCATGAACAGTGGCACTTTGGCCAACACCCGTTGTTACATGGCATTGGTGGATTCAAAAATTTTGTCGGCGGACGCTTCGACAAAGCCCGGATAGAGCACGCCATCAGGCTGCGGGTAGCGCAGGGCAAACTCGTAGAAGCAGCTCGGGATGGTACGCACCCCATCGCTGAACGGCACCTCTGCTTTGTCGGCCATGGTGGAGGATTGCTCCAGCATCACCTGCGGGTCCCCTTTCACCTCGCCACCCACGCTGTTGAGCACGAAACCCGCCGTCTTGAGCGCCGCATTGACCTGATGGATGGTGTCAAAATCCTTCAACTTGTTGATATTGACCGTGAAGTGGTTGGCACGATAGCCCCATGCCGCCATCCAGGCCGCGTACTCACTCTCCGCCAGCAGAGTCTGATAATCGGCATAGGAGACCTGCCAGGGGGCACCAGTGTAGAGAAATGCCGGGGTATCGGTCAGATGATCGGGCACCTGATCCGCCAGCTTATGGATAATGGCCTGTGCGCCTGCGGAGAGTTCTTCGACCTTCAGCTCACTGATAAACACCTTGGGAGCGTCCGGATCTTTGTGCTCAAAGTGCTTGGCGTAGAGCTTCTTGGCCTTGAAGACGTACTCGCCCTTCTGCTCGTAACCGAGCGCCAGGAAGTGGGCGGCCAGCTTCTCCAGCCCCAGCTTTGGCAGGTTATAGGTACGAAACGCCACGTGATCGTTGACGATGGGCTCGCCGCCACCCAGCAGGGTGTGCACCTTGAGGGCACTCGGAGTCACCTTGATGTAGTTGTCCCACAGATGGCTGAACAGAGTGTCGATATCCTTTTGCATCTATCTTTCCTTTGATTGCGGGTACGAAACGGGGCCCCGATGGGTGCCCCTTGTAGTTGTCCGTTTAGAAGAAGAGGCCCGGCGAGAGCTGCTCCGGCATAGCGGCCTTGCTGTCTTCGACCGACGCAACCGGATAAGCACAGTAGTCAGCAGCGTAGTAGGCGCTCGCCCTGTGGTTGCCGGAAGCGCCGATACCGCCAAACGGCGCAGCACTGGAGGCACCGGTGATGGGCTTGTTCCAGTTGACGATGCCAGCGCGGATCCGCTTGAAGAAGTGATTCCAGTCCGCCTCCTTGTCACCCAGCAGACCGGCCGAGAGGCCGTAGCGGGTAGCGTTGCCCTGATCGATAGCGGCATCGAAATCATCGTAACGAATGAGTTGCAGTAGCGGGCCGAAGTACTCTTCGTCCGGCAGCGCGCTCACTGAGGTCACGTCGATGATGCCCGGGGAGACAAAGCCGGTGCCCGCTTTCAGGTGCTCAAGCACCTGCAGGCTCTCGCCGCCCAGCTGTTGCAGGTTGGCTTGTGCCTCGACCATGCCAATCGCAGCTTTCTCGCTGATCATTGCCCCCATAAACGGCTGTTCGGCGGCGTCGTAGAGGCCGACCTTGATCTTGCCTACCACCTCGACCAGTCGTTTGACCAGCGCATCGCCACGCTCACCGCGCTCGACAAACAGGCGACGGGAGCAGGTGCAGCGCTGACCGGAAGTGATGAACGCCGACTGGACAATGGCATGGACGGCGCCGTCGATGTCGCTCACATCTTTCACGATCAGCGGGTTGTTACCGCCCATCTCCAGCGCCAGAATTTTGCCCGGCTGGCCGGCAAACTGTTGATGGAGGAAATGGCCGGTGCGGGAGGAGCCGGTAAAGAAGAGGCCGTCGATATCGGGATTGCCCGCCAGCGCCTTGCCGGTCTCGACCTCCCCTTGCACCAGATTGAGCACCCCCTTGGGCAATCCGGCCTGCTGCCACACCTTGACCATGGCCTCGGCCACCATGGGGGTCAGCTCGGAGGGTTTGAACACCACGGCGTTACCCGCGATCAGGGCCGGGACTATATGGCCGTTGGGCAGATGGCCCGGGAAGTTGTAGGGGCCGAACACAGCCACCACGCCGTGGGGCTTGTGACGGACAAACGCTTTGGCGCCCGGCATGGCATTTTCAACGGTGCCGGTGCGCTCGTCGTGGGCACGAATGGAGATGGCAATCTTGCCCTGCATGGCGGCTACTTCAGTGCGGGTCTCCCACAACGGTTTGCCGGTTTCGCGGGCGATGGTCAGGGCCAGCGCCTCTTTCTGCTCGCCGAGCAGGTCGGCATAACGGCGCACTATGGCCAGACGATCTTCAAGGCTCATATCCGCCCAGTTGTAGAAGGCGGCACGGGCGGCCTTGACGGCAGCATCCCCTTGCGCCGCACTGGCGGCAGCCCCCTGCCAGATCACCTCGTTCTTGGCCGGATCGGTTGACTCGAACGGCTTGCCTTCACCGGCAAGCCACTGACCGTCGATAAATTGCACTAACTGGCTCATCCATTCACTCCCTGTCGCTGGCAGGCAGCCTCGGCTGCCTGCCTGATAATCGGTTTGCTTGTCCTGTTTGTCTCAGTCGAGGTCGACCACCCGCACCATGTCGCCATCCTGTACCTTGAGTGCCGCCGCCATCTTGGGCGGGATGATGGCTTCGTGCTTGTCGAGATCGACCCGGATATTGCCGTAGCAGGCGCGGTAATGCTCGAAACGGCTGTTGCAGATAAGGTGGGTCTTGCCACCGATGGGCTCGCCCACCAGCACCCGCAGTTTCTTGCTGCGGCGCACGCTGCGGATATTCTTCACGTCGCACTCGACGGTGGGGCCCGCATCGAAAATATCGACGTAGCCACGGTTCACGAAGCCCTCGTCCTGCAGCATCTTGATGGCCGGGCGAGTCTTCTCGTGGGTCTGACCGATAACGGCCCGCGCCTCTTTGCTCAGCAAATTGACGTAGATGGGGTACTTGGGCATCAGTTCGGCGATAAAACGCTTCTTGCCGATGCCGGTCAGATAGTCGACGGTGGGAAAATCCATCGAGAAGAAGTGGGTTTGCAGCCACTCGTAGAAGGGGCTGTGACCGTTGGCATCGGAGACGCCGCGCATTTCGGCGAAGACGGTCTCGTCAAACAGCTCGGGGTGCTCGGCCATAAACAGAAAGCGGTGCTTGGAGAGCAGGCGGCCGTTGAGCCCTTCGCGGGCACATTCGCGCAAGAACAGGGTGCAGAGCTCGGAGTTGCCGGTGTAGTCGTTGGAGAGAGTCAGGGTTTCAACGACGTTGTAGATGCCGAGCTTGGGAGAAGAGTGCACCACTTTGCCGATGTGGTAGTTGTAAAACGGCTGGGAGAGGCCAACCGCGGCATCGATGGCACAGGTGCCGACCATCTCGCCGGTCTCCAGATCCTCAGCCACGAAGAAGTAGAGGCAGTCCCCCTTGCCGGCGGGCTTGTCGGAAAAAGTCTGGGTAGAAGCATCGATCTTGCGCTGCAGCAACTCATCGTTGACGGGCAACGAGGTCATGCCGGTGCCGGACTCGATGGCGCAGGTCTTGAGCCCGGCAAAATCTTTTTGCTCGATGGGACGGATAACCAACATAAATGACAACTCCCTTTCATTGACGACAGGTGGGGGCCCGGCTCCTGCCGGGAGAGCTCCCCACCTCAATTTGGAATCAGGCGTTGACCACCTGGGCAACCGCCTTCTCGAAGCGGGCCAACCCTTCCTTGATGTCCGCTTCCGGGATCACCAGTGAAGGGGCAAAACGAACCACGTTGGTACCGGCAACCAGTGCCATCAGCCCCTGATCGATAGAGGCCAGCAGGAAGTCGCGGGAACGCCCCTTGAAGTCCTCGCTCAGAGCGGCACCCAGCAGCAGCCCCTTGCCACGCACTTCGCTAAAGCAGTGGTATTTGGCGTTGATCGCCTCAAGCCCATCGCGGAACAGCTGTTCGCGCCGCTTGACCCCGTCCAGTACCTCGGGAGTATTGATCACGTCGATCACTGCCTCGGCGACCGCACAGGCCAGCGGGTTACCGCCGTAGGTAGAGCCGTGAGTGCCCACTTTCAGGTAAGAAGCGATTTCGTCGGTGGTCAGCATGGCGCCGATGGGGAAACCGCCCCCCAGCGCCTTGGCGCTGGTGAGGATGTCCGGCGTGACGCCGAGCCCCATATAGGCATAGAGATCACCGGTCCGGCCGACCCCTGACTGCACTTCGTCATACACCAGCAGGGCATTGTGTTTGTCGCACAGCTCGCGCACCCCTTTGGCAAACTCGTCGGTAGGACGAATAATGCCACCCTCCCCTTGCAGCGGCTCCATCACCACGGCGCAGGTGTTGTCGGAGATCACCTCGGCTAGTGCCGCCAGATCGTTGTAGGGAACATGGGTAATGTCACCGGGCTTGGGACCGAAGCCATCGGAGTAGGCAGCCTGGCCACCGACGCTGACGGTAAAGAAGGTACGACCGTGGAAGCCCTGATTGAAGGCGATGATCTGGGTCTTCTGCTCGCCAAACTTCTCGATGGCGTAGCGGCGAGCCAACTTGAGGGCAGCTTCATTCGCTTCGGCGCCGGAGTTGCAAAAGTAGACCTTGTCGGCAAAGGTGGCCGCGACCAGCTTCTTGGCCAGACGCAGGGCCGGTTCGTTGGTCATTACGTTGGAGAGGTGCCACAGCTTCTCGCCCTGGGTTTTCAGAGCCTCGACCAGCTTGGGATGACAGTGACCCAGGCCGTTAACGGCGATACCACCGGCGAAGTCGACATACTCGCGCCCCTCCTGATCCCAGACACGTGACCCTTCACCACGCACCGGGATGATCTTGGCGGGCGCATAGTTGGGAACCATCACTTCATCAAACACTTCACGTGTCACTGCCAACAACTCTGACATATAGCTCTCCTTCAGATTCGGCGACAGAATAATCCACCGCCTAAAAGTTAAATCCGTGTAAACGTGACGGGATTATCACAGAAATAAAGTAAAAAGTCTGTAACAAGACGACCTATGAGGAACAATGTTCGATTGACCTTGAGATTTTAGGCAACCGCATTGCATAACGACTCAGGGGGGCTTGGCAAGAGATAATTTGGGCTGGAAGGGGGCTGAATAAAGTGTCAGAGAAATATTTTTTACCTTCTTTCAAACTTGAGAAGGTGATCACAAATTTTTATGAACAGGACAGAAAATTGGCCAGCAGCAAATGGCCCTGTTCGCTCAAAATACTCTCCGGATGGAACTGAACACCCTCGACAGGAAGTGTCTTATGGCGTAATCCCATGATTTCGTCAAACGAGCCATCGGCATGCTCGCTCCAGGCGGTGACCTCGAAGCAGTCGGGCAGCGTGTCGCGCTCCACCACCAGTGAGTGATAACGGGTCACCCGCAAGGGATCCTTTAGACCGTAGAATACCCCTTCGCCGCGATGGCGAATCAGGGAGGTCTTGCCATGCATCACCTGACGCGCGCGAACCACGCGGGCACCAAACGCCTGCGCCAGCGACTGGTGGCCAAGGCAGACGCCAAGAATGGGTAGCTTGCCGGCGAAGTGGCTGATGGCATCGAGAGAGATCCCCGCCTCATTGGGTGTACAAGGACCGGGAGAGATCACCAGAAAACGGGGGGAGAGCTGCGCTATGGCATCAAGCGTCAGTTCATCATTGCGCTTGACCACAACCTCTTGTCCCAGGGCGCCGAAATATTGCACCAGATTCCAGGTAAAAGAGTCGTAGTTATCGATCAACAACAGCATGAGATAACCAACAGTGGAGAATTAACGATCGAGATAACGACCCTGTTCCATTTCCCGTTCACGCTGACACTCGGCCAGATAGATGGCTGCAGCGATGGCAGCAGTCTTGTGATGTTTATCGATGGCATTGGAGACCATCAATTGCAGGGTATTGAGGTTTTTCGCCTTGCGGAACTTGCGCAGCCAGTGACCTTTATCACTCAGCTCTTCAATCGAAATATTTGGTTGAACAGACATGCGTACTCTTGGGGATATAACCCGGGTTGAAATAAAGAATTAAACAAAATACAACGTGGGAAAATAAAGAAAGCCAGGCAAATACCCAGCTCTCTTCTACTACACCTTCCCAGTATGTCAGGCTCGAGGAACGAAGCCGACTACATCATATACGCTGGTCAGGGTTTTTTCAGCTCTTTCACGCGCCTTTTGTGCCCCTTCGGCAAGAATCGCAATCAGATGGGCCTCATCCTGACGCAACTCGTGGAAACGAGCCTGGATCGGTTCCAGCAGCGCAACCACGGCTTCGGCGGTCTCGGTCTTGAGGTGACCATACATCTTGCCTTCGAAGTGCTGCTCCAACTCGGGGATGGAGCGGCCGGTCACACCGGACATCAGGGTCAGCAGGTTGGAGACACCCGGTTTGTTTTCCGGGTCGAAACGCACCACCGCCGGCTCGTCGGAGTCGGTCACCGCACGCTTGATCTTCTTGACGATCTGCTTGGGATCTTCCAGCAGGCCGATGAAGTTGGCCTCGTTGTCATCAGACTTGGACATCTTCTTGGTCGGATCCTGCAGGCTCATCACCCGTGCCCCTTCGGTCGGAATGAAGGGTTCCGGCATGGTGAACACGTCACCATAGAGGTTGTTGAAACGGGTGCAGATGTCGCGGGTCAGCTCCAGATGCTGCTTCTGGTCGTTGCCGACCGGCACCTGATTGGCCTGATAGAGCAGAATATCAGCGGCCATCAGCACCGGATAACCGAACAGGCCGACGTTGACGTTGTTCTCGAAACGGGCTGACTTGTCCTTGAACTGGGTCATGCGCGACAGCTCACCCATCTGGGTATAGCAATTGAGGATCCAGCCCAGCTCGGCGTGCTGCGGCACGTGAGACTGGATGAAGACAGTGCTCTTCTTGGGATCGATACCGACCGCTAGATAGAGGGCAGCCGCGTCCAGACAAGCTTTGCGCAGGGCTGCCGGGTCCTGACGAGTGGTGATGGCATGCAGGTCGACGATGCAGTAGAGGCAGTCGAACTCATCCTGCATGTTGACCCACTGACGCAGGGCCCCCATGTAGTTGCCGATGGTCAGTTGACCGGAGGGTTGCGCTCCGCTCAATACGATTGGTTTAGTCATGAGAGTGTTAATCCTTGTTATTCAGCCAGCCCAGCTGCGCTATTAGACCAAAAGTGCATCGAGCTGGGCAAACTGCTCGAATACCCAGTCTGGATGGGAGTCGGCAATGGGGCGGCCATAGTTGTAACCGTAGGTCAGGCCCACCACCTTCATGCCGGCCGCCTTGGCCGCCAGCACGTCATTTTCGGAGTCGCCCACCATTAGAGTGCGAGCCGGGCTCACCCCCAACTCCTGGCAAGCGTGCAGCAATGGCTCCGGGCTCGGCTTCTTGACTGGCACGCAGTTGCCGCCAAGCCAAAGTTCGAAACAATCGCTGATGCCAAGGGCATCGAGGATGGGTGCCACGAAATCACTCGGCTTGTTGGTGACGATCGCCTGCTTGTAACCCAGGGTTTGCAGGCGACGCAGACTCTGTGCCACCCCTTCATACATCGCCAGCCCTTGCAGCAGGCAGGCGTTGTAGTGCTGGAAAAAGATCGGTCTGGCCTTGGCAAACAGCTCGGGGTCAGCCTCGCGATAGGCGAGCGCCCGCTGGATCAGCTTGTCGGCACCGTTGCCGACCCAGGTACGGATCACCGCTTCATCGGCCTGCGCCAAACCGAGGTCTGCCAGAGTCAGATTGACTGCCAGCGCCAACTGGGCGGCGCTGTCGATCAGGGTGCCGTCCAGATCGAACAGCACCAAATCAAATGCGCGCTCAGCGTGTGACATGAGCCAGCTCCGCACGCATCTTGTCGATCACCGCTTTGTAGTCAGGCTGACTGAAAATGGCAGAGCCGGCGACAAACATGTCGGCGCCCGCTTCGGCGATCTCGCGAATGTTGTCGACCTTCACCCCGCCATCAATCTCGAGGCGGATATCGCGACCGCTCTCGTCGATCAGACGACGCACCTGACGCAGCTTGTCGAGGGTACCGGGGATGAAGCTCTGACCACCGAAGCCCGGGTTGACCGACATCAGCAGGATCACGTCCAGCTTGTCCATCACATATTCGAGGCAGGAGAGCGAGGTAGCAGGATTCAGCACCAGACCCGCCTGGCAGCCCATCTCCTTGATGAGGCCCAAAGAGCGATCAACGTGATCGGACGCTTCCGGATGGAAGGTGATGAGGGAAGCACCGGCCTTGGCAAAATCGGGAATGATGCGATCCACCGGCTTGACCATCAGGTGCACGTCGATGGGGGCCTCGATACCGTAGTCACGCAGCGCCTGACAGACCATGGGGCCAATGGTCAGGTTGGGGACATAGTGGTTGTCCATCACGTCGAAGTGAACCACGTCGGCACCGGCAGCCAGTACCTTGGCTACATCGTCACCCAGACGGGCAAAATCGGCAGAGAGGATCGAGGGGGCAATCAGAAAGTCTTTCATCAGCATCATCCATTGGCAGCCAGGGAGAAAAAGCGGCGCAATTTTAACGTAAAAGGCGGGCGAAAACGACTCGAATGCGGGGTAAATGGGGCAATCGCCTCCCCTCCCCCAGCCACCCGGGTTTTGCGGCATCGGCACGGGCGCGGACTTGCCCATAAAAAACGGCGCCCCTGGGCGCCGCATGTTCTATTACGTCAGTGGCAGCAGTTCGCTGTCGCTGGGATAGTAGCCCTGCTCCGGTTCGATTCCTGGGGGATAGAGCGCCAACAATTCGGCCACCTTGTTGCGGGTGCCGCCGTTGCGACTGATGGTGCGCTTGACCAGGATTTCGTCGAGGCGGGCACCGCGATAAAGCTCACGAGTCAGCTCGATATCGTGGTTGCTGATCAGCACCGGCACCCCTTTGTGAGCGGCGGTGTGGCGGGCCAGTCGCGCCAGGATCGCCTGATCATCCAGGGTAAAACCGCCGGAGGCATAGGTGGTGAAGCTCGCCGTAGTGGAGAGCGGCGCATAGGGTGGATCACAATAGATAACCCAATCCTCTTCGGCACGCTTGATGGCATCGGCGTAGCTCTCGCAGATAAAGGTCGCCTTCTGCGCCTTTTCGGCAAAAGCCCACAGCTCTTTTTCCGGGAAATAGGGTTTCTTGTAGGAGCCGAACGGCACATTGAAGCCGCCCTTCTTGTTGTAGCGGCACAGTCCGTTGAAACCGTGACGGTTGAGAAACAGGAACAAGAGTGCCCGCTCGAAGGTGGTCTCGGTCTGATTGAACTGGGTACGCAGCCGGTAATAGGCCGCCTTGTGGTTGTGCTCTGCCACAAACAGCTTGCGTGCCTCGGCAATGAAACTGTCCGGCGTCAGCTTGAGGTGGTTGTACAGGCAGATCAGATCCGGATTGATGTCGTTGAGCACATACGCGTCGTAGTCGGTGTTGAGAAACACAGACCCGGCCCCGACGAAGGGCTCCAGCAACACACGCCCGGCCGGCAGGCGCTCGGCAATCTCTTCAACCAGGGAGTATTTTCCCCCGGCCCATTTTAAAAAAGCGCGTGTTTTTTTCATGGAAATCCGGTGTGTAAGAAGGCAAGACCCAAAAAGGGGGACGATTCTACCCCCTTATCCGGTATCAAGGCTATTGCTTCAGCTCTTTTTGTACCTGTGCAAACGACTTGGGCCAGGGCTGGCCTTTCAGCAAGGCTGGCGGAAGCTTGCGAATGGCACTCTTGGCCTGGGTCAGACCGGCATAATCCCCTTGCAGCACAACGTACCAGGGGCTGCCACGGAATTTGGTTTGATAGACCCATACCTTGCCCGCCAGACCATGCTCGGCGACAAACTGATCCACCGCCTTGGTGTTGCTCGCCCCCATCAGCTGAACGCTGTAGTGGTTGCGCGGCTTCTTGTTCAAGGTGGCGACCGGTGTCAGGGCCACTTTGGGTGCTGGCGCGGCAACCGGCTCGTTACTGGCTGTTTTGGTGGTGGCCGCAGGCGTTGCGGTTGTCGCCGGATTCAGTGCCTTGGAGGTACTGGCTGGCGCCGTGGTTGCGATTGCACCACTGGGGGCTGTGCCGTTCGGGGCCTTGCCGGTCAGCTCGTCCACCACGTCAGTAGGCAGTGCTCCGCTCACCTTGGGTTCGGTCATCAGCTTTTGCACGACCTCGTCAGAGATCACCACCCGACGCCCTTCGTAATTGGTTGATTCAGTGGTCACGGTTTCGCTCTCCACCGATTTGGGCAGCACTTTCGCCTCCGGCTGCCAATCCTTCACTACCCCGTTGGGATTGCTGGCTGCATCGCTGTTTTGCGCGCCTTGTGCAGCGGCATCGGTATTCGAACCGCCAGCGGTGAGGGGATCGCCTCCCGCTACCGGGATCGGCAATGCCGTGTTCTGCACCGGATCCTGCAGCGCCGGTTTGCTTTCATTGTCAAACAGCGCAGGCAGCAGGTAGCTCAACGCCAGCAGGCCGCCAGCAACCAGCGCGATAGCGGTGGCAATCTTCTTGACAGGCAACTCCGCCTGACGCTTCTTGGGCCTTCTGTCGGTCATGATATCCTCCAGTAACTGCATGATGGTGGACGGATGTCCGTTCGCCGTTTTCAGGATCTCCTCCACTTGCGGCTTGGGCAAGAGGGTCGCCGGGATCTTGAGCTCTTTGGCTTTTTCATACAAGAAGATGCGCTGCTCGGGCGGGCTCAGTGGCGGCACTTCCAGCTCAAGGGCTGGCATGGCACGCCCCTTGAGCTGCGGTCGTTGGGTACGACACCAGACGTCACTGCCCGAGACAATAATGGCCAGCTGATGGGGCGCCGCCAGGGTATCGTTATGACGTATGATCGCCCACAACTCTCCCAGCAATTCAGCTGGCAACTGGTCGGCCCGCTCTATCAGCAGCAATAGGGTGGCTGGCTTGCTCCCCTCCAGCATGCGAAAGAAGCTCTCCGCCAGCGCATCCTGTGGATTGAACAGCGGGCGCGCCACCACCTGTGGCAGCAACAGCTGACGCACATCCACCATCTTCATGGCAGGCGTACCAATCAGGCTTACCACCCGCACTTTTTCCGGCAACACGCCGAGCAGGGATTCGCACAGGGTACCGCGACCACACCCGGGTTTACCGGAGAGAAAAATGAAAGGGTGATTGAATTCAATCAGATGCAGCAGCCGGTCAACCAGCTGCCGCTGGGAAGGAAGTTTTAGCAGTTTATTCGTCACGACCAGACTCGATCACCGCCAGCAACTCGGCATCGGACACATCCCCCACCACCTGCGCATGGCCGATGCCAACCGGCAACACCAGACGCAGCTTGCCTTCCAGCACCTTCTTGTCACGGCGCATATGGCGAATAAAGGCGGCGAAATCCATCTCGGCAGGCGCATGAATGGGCAGATTGGCGGCCAGCAGCAGGGCGCGCACTCGCGCAACGTCCGCTTCGCTCATATCGCCACGGGCCTGCGCAGTCCAAGCAGCCAGCATGGTGCCGGCGGATACCGCTTCACCGTGCAGCCAGTTGCCATACCCCTGCTCGGCCTCGATGGCATGACCAAAGGTGTGGCCCAGATTGAGCAGCGCACGGACGCCGTGCTCGGTCTCATCCTGACCGACCACATCGGCTTTGATCTCGCAGCAGCGTTTGATGGCGTAGGCCAGTGCGGCAGGTTCCAGCTGTTGCAGACGCACCATGTTCTGCTCCAGCCATCTGAAGAAATCAGCATCCCAAATGATGCCGTACTTGATCACCTCGGCCATCCCTGCGGCAAATTCGCGGGCTGGCAAGGTACTCAGACATTCGGTATCGATAACAACTTGTTTGGGCTGATAAAAAGCCCCAATCATGTTCTTGCCGAGGGGGTGGTTGACAGCGGTTTTACCGCCAACAGAGGAGTCAACCTGGGAGAGCAGGGTGGTCGGGATCTGGATAAAAGGAATACCACGTTGATAGCTTGCTGCCGCAAAGCCCACCACATCCCCGATCACGCCGCCCCCCAGAGCGATCAGTGTCGTATCGCGCCCATGGTTGGTTTCAAGCAGAGCAGACATGATCTGCTCAAAGGTCGCCAGGTTCTTGTACGCCTCGCCGTCGGGCAGGATCAGGTGTTCAACCTGAAAACCCGACAGCAGAGCGGTTACCCGTTCAAGATAAAGCGGAGCAACGACCGTGTTGGTCACTATCATCACCCGCTTGCCCTTGATGGTCGATACCAGCGCCTCGGGGCGCTGCAACAACCCTGCAGCTATCTCGATGGGATAGCTGCGTTCACCCAGTTCGACCTTCAACCGTTCCATGGACGTCCTCTAGATTACATACCGATCAGCTTTACAATTTGATTGGCAACGATTTTTGCGCTCTGGTCATCGGTGTGCACAACAAAGTCGGCAACCTCTTCATACAGGGCATTGCGCTCTTGTGCCAGACGTTCCAGCACTTCGCGTGCCGGTTCTTCGGTCTGTAGCAGAGGGCGGCGTTTGTCTCGCTGTGTGCGCGCCAGCTGCTTTTCGATAGTGGTTTCGAGGTAGACCACGATGCCGCGAGCAGACAACTTGTTGCGGGTTTCGCGACTCTTGATGGCACCGCCACCCGTCGCCAGCACGATACCCTGCTGCTCTGACAATTCGCCGATCACCTTCTCTTCGCGAATCCGGAAACCTTCTTCGCCTTCAACATCGAACACCCAGCCGATATCAGCACCACTGCGGCGCTCAATCTCATGATCTGAGTCGAAAAACTCCATATGCAGTTGTTCTGCCAGATGTCTACCTATGGTGCTCTTGCCCGCACCCATGGGACCTATCAGGAAAATATTGCGTTTCTCAGCCATGTCTTTTCGTTAGTAATTACAAACTGTACGACCCCGATGAATACTGGATCGGGGTACCTATGAACCTTATCTTGCGATGGATCAGGAGGGGGATTATCTCAATAGATATCGGGACTGGCAACCGCAGCCCTTACGCCCCAGCCTCATTGGGGCGTAAGGTTATATGTGTTTTACCTTCACATGTAAAGCATTCAGAAGGCGTCGGTGACTATCTTGGGCGTCACGAAAATCAGCAACTCCCGCTTTTTGTTCTCGCTGGTGGTCTTGCGGAACAGGGCCCCCAATCCGGGGATATCGCCAAGCAGCGGCACCTTGGTCACATCGCTCTTGATGGTCTGCTGATAGATGCCGCCCAGTACCAGCGTCTCGCCATTGTTCACCAACACCTGAGTGGTGATGGACTGGGCGTTGATGGAAACCGCATCACCGGTACCAGTCGGTACCGTTTCACCCTTGGTATCCTGGGTCACGGTCAGATCGAGAATCACCCGATTGTCGGGGGTGATCTGCGGAGTAACCTTCAGGCTCAATACCGCCTTCTTGAAGGTAACCGAGGTAGCGCCACTGGAAGAGGACTCCACATAGGGGATCTCGGTACCCTGCTCGATCAGCGCCGGTTTCTGGTTCGCAGTGGTCACCCGCGGACTGGCGATAATCTCGGCCTTGCTCTCTTTTTCCAGCGCAGACAATTCAAGGTCAAGCAGGGTTCCATCGGCCAGACGGGCAACCTGGAATGCCAAGGTACCGGCAGCATTGGTCACCGGCAGATTGACGTTCATCCGATTATCGACCGAGGGTCTGGTAATCGTTGAACTACCGTCGTTATTACCGGACGAATCATTCCCTTCAATAGAGCCTGAAGTGCTGTTGCCGTGACCATCGTTCTTGGTCACTCCCCAACGTACCCCGAGCGCTTCATCGAAACCGTCATCGATGGTCACCATACGCGCTTCGATCACCACCTGCTTGACCGGGATATCCAGAATATCCAGCATCCGCTTGATACTGCTGATAACCTCAGCCGTATCCTTCACAACCAGCACGTTGGTCCGTTCATCCACACTCACCGCGCCACGTGGCGATAGCAACTTGGTACTCTCGGATGAGAGCAGAGCAGCCACTTCGGATGCTTTTGCATAGTTGATCTGCATATATTCGGTATATAACTGGGCCAAATCAGCCACCTGATTCCGGCTCTCCAACTGCTGTTTCTCCCGTGCTGCAATCTCTTCAGCCGGAGCAACCAGCAGGATGTTGTTATCTAGCCGCTTATCCAGACCGCGCACTTTTAAAATGATGTCGAGCGCCTGCTCCCAGGGCACGCCATCCAGACGTAGTGTCAGATTGCCTGCCACAGAATCGGTAGTAACCAGATTGAGGTTGTTGAAGTCAGCGATAAGCTGCAACACGGTTCTAACCGGGATATCCTGGAAGTTCAATGAGATGGGCTTGCCCTGATACTGCTTTGAAGACGCAGATGCCGCCGTGCGTTTTTTCACTTCGATAATGAAAAGTTTATTAGCCTGATCGTAACGGTAATCAAACTGGCCATTAACCGACAGCTCAAACAGGGTATCGTTGCCCTGCCGGGACACCTCAACCTGAGAGACCGGTGTCGCAAAATCCTGTACATTGATCAGATTAAGCAAACCATCAGGCACGCGAGTACCATGAAACTTGGCCAGCACAGTTTGACCGCGGCTGCTCACATCGACGGCAGCGGAGCTGTTGTCAAGTGTGACCAGAAACTCCCCCTGACCATCCTTGCCACGACGAAAATCCACCCCGGTCACCGAGTTGAAATAGGCTCCACCGCCACTGTTCTGATAGCTGCCGAGCAGTGGTTTGCTGGCAGCAGGCGTCGCAACAGGAGGGGTTACCGGTGCAACAGGCATTGACTTGGCAACAACCTGAGAATTGAGCAGTGCCGAAGGAGCTGGAGTGGCCACCATGGCTGAGGAAGCCGTTGCGGCAGGTGCAATCAGGGCGCTTTCGCCATTAATCAGAGCTGATGAGGTCCCTTCACCAAGGGAAACCAGCAATTTATTACCCTGTTGCTGCACCTGATAGGGAGCCAGCTGATCGAGAGCGATCTTGATATCAAGGCCTGCCCCCTTCCCTTCCACCTTGATGTTGTCTACTCCCTGACGCTGAATAGGCAGCGGGTTCACCTTGAGTGCGCCCACAGCACCGGGGACATGCAACAGGAGCTGGTTAGGTTGATAGGAGAGACGATCGGTAAAGCCACTCACAGGCTCGCTGAAGCTGAGCTCCAGTTGCAACTGGTCTGCCAGCAATGGATTAACTTTTATCTCTTGCAAGGTTGCCACTGCCCACGCCTGACCAAAGGCACTGGCGCAAAACAGCAAAGCCACTTTTGTTACACTGTCTATGGTTGTTCTCATTGCTGTTCGTCCCTGATTATTGTTTTTCTTGCATATTGGCCATCGCCAACTGGGTTTCTCTTGTTACCCAGCACCCCTTCCCGTCCGGAATGGTTTCCAGTAAATCCACTGCCGTAGGAGTAATCTTGATGACTCTACCCTGATCGAGCCCCATATACTGGTTGAGCCCGACCCGTATTGATTTTCCATCAGGTGTGCTGATCAGGGCCCACAACTGCCCGGCCTTTCCCAAGGAGCCGTGCATTGACAAGCTGGCGAGAGAGTAGTTTTCCAATACCTCTTTTTCTCTGTCCATCATAACCTGTGCGCAATCAGGCTTCACCTGGGCACTATTCGCGCGCCCGACACTTGCTTCTGGTTGCGGCATCATGAAGGGACTACGCAGATCGCGTTGTTGATAGTGCATGGGGGAAAACGGCTTCAACTGGGGTAAGGGTTCAATAGGTACAGGGGGTCTTGCCTTTGTTTCGGCAATATAGGAATCCATCTCCTCCTGACCACCACAGGCCGTCAGCAAGAGGGCAGGTAACAACCAGCAGATGCGTCTCATTGTTTCTGCTCCACTGTTTTACCGTTGTACTTGTAGGTTTTGGCCAGCATCGACATAGCAATCAGGTCTCCCTCATCCTTGCTCTGACTCAAGGTAAAGGAGTCGAGTATGACGATACGAGGCAGGGCTGCCATATCTGCCGTAAACTTGCCGATCTGATGATAATTACCTACTACCTCGATCCGCATGGGCAATTCGGTAGAAAACTCGTGCTTGACCTCCGGTTCCCAGTTGATGCGATTGAGTTTCAAGCCATTATCGGTGGCAATAAAACTGATATCGTCCAGCAAACCGGCGACCTCATGGGTATTGGGCAGCTGCTTGAGCTGGGTATCGACCAGTTGCTCGAGCTGGATCATTTGTGCCTTGTAGGCGCCCAAATTGGCTGCCAGCATCGCCTTGCTTTCAAACTGGCCTTTCAGCTCCGTCTCTCTGGCGCTCTCTTTGGTCAGATTGCCTAAGGAATTGGCAATCACGTAGTAATAAATAGCGCCACCAGTCAACACACAGCACAGCAGGATAAAGACAGCTTTCGCCCATTTTGGCCAGCTCGCGATGTCATTCAGATCAAGCTCGTTGAGTTGCTGAAGGTTCATTTGCTCTCCTTGGCCATATCCCCGGCAGCAGCGGTATTATTGGCAATCAGGAACATCATCGAGAATTGACTCAACGATACCGGCGCGACCTCCGCTGCAAAAATGGTGCTTATTTTCGACTGTCCCAGCCAGCCGGAACCATCGATTCGACGCATCATGCTGGCCACTCGACCATAAGCTTCTGTCTTGCCGTTGACATCGATAATATTGTTCTGCAACGAGAGGGTATTGAGGTAAACCCCATTGGGTACCAGAGAGGGCAACTGGTTGAAAAGACGAACGGGCACATTTCGACGCATTTGAAGATGTTCGATGAGTTGCATCCGATCGATCAGCTCCTTGCGACGTTCTTTAAGCAGGCGGATTTCTCCCAGTTGTGCATCCAGGATGGTCATCTCCTGAACCAGACGCTGATTACGCTGCTGCTGGGCGGCAATCTGACGCTCGACCAGCCAGTTGGCAAAGAGGCTCAGTGCGACAGTGACCAACACGAAAAGCCCGAGCAGGGCACCAAACTGTTTCTTTTGCCGCTGAGCACGAGCCTCGCGCCAGGGGAGAAGGTTTATATTTGACATGGTGTAAAACTCCTCAGAGCCAACCCGAATGCCGTCATATATTTAGCGCCATGTACCAGATCAACCTCTCCTTTCGGTTTGCCAAACAGGGCGAACAAATCCGGATGAAACACCTCGCAATTGGCTTCCTCTTTTACCTGTACCAACAAGCCAGGTAGCAAGCTGCCTCCCCCGGTCAACACCAGTTTGGCTATATCACGATAACCTGACGAGCTGCAAAACAGCTGGATATTGCGCCGCACCTGTTGCAACAGCGAGTTGATATGTGGCATCAACACGTCCAACTCATGGTCAACAGGCAAGGTGCCTTTGGTCTTGGCTTGCTCAGCTTCATCGAGGGTCATGCCATAAAAAGAGGAGAGCGCCTGGCTATATTGATCACCGCCGAAATTCTGCAAGCGCGAGTAGATCACCTCTCCCTTGACCAAGGCTGCGAAGGTCATGGCACTGGCGCCAATGTCGATCACCCCGATCGGTCGCTCACTCTCCTGCAACTCGGGCAAACAGGCCACAACGGCCCGCCCCAAGGCATGGGCTCCCACATCCACTACCTTGACGGCAATGCCAGCCTCAGCGAGAGCGCTGACCCGGCCATTGACGCTCTCAGTACGGGCTGCGCTCAACAGGACATCCTGACGATCTTCACTGGCGCTGGTGTCCAGCACCTCAAAATCGAGGCTGACTTCATCGAGGGGAAAGGGAATTATCTGTTCGGCCTCCAGCTGCACCTGACTCTCCAGCTCCTTGTCACCAAGGCGAGCATCAATCTGGATGACCTTGGTGATCACATTGGAACCAGTCACCGCTGTCGCGGCATAATCGCTGTGGCCAGAGATAAGGCGCTTGAGGGTTTTCAAAGATGGGCTGACCCGCTCGATATCCTGTAGCTGGTAATCAACCAGCGTACCTTTCGGGGTGGCGACCTCGGCAACAGATTCAATATGCAGCTTGCCGGGACGACCAGTGAGGGTAACGGCCTTGATGGTCTGGCTACCGAAATCAATGCCCACCAGGGGGAGGAGGGATCCCTTATTAAATAGCCCAAACATATACACATCCATGCGTTATTGGGTTTTATACCTGAATTGAGTGTAGGACACTCTAATCAGATGAGAGCTTGATCCATCCTAAATGCTCTAACTATCAATGTCATAAAGTTTATACCGAAAAGTGACCCACCTCGCTTTCTTGAGATAAAGGGAGGCACCTTGGTTATTGCTCACTGTAGTGCTAACCTCTCGCATCCTGTCGATGGGTGACTTGCCACAGGAAAACCTCGAATTCCAGATGGCAAAAGGGCTATACTCTGCGCCCGTTGGCTAAATTTAAGACGATTGGTAGTTCTTCCATGCTGAAATGGCTCGTTCGCCTGTTTATTGTCATGATGCTGGGTGCTGTGCTGGGTGTTGCCAGCCTCATCGGTATCTACTTCTATATCAAACCCCAACTGCCCGATGTCACCGCACTGCGTGATGTCAAACTGGCAACCCCGATGAGGGTCTACAGCCGAGATGGGGAATTGATCGCCCAATATGGCGAAATCCGTCGCATTCCGTTGCGCTTGGATGAAATCCCCCAACCAATGATCGATGCCGTACTGGCAACCGAAGATGCCCGCTTCTACGAGCACCCCGGCATTGACCCCATCGGCATCATTCGCGCCGCCTCCGTCTGGGCCGTATCAGGTCATGCCCGTCAGGGTGCCAGCACCATTACCCAGCAGGTTGCACGCAACTTCTTCCTGAGCAATGAGAAAACCATCATCCGCAAGATAAAGGAGGTCTTCCTGGCCTGGCGGATCGAGCAGAATCTCTCAAAAGACGAGATCCTCGAACTGTACCTCAACAAGATCCCTCTCGGTTATCGCTCCTTCGGGATCGGTGCTGCGGCTCAGGTTTATTTTGGTAAAGAGGTCAAGGATCTGGGGCTGGACGAGATCGCCATCATTGCCGGTCTGCCCAAAGCCCCCTCCATGCTCAACCCCATCCGATCCCCCGAGCGCGCCTTTGCGCGCCGCAACGTTGTGCTTGGTCGGATGCTGGAGACCGGCAAGATCACCCAGGCCCAGTTTGACGAAGCGTCCAAAATGCCGATCAAGGCCCGTTTTCACGGCGCCGAAGTGACCCTGCACGCTCCCTATCTGGGTGAAATGGTACGCCAGAAGATGGTAGAGCAGTTTGGTGAAGATGCCTACACCATGGGCCTGCACGTCTACACTACCGTCTCTGCCGAACGCCAAAGGGCCGCCAGACAGGCTCTGCTGGATGGCGTCTTTGCCTACGATATGCGTCACGGCTATCGTGGCCCGACGGCCCAGTTGTGGAAGGCAGGCGAAACAGCTTGGGATTACGAGCAGATCGTGGCCCACCTTGGCAAGCAACCCACTTATGATCCGCTGATGGCGGCAGTCGTGACCAAGCTCGGTGACCGTAGCGCCACACTGGTACTTAAAAATGGCAAGGAAGCAGAGCTGGGCTGGAACGGCATTAAATGGGCTCGCTCCTTTATTACCGACGACCGCCAAAGCTATGCCCCGAAATCGGCACGCGATGTACTGAAAGTCGGCGCCCAGATCTGGGTGCGGGAAGAGGGCGAAGAATTGCTGCTGGCCCAAATCCCGGACGTCAACGCCGCGCTGGTTGCCATGAACCCGAAAAATGGCGCGCTGGAAGCAGTAGTTGGCGGCTTCAGCTTCGAACTATCCAAATTCAACCGGGTCGATCAGGCGCGTCGCCAGATCGGTTCAAATATCAAACCTTTCCTCTATGCGACCGCGCTGGAGCACGGCTATACCCTGGCGTCGCTCATCAACGATGCGCCAATCAACCAGTGGGATCCGTCAAAAGGGCCCATGTGGCAGCCCAAGAACTCCCCGGCCGTTTATGATGGCCCCACCCCGCTGCGTCTGGGTTTGGCCAAGTCCAAGAACGTGATGTCGGTTCGACTGATGCGCGCCATCGGTCTGGATACCTATATCGACGGTCTGACACGCTTTGGCTTCCCCCGCGACTTCATCTCGCCCCATGAGTCACTGGCGCTGGGCGCAGCCGAATTTACCCCCCTCGAGGTGGTGCGTGGTTACTCGGTACTGGCCAACGGTGGCTTCCTGGTGACCCCATACTTCATCGACAAAGTCACCGACAGCCTGGAGAACACCCTCTATCAGGCCAATCCTGCCATTGCCTGCAACAATTGCGAACAGCAGACGGCGTCCGAGCAGAGCACACTGCCGGAGCCAACTGTTGATGGCGCAGCACAAGATGGCACGCAGACCCCTCTCGCGCCAACCATCGCCCCGCATACCATCAGTGCCCAGAGCGCGTTCCTGATCACCGACACCTTGAGCACAGCCATCTGGGGTGGCAACGGCTGGCGTGGTACCGGCTGGCGTGCAGCCCGTGACCTGAAACGTCACGATATCTCCGGCAAAACCGGTACCACCAACGAATCGCGGGATGCCTGGTTCTCCGGCTATACCCCGGACATCGTAGCTACTTCCTGGATCGGTTTTGACAACCACCAGCGTGGCCTTGGCCGTGCCGAGTTTGGTGGTGGCGCTGCACAGCCTATCTGGATCGACTTCATGAAAGTCGCCCTCAAAAAGCTGCCGGAGCACAAGATGCCGGTTCCCGAAGGGATCATGACGGTGAAGATTGACAGCGAAACCGGACTGCTGGCGACCAGTGGCGGAACCGACGAATACTTCAAGGAAGGGACCGAGCCGACCCGTTACGCCGCGCCCAGTTCGGACGGCAATCAGGTCTATGGTGGTGACAACCCCGATGTGGAAGGGCCTGTCTCAACCGACGATATCTTCTAAGCTGCTCTCGCGGCAGAAGCAAAACCG
Source organism: Aeromonas sp. FDAARGOS 1414 (assembly GCF_019047065.1). Lineage (NCBI taxonomy): Bacteria > Pseudomonadati > Pseudomonadota > Gammaproteobacteria > Aeromonadales > Aeromonadaceae > Aeromonas > Aeromonas sp. FDAARGOS 1414. The sequence continues at coordinate 287,615 of NZ_CP077210.1, read as the reverse complement.
GCAGCCTTGGCTGCCGGTTTTTTTATTGGGCCAACTGCTTGCTCATCAGCGTGGCAATCGAGGCGGCCAGCTCGTTGAAACAGGGGCGACGTACCGAGTAGTGGCGATAGAGCAGCGAGATGGTACGACCCGGCACAGGGTCAACCACAGGACGATAGCTCACACCTCCCTCATCATGATCGGCGGGTACGGCCAGCTTTGGCACCAGGGTCATGCCGCTACCGGCGGCCACCATGTTGCGCAGCGTCTCGAGACTGGTCCCCTTGAAGCGTTGATCCTCACCTATCCCGCCGGCGAAACAGAATCCCATCGCCTGCTCCCGCAAACAGTGGCCATCGGCCAGCATCAGCAATTTCTTGCCCTTGAGATTGCCGAGTGGCACCTGTCTGGCCTGTGCTTCGGGGTGATGGCAAGGCACAGCCAACCACATCGGCTCGTGGTAGAGCTGGATTGAACCAAACCCCTCCATCCCCGGCATCTCGGCCAGAATGACGCAATCCAGCTCCCCCTCTTCCAGCCGTTTGAGCAGGGTTTGGGTCTGCTCCTCATAGAGATAGAACTCCAGCTGGGGAAAATGCTCACGCAGGGTCTGGATAATGCGGGGCAACAGGTAGGGGCCCACGGTCGGAATAAAACCGATATGGATCTCCCCGGACATCGGCTCGGAGAAGTGCTGACCGATGCTCTTGAGCTCGCGCACCTCCTTGAGCACCCGACGAGCCTGATGGGCCATGGCATCGCCAGCCGGGGTAAACAGCACCTTGCGCGAGGTACGTTCGATCAAAATGACCCCGAGTTCATCCTCCAGCTTGCGCAGCTGGCCGCTCAGGGTGGGTTGACTGACAAAGCAGCGTTCAGCGGCTTTGCGAAAATGTTTTTCCTCATCCAGCGCCACCAGATATTCGAGATCGCGAAGATTCATACAGCAAGAGTCCTGCCTGGAAAATGGGCCATCAGCATGCACAATATCGTCCGGCGGGACAAGTCATCCACTTGCAGTGAGCCTCTCTGGCTGCCCCTCCAAAACAGAAAAGCCCGATCACCTCGCGGTAATCGGGCTGTTTGACTCGCCGATGGATTACACCCTGAAACGGCGCACCATATCCTGCAGTTGGGTAGCCAGGTGGTTCAACTCGTTGCACGCCTGAGCCATCTGGGTGGCACCGGCGGCCACCTCTTCGGAAGCATGACTGATATTGACCACGTTACGGTTGAGCTCCTCGCTCACCGCGCCCTGCTCTTCGGTGGCCGTTGCAATCTGGATGTTCATGTGGGAGATGCTGCTGACCGAGCCACTGATCTGGGAGATAGACTCGCCCGCTTCCCGCGCGGTAGCTACCGTGGTGTTCATCAGCTCCTGACTCTGTTGCATGGTACTGCCCGCCTGTTCGGCACGCTGCTGCAACTCGGCAATGATGGTATTGATCTGGGAGGTGGAGTCCTGGGTTCGTTTGGCCAGAGTACGCACCTCATCAGCCACCACCGCAAAACCCCGTCCCTGCTCACCGGCCCGGGCCGCTTCAATGGCCGCGTTCAATGCCAGCAGGTTGGTCTGTTCGGCAATGCCGCGGATCACCTCCAGCACCATGCCGATATTGCGGCTATCATCGCCCAGTTGGCGGATCACCACTGCAGTGCTCTCGATGGCCCCCGCCACCCGCTCGATGCGCAAAATAGAGTCATTAACAGTCTTGGCCCCAATCTCTGCTGTTTCGCTGGCCGAGGTGGCGGCACTGGCGGCATCGCTGGTGTTGCGAGAAACCTCCTGAACCGTAGCCTGCATCTCGTTCATCGCGGTTGCCAGCTGATTAAGTTCATGCTGCTGGGCACTCATGTTGGCCGCTGACTGCCTTGCTACCGAGCTCATCTCTTCGGTGGCCGAACTCAGTTGCACCACTGAGCCCGAGACTTCACTGACCAGGGTACGCAAATTGGTCTGCATCTCGCCAAACCCTTTGGCAAGAGTCCCCAGTTCATCATTGTTGAACTGTTGCATATCGATGCGGGAGGTAAGATCACCGGAGGAGACACGGCGGGTCTGCTCCAGCAGGGCCATCACCGGATTGCGGATCTGGGCGGTCAACAGCCAGGCAATCACCACCACAAAAGCCAGCGTCACCAGGCTGACAATAATGCTCATGGTTCTGGCATTGCTATACATGGCCGCAATGTCTTTCACCATCTCATCGGCAATCTCGTTATTGATCTCCCGCAAACGATAAGACTTGGCACCAACCTCTTCCAATGCGGCACGAGTCTCGTTTTTGCGCAGACTTCTGACTTTATCCAGATCGCCAGCAGCAAAGGCATTTAACAGCTGGTCATGTACCGAAAAATACTTGGCCCCCGCCGCAACCACCTGCTCATAAACCTGCTTCTCTTCACCAGTAGTGAAAGGTAAAGCACCATATTTTTGGGCTGCTTGCTCAAATTCCTGCTTGGCCTTATTGAAGGTCAGGGTGCGATCGCTTACCTCTTGCTCATCCTTGTTCAGGCCACCGATGACCTGGGCCAACTCTGAACGACGCGCATCCAGCACGGCAACATGCATCTGGCTCGCCAGACGAGTAGAAGGCAGTAAATTACCCGTGATGGTTTCGGTATCACCATAGAGCTTTGCCAGCTGGCTGATTGAAAACCAGGCCAAGCCCAGTACCAACAAGGCCAGGATGGCAAATCCGGCACTCAGTTTCTGGCCGATGGACATGTTTTTGAACATATAAGGGCTTCCTTGAAATGAGTCTTCACTCCCGCAACATCCACCGGGAATGGTCATATAGAGCATAGCCTGCACCCGGAAAACAGAAGGATTTCATACCGTTTCTGTGATTGTTTGCCTATCGGCCCTGGACACCTTTCCTGAAGCGGTCTCGTGTTCAAATAACAGCCATCATGTCATTAGAGCCAGCAGATGCGTGCTCAGAGCATCCGGCTCCCCCAGAAAATCGGCAACCCGTACAGGCGTGACCCGCCCCTTGTGCATCAGCCCAAGGGTGGGATAACCCTGACCACCCAGCCGTTTCATCCAGCCCTGGCTATCTGCCAGATGTTGCAGCAATGGGGCCTGCAGATAGGCTTGCTGGAACGCGTCTTCACTGACCCCCTGCTCTGCCGCCAGCGTGGCGAGAAATGCCGGCTCACCAATCCAGATCCCGTCCCGATAGTGGGATTGCTGGATCCGGTGCAACATAGCCAACCCATCCCCCCCCAAGGCCGTGACGGCCAAAACCGCACGGATCGGCGGCTCGGAGTCCAGCAGACACCCTTCGCGCAGCAGCAGTTCGTTAAAGTAGCGCTCGCCAAAATGCTGGCCGGTCAGCGCCTCGATCCGCTGATCATGGGGGCGCACATAATCACGCAATGCCTCGCCCATAGGCTGACGGCGACTACCCAGCCAGAGACCGCCCGCATGCAGCTCGATCTTGAGCCCAGCAATGGTGGCTGCCGCCTGCAACAGGGGGGCGGCACCGTAGCACCAGCCACAGAGCGGGTCATAGACATAATGGAGGGTGGTTTGTTGTTCGCTCATCTTCATTCTCACTTCAATCTCGGATAAAAAACCGGGCCCTTAGGCCCGGTAAAAACACAGGGAAAGCAGGCTCAGTGGCTTACCACTTCATCTCGCCGGTATTGACCTTGGCACCGATGGCCAGACCATCGTCAACCGGCAGTGCCGGATAGGCTTTCTTCAGAGCCTCAATCAGCTCACCGGAGTTTTTCGCCTTGGCCAGCTCCTGTTCGAAACGCTCTACATAGTCACGGGTAAAGGTCACAGCAGCAGTGCCTTTGGGAGCAGTGCCCAGGAAGTGGCCCGGTACCACACGCTCGGGTTTCAGGGCCAGCAGGTTATCCAGCGCCTTGACCCAGTTGCTGCGAGCCGCTTTGGTCTGGCTGTCGGCCATCCAGACATGCACCCCGTGGTAGACCGGCACACCACCAAAAGCAGTCTTGATGGAAGGGGCCCAGAGGTAGGCATTCGGGGTATTCATCTCTTTGATTTCAATCTTCTCGCCATCCAGCGTCAGGTGGCTGGCGGTCATCACTTGCGGCACGGTCAGGCTCTTCGGTGCACCCTTGCCGAGGATCGGGCTCCAGTAGCTCAGCTTGGCATCCTTGGTCTTGTTGATATGGTCAACCACATGCTGGTCGGCCAGCACTTTGACATCCGGGAACGCCGCCATGACCGGCTCCAGACCGAAGTAGAAGTCGGGGTCACCGGCACTGATATAGACAGTGGTCAGCTTCTTGCCGCTCTTCTTGATCATGTCGACCAGCGCCTGACCATTTTGTACGTCGAACTGGGCATCGATCAGGATGGCCTCTTTGTCACCGGTCACCAGTGAGGAGGAGACCGGGAAGATCGCCTTCTCGCCAGGGTTATAGACGGTCACGCTCAGGGGGGCTGCCAGTGCGGCGCCACTCAGCAGGGTGGTCGCCAGAGTCAGGTTGCGGATCAGGGTGTTGTTCATCATCTATTCCTCATTAAGTATTCGGGGGTTCATTTGATGGACAGAGTGTATTGGATCACATAAGGTGCAAATACAGCATAAAAAGCACATCACTGTTGCACTTATCGAACATATAGAGAGCCATACATGGATCGACTGACCGCATTGCGGGTCTTCGTCAGCGTAGTCGAACAGGGGAGCCTGAGCGGCGCCGGAGAGAAACTGGATATGTCGCGCGCCATGGTGTCACGCTATCTGGCCGAGCTGGAGAGCTGGATGGGCGCTCGCCTGCTGCACCGCACCACCCGTCGTCTGAGCCTGACCGGGCCGGGAGAGGAAGCGCTGAACCGGGCCCGCGCCATGCTGGCCCTCGGCGAAGAGATGGAGCAGATCGCCGTGAAGGGAGATGACGCCCCCAAGGGACAACTGCGGATCACCAGCAGCTACTCCCTGTCAGAAGCGCTGCTGGTCGGGGCTGCCAACGACTATCTGGCGCAATACCCGGGGACGGCCATCGACATTCTGCTGCTCGACAGAACCGTCAATCTGGTAGAGGAGCGGATCGATCTGGCGGTGCGCATCACCAACGACCTCGACCCCAATCTGGTGGCGCGCCGTCTCGGCACCTGCCACTCGGTAGTCTGTGCCAGCCCGGCCTATCTGGCCCGTCATCCGATGCCACACAAGGTGCAGGATTTGGCGCTGCACAACTGCCTCACCTACACCTACTTCGGCAAGAGCCTGTGGGAGTTTAATGGACCGGACGGTCCCGAGTCAGTGCCGGTCAGCGGTAACCTGAGCGCCAATATCTCCAACCTGCTGCTGGAAGCAACGCTGGAAGGCGCAGGGATCAGCCTGCAGCCACGCTACTCGGCCCAACCCTATCTGGAGCGCGGAGAACTGGTGCCCCTGCTGACCGACTGGCAGCCCAAGCGCCTCGGGGTCTACGGGGTGTATGCCACCCGCAAACAGATGTCGCCACTGCTGCGCAGCTTCCTCGATTTTCTGCTAGCCCGCATGGCGGCGGATCCCATCTGGCAGGAGTAAGCACACCTCAAACCCGACCATGAAGAGAAGGGGCCGCTGCGTGCCCCTTCTTCATTCCGATCCCTTGATCAGGCTTCAAATCCGAATGGTTCTGAGTGAGGCGCTTCCTGCTGCGCACTCTCGTCCAGGAAAATATCCCGATAAGCCACATAGATGGAGTAGTTGAGCGCCGGGATCACCACCAGCAGACCCACCAGCAGCAGCGCAGCGCCAAACAGCAGCAACATGGCTGAGAGCAGCCCCCACCAGAAGAAGGGAAAAATATTGCGCCAGCAGCCGAAGAAGCTCAGCCGTACCGCCTGAATGATGCCGATATCGTGGTGGTAGATCAGCGCCGGAGCAAAGGTGACCCCCATCAGCACGGGAATGATGAGCAGCATACCCACCAGCAACACCAGCAGCAGTTGTTGCAACTGGCTGGCAGAGACCACCATGCTCTCGGGATCCTGCGTCAGCAGCGGGAGCAGTCCCCACATAGAGAGCAGACCGAGACAGATGAGGCCAACCAGGCTGAACAGCAGCAACACCAGCAGACCGCCTAGCATCAGCGGGGTCAGCTTGTGGCGAAAACCGGCGAAGAGATCGGCAAACTGCAGCGGCTCCCCCCGATAACCCCGAGCGGCGACCGCCACCCAACCCGCGCCCCACACCATGTAGAGCAGCTGGGAGATAAGGCCACCCGCCGGCAGTTGCTCCAGCAGCATGCCCACCATAAACCAGACCAGCACCATGGCTACGCTGATCCCCATCCCCTTGTTGAAGATATCGAACCCGCTGCGAACCCAGAGCCAGCCACGACCTGTCGTGTACCGGGCCGGTGTGGTGCGCAAAGGGGGTAATCCGTTCATATCGTCTCCTCGGAGTGTCGGTGGCATCAGTGCCGGAAGCCGATTCTAGAGCCAGGGCGGGGGCGACTCAATGGCGAAGCGGCCCGACCACGACATAAAACCTGACGCAGCTATGCACAAAAGGGGCGTCAGCCACGCCCCGCCTCTGGCTGCCCCGACCATAACGAGGCACAATCTGCCCCCTTCCCCTGCCGCGCCTGTCGTGGCCAGCGTGCCGTGATCATCCTTTAGTGATCGACGAATGCCGGACAGGGGGGTTGTCATCCCGCCATCCCGGGCGCTTTAACATCGAGTGGTATCGTCATGAGAGTTGTTTGTTGTCTGTTGTTGTTACTGGCCAGCCAGTCAGCCCTGGCCGAGGGTTTTATCAGTCGCCTGCTCAACCATCCGGTGCCGGGTGGCGTTGCGGTGATCCCTCTTGGCGCCTCTGCCACTGCCCCCACGGCCCGCTATCACGACAAACCCGTGCTGGTGGTGCGCGAAGACAACCAGTGGATCGCCATCGTCGGCATCTCTCTGAAAAGCACGCCCGGCGCCCAGCAACTGACCACAGGTGATGGCCGTACTCTCGGCTTCACCGTGACCCCCAAGCACTACCGCGAGCAGCACATCAAGCTCAAGAACAGCCGTCAGGTCAATCCGCTCGCCGAGGATATGACACGTATCAACCGCGAGCTGGCGGAGCAGACCCGGGCTTACCAGACCTTCAGCCCCAACCAGCCGAGCAACCTGATGTTCGACAAGCCGGTCAACGGCCCCCTCTCCAGCCCGTTTGGCCTGCGTCGCTTCTTCAATGGCGAGGAGCGCAATCCCCACTCCGGCCTCGACTTCGCTGTCGGCGCCGGCACCCCGATCAAGTCCCCCGCCGCAGGCAAGGTGATCCTGATCGGCAACTACTTCTTCAATGGCAATACCGTCTTTGTCGACCACGGTCAGGGGCTCATCAGCATGTTCTGCCACATGTCGAAGGTAGATGTGAAGCTCGGCCAGAGCCTGCCGCGTGGCGGCATCGTCGGGCGAGTCGGTTCGACCGGCCGCGCTACCGGCCCCCATATGCACTGGAACGTCAGCCTCAACGATACCCGGGTCGATCCCGCCATCTTTATCGGCGCCTTCAAGCCCTGAATCGGCAGAGCCCGTTAACAAAACATCCTCTAACAAAACAGGCAGCCCATGGCTGCCTGTCTGCTATCTGCACGTCGAACCCGATTACCTATCCGGCCAGCGCGTGGGCGCCGGACTCCCGACGCATCGCCCGCCACATTACCAGCACCAGCAGCGAGCTGCACGTTGGCAATGCCAGCCAGACGCCGAGCACGCCCCACAGGGTCGAGAATCCCCACAAGAAACCGCCGATCAGCACCAGCTTGCCACCGGTGAGCAGGGAGGCGATGCGGGCCCGATTGATGGCCTGGAAGTAAGTGGCCCCCACCAGCAGCAAGCCCTCCATCGGCAGCCCCCAGAAGTAGAGCCAGATCCCGAGGCTCGCCACCGGCAGCAAGGTGGCGTTGTCGCCAGCAAACAGATAGACCGCCACCTCCGGCCACAGATAGAGCGGGATCATCGCGGATAGGGCGATCCCCAACGTCACTCCGAGTGCCAGATTGCGGATCCGCAACACCCGCCGCCAGTGACCTGCGCCCGCGTTAAAGCTGGCGATGGGCTGGATACCCATGGCGATCCCCTCAAACACCAGATAGAAGAAGGCCTCGGTGTAACTGATCACCCCGTAGGCCGCCACATGCAGCGAAGTACCCACCGCCAGCAACGCCTTGTTGTGCAGTGCCAGCACCACAGAGAGATAGAGGTACATCAGAAAACTGGAGATCCCGAGGCGCACCGTTTCGCCCATCAGCCGCAGATCGGGGCGCAGGGTGTCCCAGCTTATCCGCAGCTGGCTGCGCGGCGTGAAGAAGTGCCACAGGCAGGCAAGGCCCGTCACTGCCTGGGAGAGCATGGTGGCCGTCGCCACCCCGGCCAGTCCGAACGGAAACACCACCATCAGCAGATAGTCGAGCAGCACGTTGAGCAGGCCCCCGACCACCATGATGAGGGTGACAAATCCGGGGCGGCCATCGTTGCGCAGCAGCGAGCTGAACGCCATCGACAGCACCGCAAAGAAGCCAAGCCATGCGTAGGCCTGCAGGTAGGAGAGCCCGGCGGTGAAGATCTCCCCCTCCGCCCCCATCCAGGCCAGCATGGGCTCGCCATAACGGATCCCGATAAAACTGAGCAGTGCCGAGGCCAGCAACACCATCACCAGCGCATTGCCGACGATATGGCGGGCTTTGGCCGGGTTGCCCTGCCCCAGATAGAAGGAGACCAGCGATGAGGCCCCCATACCGATCAGCGCCCCCACCGCATAGAGCACGGCGCAGATGGGATAAGCCAGCATCAAACCGGCCATGCCATCCTGACCCAGCACATGGCCAACGAAGATGCCATCGATGGTGACATAGATGCCGGTGATCAGCATGGCCGCCACGGTCGGGGTTACGTAACGCCAGAAAAGGCGAGATAGCGGGGCTGTGCCCAGATCAACAGCTGACATATTCGACTCGGTGGAGAGAAAGCGGCCGGGATCATAGCGAAACGGCAGCACGACTTCCTGTTATTTGTGTTATGAATCATTAATATAGACTGCTTTACCCGCCTCCCTGCCCTGTTTTAGGCTAGGGCCACCTCTTCTGAACGGAAACGAGCCTCATGTTGCAACGCCTGCTCACCCTCTTGCTGCTCTCCCTTATCTTGTTGTCGCCAGCCGTGCGCGCCGATGATGCCATTGCCCAGGCCGAATCCCTGTTGCAGAGCGTGCCCAAGAGCGATACCCCGGAAAACCAGAAGCTGCGGGAGAGCTACCAGCAGGCGCTGCAATTTGCCAGAGAGGCCGAGCGCTACCGGGAGCAGAGCAAAGCCTATCAGCAGATCCTCATCGATTACCCCAAGGAGTCGGCGCGCCTCAAGGAGAGCCTGCACAACTATCAGCCCGCAGCTCGCCCGCAGCTGGCGAGCCTCAAGGAGGAGGCGCTGCGCCAGGCCATAGGTCTGAGCAGCAACCGTCAGCTCAACCTGCGCAAGGAGCGGCAGGGGGTGATGGATAGCCTCAACCAGCTGGAGAGCACCGGGCAGGAGTATCACCTGCGGGTGGACGATCTGCGCAAACAGCTGCAACTGACCCGCAGCCAGCTGGAGCGACTGAGCTTCAGCAGCGAATCGGATCGCCAGCAGGAGGCACAGCTGCTGCTGACCAGAATGAAGGAGCAGAGCCTCTCCGACCGGATCCAGATGCTGGAGCTGGAGCAACTCTCGGCCCAGCAGCGCAACGATCTCGGCAAGCTGAAACTGCAGGAGCTCAATCTGGCTATCGCCGACGAGGATGAGTGGCAAGCCAGCCTGCTTACCCAGCAGAACCAGCTGCGTAGGGAGAAGACCGAGCAGGCGCTGGAGGAGAGCGAACGGCTGCGCAAACAGCTCACCACCGACATGCCGCTGCTGCTGGAGCAGCAACAGCAGAATCAGGCGCTCTCCATCCAGCTCGGCACGCTGGAGGATCAGATTGAGCGGGTGCAGGACGAACAGCGCAGTGTCGACAAGAATCTGTTTGAACTGAATGAGCTGGTCAACTCGGTACGCGAACAGCTGGAGTGGCTGCAGATCAGTAATGCCTACGGCGAGAACCTGCGCAGCAAACTCTCCGATCTGCCTCCTCAGTTCCCCCTCGACAAGCTGGAGTCCGCCATCGTCAGCGCCCGCATGGCCAAGTACCAGTACGAGAGCGAGCAGGATGGGCTCAAGGATACCCGCCAGCTGCGCGACAAGCTGATGGCCGAAGAGGAGGTGACGCTCGATCGGCCGCAGCAAGCGGTGCTCGACAACCTGCTCAAGGCCCGGCGCCAGCTGCTGACCCGGCTCAACGACGCCTCAGACACCCTCATTCAGGAGCAGACCCGCCTCAAACTGCTCTACAGCCGTCAGAACAGCAAGATCGACGAGATCCGCGAAATAAGCGCCAGCCACCTGTTCTGGATGCCGGATGTGCGCCCCTTTACCCCACAGGTGATGCTCGGTATTCCTGCCGCGCTGACACTGGCCTTCAACCCGGACAACTGGTTGCAACTGCCCTATGCCATCGCCGAGAACAGCCCGCTGAGCCTCACTCTGGCCGGTATTGGTCTGCTGGTGCTGGCCTGGAGCTGGTTCAAGTTGGCCCGTCACCTGAGCCTCTATTGCGACCATATTGCGCCGCGGATCGGCAAGGTAACTCAGGACAAATTCAGCCTCACCAGCCGCTTGCTGCTGCGCTCCCTGCTTGCCGCCCTCCCCTTGCCCGCCATGGTGCTGATGGTGCGCGGCCTGCTCGAAGGGGCCTGGCAATACCCGTTTGCGGTGGCTGTGGCGCGCGGCCTTGGCGAGATCTGGTTTCTGCTGCTGGCGTTGGTGATGGCCCGCCATCTGACACTGGAGCGGGGGATTTTGATCCACCACTTCCGCTGGCCCCGGGAACAGGTGCAAAAGGTATGGGGGCAGTTTCGCACCCTGCTGCTGGTGCTGATCCCGAGTTTCTTTGTGCAGGGGATGGCCAACAGCTATCAGGAGCACGCCTTCTACGACTCCCTCGGCCGGATGGCCTTCATGATCGGTGCACTCTGGCTGCTGCTCTTCTTTGCCCGTCTCAACCGGGAGCGATTGCCGCTCACCTGGGGCCAGACCGATATGACCAAGCCCCATCTGCTGCACCACTTCATCTGGAACAGCCTGATGCTGGCGCCGCTGCTGGCGGTGATCGGCGCCCTGTTTGGCTACTTCTATACCTCGCGCACCCTGCTGCGCCAGCTGGAGCTTAGCCTGCTGATGGGGCTGGGTTGCCTGCTGGTCTACTATCTGGCCAGACGCTGGATGCTGATCCAGCGCCGCCGCCTCGCCTTCGAGCGTGCCAAGAGCAAGCGGGCCGAGATCCTGGCCCAGCGCGGCCGGGAAGAGGGGCATGACGAGCTCAGCTCCGAGACCCCGGACGTGGTGGAAGAGACTGAGCTGGATCTCGATACCATCAGCGCCCAGTCGCTGGGACTGGTGCGCACCCTGCTGATGCTGGGATTCACCATGCTGGTGGTGGTGCAATGGTCGGATCTCAACTCCGCCTTCAGTTTCCTCAGCAATATCGAGGTGTGGCAGGTGAGCAGCAAGATTGGCGGCATCGAGCAGCTCTCGGCCATCACCTTGCAGGATCTGATGCTGACCGCCTTCGTTTTCATTCTGACCGTGGTGACTGCCCGCAACCTGCCAGGACTGATGGAGCTGACCCTGCTGCAACACCTCAGCCTCTCCCCGGGTACCGGCTTTGCCCTCACGACCACCAGCAAGTATCTGGTGATCCTGATCGGCGCCCTCACCGGCTTCTCCATGCTCGGCATCGACTGGTCGAAGACCCAGTGGCTGGTCGCCGCCCTCTCGGTGGGGTTGGGTTTCGGTCTACAGGAGATCTTCGCCAACTTTGTCTCCGGCCTCATCATTCTGTTTGAGAAGCCGATCCGGCTCGGTGACACCGTCACCATCCGCGATCTCACCGGCACCGTCACCAAGATCAAGACCCGGGCCACCACCATAGTGGATTGGGATCGCAAGGAGATCATCGTGCCCAACAAGGCCTTCATCACCGAGCAGTTCATCAACTGGTCGCTCTCCGATGCCATCACCCGGGTCAAACTGCGGATCCGGATCGGCCTGACCCGGGATCCGAAACTGGTGCAGCGCATTCTGGAAGAGTCCATCCAGGCATCGACCCTGGTATTGGAGACGCCGACGCCCGAGGTCTTCCTGATCGAATTCACCGACTCGGCACTGATCTACGAGATCCGCCTCTACGTCAACAACATGGATCACCGGATGCCCATCACTCACGAGGTTCACTCGCTGGTGCTGGAGAAGATGCAGCAGCAGGGACTTACCCTGCCCCATCAACAGATCGACATTCACCTGAGCCGCGGCTGATCCGCGAGGTAAAAGGAGCAGAACATGCAGATTATTGCCCATCGTGGCGCCAGCGGTCTGGCACCGGAGAACACCCTCAAGGCGATGGCAAAAGCACTGACGCTGGGAGTCAGTGCCATCGAACTGGATGTACAGGCAGCAGATGACGAGTTATGGGTATTTCACGATCGGAGGCTGGAGCGTTGTACCAACGGCAAGGGGGTGCTGACTGAACAATCACGAGCCTATCTGGAGCAACTCGATGCCGGTGAGGGAGAGGTGATCCCGACCCTGTGGCAAGTGATGGAGATTATCGCCGGACGCTGCGAGCTGCATATCGAGCTCAAGGGTGCCGATACCGCTAACGCAGTGGCATCCCTGACCCGAAGGGCAGAGGCCGAGCTTGGTTTTACCCCAGAGCAGTGGGTGGTTTCGTCCTTCCATCACCCGGAGCTGGCCCGATTTGCCGCCTTGCGGCCCGATATCCGCCTCGGCGCCCTGACCGCCAATCTGCCACTCAACCTGGCGCTGTTTGCTGATGAGCTGGGGGCCTGGTCACTTAACTGCGACGTGGATTTTGTCGACCGGATACTGGTGGAAGATGCACATCAACGCGGATTAAGGGTTCTAGTTTATACCGTTGATTATCATGAAGATTATGAAAAACTAGCCAGCATGGGGGTCGATGGAATCTTCACCAATCGTCCAGATCGTTTCCTGTAGCCACCTGACAAGGATACACATATGGATAAGCTCTGATTTAGGCACTAACTTTAAATAGCTGATCGGGATACAAAGAGTTCAACTTCAGCCGATAAGAACAGGCACATAACAATAACCAGTTTCCACACACTCAGACTGACGCTCACAAGGATGTAACTATGAACTTATCCATTAAAAACAAGCTGGTCCTGGCTATCGGGGTCATCATTCTGGTGATCACCGGGATACAGGTCTGGTACAACACCTCGCAACTGCGCAGCGAGACCCAGCGACTGGTCTGGAACATCATCGACGAAAGCTCCATGGCCAACGTCAAGGGGATCTCCCGCTGGGTCGACTCCCGGATCAGCATGGTCAGCACCACCAAGGAAGCATTCGCCAAAGAAGACGAACCCATCAGTCATCTGGCCCAGTCCATGAATGCCGGTGGCTTCGACCTGGTCTATGCCGGTACCGCAGACGGCAAGATGATCCAGAGCAAACCAACCGATTTGCCCGCCGGTTATGACCCACGTCAACGCCCCTGGTACAAGGACGCGGCCGCCGCAGGCAAGCTGGTCATCACAGCCCCCTATGCCGACATCTCCACTGGCCAGCTGATTGTCACCATTGCCGAGCCGTTCCAGCGTGGCAACACCCAGGGGGTCATCGCCGGTGACGTCTCCATCAGCTCACTGATCTCGGACATTCTTGCGGTCACCACCGAGGGCACCTACGCCATGCTGGTGGACAGCAATGGCACCATCATCGCGCACCCCGATGCCTCCCTGAGCCTGAAACCCGCCACTGCGTTAGCCCCTGAGTTGACCGCATCTTACATCAACCAGATAGCTCATGACGGTACGATCAACGAGCTGGTGATCAGCGGCAAGAAAGAGGTCTTTGACTTTAACGCCATCCCCAATACTAACTGGTATTACGGCATGATGGTTGATGAGGATACCGCCTACCAGTCGGTACGCAACATGGTCACCTCTTCCCTCATTCAGGGGCTTATCACCATACTGATCGTGGCAGGCTTCTCCTATGTCGCCATCAACGGCTCGCTGGCCCCTTTGAAAACCCTGGGCGAAGCGATTGCCGATCTCTCCCGTGGCAACGGCGATCTGACCCGCCGGATCAAGATTGAACGTGAGGATGAAGTAGGCGCGGTTGCCAAACACGTCAACACCTTCATCGAGCGGATCCATGTGATGGTGCAGGATATCTCCAACTCCTCCGGCCAACTCAATCAGCAGGCCAAGTCCTCCCACAGCATGGCGGAAAAGGCCAATCAGGGGCTGGCACGCCAGCAAAACGAGATCTCCCAGATCGCCACTGCGGTACACGAGATGTCGGCCACCGCGGTCGAGGTCGCCAGCAACGCCGAGCAGACCGCCGAAGCGGCCCGCAGCTCCTCCAGCAGCTGCGAGCATGGCAAGCAGGTGATTGCCCGCAACCAGCGCTCCATCACCGATCTGGCCACCCAGGTGGAACAGGCCTCCAACATCATTCAGGAACTGGAAAAAAACGCTCAGGAGATCAACACCATCCTCTCCACCATTCAGGGCATCGCCGAGCAGACCAACCTGCTGGCACTCAACGCCGCCATCGAAGCGGCACGTGCCGGTGAACAGGGTCGCGGCTTTGCGGTGGTTGCCGACGAGGTGCGCGTCCTGTCACAGCGTACCCACAGCTCCACCGTCGAGATCCGCAATATGATCGAAACCCTGCAACGCAATACCCAGGGGGCGGTCAGCACCATGCACGAAGGCCAGCTGCTGGCCCAGAACAGCGTGGATGACGCCAACAACGCCACCCATGCGCTGGAGCAGATCACCACCTCGATCAACCAGATCTCCGACATGGCGACCCAGATCTCCAGCGCGGCTGAAGAGCAGCGGGCCGTCACCGATGAGGTAAGCCGCAACATTCAGGCGGTGAAAGATGTCTCGGACGAACTGGCAGTGGATGCAGACAGCTCACGCCATCTCTCTGAACAACTTAAAAATATTTCGGGTGAACTGAGCAATCAGGTCGGTATGTTCCGCATTTGAGGATGAGCAAAAGGGGCCGTACAGGCCCCTTTTATTTTTCTAAATAGCGCTTAATTTTCAGTGAGTAATCTCACATTACCCGCCAAATACCCCGCCTTGAAATCCTTGTAATTCGTCTGGAATTATCAGATCACCGCCGTGGTCACCGCAGCATTTCGGATTACCTATTTCTATCCGAATAGATAAATGCCAATAATTCTCATTAAAAAATTACAATAAAAAACTTAAAATTTTTTTCGCGAGTACCTAAAAAGAGAGGTGATTCGCATTTTATTGAAAGAAAACTACGTACAATCCAGAAGTTAAAGTGCTCGTAGCTAGGTGTTCAACTGCTCAGTAACACCAAAAAATGACGATAATAACGACATTTTCATCCAGGGATTTGGGTGTTTTATAGAAAAATAACCAATAAAAAGGGAATAAAACCTAGCAGTTTGACTTGCATCAAGCCTGAATTTTTTTCATAGAGCAAAATCGTGCCCAGCAAATCTATCCCTAAGGAGGCAGATGTGGATATTATCAAGACCGATGTGGCCATCATCGGTGCTGGCGGTACCGGCTTACGCGCCGCTATCGCTATAGCCGAATCACAGCCAGACCTGGACATCGCCCTGATTTCCAAGGTTTACCCGATGCGCAGCCACACGGTTGCTGCCGAAGGCGGCGCCGCCGGTGTCGTCCGTGATGACGACTCCCTCGAAAACCACTTCAACGACACCGTCTCCGGTGGTGACTGGCTGTGCGAGCAGGACGTAGTGGAATACTTCGTCAACAACGCGACCAAAGAGATGATCCAGCTGGAGCACTGGGGTTGCCCCTGGAGCCGCAAGCCGGATGGTAAAGCCAACGTGCGTCCGTTTGGTGGCATGAAGGTTCCGCGTACCTGGTTCGCCGCAGACAAGTCCGGTTTCCATATTCTGCACACCCTGTTCCAGACCTCCGTCAAATACCCGAGCATCAAGCGCTTCGACGAGCATTTCTGCCTTGATCTGATCGTGGACGACGGCCGTGTCCAGGGCGTACTGACCTTCGACATCCAGAACGGTATCACCCGCTTCATCCAGGCCAAATCCGTGATCGTGGCAACCGGCGGTGCTGGCCGTGTCTATCGCTACAACACCAACGGTGGCATCGTCACCGGCGACGGCATGGCACTCGCCTACCGTCACGGCGTACCGCTGCGTGATATGGAATTCGTCCAGTATCACCCGACCGGTCTGCCGGGCACCGGCATCCTGATGACCGAAGGTTGTCGTGGTGAGGGTGGCGTCCTGCTGAACAAGGATGGCTACCGCTACCTGCAAGACTACGGCTTGGGCCCGGAAACCCCGATCGGCCAGCCGAAGAGCAAATACATGGAGCTGGGTCCGCGCGACCGTGTTTCCCAGGCATTCTGGCAAGAGCAGCAGAAAGGTCGCGTCATTCAGGGCCCGATGGGCGATGTGGTTCACCTCGACCTGCGTCACCTTGGCGAGAAATACCTGAAAGAGCGTCTGCCGTTCATCTGCGAACTGGCCAAAGCCTACGTCAACGTGGATCCGGCCAAAGAGCCTATCCCGGTACGTCCGACTGCCCACTACACCATGGGTGGTATCGAGACTGACAACAAGTGTGCCACCCGTCTGCCCGGCCTCTACGCCGCGGGCGAATGTGCCTCCGTCGGTCTGCACGGTGCCAACCGTCTGGGTTCCAACTCCCTGTCCGAGATCGTGGTATTCGGCAAGCTGGCCGGTGAGCAGGCAGGTGAATTTGCCAAGACTCAGAAGCATGGCAATACCGAAGCGCTGGCCGCCAAGGCCGAGGCGCTCATCAAGCAGCACCTCTCCCTGATGGACATAGACGGTACCGAAAACCCGGCCGATATCCGCAACGAGCTGGGCATGTCCATGGAAGCCGGTGTCGGTATCTACCGTACCGAAGAGCTGATGCAGGGCACCATCGACAAGATCAACGAGCTGAAAGCCCGTTACAAGAAGGTCAAGATCAACGACAAGTCCTCTGTCTTCAACACCGATCTGCTGTACGCCATCGAACTGGGCTACATGCTGGACGTGGCTGAAGCCATGGCGCACTCCGCCATCAATCGTAAAGAGTCCCGCGGTTCCCACCAGCGTCTGGATGGTTACGAAGAGCGCGATGACGTGAACTTCCTCAAGCACACGCTCTCGTTCTACAAAAATGGCGAAACGCCCTCCATCGATTACTCCGATGTGAAGATCACTAAGTCCCAGCCGGCAAAACGCGTGTACGGCTCCGAGGGTGAGAAACAAGACGAGGCTAAGAAGAATGGCTGAGATGATTGAAATTGAGATCCTGCGCTACCGTCCGGAACAGGATAACGAGCCCTGGATGCAAACCTTCCAGGTGCCATACCAGAGAGAGATGTCTCTGCTGGATGCTCTGCAGTACATCAAGGATCACCTGGACTCAACCCTGAGCTTCCGCTGGTCCTGCCGGATGGCGATCTGCGGCTCCTGCGGCATGATGGTCAACGGCGTGCCCAAGCTGGGTTGCAAGGCGTTCCTGCGCGACTATCTGCCGGGCAAGATGACCGTCGAGCCGCTCAACAACTTCCCGATCGAGCGCGATCTGGTGGTCGACATGTCCGACTTCATCGAGAAGCTGGAGAGCATCAAGCCGTACATCATCCCGAGCGAGCCGCGCAGCCTGTGTGATGGCGAGTACATCCAGACGCCGGCCCAGATGGCGCAGTACAAGCAGTTCTCCCAGTGCATCAACTGTGGTCTCTGCTACGCGGCCTGCCCGCAGTACGGCATCAACAAGAAGTTCACCGGTCCGGCGGCACTGGCTCTGGCCTATCGCTACAACGTCGACAACCGTGATGCCGGCGCCAAAGAGCGTATGCGCATCATCAGCCAGGACGAAGGCGTCTGGGGCTGTACCTTCGTGGGCTACTGCTCCGAAGTGTGCCCGAAGGGCGTCGATCCGGCAGCGGCCATCCAGCTTGGCAAGGTCGAAAGCGCCAAGGACTACATGATCGCCATGTTCAAGCCAGATTGAGAGCAGGATTGAGACCATGAACAACACTGATAGCAAACGTAAACCTTACGTCCGCGAAATGAAGAAAGACTGGTGGCTGAAGAACGCCTTCTACACCGGTTACATGATCCGTGAAGGCACCAGTATCTTCGTCTCCATCTACGCCGTTGTGCTGATGTGGGGCCTGATGCGCCTGGTTCAGGGTCAGGAAGCGTTCAACGGCTGGCTGGAATCCCTGCAAAGCCCGATCGCCATCCTGTTCCATGTCGTCGCTCTGGCGGCGTGCCTGTTCCATGCCAAAACCTGGTTCGCCCTGGCGCCGAAAGCCATGCGTATCTTCCGTGGTGAAGACTTGGTACCGGAGAAGCCGATCGTTCTCGCCCAGTATGTGGCGCTGGCGGTGGTGTCCCTGCTTGTCCTGATCATCGTGGCCTGAGGAGAAAACAATGAGACGTTCTGACGAACCAATTTACTGGGGTCTGTTTGGTGCGGGTGGCATGGTCGTTGCCATGCTGCTGCCGGTCATTGTCCTCATCACCGGTCTGCTGGTGCCCATGGGCATCATGGACGTGGAAACCATGAGCTATGACCGCGTGCACGCGTTCGCCAGCTCCTGGTGGGGTGCCTGCATCCTGCTGGTGATCATCGCCCTGCCAGTCTGGCACGGTATGCACCGTATCTACCACGGTCTGCACGATCTGGGGATCCACACCACCAAGCTGCACCACTATGTGTTCTATGGCTTTGCCTTCCTGGTATCTGCCATTAGCGTCGGCTTGCTGATGGTGCTGGTACTCCAGTAATCACATCTGACTGATAGACCAAACCGGGCACTCTGCCCGGTTTTTTTATCCTCCTGAACAGCTGAAAAGGGCCAGCAAGATTGCTCAGGCTGGCCCTTTTCAGCTGCATTTCCTGATGAGCACCTACTCCATCGGCGGCAAGAAACGGCGCATCACCTCGTCGGCATGCCCTCCTTCCTGAAACGCCACCAGAGCCTGATTGAGGTTATTCACCAGCTCGTGAGCGCGGGGGGAGCCCTTGCTGACCAGCAGGTAAAACTGCTTTCGGCTGGGCAAGACGAGGTTGAGCAATCCACTCTCGCTCTGGTAAATCCCGAGACTGATGCCACTCACCAGTGGTTCAATTTCGCTTGGCAGAAAATCGCAGCGATCCCGCTCCAGCATATCGAGCGCCTGCTGTAACTGCCTCACCCTGCGTGGCTCCTGTGCCAAACCGTAGGGGGTGTAATTATAGCCAATCACCCCGCACACACGTGAGCGATTGACCATCTGTAAATCTGGTGCGTCGGGGAAGCGACGCTTGAGATAGAAAAAGCCGAGGCGGGTGTAATAGAGAGGAACGCTGTAGAAAGCAAACTCGGCCCGCTCCGGTTTGTAACTGGCATCCCAGGTCAACTCGCACAGACCATTCTGGCGATAGTCTGCCAGCTCCTGCTGGACCCGCGCCCAGGGAAGATAGCGGATCTGATATGACAATCCGCTCTTTTCCAATGCATCGAGCACGAGTGTGGTCGCCGAACCGGTCAGGCGGCTGGTATCGGGCACACCGTCCTTGCGCTCCCAGTAGGTAAAGGGGGCCCACTCGTTGCCCTCCCCCAGACAGATCTTCACTGGTGGCTCTTGCCCCCATAGCGCGGGGGACAAAATGGCCATCGCCAATCCCGCCCACCATGTTGCCGCTCGTTTCATCTCCCGCTCCCGGACTGTTTATCCCTCTTGCAGCTTAGCCCAGAAGAGATTTTGCTCACTTTGCAGGGGCGCTTTCATGCCACAACGCCAGCAAATTGGCCGGAATGGCACCATAACGAAGCTGCGGCGTCTGGTGCCAGTCAGCCAGCTTTTGCAGGGCTTTCACCAGATCCTGTGCAAGCGTACGGGTCACTCTCACCCCGGCTTCCAGATAGAGGCTCTTGATCTCGAAGATCCCCTGCTGGCGATGGGCCTTGGCATCCATCCTGCCCACCAGCTTGCCACGATGCAGCAAGGGCAACACGAAGTAGCCATACTGGCGCTTGGGGGCCGGGGTATAGCATTCGATGCGATAGTCGAAGTTGAACAGCTCACTGGCCCGTTTGCGATCCCACACCAGCGGATCGAACGGCGACAAGGCTGTGGTATGGGTCGCCTTGAGGGTGCCCGCCTGTGCCCTTGCCAGCTCATCGGCCAGCGAGGCGTGCACAAAAGCGCCGTACTGCCATCCCTCCACCCGTACCGGCAACAGCTCCCCTTCGTCCGCCAGCTGATGGAGCTGGTCATCGTATTTGCCGCGCCGCAGCCGGTAGTAGTCCGCCACCCAACCGGTTTTGACCAGCCCCAGCGCCCGGCAGCTGGCGCGCACCATATCCCGCTGCGCCTGCTCGACGCTTGGCAGATCCCGCTGGTCGCTCCACTCGGGGATGACCCGCTCGGCGAGATCATAGACTCGCTGAAAGTTGCGCCGCTCCCGTACCATCAGCTGACCGGTGGTAAACAACACCTCCAGATGGCGCTTCTCCGGTTTCCAGTCCCACCAGCCATTCCCCTTGCCTGTTGTGCGTTCAAAGTCAGCCGCCCGCACCGGACCGTGCCGGCGAATGCGCTCGATCAGCTGGCCAATCTCCTGCTGATGGGTGGCGAGCCAGTTGGCCGAAAACTTCCACCCCATGGCGGCAGGGTCAAGCATCCGGTGGCGCAGCAATCGGTAATCTTCGCGGGGCACAAAGCAGGCCTCGTGGGCCCAATATTCGAAGATCTCGCCGTCGGCCAACAGCTGCTCCAGCCAACGCGGTTCGTACTGGCCAAGGCGGCTAAAGAGCACCAGATAGGGGCTGCGCGCCACCACCGAGATGGTATCGATCTGCAGCAGCGCCATGCGGCGAATAGTGGCCAGCAGATCAGCCGGGGTCGCCTTGCTGCGACGGGGGGCAAGCAGCCCCTGCGCCGCCAGTTGCAGATGACGGGCATCTTGCAGTGACAAATGGGTAATCGACATCAACAACCGCTCCCTGGTATCTGACCATCGCACGCCCGACGGATAGCCAACAAAACCGGGGGAGGTACCACGCTGGCATGCCTCCCCTCCCTTGTGTGCCAGCGCCGCTATGAGTGGGCCGGGGGCAAGACCAGCTGATTGACCACCAGCATGATCTCTTGATAAGTGGCCTCTACCGTCTCGGGGGTCGGCTCCAGAATAAGGTCATCGGCATAGCCGTTGATGAGGGAGGTGACCTGGCGCGCCAGTCGCCGGGCATCGCCCGCTACAAACTCGCCGCTGTCGATCCCCTTTTGCAGGATCTGCTCCAACACCTCGCGCCACGCCAGAATGATTTTGCGGTAGCTCTCGGCAAACACAGGGTCGCGCAGTGACTCGTTCCAGGCATCGAGGTAGATGGCCCAGGAGGCATCCTGACTGGTCGGCAGGTTGTCCCGCACAAAGAGCGGCAACGCTTCGCGGGCCGGCAGCGGCAACAGCCACTCCCGCTGCTCGGCGATCTCCTGATAGGTGAAACGCTCCACGGCACAGAGGCAGAGCTCCTTCCAATCCTTGAAGTAGTGGTAGACGTGACTGCGCGCCAGACCGGTGCGCTCGGCAATATCACGGGTTGACGATGCCGCCATCCCCTTCTCTCGAAACAGGGCCAGTACTGCCTCGATGATCATCTCTTTGCGCTGTTCTGCTGATGGGCGTGCCATCTGACCTCCTGCGATATCCATCGTTCTGCTTGACTTTGAGCAGTCGCTCAAACAAGCTTTGAGCACTCGCTCAAACTTAGCGTTTCCGACATCTTAGGAGATAACCCATGACAACACCAACCACTTCGGCAGCCAGTTGCGACGAGCAGGCCACGCCGTTGCCACACTCGGCCGGTCGTTCGCTGGGGGCGATTGCGCGGGCCAATCCACTCAAGCTGGCGGGCACCTTCTCGCTGGTGGCCCTCGAAAACATCCTGCTGGTGGTCTATCCCCTGTTTGCCGGCTTTGCCATCGACGCCATCGTCAAGGGCCAGTGGTGGCAGGCTTCAAGCTACGCCCTGATCGTGCTGCTGTTCTGGCTCATCGGCGCCCTGCGCCGGGCGGTCGATACCCGCACCTTTACCCATATCTATGCGGCACTGGCGGTGCCGGTGATCCTGACACAACGCCAGCAGCAGGAGGGGCAATCTACCATAGTGGCGCGGGTCACCCTGGCGCGGGAGTTTGTCGACTTCTTCGAGAAACATATCCCGATCCTGGCCACCAGCCTGATCTCCATCGTCGGGGCGGCCGTGATGCTGATGGTGATCGAGTTCTGGGTCGGCATCGCCTGCATGGGGGTATTGCTGCTGTTCGGCCTGCTGCTGCCCGGCTTTTCGCGCAAGAACCAGCTGCTGCACGAGCGGCTCAACGATCGACTGGAACACGAGGTCAAACTGGTCACCCATGCCCAATCAACCAGCCTCGCCCGCCACTACCGCGCGCTGGCCTGGCTCCGAATCCGGATTTCGGATCGGGAGGCACTCGCTTTTCTGGCGGTCGGCATCAGCGCCTCCCTGCTGTTCCTGCTGGCCATCACCATGCTGATGGCCCAACCCCAGGTCTCGGCAGGCCATGTCTATGCTGTGATGACCTACCTCTGGAACTTTGTCACCAGCCTGGATGAGGGGCCCGGTCTTGCCGATCAGCTGGCCCGGCTGCGAGACATAGGCCGCCGGGTCAATACCGCCCAACCCGATGAAATGATTTGATATTTTGTATCTGTAACCGGAGTAGAAGATGAATCCGACCACCCTTTGCCAACGAGCGTTGACCATGTGCATCAGCTGTTTTTTCCTCGCCGCCTGCGGCCCCAAGATGAGCGACTTTGAGCCCAACACCAGCTACTGGTTCAAGGAGAAACCGGCAGAGGAGAGTGCCCCGCTGGCACAAGATCTGAAGGTGGATATCGCCATCATAGGTGGCGGCTACAGCGGCCTCTCCAGCGCCTGGCATCTGGCCAAGGCCAATCCGTCGCTCAAGATCGCCATCTTCGAGGCCAAACAGGTGGGCAGCGGTGCCTCGGGCCGCAACGGCGGCATGGTGTTGCCGGGCTCCGAGGTGATGGACCTCTACGAAGAGGGGGAAGCGAGCAAACGTCACTACGATCTCACCGTCGCCAGCATGCGCAAGCTGCAGGCGCTGGTCGCCTCAACCGGCGTCGAGGCCGACCTCAAGCTCGATGGCTATGTGGAGGCGATCCTCGATGAGGAGGATATCGCCGAGTACCGCGACTATGTGAAAACCGCCAATCGCCTCGGCATCCCGCTCCAGTACTGGAACGCCGATACCACAGAGGAAAAACTCGGCACCGACCGCTACGTGGGGGCGGTCTACGACCCCAATGGCGGCCAAGTACACGCCATGAAACTGGTCAATGCCCTGCGCAAGGCGGTGGAGCAGGCGGGCGTCACCATCTACGAGCAGAGCCCGGTAATGGGGATCAAGGAGGGCAAGCAGATCGAGCTCAATGTAGCCGACAAGTACAAGGTGACCGCCGACAGCATAGTGCTGGCGACCAACGGCTATACCTCAAAACTTGGCTACTTCAGCGGGCGGGTCTTTCCGGTACACGCCCAGAGCGCCGTCACCGAGCCGCTTACCAAAAAACAGCTGGCCGCCATCCAGTGGCAGAGTCGGGTGCCCTATTACGACACCCGCAACATCTTGTTCCATCTGGTGTTGACCCCGGATAACCGCATCGTCATCGGCGGTGGCAATGCCGAGTACGTCTTCAACGATGGCCTCAACTACAAGGGAGATCTCAATCGGGTCAGCGAGATGATGATGACCGAGCTGGTGACCCTCTATCCGGCCCTCAAGGGGATCAAGTTTGAGCAGGTGTGGGACGGGGTGCTCGGCATGACCGGCGACAGCACTGAAGCGGTGGGGGTAATGGGGGATCACAAGAACATCTACTACGCCCTCGGCTACAACGGCCACGGCATCAACCTCTCCTTCCTGTTTGGCGACATCGTGGCCAGCCTCTATCAGGGCAAGGAGCATCCCTGGTTCAACCACGCGGAGCAGACGCTGCCGATGTGGCTGCCGCCAGAGCCGTTCAAGTCAATCGGCGTCAAATCTGCCCTGATGTACTACCAGTGGCAGGACAAGGGCTACAAGGAGTAACCGAGAGCCGAGCAAGAAACAGCCGAGTAACAGACGAAGGCACGCCTCAGGGCGTGCCTTTCTGCAATACCACCACATCGGCGTGGGGGAAGCTGAGTTCGGCCTGCCAGCTGGCGGCCAACACCTGAAACGATGCCTCGGCAAAGAAGACAATGTGGGTCGGGTCGTGGCGATAGCGCCAGTTTTTAAACCGCTCGTCACTGAGCACCCGCTGGGTCTGCAGCACCAGCAGGCCACCGGGCTTGAGGCAATCCCACAACTGCGCCAGCACCGTGCGCGGCTCGGCGATATGCTCGATCACCTCGGTACTGGTGATGAAGTCATACTGACGCATCAGCAACTCTGGAAAATCGGCGTAGAACTTGTCATACCCCGCCATCTGGTAACCCGCCTCACGCCCCATCGCCACCAGCGCCGGGCCCGGGCCACAGCCAAAATCGAGACCACTGGCAGGTAGCGGCACCCGCGCCAGCACTTCGCCAAAAGCCCGCATCAAAAAAGTGCGATAACGGGGATCATCCACCCGATTGTCGTGACCGTCATAGACCGCCTTCTCCGCCGCCTCATCCAGATGATCCGCCTCATCCAGCCAGACCAGCTCGCACGCGAGGCAGCGATGATAGCGTTTGCCCGCCACCGGCAGGGGATAACTGCGATGGCTGGCACACAGGGGGCAGCTGACGGTGGATGACATGGCGGTTCCTCTTGGGGGCTTCCTGTTGGATAACAGCGGCGCAGATTGCCTGCCCGCTGGCTCGCTGACAACTTTTTTTGCTCCTTAAGGGTTTCTTAAGTTTGCCCTTTTACTCTCAAACCATCGCAAGAGAAGGAGTCACCCATGACCATCGAGATCCAGGCCCCCTACCGATTGCTGCTAGCCAAGTCCCCGCAGCAGGTCATGGCGCTGCAAACCTATATCCAGGCAGCCTACACCCTCGAGTTCAACGCCCGCATCCCCCATTTCCTCCCCTGTCTGCTGGGGCTCTATCGGGCGGACGGGACGCTGGTCGGTGCCTGTGGTCTCAATCATGCCAGTGAGGGGCCTCTCTATCTGGAACAGTATCTGGAGCAACCCATCGAGGCCGCCATCAATACCCGCCTCGGAGTCTATCCGGCACGCAACCGCATTATCGAAGTGGGCAATCTGGCCTGCAGCGAACCGGGCAATGCCCGCCTGATGTTCGCGGCCCTGTGTCGTCTGCTATGTGAAAACGCCCTCGACTACGTGGTCTTTACCGGCACAGCCAAGCTGCGCAACAGCTTTGCCCGCCTGCAACTCAATCCGGTGGAGCTGGCCCCCGCACAGGCCCATCAGGTGGGAGCCGACGCCGATGCCTGGGGTGAGTACTACCGCTGCCAACCCAAGGTGATGGTGGGTGACATCAATCAGGGGCGCGAGGTGCTCGCCCAGCGCAGCCTGCTGCTCAATCTGCTGGCCCCCATGCCGACCCTGTTTGACGAGACCAGCAAGAGCAGTGATAACCAGACCCATCAAAAAAGGTGCGCCCAATGAGCCTGTTCGACGCCATCGCCAAACATGCCCACGAGGATCCGCAATCCCCTGCGCTGCTGAGCAGCCAGCAGCGTCTCGATTACCAGACCCTGTGGCAACAGATCCAGCGTCTGGCCAGCCAGCTGCAACAGCTCGACATCAGCCGTCTGGCGCTGCAACTGGACAACGGCCTGCCCTGGGCGCTGCTGGATCTCGCTTGCACCCGTGCCGGTATCGTGGTCATTCCGGTGCCCCACTTCTTCAGTCAGGCCCAGCAGGCCTGGTTGCTGGAGAGCAGCGGCGCCGATGCGCTGGTGGGGCCATATCATCAGGGGTGGCATGCCGCCGAGCCGCTCTCGCTGATCACCGGCGAGCTGCCGCTCTGGCGCTATATCCCGGCCAATCGACCGGCGCTTCCCAAGGGCACTGCCAAGATCACCTACACCTCCGGCACCACGGGCCAGCCCAAGGGCGTCTGCCTGTTACTGACCCAGATGATGGCGGTAAGCCATGCGCTGGCCGAGCGGGTTGCGCCAGCCAAGGTGGAAAAACACCTGACCCTGCTGCCGCTGGCGACCCTGCTTGAGAACATCACCGGCCTCTATGTGCCGCTGCTGACCGGCGCCTGCAGCCGCATTCCGTCCCTCGGGGAGCTCGGTTTCACCGGCTCCAGTTCGCTCAATGCGGCCATGCTGGGGGAAGCGCTGCTGCGCTGGTCGACCCACAGTCTGGTGCTGGTGCCCGAACTGCTGCGCCTGCTACTGGCGCTCTGCATCAGCACCCCAACGCTGGCCCAACAGCTCAAGAGCCTGCGCTTTATTGCCGTCGGTGGCGGCAAGGTGGCCCCCGACCTGATCAAACATGCCCGCCAGCTCGGCCTGCCGGTGTATGAGGGATATGGCCTCTCGGAGTGTGGCTCCGTGGTGGCGCTCAACAGCCCGGATGCTGACAAGCCCGGCAGCGTCGGCCGCCCCCTGCCCCACTGTCAGGTCACCATCGCCAGCGACGGCGAAATTATGGTGAGCGGCAGTGCCATGCTGGGCTATCTCGGCAGCAACGAACCGACTCCCGAACAGATCGCCACTGGCGAACCTTCTGCCATGCAGATCGCCACAGGCGATCTGGGTCATCTCGATGATGAGGGCTACCTCCATATCACCGGGCGCAAGAAGAATGTCCAGATCACCGCCTTTGGCCGCAACTTCTCCCCCGAGTGGGTGGAAGCCGAGGCCCAGCTCTGCCCCGCCATCGCCCGCATCGTGGTGTTTGGCGATGGCCAGCCTGCCAACGTGGCGCTGATCCAGCCCCTGCCGGGCAAAGAGGCGGATCTGCCCCACCAGATCGCCGGTCTGAACCAGCGGCTGCCCGATTATGCCCGGCTGCACCACTGGTTGCCGGTGGCGCTGGATCAACATCCCGGGCTGCTGACCGCCAACGGGCGCCCCCGTCGCAACGAGATTTACCAACACTTTTCCCGGCAAATCAGCCAATGCCTTACAGGAGAATCGTCATGAGCTTCTACCAGACTCTGCAACAAGCCACTGCCAGTGAGCGTGAGCATCTGTTCAACGCCCCCATTATCGAAGCCTGTCGCCGTGGCGATATCAGCCGTGACACCTATCTCGCCTTTCTGGCGCAGGCTTACTACCACGTGCGCCACACAGTTCCGCTGCTGATGGCAACCGGCGGCAAGCTGGGTCAGGAGTACGAGTGGGTGCGCGGCGCCATTGCCGAATACATCGACGAGGAGTATGGCCATCAGGAGTGGATCTTAAGCGATATCCGCGCCTGTGGCGGTGATGCCGAGGCGGTGCGCCACGGCCAGCCCGGGCTGTCCATCGAGCTGATGGTCGCCTTCCTCTACGACCAGATCCAGCGCGGCAACCCCATGGGCTTCTTCGGCATGGTACAGGTGCTGGAAGGCACCAGCGTGGCCATCGCCCTCACCGTCGCCGACCAGCTGAAAAAGGGTCTCGGCCTGCCACCCCAGGCGATGAGCTACCTGAGCTCCCACGGCGCCCTGGATCAGGAGCACCTCAAATTCTTTGAATCCCTGATGGATCGGGTCGAGAGCCCGGCAGATCAGGCCGCCATCATCCACGGGGCCAAGGTGGTCTACCGCCTCTATGGCGAGATGCTCTACAACCTCACCGCCACACCGTAAGTCGGCAGCAGACAGCAAAAAGGGAATCCATACCATGAACCTTGAAGGGAAACTCGTGCTGCTCACCGGCGCCAGCGGTGGCATAGGTGAGGAGCTGGCACAGGAGCTGGCCGCCCAGGGGGCCCGCCTGCTGCTGCACGGACGTCGCGGCCCGGCACTGGAGCGGCTGTGCAAGTCACTGCCTCATCCCGAGCGCCATCAGGTGGTGCTCGCCGACCTCGGCTCTGCACAGGAGCGGGCCAAGCTGTTGCAACACCCGGCGCTGGAGCATGGGATCGACATCCTGATCAACAACGCTGGCTGCAACCAGTTTGCCTGGCTGGAAGATCAGAGCTTTGAGCAGGTGGAGCGCCAACTGCTGCTCAATATCGAGGCGCCCATCCAGCTCACCCGTGCCCTGCTGCCAACCATGCGCAAGCCGGGGATCATCATGAACATGGGCTCGAGCCTGGGCAGCATCGGCTACCCCGGTTACAGCGTCTACTGCGCCAGCAAATTTGCCCTGCGCGGCTTTAGCGAAGCGCTGGGACGGGAGCTGGAGGGGAGCGGCATCAAGGTGCTGCACTTTGCCCCCCGCGCCACCCGCACCAAGCTCAACTCCGAGGCTGCCTACGAGATGAATGCAGCGCTAGGCACCCAGACCGACAGCCCGCAGGAGGTGGCCGAAGAGGCGGTCATCGCCCTGTGCAACGAAACCCGCCGCAGCTGGCTCGGCTGGCCGGAAAAACTGTTCGTGCGGCTCAATGCCATGCTGCCCGGCATTGTCGACAAGGCGCTGGCCAGACAGCTGCCGATCATCAAACGTTATGCCCGTCATCTTCAGCCAGGGACGGCTGATGCTGGCGCCAACAGCGCGCCACAACCAGACTTGTCCCGCCCGATCCCGACCAAGAAGGAGCATTAATATGAACTTTTTCCGTCAATCAGTGACCTCTTGTGCCATCGCCATCCTGCTGGGATCCACCTCAGTCATGGCCGCGGGTGATGCCCTCGTCCCCATCCAGCAACAGTGGGCCGTCTGCCAGTATCAACAGAGCGGCAAGGCGAAAGAGAGCTGCCTCGAAACCCTGAGCACCCAGGCCGAAGCGGCCAGCGCCAAGGAGCCTTTTCGCGCCGATCTGCTGATCTGGTCGGCCATCGTCAAGAGCACCTGGGCGGGGGCCAAAGGGGGGCTGGGGGCACTGGGTCTGGTGAAAGAGGCCAAAGCCAAGCTGGAGCTGGCGCTCAAGCAGGATCCCAAGGCGCTGGACGGCTCTGCCTACACCAGTCTGGGCTCCCTCTACTATCAGGTGCCCGGCTGGCCGGTCGGCTTTGGCGATGACGAAAAGGCAGAGCAGCTGCTCAAGCAGGCGCTGGCCATCAATCCGGATGGCATCGACCCCAACTTCTTCTATGGCGACTTCCTGCTGGATCAGGGTCGCAAGGCCGAGGCCAAAACCTATCTCGACAAGGCGCTGGCCGCCCCGGCTCGCCCGGGCCGCGAAGTGGCCGACGAAGGGCGCAGAATGGAGATCCGCGATCGGCTGGCCAAGCTATAAAATCCTGATGGATCAAAGAACTATTTAAACTCTGCCCACCAGCTTGCATACTGGTGGGCAGGGTTGTTTATGCCACGGCACGCCCTGGCGCTGAGCCAGATCGCCACACCCAACAAACAGGGAGAAAAGAATGCGGATCCTGCTGGTGGAAGATGATGTGATGCTGGGGGATGGTATGCAGGATGCACTGCGCCATAGCGGCTACACGGTGGACTGGCTGCAACAGGGGTTGCCCGCTCTGGCAGCCCTCAAGAGCGACGAGTTCGCCGCCCTGATCCTCGATCTCAACCTGCCCGACATCGATGGCCTCAGCCTGCTGCGCAAGTTGCGGCGTGAAGGCCACCAGTTGCCGGTGCTGATCCTCACCGCCCGCGATGCGCTGGACGATCGGGTGGTCGGCCTTGATGCCGGCTCCGATGACTACATGGTCAAGCCCTTCGCCCTGCAGGAGCTCAACGCCCGCCTGCGCGCCCTGGTTCGTCGCAGCAAGGGGCAGGCTCAGGCGGTACTGGAGTATGGCGACATCCTCATCTATCCCGAATCCCAGCAGGTCACCTATCAGGGGGAAGCGGTCAAACTCACCCCCCATGAATACAAGTTGCTGCAGGAGCTGATCAGCCAGAGCGGCCGGGTGCTGAGCAAGGATCAGCTGCAACAGAGCCTCTACGGCTGGGATGAAGGGGCCGAGAGCAACGCGGTAGAGGTGCATATCCACCATCTGCGCAAGAAGTTCTACAGCGACCTCATCCGCAATATTCGCGGGGTCGGCTACATCATTCCCCAGCTCGAACAGCCAAGCCGGACACCCGCACGATGAAACGTCCCCGCTCCATTCGCCGCTTTCTGCTCACCGGTATCCTGACGCTGGTGAGCCTGAGTCTTACCATCAGCGCCTTTATCGGCTACATGGAGGCGAGCCACGAAATGGAGGAGCTGTTTGATGCCCGCCTCGCCCAGTCGGCCCGCATCACCAATCAGCTGCTTGCTCGCTACATGGCCCAGCAGGGGCAACTGCCCGCCAACGGCACCGTCTATCAGGAGTGGGAGGCGCAAAATCCCGATGAGTGGCAAAAAGACCCCAGTCTCAACCTGACCGGCGAGGATCGGGAGATCACCCCCTACGGCCACGAGTTCGAACGCAATCTCTACTTCCAGCTGCTCGATGAAAAGGGCGGCTTGCTGCTGCGCGCCCCCAGCGCCCCGGATCAGCCGCTGGTCACCCTGGCCATCGGCTTCGACACGGTCGAAAAAGATAATCACCAGTGGCGCACCTTCACTCTCTACAACCAGCAGGAGCAGACCTGGCTGGTGGTGGCCGAGCGGGACGACGAGCGCAGCGAACTGGCCAGCAAGATGGCCACCCTCACCATGCTGCCGCTGCTGATCACCCTGCCCTTCCTGCTGGCCCTGCTCTGGTGGCTCATCACCCGCGGGCTGGCCCCCCTGCGTCAGCTGGCCCAGGCCATCAGTGAACGTCACCCCGCCAACCTGAGCCCGCTCAGCCTCAAGATAAGCGCTCAGGAGCTGACCCCCCTCACCAACGAGATCAACCGGCTGATGCAGGCGCTGGCGGAGACCATAGAGCGGGAGAAACAGTTTACCAACGAGGCGGCCCACGAGCTGCGCACCCCGCTGGCGGTGCTGCGGATCCACAGTGAAAATGCCCTGGCTGCCGAAGATGAAGTGAGCCGCCAGCAATCCCTGCACAAGATGCTGCAGGCCCTCGACCGCAGCGATCGGCTGATCCGCCAACTGCTGACCCAGGCTCGTATCGACAACCAACAGGGGCTGGTATTGACCGAGCTGGAGGTGGGCCACCTGCTGCAAGGCACCCTGGCGACCCTGGCCCCCATCGCGCTCAAGAAGGATCAGCAGCTGTCGCTGGAGTGTGAAGTGCCGCAGCTGGTGATGGGGCAGGCCACCCTGCTCGAACTGCTGTTTAGCAACCTGATCGACAATGCGCTGCGCTACACCCAGCCGGAGGGCGAGATCAGGGTGCGGGTTCAGCGAGAGGGCAATCGGGTGAGGGTGGATGTGAGCGACAATGGCCCCGGCATTCCCGCCAGCGCCTTGCCCCGGTTGTATGAACGCTTCTTTCGGGTCAATCCCCAGCAGGGGGATGGCGTGGGTCTCGGCATGGCCATCGTCTCACGCATCGCCCAGTTGCACGGCGCCGACCTCGATGTCCACAACCGGCCGAAAGGGGGGCTGGAGGTGAGCGTGCTGCTCCCGCTGCCGCCGGCAAGATAAGCGATAAGTAAAGAGCCCGCGATGCGGGCTCTTTACTTTCAATGACAATCTGGCTGCACGGTAAAGGTTCGACTGGAGTCCACCGGGCCCAGCTCCGCCAGCAGACGTCGGCCCAGCAGCACCGGATAGATCATCTTGCTGCGATCCCGCAGGGTGAACCACTCCTCATACACCTTGTCCCCCAGACAGATGGACATGGTCACCGTTGGCCGCTGCTCCATGCCGCCCGCCCCACGCACCGTCACGCTGCGCTCGACCCGCCGTTCGAACTGCTGCTTGACCAGTTTGCCGCTGTCGGCATCGGTCACCACCAACATGAAGCGCACCCAGGGCTTGCCATCCCGTTTGAATCTGGTGATAGAGCGTGCATCGAGGGAAGAGGTGAGCGCCCCGGTGTCGAGTTTCATCTTCACCGCCACGCCGGTGGGCAAAATAAGTCCCTTCTCGATCCAGCCATAGCTGGTCGGGGTCTCTGCCAGCGCACTGCCACACAGTGCCAGCATCAGGGTGATCCCCACCATCATCTTGCCCATTTTACTGCCCTGCCTTGTCAATCCTGCGCCCAGATCTACCACAGTCCCATTGTGGGTCAATCCGATTTATTTCAGCTACTTGGATAATATCTGGCGGGTCAGGAGAGAGACGACAAAGAGTGGCCGAATGGCGGCCCAAGCGGGCGGGAATATCGTAGGAGAGCAAGGCACCGAACGGTGCTGGATGAAACTGGTGGTTAACCTCAGGTTGTGACGCCAAAGGCTACCACAACAATGAGCGAATTATCAGTCTTGTTCTGAAGGGATTTTTGCCTACACTGTTGTAAACCGGAGGGCCTGAAAACCACCGGTTTTTTTGCGCCTGCCGAAAATTTGCCACTGCAAAAGTGACTTTCAACAAGGCTCAATAAGGAATTTGTAATGCGTATCGAAGAAGACTTGAAGCTCGGTTTCAAGGATGTCCTGTTCCGCCCCAAGCGCTCTACTCTCAAGAGCCGTTCCCAAGTAAGCCTGACCCGTCAGTTCACCTTCAAACACACTCAGACCCAATGGCAAGGCGTACCCGTTATCGCCGCCAACATGGATACCGTCGGCAGCTTTGCCATGGCACGCACGCTGGCCGGTTTCGAGATGATGACCGCGGTACACAAGCACTACAGCCTTGAGCAGTGGCAAGCTTTCGTCAACGAGACCGACCCGGCGCTGCTGGGCCATGTGATGGTCTCCACCGGCACCTCGGCTGAAGATTTCGCCAAGACCCGCCAGATCCTCGCCATGTCCGAAGCGCTGCGCTTCATCTGTGTCGACGTGGCCAACGGCTACTCCGAACACTTCGTCGAGTTCGTGCGCAAAATTCGTGAAGCCTGCCCCAACCACGTCATTCTGGCGGGCAACGTGGTGACTGGCGAGATGGTCGAAGAGCTGATCCTCTCCGGCGCCGACATCGTCAAGGTCGGCATCGGCCCGGGCTCGGTCTGCACCACTCGCGTCAAGACCGGTGTCGGTTATCCGCAACTCTCCGCCATCATCGAGTGTGCCGATGCGGCCCACGGCCTCGGCGGCCAGATCGTCGGTGACGGCGGCTGTACCTGCCCGGGCGACGTCGCCAAAGCGTTCGGCGGCGGTGCCGACTTCGTGATGCTGGGCGGCATGCTGGCAGCCCACGAGGAGTGCGGTGGCGAGATCGTCGATGTAGACGGTGAGCCTTTCATGAAGTTCTACGGCATGAGCTCCTCCAGCGCCATGGATAAGCACGCCGGCGGCGTCGCCGAATACCGCGCCTCCGAGGGTAAAACCGTACTACTGCCCTACCGCGGCCCGGTCGAGAACGCCGTGCGCGACATTCTGGGCGGCGTGCGCTCCACCTGTACCTACGTGGGTGCCAGCCAGCTGAAAGAGCTGACCAAGCGCACTACCTTTATCCGGGTACGCGAACAAGAGAACAACGTCTACGGCAAGGAGTAACCTGCCGCAGCGACCGTCACGCGCTGACGGTTAGAAGCCAGTCAACCGGTGTGCTACCCTGCGCACCGGTTTTTTGCATCTTGGATCCCGAGCCATGACTACTCCCCTGCCCCCGTTTGACTGGGACATCTTCTGTTGCGTCGTCGACAACTTCGGTGACATCGGCGTCACCTGGCGACTTGCCCGCCAGCTAAAACGGGAGGGGAATATTGCGGCACATGGCAATGAGGTTCAGGTGCGGCTCTGGGTGGACGATCTGGAAAGTTTCGCCCGCATCTGCCCCAAGCTCGACCCAGCGCAGGATGGCCAGTGGGTCGATGGCATCTATATCCAGCACTGGCATGAGACCCTGCCGACCGACATGACCCCGGCCAGAGTGGTGATCGAGGCTTTTGCCTGCGAGCTGCCCAACCTCTTCATAGAGCTGATGGCGAGCCAACCCAGCCCCCCATGCTGGATCAATCTGGAGTACCTCTCGGCGGAGAGCTGGGTCGAGGATTGCCACGGTCTCGCCTCGCCCCAGCGGGTTGGCAATAAAAGCCTCAATAAATACTTCTTCTTCCCGGGCTTTACCGCTAAAACCGGCGGCCTTTTGTGCGAACGCGACCTCATCACCGAACGGGAACAGTGGCAGCAAGATGAGGCGGGACTTACCGCCTACTGGGCCAGCCTCGGTTTGCCGCCAAAACAAGAGCACGAGCTGCGGGTCAGCCTCTTTACCTACGAGAGCGATGCGCTGAAGAGTCTGGTCGAGAGCTGGTGCCAGAGCGCCACGCCCGTCACCCTGCTGCTGCCGCTGGGGCGCTCTCTCAACGATGTGCTCACCGGTGCCGGTCTGACTGATGCCATCCCTGCAGCCAACGCGGGGGACCTACTCCACTCGGGCAACCTCACCATCAAGCTGCTGCCGATGACCGATCAGGCTGGCTACGATCGACTGCTGTGGAGCTGCGATCTCAATCTGGTACGCGGGGAGGACTCCTTCGTGCGGGCCCAGTGGGCGGCTCGTCCTTTCCTCTGGCACATCTACCAACAGGAGGAGGAGGCCCATCTGGTCAAGCTGGAGCAGTTCCTTGACCACTACTTATCCGATCTACCCGCCGAGTGCGGCCAATGGCTGCGCCGCTTTAATCTGGCTCTCAACCGTGGTGAAGATTGCCGCGAACTTTGGACCCAATGGCCACGATATAGCGCCATTTGGCAGCAACATGGGCGAAGCTGGTCACAGAAGTTGCTCCGGGATGGGGATCTCGTCACACGGTTGGTGAAATTTTTAGAAAGCCGTATATAATCTGGCAGTTTTTATCCGTCCGTTTCACGAACAGGAATTTTTTACATGAAAACCGCACAGGAAATCCGCGCTGGTAACGTAGTCATGATCGGCACCGAGCCGATGGTGGTTCAGAAGGCTGAATTCAACAAATCCGGCCGTAACTCCGCCGTGGTCAAAATGAAGCTGAAGGGCCTGCTGAACGGCAGCGCTACCGAGACCGTCTTCAAGGCCGACGACAAGCTGGACGTTGTTCAGCTGGAACGTAAAGAGTGCACCTACTCCTACTTCTCCGACCCCCTGTATGTCTTTATGGACACCGAGTACAACCAGTACGACGTAGAGAAAGACAACCTGGGTGACGTGCTGAACTACCTGGTAGACGGCATGGAAGACATCTGCGAAGTGACTTTCTACAACGAGAAAGCCATCTCCGTAGAACTGCCGACCACCATCGTGCGCGAAGTTGAGTACACCGAACCGGCTGCCCGTGGCGACACCTCCGGTAAAGTAACCAAGCCTGCCCGTCTGAAAGGCACTACCTACGAGCTGGCTGTTGCCGCTTTCGTAGAGATCGGTGACAAGATCGAAATCGATACCCGCACCGGCGAATTCAAGCGTCGCGTCAACTAATTGACCGCTTTGAATTGATTACAAAAAAGCGAGCCACCGGCTCGCTTTTTTATTGCCTCCGAGTTGCCATCACACCGCCCGCCTTCAGAAAATCCCGCCGCCGCCGCTAACCCAGATAACCGGGGGAGCACACTATGGCCAGATTATCCTTATCACTGCTGTTATTGACCTTGCTGGCTGGCCATGGGGCAGAGGCGAGCGAGGTCGCCCCCCCCGTTGCCGAACCTATGCCCCTCGACCACTGGCAAGCCAGCGACTGGAAAGGGTTGCCCGATGCTACCCAGATCGACAAGCAGACGGTGCTGTTCGCCAAACACGACAGTGAAAACTATCTGGGGCTCGCCATTTTACTGCCCGACTGGCAGCGCAGCGGCCAACTCTGGCAACTGACTCGCGCCCTCAGCCGACTGGGCTTTGATACCCTGCTGCTGCTCCCCTCTCCCCAGCAAACCGAGCTCGACCCTGCCGCCGAGAAAAAAGCCAAGGAGAGTGACGCCTTTCGCAAACAACTGGCCGAGCGGATCAGCAAACTGGCCGATGCCAAGCTGCAGGAGGGGGGCTTCAAGCTGATCCTGGCGCAAGGTACCGGCGCCGCCTGGACTGCCAACCTTATCGCCAGCGAACAGTTACCCGCCCCCGATGCACTGGTGCTGCTCGATGGTTTCTTCCCCAATCAGCAGAGCAACCAGACCCTGGCCAAACAGGTGGCTCAGGCGGCCATCCCGACCCTGGACCTCTATCAGGAGGATGGCGGTCGCTGGCCCCTGCTGGCCGCCGAGGCCCGCAGAAGCGAGAGCCGGCGCAGCAACAAGCTCAACTATCGCCCCTACGCCCTGATGGAGCTGGAGGAGACCCCCACCCGCATTCAGGGCTGGCTCAACCATCTGGGCTGGCTCTAAACCAGCCGCCACCGTGGCGCAATAAAGCGCGCGCCAGCTCACATCTGCCGGATAAAGCCCAACCCTGCCACGGCGACGATCTGGCCCTGACCGTATCCTCTTTGGCATCATGGCCTCTCGAACCTGAACAATGGCAGGAAGGCCCATGCAGCAGATTGTGTTTCTCGACAGCGATACCCTGGATGCGGGCATCACCCTGCATCACCCCGACTTCCCCCACCACTGGCAGAGCTATCCAAGTACTACCCCGGAACAGGTGGTGGAACGGCTCAAAGATGCCAGCATCGCCATCATCAACAAGGTACGGATCGGCGCCGCCGAACTGGCCCAGCTGCCGGAGCTCAAACTCATCGCGCTCGCCGCAACCGGCAGCGACAACGTGGATCTGGAAGCGTGCCGCGCCGCCAACGTCGGGGTGTGCAATATCCGCAACTACTCGGGCCCCTCGGTGCCGGAGCACGCCATGGCGCTGATGCTGGCCCTGTCGCGCAACCTCTTCTGCTGGCGCCAGTCGCTGCTGGAGGGACGCTGGCAACAGAGCGGCCAGTTCTGCTTTTTCGACCACAACATCATGGATCTGCACGGCAAGCAGCTTGGCATCATCGGTAAGGGAACTCTGGGACAGGCGCTTGGCGAGCGGGCCAAAGGGATGGGGATGACAGTGCGTTACGCCCAGAGCCAGGTCGGCGCCAGTCACGGCGAGGATCGCCTCCCCCTCGACGAGTTGCTGCAAAGCTCGGACGTCATCAGCCTGCACTGCCCGCTCACCCCCTACACCCGCAACCTGATTGGCGAGCGGGAGCTGGATCTGATGAAACCGGGCGCCCTGCTGATCAACGTCGGCCGTGGCGGGCTGGTGGATGAGGAGGCGCTGCTGCAAGCACTGGCCAACGGCCGCCTCGGTGGCGCCGGTTTCGATGTGGCGAGCGTCGAACCCCCGCCCCCCGACCATCCCTTGATGAAAGCGCTGCAATACCCCCACTTCATTCTGACCCCCCATGTGGCCTGGGCCAGCGAAGAGTCGATGCAGCGACTGGCCGACCAGCTTATCGACAACATCAACGCCTTTGCCGCCGGTCGCCGCCAGCACCGGCTGGTGTGACTGCACGATCGAGTAACCACAAAATCGAGTGACCACACCATGCAAAACGGGACCAACAGGCCCCGTTTTGCATCTTCCGCACTCACTGCACACGCATCAATCGTCGTCATGCCATCTGTGCTTTTTATGCTTTTTGTACTTCTTGTGGTGCTTGTGATGGTGATGATCGTCGTCATCATCGTAATAGCGATCCTGACTCTGGTGGCCATCGCCAGTCTTGGCACCGATGGCCGAGCCACTCGCCCCACCAACCCCGGCGCCGATCAGCTGGCCGGTATCACCACCGACACTCTTTCCGATGGCGGCACCGCCCAGCGCCCCCACCGCGCCGCCAAGGGCCGCTTCATTCTTGTTGCCCTTGTTGGCCGTCGCCGCACCACCGGCTGCGCCGCCAATGGCCGCACCTACCAGCGCACCGGTATCTCCCCCCAACTCCTTGCCGATCATGGTGCCCGCCACCCCGCCTGCGCCACCACCGAGAATGGTGTTGAGAGTTTCCGAACCGTGGGCCGCAGTGCTGCCCAGCAATGACGCCCCCAACAGAGCCAGAGCACCGATGCCACGCGTACTCATATCCATGGATACTCCTGTCAAACCTGATTAATAATCAGCAGCACTATACAAAGAGCTATCAGGTTCGCCAGCCAGCAGAAAACAGGGATGCGACAGTCAATGGCAGTACAGTCACAGCCAACACAGGAAGAGTAGAATCAACCTATTGAATTAAAACGTGAAAATTAACATTGAACCAGACAGTCACGACAAAGTGACCGATAACCTGGCAGCCGCGTCCTGTCGAATAGTCAGCGCGCTGGGACAAAAGCTGTCAGTCAAGGGCCCCTGCCACCCCTTCAGCCAGATGCCAGCAGTTCCGGCCAGCCTCCTTGCTGCGGTAGAGGGCAGCATCAGCCCGCTCGAAGATAGGGCCGGCGGCAGGAGAATGGCAGGCGCCGCCGGCACTCAGGGTGATCGGCCCATGGTGTTCACGCCACTGTTGCTGACGCACCAGTTCAAGCAGACAACCGAGTTTCTCCGCCAACTCATCCTGTGGCTGTTGCAGCAGAGCGGCAAATTCATCCCCACCTATCCGGTAAACCGTACTCACCCCCAGCACATCAGCAAGACAGTTGGCCACCCGACACAGCACCTGATCGCCGAAGGCATGGCCCTGGCTGTCGTTGATCCCCTTGAAGTGATCGACATCAAACAGCAGCAGCCAGAAGCACGCCCCCCTCTGCTCCAGTGCCGCCTTGTGCTGCTCGAAGGCTCGTCGGTTCATGATACCGGTCAGGGGATCCCGCAACAGCGCATCCTGCCCCTTGAGAAAACTGGCCCTGACCTGATCGATCTCGTTCAGGCTACGCCGCACGAACCAGGTCTTGGGCTCACTGACAGGCGCTGAACGCTCCAGATCGCGCACGATGCCGGTCAATGAGCCCGACACCAGCTCCTGCTCCTGGCGGAAGATCCGCACCAGCAGACTCAGGCTGCAACACCAGATGGCAAACAGAGAGAGCAGTGGAAAAACCACCATCTGCAACGCATCGTAGAGGCTGTCACGAAACAGTACTGGCGGCAGATAGATGTTGAGATCCCAACCAATATCCGCCAGCTCACGCTTGATATACGTCCCATGCCACAGCACATCCAGGCCGAGCCACTGCTGACTCTGATGCTGCTTGATGGTGTTGGTCGCCAGCAGATCCATATTGCTGCCCACTACCAGCTGATCAGTGTCACGCAAGGTCAGATAGAGTGCCGCCTGATTACTACCGACCGTGCGCTGCAGCGCCTGCTGCAGCGAGTCGAATGACATGTCAACCATCAGCAGACCCAGCAACTGCCCCTGCTCGTCCCTCACCCGTTTGATCAGGCTGAGAATCAGCTCCTGAGTATTGTATTCAGGGTAGGGGCCAAACCAGACGGGCTCGTCGCCCGGCATGGCGGTCACCTGATACCAGGGGCGCAGCGCTGCCTTATAACCTGGGGGCGCGAGCCACTCCGGGTAACTGTCGATGCGATCCGCTTTCAGGTTGTAAAAGTAGATATAGTGGTTGCCGGGCTTGATCTGATGGGCAATAGCCCAGATGGGAGAGTCGGCCGGCTCGCCGCGGGCTATCTTCTCCTTGTCTAGGGAGCCCTCCAGCACTGCCAGTTGCCGCTCATTGACCTTCACCATCTCGTGGATCAAGGACGCCTCAACGGAGGAAGCCATGTGACCGAAGCCGGATACCGTCATGTCGATATCCCGCAGATAGCTGGCAATGGCCATGATGATAGTCACGATCAGGATCAACAAGCCAAGCAGTGCGGAGAGGGGGGCCAGCACATAGTAACGCTTGTTGAGATACGAGCGGCTCACATGACATCCGAACAGGGGAAAACATAGCGGGATTGTGCGAGAGAAAGGAGAGTGAATCATTGATTAATATCACTTCAACGCCCCTTTAATGACATTTCCAATACTAACAAAACATCAAGGTTCGCAAACGAATATCAACTGACAGGAAAAACGCTAGTTACCCCGGGTTAACCCCGCTCTGCATTGCGGGTGTTATAGTCTATACCTGACGCGGCCGGCGCTGGACAAACCGTCCATCACCGGCTGCAACGCCAAGCAGAACAAGGAGATGTTATGAGCAGTCCGTTTATCGAACAGATCAAAGCACGTCGTACCATCTATGCCCTGGGCAGCCAGGTGTCCCATACACCAGAACAACTGACGGCCCTGATCCAGGATGCCATCAGGCACAGCCCCTCCTCCTTCAATTCCCAGAGCTCCCGCGCCGTCATCCTGTTTGGCGCCCAGCACCATAAGCTGTGGGATATCGTCAAAGCCGAGCTGAAAAAGATCGTGCCGCCGGAGGCCTACGCCCAGAGTGAGGCCAAGGTGGATGGCAGCTTCCGCGCAGGTTTCGGCACTGTGCTGTTCTTCGAAGACACCGACGTCATCAAGGATCTGCAGCAAAAGTTTGCCCTCTATGCAGACAACTTCCCCATCTGGTCGGAACATGCCACCGGCATCGCCCAGTTTGCGGTCTGGACCACCCTGGCCCAGGAGAAGATCGGCGCCTCCCTGCAACACTACAACCCCCTCATCGACGAGGCGGTACGCAAGGAGTGGAACCTGCCAGCCAGCTGGCTGCTGCGTGCCCAGATGCCCTTTGGCAGCATCCAGCAACCGGCCGGCGACAAGACCTTCATCGACGAT
Organism: Aeromonas sp. FDAARGOS 1414; assembly: GCF_019047065.1. Classification (NCBI taxonomy): domain Bacteria; kingdom Pseudomonadati; phylum Pseudomonadota; class Gammaproteobacteria; order Aeromonadales; family Aeromonadaceae; genus Aeromonas; species Aeromonas sp. FDAARGOS 1414. Next base: position 246,886 of record NZ_CP077210.1, on the reverse strand, counting down.
GCCACCCGTTTCCGCGTTTTCAAATAACGGCCTGATAGCAAAACGCCCCCGCATCTCGGGGGCGTTTTTATTGCGACATCAAGAGTTCGGATAGCGATGGTTCATACCGCAATCTGCGGTCGTCACGCACTCGCACCACAGCTCAGGCGGGCAGCGTCACCAGCAGGGATGTCTCTCCAGGTTCCACCTTCACCTCGTGCCAGCCTCAGCCGTGCTGACTACTTAGCTGTTCGATAATGGTGGCGCGCAGCAGGGCTCGCCCTTCGTCGATGCGAGTTGATCGGGAGAGTCCTTTCGCCCACATCAGCGCCAGGGTTCGACTCAGCACTGGCTCGTGCAGCGCCACGACTTTCAGCTGGGGATCGCGCAGGTTCGCGGCATAGAGTCCGGGCAGGATAGCAACTGCCAACCCTGAGCGCACCAAGCCGTAAAGCGTCTCGACATAATCTGTGGTGTATCTGGGCTTGAGCCCGGGCAACTGGCTCTGGGCCAGTCCGTTGACCTGCCGGCTGACGTTGCCTCTGGCAAAAAGGGCGATGTCGCGGCGGGTCAGCTCATGCCAGCTGATGGCCTCTTCCCCTGCCAGCGGATCCTGCTGGTTGATCACCGCCACCAGCGCATCGTCCAGCAGCGGCGTCACCTCCAGCGAGTCGGGCAACTCGCCATCCAGCACGCCAATTCCCGCATCCAGAGCCCCCTCGGCCAGCGCCTGCAACAGACCGTCGTTGGTGTGATCCTGAAACTCGACCCGCAAGCCCGGAAATTGCTGCTGCAGACGGGCGGCCGCCAGCGGAAACATCAGGGTGCAGGCCGACGGGATCAGACCGATGCGCAGGGTGCCATCGCCCCCTTCGACCATCACCTGCTGCATATCGGAAAAAGCGGCGTGGGCTACATTGAGCAGCCCCTTGGCGTGGGGCAGGATCGCCTCCCCCTGTTCGGTCAGGGTAACCGCCTGCGCGGTACGGTGAAACAGTTTACCGCCAAGCACAGATTCAATCTGGCGCAGGGCACTGCTCAGGGCGGGCTGGCTGATGGCCATCTGATTGGCCGTTTCGGTGAAGTGGCGCAGCTGGGCCAGCGTGACAAAATACTGGATCTGCTTGAGAGAGAGCGCAGGCAGACGGCGCCAGGGTTCGGACATGAAATCGACAACCGGAGAAAAACGTTTACAGCAGCATAACCCTTTCTTATCCAGTTATAAATTCTTTGCGCTATGCACGGACCAATCCCCTCCCTAAAGTGGGCCCATTATTCCCCTTGTCAGGCCATCTCCTTCATGTGTGAACAAGATGCATCCCTCAACTTGCGCCGCCGCGCCGTGCAGGCTGCCCTCGGCGAAGCCCCCTTCGATCTGCTGCTGACCAACGCCAACCTGATCGACATGGTGACCGGCGAGATCCGCCCCGTCGACGTGGGGCTGGTCGGCCCGCTGATTGCCAGCGTCCATCCGGTCGGCTCCTTCCAGCAGGCACGCGAGACCCACGATCTGGCCGGCGCCTATCTCTCGCCCGGTCTTATCGACAGCCATGTCCATGTGGAGAGCTCCCACCTGACGCCGGAGCGCTACGCCGATGTGGTGGTCGCGCAGGGCACCACCACCATCTTCTGGGATCCCCACGAGCTGGCCAATGTGCTCGGGCTGGCGGGGGTACGCTATGCCATCGACGCCAGCCGCAATCTGCCGCTGCGGGTCATCTGCACCGCCCCCTCCAGCGTTCCCTCGACGCCGGGTCTCGAGATGTCGGGCGCCGACTTCCACGGCCCCGAGATGGCCACCATGCTGGAGTGGCCTGAGGTGGCGGGGATCGCCGAGGTGATGGACATGCAGGGGGTGCTGGGCGGCAGCGAGCGGATGACCGGCATTCTGCATGCCGGTTTGCAGCGCAATGCCCTGATTGAGGGACACGCCAGGGGCCTCACTGGTCACCGGCTGCAAGCCTATCTGGCTGCCGGGGTCAGCTCGGATCACGAACTCACCTCGGCAGCCGATGCGCTGGAGAAGCTGCGGGCCGGGCTCACCCTCCAGCTGCGCGGCTCCCACCCCTACCTGCTGCCGGAGATCGTCGCTGCGCTGAAACAGCTGCCCCACCTCTCCTCCCAAGTCACCCTCTGTACCGACGATGTGCCGCCCGACATGCTGCTGGAGAAGGGAGGCATGATTGCGCTGGTCAAGCTGCTGGCAGAGCTGGGGCTGGCGGTGCCCGACGTGCTGCGAATGGCCACCCTCAATGCCGCCATCCGGTTGCAGCGCAACGATCTGGGGCTGGTTGCCGCCGGCCGCTGCGCCGACCTGGTGGTGTTCGACAACCTCACTGATCTCAACCCGATCTGGGTCTACAGCAGCGGCCAGCGGGTCGCCCGCCATGGCGCCATTCTCAAACCCTCCGAGCCTGTCGCTGGTTGTCAGGCGCCGCGCGATACCATGCAGATCCCCCTGCGCACGCAGGAGGAGTTCATCATCCGGGTACCCGGGCTGACTGCGGGTCGGGCCCGCTTCAAGACCATCAAGGGGGCTCGCTTCACCCAGTGGAGTGAAACCGAGGTTGAGGTTCGGGATGGTCAGGTCATCGTGCCTGCGGGATTTAGCCTCATCTCGGTGCAACACCGCCATGGCCGCCATCAGGCGGGCACCCGGCTGGCGCTGCTGGAGGGGTGGGGCGAGCTGCAAGGGGCCATCGCCACCAGCTACTCCCACGACTCCCACAATCTGGTGGTGCTGGGGCGCGACCCGCAAGAGATGATGCTGGCCGCCAACACTCTGATCACCAGCGGGGGCGGCATGGCGGTCGTCCAGCAGGGTGAGGTGCTGGCCCACGTTGCCATGCCCATCGCCGGCATGCTCTCCGACCTGCCGGCCAGCGAGCTGGCCGCCAGCTTCCACGCTCTGCGCGAAGTGAGCGGCAAGGTGGTGGAGTGGGAGCCCCCCTACCGTGTCTTCAAGGCCATCGAGGGAACCTGCCTTGCCTGCAATGCGGGGCCCCATCTGACCGATCTCGGTCTCACCGATGGCCTGACCCGCGAGATTGTCGACCCCTTTATCTGCTGCTGGCCCCACGATGCCAGCCAAGCCGATTAACCTCGAGGAGAACAGCGTGAACCCTGTCGCCATTATTCTGGATACCGACCCCGGCATCGATGATGCCGTTGCCATCGCCGCCGCCCTGTTTCATCCCGGGATCGAGCTGGCGCTCATCACCACGGTCGCCGGCAATGTCGATGTCAGCAAGACCACCCGCAACGCCCTGCGCCTGCTGCACTTTTTCGGCAAAGAGGTGCCGGTGGCACAGGGGGCCAGCCAACCCCTCGTGCGCCCCCTCGACAATGCCAGCCATATCCACGGCCATTCCGGCCTCGATGGTTACGAGTTTGCCGAGCCCGGGCAACAGCCGCTGCCGATGCATGCCGTCGAAGCCATGAAGGCCACTCTGCTCGCCAGCGAACAGCCCATGACGCTGGTGCCCATCGGGCCGCTGACCAATATCGCCCTGCTGCTCACCCTACACCCCGAGTGTCGGGAGAAGATCGCACGGATCGTGCTGATGGGCGGCTCGGCCGGTCGGGGCAACCACACCCCCAATGCCGAGTTCAATATCTACGTGGATCCCGAGGCGGCCCACATCGTCTTCAGCAGCGGCCTGCCCATCGTGATGTGCGGGCTCGATGTCACCAGCCGCGCCACCCTGACCGGCGAGATGATTGCGGCGCTGCCTGCCCTCAACCGCACCGGCGCCATGCTCCACGCCCTGTTCGGCCACTATCGCGGTGGCAGCATGCAGACCGGACTCAAGATGCACGATCTCTGCGCCATCGCCTATCTGGTTCGCCCCGACCTCTTTATCACCCGGGCCTGCCATGTGGCCATCGAGACCCGGGGTGAACACACCCTCGGCACCACCTCGGTGGATATCAACAACCGGCTCAAACGAGCGCCCAACGCCGAGGTGTGCCTCGATATCGACGTGCCCGGATTCAGGGCCTGGTGCATGGAGACCCTTGCCCGCGCCATCTGATCCCGAACCGCCAGCTCGCTGGCCCATTCACATCAAGAAGAGAGTGTTGGAAACATGCTGGAAATAATTGTCAGCACCCTGATCCTGGTCATCTGCGGCTATCTCATCGCCAAAAACTACGATGCCAAGATAGTGCTGTTTGGCGCCGGATTGCTGCTGATGTTTGCCGCCGTCGGACTGGGCCACTCCCTGCTGCCTGCGGCGGAGAGCAGCGGCCTCAACTGGCTTGACCCCTTCGTCCAGATCAAGCAGATCTTCATCAGCCAGATGGGCAATGTCGGCCTCACCATCATGGTGTTGTTCGGCTTCTCCAGCTACATGAGCCACATCGGCGCCAACGACGTCACCGTCATGCTGCTGACCCGCCCCTTGAGCCGCATCCGCTCCCCCTATCTGCTGGTGCCGGTGATTTTCCTCTTGGGCAACCTGCTCTCGCTGGTGGTGCCAAGCGCAGCCAGTCTGGCGGTGTTGCTGATGGCGACCCTCTATCCGGTGCTCAAGGCGTCGAACATGTCCTCCCTCACCGCGGGGGCCGTCATTGCCACCACTGCCACCATCATGCCCAGCCCGCTGGGGGCCGATAACGTGCTGGCCGCCCAGAAGCTGGGGATCCCGCTGGTGGAGTACATCGTCTCCTACCACGCCCCCATCTCGCTGCCGACGCTGGCGTTGATGGCGGTGGTGCACTACTTCTGGCAGAAGGCGATGGACAAGCGCCAGCAGGCGCGCGGTGGACTGGAGGAAAAAGAGGAGTCGCTCGCCGTGCCCACCGGCTTGCCGCCCGCCTACTACGGCCTCTTTCCGGTACTGCCACTGGTGCTGGTACTGCTGTTCGGCATCTGCTTCACCCATATCTCCCTCGGGTTGGTGGAGATCACCTTCGTCTGCCTGCTGCTCACCATAGGGGTGGAGCTGCTGCGCAAAGGCAATATCAAGGAGACCAGCAAGGAGTTCGCCATCTTCTTTACCGGCATGGGCACAGGTCTGGCTCAGGTGGTCTCGCTCATCGTGGCGGCCAGCATGCTGGTGGAGGGGCTCAAAGCCATCGGCATCATAGATACCCTGGTCGATAGCGTGAAGCACATCGACGGCGTCGGCTCCATCCTGATGTTCTTCTTCTCCGGCACGGCGGCGCTGATCGGCTTTATCAGCGGCAGCGGGCTGGCGGTCTTCTACTCCTTTATCAACATCATTCCCGAGATCACCGAGAAGGTCGGGGTCAACAGTGTCGCGGTGGCCCTGCCGATGCAGCTCACCGCCAACCTGATCCGCTCCATGTCGCCGGTCGCCGCGGTGATCATCGTCATCGCCTCGATCACCGGCAGCAACCCCATCGAGATTATCAAGCGCACCTCGGTGCCCATCATCTCGGGCATCATCTGCTGCATGACCCTCTCCTACCTGCTGTTCAGCTAAACCAGCTCCATCTGCAGGCGATCAATCCGGTCGCCTGCAGACGGTTTTTTACCTCCGGTTGAAAGTGAACCCACTGCATGTAAACGCCCGGAATATAATCGGTGGGGATCGTCTATAACTTTTGCGACCAAGAGCCACATGCGCCTGAGTAACTGACCGCCAGCCATCAGGCTCAGCCCCCTAATTCAACTCCCAGAGCTCTCGTGCCGTCATTCTTGGTTGGCGCCCTGCATCGACAGCATCACCAGCAAGGACTCGCCTTTCCCTGACACCACTCTCACCTCGCGCCAGTCGCGGATCACCGCCACCACCGCCGGATTGAGCGGCGCATCGCCCCCTACCTGCACCACGGTGCAACCTGCACGCAGGGCGCTCTCGATACCGGCCGGGGCATCCTCGAACACCAAGCAACGAGCGGGCGACACGCCAAGCCGTACAGCGCCCAGCAGATAGGGCTCGGGATCGGGTTTGCCATTGATCACAGCTTCGGCCCCCACCAGCACGGCCGGCAGCGGCAAACCGGCACAATTCAGGCGGTGACGGGCAACCTGCTCGCTGGCGGAGGTCACGATGGCCCAAAGCTCTGGCGGCAAATGGCGCAGCAACTCGCCAGCTCCTGCGATGGCGTCGCCGCCGGTATGCAGCATCTCCAGCTCGTCGAGCCGCGCCGCTTCCCGCTCCACATCCAGCTGCGGGGCCAGCTCCCGGATCACCTCGCGCGAACGTATACCGTGGCACATCGCCAACACTGGCTCGGGATCGAGCAGATGTTCACGACACCAGAGCTGCCATACCTGCTCCACATCGCCTGTCGAGCAGACCAGGGTGCCATCCATATCGAGCAGCAGGGCGGATACCGACAGGGTGATCGTGTTCATGCCAGCACTCATACAGACACTCATACAGGCACCCCGGCCAGCTCGGGCAGAGAGCCAGAGAGCGCATCGGCAAAGGCCTGCTGCTGGGCGGCACGCTCATAACAGGCGAGCGCCTGCTCGGTACTGCCAGCCCACACTTGCAAGGGGCCGACCACAAACCCCTGTTGCAACAGGCTGGCGAGCAGCTCCCCAGTCTCCGGGGCCGCCAACGGCTGAGCCAGCACCAGCTTGCCCTTGATCAAAAACAGATAACGTTGGGTAGACATGATATGGCTCCTTATTCCGGTTCAGAGGAGGGCGATTCCCCCCTTGCCGAGCCATTAGAACAAGGCGATTAGATAATTTATAATCAATAAATCGCCACTTTGGATAACCAATTGGAATGAAATTCGACTTGAGGCAACTGCAGGCGTTTGTGACGCTGGCCGAGACCGCCAACTACCGGGAAGCGGCCAATCGCCTCTTCATTACCCAACCGGCCCTCACCAAGCAGATCCAGGGGCTGGAGCAGACGCTGGGCTGCACCCTGTTCAAGCGGGGCCGCCATGGTGCCGAGCTGACGGCGCTCGGCGCCCAGCTGCTCACTCAGGCAAGCGCACTGGTCAAACACGGCAGGGAGTTTGAACGTCACGCGCTGGCAGTGGCGAGTGGCGTGGCCGGTCGGCTCAAGATTGGGTTTGGCCTGTCGAGTTTCGCGCTGGCCCCTGCGCTGGTGGCCCGCTTCAAACAGCAGGTCACGGACGTGATGGTCCATCTGCAGGATATGCCCTCCGCGATCCAGCAGGAGCAGCTGCTCTCCGGCCAGTTGCAACTTGGTTTTATGCGTCGGCCAGAGACTCCGCTGTTGCAGGAGCATCGGCTGCTGACCGACCGGCTGGTACTGGCGGTGCCAACCCGGATGACCCAGCCAGATCCGTCATCGTTTGACGTCCAGCAGGCACTGACCAGTCAACCCCTGTTGCAGATGGTGGGCTACCGTTGTCCCGGCCTAACCCGGCAGATCGCCGGGTTTCTCGGCGCCAACCGGCTGACCGGCATGGTTCAAGAGGCAGAGGATATTCAGACTCTGGTGGCATTGGTTGCGGCAGGCATAGGTAATGCCATCCTGCCGCACAGCGTCAGCTTTATCGCGGGCCCGGACGTCACCCTCTATCCCCTCTTTGGCCCCTGTTCCGAGTGGGAGATAAGTCTGGTGTGGAACCCCGCCTTTGCCGACCCGATCCGCGATCGCTTCGTGCAGCTGGTCCTCGATCCCCATCCCGCACCGCACCCAGCCACAATCGATCGCTGACCCAGCCAAAAACTCCCGCAGACGGAACCAGGAGAAGATAGCGCTCAGCAATCGAGATGAATTAATCGGGCCTTTGTGAATCAAAGCATTTCAATTAACACACCACTGATCTTCACAGGGGATGCCATCTCCTTCCCCATCCATCTTGGTACCAGGGCAGTTTTGTAAAAACCAGGTTGCCTCCTCGCAGGAGGTCATCTGGGAGCAATGCTGCCGACCATCACACTGGCGAATAAAGGTCGTTGCCTGTGGCGTGCCGACCTCCTCCCGATTGAAAGAGGAGACCGGCAATGGCGCCATCGACTCGGCCGAGAAACGGGAATAGATGGAAAAGAGGCCGACGAGCACCAGCAGGGGGATCAGTTTGCCACTCCAGCTGCTCTTGCGACGTCGATAGGGGTTGCTTCTCTCTCTGGTCGAGGTGGGGCGTGGCGGCTGACTTGCCGCCCGAAACGATGGCGCCGCCGATGATGCGGCCGACGGCACGGCATCCGCCAACATGAGCGGGCGATCGGGGAAAAAGACCTGCAACGCCCTCGGTTTGCCATCCCGGCCACTGCCGATCAGATAGGTGACACGCTCCCCCGGCTCTGGCACCCGGCCATCTGATTGCAGCGCCGTAACATGCACAAACAGCCCCGCACTGCGTGATCCATTGGTTGCCTGCTCGGCGCCATTTTGCTCCGGCGTAATAAATCCAAAGCCGCGCGCCTCGTTCCAGCTCGCGATCCGTCCCTGATAACGCATCTGTCCATCCTTGTTGTTATCCATGTGAGCACTATATTGCCCGACAATCATGTTGCCCAAAAGTGCAGCGGCCCGACAGGGGGCCGCAGAGTCAATCTCAAAACGGTGATCGGGTGCAGCCTGCGTTAAGGATCAAGCCAGCCGGGACACCTTGATGATCTCGGCGATGCGACCCAGCATGCGCAGCGAGGTGTGATGCTCGGTGGCATCTGCGGCGGCGCAGGCATCCTCCAGAATGGTGATGGCGTAGTCGCGATCGTGACCATCCCGCGCTGCCGCCTGAATGGCCCAGCTAGTGCTCACCCCGCACAGATAGAGGTGGTCGATGTGATTGGCCCGCAGCGCAGGCTCCAGCGCCGTGCCATAGAAGGGACTGACCCTGGGCTTGGTCAGCACCAGATCGCCGGGCTTCACATCCAGATCAGGATGAAAGTCGGTGCCGCTGTCAGCCAAAGAGAGCGCCCCCAACTGGTGAGCGCGACCAAACATGGGAGACCCCTTGGGTTGCAGCTGATAGCCGCCATCAAAGCCTACCTTGATCAGCACCACCAGCCAGCCATGGGCGCGGGCATGGGCCAGCGCCTGATTGGCATGCGCAATGGCATCCTGCTCCAGCACGTGGGCTGCGGAGGCGGCGATGCGCCCATCGGGATGGGCAATATCGTTGATAAAATCGATCACCAGCAGTGCCTTGTTCATCACCTTTGCTCCTTCGCGCATTCAGCCCGTGCTATCTGGTTTCTACCTGTCAAACCAGCCCCAGTGCATAGCGCAGTGCCATCTCCTTTAAGGGGCCAGCTTTATCCGCCAGATTGAGGGCCAGATTGCGGGCCAGCTTGAGGGGGCCAATCTCGTTGCTGAACACCCCGTAGAAGAGGTCCATCCCCGACTGCATCAGCAGGTTGTCGGGGCGACGGCGTCGCTCGTAACGCTCGGCCAACGCCAGCTGATGCCAGTCGGCGCCAGCTCCTTGCAGCAGATCAGTCCAGCAGGCCACATCCTTGAAGCCAAGGTTGACCCCCTGCCCCGCCAGCGGGTTGATGGTGTGGGCAGCATCGCCAAGCAGCACCACCCGACCGGTGTGATAGTCGTTGGCGTGGCGGCGCACCAGCGGGAAGCTTCCCTTACCGGTGACGGTAAATCCGCCGAGCCTGCTCGGGAAGTGGCGACGCACCTCGGCGGCAAGCCCTTCGTTGCTCATGGCAGTGAGCGCCCGGATCCGGGCCGGGCTGTCATACCACACCAGGGAGCCGTGCTGACCGGGCAGCGGCAGGAAAGCGCGCGGGCCACTCGGGGTGAACTGCTGCCAGGTGATATCTTCCTGCGCAAAGTCGGTGTCGATATTGATCAGCATGCAGTGCTGGCGGTACTCGAAGCGCGATACGCCGATACCCGCCAGCTTGCGGGTGTGGGATTCGGCGCCGTCGCAAGCCAGCACCCAGCGCGCGGCCAGCTCGGAGCCGTCATCCAGAGTCAGCACAGCTTCATCCGCACTCTGGCGCAGGCTGGTCACCGCCGCCGGGGTGTGGGTCTGGATGGTGGGAAAATCCTCCATCCGTTTGAGCAGGGCGAGCTGCACCAACCGGTTTTCGATGATGTAACCGAGCTGGGGCAGACCGAGATCGGCGGCATTGAAGCGGGTGGCAAAGCCGTCCAGCTCCCAGGTCTCCAGCCGGCGATAGGGGCAGAGCCGCATCTGCTGCAGATGGTGCCAGGCACCGGCCTGCTCCAGCAGCGCCACCGAGGCCTGACTGATGGCGGAGACCCGCAGATCCAGCGGCTGCTCCGGCGCGTAATACTCCGGCAGTTGGGTCTCGATGACCCGCACCGAGAGGCCCTGAGCCGCCAGCAGACAGGCGGTGGCGGCGCCCACCATGCCGGCGCCGACGATGGCGATATCACACTGTTCCATACATTTATTCCTGAAAGGGTGCGTCCGGCGACAGCGCCCGGACGTGAACCGGATGGCAGCATGATAGCGCAAGGGCGACTGATAAACAGTGAGACAAACGGGGAATTGCTGCGTCAAATCAAGGAGAAAGCTTATTGAGCTTACTGGCAACAGGTATCGGGTGAGCACCATTGCCAGCTGGATATTAGCTAGGCAGTATCCAGATTGCGGAGTAAAATGCGCGGTCCTTTGACCATGCCGATTTCAAAACAAGTCAAGAGAAGCAATGAGCAAGAAACTTCACATTAAAACCTGGGGTTGCCAGATGAACGAGTATGACTCGTCCAAAATGGCCGACCTGTTGGATGCCAGCAATGGCTACACCCTTACCGAAGAGCCCGAAGAGGCAGATGTCTTGCTGCTGAATACCTGCTCCATCCGCGAAAAGGCGCAGGAGAAGGTGTTCCACCAGCTGGGACGCTGGAAAAAGCTCAAGGCCAACAAGCCCGGTCTGGTGATCGGCGTGGGTGGCTGCGTTGCCTCTCAGGAGGGCGATGCCATCCGCCAGCGCGCTCCCTATGTGGATATCGTGTTCGGCCCGCAGACCCTGCATCGCCTGCCCGCCATGATCAAGGAAGTGCAAGAGGGCCGTGGTGCCCAGGTTGATATCGCCTTCCCCGAGATCGAAAAATTCGACAGCCTGCCCGAACCGCGCGCCGAAGGGGCCACCGCGTTCGTCTCCATCATGGAAGGCTGCTCCAAATACTGTACTTACTGCGTGGTGCCCTACACCCGCGGTGAAGAGGTGAGCCGACCGCTGGACGACGTGCTCTACGAAATCGCCCAGCTCGCCCAGCAGGGCGTGCGCGAAGTGAACCTGCTCGGCCAGAACGTCAACGCCTACCGCGGCCCGACCTTTGATGACGGCATCTGCACCTTCGCCGAATTGCTGCGTCTGGTGGCCGCTATCGACGGTATCGATCGCATTCGCTACACCACCAGCCACCCGATCGAGTTCACCGACGACATCATCGAAGTCTACAAAGACACCCCGGAAGTGGTCAGCTTCCTGCACCTGCCGGTGCAGAGCGGCTCCGACCGTATTCTGACCATGATGAAGCGCCCGCACACCATCCTGGAGTACAAATCCAAGATCCGTCGCCTGCGTGCCGCCCGTCCTGACATCACCATCAGCTCCGACTTCATCGTTGGCTTCCCGAACGAGACGGACGAAGACTTTGAAGCGACCATGAAGCTGATCGAGGATGTGGGTTTCGACATGAGCTTCAGCTTCATCTTCAGCCCGCGCCCGGGCACCCCGGCCGCCGACATGCCCGACGATGTCGATATGGAAGTGAAAAAAGCCCGTCTGGCCCGCCTGCAGCACGTCATCAACAACCAGGCGATGCAGATTGGCCGTGCCATGCTGGGCACCACCCAGCGCATCCTGGTGGAAGGGCCCTCCAAGCTCGACCCGATGCAGTTGTGTGGCCGCACCGAGAACAACCGGGTGGTCAACTTCGAAGGCCAGCACACCCTGATCGGCGGCTTTGCCGACGTGGAGATCACCGAGGTGCGTCCCAACTCCCTGCGCGGCAAGTTCATCCGCGGCGAGAGCGAGATGAACCTGCGGATCGCCACCGCCCCGAGCGAAATCCTGGCCCGTCGCCCGGATAACGTACCGGACGAGCTGGGCGTTGCCGCCTTCACTCCCCATTAATCCCCTCCTCCCCATTCGCCCGGCGGATGGGGAGCGCCTTGAGACGAGGATATTTTGAGCCGACACATCTCGACCCTGAATCTGCATCTGGAGCCCGCCGACAACCAGCGCCTTGCCAGCCTGTGCGGCCCCTTCGATGACAACATCAAGCAGCTGGAGCGCCGCCTCGGCGTCGAGATCAGCTACCGTGACAGCCACTTCCAGCTGGTGGGCAAACCGGCCCAGCTGGATGCCGCCGCAGTCATCCTCAAGCACCTCTATGTGGAAACCCAGCCCCTCAAGGGTGGCAAGGTGACTGACATCACTCCCGACATGGTCCATTTGGCTATTCAGGAGTCGCGAGTGCTGGAGCAGGATGACGAACCGGCGCCGAGCATCCCTTATGGCAAGGAGGTGACGGTCAAGACCAAGCGCGGTCTCATCAAACCGCGCAGCCCCAACCAGGCTCAGTACATCGCCAATATCGTGCGCCACGATATCTGCTTCGGCATCGGCCCGGCCGGTACCGGCAAGACCTATCTGGCGGTCGCGGCGGCGGTGGATGCGCTGGAGCGTCAGGAAATTCGCCGCATTCTGCTAACCCGTCCGGCGGTGGAAGCGGGTGAGAAGCTCGGCTTCCTGCCTGGCGATCTCTCCCAGAAGGTGGATCCTTACCTGCGCCCGCTCTACGACGCCCTGTTCGAGATGCTGGGCTTTGAGCGGGTCGAGAAGCTGATGGAGCGCAACATCATCGAGGTGGCGCCGCTCGCCTATATGCGCGGAAGAACCCTCAATGACGCCTTTATCATTCTCGATGAGGCCCAGAACACCACCACCGAGCAGATGAAGATGTTCCTCACCCGCATCGGTTTCAACTCCAAGGCGGTGGTCACCGGTGACATCACCCAGGTAGACCTGCCGCGCAACGCCAAATCCGGCCTGCGCCATGCTCTGGAAGTGCTGCAAGGGGTCGATGGTCTGTCGTTCAACTTCTTCGAGTCCAAAGACGTGGTGCGCCACCCGGTGGTGGCCCGTATCGTGCAGGCTTACGAGGCATTCGATGCCAAACAGGCAGCGGAGAAGGTTACCGGCCAAACAAACGCCAGCAAAGAGAGTGAGCAATGAGCGTAACCCTGGATCTGCAACTGGCCAGCGCCAGCACTGACGGCCTGCCCACCGAAGCCCAGCTGCAAGGCTGGCTCGATGGCACCATTCTCGGCTTCCAGCAGGAGGCAGAAGTGACGGTGCGTATCGTCGACGAGGCGGAGAGCAACGAGCTCAACCTCACCTATCGCGGCAAGGACAAGCCCACCAACGTGCTCTCCTTCCCGTTCGAGGCGCCACCCGGTCTGGAGCTGCCGCTGCTCGGCGATCTGGTGATCTGCCGTCAGGTGGTAGAGCGCGAGGCCGAGGAGCAGGGCAAGCCCCTGATGGCCCACTGGGCCCACATGGTTGTGCACGGCAGTCTGCATCTGCTAGGTTATGACCATATCGAGGATGAGGAAGCCGAAGAGATGGAAGCGCTTGAGCGCGACATCATGCAGGAGCTCGGTTTTGCCGATCCTTATCTGAACGACGAAGAGTAAAGAACCGGATGGTCATCGTCTTGAAACAGCAGATGGCCATCCTTATATAACCCGAACTATTTCAAGTGTGTTCATACGAGTAACCAAGAGAGAAAATGACCGACGATCACCCTAGTACCGGCTCGCCGAAGAAAACCTGGCTCGACAAACTCAGCCAACTCTTCCAGGGCGAGCCAAAAGACCGCAATGATTTGGTAGACGTGATAGCCGATGCCGAAGAGCGCGACCTCATCGATCAGGACACCAAGGACATGATCGAGGGGGTGCTGGAGATAGCCGATCTTCGCGTGCGCGATATCATGATCCCCCGCTCCCAGATGGTGACCATCGAGAAGTCCCAGCCGGTGGATGCAATCCTGCCGGTGATCATCGAGTCCGGCCACTCCCGCTTCCCGGTGATCAACGAGGACAAGGATCATGTGGAGGGCATTCTGCTCGCCAAGGATCTGCTCCCCTTCGGGTTTGGCGGCCATCACGCCAGCGAGCCGCTGCAGCTCGAGAAAATCTTGCGCCCCACGGTGATCGTGCCTGAAAGCAAACGGGTTGACCGTCTGCTCAAGGAGTTCCGCGAAGAGCGCTACCACATGGCCATCGTGGTCGACGAATTTGGTGGCGTCTCCGGTCTGGTGACCATTGAAGACATTCTCGAGCTTATCGTCGGCGAGATAGATGACGAATTCGATGACATCGAGGATGAGCCGGACGAGATCCGCCGCATCAGCAAACGGGTCTTCTCGGTTAGTGCCCTTACCGAGATCGAGGATTTCAACGACTTCTTCGGCACCCAGTTCAGCGATGAAGAGGTGGATACTGTGGGTGGTCTGGTGATGCACGCCTTCAGTCATCTGCCCAAGAAGGGCGAGGAGATCGAGCTGGACGGCTACCTGTTCAAGGTGATGCATGCCGACCGGCGTCGTCTGCAGCAGTTGCAGGTGAAGATCCCCGAGCACCACGCGGCGGCGCAATCCGAGCCGCAATAAGCAGATCCGCTCAATGTGTGAAACAACGCCCCGACCTCGGGGCGTTGTGCTCTCTGCCACCGGCATCGAGGCTCGCCGTTGCCCCGCTTACAGGTTAAGATACCGGCCATTCGACCCAGTTGCAGACCAAGACGAGCACCATCGCCCGTGAGATTATCCCCCGTTACGTCCAAAATCCTGTTGAGCCTCGGCGCACTGGCCAGTGGTGCCATCGCTATATTGGCTTTCTCTCCCTTTGGCTACTGGCCGCTGGTGCTCCCCTCCCTGCTGGGCCTCTACGCCCTGCTGGACAAAGCCACGCCAAAGCAGGCCGCCTGGCGTGGCTTTGGCTATGCCATGGGACTCTTTTTACCTGGCCTGTGGTGGATCCACGTCAGCATGACTGAATTTGGCGGCATCCCGCTGCCGATGGCCTTCGTACTGCTGGCCGGGCTCTCCGCCTATCTGGCGCTCTACCCGACGCTCGCCTGCTGGGTTTTCGCCCGCTTCTTTGGCGGCCGTCACTGGAGCCGCTGGCTGCTCGCCTTCCCGGCACTCTGGCTGCTGGCGGACTGGCTGCGTGGCTGGGTAATGACCGGCTTCCCTTGGCTCTGGTTTGGCTACAGCCAGATCGACGGCCCGCTCAGGGGCTTCGCCCCAATCCTTGGGGTGCAGGGCATCACCCTCGCCCTGTTGCTCTCTGCCTCCGCCATCTGGCAGGTGTGGAAATCCCGCTCCCCGCTCTGGCTGGCAGTGCCCGCTCTGCTGGTAGCCGGTGCCCACGGTCTGATGCAGCTCAGCTGGGTCACCCGTGGCGAGCCGGTCAAGGTGGCGCTGGTTCAGGGCAATATCGCCCAGTCCCTCAAGTGGGATCCGGAGGCGCTAGTGCCGACGGTGCGCAAATATCAGGATCTCAGCCGCGAGAATCAGGATGCCGATATCATCGTCTGGCCGGAGTCGGCCATCCCGGCCATCGAGAAGGAGATGGGGCCCTATCTGGAGAATCTGGACAAGGCGATGAAGGTGAACAACACCGGTCTGCTGGCGGGGATCATTCACTATGATTTCGAGCAAAGACGATTCTTCAATACCGTACTCGGCATGGGGGTGCAGGATGCGGATGGCAAGGAGTCCTACTTCTACGGGCACCCCAACCGTTACAACAAGTACCACCTGCTGCCCATCGGCGAGTTCGTGCCGTTTGAAGATCTGCTGCGCCCCATCGCCCCCTTCTTCAACCTGCCGATGTCCTCTTTCAGCCGGGGTGACGAAGTGCAGCCGAATCTGATCGCCAAGGGGCTCAAGTTCGCCGCCGCCATCTGCTACGAGATCATCTTCCCGGAGGAGGTGCGCCGCAACGTCAATGCCGATACCGATTTCCTGCTGACCGTCTCCAACGATGCCTGGTTTGGCACCAGCATAGGCCCCTGGCAACATATGGAGATCGCCCGGATGCGCGCACTGGAGCTGGCTCGTCCGCTGCTGCGCGACACCAACACCGGCATCACTATCGTGACCGAGATCGATGGCAGCATCATCGGCCAGATCCCGCAGTTTGAAGCGGGCGTGCTGCGCAGCGAAGTGCGTCCCGCCCACGGCGAGACCCCCTACATGCGCTTTGGCAGCTGGCCCCTCTACGGCCTGACCGTGCTGCTGCTGGGTCTGGCGCTGGCGCTGCGCCCCAAGGCACACCCCTGGGCACGCGAGCTGTAATGGCCATCCGCCATCCCTGATAAACAATGAGGCGCCCGCAGGCGCCTCGTTTTTTTCATCTCCAATCAAAGCGATATACCGGAGAAGGACATAAAACCGAGGGACATCAGCCCCGCCACGATAAAGGTGATGCCGATGCCCCGCAGCCCCTCGGGGACATCGGCGTATTTCAGCTTCTGGCGCAAACCGGCCATGGCGACAATAGCCAGCAGCCAGCCAAGCCCGGAGCCTGCGCTGTAGACCAGCGACTCGGCAAAATCGTAATCCCGCTGCGCCATAAACATCACCCCGCCGAAGATGGCGCAATGGACCGTCAACAACGGCAGATAGATGCCGAGCGCCTGATAGAGGCTTGGGAAGTACTTGTCGAGCAGCATCTCCATCACCTGCACCAACGCCGCCAACACCCCGATGTAGATGATGTAATCGAGAAATCCCAAATCGAATTCTCCGAAAAAGGTGCTGCCTGCCCGCAAGATATGGCGGTAAATCAAGTTGTTGAGGGGAATGGCGATCACCATCACCACCAG
The DNA here is from genome assembly GCF_019047065.1 of Aeromonas sp. FDAARGOS 1414. Taxonomy (NCBI): domain Bacteria; kingdom Pseudomonadati; phylum Pseudomonadota; class Gammaproteobacteria; order Aeromonadales; family Aeromonadaceae; genus Aeromonas; species Aeromonas sp. FDAARGOS 1414. Next base: position 230,163 of record NZ_CP077210.1, on the reverse strand, counting down.
GATTGTCATGCCAAGGCCAAAGGCAGTGTTGATGTTCTTCGAAACGGCCAGAAAGGTACACATCCCCAGAAAGAAGGCCAGGGCGAGGTTCTCGACAAAGATCGAGTGAATAAACAGGTTGAAGTAGTAGTCCATAGGGTGTGCTCACCAGATGTTTGCGCAAAGAAAAGTCTGCCTCTGGCCGATGGCCAGCAGCATGGACGACACAACAGAAAGCGCGGACGCAGCACCAGACGATAGAGCGCAGGCAGCAGGTATCAGCCTGCCCGTCAGTCAATCAGGAGCGTTACAAACCGAGTGAAAAGGTGGATGGGCGCCCGCCAGCAGGGTGGGCTAGTCGCCGTGACAGAAACGATATTGCAGGTGGCGACAGCGCAGCAGCCGTCGGTGCAAATAACCGAAGTAGACGGGGAGCTGCCTGACATAGAGAAGAGGGAGAACCAGTAGCAGACCGCAGAGCAGGCCGAGGATATCGTGCTGGAACCAGGCCAGCACCATCTGATAGCGCTCGGAATGAGTGGCGCCTTCGAGTCGCCGCCCCGGCTCGAAGCCGAGTCGCCACTGGGAGGCAGGAGGAAGGCCGACACTGTTGACCAATCCCGGATCGGATTGCTCATGCAACTGCATCGAGACCTTCTGCCTGACCGACGCCTGATGAGGTGTTGCAGTGACCCCTACCGCAGCGAAAGCGGCAAACCACAGCAGGCTGGCGATAGCGAGGACCATCGCCCAGGTCGATAGTCGGCCAGAAGACAGCAAAGAGTCAGTCCCGTTCAAACAACAAAATGATGCGGGGATGAATGTATCACAACGCCTCTTTTTCTTGAATTTGAAACCGTACTAACTGACGTAAAACGATACTAAAAACCCTCTTTCTAAGAAAGCCAGCAATTAAATACCAACATAACAAGGCGGTAGAGTCACCCCCGGGCCCACAGTAAAACGGCCACCCGAGGGTGGCCGTTGTCAGCGATGTCAGCGATCAGAGCAGCAATGCTACCTGCTCAGAGACCGGCCGCCTCCAGATGCTCCACCAGCAGCTGCACACTGCGGTTGCCGCGCCACTCATTGACGTCAAGCCGGTAGACAAGCCGCACCCGCTTGACCGAGGCATCGGGCCAGCGCTTGAGATCGACGCCGAAGGCGATGGCATCCACCGCGTGGCCAGAATCGGTAGTCAGCATCATCTTGAGGTGCTTCTCCCCCACCAGCCGCTGCTGCACTAGCACGAATTCGCCGTCAAACAGCGGCTCGGGGAAGGCCTGACCCCAGGGGCCGGAGGCGCGAATAAGCTCCGCCAGCTCGAGAGTGAGCTCGTCCGGCAGCAGCTCGCCATCGGTGAGCAGCACCCCGGTCAAGAGCTCCGGCGTCACCAGCTCGCTGATGACCGCCTCAAAGGCCCGACCGAACGCCTCGATATTGGCCTTGGGCAGGGTCAGCCCCGCCGCCATGGCATGGCCGCCAAACTTGCCCATCAGGCCCGGATGGCGGGTATCGAGCAGTTCCAGCGCATCGCGCAGGTGCACCCCGGGGATGGAGCGGCCGGAGCCCTTGAGCTCGGTCTCGCTGCTCTCGGCAAACGCGATGACCGGGCGGTAGTACTTCTCCTTCACCTTGGAGGCCACCAGCCCCACCACCCCCTGATGCCACTCGTTGCGGTGCAGCACTATGCCCGACGGCACCTCGCCATCGCGAAACCGGATCTGCTCCAGAGTGGCGAGGGCCTCCTGCTGCATCCCCTGCTCGATCTCCTTGCGCTCCTGATTGAGGCTGTCCATCTCGGCCGCAAGCTGGCGCGCCAGATTGAGATCATCGCAGAGCAGACAGGCGACCCCAAGGGACATATCATCGAGGCGCCCTACCGCATTGAGACGTGGCCCCAGCGCAAAACCGAGGTCGGCGGCGGTGAGGCGGCGACCATCGCGGCCCGACACATCCACCAGCGCCTGAATGCCGGGGCGACAGCGGCCGGCCCGGATCCGCTGCAACCCCTGATGGACCAGGATGCGGTTGTTGCCATCGAGCGCCACCACGTCGGCGACCGTACCAAGAGCCACCAGATCGAGGTAATCCGCCACATTGGGGGCTCGCAACCCTTGCCGTTCGTACCAGCCAAGCTGACGCAGATGGGTGTTGAGGGCCGCCATCAGGTAGAAGGCCACCCCCACCCCGGCCAGGGACTTGGAGGGGAAATCGCAACCGCGCTGGTTAGGGTTGACGATGGCATCGGCATCAGGCAGCTCCTGACCCGGCAAATGGTGATCGGTAACCAGTACCTGCATACCAGCCGCCTTGGCAGCCGCCACCCCGGCGATGCTGGAGATGCCGTTATCCACCGTGATCAGGAACTCGGCGCCGCGGGCCACCGCCAGCTCGACAATTTCGGGGGTAAGGCCGTAGCCAAACTCGAAGCGGTTGGGCACCAGAAAATCGATGTGGCGACCGCCCATGGCGCGCAGGGCCAGCAAACACAGGGCGGAGCTGGTGGCACCATCGCAGTCGAAGTCGCCGACGATAAGGATCCGTTTCTGGGCAGTCAGGGCATCCGCCAGCAGCGGCACCGCCTGCTCCATCCCATAGAGGCGCTGGGGCGGCAACAGCTGGCTGGCGCTGCGCTCCAGCAGGGCGGGATCCTCTACGCCACGGCTGGCGAAGATTTGACGAAGCAGGGGGTGCAGGGTGGCGGGGAGATGGGAATCATCAACTCGCGGACGACGACGGATTTGCAGGGGCATCAATGTGATCCAGTATCTTGAGCAGTTGTTCCGGGCTCTGGTAGCCCCTTACCAGATCTCCATCAGAGGAGACCCAGGCAGGCAGTACCTTGACCCCCAACCACTGGCTCAGGCCAATATTCTCGATAAGGGTCTCACTACATTCCTTTTGAGGCAAATAGGCTTTGAAGGGATCATTCTGTAGCAGGGGATCCTTGCACCAGTGGGAAGCCTGTCCTGCATGTTCAATCACGGGGTAGAGCTCGACACTGACCCCGGACGCCTGCAGATGTTGCAGCGTGCCGGACAGCTGGCGACGAGCGGCATCCTGCTCACCGAAAAAGAGCGCAACCCGATGACGCTCATTACTGGCCTGGAGAACGACCGGTGTATGGGTCACCTGGGACAAGCCCAGTCGACGCTGCTCGCGCATGCCCGAGATGGTGAGGTTCTTCATGTTATGAGTCATATCCAGCATGACCCCCTGCACCACATAGTTCCCCTTGGCATCGCTGTAGAGCACCCCTTGCGAAGTGCCCAGCATATAGAGCCCGGGAATGGGGGTCTGTTCCACCAGATAAACAGAGACCCCTAACCGGGCGGTAATGGTCTGTTTCAAGGTTTGGGTATCCATCCCCGCTCTGGCAGCAAATGTGCACAAAAGCATCATTCCCAGTAGTAAATACTTCACTTGTTTACTCACGCGGTATGAATGAATCGACCCAGCAAACTACAGCAGCACAGCTCATCATTCAATCAGCTACTTATCAAAAAATTAATATCACTTTGTACCAAAAAAAAGGTTCCCCCCGATTGCCAAGGACTCATAACGCCCGCAAGCTAGTCAGGACGACAGGAACAACGCGGCTTAGCCTCTGTTTTTCCTGACAAGAGTTCGCCCTTTGGCAAGGGTAATCAACGCGCTATCTTGTTTAATTTCGGAGGAAATAATGAGTCTGATTCAAGAGTTCAAAGCCTTTGCCGCCCGCGGCAACGTCATCGATATGGCGGTCGGTATCATCATTGGTGCCGCCTTCGGCAAAATTGTCTCCTCTTTTGTCGGTGACGTGATCATGCCGCCCATCGGCCTGATCCTGGGCGGCGTGGACTTCAGCGACCTGGCGGTCACCCTGAAGGCCGCTGAAGGTGCAACACCCGCCGTGGTCATCGCCTATGGCAAGTTCATTCAGACCATCATCGACTTTCTGATCATCTCTTTTGCCATCTTTATGGGACTGAAGGCCATCAACACCCTCAAGAAAAAGCAGGAAGAAGAAGCCGCCGCTCCGGCAGGCCCGACCAAGGATCAGGAGCTGCTGACCGAGATCCGTGATCTGCTGAAATCCCAGCAAGGGAAATAAGCGCCATCTCCTGTCGTGTAGAGATAAAAAAACCGCCTGCTGGCGGTTTTTTGTTTTTGGGAGGACAGCCACTCAAGCTCTGGGGTGATGCTCCCCGTGCAGCGCCTTGAGTCGCTCGTTGGCCACATGGGTGTAGATCTGGGTAGTGGAGAGATCCGCATGGCCCAGCAGCATCTGTACCACTCGCAGGTCGGCGCCGTGGTTGAGCAGATGGGTGGCAAAGGCGTGGCGCAAGGTATGGGGGGAGAGCTCGCCATTAATCCCGGCCCGCAGGGAATAGAGTTTGATGCGATGCCAGAAGGTCTGGCGGGTCATCATACGGGCCTGCTTGGAGGGAAACACCACATCCGAGCTGGTGCCCCCCAGCAGCAGGGTGCGGGCCTCGCGGTAGTAACGCTCCAGCCAGTGCATCGCCTCCTCGCCCATCGGCACCAACCGCTCCTTGTTACCCTTGCCAATAACCCGCACCAAGCCCTGCCGCAGGCTGATATGCTCGGCGGTGAGCCCCACCAGCTCGGAAACCCGCAGCCCGGTGGCGTAGAGCAGCTCCAGCATTGCCTTGTCCCGCAACTCCAGCGGGTCATCCACCAGCGGCGCACTCAGCAACGCATCCACCTCCGTTTCGCTTAAATCTGAGGGGAGTTTTTTCGGCAGCTTGGGCCCCTCCAGCAGCACGGTCGGATCATCGCTGCGCAGCTTCTCACGGTTGAGATACTGATAGAAACGGCGCAGGGCCGACAGGAAGCGGGCGGTGCTGCTGGCCGCAAACTGGTGATCGACCCGCCAGGCGAGGTAGTGCTGGATCTCGTCCATCCCCGCCAGCAGCAGCGAGCTCCCCTGCTCGTCGAGCCAGAGGGAGAACTTCTCCAGATCGCTGCGATAGGAGCTGACCGTGTTGTCAGACAATCCCCGCTCCAGCCAGAGGGCGTCGAGAAAGGGTTCAATCAGGGGATGGGGGTCGGGTTTGCTCATGGTGCGCTGCAATCAGGGGATCGATGGCCCATTGTAACGCGCCAACTCCTTGGAAAGACAAGGCACTTTCATTGGAAAGATAAGGCACGTTTGCCACGCACCTTGCCGGGCGGTGAAGGTCGAATGGCAATCTGCTAGACTGGCGCCCTCCCCTTACGTTACCCATCGTGTTGCCAACATGGCGCAGCCCACACGAGCATGCGAGAACGCGCCAAAAGCAAGCGAGAAAGCGCCAACAGAGAGTAGAGCGATGAAGATTGGTCTGTTTTACGGTTCCACCACCTGCTACACCGAGATGGCTGCCGAGAAGATCCGCGCCCTCATCGGCCCCGAGCTGGTGGATATTCACAATATCAAGGATGTCTCCCTGCGCCGGATGGAGGATTACGAGATCCTGATCCTCGGCATATCCACTTGGGATTTTGGCGAACTGCAGGAGGACTGGGAGTCCCGCTGGGAAGATATCGCCGATCTCCATCTGGAGGGACGCATCGTGGCCCTGTTTGGCCTCGGCGATCAGCTCGGTTATGGCGAATGGTTCCAGGACGCCCTCGGCATGCTGCACGATCAGCTGGTGCCAAAAGGGGTCAAGCTGGTGGGCTACTGGCCCAACGAAGGGTACGAATTCGATGCCTCCAAGGCACTGATCGACGATGGCCGTCACTTCGTCGGGCTGGCGCTGGACGATGCCAACCAATATGACCAGACCGATCCGCGCATCGAGCAGTGGGTCGAGCAGATCCTGAGCGAAATCCACGCCCTGCTCTGACCTTTCCCACGTTTTGGCAAAACGACCCTGAGCGCCTGGCCCTGGCCGCCGGGCGCAGTTATCGCACCGATTTTCTCAATCGGTATCATCGCATGACGCTATAGCGACTTTTTTGTGCTGGTCTGCAACAATGGACTCGACATCCCATAACAATCAGAGCCGGATGTCGGAAGCAAACGGACAGACCAGAAAAGGATATTCTATGACTCCATTCTCCCTGTTGGCCCCCGCCATCGCCCGTGACGTGCTCGATCACGCGCTGGCGCTGGGTGCCGATTTTGCCGAGCTGTTTGTGGAGCGCAAGCGCCGCAGCCAGCTCAGCCTGCTCTCCAGCCAGATAGAGAACATCAGCGGCGGCCTCGATTTCGGTATCGGCGTGCGCCTCTGTTACGGCCACAAGGTGCTCTACGGCTACACCAATCTGGCCAGCCGCGACGAGCTGCTGCGCATTGTCACCCTGCTGGCGGCCAAAGACCGCCGCGACCCCGTGGTGACCGCCACCGCCTTCGATTTCACCCGCCTGAGCGATCGCAACCCGGTGGCGCTGCCCCTGTCGGCAGACAAGCTGCTGGAGCAGAAGATCGCCTATCTGCACGCCATGGATGCAGCGGCCCGCTCCGAGAGCGACAAGGTGAGCCAGTTCTCCGGCAACGTGCTGGGCTGGGAGCAGGAGGTGGAAATCTTCAACAGCGAAGGAGTGCAAGTAGCCGATCGCCGCCACTACAACCGCATCATGGCCCAGACCATCGCCATGGAAGGGAGCGAGCAGAGCGTCGGTTACGAGGCCCCCGGCGCCCTGATGGGGTGGGAGCATGCCGATCGCATCGATCCGCGCGAGCTGGCGCTCACCGCCACCCGTCAGGCACTGGTGAAACTGGGCGCGGCTCCCTGCCCGAGCGGCACCCTGCCGGTCATCATGGAGAACGGATTTGGCGGCGTCATCTTCCACGAGGCGTGCGGTCATCTGCTGGAGACCACCTCAGTGGCCAAGAAGGCATCGGTGTTCCACGACAAGATGGGCCAGCTTATCGCCAATCCGGTGGTCAATGCGGTGGATGAAGGCTTGCAGAGCAACGCCTGGGGCTCCATCAACGTCGATGACGAGGGGATGGCTACCCAGCATACCCAGCTCATCAAGGACGGGGTACTGACCGGCTTTCTGGTGGACAGAATGGGTGCCCTCAAAACAGGCTACGCACGCACCGGCTCCGGGCGGCGCGAATCCTACAAGTACGCCCCCACCTCGCGCATGCGCAACACCTATATCGAGCCGGGCCACCACAGCCTCGACGACATGTTGGCCACGGTAGAGCACGGCATCTACGCCAAGAAGATGGGGGGCGGCTCGGTACAGCCCGGCACCGGCGAGTTCAACTTCAATGTGCAGGAGGCCTACCTCATCGAGCACGGCAAAATCACCAAGCCGCTCAAGTCTGCCACCCTGATCGGCACCGGCCCGCAGGTGCTGAAAGAGATCTCCATGGTGGGCCGCAACCTGGCACTGGCCGCCGGTATGTGCGGCTCGGTCTCGGGCTCGGTGCCCACCTCGGTGGGCCAGCCGGCGCTGAAAGTGGACAATATTCTGGTGGGAGGGAACGCCTGATGAGCCAGCTCGACATGAACCAACTGCTCACCCGCCTGCTCGACAAGGTGGCCGACCTCAACGCCGAGGCAGACATCATCGCCAATCAGGAGAAGGCCTTCTCCCTCAAGGCAGACAAGGGCGAGCTGGGTGAATACAAGGTCACCAGCAGCCAGCAGCTCGGCATTCGCCTGATCAAAGAGGGTCGGGTCGGCATCGCCTACTCGGAATCCCTCGATGAGCTGGCGCTGGATGCAATGCTGCAAGATGCGCTCGATGCCAGCCGCTTTGCCAAGGTGGATCCGGATCAGCGCATCTCGGTGGCCAATAGCCGGATCACCACAGATTGCGCCGAAATCAACCAGCCCGATACCACGCCGGTTGAGGAGAAGATCGCCCTGGCCCTGCGCCTCGAATCTGACATGCTGGCCATGCCCGATGTGAGCGGCGCCCCCTACAACAGCTTCTTTGAAGGGGAGAGCCAGCTCTGGCTCGCCAACAGTCAGGGCACCCTCTGCCAGCACGGCGAGTTTAGCGTCGGCTGCTACACCTCGGCGCTGGTGGAACGGGATGGCCGCCAGTCGATGCACTCGCAGGGGCAGTATGGCCGTCGCTTCGACGAGCTGGATAGCCAGCGACTCATCGAGCAGATCTACGCCATCGCCGATGGACTGCTGCCCGGTGAAGCGGTGCCGAGCGGTCGCTACAGCGTCATCTTCAGCACCAACTGCTTTGCCAGCCTGTTTGGCTGCTTTCAGGGCGTGCTGTCGGGCAAGTGGGCCCAGCAGGGGATCAACCCCTGGCGCAGCAAGGTCGGCCAGAGCGTGGCGTCACGCTGGCTCACTCTGGAGAGCAGGGTCTATATGCCGGGCGGCATGAACATCAAGGCGTTTGATGGCGAGGGGGCGGCCAGCTCGGATCTGCTGCTGATTGGCGAAGGGGAGCTGAAGACCCTGCTCCATAACAGCGCCACCGCCCGCCACTTTGGTGTGGCCAGCAACGGCTCGGCCGCCCGCGGTGCCCGCAGCGCCCTCGATGTGACCGCTCGCCATCTGGTGTTTGGCGCGGGCCCTCACTGTGAAGCGGAGGTGCAGAGCGGCGACTATCTGGAGCTGGTCAAGCTGGACGGTCTGCATTCGGGTGCCGATGCGGTGAGCGGTGACTTCTCCTTTGGCGCGTCGGGCTTCCTCTGCCGCGATGGGGTGCGACTGCAGCCGGTGCGCGGCATCACGGTAGCAGGCAACTTCTACCGCCTGCTGGGCGAGCTGGAAGCGGTCGGCGATACCCTGCACCACAACGACAGCAAAGGCTTCTACTCCCCGCTTATCCGTTTTGGTGGCCTCTCCGTCGCAGGCAAGTAAACGCCCCGACGAAACCTGCAAGCAAGAAAAAGGCGCCTGATGGCGCCTTTTTACTCGTTATCTCGTCCGCCTTGATGGCATGACTCAGGGCGAGAGCGGCTCGCGATGATACTCGGCGCAGCCGCATTCGGGGCAGGTATCGAGCTGCTGGGGATGCAGCACGGTATGGCGCCAGCCACACTGGTCGCACACCATGACCCCGAGCCCCACCCAGTCGCCCGCCTCATAGACCCCCTTGTGCTCCAGCTCGTCGGCCAGCTCCCGCCACTCCACCTGGGCGCGGTCGGTCACATCCGCCAGCCAGGACCAGGCGGTGTCTTTCAAGGCCAACATAAAGGCAGACTCTTCCACCTGCGCACTATCGTCATGGCGCCCCTCGTCATAGTTGCCCAGATCCCGCTTCACGTACTCGGCGATGAGCGCCAGTTCGTCCTGAGTGAGGTCACTTGCTGCCTCCAGATAGGCCTGCACCTTGGCAATCATCCGGTTGAGGCGCTCCCCCTGGAACTCTTCAGTCTCTTGCCACTGTTTTTGCAGCTCGGCAATGAAGGCTTCGTACCCTTTTTGACGTTTGTCCATGGCTCTAACTCCTCTACTAAACCCTGATCTGGCCCGGCTTAAGGCCCAAGGGACGCTGGCGGTTGTTGCCGCCGCAGGATATGGGTATTCTATTGCGATTTCCCAGCTGATTTATCTATTCATTTCACAGATCCGGATGTCACCAATGCAAGAGCAATACGTTCCCCAATCAATCGAACCAGCAGTGCAAAAGCACTGGGATGCCAAGAAAACCTTCAAGGCCGTGGAGAAGGTAGACAAGGAGAAGTTCTACTGCCTGTCCATGTTCCCCTATCCGTCTGGTCGACTACACATGGGGCACGTTCGTAACTACACCATAGGTGATGTGATCTCCCGTTATCAACGCCTCAATGGCAAGAACGTGCTGCAACCCATAGGTTGGGATGCATTCGGTCTGCCGGCCGAGAACGCCGCGATCAAAAACAATACCGCGCCGGCGCCCTGGACCTACGAAAACATCGAATACATGAAGAACCAGCTGAAGATGCTGGGTCTGGGTTATGACTGGGATCGTGAAATCGCCACCTGCAAACCGGATTACTACCGCTGGGAGCAGTGGTTCTTCACCAAGCTCTACGAGAAGGGTCTGGTCTACAAGAAGACCTCCTCCGTCAACTGGTGCCCGAACGACATGACAGTGCTGGCCAACGAGCAGGTGGTCGACAACTGCTGCTGGCGCTGTGACACCCCGGTGGAACAGAAAGAGATCCCCCAGTGGTTCATCAAGATCACCGACTACGCCGAAGAGCTGCTCAACGACATCGACAATCTGGAAGGCTGGCCGGAAATGGTCAAGACCATGCAGCGCAACTGGATTGGCCGCTCCGAAGGGGTCAACATCAGCTTTGCCATCGAGGGTCAGGCTGATCAGCTGGAGGTCTACACCACCCGTCCGGACACCTTCATGGGCGTCACCTATGTCGGTATCGCTGCCGGTCACCCGCTGGCGCTGCAAGCAGCCCAGAACAATCCGGAGCTGGCCGCCTTTATCGAAGAGTGCAAGAACACCAAGGTAGCCGAAGCAGAACTGGCCACCATGGAGAAGAAGGGCATGGCCACCGGTCTCTATGCCATTCACCCGCTGGATGGCCGCAAGGTACCGGTCTGGGTCGCCAACTTCGTGCTGATGAACTACGGCACCGGCGCCGTAATGGCGGTTCCGGCCCACGATCAGCGTGACTTCGAATTCGCCACCAAATATGGACTCGACATCAAGGCGGTGATCAAGCCGGTTGATGGCGACGTCGACGTGAGCGAAGCCGCTTACACCGAGAAGGGCGTGCTGTTCAACTCCGGCGAGTTTGACGGTCTCGACTTCCAGGGCGCCTTCGATGCCATCGCCAGCAAGCTGGAAGGGCTCGGCAAGGGCAAGCGCACCGTCAACTACCGTCTGCGTGACTGGGGTGTCTCCCGTCAGCGTTACTGGGGTGCCCCCATCCCGATGCTGACCCTGGCTGACGGCTCCGTGGTGCCGACGCCGGAAGACCAGCTGCCGGTACTGCTGCCGGAAGACGTGGTGATGGATGGTATCCAGAGCCCGATCAAGGCCGACGCCGAGTGGGCCAAGACCACTTACAACGGTCAGGAAGCGTTCCGCGAGACCGATACCTTCGACACCTTTATGGAGTCCTCCTGGTACTACGCGCGCTACTGCTCCCCGGACTACGACAAGGGCATGCTTGACCCGGCGGCTGCCAACCACTGGCTGCCGGTGGATCAGTACATCGGCGGTATCGAGCACGCCTGTATGCACCTGCTCTACGCCCGCTTCTTCCACAAGCTGCTGCGTGACGCGGGTCTGGTCAACAGCGACGAGCCGTTCAAGCGCCTGCTCTGTCAGGGCATGGTGCTGGCCGACGCCTTCTACTACAAAGACGAGAAGGGCGGCAACGTCTGGGTCAGCCCGACCGACGTCAAGGTAGAGCGTGACGAGAAGGGGCGCATCACCAAGGCCATCGACAACGAAGGCCGTGAGGTAATGCACTCCGGCATGACCAAGATGTCCAAGTCCAAGAACAACGGCATCGACCCGCAGCTGATGGTCGAGCGTTACGGCGCCGATACCGTCCGTCTGTTCATGATGTTCGCCTCTCCGGCCGAGATGACACTGGAGTGGTCCGACTCCGGCGTAGAGGGGGCCCAGCGCTTCCTGCGTCGCCTGTGGCGCGTCACCTTCGAACACGTTTCCGGTGGTGCCGTTGCCGCACTGGATGTAGCGGCTCTCACCAACGAGCAGAAAGCGGTACGCCGTGAACTGCACAAGACCATCGCCAAGGTGAGCGATGACGTGGGTCGCCGTCAGACCTTCAACACCGCCATCGCCGCCATCATGGAGCTGATGAACAATCTGGCCAAGCTGGGCAACGACGAGCAGGACCGCGCCCTGATGCAGGAAGCGCTGGAAGCTGTGGTAGTCATGCTCTACCCCATCACCCCGCACATCGGCTTCGAGCTGTGGAAGATGCTGGGCAAGGGCGACGACATCGATCACGCAGCCTGGCCGGTGGCCGATGAAGCGGCCATGGTCGAGACCGAGAAGCTGGTGGTGGTACAGATCAACGGCAAGATGCGCGGCAAACTGACCGTGCCGGCCGAGATCAGCCAGGCCGACGTCGAGAAGCTGGCGATGGCCGATGCCTCCGTGCAGAAGTTCACCGACGGGCTGACCGTGCGCAAGGTGATCTATGTACCTGGCAAGCTGCTCAATATTGTCGCTAACTAATTGGCTGCCAACTGATTGGTTACCAACTGATCATTGCCAATCTGTGACAGCAAACGGATGATAACGGCGGGCCCTGCGCCCGCCGCTTTCCCTTAATGCAAAGAGGATTTTCTATGGGCACCATCTTCACCCGCTGGATGGCCATCGTGCTGGCTGGTCTGCTGCTGCAAGGCTGCGGCTTTCACATGCGCGGCAACGGCATTCCGAGCGAGCTGATGACCATGAAGGTCGTGGGCGACAACAAGAGCGACTTCTACCGGATGGTTACCACCCGTCTGAAGGCCTCTGGCGTGACCCTGGCCGACAAGGAGGGCATTCCGGTGCTCACTCTGGGCGGCGTAGGCAGCACCAGTCAGGTCGCCTCGGTCAACGCGCTGGGGACGGACACCGAATATGTGCTGGGCTTTGGTACCCAGTTCACCATCTCGGTACCGGGCAAGCCGACCCAGGTCTTCCCCATCAACTTCAACCGCAGCTTCCTCAACAAGCCGGATGCAGCGCTCGCCTCCTCCCGTGAGCAGGAGCAGCTCAACCGCGAGATGCAGGAGCAGGCGGCCAATCAGGTGATCCGGCAGTTGAGTCAGGTCAGCTTCTGATGCGGATTTACCCGGAACAATTTGGTGACCACCTCAAAGCAGGGCTTCGGCCCTGCTATCTCGTTTTTGGCGACGAGCCCCTGCTGCGACTGGAGGCCATCGACGCCATCCGTCAGATCGCCCGCAAGCAGGGTTTCGATGAGCGCCACACCTTCGTGGTGGAACAGGGGCTGGACTGGAATCAGGTCTACGATGCCTGTCAGGCCATGAGCCTCTTCTCCGCCCGTCAGATCATCGAACTGGAGCTGCCCGCCAAGGTGGACAAGGATCTGGCCGCCCGTATCAGCGAAATTGGCAAGCAGCTTCATCCCGACCTGCTGCTGGTGCTGAGTGGCGGTCGCCTCAACCAGACCCAGATGAAAGCAGCCTGGTTCGACAAGCTCTACCAGATTGGCACCTATGTGCCGGTCAACCATCCGGAGCCCAAGTTCTTCCCGCGCTGGATGAGCGCCCGTTTTGCGCGTTTCGGCCTCAAGGCGCTGCCCGATGCCATCAACTTCATGTGCCACTCCTACGAGGGCAACCTGCTGGCCGCCAGCCAGGAGATCGAGAAGCTGACCCTGCTCTCGCCGCCCCAGCCCATCAGCGTCACCTATCTGCAAGAGACCATTATCCGCCACGCCCACTTCACCCCGTTCCAGCTGGTCGATACCCTGCTGGAGGGCAAGGTGAACCGGGCCCAGCGCATTCTGGCCGCCCTGCGGGCCGAAGGCACCGAGCCGGGGATGTTGGCCTGGACCCTCTGCCGCGAGCTGGAGCAGCTGACCGAGCTGTCGCTGGCGATGCGAAACGGCCAGCCGCTGGGGGAGCACTTCAGCCGCCTGCGCATCTGGCAGAGCCGCCAGCAGCTCATTCAGCAAGCGCTGACTCGTCTCCCCTTCGCCAAGTTGCAACAACTATGGCAGCTGATGGCGCAACTGGATGGCGCCCAGCGCCGCTTTGATACCGAACAGGCGTGGCTGATGCTGCAGACCATTGCCCTCGGCTTTCGTGATGGCACCCCGCTGCCGCTGGTGATGGAGAGCAGCCCGTGCTGAAGGCGCCTGTCGGTTTGCTTGGCGGCACCTTCGACCCCATCCATATCGGTCATCTTCGCCCGGCGATCGAGGCGCGCGATGCTCTCGGGCTGGCCGAAATGCGGCTGATCCCGAACCATATCCCGCCCCACCGCGCCAATCCGTTCTGCTCCAGCGAACAGCGTCTCGCCATGGTCAAACTGGCGGCGGCAGAGAACCACCACTTTGTGGTGGATGAGCGGGAGCTGAGACGGGACAAGCCCTCTTACACCATCGATACCCTGATCGAGCTGCGTCATGAACTGCCCGATACGCCGCTCTGTTTTCTGATGGGGATGGATTCCCTGCTGAGCCTGCCAAGCTGGCACCGCTGGCAGGAGCTGCTCGACTATGCCCATCTGGTGGTGAGCGTGCGGCCGGGCTGGCAACCGGATTATCCGGCCGGGGTGGCACAGCTGCTGGCGCGCCATCACACCGCGGATGCCAACGCGCTGCATCAGCGTCTGGCCGGTCATATCTGGCTGGCGGACAACCAGCCCATCGAACTGTCAGCCACCCGACTGCGAGCCTTGCTGGATGCGGGACAAGACACCCGCTACCTCTTGCCCGAGTCGGTTGCGCACTATATTGATCAACAGGGGCTCTACCGCGCCAACCGCCGCTAGCCCCTGTCGTTATCCCGCCCCACCCGATGGGAAACGGGAGTGACCATGATATAATCCGCCGCCCTGACGCAAACGCTGCGCGCCGGAATACAGGAGAGACTCATTGCAAGGCCAAGAATTGCATGCCTTTATCATCGACAAGATCGATGACATGAAAGGCCGCGACATCATCACCCTCGATGTACGCGGCAAATCCAGCATTACTGACACCATGATCATCTGTTCCGGCAACTCCAGTCGTCACGTCAGCGCCATTGCCCACCATCTGGCCAGCGAGGCCCGCCACGCGGGTCTGGATCTGCTGAGCGTGGAAGGGCAACTGAGCGGTGAATGGGTGCTGGTAGATATGGGCTCGGTGATCGTGCATGTGATGCAGGATGAACACCGTGACTTCTACCAACTGGAAAAGCTGTGGAGCGGTGCCGCTCAAATGAATACGCAATAAGAGCACAAGTGTAACGACCATGAAGATCCAGTTGATTGCGGTGGGCACCAAGATGCCCGCCTGGGTAGAGCATGGCTTCGAAGAGTATCGTCGCCGCTTCCCCAAAGACATGCCGTTTGAACTCGTCGAGATCGGCGCTGGCAAACGGGGCAAAAATGCCGACATTCCCCGCATCCTGCAGAAGGAAGGGGAAGCCATGCTGGCGGCTGCGGGGCGCTCGCGCATCGTTACCCTCGACATTCCGGGCAAGCCCTGGACCACGGAGCAGCTGGCCACCCAGCTGGAGGCGTGGAAACTCGATGGCCGCGATGTGGCCCTGCTGGTCGGCGGACCGGAAGGCTTGTCCCCCGAGTGCAAGGCTGCTGCCGAACAGAGCTGGTCCCTGTCACCGCTCACCCTGCCCCATCCGCTGGTACGGGTACTGGTGGCCGAGAGCCTCTACCGTGCCTGGAGCATAACGACCAATCATCCGTATCATAGAGAGTGAGCCATGCGTCTCTGGAGTCTCACCTCTCATATTCACCCCTATCACAGAGAGTGAACAATGCAGTTCCTGCTCTTATTGCCCCCAAGGGTCTTGAGGTAAAGGCATGCTGAAACAACGCATCGAAATGCGCGATCACAGTGCCGAGGGCAATCTGTTCTTCCGGCGCACCCTGGTAGCCTACATCGGCATCGTCGTGCTGATGCTGGTGCTGCTGGGCAATCTCTATTATCTGCAGGTCGAGTCCTACGACACCTACCAGACGCGTTCCAACTCCAACCGCATCCGGGTAGTGCCGGTGGCGCCACCCCGGGGTCTCATCTACGACACCAACGGCGTGCTGCTGGCGGAGAACCGCCCTGTCTACAGTCTGGAAATCGTCCCGGAAGAGACTAGGGATCTTGAAAAAACCGCTGACCAGCTGATCGCCCTGCTGGGGCTGCCGGAAGGCACCAAAGAGAAGTTTCTGACCGAGGTGAAACGCCAACGTCGCTTCAAGCCGGTCCCTCTCTACGAAAAGCTGACCGAATATCAGGTGGCACTCTTCTCGGTCAACCAGCACAACTATCCGGGAGCCAGTATCGAGGCTTACCTCAAGCGCTACTACCCGTTTGGCGACACCCTGACCCATGCGCTGGGTTATGTGGCCAAGATCAACACCCGCGACGTGGAGCGTCTCGAAAAAGAGGACAAACTCGCCAACTATGCCGCCACCAAGGATATCGGCAAGCAGGGGGTGGAGAAGTATTACGAGGATGAGCTGCACGGGGTGGCGGGTTATCAGGAGGTCGAGGTCAACAACCGCGGCCGGATTGTCCGCACCCTCAAGTTCCAGCCTCCGGTTCCGGGCAAGGATATCTACCTCAATATCGACGTCCGGATGCAGCTCAAGGCCCAGCAACTGCTGGCCGGCCAGCGTGGTGCCATCGTGATGATGAACCCGAAAACCGGTGCCATCCTGGCGCTGGAGTCGAGCCCGAGTTATGACCCCAACCTGTTCGTGACAGGCATATCCAGCGCCAACTACTCGGCACTGCTCAACGATCCGGCACGGCCGCTGGTGAACCGCACCACTCAGGGCATTTATGCCCCTGCCTCCACCGTCAAGCCCATGATGTCCATCATGGGTCTCAACGAGGGGGCCATCACCCCGGGCTACCGCTATTTCGGCGGCCCGAGCTTCTCCATTCCCGGTACCACCAAGAAGTTTCGCGACTGGCGCCGCTGGGGTCATGGCTGGCTCGACGTCTATCGCGCCATCGAGGTCTCGGCAGATACCTACTTCTACGATCTCGCCTATCGGGTCGGCATCGACAAGATCCACAGCTATATGACCAAGTTCGGCTTCGGTCAGTACACCGGGGTCGATCTCTATGAAGAGACCAAGGGTGTCATGCCGTCTCGTGACTGGAAGATGGCCCGCTGGCGCCAGCCCTGGTATCAGGGTGACACCATCTCTGTCGGTATCGGTCAGGGCTACTGGAGCGCCACCCCGCTCCAACTGGCCAAGGCGATCAGCATCCTGACCCAAAACGGCCACGACGTGACGCCGCACTTGCTCAAGAGCACCGCTTCGCAGGCGGGGGTGGTCGATGCCCCGGTCAACCCCAACATCGCCCTCAAGCTCAAGAGCGACAGCTACTGGAAAGTAGCCCAGGACGGCATGTGGCGCGTCAACCATGGCAGTGAAGGCAGTGGCCGTCATGCATTTGCAAAGGCCCCCTACTCGTCAGGTGGTAAATCAGGCACTGCGCAGGTAGTCGGTTTGAAGGAAAATCAGGTCTACAACATCAAGACCGTCAAGGCGGAACATCGCGATAACGCCCTGTTCGTTGCCTATGCCCCCTTTGAGGCGCCCAAAGCGGTCGTCGCACTGGTGCTGGAAAACTCCATTGGTGGTGGTGGTGGCCGGGCTGCATCGCCCATTGCACGCCAGATGCTGGATGCCTATCTGCTGCCCCCAGATCCGCAACTGCCACCGGCACCGGAAAAGCCGTCCCAACCGAGTGAGGTCGCCCCCCATGAGTAATTCAGCCCGCCAGCAGAGTATCTGGTACAAGCTGCATATCGACCTGCCCCTGCTGCTCGGTCTGTTGGCCGTGATGACCCTCTCCATGGTGGTGCTCTACTCCGCCTCCGGTCAGGATATGGACTCCATCGTGCGCCAGCTGGTGCGCGGCGGTCTCGCCTTTGCCCTGATGATCGGCCTGGCCCAGCTGCCCCCCTCCCTCTACGCCCGCTGGTCGGTGCCGCTGTTCGCCGTGGTGGTGCTGATGCTGATTGCGGTGGACGTGTTCGGCCACATCGGCAAGGGGGCCCAGCGCTGGCTCGATCTGGGCTTTATGAAGTTCCAGCCCTCCGAAGTGATGAAGCTCTCCATGCCCATCATGGTGGCGGCCTGGCTCAGTCGCCACTCGCTGCCACCCAAGTTCAGCCATGTGGTGATCGCCCTCATCATGGTGCTGCTGCCCACCCTGCTGATCGCCGCCCAGCCGGACCTTGGCACCTCCATTCTGGTGGCCGCCTCCGGCTTCTTCGTGATCTTTCTGGCGGGGCTCAGCTGGTGGCTGATCGGCTTGGCGGTTCTACTGATGCTGGCCTTTATGCCGGTGCTCTGGTTCTTCCTGATGCACGACTACCAGCGCCAGCGGGTGCTGATGCTGCTCGACCCGGAGAAAGACCCGCTCGGCCGCGGCTACCACATCATCCAGTCCAAGATTGCCATCGGCTCCGGTGGCGTCTTCGGCAAGGGGTGGCTGCAAGGGACCCAGTCCCAGCTGGAGTTCTTGCCCGAGCGCCACACCGACTTCATCTTCGCGGTATTTAGCGAGGAGTTTGGTCTGGTGGGGGTTGCCCTGCTGCTGGTGCTCTACCTCTACGTCATCAGCCGCTGTCTGTTTATCTCGATGCAGGCCCAGAACAGCTTCGAGCGACTGCTGGGCGGCGCCATCACTCTCACCTTCTTCGTCTATGTGTTCGTCAACATGGGCATGGTGAGCGGCATCCTGCCGGTGGTGGGGGTTCCCCTGCCGCTGGTGAGCTATGGCGGCACCTCCATGGTGACCCTGATGGCCGGCTTTGGCATACTGATGTCCATCCAGACTCATAGAAGGCTGCTGGCCTGATGAAACGGGTCGGATTGCTGCTCTCTCTCGCCACCACGATGGCAACCGCCGCCGTGGCGCCGGATCGGTTGGCCCTGCTCGCCGAACAGCAGCAGGTGCCGCTGGCGGAGTTGCAGGCGGCAGTGGCCCGCGCCCAGTTGCGGCAGGAGGTACTAGACACCATCAGCAAGCCGTGGGAGGCCAAACCCTGGCATCGCTACCGGCCGCTGTTTGTTACCCCAGATCGCATCCGTGACGGCCAGCAGTTCTGGCAGCAACATGCCGAGACACTGACCCGCGCGGAGCAGACCTATCGGGTGCCCGCCTCGCTCATCGTGGCCATCATAGGGGTCGAGACCTTCTACGGTCGCCAGATGGGCCGTCATCCGGTGCTCGATAGCCTCTACACCCTGGGGTTCCACTACCCGGAGCGCAGCGACTTCTTTGCCAAGGAGTTTGCCCAGCTGGTGGTGCTGGCCAAAGAGGAAGGGTGGCAACTCGATGCCCTCAAGGGCTCCTATGCCGGCGCCATGGGGATGGGGCAGTTCATGCCCTCCAGCTACCGCCACTATGCCGTCGATTTTGACGGGGATGGCAAGCGGGATCTGTTTGCCAACCCGGTCGATGCCATCGGCAGCGTGGCCAACTATTTTGCCAGCCACCAGTGGCGCTGGGGCGAATCCGTGGTGGAACCAGCCCAGATCGGGCTAATGGCGGTCGAACCTTTGCTGAGATCTGAGCCCGAGCTCACACAACAGTGGTCAGAACTGGCGGCGGCAGGGATTGAGCTCGCCACGCCGCTGGCCCCGCAGACGCCGGTCAAGTTGCTGGCGCTTGCCCAAGCCGATGGACCGGAATACTGGGTCGCACGGCATAACTTTTACGTGATCACCCGCTACAATCGCAGCCCACTCTATGCGATGGCGGTGTATCAACTTAGCCAAGCCATTCAGGAAGCGTATGCATCTTCGTCACAAACTCCTCCCGCTCAGCCTGAGCTTGTTGCTGGCCGCCTGTAGCAGCCAGCCGGAACAGAGCGCCCCCGTAGAGCCGCAAGCACCGGTCAGCAAGCCACCCGTTATCGAGATCCCGCAAGCCACCGGCGCCATCCCACGCCCGGAGCCCCTGAGCGCGAGCGGCAACCGGGACTACTGGATTGGCAAACAGAAAAACGAGGTGTGGCGCGATATCAAGCACTATAGCGAAGAGGGCACAGCCAGCTGGCTGTCACCGGATCTGGATGGCCAGAAGACCGCCAACGGCGATGTGCTGGACAGCAAGCTGTTCAGCGCCGCCCATCGCAACCTGCCCATCCCGAGCTATGTGCGGGTCACCAATCTGGACAACGGGCTGGAGACCATAGTACGAGTCAACGATCGCGGCCCTTTCAACAGCCCTCACCTGATCGACCTCTCCTATGCGGCGGCCAAGCAGCTGGAGATGGTCGATAGCGGCACAGCTCGCGTTCGACTGGAGCTGATCAACGACACCCCGGACCAGATGGTGATCATGGAACCGATGAAGCCCATCGAGATGACCCCGACCACCCCGCCAGCAACGGCATCCAACACAGTGGCGCAAGATGGCTTCCTGGGTGAACCGACCGCACTGGCGATGGCCACTCCCGCTGCTGCCCCTGCTCCCGTCAAGGCGCCAGCGGCCAAGCCTGCCAAAGCGGCACCTGTCAAGCCAGCTCCGGCCAAGGCTGCAGCGCCCGCCAGCAGCGGTGATGGCAAGATGATCCAAGTACTGGCCAGCGGCTCCCGGGATCGGGCCGAGGCGATGGGCAAGGTGATGACCCAGCGCCATGGTGTGCCCTACCGGATTGAAGCCCATGGCGCCATCTTCCGGGTCTTGATCGGCCCGGTGGAGGCGGATAAACAAGCCGCACTGCTGGAAAAAGTACGGCAAGGGGGACTGGAACAGGCCTTTATCGTGCCCTGATCCCTCCTCTGACAGCGGCGGTGACCAATCTCCCGGCCCCGCCATCACGTCGCTTTATGGCGTGATGGCAGGGATTGATGGATAAAAAACCAGTCATGATCGCCATGTCGGACTATAACCTGCGGGCGCATCTGGTATAGTTAGGCCCGCATTTTATCCCCATCTGGCTCGCAGGAATTTCAAGATGTCCAAATTTGCCCGTTCAGTTCTTCTGGCCTCACTGATCAGCGTAACCGCTCAGGCCAATACGCCGGTGCCGACACCCACGCCGAACGCCAACCCAGTGGTGGTTCCCGCCGCGCCGGAGATCTCCGCCAAGGCCCATATCCTGATCGACTACTACTCCGGTCAGGTGCTGGCCGAGCAGAACGCCGACGAGCGTCTGCCCCCTGCCAGCCTGACCAAGATGATGACCTCCTACATCGTTGGCGACGAGCTGCACAAGGGGAACATCAAGGGCACCGACATGGTGACCATCAGCCAGAACGCCTGGTCCAAGAACTACTCAGACTCCTCCAAGATGTTTATCGAGGTGGGCAAGCAGGTCTCTGTCGATGACCTGAACAAGGGCATCATCATCCAGTCCGGCAACGATGCCTGCGTCGCCATGGCCGAACATCTGGCCGGCAGTACCGACTCCTTCGCCAGCCTGATGAATGCCTGGGCCGCCAAGCTCGGCATGAAGGACACCCAGTTCAAGAACCCCCACGGTCTGGATGAAGAGGGTCACTACAGTACAGCCCGTGATATGGCCCGCCTGGGTCAGGCACTGATCCATGATCAGCCGGAGGAGTACAAGATCTACTCCCAGAAATCCTTCGTCTTCAACGGTATCACCCAGCACAACCGCAACCGCCTGCTGTGGGATCAATCCCTGCAAGTGGATGGCATCAAGACCGGCCACGTCAGCCAGGTCGGCTATAACCTGGTCTCCTCTGCCACCAACAACGAAGGCATGCGCCTGATCGCCGTGGTACTGGGCGCCAGCAGCGAAGCCTCCCGCGCCGCCGAGAGCAAGAAACTGCTCACCTACGGCTTCCGCTTCTTCCAAAGCCTGACTCCATACAAGGCAGGCACCGAGCTGGTCACCCAGAAGATCTGGATGGGCGACAAGTCTGAAGTGAAACTGGGCGTCGACAAAGATGTCTCCGTGCTGGTCACTCGCGGTCAGGGCAACAACCTCAAGGCAGACTTCCAGCTCGACAGCGAGCTGAAAGCCCCGTTGGCCAAGGGTCAGCGCGTTGGTACCGTGTTCCTGAAGCAGGGTGACAAAGAGATCAAGCAGGTACCACTGGTCGCCCTGGAAGAGGTGCAAGAAGGTGGCTTGATGAGCCGTCTGTGGGACTACCTGGTACTGCTGGTCACCAGCTGGTTCAAGTAATCCGACGCACAATCCTCACCGAACAGCGGCGCCAACAGGCGCCGCTGCTGTCTGCGCCGGGCAAAGGCAGTGAATAACCCTGTAAACTGCAGGTTCCGCCTTACCCTGATTTGTGGTAAAAAGCAGCACTTCCATCCTTGTCTGACCGCTCCCGGCCTTGATCCCGGAGTGTACGGCGCCCATATAGGGTTTAGCCGCACCCATACAGACTTGAAATGGCGGCCTCCACGGGCCATCGGCCACTAGCCATCCAAGATGAAGTCATCATGCTGATGACGAAAAAGGTGAGTAAATGAATACCAAGTTTGATGAACTGCTGGAGTTTCCCTGCAAATTCCCGTTCAAGGTACTCGGCATCGCGGATCCTGCGTTGCCGGATATGGTGGTTGAAGTGCTGCAGCAGCATGCTCCGGGCACCTACAGCCCGACCGTCCAGCCCAGCTCCAAGGGCAACTATCACTCGGTTCGCGTGACCGTGACTGCCCAGAGCAAAGAGCACATCGAAGCGATGTACACTGCGCTTGGCAAGATCGAGCTGGTGAAATACGTACTGTAATTTCTCTCTCGCCCCGTTCTGCGGGGCGACTGTTTTTGGCCGCAGCACGCCACGAGGACACCATGTCATCCCAGATCCCCGCTCAGCACAGCCTGATAGTCAGGCAGCTGGGTCGCCGCCCCTACCAGCCGGTATGGGACGCCATGAAAGCCTTCACCGACAACCGCACCAGCGACACCCCGGACGAGTTCTGGGTGGTCGAACATGACCCCGTCTACACCCAGGGCCAGGCCGGCAAGGCCGAACACCTGCTCAATCCGGGCAATATCCCGGTGGTGCAGAGCGATCGCGGCGGTCAGGTGACCTATCACGGCCCGGGCCAGCTGGTGCTCTACGTCCTGGTGGATGTCCGCCGCTGCAAATTCTCGGTGCGCGAGCTGGTGACCGCGCTGGAAACAGCCATCATCAACACCCTGGCCAAAAGCAATATCCAGGCCTATGCCAAGGCAGATGCCCCCGGGGTCTATGTGAAAAATGACCTTGGCATGGAGGCCAAACTGGCCTCGCTGGGACTGCGCATCCGCAAGGGTTGCTCGTTCCACGGGCTGGCCCTCAACATCAACATGGACATGACCCCCTTCCTGCACATCAATCCGTGCGGCTATGCGGGCATGGCCATGACCCAGACCAGCGCCCTGGGCGGCCCGCAGAGCGTGGCCGAGGCGCAATCCATTCTGGTGGCCGAACTGGCCAGCCTGATTGGCTATCAGACAATAACAAACACCGAGAGTGAATCATGAGCAAACCCGTTCGTATGGAGCCGGGCGTCAAGCTGCGCGATGGCGACAAGATGGCCCTGATCCCGGTGAAATTCATGCCGGATCCCAACGAAGAAATCCTTCGCAAGCCGGACTGGATGCGGATCAAACTCCCCCCTTCCAGCCAGAAGATCGAACACATCAAGAGCACCTTGCGCAAGAACAAGCTGCACTCGGTCTGTGAAGAGGCTTCCTGCCCCAACCTGGCGGAGTGTTTCAACCACGGCACGGCCACCTTCATGATCATGGGCGCGATCTGCACCCGTCGCTGCCCCTTCTGCGACGTGGCCCACGGCCGCCCGCTGGCACTCGATCCGGAAGAACCGAAGAAGCTGGCGCTGACCATCAAGGAGATGAACCTCAAGTATGTGGTGATCACCTCGGTGGACCGCGACGATCTGCGCGACGGCGGTGCCCAGCACTTCGCCGACTGCATCCGCGAGATCCGCGAGCACAGCCCGCAGACCCGCATCGAGATCCTGACCCCGGACTTCCGTGGCCGGATGGAGCAGGCCCTTGAGGTGTTCCGCGAAACGCCGCCGGACGTCTTCAACCACAACCTGGAAACTGCGCCGCGCATGTATCGCGTCGCTCGCCCGGGTGCCGACTACAAGTGGTCGCTGGAGCTGCTGCGCCGTATCAAGGAGATGCACCCCCATGTACCGACCAAGTCCGGTCTGATGATGGGCCTTGGCGAGACCAACGAAGAGATCGTCGAGGTGCTCAAGGATCTACGCGCTCACGGCGTCAACATGCTGACCCTGGGTCAGTATCTGCAGCCAAGCCGCCACCACCTGCCGGTCAAGCGCTACGTGCCGCCAGCAGAGTTTGACGAGCTGAAAGATGTCGCCATGGAGCTGGGCTTTACCCACGCCGCCTGCGGTCCTTTCGTGCGCTCCTCCTATCACGCGGATCTGCAAGCCAAGGGCGAAGAGGTCAAGTAACCTCGCACGATAGAGCGGCCAGTAACCGCCACCCTCGCAATGAGAAAGAGCGCCTATTGGCGCTCTTTCTGTTGGTGTCACTGACCGTTGCAGCTTGATCTACTCATCAGCCGTGGTCGAAGACCCCCTGCTGATGCCAGCGTTGCAACTGGGCCAGCACCCGGGTCTCTCGCGCCGTCCACTGGGGACAGGGCCCCGCCAGCTGGGTCTTGTTGGTCTGCAGCGCTTCGTCGAGGGCAAACCAGCCGGGCACGAAGCCAAGGCGGATCTCGTAGGGCTGTGGCTGTGGCTCCACCAGTTGATCACCAATCCGGCACAAGTAGTAGAGCGAGCGGATGCAGTAGGCATCGAACCCCGGCTCGCGGGCGGCGCGGTATTCCCGGGTCTCGCCAAGCAGGGTCCCTACTTCCAGCAACTCGGCACCACACTCCTCCTTCAGCTCGCGGGCCAGCGCCACATGGTGGTTTTCCCCCGCTTCAACGCCGCCGCCAGGAAACATCAGATCACCGTTGACCCGGGAGTGAACCAGCAGCAACTCGTCGCCACGGAGTACTACGGCACGTACCGTAAGGCGTTCCAGGGTATGGCCATCGGTGATCACCTCGCCATGAACAAACGAGAGGGAAAAAGGTGCGGGCCAGCAGCTGGCCGGGGATAGTGCAATCATCAGAGCCTCAGTGCCGATAGCTGCCATGTTTCAGTTGATCGACTATTTCAGCCGCTCGCACGTCGTAGGCATCCTGATCTGTTTTGCTCAGGGTGTGATAAATACCAAAACGCCTGGCAGAGACCTCTGGCGCATCCTGAAAAGACTCACTCACCTTGCCCCACAGATAGGCCAGCCCGTACTGCTTCTGGCCCATATAGAGGGTGCTGAGGGAGGTGAGCAGGCGGCTGTTTATCTTGTCACCTTCCCGATAGAGGGAGAGACCGTGATGCATGATGGAAATAGCTTTCTCGGGGTCGCTCTTGGCGTAGGCTCCGCCTAGGGCCAGCTGAAGTTCCGGTTCGTCGAGCACCTTGTTACCTTCCAGCGCCATAAACTGCTGACGGGCCAGCTCGTTGGTGTTGTTGGTCCAGTGCCAGAGCAGCAAGTAGGGATCCTGCGAGTTGCGGGTGGCCACATCGAGCTGGGCCAGCTGTTCGCCAGCCGCCAGCATCCCCTCCACCCGTGGGCTCTTCTGCTCGCGGGCATTCTTATACTCGATGTTGGTAGAGCGCTCGGCACACTTAAGATAGCGCTCAAGGTTGCGCATCAGCTCGTACTTGCGCCGATCCGTTCTCTCCTCCTTGAGATAGAAGCGGCTGCGGATCACATCGGTACGCTCGTAGCGACACCAGCCATCGTCCACCAGATCCTGACAGAGCTCGGCATGGTTGCTGCAGATATTGTGGATCCGATCGTCATTGCAGCCAGCTACGGCAAGGCCGACTGAAAGCATGATGAAGGTCTGTCGCAGGAGGAAATTGGCCATGATTCACATCTTGTTGGTAACGCGGGTTGGTAACAACTGAAGCCTCTGTCGGCCACCACCGGCTAGCAAACCGGTTACATATCCATTACAATGCGCGCGCCATATAAGGCCGCGATTGCAGAATAATATAACGAAATATAGACCCCTACACTGATCTGCATTCGACGAATTTTCTATTTACACCAACAACGTGAAAGAAAGGATCTGGTCAATGACCCACGAGCACTACTTGCAAGCGTGGCAGGAGAGCCAGGAGCTCGCCGAAGCCATGCAACCCTTGATTGGTCGCCTCTACCGACAACAAGGGGTCGAGATCACCCTCTACGGCCGCCCACTGCAAAACGCCTCCACCATCGATATCCTCAAGGCCCACCGGGTCGTCCGCCGCCACCAGGGCGCTCCCCTCCCCATCCAGCAAAGCTTCCCCCTGCTTCAGGCCATCGTTGCCCTCAAACCCACCGCTGCCGAGGTAGACCTTGGCAAGCTGGCAGTCGGCTACTGGCAGGATCATCAGGATGAGGCGGGGATCGAGGACTATCTGCAAGCGCGACTGGCACCGGCCCTTGGCCGCAACCAGATGCCGCAGCCGACCGACGTGGTGCTCTACGGCTTTGGCCGTATCGGCCGCCTGCTGGCCCGCCTGCTGATCGAGCGTACCGGCGCCGCCAATCCGCTGCGCCTGCGCGCCATCGTGGTACGCGGTGGTCGCGACGGGGATCTGGAAAAACGCGCCAGCCTGCTGCGCCGCGACTCGGTACACGGCCCCTTCAACGGCTCCATCGAGGTGGATGTGGAGCGCAGCGCCATCATCGCCAACGGCACCTTCATTCAGGTGATCTACGCCAATAGCCCGGCTGACATCGACTACACAGCTTACGGCATTCACGATGCGCTGATCGTCGACAACACCGGGGTCTGGCGCGATGAGGCTGGCCTCTCCGAGCACCTGAAAGCGCGCGGTGCTGGCAAGGTGCTGCTGACCGCCCCCGGCAAGGGGGAGATGAAGAACGTGGTGTTCGGGGTCAACCATGAGGTGATAGGCCCGGATGACAGGATCATCTCCGCCGCCTCCTGTACCACCAACGCCATCACCCCGGTGCTCAAGGTAATGCAGGAGCGGTTCGGCATCCGCCACGGCCACGTGGAGACGGTCCACTCCTACACCAACGATCAGAACCTCATCGACAACTACCACAAAGGCGAGCGCCGCGGTCGCAGCGCGGCCCTCAATATGGTGATGACCAGCACCGGCGCCGCCAAGGCGGTGGCCAAGGCGCTGCCCGAGCTCAAGGGCAAGCTGACCGGCAACGCCATCCGGGTACCGACCCCCAACGTCTCGCTGGCGATTATCAATCTGTCGCTGGAGCAGGCCACCGATCGGGAGAGCCTCAACGCCTATCTGCAGCAGATGGCGCTAAGCTCGGCCCTCCATCGCCAGATCGACTTCAGCGCCAGCACCGAGCTGGTCTCCTCCGACATGGTAGGTTCCCGTTATGCGGGCATCGTCGACTCCCAGGCGACCATCGCCGAGGGGGATCACTGCGTGCTCTACGTATGGTATGACAACGAGTTCGGGTACAGTTGTCAGGTAGTGAGGGTGATGGAGCAGATGGCTGGCGTAGTCCGCCAGGATCTACCTGCATAGACCCCGATAGGGTTTACCTGCACAGCCCGCCAGGATCTGCCGGGCTGACCCCGCAGTTTATGGCTCAATAGTTCAAGGAGAGGTCGAATGTCGTTTCAACAGGGTGAGTTTTTGCAAGCAATCAGGCAGATGCCCGCAGAGGTGTACGAGCGGCTCAAGACCGCAGTCGAGCTGGGCAAGTGGCCCGATGGCAAGCCCCTCACCGACGAGCAGAAGGCCACCTCCCTGCAAGCCGTGATGGCCTGGCAGGCGATGCACATCGACAATCCCGAGCACATGAACATAGGTCGTGACGGCGAGATCGTGATGAAGAGCAAGAGCGAGCTCAAGCGTCAGTATCGCGACGAGGAAGAGATAGTGCGGGTCGACCTCAACCACTGAACCTGACCCGGCAGGCCGCTCGCGGCGGCCACAACAGAGAGGGGAGCCATGATGGCTCCCCTCTTTTCCTATCTATGCAGGATGACTCATCCCCCTCATCCCCAGCCCTTCTCCCGCCAGGGGGAGAAGGGAGCAGGCTCGCACCTGCGAACAGTGAACGGGCCACCTGCCGGCGATCTTCATGGCAAACCTCGCCACCTCGATCTATCCCCTCTCCCCCATGGTAGGGAGGTCAGAAGCTGTTCACGACCTGTCGCGAGAAGGCGTCAGCAAGGTGAAGAGCAGCGCAGGAACCGGAGTGTATACGCATACATGAGGATTCCGAGCAGCACATGAGCCTTGATCACGGCTTCGCAGTAAGGTCATGGACAGTTTCTCAGGGGGTAAGCTCACCACGCAGGGATTGTTGCATCAACTCGCGAATGCGGTGGGAGGGCAAGTCCTGGCTCAGCAGGAAGTGCAGCTTGGTGAGCGCCGCTTCGGCGGTCATATCAAAGCCCGAGATCACCCCGGCCCGCGACAGGGCGTTGCCGGTGGCATAGCCCCCCATATTGACCTTGCCGTGCAGGCACTGGCTCAGGTTGACGATGATGACGCCGCGGGCCGAAGCCTCGGAGAGCAGCGCCAGCATGGCCGGGTTTTGCGGCGCATTGCCGACCCCGAACGACAGCAGGATCAGCGCCTTCACCGGCTGTTGCAGGATGTTGGCGATCACCTCGCTGGAGATCCCCGGATAGAGGGTCACCACGCCGATGGGCTGGGGGGTGATGTCGTGCAGCACCAGCGGCCGCGCGGAGGGCACGCCCAGCTCGCCCGCCTCCAGCGAGATGGCGATCCCGGCATTGAGCAGCGGCGGATAGTTGGGGGAGTCGAAGGCGTGGAAGCCGTCTGCATGCACCTTCTTGCTGCGGTTGCCGCGATAGAGCTGGTTGTTGAAGAACAGCGTCACCTCGTGGATCGGGTAGTTGGCCGCGATATAGAGGGCGTTGAGCAGATTCTGCTGACCGTCGGAGCGCAACTCGGCCAACGGGATCTGGGAGCCGGTGATGATGACCGGCTTGTGCAGATCTTCCAGCATGAAGGAGAGCGCCGAGGCGGTGAACGACATGGTGTCGGTGCCGTGCAGGATCACGAAACCATCGTATTTCTCGTAGTTGTCGCGAATATCCTCGGCGATGCGCTGCCAATCCGCCGGGGTCATGTCGGAGGAGTCGATGAGGGGCGCATATTCGTGGATATGGTAATCCGGCATCTCGGGGCGGTGGAACTCGGGCATCCGCGCCAGACAGTCTTCCATAAAGCCCGCCATCGGCACGTAGCCGTGATCGGAACGCTGCATCCCAATGGTGCCGCCTGTGTAGGCAATGTAGATAGACTTCTTCACACCCTCTCCTCTTGATGAAGTGAACACCGCCGGAACATGAACCATGTCGGGGTGAACCACAATGTCAACGCCCGCCAGCGCCTCTGCGTGCAGCGGAAACCGGCGAATTATAGAGACTGGCGCCCCAAATGACAGCCGTTCCATGCACCCTTTTCGGCTTTTCTGCCCTCTACCTACATAGTGCTAAATGTCACAATAAACCACTAAAACGAGCATTAATACGACAAAGATGGAATTAAACGATGCTTTTTGCTACAATCCGCCGGATTTTACTAAAATCTCATCTGGATGCCTGAGCATTTCAGGCCCGCACAAGCCCCATCTTTCCTGGGGCGGGGAGATGTTTCCCCTTCTTTGTTGGCGCATGAGCCACACTGTTTTCATCCCGGCTGAATCTGTAAGTCTTTTGCTATGAAAGACACAGCCAATCAACATGGGAGTACTGAATGTTACAACTTGATTCCTACGCAACGCTGGTCGCTGCCACTCTGGTATTGCTGCTTGGCCGGGTGTTGGTTACCCGAGTCGGGCTGCTGCGTACCTTCAACATCCCCAAACCGGTAGCCGGCGGCCTGGTGGTCGCGCTGGTACTGCTGCTGCTGCGCTCCACCCTGCAGATGGAGCTGCAATTTGATACCAGCCTGCAAACCCCGCTGATGCTGGCCTTCTTCGCCTCCATCGGTCTCTCCGCCGATCTCGCCAGCCTGAAACGCGGCGGCAAGGCGGTGGTTACCTTCCTGATGGTGGTCACCGGCCTGCTGCTGGTGCAGAACAGTCTGGGTGTCGGTCTGGCGACCCTGCTCGGTCTGGATCCCCATATGGGGCTGCTGGCCGGCTCCATCACTCTCTCCGGCGGCCACGGCACCGGGGCGGCCTGGAGTGCCACCTTCTCCGAGAAATACGGCGTGCAATCCGCTGCCGAACTCGCCATCGCCTGCGCCACCTTCGGTCTGGTGCTGGGCGGCCTGATCGGCGGCCCGGTGGCTCGCTATCTGGTGAAGAAAGTGCAGGTGCCCGGTGAGGAGCACAATCAGGATGAGGCCCCCCAGGGCTTCGAAATGCCAGATATGGAGCGCCCCCTCACCACTTTCAGCGTTATCGAAACGCTGGCATTGATAGCCATCAGCCTCAAGGGTGGCGAGCTGCTCTCGGCCTCTCTCAAAGGGGGCGCCTTCGAGCTGCCGATCTTTGTCTGCGTGCTGTTTGTCGGCGTGCTGCTGCGCAACGTCCTGACCCTGCTGAACTGGCATGAGGTGAGCGATCGCGAGGTCTCCCTGCTGGGCAACGTCAGCCTGTCGCTGTTCCTCGCCATGGCACTGATGAGCCTGAAATTGTGGGATCTGGCCAGCCTGGCCCTGCCCATCTTCATTCTGCTGGCCGCCCAGACCGTGGCAATGGCGCTCTACGCCATCTTCGTCACCTTCCGGGTCATGGGCAGCAACTATGATGCAGCCGTGCTGGCGGCAGGTCACTGCGGCTTTGGCCTCGGGGCCACCCCGACCGCCATCGCCAACATGCAGGCCATCACCCAGCGCTTCGGACCCTCCCACCTGGCGTTTCTGGTGGTGCCCATGGTGGGCGCCTTCTTTATCGACATCATCAACGCCATGGTGATCAAGCTGTTTATGGCGATGCCATTCCTGTAATTCCCTTTCCGTCAGACGTATATGATCAGAGCCCACCTTTCGGTGGGCTCTTTGTTTGTTATCGACTCGCCAGGTGACGCAGGCAGAGCCGGGGCTCGTATCCGCCACCAGGGTGACCCGCGAGCAACCCGGAATCCCTATATCCCGCACTTCCCCGAACAACAAAAAGCCCCGCACTCGACAGAGGGCGGGGCTTTTTTATCTCAGCCGGAACAGGCCGAGAGTTGCACCTTACAGGATAAAGGTCGACACCTGCTGGTTAAGGTCAGCTGCCCGTCCCTTGAGACTCTGGGCCTGATCCAGATCGCGCATGGCGGCGGCGGTGATCTCGTCACTCACATCCTTGATGGCGGTGGTGTTCTGGGTGATCTCGCCGGTCACCTGGGTCTGCTCCTCAGCGGCAGTGGCGATCTGGCCCGCCATGTCGGAGATGAGGGAGATGGCACTGGTGATCTCTTCCAGTGCGCGCACCGCCTGATCCGCATCCTGCACGCTGTTGTCCGCCAGCCCCTGACTGGTCTGCATCAGGCTCACCGCGCGGGCGGTGGTCTGTTGCAGGGTCTCGATGGTGGACTGGATCTGCTGGGTGGAGTCCTGAGTACGGCGAGACAGTACCCGCACCTCGTCAGCCACCACCGCAAAACCACGACCCTGCTCACCGGCGCGGGCCGCTTCAATGGCCGCGTTCAACGCCAGCAGGTTGGTCTGCTCGGCAATCCCCTGAATGGTGGAGAGGATGCTGGTGATGGCCTGCGCGTGACGGCTCAGCTCGCCGATCACCTCGGTCGCCTGCCCCACCTCTTCAGCCAGACCATTGATGGACTGGCGGGTCTTGTTCACCAGCATCTTGCCCTGCTCACTGCTCTGGGCAGATTGCTGGGCAGCGGCGGCGGTGTTCTCGGCGTTGCCGGCGATCTCCATGGTGGCGCTCGCCATCTCGGTGACCGCAGTGGCGACCATGGTCACCTCCTGCTGCTGACGCTGCAGCTCGTCCACCGCGGCCTGGTTGGTCACCAGACTGCGCTCGGCATCGGCGTTCAGCTCGTTGGCCAGCTGGCGGATATTACCGATCAGCTGGTGCTGGCTGCCGACGAAGCGGTTGAAGCTGTTCGCCAGCTGACCCACTTCATCGTTGGCATCGATCTTGATGCGCTGGGTCAGATCGCCGTTACCATCGGCAATGCGTGCCAGTGCCTGGGAGACCTTGCTGAGCGGGCCCAGCAGCATGCTGACCAGCCAGGAGATAGCGAGGATACTGCCCACCAGCACCAGCAGCGCCATGCCCAGCTGGGTCATCAGCAGGGAGGAGAGCGGCGCTTCCAGCGCGGCCTTGTCCAGCACCAACACGAGTTCCCAGTCGGTGTCGGGGATATCGACCGCCCACAGCAGCTTGTCACGTCCTTCGTTGTCGAAGTAGGCCGCCACCAGACCGTTGCTGGCCTTGCTCTGCTCGATCAGCGCATTGGTCAGATCGTTGTCGATCTCGGTGGCCGGTTTCATCGCCTTGGCGGCATCCTTGTAGGCGATGATGGTGCCGTCTTTGTGCATCATGATGGCAAAACCATCGGCCGGCAGCTTCATCTTGGTGACGTCCTCCACCAGCGAGGCGATGGAGAGGTCACCACCGACTACCCCGCCAGAAACCGGCTGGGCCAGGGTCACCACCATGATGTTGTAAGCCACGTCGAGATAGGGCTTGGTGACAATCAGGCCGCCCTTGCCCATTGCTTCCTGATACCAGCCACGGGAGCGCGGGTCGTAGCCATCGCGGTTGATGGAGGGATCGGAGTCATTCATCTTGCCGCTGCTCTCACCGAAATAGGTGAGCTGGAAACGGCCGGAAACTTGTGCCTGTTGCAAGGCATTGAGGGGGTCGACACCGGCCTTGTTGCCAAGCGCCTGAATGACGTCGCGACGGGCGGCGAGCCAGTCGCTGACACGCTCGGCCTGCTGGGTGCCCAACCGCTGCAACTGCTCCTGGCTGCCTTGCAGCAACAGACTCTTCTGGCTGCTATAGCTCTGCCAGGAGAGCAACGAGATCACCAGCGAAAGGGCGATCACCACTGACAACAGTATCTTCTGCTTGAGTGACAGGTTTTTCATCATGTGTTCTTCTTATTGAGGTGAGGAGCGGGTTTTTCCCTAAATTGCACAACACTACACGTAGTCATTAGCGACCCGAATGGCCAAAACTGAACCTGAAAATGGGTCGGCGGGCGATATTTTCTACCGAGGTGGAGAAAAGTGCACCAGAAATTGACGGCATGAGCCGCACAAGCCAAGGCAACCCTGTTTATTCCTTCCACAATTGGCTAGAATATCCCGTTTTTAAATCACATCGACCCTGAGAGTTTTCACGATGTTCGAAGTTAATCCCGTATTAAATAAACTTAAGGAGCTGTCTGAGCGGACCGAGCTTCTTAGGGGGTACCTTTGACTATGACGCCAAGAAAGAGCGTCTAGAAGAGGTCAACGCCGAGCTGGAACAGCCGGACGTATGGAATGAACCCGAGCGCGCACAGGCGCTGGGCAAAGAGCGCGTCGCGCTGGAAAACGTGGTCGGCACCATCGACACCCTGACCCAGGGCGTGGATGACGTCGAGATGCTGGTGAGCCTGGCCGTGGAAGGAGAAGACGAAGAGACCTTCAACGAAGCTATCGCCGAATCCGAGCAACTGGAAGCCAAGCTGGTGGACCTCGAGTTCCGCCGCATGTTCTCCGGCCAGCACGACGGCTCCGACTGCTATATCGATATTCAATCCGGCTCCGGTGGTACCGAAGCGCAGGATTGGGCCAACATGGTGCTGCGCATGTACCTGCGCTGGGGCGATGCCCACGGCTACAAGCCCGAGCTGATTGAATGCTCCGAAGGCGACGTGGCTGGTATCAAATCCGCCACCATCAAGTTCACCGGCGAATATGCATTCGGCTGGCTGCGTACCGAAACCGGCGTACACCGTCTGGTTCGCAAGTCTCCGTTCGATTCCGGTGGCCGCCGTCACACCTCCTTCTGTTCTGTGTTCGTCTACCCCGAGATCGACGACGATATCGATATCGAGATCAACCCGGCGGATCTGCGGATCGACGTCTACCGTGCCTCCGGTGCCGGTGGTCAGCACGTTAACCGAACCGAATCCGCGGTACGTATTACCCACGTTCCGACCGGTGTCGTGGTACAGTGCCAGAACGACCGTTCCCAGCACAAAAACAAAGACCAGTGTATGAAGCAGCTGAAAGCCAAGCTCTACGAGCTGGAAATTCAGAAGCAGAACGCTGAGAAACAAGCCCTGGAAGAGACCAAGTCTGATATCGGTTGGGGCAGCCAGATCCGTTCCTATGTGCTGGATGACTCCCGTATCAAGGATCTGCGCACCGGCGTCGAAACCCGTAATACCCAATCGGTGCTCGACGGTGACTTGGACAAGTTTATCGAAGCCAGCCTGAAATCAGGTCTGTAAACAAGCAGGAATCACCATGTCTGAACAAACCATCACTCCGGAAGTCGACCAAACTCTCGAACTCAACAACGAGATGACCGAGCGTCGTTCCAAGCTGGCCGCCCTGCGCGCCCAGGGTAATCCTTTCCCCAACGACTTCCGTCGCGACAGCCTCTCTGGCGATCTGCACGCAGAGTTCGACGACAAAAGCGCCGAGGAGCTGACGAGCCTGGGTAAACGGGTGAAGATTGCCGGTCGCATCATGACCCGCCGGATCATGGGCAAGGCTTCTTTCGCCACCCTGCAGGACATGGCCGGCAAGATCCAGGTCTACGTCACCCGTGACGACCTGCCGGAAGGTTTCTACAACGAGCAGTTCAAGAAGTGGGATCTGGGCGACATCGTGGGTGTCGAAGGTACCCTGTTCAAGACCCAGACCGGTGAGCTCTCCGTTCACGTTTCCGATATCCGCCTGCTGACCAAGGCGCTGCGTCCGCTGCCCGAGAAGCACAAAGGCCTGACCGACCAGGAAGCTCGCTGCCGCCAGCGCTACCTGGATCTGATCGCCAACGAAGAGTCCCGCAAGACCTTCATGATCCGCACCCAGGTGGTTGCCGGTATCCGTAAATTCTTCAATGAAAAGCGCTTCATGGAAGTGGAAACCCCGATGATGCAAGTCATCCCGGGTGGTGCCTCCGCGCGTCCGTTCGTCACTCACCACAATGCGCTGGACATCGACATGTACCTGCGTATCGCTCCGGAGCTCTACCTGAAGCGTCTGGTGGTCGGTGGTTTCGAGCGTGTCTACGAGATCAACCGCAACTTCCGTAACGAAGGTATCTCGGTTCGTCACAACCCCGAGTTCACCATGATCGAGTTCTACATGGCCTACGCCGACTACATCGATCTGATGGACCTGACCGAAGAGCTGCTGCGTACCCTGGCGCAGGACATTCTGGGCGACACCAAGATCCGTTACGCCAAAGAGGGCGAAGAGGGTCTGACCATCGATTTCGGTCAGCCGTTCCAGCGCCTCACCATGGTCGAGTCCATCCTGAAGTTCAACCCGGATGTAACCCTGGACGATCTGGCTACCCTCGAGAGCGCCAAGGCCGTTGCCAAGCGTCTGCACATCGATCTGATGAAGGGATGGGAACTGGGCCACGTGATCACCGCGATCTTCGAAGAGACCGTGGAGCACATGCTGCTGCAACCGACCTTCATCACCGAGTACCCGGCTGCCGTTTCTCCGCTGGCCCGCCGCAACGACGTGAACCCGGACGTAACCGACCGCTTCGAGTTCTTCATCGGTGGCCGCGAGCTGGCCAACGGCTTCTCCGAGCTGAACGATGCAGAAGATCAGGCCAAGCGCTTCCAGGATCAGGTTGATCAGAAAGAAGCAGGCGACGACGAAGCCATGTTCTACGACGCCGACTTCGTCACCGCACTGGAACACGGCCTGCCGCCGACTGCCGGTCAGGGTATCGGTATCGACCGTCTGGTCATGCTGTTCACCAACAGCCACACCATCCGCGACGTCATTCTGTTCCCGGCCCTGCGTCCGCAAAAGTAAGAGCCGCAGAAACAGGGCCACAGCAGCACAGCTGCCGTCCATGACAGTCAAAACGCCCCGCAACCACGGGGCGTTTTTTATGGCGGACACAAACCAGTGGCGAACCTTTAATACGCCGCCGACTTGCCACTTGTCAGGCCGGTGGCAGCAGCCACTCCCCCTGCCACAATGTGACGGCCTGACCGGCAATCAGTACCCGATCCTCCTGCAGTTCAAGCCGCAACTCACCACCACGGGCCGAAATCTGACGGGCCCGCAGTTGCCGTTTACCAAACCGTTCAGCCCAAAAGGACACCAGAGCGCAGTGGTTGGAACCAGTAACCGGATCCTCATCGACGCCCACCCAAGGGGCGAAATATCGGGAGACAAAGTCATGGTTCGAGTCGTTTGAGGGCGCCGTCACTATCACCCCCCGTCCCGGCAGGGCGCGCAGGGCATGGAAATCAGGCGAAATAGCGCGGATCTCCTCTTCACTTGCCAGCTCCAGCAAGAACTTGGCCCCGACCGCCAAGGTCTGTCGTGGCTGGCAACCAAGCGCGGCAGCATAGGCGGGATCCAGCGTCAGTGGCGTCAACGCGATACGTGGAAAATCGAGCCAAATCCACTCCCCTTCGCGCCGGGCCAGCAGCTCACCACTACGGGTCTCGAAGCGGATAGTCTCGTGTGCAGCGACCGCTCCTGTCTGCCACAACACATGAGCAGCCGCCAAGGTGCCATGACCGCAGAGATCAACCTCGACTTTCGGCGTGAACCAGCGTAACTGGTAATGGGCCCTGCCAAGTTGCACCAGAAAGGCCGTCTCGGAGAGATTGAACTCGGCCGCCATCGCCAACTGGCTGGCATCAGGCAGGGCTGCTCCCAATACGACCACCGCGGGATTGCCACCAAGGGGCTGCTGACTGAACGCATTGACATGAAACAATCGGATATTCGACATGGCACTTCCTGTGTTATCAAGTGGCTCTCATTTAACGCTCTTTATACCACGCCCCTCTTTTGCTGCGGGAACAGGCGTACCTCTGCCCCTTTAATGCATTAATAGAATAAAGAAGACATTTTTATTCTTTGTTGTTATCCAACACGCCCTTTAATCTGGCCAAAAATCAGACCATGGAAGACGCGTGTGATGCAATTGAAGGATTCCCCATTCAACCTCTCCCCCCTCTCTGACGAGCAGCAACGTCAGCTGGGCCAGGTACTCTCGACCCTCAATACCCAGCAACTGGCCTGGGTGAGCGGATATCTCTACGGCCTCTCCCAGAGTGGTCACCAGAACGTTGCTGCCAGCGCCGCCGTGGCTGCGCCCAGCGGCAGCCTGACCATTCTCTACGGCTCCCAGACCGGCAACGCCAAAGGCGTCGCTACTGCCATCAAGGCGCAGGCCGAAGCCCGTGGTCTACCGGCCACCCTAGCGTCGATGGCCGACTACAAACCCAAGCAGCTCAAGAAAGAAAGCCATCTGCTGGTGGTAGTGAGCACTTACGGGGAGGGTGAACCGCCGGAGAGCGCAGTCGATCTGTTCGAGCAGCTTAAAAAAGGCAAGATCGGCAAGCTGGACGGCCTCAAGTTCGCGGTGCTGGGGCTGGGTGACAGCTCCTACGAATTTTTCTGCCAGACCGGCAAAGATTTTGACAACTTCCTCGCCACCGCTGGAGCCGAGCGCATTTATGAGCTCGCCAGCCTCGATGTGGATTATCAGGATGCAGCCAAGTCGTGGGGCGAACAAGCGCTCAACGCCATTGCCACGACCCTCTCTACCGGTGCTGCCAGCAACAGCGTAGCCAGCGCGGTGCAGCAGGCGGTTGGCCACAGCCAGTACAGCAAGGAGAACCCCTTCCCTGCCCGCCTGTCGGTCAATCAGAAGATCACAGGCCGGGATTCCACCAAGGATATCCGCCATATCGAAATCAATCTGGCCGACTCCGGCCTCACCTATCAGCCGGGGGATGCCCTCGGTGTCTGGTTCGACAATGACGCCGAACTGGTGGGCGAAGTGCTGGCCCTGACCGGCCTCTCTGGCGATGAAGCCACGGCTCACGGCACCTTGCACGCCGCACTGACCGGTCACTTCGAACTGACCCGGCTGCACGGCGGCTTTATCACAGGGCTCGCTGACATATCGGACAACGCGGCGCTGAAAGACTTGGCCGGTGACCAGGCCCAGGTCAATGCACTGGTCGCCTCTGCCCAAGTGGTGGATGTGCTGAAACGCTTCCCGACCGCGCTCACGGCCGAGCAGCTGGTTGGCCTGCTGCGACCCCTCACCCCGCGCCTCTACTCCATCGCCTCCGCCCAGAGCGAAGTGGAAGAGGAGGTGCACCTGACCGTCGGCGTGGTGCGTTACCCGCAGGAAGATGGCACTGTGCGCTCTGGCGCCGCCTCCTCCTATCTGGCGGATCGGCTGATTGAGGATGGCGAGGTGCGGGTGTTTGTCGAGCACAACGACAACTTCCGCCTGCCTGCCAACCCAGATACCCCCGTCATCATGGTGGGCCCGGGCACCGGCATCGCCCCGTTCCGCGCCTTTATGCAGGAGCGGGAAGCTCAGGGCGCGGAAGGCAAGAACTGGCTCTTCTTCGGCAACCCCCACTTTACCCAGGATTTCCTCTATCAGGTGGAGTGGCAGCGTTATGTGAAATCGGGGCTGCTGTCGAAGATCTCGCTAGCCTTCAGCCGGGATCAGGCCAACAAGATTTATGTGCAGGACCGCCTGCGCGAGGCAGGGCTTGAGCTCTACCAGTGGCTGGAAGCAGGCGCTCACTTCTATGTGTGTGGCGACGCCAACAAAATGGCCAAGGATGTGCAGGAGGCCCTGCTGGATGTAATTGCCGAACACGGCCACAAGAGCCGTGAGGAAGCAGAAGAGTATTTGAGCGAATTGCGTCGTGCCAAACGTTATCAAAGGGATGTCTATTGATGAGCAAACAACCTCTTTCTCACCCAAAAGCGGGACCGGTCGAAGGGCCGCTGGCCGACAACGAGCGCCTCAAGCGCGAGAGCAACTTCCTGCGCGGCACCATAGAGCAAGATCTGCAGGACCCGCTCACCGGCGGCTTTAACGGCGACAACTTCCAGCTGATCCGCTTTCACGGCATGTACCAGCAGGATGACCGCGACATCCGCCCGGAGCGCGCCGCCCAGAAGCTGGAGCCGCTGCACAACGTCATGCTGCGTGCCCGCCTGCCGGGTGGGATCATCACCCCGGCCCAGTGGCAGATCATCGACAAGTTCGCCGAAGAGCACAGCCTCTACGGCAGCATCCGCCTGACCACCCGTCAGACCTTCCAGTTCCACGGGGTATTGAAGCGCGACATCAAGCTGATGCACCAGACCCTCAACAGCACCGGCATCGATTCCATCGCCACCGCCGGCGATGTGAACCGCAACGTGCTCTGCACCAGCAACCCGGTGGAGTCCGAGCTGCATCAGGAGGCCTACGAGTGGGCCAAGAAGATATCCGAACACTTGCTGCCCAAGACCCGCGCCTACGTGGAAATCTGGCTGGACGGTGAAAAACTGGGGCAGGATGAGGAGCCGATCCTGGGGTCCAACTACCTGCCGCGCAAATTCAAGACGACCGTGGTGATCCCGCCTCACAACGACGTGGATATCCACGCCAACGATCTCAACTTCGTGGCGATTGCCGAAGGTGGCAAGCTGGTTGGCTTCAACGTGCTGGTGGGCGGGGGCCTCGCCATGACCCACGGCGACACCAGCACCTACCCGCGCAAGGCGAGCGACTTTGGCTTTATTCCGCTCTCCCACGTACTGGAGGTGGCGGCCGCCGTGGTCAGCACCCAGCGCGACTGGGGCAACCGGGTCAACCGCAAGAACGCCAAGACCAAGTACACCCTTGAACGGGTTGGCGTCGAAGCCTTCAAGGCCGAGGTGGAGAGCCGCGCTGGCATCCAGTTCGGGCCGGTTCGCCCCTATGAGTTCACCAGCCGTGGCGATCGCTTTGGTTGGGTCGAGGGGATCGACGGCAAGCACCACCTCACCCTGTTTATCGAGAATGGCCGCCTGCTGGACTTCCCGGGCAAGCCGCTCAAAACCGGCATGCTGGAGATCGCCAAGGTGCATCAGGGGGATTTTCGCCTGACCGCCAACCAGAACCTGATCATCGCCGGGGTGCCTGCCAGCGAGAAGGCCCGCATCGAAGGGCTGGCACGCCAATACGGCCTGCTGGATGACGGCGTAAGCGAGCAGCGCAAGCAGTCCATGGCTTGTGTGGCACTGCCTACCTGCCCGCTGGCGATGGCTGAAGCGGAGCGCATGCTGCCAGCATTTGTCACCGACATCGAGGGCTTGCTAACCAAACATGGGCTGGCGGATGACGCCATCATCTTCCGGGTCACCGGTTGCCCCAACGGCTGCGGCCGCGCCATGCTGGCGGAAGTAGGTCTGGTGGGCAAGGCGCCCGGCCGCTACAACCTCCATCTGGGGGGCAACCTGGAGGGCACCCGCATTCCGCGCCTGCACCTCGAGAACATCACCGAGCAGCAGATTTTGGCCGAACTGGACGCGTTGATCGGCCGCTGGGCCACCGAGCGAAATCAGGATGAGTGCTTCGGCGACTTCGTGATCCGGGTTGGGGTAATTGCCCCCGTTGTCGATTCTGCGAGGGACTTCTATGCCGCTTAATCTGCCGCTTAATGTCACTGAAGATGGCCGCCTTGACCTGCAGGCGCTGCTAGCCCTCGGCCGTGAGGAGCAAGTCGAGGCACTGGCGCCCCTCAACCGGGAGCTGGATACCATGAGCGCCCCCGAGCGCGTGCGCTGGGCCCTGGCCAATCTGCCGGGGGAGCATGTGCTCTCATCCAGCTTCGGCATTCAGGCGGCGCTGATGCTCCATCTGGTAAGCCGCGAGCGGGCCGACGTGCCGGTAGTGCTGACCGATACCGGTTATCTGTTCCCGGAGACCTACCGTTTCATCGACGAGTTGACCGAGCGCCTCGCGCTCAACTTGAAGATCTACCGGGCCGAGCTCAGCCCTGCCTGGCAGGAGGCGCGCTTCGGTCTCCTGTGGGAGCAGGGGGTGGAGGGGATCACCCGCTACAACCAGCTCAACAAGGTGGAGCCGATGGACCGCGCCCTGCGTGAACTGGGGGCCCAGACCTGGTTCTCCGGCCTGCGCCGGGAGCAGTCCGGCAGCCGTGGCAAGCTGCCGGTGCTGGGCATCCAGCGCGGCCGCTTCAAGTTCCTACCGGTGATCGACTGGAGCAACAAGGATGTCTTCTACTACTTCAAGGAGTTCGACCTCCCCTACCACCCGCTGTGGGAGCAGGGTTATCTCTCGGTGGGCGATGTCCACACCACCGCCAAGTGGGAGCCCGGCATGAGCGAGGAGCAGACCCGCTTCTTCGGCCTCAAGCGCGAGTGCGGTTTGCACGAGGAAAATGGCGAGAACGACGGCTCAGGCATCTGAGCCAGGCTGTCCACCCGCACGGCTTTCATAAAAAAACGCCCGGCAACAGCCGGGCGTTTTAATTTGCGCAAAAGGGTGGCATTCCACCCCTCATTACTTGGCGGCGCGCGCCTGGGTCAGCCAGTCGTTCACCAGCACCTCGTGGCCCTTGAGCCAGGCGTCGGCGTGACGCTCCACATCCGCCGGCTTGTTCTGCCCCTTGTTCATCAGGCCGTTCTGCACGTTGATGTCATTGAGCGGAAGCTTGACGATGGAGAACAGCCTGGCGGCTGCCGGGTTGGCCTCGGCGAACTGCTTGTTGGCCACTATATGCATGGTGTTGACCGGGAAGCCATAGTTCTTGCCGTTCAGCAGCCGGGTCTTGGCCGCATCAGGGCCGTCGGCGGGCACCTCCAGCCACACCACGTCCTTGCCCGGCACCAGCTCGCTGCTGAGCCAGTAGGGGGTCCAAGTGTAGTAGAGCACCGGCTTGCCGGCCTGGTAACGGGCACGGGTATCGGCGATCAGCGCCGCGTAGTTGCCCTGCTTGTGAGTGACGGTCGGGGTCAGGCCAAACCCGGCCAGATGACGGTTGATCGCCTCTTCGCAGCCCCAGCCCGGATTGCAACCCACCAGGTCGGCCTTGCCGTCGCCATCGCCGTCAAACAGCGCCGCCAGCTTGGGATCCTTGAGCTGACCCAGATTGGTGATGCCGTAGCGAGTCGCGGTCTGCTTGTCGATGAGATAGCCCTGGGCGGCCCCGGCCACATAGGTGCCCTCACGGAAGAACACCTTGTCGCCGCCAGCCTGCTCATACTTGTTGTTTTGCAGCGGTATCCAGTTGAAGGCGAGGAAGGTGCCATCCCCCTGCGCCACCGAGGCGTAGGCCACGTTGTAATCCACCTCCTGGGCCAGCTGGACGTCATAGCCGAGGCGCGCCATCAGCTTGCTGACCAACAGGGTCTGAAAACTCTCCTCCGGCAACGAGCTCTGCAGGGGCTGGACGCGCACTCCCTCCCCCGGCAGCTCGGTGCTGGCCATGGCGAGCGGGCCGAGCAGTTGGGAGCTCAACAGCAGGGAACCCAGGGTCAGCGTCTTGGTAATGAGCCTCATGCATTTACTCCTTTGTAATCGATAGACTTGTCACGGCCGAGCAGGCGCAGCAGCAGGGCGGCGGGGCCGCGCTGATACCAGCGGCCGGTACGACTGCGATCCGGCTGTCCCATCGCCTGGGTCAGGCGGTCGAGCACGATGGCCAGCAATACGATGCCGAGGCCGCCGATGGAGGCAAGCCCCATGTCGAGCCGGCCGATGCCGCGCAGCACCATCTGGCCGAGGCCCCCCACCGCAATCATGGAGGCGATCACCACCATGGAGAGTGCCAGCATCAGGGTCTGGTTGACCCCGGCCATGATGGTGGGCATGGCGAGCGGCAGTTGTACCTTGAACAGCAGCTGAGAGGGGCTGGCACCGAACGAGTGGGCCGCCTCAACCAGATCCGCAGGCACCTGGCGAATGCCCAGCATGGTCAGCCGGATCATCGGCGGCAGCGCGAAGATGACGGTCACCACCACCCCGGGCACGTTGCCGATACCGAACAGCATGACGATGGGGATGAGGTAGACGAAGGCCGGGGTAGTCTGCATCGCATCCAGCAGCGGCCGGGTCCAGCGCGACAGTCGCTCGCTCCTCGCCAGCAGGATGCCGACCGGCAGCCCGATCAGCACGCAGAAGAACAGCGAGGTCAGCACCAGCGACAGGGTCACCATGGCATCGGACCAGGCGCCGATAAGGCCCACCACCACCAGTGAGAACAGGGTTCCCAGCGCCATGCGAGCGTTCACCAGTTGCCAGGCGATCAGGGTCAGCAGACCGATCATCAGGGTGGAAGGTACCGTCTGCAGCAGATGGGTCATGCCGCCCA
Organism: Aeromonas sp. FDAARGOS 1414; assembly: GCF_019047065.1. Taxonomy (NCBI): domain Bacteria; kingdom Pseudomonadati; phylum Pseudomonadota; class Gammaproteobacteria; order Aeromonadales; family Aeromonadaceae; genus Aeromonas; species Aeromonas sp. FDAARGOS 1414. The sequence goes on along the minus strand of NZ_CP077210.1, from coordinate 187,341 downwards.
GCGCCAGCTCCACCGGTGCACGGATCAGCTGAAACACGGGACGCAGGTTGTCCACCAGCCAGCCGATGCCATCCTCGACCCAGCTGTCCAGTGGCACCAACGCCTGCTGGAAGGGATCCAGCCAGTCGACAGCAGCTGTGGTATCCACCGTCTCGATCTGGTTCTGCCAGTCGGTGGCGGCGGTGGCGGTATCACTCCAGGGATCGGCCACCTCGGTGGCACTAGAAGCCGTGGCGCCCCAAGGGTCGGCCGCCACCTCATCGGCACGCAGGGCGGGGCTCGCCAGCAGCACCAGGGCCAGCAGCCCGCTCAGTAAAAAATTGGGATTCATCAGCTTCATGCCGGGGTACTCCTGTCCAGGGTGTTCAGCAGGTTGGCCTTGGAGATGAGGCCCAGATAAGTGCCATCCTCCTCGACCACGGGCACCTGACAGGGGGCGGCCGCCACCTGGCTGATCAGTTCGTTGAGGGCGGTGTCCGCCATAATGGGCCGGATGTCCGCCAGCAGCGCCTGCTCCAGGCTGCCTTTGGCCCTGACTGCATGACCGAGCGACTCCACCGAGACGACCCCGATGAAGCGACGCCGGCGATCCACCACGTAACCGAACTCCCGCTCCTGCTCCTTGAGCTGGCGCAGGGCGTTGCCCGGCCCGTCGGTGGTGTGCTTCTTGATGAGCGGCATCTGCTTGCGGCTGGCCACGTCGCGGGCGCTGAACACGTTGGCCAGATCCACCCCGCGAAAGAAGGCGCGCACATAGTCATTGGCGGGCTGGTTGAGGATCTCGTCCGGGGTGCCGACCTGCACCAGCTGGCCGTCCTGCATGATGGCGATGCGATCGCCGATACGCATCGCCTCGTCCAGATCGTGAGAGATGAAGACGATGGTGCGCTGCTGGCTGGCCTGCAGCTTGAGCAGCTCGTCCTGCATCTCGGTGCGGATCAGCGGATCCAGCGCCGAAAAAGCCTCGTCCATCAGCAGGATGTCAGGGTCGTTGGCGAGTGCGCGGGCCAGGCCGACCCGCTGCTTCATGCCGCCGGAGAGGGCATCGGGGAAGGCATCGATCCACTGACCCAACCCCACCTGATGGAGCGCCTGGCGGGCGCTCTGCTGGCGCTCCGCCAGCGGCACACCGGCCAGCTCCAGCCCGAAGGCGGTGTTTTCCAGCACGCTCAGGTGCGGCATCAGGGCGAAGGACTGGAATACCATGCTGATCTTCTTGCGCCGCACCTGACGCAGCTCGCCGTCGGAGATGGCGGCGATGTCCTCGCCATCGATCAGTACCTGGCCGCGGGTCGGCTCGATCAGCCGGTTGAAGAGACGCACCAGGGTGGATTTGCCCGAGCCGGAGAGGCCCATCACCACGAAGATCTCCCCTTCGTCGATGGCCAGATTGACATCCTGGACCCCCAGGGTCTGCCCGGTTTTTTGCAGGATGCTGGCGCGGTCATGCCCTTTCGCCAGCAATTTGAACGCTTTTTCCGGCTGATCGCCGAAGATTTTGTAGAGTGATTTAACCTCGAGTTTGACTGTCATACTGTCCTTTTTTCATGGTCGACATCTTGGTGATTAACCTGCCGAACGCGAGCCAACTGCTTTTTACACTAAGCAATAAACACCCAAAACAAAAGAACCAATAGAGTCCCCAAAAGCAAACCACAAAATAAACAATTGATTTTAAAAAGTTATTTTTATCAATAAAAACCGAACAAAGCCTGGTCTTATCCATAAAATCTTCCATATAAAACGAAGATGCACTGGGAAAAATCATTCAAAAACAATCAAAAAAGCGCAAGAAAATGCAGGTTAATGACGGTAACTGTGTGACGCGCCATCCAGATAATCAACAGCGACCAAATAATTACATATCTAACCATTTATTGGTCACAATGAGGACAGATTGGGGGACAAGAAAAGGAGCAGAGGAGGGGCAGAGCAGAGGATGAAGGTGCGTTCACACGCCGCGATGAGATCGCCCTGCCACCTCTGGACAATCGGCCTGCTGACACGGAGCTTCTGGCAAATAGCCCGTGCGAAAAAAGCCCCTTGTGCAACACAAGGGGCTATCAGCCAGAGCGGTAACGCCGCCCGTCAACGCCGCTGCCAGGTTTCGAAACAGTAGAAGTGGGGATTCTTCTCGTCAGGCTGATGTGACTCGCGCTCGATGCACGACCAGTCGCCCTCGTCGAAGGCCGGAAAGCGGGTATCACCCTCCACCGCCAGATCGATGCGGGTCAGATAGAGCCTGTCGGCCCGTGGCAGCAGCTGGCCGTAGAGATGACCGCCTCCGATCACCATCAGCTCGGCCACGTCACTGCCGGCCAGCAGCGCCAGCGCCGCGTCCACCGAGTCGATCACCTCCACGCCGTCGGCCCGGTAGTCGGGGTTGCGGCTGATCACCAGATTGCGCCGTCCGGGTAGCGGTCGACCGATGGATTCGAAGGTTTTGCGCCCCATCAATACCGGTTTACCGAGGGTGACACGCTTGAATTGAGCCAGATCGGCAGGCAGATGCCAGGGCATCTGGTTGTCCTTGCCGATCACCCTGTCGTGGGCCATGGCGGCAATCATGGAAATCTTCATGGGGCCTCTCACCGTCTGTCAGATTATGGGGCGGTTACGGTACACGACCAGAGAGGGGATCGCCAAACCGAAACTGAGGGCACCGACGATAAAGAGCGCCTTGAGGCCGTTCTCCACCGCACTCTGGATCAACTCCATGGTCACGCCATTGATGTTGAGCTCCACTACCGCAATCATGGTCTTGAACGCATAGCTGCCCGGGATCATCGGAATAATGGAGGCAACGCTGAACACCGGACGCGGCGCCAGCAGACGGCGCGACCAATAGACGCAGACAAAGCCGACCGTGGTCGCTGCCGCCAGCGTCGCCCACTCGATGGGCATACCATAGTGGATCAGCAGGGTACGCAGGCTGTGGGCCAGCGCGCCGCCCATGGCGCAATACTTCAGCATTCGCGGTGGCACGTTGAACAGCATGGCAAACCCCACCGCCGGGATGGAGGACCAGAAGGCATCCTTGGCCAGTAGCCAGAGCAAATCCATCATACTTTCCACCCCCAGATCCCGGTGACCGACATGGCCAAAATGATACCTATGGCGGCACTGATGGTCAGCAGGGTCGCAGTCCCCCAGCGGGCCAAGCCCATGTTGAAGTAGCCCTTCACCATGTCGGAGACCGCATTGATCAGCGGAAAGCCCGGCACCAGCAACAGCACGCTGGCCGCCATGGCGAGATAGGGCTGGTCACCCCAGTTGAAGAAGGTGGCGCTGGAGGAGAGCAAGGTGGCGATAAAGCCGGTTACAGCAAAGTTGATGAGCGGACTGTGATGATGGCGGGCCATCAGCTGGCGCACCCGCATCGCGACGGCAGACGAGAAGCAGGTCACCAGGAAGATGGGCCAATCACCACCAAACAGCAGACTAAAGGCTCCACAGGAGAGCCCTACCATGGGCACCACCAGCCAGGGGTGATAATGGAAGGGGACAATGGCCTCGAGTCGCTGGCGCACTTCCCGTGCGCCGATCAGCTCTTTCTCCGCCATGATGCAGATCCGCTGGATTTCGCACACCACCTGCATGTTGATGCCATGTTCACGCACCCGCCGGGTAGTGGTGACACAGCTGCCCTGATAGAGACTGGTGAGCACAATGGCGCTCGACGAGATAGCCATTTCGACACTCTCCAACCCCAGCGCCATCCCCAGTCGCACCGTGGTCTGTTCGATGATCCGGCTCTCCGCCCCGAACTGGGCCAACAACTGACCCACCTTGACGATAATGCGGGTGATCTCTGTCTGTTGCTCCCGCGACAACACCCGTCTTGGTGTGATACTTCTCATAATCCCTTCGAGTCGTAGCAATAAAAATTTCGGCCATATTAGCCTAACTTTTACCGTTATTCATCCACCTCAATCACAACCTGACTAATAATTTATTACAAGAAGGAGAAAAGAGATTACATCACAAATACATTACGACTAACATTAAAAACCATAACAATCAGGTCGTCAGCAATTCCCTTTATTATGACCTCACCGATTTGGCTGAAATATCAACCAAGGAGTTTCTTGCAGATTATTTACGACGTCGATAGTCCGCCAGACGGATTATTTTACCACTGCCATCGTTTTCAGGCGGAGGCTCTCCCTCTTCTCTGAACTGGATCATTTCGCTGCGCATCAGATAAAAGGATTCCCGCATCATGTTGGCAATCCGGATACAGCTGTCTAGATTGTTTTTAGCCAGCCGACGCTGACCATCAATCTTGAACTGCAATCCGCGCAGACGGCGCTGCTGATCCGGGCTAGCCCGGGCCATCAACTGGTCTATCTGCTGCCTCAGGATCGCATCCAGCCGGGAAGGCTCACTCGCAGCCAACTCCTTCAGGGTGTCAAAATCAGGCAACTCCATATGCCCTCCTTGGCGACTATTGCTGGCTCTACAACTTGAGGAACCAGCCATATAAAACTTTATATACGACCGAGCGGCAAAGAGCTCACCACACCACTCAGGTAATCGTTATTAAAATGGCAACCATGATGAAAATCATCCATTGAAATAACATGCAGAAACAAACATTTGCTTAAAAAAGAAAGAGCATGCAAAACACTTAGACATTTTAGGCTGCTTTTTTATGTTTTTTATTTCCAATAAAAGTCGGGATAAATTAATTTTGCTTCATTCGACTCTTTATCATCCATAAAATGACCAGTAGCTCCTTCCGACGATTTAACATATCTCACTGATTATGCTATTTTAATTGCCACTTTTATCGGACATTCAAGAGCAGACCATGAGCAAGGCAAAAATCGGTATCGTCACCGTCAGCGATCGCGCCAGCGCGGGCATCTATGAAGACCTCTCCGGCAAGGCCATCATCGACACCCTGAACGCCTATCTGACCTCGGAGTGGGAACCTGTCTATCAGGTGATCCCCGATGAACAGGATCAGATTGAAGCGACCCTGATCCGGCTGGCGGATGAAGAGCAGTGTTGTCTCATCGTCACCACAGGCGGCACCGGCCCGGCCAAGCGGGATGTCACGCCGGAAGCGACCGAAGCGGTGTGTGATCGCATGATGCCGGGCTTTGGCGAGCTGATGCGGGCCGAATCCCTCAAGTTTGTGCCGACCGCCATTCTGTCGCGCCAGACTGCCGGGCTGCGCGACGATACCCTGATCGTCAATCTGCCGGGCAAGCCCAAATCGATCCGCGAGTGTCTGGATGCAGTATTCCCCGCCATCCCCTACTGCATCGATTTGATGGAAGGGCCGTATCTTGAGTGCGATGAAACTGTCATCAAGCCATTTCGGCCGAAAAAATAGCAAAGCCGACCATAAAAAATAATGGCGAGCCACGGCTCGCCATTATTTTTAGCTCATCTGTTCGTGCAGACAAAATGCATCGATTATTTACGGCCGAATACTTTTACGCCCGCTTTGCTGCGCTCTGAATTACCGTACACTTCGATCTTTTTCACACAACGACGCGAACCCAGTGATTTCCACTCGGTCTCTTTATCACTGCTCATCTCCCGATCGAAGCGAATGGTTTTGGTACGATCACCACCATAGGTCACCACCACCCGATCCAGGGTCAAATCACGTTCTGCCTTCACCTTGATATATTTGGTCTGACGGCAAATCACCAAAGGAATTGTCGCACCATGATCACCGGCCCCCAGCAAAATAGTCCGCCCCAGCGTGAACTGATCATCGCCAGCATGGCTGGCTGACGCCACCACCAGCAAGACACCACCCAGCAGGGTGCGCGCGGAAAAACGGGAATTCCAGATAGACATCAGGGACATAACACCTCCAATAAAAAACGGAGTGCAATAATACGGACCGAACCATAACGGAAGCTGTACCCGAACGCGCATTTGCGGCGAAAGAGGGGCGATTGCCTGAGAAAATGGAGGAATTTGCCGGTAAAAATGTGAAGGGCCGCATATTGCGGCCCTGACTGCATATGAGCGCTCAACGCTCCATGATCTGGGTCACATCTTCTTTATTGATCATCACCTCACGCCCTTCATGATCGTAATAGCGATACATACCGGTACTCTCGTCCAGCTTGGGCTTGCTCTCTGTGGTGATCATCTTGCCATCCTTGGTGCTCATGATGTATTGGGAGCTGCATGCTACCAGCCCCAGGGCGCACACCAGGATCATCATCAGTTTTTTCATAGGCGCACTCTTCTCCTTTCACCCTCACCACGAGGGTGTCATATCCAGCCTACTCCAATCCGGCAGGCAGTCGGAAACTTGCACAATAAAGTGAGATCACCATCAAAAATCAGTTACTTGCGACCACCCGGTTTGCCACTGCTACCGGTACCGGAACCACAGCCAAGTGCCAGCCGATCTGCCGCGGCTCTGGCCTGCACCAGACCATAGCCATAGCTGTTGTCCCGTCCGACAGCCCCCAGATCCTGGGCGCTGCTGCGCAGGGTCTGGCGCAGTTGATCATTGCTGCACTCCAGCCGCTGTGACCAGGCCAGGGTGGCGACCCCGACCACATGAGGGGTCGCCATCGAGGTACCGCTGTAGCTGGCGTAACCACTCGGCACGGTCGACAGCACAGCAACACCGGGGGCCGCCAGCTCCACCTGATCGTTGCGTTGCGAGAAATAAGCCAACTGCTTGCTGCCATCGATAGCAGCCACGCTCACCACACTGCTGTAAGAGGCGGGATAGGACTTGCTGGTGTTGCCCGCATTGCCCGCCGCCGCCACACTCAACACATTCTGGCTGTAAGCCTGATTGAACGCCTGCTCTTCCGTCTTGCTGGGCACATTGCCCCCTAGGCTCATGTTGATGACCATGCGAGTAAAGCCACGACTGCTCATCCCCTGCTTGCAGGCATTGAGAGCCCCCACCAGGTTGGAGGTATAGGCCCAGCCGTTGGCACCAAACACCTTGATGATATGCAGCGGAACGTTCTGAGCCGGCAATACGCCGACCACCCCCATGTCGTTCCCCCCAACGGCGGCTATGGTGCCTGCTACGTGGGTGCCGTGACCGTTTTCGTCACTGCTCCAACTGCCCGTGCCGACATTGTCACTGCCTTGCACCTGGGCTCCATGGGGCAGATCCGGGTGATTGCCGCTGTAGCCCGAGTCGATGATACACACCAGCACCTCTCCCGCCGCCGCGTCACTGAGCAGTGGCGCCTGTACCATGGGAATGCCATAAGGCAGGGTCTCGGCACTGGCATAACGCTTGGCATCCGGCTCCACCCACAGCACGTTGGGGTTGCGCGCCAGCGCTGTCGCTGCAGCAGCTGGCAACCAGAGCGCCAGCGCATGCTGCTCGGGCAGTTGCAGGGCCAGCTCGCCCCCCATCCTCTTGCTTTGGGCCAGCACAGCGGCCTCCGCCCCCGGCTTGAGTTGCACCAGATAACGAGCCCGTTCGGCAGCCATTACCCCCTGTGCCAGTACGCCTGCCACCAGCAGGCCTGTCCATATCCGTCTCATCAGTCACTCCTTCCATCGACCTGATAGCCACCAGCAAAGTGTAGTGGCAGGCTGGCGCAGGCACGAGCGGATACAAAAAGGCCGGACATCTGTCCGGCCTCTTCTTTTCAGCGCAAGAGCGCAATCATGACTTGGCAGGCTGACGCTCACCGGTCACGGTCGGGTTCTTGGGATCGGAACTCCACTCGTACCAACCGCCGTCGTAGACGCTGATCTGTTTCCAGTCCATCAGCCACGCGTAGAAGAAGGCCTCGGAGGCGCGCCAGCCGGTACCGCAGTAGAACGCAGCCTGCTGAGTTGGCTCGATATTCCACTGCTCCCACATGGCGAGGATCTCGCGGGCCGGCTTCATGGTGCCGTCCGGGTTGTGGAAATCGCTCATGCTGTTGGCATCCACCCCGCCGTGACCCCACTTGGCCCCCGGGATATCGCCCTTTGGCTTGATGTAGCTGTAACCTGAGGTGTTGCCGACAAACTCGTCCCAGGTACGCACGCTGACCAGTGCGCTATCGGGCTGCTTGAGCAACTCTTTCGCCTGACTTAACGTGGTGTAGTACTCAGGGTGAGCGGGAATGGCCACGCCAAACTCCTTCACCGGCTCATATTTGTTGGGCAAACCCGTTTCGGTACGCAGGTGCTGGATAAACCAGGCATCCAGACCACCGTCCAGCAGGCGTACATCTTTCACCCCCGCATACATCATCAGGTGCGCGGCACGGGCAGCCGCCATGGTGTTGCGACCATAGAGGATGACGGTGGTGTCGTGACGGATGCCGTTATCCAGCAGCAGCTTCTTGAGCGCTTCGTCAGAGACCTTGTTCCACAGCGGCTCCTCTTCGAGGCTGTTGGTATCGATATATCCGGCCCCCGGGATGTGGCTGATGAGGTAGGCCTTGGGTGAACCCCAATCCACTTCAAACAGCTTCCAGTCACCCTTGGGCGCAGCGGCAACCGGCTTGCCCTCTTGCAGATCCGCCAACCAGCGCGGATAGACCAGCTGCTGCCAGCGTGCCAGCGACTCGCGCGGTGCGGCTTGCCACCCTTGCAGCTCGAACAGCTGCTTGATCCCCTGCTTGCGCAGCAGACGGGCCACCTCGGCCACTTCGCGGGACGCACCGTAGAGGGCAACCGGACGATCGGCCTTCAGCCCCTTGATCTCGAGCGCCTTTGGCCACTCTTCATCGCTGTATTTCCACTCGGCAGAGAGGTTCTCGGCGCCCGCCACATGACCTCCCTGCTTCTCCCCTTCCATCGGCCACCCCTGATAGAAGTAGCTGGCGCGGGTATCCAGAATGACCGCCTGTTTGGCCTTGGCATCGGCCAGCGAGAGCGGTGGCAACTCCCCTGCCACGGCGGGCAGGGCACACCAGAGCAGTAAGGTCGCCAGCGCGGCCTGCAGGAAGCGAAGATGTCGTTTCATGGTGATTTCTCGATTCATAGTGAACAAGGTTAAAAAATGGAGCGACCCAGCCGCTCGGCCAGCAGCTCCAGCGCCGCCGTGCCCGCCAGCGAGTTGCCGGCTTTGTTGAGCTCCGGCGACCAGACACAGACGCAGAGCTCGCCCGGGATCAGGGCGATGATACCGCCGCCGACACCCGATTTGCCCGGCATGCCGACCCGATAGGCAAAATCGCCCGCCTCGTCATAAAGGCCGCAGGTGGCGAGCAGGGCGTTGACCTGCTTGGTGGTGCGGGCTGGCAACAGTGGCACGCTCTCGCCCAGTGGCACACCACGGTTGGCCAGATAGATGAATGCCCGCGCCAGATCGACGCAGCTCATGCGAATGGCACAGGCATTGAAGTAGCTTTGCAGCACCTTGTCCACTTCGTTTTCGAAGTTGCCATAGGCCTTCATCAGATAGGCGATGGCGGCGTTGCGGGCAGAGTGCTGATATTCGGAGCGGGCGACCACCTGATCCGCCATGATGGCCGGATTGCCGGAAAGACGGCGCACCAGCTCGAGGGTACGCTGACGGGGCGCAGTGAGGCGGGTCTCCAGCAGATCGCTCACTACCAGCGCCCCGGCATTGATAAAGGGGTTGCGGGGGATCCCCTGCTCGAACTCGAGCTGAACCAGCGAGTTGAAGGGCTGGCCGGAGGGCTCCTTGCCAACCCGGGCCCAAATCTCCTCCTCCTGATAGAGGGTGAGTGCCAGGGTCAGGCTCAGGGCCTTGGAGATACTCTGGATGGAGAAGGGTTCAAAAGCGTCACCGGCGGTGAACAGCTCCCCCTCGACGGTACAGACTGCGATACCAAGCCGATCGGCCGGTACCTGAGCCAGTGCCGGAATGTAGTCGGCCACCTTGCCTTGTCCCAGCAACGGGCGCACCTCTTCAAGGATGCTGGCCAGTAATTCGGATGACAACACCATAAGCAATAAGCGATTCCATGACTAAAACAGCGGTGGAGATCCCATCCCCACTGACAAAAATCCCGCCAGCGGCGGGATTTTTCAGTTACCCACAACAAGGCGCCAGATGCGGCAGCCTTGTATCAGGCCGGTTCACCGTACCAGAGGTCGAACAGCTCGGTAACGACCACGGCTTCCATCCCCTTGCCTTCCAGCCAGGATTTGACGGCAGCGCGGTCTTCTTCGGTACACTTGCCCAGTTGCTGGGTGCAGATCATCCCTTCCCAGGCCAGGTGACCGGAGCCGGCAAAAGCCAGTTTACGGGGTTCAACAACCTCATCGATCATCGCATCGACTACCGCATCGATGGTCTCTTCGGCAGTGCCGACCGGGAAGTTGAAACTGATGTCGAAACCCATTTCCTGGAATTCATCGACGCGCAGTTTCTTGCGCAGGCGGCGGCTACGATTGGCCATGATAGCTCCTCAAGTTAGTTGATACGCTAGGTGTGTTGACGTGCCAGCTTAGCTGACACGCTTGAAAATCAGATCCCAAACCCCGTGGCCGAGACGGTGGCCACGTTGTTCAAATTTGGTCAGCGGACGCCAGTCCGGACGAGGCACCCAGTTGCCGGTGGCAGAGGTGTTCTCGTAACCCTCGGCGGCGCTCATCACTTCCAGCATGTGCTCGGCATAGTTTTCCCAGTCGGTCGCCATGTGGAACATGCCACCGATGGCCAGCTTCTGGCGAATATCCTGGGCAAACGCAGGCTGTACAATGCGACGCTTGTGGTGACGGCTCTTGTGCCAGGGATCCGGGAAGAAGAGCTGCAGGCAGGAGAGTGAGCCGTTCGGGATCATGTGCTCCAGCACCTCGACCGCATCGTGGCAGATCACCTTCAGATTGGTGACGCCCGCTTCCTGAGCGGTACCCAGACAGGCGCCCACGCCCGGGGAGTGCACTTCAATGCCGATGAAGTTTTTCTCGGGGGCATTCTTGGCCATCTCCACCAGAGAGGCGCCCATGCCAAAGCCGATCTCCAGCACCACAGGTGCTTCACGGCCAAACAGTGCGACCAGATCGAGCTGCTTTGGCTCGAAATCGATGCCCATGACCGGCCAGAGCTCTTCCAGGGCCTTCTCCTGCCCTTTGGTCAGGCGGCCTTCGCGACGGACAAAGCTGCGGATCTTGCGCATGAACTTGCCGTCTTCGTTAAATACATCTTGGGTCACAGGCATAATGGTCTCGTTATTTCATCAATCCGGGTAATACATCTTGTGTCCGATCCCTAGCGGGACCGCTCGCGGCTCGGCATTTCATCGACCCGCGAAAACAGGGGAGCGAATTATCCCAAGATAGGCCCAAGGCGCAAGTGTTTCGCGAAACAAATCCCTCATCTCTCTCCATTTCATTGACAACAGTTGACAAATGCCGACCCGTTCACAGAATCGGTCACGCGTCGAGTACATGCTGCCTGCGCAAATAAAACCATACACAACAAAGGATTGCAGTATGAAATACAGAGCATTGGCGTTTGCCATCACCACTTTGCTTGCGGGATGCGACACATCAACAAATAACTCACAAACCCCTGCTGCCGCCGAGCAGGCCTATGAGTATCTGGTGCAGTTGAGCTCAACCGCAGAAGGGATTGGCGCGCGCCCCACGGGGACAGAGGCAGAAACTCGTGCCGCGGCATGGATCCAGGACCATCTGACCGGTTGGGGCTACGATGTGCAACGCCAACCCTTCACCTACACCAAAAGCGGCGCCAGTAAAAACTCCCAAAACCTGATCGCTGAGCTCAAGGGCACAAGTGACAAGGTGATCCTGATCGGCGCCCACTACGACAGTACGGGCGACAAGAAAGGTTCTGAAGGAGCCACCGACAACGGCGCTGGCGTCGCAGCCCTACTGGCAGTGGCTGAGGCGCTTAAAGGACAAACCTTGCCATACACGGTTCGCTTTGCATTCTTCGGGGCGGAGGAGAACGGTCTCAACGGCTCCAAAGCCTATGCCGCCAGCCTCGACAGCACCGCCGTCGCCAAGCTGCTGGCGATGGTGAACTACGACACCATCGCCGGGGGCGACATCGTCTACGTCCACTCAGCCCACTCGGACGTCGCCGAATACAACTGCACAGATCCGAGCCGCTACAGCTTCGATCCCAAGGTGCGGGATCGCCTGCTTACCCTCTCCAAACAGACTGCGACCCCGTTTGCCATTCATCCCAGCTACAGCGGTTATCCGGAAGGGGAGACTGGCAGCTGGTCAGATCACGCTCCCTTTGCCTGCCTGGGGGTGCCGATCGCCTACGTTGAAGCGACCAACTTCACCATCAACGGCGCTGATGGCTATGACGGCTACTCCCAAAGCACCAATCCAGCGCTGTGGGACTGCTATGACGCCACCACCAAGAGCGCCTGCGATCGTGACAGCGAAACCCAGTGGGGAAAAATCTGGCACACCCAGTACGACCGCCTCGACAAGATGGCGGAACTATTCCCAGGCAGAGTAGAAAGCCAACTTGGCGCCAACACCGACCTGATGATCCGCTTCCTCAAGGAACCGGGTTTGTAAGGTCAGTTGCTTGTCCACAAAACAAGATCGCCCTAACTCATTTCAATTCATGGGAGCCACACGGGCAGGTAAAATTCGGGCAGGTGCCAAACCTGCCTTTTTTGGCGATTTTTGTGACAATCATTGCCTCATTTCTGAAATCTGATACAAACGGATAACCTGGCGGTCGAATGGAGCGACCGCCCACATGCCGAGAGAATTGTCTATGCAGCCGTTTTTTGCCCAGCGCTTCGAGAAGGTTGAACCTTCCTTTATCCGTGAAATCCTCAAAGTTGCCGCCAATCCGGAGATCATCTCCTTCGCTGGTGGCCTGCCCAATCCCCACCTGTTTCCGGTCAAGGCGATCGATCAGGCCTGTCAGGATGTGCTGCGCGAGCAAGGGGCTGCCGCCCTGCAATATGCGGCGACCGAAGGCTTCGCCCCGCTGCGCCAATATATTGCCGACCGCTATCTGACCCGCCACGGCATGCAGGTCAATCCGGACAACATCCTCATCACCAGCGGCTCCCAGCAGGCGCTGGATCTGCTGGGCAAGGTGCTGATCGACGAGGGTCAGGATCTCATCATCGAAGAGCCGGGTTACCTTGGCGCCATTCAGGCTTTCTCTGTCTATCAACCCACCTTCAAGCCGATCACCCTTGAAGAAGAGGGTCTGGATCTGGCGGCGCTGGATGCGCTGCTGGCAAGCGGATCCAATGCCAAGCTGCTCTACGGCGTGCCCAACTTCCAGAACCCGAGCGGTGTCTCCTACAACCGTGCCAACCGCGAGGCACTGGCCGAGCGACTGGTGCGCCACGAGCTGTTGATGGTGGAAGATGATCCCTACGGCGAGCTGCGCTTCGAAGGGGAGCATCTGCCCCCCATTGCCAAGCTGGCGCCAAACAATACCGTGCTGCTCGGCTCGTTTTCCAAAACCGTGGTGCCCGCCTTCCGTCTGGGCTGGATGCTGGTGCCGGAGTGGCTGCGCAAGAAGGTGACCATCGCCAAGCAGGCCACCGATCTGCACAGCAACGCCTTCAGCCAGCAGGTGCTGCACCGCTTCCTGACCGACAATTCACTGGATGCCCATCTGGAGAAGATCAAGGAGGTCTATGGTCGCCAGCGTGCTGCCATGGAGGCTGCACTGGCCCGTCACTGCCCGCCCGGCGTCAGCTACACCAGACCGGAAGGGGGCATGTTCCTCTGGCTGACTCTGCCAGCCCACATCAGCGCCATGGCCCTGTTTGATGAGGCGATCAAGGAGAAGGTAGCCTTCGTGCCCGGCGCCCCCTTCTATGTACGCCCCGAAATCAAGAACACCCTGCGCCTGAGCTTCTCCTGCGTCGATGAGGCGACCATCGAGGAGGGGGTCAAGCGGCTGGCCCGCTCCCTCCAGCGGATGCTCTGAACGCCCAAGCCAAACCGTATTAACAAAAAACCAGCGAGCGCTCGCTGGTTTTTTTTATGCTCCCCATTCACCCGTTCAGCCAAACAGGGTCTTGCAAAACTGCTTCATCGGAATGGGGCGGCCGTAGCGATATCCTTGCAGATAGTCAACGTGGCGAGCCCGCAGGTAGTCCGCCTGCGACTGCTTCTCGACCCCCTCCGCGATCAGGATCAATTCAAGTCGCTTCGCCAGATCAATCACGTTTTCAACGATATGGCTGGAGAGTGCATCCGTACCGATCATCTCTACAAAGCTACGGTCAATCTTGATTGCATCGACCTGAAACTGCTGCAGATAGGTCAGACTGGAGTGACCGGTGCCAAAGTCATCGATAGCGATCAACACGCCCAGTTTGCGCAACTCGGCAAACATCCGGGCGGTTGTCTCATCAGCCACCAGCAGCTCCCGCTCCGTCAGCTCCAACCCCAAATCAACGGGATTGTCCTTAAACGCGTCGAGAAAGGCCTTGCAGTCAGCCAACAGGTCGAGATCCTGGAAGTGCTTGGCGCTGATATTGAAGCAAAAATGAAACTTTGCCGGCAGCTTGCGGGCATAAGGGGAGAAGTGGTCACGCACCTCGGCCATCAACAGGCTGGTCATGGGCACGATCAGGCCGCTATCTTCCGCCAGCGGGATAAAGCGATCCGGCGAGATCATCCCCTGCTTGGGATGCTGCCAGCGCATCAGCACCTCACAGCCACGCCACTGCTCATCCTCACCGGAGACCACCGGCTGCAGGTAGGGGATAAACTCCTCCTCGATCAACGCCCGCTTGAGCTCCTCCGCTGGTGAGCTGCTACGCCCCATCAGCCTGAAGGTGCCGAATCCAATCAGCAGCGCCAGCAGTGGAGAGAGGATCAAGGTATCTCTGGAGTAGCGCCATGCGTGGCTCAAGTAATCATGCACCGTGATCCGGGTGACGACCTGATAGGGGAAATCGGCCGAAGCGAGGGCAATATAACCCTCTTCTGCCGGAGAGGGCGCCGCCCCGAACTGACCTGAGCCAAACAGTGCCCTCTGCCCCACCACCAGAGCCATCGGGGAGTTCTTGCTGGAGATCTCCAGGGTATTGCGCAGGTAGTAGCCATCCACACCGATCAGCACACTCCCCTTGTCCGTTTCGTGGCGCAGCACGATCAGGGGGCGATCCGGTGTGACCTCATTGCCTGGCAGCAGTTGCAGCCTGCCATCCACATAACTGTCAGGGTTGAAGGGGCCATCGTAGTCACCATAGAGCGAGGTGCAATAGATACGATTTCCTATAGCCAGATTGGCAGAGCGGACATCAGGCACAGTGGCCACCTGTTCGCGCAGCAGTTGTGCCGCCTCCTTGCAGGGGTGACCAAGCATCCCCTCCACATTGATGGCCGCTTGCCGGGCATGGCCGATGGAGCGATCAAACATCATCCGGGCATGCTGCAAGCGTGAATCGGAATCATGCTCTATCTCGGTCACTGTCTGCCAGATAACGGCAACAACCCCCAGCAGCAGGATCCCGCCCCCCATCAGTAGTGCCACCAGAATCCTCGAGTAAAGCTGGCGAAGTTTCAAACGACGAAATGGCATGGCGGCCTCTTTGATGCTCGGATGGTGGGTGACAGCCCCGGTGGACAGGCGAAAGGGTCGCCATAATAGCGATTGAACAACAAATGTCCACCCGACAAAAATCAATCAATTCAAACTATTGTTCAACAATATGTCGCAAGAAGAGGATAGAGTTAACATCAGTCGAATGAACAAAACGTGTCAAACTCGTCCACTTGTTGAAGGAGGACGACGCCATTAGAGTAGAGCAAACGGCAGCAGGAGCGTGCAACGATGAAGATTCTGATTACCGGAGGAACCGGCTTTATCGGCCGCAAGCTGGTTGCCCATCTCAAGGTCAATCACGAGGTCGTGGTATTGAGCAGGCAGGGGAGCCGCGCCTACTCCCTGCTCGGTCACGATATCAAGGTATTGGATAACCTTGACCGGCTCGATGACCTCAATGACGTGGATGCGGTGATCAATCTGGCGGGTGAACCCATCGCCGCCGGACGCTGGAGCGAATCGCGTAAACAGCTGCTCTGCGACAGCCGCTGGCTGCTGACCGAGCAGCTGGTTGATCTCATCAAGCTCTCCACAACGCCGCCCAAGGTGC
This sequence comes from Aeromonas sp. FDAARGOS 1414, assembly GCF_019047065.1. NCBI lineage: Bacteria > Pseudomonadati > Pseudomonadota > Gammaproteobacteria > Aeromonadales > Aeromonadaceae > Aeromonas > Aeromonas sp. FDAARGOS 1414. The sequence continues at coordinate 171,349 of NZ_CP077210.1, read as the reverse complement.
TGATCAACGCCTCCGCCATCGGCTGGTATGGCAGACAGGGCACCGAAACCCTCGACGAGCAGTGCCGCTCTCCCAACGACGAGTTCACCCACCAACTCTGCCAACAGTGGGAGACCCTGGCACTGGAAGCACAAAGCAAGCAGACCCGGGTCTGTATCGTGCGGATCGGGCTGGTGCTCGGCATGGATGGGGGAGCGCTACCCAAAATGCTCCCCCCATACCGACTCGGACTCGGCGGCCCCATGGGGTCGGGCAGCCAGATGATGAGCTGGATCCATGTGCAGGATCTGGTGCGCGCCATCCTGTTCATACTGGAGCACGAAGAGTGCAGCGGCATCTTCAACGGCACTGCGCCCCATCCGGTCAGCAACCGGGAGTTCAGCCAGACCCTTGCCACCACGCTGCACCGTCCACACCTCTTCTTCGTCCCGGCGCCGCTGTTGCAACTGGTGATGGGGGAGGCGGCAGATCTGCTGCTGACCGGACAAAAGGTGATACCAGTTCGGCTACAACAGGCCGGTTTCCACTTCAGCTATCCCGAGCTGCCGAGTGCCCTCGCCAATCTGCTGCGCGAGCCCCGCTAACTCACACCTGTTCGCTGCGTCCACTCGTCAGCACCTCGCATAGCAAGCAGCCCGACCAAGGCCGGGCTGCTTGCTTATTGCGGCTGCGCTATTGCACCTTGTGTGTATCGGCTCGCGCTGGCCGGATTACAACAGTCCCTGACCCAGCCCCCGCAGCCGATCGCTCAGGGTGCCAGCCAGCAGCTGGCGCTGCATCCCCTGCCCCGCCAGCGTCACCAACAGCGCCCCCAGAGTCGGCAGGCCAAGCCAGATGGCCCAGTGGAACTGCCACACCCCCTCGAACCACCACCACTGCAGGCCAAAGGAGCAGAGCTCCACCACCATGGCGGCGCAGAGCCCCGCCAGCGCACCACTGGCCACCAGCTCCCAACGCAGCATCTTTTTCAGCAGTTCGCTGCTGGCACCCAGGGTGCGCATCAGCAGCAGTTCGCGCCGACGCTGAGCCATGCTGGCTTGGGTCTGGGTCAGCAGCACCAGCAGCGCGGCCACTGTCACCAGCCCCAGCATCAGCGCCAGTGCACGGCTCACCTGCTCCGATACCTGAGTGAGCCGCGCAATCAGGTCATCCACATCGATAAGACTCACCGTGGGGTGGCGGCGGATCAACTCCACCTCGGCAGTGCGCCCCGCCTCGGGCAGCCGGTAGCTGCCAAGCCAGGTACGGGAGAAGGGTGCCAGCAGATCCTCGGAGAAGATCATGTAGAAGTTGGGGCGCATATTGTCCCACTTGATGCTGCGCAGACTGGTGACCCTGGCGCCGAAGCTGCGCCCCTCGATGGTAAAGGCGAGCATGTCCCCCAGCTTGATATCGAGCCGCTTGGCCAACTCGCTATCCACCGACACCTCGCCGGACCCGGCAAGCCACTTCCCGGCCACCAGCTTGTTGTCGGTTGGCAGGGTAGCCGTGGTGGTGAAGTTGAGCTCCCGATCTACCCCCTCGCGGCCACTGCTGGCCCCCTCGCCCACCGCCTCACCGGCAATATGGGTCAGCCTGCCGCGCACCATGGGATAGAAATCGGAGGTGGTGGCCCCAGCCGCCGCCAGTTCGCTCAGGATCCCCTCCCGCTCGTTCTCCGCCACATTGACCAGAAAACGGTTGGGCGCATCAACCGGGAGACGGGCTGAAAACTCATCCAGCAGATCGACCCGGGCCGCCCAGAGCAAGCCAAACAGCATCAGCGCCAGCGCAAAACCCGCCAGCTGAAATAGGCCGCTGCTGCGCTCGCGCGACAGGTGGGCCAGCGCCAGCCGCAAGGCATGAGGCCCGCTCACTTTCGTCCCCAGCCGCAACATCAGCGCCGCCAGCAGGGCCAACAGCCCCATCAGCAAACCCATGCCCCCCACCAGCCCCAGCGCCAGCCGCACATCGGCGGTAAAGCCCCAGACCAGCGCAAACAGCCCGAACAGGCCGACCGGCAGGGCCAGCCAGGGGGGAATCCCCGCCTCCAGCTCCCGGCGCAATACCCGCAGCGGCGGCACCTTCAGCAGCCGCAAGAAGGGCACAAAAGCGAGCAGCAGGGTGATAAAGAGCGCCACCGCCACCCCCAGCGCAAAGGGGCGCCAGGAGGGGGGGGGCAGATCCGGCGGCAGCAGGTCCCCCAGCAGTTGCAAGGTGATCCACTGCATGACGGTGCCCGCTACCAGACCCAGCAGCGCACCGATCAGCGTCAGCGACAGCAGCAGGGTTCCCATCAGTTGCCAGAGCGAGCGACGTGATGCCCCCAGCGTCTTGAGCAGCGCCACCATATTGGTCTGGCGCTCGGCAAAGTGGCGCACCGCAATCCCCATCGCCAACGCCCCCAGCAACACCCCGCTTAGCGAGGCAAGCCGGAAGAAACGCTCGGCATTGGCCAGCGATCGGCCCACTTGGGATTCGCTGTCATCCGGTTTGATCCACTTCTGTCCGGCCTGCAATTGCGGCAACAACCATTGCTCGTAACGGGCCAGCGACTCTCGCGGCCCCTTGAACAGATAGCGCCACTGCTGGCGGCTGCCGGGTAGCAGGGCACCGGTCGCCTCGATATCGGCACTGTGGATCAGCGCCCGCGGCGCCAGCAGGAAGGGGCTGAAGCCCTGATCCGGCTCCTCACCAAGCAGGCCTGCCACCTTGAGCACCGTATTGCCCACCTCCAGCTCATCCCCCGTTTTCGCCTTAAGCAGCTGCATCACCCGGGCGGAGAGCCAAATCTCGCCGGGAGCCGGGGCGCGGGCAGGTTCCAGAGTGAGCTTGCCATAGAAGGGAAAACCATCGGGCACCGCCCGAATGGAGGCGAGCTGCAACGCATCGCCATGAAACAGCATGCTGTTGAAGCTGACGGTGATCTGCACCGCCAAGCCATCCTGTTTCGCTCGTTCCAGCCAACCATCCGGCAGGGCGGCGGCGGTGCGCAGCACCCGATCCGCTCCGATAAAGTCGCGGCCAGACGCCTTGAGTCCGGCATCGAGCCGATCCGCCACCAATGCCACACTCAAGACACACGCCACGCTAAGCGCAAGCGCCAGCACAAACCAGCGCAGCTCGCCGCTGAAACCTTCCCGGCGCAGCAGTCGCCATCCCAATCGCCACGGCATCATCCCTTGCATCTCCCGCCTGACCCGCAGCTCACCCCGTTACACCACATCATGGGCCACCTCGAGATCCAGTCTGCCCGCCGTCATGACCAGTTGCCGCTGGCAACGCTCGGCCAGCTGATGATCATGGGTCACTACCACTAGCGTGGTGCCGTGCTTGCGATTGAGTTCAAACAGCAGCTCGATCACCTTCTCGCCGGTCTTGCTGTCGAGGTTGCCGGTCGGCTCGTCTGCCAGCAGCAGGCTGGGACGGGTCATAAAGGCGCGAGCGATGGCCACTCGCTGCTGCTCGCCGCCAGAGAGCCGTGGCGGCAGATGGTGCAACCGCTCGCCAAGCCCGACAGCCGCCAACAGCTCGCGGGCCCTCGGCTCGCAGTGGCGCTCGCCACGCAGCTCGGCAGGCAGCATCACATTCTCCAGCGCAGTCATGGTCGGGAGCAGCAGAAACGACTGGAACACAAAACCGATCTGTTCGGCGCGCAATCGGGCCCGCCCCTCTTCATCCAGCTCGCCAAGGGATTTGCCGAGGATTTCTATATCCCCCTGACTTGGCAGATCGAGTCCTGCCAGCAATCCCAGCAGGGTGGACTTGCCGGAGCCGGAGGCGCCGACCAGGGCCACCGTCTCGCCGCTATTGACTTGCAGATCGATCCCTTCAAGGATGGTGAGGCTTTCCTGGCCGAGGCGAACCGATTTGCCGAGGCCCTTGACGACAATAATGGGGGTTGAACTCATGCTCTGTATCCTTTGTTCCAATCCCTTGATGACAATCCATAGCGGGAGTTGAATTGATGGTGCGTATTCTGTTTGCCTTTTTGGTTGGCCTCGGCAGCCTGCTCTCGTCGGCTCAGGCCCAGACCCTGCTGGTGCTGGGTGACAGTCTGAGCGCCGGCTATCAAATGCAGGCTGAGCAGAGCTGGCCTGCCCTGCTCAACCAGAAATGGCAGGAGGAGGGGGGCAAACACACCCTGCTCAATGCCAGCATCAGCGGTGAAACGACACAAGGGGCGCTGGCCCGTCTGCCTGCGCTGCTGAAGGAGCACAAGCCAGACTGGCTTCTGATCGAACTGGGGGGCAACGATGGCCTGCGTGGCTTCGCGCCGACCATTACCCGCCAGAATCTGGCCAGCATGATCGCGCTCGCCAAGGAGCAGCAGACCCGTGTGGTGTTGACCCAAATCCAGCTGCCCCGCAACTACGGTGCCCGCTATCTGCGCCAGTTCGAACAGATCTTTCCCGAGTTGGCCCAGGCTAACGATCTGCCCCTGCTGCCCTTCTTCATGGATGATATTGCGCTGCGCCCTGAACTTATGATGAACGATGGTATTCATCCCACCCCTGCGGCCCAGCCCAAGATCCGCGACAAGGTAGCCGGTTTTATTGAGCCCCTTATGGAGCCATAAGAAACATCTCCCCCTGTTTAACTCAGCAGCAGGCTGTTCATCAGGGCCCGCAGTTTGAGTGGTTTGACCGGTTTGCTGATGTAGCCATACCCCCGCTCGCGGATCTGCGCCTGCAACTCGCTCTTGCGATCAGCGCTGATGATGATGCCTCCCAGCTCGTCGCCACACACCCGCTGCAGGGCAGCGAGCGCCTCCAACCCGGTCTTGCCGTCGTCGAGGTGGTAGTCAGAGAGCACCAGCCGCGGCACAAACCCTTCTGTCACCAGCGCCTCGGCTTCGGCCAGATCGACGGCGCAGCGCACCTCGCAGCCCCAACGGCAAAGCAGGGTGCTCATGGCGGTCAGAATGTCCCGCTCGTTGTCGATGCAGAGCACGGCCACCCCCTCCAGCTGGCTGTCGCGCGCCACCGGCGCCGCCAGCTGATGGGCCGTGACCGGCCGGGTCGCCAGATTGAGGGTCACCGCAAAGACCGATCCCTTGCCCGGCCAGCTCTGCAATGTGAGCTGATGACCGAGCACCTGCGAGATGCCACGGGCGATGGCGAGCCCCAGACCCAGCCCCTGCTCCTTGGCGGTGCGGGAGTGATCGAGGCGGGAGAACTCGTCAAAAATAGCCTCCTGCTTGTCCTGCGGGATGCCGGGGCCGTTGTCCCATACCTCGATGCGGATCTTCTCCCCCATCCGGCGACAACCGAGCAGCACCCGGCCACCCGGGTTGTAGCGAAACGCATTGGTGAGGAAGTTCTGCAGCACCCGACGCAGCAGCCGCACATCGCTGTGTACCGCATGCTTGCTCTCCACCACCGAGAAGTGGATCCCCCCCGCCTGCGCCAGCACGCCAAACTCCGCCTTGAGGTTGTCGAGCAGATCGCGCAGGGCAAAGTCGAGCTTCTTGGCCTTGAACTTGCCCGCTTCGAGCCGCGAGATATCGAGCAGATCGGTGATGAGATCCTCGGTCGCCCCCAGCGCATCGTCGATATGGCGGGCGATGCGGGCCTGCTCGCCAGCATCTGGCAACATCTCCAGCAGGGAGGAGGTAAACAGCTTGGCAGCATTGAGGGGCTGGGTCAGATCGTGGCTGACCGCCGCCAGAAAACGGCTCTTGGATTGATTGGCCCGCTCCACCTGCTGGTTCACCAGCAGCAGCTGGCGGTTGAGTTCGGAGAGCTCACGGGTGCGCTCGGCCACCCGTGCCTCCAGATGTTCGTTCGCTTCGCGCAGCACCCGCTCCGCATCGCGAAACGGGGTGATGTCGGTAAAGGTCATGACGAAACCACCGGCGGGCATGGGGTTGCCCTGCATCTCGATCACCCGCCCGTCCGGGCGCTCCCGCGCCGAGATATGGGCGCTGCCGCGTTTCATAAAGGCGACGCGCCGCGCCACGTGATCCTCGATATCGCCGGGGCCGCAAAGCCCCTGCTGCGCGTTGTAGCGGATGATCTCTTCAATGGGGCGCCCAGCCTGAATAAGCCCCGGCGGATAGTGGAACAGCTCGATGTAGCGGCGGTTCCAGGCCACCAGCCGAAGCTCCCTATCCACCACCGAGATCCCCTGCCCGATATGCTCGATCGCCCCCTGCAACAAGCCTCGGTTGAAGCGAAACACGTCGGAGGCCTCATCGACTATGGTGGCGATCTCCTCGAGCTGCATGTTGCGCCCCTGCAGGGCAGAGGCAAGCACCAGCCGTGCCGACGAGGTGCCAAACACCCCCGCCAGCAGCCGTTCGGTGTGGGCAATCAGCTCGGCCGAGGCCTGCATCTGCGGAGCAAGGGTGCCGCCCCGCTCACCGGCGAAGCGACCAAAAGCGCGCTTGACCCGGCTTGAGCCGACAAAACGAGCCGCCAGCATCTCCAGCTCCTTGACCGAGACCCGCGCCTGATAGAGGGCGGCGGTATCGCGGCTCGGCTTGCCGACAAAGTTGGCCGCCTGCAGCCGCTCGCTCACCGCAGGGCGCGACAGAAGCGAGCCTGCCACATAGCCGAGCAGGTTGAAGAGCAGGCTCAGGAAGATGCACCAGGCCCCGAGACTCAGCTCGCGAAACGCGGGCCAGTCCGGCGGCGCCAGCAGCTCGGCCAAGGGCGAGCCCGCCAGCAAGCCACTCTCCACCAGCAGAGTCACGAACCAGAGGCTCACTCCGAGGCTCAACCCAAGATAGACCCCCTTGCGATTGCCGTGGCGCCAGTAGAGACCGAGCAGCAGAGCCGGCGCAAACTGGGCCACCGCGCCAAAGGAGAGGTAACCGATGCGCGACAAGCTGGTGAGATCGCCGAGCCATAGGTAGAGCCCCCAGGCCGCCAGCAAGATCAGCAGGATGGCGCCACGGCGCACCTGCAACAGCAGACGCACCAGCCGCTCGTCGCGCCCCTGCCGCCAGAAGCGGCGCAGCAGCACCGGCAGCACCAGATCGTTGCTCACCATGATCGCCAGCGCGATGGTGCAGACGATCACCATGCCGGTGGCCGCAGAGGTGCCGCCGAGAAACGCCAGCATCGCCATGCCATCGAAACCGAGGGCCATCGGCAGACTGATCACATAGGTGTCGGAGGCCATGTCAGCCCCCACCCACTGTTTGCCCGCCAGTGCCAGCGGCCAGATAAAGAGCCCCATCACGAACAGGTAGAGCGGGAAGATCCAGCGCGCCCAGTGCAGATCCTGCCCCTGATTGTTCTCCACCACAGTCACATGAAACTGGCGCGGCAGGCAGATGACGGCGCACATCGCCAACACTGTATAGATGGCAAGCTCCAGCAGGTTGCCGGGGCTCACCGCCACCACCTGCGCAAAGAAGTCGCGGGTCACCTGCTCGTGAGCCTCGCCCGGTTTGCTCAGGATCAGCCAGAGGGCGAAGCCCCCCACCGCGATAAAGGCCAGCAATTTGACCACCGACTCGAAAGCGATGGCCACCACCATCCCCCTGTGGTGCTCGGTGGCATCGAGATGGCGGGTGCCGAACAGGATGCTGAACAGCGCCAGCAGCAGAGTAACCCCGAGCGCCAACTCGCTGGTATTGCTGGTCGGGCTGATGCCGCCGCTGTTGACCATCAGCAGATCCAGCCCGGTGACGATGGCTTTAAGCTGCAACACCAGATAGGGGAGGATCCCCATGATGGCGATGAGGGCGATCACCATGGCGAGCCGCTGGGATTTGCCGTAACGGGCGGCGATAAAGTCTGCGATGGAGGTGATGTGCTCGCGCTTGGCCACCAGAATAAGGCGGGCCAGCAGCCGCCAGCCAAACAGAAAGACCAGCATGGGGCCAAGGTAGATGGGCACCGGCGACCAGGGGGATTCACTCGCCTGCCCCACGGTGCCGAAGAAGGTCCAGGAGGTGCAGTAGACCGCCAGCGACAGGCTGTAGAGCAGCGGTTGCCCCTTGAGACGGTGCCGTTTGTGCTTGTCTGCCACGAAGGCGATCAGAAACAGCAGCCCCAGATAGGTGAGCGACAATCCGATCAGCAGCCATCCCTGGTGCATCGATAACTCCTTGTCCATGTTGAGTTTTTGTATACAACCTCGCCAGTCTAGAGAGGCAGCAGCCAAAAGTCATCCCCTTCGAACGGATTGAAATTATCGTTTTTCAATAAGTTTAGCCTTGACTCTATATCGCAAAACGATAAACACTAGCATCTGTTTATTGATAAACAATAATTTCATGCGCGCACGCTCCATCTTTTTTCTCTTTCAAGCAAGAGGTGAAACGATGAAACACCATACGCTCGGACACATCAGCGACCTGATCGAATGGTGCCTGCTGCTGACCCTGCTGACAGCACCGTTCATGGCCCTTATCTTTCTGTCACATTCCATCTGGAGATAAACGATGAAACACAACAAGCTCGAACGAATGAGCGGCCTGATCGAGTGGGTTCTGCTATTTGCACTGGTGGCCACCCCACTTATGACCGTCATGGGAGCCTGGTCACACCTGTTGGGTGGCAACGACTATCTGCATCAGGAGCTGGTCGATGCCCTGGCAGTGAATGACGGTTCCACACTCAGTAATGTCCCACTGAACATGCCCTCACCAGTAGTGACCACTACGGCCCCCTCGATTGCCGACTACCCCCTCAATGTGGGTACCCGCCTGCTGGCGACCTTGGTCATGCTGCTGCCTGATGTAGTTTTCATGCTCATCCTGTGGCAACTGCTCCAGCTGTTTCGTGGCTATCGATGCGCCATGCTGTTCACCTTCGACCAGATCCGTCGTTACAAAATGATCGGACTGCTGCTGTGTGCCAGTTTCATCGCCGAGATCATCACCACGCCACTGCTGGATATAGCGCTCACTCTGCAAGGCCCTGAACTGCACGGCACCATCAATATCAGCTCCTCAAACTTTCAGTTGCTGCTGGCCGGATTGATCGTCTCAGCGCTGGCACTGGTCATGCGCGAGGCCAAACTGCTGGCCGATGAACAGCAACTGACGGTGTGAGGAACATATGCCCATTATCATCCGCCTCGATGCCCTGCTGGCCGAGCGCAAAATGACCGCCCGCGAGCTGGCCCAGCGCATCGACATCACCGAGGCCAATCTCTCGATCCTCAAGAATGGCCACGCCAAGGCGGTGCGCTTCTCCACTCTGGAGGCCATCTGCCGTGAACTCAATTGCCAGCCCGGCGATCTGCTGGGCTACGAGCAGGAGCACTAACCCCTTATGAGTCGTCATATCACCCTGTTTGCCCTGTGGCTGCTGCCGCTGTGGGCCTGCGCTGGCAATGACGCGAGCGGCCCCCGCTATCTTATCGAGCGGGGCGCCAGCGCCAATGTGCTGCAAGTGCGCCTCACCATGCAGGGCAAGCCCCCTTTTACCCTGCTCCCCGCTCGTCAGTTGCCGGGCAGTGCCACGCCGGTTTCCCCCGCGCTGGTCTGCCTTGCAGACAACCAGCCGGTTGCCCTCAACCAGCCCTTCTCCTGCAAAGAGGTTGGCTGGCAGATCACGCTCACACCGGCTCCGACAGTGGGTGCGGATGCCTCGGCCCAACAGTCGCTTCTGTTCGCTCCCAACCAGTGGCTATTGACCGAATGGGGTAACTTTGTGCGCCAGCAGGGGAGCCGCCAAGGGAAGGTATGTCTGCCTGATGGCAGCTGCCAACCGTTACCGGATGTCAACCAGCCACCGCTGATCTTGCCATTTGGTCTGCAAACTGTGCCCGTCACCAAGCCGGATCCGCGGCTGGTGCTGAGCCATGACGAGACCGCCAATCAGCTCGATCTGCCGGCCTTGCAGCAGCAACTGAATGAGATCATCGACTATCTGGCCTTCCAGCTCGATGTGGATCCACCCACTCACCCGTGGCAACTGGTGTGGCTGGGGCGGGATGTGGCGACCCGCTCTCTCGGCGGCACCGCCGGAGATCAGGTGTTTGTCGCCAACTACCCCACCGAGGCTGGCAAACCGACGCCACAGGCCCCCTTGCGCCTGCTGCGCACCTCGGCCCACGAGGCGGTGCATATCCTGAGCGCTCGCCACTCTACTCCACAACCCACCTGGGTCAACGAGAGCCTCGCCGAGTACCTCGCCATCAAGGCGCTACGCCGCTTTCGGCTGCATCAAGTCACGGCGGTCAACGAGCTGGCCGAGCGGGGCAAACTGCTACCCCATAGCGAGAGCGGCCTCTATCGGGCAGCTCGCGAGGTGCTGGCGGGCGATCGCTCCTACTACCCGCTCTTTTACGTCAAGGGGAGCGCCTTCTGGGAAGCGCTGGAGCGGGAGTTGCAACACAATGACGTGACGCTGGCGCAACTGCTGCCCCAACTGGGCTGGCTGCCGGATGGCCGCTTTGATGCTGCATCCAATGAGCTGCTTGCCGGCACCATCGGCTCGGATACCTGGCGCCGTCTCAGCCGCCTCTATCTTGGCGAGCAGCAGTAGCGCCACAAACCGCACTAACGAAAAAGGGAGAGCCGTGGCTCTCCCTTTTGTTAGGTGAAATAGACAAATATCAGGCTGGAGCACTCTCCTGCGCAGACGGCGCAAAGGGGCGCAGCCGCAGGAAGAAGACCGGCAAGACCACCAGCACCATCAGGAAGAAGATGCCACCGCCGAGAGGCTCGAACAGCACGCCGCAGAGCGCCATCAGGGCCGCCACCGTCATGCCGAGGCCAAGGGCCGCATAGAGCGCCTGAGTCGGGATCAACTGCTCGGCGGGCAGCTGGCGAGTCATGAAACGCACAGCCCCGAGATGACTCATGCCAAAGGTGACCGAGTGGAGCAACTGCCCCAGCACCAGTACCCACAACTCGGTCGAGGCCCCCAGCAATACCCAACGCACCACACAACCGATGGCACCGGCGATAAAGAGACTCTGGGCGCCAAAGCGTTGCAGGAAACGCTTGTCGGCGGCGAACATGCAAATCTCCGCCACTACCCCGAGCGCCCAGAGATAGCCGATGATGGTGCCGCTATATCCTTGCGCCTTCCAGTAGATTGCGCTGAAACCGTAATAAGCGGCGTGGCTCCCCTGCAGCAAAGCTGTCAGCAGCAGGAAACGGCGCACCGGTGCGCTGCGCAGGGTTGCCAGCAAGGACGCCTTGGCGCGCTCGCCCTGACTATCCTGTGGCGCCGGATAGAGCGGCAGCCAGCTGAGCAGCAGCATCAGCACCAGCCCCGCCACCATGGTGTGCAAAATCCAGTCACTACCGAAGTTGCCCACCAGCGCCCCCACCAAGGTCGAGGCGACAATAAAGGCAAAGGAGCCGCACAGCCGCACCTTGCCGTAATCGAGGTGCGCCTGCACCACCATGCGGGTCGCCAGCGCCTCCCCCACCGGCATCAGGGTCGGATAGATAAAGTTCGCCAGCAGAGTCAAGCCCACCAACCACCAGAGGTTATGACTGAGATAGAAGCCGAGAAACGCCAGCAGACTGAGCAGAGAGAGCAACCGGGTAACCGGCAGCAGATGGCCCGCCCCCTTGATCTGCCCCATTACCATCAGGTTGCCGGCAAAGCGGATCGCCATCCCCGCCCCCAGCAGCAGACCAATCATCTCGGCGCTGACGCCCACCCCCTCCAGCCAGAGCGACCAGAACGGCAAGTAAGCACCGTAGACAAAATAGAAGGCGCCGAAAAAGAGCGCTAACCAGGAAAACGCGGGCATAGATCCTCTGCAACCGGATGACGGGAGCAGAATGATAACCCATCCTCCCCCGCAGATCCCGATGGAAACCCTGCGCAGAAATCGAAAAAAATTCAATAAAATTGAACTATTACCGAAGAGGTGGGGTCTACCTGGTAACACCTCCTCCTGGTTAGTGTTGCAATCCTTCCACCCGCCCATGGCGGGTTTCTTTTTTAGGCAAACATCTGCTCTGCGCCATCGTCACAACATGGCGGCGACAAAAAAGGGGCCGAAGCCCCTTTGATCATCTGCGTCTGTTGTTTGCTCTTTAGAATACGTATTTGACCCGTGCACTCAGGTTGCGGCCCGGTTCAGTCATCATGCTGTTATCGGAGCCCTCGGCACGACCGGCGATGCGCTCGTAGCTGGTGTACTCCTTGTCAAACAGGTTGAAGACCCCGACGTTGAGCTGCAGGTCGGTCATCGGGTTGAACTGGGCGTACATATCCACCACACCCCAACCGGCGCTCTTCACGTAATCCTTGCCTTTGCTGTCTTTACGGACTTTGTCCATGTCGTCAGCAAAGCGCAGCGCGGTGTTGAAGTTCCATTGGGACTGTTCCAGACGCACACCGACGGAGCCGTTGAGCGGGCTCAGGCTGTTGATGTAGTTGCCATCCCCATCCTTGCCTTCGATGTAGGCGAGGTTGCCCCATACATTGACGATGTCGTTGAGCCAGTAATCCGCCTTGGCTTCGACCCCTTTGGTGGTCGCCTTGCTCAGGTTCTGGTACTGGTAGACGGCGGTTCTCCCCTCTTTGCCCACTTCCACCATCTCGATGAAGTCTTCAAACTTGTTGTAGAAGCTGGCTACTTCATAGCTGAAACCGTTGCTGCTGCCACGTACGCCAAGATCGATGCCGTCGCTGCTCTCCGGATTGAGGTTCGGGTTGGGCTCGATGCGATAGCCGTACGCCTGATGGTTCAGGGTGGAGAAGGCGCTGTCATACATGGGGGCCTTGAAGCCGTGGCTGTACTGGGCGAACAGGTTGGCCGCCTCGTGGGCCTTGAACACCAGACCCAGCTTGGGTGACAACTCCCCTTCGGAGAACTTGTGCAGCTTGTCGCCTGTGTAGGCCGGATCGTTGTCCGGGGTCATCCGGTAGTAGTCATAACGGGCACCCGGGGTCAGTACCCAGCGCTCGCCAAACTTGATCTCGTCAAAGGCCCACAGGGCGCTGCGCTCGCTGGTGGTAGCCGGGAAGCTCAGCTCGTTGTAGCCGACAAAATCACCGGGTGTCGTCGGCCCCTTGTAACGGGTACGTTCGTTGTCGGTGTGCTCGTATTCAGCCCCCCAGGCCAGGCGATGGTTGGCGACCGCCTTGTGGAACTGCAGCTGGGCGCCGATGTTCTTCTGATCGAACACGTTGTGATCCAGCGAGTTTTTGGTCACATAGGGGTTGCCGGGGCTGACCGGATACTTGGATGAGGCGTACTGATCCAGCGTCTGCTTGGTGCGGGCGAAGTAAACCTTGCTATCCATCCGATCGGCCCAGCCTTGATTCAGCGCGATGCCGTGATCCAGCACCACTGAGAGGTTGTCGGTCTGCTTGTCGGTGATGGGCTGATCAAAGACACGGGCAGTGCCGGTACCGACCTTGTTGAGCTTGACCGCATCCGGCTCCTCGCCATCGGTCAGGTAGTCAACGGTCAGCTTGAGGAACTGCTCATCGGAGAGGTTCCACTTGCTCTTGAGCAGCAGGGCGTGGGTACCGATATCGAAGTCGTTCTTGGTGGAGTCGAAATTCTGGGTCACACCGCCATCGCGCCAGGTGTAGCGCAGCAGGTTCTCCACTTCACCAGTGCGCAGGGCGCCGGTAAAGCCCGCCATCTTCTGGTGGCTGCTGGAGGCGTAACCGCTGGTCACGTCCAGATAACTATCCTTGCCCTTGAGGAAATCGCTGGCATCCTTGGTGGTGATGGCAATTACGCCACCCAGCGCATCGGAGCCGTAGGCGGCAGACGCCGGCCCCTTGGCCACTTCTACCTGCTTAATCATGTCGGTATCGAAGTAGCTCTGGCCAACCCCGCCCTTGCTATAGGCATCGTTCTGGCGTACACCGTCACGCACCACCTTGACCCGGTTTTCACCCATGCCGCGGATGATAAAGGTCTGCGCATCACCCTGACCGCCGAGCACAGTCACACCGGGTTCGTAGCGGAACAGGTCGGCGACGTTGGTGACGACCTGCTCTTCAATCTGCTTGGCGGTGATCACCGAGATGGGGCCGGAGACATCTTCCAGTTTTTGCTCCATCCGTGAGCCGCTGACGACCACGACTTCATCCGCCTTCTGGGTGGCAGCAAAGACCTGGGAGGAGAGACCGGCCGCCACGGCGAGGGCAACCAGAGAGAGTGCGTTATGATGGGTCACAGCGAATCCTTATTGAGAACTGTTATCAAACAGGCCGCATATTACCCGGCTCCCGACAAAGATCAACAAGAAACGAAATCATTCTCATTTGTTTTGAACCAAATTGGTTTTACACTGTCGCCCTGTGTTGCCCTTATTCTCTATTAGCCCCCCGAGATGCACCGGCATCCGGGCATATCAGCCGTGAGATCCCATGATTAGACGACTTCCCCTGCTCGCCCTGCCGCTGCTACTGGCAGCCTGTGCCACCCCAACCCAGCCAAACGTGTCATCACAGTTGCAGACGCTCTATGACTACCGGCTAAGTAGCGAGGGAGATGCAGACCTGACGCTGGAGCAGGCGATCGCGCGCATTGCCGACGCCGACATCATTCTGGTGGGTGAGCTGCACAGCCATCCCGCCGTGCATCTGTTGCAATCGCGCCTGCTGAGCGGGCTCTACACCGCTGGCCAGCAGCACGGGCGGCCATTGGCCCTCTCCATGGAGCAGTTCAGCCGCGCCGATCAGAAGACGCTGGATGCCTATCTGGCGAACCAGATTGGTGAAGCGGCCTTGATCCGCGAAGGCAACGCCTGGCCCAACTATCCGAGCGACTACCGCCCGCTGGTGGAGTTTGCCAAAACGCACCAGATGCCGGTGATCGCCGCCAACGCCCCCAAGCCCCTGGTGAGCTGTGTCGGTCAGGAGGGGGCTGAGTGGCTCGACAAACTGCCCGCCACACGTCGCAGCCAGCTGGCCCGCCAGCTGACGCTGGGGGATGACCCCTATCGCCAGAAATTTATGGCCTCCATGCACCACGGCGATGCCGACAGCAACGCCCGCCGCTTCGCCGCCCAGACCAGCTGGGATGACACCATGGCCGAGAGCATGGTGAATTATCTCGTCAAGCACCCGGGCCAGCAGATCATGCATATCGCCGGCAATTTCCACGTCGAGGGGGGGCTTGGGCTCGCCAGTCGCATCGCCAGCCGCAATCCGGCCCTCAAGGTAGCGCTGGTCGTCCCCCGTACAGATGAGACCTCTGTTGCAGATCCCGCAGCCGATGTGCAGGTAACCATCATGCCGCTGCCTAAGCGCTGGCAAAACAGTGACGAGATGAAGCAAGATATGGGCGCGCTGCATCAATCCCGCAGTCGTGACTGCAGCCAGTGGCTGCAACCCTAATTTTCAAGGAAACGGCGGGTAAGAAAATGGATGTGTTACTGATCATCGATGTGCAGCAAGGCTTGTTCAACGAGCCCCGTTACCGCCAGGAGCAGGTGCTGGCCAATATCAATCGGGCTGCGGCCCATGTCAGGCAGCAACAGGGACGGGTCATCTATATCCAGCATGACTCGCCCCCCGGTACCGAACTGGAACCGGGCACCCCGGGTTGGCAGTTGCACAGTGCGCTGCAACCGGCCAAAGGAGATAGCCGGGTGCGCAAGACAGCATGTGACAGCTTTCTCGATACCGAGCTTGCCTTCCTGCTGGCCGAGCAGCCGGTCGATCGACTGATCCTCTGTGGCTGCGCCACCGATTTTTGCGTCGATACCACGGTGCGCAGTGCGGCCTCCCATGGGTACGAGGTGCTGGTGTTGAGCGATGGTCACACCACCGCCGATCGCCCCCACCTGAGCGCGGCCCAGATCACCGAGCACCATCACTGGATGTGGCGCCACCTCAGCCTGCCGGAGGGGCGCAGTGTGACCCTGCTCACCACCGACGAGCTGCTGGCAGTAACACCCGCCCTGCAGCCGTGCTAATCTGCGAGCCTCGCCTCGTTTCTCACTGGAGTCTGTCGTGCGCCAGTTGTCTGCCACCCTGTTGTTGATTGTTCCCCTGCTGTCGGCCTGCTCCAGCTTGCCCGGACAGAAGTATGACGGGCCGGAACCTCTGTTTCTGACCCACATCAACGAGGAGGGGAGCAAGCGGTTCACCTTTGAAGCCGCGCCCAACGACACCTTGCCGCGCGGCCTCTCGGCGGCCCAGAGCCAGCGGCTGCTGGAACAGCGAGAGGCGTTACAGGAGAACCTGCTGACCGAGATCCTGACGACCAAGCAGTATTGCCGCCAGGGCTACATCGTACTGAGCCAGACCTCCTGGAAGGTACGGGGGGAGTGTAACGAAACGGCCACCGACGCTGATCGTCGCGCTTTTCCCAACAAGGCCAGCTGGCAGGATTGAACAGGCCGGATGAGATAACGCAATAAAAACGGGCAGCCCAGTGGCTGCCCGTTTTGTTATGACGGCTGTCGTGGTCGACAGGGATTATCAAACCGGCGCATCGGCCGGGCTGGTGAGCTCGGCACCGTTGTCGATGCGCTTGTGCCCTTCCACCAGATGGACGAAGTCCACCAGCTCGTCACCGGAGACCGCAAACGCCTGGCCGAAGCCCTTGACGAACAGCCCCTGCTCCGGCTTGAGACGGAACAGTTTGAAGTCCTTGAGGTTGGAGAGCCCCTTGATGATCTCGCCAAAACGTCCCTCCAGCGCCGCCACGGCCTTGCTCCAGCGAGCGTCGTCACGGGCAACCACTTCGGCCACAGCATCAAAGGTCAGACGCTTGCGGGCAAACAGCTCGCGGGCACCACTCTCATCCTCGATCAGCATCAGGGATACCCGGGGCACCTGTTGCAGATTGCGGGCATGACGGGCGATCTCGGAGATCAGCACATAATAGCCATCTTCCTGCAGCACGAACGGCGCATAACTGGCGTTGGGATTGCCTTCGCTGTCGACGGTGGCGAGCTGCAGGGTACGGCAGCTGTCGCGAAACTCGCGGATCTCCGGTTGCAGGCGGTTCTGCAGACGCTCCTGACGTTCACTCATGCTTTGACTTCCTCTTGAGAGTTGTGGCGCAGCGCCATGAAACGGGTGACCTGATCGGCCAGCAGCTGGCGTTTCTCGTCGCGACCCAGATAGACCTTGAAAATACAGCGGCCGGAGTGACCGAAGAACTGGAAGGAGTGCCCCTCCTTGCCCATGAACAGCTTGCTGACCAGCGCAATCCCCGCCACGTTGTCGAGTTTGAGGTGACCATGCAGCTCACCGTCGCGGCCCATCAGGTTGTAGTAGCCGCGTGCGTCCTTGCCTTTCGGGAAGGGGGCTTTGACCTCGAAGATGGAACCTTCTGATTCGACGATGGTGGTCACCGGGCCCCAGTCGGCCAGATCTTCCAGCAGACCTTGTGCGCGATCGGCGGGCAGCAGGGTCACCAGCTCGGCGGGCAGATGGCGAACCACCTCCCATTCGCTGATGGCAAGCTGGGCCGCCAGGGTGGACGGATGAGCGCCGGGATCCTGCTCCAGCAGCGCGTGAATGCGTTGTGCAATGCTCATGTTTTCTCCCTCTGCGGGACCATGTTGTCCCGCTGTTTATCATGGCGGCTACTCTAATAAAGCACCGAAACCAATGCAATTGATAATTGCTATCATTATCAGTGCATTTTTTCCAAAGCCTTGATATTCTCGGCGGCACACCCGTTTCATTCACCCCTTCGGAGGTTAGCATGGGCCGTCGTCTTGCCCTCGCCATCACCCTGCTCTGCAGTTCACTCTCTCCCTTCTCTGCCGTTGCCGCCGACGGACAGAAAGAGCGTATCGTCAGTATCGGCCCGGCCACCACAGAACTCATTCTGGCCCTTGGCGGTGAATCGAGCCTGATCGCCACCGATGTCAGCAGCCCCTTGCCAAAAGGGTTGCCCAAGGTGGGTTATCACCGGGCGCTGGCCGCCGAAGGGATCCTGAGCCTCTCCCCCACCCGACTGGTGGGCAGCGACGAGATGGGCCCGGCCCCGACCCTGGATCAGCTGCGTCGTGCCGGGGTCAAGGTGGAGGTGCTGGATACCGCGCCGACCCTCGCCAACCTCAATCAGCGTATCGACACCCTCGCCAACCTGCTGGGCGATAAAGCCGCTGGCGATCGCCTGAAGGCAGAGATCCAGGCTCAGACCGATCAGCTGGCGGCGCAAGCCAAACAGAACAAACCGCTCAAGGTCGCCTTCCTGCTGCTGCACAAGGGGCAACCCACCAGCATCGCCGGGGGGGACACCACCGCCAGCGCGCTGATTTCTCTGGCAGGCGGCATCAATCCGGTCACCGAGTTGCGCAACTACAAGCCGGTATCCGCCGAAGCCCTCATCGAGATGCAGCCCGATCTGGTGCTGGTTAGCGGTCGTGACTGGCAGCAGTATGCCGATCCGGCCAAGGTGCTGGCCGAAGTGCCCGCACTGGCCGCTACCCCGGCTGGCAAGCGTAACGCCATTCACGCCATCGACGGCCACGCCCTGCAAGGGGGCCTGAGCCTCAACTCCCTGCAACAGGCGAACCAGATCGCCCAGTGGATCAAGCAGGGGTCATGATGCGGTTACCCCTCTCCTGGCTGCTGGCCTTCACCACGGCCGCACTGGCGCTGTTGCTGCTCGGTTCGCTGGCAACCGGCCCCATGACCCTCACCCTTGGCGAGAGTCTGCGGGCGCTGTTTGCCGGGCAGGAGAGCGGGATAGAGTCACACAAGCTGCTGATCGTGCAAGAAATTCGCCTGCCGAGAACCCTGCTCTGCATCGCAGTGGGGGGGATTCTCGGGCTCTGTGGCGCCGTGATGCAGGGGCTGTTTCGCAACCCTCTGGCTGACCCCGGCATCATAGGTGTCTCCGGCGGTGCGGCGCTTGGGGCGGCGCTCGCCATCGTGCTGCTAGCCCCCCTCGGCCAGCAGCTGCAAACCACCATTGGGATTGGCCTGCTACCGCTGCTCGCCTTTCTCGGCGGCGCGCTCACCACCACCCTGGTCTATCTGCTCGGCACCCGTGAGGGCGGCACCTCGGTCACTGTCATGCTGCTGGCCGGGGTCGCCATCACGGCGCTCTCCGGTGCGGTGATCGGCCTGCTCACCTATCTGGCGGACGATCAGATGCTGCGCAACCTGAGCCTGTGGCAGATGGGAACGCTGGCGGCAGGCAAACCGGCCGATGTAGCGCTGGCCCTGCTCACCCTGGCGGCCCTGCTGTGGCTCTTTATGCGCGATGCCAATCCCCTCAACGCCCTGCTGCTGGGTGAAGGGGAGGCCCGTCATCTGGGGGTCAATGTGCAATCCCTCAAACGTCGCCTGATTCTGCTCACCGCGGCGGGCGTCGGGGTGGCGGTAGCGGTATCGGGGATGATCGGCTTCGTCGGGCTGGTGGTGCCTCATCTGGTGCGCCTGCTGGCGGGTCCCAACCATGTCAGGTTGCTGCCGCTCTCGGCCCTGCTTGGCGCTGCCCTGCTGCTGGCAGCCGATATGCTGGCACGCACCCTGCTGGCCCCGGCCGAGCTGCCGGTGGGCATCATCACCGCTCTGCTCGGCGCCCCCTTCTTCATCTGGCTGCTGGTAAAAGGCCGCCGCGCCCTGTGATACGGACTGTTATGCAACCACTCTTATCCTCACTCTCCGCCCCCCTGTTGAGCTGCAGCCGACTCAGCCTGCGCCGTGGCCAGCGCCAGATCCTGGATGGGCTCGATCTTAGTCTCGAGAGCGGTACCCTCACCGCGCTGCTCGGCCCCAACGGGGCGGGCAAGAGCTCGCTGCTCAAGTGCCTGACCGGCGAGCTGGAATATGAGGGTTCCATCACCCTGTTTGGCGCGGCTCGCCAGCAGTGGGACAGCAGCCAGCTGGCCCACCGGCTCGGGGTATTGCCGCAAAGCTCCTCCCTCAACTTCCCCTTTCTCTGCGAGGAAGTGGTCGCCATGGGGCGCTTGCCCCACAGTGAACCGACGGCGCGGCGTGACGAAATTGTGGCTGCGGCCATGACCCATGCCGGGGTCGAGCATCTGGCCAAGCGGCTCTATCCCGGGCTCTCCGGCGGCGAGCGGCAGCGGGTGCAGTTTGCCCGGGTGCTGGCGCAGATCTGGCAGGCCCCCTCTCCGACCGAGCAGGCCGAGCAACCCCGCCTGCTGCTGCTCGACGAACCCACCTCGGCGCTGGATCTGAAATACCAGCATCAGCTGCTCACCATGGCGCGCGCCCTGGCAAGCCGCAATACAGCAGTACTGGTGGTGCTGCACGACCTCAATCTGGCGGCGCGCTATGCCGATCGGCTGGTGATGCTGGAGCGGGGCAAGCTGATGGCCGATGGCACGCCTGCCGAGGTGCTGACCCCTGAGCTCATCGCCCGTCTCTATGACTATCCGGCACAGGTGCTCCACCACCCCGAGAGCGGCCTGCCGATGGTGGTGTGACAAATTCAGAGTGCGGTAACGGCAGGAAGTGCGCCATTCATCCCGGAAACTGCAGCGTATAAACCGGTTTTTCACACCCCATATCGCCCTGCTAACATTCATCATTGCCAGATATGTGGTGTGAATATCCTCACACTTTACTCAGGCAAAACCCCCGCAGCATCACCGTCTACTTATAATGGCGCCGCCTCACAGAAGGCATAACTCATTGATGCTACGGAATAATTACAATGAAAAATATCAACAAGACCCTACTGGCTGCCGCCATCTCTCTCGGGATGCTGGCTGGCTGCAACAGCGACAACGACTCAAAGGCAGCTGATCCCATGGTTCGTTTTGCCACCTTCAACCTCTCTTTTGACCGCACTGCCGCCGGTATGCTGACCGGTGAGCTGGCCTTGACCCGCACCGAGCAGGATGCCCTGCTGGCCCGCCTCGCCGAAGGGAGCCTGAGCGGCGCCACTGAAACCAAAGCCAAGAACGTGCAGCAGATCCGCAACGTGGCGGAGATCATCCAGCGCACCCGCCCGGATGTGTTCCTGCTCAACGAGTTCGACAACGACGGCAAAGGCGAGAGCACCGCCGACCTGAAAGCCTTCAACGACAACTATCTGGCCCACGCCCAGCACGCAGAGGTGACGGCCATCAGCTATCCGGTGATGCAGAATTTCGCCACCAACACCGGTCTGATGAGCGGTTATGACCTCAATCTGGATGGCAAGGTCAACAGCGGCCCCGACGATGCCTGGGGCTTTGGCAACTACCACGGCCAGTACGCCTTTGCGGTGATGTCCAAATACCCCATCGACACCAAGCAGATCCGCACCTTCCAGCACTTCAAGTGGAAGGATATGCCGGGCGAGCAGAATCCCATCATCGATGACTGCAACAATCCCAAGGTCAAGATCCCGGCCAGCCGCCAGTGTGGCGATGCCTGGTATTCAGACGCAGCCTGGCAGCAGTACCCGCTCTCCTCCAAGAACCATGCCGATGTGCCGGTACGGATCAAGACCGAGAAGGGGGAAGAGGTGATCCACTTCCTGATCTCCCACCCGACCCCGCCAATCTTTGCCAACGCGGCGCGCCACACCGTCAAACACAACCGCGCCGAGATCGCCTTCTGGAACGACTACGTCAAGGGTCTCAACTACATGACCGATGACAAGGGCACCAAGGGTGGGCTGGCCAAAAACGCCAAGTTTGTCATCGCCGGCGATCTCAACGCCGATCCGCTCACCGGTGACGGCGACCTGACCGCCATTCAGGATCTGCTAAACAACCCGCTGATGAATCAGGCCATCACCAATGGCACCCTGATCCCGGTCAGCGAAGGGGGCCCGGAGTGTGTCCGCAAGGGGGCCGACTGCAAACGCAACCTCAATCGCCCCAACCCGGAACGGATCACCAACTCCAGCGTGCTGCAGCTGGATCACGTCATCCCCTCCGCCAACCTCAACGCGGTCAAGAGCGGCGTCTTCTGGCCTGCCAGCTTCGAGGCCGGTTATCACCTGGTCTATGATGCAAAACTCGGCATCGCCAAGGGAGTCAGTTCGGATCACCGCATGGTGTGGGTCGATCTCAAACTCGACTAACTCTGCCATGACCCCGCTGCGGCGGGGTCTTTTATTGGCGATGGGCGGCGAGCTGACCACTGCTCGTTAATCCACCGCTTGGCATGGCATCACTCATCCATAGCGGTTGAATAGGCCCCCCGATCACAGAACCACCGCGCCAATGGTGGTAGCATGCCCGCTCTTGCCATCCGGCCGCACGGCAGATCCGGTGGCCCTCCCTCCTCCGCTTTCACTTTTTGAGGAACGATTTGATGGAACTGCTTCTGCTTAGCAACGGTAAAGCCAACGAATTTCCAGGTCTGCTCGGCTGGGCCCGCGATCGGGTTCAAAGCCTGCTGGCCCGCAAACAGGTCAAACGCATCCTGCTCATCCCCTACGCGGTGATCCGCAGCGACTGGGATGCCCGTGCCAACGAACTTACCGAGAGCCTCGGGATCGAGACCATCAGCATTCACCACTTCGACGATCCGGTCGCGGCCGTCAATCAGGCCGACGCCATCTTTATCAGCGGCGGCAACACCTGGCGCCTGAATCAGCTGCTGCATGAAAATGGCCTGATCGTGCCGATCCAGCGTGCCGTGCGTGAGCGGGGCGTCCCCTATGTGGGCTGGAGCGCAGGTTGCAACGTGGCGACCCCGAGCATCCGTACCACCAACGATATGCCGGTCTGCAGCGCAGCCGTGCTGCCCGCGCTGGGCCTGTTCCCGCTGCAGATCAACCCGCACTATCTGGACGCCAGCATCAGCGGCCACATGGGCGAGACCCGCGACGAGCGTCTGGCCGAGTTCTGCGCCATCAACCCGAGCGAATATGTGGTGGCCCTGCGCGAAGCGAGTCTGCTGCAAATCACCGGAGAAAACGGCAGCGAGCGTCTGGAGTACTGGAGCGCCCGCGAGCAGGACTTCAAGATCTTCAAACACGGTCAGGCGCCGCAAGCCTTTATGGACGCCGCCCCGTTGGCCGAGCTGACCCCCTTCAAGGTCGGCTGAGCCACGAAGAGCTCTTCACCACTGGCAGGCAGATAGCTCGCGAAACCGTAAAAACAAAAGAGGGATGGCTCAATGCCATCCCTCTTTTTTATCGTCATCTTTCAGCTGGTTGCAGCCTGATTACTCACCCTGCAGGGTCACCAGCACCTTGCGGGCACCACCATCGACGCGATGTTCGCCAAGCCAGATCCCCTGCCAGGTGCCGAGCGCCAACTGACCATCGCGAACTGGCAGCAGCAGGCTCACCCCGAGCAGGGAGGATTTGATGTGAGCGGGCATGTCATCCGCCCCCTCATAGGTGTGGCGATAGTAGGGGGCATCCTCCGGCGCCAGCCGGTGCAGATGAGCCTCCATATCGCTGCGCACGCTGGGGTCGCAATTCTCGTTGAGGGTGAGCGAGGCGGAAGTATGTTGCAGTAGCAGGTGGGCCATGCCGAGCCGGTAATCCGCCAGCATCGGCAGTTTGGCCACCAGCTCGTCAGTCACCAGATGAAAGCCCCGCGAACGGGGCTTCAACGTCAGCAGGCACTGCTGCCACATCAGACATACTCCATAAAGACGCGGGAGGTGAGTTTGGTGATGAGTTCGTAGGGGATGGTGCCAATCTCGTCGGCCACCCGCTCCACCGGCAACCCCTCGCCCCACAGCACCGCCTCGTCACCGGCCTTGTCGGTTGCGCCGGGCCCAAGATCTACCGTGCTCATATCCATGGAGACACGCCCCACCAGCGGCACGATGCGGCCGTTGATCAGCACGGAAGTACCATTGGGCGCCATGCGCGGATAACCGTCACCGTAGCCGATGGCGATCACCCCGAGCCGGGTATCGCGATCCGACACCCAGTTGGCGCCATAGCCCACCGGCTCGCCCGCCTTGTGATCCCGCACCGCAATCAGCTGGGTCTTCAAGGTCATCACCGGCTGCAGGTCGTAATCGGCCGCCACCGTGTTGGGGAAAGGCGACACGCCATAGAGGATGACGCCGGGGCGAACCCAGTCGCAGTGGGAGTCTGGCCAGGCCAGAATGCCCGCCGAGTTGGCCATGGCCCGCTCGCCCGCCAGCGGTGCGGTCAACTTGCTGAACAAGTCGATCTGCTCGCGGGTAGTAGGCTGCTCCAGCTCATCGGAGCGGCTGAAGTGGGTCATGATGTTGAACGGCTGCACCACGTTCTTGCACTTGCCGAGTCGTTCGATAAAGGCGGGCATCTCGTCGGCACGTACCCCGAGGCGATGCATGCCGGTGTCGAGCTTGAGCCAGGCCACCACGGGCGCTGGCAGCTCAACCTGCTCCAGCGCTTCGAGCTGCTCCCAGGTGTGAACCGCCGTCTGCAGGTTGTTGGCCGCCAGCACCGGCAGATCGTCGGCAGAGAAGAATCCCTCCAACAGCACGATGGGTTTGACCACGGCGCAGGAGCGCAGCATCAGCGCCTCTTCGATACGGGCCACCGCATAGGCATCCGCATCCACCAGGGTGCGAGCGACCGGCAGCAGTCCGTGGCCATAGGCGTTGGCCTTGACCACAGCGATGATCTTGCAAGCGGGAGCGTGGCGCTTGACCACGGCGAGGTTGTGGCGCAAGGCCGCAGTGTTGATTTGGGCAGTAGCCGCTTTCATGGTTTTCCCTTACGAGGGCACAAATGGTCTCCCCCTCATCGGGCAGAAGACCGCCACTCACTTATCGTCGTCGAAGGCCGGACCGGCATAATTGTCGAACCGGGAAAACAGGCTCTGACGGGCTGCCTTGCAGTGAATGGCAAGCGGGTCAGAGCGGTGGTGGCAATCCTGACCACAGGATTGCCATGATTGTTACTTATCAATAATCGTCGTCAAACGCCGGACCGGCGTAGTTGTCGAACCGGGAGAACTGACCCTGGAAGGTGAGGCGCACCCGGCCGACATTGGCACCGTTACGCTGCTTGCCGGAGATATCCGGCATCTTTCAGGGCACTCTTGGCAATCCCCATCCGGGCGGCCTTATCCATTACTTATCAATAATCGTCATCAAACGCCGGACCGGCGTAGTTGTCAAACCGGGAGAACTGCCCCTGGAAGGTGAGGCGCACCCGGCCGATGGGGCCGTTACGCTGCTTGCCGATAATGATCTCGGCAATCCCCTTGTCCGGGCTGTCATCGTGATAAACCTCATCACGATAGATAAACATGATCAAATCCGCATCCTGCTCGATGGAACCCGATTCACGAAGGTCCGAGTTGACCGGGCGCTTGTCGGCCCGCTGTTCCAGGCTTCGGTTCAACTGGGAGAGCGCCACCACCGGGCACTGCAGCTCTTTCGCCAAGGCCTTGAGGGAGCGGGAGATCTCGCCGATCTCCAGGGTACGGTTGTCAGAGAGCGCCGGCACCCGCATCAGCTGCAGGTAGTCCACCATGATCATGGATAGGCCACCGTGCTCGCGTGCCACCCGACGGGCACGGGAACGTACATCGGTCGGAGTGAGGCCGGAGGCGTCATCGATATACATCTTGCCCTTCTCCAGCAGCAATCCCATGGTGGAGGAGAGGCGTGCCCAATCCTCGTCGTCGAGCTGACCGGTACGCACCTTGGTCTGGTCGATACGACCGACCGAGGCGAGCATACGCATGATGATCTGCTCGGAGGGCATCTCCAGCGAGAAGATAAGCACCGGCTTGTCGGCCGTGAGGGCCGCATGCTCACAGAGGTTCATGGCAAAGGTGGTCTTGCCCATGGAAGGACGGGCCGCCACGATGATCAAATCCGAACGCTGCAAACCGGCGGTCATCTTGTCGAGATCGTTGTAACCGCTCGATACCCCGGTCACCCCGTTGTGCGGCGTCTTGAACAGCTCTTCAATCTTGTCGACGGTCTGCTCGAGGATGAGCTTCAGGGGCTGGGGCCCCTCGTTGGCGCTGGTGCGCTGCTCGGCAATCTTGAATACCTTGCTCTCGGCAAGATCCAGCAGATCGCCAGAGGTACGGCCCTGTGGCTCGTAGCCTGCTTCGACTATCTCGTTGGCGACCGAGATCATCTCCCGTACGACCGCCCGCTCCCGCACGATTTCGGCGTAGGCGTTGATGTTGGCAGCACTCGGGGTGTTCTTGGCGATCTCCACCAGATAGGCGAAGCCGCCCGCCTCTTCCAGCTGTTCGGAGCGTTCCAGCTCCTCCTGCAGGGTGATGAGGTCGATGGGGTTGCCCGCGTTGGAGAGGCGGGTCATGGCCTGGAAGATCAACCGGTGCGGACGGCTGTAGAAATCCTGATCGATCACCCGTTCGGCAACCCGATCCCAGGCATCGTTATCCAGCATCAGGCCGCCCAGTACGGACTGTTCGGCCTCAAAAGAGTGGGGAGGAACTTTCAGCTGTTGTGTCTTGGCGTCTTTTTTCGCCGTCACTTGCTCTGCCATACACATAAAAACCGCAGCGGGAAGGGAACGGGAATTTTACAAAAGAAAGCCAACTACGGCGAGCCCTATCTGGCGGCTCATACCATCATAAAGGGCCAAACCAGAGTCTGCTCTACCTTGACCATTTTGATTTTGCTTCGCATTTTGCGCTCCTTGCGACTCAATCTTCTGCTTTTCATCCGGTTTACTCCTCTTGTTTGACGCCGCATCGCGACAACCTCGTTCATGAATAATTCATGCCAGAGGTGATATTGATGAATACAAGCTGCGACACAATTAGGGACAGGCAGCCTGCCATGCGCCTTGCTGAGCTTGCCAAAGCGGAGCATGCCCCACCCACAGACGAGAGTGAAAAGAGTCAAAATGAAAAAGATGCTGACCCTGTTTGCCGTGATCCTGGCCATTGGCCTGGGGGCACCTCACGCCGAAGCCAAGAAGTTTGGCGGCGGCAAATCCTTTGGTAAAAGTTACAAAACTGCGCCGGCCCAGCCTGCGGCCAAACCGGTCGACAACAAGAATCCGACACTGAATGCCCAGACTCCGCCGAAAAAGAGCGGCATGATGGGCGGCCTGCTGGGCGGCCTGCTGGCCGGTGGCCTGTTTGCCTACCTGCTGGGCAGCGGTGCCTTTGAAGGTCTGCAAGGAATGGACTTCCTGCTGATCGCCCTGCTGGCGCTGGGTGCCGTCTTCCTGATCCGTACCCTGCGCAAGGGCAAGGTCGCGACGCCACAGCCACAACAGGCGGCCTATGCGGGCTATCAGCCACCGCAATCCGCGGCCCCGCAGCAGTTTGAGCAGAGCAACAGCGCACCGCAAGCCACCGGCTTTGCCGACAGCGATGTGCCGTTCCGCCTGCCGCCGGGCTTTGACATGAACAGCTTCCTGGCCGGTGCCCGCGATCACTATCGCACCCTGCAAGAGGCGTGGAACAAGAACGATCTGGAAAAGGTGCGCGAGTACGTCAGCCCCGAGCTCTTTGAGCAGCTCAAAGCCGAACGCGCCGAACTGACTGGCGACCAGCATACCGAAGTGATGTACGTCGATACCCAGCTGGTACGCGCCGACTACGGCAGCGACTGGGCTCAGGTGAGCGTGCGCTTCAGTGGCCGCTACATGGACCGTCAGGAGCAGGTCGAAGAAGACATCAAAGAGGTGTGGCACCTCGAGCGCGATCTGGCCAAGAACAATGCCCCCTGGCATATCGTCGGTATCGAGCAGCTGTAAGGTTTAGATTGTCACTACGCAAGAGGCGGCCAACGGGCCGCCTCTTTTCATTTCATCCCCTCACCTGACCTCATACAGGCGATTGCTATCGTCATTGATGATTGAAGAGTTGTAACCGCCACCCAAACAACGACAAAGGGCAGCCACCGGCTGCCCTTGGGGATCACATCTGGAGCTAAACGCCCCGCTGACGAATCAGTTGCACCCTTCGGCAGATGTTGAGTTCAGATAGCTCACCTCATTGCCTGGCTGATAATCCGCCACGTTGATGGTCTTCTTGATCTCGATGTACTCCTTCAGCACAGCAGCATCCACCAACCCGGCGTTGATGGTATCGATCTTCGGATAGCCGTCACCACCGGAGGCGCTGAAGCTCGGGATCGCGAAGCTGTAGGTTGCTGCCGGATCAAACGCCTTGCCACCGATGCTGGTGATATTGACGCTCTTGGCCTGGCAATCCACCGCCATGTTGATACCGCCAAACTGGGCATAACCACCGGTATTGCGGGTCTTGCTTGCCACCTGGCCCAGATAGGTCGCCAGATCGCTTCCCTTCATGACAGCCTTGTTGACCGTGTTGCCAAACGGGTGCACCAGCAGCACGCTGCGGTAAGTGATATCACCGGCCGGGATGCTGTCACGGACGCCGCCAGAGTTGACGATACCAAAGTCGACACCCAGCTTGCTGCTGGTCGCCGTGGTGATGAGGCGACCCAGGTTGGTCTGCTTGTTGCGAACCGAGTTGCGATCACCAACCAGCAAGCCATCTGCCGAGCCAATGACGACATTCAGCTCTTGCTGACCTTTCTCCTGATAACCCAGCAGGGTGTTATACAGCTCGGGATCCTTGGTGATCTCGTCCTGTACGAACTGCATCTTGGCCGGGTCCTTGGTCACGGTGCCGTTGGCATCGATCGCCTCGCCCTTGGCGTTGCGCTTGATCAGGTTGACCGGGATCAGGTCATAGCTGGTCAGGGTCAACTTGCCATTCTGGTACTCAAACTGAGCACGGCCCACATACTTGCCCCACTCGTGAGCCTGCATGATCCAGGTGCCGTTTTGCTGATCCGGCTGGCAGTTATCACCCGGTTTGAAATTGGCGTACTTGTTGGTGGTACCCGGTTCCATACAGACCGGATTCTGGGAGTGGCCACCAATGATGGCATCCAGAGTCCCTGCCGGCAGTGCACGAGCCATCTCTACATCGCCCGGCGCATTGCTGCCGTGCTGACCATTCTCGTAATGGCCCATGTGGGTGATGGCGAAGACCAGATTGGCCTCCTTGTTGCTGCGGATCTGCTGGCCCAGTTTGGCCGCTTCCGTAGTCGGATCGCGGAACTCCAGGGTCTGCACGTTGTTGGGATCAACCAGCTGGGCGGTATCCTCAGTGGTCAGACCCAGTACGGCGACCTTGAGACCGCTCTCCAGCTTGAACACCTTGTAGGGGTCAAAGTAGTGCTTACCGCTGGCCTTGTCATAGATGTTGGCCGAGAGCATGGGGAACTGGGCCCACTTGCGCTGCTTCTCCAGTACGCTGAGGGGGTTGTCGAATTCATGGTTGCCCACTGCCATGGCATCGTAGCGAATGTTGTTCATCGCCATGAAGTCAGGCTCGGCATCCTGCAGATCGGACTCCGGCACCCCGGTATTCACGTCACCACCAGATAGCACCAACACCTCGCTGCCAGCAGCCTTGGCCTCGCTACGCAGCTGCTCGACCAGAGTCTTCTGGGCAGCCATACCATACTCATTTTCAGCGTTGTGCCAGAAACGGCCGTGGGTATCGTTGGTGTGCAGGATGGTCAGTTTGCAGACATTTTCGGTGCAGGGTGCAACGGTGTCATTGCTCGAGGTATTACAGCCAGTCAGTGCAGCAAGCACGGCCAGTGCCACGCCGCCTTTGATAAAGTTATTATTCATTTCCATATCACCTTGATTGTTTTGTTATTTATCAACCCTGTCCAGCGGGTCGGGCGCCAATATAACAAACAACAGATGACCGTTTTTCATCGATGACTCACAAATTCTGCTAATTGTGATCTTCGGCCCAACATCCGGCTTCCTGCTGATTTGTCAGGTTTTTTGTTGAGCTGTCACTCACTTGATCCCCTCCCGCACCAAGGAGACGCCACCCGGACGCGCCTTTATGGCATACTCCCCAGCCAGCCATGCCCGAGGAGATGATTTGATGGCCAAGTACGACAAGATTTCCCCCGAGACCCAGCAGGAGGCGATGAAAATTGCCCGTGCCAACCAGAAGCCGGGGCAGACCAAGGAACAGACCCAGCTTATCGCGCAAGGGATCCAGAAAGGCATCGACGAATACAAGAAACAGATGAAGGCGCGGGCCCGCGAAGCGAGCCGCCAGAAAAAAATGCAGGCCAAAGCCAGGCAGCCACAGGGCGCGCCACAAACCGAAGAACAAGACGATCAGCTGGAGCTGGTTGAAGTAAGCCATCAGCATCCCCTGCCCTGGATCTTGCTAGTGTTGAGCTGGCTGGGATTTGCAGCAGCTTGGTTCTGGTCGCACTAAGACGCGCTAGCAAACCTTTATCCGGGATCCTCTTCACAGCCCGGGCCCGAGCTGCTGGTGATTACCAACGAAGAGTGATTAAATCCCGCGCCTCTTGCACCGAGCTCCCTGTTTTTTGACGATCAGTTTTCAGGAAAGATGTTATGAACCCCGCTCCGCTCTATCTGCTGGCCCCTTTTGTTCTGTTCCTTGTGACCATGCTGCTCTATCGCATTTCGCCGCTGCGGGCGGTCGCAGCCGGCGGGGTACGCTGGTTTATCCTCCCCGCCTTCACCCTGTTTATTTTGCTGATCATCATCAACGGTGCCGCCGATCCCGCCCTGCGCGATCCGGCATTCCACTGGTTGATGCCGGGCCTTGGCTTTGCCCTGAGCCTGTTTCCGGCCCTGCCCAAGGCGCTGGTGCCACGGCTCGCCATCAAGGAGGGGGCCTTTGCCGCCCTCGGTCTGATGCTGATGAGCCTAGCCATGGTCTACTGACCAACCGGCCACAGCCGTTAGCATGATGCAAGGGGCGCTCTGTGACGGGAGCCCCTTGTACAAACAATGGCCTGCAGGCATCTTGGTGACAGGATAACCAGCAAGGAGGCCAAATGGACAATCCGCCCGATTTCATGGCGCTGTGGGATTATCAGGATCCCGCCGCCAGCGCCCTGCGTTTTCACACCCTTCTTCCCGAAGCGCGCGCCGCCGCCGACCTGCAACTCGAACTGGAGTTGCTGACCCAAATTGCCCGCACCCATTCGCTGCAGCGCCAGTTTGCCGAAGCCCACCAGCAGCTCGATGAGATAGCGCCTCGCCTCACCGACACAACCCCCAGAGCGCGGATCCGGGCCCTGCTGGAGCGAGGCCGCACCTTTAACTCGGCGGGCGACAAAGCTAGTGCCAAACCGCTGTTTGAACAAGCTTGGCAGTGGGGGCTCAAGGAGAAGGAGACCTATCTCGCCATCGACGCCGCTCACATGATCGCCATCGCCGCACCACTGGAAGAGCAGAGCCGCTGGCATCAACTGGCGATGGAGCTGGCGGAACGCAGCAGCGACGAGAAGGTGCGCGGCTGGCTAGGCCCCCTTTACAACAATCAGGGCTGGACCCTGTTCGAATTGGGCCGCTTTGAGGAGGCGAAAATCCAGCAACAGAAGTGTCTGGCCTGGCATCTGCAACATAACCAGTCGGCCAAGGCGTTTATCGCCCGCTGGAGTCTGGCTCGCCTGACCCGGGCCCAGGGTCAGCACCAGCAGGCGCTGGCAGAGCTGCACCAGCTCAAGGCCGATATGGCCGAGGCTGGCGAACCTGAGGATGGTTATCTGTTCGAGGAGCTGGGGGAAAATGCCTTGGTGCTGGACGATCCGCTGGCCGCGGAATACTTCTCCCGTGCCTGGTTTCTGCTATCGCAGGACCGCTGGTTCAGCGCCAACGAGGGGGAGCGACTGGCCCGCCTCAAGCGCCTCGCCAAACTCTGATCCCCAAAATAGCAAGGGCGGCACGCTAGCCGCCCTTTCTGCTGGCAAGATGGTTCAGGCCCGATTGGACTCCTCCCACCCCTGCTTTTTACGGTAAATGGTGGAGGGGCTGATCTCGAGCAGGGCCGCCGCCTTGGGAATATTGCCGTCACAACTGGCGATGGCCTGTTCGATCACCTCTTTCTCCACCAGCCAGAGCGGACGAATCGGCCCGTTGGCCACGCCAGTAGCGGCCGGAGCCGATGCCACCGCTGCCGCAATCGCAGCCGGCAGTTGGGGGCGCGCCCCATTGAGCGGTGGAGGCAGAATATCCGGGCTCACCAGCTCCTTGTCGTTGAGCACCACGATATTGCGCACCACATTTTGCAGCTCGCGTACGTTGCCAGGCCAGGGGTAGTCGAGCAGCACTCGCGCCGCCTCGACATCGAAATCCTTAAAGCGTTTGTTCTCCTCCTTGGCGTAGCTCTGCAACAGGGTACGCGCCAGCAGCAGGATATCCTCGCCCCGCTCCCGCAGCGGCGGCAGGGTGAGGGGAATGACGTGGAGCCGATAGTAGAGATCCTCGCGAAAACGGCCTGCTTTCACCTCCACCAGCGGATCCCGGTTGGTGGCGCAGATAAAGCGCACATCCACCGTCTCGAGCTTGCCGCTGCCGACTCGCTGCACTGTGCCGGTCTGGATAAAGCGCAGCAGCTTGCTCTGCAGATCCAGGTCCATCTCGCAGATCTCGTCGAGAAACAGGGTACCGCCATCGGCCAGACTGGCCGCCCCCTTGCGATCCCCCTGCGCACCGGTAAAAGAGCCCTTCACATGACCGAAGATCTCGCTCTCCATCAAATCATGGGGAATGGCGGCGCAGTTGAGGGCAATAAAGGGCTGTTCGCTGCGGGGACTGCACTGGTGAATCGCCTCGGCACACACCTCTTTGCCGGTGCCGCTCTCGCCAGTGATAAAGACGGTCGCCTTGCTGGGCGCCGCACTTTCGATGATGCGATAGACCGCCTGCATCGACATTGAGGCACCGATAAAGCCGAAGAAAGAGCTGCGCTCGAAGTTCTCCCGATAGTGGGCAACCAGCGAACTCAACTGCTGGTGTTTCAAGGCATTGCGAACGGTTGCACAGAGCCGCTTGCTGTCAAACGGCTTGGTCAGAAAATCGAAGGCACCGAGGCGCATCGCCTCCACCGCCACATCCACCGAGCCGTGGGCGGTGATCACTACCACCGAGCAGGGCAGTTGCTGTTCGGTGATCATTTGCAGAATATCCATACCGGACATATCCGGCAGCTCCAGATCCAGCAGCACCACGGGGGGAGGACTTGCCAGCAACTGCGCCAACGCCTGCTGACCACAATCGGCCAGCACCACCTCATACCCCTCCTGGCGCAGGTACTGTTCATAGACCACCGCCAGACTACGGGTATCTTCCACCAGCAGGACACGCGATTTATTTTCAGCCACTGGACTCATCCTTGTATTTGATTCTGCGATCTATTTTGCCTTATTTTCGCGCGCAACCCCAACGCCAAGACAGCTCTGTTATCCCGCGATTGCAGGGAATACACAAGTAAAAACGGCTCCTTAAGGAGCCGTTTTTAACTACAAGAAGGGATTACTTCTTGGCGTCGTCAGCAGTCGGCTTCTCGATAGCCAGCAGCTCAACGTCAAACACCAACACGGCGTTCGCCGGAATGGAGCCTGCACCGTGCTCGCCATAGGCCAGCTTGGACGGCAGGAAGAACTTGAACTTGGAGCCAACCGGCATCAGCTGAACGCCTTCGGTCCAACCCGGGATAACCTGGTTGAGCGGGAAGGTAGCCGGCTCGCCGCGATCGACGGAGCTGTCGAACTTGGTGCCGTCGGTCAGGGTACCGGTGTAGTGAACCTTGACGATGTCGGTAGATTTCGGCTTGGCGCCAGAGCCCATCTTCTCGACCACGTATTGCAGGCCGGATTCCGTGCTCTTCACACCCTCTTTCTTGGCGTTGGCAGCCAGGAACTCTTCGCCCTTCTTCAGATTCTCAACGGCGTCTTTCTCGGCCTTGGCCTTGGTCAGCTCGTTGATCTTGGCGTCGTAATCCTGCAGTACCTTCTGGATCTCTTCATCAGTCATCTTGGCTTCTTTGCCCAGACCGTCAGTCACCCCTTTCAGGATCACGGCGTTGTCCAGTTTGATGCCCAGTTCCTGCTGACGCTCCAGGGTATTGGCGATGTAACGACCCATGGAGAGGCCAATTGCGTAGCCAGATTGCTCTTCAAAGCTCTTGGCTTCGGCCTTGGTCGCCTCTGCCGGCTTGCTGGCTTCTGCCTTCACTTCGGCGGTATTGGCCGCAGCAGGCTTCTCGTCTTTTTGGCAAGCAGTCAGACCGACGGCAACGGCCGCCGCCAACAGGGACACCTTCAGAAATTTGTTCATCAGTTTCTCCAAACTCCAAATACCGCTCTCGGTTCCATCGTGAAATGAGAGGTTTATCGTGATAAGCGCCTTATACTAACGCCGTGATCGCAGGTAACAAAAGCGTGAGACCGCAAAAATGATAAAAAGTGCCATTTATCTGGTGAGCCTCTGTTTAATGCTCACCGGTTGCGAGCAGAGCTCCCAACCCAACCAGCAAATGACCCTCGCCAGCACGGGTCTGCTGACCGCAGATCTCTCCAGTGATGGCAAGCAGGCCATCGTCTCCAGCATCAGCCAGGGCATCATCGTCTGGGATCTGGAACAGAACCGTCAACGCTGGCGCTGGAAACAGTCCGATTCACCGGATGATCTAGTCTCCATCGTCCGTTTTGCCCAAGGAGATGGTTTCGCCGTTACCGCCACGGCGACCACCTTTGCCACCTGGCGGCTTCAGGACGGGCAGTCACAAGGCTACTACTCGCTTCCTGAATCCAGGCTGAGGGATATTGCCCTCTCGGCGGATGGCCGTAATGTGCTGATCGGGCGGGAAGATGGCAAGGCAGAGTGGCTCGATACCCGAAGCGGGCGGCGCCTGCAGTTTCTGGGGCACACCGAACAGATCAATACGGTGGATCTCTCCGCCAACGGTCGCTACGCCCTGACCGGCGGCAACGACTACAGCGCCTATCTGTGGGATACCCGTAGCGGGCAGGTGATCTGGCGGTTCAACCATGGTGGCCGGGTGATCATGGCCAGACTGGAGCCGAGCGGCCGCTACGCCTTCACCGCCGACAGCAGCCGGGCCAGCATCTGGGATCTGAAAACCGGCAAGGAGGTGAGTCAACTGCAATATGATCACCGCTTCGAGGTCTACACCAGCGCCCGCTTTGCCAACGATGGCAAGTGGCTCATCACCGGCGCCCCTTCCCGTCAGCTCTCCCTGTGGCAAGTGAGCGATGGTGCCCTGCTGCAGAGCTGGCGCGTCTCGCCGCAACCCAAGGTGAAACCGCCCAGCGCAGTAGTCTACGGCGTCGCTTTGCGCGACAATAGCCACCTTGTCAGTGCCAGCTCCAGTGGTCTGGCCGAAATCTGGACAATCAAGTAAGGACCCGAAGGCCCATGAGTCAGCAACTTAACGATCGCATCGAAACCCTGGAAACCCGTCTCGCCTATGCGGAGTACACCATAGAGCAGCTCAACGACGAGGTAACCACCCAGGGCCGTGAAATCGATCGACTCAAATACCAGATCCAGCTGCTGATCGACAAACTGCAAAGCGTACAGCCCAGCCAGATTGCCAGCATGGCCGAAGAGACCCCGCCGCCGCACTACTGATCCGGTGCCATCTCTGGTCAGGCAACATGGCTTGGCATAGCTGTCAGCCAATAAAAAAAACCCGCGTTCACGCGGGTTTTTTTATCATCGGCATGGCCGTGATCAGTGGTGATGGCCCTTGCCACCACAACCGCCGCCACCGCAGCAGCCGCCGTGACCATGGTCGTCACCGTGGTCGTGGCCATGATCGTGACCGTGGCCTGCACCGCCGCAGCAACCGCCGTGGCCGTGATCCTCATCGTGGTCGTGACCATGGCCACCACAGCAGCCGCCGTGATCGTGGTCATGACCGTGATCGTGACCGCAACCACCGGCACCGTGAACGTGGCCGTGGGCCAGCTCTTCGGCAGTGGCGGCACGCACGTCCTTGATCTCGACCTTGAAGCCCAGGGTTACGCCTGCCAGCGGATGGTTGCCATCCACTTTGACGAACTCTTCGGACACTTCAACCACGGTCACCGGACGGTGACCATCGTCGGTTTCAGCCACAAAAGTATCCCCTTCGGAGACTTCCATGCCGTCGAACAGCTCGCCCGGTACTTCTTGTACCAGTGTCTCGTCATATTCGCCGTAGGCCTGGCTCGGTGCCAGAGTCACTTCGAAGGCTTCACCTACCGCGCGACCTTCCAGCTCGGCTTCCAGGCCAGAGACCAGGTAACGGGTGCCGTGCAGATAGACCAGCGGCTCTTTGCCGACAGTGCTGTCGATGACTTCACCGTGCTCGTCGGTGACTGTGTATTCCAGCGTAACCACGCTCAGAGGAGCTACTTTCATGTCAGGATCCTGCGGATAGAAAAAAACGGGCTCAGAATACCCTAAAAAGCGGGCCGCGCATATGCCGTGCGGCGCCACGGAGTGACGAAAAAAACGGCAACAGCGTCAGCGAGGAGACCCGCACTCCACCCGCCGTTGCCACATCAGGGGCGAAACACCCCGATCACCTCTTCCGCCTCGCGAGTCTGCTTGTCGACCTCGGCAGGCGTTTGTACCTGGGTATCGCCACAGGCGACGCAGGTCACCTTCTCGACTCCATGCTCCAGATACAGCATCATGTTGTCCAACTTGCCGCACGCCGGGCAGACTGCACCGGCAATGAAGCGTTTTTTACGTCTGGTTTCCATATTTGTTACCTCCAGGCAGCATCATATCAGGGTTTTTACATGCATCACGCCATCGAGTATCACCATTTTTCCTGCCAGGGCCTGCACGCCGGCAACCGCAAACGAACTCCGGTCGGGCAGCTGTTGCGGATCACCCGGGGCGCCGCGCTGCTGAGACTGGGCCAACATGAGCTGTTGCTGCCGGCAGGCAGCAGCTTCTGGCTCTGCGCCGATGCCCTTGCGGCCTTCAGCCCCCTCAGCGGTTGCGAGTACGATCAGCTGAGCGTCTCTTTGCGCGTGGCTCAGCCGCAGCAGGCAGGCTGGCTACAAGCCACTCCGCTGCTCGATGCCCTGCTCGACTCTCTGGCCCAGTGGCAACGTCCGAAAGAGTGGCAAGGGGCCTACGGTCAGCGACTGCAGGTGATCCTGGATGAGCTGCAACAGTGCGCCATCAGCCAGCAGGGTTACGGTAAGCTGCAAGCCTGTTGGCAAGCGCTGGCCAATGGCCAGCCGGAGTCTCTGCAACTGTGGGCACAACAAGCCGATGTGCCGGTGGAAGGGAGTGAATTGCAACAACAGTGGCAACTGCTGCAGGCGCTCAGATTGCTCAAGGGCGGCAGCAAACCCGCGCAGGTGGCCAGCAAGCTGGGTTATGCCGATGAGGCCACACTACAAGCTGCCTGCCAACGCTGGGGAGTGGTACAAGATTAGGGGGAATAGGGCCGTCCGAAGCCAATGAGCTAAAATCTTGGCTGATTGAGTCCAGCTTTTTGCCAGATGGCCGTTAACAAAGGGGCCATCGCCCCCGCAATCCTTTATGCTAGAGGCCAGAAATGACAGCCACAGTTTCGACCAACAGGACACCTGCCATGACGAGCAAAGCCAATCAATCACAGGGCATGTTGCTGTTTCATCTCTCTGCCAAGCAATCTTTTGCCATCGGCACTCTCAAGGTGAAGGAGATAGTGCCCTACACCCAGCTGACGGCAATGCCCCACTCGCACCCGACCGTGTTGGGGGCCGCCAATATGCGCGGCTCCACCATTCCGGTGATCGACATGGCGATGGCGGTGGGCTATCGCCCCATCAGCAAGGAGGAGATGCCCCACTGCTTCATCATCATTACCGATTGCCGCCGCACTCTGGTGGGTTTTCTGGTACGGGGCATCGACAAGATCACCGAGTGCAACTGGCGCGATATCGAGTCACCTCCCGCCGCCCTCGGCCACAATGTGTTTGTGACTGGTGTCACCCGGGTCAATGACCAGCTGATCCAGCTGCTGGATGTGGAGCTGATCCTCTCCCGGGTCTATCCGGACGATCCGAGCCACCTCTATCCGGTGCTGACCGATGTGCAGCGGGAGCGGATCAAGCCGATGCGGATCCTGCTGGTTGATGACTCCTCGGTCGCCCGTCGCCAGCTGATGGCAGCCCTCGATTACATCAATATCCCTTATGAGGTCTGTACCAATGGCAAGGACGCACTGACCCTGATGCAACAACGTGCCAGCCAGCAGACCCCCATCGATATTCTGGTGAGCGATATCGAGATGCCTGGGCTCGATGGCTACGAGCTGGCCTTCGAGGTACAGAGCGACAGCAAACTGGCGGGGGCCTACATCATCCTGCACACCTCCCTCTCCAGCGAGATCAGTGTGGAGCGGGCCCATCAGGTGGGCGCCCATGAGGCGCTGACCAAGTTCGAGGCCAACGAGCTGATCCAGGCCATGTTGCGCGGTGCCGAACATCACGATCGCCTGCTGAAATAAGCCAATGACTGGCGGGAGCTGAACACCTCTCGCCCCTCTATCTTCGACCCAGACCGACGACGCCATGCTGACCGAAAGCCACTTCCACGCCCCCTGGTGGGCCCGCAATCCTCATCTGCAGACCATATTGCCCAAATGGCTGCGCCGGACTCCGGCCCGATTTGTGGCCGAGCGCTTCGAACTGACTGACGGGGATTTTGTCGATCTCGCCTGGAGCGGCGAGATCACGACAGATTCGCGACCACTGGTGGTGGTCTTTCACGGGCTGGAGGGGAGCATTCACTCCCACTATGCCAAGGGATTATTCACCCATCTGCAGCAAGAGGGCAGAGAGGCCGTGCTGATGCACTTTCGTGGCTGCAGCGGCGAGCCCAATCGCCACCTGCATGCCTATCACTCCGGCACCATCGGTGATGCGCAGGAGCTGATTGCCGAGCTGAGCCAACGCTTCCCGGGCAAACCGCTGATCGCCATCGGCTTTTCACTGGGTGGCAATATGCTGGTCAACTTGCTGGCACGGGCCTGTCCTGCGGCATTGAAAGCGGCAGTGGTAGTCTCGGCCCCGCTGCAACTGGCCAGCTGTGCCGAACGGGTCAATCAGGGTTTCTCAAAGGTCTATCAGAACTATCTGCTGCGTACCATGCGCCGCAATTTGCTCAGCAAGATCAGCCAACAGCAGAAAGCGAGTGAACGCTGGCAGCCCCGGCAAGTGGAGCAGATTGCCACCCTGCGCGATTTTGACGAACTGGTCACCGCTCCGCTGCACGGCTTTCACAGTGCCAGCCACTACTACCAGAGCTGCTCGGGACTACCGCTGCTGGCTCAAATCCCCATCCCGACCCTTATCCTGCACGCCGCCGACGATCCCTTTATGTCACACGCGGTCATTCCCCGGCCGGATCAACTCTCGCCCACGGTGCGCTATGAGCTGAGCCAGCGCGGCGGCCATGTCGGTTTTCTGCATGGCACGCCCTGGCGGCCAAAGTTCTGGCTGGATGAGCGGATCAGTCACTGGATTGCCGAACAGACTCAGGGAGCGGTGCAGAACTGATTGCGCCCCCCAGCCTTGGCCATGTAGAGGGCCTGGTCGGCCCGCGCCAGTAGCTGCTCACCACTCTCCCCGCCTTCCAGTGTCGCGATCCCCTGACTGATGGTCACCCGACTGGCAACATCGGATGCCAGATGCTCAAGCTGCAATTCGGCCAGCCCATCCTGCAGCCGCCGCGCTACCGCAGCGGCGCTCTGACTGTCGGCATCGGGCAGTAGCAACACAAACTCCTCGCCGCCATAACGGGCGGCCAGATCCGCCTCACTGCGCACCGAACGCATCATCAACTGCGCCACCTCCCGCAGGCAGAAATCCCCCGCCTGATGGCCATAGTGATCGTTAAAGCGTTTGAAGTAGTCCACATCGATGAGGATAAGGGCAAGCGGGGCGCCGCTCGACTGACTATGGGCTTTGCAGCGTTCGAGCTCCTGACTGAAGTGGCGCCGATTGGCAAGACCAGTCAGTGGATCCTGCTTGGCCAGTGCATCGAGGCGCCGCAACAGGGCCAGATTGTCATGCTCACGCATCACGGCCAATTCAAACCAGCGATGCAGCATCCGGCGACCAACCTCCAGCGCCATTATGGTACATACCACCTCAAGCAGATAAAGCTGCGGAAAATCCACCTCCAGCCACCACAAACGCGCAACGCCAAATAGCAACGGTACACTGAGATAGGCATACAACACGCGTCGGTCGGGATAAAACGCGATCAGCGCAGCCAGTAAATTGAGGCGCATGATCCCGTTGGCATAACTTGCCCCTCCTCGCAGCTCAACTTCACCAATGGTGAAGATATGCAGCGTCCAGACGCCCCCCCAGACCAGCATTACGACCAATGCGCACCATAGCCAGACTCGATCCTGCAGATGATTGCAGAGCAGGGCTGCAACCGGCAGCAGCAGCAGCACGACCATGACAAAGCCCAGCTCACTCTGAAAGCGCCATGGCAGAGTACCGTCACTGGCCAGGCCTGCCTGGCTGTAGACCTGGTAGCGTATCGCCAGAAACAGCACAACCAGCCAGTTCAGCAACCAGAACCAGACCATGCCGCGACTGATGGCCTGGCGACGAGCAAGATCCATGTGAGCCGATATCGTTGAGGGGGCCCGGCGTTGCTCTTCAGACAACATGTCTCACACTCCACGAAACGCGTAAAAAGAGGTTGCACTCATTTTATTGCGCACAACAATAGCTGACGGTTATACCCTTTTGCATCGAGATCCCTTCATGATAATCCCCTGGCAAGCGTTGGATGCCGATACCCTGACCAACCTGATCGAACAGTTTGTGCTGCAAGAAGGCACCGAATATGGCGAGCATGATGTTTCGCTTGAAGCCAAAGTCGCTATGGTAAGGACTCAATTACAGCAAGGCATCGCCGTGATCGTCTATAGCGAGTTGCATGAATCGGTCAATATTGTGCCACGCGATCGTTTCAACGAGCCGTCTTGACCATCTCGGGTTCACGCCCG
The DNA here is from genome assembly GCF_019047065.1 of Aeromonas sp. FDAARGOS 1414. Lineage (NCBI taxonomy): Bacteria > Pseudomonadati > Pseudomonadota > Gammaproteobacteria > Aeromonadales > Aeromonadaceae > Aeromonas > Aeromonas sp. FDAARGOS 1414. Next base: position 130,815 of record NZ_CP077210.1, on the reverse strand, counting down.
TATAACGAAACTCCCAAGGAAGAGAGCATTCTATGTCGGCCAAGCATCCCATTATCGCCGTCACCGGGTCGTCCGGTGCCGGTACCTCTACCTCCACCATCGCCTTTCGATCCATGTTCCACCAATTGGGTTATCAGGCAGCCGTGGTGGAAGGTGACAGTTTTCACCGCTACACCCGCCCCGAGATGGATGTGGCAATCCGCAAGGCGCGTGAACAAGGACGCCACATCAGCTATTTTGGCCCCGAGGCCAATGACTTCGGCTTGCTGGAGAGCTTTTTTCAGGGCTATGGCCAAGATGGCACCGGCCAGTATCGCCGCTATCTGCACAGCTTTGACGAGGCGGTCCCCTTCAACCAGATGCCCGGCACCTTCACCCCCTGGCAGCATCTGCCGAGCGACACTGACCTGCTGTTTTATGAAGGGCTGCACGGTGGTGTGGTCACTGAGGATCACAACGTAGCCCGCCACGTGGACTTTCTCATCGGCGTGGTGCCCATCGTCAACCTGGAGTGGATCCAGAAGCTGATCCGCGATACCTCGGAGCGCGGCCACTCCCGTGAGGCCGTAACCGACTCCATAGTCCGCTCCATGGATGATTACATCAACTTCATCACCCCGCAGTTCTCGCGCACCCATATCAACTTCCAACGGGTGCCGACAGTGGACACCTCCAATCCCTTCAGTGCCAAGGTGATCCCGAGTCTGGACGAGAGTATGCTGGTGATCCGGTTTCGCGGCATAAAACAGGTCGATTTTCCCTATCTGTTGTCGATGATCGACGGCTCATTCATGTCACGAATGAATACCATCGTCGTGCCGGGTGGCAAGATGGGGTTTGCCATGGAGTTGATCCTTAAGCCACTCATCCAGCAACTACTTGAAACCGGCAAGATCACTTAAGCCAAGGAGTTCACAATGCGGTTAGCGTTTATCTCTGTGGTATTGGCCGCCCTGCTTGGCGGCTGCAGCAGCGGGCCGACGGCCCCCACGCTGGAGTCCGGCACCATGCTGGTTCGTCCGATTGGCAACTGGACCTATGGCGCAACCCCGCGCTACGCCCTGGCCGAGCAGTATCAATTCGCCGGTGAGCTGGCGGAAGGGTGGCTGGAGCCGATGCAGCAGGCGGTGAGCCGGGAGCTCAATGGCAAGGGGTGGCAGAGTGCGCCGCTCGACGAGGCGGATCTGTGGGTCGCCATAGGCGTCGCGGGCGGCAAGGATATGAGCGATGGCGAGATTTTCGCCCGCCTCGGCATGACGCCCGGGGTCTATGCCTCGGCCAACCAGCGCAAAGGCTCGCTGGCCATAGTGCTGCTCGATCGCAAAACCCAGAAAGCAGTCTGGAGCAGCATCATCCAGCTGACCAGCGATGTAAGCATTGCTGATAGCCAACGTCAGGCGCTCAGCCAGCAGCTCGCTGCCGAACTGCTTCATAGCGTCCCGACCAATTAACAGTTAATGCTGGCTTATTGAAAAGGGATGGATAGAAAAACGGCTTGCCTCCCGGCAAGCCGTTTTTTGTGGTCTCACAGTTGTCTCACAGTTTTGTCCCAGTCTGGTCTTGGCCAGACTGGGACACGAAGCTGCACGCCTTCAGATATCTGTGGTCACTTATTTGAGCGTACAGGTCAGCAGCGTAACCCCTTTCTGGGTGAGGAGCGCCTGTTTCTCCTGATTCCAGAAGGTGGTCAGGCCGTCAGAATATTTGGCGCCAGACTCTGACTCCACACGCGCCAGTTTGTGGTAAACCCCGGCATAGGGGAACTGCACCATGTCAGCCTGGGCATCATAGGTAATGGCCAGCATCTCTTCGCCACACTGGTATTGGCTGTATTGATACTGGGTAGGTTGCGGGCTGCTGCACGCCGCCAGACCCAACAGGGGAAGCAGAGCGATCAATTTTTTCATTGCACTTTCCTTATGTGATGGCCTTATGTAATGGCCTTGTGCAGAGGCCTCATGTGACGGCCTTATGCCAGGGTACCAACGAAACAATCGTCAGTTATCAAGCTTCAACAATTTGATAACTATGGGTAATTTGTACCGCTTTTTCCAACATCAGGGAAACAGAACAGTATTTTTCCATCGACAGATCGACCGCTCTGGCCACCTGTTTCTCTGCCAATCCCTTGCCTGTCACCACGAAGTGCAGATTAATCTTCTCGAAAACCCGGGGCACGCTATCAACCCGTTCGCCACTGACCTCGACATGACAAGCGGTCACCGACTGGCGCGCTTTTTCTAGGATGGAGACCACATCAATAGAGCTGCAGCCACCGACCGCCAGCAGGATCATCTCCATCGGGCTGGCCCCCTCACCGGGGTTGGCTCCATCCAGGATCACCTTGTGACCGGATTCACTCTCACCCACAAACTTCATCCCTTCCACCCAGCTGACCTTGGCTTTCATCTCGCACTCTCTCCTGTTAATCGTGATGATGGATCCCTAGCATAACCCAGTCGCTTATCTCTGCCGAACAGGGGGAGTTGGGATGGAAATAGATCAAAATCAACATCTCCGACCTCTATCTTCCCTAGAATGGCCGAAGCAGCGCAGCAGGCATTACCCAAAGGGCTCTTGCAAAAGGGCGCAAAGCCTTGTCAGCACAGACAAAGGCTCTTATCCTACTGCGACTAATACAAGGAATGGCAAGATTGGCAGCTTGCCCGGACGCACAAGTCCATAAAAAGACACTACAGAGGAATTCTCATGGTTATTGGCAAACCGCAAAGCGATCCCACCCTGGAATGGTTCTTGTCGCACTGCCACATTCATAAGTATCCCGCGAAGAGCACCCTGATCCATGCGGGTGAAAAAGCGGAGACCCTCTACTACATCGTCAAGGGCACTGTGGCCGTCTTGATCAAGGACGATGAGGGCAAAGAGATGATCCTCTCCTATCTGAACCAGGGTGACTTCCTGGGCGAGATGGGGATGTTCGAGGAGAACGAGAATCCCGAGCGTTCCGCCTGGGTTCGCGCCAAAGGCTCTTGCGAAGTGGCCGAGATCTCTTACAAGAAGTTCCGCCAGCTGATCCAGGTCAACCCGGACATTCTGATGCGTCTCTCTGGCCAGATGGCCAAGCGCCTGCAGCACACCAGCCAGAAAGTGGGTAACCTCGCCTTCCTGGATGTGACCGGCCGGATCGCCCAGACTCTGCTCAACCTGGCCAAGCAGCCAGATGCCATGACCCACCCGGATGGCATGCAGATCAAGATAACCCGTCAGGAGATCGGCCAGATCGTCGGCTGCTCCCGTGAAACCGTGGGCCGCATCCTCAAGATGCTGGAAGAGCAGGAGCTCATCTCTGCTCACGGCAAGACCATTGTGGTATTTGGCACTCGCTGATGACCCGTCAGCAGGGCTGACTGAGGCCTTGGGATAAAAAAGGCTGCTACGGCAGCCTTTTTTGATCCTCTCCCCTATAATCCCGAACGCCCTTCACTGTTCCGGCATTCGCCCAGAGAGTTACTATGCACCTTCAATGTCCCCGTTGCCGCAGTCCGCTCCATCTTCATGAAGCCTCCCAGGGGCGCTATTGCGACAACAAGCATCACTTCGATCCGGCACCGGAAGGTTATCTGGATCTCATCCCCGGCAAGAAAAACCCCAAAGACAGCGACAGCCGTGCCCTGATGCGCGCCAAGCACCATTTCCTGGAAGCCGGCCACCAACTGCCGCTGGTCGAGGCCATGGCCTCCCTGCTCGCTCCCCTTGCCCCACAAGAGCTGGTTCATCTGGGATGTGGTGAAGGCTACTACTGCCGCGCGCTGGCAGAGCGCCTGCCCGGCTGGCAGTTTGCTGGGGTTGATATCGCCAAGAACACCATCTTTGCCGCCAAAAAAGCGCAGCCGGACGGCCAGTTTGTCATTGCCGATCCCGCTCGCGCGCCGTTGCAACCGGGCTCTGCTCAGGTGCTGCTGGTCAACGATCTCAAGGTCAAGACGGAACAGCTGGTCAGCTGGCTGGCCCCCGGTGGCTATCTGCTCTATCTGCAGCCGGGCCCGCGTCATCAGTGGCAACTGCGGGTCAGCCTCAATCCGGTGAGTATGGAACACCCTTTAAGCTGGCCCTCGCTTGCCGGTCTCCGGCTGGTAAGCCAGGAGCGCTGCCAGTTCCCTATCTCTATGGATCAGACCATGCGCGCCTTTATTCTGGAGACAAGCCGTCTCGGCTGGCGCGCCAACGGCGAACAGCGCCATGCCTTTATCCAGCAAGGTCCGGCACAGCTGGAACAGGATTTGCTGATGACACTGTGGCAAAAAGCAAGCTGACCGCCTGACAGGAGCACGGCAAGTGCTCCTGTCCCATTTTCCTCCCGCCACTCTTCTCCCCCTTCGTGATTCGCCTCACAACTTGAGTCATCGACCTTATTGGTCAGGCCAGCTTTAATGTCAAAACAGCCAATAGAGAATAATTCATTGAATTTAATCTCTTTTTAACCTGTCAAAAAACGTCATATCCAGTATCAACAGCGCCCTTCAGCACCAAATTAAACGACGACAGATTCAGGCCCAGTCAAGGTTCAAGCGCCTACCGTGTGGCTATCGGACCCTTTCCGATTTCCATAGAACCGACCACAGGTTCGGAAGTGTTTACATCAGAGGAAATAAGGATATGAAAAAGTCTGCACTGACTATGGCCATCTCCAGCTTGCTGCTGGCCAGTGGCGCCCACGCTGCTACCGTTTACAACCAGAACGACACCAAGCTGGATATCGGTGGCCGTGCCCAGGGTGCCTACTACGGCACTGACAACAACAGCGCCGAAGGAGATCAGAGCTACTTCCGTCTGCACGTTGCTGGCGAGACCAAGATCGCTCCCGAGATGAAGGCATTCGGCTTTGCCGAATACAACCTGCCGACCTCCGGTTCTGACAACGATGAACTGCGTTACGCCTATGCCGGCATCCAGCACGATCGCTTCGGTGCCTTCAGTTATGGCCGTCAGGATGGTCTGTTCACCAAGGCCGTAAACAACTATACCGACGTACTGCCCGAATGGGGTGGTGATGGCCTGGGCAAAGATACCGAAGTATTCGGTACCGGCCGTACCAACGGTCTGGCTCAGTACATCTTCAACTACGAAGGTCTGACTCTGGGTGCCCAGTTCACTGGTAACAATAACCCGCAAAATGCTGGCCGCAGCGCCATTGCCGAGTCCTTCAACGGTAACCTCTACAACGGTGAGAGCTGGAACAGCACTGGTTCCAAAGAGGGCTTTGCCTTCTCTGCCAACTATGACTTCGATATGGGTCTGAGCCTGGGCGCTGCATACAACCAGGCTGGCAAAACTGCCGAACAGGCCCGCTACGCAGCCTTTGGCGGCGAGAAAGATGCCAAGCTGATGGGCTTCGGTGCCAAATATGCTGCAGGCGACCTCTATCTGGCGGCAACCTATTCCCACGGTGAGAACCACCTGTTCGTCAACAACGGCTACGCCGAGAAGATGGATGGTTACGAAGCCGTTGCCCAGTACACCATCGGCAAGTTCAAGCCTTCTCTGGCTTACCTGCGCACTGACGTCAAAGATACTGCCCACGGCATTGACGACACCTACACCGAGTACGTATCCATCGGTGCCTGGTACAACTTTACCGAGAACTTCAACGCCTACGTTGACTACAAGCTGAACCTGCTTGACTCTGTTGATGGCAAGTCCACCAACTCTCTGGGCAAGAACACCGACGACGTTGTTGCTGTCGCCCTGCAGTACAACTTCTAAAAGGTTGACTGTCGGTTATACCCTGTGAAACCAATGTCTACTGTTTGAATTTCTTCCGGCCGCTCTGCGGCCGGTTTTTTATTGCGCGTTTTCAGCACCTTGCATATAACTATCGAGCGGATAGCTGTAATTTCAGCCCGTTGGACAAGCAAGGATGCGCAAAGAGGGGAGCAGGGATGACAGAGTTACTCGGAAAACGGTGGGGGCCACTGTGGCCAGTGTTACTGTTGCTGGTGAGCATCGGCTGGAGCGGGAATAGCGCCGCCAGTAGTGAGCGCAACCTCTATCAGCAGCTTGGGCTGGCCGGCAAACTCGACAGACAAACCTTTCAAAAAGCCCTTGTCAGCTATCAAAGCGTACGCAGCAAGCAAAAATCCATCCTGACCATCATTGATTACAGCAAGCCTTCGACTCAGCGCAGGCTGTTCGTCATCGACATGAAACGTCACAAACTGCTTTATCACACCTGGGTAAGCCATGGCCGCAACTCAGGTGAACTAGCCGCAGAGCGCTTTTCCAACCAGCTCAACTCCCGACAAAGCTCCCTCGGCGTCTATCGTACCGCAGAAACCTACTTGGGCAAGCATGGCTACTCCCTGCGGCTGGATGGACTCAGCCCCGGCAAAAACTGCAATGCCCGCAAACGTGCCATCGTGGTGCATGGCGCCGCCTATGCCAGCCCAAACCATCTGCGCAAATATGACAAACTGGGCCGCAGCTGGGGCTGTCCCGCCCTGCCAAAGGAACAAGCCAGGGCCATCATAGATACCATAAAAGGGGGCAGTGTCATCTACGCCCACGGCTAGCGGGCACAACACCATAAAACACAAGGCCAGCAATCGCTGGCCTTGTTTGTCACGCTCTCACACTAAACGGGACGAGTTATTGGCGCACCACCAGGACCGGGCACGGAGCATGACGCACCACGGATTCGGCAACGCTGCCTACCAGCAGATGGCTGATGCCGGAGCGGCCGTGACTCCCCATAACGATCAGTTCAACCTCGTCTTCCTTGGCCTGGATAATGATTTCATCCGCTGCCCTACCAAAGCGAATATCAAACGTTGCCGGAATAGGCAGGGTGGCAATCAGCTCTTTGAGTTGGGCTCTGGCCTGACGCTCCATTTCGTGAGTGATCTCAACGGCTGTCATATGAAGAATTTTGTAACTGTCAAAGCCGTGCAGTTGGTCTACGACATGGATCAGCTTGAGCTGGGCCTCATGGCTCTGCGCCATGAATACGGCATAGTCGAGTACCGCCCGGGACATTTGGGAAAAATCGACAGGACAAAGCAGAGTTTTGATCGATGGCATAATGCAGTCTCCTCTACTGATTGGGGTACTATTGAATCTTGAGTTCATCATAACCATCAGATTGAAAATAACTCTCGACCCTGTCGCAAAATGAACATCAGGGATTTTTTCTGTACGCCGTCGCCATCAATGCCATGGTATAAAGTAGGGTATCAGTGTTTTTTCCTCTGCCCCAGCGAGGCCAGCTCTGACCATGCTACGCATCTGTCTGTTGCTCTGTTGTCTGTTCACTGCGGCGAATTGCCGGGCAGAGTCTATTGACGTTTATTGCGATGATTGGCCCGGTTTTTGTCAAAAGGATGGCAAAGGCCTCTATCTGGATCTGGTGCGAGCCATCTACCAGCCTCACGGCTATCAGGTAACCCCCCATATTGTGCCCTATAAGCGCGCTCTCGCTGTCATTGCAAAAAAAGGGGGAGATATCGCCATGGGGGTATATCGCGATGAAGTCTCCGGCGTCCAGCAATCTCGCTATCCGGCATCAGCGGATGACCTGACCGTGTTCATGCTCAAGAAATGGCAACCCCAGTGGCAAGGGGAGAAAAGTCTGGAAGGGCAAACCGTGATATGGCGGCGGGGCTGGGCATTCGACAAGTACATTGCGGTCACCATGCAGTGGCATGAAATTGACAGCGATGAGCTGGCCCTGCAACTGCTTGGTAAAGAGCGATATCGCTATTACCTCACTGCCGGCGTGCTCTATGTGGATGAGGCTATCCCTCCCGAGCTGCATCGCGTCTTCCTGCGCTGGATCCCGACCTATCCCATTTTTGCCGATACCCAGCAAGGCAACCGGATGTTACAGCTCTGGGATAAGGGAATGGTTGAGTTGATCCGCAGCGGGGGTCTGGCAGAGATCTATAAGCACTATCAGCTCTATGACTACTATCAGGGTTTTATCGAAGAACTGGAACAGAAAGTGGCTGCCAGTCCTGCAGACTGAATGATAACGTTGCGCTAATTACTCTCCCCTCATTCCCTTGGCCAAGCGGTCGTAGAGGATCACATTGACCGAGGCCGCCAGATTCATACAGCCACTGGTCGGCACATAAACCACATCTTTCACCGCGCCATAGAGGGCAGGATCGAGCGTACCATCCTCCGGCCCGAAGATATAAAAAGCGCGTTCCGGATGGACATAGTCGGGGAGCGGTGTAGCGCCGTCGATCAGATCGACCACCACGGGCACGCATCCCTGCGGGATAAACGCCATCAGATCATCCACCCCGAGCAGCGGGATCTTCTCCACCATCTGCTTGGTATCAGTGGCAAAGCGGCGCGCCAGCTCGAAGCGGTTGCCGGTGTAGTAGACCTCGTCCACCCCGTAACAACCCGCAGCCCGCATCACGGAACCGACATTTTCCGGGGACTTGGGATTGACCAACCCCACGCAGCAGAATGCACTCTTTTCCATCATCTCTCCTCATCTTGCGACGGCCATTATAAGCCGTTGCAGGGCCACCGACCCGTTAAAAGTCCCCTCCCCAGCTAAACCGCTTGCCAACCCAGCTTTGAATGTCGATTTTTTGTGCGCAAGCCGACAAATTTTGTACAAGCCGATAGCCAGCAAACGTTTCCCAGCAATAATGGACAAACGTTTGTAAATGGATGTTTGTCTATGACTGAGCGTGAACAAGAGATCCTAGCCCTGCTGCGTCAGGATCCCATGATTGCCCAGCAGGATCTGGCCGATCGCCTCGGCATCAGCCGCTCCGCGCTGGCCAGCCACATCTCCAGCCTGATCCGGCAGGGATATGTGCAAGGCAGAGGTTATGTACTGCGAGAAGGCCCCTACGTAGTGGTGATCGGCGGTGCCAATATGGATATTTGTGGCACCAGCCATGACAACCTGCTGCTCGGCGACTCCAACCCGGGCAAGGTGCGCACCTCGGCAGGTGGTGTTGGCCGCAATATCGCCGAGAATCTGGCGCGGCTCGGCAGCGACACCCGGCTGCTTACAGCGGTCGGCAACGACCAGTATGGTCATCATCTGCTGGAGGTAAGCCAGCGGGCCGGCGTCGATGTGCGCCAGACCCTGGTGCTCGATGGCCACACTACCTCTTGCTACCTCAGCCTGCATGATGGCAGCGGCGAAATGAGCTGCGCCATCAACGACATGACCATCATAGAGCAGCTCACCCCTGCCCGCCTGACCCCGCTCGGTGGCTTTCTCGGCGGTGCCCGGCTTTGGGTGCTCGACACCAATCTGGCCATCCACACCCTCGACTGGCTGTTCGAGCGGCAGGGAGAGCACGCCATCTTTGTCGATACCGTTTCGGTGGCCAAGGTGGAGAAGATCCGCCCCTGGCTCGGCAAGATCCACACCCTCAAACCCAATCGCAGTGAAGCCGAGCAGTTGTGCGGCATGACCATCGCCGGGCCCGAAACCTGGCCCATGGTGGCCGCCTGGTTCCACCGCGCCGGGGTCAAGCGACTGTTCCTCAGTCTGGGTGAACAGGGGATCTTTTACAGCGATGGCGAGCAGCAGGGCCACCTGCCTGTGCTGGGTAGTCCGGTGCTCAACGTCACCGGCGGCGGGGATGCCTTTATGGCTGGCCTCGCCCACGCCTGGCTGCAAGAGCTCGACATTGCCCAAACCACCCGCTTTGCCTTGGGCTGCGCCGCCCTCACCGTCAATTGTTCCGATACCGTTTTTTCCGGTCTGAGCAAGACCGCCGTTGACCGCATACTGGAGGAGTACTCATGCTGAACGCTTACCTCGATATCCAACCGGAAGTGGCTGCCGCGCTAGCTGCTGGCAAACCGGTGGTTGCCCTCGAATCCACCATCATCTCCCACGGCATGCCCTATCCGCAGAACGTGGAGACGGCCCGTCAGGTGGAGCAGGTGGTGCGCGATAACGGATCCATTCCGGCCACCATCGCCATCCTCGATGGCCGCCTCAAGGTGGGACTGGATGCCGGTGCGCTGGAGGCCCTCGGTCGGGCTGGCCATGCGGTTACCAAGTGCAGCCGCCGCGACATTCCGTTCGTGCTGGCACGCAAGGGGATGGGGGCCACCACGGTCGCCTCCACCATGATCATCGCCGCCATGGCGGGGATCCGGGTCTTTGCCACCGGCGGGATCGGCGGGGTACATCGCGGTGCGCAGGAGACCTTCGATATCTCAGCCGACCTGCAGGAGCTGGCACAAACGCCGGTGGCCGTAGTCTGCGCCGGAGCCAAGTCGATACTCGATATCGGGCTGACCCTGGAGTATCTGGAGACCCAGGGCGTACCGGTGATCGGCTATCAAACCGAGGAGCTGCCAGCCTTCTACACCCGCGAGAGCGGCTTCAAGGTCGATTATCGCCTCGATACCCCGGCGGCCATCGCCGAGGCGCTGCGCCTCAAGTGGGAGCTGGGACTGGCGGGCGGCGCCGTGGTGGCCAACCCCATCCCGACCGCACACGCCATGCCGAAAGCTGATATCGACGCAGCCATTGCCCAAGCGCTGCGTGAAGCGGATGAGCAGGGGATCAAGGGCAAGGCGTCAACCCCCTTCCTGCTGGCCCGCGTCTGCGAGCTGACCGGCGGCAACTCACTGGCGGCCAACATTCAGCTGGTACTGAACAACGCGGCGCTTGGCGCCCGCATCGCCGCCGCGCTTTAATTGCACACCGATACCTCGCCATGTAAAAGAGGGCCTCGCGGCCCTCTTTGTTGTTTTTGCTATCTGCAGCGCTATTGCAACGCTGTGTTATTGCAGTACCACGCGCCCATTGAGGGGCTGCACCGGTCGGTTGTTGGGGTGGTGCATCACCGCCTTGAAGGCGTCGATCTGGGCCTGACTGACCTCAACCGGCTGCTTCATCACCAGCCAGCGCACCCCTTCCGAGCAGGGAGGCGTTGTAAGGGAACCGCTGAAGCGATAGTAGTCATGGCTTTCCGGCAGCAGTTGCTCAGCAGAGAGCGGCGCCTTGAGGGCCTGGATCTCCCCCACCTTGGCAGGTAATGCACTCCAAGCTGCCGCCAGCGCAGGATTGGCCTTGCCAGCCTCGAACATCACCGCCACCACGGCGATCTCTTCCTTGTCACTGACGTGCACCAGATGCCCTTCCAGCGGATAGGATTTGCCCTCGATGAGGTTTTCACTCGGGGCGTGGAAGTGGAACTGCTTGAGCTCAAACCTGGTGCCATCGAGTTGCAAAATGCTGCCCGGGGCATAACCGACCTGCACGGTATGACCATTGTTGACCACTGTGTTGCCACCCGCCTGATAGTGGAGTACCAGCGGGGCCAGTTTGGCCTCGACCAATCCGTTCAGGTCAACCGGCGACTGATTGCTACCCGCACACTGGCCAAACTCAGGGGTCAGCTTGGCCCAGTGGGTAGGCCCCGCCTCACCGCTATATTCCCAATGGGGGGTGGCAGCAAACACGACAGGGCACAGCAACAGGGAGCAGGCCAACAGAGACTTTCTCATCATACATCCTTATCTTGATTGAAAAGCACGACCATCCCCTCCCCCGGATAGCGGGGCATGCAGAGATGGTATATCTGATACGCGGGATACAGAACATCAGAGCGACTTTCTAATGGTAACGAGCACGGGTTGGTCAATCGGTTGGACCGCGGCTCAATACAGAGTCGTTTGGCAAGTATATGGTGAGGGATCGACAGAGACAGTGAAAGAGGGGGAAATTAATCAGCCGGCTATCCACTCATCGTCTGGCGGATACGGGGCAAGGTTCAGGGAGTCACGCTTTCATAACAACCATCCATCACAACCATCGCGGGAGTCCGGGCTCCCGCGATGGTTGACGATAACGGCAATTAACGGTCGCGATTCAACGCGATCAGACGATCAAGAATCGCTTCACCATCGGCACGCAAACCGTTGTGCTCATATTCATTGGTGATCCAGGCACGACTGTTGCCCAGGCCACGCAGGGTCTCGCGGCTGTAGTCAAACTCCACATACATATCCTCGGCATAGACGGCGCAGGCTACCGGCACCTTGTTGCGGGCCAATTGTGCCGGGTCATAGAGCGCCCCCCAGTCCGCCTTGTTGGCCAGCAGATGAGCCGCCTCTTTCAGGGGCAGCAACTCGCGAAACTGCTCGAACATCCAGGGGTAAACCATCTCGCCGGTGAAGGCGAAATCCTTGCCGGGCGCCCAGTTCACCGCAGGAAACTCCCCTCTGACCCGATCCGCCGCCCAGCGAGTCGCCTCCCCTTCGGCGTAGATAGCCTCGTGCAGAATGGCAAACAGCGGGTTGGTATTGAATGGCTGCATGCTCTGCACCTGATAGAGAAAGGCCGGGCTCAGCTTGTCACCGATAAAGGCCTCCTCCAGCAGGTAATAAAGCTCCTCGAAAGCACCCGTAGCGCCGAGATCCAGCCCTTGCTGCTGGAACTGCTCCACCGTCAGGCGCTGGCCGTTGGGCAGCCGCACATCGTGATGGTGCAGATGGTTGGCCAGCCGGTTGGAAATCCCCTGAGCGTGGGGGAAGCGGGCGAAGAAGGCACGGTTCTTGTCAGCCACCCTCTGGTAGGTGGCACGGTAAACCTCCTCGGCACTGCGGCTGATCGGCGCGATACCGCCGGTGATATAGACCTCCCGCAGGCTATCGGGGAAGAGCGAGAGATAGGTCAGGCAGCAAAAACCGCCAAAACTTTGCCCCAGCAGGCTCCAGCGATGCTTGGGGCTGAGCTCCTGCCGGATGAACTCAGCATCTTGCACTATGCTGTCGGCGCGAAAATGGCTGAGATACTCCGCCTGCTCGGTCGGTGTCATTTTGGCCAGAATATGCCCATGGATGGGGCTCGACATCCCGGTGCCACGCTGATCCAGCAGCAGCACTCTGAACTCCTGCAACGCCCGCTTGAGCCAACCACTGTTAGCCGTCGGGCGCGGCGCCCCGAATCCCGGCCCCCCTTGCAAAAACAGCAGCCAGGGCAACTTCTCATCGAGCTTGTCTTTACGGCAGAGGGTACGGGCAAACAGGGTAATGCTGTCACCATCCGGCTCATCATGATCGAGGGGAACGGTAAAAAAGTGCGGCTCGCAATGAATGCCGTCCAGTACATAGCTCAAGGGGCTGCTCATCTGGGATCTCTCCGTCAGGATGGGAACATCATTGATCCCATCATATCCCCGCCAGGCCACAGGGTCACTCAGGTTTTCCAAAATGTTAACAATGGCTTAAAGGTCGAAACATCACCCGACAAGCCGCTCTTCAACGGTGCTGAATTAATTGTTTTGCGAGGGAGATTGACGCCATGGCGCCATTCAACAAAGATGGCTCGCCTGCACAGGAGTGCAGCCATTCAGGCCGACAAAATAGATAAGGGAATGTGATGAAACCGAAGTGGATCAGGGCCAGAAAAAGAGAGAAGAAGCCATGCCCTGGCAGCATGCTGCAGACCGGAATGCTGCTGTTCAGTGCCACCTGTGGCGCAACGCTCTTTTTGGCAGCATGCAACAGCAACTAGAAATGAAAAAGCCCGCTCGATTGAGCGGGCTTTTCGAATTTGGCTCCTCCTACTGGACTTGAACCAGTGACATACGGATTAACAGTCCGCCGTTCTACCGACTGAACTAAGGAGGAATTGTGGTGCCCAGAGACGGAATCGAACCGCCGACACGGGGATTTTCAATCCCCTGCTCTACCGACTGAGCTATCTGGGCAACGGCGCGCATTAAACCCTTTCCAGCGCAGGGTGTCAACCATGATGGCACGATAAAAAGCACGTTCGCTCAACAACTGAACGCAATGAACGGTTATTAGCCGTTTCGGAGCAGAAATCTGCCTAACCGTGACCCGTCTCATATATGAATGATCACCAAACTGCGGGAAATCACGGCCTCTATAGCTTTGCCACATTGAGCCGAATCCACTCTGCGAGTATGCTTTGCCGCAATGATACCGCCTGGAGGCAACATGAGTCTGAATATGCAAGAGTGGCGTGAAGAGACCACCGAGATCGTCAACGAACTGCTGGCCGATGGCAGCAATCCCGATGCGGATTACGACATCGAGCACCACTTCGCCTGCCAGGATTTCGACCGTCTGGAAAAAGCAGCGGTTGACCTGTTCAAGGCCGGTTTTGAAGTGACCGATGCCGAAGAGATGGAACTGGATGACGGCGCCACCATCTTCTGCTTCGATGCCACCATCGAGTGCAAGCTGGATGTCGAAGCCATCGTTGCCGATATCGAAAAGATGCTGCCCATCCTGGAAAAATACGGGGTGGACTACGATGGCTGGGGCACCTACTTTCAGGATTGATCCCTGCCACAAACAGAGAGGCCACCTGCGGGTGGCCTCTCTGTTATTGCAGACTGTCACAAATAACTGGCGGCAAACTGCTCGGGCGGCAACGGGGGGCTGAACAGATAACCCTGTAGCCGATCACACCCCGCCTGGGTCAGCCACAACTGTTGCTCGACGGTTTCCACCCCTTCTGCAGTAATGCAGATCCCCAGCTCATGGCCAAGTCCGATGACCGATCTCACGATGGCGGTGGTGGCACTGTTGCTGACCAACCCCTGGGTGAAGCTGCGATCCAGCTTGAGCGTGGCGACCTTGAGCCTTGGCAGATAGGCCAGCGAGCAATACCCGGTACCGAAATCATCGATGGCCAGTTGAAAACCGGCGGCGATCAGGTTATCCAGGTTGGTCTCGATCTCATCGGCATTCTCCATCAAGACTCCTTCAGTGATCTCCAGCTCCAGCTGGCCTGCATTCAGACCATGACGGGCAATGCAGCCCTGCACCTGCTTGCAGAGCGCCGGATCACGAAACTGCAACGGCGAAAGGTTGATGGAGAGTACCATATCCGGCTGATCGGTTTGCCACTGGGCCAACTGAGCACACCCCAACTCCAGCATCAGTTGACCAAGTTGGCCGATGATCCCCATCTCTTCGGCCAGTGGAATAAATTCTTCCGGCGAGATCATGCCAAGTTCAGGATGCGGCCAGCGGCAAAGCAATTCTGCACCACAAAGCTGATGGGTTGTGCTGCTGATAATGGGTTGGTAGACGGCAACCAGCTGGGATGACTTGATGGCGAGCGGTAACTGGGCGGCGATCAGTTGACGCCGCTTGAGCCGGGCGTGCAGCGCCGGATCAAACAGAGTGCAGTACTGCTGCTGCCGCTTGCCCTGCGCCAGCGCCGCTTCAGCATGGCTGAGCAACCGCTCGGCATCGCTTGCCCGACCCTGAGCCAGCCCCAGAAACACCGGGATCTGGATACGATGCTCTTCCACCTGATAGTACTCCATCAACTGCTGCTGCAGATGCTGGTTCCACTCCTGCAACGGCTCGTTGAAATCGGGGAGTAACAGACAGAAGTCATCGGCAGCCACCCGGCAGAGCAAGGTTCGCGGCGGAACCAATTGCTGTAGTCGCTTGGCCACCTGGCTCAGCAGGCGATCAGCAATCCGGATCCCGAAGCGATCGTTAACCTCACGAAAGTGGTGCAGATCGACCAGCACCAGTGTGGCGCTGCGGCCCCCCAAATGGCGGCTGGTCTGCAAGAAACGGGAGAGTTTGAGCAGCCCGGTGAGGCTGTCGTAGTGCTGCTCCTGCTGCAACTGTGCCTGAGTGGTGCGCAAGCCAGTGATATCGCGCCCCAGCGTCAGGATCCCGAGGGAGTGACCATCCCCATCGGGGACATCGACCCGGGTGATCTCCATATGCCGTCCCTGCCCTCTGGCATCCAGCAGACAACATTCGCCGTGGCCCATCCCTTGGGGTGCCGCCAGCCGGAACGGCAGCTGCTGACCCAGCACCTCATCCGCCCCCTGACCAATAAAGTCGAGAAACGCCTGGTTGCACTCCAGCAACACACCGTTGTGATCATCGAAACGGATCAGGTCAGGGATGGCATCGAGCAGAAAACGCTGCAACACCTGCTGTTTTTTGACCGTCTGTTCCAAGTGCTTGCGCTGGGCAATCTCGTTGACCATTCCGAATACGGCATATGGCTCACCCTGAGCCGTGTAAAGCGGGATCTTGTGCACCTCCATCCAGCAGGTCTCACCGCCCCGATTACAGTGCAACTGTTGATGAAGCAAGGGAACGCCCCCCGTCAGCAACTGTGCGTCCTCGGTACGAAATACATCGCCCCATGGCATCTCTGCATCACTCTTGCCGACCACCTCGGCGGGTGAACCCAGCTTGGCCTCAATGGCAAATTCACGATTGGCAAACAGGTAGCGACCATGCCTATCACGACAGAAGATACTCATTGGCAACTGGTCGATGATCTGCTGAAGCAGATCCGGGGTAAGCATGTTGGTCACAGGGGCGCTTATGGAGGAATTTCGAGCAAATCTATGATAGCAAACCAATTTTGTAAAGCACCCCCGGTAACCCCTCCGTTTACACCGATGCAGCACGCATGCTGACAGAGGTTGTCGCTCAGGTGATAATAGGCACCGGTTGGCCAATGGCCTGATAAATGGACGAGAGAAGCAAGATGAAAAAGATGATGGGGTGCGCATTGGCGCTGCTGCTGGCAGGTTGTGCTGGCGACAATAACGGTGGTGAGGAGTATCGCTACAACCCGCCGGTCGCCAAGGCGACCAACAATACCCAGGAGATGGCGATCCCGGTGGATCTGGTGTGGGCTCGCGCCGAAAAGTGGTTCACCGACCACGGCCTCACCATCGAAAACAGTCAGCGCGGTGCCGGCCTGATGACCGCCAATGTCAACCAGTCGGCCGACGGACTTGAGTGGCTGGACTGCGGCACCATGGGTTCCAAAGTAGCACTGGGCAACCCTGACCTGCAGATCAACCTGATCATCACCCAGAGCGGCAACAGCAGCGTGGCCACCGTCAACGTCAAAGGCAACACCGAGCTGTTCTTTGTGGAATCCTCAGGCGAGCGCGTATCAGCCCCGTCCATCAAGCCGGTCTGCGTCTCCCGCGGCACCCTTGAGCAGAGCCTGTTTGCCACACTCGGCAACTAATTTCGCCTCCCTGCCAAGATAAAAAAAGCGGCAGATTGCTCTGCCGCTTTTTTACTGTCCCGAGTTGGGCTTACTTGTCGATATCGAGCATGTTGTTGGTCAACATGTAATCGATCACTTGGTTGGCAGTAGTACCTGCCCCCCCCGTCAGACTATCGAAAGTATGGTTCATCAGCACTATTTCCTGAGTCACCGACGCAGTACTGCTCTCCTTGACCTGTAGATGTACCCCTTCATTGTCCTGGAACACCGACAGCAGGCTCTTCAGATCGTTCTGGTTACGAGAACCGTCGTGATCCAACAGGTCGCTCAGATCCAGCTTGTCACCTTCCGCCTTGGAGAAGTCGACCACGTAATCCTTGGCAACGCTGCCTGCGGCGGTATCGCCCTGCAGCCAGGTGAAGGTATCGGCACCGCTATCCCCCTTGAGAATGTCATTGCCAAGCCCGCCAACCAGGATGTCATTGCCCAGACCACCGATCAGGTTATCGTCGCCAATACCACCAAACAGGGTATCGTTGCCGCTGCCACCGTACAGGGTATCGTTGCCGCTCTCGCCATACAGGGTGTCGTTGCCGGCACCACCGAACAGGATGTCGTTGCCGGCACCACCGAACAGGAAGTCATCGCCACCCTGACCGAACAGGATGTCGTTGCCATCCCCGCCAATCAGCACGTCCGCCTTGTCATTGCTGGAGGACTGATCGAACTCGCTGGCATGGTCCGTGATGTAGTCATGGACCTGGGCATCGGTCACCGAGCCTGCGCCCAGCTTGCCGGCCACATACTGCTTGATGGCCGCGTAGCCTTCACCGTTGATACCGGCGAAGTGGATGGCATCCCCGAACAGGATGTCGTCGCCAGCACCGCCGTCGATCCGGTCACTGCCCGGCAGGTTATTCACCGAGGTGCCCAAGATGGCGTTGGCCAAATCGCTGGCGTTGACGCCGGTCATGATGACGCCGTCAGAGTCATAGGACTTGAGATCGTTGTAGGAGATGTTGGCCCCCAGTCCGATCGCTTCTACCGTAACCCCCATCCCAGTAAGCAGCCCAAAACCTGCTACCGAGTTATTGATAGTTGAGCTGGAGGTAGTGCCGCCATCACCATCCAGTGTTGAGTAGGTATATCCCCCCCTACCATCCGGACGCATAAAACCGATCGGGTTGCTGTATCTACCATCGGCATACACTCGGCCAGCGCTGTCGATGATGGTGTAGCCATTGGAGCTATATACCCGACCCGGAATATAGGTGCCACCAAGCAGACTGTTGAGATAGACGTCATAGCTGCTACCTGAGAAATTCAATACCCTCGGGTTGGAGCCTTCGTTACCGAGGTAATAAGTTGGCTGACCATCGGTAATGAAATAGGACAGATTCTTGGCATTACTGTTACTTTGAGCCGTAGAACTACTGAACCAGTTAGCAACCGTCTTGAACACATCTTCATAGTTGGTCCCCCCTCCGCTACTCATGGAATCGATTACAGCCTGCAGCTGATTCAAGGCATTGCTGTCTTTCAGGTTCACACTAATACTGGCATTCGACAGAGCATCAAAGTCAACCAGCATGATGTTGACTGTACCAGCCCCTTCGCTACCTGCGCTCGCTTTGAGGCTGGCGAAGATCTGTTCCAACTGGCTCTTGATGGTGTTCATGGCGCTGGTGCCGATACTGCCCGAGCTGTCGACCATAAAGGCGATGTTGTAGTTCTGGCCCGGCAGTACCACGCTGCCATCCAGATCCCCGACCACGATATTGTGCTCGTTGCCATAGGTGCGGTTCTGATCGCCCGGCTCCCCTTCGGTGGAAAGGAAGTAGCTCATGCGGATCGAATCCTGATCCGATGCACTGCTGGTCTGATCGGTCGCCACTTCCTTGGCAATGGCTTCTACCTTGAGGTCGAACTGGCCGGCACTGCTGCCCGGCACCCGCAGGGTCAGACCGGTCAGTTTGACGTCCAACGCGCTCTGGTTCCACAGACCGGTCAGCGTCAGCGTGCCATCGGCCCCCACGGTACCTAGCACGGTGGAGCCCTGATAGAGGGTCGACCCCGTCGGCATGCCGGTCAGCACCAGGCTGTCGAACTGCTCGCTACCATCACGGTCGGTCAGGGAAGCAGTGATCTCGAGCGGGTAATCCACCACACTCGGCTGTACCGCCGTCAGGGTGCCGTCGGTCTGGTTGAACTGGTAAATGCCGTCATCAAACTGCACCAACTCGATGTCGTAGAGCGACTTGCTGATGGTGACGCCGTTCTCCTTCACCAGGAAGTTGAAACCGCCGTCACTTCTGCGCTCGATGACATAGTTGGCACGCGAGCCCATCAGTACGGCCAGGTCGGTACCGGCGCCGCCAAACAGGGTGTCGCCACCCAATCCGGCCACCAGGATATCGTTGCCGGTACCGCCGTCGAGGGTGTCACCTGAGGTGGAGTTGCCACCGACCAGCACGTCATTGCCAGCACCGCCGACGAAGTAATCGCCGCCGCCCTTCACGCTGACGATATAGTCATTGCCGTTGCCGCCCACCACTTGATCCTGACTGGTGGTGCTGTCGGTCAGACTATTGGTGATGCCAAAGTTGCCCTTGTTGAAGTTGCTGCTCTGGAACGCCCCGGTGGAGATGCCGGACGACAGGTACTGGGTATAAAGCGGGACGCCGTTGCCGGTCAGGCTGATGTCGACCACCGGCTTGTCCGCGACCGCAGTGATATCGATCACCAGCTTGCCTGAGTTACTCAGGTTGGCACCATCGCTGATCTGGTAACCCAGAGTGGCGTAGTCCCCTTGCTGGTTGCCCGTCGTCGTACCGCCACCATTGAGGGCATTGCTGCTGGATTCATTGAGACTAGGCACAAAGCGCAGATGGCCGCTGTCGATATCGGCGTAGGAGACAAGATCCCCCACCTTCACTGCAATCCACTGGCCAGCAGCGTTCAGGTATTCCAGCTTGCCGCTCAGCGGCAGGGTGTTGATCTGCACGCTCAGGTCAGAAGCGGCCTGATCATCGCTGGCACCAAACTGGGCCCACTTCAGCACCAGTGGCGCGTCCTCCTTGCCGGCACTGTAGCCACCCGTGGTCACCGGCGCCCGATCGTTGTCCACTATGGTGCCGGTCCCGCTCTGCCCACCGATGGTCACCGAGAGGGTCTCGTTCGTTTCGACCAAGCGATCGTTCACCGTCGGGATGGTCACAGTAAAGTCCGACACGCCGGCTGGTACCGTGATCTTGCCGGTAGTGCTGTTATAGGTCACACCATTGCTGAACTGGGCATTGCCCCAATCCTGGTTGGAGGCGGGGTTGTTGCCCGAACCACGAATGGCGAAATCGTATTCAGTCGCTTCCTGGGTCGCATCTGACAGGGTGACTTTGTGCAGCAGATTGCCCCCTTCGGTTACGCTCTCGCTGGAGACTCCCTGAACCAGCGGCGTGAAGAGAGGCTTGGTTGCAAAGGAGCCAATGCTGGCGTCGCCGTCACCATCCACCACCCGGACCTGGAAGTCGATGTCGCCATCACCCAGAGGTTTGGACATGCGCTGATACTGGAAGAACTCCCACTTGCCTGTGGCCGGCGTAAACTCCAGCTTGAAGATGAGGTTGCCGTCCGCATCCTTCCCGACCAGGGTATTAGCGCCGCTGGCGGTGATGGCGATGGCAGAACCGGAAGCCGTTCGCAGACCATTTTCGAAGGTTGCCGGGTCCATTACCAGCCCGATGGAGCCCTTGCCATCCGCCCCCCACTGCGGGGTCACGGTGCCAGAACCATAGGCGATTGCCTGCGCCGTGTTGGAACCGAGGAACTCGATGCTCTGTACGGTGAAGTCGCTGTTGTCGGAGGTATTGGTGCTGCCGTTGTTGGTCGCCTTGATCACCATGGTATCAAAGCCACCCTGCTGCACCTGGAAGTTCTGGTTGAACTCCCCACCCGATGCGTTGGAGTTGAATACCAGGGTACTGATCAGTACACCACCGCGATAGAACTCCACGACCCCGCTCTCCAGCTCGCCGCCAAACATCTTGCTGAACTTGATGTTGGCGCCGTAGGCAACCTTGCCCGCATCCAGCCTGACGATCAGCTGCTCGGAGGCGGACGATCCGTCGGCAAAGTGACGGAAGTCAATCTCGTTGGCGAGGTTGTGGTAAGGCGCAGCTCCGCTGGCCACCCCCAGCCCCGAGCTGGAACCGTTGACCACCGCCGTTACCAGTGAGGAGTCTGTTGCCGACTTGAAGCCCAGGGCGCTGATAGTAAAGCCCGCCATGTTCAGAGTGCTCTGGTTGCCACTGTACTTGGTCAGGTCAAAGAGCCCGGTCAGCACGTTCGGAATATCGGTCTTCACCACGGAAACGGCATCGCTGTTGTCAGCAATGGGGGAGTCGTCCTCAACGCTGACATCCAGCTTGTCCTTGGTGACGCCGCTGCCATCGGAGACCTCCACATCCAGCTGGAACGACAACTTGTCTTCCGAGGTCGTATCCCCGTGGTCGAGGGGACCTTTGAGGGTCACGTCATAGGTCCACTCACCCTTTCCACTGGCATTGGGTGCCGTCAGCTTGACCTCGACCACAGCCTTGTAATCGGCGCCGCCAATCACCCCTGTGTAGCCAACCAGCGTCTTGCTGCCCGCATCCCAGCTCCACTGGACCTTTGCCCCACCGGACGTCAGCCCGGCCGGTCCATTCAGGGAAATGTTGAGTGTGCTGCTGTCGATGTCGCCCACCGAGAGGGTACCGGACGCCTTGATGGCATTGGTGGTATCCGGATTGCCGACCGTGTCGGCAATGCCGTTTGCCAACCCCTCTTCAGAGACGATAACCCCGTTGGAGATGGTCAGCGTCGGCAGGTCGTTGACCGCATCCACCTTGATGGTCACGGTTGCGGGACTCGCATCCACGGCGCCGTCGTTGTCTACCGCCGCATAGTTGAAGCTGGTGTTGCCGTTCCAGTTCGCATTCGGAGTGAAGGTGAGGTTGCCGGCGTCCGCCACCGCAATGCTCTGATCCACGGTCACCGCCACACCGTTCAGATAGAGGATGCCGTTGGCAGGCAGGCTCTTGATAGTGAAACTCACCACGTTGCCATCAATGTCGCTGCCACTGAGGGTCGGAATGGCGATGCTGGCTGCATCTTCCTGGCCGTTTGCCTGCTTGTTCGCCGTCTCCGGCGCTTCATTCAGGATCTGCGCGTTGTCGCTGCCCGGCAGTGAGACGTTGCCCGCCTTGTCGGTCTGGGTCGCCGTCACCGTCAGCGACTTGCCGTTGGCCGGGGTCGTTTCCGTCCAGCTGATGGTGCCGTTCTGATAGCCGTAGCTCTTGCCATTGCTTGCCAGCAGGGTGCCATCGGCCTTGAGCGTCAATTGGACAGTGCTGTTCACCCCACCATTGTTGATGGTAAGCGTCACCTTGCCGCCCGCAACCAAGTCAGCATGATTGACCTCTGCCCGAACCTGGATCTGATCATTGCCAATCTCGCCCTTGGTCAGCATTTGGTCATTATTGGTGTCATCAACGATGATCACGGTCGGTGCTGAGGAAGCTACGCTGTCCAGGATCGCATTTTCGCTGTCGGTCGCCGGGTTGCCCGCCTGGTCGGTCACGTCCGCCTTCACGGTGAACTTGCCATCCGCCAGGCCGCTGGCGCCCAGGTTCACGGTGGTGCTGAACTTGCCGCCAGTCACGGTCGCCTCGAAGCTCACCGACTTGCCGTTCACGTCGGTCACGGTCAGGGTGACCTTCTGGCCATCTTCCACGTTGCTGGTCGCGCCCTTGAGCTCGACCGCCTTGGCTTCCGCCACCGACAGGTTGCCATCGCCAATCGCCGCCAGGTCGATGCTCGGCAGGTCAGCGTTGTCGCTGTCCAGGATCGCCTCTTCCTTGTCGCTCGCCGGGTTGCCCGCCTGGTCGGTCACGTCCGCCTTCACGGTGAACTTGCCATCCGCCAGGCCGCTGGCGCCCAGGTTCACGGTGGTGCTGAACTTGCCGCCAGTCACGGTCGCCTCGAAGGTCACCGACTTGCCGTTCACGTCGGTCACGGTCAGGGTGACCTTCTGGCCATCTTCCACGTTGCTGGTCGTGCCCTTGAGCTCGACCGCCTTGGCTTCCGCCACCGACAGGTTGCCATCGCCAATCGCCGCCAGGTCGATGCTCGGCAGGTCAGCGTTGTCGCTGTCCAGGATCGCCTCTTCCTTGTCGCTCGCCGGGTTGCCCGCCTGGTCGGTCACGTCCGCCTTCACGGTGAACTTGCCATCCGCCAGGCCGCTGGCGCCCAGGTTCACGGTGGTGCTGAACTTGCCGCCGCTCACGGTCGCCTCGAAGGTCACCGACTTGCCGTTCACGTCGGTCACGGTCAGGGTGACCTTCTGGCCATCTTCCACGTTGCTGGTCTCGCCCTTGAGCTCGACCGCCTTGGCTTCCGCCACCGACAGGTTGCCATCGCCAATCGCCGCCAGGTCGATGCTCGGCAGGTCAGCGTTGTCGCTGTCCAGGATCGCCTCTTCCTTGTCGCTCGCCGGGTTGCCCGCCTGGTCGGTCACGTCCGCCTTCACGGTGAACTTGCCATCCGCCAGGCCGCTGGCGCCCAGGTTCACGGTGGTGCTGAACTTGCCGCCAGTCACGGTCGCCTCGAAGGTCACCGACTTGCCGTTCACGTCGGTCACGGTCAGGGTGACCTTCTGGCCATCTTCCACGTTGCTGGTCGTGCCCTTGAGCTCGACCGCCTTGGCTTCATCCACCGACAGGTTGCCATCGCCAATCGCCGCCAGGTCGATGCCCGGCAGGTCAGCGTTGTCGCTGTCCAGGATCGCCTCTTCCTTGTCGCTCGCCGGGTTGCCCGCCTGGTCGGTCACGTCCGCCTTCACGGTGAACTTGCCATCCGCCAGGCCACTGGCGCCCAGGTCTACGGTGGTGCTGAACTTGCCGCCGCTCACGGTCGCCTCGAAGGTCACCGACTTGCCGTTCACGTCGGTCACGGTCAGGGTGACCTTCTGGCCATCTTCCACGTTGCTGGTCACGCCCTTGAGCTCGACCGCCTTGGCTTCCGCCACCGACAGGTTGCCATCGCCAATCGCCGCCAGGTCGATGCTCGGCAGGTCAGCGTTGTCGCTGTCCAGGATCGCCTCTTCCTTGTCGCTCGCCGGGTTGCCCGCCTGGTCGGTCACGTCCGCCTTCACGGTGAACTTGCCATCCGCCAGGCCGCTGGCGCCCAGGTCTACGGTGGTGCTGAACTTGCCGCCGCTCACGGTCGCCTCGAAGGTCACCGACTTGCCGTTCACGTCGGTCACGGTCAGGGTGACCTTCTGGCCATCTTCCACGTTGCTGGTCACGCCCTTGAGCTCGACCGCCTTGGCTTCCGCCACCGACAGGTTGCCATCGCCAATCGCCGCCAGGTCGATGCTCGGCAGGTCAGCGTTGTCGCTGTCCAGGATCGCCTCTTCCTTGTCGCTCGCCGGGTTGCCCGCCTGGTCGGTCACGTCCGCCTTCACGGTGAACTTGCCATCCGCCAGGCCGCTGGCGCCCAGGTTCACGGTGGTGCTGAACTTGCCGCCGCTCACGGTCGCCTCGAAGGTCACCGACTTGCCGTTCACGTCGGTCACGGTCAGGGTGACCTTCTGGCCATCTTCCACGTTGCTGGTCGTGCCCTTGAGCTCGACCGCCTTGGCTTCCGCCACCGACAGGTTGCCATCGCCAATCGCCGCCAGGTCGATGCTCGGCAGGTCAGCGTTGTCGCTGTCCAGGATCGCCTCTTCCTTGTCGCTCGCCGGGTTGCCCGCCTGGTCGGTCACGTCCGCCTTCACGGTGAACTTGCCATCCGCCAGGCCGCTGGCGCCCAGGTTCACGGTGGTGCTGAACTTGCCGCCAGTCACGGTCGCCTCGAAGCTCACCGACTTGCCGTTCACGTCGGTCACGGTCAGGGTGACCTTCTGGCCATCTTCCACGTTGCTGGTCGTGCCCTTGAGCTCGACCGCCTTGGCTTCCGCCACCGACAGGTTGCCATCGCCAATCGCCGCCAGGTCGATGCTCGGCAGGTCAGCGTTGTCGCTGTCCAGGATCGCCTCTTCCTTGTCGCTCGCCGGGTTGCCCGCCTGGTCGGTCACGTCAGCCTTCACGGTGAACTTGCCATCCGCCAGGCCGCTGGCGCCCAGGTCTACGGTGGTGCTGAACTTGCCGCCGCTCACGGTCGCCTCGAAGGTCACCGACTTGCCGTTCACGTCGGTCACGGTCAGGGTGACCTTCTGGCCATCTTCCACGTTGCTGGTCGTGCCCTTGAGCTCGACCGCCTTGGCTTCCGCCACCGACAGGTTGCCATCGCCAATCGCCGCCAGGTCGATGCTCGGCAGGTCAGCGTTGTCGCTGTCCAGGATCGCCTCTTCCTTGTCGCTCGCCGGGTTGCCCGCCTGGTCGGTCACGTCCGCCTTCACGGTGAACTTGCCATCCGCCAGGCCACTGGCGCCCAGGTCTACGGTGGTGCTGAACTTGCCGCCGCTCACGGTCGCCTCGAAGGTCACCGACTTGCCGTTCACGTCGGTCACGGTCAGGGTGACCTTCTGGCCATCTTCCACGTTGCTGGTCACGCCCTTGAGCTCGACCGCCTTGGCTTCCGCCACCGACAGGTTGCCATCGCCAATCGCCGCCAGGTCGATGCTCGGCAGGTCAGTATCCACTTCATAACCTTCGCTGTCGGTCGCGGTGGCGCTGTTGCCCGCCACGTCGGTGCTGGTCACGCTGGCATCGATGGTGCGGTCGCCATCGGCCGCCAGATCGCTGCCCGCCACCAGGATGGTGAAGCGGCCATCGGCAGCCACCTTGCCGGTGTATTCGGTGTTGTTGACGGTCAGGGTGACGGTGTCCCCTACCTTGAACTCGCCCGTCACGGTGCCGCTGACCGGGATCTGCTGACCCGCTTCAGCGGCGTTGATGACGTCGTCGGCGGTGATGTCGGCATCCAGGGTGATGGCCAGGTCAGGGGCCTTGCTATCAACACTGCCATCGTCGGTAGCGGTACCTGTGTTGCCAGACGGATCGGTGATGCTGGCCGTCACCTTATAGCTGCCTTCCGCCAGCGGAGTAGTGACATCTACGCTGTAACCACCACCCGGTTGCACGATGGCGGTCAACGTTTGTTGAGTGCCATTGGCATCGGTCACGACCAGAGTGACCGTGCTGCCAGCAGGTGCATCCGTAGTGCCCGTAATGGTCGGGGTGGTGTCATTGGTATTGTCAGGTGCATCAACAGTAATCACCGGAGCGGTTACATCCACACTGCCATCATCGGTCGCGGTGCCGGTGTTGCCGGCCGGATCGGTCACGGAAGCCGTCACCTGATAGCCCCCTTCGGCCAGCGGTGTGGCGACATCCACGGTGAAGGTGCCATTAGGTGTGACAATAGTGGTCAGGGTCTGCTGATTGCCGTTGGCATCGGTCACCACCAGGGTCACCGTGCTGCCAGCAGGCGCATCCGTGGTTCCGGTCAGGGTCGGAGTGGTGTCATTGGTATTGTCTGGCGCTACCACGGAGATGGTTGGAGGCGTAAGGTCAAATACCTCATCTTCTCCTGCAGCATCCAGCGGTGGCTCGCCATTGGTGTTGTAGGTGGTATCGAAGGTCGCTTCGGCAATGGTTGCGGAGCCGGTACGGTCGATGGTGACAAAACCGCCGTTGCCACTGGCTCCGGCGACACCACCAACCCCGCCACCACCGGCAGCAGGTGCACCGCCTGCGGCGGAGGCTTCAAAGGCCTGGGTCGGGTCAGCGCCACCCAAAATGGCTTCTTGCAGGGCACTGATATCATCGGGTGTGCCTGCGGCACTGTTTTGCGCCAGCTGGGGAGCAGCTTCCTCTTCGGCAGGCTCACTCTGCTCGCTGGCAGGTTGCACATTGAAAGACTGTCCGCCGCCCATGAAACTGGCGCCATCCGGCGACATGATCACCGCCCCTTTCGGCAGCACATCCCCTTCCACCAGCAACTTGCGGCTACCATCTGCAGCCACCTGATAAACTTGACCTTTGAGCTGGGTGACGGTTACGCCCTGTTCCAGAGTAACGGAATTGGTAATCATGTTCTCTCCTGAATCCTGATTTGCATGCAAAAAGCCACAGCCTACTCTGCACAGAGAGAGAGCAAATAACCAGTTCGAAAATTCGAAAGAATAGACTGATTTGAGGCTGGACCGTTCAGCCAGACAGAAGGGTGACGAGGGGATTACCGAAAAATAAAAACTAAAATTATCAATACATTACATTATCATGACAGGAGCATGACAAGGCATGCTCCTGTCAGAATTAACCCTATGCACCGGCCCAGAGGATGATGGCCAGCAGTTGCGGCGAGATGATCCGCAAGAACATCACCAGCGGGTAGACAGTGGCATAGGAGAGCGCACTGGCACCACTGGTCGGGTGCATGGCGTTGGCAAAGGCCAATGCGGGAGGATCCGTCATGGAGCCAGCCAGCAAGCCACAGAGGGTGAGATAGTTCATCTTGCCATAGAGACGCGCCAGCACCCCGACCACCAGCAAGGGGATCAGGGTAATCGCTGCCCCATATAGCATCCAGGAGGGGCCATCACCGTTGATCAGGGTATCAACAAAGCCGGCCCCTGACTTGAAGCCAACCACCGCCAGAAACAGCACGATCCCGATCTCCCGCAGCGCGAGGTTGGCGCTGGGGGGCATGAACCAGTAGAGCTTGCCGATGCTGCCGATCCGCGACAGGATCAGCGCCACCACCAGCGGCCCCCCCGCCAGACCCAATTTGAGAGCGGCCGGGAATCCGGGCAGGTAGAAGGGGATGGAGCCGAGCAATACGCCGAGGCCAATCCCGATAAATACCGGCAACATCTGCACCTGTTGCAGTTTTTGCTGCACGTTGCCGACCACATTGGTCACGGCCTCGATGGCATCGAGACGACCTACCAGGTTGAGGATGTCACCAAACTGCAGACTGGTCTGGCTGGTCGGTACCAGCTCGATACCGGCCCGGTTGAGGCGCGAGATCACCACGTCATAGCGCTGTTTGATGTCAAGATCGCGGATCTTCTTGCCCAGCACCTGCTCGTTGGTCACCACGACCCGCTCCACCCTCAGGTCGGTACCGCGAGTCGATAGGGAAGTGTCGACCTCTTCACCCAGCACCAGCAACACCTTGTGCAGTGCATGGCGCTCACCAACTAGGTGCAGCAGGTCGCCCAGCTCGATACGGGAATCAGGGCGCGGCACCATCAGCTCGTCGCCACGCTTGAGGCGTGAGCAGATGACATCAGACTCGTCGAGACTCGGGATCTCGCTCAGCATCAAGCCATGCATGTTGGGGTTGCGTACCGCGATGTTGATGGTCTGCAAGCTCTCCTTGGTTTTACCTGTCTGCAACTCGAACTGGGCAGCTTCATCGTCGATCTTGATGCGAAAGAAGACCCTGACCAGCCACATGGTGAGCAAAATGCCGCAGATGCCGAATGGATAGGCCACTGCGTATCCCATCCCCATCAGCCCGGTTGAACCATGGGGAGCTCCCAGCTCCGCCAGGATCTGCTGACCCGCACCAAGAGATGGGGTATTGGTCACGGCACCGGAGAAGACCCCGAGGATCACCGGTAGCGGCACATCAAACAGTTGATGAAGTGCCGCCGCAACGATGCACCCCAGGATAACCAGCAAAGCAGCAAAGGCATTGAGCTTGAGTCCGGAGCTGCGCAATGACGAGAAAAAACCGGGGCCGACCTGAATGCCGATGGTATAGACAAACAGGATCAGGCCAAACTCTTGAATAAAATGGAGTGTTTGCTCATCGAGCGCCAGCTCTGACACCCCGGCAAAGTGACCCACTATGATGCCGCCGAACAGCACCCCACCGATCCCTAACCCAACGCCATAGACTCGCCAGTTTCCAAGCCAGAGTCCCAGCACTGCCACCAGCGACAACATGCTGATGGAAAGCGCGATTTCACTCATTTCGTGCATCCTTTGCGAATTGAACTGGCCCTAGCTTGTCAGCAAACGCTGATGCCAACTGTGTGATACCGCACGAATTTATCCTTTTACGCGCCAAAAATACCAATTAAGGGCTAGTTACAAGACGTTAGGCGACGTAGCCGTAAATGGCCATAAAGTGACAAACGCTGCCACCCAGCACAAAGAGATGCCAGATGGCGTGGTTATAGGGGAGCTGCTTGGCCACATAGAAGATGACCCCGAGGCTGTAGATAAGGCCGCCAAGCCCGAGCAGCAACAACCCCTCACCGGCCAGATGGATATAGAGCTGGTAGATGACCACCAGCGACAGCCAGCCCAACATCAGGTAGGTAAAGAGCGACAACTTCTTGAAGCGGTTGATAAACACCAGCTTGAACACCACCCCGGCCAGCGCCAGGGCCCAGATCACCACCATCAACCCCTTCGCCAACGGCGTATCGAGCGCCACCAGCAGAAAGGGGGTATAGGTGCCGGCAATCAGCAGATAGATGGCACAGTGATCAAACACCTTGCACCAGCGTCTGGCACGCCCTTCAGCCATGCTGTGATAGAGGGTCGAGGCGAGATAGAGCAATACCAAACTGCCGCCATAGAGGCTGTAGCTCACCAGCGCCTGCGTACCCTGTCCCCATCCCTTGATGAGCAACAGCACCAGCCCGACAATCCCCAGCAACAATCCCGCACCGTGACTCAGCCGGTTTGCCAGCTCCTCCCGGGGGGAGTAATCCATCACACCACTCATAACATCGACTCCACAATAACTGTGGCTCACTCTACCCAGCACCATTTCGGAGTACAAGTGTTCGCTTAAAAAATGGGGTGGCTGTCACCCGCCCCCCTTTGGTGTATGCTCTGCCGCCGATGCCCGAGACAAGCGGCATAGACACCTAACCCGGTGACCTGGTCTGGAGAACCTGATGAAGTTGACTGAGTTGTTTGCACAAGCGGATCCCGCCTTTGGCGAGGCGATGAACACCTTGCTGGAGAGCTTCCACCACTCCGACGACAGTCAGGCCCCCTATCAGCGCGAC
This sequence comes from Aeromonas sp. FDAARGOS 1414, assembly GCF_019047065.1. Classification (NCBI taxonomy): domain Bacteria; kingdom Pseudomonadati; phylum Pseudomonadota; class Gammaproteobacteria; order Aeromonadales; family Aeromonadaceae; genus Aeromonas; species Aeromonas sp. FDAARGOS 1414. Next base: position 100,855 of record NZ_CP077210.1, on the reverse strand, counting down.
CTGTTCACCCACCAGCTCGATCAATCCCGCATGCCTGCAGTCGGCCAACCTATCGAGGAGTATCTGGCGCGGCTGGCTACTCTGGTACCCGGCGCCTCGCACCTCACCTCGCCACGCTACATGGGCCACATGACGGCGCCCCTGCCGGCCTATACCGCCGAGCTGTCGCGCCTGCTGGTGATGCTCAACCAGAATCCGATGAAGATGGAGTCCTCCCGCCTGCTCAGCTTTCTGGAGCGGGAGGTGCTGGCCAAGCTGCACCGCCTCATCTATGGCAGGGACGATGCCTTCTACGGCGAGCAGATGCATGCCAAGGATGCCGCCCTCGGCGTCATGACCAGCGGCGGCACCATCGCCAACGTCACAGCTCTCTGGCTGGCCCGCAACCGCGCCTGCGGCGACAACCTGTTCGCGCTCTATGAGCAAGGCTATCGCGGTGCAGTCATTCTGGGCTCCCGGCTGATGCACTACTCCTTCGACAAGGGGATGGATCTGCTGGGACTGGGCGCCCGCAGCGTCTGGCGCCTCGAGACCGACGAGCAGAACCGGCTCAGTCTGGCTGCGCTGGAACAGGCGCTGATCCAGTGCAAAGAGCAGAAATTGAAAGTACTGGCATTGGTCGGCGTGGCAGGCAGTACCGACTTTGGCTCCATCGATCCCCTGCCTGAGCTGGCGGCCATTGCCGAACGAGAGCAGATCCACTTCCACGTGGATGCTGCCTGGGGTGGCCCGACCCTCTTCTCCCCCCGCTATCAAGGTCTGCTAGCCGGAATAGAGCAGGCCGACACCGTCACCCTGGATGGTCACAAGCAACTTCTGGTGCCGCTCGGTACCGGCATGCTGCTCTGCCGCCAGCCCGACCTGATGATGGCGGTCAAGCGGGAGGCGCCCTATGCCATTCGCGCCACCTCGTTCGATCAGGGTCGCTTTACCCTGGAGGGCACCCGCCCGGCCAACGCCCTCTATCTGGATGCCGCCTTCCAGCTCTTCGGCCAGCAAGGCTATGCCGAGCTTATCGAAGCCAACTACGACCGAGCCAGACTGATGGCCGAGCTCATCGAAAGCGACCCCGCCTTCGAGTTGATGTCTGCTCCGGTGATGAACCTGCTCTCCTATCGCTGCATCCCGCCCCATCTGCAGGGCAAGGTGCTGGATGAGACGGCCAATGCGCAGATCAACGACTTCAACGTGTCCCTGCAAAAAGCCCAGCGGGCCGAGGGGCACAGCTTTGTCTCCCGCACCCAACGAGCGGTGGTACGCTACGGTGCCCAACCGCTCACCCTGCTGCGCGCCGTGCTGCTCAACCCTCTGATTGAAGAGCGCCATATCCGCGACCTGCTGGCCGATCAGCAGCGACTGGGGATATCCATTGCACGCCAACTGTTTGGCGACGGCACGGAACCGGCGTAAAAATGAGCGGTCTTATTCATTTGCCGTTGTCCGCCATGCAGGTAGACTGGGCGAAATTTGCAGGCCATCTTTGAGGACTAGGCGCCAGACATGAAGCAATTTATTGAATTTATTCCACTTATCGTTTTCTTCGCGGTCTACAAGTTCTACGACATCTACATGGCTACCGGCGCACTGGTGGTGGTCACCGGTCTGCAGCTCGCCTATAGCTGGATCCGCTATCGCAAAGTCGAGAAGATGCAGCTCTTTACCTTCCTGCTGGTCGGCTTCTTCGGCGGCCTCACCGTCTTCTTCCACGATGACACCTTCATCAAGTGGAAAGTGACTGTCATCAACGTGCTGTTCGCACTGGGTCTGCTCATCAGCCGCTACGGCTTTGGCAAGAATCTGATCAAACAGATGTTGGCCAAGGAACTGCAGGCACCCGATGCAGTCTGGGACAAGGTCAATCTCGGCTGGGTCGGCTTCTTTACCGTCTGTGGCCTGCTCAACCTCTATGTGGCATTCAACATGCCGCAAGAGATGTGGGTCAACTTCAAGGTGTTCGGCCTGCTGGGGATGACGCTGGTCTTTACCCTGCTGAGCGGCGTCTACCTCTACCGCCACATCCCTGCCGAGCAGTTGTCCCAGCAAAAAGACGAACTCAAAAAGTAACCCTCATCAGAAAAGGATTGTCTCATGTGGTATCTCATCTACTCCGAAGATGTCCCCGATAGCCTGCCACTGCGCAAGCAAGTTCGCCCTGCCCATCTGGCTCGCCTGCAAGCCCTGCAGGATGAAGGTCGGCTGCTGACCGCCGGCCCCAACCCGGCCATCGATGCCGAGGATCCGGCCGATGCAGGCTTTACCGGCAGCACCGTCATCGCCGAGTTTGCCTCGCAGGCGGATGCCCAAGCCTGGGCCGATGCCGATCCCTATGTGGCAGCTGGCGTCTATGCCAAAGTGACCATCAAGCCGTTCAAGAAAGTCTTTTAAAACTGCGTCAAATACAAAGAGGCAGGAACGGATGTACAACCCGCTCCGGCCTCTTTTTATTGCGCGATGCTCAGCGCACCAACAAGGTCACGCTCTGGCGACAAACCAGGGATTGAGGATATCGGGCTTGTTGTAGGCAAGGGGTGAGCCATCGAGTCGGGTGACGCTGCCGCCCGCCCCCTCCAGCACCGCCTGCGCCGCACCGGTATCCCACTCGCAAGTAGGAGCAAGGCGCGGATAGAGCTCGGCGCCCCCCTCGGCAATGATGCAGAACTTGAGGGAGCTGCCCATCGAGACCAGCTCGATCTCGCCAAAAGGAGCCAAGAAATCGAGGGTCTCCTGCGACAGGTGGTTGCGACTGCCCACCACTCGCCACGCCTCGCCTTCACGATGAGGCCGGGTCTGGATAGGCTCGCGCTTGCCATCGGCGATGCGCCAGGCACCGAGACCCTTTCCGCCATACCAGAGCTTGTCCAGCACTGGGGCATAGACCAGCCCCCAGCGCGGCGCCCCCTCTTCAATCAGCGCGATATTGACGGTGAACTCGCCGTTGCGGGAGACAAACTCCTTGGTGCCATCGAGGGGATCCACCAGCCAGTAGCGTGACCAGCCGTGGCGCGCCGCCATCACCTCGGGCCCCGACTCCTCCGACAACACAGGAATATTAGGAGTCAGCCGTGCCAACCCCTGAACGATCACCTCATGAGCCCCCTTGTCGGCAGCGGTAAGCGGGCTCTCGTCGCTCTTGTACTCCACCGCGAAGGGCTGGCTGTAGATGGCCATGATGGCCGCCCCCGCCGCGCGGGCGACAGGTTCAAGTTCGGTGATATCGGGGTGGTGCAGGGGGTGATCCATAACAATCTCGTCCAACTCACAGAGTCAACCAGTGTAACCCTTTTGACATCAACTGCTTATAGCCGATTGTGCTGGGTTATTACAGCTCTATAGCCGCCAACCCATTGCCCTCACTTGAACAACACCTGAAATAACAAAGGACGCCGTGGCGTCCCTTGTTATTTCTAGCGGCCGGTCTCAGGCCGCGGGCCTATTTTGCAACTCAGATCCCCTGACGGGCTTCCTGCATCAGCAGGCGCATGTCGCTCACGGCTTTGGCCAAACCATCGAAGGCGGCGCGGCCGATGATGGCGTGGCCGATGTTGAGCTCATAGAGCTCGGGGATGGCGGCGATGGCCTTGACGTTGTGGTAGTGCAGGCCGTGACCGGCATTGACCTTCAAGCCCTTGCCAGCGGCATAGGAGGCGCCGGCGGCGATGCGCTTGAACTCGGCGTTGCGCTCGGCATCTGTGGTGGCATCGGCATAGCGGCCGGTGTGGATCTCGATAAAGGGGGCGCCACTCTCAGCAGCTGCATCGATCTGGATTGGGTCGGCGTCGATAAAGAGGGATACCTGAGCCCCCACCGCGGAGAGGCGGGCAACTGCGTCAGTCACCTTGTCCAGCTGACCGGCCACGTCCAGACCGCCCTCGGTGGTCACTTCGGTGCGCTTCTCCGGCACCAGACAGACGAAGTGGGGCTTGATACGGCAGGCGATGCCGATCATCTCTTCGGTCACCGCCATCTCCAGGTTCATTCTGGTCTGGATAGTCTGGCGCAGGATCTCCACATCGCGATCGGTGATGTGGCGGCGATCTTCACGCAGATGCACGGTAATGCCATCGGCCCCTGCCTGTTCTGCCACAAAAGCGGCCTGTACCGGATCCGGATACTGGGTGCCACGGGCGTTGCGCAGAGTCGCGATATGGTCGATGTTCACACCCAGATAGATTTCACTCATTGAGAACTCCTTGAAAGGCTTCATCTGTTGACTGCGCGGTCAGCGAATCACACCGCGCCAATATCCGTATGTCTGTAATCTGTGTCAGCCTTGCATACTGGCTTTGCGTTTTAAAAACAGCTCCCGGCTCTTTAGCTGACGTTTGCCCAGATAGGGTTGCAGTGCCAGTCGGCTGAAACGTTTGGCCGCCTGCAGCAAGGGAGGGGAATCGAAACGTCCCTCGGCAAAGGCGAGCAGGTGGGCACCGAGAAACAGGGTACGGGGATCCGGCGCCCGCTCGCAAGCAACAAAGCCCAATTCACGCTCGAAGCCATAGAGCAAGGTCGGCTCGATGGGCGACTCGTCGTCCGCCGTGTATTCGAAATCCACCGCATAGCCGAGCGCCTGCAACAGCAGGAACTCGAAGCGGCGCAGCGGCAGCTCCGGCGTCTCGCCATCGGCCAGCGCCATGATGGCACGGGCATAGGCATCGAACACTTCGGGGAACGGGGTGTGCGCTTCCAGCAGGTAGTAGACCAGCTCGTTGAGATAGAGGCCGTAGAAGAGGCGATCGCCGCCGAGTCGCAGGGAGTGATCCGGGCATTCGACCTGGGTGAGGTTCTTGAGATCGCCCTTGCCGCGCCAAGCGATGGTGAGCAGGGTAAAGGGTTGCAGCAGCCCCTTGAGAGGGGAGCGTGGCCCGCGAGAACCGCGAGCCACCAGAGTAAATCGGCCACTATCCTGGGTGAAGACCTCGACCAGCTGGCTGGTCTCCCGATAGGGCCGACTGTGGATGACGAAAGCCGGGGTCAGCAATCAGTCGTCACCATACCCGAGGCTACGCAGGGCGCGCTCATCATCAGCCCAGCCCGACTTGACCTTGACCCACAGCTCGAGGTGCACCTTGTTCTGGAACAGACGCTCCATATCGAGGCGCGCCTCGGTGCCGATGGTCTTGATCTTCTCACCCTTGTTGCCGATGACCATCTTCTTCTGGCCATCGCGCTCGACCAGGATCAGGCCGTGGATGTGGTAGAGACCGTTCTCTTCCACCTTGAAGCGCTCGATCTCCACCGTCACCGAGTAGGGCAGCTCCTCGCCGGTGAAGCGCATCAGCTTCTCGCGGATGATTTCGGAGGCCATAAAGCGGGACGAGCGGTCGGTCACGTAATCTTCCGGGAAGAAGTGGACGTTTTCCGGCAGCAGATCCTTGGCCCACTCGCGGATCTTCTCCACGTTGGTGCCCTTTTCGGCACTGATGGGCAGAATATGGGCAAAGTTCATCTGTTGGCCCAGCCACTCGAGGTGGGGCAGCAGATCTTCTTTCTCTTTGACGTTGTCAATCTTGTTGACCGCCAGCACCACCGGGCACTTGAGATTGCGCAGCTTGCCCAGCACCATCTCGTCGTCTTTGGTCCAGTGGGTACCGTCGACCATGAACACCACCATGGCCACATCCCCCAGCGAACTGGTGGCGGCACGGTTCATCAGGCGGTTGATGGCCCGTTTCTCTTCAATGTGCAGACCCGGGGTATCTACATAGATGGTCTGGTAGTTATCCTCTGTGTCGATCCCCAAAATCCGGTGACGGGTGGTCTGGGGTTTCTTCGAGGTAATGCTGACCTTCTGGCCAAGCAGCTTGTTGAGCAGGGTGGACTTGCCCACGTTCGGGCGGCCCACGATGGCGACAAAGCCGCAGTAGGTAGTATCTGTCATGACAGTTTTTCCAATGCTTGCTGCGCCGCGGCCTGTTCGGCCTTGCGACGGCTGGTGCCGACCCCGACGAGAGGACCATCCAGACCTTCCACGTCACACTGGACAGTGAACTCCTGATTGTGGGCCTCGCCCTTGACGTTGGTCACGGTGTAGGTCGGCAGGGATTTGCGGCTTCCCTGCAAAATTTCTTGCAGACGGGTCTTGGGATCTTTCTGCTCGATGCCCGGCTTGATCTCTTCCAGGCGGCTGGCATACCAGCTCAGCAGCAGTGTCCGCACCGTCTCAAGATTGGTATCCAGATAGACGGCACCGATCACCGCCTCGACCGTATCGGCCAGAATGGATTCGCGGCGAAAACCGCCGCTCTTGAGTTCGCCGGGGCCGAGGATCAGGTGATCACCAAGGTCAAACTCCCGGCCCAGTTCGGCCAGGGTCTTCTCACGCACCAGGGTGGCGCGCATCCGGCTGAGATCCCCTTCCGCCGCTTGCGGGAAGCGGTGGAAGAGATCGTCGGCAATCACCAGACTCAAAATCGAGTCACCCAGAAATTCCAGTCGTTCATTGTGACGGGAACCGGCGCTGCGGTGAGTCAGCGCCCGGGTCAGCAGTTCCAGATCCGCAAAGACATGCCCGAGACGGGACTGCAGTCTGTTCATCTTGATATTCATTTACTTGATTCCGCCAATGCGGTTGAAGCGCACACCTGTCGGTACCCAACTTGGCAGCAGGGAGCCTTCTTCGCGCTCGAATTCAAAACTTATCCAGATAGCGACCGCCTTGCCGACCAGATTCTGCTCGGGCACAAAGCCCCAGAAGCGGCTGTCGGTGCTGTTGTCGCGGTTGTCGCCCATCACGAAATACTGGCCTTCCGGTACCACCCACTCGTCGGGGTAGGTGCCGGGCTGGCGATAGTAACGGCCAACCATGTCGGGCATCAGCGGATTGCGCAGGGTCTCGTGGGAGACATCACCCAACTGCTCGGTATAGCGGTCAAGGGGGATCCCCATCTGGGTAAATTCGCCTCTTTGTTCAAACTTGACGTCGAGCTTCTTGAAGCCCGGGCACGTTTTCCCTTCCTGCTCTTCGCACTTGGGCCGGATCATCAGCTCCTTGTTGCGATAGATGACCCGATCACCCGGCATGCCGACCACCCGCTTGATGTAGTCAACGCGCGGTTCAAGGGGATACTTGAACACCACCACGTCGCCACGCTTGGGCTCGCCAGTCTCGAGGAACTTGGTGTTGGTCACCGGATCCCGCAGACCATAGGCAAATTTTTCCACCAGGATGAAGTCGCCCACCAGCAGGGTGGGCATCATGGAACCTGACGGGATCTGGAACGGTTCAAAAATGAACGAACGCAGGATCAGCACAAAGGTGATGACCGGGAAGACCCCGGCGGTCTGTTCAATCCAGACCGGCACAGGGGCCACCTTGGCCAGGGTCTTCTCATCCAGGTGGGCACCGCCATGGGCACGAGCCACGGCAATCTTGGCGGCGCGCTGCTTGGACCAAATCATCTTGTCCAGACACCAGATAACACCGGTGATCGCGCAGACCACCACCAGGATCAGGGAAAACGTGCTTGCCATCTATTAATCCTTTCCGACGTGGAGAATCGCGAGGAAGGCTTCCTGCGGCACGTCGACACGGCCGAGGGACTTCATCCGCTTCTTACCTTCTTTCTGCTTGTTCAGCAGTTTCTTCTTACGACTCACGTCACCACCGTAACACTTGGCGGTTACGTCTTTACGCAACGCCTTGACGGTGCTGCGCGCGATGATCTGGTTGCCGATGGCCGCCTGAATGGCGATATCGAACATCTGGCGCGGGATCAGCTCGCGCATCTTCTCCACCACCTGACGACCGCGATACTGGGCGTTGTCCTTGTGGGTGATGATGGCCAGGGCATCGACGCGCTCACCGTTGATCATGATGTCCAGACGGACCATGTCGGAGGTTTCGAAACGCTTGAAGCCGTAATCCAGCGAGGCGTAACCGCGACTGGTGGATTTCAGACGGTCGAAGAAGTCGAGCACCACTTCCGCCATCGGGATTTCATAGGTCAGTGCCACCTGCTTGCCGTGGTAGACCATGTTGGTCTGCACGCCACGCTTCTCGATACAGAGGGTGATCACGTTGCCCATGTACTCCTGCGGCAGCAGGATGTGACACTCGGCGATCGGCTCGCGCATCTCCTTGATGCTGGTGATGGCAGGCATCTGGGCCGGGCTGTCGATATGGATGGTGGAGCCGTCGGTCAGCTCGATCTCATACACTACTGTCGGCGCCGTGGTGATCAGATCCAGATCGTATTCACGCTCCAGCCGCTCCTGAATGATCTCCATGTGCAGCATGCCGAGGAAGCCGCAACGGAAGCCGAAGCCCAGCGCAGTGGAGCTCTCCGGTTCGAAGAACAGGGAGGCATCGTTCAGGGAGAGCTTGTCGAGGGCGTCACGGAACGACTCGTAGTCATCGCTGGAGATAGGGAACAGACCCGCATAAACCTGCGGCTTCACCTTCTTGAAGCCAGCCAGCGCCTTGTCGGCACCGTTCTTGGCCTGAGTCAGGGTATCGCCCACCGGCGCGCCGTGGATGTCCTTGATACCGCAGACAACCCAACCTACCTCGCCGCAACCCAGACCCTGAGTATCCACCTGCTTGGGTGTGAAGATACCGATACGATCGACACCCCACACCTGACCGGTGCTCATCACCTTGATCTTGTCGTTCTTCTTCAGGGAACCGTTCTTGATCCGCACCAAAGAGACAACGCCCAGATAGGAGTCGAACCAGGAGTCGATGATCAGCGCCTGCAGCGGGGCATCCGGGTCACCTTCCGGCGCCGGGATCTTGGCGACGATCTCTTCCAACACCAGGTCAACACCCAGACCGGTCTTGGCGGAGCAGCGCACCGCATCGACCGCGTCGATACCGACGATGTCTTCGATCTCCTCGGCAACCCGCTCCGGCTCTGCGGCCGGCAGGTCAATCTTGTTCAGCACCGGCACCACTTCCAGATCCATTTCCATGGCGGTATAGCAGTTGGCCAGAGTCTGTGCCTCAACCCCCTGGCCGGCATCCACCACCAGCAGCGCCCCTTCACAGGCCGCCAAAGAGCGGGAGACCTCGTAGGAGAAATCCACGTGGCCCGGGGTGTCGATAAAGTTCAGCTGGTAGGTGTTACCGTCTTGTGCCTGGTAGTTCAGGGTCACACTCTGTGCTTTGATGGTAATGCCGCGCTCGCGCTCCAGATCCATGGAGTCAAGCACCTGAGCCTGCATCTCGCGGTCGGACAAGCCACCGCAAGTCTGGATCAGACGGTCCGACAGGGTCGATTTACCGTGGTCGATGTGCGCAATAATCGAAAAGTTACGAATGTGTTTCATCGAGCAAGAGTCACTCAAAATTAGTTAAGGTCAGTTATGGAGGCGCGATTTTACTGGATAACCCGGCTGACGGCCATTCTTTAGTCGCCAGCGCCAGTGAAATAGCGCCTGTTCAGTCAGGGGAGGATGCGGACAGGGACGACCACGCCGAGCATCTGCGGGCCGTAGCACCCCTGATCCAGGCGGTTGGAAAAGTAACGAACCAGTAAAAAGCCCAGCACGCCCCCAAGCAGGCAGCAGATAATGGTGATCCCCTCCCCCCCCGAGAGCAGCGGTGCCAGCCAGAGCTGCCCCAGCAAGGCGCCAGCAAGCAGGCAAAACAGCGGCAACACATAGACCAGCGCCGCCCCGCGCAGCAGACTCTCTTGCGGGATACCGAGCCTCACTTGCTGGCCAACCCGCACCTCGGCGGTCAGCCTGACCCGCAAGCGGGGAGCTTTTAGGGGAAATGCCTTGGCCACGGTGCCGGTACCGCAGTTGGATTGCTGCTGACAACCACTGCAGGCGGAGCGACGCTCGCACTCCACCCAAGCATGGTCACCCTCAATGGCCACCACGGTCGCCAGCTCTTCACTCATCTCATTCACGGCAACACCTCGTGCTCATGCAATGGCAGGATCTGAACACGACTCACAGCCAACGGCAAGCCGCACACTACTGTGAACCCAGAACATGGACTCACTGCACCGCTTCGTTGCGAGCCAGCGGCTGCACCGACTCGGCGATGCGCTTGGCGGTCTCGGCCGGCACCTCACCGACCACGGTGATCTCGACCCCCACCTCGTTGACATAGCTCACCAGCGAAGTCGCCCCCTGGCGGATCAGCTGCTGGCGCACCGCCTGCTTGGGATCAACCCGGGAGACGTAGACCGAGAGATCCACCAGCCCGTCGGAGAGCATCATGTAATCCACCGGCATACTGGTGGTCACCAGCTGGTGCCGGTCTTGCGACAGCACCTTGAAGCCATCGGGCAACCAGGTGATCTGCCAGTTCAACTGCTGTTGCGGTGCTGGATAGGCATCCTCCAGTGCAAGCGCTGGAGGCTGCTTGCTGTTTGCCAGCCTAACCAACCAGGGGGACGGTTTCTGTTGCAATTGCAAATCAACTCCCAGCACCTGCTCCACCAAACTGCCCTCCCGCTCCACCATATCGACTCGCAGCAACAGGTGACTACGCTCGTCAATCCAGAGTACAAAACCATATTTGTCAGCTTCTTTGGGCACTAATCTGACGACTTGAGTGACCTCGCCAGCCACCCGGCTACGGCCAGCCAGCACAGGATCATAACTCTCCAGCACCTGTGCCAGCGGCATCTTTACCAGGGTCGACCAGATACCGGGGAAGCGGGCATCCTTCAAGGTGTAGGGGTCATGGCTGTTCTCGAAAAAGGTGAACTCGTTCTGACGCTGGAGATACTCGATGGCCTTGCCGTCAAGGTAACTGAGGTGGGCTACCTCCTTACCATCAATCACGGCATGGCTGATCCGGATCGGCTCAAGACGCCCCTGACGGGCCTTGACCATAGACAACTCGAAATTCTGTTGCTGCACGGCACTCTGCATCTGCTGCAACAAGGCCTCGGCCGACTTGTCGTCGGCCGAGGCCTTGGCGCTGATCAGCAGGAGAGAGGCCAGCAAAATACGGCTGTACTGGCGCACGTTTATATCCCTGACAACTCGTTATTGTTGGATCTGTCTGTCTTGCAACAGGCGCTGCTGTAACTGGTGATCACGCAGGAAGGCATTGATACGTTCACGCTGCTCCTGCATCTGCTGTTCGGTCATTCCCTGTTGCGGCCGAACGCGGTTACCCTCTTGCGGATAGTGGACGCTCACTGGCGCAGCACTGCCACCGATAGGTATGGTATTGAGCACAGGGTTGTTCGGTACGCCGTCCTGACCCTGGTACTGTTGCACCCCGAAAATCACGGCCGCGGCCACAGAGGCTGCGATGGCATATTGTCCCAGCTGCTGGCCGACCCGACGAAACAGGGGCACCACATTGTTGGAATCTGTCTTGATCGGTGCAACGACCGGTTGTACCACCGACGCAGTCTCAACCGGCTTGGGTGCCAGTATGGTGGGCTCATCTTCCAGTGCAGCCATGATGCTGTCACTGAGATCCAGTTGCAGATTGACCGGCAGGTCACCCCGCATGGCATCGCCGATCAGGTGGTAACGACCCCAGGTAGCTTGCAAGTCGGAGTCCATCTCCAGCTCGTTCAGTACCTCTGCGTCACTCAGGTCACCATCCATCAGGGCAGAGATTTGCTCTTTATTTGCCATAAGTTAACCCGTCTTTCCCCAGTTAATTCTCGATCAGAGGTTGCAGCTTTTTATCGATTGCTTCCCTCGCCCGGAAGATACGGGATCTGACCGTACCCACAGGGCAATCCATGATTTCGGCAATCTCTTCATAGCTCAGCCCTTCCAGTTCGCGAAGGGTGATCGCTGTCCTCAGGTCTTCCGGCAATGCCTCTATGGCTGAAAACACGGTGCGTTTGATCTCGTCAGTCAGCGCCAGGTTTTCGGGGGTTGAGACCTCTTGCAAGGCTTCACCACCGCCATAAGACTCCGCTTCGTCAGCCTCCACATCACTGCTGGGCGGCCTGCGCCCCTGGGAGGTCAGATAATTCTTCGCCGTGTTCACGGCAATTCGGTACAACCAAGTGTAAAAAGCACTCTCGCCACGGAATGTCGGCAATGCCCGGTAGGCTTTTATGAAGGCCTCTTGTGCCACATCGGGCACATCGCCGGGATTGTTGACATACCTGGCAACCAGGTTGACCACCTTTTGCTGGTATTTTTTTACCAACAGGTTGAAAGCTGCTTTATCGCCGCGCTGGACCCGTTCAACCAGTTGTTCGTCCAGTAGATTCTGGTCGCTCATCAGAGCCGTAAAACCCCCATCAGGTTATCGTTCTTCTTTTCCGGCCCTTCCTAAGCGCACAAGTTCAGACAGGGAGAATCAGAGAAAGTTCGCTTCAATTGAAAAAAATGTGATGCAGGCTGCATCCTCGCCCTCGCTTGGGCTACCATGGTGCCAGTTCTTAATCCAGGCCAATGATACTTATGAAAGCAAGTGTTGAATACCTTTGCGATGTACTGATCATTGGCAGCGGTGCCGCTGGTTTGTCCCTCGCGTTGCGATTGGCAGACCACGCCAAAGTCCTGGTTCTGAGCAAGGGGCCCATCAGTGAAGGGGCCACTTTCTATGCGCAAGGAGGCATCGCTGCCGTTTTCGACGAAACCGACAGCATCGAATCCCACGTGAGCGACACGCTCAACGCGGGCGCCGGGTTGTGTGACCCGGCAGTGGTGGAGTTCACCGCTCGCCACGCCCGCGAATCCATTCAGTGGCTCATTCAGCAAGGGGTCCCCTTCGATCAGGAGGAGAACGCCGACGGCGAGTCCCAGTACCACCTCACCCGGGAAGGGGGCCACAGCCATCGCCGCATCTTCCACGCGGCGGATGCCACCGGCAAGGCGGTGCAGCTCACCCTGATCGATCAGGTGCGCGCTCACCCCAATATCCAGCTGATGGAGCGCTTCAACGCGGTCGACCTCATCACCACCCGCAAGCTCAACCTGCCGGGCAACAAGGTACTGGGCGCCTACGTCTGGAACCGCAACGCCGAGCAGGTCGAGGTGATCCGTGCCCGTTTCGTGGCACTGGCGACCGGTGGTGCTTCCAAGGTCTACCAGTACACCTCCAACCCGGATGTGAGCTCTGGCGATGGCATCGCGATGGCATGGCGGGCCGGCTGCCGGGTGGCGAACCTGGAGTTCAACCAGTTCCACCCCACCAGTCTGTTCCACCCCGATGACCCCAACTTCCTGCTGACCGAAGCGCTGCGTGGCGAGGGGGCTTATCTGCGCCGCCCGGACGGCAGCCGCTTTATGCCGGAGTTTGACGAGCGGGCCGAGCTGGCGCCGCGGGATATCGTCGCCCGCGCCATCGACCACGAGATGAAGCGGCTCGGGGCGGATTGCATGTATCTGGACATCAGCCACAAACCGGCCGATTTCATCATCAAGCACTTCCCGACCATTTATGAGCGCTGCCTTGCAGTCGGAATCGACATCACCAAGGAGCCGATGCCCATCGTGCCGGCCGCCCACTACACCTGTGGCGGCGTGATGATCGACAACAACGGCCAGACCGATATCCCCGGCCTCTACGCCATCGGTGAAGTGACCTACACCGGTCTGCACGGCGCCAACCGCATGGCATCCAACTCCCTGCTGGAATGCGTGGTCTATGCCCATCAGGCGGGGGCCGACATTCTGGCCAAGCTGCCGATGAGCGTGGAGCCGCCGCGCCTGCCGGTGTGGGACGAGAGCAAGGTGGAAGATTCCGACGAACTGGTGGTGATCCAGCATAACTGGCACGAGCTGCGGCTGATGATGTGGGACTACGTGGGGATAGTGCGTACCAACAAACGCCTGGCCCGCGCCAAGCGCCGCATCGACCTGCTCAAGCAGGAAGTGCAGGAGTACTACGCCAACTTCCGTGTCTCCAACAACCTGCTGGAGCTGCGCAACCTGCTGCAGGTGGCCGAACTTATCGTCAACTGCGCCCTGCAGCGCAAGGAGTCGCGCGGCCTGCACTACAACCTGGATTATCCGGATATGCTACCGGACTCCAAGCCGACTGTGCTGACCCCGGAGCGGGATTAATCCCCCTTCCCGCCAAGCGTTGCAGCTATCAGTGACCCCGCCCCGGCGGGGTCACTTGTTTTCAACCGCTTTTCAGCCACAAAAAGAGCGCCGCCAGCCACATTGCAGCAGCTTATCGCGATAAATCAGCGCATGGTCATCACGGAAAGCAGGCGTCAGCGCCGAGACGGCAGAAAGTGGATGGCTCGCGCCAGCAGGCGGTAATGTTCGGGGGGAAGGGCATCGGAGAAGAGCCACAATTGCCGTGGCGACGCCGATTCAGAGCCTTCCGGCTCGGGGCAAAGCGCCAGCCTGAGCACGCCGGGCAGAATGCGGCTTTTCTTGTCGAGCTGATAGCGACGACCTTGCCACTGCAGCCACTGGCCATCCCAGACAAGCTCGAACGGGGGCTCGGCGAGCGCCCGCCAGCTCAGCCAGAGCGCCACCAGCCAGACGGGCAGCAACAGCGCCCACTGCCAACCGGCAATCAGGCCAGCCACCGGCCAAAGCAGCAACAGAAAGAGGGCCACCAGCAAATATTGCTGATGGCGGGAGGGGTGAACCGTCATGATCACCCGCTCCACGGTATTACCCCTGGCGGTCGTGGCGCGCCTGATTGCGCTCCAGGATCATCGGGATCATGGCGGCAAATGCGGGATCGGCAGGTACACCATGACCCATGCACCATTTGAACAGATCCGGATCGTCGCTCGCCAGCAGGCGGATAAAAGTCTGCTGATCGGCTTCGCTCAGGGAGTCGAACTCGTGTTCGAAAAAGGGCATAAAGATCACATCCAGCTCGAGCATACCGCGACGGCAGGCCCACTTCAGGCGGGATTTTTCAACTGGGCTCAACATGGCACTCTCCTTACAAAGACCGAGGGATGGTACCAGCTGGATTTTCCGGCTGACAAACATTAGTTACGTCTTTACCATGCAGCTCACATACTTTCTCTCTGGAATACCATCGTGAGCCTGCAACCACCTGTTTTTCCTGCCGAGCCGACCCGCTTCCCCCTGACCAAGCTGGCCATCACCCGTATCAGCGGCCAGGATCGCGCCAAATATCTGCAAGGTCAGGTCACCTGTGATGTCAACGCCCTGCAACCGGGGCAACAGACCCCGGGCGGCCACTGTGATCCCAAGGGCAAGCTGTGGAGCAATTTCCGCCTGCTCTGTCTCGACGACAGCCTGCTGCTGCTGACCAGCCCTTCAGTGCTGGAACGTCAGTTGCCGGAGCTGAAGAAATTTGCCGTCTTCTCCAAGGTCGAGATCGCCGCCGATGAGCGTCACGCCACAGGGATCGCCGGTACGGGCAGCGATGGCTGGATCGCCGCGCAGTTTGGCCTTCTGCAGAGCGGTCTTATCGACGGCGGCATGGCGGTGAAGATTGAGCAGGATCGCTGGCTGCTGGTGAGCAATCAGCAAGCCGACGCCCTGCCGCAAGGTGACGAGTCACTCTGGTGGGGGCTCGAGATCAAGGCGGGCCTGCCACACATGGAGGCGGTGCATCAGGGGGAGTTCATCCCGCAGATGCTCAACCTGCAGGCGCTGGACGGCATCAGCTTCAACAAGGGCTGCTACATGGGGCAGGAGACGGTGGCCCGCGCCAAATATCGCGGCGCCAACAACCGCGCTCTGTTCCTGCTGGCGGGGACTACCGGCGAGCCGGTCGCCAGCGGCGATACCCTGGAGCTGCAACTGGGTGACAACTGGCGCCGCAGCGGCATGGTGCTCAACGCCTGGCAACAGGCCGGGCAGGTGTGGCTCACCGCCGTGCTACCGAAAGATACCGAGGCTGACGCCCAATTCCGCCTCAAGCAGGACGAAGGCTCCCGCCTCACCCTACAACCCCTGCCTTACGCCCTGACCGAGTAAGGTCGGCTAGCGAGGCACGCGCGCCAGCAGTGCCTCCTTCAGCCAGCGCCCCGCCTGCCCCAGCGGGCGGGCGCGATGCCACTGCAACTCCAGCGCCAGCGCGTGGCTGGCGATAAAGTCCGGCTCCAGCACCACCACTTCGCCCCGCTTCAGCGGTTGATGCAGCAGAAATTCCGGAATGGCGGACCAGCCAAGGCCCCGCTTGACCAGCTCCAGCACCCCGAGATCCCCCTCGACCCACCACACCTGAGCCGAAATGCGAAAACGCTGACGCTCGCTCCCTTCCCGTCGGCCGGTCACCATCAGCTGACGCGCCCCCTGCAGATCGACCTCCCGCAGCGGCTGCTTGCGGGCCAGCGGATGATCCGGTGACACCACCAGCGGCATGGTCACCTCCCCCAGCGAATGGGCGACAATCTCTCGCTGGGGATGCACCTTCTGATAACTGATGCCGAGCTGGGCCCGGCCGGTCACCAACATCTCGGTCACATCCTCCATCAGCGGGAAGAGCAGCTCCAGCTCCACGGTCGGGTAACGAGTGGCGAATTCCTCCAGCAGGGTGCCGAGCCAGGGGAGGTGGGAGTCATCATCGATGGCCAGGGTGAGGCGCGTCTCCACCCCGGCCGCCAGCTCCCCTGCAATGGACTGCAACCGTTCACTCTGCGCCAGCAGGATCCCCGCCTCCTGCACCATGCGGGCCCCCGCGTCCGTCAGTTGCGGATAGCGGCCGCTGCGGTCAAACAGGGTGAGCGCCAGATCGATCTCCAGATTGGCGATGGCGCTGCTCACTACCGACTGCGCCTTGCCCAGCTTGCGGGCGGCAGCGGAAAACGAGCCGGTTTCGGCGGCCGCCAGCAAGATCCTCAGTTGTTCCAGTGATGGCGTCATCTTGTGGCCCTCCGGCAAGCTCTCTCATCCATCTATTTTAGCGATGGATACCAACATGAATCTATCGCTAAAGTTCTATAGATTAACCTGCAATTCGTGAATGAACCTGATTGAGAGAGTGACTTATGCGTACCCGTAACGATCGCCTGCGCCATGCCATTGGCTTTGAATTCATTGGCCTGCTGATTGCCGCCCCGCTGGCCAGCTGGGTTACCGGGGTCGGGCTCAACCATATGGGCCCGCTGGCACTGTTCTTCTCGGTGCTGGCCACCGTCTGGAACTACATCTACAACATCGGGGTCGACAAGCTGCTGCTCAAATATCAGGGCCATACCCACAAAACCCTGTGGCAACGGGTGCTGCATACCTTCGGCTTTGAGGGCGGTCTGCTGATCGTCGCGCTGCCTGTCATGTCCTGGTGGCTGAGCGTCAGCCTGCTGGAGGCGCTGGTGCTGGATCTGGGCTTCGTCGTCTTCTACCTGATCTATGCCTTCGTCTACAACTGGGGCTATGACAAGGTGTTCCCCATCCCCCGCGAAGTACCGCACGGCATGCCACAAGGGGCGCGCTAAGGCACGAATCCGTTGGATTGAAACCGAGAAGTGAAGGGCAACAAGAAAAGACTACAGAAGAAACGACACGGCCCCATCATGGCAGACATGATGGGGCCGAAAGAGGGATCAGCGCTGGCAGGCCGGCTGATTCAGAGGTAAGGATTCAGGCCTGCCCGTCGCTCAAGCCTGGGCCTTGAGCTCTTCGCCGCTCTCGTCGGCAGCGACAGCCTCTTCAGGCTGGGCCTGAGCGGCCTGCAGCGCTTCCAGCTCGCTCTGATAATCGCTCAGGATCTGCTGGGCAACCGCCATATCTCCCTTGTGTTTGCGCTCGAACAGATGGTGCTGCACCACGCCGTTGAGATACTCCACCGTGATGGGCTGCTCCAGGGTGGCCATCAGCTCCTCTTTCTCCAGCTCGGCATTGATTTCATCGGCGGTCGTGCGCAGCAGCCCGGCCAATTGAACCAACATGCGGCGCTCACCTTCGCGCAGCAGGCTCAACATGCGGTTTCTCTGCTGCTCATTCTGTTGGGTCATACATTTCCTTACGTCAATTGGGAACAAGCCCGCTCATTCTGCCCTGTCCCCATGACAGCGTCTATCTCATGCCCCCCACAAATTTTTGGCGCTGGCTCACAAATGGCTACAGATGCTATTTGAAGCGGCTCTGGGGTATAGTAGCCGCTGATTTTCGGGCGCTTTTTTCACCTTCATCCGCGTAAATGGATGAGACAGCAAGGGCGCCTGCCCGGTTTACCCCAACGAGGTGAAGATCCGCTTTATGACCGACGCCATTGTGGTGCTCTGCACCTGCCCAGATCAAACCAGTGCCGACCTTCTCTGCGAACAGCTGCTGAACCAGCGACTGGCCGCCTGCATCAATCAACTGCCGGGCATTACCTCCGTCTATCGTTGGCAAGGCAAGGTGGAGCGCGCCACCGAGATCCAGCTCATCATCAAATCCCGCCAGTCGCGCTTTGCCGAGCTGCAGGCATGTATTCAGGCCAATCACCCCTATGAAGTGCCCGAGCTGCTGGCCCTGCCGGTGAGTGCCGGACTACCCGCCTATCTCGACTGGCTCAATGGGGAGACCCCATGACATTCAACCGCTTGCTCTCTCCCCTGTTGCTGCTCTGTGCCCTGCTGATGACAGCGATGGGCAGCTCCCCAGCCCACGCCAGCGGCGCCGATCTGCTCAGCTCGCTGGGCATTGAGGCCAATGCCAAACCCAAATTTTTGCAGGTCGATGAGGCCTTTCAGATCGAGAGCGAACAGCGTGGCGATCAGCTGCTGCTGACCCTCCATATCGCCGACGACTACTACCTCTATCGCCACAGCCTGCGCTTCAAGGGAAACAACCTCACCTTCAGCGAGCCAGCTCTGCCGGAAGGAACCGAGCACGAGGATGATTTCTTCGGCAAGACCCGGGTCTACTACCAGCAGGTGAGCATCGCGGTGCCGCTAAAGGAGGTGGGGGAAAATGCCACCCTGCGGGTGCGCTATCAGGGCTGTACCGACGGCCTCTGCTACCCGCCGACCGACAAGCTGATCGATGTGGCCCCGCTGGTCACGGCAGCCACAGCGTCCACTGCTGAAACGGCACAAAGCGTCGCACCGGTTAGCCAGCAAGATCAGCTGGCCGCAGCCCTCGGCCATCAGGGGTTCTGGCTCAGCATCGTCGCCTTCTTCGCGCTGGGGCTGGGGCTCGCCTTCACCCCCTGCGTCTTCCCCATGTACCCCATCCTGACCGGCATCATCGCCGGTGCCGGCCATCGCCTCTCTACCGGTCGCGCCTTCCTGCTCTCCATGGTCTATGTGCAGGGGATGGCGGTCACCTACACCTTGCTGGGGCTGGTAGTGGCCTCGGCAGGGCTGAAATTCCAGGCGGCGCTGCAACATCCCTATGTGCTGATCGCCCTCTCGGTGATGTTCGTGCTGCTGGCCCTCTCCATGTTCGGGCTCTACACCCTGCAACTGCCGAGCAGTTTGCAAACTCGGCTCTCCAGTCTCTCCAACCGCCAGCAGGGCGGCTCTGTGGTCGGGGTCGCCATCATGGGGATGATCTCCGGGCTGGTCTGCTCACCCTGCACCACGGCGCCGCTCTCGGGGGCACTGATCTACGTGGCCCAGAGCGGCGATCTCTGGCTCGGCGGGGCGGCGCTCTATGCGCTGTCACTGGGGATGGGTCTGCCGCTGCTGCTGCTCGGCACCTCGGGTGGCAAGCTGCTGCCCAAGGCGGGCGCCTGGATGGATGTGATCAAGCAGCTGTTTGGCTTCGCCCTGCTGGCAGTGCCGATCCTGCTGCTGTCACGGCTCTGGAGCGACCAGATTGCCACTCTCGCCTGGCTCGGCTGGGGGCTGCTGCTGTGCGGTTATCTCTATCACCACAACCAGCACCAGCCCCACTCGGTGGCCAAAAGCGTGCGCGGCTTCGTGCTGTTGCTGGCGATGATCAGCGCCGTGGTAGTGGGCAAGGATCTGCTGCAACCGGCCCCCCCTGCTGCCATCACGGCGGATGCCAGTCAAACGGCACCTCAGTTTATCCGCATCAAGACGCTGGATGATCTCAAGGTGCAGCTGGCCGCCGCTCGCGGCAAGCCGGTGCTGCTCGACCTCTACGCCGACTGGTGCGTCGCCTGCAAGGAGTTCGAGCACAAGACCTTCAGCGATCCCACGGTGAGGGAGCGCTTCGGCCAGATGGTGCTGCTGCAGGCGGATGTTACCGCCAACGACGATGCCGATATCGCGCTGCTCAACGGCCTCAATGTGCTGGGGCTGCCGACCCTCATCTTCTTCGACCGCGAGGGCAAGGAGCTGACAGGCCAGCGGGTCACCGGTTTTATGGGGCCTATCCCCTTTGCCAAACATCTCGAGATGGTAAGTGATGCACACTGAGTTGCGTCGGCTGCAGACAAGCGATGCACCTGCCTTGCAGCGGCTGTTCGAGCAGGCCCCCTCCTATCAGGCGGCGGTGAGCAATGACCCTCTCTCTGAGGAACTTGTCGCCTGCCCATCCGACCTGCCTCTCTCCGACAAACATCTCATCGGCCGCTGGGAGCAGGGAGAACTCACCGCTGTCATTGATCTGCTGCGCGGCTACCCCAATCCAGACACCGCCTATCTGGGTCTGTTACTGGTGGGGGAACCCTGGCAAGGGAGTGGCCGTGGTCAGTCGCTCTATCTTCACGCCTGCACGCTGGCAAGCTCATGGGGGGCTACCCGGCTTCGCCTGTCAGTGATTGCCAGCAATGAGAGCGCTCTATCCTTCTGGCTGCGCAGAGGCTTCACCGAGTGCTATCGCCGCGAGCTGGCAGGTTATCGGGCCGAGGCCATCGTGCTGGAACGTTCACTGGAACCGTGAGCCGAGGTTTGCCGCCGCGCATTCGCGTGGCACAATCGCCCCTCTCGTTTTGCACTTGTCCGGAGTTTTGATGAAAAAGTGGTTCATCCCCCTGCTAGCCCTCTGGCTTTATGGCTGCAGTGCAGGGCCAGGTGAAGAGGATATCCGCCAGCAGGTCACCGCCAAGCTGCTGGCCGAGACAGACGCCAACCTGTTCGATATCAGCGACTTCACCATCCTCGGCAAGGAGGAGCGGATGGAGGGGGTCTATCTGGTCAAGGTGAGTTACCAGCTCCACTTCAAGCAGGGGCTCGATCAGTTGCAGGTGTTGCACGACGAGGACCTGGTCTACGACCGGGTTGGCCCCTTCCAGCAGGAGATGGGGCTGATGGAGCTCGAGCGCAAATATGGCGAGTTCGAGGCGGGCCAGGTGCTGCCACAAGAGGCCGAGGTGTGGATGATGAAGGACGAACAGGGCTGGCGGCTGGCGGAACCGGCCCAATAAAGGGCTGCCCGCCCCTTATGCTCTGCAACGACTCTCCTGCCGTTGCCAACCAGCTCAAACCTGGGTATCGACCCGATACCCTTTTCGCTCGGCAGGTTCGTTCGGCAGCTTGCTGGCCAACCCTGACAGCACCTCCTTGAGGGTGACCCCGCTCTCTGCCGCACCACTGCTCTCCAGCAGCTTGGTCAGCTGGCTCTGCAAGGGGTTGACCGCTTCACGCTCGGCTCCTTGCTCGCTCTCTTTTTCCTGTCCGCCCTGCTGATCCAGCGTCTCCAGCAGGCGCTCCAGATCCCGCTTGAGCGGGTTTTCGCTGCTGTCGGCGATGGCGAGTTTGCGCTGTTCCTGCTCTTGCCGCTGTTGTTGCTGCAATGCCAGCTGTTGCTCCTGCTGCCGTTGCAGGGAGCCCATCATGGTGTTGATGAACGCTTCCAGCGAGTCCCTGATTGAAACAGTGCCACCGCCACTGCTCTCCCCTTGCGGTGACAGCCCCAGCTCATCCAGCACAGCGCCAAGGTCGCGCACCAGGCTGTCACTGCCCGTTGATGGTGAAGTTGCAACCCTCTCCTGTGCCTGCACAGCGGGAGAACCCTGCCGTTGCGCCAGCGGGCTGAGCCCGCCTGACGCGACCACATTTATCTCCATCTTGGTCCTCCTCCCCCCGTCTCCAGCCCTTTCTCGGCAAATATTCGGCAATCTGTCAAATCCTTGCCCCTTGGCAGATAACCGCTCTCACACCTAAAAGATAGCGCCAACGGGACGAGATTGGCGCGAATGCATCTTTTGGTCTATAGGGCGGAACGATAGTGCCAACCCGCTATAAACAAGGGGTTGGCAAAAAGGGCCACGTTCAGCCATCACTGCGCAGGCTGACAATGGGGGTCAGAAGATATCCTTCATCCGGTGCCACAGCATACCCAAAGCCAGCAGCGGGGAGCGCAGCGCCGGGCCGCCGGGGAAGGTGATATGGGGCACGCTGGCAAAGAGATCGAAACCCCGGCTCTCGCCGCGGATCGCCTCGGCCACCAGCTTGCCCGCCATATGGGTGGCGTTGAGGCCGTGACCCGAATAGGCCTGGGCGTAGAACACGTTTGGGTATTCCTTCAAGCGGCCAATCTGCGGCAGCCGGTTGGCGCCGATCCCGATCATGCCGCCCCACTGAAACTCGATGGCAGTGCCAGCCAGCTCGGGGAAGACTCGCAGCAGCTTGGGCAACATAAAGGCCTTGATATCCTTCGGGTCTCGCCCCGAATAGTTGCAGGCGCCGCCAAACAGCAGACGGCCATCGGCAGAGAGGCGGTAGTAGTCGAGGGCCACGTTCTGATCGCACACCGCCATGTTTTGCGGCAGCAAGCGCTGGCGCAAGCGGCGATCCAGCACCTCGGTGGCGAGGATGTAGGAGCCCGCGGGCAGCACCCGCCCCCCCAGCTCCGGATTTAGGTCGTTGAGATAGGCATTGCAGCCGATCACCAGATAATCGGCAGTGACCCGGCCGTGGGCGGTTGTCACTTCGACCTGCTTGCCGTAGTCGATATGGGTCACCCGGGAGTGTTCAAACAGGGAAACCCCGAGGCTGGCGGCGGCGCGCGCCTCGCCGAGCGCCAGATTGAGGGGATGGAGATGGCCGGAGCCCATGTCGATAAGACCGCCGATATAGCGATCCGACCCCACCACTGTATGGATATCTTCGCGCGGCACCAGTTTGAGGTCGTGCTCATAGCCGAGGCTCGCCAGATGCGCGAGATCCTCCTCGAAACCTGCCAGATGGCGCTGACGGGTGGCCAGATCGCAGTAACCCCAGGTGAGGTCACACTCGATATTGAAACGCTCGACCCGCTCGCGCACCAGCTGCACCGCCTCCAGCCCCATCAGATCCAGCTCGCGCACCCCATCCTCACCAATCCAGCGGGCGAACTGGCTGGTGTCATGGCCGATACCGCGAATAAGCTGGCCGCCGTTGCGCCCGGAGGCGCCCCAGCCGATACGGTTGGCCTCCAGCAAGGCGACCTTGTAACCGGCATCAGCCAGATTGATGGCGGTATTGAGACCGGTAAAGCCGCCGCCGATGATGCAGACGTCAGCCTTGTGCTCCCCCTCCAGCTCGGGCCACTGTTGCGAGTCGTTGCGGGTGGCCGCGTAGTAGGAGGCGACGTGCTCCTGATATCCGTTGTGCTTTCCTGCCTGCATACTCAGCATCCTGCCTTGGTTGCAAATTGTTTAATAAAATAAGCAAAGTTGTTTCGATAATACCCAGTTCCTCCTCCACTCACCAACCGGTGCGGATCACAGAAATGCAAAAGGCGCCCCGAAGGGCGCCTTTTCATGCAATCAAGGTGCTGTAACGAATTACAGTACGTCGATGGCGTTCAGGTCGGAGAATGCTTTCTCCAGACGAGCGATCATGGAAGTCTGACCTTCACGCAGCCATACGCGCGGATCGTAGTACTTCTTGTTCGGCTTGTCGGCGCCTTCCGGGTTGCCCAGCTGGCCTTGCAGGTAAGCTTCGTTCTTCTTGTAGAAGTTCAGCAGACCTTCCCAGGTTGCCCACTGGGTGTCGGTGTCGATGTTCATCTTCACTACGCCGTAGGAGATGGACTCGCGGATCTCTTCCAGAGTGGAACCTGAACCACCGTGGAATACGAAGTCCAGAGACTTGGCTGGAACACCAAACTTCTCGGAAACGTACTTCTGGGAAGCGTCCAGGATGGACGGGGTCAGCTTGACGTTACCCGGCTTGTATACACCGTGTACGTTACCGAAGGAGGCAGCGATGGTGAAACGCGGGCTGATCTTGGACAGACGCTCGTAAGCGTAAGCAACATCTTCCGGCTGGGTGTACAGAGCGGACTGATCCATGTGGCTGTTGTCGACGCCGTCTTCTTCGCCACCGGTGCAACCCAGTTCCAGCTCCAGAGTCATGTTCATCTTGGCCATGCGGGTCAGGTACTCGCAGCAGATGTCGATGTTCTCTTCCAGAGACTCTTCGGACAGATCCAGCATGTGGGAGGAGAACAGCGGCTTGCCGGTTTCAGCAAAGTGCTTCTCGCCCGCTTCCAGCAGACCGTCGATCCACGGCAGCAGCTTCTTGGCAGCGTGGTCGGTGTGCAGGATTACCGGCACGCCGTAAGCTTCGGCAACAGCGTGAACGTGCTTGGCACCAGAGATGGCACCCAGGATGGCAGCTTTCTGACCTTCCAGCTTCAGACCCTTACCGGCGGTGAACACGGCACCACCGTTGGAGAACTGAACGATAACCGGCGCTTTAACCTTGGCGGCAGCTTCCAGTACGGCGTTCACGGAGTCGGTACCAACGCAGTTTACGGCCGGCAGAGCAAAGCCGTTCTCTTTAGCGATGGCGAACACTTTCTGAACGTCATCACCAGTGATCACGCCGGGTTTTACGAAGTCGAAAATTTTCTTAGACATGTTTAATCGTCCTGTCTCGTATGCCGTTAATAAAAAATGGGGGGTTCATCATGAACCGGCACAGCGGGCACATGATAAACGAAACGGGAGGCTTTTGCCCCCCGTTCCGGGTCAATTAGGCTTTGGCGCGCTGTTCCAGAATCGCAACAGCCGGCAGTACCTTGCCTTCTACGAACTCCAGGAAGGCGCCGCCGCCAGTGGAGATGTAGGAGACTTTGTCAGCGATGCCGAACTTGTCGATGGCAGCCAGGGTGTCGCCACCGCCAGCGATGGAGAAGGCCGGAGAAGCAGCGATGGCTTCAGCGATCACCTTGGTGCCTTCAGCGAACTGGTCAAACTCGAACACACCAACCGGACCGTTCCACAGGATGGTCTTGGCGTTCATGATGATGTCAGCCAGAGCCTTGGCAGAATCCGGGCCGATGTCGAAGATCATGTCGCCGTCGGTCACATCGTTAACAGACTTGATGGTGGCCGGAGTGGACTCGGAGAACTCGGCACCTACAACCACGTCGGTGGTCACAGGAATGTTGGTCTCGGCAGCCAGTTTCTTGGCGGTGTCGATCAGGTCGTGCTCGCACAGGGACTTGCCGACGTTGTGACCGGCAGCAGCGATGAAGGTGTTGGCGATGCCACCACCGACAACCAGCTGGTCAGCGATCTTGGAGAGGGATTCCAGAACGGTCAGCTTGGTGGAGACCTTGGAGCCGCCAACGATGGCAACCATCGGGCGCTCGGGCTTCAGCATGGCTTTGCCCAGGGCTTCCAGTTCACCCGCCAGCAGCGGACCGGCACAGGCGACCGGAGCGAACTGTGCAACACCGTAGGTGGAACCTTCGGCGCGGTGAGCAGTACCGAACGCATCCATTACAAAGACGTCACACAGGGCGGCGTATTTTTTGGCCAGCTCTTCGGTGTTCTTCTTCTCGCCTTTGTTGAAGCGGCAGTTTTCCAGCACAACCAGCTCACCGGCAGCGACTTCTACGCCATCCAGGTAATCCTTGGCCAGGCGAACCGGGCAGGACAGAGCGTCTTTCAGATAGTTGACAACCGGAGCCAGGGAGAATTCTTCGTTGTATTCACCCTCGGTCGGACGACCCAGGTGGGAGGTGATCATCAGCTTGGCACCTTTTTCCAGAGCCAGCTTGATGGTCGGCAGAGTCGCAACGATACGTGCATCGGAGGTGACCTTGCCGTCTTTTACCGGTACGTTCAGGTCAGCACGGATCAGAACGCGTTTACCCGCCAGATCCAGGTCAGTCATCTTGATAACAGACATATTCAGTCCTCTATATTTTCCAGGTAATGTTAAAAACAGTAACCTTTCGCCCGGGGCAGGCTCAGCCTGCGGCCATCATGGCCCGGGTGGTATCCAGCATCCGGTTCGCGAAGCCCCATTCGTTATCGCACCACATCAACATCTTGACGAGGTTGGCATCGCTCACCCGGGTCTGGGTACCATCAATGATGCAGGAGTGTGCATCATGATTGAAGTCTACGGAGACCAGCGGTTCTTCCGTGTAATCCAGAATACCGTGTAATGTACCTCTGGATGCCCGTTGCAGGGCTTGATTTACGTCAGTAACTGTCACTTTTTTACGAACAGTAATACTGAGATCCATCGCTGTTACATTGATGGTCGGCACCCGCACCGCGATCGCCTCGAACTTGCCGGCGAAGTGGGGCAGGATACGCTCCAGCCCCTTTGCCAGCTTGGTGTCCACCGGTATGATGGACTGACTGGCAGCGCGGGTTCGGCGCAAGTCACTGTGGTAGGCATCGATGACTTGCTGATCATGCATGGCCGAATGAATTGTCGTAATAGTACCACAATTTATCTCGAATTCTCGATGCAATGTTTCAATCACCGGCACCACGCAGTTGGTGGTACAGGAGGCGTTGGAGACGATCCGCTCCGCTCCGGTGAGGGTATGATGGTTGACCCCGTAGACCACGGTGGCATCCACATCCGCATCCGCCGGGTGGGAGAAGAGCACCTTGCCCGCCCCCGCCGCCAGATGCAGCTCGGCATCGGCCCGCGAGCCAAACACCCCGGTGCAATCGAGCACCACATCGACCCCCAGCGCCCGCCACGGCAGCTTTGACGGATCCCGCTCGGCAAACAGAGAGATAAGATCCTCCCCCACCAGCATGCTGTTGCCCGCCAGTTGCACCGGATGGTGGAACCGACCGTGACTGGTATCGTAACGGGTCAGGTGCACCATGGCCTCGGGGGCCGCCAGCTCGTTGATGGCGACGATCTTGATGGTCTTGTCGCGCCCGCTTTCATAGAGGGCTCGCAACACGTTGCGACCGATCCGCCCGTAACCATTGATGGCAA
Source organism: Aeromonas sp. FDAARGOS 1414 (assembly GCF_019047065.1). Taxonomy (NCBI): domain Bacteria; kingdom Pseudomonadati; phylum Pseudomonadota; class Gammaproteobacteria; order Aeromonadales; family Aeromonadaceae; genus Aeromonas; species Aeromonas sp. FDAARGOS 1414. The sequence goes on along the minus strand of NZ_CP077210.1, from coordinate 74,003 downwards.
TCTTGATCATCGAGAATCCGTTTCCTTGAACCAGCAACAGGGCGGCGCACCGGCCGCCCGGGAGCCCCGGCTACGACAGCAGGGCCTCCTTGAATTCACCGCGGGCCAGCAGTGCGGCCCCGAATACCCCGGCACTGTCACCAAGGGCAGGAGCAATAATGGGGGTTGCGAAGCGGGGATTAAAGAGGAAGGGCAAAATTGTCTGCCGTCCGGCGCTGTAAAGGCTCTGCACATTGCCCACCCCGCCACCGATGACGATCACATCCGGGTCGAGAATGTTGACCACGTTGGCCAGCGCCTGGCCAAACAGCAGATGCAGCCGGTCGATGGTGAGCTTGGCCACGTGATCGTGAGCCGTCGCCGCCGCTATCTTGGCCAGCGGGAGGTGACGCTTGGCCTTGGCCTCGTACCAGGCCTCCAGCGCCGGGCCGCTGATGAAGGTCTCGACGCAGCCGCGCTTGCCGCAGTAGCACTCGGGGCCGTCGGGTGAGAGCACGTTGTGGCCCCACTCGCCGGCGATGCCGTGGTGACCGTTGAGGATGCGGCCGTTGATGACGATGCCGGAGCCGACTCCGGTGCCCATGATGATGCCGAATACTACCTTGGCATCAGGGTGGTGCTGGCGCACAGCCCCCAGATGGGTTTCCGCCAGCGCGAAGCAGTTGGCGTCGTTGGCGATCAGCACGGGCACGCCGAGCCGGCGCTCCAGATCTTCCTTGAACGGCTTGCCGTTGAGCTCGGTGGTGTTGCAGTTCTTCATCAGGCCGGTTTGCGGATCCCGCGCCCCCGGCGTCCCCATGCCGATGAGGGTCGGCCGCTGACCGATCTTGTCGGCGCACTCTGCCACCAGTTTGGCGATCTGGCCGATCATGTGGTCATAACCGCCGGCACGCTCGGTGGGAATGCGATGGCGCAGCAGCACCTCGTCCCCTTCCAGTACCACGCATTCGCACTTGGTACCACCAAGGTCGATACCCCAATCCAACAACCTGTTGCTCATCCTGCCTCCAGCCATGACCTTGGGGCGTCAGGCCCGGGTGCACGTTGCCATGCCCGCCTGCCGTCAACCGCCCGCTACCGGGTTGCAGTGTAACCCGAGCGGCGGTCAGGATGCAGCCCCCGCCGCAGGCAGCAAAACGGGGCCCGCAGGCCCCGTTGTTCACTGTGCTGGCGGCGGCGCTCAGCGACCGTGGTACTGGGCGGACAGCTCGTGTACCGCGTTGACGAACACGCCGGCATGCTCCGGGTTCACATCCTGATGGATGCCGTGCCCCAGGTTGAAGACGTGGCCATTGCCGTGACCGAAACCGGCCAGGATGGAGGCGACCTCTTCACGGATGCGGGCCGGGCTGGCGTAGAGCATGGAGGGGTCCATGTTACCCTGCAGCGCCACCTTGTCGCCGACCCGGCGTTTGGCGTCGGCGATGTCGGTGGTCCAGTCCAGACCCAGCGCATCGCAACCGGTGGCGGCGATCTGCTCCAGCCACTGGCCACCGTTCTTGGTGAACAGGGTGACCGGCACGCGGCGACCGTCGTGCTCGCGAATGAGGCCGTCGACGATCTTGTGCATGTATTGCAGGGAGAAGTCGCGGTAATCGCGCGGGGTGAGCACGCCGCCCCAGGTGTCGAACACCATGACCGCCTGGGCACCCGCCTTGATCTGGGCGTTGAGATAGCTAATCACGCTGTCGGCCAGCTTGTCGAGCAGCAGGTGCAGGGTTTGCGGCTCTGCATACATCATCTGCTTGATCTTGGTGAACGCCTTGGAGCTGCCCCCCTCCACCATGTAGGTGGCCAGGGTCCAGGGGCTGCCGGAGAAGCCGATGAGCGGCACTTCGCCCTTGAGCTCACGACGGATGGTGCGCACCGCGTTCATCACGTAGCCGAGTTCGTCTTCCGGATCCGGCACCGGCAGCGCCTGCACGTCGGCCATGGAGGTGATCGGACGCTCGAAGCGTGGGCCTTCACCCTGCTCGAAGTAGAGACCGAGCCCCATGGCATCGGGCACGGTGAGGATGTCGGAGAAGAGGATGGCGGCATCGAGCGGATAGCGGCGCAGCGGCTGCAGGGTGACTTCACAAGCCAGCTCGGCGTTGCGGCACAGGGACATGAAATCCCCCGCCTGGGCGCGCGTGGCCTTGTATTCCGGCAGATAGCGGCCAGCCTGGCGCATCATCCATACCGGGGTCATGTCCACTTCCTGGCGCAGCAGGGCACGCAGGTAACGATCGTTCTTCAGCTCTTTCATCCCAGTTCCTGAATTCATATCACGCATAAAATGGCGGTCATAATACCACTTTGCCCACCGGAGCGGACTGCCCAAAACGTGGCAAATGGGTGATCGGTTGCAAAGATGTGAAGGGGCGCAAACCAGAGCGCCCCGTTTTTAAAAAGAGGTGCAAAAAGGTTGGCTAAAAGATAAGCGCCTCGTTACCCCTCGCCAGCCAGTGACAACTCGATCAGCCGCCTGGCAATGGTGCCGTGGGGCGGCAAACGCGGCAGCCGGTCGGCGGCAAAGAAAGCGGCGGCCACCAGTTCGTCATCCTGCACCTTGATCTCGCCGCTCTCGTAGTCGGCGGTAAAGCCCATCATCAGGCTGTGGGGGAAGGGCCAGGGCTGGCTCGCCACGTAACGCACATTGCGCACCCGAATGCCACTCTCCTCGAACACCTCCCGCGCCACGCACTGCTCGAGGTTCTCCCCCGCCTCCACGAAGCCAGCCAGCACGGTATACATGGGATCCTCGGCCTGATAGTGACGGCGGTGGGCCGCCAACAAGATGGCGGGCCCCTTGCGCACCGCCACGATGATGCAGGGGGAGATGCGCGGATAGACGACGTGGCCATGGCGGCACCCTTGCGCCCACTCCCCCACCTTCGGGCTCATGGGGGCGCCGCACTCGCCGCAGAAGCGGTGGGTGCGGCGAAAGGTGGCGAGTTGCCAGGCGCGGCCGGCCAGCTGAAAACCCGTTTCATCCCCGGCCACCATCAGCTGGCGCAGGGGAGTCAGGACCTCGGTGTCAGCCGCCTCCCCCAGATCCAGCAGCAGGCAGGGCAGCCCGTCCCACTCGTCAAAGCGCTCAAAGGCGGCATGCTGCAAGTGGCTGGGCAGACAGGCACGGGGGCCTTGTGGAATGCGCCCCTGGTCATCCAGCAGGACGAGGTGATCGCCCCCCAGCACGAACCAGCGGGCCTGTTCGGTTAATGGCATAGATGCAGCACTCTTTGTTGTGACGTCGGTCGGAATGCGCGCCCGGGGCTGGGCGGCGGTGACGGATGAAAGCGACAACCGGCCACCATATTAAGACGCGGCAAGCCGGGTGGCGACCCCAAGATGGCGGCTTTTCAATGCTCATGAGAACGCCCATGAAAAAGGCCGCCCGCAGGCGGCCTGATGTCGGTCACGGTCGATCAGGCGTCGCCCATCGCCAGCAGGGAGGCGTTGCCGCCCACCGCAGTGGTGTTGATGGTGCGGGTCTTCTCGGTAATGAAACGGCTCAGGTAATGGGGGCCGCCCGCTTTGGGACCGGTGCCGGAGAGGCCCTGCCCGCCGAACGGTTGCACCCCGACCATGGCGCCGATCTGGTTGCGGTTGATGTAGACGTTGCCCACGTTGATGCGGCTCGCCAGCTCCTCGGCATGGGATTCGTTGCGGCTGTGGATCCCCAGTGTCAGCCCGTAACCGGTGCCGTTGATGTCGCTGATCACCTTGTCCAGATCCCGGGCAGCGTAGCGCACCACGTGCAGGATGGGGCCGAACTGCTCGCGGGTCAGCTCGCGGATGGAGCCGATCTCCAGCGCGGTCGGCTGCACGAAGTGGCCCCCCAGGGTCACGGCCGGCATCGGCGCCTGCGCGATCAGGCGGGCACGCGGGATCATGTGCACCAGGTGCGCATCCAGCCCGGCCTTGGCCTCGGCGTCGATGACCGGGCCCACGTCGGTGTTGTGCTCGGCCGGGTTGCCCACTTTGAGCTCCTGCAGGGCACCGGTCAGGATCTCCAGCACCCGCGGCGCGATCTCTTCTTGCAGGTAGAGCACCCGCAGGGCGGAGCAGCGCTGGCCGGCGCTCTGGAAAGCGGCGCTCACCACATCGCGTACCACCTGCTCCGGCAGGGCGGTGGAGTCGACGATCATGGCGTTCTGGCCGCCGGTCTCGGCGATGAGCGGCAGGATGGCGCCATCGCGCTGGGCCAGGGTCATGTTGATGAGCTTGGCGGTCTCGGTGGAGCCGGTGAAGCAGACGCCGCCAATGCGGGCATCCGCCGTCAGCTTGGCGCCCACGGTGGCACCGTCACCCGGCAGCAGTTGCAGCACGTCGCCCGGAATGCCGGCCTGATGAGCCAGGGTCACCGCCAGGTGGGCGATGAGACCGGTCTGCTCGGCCGGCTTGGCGATGACGGTGTTGCCGGTGGCCAGCGCCGCGGCGACTTGTCCCAGGAAAATCGCCAGCGGGAAGTTCCACGGGCTGATGCAGACGAACACGCCACGCCCCTGCAGGAACAGCTCGTTCATCTCGCCGGTGTAGCCGGGCAGCAGGGTCGCCTGCCCCATCAGGCCGCGGGCCTGCACCGCGTAGTAACGGCAGAAGTCCACCGCCTCGCGCACCTCGTCGATGCCATCCTGCAGCAGCTTGCCCGCCTCGCGGGTACACAAGGAGATGAACTGCTCGCGGTTCGCTTCCAGCAGATCCGCCAGTTTCTCAAGGGCGGCGGCACGCTCGCTCACCGGCGTCTCGCGCCAGCGCGGGAAGGCGGCATGGGCCGAGGCCAGCGCCTGCTCCACCGCCTGCTCGTCGGCCCAGTGGATCTTGCCCACTAGCTGGCTCACATCCTGCGGGCTCAGCACCACGCGGGCTTCGTTGCGCTTGAGGGTCTCACCATCGACGATGGGACCCGCCAGCCACTGCTTGCTCTCCAGCTCCTTCAGCTTGGCGAAGAAGGGGCGCTGTATGGAGACGATGTTCATGTTGACGCCGCTGGAGTTCTTGCGGTCGCTGAACAGGTTCACCGGCTGCGGAATGCGATCGTTGGCCAGGCTGGAGTAGCGCTTGAGGGTGCGCAGCGGGTGCTCGGCCAGGGAGTCGACCGGGGTGTTGGGGTCCACCAGCTTGTGGACGAAGGAGGTGTTGGCCCCGTTCTCCAGCAGACGGCGCACCAGGTAGGGCAGCAGATCCTTGTGGGCACCCACCGGCGCATAGATGCGGCAGTGCAGGCCGGGATGTTCGTTCAGTACGGCGTTGTGCAGCTCCTCCCCCATGCCGTGCAGACGCTGGAATTCAAACTGGCGATCGCCAGCCATCTCCAGGATGCTGACCACGGTATTGGCGTTGTGGGTGGCAAACTGGGGAGAGATGAAGCCGCGGGTCGGCTCGCTCAGCAGGTAGCGGGCACAGGCGAGGTAGGAGATGTCGGTACCCGCCTTGCGGGTAAACAGCGGGTAGCCGGGCAGGCCGGCCTGCTGGGCATATTTCAGCTCGCTGTCCCAGTAGGCGCCCTTCACCAGCCGCACCGGGATCAAGTCCCCCTGCTCGCGGGCCAGCCCGGTCAGCCAGCAGAGTACCGGCAGGGCACGCTTGGAGTAGGCCTGCACCACCATGCCGAGCTTGCCCCAGCCGCGGTTCGCCTCGGAGCGATAGAGCTGCTCGAACAGGTCCAAGGAGAGCTCGAGTCTGTCCATCTCTTCAGCGTCGATGCTGATGGCCACGTCCTTGTCGCGGGCAAGGCGCACCAGCCCTACCAGCCGCTCGCACATCTCGCCGAGCACCCGCTCGCGGTTGGCCACGTCATAGCGCGGATGCAGCGCCGACAGCTTGATGGAGATGGAAGGGGCCGGGCCGCCGTCGCTGATGCGCTCGTTGCCCACCGCCTCGATGGCGCGCTGGTAGTCACCGAAATACTTGTCGGCATCGGCCAGGGTCAGGGCGGACTCCCCCAGCATGTCGTAGGTGTGGGTGTAACCCTTCTCGCGGGACTTGCGGCTCGCCTTGAGCGCCTCTTTCATGTCGCGCCCCAGCACGAATTGCTTGCCCATGATCTTCATGGCGGCGTACATGGCGGATCGCACCACCGGCTCGCCCAGCTTGTTGACCATGCGCCCCAGCAGGTTGGCCGGGTTGCCGTCGAGCTTTTTATCGAGCTTGATGATCTTGCCGGTCAGCATCAGTCCCCAGGTGGAGGCGTTGACCAGAGTAGAGTCGCTCTTGCGGAAATGGGATGACCAGTTGGCGCCGGAGAGCTTGTCCTTGATCAGGGCGTCGGCGGTCTCGGCATCGGGAATCCGCAGCAGCGCCTCGGCCAAACACATCAGGATGATCCCCTCCTGGGTATCCAGGCTGTACTCCTGCAGGAAGGCGTCGATACCGTCACCGGAGCCGCTCTCCTTGCGCACCTTGGTCACCAGAGTACGGGCACGCTGGGTCACCTGCTCCAGCGAGGCGCCATCCCCCGGCAGCATGGCCGACAGTTCGGCCAGATAGGCATTTTCATCCACCACGTAGTTCTGGGTGATGGCTTCGCGCAGGGCGGCCAGATCAGAGGGGATATAGTCAGCGGCAAGCACTTGAGTAGCTTTGAACATATGGGGTCTTCCTGTACGCCCTAGGGCTGATATCGACAAAGGCGGTCGCGCCGCCGAAACGCCGACAATGTATACAATATCCTCCCCTATATGAAATGAATTTGTTGCCACTCTTTAACAAAGATCGCTAATTCACCCCATTCATTCCCTTTTGAAGCCAGCCCGCCAATAAACATGAGGGTCATCTGACTTCATTTTGTATACGATCTGCCACCGCTCTATCGCAAAGCAGCCACCCATCCCCCCAATACGCCCCAAAAAAAGAAGGGCCGCCACGGCGACCCTTCTCATCAATTTATTCAGCCAAATGCTGTCAGTTCATCCAGCGATCGCCACGACTGCGACGACGGGGCAGCATCGGCAGCAGGATACCAAGCAGGATACCGGCCCCCACCATGGCACCACCACGGATAAACCAGTCCATCTGCATGTCGTGTTCCTGGTTGTCGTAGCTCTGGGTCAGGGCATCATTCTGCTCTTTGAGATTGCTCATCTCCTCACCCTGACTGACCAACTGGGCCTTGAGAGCGGCGATCTCCTTGCTCTGGGCAGCGATCTGGCCATCCTTTTCGGTAAAGCGTTTCTCGTTGTCACCGTTGAGATTTTGCAGGCGGGCCTTGAGCTCATCCCGCTCCTTTTCAACCTGAGGGAGCCGCTCACGCAAGCTGGGCTCACTCTGTAGTTCGCTGCTTTTTATCCACCCTTCGCGGCCACGCCCGTCCACCACCTGGGTGAATCCGGCCTCGCCGTTCACCGCCTTCACCTCCAGCGGTTCACCAGCCTTGACGCTACCGAGGATCCGGTACTGGGTACCCGGACCATTGTGGATATAGGTAAAGATGTTGTCTGAAACATAACGGGTATCGGCCAGTGCCTGTTGGGCACACAAGCAGATCAAAATCCCGAGAAGGGCGCGCATGGTCGATCGGTTCTCTTTTTCTGGTTTGGACAAGAGGTTGAATGTTAAGCCGCCAGCAGGCTAAAGGACAAGCAAAGAAAAAGCAGCGCCCCCCCGGATATAAAGCGCGGAGTTGCGAGTCACCTCGCAACTTGCCCGCCCTTGGCCTCACTTGTTTTTTAGCTCCCGCACCTCGCTGCGCAGGGCGCGGATCTCTCGCAGCAACTCCTCTTGCTGGTTGTTGTAGTGATGACGCCACTTGTCGGTCTCGCTCTCCTTGGTCGGCTGCAAAAAGATGCTTGCCATAAAACCGCTGATGGCACCAAACAGACCGACCCCAAACAGGATCAGCAGGCTGGCGACAAACCGCCCCTCCTCGGTCTTGGGCACCAGATCGCCATAGCCCACGGTCGACAGGGTCACCAGCGTCCACCAGAAGGCGTCATAGGGGGTCTCAATCTGGCTGCCGGGCTGACCAGACTCAATCCAGTACATGACGCCGGAGCCCAATCCCAGCAGCAGGACGAAGAGGAAGAGGATGCCGGAGAGGGTGGTCTCGTTGCGCTCGCGACGGAACATGGCCCAGAGATCCGGGTGCTCCTTGAACAGTTGATAGACCCGCCACAACTGGAGCAGTCGGGCCCAACGCAGCTGCTCCACCATCGGCAGACTACCCGGCAGATAGAACCAGTTTGCCTTGAAGTAGGCTTTGCGGTCTGGAGCACGGATCCAGCCATAAGCAAAATGCGCGAGGAAGAAGTAGCAGATCAGACTGTCCAGGTCATAGAAGAGCTGCAGGGTCTGGGGAGTCAGGGTTTCGTGGCCCCACCAGCGGGCCGTCACCAGCAGAACCGAGACAATCGACAGAAATGCCATCAGCAGATCCATCGCCCGTAGATGAGTTAAGTGATGTCGCATACATTTTCCAACTTTAAGCACAGTGCGAATTAATAAAAGAGAAGATAATGCCGATAGCCTTGAGGGCAAAGGAAAAGCGATATTCAAAGGAGATTTTACGATGCAGTTGAACCTGCTGGAGAAGCGGATGAGCAACATTCGGCTGGTGCCGAAAGTGGTGTTGCTGATGGTGGTGAGTACCATTTTGCTACTGACCAAACTCTGGTTTGATACCAACAATCTGGAGACCACCCTGCTCAGCGAGGGGCTTGATCCGGACAAAGCCAACGCCATTGCCGACCGCCTGCTCTGGAGCGGCCTGATGGAGACCACCATCATGGGGCTGCTGTTCGTGATCCTGCTGATGACCGGTTCCCGCCTGATGGTCAAGCAGGTGCACTATCTGGTGGATCTGCTGGAGCGCTTCGCCAAGCGGGATCTCAGTCACAAGGTGTTGCTCAAATCTCGGGATGAATTCGGTGACATCGCCAAGGCGGTCTCCCACTCGCAGGAGAACCTCAAAGCAGTGTTTAACAACCAGCGCGCCGCCTGCAAGGAGCTCAACGACATCGCCTCTCAGGTCACCCTCTGCATGGAGGAGGCCAACGAAGCGATCAACGAAGAGTTCACCCAGATCGAACAGCTGGCGAGCGCCATGAGCCAGATGGTCGGCGCCATTCGCGAAGTGGCTGCCCATGCGGATCAGGCCTCTCACGCCACCGCCGAAACCAGCCAGCTGGCGGAAGAGGGAAGCCGCTGCGTCGCCGATACCGTCAGCACCATCGACACCCTCTCCGGCAACATCCAGCGCTCCGCCACCGTGGTCAACGAGGTGGAGCAGGGGGTCGAGCGCATTGGCTCTGTGGTCGACACCATTCGCGGCATCTCGGAGCAGACCAACCTGCTGGCACTGAACGCCGCCATCGAAGCGGCTCGCGCCGGTGAAGCGGGTCGTGGCTTTGCCGTGGTGGCCTCCGAAGTGCGCGAGCTGGCCAACCGGGCTCAGGCCGCCACCGTCGAGATCCAGAAGATGATCGAACAGCTGCAGGGCAATGCCGGTCAGGCCGCCGAACTTATGGCCCAGAGCGTGCGCCAGGCCGACAAGGGGGTGGAACAGGTGACCCAGGCCGGTACCCAGCTCGCCACCATAGTGCAGCGGGTACAGGGTGTCGCCGACATGAACCGCCACATCGCCGCCGCCTCCGAGCAGCAGAGCTCGGTCGCCGAAGAGATGCGCGGCAATCTGGAACAGGTCAAGCAGATTGCCGAAGGCTCCGTCGTGGTGCTGCGCGAGCTGCAAGAGGCCTCCGAGCTGGTCGAACAGCACAGCAAGGAGCTCGACAGCCAGATCCACTCCTTCAAGCTCGCCTGACTGCTCGCCCTGGTCGGGCATGACCGCGTTGTGCCCTGCCGCCGCTCCCGGCCATAAAAAAATCCGAAACCAGTGGTTTCGGATTTTTTCTATCGGACAAAGGGCAGGCTCGGCTATCGCTTTGCCCACTCTTGCACAACTTACTCGGCAGCCATACGGGCTTCGATGTAAGCCAGTGCGCGGTCGATACGCGCCAGTACGCGCTCCTTGCCCACCAATGCCATTACGGCGTCGATGGCAGGGGATTGACCCAGACCGGTGACGGCCACACGCAGCGGCATACCAACCTTGCCCATGCCCTGACCCAGCTCGGCGGCAGTGGCTTCAATCAGCTCGTGCAGCGCTTCGGTAGTCCAGCTATCCAGTGCAGCCAGCTTGGTTTTGGCCAGAGCCAGCGGCTCGGCAGCCACGCCGCGCAGGTGCTTCTTGGCAGCGGCTTCGTCGATGGCCTCGTACTCTTCGAACAGGTAGCGGCTCTGGGCGGCCATCTCGACCAGGGTGTTGCAGCGCTCGGCCAGCAGGGTGACCACGTCGGCCAGCGCGGGGCCATTGCTGGTGTCGATCTTCTGGTTTTCCATGTGCCATGCCAGATGCTTGGCAACATAGGCCGGATCCAGGCTGCGCATGTAGTGGTTGTTCAGCCACAACAGCTTGTCGGTGTTGAAGGCGGAGGCAGACTTGGAGATGGCATCCAGGCTGAACAGCTTGATCATCTCTTCCAGGCTGAAGATCTCCTGATCGCCGTGGGACCAGCCCAGACGCACCAGATAGTTCAGCAGCGCTTCCGGCAGGTAGCCGTCGTCGCGGTACTGCATCACGGAGACTGCACCGTGGCGCTTGGAGAGCTTGGCGCCATCGTCACCCAGGATCATGGATACGTGGGCAAACTCAGGTACCGGCGCGTTCAGCGCCTTGTAGATGTTGATCTGGCGCGGGGTATTGTTGATGTGGTCTTCACCACGCACCACGTGGGTGATCTCCATATCCCAGTCATCGACCACTACGCAGAAGTTGTAGGTCGGCGCGCCGTCGGTACGGCGGATAATCAGATCGTCCAGCTCGGTGTTGGCGAACTCGATGCGGCCACGGACGTGGTCATCGAACACCACGGAACCTTCGGTCGGGTTGCGGAAGCGAATCACGTGCGGCGCATCGGCCGGGTGATCGTGGGCGTGGTCGCGACACTTGCCGTCGTAACGTGGCTTCTCGCCGTTGGCCATCTGGCCTTCGCGCAGTGCTTCCAGACGCTCTTTGGAGCAGTAGCACTTGTAGGCGCGGCCATCGGCCAGCATCTCGTCGATCAGACCGTTGTAGCGATCGAAGCGCTTGGTCTGGTAGTAGGGGCCCTCATCCCAGTTCAGCTCCAGCCATTCCATGCCCTCAATGATGGCGTCGATCGCCTCCTGAGTGGAACGTTCCAGGTCGGTATCCTCAATACGCAGCACGAACTCACCGCCCTGGTTCTTTGCAAACAACCAGGAATAGAGTGCGGTACGGGCACCGCCGACATGCAAAAAGCCGGTCGGGCTGGGAGCAAAACGGGTTTTGACTTTCATCTTTAAGCCTTGTGTAGAGGGCCTTGGGCCAATTCGTTAGAAAAAACCGTCGCATTTTAGCACCGACAATCACGGATGGGAAAACCATGACGCCATTGCGGGCTAAAGTAGGGGATTAAATCTGTCGCCATTTGTATCTGTAGCCCGATATTTGAAGAGGATCGCAAAACAGAAGCCCCGTTTCCGATTTGCTATGCACAATGCTGGAGAGCTGCCTCCTCCGGTCGATACCCAAATAACGCTCACCACACTTCTCACGAACAAGGAAGAGACGATGCAGTTCCGTTCTATCCAGAATCGCATTCTAGTGATGGCCGGGATCGCCATGACCGCAGCCCTGGTCATCCTGATCCTGCTCAACCAATACTCCGGCAAACAGACCCAACAACTCACCATCAGCTCCAGCCGTGAAGCGCTGCAGCAGGAGGCATGGCAGAAGGTCAGCGCCAATGCCCGCGCCGAGGCGGCCACCATCACCCAACTGCTGCAAAAAGGGCTCTCCTACACCCAGCAGATGGCCAGCGCCCTCGCCCTGCAACAACAGGGCAAACTGCCGCTGGATCGCCAGCAGGCCACCGACCTGCTCAAAGCACAGTTGGCGTTGGAGCCCCAGCTCTATGGCGCCTTCGCTGGCTTCGAGCCCAACGGTTTCGACGGTCAGGATGCCAGCTTTGCTGGCCAGAGTGCGCTGGGCAGTGACGACAAGGGGCGCTTCGTGCCCTATTTCTATCGCGACAAGGATCAAATCGGTACCGATCTGCTGCTCTCCATCGAAAAAACCGACCCAGACGAATTCGGCAATCCCGCCAACGACTACTACGCCTGCCCGAAACGGGAAGGGCGCTCTTGTCTGATCGATCCCTTCAAGGTGGATATCAACGGTCAGCAGGTGCTGGTGAGCACCATCACCACCCCCATCATGGTGAATGGCCAGTTCCGCGGCATCGCAGCCCTCGACCTGGCGGTGGACTCCATCAGTCGTCAGGCCAAGAGCCTCAACAGCAATATCTATGACGGCAAGGGCGAAACCCTGATCGTCAGCGCCGCCGGTGTCATCACCGGCACCAGCGGTGATGCCAGCCTGCTCGGCAGCAGCGCAAGTAAGGTGCTGGGCAACCAGTGGCAACAGTACCTGAAACCGGAAGTTCAGCGTCAGGAGCTGGACGAGTCATTCCGTATTTCCGTCCCCATCATGGTGCCGGGCATGAGCCGCAACTGGGCCATCATAGTCACCCTGCCCTACAAGGTGGTACTGGCGGGGGCCGATCAACTGGAAAGCCAGCTGAGCGACATGAACCAAGCAGCCATGACCCAGCAATTGGTGGGCGCCGTTATCGTACTGGTGCTGGCGCTGGCCACCATGCTGGTGATTGCACGCAGCATCACAGGCCCCATCCGTCAGATGGTCAGCCTGGTGGATGACATCGCCGATGGTGAAGGGGATCTCACCAAACGCCTCACGACCCGCTCGGTGGATGAGCTGGGGGATCTCGCCAAGGGGATCAACCGCTTTATCGACAAGCTGCAAGGGTTGCTCGGGGATGTGCTCAAGACTGCCAGCGAGGTGAACCGCTACGCCGGTGACACCGATCGCATTGCCGGTCAGACCGACAACAATCTGCAGCATCATCAGGCCGAGATGGAGCAGATGCTGACCGCGGTACAGGAGATGTCCTACGTCAGTCAGGAGGTCGCCACCCACGCCAACAATACCGCCGACTCGGCTAAACAGGCGCAAAGCGCTGCCGATCAGGGCAAGGAGCGCTTCCAGCAGGTGATCCTGTCGATGCACAAGGTCGCGGCAGAAGCCGGTAAAGGGGCCGAAGTGGTGGAAGGGCTGGCCCACGACAGCGCCCAGATCACCAGCATCCTCACCGTCATTCAGGGGATTGCCGACCAGACCAACCTGCTGGCTCTCAACGCCGCTATCGAGGCTGCCCGGGCTGGCGAGCAGGGCCGCGGCTTTGCGGTAGTAGCCGACGAGGTGCGCAAACTGGCGGGCAATACCCAGCAGGCGGTACAGAACACCCAGGAGTTGATCGAGAAGATCCGCCTCAGCTCCACCAATGCAGTCAACGCTATCACCCAGAGCCAGCAGCTGACCCATCAGGCGGTGGGCGAGGCGGATCTGGCGGAAGAGGCGCTCGGCAGCATCTACCAGGCAATCTCCACCATCAACGACATGACCTATCAGATCGCCTCCGCCGCCGAAGAGCAGAGCTCGGTCTCAGAAACCGTCTCCGGCAACCTGTCAAAAACCAACGCACTGGCCAACGACATTGCTCAGGATGCGACCGAAACGGCCAAAGCCAGTCAGGCATTGCGTCAGGCTGCCGACAAATTGCAGCAATTATTGGGTCAATTTCGTCTCAGCTGATAATTTTCCGCCTCAGGACTCTCCCCCTCGGGGGCGAGTCCGTTTACCATAGGCGACGAATTTGCCTGATGGCAGGCAATGTAGTGAGAGGTAAATGCCGTGCCCACCCCGGACCGTCGCCCACGAGGCCATAACAGACGAGCCCAGCAGCGTCGCCAAGACGAATCACAAGGATCCCTGCTCCATCGCATCAATGCCGCGACCCTGTCCCTGCGCCAACGTTTTGGCCAAGGGATGAGCAACCTCGGCCAACGCCGCCAGGATGCCAAAGCAGGCAAATTCAAGCTGTCCAGCCCGCTGCCCCGCAAAAACACCATAGGTCTGCTGATCCTGATCCCGCTCTGGTTGCTGGTGCTGGCCTGGGAGCCGGCACCATCCGCTCCCAAAGCAGCCCCTTCCGGCTCGCTGGAAGTGCCGCTGGCCGTGCCTGCTCAAGCTCTAACTGTCGGCAATGGCGCGGCAGGCAGTGCGCCCGCGGCAGCCAAGCCGGTCGAAGAGAAGGTCAACGGCACCTGGCTGCAACACGATGTGCAGGCGGGTGAGACCCTCTACTCCATCTGGCGTAAATTCGAGTTGCCGGGTGCCGAGCTGAGCCGCCTGATCGCCATCGAGGGGCCGGATCGCCCCCTGACCCGCCTGCAATCGGGCCGCTCTATCTTCATCCTGGTGGACGACACCCGCCGCATCCAGCGGGTGGAGATCCGCTCCTACGGTCAGGCAGTCTACCGCTACGACCGGCAGGGCGAAGGGTTCGCCCTCAAGGAATAACAAAAACGGGAGGCGCTGGCTTCCCGTTTTTTTCAGTCAAATCTCTTCAAATAAGCTACTGACTTCACAATATTTTTAGCTTGTTCAAAAAACGAAAGGGGTCAAATTGACAAGGATCGGCGCTAACGTACAATCGTTTGTGCTTTAGACAGGGATTGTTCTACGTGCTACTGGGACAAAGAGACGTGGTCAGTCATGAGCCAACCCCTGCTTGCAAGGCAAATGCAGCCCAGCACGGGCTTAGTTTCATTTTGTTATTGATAGGATTTAGCACATGTCTGACATTCGCACCGGCCAGGTAAAATGGTTCAACGAAACCAAGGGTTTTGGCTTTATTGAACAATCCCAGGGTCCGGACGTATTCGTTCACTTCTCCTCCATCCAGAGCACCGGTTTCAAAACCCTGGCTGAAGGTCAAAAAGTCCAGTTCACTGTGACCCAGGGCAAAAAAGGCCCTCAGGCTGAGAACGTTACTCTGGTTTAAGCCCGCGCCAGTGAATCATGCAGGAGGAGCCAAGGCCCCTCCTCTTTTTTGCCCGCAATTCTCGCCTCCCACCACCTGTTACAACCGCTTGCCTCGTACAATCCGCACCATGAGCCCACATCCCCTTCCTGTTAGCAGGAGGTGGTAGAGACGCACCTAGTAAACGCCAGATACGACAAAGCATCGCAGCGCGATGTGAGGGGCAATTCAGAGGGATTATGAAGACTTCGAAGAGAGATTGGAGCGGGAAACGAGACTCGAACTCGCGACCCCGACCTTGGCAAGGTCGTGCTCTACCAACTGAGCTATTCCCGCAACAGAATGTCATTTACAAGTGATTGGAGCGGGAAACGAGACTCGAACTCGCGACCCCGACCTTGGCAAGGTCGTGCTCTACCAACTGAGCTATTCCCGCAACAGAATGTCATCTGCAAGTGATTGGAGCGGGAAACGAGACTCGAACTCGCGACCCCGACCTTGGCAAGGTCGTGCTCTACCAACTGAGCTATTCCCGCAACAGAATGTCATCTGCAAGTGATTGGAGCGGGAAACGAGACTCGAACTCGCGACCCCGACCTTGGCAAGGTCGTGCTCTACCAACTGAGCTATTCCCGCATCGGAATATCACTTACAAATTTTTTGGAGCGGGAAACGAGACTCGAACTCGCGACCCCGACCTTGGCAAGGTCGTGCTCTACCAACTGAGCTATTCCCGCAACAATTTGGTTGTCTTGAGGCTGGCTGATGATTGGAGCGGGAAACGAGACTCGAACTCGCGACCCCGACCTTGGCAAGGTCGTGCTCTACCAACTGAGCTATTCCCGCATCGGGCTGGTTTGCACCAGTGTCATCATCAGATTTTTGGAGCGGGAAACGAGACTCGAACTCGCGACCCCGACCTTGGCAAGGTCGTGCTCTACCAACTGAGCTATTCCCGCAACTACCTTAAAACAGGCCGTACAGCATTTGGTTGCTTGCGCTACTGTACGGGAGCCGAATTATAAGAGCAGTCATTCCAATTGCAAGGGCTTTTTTGTCTGGTTGCGCGCGTTCGCTCAAAAGCTGGCCGAACTGTCGATTTTAGCAGCCAGAGTATGACAAACCCTTGCCGGGGAATCAGATCTTGAAGACGTGGCTGCGATAGAACTGCAGTTCGGCGATGGATTCGCGGATATCGTCCAGCGCCTGGTGGGTGCCGCTCTTCTTGAACTGATCCAGCAGTTCCGGCTGCCAGCGGCGTACCAGCTCCTTGATGGTGCTGACGTCGACGTTGCGGTAGTGGAAGAAGGCTTCCAGATCGCTCATGTGCTTGACCATGAAGCGGCGATCCTGACCGATGCTGTTGCCGCACAGCGGGCTGGTGCGCTCCGGCACCCACTGGCGAATGAACTCGAGGGTCTCGGCAACGGCTTTCGCCTCGTCGTGCTGGCTCGCCTTGACCCGGGCCACCAGACCGCTCTTGGTATGGGTGTTGACGTTCCAGTCGTCCATCTTGGCCAGCTCTTCATCACTCTGATGAATGGCGATGACCGGCCCTTCGGCCAGTACGTTCAGATCCTTGTCGGTGACGATGGTGGCAATCTCCAGTACCACGTTCTCTTCGGGGTCGAGACCCGTCATCTCCATGTCGATCCATACCAGGTTCTGCGCGCTGACTGTCATGATTGCTCTCTCTATTGGGAGGAATGGCGGAATTTTGCCAATTTGCATGTATCATACTGGCTTTGGATCTGTTCATAAACTGGCGAATCGAGTGGCAAAGAAAGCAAAACTCAATCTGGGTCAACAAAGGCGCGTCCAGGCCAACCGCGAACGGCGGCTGCAAAAAGATCACACCACAGTGGTGGATGACACCCTGTTTGGCCCCGCCATCGAAGGGGTGGTGATCAGTCGTTTTGGTCAGCACGCAGACGTGGAAGCGGTCGATGGCACCATCCACCGCAGCAACCTGCGGCGCAGCAGCATCAGCAGTCTGGTCTGTGGCGACAAGGTGGTGTGGCGTCCCGGCCTCAATGCCGCGACAGCGGGCGTCATCGAGGCGGTGCATCCGCGCCACTCGGTACTGACCCGGCCGGACTTCTACGACGGGGTCAAACCCATCGCCGCCAATATCGACCAGATCATCATCGTCTCGGCGGTGATGCCCGAGTTCTCCACCAACATCGTCGACCGCTATCTGGTAGCTGCCGAGGATGTGGAGATCCGCCCCCTCATCGTGCTGAACAAGGTCGACATGCTCGATGATGCCGCCAGAGCGCGCATCGAAAGCCAGCTCGAAACCTACCGCAAGCTCAATTACGAGGTGCTGCTGGTGAGCTGCGAGAGCGGTGAAGGGCTCGATGAGCTGAAAGCCGCACTGACCGACAAGATCAGCATCTTCGTCGGCCAGTCCGGGGTGGGCAAATCCTCGCTCACCAACGCCCTGATGCCGGGGCTGGATGTACTGACCGGCGAGATCTCCGAAAACTCGGGGCTCGGCCAGCACACCACCACCACGGCGCGGCTCTACCACTTCCCGAGCGGTGGCGATCTCATCGACTCCCCCGGGATCCGCGAGTTCGCTCTCTGGCATCTGGAAGCCGACCGCATCACCTG
Source organism: Aeromonas sp. FDAARGOS 1414 (assembly GCF_019047065.1). Lineage (NCBI taxonomy): Bacteria > Pseudomonadati > Pseudomonadota > Gammaproteobacteria > Aeromonadales > Aeromonadaceae > Aeromonas > Aeromonas sp. FDAARGOS 1414. Next base: position 56,481 of record NZ_CP077210.1, on the reverse strand, counting down.
GTGCTTCGTCGAATTCCGCGACTACCTGGGTGGCTGCAAGTTCCGCGACTGTACCCACAAGGACGATCCCGGCTGTGCCCTGCGCGCCGCGGTCGAGGCGGGCGCCATCAGCGCCGATCGCTTCCACAACTATCACCGCATCCTGGAAACCATGCAGGAAGCCCGTCACGGTCGCCAGCAAGCGCGCCTGTGACCCTAATAAACCTACGTTGATGATGAACATGAGCATTACTGACAACCTGAAAATTGCCGGTCAATACTGTCTGCCCAAGCACGCCCTCTCCCGTCTGATCGGCAAATTTGCCGCCGCCGAAGCGGGTAACATCACCACCAAAGTGATCGAGGCCTTTATCAAGCAGTATCAGGTCGACATGAGCGAGGCGCTGCACGAGAGTCCAGCCCACTACAAGAGCTTCAACGAGTTCTTCACCCGCGAGCTCAAGCCCGGTATCCGCCCCGTGGTAGAAGATGCCATGACCCTGGCGCTGCCGGTGGATGGCACCGTCAGCCAGCTCGGCCCGATCCAGCAGGGTCGCATCATTCAGGCCAAGGGCCACGACTACAGCGCCCGCGAACTACTGGGCGGCTATGAGGATCTGGTGGCGCCATTCAAGGATGGCGACTTTGCCACCATCTATCTGGCGCCCAAGGATTATCACCGCATCCATATGCCGCTGGACGGAGTGCTGGAGAGCATGGTGTTCGTGCCGGGGGATCTCTTCTCCGTCAACCCGCTCACCGCCGAGAACGTGCCGAACCTGTTTGCCCGCAACGAGCGGGTGGTCGCCACCTTCCGCACGCCGCACGGCCCCATGGCGCTGGTGCTGGTCGGTGCCACTATCGTGGCCAGCATCGAGACCATCTGGGCCGGCAACATTGCGCCGACCAAAGAGAAGAAGGTGGTGCGCTGGGACTACACCGGCGACGAAGCCATTACCCTGCAGAAAGGCGCCGAAATGGGCCTGTTTAAGCTGGGCAGCACCGTGGTCTGCCTGTTTGGCCCGGGCATGCTGGCCGGTTTCGAACCCCATCTGGCCAATGGCGTCACCACCCGCATGGGTCAGCCCTTTGCCAAGCTGGCGGAGCAGGCATGAGCGAGCAACCAAACGCCTCGCAGAAAAACAACCCGCTGCACGGGCTGACGCTGGAAGCCATCGTCACCGCGCTGGTCGAACACTACGGCTGGGAAGAGCTGGGGCAGCAGATCAATATCCGCTGCTTCACCGATAATCCCAGCATCAAGTCCAGCCTGAAGTTCTTGCGCAAGACCCCCTGGGCTCGGGAGAAGGTCGAAAGCCTCTACCTCTACGTCCAGCGCAAGCAAGCCAAATCGAAGAAGGAAGGGCAAGATGGCCTTTAAGATTACGTATACCTATAAAAAGCAGGCCAAAGAGATCGGCTACGCGAACGACAAGTTCCGCAGCATCTACGACGCCATCGCCGCTGCCGAAGGGCTGGATCTCACCAGTTTTCACGCCATGGAGGCCCAGCTGGCTCAGGTATGTCGCCGTGACAAGAAAAGCGTGAAGGATTACCAGGAGAACTACTTCAAGGAGCTGGGATTCTCCAACATCGTCATCGAACGGGATCTTCAGGAGTAACCATGCGCACCTTGACCCTGATGGCCGCCTCTCTGCTGCTGGCGGCATGCAGTACACCGGAACAACATCTGGTGGGCGGCGATCGCGACAGCCACGGCTGTATCGGCAGTGCGGGCTATCAGTGGTCAGCACTGACTGGCAAATGTGTGCGCCTGTTTGAGCAGGGTATCCGGCTCAATCCAACCGATGCCAACCAGACCAGCAGCGCCTTCGTGCTGTTCAACGCCGATCAGAGCAAGGCAGAGCTCACCCTGCCGACCAGCGAGCAGCACCTGCTGACCCGTCAAGGTGCGGAGGGCAACTGGTCGTGGCAGGGCAGCGGCTACACCCTCTTTATCTGGAAGGGTTATGTGCTCAAGCACGGTGACAAGGCGCTCTATCACGGGGAATAACCCCGAGGGATAGTGCACTGCGTGGTATCGGCGCGATGCCAGCGAAAAAAATGCCGACCCAAGGGGTCGGCATTTTTGTATCTGACACAACCGGTTATCAGGCGCGGCTGAGGTAATCGGCCTGCCCTACCCACTTGTAGCTGGTAAGCTCGGTCAGCCCCATGGGACCACGGGCGTGCAGCATCTGGGTCGATACCGCCACTTCAGCTCCCAGCCCAAACTGGCCACCATCGGTGAAACGGGTGGAGGCGTTGACATAGACAGCCGCCGAACCGGCCCCATTGACGAAACGCTCGGAGTTGGCCAGATCGTTGGTCAGGATGGCATCGGAGTGACCGGCGTTGTGCTCGCGCATATGGGCCAGTGCCTCGTTCACATCCGCCACCAACTTGACCCCCAGGGTCAGCCCCAGCCACTCGGTATCGAAATCCTCCGGCCCCGCCTCGCACAGGTTGTCGGCACCCGCCAGCAGCGTCATGGCGTTGGCCGCGGCCACCAGCGTCACCTTGCGCTCGTTCATCAGCGTCACCAGCTGTGGCAGGAAAGCCGAAGCGACTTTCTCGTGTACCAGCAGAGTATCGAGGGCGTTGCAGGCGGAGGGGCGCTGCACCTTGGCGTTGTCGATAACCGCCAGAGAGCGCACCAGATCGGCACTCTCGTCGACGAAGATGTGGCTGATGCCGAAACCGCCGATGATGACCGGAATGGAGCTGTTCTCCTTGCACATCTTGTGCAGGCCAGCACCGCCACGGGGGATGATCATGTCCACATAGCGGTCGAGACGCAGCAACTCGCCGACCAGCGCCCGATCCGGGTTGTCGATGTACTGCACCGCCGCCTCGGGCAGACCGGAGGCCGCCAAGGCATGCTGGATCACCCGCACCAGCTCCAGATTGGAGTGGAAGGTCTCGCGCCCGCCACGCAATATGCTGGCGTTGCCAGTCTTGAGGCAGAGGCTGGCGATATCGATGGTGACGTTGGGGCGCGCCTCGTAGATGACGCCGATAACCCCGATGGGCACCCGACGACGGGAGAGCCGCAGGCCATTTTCCAGCACTCGGCTATCCATTTCGGCGCCAACCGGATCGTCCAGCGTGATCACCTTGCGCACATCCGCCACAATCCCGGCCAGCCGGGCCGGATTGAGCAGCAGGCGATCCAGCATCGCCTCTGACAAGCCCGCCTCACGGCCGGCGGCGATATCTTTCGCATTGGCGGCGAGGATCTGTTCACTGCGCGCCTCAAGCTCGTCGGCGATGGCGGCCAGCGCCCGGTTCTTCTGCGCCGTGCTGATGGTAGCCAGCTGATAGGCGGCTTCACGGGCCGCCTGCCCCATTTTCTCCAGACTCATCTCAGTTCCCTTTGTTCATGCCGTGCCGCCTTGATTAGAGCAGCACCATGTCGTCTCGATGGATGGCCACAGAGCCGTAGCCATAGCCCAATACCTGTTCAATCTGATCAGAGTGGACGCCGCGCAGCTTATCCAGCTCCAGATGATCGTAACGGCAGATGCCACGGGCCAGCTCGGCGCCCTTGGGATCAAGAATGCGCACCACATCGCCCCGAATGAAATCGCCCTTGACTGCCACAATCCCCTTGGGCAGCAGGCTGGAGCCTTTATCCTTCATGGCGGCCACTGCGCCCTGATCCACATGCACTTCGCCGTGAGGAGGTGGGCCTGCCAGGATCCAGCTCTTGCGCCCTTCCAGCGGGGACGCCAGCGCGGGGAACAGGGTACCAATACGCTCACCCTTGGCGAGACGGCCGATCACCTCCGGCATCTGGCCGGTCGCGATCACCACGTTGACACCAGCTCGACGCGCCACATCGGCGGCCTGCAGCTTGGTAGCCATGCCGCCGGTGCCGAGGCCGCTGACACTGTCACCCGCCAGCGAGCGCAGGGTATCGTCGATGGTCTGCACCTCTTCAATAAGCTGGGCATCGGGATTGGTACGCGGATCGGCGGTAAACAGCCCCTTCTGATCTGTCAGCAGGATCAGCAGATCCGCATCCGCCAGAATGGCGGCCCGTGCGGAGAGGTTGTCGTTGTCGCCGACCTTGATCTCGGCGGTCGCCACCGCATCGTTTTCGTTGATGACCGGAATAATGCGGTGATCGAGCAGAGTGCGCAGGGTGTCGCGGGCGTTGAGGTAGCGCTCCCGATCTTCCAGATCGGCGCGGGTCAGCAGCATCTGGCCGATATGCAGACCGTAGAGGTTGAACAGATCCTGCCATACCCGAATAAGCTGGGTCTGACCAACCGCCGCCAGCATCTGCTTGTTGGGCAGGGTTGGCGCCAGTGGCGGGTGACCCAGATGTTCACGCCCGGCGGCGATAGCCCCTGATGTGACGACCACGACCCTGTGGCCGTGACGGTGCAAGGCCGCACACTGTCTGACCAGCTCGACCATATGGGCACGATTGAGCTGGGAAGACCCCCCTGTGAGCACGCTGGTGCCCAACTTGACGACTATGGTTCTGTTTTCCATGGGAGCATAAAGGCTAAAAAATAAGGAATATCTTTATACCCACGGCCATGGGGCCCTGCAAGGCAATTCCATAAAGGGTGATGAAAGGATGGGGCAAGAGTCTCCCTGCGAGCTCGTCACAACCTCTCGCAGGGCATCAGAGGCTCAGGCAGCCGTTACACTCAACTCGTTGGTCACCTGTTCGGCAGGCACTAGCTGACACTCGAGCGAGGCCAGTTTGTCACTGATCAATTTGTAGAAACGGTTGAGGGTCCGTTCCACCTCGACCTGGTGCTTCTTGGGGATCGGCTTGTCGAGCCACTCGCCATCGGCATTGTACAATCCGAACTGGTAATGGTAGCGGAACAGATGATCCTCCTGCTCCAGCACCAGCCACCAACCCCAGAACTCCCGCTTGTCTGGCGCCGGTTTGGCACTGACACAAACGGAAAGACTGTCGAAACGGTAACGCCCCTCTTCACAGAGATCCTCACGCAAATAGGGGCCAATGGCAGCAAACTGTCTCAGCAGTCGCTTGTAGGTCACTCTTTCAGACATGTTAACCTCCCTGTTAAACAAGCCGCGCCACCTCGGGATGGCGTCAGTCCTTCAGCGCATCAGATACATAGATGCTGTTTCAGCCACTCGACGATTTCGTCCAGCGCCTTGTCATACACCTCAAGCAAGGGCTGCTTGTCGAAGACGATGGCCTTGCCGTTACGACTGGCCGCCGCCAATGCCCGTACATCCTGCTCGGGACAGATGAAATCTCGTTTGTGTCCAATACTCAATATCGGCACAGAGGTGCGAGTCCCCAGTAATCCCTGCGTTTTCAGTGAAAATACCTGACACTTGGTACGCATGGTATCCCAATGAGCCGCATCAGCGCCCAACCGGTTGGCCAGGCTGTCCCGCATCATGCGCGGGCACTTGGCAAACAACTCCTGATTGGTAAACACCTGATTGACCCCGGCCCCGACACAGACCACGGTTTTGAGCTTGAATGGCTCGATAAAGGCCAGACGTGCCGCCACATTGCCTGCCAATCGCATACCGACCATAGCGATACGCTGATGATCGACCCAGGCCACTTCGGAGAGATAGTGCAGCACAGCCTGATGAAGGCGGCTGGTATCCTGTACCAATGGCCAATGCTCGGCATAGCCGATGCCCGGCATGTCGAGGGAGAGCATACCGATGCCGTTGGGCTCGAGTCGCTTGAGATAGAAGTTGAGGAAATCGAGCTGCAGAGAATCGATCCCCCCGCTGATGATCACCAGAGGCACCGGTTTGTCGGTGGTCGGCAGGTGGAGATAACCCTGAATATGCTTGCCGCGAAAGGGCACCTGGATCTCTTTGAGCGGCACCTTGAACAACCGGCCCGCCTCGCGATAGGCCATATTGCCAAGCAGCTGGGCCTGATCCGCCAGTTCATCATCCTTGAGATGGGGGTAGCTGGCGATGGAATAGTAGCGCACCGCCTTGAGCAGCTGTTTCAAGGCGCCAGCTGCATCCCCCTGCTCACGCAGTTCGCGCCCAAGCTTGAAGTAGTTACCAGCCACCTGGCTCCACTCATAGATCCAGTTGCCAGGCACATAGCCCTTGATGGTATCGAGATAGCAGTCATGGGTGCGTTCACCGGTCGCCATGGCGATGCGGGCCAGAGTCTGCTCAACCTCGACCGGGTCGGCCCCCTGCCAGGCCCAGGAGGGGCGGCGCAGCAGGCGATACCAGCTCTTTGACATGGAGCCGTCGATAAACATCTCGTCTGACTCTGCTTCGGCAATGTCCGCCGGGCTGGAGTTGGAGATCTCGGAAGTTTCCAGCACCTTCTTGACCCGGGTAAACAGCTTTTCGGTCAGATTGAGGTCGTCGTTCAAGTCCAAGATTGTGTCCCATTCATATCAGGCAATAGCTCATCTTAACCACTTTTACTGCCCATCAGCCACCCTGCAACAGATTGATACACAAAAAAACAGGGCTCCATCAAGGAGCCCTGTGAAACCATTCTTGCCGCGTACGGCCAATTGACGCTCTGAACGTCACATCCCGATCCCGTTACTTTTCGTCACAGATCGGTGTGGCGAACTCCAGCGCCATATCCCACGGCTGTTCAATCCAGGTATCCTGCGGGATTGCCACTTCGAAATCGTCCAGCAGCGCTTCGCCCATCGGCTTGGCGAAGATCGCGATGAACTTGGCTTTCGGGTAGAGCTCGCGGATCGCCTTGGCGGTAGTGCCGGTGTCTACCAGATCTTCCACCACCAGCCAGCCTTCGCCGTCACCGGCGGTGGTGGCAGCTTTAACGACTACCAACTCGCGCTGGCTGTCGTGGTCATAGCTGGAGATGCAGAGGGTTTCCACATTACGAATGCCAAGTTCACGGGCCATCAGGGCTGCGGGCACCAGACCACCACGGCTGACCGCGATGATACCTTTCCACTGGCTGACAGGCAGCTGACGACGGGCCAGACGGCGAGCTTCACGTTGCAGGTTGTCCCACGACACATAGAACTTTTTCGGCATGTTATCGATCTCGAATAGTTATTTAAAAACAATCGCTTAGAATAACAACATCCGCAATTCTCCCTGCGGATGCCAGTAAATGGCGGCCCTTGCCCGACTGAATTCAGATTGCACTTCGGCTGCCTCAGGGCTAAGCCTCGGCAGCAAATCTGATAACAATGGAAGCAAGATGGGCTTATCCGGCGATCGGTTAGATGATGTGTCCAAACCGCGGACAGGCTGTTGGGCCGATATGATAGCACCGTTTGCAGAGAAAATGCCTGGCAAACGTATGCCAAAAACAGGAAAAATCGGCATCACCCTCTCCATTCCGCCCATCTAGAGCGCCAAACGAATAACCTGCCGTCCCTGCTGCCGAGCCCAAATGGGACTGTGCGGCAAATCGCAGATAAAAAAATAGCAGGGGGAGGGTTTACCTCACGCACCTGCTGCTTTCTCGCCTCTGCCAGGTTGGGCAGCTCGTCTTAGCGACGAGTGACGAAGGGGTTAGGGTAGCTGAAACCCTGGGTATACAAAGAGGGGGCAAACCAATAGGTTGAGTTGCTGCCTGGCATATTGAAACTCCTGATTGCTTAACAAGTTACGTACCTTTAATGCGGGCTCAAATCCTTGAACGAACACTCGGTTCCATGGAGGCGCACTTGCTTTGCTTCGGTTCCCTGGAGGCTTTCATCGTCATCCTGACGGGTGGCGAACCACGGGAGCTAATTTACCAGTCGGTGCATTAAATTCAATATTTTTGTGAGATCGGTCACACATTTTCTTTTCTATCGGTCAGCGTCGTCCGAACCTGACGATCGTACTGCCTGGTTGCCATCAGCCAGCACAAGCTGCCTGCGATTTGCGCTGATTGCTCACATTTTTGTGTGATTGACTGTATTATCGTTATCCTCTTCCCCGGCCCGCTGATGGGGCCCTGTTAATTCCGTGCTGGTAAGGAGTCCCGACGTGGCACAGCTTAGCTCTCTCTCTCCCAAACTGATTTGGCATTTCTTCGAACAGATCTGCTCCATTCCCCACCCTTCCAAACATGAAGCCAAACTGAGCGCCTGGATCATCCAATGGGCTCAAGGGGAAGGTCTGGCGGTCAAGCAGGACAAGGTCGGCAACATCATCATCAAGAAACCGGCCACCCCGGGGATGGAAAACCGCAAAGCCGTGGTACTGCAGGCCCACATCGACATGGTGCCGCAGGCCAACGCCGACACCAAACACGACTTCGCGACCGATCCCATCGATGCCTATGTAGATGGCGAGTGGGTCACGGCCCGTGGCACCACTCTGGGTGCCGACAACGGCATAGGCATGGCCGGTTGCCTGGCAGTGCTGGCTGACAAGACCATCAAACACGGTCCGCTGGAAGTGCTGCTGACCACCGACGAAGAGACCGGCATGACCGGCGCATTCGGTCTGGAAGCGGGCTGGCTGGAGGGCGAAATTCTGCTCAACACCGACTCCGAAGAGGATGGCGAAGTCTATATGGGCTGCGCTGGCGGTGTGGATGCCAATATCCGCTTCCAGCTCGAGCTGGTTGACGCCAGCGAAGGCGAAGCGTTCGAGCTGGCCGTGAAAGGGCTGCGTGGCGGCCACTCCGGTTGCGATATCCATCGCGGCCGTGGCAACGCTAACAAGCTGCTGGTACGTCTGCTCAAAGCAGCCGAGCCGCTGGGTGTTCGTCTGGCCGAGATCCACGGAGGCACTCTGCGCAACGCCATCCCGCGCGAAGCCCGTGCCACCCTGCTGGTGCCCGCTGCCAGCGTGAACGAGTTCAAGGCGCTGGTTGACCGCTACACCGGGATCTACCAGACCGAACTGGCCGCCACCGAGCCGAACCTGACCGTGCTGGTCAACAACGCCGCCAAACCGGCCAAGCTGATGAGCGTCTCCCTGCAGCAGCGCCTGCTGGATGCCCTGATGGCCTGCCCGAACGGCGTGATGCGCATGAGCGATGCCATGCCCGGCGTGACCGAAACCTCGACCAACCTGGGGGTCATCAAGACTCAGGATGGCGAAGTGTACGTCCAGTGCCTGATCCGCTCCCTGATTGACTCCGGTCGCGAGAGCATCGAGCAGATGACCCGCTCCCTGTTCACCCTGGCGGGTGCCAGCTGCGAATTCACCGGAGCCTATCCTGGTTGGGCGCCAAACGTGGACTCCCCCGTCATGGCGCTGGTACGCAACAGCTACCAGACTCTGTTTGGCACTATGCCCAACGTGATGGTGATCCACGCCGGTCTCGAGTGCGGTCTGTTCAAGAGCGCCTATCCGGAGTGGGACATGGTCTCCTTCGGCCCGACCATCCGCGGGGCCCACTCCCCTGACGAGAAGGTGCATATCCCGGCGGTCGAGCGTTTCTGGCAACTGCTGGTGCACGTGCTGGAAGCGATTCCGGCCAAATAACCCGGCCTACGCCACACGGCAAAACAAAGCCCCGCACTGCTGCGGGGCTTTTTATTGTCTGTTCCAGCCTGACTTTGGCGCTTAACGGATACCGCGCGCCTCGCGGATCCACTCCCAGGCTTGCTGGATCTCCTGGGTCTTTTCCTTGGCCATCTCCATCATCTCCGGCGGCAGCCCTTTGGCGGCCAGCTTGTCCGGGTGATGCTTGCTCATCTCCTTGCGGTAAGCACGCTTGATATCCTGATCGCTGTCGCTCTCGCTTACCCCCAGCAGCTGGTAGGCATTCTTGAGGCGATCCGCAGAAGGCGGCTCCTGCCGATACTGCTGACCACCGGAATGGCCACTCTGATACTGGCCATGGGCCTGATTGAAGAAGTTCATCTGTGCCTCGGCCATCGCCAGAATGCGGGCCAGCTCGATGCGACTGAAACCCAGCTCGTCGGCGATGGTGTGAAGAATGGCGCGCTCGCCCTCCTCTACCCGCCCGTCGGCAAAGGCCGCCTGCAACTGCACTTCGAGGAAGAAGCGCAGAATGTCGCGCTGCCCCAGACTGGCACGGCGGAACTCGGCCAGGGTCTCGCGCAGCGGGAAGTCAGCCTCCTTACCGAGACGAAACGACTCCTGCGCCCGGGCACGCTGTTCGCCCGCCAGCCGCATACGATCCATCAGGTTGGAGGCAACCCGGATCTCCTGTTCGGTCACCTGACCGCTTGACTTGGCGATGTGACCCATCACCGAGAAGGTGGCGTGGAAGAAGACGGCTTGCTGCGCCTGACTCGGGCCGCGACGAAACGCCCCCTGCAGCCCCATGCCACGGTCGAAACGGTGGCCTATCCACAGGCCAATCAGGGCGCCGATAATATTGCCGAGCAGAAAACCGAAGAAGGCGCCCAGCACCTTACCCCAAATACGCATGGTTCAAGACCTCTTGAAGTTAATGAGTGCGGGCCTGGAGCTGGTCATCCAGCTCGCGCAGTCGATCGACCGTGCCGATATCGCGCCACTCGCCAGCGAGCAGGCTGCCGCCCACCCGCCCTTGCGCCATCCAGTCACGGAGCAGGGGCGCCAGCTTGCGGGCACCGCCCGCGAGACCGGCAAAGGCCGCCGGATCATATAGTCCGACCCCGCTGAAGGTAAACGCTGGCGTATCCATAACTCGCCCTTCTTGCAAGGCAAAGTCCCCGGCGGGGTGCTGGGGCGGATTGGGCACCAGCCAGAGGTGGGCCAGATCATCGCCAAGGGGCTGGCTGACCAGAGTGTGATAATCGAGATCGAGCCAGGTATCGCCGTTGATCACCAAAAAAGGTTCAGAGCCCAGTAGCGGCAGCGCCTGCACAATGCCGCCCGCGGTCTCCAGCGCGCTCTCCTCGGCTGACCAGTGGATGGTCACGCCAAGCGCACTGCCATCACCAAGGCTCTCGACCAGCTTGTGGCCGAGCCAGGCGTGGTTAATGACCAGCTCGGTCACGCCAGCTGACTTCAACTTTTCGATATGGTGGACGATAAGCGGCTTGCCCCCCACCGCCAGCAGCGGCTTGGGCAGCAGGTCAGTCAGCGGGCGCATCCGCTCGCCACGGCCAGCGGCCAGGATCATCGCCTTCATGGTTTTACCCCTGCATTGGCGACCCCCGGCAACACCACCTGCTCCAACCACTGACCAAAACGGGCCAGTACCGGATAGGCACCACCATGAGTGCGACAGACATCCACCACGTAGCCGAGGGTACGGGGAATATCCTTGAGATAGCCGGACTTGCCGTCGCGATGATAGAGCCGGGTAAAGATTCCGGCCGCTTTGAGGTGGCGCTGCATGCCGGTCAGATCGGCATCGCGACGGAAACTGGCATAATCGAGCTCGCCAAGCAGACCCGCCTGTTGCAGGGTGGCAAAGCCGTGGCGCATCCCTTCATCGATCACCTCGTCCGGCCAGCGCACGTAGCAATCTTTCAGCAAGGAGACCAGATCATAAGTGAGCGGCCCGATGACCATATCCTGAAAATCGATGATGGCCAGCCGGCTGCTCTCGGGGGTATCACCGCCACATACCATCAGGTTGCGACTGTGGAAATCCCGATGCATCACCCCCTGCGGCTGGGCCAGATTGCAGGCGGTGAGGCAGGCAAAGGTCTCGTCCAGCAGTTGCTGCTCTTCATGGCTCAGGCTCAGTTGCAGATGATGGCCGAGCAGCCACTCGGGGAAAATGCTGTTCTCCCGCGCCATAAATGCCGCATCGAAGGGTTCAAGCGCCAGTTCAACCGCCCCCAGGCGGGGCAGCAAATCAATCGCCTTGCCATACCAGGCCAGTACGTTGTGTTCGTTCAGGCAGCTGATCAGCTGAGTATCGCCCAGGTCACTCACCGCCAGCAGACCCTGTTCGTAGTCCACCGCCTTGACCTCTGGCGCCAACAGCTGACGCGCCTGCAAGGCGGCCGCGTTACGAACAAACTCATGATTTTTTTCGGTTTTCGGATTGGCATCCACCCAAACCAGACCACCACCGCGATAGTAGCGACGGAAGCTGGCATCACCGGAAATGAGGGTCAACTGAAGATTGGCATCACCGGAAATACGGCGTGCCCACTGCAATAGCAGGGAATCGCGATCGTGCATAAGTAGAGGACCAAGGTGGAAAGCAGCACTTGGCTGTTAGCCCTGGCCGCAATAATGCTTTATCATTGCCGGCTAACATAAAGCAATGACATGCAATGTCAACTCGATGAAACCTGTCGTAAAATGCATGCCTTGGATCAACCGTATCTATCACGGATTGCACGAGTCTTTCACATGACCAAATGGACACTGGGGTACCGCTATCCCATCGCCCTGACTATCAGCCTGGCCCCCGCACTCACCCCTATGATGGTGCAGGCGGCCCCGTTCGAAGCGCCGCCAGCCACCGGCATTCTCGATAGTCTCTGCTATGACTATGTTCCCAAGATAGAGAAGCCTGCATCGGATCAGGATGCCAACGCGCAGCCGGTCGAGGTTGATGCTGACCGTCTCGAGGCCAAACAGGGCGGCACCGCCGTCTATGAAGGCGACGTCAAGGTTCGTCAGGGTGTTCGCAAGTTTGACTCCGATTATGCACAGCTCGATCAGAAGAGCCGGGATGTCATCGCCATCGGCAACATCTATTACAACGACGGTCAGGTGACCGTCACCAGCGACAAGACCCTCAAATCCAACCTGAATACCAAAAACTCCGAGCTGGAGGAGGGCAAGTATCAGGTGCATGGCTCACCGGTGCGCGGCTTTGCCAAACGCGTGGTGATGACCAACAACAACCAGAACATCACCATGGAGGGAGCCCAGTACACTACCTGCCCCCCCGGTCAGGAAGTGTGGACCCTCAAGGCGGGCAGCATCGACATCGACCAGAAAGAGGTGTTCGGCGAAGCCTGGAACGCCAGCCTCTGGCTCTATGACTACCCGGTGTTCTACTTCCCCTATATAAACTTCCCCATCAAGGATGAACGGAAGACAGGTCTGCTCTACCCGGGTTACAAACAGAGTTCCGGCAACGGCATGGAGATCACCCAGCCCTTCTACTGGAACATTGCCCCCAACTACGATGCCACCATCACCTCCCGCTTTATGGACAAACGCGGCCTGATGGAACAGGTAGAGTTTCGCTACATGCCGGACCCAGCCCATACCGGTACCCTCTATTTTGAAAGCCTCAGGGATGACAAGCAGTATGATGCTGGCAACCCGAGCTTTACCAACCCGTCGACAGGGACTCCGTACCTCTCAGATGGTCATCGTTACCTGATGAATATTCGTCACGGATCCACCCTGATGGATGGCTCCCTGCGTTTAGGCATCGACTACACCCAGGTACGGGACAAGGATTACAACTACTTCAACGACTTCAGCCCGCAAGTGGGCACCCAGGTCGACAGCCAGTTGCAGCAATCCTTTACCGCCGGTTACTACCAGCAGAACTGGAACCTCACCTCCGAGGTGCGTCGCTATCAGATCCTGAGTCCCTACGCGCTGCTGCCCCACGAGATGCTGCCACGCATCAACTACAACTACTTCCAGCAGGGGAAATGGTTCGATCTGGCCTGGAACAGCGAGCTGACCAAGTTTGGCTATGACAGCGGCAGCGCCACTGCCCAGCAGGCCGGTGAGCGTTATACCGCTACCCGTCTGCATCTGGCTCCCACCCTGACCATCCCCTTGGTCGATGCGCCGGGTTACTACCTTATAAGCCAGTACAAACTGATGTTTACCTCCTACAACCAGGAGATCCCCAAAGACCTGATTAGCCAGGATCGCAGTAAATTTACAGACGCAGATAGCCAGCAGCTGACCCTGAAAGACGGCACCATTACCCGCACCTTGCCGTCCTTCCGCCTCAAGGGGGGCGTCAACTTCGATCGTCCGGTAGACTGGTATGATGGCAAGGGCACCCAGACCCTGGAGCCTGAGTTCCAGTACCTCTATATCCCTTACAAGAATCAGGACGAAATAGGGATTTACGACTCCACCACTACCCGTCAGGACTACTACAGCCTGTTCAGCGATCGCCGCTACGCCGGTCTCGACCGCATCAGCGATGCCAACCGGGTCACCGTTGGCCTGACCAGCCGGGTCTATGACAATGTGGGGGATGAGCGGTTACGTCTGGCGGTAGCCCAGGCCTTCGAGATGACACCTCCCAAGGTGCGCCTCTACCCGTCCGATCAGGAAAACACCAACGCCCGCTCCCTGCTCTCGTTCGAGGGGGATGCCCGGATCACCGATGAGTGGTTCGCCCATGCCGGCACCCAGTACGATACCTCCGAGGGGGAATTTACTGCCGGCAACGGTGCAGTCGAATACCGGACCGGCAAGCTGACCACCCAGGTCAACTACCGCTATATCCAGGACGGCAACCGGGACTATCGCTACCCGAGCAATCCTGCTCTGGCCGAAGACCTCAGCCAGGCTGGTCTGGTGATGATGGCGCCGATCGCCGATCAGTGGCAGATGTATGGCGGTTACTATCGCGATATCAAGCAGGATGTGAACATTGACCGCAAGATCGGTGTCAAATACGACTCCTGCTGCTGGAGCATCAACATGAGCCTGGAGTGGCACAACCAGCCGGACAACATCACTCTGAAGCCCACTTCGGAAAAAGTCATTGGTCTGCAGTTTGAAATGAAGGGACTTGGCAGCGTGGGTACCGGTGGCCGCAGTGTCACACTGGATACCGAGCTGTTGCCCTATGTTCGCCCGTTTAATCTGAAAGACCAGCAATGATGCTGGTCCAGCCTTGAGAGATGGATATGAAAAAGACCCTGATTGCCCTGCTGACCGCGGGAATGTTCGGCGCCATGAGCCAGGCCGCACTGGCTGCGCCCGAGCTGATGGACAAAGTGCTGGCCGTGGTCAACAAGGACGTAGTGCTGTCCAGTCAACAGGACGCACTGGTCAACAAGGTAAAACTCTCCGCCCAGGAGAGCGGCCAGTCTCTGCCTGACGATGCCACTCTGCGCAAACAGGCACTCGACCGTCTGATCCAGGAGAGCCTGCAGCTGCAACTGGCGGATCGCCAGGGGCTGAAGATCAGTGATACCCAGCTGGAACAGGCTATTCAGGGCATCGCCGCCGACAACAAGATGACCCTGGATCAGCTGCGCGCCCAGCTCGCCCGTGAAGGGATGACCTATGCCCAGTATCGGGAAGAGGTTCGCCGCGAGATCCTGATGAACGAGGTGCGCCGCAATCAGGTGCGCCGCCGTATCAACATCTCCGAGCAGGAGGTGAAGCAGGTAGTGGAGATCCTGAAGAAACAGGGTCAACAGCAGAACGAATACCACGTCGGCCATATCCAGATTGCCCTGCCGGACAACCCCACCGCCGCCCAGCTGGATGCCGCCAAGAGCAAGATCGAGCGCATTCTGGCCGCCCTCAAGCAGGGTGCCGACTTCCG
This sequence comes from Aeromonas sp. FDAARGOS 1414, assembly GCF_019047065.1. Classification (NCBI taxonomy): domain Bacteria; kingdom Pseudomonadati; phylum Pseudomonadota; class Gammaproteobacteria; order Aeromonadales; family Aeromonadaceae; genus Aeromonas; species Aeromonas sp. FDAARGOS 1414. Next base: position 41,171 of record NZ_CP077210.1, on the reverse strand, counting down.
CAAACTGGCCATTGCCGAGAGTAACGGCCCCAAGGCGCTGGAAGGGGGTGACTGGGGCTGGATGAGCCCGCAAGAGATGCCGACCCTGATGGCCGAAGCGGTACAGGGTACCAAGAAGGGCGATATCGTGGGCCCGCTGCGCTCCGGCGCCGGTCTGCACATCGTCAAGGTGTTCGACACCAAGGGTCAGCAGCAAGTGATGCAGACCGAGGTGAAGGCCCGTCACATCCTGATCAAGCCCTCCATCATCCTGAGCGAAGAGAAAGCCAAGGGGATGCTGGACGGCATTCTGCACGACATCAAGAGCGGCAAGGCAAGCTTCGCCAGCATGGCGGAGAAGTATTCCGAAGATCCGGGCTCTGCGGTGCAGGGTGGCGAACTGGGCTGGTCTGATCCCAACGTCTATGTACCAGAGTTTCGCGACATGGTTAACCGGCTGCAACCAGGCCAGATCAGCGCCCCCTTCCGCACCAGCCACGGCTGGCACATCGTCCAAGTGGAAGATCGTCGCAGCCAGGATGCCACTGACAAGGCTCTGGAACAGCGTGCCTATCAGCTGATCTACAATCGCCGCTTCGTGGAAGAGTCCCAGGCCTGGTTGGACGAGCTGCGTGATGAGGCTTACATCCGTGTCGAAGGATCTGCGAGCTGATGAGCTGCCGTCGCCTTGCCGTTACCCCGGGCGAACCGGCCGGGATCGGCCCGGATCTGGTGCTGCAGATTGCCCAGCAGGATTGGCCCCACCAGTTGGTGGTGATCGCCGATCCGGCGCTGCTGCGCGAGCGAGCGGCCCTGCTGGGGCTGCCCATCGAGCTTGAGCCCTATGATGCCGCTGCCCCTGCCCGCCCCCAGCGGGCGGGCACTCTGACCGTCTGTCCGGTCACCCTCGGCGCTTCTGTGGTGCCGGGCGAGCTGAACGAAGGCAATGGCGCCTATGTATTGGCTACCCTGCAGCGTGCCTGCGATGGCAACATGAGCGGCGAATTTGCCGCCGTGGTGACCGGACCGGTGCACAAGGGGATCATCAACCAGGCCGGGGTCTCGTTCAGCGGCCACACCGAGTTCTTTGCCCAGCAATCCAACACCGCCGATGTGGTGATGATGCTGGCCACCGAAGGGCTGCGGGTCGCACTGGCGACTACCCATATTCCGCTGGCCTATGTAGCGATGGCCATCACCGAGGATCGCCTCGGCAAGGTGGTCCGGATCCTCAACGAGGATCTCGCCACCAAGTTTGGCATCGCCAAACCCCGTATTTACGTCTGCGGCCTCAACCCCCACGCTGGGGAAGGTGGCCATCTCGGACGTGAAGAGATTGACGTGATCGAACCCGCCCTGGCCACGCTGCGCCAAGAAGGGATCGATCTGGTCGGCCCGTTGCCGGCCGACACCCTATTCCAGGAGAAATACCTCAAGGATGCGGATGCGGTACTCGCCATGTACCACGACCAGGGGCTGCCTGTGCTCAAATACAAGGGCTTCGGCAGTTCGGTCAATATCACCCTGGGGCTTCCCTTCATCCGCACTTCGGTGGATCACGGCACCGCGCTGGATCTGGCAGGCAAGGGCCTGGCCGATCCGGGCAGCCTTGTCACCGCGATTAACCACGCCATCAAGATGGTAGAGAAAAAAAGATATGAGCAGTAAGGTGCACATGGGCCACACGGCCCGTAAGCGTTTCGGTCAGAACTTCTTGCACGACCGGTATGTGATCGATCAAATCGTCGCCGCCATCAACCCGCAGCCGGGTCAGAATCTGGTGGAGATCGGTCCGGGTCTGGCCGCGCTGACCGAGCCGGTCGCCTCCCAGATGGACAAAATGACCGTGGTCGAGCTTGACCGGGACCTAGCAGCTCGCCTGCGCGAGCACCCGACCCTCAAAGACAAGCTGACCGTCATCGAAGCGGATGCCATGCGTTTTGACTTCGGCACCCTGATGGGTGAAGGCAAGGGGCCGCTGCGCATCTTCGGCAACCTGCCTTACAACATCTCCACCCCGCTCATCTTCCACCTGTGCGAGTTTGCCGACCGGGTTGAAGACATGCACTTCATGCTGCAAAAGGAAGTGGTGTTGCGTCTGGCCGCCGGTCCGGGCAGCAAGGCTTATGGCCGTCTGAGCGTGATGACCCAGTACTATTGCCAGGTGGTGCCGGTGCTGGAAGTGGGCCCGGGCGCCTTCAAACCGGCGCCAAAGGTGGACTCGGCCGTAGTTCGCCTGATCCCGCACAAGAATCCGACCATAGTCGCGAAAGACATTCGTTGTCTGAATCGCGTCTGTACCGAAGGCTTTGGCCAGCGTCGCAAGACCATCCGCAACAGCTTCTCCAACTTCATCACCGACGCCCAGCTGACCGAGCTTGGTATCGATGGCAACCTGCGCCCGGAGAATCTCTCCCTCGAGCAGTTTGTCATGATCGCCAACTGGCTGGCGGATCAGCAACAGGCCTGATCCTGTGGCACTCCCGCACATCGAGATCCGCCCATACCCCCTGTATGTGGCGGGCTCCAAAGACCCTTACCAGTTTCACTATCTGATCGAGATTGAGAATCTGGGGCCCGGCCCGGTGCAACTGCTGCATCGGCGCTGGCTCATCACAGATGCCAATGGCAAGATGCTGGAAGTTGCAGGCCCGGGCGTGGTCGGGGAACAACCCGTCATTGCCGAAGGTGAGACCTACCGCTACCAGAGCGGCGTGCCGCTGGCGACCCCGCTTGGGGTGATGGAAGGGAGCTATACCCTGCAAGATGGCTCTGGTCAGCAGTTCGAGGCGCACATCGCCCCCTTCACGCTGGCCATCCCCAATATTATCAACTGAGGTTTCATGGCGAACTGTTTTGTCGGTGACATCCAGGGCTGTTACGACGACTTGCGCCGTCTGCTGGATCTTGCCGCGTTCGATCCCGACCAAGACGTGCTCTGGCTCTGCGGCGATCTGGTCGCCCGCGGCCCGGACTCCCTCAATACCCTGCGTTTCGTCAAAGGGCTGGGCAACCGCGCCGTCACCGTGCTCGGCAACCACGACCTGCACCTGCTGGCGGTCGCTGATGGCGTTGCACCGCTCAAGAAGAAAGACAAGCTGCAAAGCCTGATGGATGCCCCTGATCGGGATGAACTGCTGGAGTGGCTGCGCCACCGCCCGCTGCTGGCCGAACATCCGGATCTCCCCATCATGATGGTGCATGCCGGGATCTCCCCCGCATGGGATGTCCGCACCGCCCGCAACTGCGCCCGCGAGGTAGAGAGCCTGCTACGCGGTGACCAGTACAGCTGGCTGCTGCACAACATGTACGGCGACCAGCCGGATGGCTGGAAAGATGATCTGGTCGGGATCGACCGCTACCGCTACATCATCAACACCTTCACCCGGATGCGCTTCTGCTATTTCGACGGTCGTCTCGACTTCAAATGCAAGAAAGGGCCCAAGGAGTCGACCCCGGGGCTGCGTCCCTGGTTCGAGCAGCGCGAGCATCACGTGGATGACCCCATTCTGGTGTTCGGCCACTGGGCGGCCCTGATGGGCAACACTGGCAAGAGCGATATCAAGGCGCTCGATACCGGCTGTGTCTGGGGCAACAGCCTGACCCTGTGGCGCTACGAGGATGATGCCCTGATCGCCACCCCCTGCCCGGTTCACGCCAGCTAGGGGGGACGCAGCAATCTGGCGGTCGCTGCCGCACGGATGGCCACAACCCGCTCCAATAACAAAGCCCGGCAGGTTGCCGGGCTTGCTGTTTTGTGTTCTCTGGTTCCCTGCGAATAAGGTTACAACTTGCGCCCCAGCCGCTTCTCGATTTGACGCCGCTCCCACTCGGGGCCAAACAGCTTGAAGGGCTGAAACACCCGAACAGCATGGGAGGCAAGTCCCAGCCCCCAACCCAGGGTTGGCCACCAGGCCCAGATGTACTCCGGATTGCTCAGGTAGTTGATGACAAACAGCCCGCAGATCACCACCACGTAGCTGGCGACATGGTGATAGAAGCCCTTGAGCTCCTCCACATAGCGCATTGCCGCCCGCTCCTCTGCCGATACCTGCACCGCATCCTGCCCCATAGTGTCACTTCCTCTCATCTCGCGCTCCTGTTGCCCTGATCCATCCAGTTGAGCCACATCGAGTTCAAAGACGGCAGCCAGGGCCTTGAGGGATTCCAGTCCGGGTTGCTGACCCTGCTCGATCCGCTGGATGGTGCGAACGCTCAGGCCGGTAAAGGCGGCCAACTGCTCCTGTGACCAGCCCCGCTGCAATCTCAACTTCCTGACGATCATTTCGAACTCCTTGTGGTAATTGACAGGGCCAGCATAGGGCTTGCGCCGCGAAAGGTGACACGACAGATGGCCGACATCAACCTGACAACTCTTTAAAATCAATTAGTTGAATAAACATAAAGAGATATAAGGTCAAGCTATGCCACACATGCAGATGTGCCCGGATGTGTAATCACAGGCTCTGCATCAGCTCGGCGGCAATTTCAAAGGAGCGCAGTCGGGCCTGATGATCGACGATGGGCCCATTGAACATCAGCTCATCGGCACGGGTTTCCGCCAGCAGCGCCTTGAGTCCATGACGAACCTGCTCAGGGTCGCCCACCAGAGAGCGGGCCAGGGTCTGCTCCATCGCCATCAGCTCACGGGGAGACCACTCATCGCCAAGCTGGACGACCGGCGCGGGCAGCTTGCCCGCATCACCGCGATGGAGGCGCAAGAACTGCTGCTGCACGGTAGTGAACTGGAAGCGGGCCTCCCGCTCGCTGTCGGCGGCAATCATGTTGATGCAGACCACCGCATGGGGCTTGGGCCAGCGAGCGGAGGGGCGATACTGGCTACGGTAGATCTCCAGCGCTTGCAGCAACATGGCAGGGGCGAAATGGGAGGCAAACCCGAACGGCAAGCCCATCGCCGCTGCAAGTTGCGCGCTGTAGAGGCTGGAGCCCAGCAGCCAGATGGGCAGATGCAGCCCCTGACCGGGCACCGCCAGCACCGCGCCGATCTCGTCGCCAAAGTAGCTCATCAGCTCGCGCACATCGGCCGGAAAATCATCCACCTCGCCACTGCGCATACGCCGCAGCGCCCGCATGGTGCGCTGATCGGTCCCGGGGGCGCGGCCAAGGCCAAGGTCGATGCGGTCGGGATAGAGAGAAGCCAAGGTGCCAAACTGCTCGGCAATCACCAGCGGCGAGTGGTTCGGCAGCATGATGCCACCCGCGCCGATCCGCAAAGTGGTGGTGGCTTCGGCCAGATGACCGATCAGCACCGAGGTGGCGGCACTGGCAATGCCCGGCATGTTGTGGTGTTCGGCCAGCCAGTAGCGCTGGTAACCCCAGCCCTCGGCATGGCGGGCTAGATCCCGCGAACGGCGAAATGACTCGGCAGGTACGGAACCTTCGGCAACAGGCACCAGATCGAGCACGGAATAGGGGATGGCAGGCATGAGTCACTCCATGGATTTACAGACCAGTAACAAGTGAGGCAATGTAGCACGGGATACCTGAATGAATCACTATCTCCTGCCAAGCTCTGCCTGGAAGTGGGCAACCATGGAAAAGCACAGATATCAGGCCAGTATTGTTATTTCTGTTATCGTATTGACACACTGCTGACAGATCGTCTCCGCAAGCATCACTGTGACAAGGAAATGTCCATGATCACTGCCAGATCCGGGCGCAAGCCCTTCTATGTTCACATTGCCACCCTATTTACCCTGCTGTTCAGTGTGCTGGGCATGCTGCTGATTCTGCTGCAGTTCCAGCAGGGCTCTCGCCAGATGCTGGAACATGAGCGCCACAACTTCAAACAGTACCGGGAACAGCTGGCCCTCGCTCTGCAATTGAACGAGCAGCCAGCCCGCATGTCCCTCAGCCTGCTAGCCAGCAGCCGACTGGCCGACATGAGCGATCTGGCAAGCCGACTGGAGTATCTGCCGCAGTTGGCAGAGATCTTGGCCAATCGCGACAGCTATGGTGCCGTCTACATCGGCTATGAGAGTGGCGATTTCTTTCTGGTACGAAAACTCACGGAACGGGCCCGGGCCCAGTTGCAGGCTGTGCCTGAAGGCAGCCAGTTGCTGGTTCAGAGCCTGAGTAGCGGGCGGGGAGAGTTCCTCTATTTTGATGAGCAGCTGCAACTTTTGGGGCGGCGAGCCATGGCGGATTATCGATTCGATCCCCGCAGCCGCGACTGGTACCGGCTGGCTCGCGGTTCATCAAAGATTGTCGCCACCACCCCCTATCTCTTTTTTACCACCAGGGAGCCGGGCATGACGCTGGCTGTCACCAGCCATAGCCAACGCGCCGTGATCGGGCTGGATGCCAGTGTCGAAGGGCTCTCGGCCTTGATTGGCGAGCTGCAGTTGCCGCTCCAAAGCCAGGTAGTGTTGTTCGATCGCTCCGCGACACTGCTGGCGGCCGACCCTGTACATCTGCCAGCCTATGATCAGCTGACTCGGCTGCCAGCGATCACGGCTCTGGGCAGCCCAGTCATGGCCGAGCTGAAAACTAGGCTAGAGAGGACGCCTGTGCTGCTGGATGGTACTCCCCAGGAGCTGACCCTGACCACAGGGGAAGAACAAGAGTGGCTGGTCTATATCTCTCCCCTCGGCAAGGACACCCCTTTTTACGTCGCCCTGCTGGTCTCGGCAGATCTGCTTTATCAGCAGGCACGCAATGAAGCACTGATCAATGTGGCATGGGCGCTGGGCAGCCTGCTGTTGTTGCTGCCGGTGATCTGGCTGGTCTCCCGCCGTACCGCTACCCCGCTGCTGGCCCTGACCCGTGAGGCTGAGCGGATCCAGCGTTTCGACTTTGGCGAGGGTCAGGTTCCTGAATCAGCCATCCGGGAAATAGATGACCTTGCGCGCACCATGTCCGGCATGCGCCAAACCCTCGGCAACTTCATGAACATGGGTAGAGCACTGGCTGCAGAGCACCGCGTCGACTCCCTGCTAAGCCGCATCCTGCATGAAACCATCGCCGCGGTACAGGCAAAAGGGGGATGCCTCTACCTGGCCCAACAGCAAAAGATGCAGCCGGTCCAGGCCCGCTGGCAGCAAACCGAACTGCCCCTAGGGCAGGTTCCCTGGCCACAACCATTGCTATCCGGCCTGGCCACTTCCCAGCGCATCTCCCTCAGCCTGGATGAGGCGGCCTGGAGGCAACACCTGGACAGTTGGGGTTCCTTTCCCGGCCTATGCCAGCTGGTAGCTGAGCCGCTCTGCAACCATCGTCAGGAGCTGATCGGCTACCTCCTGCTGATCCTGCCACACTGCAGCGAACAGGAGCTGGCATCGCGCATCAGCCTGATCGAGGCGCTGGCGGGCACTTCGGCCTCCGCCATCGAGAACCAGCGCCTGCTGGAGGAGCAAAAACAGCTGCTCGAATCCTTTATCGAGCTGATGGCCGGCGCCATCGACGCCAAGAGCCCCTACACCGGCGGCCACTGCCAACGTGTGCCCGAGCTGACCAAGATGCTGACCGAGGCAGCCTGCGCCCAGCGACAGGGCCCCTTTGCCGATTTCAGTCTCAACGAGGAGGAGTGGGAAGCCATCCATATCGCCAGCTGGCTACATGACTGTGGCAAGGTGACCACCCCGGAGTTCGTGGTCGACAAGGCTACCAAACTGGAGACCCTCTACGACCGGATCCACGAGATCCGCACCCGTTTTGAAGTACTCAAGCGGGATGTCTATATCGAGTGCCTCGCAGCCCGCCTGTCATCAGAGATCAGAAGTGCCTGCCGGGAAGAAGCAGCCCCGCGCTGGGCCGAACTGGATCAGGAGTTTGCCTTCATCGCCGAGTGCAATCTGGGCGGCGAGTGGATGGCCCCCGAGAAGATTGAACGGCTCGACGCCATCGCCAGCCGCACCTGGCTGCGCACCCTGGACGATCGACTCGGCATCAGCCGGGAGGAGCTCAAGCTGCGTCAGAAAGAACCGTCTCCCGAGTTGCCCTGCCTCGAGCCACTGCTGGCCGACAAGTGCTGGCACCTTGTGCCTCGTCCGGATGGAGATCGGTTCGACGAGCACAATCCCTGGGGCTTCAAGGTCAAGGTACCGCACCATCTCTACAACCGAGGGGAGAGATACAACCTTGCCATCAGCAGGGGAACCCTCACCGAGGAGGAGCGCTACAAGATCAACGAGCACATCATCCAGACCATACGCATGCTGGAGCACCTCCCCTTCCCCCGTCATCTGCGCTGCGTGCCAGAGATTGCCGGCGGTCATCACGAGCGGATGGATGGCAAGGGTTACCCACGCCAGCTGACCGGAGCACAGATGAGCGTACCAGCCCGCATCATGGCTATCGCCGATATTTTCGAGGCGCTGACCGCCAGTGATCGCCCCTACAAATCTGGCAAGACGATCTCCCAGGCTCTTGCCATCATGCAGAACATGGTGCGTGAACAGCATATCGACTCGGATCTGTTCGCCCTGTTTGTCAGCAGCGGCATCTGGCGCGATTACGCTAGGCGCTTCCTCGAGAGCGCCCAACTGGATCAGGTGGACGAAACCGCACTGCTGGCCGCACTTGCCTAGGCTGGGTCATATTTTCTTACATTTGCGGGCTGGCCTGAGCGCTCCGGGCTGGTTATAACGGTGCCCCTATAGCGAAGGGGGAGCAATAGACTCCCCCTCACTCTTTGTCACACCACACTGTTCAGGTTATCTATGTCAAAACATCTCGTTCTGCTGGGCGCGCTGACGCTCTCCGGCTGCTCCCTGTTGTCTCCCCCAGCCCCCACCGTCACCCCAGTGCACCTTGCCGATACCAGCCAGCGAGGCTTCTACATCGAATGCAGCAGCATGAAAGCCTGCTTCCAGCAGGCCAACCAGACCTGCCCGCAAGGTTACAAGGAGACCGATCGTCGCCAGCAGACGCTCTACAGCACCCAGTATCTGGGGGGAAGCTATGACAAGGAGAAGAAAATCTACCAAGCTGCCAAGCCCTATCGCATCGCCAACACAGTCCACTCCCTGACAATTCAGTGTCCCGTCACTAGAGGCTGAGCCAGCCTAAGGGCGATGCTCTCCCCTTACCGCGGAAAAGAAAACGGTCAACCCAGGTTGACCGTTTTTCACTATGGCGTAGCCCTTAGAACAGCAGATGCGCTACACCGGCAATTACCGGCAAGGTAACCAGGGTGCGCATCAGGAAGATCACAAACAACTCCCACAGTTTGACCGGGATCTTGCTGCCAAGCAGCAGGGCCCCCACTTCCGACATATAGATAAGCTGGGTTACCGACATGGCGGCAATGACGAAGCGGGTCATCTCGCTATCGATGGTCGAGGCCAGCACCGCTGGAATAAACATATCGGCAAAACCGACCATGATGGTCTTGGATGCGGCTTCCGCCTCCGGCAGTTGCAGCAGTTCCAGCAAGGGGACGAAGGGGGCGCCAAGCCAGTTGAAGATGGGGGTGTGTTCGGCCAGCATCAGGGCACAGGTACCGATCGCCATGACCACAGGCAACACGCCAAACAGCATGTCGAGCGCATTTTTCACCCCTTCCCGGGCGACGGCACCGAGACCGGTCATCTGCTCTGCCTTGGTCAATGCACGTTCGAGACCATAACTCATCACACTGTGCTGGTGGGGCACCGCCTCCTGCTTGCGACACAGGGGAGCGCCATCGATATAGATATCCTTCTTCCAGGATAGCGGCGGCAGACGTGGCACCACGATAGCGGCAACCACCCCAGCCAGACAGACAGTCAGATAGAAGGGAACGAACATGTGTTCCAGCTTCACCTGGGAGATCACTACCAGACAGAAGGTGATGGAGACGGCGGAGAAGGTGGTGCCAATAACGGCCGCTTCCCGCTGGGTATAGAACTTCCCTTCGTACTGCTTGCTGGTCAGCAGGATGCCGACACTGCCATCCCCCAGCCAGGAGGCAAAGCAGTCTACGGCAGAGCGACCCGGCAACCGGAATACCGGACGCATGATGCGAGTCATCATAGTGCCGACAAACTCCAGCAGCCCGAAATCGAGCAGCAACGGCAGCAGCAGGCCGGCAAAAATGAAGACTGAAAACAGCACCGGCAGCAGATCGTTGAGCACCAGGCCGCCGGTTGCGCCTGAATAAAGCACCTCTGGTCCCACCTGGAAGAAGGTCAGCAGCACGAAAATACCACCCACCACCCGCACGCAGGCCCAGAAAGGAGAGACGTTGAACAGGCTGTTGAGGAATGGTCTACGCACCAGAATCGCCGGTTTGAACAACCAGGTGATGATAGTCATCAGCATGGTGGTAGTGATCACCGCACTGACCATGGCAACCAGATAATCGGCAAAAACCCGCTGCACCAGCTTGGCCAGCACTGCGACGGGGATGGTGACGTTACCGTCATAGACGACCGGCGTCATGAACAGCAAGATACCGATCAGTGACGGTATTAGAAACATCAACAAGTTACGGCGGGTATTAACCGCAGATGCTTCAAGACTCTTTTCCAGCATGATAAGACTGCCCTAATGTTACTTTTCCATAGCTCGGCCTACCTGCGTATTCATGCATTAACCGGCAAAACGGGCGCAAGAATACTCCAAAAAAATGCACAAACAAGCCCATAATGCATAAATCTGCGCATAAAAATTTTTACAGGTAAACCTTCCATCAAAACAATCAGATACAGAAACGCATATCGATTCAATCGACATCGCCAGATGATTGTTTCATTACTGTTAATTTTGATGGGCAGTATAAACAGTTATCAACGGCAGGCAATAAGTGGCATCACAAACATACCTAATGAGCCACTACTCGACAGGCATAAAAAAAACCGGAGCCTGTTCAGGCTCCGGTTATCAATGAAATGGACAGACAAGGGTATCAGTCACGGACGTAGATCACTTCCACACCATCATCATCTTCGTCATCCCAATCATCATCGTCGAGACTTTCGTCAAAGGCCATGGAGGCGGCAAGCGCTTCCGCTTCGGCTTTAGCCAGCTGGTTCTTATGGTAGTCGTCCCACTTGAACTCCACTTTCTCGATCGCCTCTTTGGCATCCTGCTCCAGCTGACGGGGCATGGTATCCAGCAGATCCAGGATGTCGTAGCAGACCTTCTTGGTCCCTTCCTTGCTGATGGCAGTGATGGCGTAGACCGGCCCTTCGTGGTTGAGGGCGGCTTTCACGCGATCCATCACTTCCTGAGCCTCTTCTTCCAGGATCAGATCCATCTTGTTGAACACCAGCCAGCGCGGCTTGCCAGCCAGTTCCGGGCTGTACTTCTCCAGCTCACGCACGATGGTCACGGCATTTTCAGCCGGATCGGAGCCATCAATGGGGCAAATATCCACCAGATGGATCAACACGCGGCAGCGTTCGAGGTGCTTGAGGAAACGGATACCAAGACCTGCGCCTTCGGCTGCCCCCTCAATCAGGCCCGGAATATCGGCGATCACGAAGGAGCGGGAGTTCTCACCACGCACCACACCGAGGTTCGGCACCAGGGTGGTAAAGGGATAATCAGCGACTTTCGGGCGGGCGGCAGAAACAGCGCGAATAAAGGTAGATTTACCGGCGTTGGGCAGACCCAGCATACCGACGTCAGCCAGCAACAGCAGCTCCAGCTTCAGGGTACGCACTTCGCCCGGTGTGCCGTTGCTCTTCTGGCGTGGAGCCCGGTTGACCGAACTCTTGAAGCGGGTATTGCCCAAACCGTGGAAACCGCCCTTGGCAACCAGCAACTTCTGCTCGTGGTGAGTCAAGTCGCCCAGCAACTCGCCGGTATCGTCATCGGTCGCCCGGGTACCGACCGGCACGCGCAGGATCTTGTCCTTGCCACGACGACCGGTACAGTTGGCACTCTGGCCATTCTCGCCACGCTCGGCAGCATGGAAACGCTCAAAACGGTAGTCGATCAGGGTGTTGAGGTTCTCATCGGCAACCAGATAGACGTCACCACCGTCACCACCGTCACCACCATCCGGACCACCGTTGGGAATATATTTTTCACGGCGAAAACTTACACAACCGTTACCACCGTCACCGGCATCGACTCGAATCTGGACTTCATCAACAAACTTCATAGGTAACCGTCACCTTAATTCGAAAAACCGATACGCAATTATAGTGGTACAGACCCCTGCGGGCGATACGCATCTTGCCAATCATGCCCGTCAGAGCCAAAGTCAGCTGCGTTCCGTTTTTTCGTCAACGACATCAGAAAGACGTCAGAAAAACAAAAGCCCCGCCTGTTGGCGGGGCTTCGGATCCTTGCGGTCCGTAATTACTCAGCAACGATGCTAACGTACTTACGATTCAGCGGACCTTTAACTTCGAACAGGATTTTACCAGTCGCGGTAGCGAACAGGGTGTGATCCTTGCCCAGACCAACGTTGGTGCCAGCGTGGAACTTGGTACCACGTTGACGAACGATGATGCTGCCAGCCAGAACTGTTTCGCCGCCGAAACGCTTCACGCCCAGGCGTTTAGCTTCAGAATCGCGACCGTTGCGGGATGAACCGCCAGCTTTTTTGTGTGCCATTTATCGGACTCCTCTAATTAAGCGCTGATGCCAGTGATTTTGACTTCAGTGAACCACTGACGGTGGCCCGCTTGCTTACGATGGTGCTTACGACGACGGAACTTGACGATAGTCACTTTCTCGCCACGGCCGTGAGCCACAACTTCAGCTACAACCTTGCCACCTTCAACGAAAGGAGCACCTACTTTAAAAGTGTCGCCTGCAGCAACCATCAGAACTTCGTTGAAGTCGATGGTAGCGCCAGTCTCAACGTTCAGCTTTTCCAGACGAACGATTTGACCTTCGGCCACACGGTGTTGTTTTCCGCCGCTTTGGAATACCGCGTACATTTGATTAACTCCGTAAAGGCATGTCTTTTGCTCAAGGCTAGACATGCGCAAAAACCTATAACAATGGGCGGGCATTCTACGCAAATCGATCTGCTCAGGCAAGGCCAATTTAGCAAAAAGTTTATTTTGTGCGCATATCTACCGCCGTGGATAAACGCCTAACTGTAACCCATTGTGAAATCGTGTAGAATCCCTGCCATTACTAAAATCGCAGTTATTGCTGCTGTCACGTTACGAGACTTATGGACCAACAGACTATCCGTGCGCTCTGTGCCGCCGACATGACGGCGGTCAATGAACTGATCCTGGCCCGACTCCAGTCCGACGTTAGTCTGATTAATCAGCTGGGTTTCTACATTGTCAGCGCCGGCGGGAAACGGATGCGCCCCATGCTGACCGTGATGGCTGCGCGTGCGCTGGGCTATGAAGGTGAGGATCACCTGAAACTGGCCGCCATCATCGAATTCATTCACACCTCTACCCTGCTGCACGACGACGTGGTCGACGAATCCGACCTGCGCCGTGGCCGGGAGACCGCCAACGCCATGTTTGGCAATGCTGCCAGCGTGCTGGTCGGTGACTACCTCTATAGCCGCTCCTTCCAGATGATGGCCGAACTCTCCAACCTGCGGGTGATGGAGATCCTCTCGGATGCAACCAACACCATCGCCGAAGGGGAAGTGTTGCAGCTGATGAACTGCAACGACCCGGATACCACCGAAGAGAGCTACATGACGGTCATCTACTGCAAGACCGCCAAGCTGTTCGAGGCCGCTACCCGACTCGCCGCCGTGCTGACCCATCAGCCCGAGCCCGTCGAACAGGCCATGACCGATTACGGCAAGTATCTGGGCACCGCGTTCCAGATCATTGATGACGTGATGGACTACTGCTCCCAGAGCGAAGAGATGGGCAAGAACGTCGGCGACGATCTGGCCGAAGGCAAACCAACCCTGCCGCTGCTGCGTGCCATGGATGTGGGCACGCCGGAAGAACGCCAGCTGGTGCGCGATGCCATCGAGCACCGCAACGGTATGGAACATCTTGAGCAGATCCTCGGGATTCTCGACCGTACCGGCGCGCTGGAGTACTCCCGCATGCGGGCCCGGGAAGAGGCCGACAAGGCCATTGCCGCCCTCGCCATCCTGCCGGACTCCCCGCACAAGCACGCGCTGGAAACACTGGCCCACATGGCGGTGCAGCGCAGTGCCTGAGTAAACGACATGCATGAAAAAGAGGCCTTCGGCCTCTTTTTTATTGTCTGCTATCTGCTGGACAGTGCATTGCGCCAGACTCAGCGACTCAGCATCCAGAGGATCACGCTACCCGCAACCACTAACGAGCCGCCGATACGGCGCAACTGCTCCGGTGGCTGATCGCTCAGCAGCCGTAACATCTGCTGCCATGCCCTGGGCATCAACAACGGGCCGAGCCCTTCAAACAGCAACAGCAGACCCAGCCCCGTCAGTATGGATGTCATCATTCTGCCCCTCTCCCGTCAAAAACCATTGATCCCGTTTGTTTGGCAGACAAATAAAAGGGCCTGACAAAGCAGGCCCCTGGCAAAACAACTCCCGACACTTACTGCTTGGTGCCTTCAGGAGACTTGAAGTAACGGAAAAACTCGCTATCCGGCTTGAGCACCATCAGGTCGTTGCCACCGGCGAAGCTCTTGCGATAGGCCTCCATACTGCGCACGAAGCTGAAAAACTCGGGGTCTTTCTTGTAGCTGTCGGCATAGATTTTAGCGGCTTCCGCATCCCCTTCACCGCGCAGTTGACGAGCGTTACTCTCTGCATCAGCGATCATCACGGTCACTTTGCGATCGATATCGGCCCGTAGGATCTCGGCCTGCTCACGCCCCTGGGAGCGATGCTCACGGGCCACGGCAGTACGCTCGGCCCGCATCCGCTGGTAAATGGAGTTGGACACTTCCACTGGCAGGTTGATCTGCTTGATCCGCACATCCACCACCTTGATGCCGAGCTCGGAGGAGCGCGCCATCTTCATCAGAGCATCTTCCATCACGGTACTGCGTTCACCGGAGACGATATCCTTGATAGTACGATTACCAATCTCGGAGCGCAGACCGTTGTTGATCTTGCGCTTGAGCAGATCCTCGGCCTGCAACTTGTTACCACCACCGGTTGCCAGGTAGTACTTGGAGAAGTCCTCGATCTTCCATTTCACATACGAATCGATGATCAGGTCTTTCTTCTCGGAGGTGACAAAACGGTCGGCCTGGCTGTCGATGGTCTGGATCCGTGCATCCATTTTGCGAACTTGGTCGATGAGCGGCACCTTGAAGTGCAGGCCCGGTTCATAGAGACGGGGCTCACCGGAATCAATCCGCTTCACCTTGCCGAACTGCACCACAATCCCCTTCTGGCCTTCATCAACGATAAAGACAGAAGAGAAGCAGACCATGGCCGCGACAGCGATTACACCAATAGCTAGCTTTTTCATCTATCAGTTTCTCCCTGAGCTGAAGCGGTCACCGCTACGCAGCGGCGTCGGAGTGGAGTTGGCGCCCTCGTTGGAAGCTGGCGTGGACTCGATGGTCGGCGCAGCAGCTGGACGCCCCTGCTGGACGCTCGCCTGCTTGCCAGCCAACTTGTCGAGCGGCAGATAGATCATGCTGTTGTTGCCAGCCGGCATGTCGACCACCACTTTATTGGCCTGCTGATAGAGCTCTTCCATGGTCTCCAGGTAGATACGATTGCGTGTCAGATCGGGCGCAGCTTGATACTGGGGCAGCAGCTCGTTGAAGCGGGCCACTTCACCCTGGGCTTTCAGCACAATCTGGGACTTGTAGGCTTCCGCTTCCTGCTCCAGACGCTTGACCTGACCACGGGCCTTCGGCTCGACTTCACGGGCATAGGCTTCGGCCTCGCGGATGAAGCGTTGCTCATCTTCCTGAGCGGCAATGGCGTCATCAAACGCATCCTTCACCTCTTCCGGCGGACGAGCCGGCAAGAAGTTGACGTCGACGATCTGCAGACCCATCTGGTAAGGCTCGATGATGCCATCAATCACCTGCCAGGTCTCCTGACGCACCTTCTCACGACCGGTGGTCAGCACGTCGTCCATCTTGGTGTGGCCCACAACATAACGCAGGGCACTGTCGGTGGCCTGACTCAGGCTCTCGTCAGCATTCGTTACGCTAAACAGATACTGCTCGGGGTTGACCACACGGTACTGCACGTCCATCTCGACCCGTACCACGTTTTCATCCTGAGTCAGCATGAAACCGGAAGCAGGCAGCGAGCGCACGGACTCGACATCCACCGGGATCACCTTGTCGATAAAGGTGGGATTCCAGCGCAGACCCGGCTCGACAATATGGGAAAACTTGCCAAACCGCAGCACTGCACCACGTTCCGCTTCACGAATGGTGTAGAAGCCGCTGACGACCCACACCACCACAGCCACAACCAGCGCGATGGAGATACCAAAGCGACCTACATCGCCGCCAGATTTGCCGCCACCAAACAAGCCACCGAAACGGCGACTCACTTTGCGCAGCATTTCATCCAGATCAGGGGGTCCCTGATTCTTGCCGTTATTCCCCCAAGGGTCACGGTCTTTGCCGTTGTTACCAGGCTCATTCCAAGCCATCAGCGTCTCCATTAATACATGCGGATGGATATCATCTCTATCGGGCCATCATACGTTGAGAAGCCCCTAAGGGTTCATCTTCATCGACGAATCAATGCCTGATAAAGCGTTGTAAACTCTCACCTTCCTGCTTTACGAGGCGGTTCCAGTCGGCCACTTGCAAGCGGACTTCCAGCACGAAATCTCCCTCCTCGCTAAAGCCTTCCTGCTCAATGCCCTTCAACTGATAAAGCGCACTGCGCAATCTTGCTGCCGAGGGTGGCAACTGCAGGGTGTGGTGCACCATGGAGCCGGCCAGCAGTTCAGTCAGCGCCGTAAACAGATGCTCACAACCTTCACCAGTCTGAGCCGACAGCCAGACGCGCAATGGGCGCCCCTCGTCATCTCGCTCCAGACCAGCAGGACGATCCGCCAGCTTGTCGATCTTGTTGCAGATCATCAGCTGAGGCCTGTCGTCAGCTTCAATTTCGGCCAGCACCTGCTGCACGGAGTCGATATTCTCCTGCATCTGCTCATCGGCACAGTCCACCACATGCAGCAGCAGATCCGCTTCGCGGGTCTCCTGCAGGGTCGCTTTGAAGGCCGCGACCAGATCATGGGGCAAGTGTCGAATAAATCCAACTGTATCCGCCAAAATCACATCACCCACATCCCGGATCACCAGTTTACGCAGGGTGGGATCCAGAGTTGCGAACAATTGGTCGGCAGCATACACGCTGGCAGCTGTAAGTTGGTTGAACAAAGTGGACTTTCCGGCGTTGGTGTAACCAACCAGTGACACCGTCGGCACTTCGTTGCGGTTGCGGGCGCGGCGTCCCTGCTCCCGCTGCTTGGCCACCTTGTCGAGCCGACGCAAAATCGCCTTGATGCGTTCCCGCAGCAGACGTCGGTCAGTTTCAAGTTGGGTTTCACCCGGGCCACGCAGACCGATCCCGCCCTTTTGACGCTCAAGGTGGGTCCAGCCTCGCACCAGGCGAGTGGAAAGGTGGCGTAACTGGGCCAGTTCGACCTGCAGTTTACCTTCATGGGTTCGGGCGCGCTGGGCGAAGATGTCGAGGATCAGACCGGTTCTGTCCACCACCCGGCACTGGAACAGACGTTCCAGATTTCGTTCCTGGGCAGGAGTCAGGGCATGGTTGAAGATCACCACATCCGCATCCAGCATCTGGACTTGGGACGCG
This sequence comes from Aeromonas sp. FDAARGOS 1414, assembly GCF_019047065.1. NCBI lineage: Bacteria > Pseudomonadati > Pseudomonadota > Gammaproteobacteria > Aeromonadales > Aeromonadaceae > Aeromonas > Aeromonas sp. FDAARGOS 1414. Next base: position 23,554 of record NZ_CP077210.1, on the reverse strand, counting down.
ATCTCTTCAGCCTTGCCACTGCCGACAAAAAATTTGGCACTGGGCGCACTGCGACTGGTGGTAATTACCCCCAGCGCATTGACTCCGGCCGAGCTCACCAACATCTTGAGCTCTTCCAGATCCTCCCGCTCACCCTCATCACTGAAGTTGACATGCACCAGAACGGCCTGTTCGCCAGCTTCATAACGGTCAAACAAGCGCTTGCTCCTTAACAGGAATCATGATGAATCTGAGTTGGCGAGTCGACTCGCCCAGGGATATCACGCCTCGGCATCACCCTGTTCATCAGCCGCGCCACCCGGAGTGGGCTGGTGATGATTGACGGCACGGGCCGGTACGACAGTCGAGATGGCGTGCTTGTAAACCATCTGGCTCACGGTGTTTTTCAGCAGGATAACAAACTGGTCAAAAGACTCGATCTGACCTTGCAGTTTGATGCCGTTCACCAAATAGATAGAAACAGGAATCCGCTCACGGCGCAGCGCATTCAAAAACGGGTCTTGGAGAGATTGCCCCTTAGCCATTTTTCTTTTCCTTATAGTTTGTTGTTTTTAAACACCGAATATCAATATAACAACCTGATTATACAGGGAGTGTCAAGCCGCACCAGCGCGAGCAAGCACGCGGTCGAGATTGCCAGACTCACCAGATTCCAACCAGGTCACGTCGGGCCAGCCGCGCAACCAGGTCATCTGTCGTTTTGCCAATTGGCGTGTGGCAACAATGCCACGATAACGCATCTCATCATACCCCACTTCACCGCACAGGTAGTCCCACATTTGGCGATAACCCACACAGCGAATGGAGGGGAGATCCGGGTGCAGATCGCCGCGCGCCATCAGCGCACGAACCTCCTGTTCAAAGCCACCTTGCAGCATCTTGTCAAAGCGCTGTTCGATCCGCTGATGCAGCACGGCGCGATCGCTCGGGGCGATGGCAAACTGCTGCACTCGATAGGGCAAGCCCTCCCCCTGCACCTGCGTCAGCTCGGTAAGGGTCTTGCCGCTGATACGGTAGACCTCAAGCGCCCGGCTGAGCCGCTGCGGGTCATTGGGGTGAATTCGCGCCCCGGCCACCGGGTCGATGCGCACCAGCTCATCGTGCAGCGCCTGCCAACCGAGGCGGGCAGCCTCTTCCTCAATCCCGGCTCGAATGGCGGGATCGGCTGAGGGCAGCGGAGACAATCCCTCCAGCAACGCCTTGAAATAGAGCATGGTACCACCCACCAGCAGCGGAATGCGGCCACGGTCGGCGATCTCTTTCATCTCCCGCAGGGCATCCTTGCAAAAATCGGCTGCCGAATAGCTCACCGCGGGATCAAGAATGTCGATCAGCCGGTGCGGAGCCCGCGCCAGTTCATCAGCGGTGGGCTTGGCCGTACCTATATCCATGCCGCGATAGATCAGCGCAGAATCGACGCTGATGATGTCGCAAGGCAATGCCTGGCACAGTTCAATGGCGAGATCCGTCTTGCCGGAGGCCGTCGGCCCCATCAGAAAAATTGCGGTCGGCAAGTCACTCGCCATGTTCAAACTCCTCCAGCACGGTCGCCAGCGAAAGCGGGCGCGCCATACGCATGTCACCAAGCTGGTCACTGAAATCGGTCACAAGTTCCGTCAGCAGACGACTGGCAGTTGAAAAATCGTATATCTTCTCGCGGCTTATCCCCTGCTCCACCAGCCATTGGCATAATACTTCAGCCTGCTGACCAGCATCACTGTCAGATCCGCCCTCGATAATTTGCAGCAATTCGGGTAACAGACGCACCAGATCGGTCTGGCGCAGCAGAGCCGGCACCCGAGTCAGGATCATGGTGTCGCGCCCCCCGCTTTTCAACTCCAGCCCCATCCGTTTCAGCAAACGTTCCTGCTCGGTCACCAGCGCGATCAAATTCTTCGGCAGCTTGAAGGAGACCGGCAGCAACAGCGGCTGGGCCGCCAGTCCCTGAACCCAGGTCTCCAGAAGCCAATGGCGTAGCAGCACACGCTCAGCGCGTACCAGTGAAAGCAGGGCCAGCTGATTATCCCGCTCGATCAACAGGTAGGCCTGCTCCACCAGTGTCAGGGCGCGACATCCCCCCTGTTTGGGTGACGGCACTGGATCAGTGGGCTGCACAGGAGCAGCCTCAGCTTCGATAGGTAGCGTAGTGAGCAGCGCCCCCATGCCGCGCATCGCCTCGCGACTTGGCGGCTCGGGCGGTTGATAATTGCTGGCTCGACCAGCCCCACCGCCTCCCTCCCGCACCTGCGCAGGCGCCCGGTAGCTGTGCTCGGCACCGTACCACTCCGGACGGGGCGCCTGACCGGGGTATTCAATCTGCGGAGTGACCGGCAACTCGACCAGGGTTTCGGCCAGCGGCGCGTCCTGATGAGCAGCGCTGACTCCTTCGCGGCGCAGCGCAGTAAACAGCGCCTGAAAGATAAAGTCGTGGATCAGCCGCGCCTGATGGAAGCGCACCTCATGCTTGGCCGGATGAACGTTGACATCCACCTGACGGGGATCCAGCTCGATATAGAGCACATAAGCAGCGAAGCGATCGGGAGGCAGCAACTCGTCATAGGCCTGACGGATGGCGTGGTTGATGAGCTTGTCGCGCATCATCCGGCCGTTGACATAGGTGTATTGCAGGTCGTTCTGCGGTCTTGCCCCCTCCGGGGTCGCCAGCCAGCCCCACAACCGCACGTCGCTATGCGCGCTCTCCACCGCCAGCGCATGGTGCATGAAGGGGGTGCCGCAAACGGCGGCGAGACGTCGCTCCTGCTCCGGCACGGTATTGGCGGCCTTGTACTGGCGCACCACCTTGCCATTGTGGCGCAGGATCAGGGTGGCATCGAAGCGGGAGAGCGCGATGCGGCGCACCAGCTCGTCAATATGGGCAAACTCGGTCTTTTCGCTGCGCATGAATTTGCGCCGCGCGGGTGTATTAAAGAAGAGATCCACCACCTCCACCGTGGTGCCCACCGGATGGGCCGCAGGCTTGATGGTGACGCTCATCTCGCGCCCTTCCGCCTGGGCTTGCCAGGCTTCGGACTGCTCGGCGGTGCGGGAGGTGAAGGTGAGACGGGAGACAGAGCTGATGGAGGCGAGCGCCTCGCCACGAAAACCGAGGCTGTTGATCCCTTCCAGATCATCCAGCGTGGCCACCTTGGAGGTTGCATGACGCGACAGCGCAAGTACCAGCTCATCTTTGGCGACACCGCAGCCGTTGTCACGGATGCGGATCAGCTTGGCGCCCCCCTTGTCGATGTCGATCTCGACCCGGTCGGCCCCCGCATCCAGGCTGTTCTCCACCAGCTCTTTCACCACAGAAGAGGGCCGCTCCACCACCTCTCCGGCTGCAATCTGGTTGGCCAGAATGGGTGGCAAAATACGGATCGGCATCATTTACTCCTGAATTTCAATCTTGCGGATAGAGAGCCGTTCCACCACCTCTCCACCAACCGGAATCTGGTTGGCCAGGATAGGGGGCAATATACGGATCGGCATCACTTACTCCTGAATTTCAATCTTGCGGATAGAGAGCCGCTCCACCACCTCTCCACCAACCGGAATCTGGTTGGCCAGGATAGGGGGCAATATACGGATCGGCATCACTTACTCCTGAATTTCAATCTTGCGGATAGAGAGCCGCTCCACCACCTCTCCACCAACCGGAATCTGGTTGGCCAGAATCGGGGGGTAATATACGGATCGGCATCACTTGCTCCTGAATTTCAATCTTGCTGATGGTATTGGCTAACAGCGAGAGCGGTATCACCCGCTCCCGCGCGTCAGTTTTGCGGAATGTAGAGCACCTGCCCTACCTGAATATTCCGCGATTTGAGCTTGTTGATCTCTACCAGTCGCGCCTGACTCACCCCATGCTTCTCGGCAAGGCGGGAGAGACTCTCCCCTCGCTTGACCACATGGCGGATCATCTGCGACTTGTCATCACTGCGAACGGGGGCGGCAGCGCGGCTCTGCCCCTGCTGGGGAATATAGATGGTCTGACCAATCTGAATATCCCGGCTGCGCAGCTGGTTGATCTCTACCAAAGTGGATTGACTCACTCCATGCTTCTCGGCAAGGCGAGAGAGACTCTCGCCACGTTTGACCACATGGCGGAGCATCCGAGATTTGTCATAGTCACCCACATTGCTAACCGGCGCACCAGAATCTTGCGCAGCCTCCGAATAGGGCTTGATCACCCCGGCACCTGAACCGGTCGCAGCCGCGCCGTCACGTACTGTCGCTGGCATCTTATTGGTCACCACCGGCTGCGACTGCACTGGCTTGGGCTGGCTCACCGGCTGCGAAGCTACCGGTGCAGAGCGAGTGGTCGCGGCAGGCCTGCTCGCCTGTCCCTTGCCGGTCAACATGGCTCCCTTGGTCGGGTGGGCGCGGTAGTAGTTGCGGATCCCCTCGAAAATGGCGCGGGCCAGCTGATCCTGATAGCTTGAGGTAGCCAGCAGCTTCTCTTCCGCATGGTTGGAGATAAAGCCGGTTTCGACCAGCACCGAGGGAATATCCGGCGCCTTCAGCACAGCCAGACTGGCATGCTCCGGGGCCTTCTTGTGCAGTCGGGCAACCTTGCCCAATGAGCGCAGGATCTGACGGCTGACGTCGTAGCCTTCGGCACGGGACTTGTCCATGGAAAGGTCTAGGAAAGTTTGCGCCAGATAGGGATTGGGATCGGATTCCGCCAACACCTTGCCGACCCCGCCCAGCAGCTCGCCCTGCTTCTCCTGCTTCTCCAGCCAGCTGCCCATCTCGCGGTTGGCACGGTTGGTCGAGAGGACCCAGACAGAGGCGCCGCGCGGAGTGGAGTTATGGAAGCTGTCCGCATGGACCGACACCAGCAGATCCGCCTTGGCCTTGCGGGCAATCTCGGAACGCTTGTTGAGGTCGACGAAATAGTCGCCACGACGGGTCAGCACGGCGCGCATCCCCGGCTCGCGGTCGATCAGTGCCGCCAGCTTCTGGGAGACCGCCAGCGTCACCCGTTTTTCATAGGTACGACGCGGGCCAATGGAGCCCGGGTCTTCCCCGCCGTGGCCCGGGTCGATGGCAATCACCACCCCCTTGCCCTTGCCACCGACGGGCGTGGATTGCACTGCTGCCGCCGAGCGCTTCTCTTCATAAGGAAGGTCGATGACCAGACGGTGACCATAGGGCCCGGCTGGCGCCAGCGGAAAGACCACCGGCTTGATGGCGGAGCTGAGATCCATCACCAGCCGCAGACCGCCCTTCTCCAACGGAGTGCTCTGGCGGATCTTGCGCACCAGTTCGCTGTTGTTCTCGATCCGCGCCAGATTGGTGGCGTTGCTCGCCCCTTTCAGGTCGATCACCAGCCGATCCGGGCCGGTGAGGGTGAAATAGTTGAAGTTGGGGGCGCTGCTCATATCGAGCACCACCCGGGTATTATCCGGTGATGGCCAGATTCGTACGCTCTTGAGCTGATTCGCCCAAGAGGGTAATGCCATCAAAGAGAGAGCAATAACAAGGATCAAGCGCACGTAGATGACAACCGTTCCAGAATGGCTTCGCCAATAGCAGTGCGAGCCTCTATCAAAACCTCGCGCTGCTCGCCTACATAAGTGAGGGTAATTTCCAGGTCGGGAGCCGGTAACCAGCCCTCGCCCTTCTCGGACCACTCCACCAGACAGAGAGTGTTGGCGGCAAAATAGTCCCGAATGCCCATGAATTCCAGCTCTTCCGGATCAGCCAGGCGATAGAGATCAAAATGGTAGACCTGCCAGCCATCGAGCTCATAGGGTTCGACCAGGGTGTAAGTCGGGCTCTTTACCTTGCCCTGATGGCCAAGGCCCTGCACCCAGCCGCGGGTCAGGGTGGTTTTACCGGCGCCAAGCGTGCCATGCAAAAACACTGTGGTCGCCTGCTGGCAGGCCTGTGCCAGACGGCCACCCAGTGCCACGGTTGCTGCCTCGTCCGGCAGTGTCATCATCAACTGTTTTGCCATGTTCTTCTTTTTAACTTGTAATGGTGTCGGGATTAACCAGTTTGCGGATCAGCGGCAGCAGATCTGACGCCAGCATGCCCCGCTCGCCGTCGGCGGCGGCCTGATCTGCGGCCTCGCCGTGGATCACGGCGCCCAGCAAGCTTGCCATGGTGGCAGACCAGCCCTGGGCCAAAAGGGCGGCGATTATACCAGATAACAGATCGCCCATGCCGCCACTTGCCATGCCGGGATTGCCTTCACAACAGAGAGCGACCCGCTCGCCGTCATAAATAAGTGTTCCCGCCCCTTTTAACAACACCACACCGCCATAACGCCGCTGCAGCGCCTGCACGGCGGCAAACCGGTCGGTTTCAATCTCGGCAATGGAGCATCCCAGCAGGCGCGCAGCTTCGCCGGGATGGGGCGTGAGCACCCAATTATCCTGATGGCGGGGAGATTGCGCCAGCCAATTCAATCCATCGGCGTCCAAAACCAGTGGCAGCCGGTCGGTGAGATAACGGGCGATTTGCGCGCTTCCCCACTCATCCTGACCGAGCCCGGGGCCAATGACCCGCACCGACGCCCACCCCTCGTCATCAGCGGTAGTGAGACTCATCAGTTCGGGTTGATAGAGGCTGACCGGTGGATGCTCCGGATGCTGACACACCCGCACCAGCCCGGACCCCGCCCGCAGGCAGGCGCGAGCCGCCAGCACGATGGCCCCCTGCATGCCGCGATTGCCCCCCACCAGCAGTACCTTGCCATAAGAGCCCTTGTGGGAAGCGCGCTGGCGCGGGGTCAACTGCGTGCTGAGCAGTGGATAATCGATACGCCAGGCGGCGGGCAGCATAGTGTCATCAGGCGTCACGCCAAGGGGATCACAATCGAGCAGGCCGACGCAATCCACCCCGTCGCCAGTGAGCATCCCCTGCTTGATACCGATAAAGGTGAGGGTGCGAGTGGCCTGCACCACAGCCCCCATGGCACGGCCGGTATCGCCGTTGAGGCCGGAGGGGAGATCCACCGCCAGCACGGGCACGGCCAAGCCATTGATTGTTGCGACGATCTTTGTCAGTAGTGGCGAGAGGGACGTGTTGACGCCGGTGCCAAGCAGGGCATCGACCACCAGCTCCGGGGCGGAGTGTTGGGTATCATCAAACTGCTCGGCCAGCCAGACCCGGCCACCGGCCGCCAGCCACTCATCGGCGGCCCGTCTGGCATCCCCTTTCAGCTGGTCGGGTGCTCTGGCGGCAATCACCACCACCTCGATGCCAATCTGGCGGGCAAGGCGGGCCAGAACATAGCCATCACCGCCGTTATTACCGGGGCCGACGAAAATCCACCAGCAGCGACTGTCGGGCCAATGCAGGGTGGCATAGGTGCGCAGCGCGGCACCGGCTCGCTCCATCAGGGCATAGAGAGGTTGCCCCTCACGCGCGGCCCAGTTGCGCTCCAGTGCGCGGATCTGTTCAGTCTGCCACAGCCCCTGTGGTAAACTGCCTCCCTCTTTTGTGCCCAACGCGCCCCTGATGATCTCTACCATGACGGCTCCCGCCTCTTATCAATCGACCCACGCCAGCAAACTCCGGCCAGGCCAAGCCGCATGAGTGCACCTGACTTCCACCAGCTGGCCCACGATATCAAGCTCTGGGCACGGGAGCTAGGTTTTGACCAGGCGGGCATCACCGACACCGATCTGCGTATCGAAGAGCCGAGATTGCAGGCCTGGCTGGATGCGGGCTATCACGGCAGCATGGATTACATGGCACGCCACGGCATGATGCGGGCGCGCGCCCACGAGCTGCTGCCGGGCACGGTGCGGGTGTTGTCGGTGCGGATGAACTACCTGCCGTTCGAGGCAGGCTTTGCTGCCACCCTGCGCGATCCGACCCTCGGCTATATCAGCCGCTATGCCCTCGGCCGTGACTACCACAAGGTGCTGCGCAACCGGCTCAAACAGCTGGGTGATCGCATCGAAGCGCGCTGCGCCGAGCTGTTTCAAGGCACTGAAGAGACCTTGGGTGAGTGGCGCCCCTTCGTTGACTCCGCCCCCATCCTCGAGCGGCCACTGGCGGCCAAGGCAGGCCTCGGCTGGGTTGGCAAACACTCACTGCTGCTCAACGAATCGGCCGGCTCCTTCTTCTTTCTCGGTGAGCTGTTGCTCAACCTGCCGCTACCGCTCGACCAGCCAGTGGAGAAGGAGCAGTGCGGCAAGTGCGTCGCCTGCATCAACATCTGCCCGACCGGCGCCATTGTCGCCCCCTATGTGGTAGATGGCCGCCGCTGCATCTCCTATCTCACCATCGAGAATGACGGCCCTATTCCGGAAGAGTTCAGGCCCTTGATGGGCAACCGCATCTACGGCTGCGACGACTGCCAGCTTATCTGCCCCTGGAACCGCTACGCCGATGCCAGCCCGGAACCCGACTTCAGCCCGCGCCCCAGCCTGCACCGACCGCCCCTGCTGGCGCTGTGGCGCTGGAGCGAGAGCGACTTTCTCAAGCAGACCGAAGGGAGCCCGATCCGCCGCATCGGCTATCAACGCTGGCGCCGCAATCTGGCGGTCGCCCTTGGCAATGGCCCGGCGACCCCCGAGGTGATCGCGGCCCTGCAACTGGGGCTGACCACCGCCGATCCCATGGTGGCCGAACATATCGAATGGGCGCTGACCACCCTTGCCCGGCGTCAGGATGAAGAGAACAAGAAGACCCGTTTGCTGATCCGCTGCATCGAAAAAGGTCTGTCGGATCACGCATAAGTGATCTGCCCCTTGCCGGATTGCAGCACTTTTTTCATGCTCTGCCGACCTGCAGTGCCCATAACAGCGTGGTCACTGCAAACTGGTCGGCACACAACAAGGACAACACAGATGCATATGTTGGGAGTGGATATTGGAGGCTCGGGGATCAAGGGCTGTCTGGTCGATACCAAAACCGGCGAATTGATTGGCGAGCGCCATCGCATTGCCACACCGCAACCGGCCACCCCGGCCGCCATCGCCCATACCCTCAAGGCGCTGGTCGAACACTTCGACTGGAAAGGGCCGGTGGGCTGCGGCTTTCCCGCCACCATCCACAACGGGGTTGCCAAGAGTGCCGCCAACATCGACAAAAGCTGGATCGAAACCGATGCCGAGCATCTGTTTGCCGATGTCACCGGCAAGCCCTGCTATGTGCTGAATGATGCCGATGCCGCCGGTCTGGCCGAGATGCGCTTTGGCGCTGGCAAGGATCGCAAGGGGGTCATCATCCTCATCACGGTCGGCACCGGCATCGGCACCGCCATCTTCGTCAACGGCCATCTGCTGCCCAACACCGAGCTGGGCCATTTGATGCTGGAAGGAATGGTCGCCGAGCACTACTGCTCCGATGCGGCGCGCAAACGGGAAGATCTCTCCTGGAACCGCTGGGGCAAGCGCTTCAACAAATATCTGGCGCGCCTCGAGTTTCTCTTCTCCCCCGACCTCTTCATTCTGGGGGGCGGCAGCGCAGCCAAGCTGGATAAGTTTATCGATCGCATCGAGACCCGGGCGCCGCTTATTCCGGCGGCCAGCCTCAATCAGGCGGGCATTATCGGGGCCGCCCTCTACGCGGCCGAGCAGCAGGGCTAACCGACGCTCACTGCAAGTCAGCAGATATCCAATGGAAAGGGCCCGGCACTGCTGCCGGGCCCTTTTGTTTGGCCATCATCTTGCGTGTTTGGCGCTTATCACCCGTTACATGTCGTCGAGTCGATGTACTCCGTGCACCAGTCGGGTCAGGCGGGTCTGCTCCAGCCTGGCCAGATTCTCGAGCAAGGCGGTGGTGGCCGGTGTCGGGCACTCCCGGGCCAGATGACTCAGCTCGCCCACCAGCTGCTCTTCCCAACGGCATACCTGAGTGACGATATCCTGGGTCTGGACTGATGCCGGCAGCTCGAAGCGGGTAATGGCAGGCAGCATATCCTCGCTGAAACTCTGGTTCAGCCAGGTCTCCCTGACCGCCTCTCCCAGCTGAGCAGCATATTCGTGCAGATGGGCACTGGCCGCATCCTCACGCCCTTGCAGATAGACCAGCAACATCCGGCTGCGCTCGCTGTCCACCTGACTGGTCAAACGCCCGTAACAGAGTCCGAGCTGGTGATGAACCTGCTCAAGATAGTGCAGCAACTCTTTGATCTGTTGGAATCTCATCGCACAGCCCTCCATGCTTGTCGACATCATCAGTATAAAAAACCGGCGCCACCGACCCAATCCCTATCCGAGCCCCTCTTGCGCTGCATCAAGGTTGACGCCGACAAAGTGACGGTCAGGTGATCCGGTCGCGAATAGGGAACGATTTGTGCAGCAATTTATGTAACGATGGAGGAGCATCAGGCTAGACAGCAGATGTGAACAGAAACGGGCTGACGAACTAATAAAACCAGCATTTACCCGATATAAACCATCTTTAATTCGGCCATGTGCCACGCAAGCGAAACAGGATCTGGATACGTAACATATCCACCCTGATCGTTATCCACCAGACAGAAATCCTTATCACTTTTTTAGACGTCTAGACGTAAAAACATGCGTTGACATGGCCATCCAGACATCTTAGCATCATCCTCCATGATGACAGAGTAACCCAGTGGAACCTCTGCCCAATTTCCCCGCCTGTAGCGCCCTGTGCTTTAAGGCTGTTAGCACGGAAGAATCCATGATTAAGTTGATCGGTCTCAACAAAGTCTACGGTACAGGCAGTGACGCCGTGCACGCCCTGCGTGATGTGAGTCTGCATGTACCCCAAGGCAAAATTTTCGGGGTGATCGGTGCCTCCGGTGCCGGCAAGAGTACCCTCATTCGTTGTGTCAACCTGCTGGAGCGCCCGACAGAGGGCCAAGTCATCGTTGATGGCCAGGATCTGGTCGCCCTGAGCGAACGGGATCTGACCCAGGCTCGCCGCCAGATCGGGATGATTTTCCAGCACTTCAACCTGCTTGCCTCCCGCACCGTGTTTGCCAACATCGCCTTTCCGCTGGAGTTGGCAGGCTGGAGCAAAGAGAAGATCCAGCAACGGGTTGCCGAGCTGCTGGCACTGGTCGGGCTGGAAGCCCGTGCCCAGGCCTATCCGTCCGAGCTTTCCGGCGGTCAGAAACAGCGCGTCGCCATTGCTCGTGCACTGGCACCGGCCCCCAAGGTACTGCTCTGCGACGAGGCCACCTCGGCCCTCGACCCGCAGACCACCCGCTCGATCCTGACCCTGCTCAAGGAGATCAACGTCAAGCTGGGGCTCACCATCCTGCTCATCACCCACGAGATGGATGTGGTGAAGGGGATCTGTGACGAAGTGGCCATCATCAGCGACGGCCGTCTGATCGAACAGGGCGAAGTGGCCTGGTTCTTCAGCAATGCCAAGACCCAGCTGGCGCGGGATTTCATCCACTCCACCATCCACCTGGAAGTACCCCAAGAGTATCAGGATCGGATGAGTGCGGAGCGGGTGCCGGGCAGCTACCCGCTGGTGAAGCTTGGCTTTACCGGCAGCACGGTCGATACGCCGCTGATCTCCGAGGCGAGCCGCCGTTTCAATATCGACATCAGTATTCTGAGCGCGGACATCGAGTACGCCGGTGGCGTCAAATTCGGTTTCCTGCTGGCCGAGCTGTTCGGGGATGAAGCCCAGTGCGAGGCGACCCAGCAGTTCCTTATCGACAACCACATTCAGCTGGAGGTAATGGGTTATGTCCGAAGCCATGATTAATCTGCTCATCACGGCCCTGGGCGACACCCTGATCATGGTGTTTGCCTCCGCCCTGTTCGGCTGCCTGCTGGGCCTGCCACTCGGCGTAGCGCTGCATGTGACCAAGGCGGGCCAGATCCTGGCCAACCCCTTGCTCAACCGTACTCTGGGTATGGTGGTCAACGTGGGTCGCTCGGTGCCCTTTATCATCCTGCTGGTCGCCATCATTCCGCTAACCCGGCTGATTGTCGGCACCAGTATCGGCACCATCGCTGCCATAGTGCCGCTGACTGTCGGTTGCATCCCTTTCATTGCCCGTCTGGTGGAAGGGGCCCTGATGGAAGTGCCGGACGGCCTGCTGGAAGCGGCCAAGGCGATGGGCGCCAAGCCGCTGCAAATCATCACCAAGGTGCTGCTGCCCGAGGCCCTGCCCGGCATCCTCAACAGCGTCACTATCACCCTCGTCACGCTGGTGAACTACTCCGCCATGGCCGGTGCCATCGGGGGCGGTGGTCTGGGCGATGTGGGTATTCGTTACGGCTATCAGCGCTTCGACCCGACCGTCATGCTGGTGACCGTGGTTATTCTGGTCGTACTGGTTCAACTCATCCAGAGCGCGGGTGAGCGCCTGGTCAACAAATATGATCATCGTTAATCGTCGATTTCTGACAGGAGGTTTTATGAAATTTGGCATCAAATCCGTTGCGGCAGCCCTGCTGGCCACTCTGGTACTGGCCGGTTGCGGTCAAAAGGAAGAGAACAAGACCCTGAAAGTAGGCGCCATCGCCGGCCCCGAGACCGAACTGGTTGAAGTGGCCGCCAAAGTGGCCAAGGAGAAATACGGCCTGACCGTCGAGGTGGTCAACTTCTCCGACTACGTCACCCCGAACGTGGCGCTGAACGATGGCAGCATCGACGTCAACGCCTTCCAGCACAAGCCCTATCTGGATGCCCAGATCCGTGATCGCGGCTTCAAGCTGGTGCCGGTCGGCAACACCTTCGTCTACCCGATCGCCGGTTACTCCAAGAAGATCAAGGCGCTGAGCGAGCTGAAAGATGGCGCCCAGATCGCGGTGCCGAACGATCCGACCAACTTGGGCCGTTCCCTGATCCTGCTGGAGAAGCAAGGTCTGCTGAAGCTCAAAGAGGGTGCCGGTCTGGAAGCGACAGTGCTGGATATCGCCAGCAACCCGCGCAACTTCAAGATCGTAGAGCTGGAAGCTGCCCAGCTGCCGCGCTCGCTGGAAGACGTGGACTTGGCCATCATCAACAACACCTTCGCCGGTCAGATCGGGCTGACCCCGACCGAGAACGGTCTGTTTGTTGAGGACAAAGAGTCCCCCTACGTCAACCTGATCGTTGCCCGTGACAACAACAAGGACGACGAGAAGGTCAAACAGTTCGTACAGGCTTTCCAGACCGACGACGTCTACAAGAAAGGGCTGGAACTGTTCAAGGGCGGCCTGGTGAAAGGTTGGTAATCACTCACTCGGCAAAAAAGGCCACGCAATGCGTGGCCTTTTTTTTTGCTGCCGTTATCATATCGGCGAGCACGGCAACACGAACATATTCAGCACATGAAAAAATGGTATCTGGCCTACTGCAAGCCAAAAGAAGAGGCCCGCGCCCGCGCCCATCTCGAAGCCCAGGGGATCGAGTCCTACTACCCCATGGTGGAAATTGAAAAACTGCGGCGGGGCAAGCGTGTCCCGGTGCGGGAGCCCATGTTCCCCAACTACCTGTTCATCTATGTGGATCTGGAAGAGGTCACCCCGGTCACCCTGAAGTCGACCCGCGGCATCAGCCGGATCATCCACTTCGGCAGTGAATGGACCCCCATCAGCAGCAAGCTGGTCTATCAGCTGATGAGCCGCGATGACAGCGACGAGGCGAGAGCCAGCTACGCCAGCCTGCCCTGCTCGGGTGACAAGGTGCTGATTGAAGAGGGGCCGTTGGCTGGATTCGAAGCCATCTATATGGAGCCGGATGGAGAGAAACGGGCAATTTTGCTGGTCAGCCTGCTCAACCGGGAGACTACCAGCAGCTTCGACAACCACACCTTCAGACGTCTGGACTAAACCCACGGGCCAGACGGCCTGGTGAATGGCAATAGCAATGGCGGGATGCTCCCGCCATCTCACGCATCAAGATCAAAGCGGGCGATGACCGCCTTCAGCTTGCCGGTATCGCCAGCCAGTCTGGCTACGATCTCCTCCCCCTGCTGACTGCGCAGACAGGATTGCCGACTGAGCGCAGCAATGTCATCGACCGTTCCGGCTACCTCGGCGGCCACCCGCGACTGCTGCTCGGTTGCCACCGAAATGGCCTGCAGCTGGCCAGACAGCGAGTGCACCAGCTCGTTCATGGCACTCAGGGTATCGGTCACCAATCCAACGGCATCCCGCCCCTGCTCCACCAGCCGGGTGCCGCTGCTGACGGTACTCACCGTCTGGCGAGTCTGCCGGGAGATGGCTGCAATAGTCTGGCTGATCTCGGCGGTTGATTGATGGGTGCGGGTCGCCAGCTGGCGCACCTCGTCGGCCACCACCGCAAAACCGCGCCCCTGCTCGCCTGCCCGTGCCGCTTCTATCGCCGCATTGAGTGCCAGCAGATTGGTCTGCTCCGCAATGGTGGCGATCACCTCGGTGATCTGCCCCACCTGTTCACTCTGATGCTCCAGCAGCCCCATGGCCTCGTTGGCCTGCCCAATCATGGCGGCAATCTGCTGCATGGTATCGCTCATTCGCGCCAGCGCAGCCTCTCCCTGACGGGTCTGCTGCTGCACCTGCTGGGCACTATCCGCCACACCGGCAATGTTGCCAGCCACATCACGGGCACTCACTGACATCTGATCGATAGCTGCCGCCACCGCATCGACCCGCTGATCCTGCTCCGTCAGATCCGCCACTATGGCTCTGGTGGTGTTGCCCACATCAAGACAGGCCTCTTCGACCTGTCCCACTGCGCCCTGCAACTCGCCGACCAGATCACGTAACTGGGCAGACATCCGGTTGATGGAGCCGGTCAATCCACCCAGCTCATCCTGACCCGTTATCGGCAAGGGCTCGGCAGCCAACCGACCATCCGCAACCAGCCCCGCCCGGATCACCAGACTGGCAATGTCACGGGTCAGACGACGGCTAAAGAGCCAGGCGACCAGCATGCCAAGCACGATGGCACTGCCGGTGGCCAACATTAGTGTCTGGTTGATGGCCCTTCCGGCTCCGGTCATCTGCGCCGAAATCTGATCCACCTCGGCGCGGGTTTTATTCACCTGCTGGACCAACTGCTCGCTGAGGCTGGACTGCATCGGCTCGATGTCGGTGGCCATCAGGTAGTTGGCCTGATCCCAATCCGGCGCCTGGCGCTTCTCGATCACCTGCCCCACCAGCTCGGAGAAGGGGGTCGCCATCTCTTCAAACAGCTGCCAGAGGCTCTGCTGGGTATCGGTAAAGAGCGCGGCTTGCTGCTTCACCTCAGCCACCCGCTGCTGGTGAAACTGGTAGTAATCCTGATACTTGCTGCGGTATTCGGGATCGCCTGAGATGAGAAAATCCCTCAGGGCAGAGAGGGAATTGGCGAGGCTGTTGTAGGCATCTCCCACCTGCTTGAGCAGCATGCGGCGATCGCCCGCGAGCTGATCCTGCGAGGTCGCCACCTCCTCATTGGCAAAGGATTGCAGCTGATCGAGCGCAGCCTCCGCCAGCGGCCCCGCCTCCTGCAGCATCAGGGTGTGAGCGGGCAGATTCTCTTCACTCTGGGCTATGGTCCACACCTTCTCCTGATGGCTTTTGAAGGTCTCGAGAGACTTGGCGAGCGCCGGGCTGAAGGCCTGATGGGCAATGGCCTGCCAGGCCGACTCCCACTCCTGCTTGAGGCGGGAAGCCTGAGCCGGATCCTTGCCGAGGATCAGATAGCCACGCAGGGCAGAAACGGTGGCAACCAGAGCCTTCTGGCTCGCCTCATCCCGCTGCAGAGCGGGCAGCGCCTGCTCCAACAGGGTGTGTTGGGCCTGATTGATCTGGGTCAGCCGGTAATAGACCAGCGCGGAGGAGAGCAGGATCAGCAGGTTGATAAAACCGAAGCTGAGCAGCAACTTGCTTGAGATTTTCATGAACATCCTTGTTCAAACGGAGGGATCCAGCCAACAGAATCAGATAGATATCAGTGTAGGCAATCTATCTTGCCAAGCCCGGTGCCACTCTTGCAACTCGCTGCGTGGCATCGGTCTGGCAGAGAAGAACCCCTGACAAACATCGCAGCCCAACTTTGCCAGCAACCGCCAGGTCTGCTCATCCTCTACCCCTTCAGCCACCGACTTGAGGCCCAACTTGCGCGCCAGCTCGATACTGGACTCGATAATGGCCAGACGGGATGGGTCTTCAAAACAGCGGTCGACAAAGGAGCGATCCAGCTTCAGTTCGGTAAAGGGCAGCAGCGCCAGTTGCTGCATGGAGGAGTAGCCGGTACCGAAGTCATCAATGGCGAGGCCAAAGCCGTGCATCCGCAGCCGGGTCAGCACCTCCAGCGACTTGCCCAGATCCTGTACAAAGGCGCTCTCGGTCACCTCCAGGGTGATAAGCTCGGGGTTGATGCTCCAGCGTTGACACTGATTGATCAGGGAATTGCACAGATCGCCCTCGATCAGCGAGGTAGTGGAGAGGTTCATCGACAGATTGAGCGAGAGTCCGGTCTCTTCCCACAAGTGACCATCACTAAGGGATTTGCCGATGATCACTTCAGTCAACTGATCGATCAGTCCGTTGCGCTCCGCCAGTGGAATAAAACGCCCCGGAGAGATCAGGCCGTACTCCGGGTGCTGCCAGCGGGCCAGCGCCTCCATCCCGACCCACTCGCCGGAGGCAAAGCTCACCTTGGGCTGATACCAGGGCAGCAACTGATCCTGCTCGAGTGCACGGCACAACTCATCCAGGCCGATCCTGTGCCCCTCCTCCTCCCTAGCAGGCTCCTCCCGGGGTGACCAAGCATCGATCAGCAGCTTGAGCTGCTGCTGGGTAGAGGGTTTCTCTATGCGGCCGAGCACCTGCAAGCCATAGGCGGCACTCATCCGCAACACGGCCTCCACCACATCGTCTTCAAGGGCGCTGGAGAGGATAATCCCCCCGCGAAAACCGCCCAGTGACAGGCGGCGCAGCAGTGCCATGCCATCCATGCCCGGCATCCGCAGGTCGCAAAACAGGATATCGACGGCGTGTTGCTGGCTCAGTACCAGCGCCTCGGCACCATCGGCCGCCTCCAGCAGATTCTGGTAACCCAGGCTGCGGACCTGGTGCAGCAGCGCCTTGCGCTGAAATCCATGGTCTTCCACGACCATAATGACCAACTCATGTTGTGCTTTTTTCATCGAGCCATAATCCAATGTCGTGGGCGATCGCCGTCATCAATAGCTGCACCTTGCTGGTCAGCTCATCCAGTTCCTCAAGCTGCTTCAATCTGGCAGCCGACTCCAGCCTGGCAGCCTGTGTGGCCAGCTCCTGCAGCCCGACCATGCGGGCTGCCCCCTTGATCCGGTGGGCAGTTTCTACCAGTACGCTGAAATCATGGCAAGCCAGCGCAGCCATCATATGAGCCCCATCCTGACGATTGGAGTCGAGATATTCCGCCGCCATCGCCCGCGCCGTCGGCTCATCGCCAAACAGGGTCAACCAGCGTTCAGCCTGAACGGCCAGCACATCATCGACCGCCATCACCGCTGTATCGCCCGCCGGTACCGACTCAGCGAGCCAGTGTGCCAGCAGCTGGCGCAGGGTATCCAGCGGGTAGGGCTTGAACAGCATGTCACTCATTCCCGCTTCCACCATACGGGCATGAGCCTCTTCCGAGGTATCCGCCGTCACCCCGATAATGGGCGCCGTCACGCCCGCAGCCCGCAGCGCCTTGGTCAGGGCATAGCCATCCATCACCGGCATGTGGCAATCGGTCAGCAACAGGGAGAATGGCTGCCCCTGCCAGGCCCGCAACGCCTTTTCGCCATCTTCCACTACCTGGGATTCAATTCCGAGGATAGCCAGTTGTCGTGCCAGCAGGGCGCGATTGACCGGATGATCATCAGCCACCAGCACCCGTCCTCCCAGCTTGTCGGCCAGCGCAGGCAAAACCGGGGCGACCCGTTCCTGCAGCAGTTCGAGACAACTCTCCAGCAGCAGGTCCGGGTAGAGAGGAGAGAGCCCCAATCGCCACCACAACTGACCGCCGATCCGGCCGCGAAGAGCCTCGTTCGGTGACGCTATGATCCCTCTCAATGAGACATGCTGCAACCATCCCTGCCACTCACCGCCGAGGGCCTGCTCCAACCACAGCTGATCAGCCAGCAGCAACCCTTCCAGTGAGCGGTTGAGCTGGCTGGCATCCAGATGCCTTAGCTTGGCGCCCAACCGCCGCATGGCCGCCTCGAGGCTGGCATCGGCGCTGAAAAACCACCATTCGGTGCCAGCCAGCGGGGGCGCATCCCATTGAGGGTTGGTCAGCGGCACGGTAAAGCGGAAACGGGATCCCTCTCCCGCCTTGCTGGTCAGGGTGAGTTCGCCCCCCATTTTGCGCACCAGCTGATCACAGATTGCCAGCCCCAGCCCGGTACCACCAAAGCGGCGATTGATGTCGGACTCCACCTGCTCAAACGGAGTGAACAACAATGCCTGTTTCTCCTCGGCAATCCCGATACCGGTATCGCGGATACTGATAGCAAGCTGATCGCGCAGGTAGCTGACCCGGATGGAGACCTCCCCCTGTTCGGTGAACTTTACCGCATTGTTGAGCAGATTGGAGATCACCTGACCGACCCGTACCCCGTCGATATCGGCCCAATCAGGTACATGCTGGCCCCACTCCAGCGTCACGTTGAGCCCCTTGCTATGGGCCAGGGTAGCGTGGCCACGGATCGCATCGCAGATCACCGTCTGCAACCGGCTGACCTGACAATGCAGTTGCAACTGACCCGCCTCGATCTTGGAGAAATCGAGTATGTCGTTGACCAGATAGAGCAGGTTGTTGGTCGAGGTGACCACATTACGCACCATGTAACGTTGATCGTCGTTGAGCTCGCTCATTTGCAACAACTCGAGCATGCCGTGCATGCCGGAGATGGGGGTGCGTAACTCGTGGCTCATGGTGGCCAGAAAGCGGCTGCGCGCCTGCATCGCCTGCTCGGCATAAGCACGTGCCTCGCGCAGCTCATGCTCCTGCTGCTTGAGGGCCGTGATGTCCTGAATCACCCCGTTGAGGATCAGCGCCTGCTGCTCCTGACGGACAAAATTGCCGCGTACCTGCAGATAGCGATCCCCGTCAGGGCGCTCCACCTTGACCTCCAGATCGAGGGGGGCCAGGGTCTCGGCATGGTTGGCCACCTTGCTGACAAACTCCTGCAGGGCCTGTTCGGTAAAGCCAAATACCTCACCACCCGATTCAGCGTTAAATAAATCCTGATGAGATACCCCCAGGATCTCGTTGGCCCCCTGAGAGGCATAAAGAAAGCGTCCCTTGCCCGGCCCCAGCCACAGATACTGGTAGACTACGCCGGGCATGCTGTCGGTGATCTGGGTCAGGCGAGTTTCAGCCTGACGAGCACGCTCCTCGGCTTCCTTGATACGGCTGACATCGGTCAGCACTGTCAGCACACCCCGCATGTTGCCATCGGGGTCCCGGTAAGGGCGCTTGGCATAGATAACATGAAAAGGGGTGCCATCGGCACGCAAGCTATTGCCGGCCCCCTCCAGCTCCTGGCCGCTTTGCCATATCCTGCGCTCCTCTTCCAGCACGCTCGCACGCAGGGGCTCGGGGATGCTTTGCAGGTCGTCAAGCGCCTCGCCATTGACATCAACGAGAAAGGCATCGCGATAAGCCCGGTTGCAGAGGGTTATACGCTGCTCGCTGTCGCGCAATGCCACCATGGTCGGCAATGAGTTGAGCAGGGTCTGTACAAACAGCAACTGTTCGTTGAGTTTGCTCTCTGCGATTTTCCGCTGCGCAATCTGGCGACGCAGGCTGCGGGCCCAGAACATCACCAGCAGACCGCAGGTCAACAAGGCCACTCCGCCCAGCGCCAGCCACTTGTAGAACTGGCTGTAATCGGATTCGACATTTACCGAAACATTGAGCCAGCGCCGCTCCAGCAGTTGCCACTCCTCATCCGTGATGGTCAGCAACAGCTTGTCCATGATCCGCAGCAGCTCGGGCTGCCTGATATCAACGGCCATGCTGATGGGCACGGAAAACTCGGGGGAGCTCAGCACCACCTGATACTTTTCGTTGAAGCCCTTCATGGCCTGCTGCCCCAGATTGGTCATGGTCAACAGCACATACTCGGCTTTCCCCGTATCAAGCAGGGTAAGCAGCTCGGTATCCTTGCCCACTTCAATGACGTTGCCACCATGGGCGCTGATAAGAGAAGCCTCATAAGAACCGGTCACGCCACCAATCAGGCGCCCTTTCAGCTCCGCCAGCGACTTCAACGGGCGTGCGCCGCGCCGGGATACCACATAGCTGTCGAATTTAAGGTAGGAGGAGCTGAAGGAGGCAAATGCCTCGCGATCCCTGAGCGGTGTCATCAGGGGGATCAGATCCACCTTGTGCTGTTTCAGCAGAGCCAGAGACTCTTGCCAGGTGCTGGTCGGCTCAAGTTCAAAGCGGATCCCCGAGCGCAGACTCAACAACTTCATCAAATCTGCCGCATAGCCGTGCAACACCCCTTCGTCATCAATCTCGCTGATACCGGCAAACGACGGCGCAACGGCAAACCTGACCACCTTGCTCTTCTTCTTTAACCAGGCTACCTCGTCTGGTTCCAGCAACAAACCCGCCTTGAAACGGCTGTCTTCCTGATTCAGCCGCAACCGGGCATCAGCCACCGGGATCCGCTGGTAGGCCTGCCAGATGCGATCCGTCAGCGCCGGATCATGGGTACTGGTTGCAATGGTCAATGCACTACCGGGGATCCAGTCCGGGATCACAATCCCCATCGACTCAGGCAACCGCTCCATCTCCATGGCAATGATCGGCCCCAGAGCCAGATAAGCATCGGCCGCCCCCAGTTTGACCATATAGGTCGCCTCATCACGGCTCTCCAGCTCGGTCACATGAGGCATCCCCAGTCGCGCTAGCTCATTGCAACTGCCAAAACCGCGAATACAGACCCAGCGAAGCTTGCGCGCCTGTTCCAGGGTCAAACGTTGATCCGGATGGCGCATCAAGATGGCGCGGGCGTAGGAGCCCAGATAGCCAATATGATTCATCCCCTCCAGCTCGAGCGCATCGAGCTCGACCCCGATCAAGGCATCAACTTGGCGTCTGTTCAGCGCACCACGGGCATCCACATAGGAGTTGTAGGAGACATAGCGCAGGGAGACCCCCATTTCTGCCGCAATACGCGAGGCCAGCTCCTTGAGCGGACCGGCATAGCGCTGATTGGGCAGTTCATAGAGGAACGGAGGATAACCACCACGGGGCACCCCGACCACCAACTCTTCATCAGCCGCACTCTGGTGGTCCGCCACTGCCTTTTCCAACTGGGGAACAGCAACAGCAGGCAGGCCGGAAAACAGCAGCAACAGGGGGAGAAAAAGCTGACGAAAGAGTGACATGAAGTCTTGTCCTGATGAGTAAAACAGATAGGCCACCATATCTAATCTTGCCGATCCTGGCGGAACAAGGCGAGAAAACATACGCATCTGTCACAAACGGGGCAGAGAGGATAGTGCCGGGGCACAGAAAAGTGAATAAAAAATCAACCTGCAAACACAAAAATGGCAGGCATTACGCCTGCCACATCACCACGGGGAGAGCGTTTACCCTCCCCTATGGATCAGGTTATTCGATTCCCGAGCCGAAAGCCGGTTTGATACTCGCTTTCGCGGATATGGGCGATCTGTCCCTCAAACCCTTCCAGACCAATATCTTTCAGCAGGGCAGGTGACAGACTGACCACGGCGAGGCGACGCTCAACCCGGGCGATCCGTTTTTGAACCAAAGACTCGACACCACGCAGTAAAATCAGTTCGATAGACATGACATTCTCCAGTTGAACATGCGGTTCTCCCGGAGAAAGTGGATATCACCCTGCGGGACGAACCGCGGGTGATAAAAAGACAGGGGTTACCTGTTTACGCCACGCGGTAAAAGAGCACGAGATTTCACGCCGCACGCAGTGCCGCGAGAGAATGCAAAATTGAGCATCAGATGTTGCATTTTCATCTCCTTACCGAGTAAAAGTTGAACAGGTTGCAGAAGTCTAAAAAATATCCGAATTTAAAACAAGCCTCTTGCGGCTCCTTTTTAAACGTTTTTACGGCATTTTATGCTGTCCGTCTGGCAACGATGCCAGCACATCAGATCCCCGAGAGTAGCCGGTACTCTTCCAGTACATAGGTATCCGTCATGCCGCTGACATAATCGAGCAGCAACCGCACCCGGTAATACCACTCCTGCTCGTTCTGGCAGGCAAAACGCTGATCCGGGGTGGCGATCGCCAATCGATAGGCCTTGAGATGGCGGGCCGAGAGGCGGTGATAGAGACGGCGCGCAAAGAACAGCGCCTGACTCCCCTCCCCGGCCAGCAGGCGAGCAAACTGTGGCGCTGGCAGCGCCAATAGACAGGCATAACTGGTCAGCACCCCGCGCAGCGCCGCATACCCCTCCAGCTCAAGCGCTTCCACTTCGGGGCGCATAAAGACCAGCTCGCGGGCCACCTGCTTGAGGATATCGAGCACCCGCGCCGCCGGCGCCTGACCATGCAGCAGTGCTTGCGGATAGGAGCCCTGCAAAATGGCCTGATGTTCGCTGACATAGCTCTGCGCCGCCAGCGCAACCAGATCCCGGGTAAGTTGCTGGCGAAAATGGGGGAAAAAGCCCCGACCACTGGCAAGCGCGTCATCCAGCAAGGTGCCCATGTAGTCACTCTGGTCAGCAGCTCGCAGTGCCGCCAGCAGTTCACCCAGAGTCAGGATCCTCCGATCTACCGCATCTTCCAGATCGGCGATGCAGTAGGAGATATCATCGGCCGCCTCCATGATGTAGACCAGCGGATGACGGCATCCTGGGGCCAATCCCAGACTCTGGCCGAGGGCACGGTAGAGCGGCTGCTCGCTAAAGAAGATGCCCCGTTTGCTGCTCCAGCCATGATGTTGGCCATAGCTCACCCCGGGTTGAGGCTGCTGCGGGTATTTGCAGAGCGCCGCCAGTTGCCCGAGCGTCAGATTGAGCTCGTGCAGACTGTGCACCAGCCGCAAGCTCTGGGCGTTGCCATCAAACAGTTGCAGATCCTGACGCAGCTCAGCCCACTGGGTCGAGGGGGGCTGCGCCAGCGCCTGCTGATAGAGGGGATCGAGCATCTCGCCGAGCCACTGGCTCATCACCTGCTCGCCAAAGTGGCCAAACGGCGGGTTGCCCACGTCATGAAGCAGGCAGGACATCTCCACCAGATTGATAAAGGCCCCTTCGCAGACCATCCCGGCTGGCAAGGCGGCCAGAATACGGCGGCTGATCTGGCGACCGGTCTCCTGCACCTCCAGCGAGTGGGTGAGGCGACTGCGCACCGAGGCCTTCACATCGAGCGGAAAGACCTGGGTCTTCTGCTGCAACCGGCGCACTGGCGCCGCCTGCACGATACGGGCGCGATCCTGCTCGGTCGCCTCCAGCAAATCCTCGTCCCCCCAAGGGTGGATGCGCGCAGGGGTAATCAAACGGCTATACATCTTGCAGCTCCTTGCCAGCCACTTCCATCAGACTCAAGACAACCTCCAGCCTCAAGACAGCAACCAGCGCCGCAGCCGGGCGATATCGCCCGGATATTCCCGGCGCAACGTCTCAATCCAGTCTTCCACGTTCTCCCACCAGGCGGGATGATCCGGGCTCTGGATCAGCTGAGCCGTCTGCTGCAAACGACGCAGGCCAATGGAGCCTGCCG